>CAWGPJ010000001.1:0-170304 GCA_963824455.1 uncultured Thermoleophilia bacterium
CGCCCGGCCAGACGCAGCCCGCGGCGATCCAGATCTATCAGCCGGTCACGATCGACGTGCAGCTGCTCAACTTCGACGGGACCGCGTACACGGGGTCGGCGACGATCACGGTCACGTCCAGCCGCGGGACGCAGACGTTCGCGTACACGTCGCCGCAGACTGCGATCACCGCCCTCAACGGCGAGCCTCTCGTTCCCGGCCTCAACTACACCGTTGCGGTGTCGGTCAGTCCTTCTACCAGCAGTCGACGACCGGGACCGTGCCGGTGAACAACTACCCGACGATCCTCAGCTCGACGTTCGCGTTCACGAACGCCCAGCTCGCGACGGTCACCGTCCCGGTTCAGAACAAGACCGGCGGAAACTGCACGAGTAGCTCCACGACCGTGACGATCACAGGAGGACCGTTCGGTCTGGCGGGCTCGACGGCCTTGACCGCCAGTGTCACCGCCGGAGTCGCGACCTTCACCAGCATCGTGCCGGTCGGGGGGTCTTACGCGATCCAGGCGAAGAACGGCTCCACCGTCGCCGGTTCGACCACCACGGACGTCACGGCCGGAACGACAGCGGCGAACCCGATCCAGTTCACAACCCTCTCCTCGTGCTGATGGGTGGCAACGGCAACAGAAGGGCGGCGCGTTCCAGCGCCAGCTCGTGACCAGCACCAACACGGGAGGGCCGCCGTGGACGATTCCGAGTCTGAGCACGGCGCCCTTGGCGACCCTCTTCAGCGGCGTGACTGCCGTCGGCTCGACTCCGTACTTCACCTACTACGACTCGAACGACGCCGTGACGACGACCGCGTCGCAGGTCACGCGCGTCGACCTCGCGCTGACCGCGACCCCGACGGGATCGACGAGCTGCGAGGGCGCCACGACCTACACCGAGACGATCAACCTGAGGACGCCAGTTGCAACTGAGGCCGGCTTCGAGACTGATGCACGACGACGGCGTCGCGATGGTGATGGTCGTCCTCCTGACGTCGCTCCTGTTGCTGCTCACCGGCGTGATGGTCGACGTCGTCCAGTCCGACTCGACGCGTGCCGCCACGATCGTGCAGCGTGGGACCGCGCTCGAGGCGGCGGAGGCGGGGATCGACAACTACCTCTCGAAACTCGTCGACGACAACCAGTACTACCTCCACGACGTGGCGGCCGGTAGTCGACGCGCCAGTCGGGTCGACGACCGTCTCGAGCTCGTGCAACCCGAGCCCGACTCGGCGGCGTGGACCGGACAGGGAACGACCTGGACGTACCCGAACGGGAAGGACCAATGGTGCCCGCTCGGGAACGGCTACGAGTTCAACCTCGAGATCACCGGTCCGACGACCGGCTCGCAGGTCGTGGACATCATCTCGACCGGTAGACAGACCGGGACGACCGACAACTATCGGGTTCTCGAGGTGCAGGTCCGTCCGTCTTCGGTCGCCGACTTCCAGATGCTCGCGAACGCGGACATCGTACGGCTCGACTGCGACGACCTACGGGAAGATCTACGCGGGCATCGACTCGAGCGGGAAGGCGCACAGCATCAACCACCAGGGGACGGCCTACGGAAACCTGTACGCCGAGGGATCGATCACCGGGAGCCCGACGATGGCGGGAACTCCGCCGGCGCAGAAGTACTCGGGTGCCGCGGGAACGATCCGGTCCGTGATCAAGACGCCGATCAACTTCTCGAACTTCACGACGTCGATCACCGACATCAAGCGCGCCGCCGATCTCAACGTGGTCGGCACGCAGACGCCGTACGACCTCAACAACGGCAACTACGACATCTGGAAGTTGACCTTCAAAAGCGACGGGACGTTGGACGTCGCCGGGTGCAAGGACTCGGGGTCGAACAAGCCCGAAGACGTGAAGCCGACCACTTGCACCGCGGTCAGCAACAACCTGCCGATGCCGGCGAACGGCGCGATCTACGCCCAGCAGAGCGTGATGATCTCCGACGGGACGTCGACCTGCGGGTCGCCCGTGATCACGGGTAACTGCGTGAACGGGCGGGTCACGGTCGCCTCGGCCAACGACGTCATCATCGGCGACAACATCGACTACGTGCAGACGGGTGACGACGTGCTCGGCCTGATCGCGGCGAACGAGATGATCGTCGCCCAGTGGGCACCGACGACCCTGAGCTGGCGCGGCGCGACGATCGCTCAGACCGGTCAGTGGCGGTCGGCGATCGGGAACCAGACGCACAACGGAACGATGACCTTCACGGGGTCGACGGCGACCAACGGCGGCGGCTACATGAGCATGTACGCCACACGTGTCTACAAGTACGACAACTCGCTGTTGTACCTGCAGCCGCCGTGGTTCCCGACCATCGACTACGCGTACACCGTTCTGCTCTATCGCGAGCTGCCCGCCCCGTAGAACGAAGGCTCTACCTTTCCCGCGTGGATGTCAGCGGGAAGATCGGCGCGCGGCTCACCGTCGAGACGCCTCCGTCCTAGCGAACCGTTCGCAGCTGCAGGAACGCCCAGACCGCGACCACGGCCGCAGCCCCGAAGATCACACCCAGTATCCAGTGGCCGCTGAACAGGAACAGCAGGGCCAGGAGCACGAGGACGGCTGCGACCAGCCCGACCCGGCGCAGCATGCGCCCACGGGCCTGCCCCCGACCGCCGACGCTCATCGAACGAGCCCAGCCTTCGCTCTCACGGGCGATATCTCAGCACGATCGCGTCACGGCGTCCACCGGCCGGCGGGCGGACGGTCCGGAGAAGTCCAATGGGGAAGGCGTACCCTGAAGCGATGCAGCGTGTGATCGTCGGCTACCACCAGGACGCGCACGGCGCCTGGATTGCCGAGCTTGCCTGCGGCCACGCGCGACATGTGCGCCACGAGCCACCGTTCCAGCTGCGTCCCTGGGCCCTCGACGCCGAGGAGCGGCGACGACGGCTCGGAACGACGGTCGAATGTGGCCTCTGCGAGCAGCGTGTCGGGTCGTCGCAGCCCGCCGACGAGGCGGGCGAGTCGGCGTGCTACGCGCACCTCCTGTGCCCGGAGTGCGGCGCCGTCCTCGACGGCGGCCCGCATAGGCCGGGTTGCGCCGCGGCGGGTAACGTCCGCGGCGCGGGCCAGTCGGGCTCGCGACCGGGTCAGTAGTTCCCGGCGCTCACGGCGGCTGTGGCGGGGCTGGATCATCGCGGCTCTCCGCCGACGCTCGCCCGGCCTGTGCTCATGTGCGCCAGGACACGGTCGAGCGGGCGTGGGACGCGCGCGAGGTCGAGTGCCTCGACCAGGACCACGGCGTACCTCTGCTTGCGGTTCCACATGAAGCCGTGCAGCTGTTCCTCGAGCGGCCGGCCACGGTGCGCCGGCTGCTTCTGGTACGTCCGGAACGCACGCAGCTCGCCTTGCTCGGTGAGCACGCGCTGCATTTCATCCGGCCCTACCGCCCGTGTCAGCTCGTCCTCGAGGTCGCGCGTGCAGGCGAAGAACCCGGCGCGCTCGAGCGCGCCGCGATCGTCGCATCCGAGCGCGCGCAAGTAGTGCCGCTCCTCCCCGGCGTCGTAGAGCCCTGCCCGCCGGATTTCTCGGTGCTTCGCGAGGACGCGCGGCAGGTTCCCGTAGCCGCCCATCGCCAGGACGGCGACCCTCTCGGCGCGGAGATCCCGGCCTCGGCGACGCGCCAGTGCCTCGACGGCGCGTCGATCGCTGGCGCCTTCGACGAGCACCACACCGTGCAGCTGCACACCCGCATCAGATCAGGTCGACGGCGAGCGGCGACTGCTCAGTCGGTTGCCGAGAAGACGAGGCTGCCCGAGACCGAGCCGGTGGTGACGGTGATGCGCCAGCAGCCGGGCGCCGGGATCTCGACATAGCTGGGGTAATCTCCGAAGCCGTTGTAGGTCTTGGCGAACGAGCCCGGCGCATCGAGTCGCCGCCCGGTCATGCGGAGCTTGAGGTTGTACCCGTGCACCCGCGTCGACCACAGCACCTTGGGGTTGATGTCGCGCGGCTTCCGGATCGTGAAGATGCGTGCGCCGAGCAGGTGCTGTCTGCCCCAGGACGTGTTGGGATAGAAGAACAGGTACGCCTTGAACTTCGCTCCGGGCGCGGTCGACGTCCAGGGGAGAGGCTTGAGAGAAGTCGGCTCGCCGGCGAACGGGGCGTAGTGGACGTGGCTCATCGGGCACGAGGCGCGGGCCCGGTCCCCCGCCGACTCACCGGCCAGGGCGAGGCAGGTCGCCGTCACGATGCCGAGCGCCAGCACGCGGAAACCGATCATCGCGATGCTTGGACTCTAGGTGCGTCGTGCTCGAAGGGGTAGCGTCGCCTCGTGACGCTCTACGCCGGGACGTTCTCGATCGTCGCCGCTGATCGCAGTACCGGCGAAGTGGGGTGTGCCGCTCAGTCCAAGTACCTCGCGATCGGGGCGGTGACGCCGTGGGTCCGTGCCGGTGTCGGGGCGGTCGCGACGCAGGCAATGCGGGTCGTCGCACGCAACGACCACCTCGAGCCGATCATCGAGCTCCGCCGCCTGCTGACCCTCTGGGGCAACGGCGGGCAGAGCGTGGCGCGGTAACACGGTAACTGCGTAGAGGTCGCTCTAGCGGGTCTTGCGGCCTACGAGCATCGCTCGGTTGCCGTACAGGTGAAGGCAGCAGGCGGCGAGGCCGGCCGATTTCATCCACTCGATCTGATCCTCGAGCCTCGCCGGACGATCGCCCGCCTCGGCGAGCTCGGCGACGTGATCGGCGTAGGTGCCCGACGCGGCCGGGTCGATGAGCCGCCAGGCGGCCTGCCAGTCCTCGAACAGCGCCTCCTCGACCTCGACCCGGTCGATGACGACGATCAGACCTCCCGGGTCCACGAGCCCAGACATCCACGTGAACGCCGCCGCCTTCTCCCCGTCCTCCAGGTGGTGAAGGGTCTGGATCGAGAAGGCCGCCCTGTAGCGAAGTCGCGGGAGTTCGATCTCCTCGGGTCTGGAGAGGTCGCCGTTCAGGAGGTGAACGCGGGAGCCGAAACGCCGGAGTCGACTCCGGGCGAGGTCGAGCATCGACGCCGAGAAGTCGACGCCCACCAGCGTCGCTCGAGACAACCGGTCCAGCACCGCCTCCGCCACGAGGCCGGAGCCGACTCCAAGGTCGAGGACGGCTCCGTCGCCGATCTGCGACGCCTCGAGCAGCGCGAGCAGCAACGCCTGCTGCGCTGCCCGAGTCGGAAGCCCTGTTCCGCCGGCGGCATCCCAGGCTGCGGCAGCGTCCGGGCTCTGCCACTCGTGCACCGGCCGACGATAGCCACTGGGCCGCCGCGCAGTCAGGAGCGGCGTCGCGCCCGGATCACCGCATCGACGCCCGTACCCGCGATCGGCCGCGGGCGGTCGTCGGCGACGACGAGCTCCCACCGGTGCGGATCGAGGGCGGCGAGTGCTGCCTCGACCGAGACCTGCTGCTGCCCGGCGGCGGCCGTCGCGGCTCCGGTGGCGGGGTCGATCGGGCGATGGCCAACCAGGAACAGCGTCCCGCCGCGGGCGACCGCCGTTGCCATCCGCTGCACCATCTCCTCGACCGACCCGGCTACGTGGACGTACAGGCAGAGCACGAGGTCGTACCCGTCCCGTCGTGGCGTCCAGGTCGCAAGATCGGCCTCGAGCCAGTCGATGCGCTCGGCGACGTCCGGTCCCATTCCCTCGGCCGTCGACCGGCCATACGCCAGGGCGGTCGGAGCGAAGTCGACCGCGGTGACCTGCCATCCGCGCGCAGCGAGCCAGAGCGCGTCGGATCCGTGGCCGCAGCCCCCATCGAGCGCACGCCCGGGACGCAGGTTGCCGACGCCCGCAACCAGATGGGCGTTCGGGGGCCGCCGTGCCACACGATCTCCGTGCTCACGCAGCGCCTGCGACCAGCGCTCGTCCCAGAAGCTCCGGTCGTACGCGCTCATGTCGGGTCGTGCACCCCGGAAGTATGGGTCGAGTCGCCGTGACGTCGGCGGGCGTTCCGTGATGACGCAGGCGAGGCTGCTCAACGGCGCTTGCGCCAGCGGCCGATGAGCAGCCACATTCTCGGCCCGAGCCAGAGTCGAAAGTAGATGCCATCGGCGTCGCGTACGAACATTCCGGCCTCCTCCTACGACAGAAGATCACCGATGACGTGACGAGGAAACCTCCCGCTCCTCGAGATCCGTCGATCGTCGCGGCTCAGACGGCCTTGCTCATTGCTCCTTCGTTTTCCTCGAACCCGAGCGAGCGGTAGATGCGGCTTCGCCCGGATCTGCGGCCAGACCGGGTAGCGCTAACCTCCGGGCTTGGGCGGGCCCCCATCGTCTAGTGGCCTAGGACGCCGGCCTTTCACGCCGGTAGCGCGGGTTCGAATCCCGCTGGGGGTATATCGGCAGTCGCCTTCAAGGGGCGTCAAGCCGCTACCAAAAGCTGCAGGGAAGAAGCAGCAGGCAGCCTGCGCGAGGAGCGTATGGTCGGTCGGGGTCCATCTGAAGGAGGCCGAGTGGCCGTCAAGCTCCATAGATGCAAGCTCGAATGGCTGAAGACTGGGGCGTGCTGGAGAGTCGAGAAGGCCCTGAAGGAGATGAACATCGAGTACGAACTGGCTGCCGGACCCTCGCGGCCGAGCAAGCGCGTGGAGATCCTCGAGCGCACGGGGCAGAAGCTCTATCCGGCGATCGAGTTCGAGAATGGAGTCTGGTACCGCGACGAGTCCAGGAACATGGCGAGGACGATTCGCGCGGGAAGGCTGATGGAGCGTGCTACCCCGAGCTAACCCCCCGGCCGACAAACCCTACCCGGGCGTATCGAGCACGGCCGGTGTTCCAACGGCTACAAAGTGACGTGAGGGGTACGCAGACGCAGCCACGGTGGGGAGGCCTGGCGCGTCGTTCCCGGTTCGCAGGAGAGTCGCCCGGCGGCGGCCCGCGGGGCGGCTCTCCTTACTTCCTCGCGCACACGGTCGACATGCGACACCTCGCGGGTTATGGTCGACTCGTGGCTGGCCGAAGCCACACCCAGTGGTCGCACGCGCGCGCCCAGGCTCCGGATCACGTCTCCTCCCCCTGGTCCGGGGCCCAGGCGCCGGCGTTCTTCCACCTTGAGTGTTCCCGACGCGAAGGGGGCCATTGGCGGCGCATCGAGCTTCGCCGCGCCTCGGCCCTGGATTCCCCACTCCCTCGCCGGGAGGCCCGTGCTCTGAGGCTCGCGGCGATTCGCTGACGTTTCGTACGTCGGTGTTACTGCGACTCGGCCGTCTGCGAATAGTCGAGAAGCGCTTGGAGACCCTTGTCAGAGATCACGTATCCGTCGCTCTCGGTCAGTTCGACGAGGCCGAGTATGTGGGCGAGACGGGCAGCGGTTTCGCTGACAGCGATGTGGGTTGATCTGGCCGCTGCGTCCAGTGGTTCCATCGGTGAGCCTTCTTTCGTTGGGTGAGCTGTCATCGGCCGCCGGCTGGTTTCCCATGAGAGCCGGCGCGGAAGCGGCTACGAGTGGGCGGTGATCGAGCCGGGTTCGCTAAACCGGTCGAAGTCGTGGAGCCTCAGGCTGACCACTTCTTTGCACCTGAGGTCGCCGCACTCGCACATGAAGTCCACGCGCTCGTGGAATGGGACTCGGAGCTCTGCGGCGCTGTCACGCACCGCGCGGTTTGCCAGCCGGCGGATCGACTGGCCTGCATGGACGCCCAAGGGATCGGGTGAGGCGGCTGTGGCTGACATCGATACCCCCTTTGGGAATAGGTGAATACCGGGAACAACCAGTGACGTGCAGGCGAAATTATACGCAATCGAAGTCGTGTATGTCAAGTCGTCAATCTGGAAGGGGGAGGTCGTCGTGGCGGTCGGCCGGTCACCCGACCTTGGGGATGACGACTCACCTTCAGTTGGGGTCGCCGGCCCGCGACCCTCGCCCTACCGTTTGGACCAGTCACGCCGCGAGGGGGAGCCGGCGGCAACCAAAGGGGCGTAGAGATGAATGACTATCGGGACCGTCAACTCCGTGAGCTGCTGGAGGCCTGGCACCGGGGCGACGCGAGGTTGAACGTTCGGCAGATGAAGTCGCTGGTCGACTGGGAAGACACACCTCACGAGGACGCACGTCGGCTCGAGGCAGCCCTCTGTGTCGATGCTGATAGTCAGCCTCGCTCCGGTAGCTAAGCCCTCGGCCGTCACGGCGTCCCTTGAGTGAACCACTGTGCTGCCCGCCCGGGGAGGCGCGACGCGACTGGACCGGCGCCCGGTTGATTCGGGCCGCTAGCGCTCGCATGGTGCGTACCGGGTGCGCACCGCGGCGCCGAAGATGGGCGTTAGCGGGGGCTTCGAATCCCGCTGGGGTTAGCGATCGGGGTGTGCCCGCCCGGCGGCGGGCACACCCCGAGATCGCTGATCGTTCGCTAGTGGGACATGGCCGCGATGTAGCTCGACGTGACGCTACCGAGGCCCGTGACGTCGTCCCAGCCGGTGCCCGTCGTCAGCGACGAGTCCTGGTCGAACGAGCGCACCGAGTACACGACTCCGTTGCTCGCGTTGACGCCGTTGACGAAATCCGAGCGAACGTTGCCCGGATCGCCCTGCGGCGTGACGTCGTAGAAGACGCCCGTGTGCGCGAGCGAGTAGATGCGCGGATTGGCGAAGCCGATCCGACGGCCGATGCCCTGCGCGACCGCCTCCGCACCTGCGAAGAGCGGCGATGCGAGGCTCGTTCCGCCGATGCGGTACTCGCCGTAGTGCACCCCCGCCGGCCCGAATACGCTCGCGGCCGGGAAGTTCTGGGTCTCACCGACCAGCATGCCGGTCGTCGGATCTGCGTCCATCCCGACGTCCGGGACTGCGCGGCCGCCGGTCGGAGAGGCGACTCCCGCGTTCGCCTGGTACGAAGGCTCCGGCAACGTCGTGCCGACCAGCGAGCTCATCAGCGTGTTGTTGACGAAGCCGCCGCCGGCGCCGTAGAGGAACGGAACCGTCAGCGTCCAGGCCGAGCCGGCGCTGTTCAGGCCGTACTTCTCCGTGCCCCAGCCGGTCTCGAACTGCCGTGTGCCGTCCTGGCCGACCGCGAGTGCCGTCCCGCCGACCGACGTCACCCACGGATCCTCGGTGGGCCAGTCGGGATGCGCGATGCCGTACGCGTCGTACTCGTCTCCGCCGTCACCCGAGGAGAAGTTGAAGCCGATGCCCTCGAGCGCGCCCTGCTTGAACACCGACTCGTACGCGGCGATCAGGCCTGAGTCGATGTTCGGGTAGGTGACGCCGTCGACGACGTAGAACGTCGGCTCGCCCCACGAGTTCGTGACGATCGACGCGGCGTCGTCGTTGACGATCCGAGCCAGCGACGCGAGCAGGTCGTCGTCGTAGCAGCTGGCGGCTCCGTAGTAGAGGACGTTCGCGTTCGGTGCCATCCCATGGACGGCCTCGATGTCGAGCGTCTGCTCTCCGTACCAGCCGTTGCCACCGCATGCGTCGGCGGTCGAGGCATCCTCGGCAACGCTGAGGTCCCGGAACTGGAAGCGGCCGAACGCCCTGTCGCCGTGGCGGACGGCGTAGTTGTTCGCGTCAAAGGCAAGAGTGCTCGCGTCATAGGCATCGGTGATCGCGACGGTGGTGCCGAGACCGAGGCCGAAGCCGAGGCCCTGACCGAACGAGATACCGCCCTTGATGCCGTAGGCCGAGCGGAGCTGCGACGGGGTGTACCCGCAGACGGCGTAGGGGATCGTCTGCGCCATGAACTGCGGCAGCGTCGAGGCGGCCTGCTGTCCGTAGTAGCTGGAGCACGGCGTCGCGTTCACGAATGCCGGCGGGGCTCCGAAGTCGGCCGGCTTCGTCGCGTGCCCGAACGGCGACAGCCCCGTGACCGCGAGGATCGACGAGGCAACCGTGCTCGGGACCGTCAGGTCCGTCGACGGTGCCTGCTGGTCGGTCCCGTTGACCTTGTAGAGGGCGAGTTGGGTCCCGAATGCCGCGTTGATCGCGGCCGCGGAGCCGGTGACGCCGACGTAGTGGTTGTCGGGGCCGACGGTGACGACGGTGAGCCCGGCTCCCGTCAGCCATTGTTTGACGGCGGCCACCTGGTCCGACGTCGGCGCGAACTGTGCGTCGTACTGGGCAGGCGTGAGGTACTGCCGGTACTGAGCGCTCGACGGGTCGCTCACCGCCTGCGCGAGGCTCGTGAGTTGCGCCGAGTTGTTCGGTGCGAGCCAGACGCGAGCGTCGACGTGCTGGCTGCTCGGAACGATGGCCGTCCGTGCGACGTGGGGTACCCACGCGGGACGGCTGCCGAGGAGGGTCGTCCGCGACGGCGAGTTCCCGGCTCCGGCCGTCCCGACGACGATCACTCCAACGGCGAACATGCCAATGATCGCGGCTGCGATGCGCAGGCGCACGGCATTCATTAGATGCTCCTCTCCCCTCGGTTGGACTCCGCAACGTGCGGGGTTCCTGGTGGACTCCGCAAAGTGCAGGACGATCCTGACGTACTGGGACCGATATTGCAAAGGAGATCCGTCTGACGTTCAAGTCGGGTTCGCCCGGCGGGTACCGTTTCGCGTCCGGGCGGTTAGCTCAGCTGGGAGAGCACCTGCCTTACAAGCAGGGGGTCGCAGGTTCGAGCCCTGCACCGCCCATCGATCGAAAGCCGGCTGACGTGGTGTTGACAGCGGGAATCGAGCGGTTAGGCTGGCCCGCATGGGGAGGCGGGGGCTCGCCCTCGGCGCAGTTGCAGGCGCGATCGTGCTGCTCGGCTTCGGCGGAGGCGCGGCGGCACGGGCGACGAGCTCGGCGACGGACGGCCCCGGTGCGCTCTCGCACTTCGACCTGGCCCGCAAGGACTGTCTCGGCACCGCCCGCAACACGACCTCGAAGGTCTGGTACACGGTCGCGGGCGGGCTGCTCAGCGACGTCTACTACCCGACGATCGACAACACGAACGTCGAGACCCTGCAGTACGTCGTCACGGACGGAGCCACCTTCACCGACCTGCAGTCGCGCGACATGACCTACACGGTGCAGGCGCTCGACCAGAGTGGGATGGAGTGCCGGGTCACCGAGAAGGCGAAGAGCGGGCTGTACCAGATCGTCACCGACTATCTCACCGACCCGGACCGCAGCGCGGTCGTGCTCGACATCACGCTCAAGAGCCTCGTCAAGAAGGGTCCGCCGCTCGCCCTCTACCTGCGCTTCGACCCGACGGTCAACGGCAACGGCGGCGGCGGGGCCGGCAACGGCGGCCCCGATTCGGCGACGATCGACACCTCGACCGGCCACGCCGTGCTCGTCGCCGACGACACGAACACGGCGACGAACGCCGCCAACCGGGACTACGCGCAGCCGGTCTACGTCGCGCTCGACGGCCCGATCACCCAGGCCGAGTCCGGCTTCGTCGGCGAGCCGAGCGACGGCCTGGTGCAGCTCGATGCGAGCCACGCCCTCACCTCCCTGACCACCGACGCCGCGAACGGCAACGTCGTCCAGACCGGACAGGTCGACGCGAAGAACGGCAAGGACTTCCGTGTCACGCTCGGCTTCGGTGCGACGCAGGCCGAGGCGGTCGCGACGGCCGAGCGCTCGCTCAAGGCCAACTTCGCCCAGCAGAAGAAGGGCTACGAGCGCGGCTGGTCGGCGTACGACCGCTCGCTTGCGTCACCCCCCTCGCGGTTCGAGGGCGAGTACGACGTCAGCGCGAACGTGATCAAGGCCTCGGAGGACAAGACGTTCCCGGGCGCGATCGTCGCGAGCCTCGCCTCGCCGTGGGGGCAGGCCGTCTCGGCGGGCGATCCGAGCAACACGTACTTCGGCTCGTACCGCGAGGTGTTCGCCCGCGACCTCTACGAGGCGTGGACGGGCCTGATGGCCGACGGTGACGTCGCGACCGCGCGCGACGCCGTGACCTTCCTCTTCCAGCGGCAGCAGCTCGCGGACGGCTCGATGCCGCGCAACAGCCTCGTGAACGGCAAGACGGCGCCCGACTCGTTCGGGACGCAGCTCGACGAGACCGCATACCCGATCCTCATGGCGGACGAGCTGGGCATGACCGGATCCTCGCTCTTCACCGGCCACATCAAGCCGGCGGCGGACTTCATCGCCGCGCACGGGCCGGCCTTCGGCGTCGAGCGCTGGGAGGAGCAGGACGGCTACTCGCCGTCGACCATTGCCGCCGAGATCGCCGGTCTGGTCGCCGCCGCGCACATCGCCGACGTCAACGGCGACGCGGTCGACGCCGCCGTCTGGCGCGGCGTCGCCGACGACTGGCAGCGCTCGGTCAAGGGGTGGACGGTGACGACGAACGGACCGCTCGCCCCGCATCCATACTTCATCCGGCTCTCCAAGACCGGCGATCCGAACGCCGCGATCTCCTACAACGTCGGCAACGGCGGCCCGACGCTCGACCAGCGCTCCGTGATCGACGCCGGCTTCCTCGAGCTCGCGCGCCTGGGCGAGCTCTCCGCCTCCGACCCCGACATCCTGCAGTCGCTGCCCGTGGTCGACGCGACGATCGAGACGTCGACCGCGAGCGGCCCCGGCTGGCACCGCTACAACGGCGACGGGTACGGCGACGGCGCAGCCGACGGCCACCCGTGGGCGCCGACCGGCCAGGGGACGGGGCACCTGTGGCCGGCGCTCACCGCCGAGCGAGGCGAACAGGATCTGCAGACGGGCCAGACCGCGGCGGCATCCGAGCTGGCCGGATCGATGACGCAATTCGCATCGGGCGTCGGCCTCATTCCCGAGCAGGACTGGGAGCTGCCCGATCTGGCGGCCTCGCCGTTCGGAACCGACCCGACGACGGCCTCGATCGGCTTCCAGAACGGAAAGGCGGCCGGCTCTGCATCGCCGCTCACGTGGTCGGCGGCCTCGTTCGTCCGTCTCGTCCGCGACATCCACGCCGGCCGCCTGCTCGACCGGCCCGCCCGCACCTTCGACCGCTACGTCGCGCACACGCAGGGCACGACCGCGTTGACCGTGACCGCCCCCGCCGATCTGTCGGCCGTCGACGGCTCACCGGTCACGGTCTCGGGCACCTCGACGCCGGGCAACACGGTCTACGCGACCGCGACCAACACCGACGCCAACTCGGCCACGACCTCGGCGTCGACCACGGTCGCGGCGGACGGCAGCTGGTCGCTCGACCTGCCGATCACCGGCGGCACGATCGTGATCAACGTCGTCGCCGTCAGTCCGGGCGGCGGTACGGCGCACGCGACGCGGACGGTCGTGTTCGACTTCGTCCCGGGCACCGTCCTCCTCGACGTCACCGACCCGACCGGGGACGACAACGGCCCCGGCAACTACGCCTACCCGACCTCGGGCGACTTCCACGCCGGCGCGTTCGACCTCACGCGCTTCCAGGTGATCGACAGCGGCTCCGACGTCGTCTTCCGCGTGCAGACGCGCGACCTCTCGCCGACCTTCGGCAGCCCGCTCGGGGCGCAGCTCGTCGACGTCTACGTGCACGACCCGGCCGCCTCGGTGACGTCGACGGCGGCGTCGTTCCCCCAGCGCAACTACGAGATCGCTGCCGGATCGGCGTGGAACCACCTGATCGAGGTGCAGGGATTCGGGCAGCGCTTCGTTGACGCGGCTGGAAACACGGTCGGCACCGTCGACATCCACGCCAACGCGATCTCGCGCTACATCACCTTCAGCGTCCCGAAGTCGGTGCTCGGCACGCCCGGCTCGGGCTGGGGGTTCACGGTGGTGCTCACCGGCCAGGACGGGTTCTCGCCCGACCAGGCCCGCGGGTTCGCGGCGACGCCGCAGCCCTACCAGTTCGGCGTGTGCGCGACCGCCTCCACCGACCCGCACTGCACCGCCGACCCGGCCACGGTTCCGAAGGCGATGGACGTGATCACGCCGACCGGTGTCGAGCAGTCCGACGAGCTCGACTACACGGTGCACGCCCCGGTCGTGCTCCAGGACGTCACGATCCCGTAGCGCCGAGGGTCTGCGCAGGCGCCTCGTCTCGACCCGCCGACGCGCCCGGCCGGCGCGGGGGTGCGGACGGCCACCAGTTCCAGCGTCCGAGAATCGCCATCAGCGAGGGGACGAGCAGCGCGCGGACGATCGTCGCGTCGATCAGGACCGCGAGTGCAATCCCGACCCCGACCTCCTTGACGACGATCACCCGGGAGGTCGCGAAGGCTCCGACAGCGATGCAGAAGAGCAGTGCGGCTGCGGTGATGATGCGTCCGGTGCGCTCGAGGCCGACCGCGACCGCC
Organism: uncultured Thermoleophilia bacterium; assembly: GCA_963824455.1. GTDB lineage: Bacteria > Actinomycetota > Thermoleophilia > Gaiellales > Gaiellaceae > PALSA-600. Next base: position 14,161 of record CAWGPJ010000001.1, read on the forward strand.
TCCCGGTTCGGGAGCCCGCCGTCCCAGGCCTCCTTGATGCGCGTGAGCAGGAACACGCCGTAGTCGGTCGCGAGCCCGAAGGCCACGGCGAAGAGGATGACCGGCTGCGTCAGCTCGATCGCGCCCTGACTGCGGTAGTCGAGCGGCCCCTCCAGGCGGCCGTCCTGGAAGACGAAGACGAGGATGCCGAAGGTCGCCGACAGGGTCAGCACGTTCATCGCGAGCGCCTTCAGCGGCAGCACGAGCGACCGCGTGGCCGCCCAGAGCAAGACGAAGGTGACAACCGCCAGCAGCGCCGCCGCGGCCGGCAGGAACGAGCCGATCACGTGTCGCTGGTCGAGGTACTGGGCCGTGGCGCCGCCCACGAGCGCCCGTCCGGGCAGGGAGCGCATCTGGAGGACGAGGCGCTGCGAGGCCGGGTCGAGAAACGATCTGCCCGAGGACGCGCGCACCTCCCATGTCCCCGGCCCGAGTCGCTGCGGCGGCAGCACCAGCGGCGCGCGGACGGCGGCTGCATAGGCGCGGGCCTCCGCCGCCGTCCCGGTGACGACGGCGTAGACGGGGCTCACCGCCGTCCGCGGAAAGTCGCGTCGGAGCGCCGTGTCGACGATCCGCGAGGACGTCCCGGGCGGGAGCACCGTGGCGTCGACGCCCGTGAACCTGATCGAAAGGAACGGCACTGCGAGGACGAGAAGGAGCACGGTCGCCCCGATCGCCACGGGCACCGGGCGGCGCATGAGTGCGTGCGCGAGCCGGTACCACGCGCCGCGCTCGCCGCGCGCCGCCTGCTCGGCCGCGCGGCGCCAGCGACGGGGGGAGAGCGAGTTCACCCGCTCGCCGAGCAGCACGAAGAGCGCGGGAAGGACGGTGAGCGAGATCAGGCCCGCAAGCGGTGCGACCAGGCCTCCGGCGATGCCCATCGAACGAAGGAAGCCGAGCGGGAACAGGACGAGCGTCGCGATCGCGGCGGCGACCGTCACCGAGCTGAAGGCGACGGTCCTGCCGGCTGTCGCGATCGTCCGCCTGACGGCGTCGGAGCCCGGGCCGAGCCGGGCGAGCTCCTCCCGGTAGCGGGAGACGAGGAGAAGGCTGTAGTCGATGCCGAGCCCGAGCCCGATCCCCGTGACGATGTTGAGGGCGTAGCTCGAGACGGGCATCGCGACGTCGAGAGCCCGGAGCACGAGCAGGCCGCCGAGGATCGTCAGCGCGCCGCAGACCAGCGGCAGGAGTGCCGCGACCAGGCCGCGGAAGACCCAGAGTCCGAGCACGAGCAGCAGCGGGAACGCAAGCTCCTCGGCGAAGGTCAGGTCGCGTCGCACCTGGCGGTTGACCTGGGTCGTCGCCAGGGCGGTTCCGCCCGTCACGACGCCGTCGATCGTCGCGAGGCGCCGGTCGACTCGCTGCGCCGCGGCTCGCCAGACCTGCTGCGAGACGCCGGCGCTCGCGTAGGCGGCGAGCAGGACCTCGCTGCGATCGCGGGAGCGGAGCGGAGCTGCCAGCACCGGAAACGCCGGTTCGGATCGGATCGCGGCTGCCACCGCGCGGAGCCTGGCGTCGGTTGGACGCGACACGAGCGCCAGCAGCTCGGGTGTCGCCGAGAGGCCCGATGCGGTCTCGACCGCGCGCTCGGCGCGCAGGCTCTCGCTCCCGTGCGCTACGAAGTCGTTCGAGCCCCGGCCGAGCAGGCGCGGCGCGTCGTGGCCGAAGGCGGCGGCGACGAGCGCGAACGCGAGCGCCGCTGCGACCACCCGCCGCGGTGCGCGGACGGCCAGGTCGCCGAGCAGGCGCAGCAGCACCGGTCTCTAGGTGACCACGCGGCGATGGAAGGTCCGCAGCGCGAACAGGCCGAGGCCCAGGCTGCCGCCGACCAGCGCCAGGCTGAACGCCCACACCGGCATGTGGGGGAGCTGCGGGGTCAGGCTCGCCCGCAGCGCCTCTGTCATGTAGACGAGCGGGTTCAGCAGCACCAGGTACTTGAGCCACGGGATCGGCGAGAGCGTCGCCCAGGGGTAGTAGACACAGCCGAGGAACGTGATCGGCAGCACGATCACGCTGAACAGAAGCGTGATCTTCCTCGGCTCGATCAGCGTCCCGATCAGCAGCCCGCCCGAGGCGGCGAGCAGCGACGAGAAGACGAGCGCGAACACGAACAGCGGCCAGCTGTGTACGTGGATCACCGGGGCCGCGCCCCTGGCGTGCACGAGGTCGACGATCGGGAAGACGACCAGGGCGGCGATGATCGCCTGGATCGCGCCCGCGACGATCTTCTCGAGCGCGACCGCCCACACGGGCACCGGTGCGAGCACGCGGTCCTCGATCTCCTTGCTGACGCTGAACTCCTGCACGAGCGGGATCGCGACCGACTGGATGCCCTGGAAGTTGATCGACACCGCGATCAGGCCCGGAACGAGGATCGTCGTGAACGACGCCGCGTGGCCGCCCGAGAAGCCCTGCCCGATCTTCGGGAAGACGTACGCGAACACGAACACGAACAGGAGCGGCTGCATGATCGTCCGGAGCAGGAACTGGCCGAACTGCCGGCGGAGCACACGCAGGTCGCGGGCCAGCATCGCCGTGAAGGTCTCGAGCTGATGCAGCCGCGGACGGGGCTCGGCGGTGAGCGGAGTGACGGCCTCGGTCACTCGCGGTACTCGCGGCCGGTGAGCGACAGAAAGACCGTCTCGAGGCTCGGCGGCTGGCTGCTCGCGTCGCGAACCTCCAGGCCGACCGCGTGCGCGCGCTCGATCAGCTCGACCAGGACGCCTTCCGGCGGGTTCGCGAACACGCGCACGGTCGAGCCGTTCGCCTCGGCGCGCCGCACGCACTCGAGCCGCTCGGCCTCCTCGAGGAGTCGCGCGCCGTCGCCGTCGACGGTCACGGAGATCACCGTCTCGGCGCCGTAGTCGGCCTTCAGCTCGGCCGGGCTCCCGAGCGCGAGCATGTGGCCGTGGTCGAGGATCGCGATCCGCTCGCAGAGCGCGTCCGCCTCCTCCATGTAGTGCGTCGTCAGCAGGATCGTCTGGCCGGACGCGTGCAGGTCCCGCAGGATCCCCCACAGGTTGATGCGGGTCTGCGGATCGATGCCCGACGTCGGCTCGTCGAGGAACAGGATCTCGGGCCGGTGGACCAGCGCACGCGCGATCATCAGGCGCTGCGCCAGCCCGCCCGAGAGCTCGAACACCATCGAGTCGGCCCGTTCGGAGAGCGAGAACCGCGCGAGCAGCTCGTCGCTGCGCCGCCCGGCCTCGCCGCGCGAGACGCCGAAGAAGCGGCCGTGGTAATAGAGGTTCTCGCGGACCGTGAGCTGCCGGTCGAGCGTGTTCGTCTGCGAGACGAATCCGAGCCGGCGCTTGGCCGCGGCAGGATGGCGCTCGACGTCGATTCCGTCGATGAACGCACGGCCGGAGGTCGGCACGACCGTCGTCGTCAGCATCCCGATCGTCGTCGACTTGCCCGCGCCGTTGGGGCCGAGCAGGCCGAAGAACTCGCCCCGCCCGATCTCGAGGTCGAGGCCGTCGACCGCCCTGAGCGGGCCGCTCCGGCCGCGGTAGACCTTCGAGAGCCCGACCGTCCGGATCGGGGCATCGGCTTCGAGCTCGGAGCTCGCGGGCACCTGTGCCATCGCTTCGCTTCGACCCTACCGACCCCGCGGTGCGCAGTAACCCGCATCCGCATCCGTCTCGGCACGGATGGCACGGCTTGTGATCGGGAGCACGATCGACAGACGGAACCAAAGGAGGCTCGAGATGATCAGCGAGGTCGTCGTCCTGGTGTTCGTCGTCTCCGTCGTGGCCGTGGCGCTCTACGCCGTGGTCAGGCCGTTTACGCACGTCCACTACCGTCATCCACACGATCGGCTCTGGAAACCCCTCGATTGACGCCGTAGGCCCCGAGCCGCGAAAGGAAGAGCAGTGGCGGTTGCGCCGACCCCTACACCCGCCCATCGTCGCCGTGCGACGCCCCCGGGGCTGCTCGCGTTCGCGCTGACGCTGACCGCGGCGGTGGTTGTCATCGCCTTCCTGCTCGTCCGCCACTATGAGCTCGGCTCGTCGAGCTCGGGTCTCACGGTGGGCTCCGGCACGGCAATCAGCCAGACGCGCACGGTCGCGGCGTTCACCAAGGTCGAGCTCGTCGGCAGCAACATCGTGACGATCCGGGTCGGGCGGCCGCAAGCCGTGGTCGTGCGAGCGGACGACAACCTCGTCGACAGGGTCACCACCACCGTCCGTCACGGGCGGTTGGTGATCGGGGACCGCGGTGGCGGTTTTACGGTGCGGTCACCGATGAGCGTCTCGGTGACGACGCCCTCCCTCGATGCGTTGATCTTGAGCGGCTCGGGCACCGTCGACGTGAGCGGTGTCGAGACGCCGCGGCTCGCGGTGTTGCTTCCCGGCAGTGGTGTCCTCCGCGCGGCCGGAACCGCCGGCACGCTCGACGTGAGGATCGCGGGCTCCGGCACGGCGGAGCTCCAGCGTGTGCGGGCTCGCGACGTCCACGCCGGCGTGAGCGGCTCCGGAGTGATCAATGTGACAGCCACCAACACCCTGAACGCGCAGGTCTCGGGCAGCGGCGCGATCAACTACGGCGGCAGCCCGAAGCACGCTCTGACGGTCGTCACCGGCAACGGTGCGATCACACCGATCCCATAGAGGTCTGTCCCATGTCCGAACCTGTCCACGTCGAGCTCCCCGGTTCCTGCGACGCCGCCGGCCTCGTCGAGCTCCTCACGGCACGCGGTCTCTCGGCCACCGTGAGGACCGAGGAGGACCACTGCACACTCGACGTCCGCTACGCGGCGGACCCGGACGTGCGCCTGCGGCACGAGGTCGAGGCCGCACTGGCGGCCTGGCTCGAGGAACGAGACCACCCGCTCGTTCCCGCCCTCGGGCCCGCGCACCAGTTCGTGCTTCGGCCCCCGGGCGACTGATCCGGTAGTGGGAGCCCCCGGGCTACCCTGGCCGCATGCGGACCGGCAAGTTCCTCGGTGCCCCGTACGACTGGCGCCGACCGACCCTCGACCGTGCCGGGAGCCGGTTCTGGGACCCGTCGTCCCCTCGGCTGTTCGTCCCCAAGTCGTACGGCTGGGGCTGGACGATCAACTTCGCGCGGCTCTTCGGCCGCCGGCCCTGAGCGCCGTCAGACGGACCTGCGGAGCTCCACCTCGTACCGCGTGACCGACGTGCGCCGGCCCGGCGTGTCGCCGGTGGGCATCGCATTCAGCGCCTCGTCCCCCTTGCGGTAGTCCTCTTCGTTGTCGAAGAACAGGATCGCCAGAGACCGGTCGGCCTCGGGATCGTGCAGCAGGATGAGCTCCGTGGCCGGAACGCCCTCGGGCGGAGCGCCCTCGGACATCTCCCGCTTCACCTCTTCGACGCGGTCCTTGCTGACTCCTTCGAACGCCACGACGCGTGCGAGCCCCATCGTTTCGCCTCCCTGCTCGTTTGCCCTGTCGACAATACGCCGACGACCGCCGAAGCGAAACGGTCCGGAAGCCCGAGCAGGGCGCCGTCCACCGAGAGCAGCCGCGCCGGCCAGATCGCCATCACGAGCGACGGCAGCCCGAGCCCGACGTCGCGCAGGATCGTCCAGAAGCCGACCTGCTCCTTCGTGAGCGTCCCGAAGCAGCCGCAGTCGAGGCTGAGACCGCGCGCCCAGGCCTGGGCCTGCGCGATCAGGAAGAGCACCATCAACGCGCAGCCGGCGATCGCCGCGTAGCGCGTGAGCAGCCCGATCAGCAGGTACGCGCCGACAAAGAGCTCGGCGAACGGCAGCGCGTACGCGAACGGTGCCTCGAGCGCGTGCGGCAGCAGCTTGTACTGCTCGACCTGCGCGTGGAAGTGCGTCAGGTCGGCGACCTTGGCCGCACCCGCGACGAGCCAGATTGCGGCCGCCGCGACGCGGATCGCGAGCCCCGCGACGGCGGCCCACCGCCTCACTGGGCTGCGGCCTGCTGGAGCTCCTGGCGAAGGAGCGCATCCGGCTGCTCGCCGTCGGAGCGCCAGGTGATGCGGCCCTGCGGATCGATCACGTAGAACGTCGGGAACGCCTGCACCTGGTACTTGGTCGTCACGGGCCCCGCGGCCCCGGGGCTGTTGAACGAGCCCGGCTGCGAGCTCGGATCGACGAGTGCCGGGTACGGCAGCCCGTAGTAGCGGTGGAACGCGTACACGCTCGGCGCGCTCTCGCCGTCGGCGTTCACGGAGACGATCGCAGACCCCTTCGGCGGCGACTTCGCGATCGTGCGCAGGTGCGGCGCCTCCGCGTTGCAGTGCGGGCACCAGGTGGCGAAGAACTCGAGCAGCACCGCCTTGCCGCGGTACTGGCTGAGGCTGACGGACTGCCCCTGCGGCGTCTTGAGCGTGAAGTTCGGCGCCGTCGAGCCGACCGCGAGCAGGTTCGGGTTCTGCGCCGGCTCGGCCGCCGACGCCGGCTGGCCCTCGAGCGTGCCGACGCCGGGCTCGGTGGTCGGGTGGAAGTTGACGGCGTTCGCGGCGCTCACGAGGGAGGCCGGGGCGTTCTTGTCGCTGGCCGTCGCGGGAGCCGGGCCGGCGACCTTCGGAGACGACCTCGTCGTCACCAGGACGACGACGACGACGGCGACGACGAGCACGAGTGCCCCCGTCGCGATCCAGACGACGCGCATGTTGCGGGCGCCGACGCCGGGCTTACGGACCGCAGGCGGCGGCTTCCGGGTCGACGTGGCCGTCCGCCGCTCCTGTTTGAGACGCGCCGCCTTCCCCATCAGCTCGTCGCGTGGTCGACGATGAACGCCGTGAACGGCACGCCGTTCCTCGGTGTGACGTTGAAGGACAGCCCCCAGTTCCCGACCATCACGAGCGCCGGAGCGGGATGCGAGTACACGCCGGGGGCGGTCTCGGTCAGCTGGTACTCCTGGTTCTGCATCTGCATGTCGAGCATGTCGAACCCCAGGGTAACGTCGGCGCCGCGGACGGGCGCACCATCCTTAGTCAGCTTTAAGGCGAAAGAGTTCGTTTGGACAGCCTTGTTCGGCGCAACCAGCACCTGGAGCGTATATCCGTTCTGGTTCACCGTCGCCGCGACCTTTCCTGGGCCGACATGCGCCAGCGCAGAGCCTTCCTTGGCGAGCGCCGCCGCCGGCGGAGCGAGGCTGGAGAGCACGGCGGCCGCGAAGAGCGCCGATACGACCAGAAGTGTCTCGATGCGCACCGTGTTACGCAGCAGCCGGGCGGGCGGCGCGCTGCGGCCGGCGTCGCTCTTCGCCGCCTCGAGCCGCGGCTTCGTGATCAGCAGGTTGACGGCGCCGCCGAGCATCGCGACCGCGAGCAGCGTCGCCTTGACCAGGATCGCCTTGCCGTAGGACGTCTGCCACAGTGACGCGAACGTCGGCATGTGGATGACCGTGGCGCCGATCCCGCTGCCGAGGAGGACGATCACCGAGACGAACGCGACGTTCGAAAAGCGCGGCACGACGACTGCGAGCCCTGCGGCACGCCTCCCTCGGAGGGCCCACCAGACGACGAGCAGCCCGATCAGCCCGCCCAGCCAGATCGAGCCGGAGACGAGGTGCAGCCAGTCGAGCAGGAGCGAGAGCCCGCGGGGCGCGGTCTGGGCGGCGTGGCCGGCGATCCCCGGAATGAGCAGCGCGGCGCCCGCGGCGAGGAACGCGCCAACGAGGGCGCCGAGCTCGGCGATCGACCGCTGTTCCCGGTCGGGGCGGTCGAGCCAGAGCGCGATCCACGCTGCCACGCAGAACAGCCCGAAACAGATCATGAGATCGACGTACGCACGGCCGAAGGCCGTCACGCGGAAGAGCGGAACGAGCGCGCCGACATCGATCACCGGCCGCAGCGAGTCGATCGAGGTCGAGACGTCGAGGAAGACCGGGATCGAAACCAGGCCGAGGATCGACGCGATCACGAACGTCACCGTCACCGGAAGCAGGCTCGCGCCCGGGACGCGCCGCACCACCGGCCGGGCGATCACCGTTCGCAGGACGAAGAGCCCGATCGCCGCCATCACCGTGAGGAACATCGCCCAGCGGGCGATCAGCAACCGTGTCGTCGTCGCGGTCTCGGCGATGTTCGGCACGACGAACTGAGGCGCCGGCCCCTCGTTCGGCCCGATCGCGAACGTGAACGCGCCCTGAACCGGGTGCCCGTCGACCGAGATCGCGCGCCAGTAGACGAGGTACCAGCCCTCGGCCATGTGCGGCTCGAGCGGCACGACCAGCGTGTCAGGGTTCGCGGGCGAGCGCGACGGGGGCGCAGTCGCCTGCTGGTGCGCCTCCGCATCGGTGACGGAGATCGTGGCGAAGCGCGGCTCGACCGCTTCGTCGAACGTGAGCTGGACGTTCGGGGGCGGGGAGGACAGGACGACGCTCCCTTCCGGCACCGTCTTCACGAGGTAGGCGTGCGCCGACGCAGTGCCTGCGAAGGCCAACGCCGCCACGGCGAGGACGACGACCCATCCGACCCGCCCCCGCAGTGTCACGCGAGCTGCCTCGACCCTCCGCGGGTGACGAGCGCGACGATCGCGACCACCAGCGCGACGGCGCCGAGCGCGAGCGCGACGATCGTCAACGTACCCGTGCTGCGCCCCTCCGATCGAGCTCTTCGCCTCGATCGTCGGAGCGGGCGCCTCGGACGACTCCGGGCCCGACCAGTCGACGATCGAGCCGTCGGAGTAGGTCTGCTCGACCTGGAACGTGTACGTGCCGGCCGAAGCCGGCTGTGCAAGGAACTGGAACAGGGAATCCTCACCCGTCGGCGTGTGCCCGCCCGTCCACGTCACCTGCTGGACGACCGCGTTGTCTCCCGAGCCGGTCTGCTTCAGTTGCTGCGTCCAGCCCGGAGGAGGTGGGACGAACGAATCGATCCCAAAGCCCTTCGGCACCGTCATGACGATCTTTGTCGTCGTCAGGTTCGCCTTCTCGGTCGGCACCGCGAGGCTGTACAGCTGCAGCTCCTTCGCGAGCGAGACCGGTGGGCTGACGCGCGCATGCGCAAACGCCGACGAGGCGAAAACGAGCGTCGCCACGACGGCCACACCCAGGCAGCCCACCCGGGTTCTCAGATTCCTCATTGGAGTTCTCCTCTGACGCGTACGGATCGCGGCGCTCGCGAGAGCTCGCGAGGCGCCGCCCGGTCGGCTAGCGCGGACGAGCCGGAGGAGCGCGGCCGGCGGCGCCGAGTGCGAGCGGTGCGAGCCGGAGCAGCAGGACGCTCGCCGCCCACGGGTGCGTGAGCGAGTGAGGGCCGATCTCCGTCTGGCCGTCACGCCGCCGTGCGATCACGGACGCGACCGCCTCGGCGGCCCGACGGAGCCCACGCGCGACCGCGTAGGCGAGCAGGCCGAGCGGGATCTGCAGCACGATCCCGCGCCAGAACGTCGGCGCCTCGACCGTCCACCACGGGAAGGCCCCGGTGGCGATCAGCCGCTCGAGGTGCTCCTGGGTGACGAACCCGACGATCGGCAGCCAGAGGAAGACCCACGCCGGAAGCCCGCGCCCCGCCTTCCCGCACACGCCGTCCCGGACGAGGACGATCAGCACCAGCAGCTCGAGCCCCGCGAGGAACCCGAGCAGCATCGGCGCGTACCCGAGGTAGCCGTGGCCCGAGTGGGCGAGGATCGCGTCCCTGACGCTCGCGATCGGGTACGCCCACCAGTAGGCGATCCCGTGCGCGACCTCCGACCCGACGACGATCAGCGGCAGCGCGAGCAGCCAGGCCAGGGCTCGACGCACGCGTCACATTTTGCCTGGCGTGAGTGCGGCCGACGGCGGCCGCGGAGCCAACCTCGTCCAGGCCCACCGGCGGGGCTGCGCTCGACCTCCTGACCCTCGCTGTGTACACGCTCGCGATGGCGGCAGCTGATGATCACCGGCGCCAAGGTCGGCGCGCTCGTGCGCGCGCAGCGGATCGGCGGCGGCGGCCTCCCGGAGCCCGCGGTAAGCTCGGCCGCATGACCTACCCGGAGACCACGCTCGAGCCTGCCGTACCACGCGACGAGTCCCGCGTCCTGTTCAGCCAGACGATGGGCCTGGTCGCCGTCACGGCCGGCCTGTTCGCGGTCGGCGCCTACCTCGGCCGGGACATGTCGTACGGGGCGGGCTTCCTCTGGTTCATCGCCGCGTTCGTCTGCCTGCTCGGGATGAGCTTCGCGATCAAGAAGTCCGAGCAGCTCGCGATCGGGCTGCTGTTCGGCTTCGGCGTCCTCGTCGGGCTCGGCACGGCGCCGACGATCGCGTACTACGCGGCGACGAGCCCGCAGGCCGTCTGGCAGGCCGGCGGGGCGACCGCGCTCTTCATCGCCGGGTTCGGCGCCGCCGGCTACGCGACGCGCCGCGACCTGCAGCCGCTCGCACGCATGCTCTTCTGGGCGCTGCTCGCGCTGATCGTGTTCGGGATCGTCACCATCTTCGTCCGTATCCCAAACGGGCAGCTGATCTACGCGATCCTCGGCCTCGTGATCTTCGCCGGCTTCACGATGGTCGACTTCCAGCGGTTGCGCCGGACGAAGGACATCCGCGTCGCGCCTCTGCTCGCGGCCTCGATCTTCCTCGACATCCTGAACGTCTTTCTCTTCTTCCTGTCGATCTTCGGCCGCCGCAGCTGACCCACGTCAGCCGCCGCTGATCGCGGCGACGACGTCGACGCGCGAGCCCGGCCGAAGCGGCGTGTCGAGCGAGGCACGATTGCGGTCGACGTACACGTGGATGTGCATCCGCAAGACCGGCCCGGGCTCGCACAGCCGGTCGCGCACACCGGGCCACCGGTCCTCGAGCTCCGAGATGGCATCGTCCACCGACGCCGCCTCGACGTTCAGCTTGCGCGGCAGGTCGGGGAAGAGCGGCGTCAGTGTCGTCGGCAGGTGGAGCTCGGCCATCAGTCGAGCACGGCGACCTCGACCGAGGAGATCCCCGGCAGATAGCCGGCGATCTGTGTCCAGCTGTCGCCCTCGTCGCTGCTTCCGAACACCTGGCCGGTGCTCGTCCCGAAGTAGACGCCCGGCACGTCGTGCGGGTCGATCGCCATCCCCTCGCGCAGCACGCCGACGTAGGCCCCGTGCTGCGGGAGGCCGCTGTCGAGCCGCTCCCAGCTCGAACCGGCGTCCTTCGTGCGCCAGACTGCCGCCTCTCCGTCGGGCATGCACCGGCCGTGGCCCCCATCGAGCGGCACGACGTAGAACGTGTCGCGATCATGCGGGTGGGCGGCCGCTGCGAAGCCGAAGTCGGTCGGCAGCCCCTCCGTGATCTCCGTCCACGACTCCCCGCCGTCGTCGCTTCTGTGCATGCCGCAGTGGTTCTGCTGGTACATGCGGCTCGGATCGGCGGCCGAGCGCACCAGCTTGTGGACGCAGAACCCGACCTCCTCGTGCTCGCGCGGCCAGTCGGCCCGAAGGCCGCGGTTGCGAGGAGTCCACGACGCGCCGTCGTCGGTCGTCTCGAAGAGCCCGATGCCCTGGACGATCGCCCAGAACCGCGAGTCGGCCTCCCTGTCGACCATCAATGCGGAGAGCCCGAGGTGGCCGGGCGGCTGGTTCCCGGGGTCGTCCCAGCCCTCGCTGCCCGGCTCGCCGGCGAGCGTCGAGAGCATGCTCCACGTCTCGCCGCCGTCGCGGCTCTCGAAGATCCCCGGCGCCTCGACCCCGGCCAGCACGCGACCGCCCGGCGTGACGGCGAGCGACGAGACCTTCGACAGCTTGCGGGCGCCGTCGCCGTAGGTGATGCCCTCGCTCGAGAGCGACCAGGTCTCGCCCAGGTCGGAGCTACGCCAGACGGCGGAGCCGTGCCACTCGCTGGCGGCCGCAGCGTAGATCGTCCGCGTCTCCGGCTCGAGGACGGCGTGATAGACCGGCCATCCCTCGCAGTACGGCCCGCGCAGCCTCCAGTCGGCCCGGTCGTCGCTCTCCAGCACGAAGCAGCCCTTCCTGGTTCCGATCAGCAGCACAGTCGTCGGCACGGCGCGTCTACCTCCCGAGGTCGTGGTGGGGCGATTCTCCCGATTCTGCTCGACGGACGTCGTCGAAGATCCAGACCTTCGATCGGCCGAAAACTCATCGCCCGGCCGCTCGAGCGCCCATACTGAGGGAGGTGATCGGGGGGAGGCGCATCGCCCGTCGCGGATCGATCCTCGTGCTCGGGGCGGCGTTGCTGTGGCTCGGGTGGAGCGCCGCCGCCGACACTGCGACGGTGCGCGGCACAGCCGGGCCCAACGTGCTGCGCGGGACGAAGCACGCCGACACGATCTACGGCCGGGCCGGCCGCGACCGGATCTACGGCCTGCAGGGGAACGACACCCTGTACGGCGGTCGCGGGAACGACCGGATCTACGGCGGCCCCGGGAACGACCGGATCTACGGCGGCCCCGGGAACGACCGGATCTACGGCGGTCCCGGGAACGACACGATCTGGGGCGGCGCCGGCAAGGACCGGATCTCGTGCGGCGCCGGCCACGACGTCGTCCACGCGGACCGGCTCGACCGCGTCGCCTCCGACTGCGAGGTCGTGATCCGGCCGGGAAAGCCGAAGCCGAAGTCCGCCCCGAAGCCAAGACCGACGCCGCCCGTCACGACGACCACGCAGCCGCCGCCGGCCACGACCGCGCCGACGCCGCCTCCTCCGCCCCCTGCGACGACCGCGCCGACCACGACCACGGCCCCTCCGCCCACGACCACGACCACGGAGCCGCCGGGCTCCACCTGCGGGGAGGGGCCGCAGAGCTACCGCTACAGCGTCGTCAACCAGGCGATGTCGACCACCTCGGTGAGCGTGACCGTCAAGGTCAACGAGCTCCCGACCAACCCGGCGGTGGGCGACCACGCGCTCGCGTACGTCGCCGTCGCCTACGGCACGACGGCGAACGGCTGCTACGCGGTCGGGTGGCTCCAGGGCGGGATCTGGCGCGGCGCGACCCCGTTCGACCCCGACTCGGGATCGGCGTTCCTGTACGTCGAGTCGCAGACGACCGCGCAGGGCTACCGGCTGCAGCGGCTCGCGAACGTCACAGTTCCCTCGACGCACACGTTCACGCTCGACCAGGTGTCCGGGGACACGTGGGGGATCTGGGTCGACGGCTCGTTCGCCTCGTCGGTCGAGCTCGACCAGGCGCCGACGGCGTTCTCGACCGCGGCCGAGGACTACAGCGTCGACGGCAACGTCTGGCCGTCGTTCGACTGGACGTTCTCGGGGGCGACACCGGCCTTCGCGCACGCCCCCACCGGCAAGCTGCCGTACGACAGCTTCACCGGGACCGGCTGGCACACGAGCCAGTAGCGCTCGTGCCGAGAGGCCCGGGTGGGCCTCTCGCTCGAGCGCCGAGGATGGAGTGGTCAGTGCGCGACGGTCCGGCCGTAGAGCGTGGTCGCCGCCTCGGCCAGGCGCTTGCGCAGGGCCGCCGTGTGCGAACGGGCGACGCCGGTGATCTGAAGCAGGTACTGGAAGCGGCCTTCTGTGAAGGCGATCGCGATCCGCGACTTCGACCCGCCCGGCAGCAGGTAGCCGTGGCCGCCGGCGATCCCGGGTACCTCGAACTGCGAGAACGCACCGCCGAGAGAGCGGGCCCGATCGAGCTCCGACCGAGCCTCGCGCTGTGCGCCGGCCGCCGACCGGAACTGGGCCACGACGCTCCAGCCCCGCGTTCCCGGTGCCGAGCTGCGGAGCGGCTCCCGCAGGCCGTTCATGAATCCGTTGCTCGAGAGCTCGGCTGCCGGGGCCGTGTGCGTCGCCCATTGCGCGGCAGAAGTGACGGCGACCGGGCAGGCGACCGACCAGAATCCCGGAAGATCGCCGACCGAGAGCACGCGGGTGTAGAGCGGCGCCGTGGTCGGGGTCGCGTTCGGCTGGCCGGGCGTCTGCCCGAGCGCGGCGGTCCCGACCGCGGCGGTCCCGACCGCCAGCGCGACCAGGCAGGCGACGACGAGGGCGATTCTTGCTGAATGCCGTGCACACATGACCTTCCTCCTTGCCTCGTGGGATCCGTTCGGGTGCTTCGTGGTCATGTGAGCGACGGTAGGAGAGGGCGGTCTTCGCGTCGCTCGCGCGCCCGACACAAGAACTGTCAAATCCGCGACACTCGTCGTAGACTCGGGCGATGCAGTGGGAGCTCCTCGCCGGCGTTCCCGCCGAGGATGCGCGTCGAGTGCTCGCGATCGGGCGGCGGCGGACGTTCGGGCGCGGCGAGATCGTCTTCCACCAGCTCGATCCGGCCGACTCGCTGCACCTCGTGGCCGGTGGCCGCTTCGCCGTCCGCCGGACGACGCCGCTCGGCGAGGACGCGCTGCTCGCGATCCGCGGCCCCGGCGCGTTCTTCGGGGAGCTCGCGCTCGTCTCGGGCGGGGCGCGTTCGGCAACCGTCCACGCGCTCGAGCCGTCCGAGACGCTGGCCGTCTACCGCACCGACTTCGACGAGCTCCGGCGCCGGTATCCGCAGGTCGACCAGGTGCTCGTCCTGATGCTGGCCGAAGAGCTCCGCCGGATGGACGAGCTGCTCGGCGAGGCCTTCTACGTCAGCGCCGAGCGACGCGTCCTCCGGCGGCTGCTCGAGGTCTCCGAGGCCTACGGCGGCGCCGCCCCCGGGGTCGCCGTGCCCCTCACGCAGGAGCAGCTGGCGGCGCTCGCCGGCACCTCGCGCGCCACTGTCAACGCCGTGCTCTCGGCGGAGCGCCGGCGCGGTACGCTGAGCCTCAACCGTGGGCGGACGACGCTCAACGACCCCGCGGCCCTGGCGAAGCGTGCCGGAGTGGTGGAGCGTCCCTGATGGCGGACGCCTTCGTCTCCTACTCGCGCCGCGACGGCGAGTTCGTGAACCGCCTCGTCGACGGCCTCACCGAGCGCGGGAAGGACGTCTGGGTCGACGTCGAGGGGATCCGCGATGCGGAGGTCTTTCCTGCCGCCCTGCGAAGCGCTGTCGAGCAGAGCGACGCCTTCGTGTTCGTGATCAGCCCCGACTCGGTCGCCTCGGACTACTGCGAGCAGGAGGTGGAGCATGCGCTCGAGCTGAACAAGCGGATCGTGCCGCTGCTCCTCCACGCGGTCGCCGACGAGACGGTGCCGCAAGGCATCCGCGTGCGGAACTGGATCCCATTCGCCGAGGCGTCCGAGTTCGAGCCCGGCCTGGAGCGGGTGCTCGAGGCGCTCGACACCGATCTCGAGTGGACGCGCGAGCACACCCGCTGGCTCCTCAAGTCGATCGAGTGGGACGCCGAGCGGCGGGAGAAGAGCTTCCTCTTGCGCGGTTCGGAGCTGGCCGCGGCGGAAGGGTGGCTCGCCGGCGCCGCCGGCAAGGACCCCGAGCCGACGGCGCTCCAGCGCGAGTACGTCGCCGCGAGCCGGCTGGCCGCGTCGCGGCGGCAGCGCACGCTGCTCGGCATCGCCGCCGGCGTCGCCGCCGTCTCGCTCGGCCTGCTCGTCTTCGCGCTGGTCTCGCGCGGCCAGGCGATCAGCGCCCGCGACACGGCGCGCTCACAGGCGCTCGCCGCCGAGAGCGAGACGCAGGTCGCCGTCGATCCGGAGCGCGCGATCCTGCTCGCCGTCGCCGCGCTGCACCAGAAGGAGACGGCGGAGGCGACGTTCGCGCTCCGCGCCGCACTCGACGCGTCGCCGATTCGAGCCCGGCTGCCCGACGCCGGACCGCAGACCTGTGGTGTCCAGCAGCTGGCCGCCCCCGGTGTCGCGTTCAGCCCGGACGGCCGCCGCCTCGCCGAGGGGCTGTGCGGCGGCACGGTCGTGATCGCGGATCCCGCGACGGGCCGCGTGCTGAGACGCATCCGGGTCGGCCCCGACCCGTTCGGGGGAGCGGTCGCATTCAGCCGGGACGGCCGTGATCTCGCCGCCTGCTGCCGGGGCGGCATCGCCCTC
Organism: uncultured Thermoleophilia bacterium; assembly: GCA_963824455.1. Classification (GTDB taxonomy): domain Bacteria; phylum Actinomycetota; class Thermoleophilia; order Gaiellales; family Gaiellaceae; genus PALSA-600. The sequence goes on from CAWGPJ010000001.1 coordinate 29,999, forward strand.
TTGGATCCGGTCAACGGCGCCGTGAGGGCCGTCGGGCCCCGGCTCAGCAACGGAGCGATCGTGGTCGCGTTCGATCCGAAGGCGCCGGTCCTCGCGGTCGCGCAGGTCGGACGGCTCGTCTTCTGGAATTACGAGACGGGTCGCCGCCGGAGCTTCAGCTATCCGGGGAACCCCCAGGCGCGGTCGCTCGCGTTCAGCCCCGACGGAACACGCCTGGCGGCCGGGCTCAACAGTGGGCCCGGGTCGGTGGGGCTGGCGCTGGTGGACGTCGCGACCGGCCGGGTGCTCAGGACCGTGGACGGTGCAACCACGGCCGTCGCGTTCTCGCCGGGCGGCGAGGACCTCGCTGTCGCCGACCAGACGGCGGCGGGCTACGCCGGCCGGATCGTCCTTCGCGATCCGAGGACGCTGGCGCTTCGGCGGGTGCTCGTCCGGGTGACCTTCGTCCAGTCCACGGCGCTCGCCTTCAGCCCGGACGGCACCCGTCTGGCGTACGGCTACGCGGACGGCACGGCCGGGCTCGTCTCCGTGCAGACCGGGCAGCAGCTCGCGTCGTACCTCGGGCAGACGGCGGCGATCGACCAGGTCGCCTTCAGCCCCGGCGGCGGGCTCGTCGCGACCGGTTCGGCGGACGGGACGACGCGGATCTGGAGCGCGTCTGGCGTCGGCCAGCGGCTGCTCGCGACCGGCGGGGCCGTCGACGCGATCGCTCCCACCGACTCCGGCGGCACCGCGATCATCGAGCGCCGGTCGGCGATCGTCGTGCAGAGGTGGGGGGACGCGAGCTCCCGGCCGGTGCAGCCGTTCGAGATCTCGCCGACGACCGATGCCGACGCGGATTTCCTGAGCGCCGACGGGCGCCTGGCCGGAGTCGCCCCGGCGGTCGGGACCTCGCCGATCCAGATCTGGAGCGTCTCGCGCCGCCGGCTGGTGCGGACGATCCCGCCCGGCCCTGCGCCGACCAGCCAGCCGGCGTTCAGCCCGAACGGCGAGCTGCTCGCGATGGGCGTCCCTCCGGCGGCGGCGAAGGCATCCGTGCCCCGCGGGGGCGGGCCGCCGCAGCTACGGCCGGCGCTCGCGCTCGTCGACGTGCGCACCGGCAAGCGGCGGATCCTCGGCTCCACCGATTGCGGCGCCGGCTGGCGCAGCCAGCCCTTCAGCGGCGACGGCCGGCTCGTCGCCGGCGGCACCTTCTGCGGGCAGGTCTCGGTCTGGAACGTCGCCACCGGAAGACAGGTCGGCCGCACCTTCGCGATCGGGGGCGAGCTGTCGCAGATCGCGTTCGACCCCGCCGCGAGACGGCTCGCCGCGGCGTCCTGGAACGGGACGGTCACGGTCGCCGACGTCGCGACGGGAAGGATCGTCGCGCAGCTCACCGGCGACACGAGCGGCGTCACCGGCGTCGCCTACAGCCCTGACGGCAGGTATCTCGCCACGGTCAGCCTCGACCGTGCCGCGCGCGTCTACGACGCCCGGACGCTGCGGCTGCTCCGTGTCCGCGACGACCCCGATCCGATCACGGGCGGGATCGTGTTCACCCCCGACAGCCGGAGCATCGTCACCGCCGACAGCGGCAACGTGATTCGCGTCTGGGACGCGTGCACGGACTGTGAGAGCCCGAAGGCGCTGCTCGCGCTGGCGACGCATCGTGTGACCCGTGCGCTGACCGCCCAGGAGAAGCGCACCTTCGGCGCCGGTTGAACGGGCCGTCGATGCCCACGGGATCCGAATGGCTCGACCGTGTGACGGCCGCCGAACGACGCGGTGAGCTGCTCACCGCCTTCGATCTCGCCGAGCGCGCGCTCGAAGAGCATCCCTCGGACGTCGCACTCCGCCACCGCGCCGTGCTCGACCTCGCCCGCGCGGGCTCGACCGAGCAGGCGGCGGCGCGCTTCGAGGAGTACGCGCTCGGGGAGGTCGACGACGAGGACGTCCGCTCGCTGCAGGCCCGGATCGCCAAGGACGTGGCGCTCGCCGCCGACGGCGCCGACCGGCGACGGCTGGCGCTCCGGTCGGCCTCCCTCTACGAGGTGGTGTTCGGCGACACACGCGGCTACTACCCCGGCGTGAACGCCGCGACGCTTCGGCTCGTGGCGGGCGACGCCGAGGGGGCGGAGCGGCTCGCGCGCGCCGTGCTCGAGGTCCTCGAACGGAGCGGCGACAGGGGCTACTACGCGCGGGCGACCGAGGCCGAGGCCCAGCTCCTGCTCGGCGACGTGAGACGCGCGGCCGCTGCCCTCGAGCGCGCCGCCGCCGGGCACGGGGACGATTACGCCGCAGTGGCGACCACGCGCCGCCAGCTGCGCCTCGTGTGCGAGCTCAAGGGGCTCGACGACGGGGTGCTCGCGCCGCTCGCCGGCCCGCGTGTCGTCCACTACTGCGGGCATCGGGCGGCGCCCCGCTCCCCGGGAGAGGAGGCGGCCCTTGCCGAGGCCGTCGCCGCCGAGGTCGGCCGCTCGCGGCCCGCCTACGCGTACGGCTCCCTCGCGAGCGGCGCGGACGTCCTCTGGGCCGAGGCGCTGCTGGCGGCGGGCTGCGACCTCCACGTCGTCCTTCCCTTCGCGCGCGAGGAGTTCATCGAGACGTCGGTGGCGGTGGCCGGCCCGGTGTGGGTGGAGAGGTTCGATGCGTGCCTGGCCGCTGCGACCGACGTGAGCCAGACGACCGACGGGCCGTTCCTCGGGGACGACGTGCTCTATCGGTACTGCTCGGAGTTCGCGATGGGCCTGGCGTTGCTCCGCGCGAGGTTCCTCGATTCGGAGGCGATTCAGCTGGCGGTGTGGGACGGCGCGCCGGCACGGGGTGCCGCCGGCACCGCGGTCGACGTGGCGACGTGGCGCAGGCACGGCCGGACGACGCACGTCGTCTCCCCGGCCGGCCGCCGGTTCGCCGGCGAACCGCCGCTGCTCGCTGCGGAGGACGGCGGCCAAGCAGCGCGCGTCGTGCGCGCCCTCCTCTTCGCGGACGTGAAGGGCTTCTCGCGCCTGGACGACAGGCAGCTGCCGGGATTCGCCGAGCACGTGCTCGGCGCCTTCGCCCGTGTGCTGAACGCATACGGCGCGTCCGTCCTCTTCCGCAACACGTGGGGCGACGGCATCTACGCCGTCCTGAGCGACGTCGTCGCCGCGGCGGCGTGTGCGCTCGAGCTTCAGGAGGCGATGGCCGCGCTCGATCTCGATGAACACGGGCTGCCCTCCGACCTCGGGCTCCGTCTCGGCGGACACGTCGGCCCGGTCATCCCGGTGCACGACCCGGTGCTCGGCGTCCGAGCGTTCATGGGTTCCCACGTCAGCCGGACGGCGCGGGTCGAGCCGGTCACGCCCCCCGGCGTGGTGTACGTCACCGAGCCGTTCGCGGCCGCGCTCGAGCTCGCAGAGAGCGGGCATGTCGCCGACTACGTCGGACACATGCCCGCTGCGAAGGACTTCGGCCGGTTGCGGATGTACCGCCTTGCGGAGCGGCGGGGTGGAGAGCGCCCCCCTCGGCGCGCTCCGCCCCGCCGTCCGAGCCAGTGCTAGTGGCCGTGCCCGTGCCCGGCGCCGCTGATGTGATCGAGCGTGTTGACACCGTTTTGGAGCGAGCAGTGGATCTGGACCCGGTCGCCCATCTTGTACTTCGAGTTGACGGCCGCCGAGTCGTTCGAAGCGATCGTGCACTGCAGCCCTGCGACCGTGATCGAGTCCATGGACAGCGCGGCGATCGTGCCGCGCGCCTCGCTCTTCTCGGGCTTCGGCGGGCTGTTCGGCGCGCACTTCGCCGGGCCGAGCTCGACCGCCTTGCCGCCGGCCGTGCCTCCGCCGAGCATCCCGCCCTGGAACCCGCTGCTCGGGTCGAACCCGGACGAGAGGTTCGCAACCAGCCGCGCACCGGCGCTGTGCGCGTTCCCGGTCGCAAGGCCGGCGATCTTGCTGTCCGAGTACACGGCCGAGTAGTTGACGCGCGTGTCACGAGCGCCCGAGACGTCGATGCGGAGCTGCCCGTCGACCGCGCCGATGTTGTCGGTCGTATCGATCACGCTGCGGGCGGTGATCGTGATCGCGCCGGTCAGGTCCGGATCGCCCGCCGCCGTGCCGGTGTAGCGGCCGTTCGTGATCGTGATCGACTTCCCGTCGGTGCTCGTGCACGTCTTGCTCGACATGCTCGACCCGGTCGCCTGAAAGGTCGCGGCGACCTCCTTCGCGCTCTTCGCGCCGATCCCGTGGGCGACTGCGATGCTCGTCACGAGCAGTGCTGCGAGTCCCGCAGCGATGAACGTCAGCCTGCGCATGAATCCTCCTGGTTGGGGGGTGACCCTGCACGAAGCATCCGGCCCGACCGTACGCGGCGTGCTACGCGAATGTAAAAGGCCGGTAAATCGCGGTGCGAGAGGCGGGCGGGAAAACAGCTGCAAATCTCTCGAAATCCGCCTACGAATTCTACCGAAAACGGTTGTCGCTCCAGCGTCGACCGGCAGGCGCCGATAATCCCGCCCGTGAGGCGGGCCCCCCACCGTCTGGTCGCTCTCGCACTGGTCTTCGCGGCCGGCCTCGTGCTGACGCTGCTGCCCGGCCTGTCACGGGCCCACGCCGACAACGTCTGCACCCCCGACTCGTCCTGGGGCACGAACAATCCGAGTTTCGCCGCGCAGGTGCTGACGCTCGTCAACCAGCATCGCGCTTCGATCGGCGTCGGCCAGCTCGCGACCGACTCGGCGCTCACCGCTTCCGCGGTCTGGAAGTCGATGAACATGGCCGGGTACGACTACTTCGACCACAACGACGATCCCATCGGCCGTACGGTCGCGCAGCGGCTGGTCGCGTGCGGGTGGCCGTCGAACCTCGGCTGGGGCGAGAACATCGCCGAGGGCTTCACGACGCCGGCCGACGTCATGAACGCGTGGCTCAACTCGCCGGGCCACAAGGCGAACATCGAGAACCCGGCCTTCACGTCGATCGGCATCGGCGTCGCCGAGAGCTCGTCGGGCACCTACTACTGGACGCAGGACTTCGGTCAGGGCTCGAGCGGCGGCGGCTCGCCGCCGCCCACGACGACGTCCTCGTCGCCGCCGTCCCCTCCACCCCCGCCGCCGGCCACCACCGCCCCGCCTACGACGACGCGCCCCGTGACGACCCAACCTGCGACCACGACCCCGGCGACGACGCACGAGACGACGACCACAGCGGTCACGCCCGTCGCGGCCCCGAAGCCGGCGGGGGTCAAGGCCTCGGCGCCCAAGGTGCACAAGGCCAAGAAGGGCCACAAGGTGGTGAAGCGCTACAAGGCGCGGAAGGCCCACAAGAAGTCGCGCAAGGCGCGGAAGTTCGCAGGCGCCGTCATCATCCCCCCGCGCGGCTACCTCGAGCTGGGCGTTCGGCACCACCTGTAGGCGGAGCCTCTTGGACGCGAGCGCCGGCGACCAACCGCTCCGGGTCGGCGAGACCCGGTAGTCGACGTCGGCCCCGGGCCCGCGCGAGGCGCCGCACCCCTGGCGGCCCTGTGACCGGCGTCGACCTGGTGGCGGCCCCGGCTGCTCGCGTCCTCGAGTCCGGTGTGCCCTCCCAAGTGAGCGGACGATGGCACAGCGCGCCGACGGTCGCACCGGCTGAACAGCCGGTTCGGGCGGGACCTGAGGCTTGCCCCGTTCGAGGGATCGCCGGCCGCATTCGGTACGGTCGCGCAGTGGACGCTGCCGACGCGAAGCTCGTCACCGCGCTTCGGGCCGGCGACGAGGACACCTTCCGGCGGCTCGTCGTCGAGTGGCACCCGCAGCTGCTGCGCGTCGCGCAGATCTTCGTGCCGTCGCGGGCGGTCGCCGAGGAGGTCGTGCAGGAGGCGTGGCTGCGTGTGCTCGGCGCCCTCGACCGCTTCGAGGGCCGCTCTTCCCTTCGGACCTGGGTCTTCCGCATCCTCGTCAACACGGCGAAGACGCGTGCCGAGCGCGAGGGCCGGATCGTGCCGTTCTCGGCCCTGAACGACCCCGGCCGCGTCCCGGAGCCGGCGGTCGGCCCCGACCGCTTCCTCGACGCCGACCACGAGCGCTACCCGGGGCACTGGTCGTCGCCCCCACGCGCGCTGCCCGAGGAGCGCCTGCTCGCCGCCGAGACGCGGGAGGTGATCGCGGCCGCGATCGACGAGCTGCCCGCCGCGCAGCGCGCGGTGATCTCGCTGCGCGACGTCGCCGGCTGGGACTCGGCGGACGTCTGTAACGCGCTCGACCTCTCGGAAGTCAATCAACGTGTGCTCCTGCACCGGGCGCGGGCAAAGGTGCGGCGCGCGCTCGAGGACTACCTCGCACCGGAGAGCCGATGACCGTCGCGGATGCGATCAGCTGCCAGGAGCTCGTGGAGCTCGTCACCGACTACCTCGAGGGTGCCCTCGAGCCTGCCGACCTGCGCCGGTTCGAGGAGCACATCGCGACCTGCGGCAAGTGCACGGACTACCTCGAGCAGCTGCGCCAGACGATCGAGGCGGTCGGCCGGATCACGCCGGACGATCTCTCGCCCGAGGCCGAGCGCGAGCTCATGGACGTCTTCCGCGACTGGAGCCGCGGTCAGGGAAGCTGACGAGCAGGCTTCTTTACACCGACCTCAAAGAGGGTGGCTACGGTGGCCGCGGGTCGCCCAGGGAGACTAGAGGAGGTCTTGCATCGTGCAGAAGGCAGTGCTTCGCGTCGCCGTGTTCGCCGCCGTCGCTCTTGCGGCGCTTCCCGTCGCCACCGCGCGCGCTGCGCAACAGATGCCGATCGGCTTCTTCGACGACGTCAGCTTCCGGTTCGCGCCGCAGCACCAGGCGAATCTGGCCGCAGCCGCAGCCACGGGTGCGTCCGTGATCCACACGACGGCGAACTGGGCCGCGATCGCCCCGACGAAGCCCGCCGATGCCTCGGATCCCAGCGATCCTGCGTACCGCCTGAGCGACCTCGACGAGCTCGTCGCCTCGGCGAGCCGCTACGGGCTGCGCGTCTTCGTCAACGTGACGGGCAGCCCGAAGTGGGCGAACGGCGGCCACACCCCGAACTACATGCCGCGGAGGATCTCCGACTTCGGCGCGTTCGTGCGCATGCTCGCGACGCGCTACAACGGCCGCAACGCGCACGGCTCGGTCGCACTCTGGTCGATCTGGAACGAGCCGAACCTGCAGCAGTTCCTCTATCCGCAGTTCAGGGGCAAGACCATCGTCAGCGTCGCGAACTACGCGAAGCTGCTGAAGGTCGGGTACGCGGCGATCAAGTCTGCGGACCCGGCCGCGCTCGTCGCGGCCGGCGAGACCTCGGCGCAGGGCCGTGACAAGCCGCTCAAGGGCGCGAGCCAGACCGTCGCGCCGGGCACGTTCGCGCGGCTGCTCGCACGGCAGCACGTGAAGTTCGACGCCTGGGCGCACCACCCGTATCCGACCTCGCCGGGCGCGAAGCCCCTCGAGCAGGTTCGCTATCCGAACGTGACGCTGTCGCAGCTGCCGCGGTTCGAGAAGGATCTGAAGACGTGGTACCACCACGCCGTCCCGGTGTGGATCACGGAGTACGGCCACGAGACCAAGCCCGGCGAGCGGAAGGGCGTCACGCCGGCGGTCCAGGCCAAGTACGCGAGGCAGGCGATGACGATCGCGCGCCGGGACCCGAACGTGCAGATGTTCATCTGGTTCACGTTCCGCGACAGCGCCGGCAACCCGTGGCAGAGCGGGATCGAGAACCCGTCCGGGTCGCACAAGCCGTCGTACGCCGCGTTCTCGTCGCTCGCCCACGCGATCGACGGCACCACCCAGACCGTGAAGGCCGGCCGCGCGCCGACGGTCAAGGTCTTCGTTCCGTATCTCGGGTACTACGACAATCCGGGCACGGACGTCGGCATGACGTATCGGATCTTCGACGGGAAGAAGCCGGTGGCCGTCGCCCAGCCGACCTCGACGCTCGGCGCCGACCAGTCGGTGTCGTTCGTCGCGACCTTCTCCCCGGTGAAGGGCCACACCTACAAGGTCTCCGTGGTCGTGAACGACCCGAACGGGCACGCGCAGACGCGCACCGCCACGCTCGTCGCGGCCTGATCACGAACGAACGAGTCGCAACACGATCGCCACGGCGGTGACCGCGGCGATCGTGCCTGCCACTGCGACCACGAGGCCGGAGGACGCCGTCAGCGCGGCCGCGCCGAGCAGCAGGAAGTTGACGAGCAGCGCGCCTGCGACGAGCGCGACGATCACACCCGCGCGCCGTGCGACCAGCCTGCGCTCGATCTCGATGCGGGAGTCGTGCTCGATCGACCAGGAGGCGAGCTCGGCCGAGAGCAGAAGCAGCACGCCGACGACCGCGGCGCCGCCGTCGACCACGGTGCTCCCCTCGCGCCCGACGAGGTAGGCGGCCGCCGCGAGCAGCACCGACCAAGGGATCGCGACCGCGCGTCGCCGGACGAGCCCGGCGAGCAGCACCACGACGGCGAGGCACGCGATCCCTGCGACGAGCCCGGTGAGGTCGCCGCCGTGCGCGGCGGCGTCGACCCCGGCCACCGCGAGGGCGGCGGCCGCCCCGGCCCCGGTCGTCAGGCGCGTGCGAGGCGTGCGTTGCGCCGGAATGCCCTCACCTCCTCGAGGACGGTCTGGAGCCGGTCGCCGGCGCGCCACTCGGCGACGGCGACGCCTGAGTGCTCGAGCGTGTGCCGCAGGGCCGTGCGCCGCAGCCTCCAGATGTCGTAGGCGATCGCGTCGATGCCCCGGTCGGGCCTCGTCGTGAACGGGATCGGCGAGACGTCGACGACCGCGAGGTCGTGTCCCCGCGCCCGCAGGTCGAGCAGTGCGCCGACCGAGCGCGGGTCGAGCAGCGGGGAGAGCGCGATCACGAGCGCGTTCGGCGGCAGCGTCCGCCGCGGGATCACGTCGATCTCCTTCCAGTAGTACGAGAGCACGATCTGGGTGTCGAGGAGGGCGTCGACGACGCGATACAGCTGGGTGGTCCCGAGATCCGGCGCGAGCCAGCGGAGGATGCCGCCGAAGCTGATCAGCCCGATGCGGTCGCGGCGGCCCACGTAGGCGTCGGCGAGCGCCGCCGTCGCGCGCGCGGCGAGATCGAGCGTGCCCTCCCCGCCGAGGCGCGCTTCGGCGAAGGCGTCGACGAACAGGATCACGTCGGTGTTGCGCTCGGGGTGGCTCTCGTTCACCCAGAGCTCGCCGCGCCGGGCGGACGCCCGCCAGTTCACACGGCGCACGGGGTCGCCGGGGCTCCACCGGCGCAGGTCGGCGAACTCGATCCCCTCGCCCTTGCGGCGGGAGACCTCGTCGCCGCTCGAGAGCTGCGTGTCGCGCGGCGAGACGATGCGGCGCAGCGCCTCCTCACGGGGATAGACGCGAAGCTGCCGGCGCGCATCCACGCGCGTCTCCCAGGTCAGGAAGCCGAGCGGGTCGAAGGCGCGCGTGTAGACCGGGCCGAGCACGTGGCCGCCCCAGTGCGCGGCGAGCAGCGTGAGCTCGAGCTCGCGGCGCTCCCGTGCGGCGAGACGGAGCTCGACGGGGTTGGGCCCGTCGACGACGCGTACGCCGCGCGGCAGCCGCAGGAAGACGTCGAGCCGGTCGACCGGCGTTCGCGCCGTGAGCACGATGCGCGCCCCGAGCTCGTCTCCCTCGAGCGCCCGGCTCTCGTCGACCGCGACCTCGACGGCGACGCGGGGCGGGGTGGCGAGCGCTAGCCCGGTGGCCAGCGCGAACAGGAACGGTGCGGTGAGGGCGACGAGCTCCGGCCGCGCGAAGACGAGTGCGGTCAGCAGGCCGATCGCCGACAGGCTCGCGTACGAGGCGAGCTTCGGGGTCGCCCAGCGGACGGGGCTCACGCCGGGGCGAGGTCTTCGGCAGCGGGCGTCGGGACGGTCTCGACCCGGTCGCGGACGACGTCCTCGGCCGAGATTCGCTGCACCCACAGCTCGGGACGGAGGGTGAGGCGGTGCGCGAGCGCAGGGACGGCGACCGACTTCACGTCGTCGGGCGTCACGAAGTCGCGGCCGGCCAGCGCGGCGCGGCAGCGGGAGAGCTTCAGCAGCGCGAGCGAGCCGCGCGGCGACGCACCGACCTGAACTGCGGGCGCATCGCGCGTCGCGTTCACGATGTCGACCATGTAGAGGCCGACCGGCTCCGACACGTGCACCTCCTCGCACGCGGCCTGCAGCTCGAGCACGGCCGCGACGTCGACGAGCGGCGACAGCGTCACCTCGTCGCGCCGCCGCTCCGCCCGCTCGGCGAGCACCTGCCACTCGTCCTCCCTCGCCGGGTAGCCGACCGACATCCGCAGCAGGAAGCGGTCGAGCTGCGCCTCGGGGAGCGGGTACGTGCCCTCGTACTCGATCGGGTTCTGCGTCGCGAGCACGAGAAAGGGCGGCCCGAGCCGGCGCGTCGACCCCTCGCTCGTCACCTGGCGCTCCTGCATCGCCTCGAGTAGCGCCGCCTGCGTCTTCGGCGGGGCGCGGTTGATCTCGTCCGCGAGCAGCAGGTTGGTGAAGATCGGGCCCGGACGGAACTCGAAGTCGCCCTCGCGCTGGTTGTAGATCGAGGATCCGGTCACGTCGGACGGCATCAGATCCGGCGTGAACTGGATGCGCGAGAAGCCCATCGAGGTCACCTGGGCGAACGAGCGGGCCATCAGCGTCTTCGCGAGGCCGGGGTAGTCCTCGATCAGCACGTGGCCGTCGGCGAGCAGGCCGAGCATGAGCAGCTCGAGTGGCTCGCGCTTGCCGATCACGGCCTTCTCGATCTCGTCGAGGATGCCGCCGGCCACCCGGGCTACGTCGGCGAGCTGCATCGGGTCACAACCTTTCCAGGTCGGCGACGAGCGCGCGCAGGTCGTCCTCGGAGATGCCGGGCGCGAACCGGTCGTCGGGAGCGGGACGGTCGGGCCGAAGCAGCTCCCACCAGCTTCCGAGCGTCTCCGCTGAAGGCGCCTTGCCCTCGCGCTCGAGCCGCGCCGAGGCGATCTCGCGCAGGTGCGGGAGCAGACGGAAGTGGAGGTCGAAGCTCGAGGCGTGCGCCAGCGTCACCTCACGCTCCATCCGCTCGAGCCCGGCGATGCGCGTCGGCGGCTCGACCGGCTCGGTCAGGGCGGCGTCGAAGCCCGACCGCCGCCGCCTGGCCACGGCATCGTCGGCCCCGGCGACGATGACCAGCATCACGATCGCCCCCATCACGAGCACGTAGACGTGAAGCGCGGTCGTGCGGATGTCCGGATGCGTGAGCGCCGCGTAGCCGGCCCCGATCGTTGCGAGCGCCCCGAGCGCGCCGAGGTCGAAGAGATGCCGTCTCATGCGCGCCGCCGCCGCCGCCGTCTGCAGGTCGTCGCGGATCTCCTGCAGCGCGCCGATCGCCTCGAGCTTCATCTCCGCGCTGATCTCGTGCGTCGAGAACTTCGCCAGCTCGAAGAGGTCGGTCAGGCGCCCGACCGCGGCCGCCCGCGTCGTCAGCCCGAGGAGGATCCGGCGCAGGTATTCGACCGGCGTCTCGCTCGGCCGGCGGCGCATGCCGTGCCGTGCCAGCACCGACTCCATGCGTGCGTATGCGGCGATCACGGCTCGGCGGGCGTCGGGCTCGGCCTCGAGGTCGTCGATCGCGTCGCCGATCGATGCCGCCAGCTCCTCGCTCACCTCGGGCTCGGCGGCCGCCGGCCCGAGCCCTTTCGGCCGCCGGTGACCCGTCACGAACAGCGTGAGCGCGGCGACCACGAGGGCGGCGACGAAGAGCCAGAGCACGAGCCACTCGAACCTCGGCTCGAACCGCGTGCGGGCAGGTGATCCCGCGGCGCCCGAGCCGCTGCCGCTCGCCCGCTCGAGCGGCGCGACGTGGATCCCGAACAGGTGCCCGTTGTGCGTCTTCAGGTAGACGATCAGGGCTCCGGCGGCCCCGAGCAGGAACACGATCGCGAGCTGGTGCAGCATCCGCGACGGGAAGCTTCGGCGCTTCGTCAGGTCGGTCTCGCGCATCTGGATCAGGAACGCGTAGGCCGCCACCGGGATCATCAGGGCGAACAGGATCAGGAACGCGGTGAACGCGTAGCTCGCGTAGCTCGACGTCGGCGCGGCCTGCGAGTGGTGCCCGAAGCCCGTCCGGCTCGCGAGCGCGACGATCGCCAGCAGCACGACGAGCGCGGCTGCGACGAGCGCGAGCCGAGCGCCCCGTCCCCGCGGCTGCCCGAGCGGCTCCATCTGCCCAGTTTTAGACGTAAACCTCGGCCCGTGGTTCGCGGGGCGGACGGGTAGGGTTGCGGCGTGGCTGCGCTCGACGGCAAACGCGCGATCGTCACCGGCGCGTCGAGCGGCATCGGCGCGGCTGCGGCACGCGCGCTGGCGGAGGCAGGCGCCCGCGTCGCCGGGGGTGCGCGGCGGACCGACAAGCTCGAGACGGAGGTCGCGCTCCCGCTGGACGTCGTCGACGCCGCCTCGTGTGAGCGCTTCGTCGAGGCGGTGGTCGCGGAGCTCGGCGGGATCGACATCCTGATCAACAATGCGGGACTCTCGCGCGGCCGCGACCCGGTCTGGGAGTCGAGCGAGCAGGACGAGCGTGAGGTGCTCGAGACCGACGTGCTGGGGCTGATGCGGATGACGCGCCTGTGCGTCCCGCACCTCGCCTCCGACGGCGGCGGCCACATCGTCAACCTCGGATCGGTGGCCGGGATCTGGTCGTACCCGAGCGCCTCGTCGTACGTGGCCGCGAAGTTCGCGGTGCACGGCTACACGCGGGCGCTCCGCGACGACCTCCAGGGCAAGCCGGTGCGGGTCACGAACGTGGCGCCCGGCCTCGTGGAGACCGAGTTCTCGGTCGTGCGGTTCCACGGCGACCGCGAGCGGGCGTCGGCGGTCTACTCGGACGTCGCGATGGGAGGGCCGCTCCACGCCGAGGACGTCAGCGACTGCATCATGTTCGCCCTGACGCGGCCGCCGCACGTGAACGTGGACGAGATCGTGCTGATGGCGCTCGCCCAGACGTCGGGCGGCAACATCCTGCGCGAGCCCTAGCCTCTGAACCCCTACTCGTTCGCGGCGCGCTTCGTCGTCCAGTAGCGGTCGAGCCCGACCCAGGACTGCCAGAACGGCGCCACCTGGTCGTAGTCGTCGGCGTCCGCCCCGGCATCCGCACGCGCAGCGGCGACGAACTCCTCCTGGCTGATCCCGCCGCCGACCCGCGCCGCCCAGCTGTCGAGCTCCGCCTCCAGCCGGTCGAGGTGGACGGCGACGTCGTCGTGGAAGCCGAAGTGGATCAGCGCGAGCCGCTCGGGCGCCCGCCGCCGGATCTCGGCGGCCGTCGCGTGCCACACCTCGACGTCGAGGTCGGGCGGCGGCGAGACCGGCAGGACGTAGTCCGCTCCGGGCATCCGGACGCCGCAGGCGTCGCCGGCGAGCAGTGTCCCCTCGCGCAGGTAGCTGACGTGGTGCGACGCGTGGCCGGGCGTCGGGAACGCCGACCAGCCGAGCACGTCGCCGGCTGCGATCCGCACGTTTTCCTCCGGAACGGGGGCGAGCTCGCCCCAGAGGGGATCGAAGAGGTCGCCGTACAGGCGGCGCGCCGATCGCTCGAGCCGCGACGGGTCGACGACGTGCGGCGCGCCGACCTCGGAGACCCAGACCGTGAGTGCCGGGCTCGCGCGCACGAGGGAGCCTGCGGCGCCGGCGTGGTCGAGGTGGATGTGCGAGAGCAGCAGGTGCCCGATGTCGTCGAGCGCGAGGCCCTCGCGCGCCAGGCCGGCCTCGAGCGCCGGGATCGTCGACGACGGGCCGCAGTCGAAGAGCGCGAGCCCGTCCTGGGTCTCGACGAGGTAGACCCCGATGGCGTGCTCGCGCCCCCCGAAGTGCAGGTCGACGACGCGAGGCTCGGTCATGTGCGGATCTTCGCGGAAGCGGCCCGCCCGCCGCCGCAGTGGTCAGTAGCTGAAGACGACCGCGTCGTCGCCGGCCCACTCGAGCATCGGCGTCGCGCCGCCGACCGTGACGTTGTCGACGAAGCCGGCCTCGTCGAGGCCGCGCGCCTTGAGGCAGATCGGGCAGAGCATGAGCCGGCCGCCGCCCTCCGCGAACTGGCCGAACAGGCGCTCGAGCGGCGGGCAGCCCTCGCAGGCCACCCCGGCGGCGACGCCGGGCAGGCCGAGCCGGACGGCGTCCTTGGTCGCCCAGACGACGGTGTCCTTGCCCTGATCGACCGCGGCGGTCGCGACGAGGAACGCGACGGTCACGCGCTCCGGGTCCTCGAGCCCGGTCGCGAGGTTGACGAGCACCTTTCGAGGCATGAGCGGCTCCGATCGATCGACGATGAAGCGCCGATCGTACGAGCCGGGTCGGCAGCTTGCCAGCGCTTCTCAGGCGCGTGCGGGCGCCGGACGGCGCGCGAGCGCGGCCTCGAGATCGGCGATCAGGTCGGCCGCCGACTCGATCCCGACGGAGAGCCGCACGAGGTTCGCCGGCGGCGCGAACGGCGCCGACGCGGTGGAGGCATGGGTCATGCGTCGGGGATGCTCGATCAGGCTCTCGACGCCGCCGAGCGACTCGGCCAGCTGGAACACTCGCGTGCGCGCGACGAGGTCGACCGCCTCCGCCTCCGACTCGGCGAGGAACGAGACCATGCCCCCGAAGTCCCGCATCTGCCGCCGGGCCGTCTCGTGCCCCGGATGCGAGGGCAGGCCGGGGTAGAGGACGCGCTCGACCGACTCGTGCACCTCGAGAAAGGCCGCCACCTGCCGCGCGTTCTCGCTGTGCTGCCGCATCCGCACCGCGAGCGTCTTGATCCCCCGCAGGACGAGCCAGCAGTCGAACGGCCCCGGAACGGCGCCGAGCGACTTCTGCAGGAAGAACAGCCGTTCCGCCAGGGCGTCGTCGTTCGTGGCGACGAATCCGCCGACCGTGTCGCTGTGGCCGCCGAGGTACTTCGTCGTCGAGTGGACGACGAGATCGGCGCCGAGCGTGAGCGGCTGCTGCAGGTACGGCGTCGCGAACGTGTTGTCGACGACGAGCAGCGCACCGGCCGCGTGCGCCGCATCGGCGGCGCGGCGGATGTCGACCACGTTCAGGAGCGGGTTCGAGGGTGTCTCCAGCCACACGAGCCGGACCGACTCGTCGAGGTGCGCGCCGAGGTCGTCGTCGAACTCCGCAGCGGGGACGTAGGTGAAGCGGTATCCCTTCGGCTCGTACACCTGCGAGGTCATGCGGTACACGCCGCCGTAGACGTCGGCGATCAGGACGACGCGCTGCCCGGGGTCGACGAGGTGCATGAGTGTGGTCGTCGCGCCGAGGCCCGGAGCTGAAGGCGACGCCGTGCGCCGCCTCCTCGAGGCTCGCGAGCGCCGTCTGCAAGCGCGGTTCGCGTCGGGTTCGCGACGCGGGCGTAGTCGTAGCCCTTGTGCTCGCCGACGGCGTCCTGGACGAACGTCGACGTCTGGTAGATCGGCGTGATGATCGCGCCGGTCGCCGGGTCCGGCTCCTGGCCGACGTGGATCGCGCGCGTCTCGAAGTCCATGGCTCGTTCAGGACTGTAGACGCGCGCCGAGGAAGGCCGCGAGGCTCTGAAGCGGCTGCTCGAGCGGGACGGGTCGAACGCCCGGCTCCCACCAGAGGCCCTGCACCCGCAGCACGCCCGCCCGCCGGTCGTGCACCGGTTCGATGCGGCCGACGAGCCGGTCGCCGGCGAGGATCGGCAGGACGTAGTAGCCGTACTCCCGCTTCACCTTCGGCACGTACATCTCGAGCCGGTAGAGGAAGCTCCAGAGCGCCTCGGTGCGCGCGCGGTCGTGGACGAGCTGGTCGAACGGCGACAGGAACGTGACGCGCCCGGGCCCGCCGGCCCGTCGACGACGTCGGGATGGGCGACCGGCCGGCCGCGGACGAGCTTGACGCCGAGCGCGCGGAACCGGTGCTCTTCGAGCGCCCGCTTCGCCTTGCGCCAGGGGATCCGCTCCGTCTCCGGGATACCACCGCTCCGCGAGGTCCCACACGCGCTGGCGGCCGCGTCGGCCGACGACCGCCACCTCGCCCCGCGTGTTGAGCAGGCCCAGCATCAGCCCCATCTTCCGCTCGCCCCACCACCGGTGCGCCTCGCGCCCCGAAGGCGCGTGGTCGGCGATCTCGCGCGAGAGCAGCGGCCCTCGACGCTCCAGCTCGCGCAGGATGTAGCGGCGGTAGGAGGCGTTCTCCTTCAGGTAGGCGATGATCCGCAGGTCGAGCGGCCGGTCGCGGCGGCGCATGCGCGCCCTGAGGAGCGGCAGGTGCTCGGCGGGCCAGAGGTACGCGTTCCACTCGACGAGCGCCCGCTCCTCCCACAGGAGCCGTTCGAGCTCGGCGCGGTCGAACGGGCCGAGGCGGCTCCACAGCACGAGGTGCTGCGGCGGGGCCACGGTCTGAATCGGGTCGAGCTGGAGGAAGCCGAGGCGCCGTACCGTGTCCAGCACGCCGGTCGTCGAGCCGTCGAGCAGTTGCGCGCGGACGGCGAGCCGGCGCGCCTCCTCGACCGACACCTCCCTCACGCCAGGCGTTCTACCCGCTCGAGCCCGATCGTGCGGGCGAGCCGGAGCGCGGCCCGCTCGAGCTTCGCGTCGACGTTCGCCGCGCACCTTCGGCTCGGCTGTGAAGCGGCGGATCCGCAGCACGCCTTCGGCGCGGTCGGCCTTCAGGTCGGCGCGCCCGAGGAAGCGGTCGCCTGCGAGCAGCGGCAGGACGTAGTAGCCGTACACGCGCTCGTGCTCGCGCTTGTACACCTCGATCACGTGCCGGAAGCCGAAGACGCGCTCGAGCAGCGGCCGGTCCCAGAGCAGGTTGTCGAACGGGCAGACGAGCACCGGGGGTGCACCGTCGCCGCCGACGTCCGTCTCCACCGCGGCGTAGAACGGCGCGCCGCCGTCGTCCGGCTGCAGCTCCCGCAACGCGCCTTCCTCGACAAGTGCCAGGAGGTGGTGGTGCAGCCGCGCCTTGCCGCCCTTGAGGCGCCAGTGCTCGCGGATCGCAGCCTCCGTCAGCGCGCCGCGGCCGCGCACCGCGAGCAGCGCGAGCGTGCGCAGCGACTCGTCCTCCGGCGGCGCCGGCGTCTCCAGCACGTCCCTCGGGATCACGCGCTCCGGCAGGTCGTAGAGGCGCTGGAAGTTGCGGCGGCCGGCAATCACCAGCCGGCCCGAGTCCCAGAGGGCGTCGAGCACCATCTTCGCCGGCTTCCAGTTCCACATGCCGCCCATCTCGTTCGCCCCCGTGCCCTCGAACTCGCGGGAGCCGAGCGGGCCCTCGGCCCGGATGCGCGCGAGGATCGGCTCGACCAGATCGGCGTGCTGCGCGGAGCGCGCGGTCGTGTGTGCCCCAGTGGCCGGCGCCGTCCATCACGCGGCGGAAGTGCGGCCAGAGCTCGACCGGCAGCAGAGACGCCTCGTGCGCCCAGTACTCGAAGATGCGGCCCTCACGCAGGAGCCGCGGCACGGTCTCGGTGTCGAAGGCGCCGATCCGCGCCGAGAGGGTGAGCCGGTGGGCGCGGTCGACGGTCGAGATCGAGTCGAGCTGCACTGCGCTCAACCGGCGAATCGCGGCCTCGACGTCCGCGCTGCCGGCTCTGCGAAAGCGGGCTGCGTAGCCCTGCGCCGAGACGATCGTGCGGCGGAGCTCGGCCGGCGTGACGGTGCGGGTCGCGGTCTCCACCGGGTTTCAACGACGGCGCCGCTGCCCGTCGTCCCCACCAGGTGCCTGGCACCTAGGGGCCAGGCACCAGGTTTCGGGCGTCATCGGTGCGCGAGGTAGTCGAGCAGGTCGGAGCGCGTCACGACCCCGACGGGCCGTCCGGCCTCGGCGACGACGACCGCGTTCGAGCCGCCCGTGAGCGCGGTCACGATCTCGTCGACCGACGCCGACGCTTCGACCGCCCCGAGCGGTCCCTGCATCACGCTCGCGACGTCCTCGTGGAGGGCGTCCGCGTTCTTGAACACCCGATCGAGGAGGTCGCGGTCCTGGAGCGAGCCGATCACGTCCGCGAGCGAGTGCACGTCTCCGTCTGCCCCCGCTCCGGCGCCGGCCGAGCCGGCGCCTCCGCTCTTGGGCGGCTCCCCCGAGCCTACGCCGCGGACCACCGGCAGCTGCGAGATCGAGTAGCGCTCCATCACGCTGATCGCCTCGGCGACCTTCTGGTGCGCCGAGATCGTGACGAGCGACGGCGTCTCCCCGGCCTTCGAGCGCAGCAGCTCGCGCACCGTCGGTGCGGGCGCCGTGCGCTCCAGGAACCCGTGCTCGAGCATCCAGTTGTCGTCGAGGAACTTCGAGAGGTACGACCGGCCCGAGTCGGGGAGGACCGTCAGCACCCTCGAGTCGGGAGCGAGCCCGGCCGCGTACTCGAGCGCCCCTGCGATCGTCGACCCGGACGAGCCGCCGACGAGCAGCCCCTCCTCACGCGCCAGGCGCCGCGCGGCGAGAAACGACTCGCCGTCCGAGACGCGGATCCAGGTGTCGACGACGTCGGGGTCCATCGTCTCCGGCCAGGTGTCCTTGCCGATCCCCTCGACCAGGTACGGGTGCAGGTCACGCTCGTCCTTCGCGGTGTAGATCGAGCCCTCGGGATCGACGCCGACGATCTGGACCTCGGGCTTCCGTTCCTTGAAGTAGCGTCCCACGCCGCTGATCGTCCCGCCCGTCCCCACCGAGATCACGATCGCGTCGATCTCCCCGTCCGTCTGCTTCCAGATCTCGGGCCCGGTCGACAGGTAGTGCGCCTCGGGGTTCGCCATGTTCGAGTACTGGTCGGGCTTGAAGCCCCCGGGGATCTCCTCGGCGAGGCGCGAGGAGACCGAGTAGTAGGACTCGGGCGAGTCGTGCTCGACCGCCGTCGGCGTGATCACGACCTCGGCGCCGTAGGCGCGCAGCATCGAGATCTTCTCCTGGCTCATCTTGTCCGGCATCACGAAGATGCAGCGGTAGCCCTTCCGCGCGGCCGCCATCGCGAGCCCGACGCCGGTGTTGCCCGACGTGGGCTCGACGATCGTGCCGCCCGGCCGCAGCTTTCCGTCGCGCTCCGCCGCCTCGATCATCGCGAGGCCGATCCGATCCTTGTTCGAGCCTCCCGGGTTCAGGAACTCGAGCTTGGCGAGGATCGTCCCGGGGACGTCTTCGGAGATCCGGTCGAGCCGGACGATCGGCGTCGAGCCGACCAGGTCGATGATCGAGGGGTAGTCGCGCGGCAACCCGGTGAGTCTATGAACTCGCCGGGCCGGCGGCGGCCTCGGCGTCCAGATCGCCCGGGACCCCCGGCAGCTCGCCCTGGGTGAGGAACGGGTCGCGCAGGACGGCGAGCGCGACCAGTGACGCCGCGAAGCCGTCGCAGGGGTCGTTCGGGATGGCCGGCCCGCCCGGGGTCACCCAGACGTTCATGTTCTCCGCGTAGAAGCGGATCACGTCGTGCATCGTCCGTGGATCCGACGACCAGCCCCGGTCGCCGTCCCAGCGGACCACGGCCGGACGGTCGTCCGACCGCCGGATCCCTCGAACCGCGAACGTCACCGGGCCCGCTCCGTCCCGCACGCCGGCCCCGGTGGGCCGCCAGAGCGCCACCAATTCGTCATCCCGGTCACACATGTCACGAGAGCCGTCGTCCTCGCCCCGGCCGATGGTTCAGGTGCGTCCGCACCATCGGGTTCGCCCCGGGCGGCCGCCAGGAAGGTTCCGGGGGTTGCCCTCGTTCCTCGTTGAAACGACCAAGGAGGCTCTCGTGAAGATCACGACGATCGGCCGGGGCAACATCGGCGGCGGCCTCGGAGCGATGTGGCGGGCGGCCGGGCACGACGTCACGGAGCTCGGCTCGGACGGCGGCGACGCGGGCGGCGCGGACGTGATCCTCGTCGCCGTTCCCTCGGGCGCGATCGCAGAAGCGCTCGGCAAGGTGACCGGGATCGCCGGGAAGACCGCGATCGACGCGACCAACGCCTTCGGCGGGCGCGACGAGGGCTACGAGTCGCTCGCGCACCAGGTCAAGGCGATCGTCGGCGGCCCGGCCGCGAAGTCGTTCAACCTCAACTTCGCGGCGATCTACGACCAGATCCCGGCGCAGCGCGTGCGCCCGAGCAACCTGTTCGCGGCCGACGACGAGGCCCGCGCCGTCACCGAGCAGCTGATCCGCGACGCGGGCTTCGAGCCGGCGTTCGTCGGCGGGCTCGAGCACGCGCGTGCGCTCGAGGACCATCTCGCGTTGATGATGGCGCTGAGCAGTGCCGGCCTCGGCCGGCACTTCTACCGCTACGCCGCCCCCGGCGACCTGTAAGCCCGGCTCAGAGGTTGGTCTCTCGCGCCAGGCGGCCCGCGGGGACCGGCTCGGGCTCCGGCTCCAGGTCGCTCCGGATCAGCACCACCGACGCGATCAGGCCGACGACGCCCACCCCGACCATGACCCAGAACGCCCACCGGTAGCCGCTCGTCAGGGCGGCGGCCTGCGAGTGCCCCGTCGAGACGAGATGGTTGAAGTGACTGATCGCGACCGACGACGCGACCGCGACGCCGATCGCCCCGCCGATCTGCTGTGCCGTGTTGATCAGGCCCGACGCGAGCCCCGACTCCTCCGCCTCGACCCCGGCCAGCGCGGCCACCGACACCGGGACGAAGGCGAACGGCAGCCCGAAGCCCATCAGCAGGTAGCCGGGCAGGAGGTCGCTCGCGTACGACGCGTCGACCGGGACCTGCGTGTAGAGCACGAGCGCCGCGATCATCGCCGCGAACCCGATCGCGGTCACGATCCTCACGCCGATGCGCGTGACGAGCGCCTGGGCGACGCCCGCCCAGAGGATCGCCGAACCGGCCGTGGCGATGAACGTGATTCCGGTCCGGAGAGCGCTCCAGCCGAGCACGCCCTGCACGTACAGGGTGAGGATGAAGAAGTTGGCGAACACCATCGCGCCGAGCAGCAGCCCGGCGACGTTCGCGCCGGCGACGGTCCGCACACGGAAGATGTGGAAGGGCATCAGCGGGTCCTTCGCGCGCGACTCGATCACGAGGAACGCGATGAGCAGCACCACGGCGGCGACGATCCGCGAGAGCGTCCACGCCGAGCCCCAGCCGTGCGCGGGGGCGTTCGAGACGGCGTAGACGAGCAGGGCCAGCCCGGCGGTGACCGTGACCGCGCCGGCCCAGTCGGGTGTCGGCACGCGCTGGGCCTTGCTCTCGTGCACGTATTTGGTCGCCAACACGAACGCGAGCACGCCGACCGGCACGTTGACGAAGAAGATCCACTCCCAGCCGGCGTACTTCGTCAGCACGCCGCCGGCGAGCACGCCGACCGCCGCGCCCGAGCCGCCGATCGCGCCCCAGATCCCGAGCGCCTTGTTGCGCTCGGCGCCTTCTGCGAAGGCGGTCGTGATGATCGACAGCGCGGCCGGTGTGATCAGCGCGGCGCCGAAGCCCTGCACCGCGCGCGACGTGATCAGCACGCCTTCGGACCACGCCAGCCCGCAGAAGAACGAGGCGAGCGTGAAGACGACGACGCCGGCGAAGAAGATCCGGCGCCGCCCGAGGAAGTCGGCCGCGCGCCCGCCGAGCAGCAGGAAGCCGCCGAAGGTGATCGCGTACGCGGTGATCACCCACTGCAGACTGTCCTGGGAGAAGTGCAACGCGCTCCCGATCGACGGCAGGGCGACGTTCACGATCGACACGTCGAGCACCGTCATGAAGAACGCCGCGCAGACGATCGCGAGCGCCTTCCAGCGGGTGGGATCAGGGCCGTTCACGGACATCGGGTCGATGCTAACGAGGACGGCCGGGGCTGGGTAGCAGCTCGGTGGAAAGTGCTGCTAGTGCCTGAAGTGGCGCCGGCCGGTGAAGATCATCGCCGCGCCCGAGGTGCGCACCGCCTCGACGACCTCGTCGTCGCGGCGTGAGCCGCCCGGCTGCACGATCCCGACGACGCCCGCGTCGAGCGCCAGCTGCGGGCCGTCGGCGAACGGGAAGAAGGCGTCACTCGCGAGCACCGAGCCGGGGAGGTCGTGACCGAGCTCGCGTGCCTTGTCGACCGCGATGCGCACGGCGTCGACGCGGCTCATCTGGCCGGCGCCGATGCCGATCGTCTGCAGGCCGTGCGCGATCACGATCGCGTTCGAGCGGACGTGGCGGCAGACGCGCCAGGCGAACAGCGCATCCGCCCACTGCTCGTCGGTGAGCGCGCCGCAGACCACGTCCATCGTCGCCCGCTCCTCGGTGTCGGCGTCGCGGTCCTGCACGAGCAGCCCGCCGAGGACGCGCGTGTAGTCGCGCTCGCCCGGCGTGTCGGCTCTCCGCTCGCGGTCGGCGAGGATGCGCAGCTGCTTCTTCTTGCGCAACGCCGCGAGTGCGTCGTCGTCGAAGGACGGAGCGAGCAGCACCTCGACGAAGTGCGCGGCGATCCGCTCGCCGAGCGCCGCTCCGACCGGGCGGTTGAGCACCGCGACACAGCCGAAGGCCGAGACGGGATCGGCGGCGAGCGCGCGGTCCCAGGCCTCGTCGATCGTGCCGCCGATCGCGACGCCGCACGGTCCTCCGTGCTTGACGATCACCGCCGCCGGCCCGGCGAGATCGTCGCTCAGGCGGCGTGCACCTTCGAGGTCGGCCAGGTTGTTGTAGGAGAGCTCGCGCCCGCCGAGCTGATCGACGTGCGAGAGGAGGTGGCTCCGGGCCCCGCGCTCCCGGTAATAGGCGGCCGTCTGGTGCGGGTTCTCGCCGTAGGCGAGGTCGGTGACCTTCTCGAAGCTGATCGTGAGGCTGTCCGGGAACCCGTTGCGCTCGGCGAACCACGCTGCGATCTCGGCGTCGTAGGCGGCGGTCGCCGCGAACGCGTCGGCGGCGAGCGTCCGGCGTGTCTCGAGCGTCGTGTCGCCGCGCTCGCGCAGCTCGCCGAGCACGGCGTCGAACTGGTCCGGCCGGCAGACGGCTGCGACGTGCGCGAAGTTCTTCGCCGCCGCCCGGAGCATCGACGGCCCGCCGACGTCGATCAGCTCGATCGTGTCGTCGTCCGAGACGTCGCGGCGGTACGCCGCCGAGGAGAAGGGGTAGAGGTTGACGCACACGACGTCGAACGGCTCGATCCCGTGCTCGTCGAGCGTGCTGCGGTCGTCCTCCCGGTCTCGGCGGGCGAGGATCCCTGCATGGATGCGCGGGTGGAGCGTCTTCACGCGCCCGCCGAGCATCTCGGGCGCCTGCGTCACCGACTCGACGGTCGTCACGTCGATCCCTTGCTGCTCGAGGAAGGCGGCAGTCCCGCCCGAGGACACGATCTCGAACCCGAGCTCGACGAGCCCGCGGGCGAACTCCTCGATCCCGGTCTTGTCGTAGACGCTCAGGAGCGCGCGGCGCACAGCCTCGTCACCACCTCCGGAAGTAGCCGGTGCTCGGTCGCATGGATGCGCTCGACCAGCGTCGCGCGCGGCTCGACCGGGACCTCCTCCTGTGCGATCACCGGCCCGGTGTCGATCCCGTCGTCGACGTAGTGCACCGTCACGCCCGTGACGTCGACGCCGGCTGCGAGCGCGTCCTCGATCGGGTGCATGCCGGGGAACCGTGGCAGGAGCGACGGATGGACGTTCACGATCCGCCCCGGGAAGCGCTGCAGGAACGGCGGCGTGAGCAGGTGCATGTAGCCGGCGAGCACGACCAGCTCGACGTCGTGCTCCTCGAGCCAGCTCGCGAGCACCAGGTCGCGCTCCTCGCGGTCGGCGTGGCAGTCGAGGCTGAACGTCGCCGTCGGGATCCCGGCGGCCCGCGCGCGCAGCAGCGCCGGCGCGCCGCGCCGGTTCGACGCGACCGCGGAGATCGGCAGACCGCCGTCGATGAGCGCCTGCAGGTTCGTCCCCTCGCCGGAGACGAGGACGCCGATCATGCGATCCGCCCGATCACGAGCTCCTCCGGCTGCGGCTCGGAGACGACGGCGCACCAGCCGATGCCGAGGTTGAAGACGCGCCGCAGCTCCGTCTCGTCGACGTGACGGGCGAGCCAGCCGAAGACGGGCGGCCGCTCCCATGCGGCCCAGTCGAGCTCCGCGTGCAGCCCTTCCGGCAGCACGCGCGCGAGGTTCCCGGCGATCCCGCCGCCCGTGACGTGCGCGAGCCCGCGGGCTCGCCCGCGCAGGGCGCGGGCGACGTCGAGGTAGCAGCGGGTGGGGGCGAGCAGGTCGTCCCCGTCGTAGTCCTCGTCCTCGAGCACGCGGCGGACGAGGGTGAAGCCGTTCGCGTGCACGCCGGCCGAGGCGAATCCGATCACGCTGTCGCCGCGCTCGATCGACGTCCCGTCGACGACGTTCCGCCGCTCGACGACGCCGACGCAGGTGCCGGCGAAGTCGAGCTCGCCGTCGCGGTAGATGCCGGGCAGCTCCGCGGTCTCGCCGCCGACGAGCGCAACGCCGGCGTCGCGGCAGACGGCGGCCGCCCCTTCGACGAGCTCGACGACCTCGTCGAGCACGATCTCGCCGGCCGCGACGTAGTCGAGCAGCATCAGCGGGTCGGCCCCGCACGTGGCGACGTCGTTGATGCAGTGCGCGGCGAGGTCGGCGCCGCAGTCGCGCAGCCGGCCTCGCTGCCGCGCCAGGATCAGCTTCGTGCCGACGCCGTCGGTCGACGCTGCGAGCAGCCGCTCGCCGTCGAGCGGATGGAGGCCTGCGAAGGCGCCGAAGTTGCGGGCGCCCGTCGACTCGACCGCGGCGCGGAGACGCGCAACGATGTCGTCGGCCGTCCGCAGCGAGACGCCGGCGGCCGCGTAGCTTTCGCTGCTCACGTGAATCGCTCCCCGTACAGCTCGGGCCGCCCTTCGGGGCCGCCCTCGACGAAGCGCACGAGCGTCCCGCCGACGTCCACGTCCCCGCCGTCTCGTTCCAGCCCGAGCAGTCCCGCCAGCGCGGCCGCCTTGGCGTCGATGTCGTCCGTCCGCAGGTGGAGCTCGGCCAGGCGCCACTCGTTGCCGGCCGCGATCAACTCCTCGATCCACTCGCGCGGCGGATGGATCTCGAGCCGGTAGCCGGCGTTCGTCGCGACGAAGGTGCGGCGGCCGCCGTGCTCGGTCACCCGCAGGTGGTCGTGCATCGCACGGCCGAGCACCGTCTCGTACTCCTCCTCGTCGAGGGCGATCCCGATGTGGTCGACGCGCGGCAGCCGCCAGTGGCCGGGCTGGACGACGACGTTGACGGCGCCGCGCTCGAGCTCGGTCAGCCGGAGCTTGAAGCCGCGGCGCTCGAGCTGCTCCCACGAGACCCCGGGCTCGACCGAGACGTGCTCGTCATCGACTCTTCCATAACGGGCGACCAGGCGGAAGCCGAGCTTCCCGACGTACCGCGACTCGACGTTGATGATCTCGGCGGTGACGAGGTGGTAATGGAACAGGTGCAACGCCTCTAGTCTTCCAGGTGGTGCAGTCGCCGTCGCTTCTCGGCCCGTGGAGCCTCGAGCCGCTCCAGGTGCTGCCGACGGCGCTCGCCGCCCTTCTCTACCTCGTCCGCACGCGCACGCTCGCCCGCAGCGGCCGGCCCGTGTCGGCCTGGCGCCAGGTGAGCTTCTGGACCGGGATCGCACTGGTCGTGCTCGCCCTCAACTCGCCGATCGACTCGCTCGGCGAGGAGCACTTCTTCTTCGTGCACATGGCGCAGCACGTGCTGCTCGGCGACCTCGCACCGCTGTTCTTCATGCTCGGGCTGACCGGCCAGATCCTGCGGCCGGTGCTCGCCCTGCGCCCGGTCGAGCGGATGCGCTTCCTCACGCATCCGTTCGTCGCGCTGCCGGTGTGGGCGGTGAACCTCTACCTGTGGCACCTGCCGGTGTTCTACGACGCCGCCCTGCATCACGACTCGATCCACGCGCTCGAGCACTTCCTGTTCTTCACCTGCGGCTGCCTGATGTGGGAGCCGGTGGTCGAGACGCTGCCGGCGCCGGAGTGGTTCGGCACGGGGTGGAAGCTCGGGTACATCGCGGCCGTGCGGCTCGTCGAGACGGTGCTCGGCAACGTCTTCATCTGGTCGGGCACGGCGTTCTACTCGGTCTACCGTCATGCGCCCGAGTGGGGGCTCACTCCGGTGAAGGACCAGAACCTGGGCGGCATCGTGATGATGGCGGAGGGGTCGCTCGTGACGCTCGCCGCGCTCTCCTGGCTGTTCCTGAAGATGGCGGCGGAGAGCGAGACGCGGCAGCAGCTGCTCGAGCAGGGATTCGACCCCCGGCAGGTCAAGCGCGCCGTGCGGTACGGCCGGGCGGACGAGCTCAGGAGGTCGGCGTCGCCTCGAAGCGGTGCTTCCCGGTATCGGACGGAACCCGCGTCGGATAGTCGCGCGTGAGGCAGGCGCGGCAGAGCGCGCTCTCCGGCCGGCGCGTCGCAGCCTGGAGGCCCTCGAGCGACAGGTAGGCGAGGCTGGTCGCGCCGATCGCGCTGCGCACCTCCTCGACCGACGAGTGGGACGCGATCAGCTCGTCGCCCGTGGCGAAGTCGATCCCGTAGTAACAGGGCGAGACGATCGGAGGCGACGAGATCCTCACGTGCACCTCGGCGGCACCGGCGTCGAACAGCATCGCCACGATCTGCCGGGTCGTCGAGCCGCGGACGATCGAATCGTCGATCACGACGAGCCGCTGGCCCTCGACCTCGGCGAGCGGGTTGAACTTCATCCGGATCCCCTGCTCGCGCATCCCCTGCTCGGGCTGGATGAACGTCCTCCCGACGTAGCGGTTCTTGATCAGGCCCTCGCTGAACGGGATCCCGGTGGCGCGGGCGAAGCCGATCGCGGCAGGCGTGCCCGAGTCGGGGATCGGGAGCACGAGGTCGGCCTCGACGGGCGCCTCCTCGGCGAGCCGCTCGCCCATGCGCACGCGGGCGCCGTGGATCTCGACCCCGGCGAGGCGGGTGTCGGGACGGGCGAGGTAGAAGAACTCGAAGATGCAGAGGCTGCCGCGGGACGCCGGCTCGTCGGCCTGGATCGTCCGGAGGCCGTCGTCGCCGGCCAGCACCAGCTCGCCCGGCCGCACCTCCCGCACCGGCTCGGCGCCGAGGAGGTCGAGCGCGCACGACTCCGACGCGACGACCGTGTCCTCGCCGAGCCGGCCGAGGATCAGCGGACGGAAGCCGTGGCGGTCGCGGAAGGCGAAGAGGCGGCCCTCGGCGAGGCCGACCACGGTCGCGGCCCCCTCGAGGCGCGCCATCGTGCCGGCGATCGCCTCCTCGAGCGGCCGCGGGTCGTCGGCGATCAGCGCCGCGATCATCTCCGAGTCGCTCGTCGACGCGAGGGGCTTGCCCGACTCCTCGCGCAACTCCGCGGCGTTGACCAGGTTGCCGTTGTGGCCGAGCGCCACGGTGCGAGCGCTCCCGTGGTGGAGGAGCGGCTGGGCGTTGGCCCAGGCGTTCGCGCCCGTGGTCGAGTAGCGGGTGTGGCCGATTGCCAGGTCGCCGCGCAGCCCGGACAGGTTCTGCTCGTCGAACACCTGCGGGACGAGGCCGAGATCCCGCAGCGCCGTCAGGCGGCCGTTCTCGCTCACCGCGATCCCCGCCGACTCCTGGCCGCGGTGCTGGAGCGCGTAGAGCCCGAAGTAGGTGAGCCGCGCGACGTCGCGACCCGGAGCACGGACGCCGAACACGCCGCACATCAGACGGCCCCCAGCTCGATCGTGTCGTCGAAGCCGGGAACGTCTGTCCCCGCGGGCACCGCGACCACCGCCGCGTAGCCCTGCACGGCCGCCTCGTGCGCCTCGGTCAGGTGCTGGGCCTCGACCTGCGACCACCGGGCCGCCTCGCGGAGCGCGAGCGCGAGGCCGCCGTCCGAGACGTCGTGCGCGAGCGTGAAGACCGCGGCGTGCTCCCAGAGGAAGCGGACGAGCGCGGCTCCGCTCCCGCGCAGCAGGAGGACACGGTCTCCGCGCCGCCAGCGGCCCGGGACACGGGTGACGTCGCGGACGAGCCCGACGCAGCCGACGACCGGCGTCGGCGGGATCGGACGGCCGCCCGTCTCGTTGTAGAGCGAGACGTTGCCGGAGACGACCGGGATCCCGAGCTCGCGCGCGGCCGCCGCGATGCCCTCGATCGCCTGTTCGAGCTCCCAGGCGATCTCGGGCTTGCCCGGGTCGCCGAAGTTCAGGCAGTCGGTCAGGGCGAGCGGCTCGCCGCCCGCGCACGCGACGTTGAGGGCGGCGTCGAAGACCGCGCCGTAGCCGGCCGCGAAGGGGTCGCGCACGCCGAGACGCGGGCCGTCGAGCGAGACCGCGAGGCCGCGGTTCCCGTCGATGCGCAGCACCGCGGCGTCGAGCCCGGGGCGCCGCACGGTGCGCGAGCCGACGAGCTGGTCGTACTGCTCGAACACCCAGGTCTTCTCGTCGTCGTTGACCGGGTCGACCGCGGCGGCCGGAACGCTCGGACGGGGCCGCGTCGGCACGTCGTAGCGCGGGCAGAGCTCGGTCAGGTAGGCGGCCGGGATCGCTCCGACCGGCTCGCCGCCGAAGAAGGCGCGGAGCTCGCCGTGCCCGGCCACCTCGCCGATCACGGTGCACGGCAGCTCCCAGCGGTCGCAGACCGCGCGCACCTCGTCGAGTCGCTCCTCCGCCACGACCGCGACCATCCGCTCCTGCGACTCCGAGATCATGATCTCCCAGGGCTCGAGCCCCGGCTCGCGCAGCGGCACGCGGTCGAGGTGGACGTCGACGCCGAGGCCGTCGGCCGCCATCTCCGCGAGCGAGGAGGCGAGGCCCGCCGCGCCGCAGTCCTGCAGCGCGACCACGAGCCCGCGCTCGACGAGCTCGACCGAGACCTCGATCAGCGCCTTGCCGCGGAACGGGTCGCCGATCTGGACCGACGGCCGCTTCTCGTCTGAGCCCTCCAGGTCCTGCGAGGCGAGCACCGAGGCCCCGCCGATCCCGTCCCGGCCGGTGAGGGCGCCGTAGAGCACGATCGCGTTCCCGACCCCCTGCGCACGCGCCTGCAGCACCCGCTCGGCCGGCAGGAGGCCCACGCACATCGCGTTCACGAGCGGGTTCTCCGCGTAGGCGGCGTCGAAGGCGCACTCGCCGCCGACGTTCGGCACGCCCACGCAGTTGCCGTAGTGCGCGATCCCCGCGACAGCCTGCCGGAAGTGCCAGTCCGGCCCGCCGAAGCGCAGGCCGTCGAGCAGCGCCACCGGCCGGGCGCCCATCGCGACGATGTCGCGGAGGATGCCGCCGACTCCCGTGGCGGCCCCCTGGAACGGCTCGACGGCGGACGGATGGTTGTGCGACTCGGCCTTGAACGCGACCGCGAGACCGCCGTCGACGTCGATCACGCCGGCGTTGCCGCCCGGGCCCTGCAGCACGCGCTCGCCGCCCGAGGGCAGGCGCCGGAGGAGGGGGGCCGAGTGCTTGTAGCCGCAGTGCTCGGACCAGAGCAAGGAGAACACCGCGAGCTCGAAGTCGTTCGGCACGCGCCCGAGCAGCTCCTCGATACGCTCGTACTCGCCGTCGGTCAGCCCGAGGCTACGGTGCAGCGGTACGGCGACGGAGCTCAGGGAACCAGTGTATCCGGGGGCCCTGACGCGTCCGGCGGGAAGCCCGGGCCTGACGGCGCCGTTGCAGCTCACAACCCACGCGCGACGGAGGTTGAACGAGAAGAGTGGCTCGGACGCAGAGCATCAACCGGCGGTTCCTGCCGATGCTGCTCCTGCTCTCGCTGATCTGGGGGAGCTCGTTCATGTTCATCAAGGTCGCCGACCGGCAGCTCGACCCGG
Source organism: uncultured Thermoleophilia bacterium (assembly GCA_963824455.1). GTDB lineage: Bacteria > Actinomycetota > Thermoleophilia > Gaiellales > Gaiellaceae > PALSA-600. The sequence continues at coordinate 59,615 of CAWGPJ010000001.1, forward strand.
CGACCCTGATCCTCGGCCGCATCGCCCTCGCCGCGGTCATCCTCGCGATCTTCGTCGGAACGACGATCGGCGGCCGCGACGCCGTTCGCGAGCTGCGCGGGCACTGGGGCGCGCTGGTGGTCGTCGGGCTCCTCAACACGGCGATCCCGTTCTGGCTCCTGTCGTGGGGCGAGACGCGGATCGACTCCGGGACGGCGTCGATCATCCAGGCGTCCGTTCCGATCTTCACGGCGCTGCTCGCGTTCGGCTTCTTCCACGAGCAGCGGGTGAGGGGTCGCCGGTTGGTGGGCGTCGGCGTGGGGTTCGTGGGGGTCGCGCTGCTCGTGGGGGCACAGCCGTCGGGAAGGATCCTCGGCGCGCTCGCCGTCGTCGGGATGGCGGTCTGCTACGCCGCGGGCGGGCTGCTGATCCGCCGCCACCTGTCGACGACGCGGCCCCCGCTCGTCGCGCTCGGCACGTCCGCCGTCGCGGCGGTCGCGGTGCTTCCGGCCGGCGTCCTTCGCGCGCCGGGTGAGCTTCCCGACTGGAAGACGATCGGCTCGGTCGTCTTCCTCGGCATCGTCGGCACTGCCGTTCGCCTACCTGCTCTTCTTCACGATCATCGCGGGCGCCGGGGCGTCGTACGCCTCGTTCGTCACCTACCTCGTCCCGCCGGTCGCGCTCGCCTACGGGGCGGTCTTCCTCGGCGAGAGCGTGGGCGGCGCCGCCGCCGCCGGCCTCGTCCTCATCCTCGGCGGCGTCGCGCTCGGCACCGGCCTGTCTCGCCGCACGCGCCGGCGCGCCGCCACGGTCCCCGAGCCGACGTTCGCGAGCGCGCCGTCCGAGCCCTCGTGACCGCGCTGCGACGCGCGACCGCCGCCGACGTCGACTGGCTGGCGGAGCTGTACGCCTCCGGGGAGGTCGAGCCGTTTCTCTCCGGCCGAAGGACGGGCGACCGGGCGGCGCTCGCGGACGACGTCGAGCGCTCGCTCGCGGAGCCGGCCGCCTACGGGCGGATGGTGATCGAGGCCGACGGCGAGCGCGCGGGGGCGCTCGGCTACAGCGAGGTGAACGCCGTGCACCGGATCGTCCATCTGGAGGGGCTCGCCGTGCATCCCGCCTTCCGCGGCCGGCGGGTGGCGGACGAGGCCGCGCGGCTCGCGCAGCGCTACCTGCTCGACGAGCTCGGCTTCCACCGGATCGAGCTCGCGTGCTACGGGTTCAACGAACGCGCGATCGCCCACGCCGAGCGAGCCGGGTTCGTCCGCGAAGGGGTGAAGCGCAAGGCGTACCTCCGCCACGGCGAGTGGCAGGACGCGGTGCTGTTCGCGATGCTGGCCGAGGAGCTCCCCGGGGGCTAGCGGCCGACCTTGAACGCAGCGGTCGTGACCCGGACGAAGAGGCGGCCCGGGATCAGCGCCACGTCGAACACCTGATTCGCGATCCGCCCGCCCGGGATCCCGGTCTCCTCGAGCCGGTCGGTGATCTCGTCGGCGGAGTCGAGGATCTTCTCGCCCGCCTCCATCGCGCCGCCGGCGATCGGGACGATCGCGGCGGCGACGATCACGCCGGTCTCGCTCGCAACCACGGTGGACAGCTCTCCGATCGACGCGCGCATCTTCGCCTCGGCCCGGTCGCGTGCATCCTCGAGGCTCGCGTCGTCGCTGCCGGTGGCGGCGAGCGCCGCGCGGACACCGGCGACCCCCTCGGGCCGGGTGGCGAGGAAGACGCCGCCCGCGATCGCCAGGGCGAGCCAGAAGGCGCCGACGACGAGCGGTGCACGCCACGAGGGAAGCGGCCCCTGCAGGGCGAGCACGACGGCCCAGTTGACCATCACGAAGGCGGCGGTGAACGCGACCGCGGCGACGAATGCGACGCCAGGTTGCGAATCGCCCGCCGGATCTCCTCGTCGTGCCTCGACGCGGTCAGCTGCAGCTCGCGCAGCACGAGCGAGCCCGCGTCGCGCCCGACCTGCTCGAGCAGGTCGGAGGCCGACTTCTCCTCGGCCTCGGGCTCGGCGGGCTCGCCGGGTTGCTCCGTCTCGAGCTCAGCCACTTCGGGGCGAGTTTAGTGCCCGCGGCCGGGCGGCTCCTGCACGGAGCCGCCCGGCCGTCTCGCTCGGTTTAGGGCGTGACGTGGAACGAGATCAGGCGGCGTGTGGAGATTCCGCCGAGCAGGTTCTCGCCCGCCTTGCGGGCCCGGACGAACATGACCAGCAGCCGCTGCTTGCGCGTGGTCGGGAACCCGTTCAGCTTGCTGAGCTGCAGGGTCGCCCAGCCGTCGGCGCCGGTCGTCGCCTCCGCGGGGATCGAGAACTGGTTGTACGGGGTGGCGGTCGCGTAGACGAGCGCGCCCTGCACCGGGCCACCGCACGCGGTGACGTGGAAGCGGGCGGTGAAGCCCGTCGTCGCGAACGTGATCGTGCCCGGGCTGACCTGCGTCCGGTCGATCGTCAGCCGGGCCGGAGGCGTCACGGACGCCACCGGGATGACGCCGCCCGTCTTGGCGCAGCCGGTCGGGGCGGGCGGTGCCCCGACGACCGCGGTCTGGGCCGAGGTCGAGGTGTTGTGCCCGACCGCGTTGGTCGCCGTCACCTCGACTCGAATCGTGCTGCCGAGGTCGGCGGCCGCGACGAGGTACGACGCCACGGACGACGGGGAGGTGATGAAGCCGCAGTTGTTGCCGCTCTTGTCGCAGCGCTCCCAGCGGTAGGTGAACGTGAGCGGCGCGGTGCCGTTCCAGGTGCCCGGATTGGCGAGGAGCGCCCGTCCCTCCTGGGCGGTGCCGGAGATCGTCGCCGCCGCGGTCGCGGCGGGTGCGGTCGGCGCGGTGGTGACCACCGCCGTCGGGATGGTCGTCGCGCTCGTGCTTCCGTCGGCGTCGGTCGCCGTGACCGTGGCCCGCAGTGTCGCGGAGACGTCGATGTTGGTGATCGTGTAGGTCGCCGAGGTCTGACCGATGATCGCGGAGCAGCTGCCCCCGACCCCGTCGCATCTCAGCCACTGGTACGTGTAGCCGATCGTCCCGTTGCCCGTCCAGCTGCCCGGATCGACCGTCAGCTTCACGCCCACCTGCGGCGTTCCCGAGATCGTCGGCGGGGTGGAGTTGGTGGGTGCCGCCGCGCCGGCGGCGCCGCCGGACGTGACGAACACACCGAAGACCAGCACGAGCCCGAGCATGACTGCGACGACCGTGGTCGCCCGCAGTCCGCCCTTCGTTCGCGCACTCTCGTCGGCACGGTTCCTGCGCATTCGGAAAGCTCCTTCCGTTTCGCACGTTGGCCCTCCGAGTGTTGGCGCCGAGTGTTAGCGAAACCTCCATAAGTCGGTTCGCGTTTTGTTCGAACGTGTGGTCGTTGTTAGGGCCGGCTAGGAGAAACGGTCGGAGAGAACGTCTCCCCGGCCGACCGTGACGAAGCCGAGCCGGTCGAGCACCGGGCCCGACATCGCGCCGGCCGTGACGGTGAGTGCCGGCGTCCCGTGCTCGACGGCCGCATCCCAGCGCGCGCGGACGAGCGCGCGGTACGCGCCACGGCCTCGCCGGTCTGCGCGTACCGAGCCGCCGACCATGAACGCGGCGGTGGCACCGAAGATGGCGCTCGCGCTTCCGACGACCTCGCCGTCGATCAACGCGGCGAAGGTGGCGAAGTCGGCATAGCGCTGCTGCCACTCCCAGTACTCGCCTTGCCGCTGCTCGAACGCCGTCCGATCCTGCTCGGACATGTCGAACACCTCCTGGGCGACCTGTGCGCCCGCGACGAACTCCTCGAACGTCGCGACCCGTCGCGCGACCACGTCCGGCGGGGCAGGCGCCGGCTCCGTGTTCAGCGCCATGCTCCGGAAGCGGGGCTCGAATCCTTCCGCGTCGCGCTCCCACGGAACGAGCCCGAGATCGCGGAGGCGGAGGGCGAGCCCGGCCGGCTCGGCGGTCTCGCTGACGACCCATGCCGCACGCTCGAACCCCTCGGCGACGAGCGTGGCCCGCACCTGGGCGACGAGCGCCGCGAGCGATTCCTCCGCAAGCCGGCGCACGAAGACCATCGCGTACGAGTTGCCCCTGGTGAAGCCGACCTGGTAGCCGTCGTGCTTGCGCACCTCGAAGGGGTGGCCCTCCGGCGGCTCGGGCAAATCGAGCTCCGGGAAGAGCGCGGCTTCGACGAGGGTCGGAGGCAGCGTCGACACCGCTCGACGCTACGTCCCGCGAGGCCCCGGGTCAATCGTCGTTCGGCGTGTGAGGACATACGAAGAGACGCCTCACCGGCGGGCAACACCGACTCGCAACGCTGAGGAGGCGCGGGCTCGGCCCTAATCAGACACCTGGGGGGTTGGCGGGCCCGCGCAAGTCTCGATCGCGACTAGCACGGGACGAAGTCGTGCGTCGTGCTGAAGGTGCTCTTCATCGACCCGACGACTTTCAGGGTGTACTGGTCGCACGAGTTGAGAGAGATGTGACCGAAGCTGAGCGAGAAGGCACCGGCGGCGGACGCCGTGGACGTCTTCGTCCACTTCTCGCTGATCGTCGCACTCGAGAGCGTGACCGTCACCTTCTCGTGCTCCTTGAAGTACTTCCCCTTCACGGCGACATCGCTGCCGAAGGTGACCGTCGCCGTCGGCTTGCGCGTCGCCTGTGAGCCCTTCCCGGCCACCTTCGTGCGGATCACCTTGCCGGACGGCGCCAGGACGTACCAGAAGCCACCGTTCAGGTCGAGTGCCTGTCCCTTGGCCTGCCCGGGGGCGGTGTCGCCGATGTAGGTGTAGAGCGGCCAGCCATGGTAGGTGACGACAGTTCCTCCGGCCGGATCACGGTCGCTGCCGGCAAGCGATGCCTTCGCCTTCCCTTTGGTCTTGACCTTGGCGCCCTCGGCGAGGAACAGGGGCGGCCAGACGGCCGCGCACGTGTGCTCGCACGTCACGCGCTTACGCTTGTCCGGGACGAACATGTAGAGCGTTCGTCCCTTGCCGTTGACGAGGATCACGCCGAGTGCGCCGACCTGCCTCGTCGAGATCACGACCGTCTTGGCCGCCGCGTCTTCGTGGCGGGCGGACGCACCTGCGGCGACGAGCAGCCAGACCGCCGCGGCGATTCCACCGACGATCAGGAGGACCCTCTTCGACATCGCATGTCGCTCCTTCTTGTCTGACGTCGCCGCCGGGCGGCCGGCGAGTGCTCAGCCTAGGAGCCGATGGTTTAGCGGCGCGTTCAGCGTTGCTTGCGATTCCTTCACACGGATGCGGCCGGGCAGCTCCGCGAGATCCGGATGGTGGGCGCAGGCCCCGGGAGTCCCTGGCTTTTGGGTTGGACCGGGACCTGCGCCGGCGCAGCTTGATCTCCGATCGTTTCCCGCTCGTTAGCGGCGGGTTTCGATCGCTTCGGACTTGCGCCCGGGTGGCGCCTCCCAACGCCCTCGACCGGCCCGACGATCTGTCGTAATCTTCATCACGCAGTGATGGATGACCGCTCTGGTTCACCTCGAGGCGAGCGAATTCCGGTCGGCCGTCGCCTAGGCGCTCGCCCGTTTCTCGTCACCCGAGGCCGCTAGATCGGGACCCCCGTTGGCCGGATCACGGTTCATCCACCTGATGGTGAGTGATCCCATGTGGGAGGCGATCCGCGAGCGCAGGGCTGCGACCGGAATGTCGACGCGCGACATCATCGCCGCGGCGCTGCTGCAGTACCTCGGGCTCGATGACGCGGCCTTTCAGACCTCGACGATCGGCGCGGTGATGGACGGCGTTTACCGAGGAGACACCACGGTCGGTGAGCTACGCGAGCACGGTGACCTCGGCATCGGCACCTTCGACGCGCTCGACGGCGAGATGGTGATGGTCGACGGTACGGTCTATCGAATCGACGCCGACTGTCGAGCGCACGTGGCGGCGGACGATGCGCGAACGCCGTTTGCGACGGTGACGCACTGGTCCCCGAAGCACTCCCTCGAGGTTGGTCCGGGTACCGACCTGGCCGGGCTTCGGTCGGCGCTCGACCCGCTGATGTCGTCGCACAACTATCTCTATGCGATCCGCGCCGAATGTCGCTTCGACACGATCCGCGTGAGAAGCGTGACACCCCAGGCGCCGGGCACGCGCTTGGTCGACGCGACGCGCTCGCAGACCGTGCGCGAGCTCGACGGTGGGGAGGGGACGCTGGTCGGGTTCTTCACGCCGACGTTCCTCGCCCACGTCGGAGTCCCCGGCCTGCACCTGCACTTCATCACCAAGACGCGAGACGCCGGCGGCCACGTCCTCGCGATGGCGATCGAGAGTGGCACGCTGATGGCCGACGAGACGACGCGACTCAGCCTCGCCCTCCCGGATACCGAGGAGTTTCGAGAGGCTGAGCTGGCGGTGGACGAGGCCGAGCTCGCGGCCGCCGAGACCGAGCGTCGACGCCCTCGTTGAGTCAGATGACGTGCGTCCGTCTCCGGCCTCAGCTACGTGGTCGCGAGTCACAGGCGGCTGAGCCGAATCTGGGCGCTCGATGGCGCCGCCGATCGGTTCGTGACGTGCCCGTCATGCTCCTGCGAATTGCTGGTAGAGCAGGAAGACGTTGAGGAGGCTGATCAGGGTGGCGATCGCGACGGCGGCCCAGGTGGTGGTGCGGCGGTTGACGTGGATGCCCATGAGGTCGCGGCGGCTGGTGAGGTGGACGAGGGGGATTAGGGCGAAGGGAATGCCGAAGGAGAGCACGACCTGGCTGAGCACGAGTGCGCTGGTGGGGCTGACTCCGAGTGCGAGCACGATGATCGCCGGGACCATCGTGATCAGCCGGCGGAGCAGCAACGGGACGCGCAGGTTGACGAAGCCGGCCATCACGACCTGTCCTGAGTAGGTGCCGACGCTGGAGGAGGATGCGCCGGAGGCGAGCAGCGCGACTGCGAACGCGAGGGCGGCTCCGCCGCCGACCATGGTTGCGAAGCCGGCGTGTGCTTGCTGGATCGTGGTGATGTTGGTGTGGCCGGTGCCGTAGAAGAGCTTGGCGGCGACGGCGAGCATGGCCATGTTCACGAGCCCGGCGAGTCCCAGCGCGATCAGCACGTCGGTGCGTTCGAAGCGGAGTACGCGTCCACGTTCGGTTTCGTCGCGGACAGGCATTCGGCCCTGGGTGAGCGCGGAGTGGAGGTAGATCGCGTGCGGCATCACGGTCGCGCCGATGATTCCGACTGCCAGGTAGAGCGAGTCCGACCCCCTCAGCTGCGGCAAGAGCCCTTGCAGCGAGCCGGACGCGGAGGGGCCGATCTTCAGCGTCTCGTAGAGGAAGCCGAGGAAGATGATTCCGAGCAGCGCGGTGATCGCGAGCTCGAAGCGGCGGTAGCCGTGTCGTTGCAGCTCGAGGATTCCGAAGGCGATGAAGCCGGTCATCACGCCCGCGACGAGTAGCGGCACGTGGAAGAGCAGATTCAACCCGAGGGCGGCGCCGAGGAACTCGGCGATGTCGGTTGACATCGCCATCAGTTCGGCCTGCCCCCACAGTCCCCAGGCGACCGCGCGCGGGTAGCGCTCGCGGCAGAGTTCGGGCAGGTTGCGGTCGGTGACGATCCCGAGCTTGGCCGAGAGGTACTGGATCAGCATCGCCATCACGTTCGCTGTCAGGACCACCCAGAGCAGCAGGTAGCCGAACTGGGCTCCGCCCTGCACGTTGGTGGCGAAGTTGCCCGGGTCGACGTAGGCGATCGCGGCCACGAAGGCCGGCCCGAGCATCGTCAGCATCGCCCGCGGGCGCCCTTTCGCGAGCAGCTGCTCGAGCGCGCTTGCCTCCTGCTCGTACGGCTCCGGCAACACGCCGGCGTCGGTTGCGAGCGCGGGCGCGCGCTCTACCGGCGGCGGCGTCAGTGCTGCTCCTCGATCGTGACACGCATCGCGCGTGCCAGCGCGGCGCCGAGCACGTGCACCGCGTCGCCGACGCGGAGGAAGAGCGGGCCGTCGAACGGCTGCTTCTCGATCAGTTCTATCGAGACGCCAGGCGCGATCCCGCGCGCCTCCAGGAATCGAAGCATCTCCGGGTCAGAATCGGAGACGCGAACGAACGTCGCCCGTTCGCCGGGCTCGAGCAGAGACAGGCTCTGGCTTGCGATTTCGACGACTGCGAGCTCACGGGTCGGGATCGGGTCGCCGTGCGGATCGAACGCCGGGTTGCCGAGCTTCCTGGCGATCGCTTCTTCGAGCTCCTCCGAGAGGACGTGCTCGAGCCGTTCCGCCTCCGCGTGCACCTCATCCCAGCCCAGGCCAAGGTTCTCGGCCAGATACAACTCGAGCAACCGGTGGTGACGCAGAACCTCGAGCGCGACCTTGCGACCCGACTCGGTCAGGCGGACGCCCCGGTAGCGCTCGTGTACGACCAAGCCGAGCGCGTCGAGCTTGCGCAGCATCCCCGACACCGACGCCGCCCGGACCCCAAGCCGCTCGGCAAGCGCGTTCGTCGAGGCAACCCCGGAACGGCTCTCCAGCTCGTAGACCGCCTTCGCATAATCCTGAACTGCCGAGGAAAGTTCGGGCGATCCACCCTCATTTGTAGCCATGCCTAATTTGTAGCACAGGCAAGGCTGACACGCGACGGCCAACGAGAAGGTGACCGAAGCGCCGCCACGTCTGCGCGTCCTGGGGTCGCCACACCCGTTTTGCCTAGACTCGGTCGCATGGCGCGATACCTCCACACGATGCTCCGCATCACCGACTTCGAGCGCTCGCGAGCGTTTTACGAAGCGCTCGGCCTTGAGTTCCGCCGCGAACTTCCAATCGTCCGTGACGGCGAGCTCGAGGCGACGAACTACTTCTTCGGATTCCCCGATCAAGAAGAGGAGTTGGAGCTGACTTTCAACCACGATGGGCGCGGCTACGAGCTCGGCACCGCGTACGGCCACATCGCCGTCGGCGTCGACGACCTCGCGGCGACGCTCTCGGAGCTGAAAGAGCAGGGCATCGAGCCCGAACGCGAGCCGTACCGCGTGCGCGAGGGCGGATCGCTGCTGTGCTTCGTCAGAGACCCGGATAGCTGCTTAACAACATAGAGCTGTGGGCTTGGACGCCGGCGACTCTTCACGTTCTGATGACCTGACGGGTCTGCGGAATCGTCGCGAGTTCACCGATGTGTTGCGGGCCGAGGTGGCGCGGGCGCATCGTGAGGGTCGTCGACTCTCACTTGTCCTTCTTGACTTGGACAAGTTCAAGCGGGTCAACGACACGCTTGGTCATCCGAAAGGGGACACCGTCCTAATCAAGTTCGCTGATCGGATGCGCGAGGTGACGCGGGCTGCCGACGTGGCATGCCGCACTGGTGGCGAAGAGTTCGCCGTCGTTCTGCCGGGCTCGTCCCTGGACGATGCGACGCAGTTCGCGGCGCTCCTGGATAGCCGGATCGCGGCTCAACCGATTCTGGAGGCGTGGGACGTGACGGTCTCCTCCGGGGTCGTCGAATTGAGCGATGAGGAAGATGCGGACAGGCTTCTGGCGCGAGCCGACTTGGCGTTGTACGAGAAGAAGCGTGGGCAGCCGCCTCCGCCGGGGACATCGGGGGTTCGAGAGCCACGTCGGCCGAAGCCGTCCGGCGAGAGTCCCGGCACCTGGGTTCAACTCGACGAAACGAGCTCGGCGGCAGCTAGCGAGACTGATTAGGTTTCGGCCAAGACGTCAGCGGGTGGGGAGATGGGCGAAGGAGTCAGGGAGACCATGGCCCGCGCCGTGGTGATCGATCCGGATCCACTGTGGCAGCAGGCTGTTACGGCGGCGCTGACGCGATCCGATGTTTATGTGGTTGCGAAGCTCGGGTGAAGTCGGCCGCGCGCTCGAGGCTCGTGGAAGCACACAACGCGGACCTGCTGCTGCTTGGGTTCGGAGAGAACGTCGACGCTCGCGCGTTGTACCGGGTGCTTCGTCGGACTCATAAGGCCCGGCCCGATCTGGTCACGATCGCTTTCATCGAACGCGAGGACCGTGTCGTCATGGACGCCGCGCTGGCGGGCGGCGCCTTCTGGTGCGTCGACCGGCGTCTCGGTGCAGACGAGCTCGTACGCCATGTGTGCCATGCGTACGCCGGTAATCTTCACGAACTCGGTGTGATTGATAAGCGCAGCAGTACGCGAGCAAGATTGACGCGTCGAGAACTCGAGATCCTCCGGCTTATAGCGGAGGGTCGTCCGAACCGTGAGGTGGCCAAGATCCTCTGGGTGACCGACCAGACGATCAGGTTCCACCTCGCGAACACGTACAAGAAGCTCCACGTCCGGAACCGGATCGAAGCGATCCACTGGGCGAAAGCGCGCGGGCTCGTGCCGCCAAATCCGCCAGACGATGGCCCTGGGCCGGCGGGCGTCAGCGAGCCGCGCCGACCGATCAAGCCCTCGAGGTCGGGAGAGGCGACGCTTGCCCCGACGGAGGAGGATCGTTTCCTCGACCTTTGCGGCGATCGCGAGAGTCACGCGCGAGCCGCCGCGTAGTTCTGTGCTCCTGGTGATCGTTAGTGGTGATCTTCTAGCGTTCCGCCCGCCCGCATCTGTGTGTCGCGTGCATGCGCGTAGGATCAGGACATGACGCGCTACCTGCACACCATGTACCGCATCACCGATCCCGCCCGGAGCCGGGCGTTCTACGAGGCCCTGGGGCTCGAGTTCCGCCGCGAGATGGACATCGTCCGGAACGGGGAGACGGAGGCGACGAACTACTTCTTCGGCGTCCCCGGCCAGGACGAGGAGCTCGAGCTGACGTACAACCACGACGGCCGGAGCTACGAGCTCGGCACCGGGTACGGCCACATCGCCGTCGGCGTCGACGACCTCGCGGCGACGCTCGCGGAGCTGAAGGAGCAGGGGATCGAGCCCGAGCGCGAGCCGTACCGCGTGCGCGAGGGCGGATCGCTGCTCTGCTTCGTCAGAGATCCCGGACGAGTACCGGATCGAGCTGATCGACCAGTCCGGCGCGTAGGAGGCGGCCCCAGCGTGGCGACGATCGACCACGTCGCGATCCGGTGCAGTGACCTCGCCGCGTCGCTCGCGCTGTACGCGCACAGCTTCGAGCTGCTCGAGTTTCGCGGCGACCACGTCGACTCCGGCGGTTTCCACGAGTGGGACGACTTCGCGATCGCGACGGTCGAGGACGATCGACCGCGCACTGCGAACCTCCACGTCGGTTTCGCGGCCGTCTCACCCGCGCAGGTCGACGGGTGGTGGCGCGCTCTCACCGGCGCGGGCCACCCGGACGACGGCGCGCCCGGGCCGCGCCAGCAGTACGGCCCCGGCTACTACGGTGCGTTCGTCCGCGATCCGGACGGCAACTCGATCGAAGCGGTCGTCCACGAGCGAACGACTCGGGTGACGGGCGTGATCGACCACGTGTGGGTCCGTGTCCGCGATCTCGAAGCGACGACGAGGTTCTACGAGGCGGTCGCGCCGGTGGTCGGGGTCGAGGTGCTCGAGCGACCCGGCCGGCTGATGCTGACGACCGAGAGCGGCACGGTCTCGTTCGTCGTCGGTCTGCCGACCGAGAACCTGCACCTCGCGTTCGGCGTCGGCGACGTCGAGACGGTGGCTGCCTTCCATGCCGCGGGTCTGTCGGGCGGCGGGCTCGACAACGGTGCTCCCGGCGAACGGCCCGAGTACCACCCCGGCTATTACGGCGCGTTCCTCCGCGACCCCGACGGCAACAACATCGAGGCGGTCTTCCACGACCGGTAGTCCGATCGAAGGCGACGGTGCCGATCGTCCCCGGGTGAACGTGACGGGGGAGATCCCCGTGCGCGTGCTCGACGCGCTCGAGGCCGAGTTCGAGCTCGCAGGCGTTCCCGTCGACGTCGACGGGATCCTCTCGCTGATCCCGACGCAGGTCGACGAGCCCTTCCTCGCCCGCGCGGGTCCGCGCCTGCGGATCGTTGCGAACTACGGCGTCGGCGTGGACAACATCGACCTCGCGGCGGCGCGGGCACGCCGAATCGTGATCGCCAACACGCCTGATGTGCTCACGAAGGCGACCGCCGAGCAGACCATCGCGATCACGCTTGCGCTGCTGCGCAGGGTGGCAGAGGGAGACCGCTTCCTCCGGCGCCGCGCCGAGTGGCGGTTCTCGCTCGAGTTCATGCTCGGCCGGAGCCTCGACGGGCTGGTCGTGGCGATCGTCGGCCCCGGCCGGATCGGCCGCGAGGCCGCCCGGCTCTTCGAGGCGCACGGCTCGAGGCCGATGTTCGTCGGCCGGAGCGATTCGCTCCACGATGCGCTGCACCGGGCCGACGTGGTCAGCCTGCACGTTCCGGCGACCGTGGAGACCCGCCACCTGATCGACGCGGCGGCGCTGCGCGCGATGAGGGCCACGGCGGTGCTCGTGAACACGGCGCGCGGGACGGTCGTCGACGAGGCCGCGCTCGTCGATGCGTTGCGCGCGGGCACGATCGCCGGTGCCGCGCTGGACGTCTTCGAGTTCGAGCCGGATGTCCACCCGGGGCTGCTCGAGCTCGAGAACGTCGTGCTCACACCGCATCTCGGGAGCGCCACGCGCGACACGCGGGAGGCGATGGGGCTGCTCGCCGTCTCGGCGCTGCGGTCGCTCCTGATCGACGGCGTGCTGCCGGCGAACGTCGTTCCCTGACGCCGGTCAGTCCGGGAGGATCGCCGAGAGGCTCCACGCTCTCGGCGCGTCCGGAACGAGCCGCAGCAGGATGCCCGGCTTTCCCCTGCGCGCCTCTGCGAATCGCACGCCCTCACTCGCCCCGAGGTAGCGCCCCGCGATCGCGGCCCGCACGGGAGTGACGTCTGCCTCGACGAGCTCGGCCGCGCCGCGGACCTCGATGCCGCGAAACGGAGGCGTCGCCTCGAAGACGACCAGGATGCAGCTGGGATCGCGGGCCAGGTGGCGCAGCTTCACGTCGCCCTCGGCGATCACCACCTCGAAGGCGTGCCCGGTCCAGCGAAACCACACCGGCGTCACCAGCGCGCTCCCGTCCTTGCGATAGGTCGTCAGCACGGCCGGTGACGGCCCGTCGAGCAGCGACCCCATCCCTTCGAGCCAGTCGTCCGTCATGATCGTCGAGGGTAGATCGTGATCGTGCTCTACGACAGCCCCGTGTCGGGCAACTGCTACAAGGTGCGCCTCCTGCTCGCGCACCTCGGGATCGACTACGAGCGGCGGGAGGTCGACGTCGTCGACCGCTCGACGCGACCGGAGCTGCTGGGTGGGCTGAATCCCGCGCTGCGGGTGCCGACGCTCGTGCTCGACGACGGCCGTCCGCTCGCCGAGTCGAACGCGATCCTCTGGTACTTCGGCGACGGCACGCGCTTCGTGCCGGTCGACCGCTACGAGCGGACGCAGGTGCTGCAGTGGCAGTTCTTCGAGCAGTACGACCACGAGCCCGCGATCGCGGTCGTCCGGTTCTGGCTCGCGTATTCCGGCGAGCCCGAGCTGTACGCGGAGCGGGTGAAGGGCAGGTGGGCGGCCGGCTACCGCGCGCTCGACGCGATGGAACGGCGCCTGGCCGGACGCGCGTGGCTCGTCGGCAGCGGTATGACGCTCGCCGACATCTCGCTCTACGCGTACACGCACGTCGCGCACGAGGGCGGGTTCGAGCTCGACCGGTATCCGGCGATCCGGGCCTGGCTGGCCCGCGTCGCGGCCGAGCCGGGTCACGTGACGATCGACGCTTAGACCGACTCCATCGGGACGTCCTGCCGGTGCGATTCGGCCGCGCGATTGGCACAGCTTCGGCACAGTCGCGTTTCACACGCGTGACGGCTGCGCCGCTACGTTCGCTTCATGGCGGCAGGCGGAGCGAGAGGGGTAGCGAGACCGGTCAAGTCGGCGGAGGCGAAAGCGGCGCGGGTCGCGACCCCGTGGGGCGCGGCCGTCCTCGTCGAGCGGCTGCAGCTGCCGCAGCGCGCCGGGGAGAAGCGGTTCTCGTCCGTCGTCGAGCTGCTCGAGAACGAGCGGGGCGAGCGGCTCGTCCGGTTCGCGTACTCGACGGACGGCGTCGCCCGTCGCGGGCCCGTCACGCTGCGCGAGCGGGATCTGGAGCGGCTCCGTGCCGAGCTCGAGCGCCGTCCGGCGCTCGCCGAGCTGCTCCGGCTCGGAGAAGGCGGGGTGCCTAGACGGCGGCTGTGATCGACAATCGAGCTGCGTCGACCAGCGAGCCGATGATCAGCGCGCCGTCGACCGAGCCGAGCAGCGGATCCACCGCGTGCTCGGGATGCGGCATCAGACCGAGCACGTTCCCGGCCTCGTTCGTCACGCCGGCGACGTCGTCGACCGCACCGTTCGGATTCGAGCCGTCCGCGTAGCGCAACGCGAGCTGGCCCGCCGCGTCCAGCTCGGCGAGCAGATCCTCGTCGGCGAACCAGCAGCCCTCGCCGTGCTTCACGGGGATCACGAGCTCCTGGCCCGCCCGGCAGCGGGCGAGGAGTGGCGACTCCGTGCGCTCGACCCGGATCGGGACGTCCCGGCAGACGAACGTGAGCGACGCGTTCGCGCGGAGCACGCCCGGGAGCAGCCCCGCCTCGGTGAGGATCTGGAACCCGTTGCAGATGCCGAGCACCGGGCCGCCGTCGTCCGCGAACGCGCGCACCGGCTCGAGGATCGGCGAGAAGCGCGCGATCGCACCGGCGCGCAGGTAGTCGCCATAGGAGAACCCGCCGGGCAGCACGACGCCGCTCGTGCCCGGAGGCAGGGTCGACTCGGTGTGCCACACGCGGCGTGCGTCTGCGCCGAGGCGCGACAACGCGAGCACTGCGTCCCGGTCGTCGTTCGAGCCCGGGAAGACGACGACCGCGACCAGCGGGCGCTCGGGCGTGCCGCTCACTCGGCCTCGAGCTCGATCGCGTAGCTCTCGATCAGCGGGTTCGCGAGCAGCCGGGCGCACATCGCCTCGATCTGCGTGCGCGCCTCCACCGGGTCGTCTGTCGCTAGCTCCACGTCGACCACCTTGCCGACGCGCGCCTCGCCGACGTCGAAGCCGAGGTGGCGCAGGGAGCTCGAGACGGCCTGGCCCTGCGGATCGAGGATCCCCGGCTTGGGCCGGACGAGGACGGTCGCCCTCACTCGAGCACCACCGAGGGCCGGGCGACGTACGCGGCGAAGTCGATCCCGGTCAGCCGCTCGAAGGCTTCGATGTAGCGGAGCCGCGTCCCGGAGACGACGTCGTCGGGGAGCTCGGGGCCGGGATCGGTCTTGTCCCAGCCGAGCGACTCGCAGTAGTCGCGGACGAACTGCTTGTCGAACGAGGGCTGCGCGCCGCCCGGCCGGTACTCGTCGGCCGGCCAGAAGCGCGACGAGTCGGGCGTGAACGCCTCGTCGCCGAGCACCAGCGCACCCGTCTCGTCGGTCCCGAACTCGAGCTTGGTGTCGGCGAGGATGATCCCGCGCTCGCGGGCGTAGTCGGACGCGAAGCGGTAGAGGGCGAGCGCGGTCTCCTCGACCTCGTCGAAGCGCTCGACGCCGATCAGCTCGGCCGCCGCCTCGCGGTCGATGTTCTCGTCGTGCCCGCTCGTCGCCTTCGTCGCCGGCGTGAAGATCGGCTCCGGCAGCTGCTCGCTCTCCACGAGCCCCTCCTGCAGCCGGTGCCCGCAGACCGTGCCCGTCTTGCGGTAGTCGCTCCAGCCCGACCCGGCCAGATAGCCGCGGACGACGCACTCGATCGGCAGCATCTCGAGGCGGCGGCACTCGGTCGTGCGGCCGTCGTCGCCGAGCGAAAGCAGGTGGTTCGGGACGATGTGGCGCGTGCGGGCGAACCAGAAGCCCGACAGCCCGGTGAGGACGCGGCCCTTGTCGGGGATCGCCGTCGGGAGGACGACGTCGAAGGTCGAGATGCGATCGCTCGCAACGAGTCGCAGGTGCCGGTCGTCGACGGCGTAGAGCTCGCGCACCTTGCCGCTCCCGACGTGCAGGGCCTCAGGCATGAACGGGGACCTCCTTGGCTTCGAGACGGCGCAGCCGGTCGAACGCACCGTCGAGATGGGCAATGGTGGCGTCGAGGTCGAACACCTCGGCGAGGTCGGGCTCCGCCAGCCGGCTCGTGATCTCGCGGTCGGCGCGGACGAGCTCCTCGAAGTCGAGCTCCTCGTCCCAGGCGCGCATGGCGTTCCGCTGCACCGCGCGGTAGGCCTCTCCGCGCTCGACGCCGTGCTCGACGAGCGCGAGCAAGAGCCGGTGCGAGAAGAAGAGGCCGTGCGAGGCCCACAGGTTGCGCTCCATCCGGTCGGGGTGCACGACGAGCCCGTCGACGAGCCACGTGAAGCGGTCGAGCATGTAGTCGAGCGCGAGGAACGCGTCCGGGACGACGACCCGCTCGGCGGACGAGTGCGAGATGTCGCGCTCGTGCCAGAGCACGACGTTCTCGAGGCCGACCGACGACGCGGCGCGGACGACGCGCGCGAGGCCCGAGATGCGCTCGGCGATCTTCGGGTTGCGCTTGTGGGGCATCGCCGACGACCCCTTCATCCCCGCGGCGAACGGCTCCTCGACCTCGCGCACCTCGGTGCGCGCGAGGTGCCGGATCTCGGTCGCGAAGCGGTCGAGCGAGGCGGCGCAGACGGCGAGCGCGCCGAGCAGCTCGGCGTGCCGGTCGCGCGAGATCACCTGCGTCGACACGGGATCGGGCTCGAGCCCGAGGCGGGCGCACGCGATCGTCTCGACGCGCGGGTCGATCGCCCCGTAGGTCCCGACGGTGCCCGAGAACTGGCCGACGCGGCACGTCTCCAGGGCGCGTTCGAGCCGGCTCGAAGCACGGTCGAGCTCGAAGGCCCAGCCGGCGAGCTTCCAGCCGAAGGTCGTCGGCTCCGCGTGGACGCCGTGCGAGCGCCCGATGCAGATCGAGCGCCGGTGCTCCTCTGCGCGGCGCACGACCGCCGAGGTCGCGCGCCCGATGCCCGGCGAGCAGGAGCGCCCCGCCGTCGCGAATCTGCAGGGCGAGCGCCGTGTCGAGGACGTCCGAGGAGGTCAGCCCGTAGTGCACCCAGCGCCCCTCCGGGCCGAGCTGCTCCGCGACCGCGTCGACGAAGGCCGCCAGGTCGTGGTCGGTCGTGCGCTCGAGCTCCGCGACGCGCTCCGCCGAGGGCGGGACGGCATGCTCACGGATCGCGGCGACGTCCGCCGCCGGCACCGCGCCGATCTCCGCCCAGCCGTCGAGCGCGGCCAGCTCGACCTCGAGCCAGCGCTCGAGCTTGCCCTCCTCCGACCAGATGCGAGACATCTCCGGGCGGGAGTAGCGGGCGATCACTTCCGCCAGTGTAGAGCGCGCCGTGGCCGGCGCTCCCGGTCAGGTGAGCGCGAGGATGCGTGCGGCGAGGACGGCGGCGTTCTTGCCGTTGTCGACCCCGACCGTCGCCACCGGGACGCCCGGCGGCATCTGCACGATCGAGAGCAGGGCGTCCATCCCGTCGAGGACGGACAGCGAGGAGCGCAGCGGGACGCCGATCACGGGCAGCTCGGTGTGCGCGGCGACGACGCCGGGCAGCGCCGCCGCCAGCCCGGCCCCGCAGATCAGCACCTTGATCCCGCGACCCGCGGCGGAGCGCGCGTACTCGGCGACCGCGTCGGGCGTGCGGTGCGCGGAGCGGACCTCGAGCTCCCACCCGATCCCGCGCGCGTCGAGCTCGTCGGCGGCGGCCTGCATCCGGGCACGGTCCGACTCCGACCCGACGAGGATCCCCACCCGGAGCTCAGCCATCGACCACCGCGGCGATGTCGCGCCGGAAGCGGGCGCCTTCGAACGAGACGAGGTCGACCGCCCGGTAGGCGTGTGCCCGTGCCTCGGCGACGCTGGCGCCCGTTCCCGTCACGGAGACGATTCTGCCGCCCGTCGTGACCACGCGTCCATTCCGAACCGCCGTCCCGCCCTGGAAGACGAGCGCCCCGTCGGCCGCCGCGGCCTCGAGGCCGTCGATCACGGCGCCCGCGTAGTCGCTCGACTCGGGGTAGCCGGGCGACGCGAGCACCACCGTCACCGCGGCCGACCCGTCCGCTGCGACCACCGAGCGGGTCAGGTCGCCCCGCGCCGCGTCGGCCAGCAGCTCGAGCAGGTCGCCCTGGAGCCGCGGCATCAGCACCTGCGTCTCCGGGTCGCCGAAGCGCGCGTTGAACTCGAGCACCTTCGGGCCGTCCTCGGTGATCATCAGCCCGGCGAACAGGCAGCCGACGAACGGCGTGCCGCGGCGGGCCAGCTCGGCGATCACCGGCCGGTGCACGGCGTCGACCAGCGCCTCGAGGTCGTCGAGCCACGGCACCGGGGAGTAGGCGCCCATGCCGCCCGTGTTCGGGCCCGTGTCGCCGTCGCCGACGCGCTTGAAGTCCTGCGCGGCCGCGACCGGCACGACCTCGCCGCCGTCCGAGAGCGCGAACACGGACACCTCGCGGCCCTCGAGCAGCTCCTCGATCACCATGCCGCCGCCGAGCGCCTGGACGGCGCGCAGCGCGGCCTCCAGCTCCTCGGAGCTCGTGCACACGAACACGCCCTTGCCGGCCGCGAGCCCGTCGGCCTTGACCACGCACGGCGGGCGGGCGACCGAGAGCGCCTCGGCGGCCGGCACCCCGGCGGCGCGCAGCACCTCCTTCGCGAACGACTTCGACCCTTCGATCCGGGCGGCCGCGGCGCTCGGCCCGAACACCGCGATGCCGTTCCGCCGCAGCTCGTCGGCGACGCCCGCGACCAGCGGCCCCTCGGGGCCGATGACGGCGAGCTCGGTGCCGAGGGTGAGCGCGAGCGCGAGCAGCCCGTCGCGGTCGTCGGCCCGCACGGGGTGGCACATTCCGAGCGCGGCGATCCCGGGATTCCCCGGGGCGGCGTGCAGCTCGGTCAGGGTGGGGCTCTGCGCGAGCCGCCACGCGAGCGCATGCTCGCGCGCACCCGCCCCGACGAGCAGCACGTTCACGCGCCGATCCTACTTCGGCGGGTTGTCGCGTTCTCTCGCCCGGCGACGCTCCGCCTCCTGGAGCCGCCACAGCTTCTCGTCCGGGTCGTCCTTCTTGCCGCGCAGCACGAACCAGGCCAGCACGGCGGCGACTGTCACCGGGACGACGGCCGACAGGATGAGCACGACGTCGACCGCGGTGCTGCCCGTCGCCCCGAGCAACGTGGCTCAGGCGAGCACGCGCTCGCGCGCCGCACCGACCCCGACCAGCTCGACCGGGATGCCGAGGTCGTCGGCGACGAACTCGACGTACCGGCACGCGGCGGCGGGCAGCTCGCGCACGCTCGTCGCCTCGTCGAGCGGGCAGCGCCAGCCTTCGAGCACCTCCCAGACGGGCTTCGCGTGGTGGAAGTCCGACTGGTGCGCCGGGAACTCGCGGGTCGCCGTCCCGTCCGGGAGGCGGTAGGCGACGCAGACCGGCAGCTGGTCGAACTCGGACAGGACGTCGAGCTTCGTCAGCGCCAGCGCCGTCATCCCGTTCACCCGGACGGCGTAGCGCAGCGCGACCAGGTCGAGCCAGCCGCAGCGCCGCTCCCGGCCCGTGACCGTCCCGTACTCGCCGCCGAGCTCGCGCAGGCGGGCCTGGTCGGGGCCTTCGATCTCGGACGGGAACGGCCCCTCGCCGACCCGGGTGACGTAGGCCTTGGACACGCCGAGGACGCGATCGATGCGCGTCGGGCCGATCCCGACGCCGGTGGGCGCGCCCGAGGCGATCGGGTTCGACGAGGTGACGAACGGATACGTGCCGTGATCGAGGTCGAGCAGCGTCGCCTGCGCGCCCTCGAACAGCACGTGCTTGCCGTCGCGGAGCGCCCGGTCGACGAGCAGCGAGACGTCACCGACGTAGGGGGCGAGACGCTCCGCCAGCGCGGCCGTCTGCTCCCAGACCTCCTCCAGGTCGAACGGCGCGACCTCGTACACCTTCGACAGCCAGACGTTCTTCTCCGCGAGCGCGACCTCGAGCTTCTGGCGCAGGATCTTCGCGTCGAGCACGTCCTGCACGCGGATCCCGATCCGCGACGCCTTGTCGGCGTAGGCGGGCCCGATCCCGCGCCTCGTCGTCCCGATCTGGAGCGAGCCGAGCCGCCGCTCCGAGGCCCGGTCGATCGCGACGTGCCACGGCATGATCAGGTGCGCGTTGCCCGACACGACGACGACGGAGGTGTCGATGCCGCGCGACGCGAGCTCGTCGAGCTCGTCGAGCAGCACCTGCGGGTCGACGACGCAGCCGGCGCCGATCACCGACGTCTTGCCCGAGATCACGCCGCTCGGCGTCTGCCGGATCTTGAACGTCTCGTCGCCGACGACGATCGTGTGCCCCGCGTTCGGCCCGCCCTGGTAGCGGCAGACGATGTCCGAGCCCTGCGCCAGCAGGTCGACGATCTTGCCCTTGCCCTCGTCGCCCCACTGTGCGCCCACGACGACGGTCGACGGCACGACGACCAGTCTAGATCCAGCCTACGTCAGCTGGAGCTGGCGCTCGTCGCTCTTCGCGAGCGCGGGCGGCTGCTCGCCGCGCCGCAGGACGATCTGATGTCCTGCGGCGCAGCGAACCACGCCGAGCGCGGTGTCCTTGCCGACACTGCCGCGGACGCTCGCGGCCTGGAGGGCGTCGGAGAACAGCGCGCCACTACGCCGGGCCGCCTCGAGGCACGGTTCACATAGGCACGAGAACGACGTCGCTGAGGGGGAGAGCCAGACGGTCGTCATCATGCCGCCGCGGCCAGGTCGGCGAACTTGGCGTAGCGTTTCTGGAAAGCCAGCTTCTCGAGGCCGGTCGCGCCGTTTCTGTGCTTCGCCAGGATCAGCTCGGCGACGCCGGCGGAATCGGTCTCTTCCGGGTTGTAGTACTCGTCTCGGTACACGAACATCACGAGGTCCGCGTCCTGCTCGATCGAACCGCGACTCTCTCAGGTCAGAGAGGATCGGGCGCTTGTCGTGGCGCTGCTCGACCGCGCGCGAGAGCTGCGAGAGCGCGACGATCGGCACGTCGAGGTCGCGCGCGAGCACCTTCAGCGCGCGCGAGATCTGCGACACCTCCTGCACGCGGTTCTCGACCGTCGTCCCGCTCGTCATCAGCTGCAGGTAGTCGACGATCACGAGCGCCAGCTCCGCCTCGCGCATCTTCAGCCGGCGCAGCTTCGAGCGGATCTCCATCATCGTGATCGAGCCGGTGTCGTCGACGTAGATCGGCGCCTTCGCCAGCTTGTCGCAGGCGGACGTCAGGCGCGGCCAGTCGTCGACCGCGAGCTTGCCCGTGCGCAGCCGCTGCGACTCGACCTTGCCCTCCGAGCACATCAGGCGCTGCGTCACCTCGGCCTTCGACATCTCGAGCGTGAACAGCGCGACCGGCTTCTCGTGGCGCACGGCGACGTTCGCGGCCATGCACAGCGCGAGCGCCGACTTCCCCATCGAGGGGCGTGCCGCGACGATGACGAGGTTGCCCGGCTGGAAGCCGGAGGTGAGACGGTCGACGTCGCGGAACCCCGACGGCGTGCCGGTGATGTCGGTGCCCGCCTCGTAGAGCTTCGTGATCGTCTCGAACGACTCCTTGAGCAGGTCGTCGATGTGCGCGAACTCGCTCGACACCCGCTGCTGCGACAGGTCGAACACGATCTGCTCGGCCCGGTCGACGAGCTCGATCGTCTCGCCCGGCCGGTCGAAGCCGAGGCGGGCGATGTCGTTGCCCGCGCGGATCAGCCCGCGCAGCGTCGCCATCTCGCTGACGATGCGCGCGTAGTGCGCGGCGTTCGAGGCGGCCGGCACGAGCGTCGCGAGCTCGTGCACGCGCTCGGCGCCGCCGATCTCGGTCAGCGATCCGGTGCGGTCGAGCTCGTCGACGACGGTGATCGCGTCGACGGGCTCGCCCTTCGCGTACAGCGCGATGATCGCCCTGAAGATGAGCCCGTGGCTCTCGCGGTAGAAGTCGCCGGCCGAGAGGCTCGTCGCCTCGGTGACCGCCCCGATCGCGAGCGGCGAGAGCATCATCGCGCCGAGCACCGACTCCTCGGCGTCGAGGTTCTGCGGCGGGACCGGGGCGGTCGCGAGCGCCTGGGCAGGCATTGCCATGTGGCGCCTAGTCAAGCCGTCTTCGCCCGGGTCATCAACGGTGTGCAAAACCCCGTTCACACTCCTCTAACAAGATCACGTGCAGGGATTATAGAACACACGTTCGCATTGCCAAGTGGATCAAAAGGTCGCTACGAGCGCGGACTTTCGCGTCTGTTCCACAGCCCGTGGACGGCGCTGTGGATCGATTCGGTGGTGACGATTCGGGAACGATCCGTCCACAGGCACGGGCGGTGCCTGTGGAAAACCGGCTACTCGGCCGGCTCGGCCTCGAGCTCGGTGTCCGCGGCCGGCTCCTCCGCCGGGGCAACGGCCGGTTCGGCCGCCTCGACCTCGAGCTCGGCGTCCGCGGCCGGCTCCTCCGCCGGGGCAACGGCCGGCTCGCCCGCCTCGACCGCGGTCTCGGCGGCAGCCGTCTCCGCCGCCTGTGCCTCGGCCGCGGCACGGGCCGCCTCGGCCTCCGCTGCCTCGAGCGCGGCCAACTCCTCCTCGCTCGGCAGCTCCTCGCCCTCCGGGGCGACGGCCAGGTGCAGCTCGGCGGTGACCTCTGCGAACAGCTCGACCGGGACGGTGTAGCGCCCGACCCGCTTGATCGTCTCCATCTGCAGCTTGCGCCGGTCGACGCGCACCTTCTCCTGCTCCCACAGCCGGTCGGCGACGTTGGTCGCGGTGACCGAGCCGAACAGCGAGCCGGTCGGCCCGGCGTTGACGTCGAAGCGGAGCTCGACGGCGCCGATCCGGTCGGCGATCGCCTTCGCCTCGTCGACCGTCTTCGCCTCGTGGCGGGCGCGCTGGGCATCGCGCTTCTCGAGCTCGCGGACCAGCGCCGGCGTGGCGGTCTCGGCGAGCCCGCGCGGCAGCAGGTAGTTGCGCGCGTACCCGCGGGCGACGTTCACGACCTCGCCGCGCAGGCCGAGCGAGTCGACGTCCTGCTTGAGGATCACCTCCACGAGCTCGCCCCTACCGGTCCCCGACGTACGGGAGCAGTGCGATCTCGCGCGCCCGCTTGACCGCGACCGCGACCTGGCGCTGGTGGCGGCGGCAGGCGCCGCTGATCCGGCGCGAGCGGATCTTGCCGCGCTCGGACACGTAGCGACGGAGCTCGTTCACGTTCTTGTAGTCGATCTCGTCGACCTTCGACTTGCAGAAGAAGCAGGACTTGCGGCGGCCGCCCCCGGTCGGGGCGCCGCGCTTCGGCCGGTTCGTGCGTTCTGACTTCGGTGCTGCCAAGTTCGTCTCCTTAGAACGGGATGTCGTCGTCGGCGGGCTGGAAGTCGGCGTCGGTCGCGCTCTGCGCGCCCGCGGGGACGAACTGGTTGCTGCTGCCCTCGCCTGCCGAGTCGCCGCGGCCGCCGAGGAACTGCACGGTGTCCGCGATCACCTCGACCGCCTGCCGCTTGGTGCCGTCCTGCGCGTCCCACTCGCGCCACTCGAGGCGCCCGTCGATCGCGACCGGCCGGCCCTTCGACAGGTACTGGGCGCAGTTCTCGCCCTGCTGGCCCCAGACGGTGATGTCGAAGTAGTTCGGCTTCTCCGTCCACTGCCCGGTGGCGCCGTCCTTGCGGCGCGTGTTCACGGCGATCCGCAGGCCGCACACGGACGTGCCCGACGGGGTCTGCCGCAGCTCCGGGTCGCGGGTCAGGTTCCCGACCAGGACGACGCGGTTGATGTTGGCCATGGCTCCTTGCTCCTCTCCCTAGACCACGTCCAGGCTACTCGGCGGCCTCGTCGCTGTCACCGGCGGGCGCGGACGCGGCCCGGGCGGCGGAGGCCGGGGCAGGCGGCGCCGACGGCGGCTTGGTGTGGCCGCCCTTGACCCGGCGGACGGCCAGGTGGCGCACGACGCCGTCCGTGATCTTGAGGACGCGCGTGATCTCCGCGAGCGTCTCGGGAGTCGCCGTGAACAGGAGCAGGTGGTAGACCGCCTCGCTCTTGTGGTCGATCTCGTAGGCGAGATGGCGGCGTCCCCAGGGCTCGTGCCCGTCCCAGGTGCCCTCGGCGCCGTCGACGGCGTCGCGGATGCGCTGGATGATCTCGTTGCTGCGCTCCTCCGGGAGCTCCGGGTCCAGCAGCAGCATGATCTCGTACTCGTTCACGCCGAATCTCTCCTTCCCATGGACTGAGTCGGCCCCGCCTCCTTGGCGCCGCTTCGGCGAACGGCGCGACGGGCGTGGCGAGAAGCGGCGGCAGTGTAGCATCGGCGCCGTGAAGCGCCTGCTTGCGCTGGTGCTCGGCGCGCTCGGCCTGACGGCGCTGCTCAAGCGCCGCCGTGAGCACGCGAGTGCGACGTCGCCTGCCGCTCCCTCGCCGGCCGAGGACCTGAAGGCGACGCTCGCCGAGTCGCGGAGCGCCGCGGGGGCGGAGCCGCCCGTCGAGGAGCCGGACGTCGACGCGCGACGCGCCGACGTGCACGCCCGTGCACGGGAGGCGATGGACGAGCTCTCCTCGTTCGACTCCTAGAGCGGGGCCGTCTCGAGCAGCTCGCGCCGCTCGCCGTCGGTGAGCGAGCGCAGCGGCGGGCGCATGTCCTCGCGCATCGGCACGCCGCGGGCGACCGCGACCGCCTTCAGCGCCGCGAGCCGCGGGAACCGCTCGACGCTCTGGCGCAGCGCGCCGGCGGCCGACGAGTCGCCGCTCCGCACGGCCTCGACGACGACCTCCGGGAACGCCGAGGCGAGCCCCGAGACCGCGCCCCCGGCGCCGGCGGCGAGGCCCTCGCCGATCAGCGCCTCCGCGCCGATCAGGACGTCGAGCCCGTCGAGCATGTACGGGCGCACCTTCGCGAACGGCGCGTCGCTGACCTTCATCCCGGCGACGTTGTCGACCAGTTCCCGCAGGCGCTCGACGACCACGACCGGGATCGCGTAGCCGGACGCGCGCTCGAGCTCGTAGACGTAGAACGGCGTCGGTGCGCATGCACGCGCCGCGGCGGCGAAGTGCGCGAGCAGCTCGTGCTCGTCGAGCGGGAAGTAGGGAGGCGCGATCACCGCGACGCCCGAAACGCCGACCGACGCGGCGTGCGCGGCGAGCTCGACGGTGGCCGCGGTCGACTGCGCGCCGCAGTGGGCGATCACGTCGAGCGGCCCGCGTGCGGCCAGCTCGAGCAACCGCTTCCGCTCCGCGACGCGAGAGCAGCATCCCCTCGCCGGTCGTCCCGGTGAGCAGGATCCCGTCGACGCCGCCGGCCGCGAGGAAGGCGAGGTAGGGCCCGACCGCTGCTTCGTCGAGCGCGGAGCCGCCGTCGGTGAGCGGCGTGAGGGCGGCTGCGAGCGTGCGGGGCACGCCGGGATTTAACCGGCCGTAAGGACGAGCAGCCAGTCGCCGTCGCCGGCGCTGTTCTTGTCGGGCGGGCGGAACGTCTCGCTGTGCCCCTTGCGCGACAGCGGCCTGGCCGGGGTGAACCTCCCGGCGGTCGGGTCGTACCAGCGCGAGACCGGCCTCGCTGCGAGCTTCGACGAGTCGATCGTGATCGTCCGCACGCTCGGCAGGTAGGCGATCGCGAGCTTGCCGTCGGGGGCGCGGGCGGCGGTAGCGTAGTCGCTCGAGTCGACGTCCGCAGTCGAGGTGAAGGTGCCGTAGCCGGAGGTGAGGAAGATGTGCTTCTGGTCCGGGATGAGCCGCCACCACGGGAGGCCGGAGAAGAGCTTCACGAGATACCGCATCTGCGTGCTGCCGGGGGTGTCGAGGTTGCTCTTCCAGTCCGGCAGGAACTGCCAGGTGTACTTGTTGCCGTAGAACTGGCCGGATGCCCCACTGAGGAGGCTCCAGTACTCCTGCCGGCGCAGCGTCGCGGGAGTGCCAGGGGAGTAGGACGAATTGTTCTGCTCGAACTCGTAGCCGGCCTCCACGAGGAAGATCGGCTCGAACGCACGCTGGTTGTACGCCTTCAGCGTCTCGGCGTAGGTCGCCTGGTAGGTGTAGACCGCGTTGAGTCCGAGCTAGGGGCCTCCAGCGCTCGTTGTCGAGCGAGCTGCTCACCGGGTAGTTGAGCTCGATCGTTTGTACGTGCCGTGGGTCCGTGCTCCTGATTCCTTTCGCGACGGCGAGGACGAGGCGGTCGACCGACGGATCGTTCCAACTTTGGTAGTCGTTGCCGCTCATCCAGACGATGTCCGGGAACTTGGCGTAGCGTTTTCCGAGATAGCGCCCGTACGCGTATGCCTTCGCCGCCCCGTTTGCCTGAAGGGTGCTTAGCCAGCCACCGGTCTCGATCGGATCGAGGAAGACGACCATGCCGTACCGGCCCGCCAGCCGGATCATCGCGTCCGCGCGGGCGAAGTAGCGCGGGTTGGGCGTCGAGAGGTCGTTCGGCTTCAGGAACGGCTCGATGTGGTCGTAGGTGCTCCCGTCGGACCGTCCGGCCGTGTACGTGTCGCAGAGGATGTTGACCCAGAGCGCGTTGAAGCCGAACGACTTCCGGTCGGCGATGTAGGCCTTCGCGTCGGCAAGCGAGAGGTTGACGATCAGCGACTGGGGCGAGTCCCCGACGATCAAGAACGGGCGGCCGCGCTGGTCGACCAGATAACGCCGCGTCGGTCCGATCTTGAGCGGGTAGACGACGGCGTCGACCCGCGCGCTTCCGCGTGCCCGACCTTCGGCAGCCGACGACGTGGTGGTCATCAGAGTCAGCATGGCCGCGAGGGCGAGCGGGATCGCTTGCCGAGGGGCCATTCGGAAGCTAATGGAGCAAGCCGTAGACCGTGAGCTGCGACGTGGAGGTCACGAAGACCTCGCCGTTTGCCACCACCGGGACGGTGAACTTGTCCCACTCGTCCAGCGCATCACGAGCGCCGGCCTGGGCACTGTTGTACAGCTCCTTGCTCAGGTCGGTCGCGTCGTACGCATGAAGTATCCCCGGTGCGCCTGTTCCGCCCGATTGCAGCGTCCAGAGGATCCCGTTGCTGGTGCCGTTCGCAGATACGGACATCGTGCCGCCGCGCTCGGCGTACGTCTGAGACGACTGCGACGTCGGACTCGTGGAGAGCAGCCCATTCGTCAGTCTGAACGCCTGCACGGCGCCCGCGACCGGCGCGAAATACACCGAGCCGTTCCAGTAAACGGGCGAACTGAAGTTTCCGCCCTCGATCCCCATGTTGTTCGGGAAGATGTTCGTAAGGCTCTGGACGATCTGGTCGCTCGACGAGTGATAGCTGCCCATGCTGTCGCGGTCGACGAGGTAGACAGTCCCGTTCTTTCCCGCGCTCACCATCTCGTGCGGATGCGCGCCACTCTGGTCCGGCAGCAGCAGCGCCCCGCCTGCGCCCAGGTCGAGGTTCTGGCTGTCAAGTGTCGACTGCACGCTGGGCGAGAAGTAGTCCTGAACGGTCCCACTGGTCGAAAGCCGCACGAACGAGTCGCCGTAGTCGCCGCCTCCGGTGTTTGCGTCCATCAGCCCGTCGCCGCTGATGAAGTAGAGGCTTCCAGTCGAGTCTGTGGCGATGCCGTCGCCATCCATCCACACGCCGCCGTCGTCTCCGTTGGGTGTCGTGCAGAACACCATCACGCGTTGCAGTGTCGATGCGTTGTAGCCGAACACCCAACCGTGGAAGGGCTCGTTGTCACCATGGCTCGAGAAGCCGAAGTACACGACGCCATTCGCGAGCAGAAGACCGGTACGTTGATTCTCGCGCAACGGGTTGAACGTCAGCGTCCCACCCGAGGAGCCGTTCCCCGTGCCAGCGACGCTCCCCTGAATCACGACCGGGCTGTTCGCCCTCTCGGCGCCGGTTGCGATGTCGAGCGCGTGCAGACGTTGCACATATGCCGTGGTGCCCCCGCTCACTTCCTTGGTCTTCGCGATGACATAGACGGTTCCGGTCGTCGGGTCGATAACCGGAGTCGACGTGATACCGATCTCGTTTGGAATGTCCTCGGTCTCGCCCGTGTCGGCGGCTGGAACCGTCGTCACGCCGGCCGCCGGGTTCGTGAAGTTCACCTGCCAGAGCGGGGAGCTACTCCGACCGTCAGCGTCGAACGCGTAGACGCTGTCGTGCTCGGTCGCAACGATCACGATGTTGTGGTACCCCTGGCCCGGGATGTTGACGTTCTGCACGTAGAGAGGTGACGCCAGTGTGAGCCCGTCGAGCGGATAGCCGAAGAGCTTGCCGAAGGTCGTTGACTTGACGTTCGAAGGTGTCAGGACCGTCTCGTTGAGATCCTGGCCCGTTCGCATATTGTCGTTGTGGTACATGAACGTACCCGGGTCGTTCGTGACGAACACAGTGGCGGTCGCGGTCGCGACTCCGGCCGTCGCCGAGATCGTATGGGTGCCGGCGCTGGTCGGCGGTGTATAGACGCCGGCTGTGGTGATCGTCCCCGAAGTGCTGCTGCCGCCGGCGACGCCGTCGACGAGCCAGGTGACGCTCCCGCTTCCGGGGCCTTGAGCGGTGTACTGCTGCGTTCGCGTGAAGGTGAGCACGGCGTTGTTCGGGGAGACCGTGAACGCTGTGGTAGCTGTCGAAGTATTCGAGTAGGGCCCGAGATCGCCGGCCGTGTCGGTGGCGCGGACGCGGTAGCTGTACGTGTTGTTCGCGCTGACAGTCGTGTCCTTGTAGGTCGTCGTCGAGCTCGTCCCGATCTGGGCGAAGCTGCTGCAGCTGGCACCCGTGCAGCGCTCGACGAGGTAGCTCGTAGCGCCGCCGGTCGCCGCACCCCACGAGAGGTCGACCTCGCTCGTGCTGATCGCGTTCACGGTGAGTGTTCCGGGGGCGGAGAGCGGGCTGGGGGGACCTACGGGGGTGGTTTGGTCGGTTTGGATCTGGGTGGCGGTGAGGGCGGTGTTGTAGATGCGGACTTCGTCGATCATCCCGGCGAAGTACTGGCCGTAGATGCTGTCGCCGCCGATCTGCAGCTGGTTGGTCGAGGTTGTGATCGACCCTGTGTGGGCGGTGGTGGCGACCAGGCTGCCGTTCACATACAGCCGCAGGTTGGAGCCGTCATAGGTCTCCGCCAAGTACGACCAGGTGTTCGCCGGCAGCGCGGCCGTCCCGTAGGCGTCGCCGTAGGTGCCGCCGGCGATCAGCCCACCATCGGGCTTGGAGGCGTTGCTCGAGGTGGCCTCCAGGTAGTAGTTGTCGTTCCCCTTGTAGATCACATCCCGCCAGACGTCGCTGACCGTCGACGGGTCAACCCACGCCTCCAACGTCATCCCCGTCGTCAACTGCAACGAGGCCGCGTTCGGCACGTTCACCCGCGCACTCGACCCGTTGAACTGCAACGCCCCCCCGAACTTCCCGCTCGTCACCCAGGTCGCACCCGACACCGTCCCCGTATTGCCGTTGCCGGAGGCGTCCGCCACCGACGACCCCGACCCCTCATCAAACCCAAACGCCGCCACCAAACCCGGCGGGCCGGTGGCCGCCGCACAGGAGACCGACACGTTGGTGACGTTCGCCGAACCGATCGTCCCTGAGCCGTTCTGCACCGTGCAGCTCTGCCCTGAGGGGTTCGTCTTGACGGTGACCGCGTAGGCGGCCCCGGAGGCCAGCTTGGTGGCAAAGGTGAACGAGCCGTTGCCGGTCACGGTCAGGTCGTCGCCGCCGTTGTCCTGCAACACCAGCGACCCGCCCGACAACCCCGACACAGAACCGCCCACCGAATAGGTCGCCACCGCCACACAGCTGACGGCGACGTTGGTCACGTTGGCGGAGCCGATCGTCCCTGACCCGTTCTGCGACCGTGCAGCTCTGCCCTGAGGGGTTCGTCTTGACGGTGACCGCGTAGGCGGCCCCGGAGGCCAGCTTGGTGGCAAAGGTGAACGAGCCGTTGCCGGTCACGGTCAGGTCGTCGCCGCCGTTGTCCTGCAACACCACGCGTGCCGGACAGCCCCGACACGGAGCCGCCGATCGAGTAGGTCGGCACGGCCGTGCAGGTGACGGCGACGTTGGTCACGTTCGCCGAGCCGACCGTCCCTGAGCCGTTCGCCACGCTGCAGGACTGCCCGGCCGGGTTGGTCTTGACGGTGACCGCGTAGGCGGCGCCGGACGGCCAGCTTGGTCGCGAAGGTGAACGAGCCGTTGCCGGTCACGGTCAGGTCGTCGCCGCCGTTGTCCTGCAACACCAGCGAACCGGACAGCCCCGACACGGACCCGCCGACCGAATACGTCGGCCCGGCCGGGGTGATCGGGGTGGTTTGGTCGGTTTGGATCTGGGTGGCGGTGAGGGCGGTATTGTAGATGCGGACTTCGTCGATCATCCCGGCGAAGTACTGGCCGTAGATGCTGTCGCCGCCGATCTGCAGCTGGTTGGTCGAGGTTGTGATCGACCCTGTGTGGGCGGTGGTGGCGACCAGGCTGCCGTTCACATACAGCCGCAGGTTGGAGCCGTCATAGGTCTCCGCCAAGTACGACCACGTGTTCGCCGGCAGCGCCGCGGTGCCGTAGGCGTCGCCGTAGGTGCCGCCGGCGATCAGCCCACCATCGGGCTTGGAGGCGTTGCTCGAGGTGGCCTCCAGGTAGTAGTTGTCGTTCCCCTTGTAGATCACATCCCGCCAGACGTTGCTGACCGTCGACGGGTCAACCCACGCCTCCAACGTCATCCCCGTCGTCAACTGCAACGAGGCCGCGTTCGGCACGTTCACCCGCGCACTCGACCCGTTGAACTGCAACGCCCCCCCGAACTTCCCGCTCGTCACCCAGGTCGCACCCGACACCGTCCCCGTATTGCCGTTGCCGGAGGCGTCCGCCACCGACGACCCCGACCCCTCATCAAACCCAAACGCCGCCACCAAACCCGGCGGGCCGGTGGCCGCCGCACAGGAGACCGACACGTTGGTGACGTTCGCCGAACCGATCGTCCCTGACCCGTTCGCCACGCTGCAGGTCTGCCCGGACGGGTTTGTCTTCACGGTGACCGCGTAGGCGGCGCCGGAGGCCAGCTTGCTCTGCGAAGGTGAACGAGCCGTTGCCGGTCACGGTCAGGTCGTCGCCGCCGTTGTCCTGCAACACCACCGTCCCGGTCAGGCCCGACACGGAGCCGCCGATGGAGTAGGTCGGCACGGCCGTACAGGTGACGGCGACGTTGGTCACGTTCCCGGAGGCGACCGTCCCTGAGCCGTTCGCGCACGCGTGCAGGACTGCCCGGCCGGGTTGGTCTTGACGGTGACCGCGTAGGCGGCGCCGGACTGGCAGCTTGGTGGCGAAGGTGAACGAGCCGTTGCCGTCACGGTCAGGTCGTCGCCGCCGTTGTCCTGCAACACCAGCGAACCGGACAGCCCCGACACGCACCCGCCGACCGAATACGTCGGCCCGGCCGGGGTGATCGGGGTGGTTTGGTCGGTTTGGATCTGGGTGGCGGTGAGGGCGGTATTGTAGATGCGGACTTCGTCGATCATCCCGGCGAAGTACTGGCCGTAGATGCTGTCGCCGCCGATCTGCAGCTGGTTGGTCGAGGTTGTGATCGACCCTGTGTGGGCGGTGGTGGCGACCAGGCTGCCGTTCACATACAGCCGCAGGTTGGAGCCGTCATAGGTCTCCGCCAAGTACGACCACGTGTTCGCCGGCAGCGCCGCGGTGCCGTAGGCGTCGCCGTAGGTGCCGCCGGCGATCAGCCCACCATCGGGCTTGGAGGCGTTGCTCGAGGTGGCCTCCAGGTAGTAGTTGTCGTTGCCCTTGTAGATCACATCCCGCCAGAGTTGCTGTACCGTCGACGGGTCAACCCACGCCTCCAACGTCATCCCCGTCGTCAACTGCAACGAGGCCGCGTTCGGCACGTTCACCCGCGCACTCGACCCGTTGAACTGCAACGCCCCCCCGAACTTCCCGCTCGTCACCCAGGTCGCACCCGACACCGTCCCCGTATTGCCGTTGCCGGAGGCGTCCGCCACCGACGACCCCGACCCCTCATCAAACCCAAACGCCGCCACCAAACCCGACGACGCCGCGGTGGCCTGGCGCGACGGCGCCAGCGAGGCGAACACCGCCAGGATGGCGATGAGCAGGAGGGCCCGAGCGGCGTGCCACGCCTTCGCCGCGCGCCTGGACCTGAGGTGAACCTGGTGGTTCGTTCCCATCCGAATGGCTAGTGCATCTCGATTCGCTCAAGCAGGCCGGTCGGCCGCGGCCTGCCCGGCCTCAGCGAAGAGGCGGCCCCCGGCCACAGTTGTCGGATAACGAGCTCCGGCTGCGTTACGCCGAAGTGATCGCTACGCCCATGAACGTGTAGCCGTCCGAGTCGCCGTAATGCTTGTCGGTGGTGAACGTCAGCTCGCCGACCGTTCCCAGAACCGTCAACACGGGCGCCTCGTATACGGCTCCGTTCACTCCTGCCCCCAGTTCCCCCACTGCCACGCAGTCCTCCCCTTCGTTTCCTGGACTTGTCTAGACCCTAGGGAGCGGCAGGGTCGACTGCAACTGTCCTGACGGGCAGGTTCGCCGAGGACGCTAGTGTCCGCCGGACGAGCGCCGCCTGCAGGAGCAGGAACGAGTGAGCGTCCGGTGACTCTCGGGTCCACTCCTTACGGAGGGCGGACCGGTCGAGCGGGCTCGAGGCCGGCCAGCTCGTCGACGGCGGCCTCCGCCAGGGCCCGGCTCGCCGGCCCGAAGAACACGGACCGAAGGCCGCCTTCGACGCGCGTTCCAGCATCGATGCGGGCAGTAGCGGGCGGAAGGCAGCAAGGAGCACCGACGTCCGGTCGTGAAGCCGCTTCCCGGCGGCGAAACGGGCGACTGACGATGCAAAGCGGGCGTCCGTCAGCGGGTGCTCGATGCGTGCGCCGTAACCATGGGCGATCAGGTCGAGGGAGCGCAACCCGATCTCGGTCTCCCGGCGCTCCGACCACCGGCGCCGGCGGTCGGCCCAGCG
This sequence comes from uncultured Thermoleophilia bacterium, assembly GCA_963824455.1. Taxonomy (GTDB): domain Bacteria; phylum Actinomycetota; class Thermoleophilia; order Gaiellales; family Gaiellaceae; genus PALSA-600. The sequence goes on from CAWGPJ010000001.1 coordinate 92,334, forward strand.
CAACGGCTCACCGGCGAGGTCGTCGGCGGAGCGGCGCCGCAGCTCGCGGTTCGCCCGGTCGGTTAGCCACGGCAGCCGTGTGTCGACCGGGTAGCCGCCGCCGGAGCGCCCAGCGCCTCACCGCGTACGGCGCCAGCGCGAGGCCAACGCGTGGGACGTCCCGGAGACCCGGCCGCGTCGCGCCCGAGAGGACGGTCGCCGCGCGGGCCCAGTGCGACGTTCCGAGCAGCTCGTCCCCGCCGACGCCGGTCAGCAACGTGCCTCCTCGCGCGACCTCGAGCAGCGGCGCGTGAAAATGGGCGTTGAACGGCCAGAGCAGCCCGTGGCGCTCGAGGATTCCCTGCGCGAGCGGGCCGACGCAGTCGAGCTCGTCGTGGAGCTCGAGCCGGATCCAGTCGCTGAGGCCGAGGTGCGCGACGACCAGCTCCTGCCACTCGGACTCCGACGAGCTCGCGGCCTCCGGGAACACGTTCGTGACCGGAACCGGAAGGGGGAGGCCTTCGCGCCGCGCCGCCGAGGCGGCCGCCGCCAGCACGACCGAGGAATCCCGCCCGCCCGAGAAGCTGACGAAGCAGGGGCCGCGTGCCAGCGCAGGCAGGACGGCCTCTTCGAGCGCCTCGGCCGGCTGCGCGCGAACGTCCTCGGAGGTACGAGCACGTCGAGGGCCGGCGCCGAACACGAGCCCCGACGCGAGCTCGAGCGGGCTCAGGTCGAACGGGGAGCGGCAGAACGTCACCGACCTACCCGTGCGGGACGGCGCGGCCGCGCCCGCGGAGGTACGCCTCGGCCTGGAGCGTGAAGAGCTCCGCGTACAGCCCGTCGTTCGCCATCAGCGCGTCGTGATCGCCGCTCTCGACCATCCGACCGGCCTCGAGCACGTAGATCCTGTCGGCGGAGCGGACGCTCGAGAAGCGGTGGGAGACGAGCAATACCGAGCGGCCCCGCGCGAGCTCGCGCATCTGCGCGAAGAGGTCGGCCTCGGCGCGCGGGTCGAGCGACGCGGTCGGCTCGTCGAGGATCAGGAAGCTACCGCCGCGGAAGAACGCGCGGGCCAGGGCGAGTCGCTGCCACTGGCCGACCGAGAGCTCGTGGCCGCCGTAGAACTCGCGGCCGAGCCGCGTGTCGTACCCGTCGGGGAGGCTCGAGAGGAACCGATCGGCGCCCGCCGCCTCTGCCGCGCTCCGAACTGCGTAATCGTCGCCGGCGCGCTCGGGGCGGCCGAGGAGGATGTTGTCGCGGGCGGAGAGGTGGTACTGGACGTAGTCCTGGAACAGCACCGTCATCTCGCCGCGGACCTGCTCGGGCGAGAGGTCGCTCGTGTCGGCCCCGTTCCAGAGGATCACGCCGGAGCGTCGGCCGGTAGAGCTGGCAGATCAGCTTGACGAGCGTGGTCTTGCCGGAGCCGTTCTCGCCGACCAGGGCGACGACCTCGCCGGGTGCCACGGCGAGCGAGACGTCGTCCAGGACGAGCGCGTCGCTGCCCGGGATACCGGAACGAGACGTCCTGCACCTCGACCGCGGCGACGCCCGCGGCGGGCACGGTGACGCCTGTCGTCGCCGGCGCATCCAGCTCGGCTTGCGATGCGAGCTCGAGGAACGCCCGGAAGTCGTGGATGAACATGCTCGACTCGATCAGCCGTCCCGCGCTCGTCGTGATCCCGTTCAGCCTCGCGCCGAGCTGCTGCATCGCGAGCGCGGCGGTGAGCGCCGTCGCCGCGGTCATCCGGCCGGTGTCGAGGAGCACGATCAGCGCGCCGAGGGCGACGACCGTGCCGAGCAGCCCGCCGGCGCTGCCGAGCAGCGCCACCTTCAGTCGGCCGTGGAGGAAGGTTCGCAGCTGGCGGACGCGGTCGTCGGTCAGCGCCGCGTAACGCTGCTGGAGGAACGGGCCGGCGCCGAAGATGCGGATCTCCTTCGCGGGCTCGCGCTCCGTGAGCAGCTCCATCAGGTACTGCCGTTCGCGCCCGTCGGCGGTGAGGCCGTGCTCGAACACGTAGGCCGCGCGGCTGTTCAGGATCGTCGCGAGCAGCGGGAAGATCGCCGCGACGGCGACGAAGACGAGCAGCACCGGCTGCAGCACGAACAGGACGACCGCGATGCCGATGCTCGTCAGCACGCCCGTCGTCAGCGCCGTGACGCTGTTCACCATGTCGATCAGCCGGAAGAGCCCCGAGTTGCGCGCCCGCTGCAGCTGGTCGTAGAACTCGGCGTTCTCGAACGCCTCGAAGTCGACCGCGACCGAGACCTCGATGATCCGGTCGAACGCGTGACGTGAGGCCAGCTCGACGAGCAGCTTCTGCTCGTAGGTGGTGAAAGCCGTGACGACGCCCATCACGGCCGTGATCAGCGCGAGCGCCCCGAGCCAGGGATAGAGCGCGCTCACCGACCCGCCGTTGCCGAGCCCGACAAGGGCCTCCAGGAGGCGGCGCGTGACGAGGAGCTGGAGGGCGATCGCGCCGGCCGCGACGACCTGGAGGAGGACGGTTGCGCTGAGGTGCCTCCGGTCGGCCCCCCAGACGAGGCGAAGCGCGAGCCAGGTCAGCCCCGGCACGCGCCGGATCTGCGACACCCGGTTGTCGGGCGGCCGGTAGTCGAAGACGGTGCTCGGGCCGGTCCTCGTCGCGGATTCGGCGGCCTCGGCCGGCGCGCTCCCGTCACTTTCGGAGCGGCGGAGGCGGCTCACACCGCGAGCAGGCCTTGCGCGGAGAGGGCGTCGAGGAACGCGTCCGTGTCGGCGGTCGCGCGGCCCTCGTCGACCCCGAACTCGCTGACGATCAGCCCGATCAGCTCCTCACGGGACGCACCTGTTGCGAGCGACTTCCAGAGCAAGGCGCCGGTCCGGTTGGTCGAGAGGTACTCGGAGGACTCGTGCTGGAGCGCGATGACCTCCCCGTCGACCTCGCGCCAGGAGAGGGCGGCTTCGTTGAGTCGAAGTAGCGTCATCGTCGAGTTTTCGCAGCGTAGTGCACCGGTTGGGCCGTCGATAGCCCTTTTGGGCGTCCGGGGAACTAGCCCGACGTCTAGGTCCAGCCGGGCCGCCGACTGTCAAGGTCCCGGTCATGAGGGTTGCGCTTCCGGTCGCCGCGGTGACGCCCGCGCGCGGGGACCGTCTCGATACCGGTCAGCGGATCCGGGTCGCGACGGAGATCCTGGGCAGCTACTGCGCGGCGCGCTGGTGGATCCTGCGCCTGAGCTTCCCGGAGGCGGTCGCCGCGGCGCGGGACGTGCGTCCGGGCGCGCGCATCAGCCTCCCGGACGCCGAGCTGGACGCAGCGGGGATGCGTCTCGGGAATGCGGTGCAGCGCACCCTGCGGGCGCTGCCGGTCGACTCGCGCTGCCTCGTCACCGCCCTGGTGCTGACCCGCATGCTGGCGCGGCGCGGGATCGAGAGCTCGCTCGTCCTCGGCGTCCGCTCTCAGCCGCGGTTCGCAGCCCATGCCTGGGTCGAGCGGCACGGAGTCGCGCTGCTGCCGACGTCGCCCGACTACCACCGGCTCTCCGAGTTCTGACGGGGTTCACGCTAAGTTGGCCACGGTGATCCACGGCGGAACGCACTGCCGCTTCTGTGAAGCGCCCCTCGAGCTGACGATGGTCGACCTCGGCAAGTCGCCGCTCTGCGAGACCTACCTGCCGGCCGACCGGCTCGAGTCGATGGAGCCGTTCTTCCCGCTCCACGTGCGCGTGTGCACGCACTGCTGGCTGGCACAGCTCCCCTCGTTCGTCCCCCCGGACGAGATCTTCGGCGAGTACGCCTACTTCTCCGCCTACTCGGACTCGTGGGTCGAGCACGCGCGCGTCTACGTCGACATGATCAGCGACCGCCTGCGGCTGACCCCCGACAGCCTGGTCGTCGAGCTCGCTTCGAACGACGGCTACCTGTTGCAGCACTTCCTGCCGAAGGGCGTCCCGGTGCTCGGGATCGATCCGGCCGCGAACGTCGCGCTCGCGGCGGAGGAGCGAGGCGTGCCGACGCTCGTCGAGTTCTTCGGCGTCGAGCTCGCAGAGCGTCTCGTGCGCGAGGGACGCCGGGCCGACCTCGTGCTGGGAAACAACGTGCTCGCGCAGGTCCCGGACATCAACGACTTCGTCGGCGGTGTCGCCGTCCTGCTCGCGCCCGGTGGCACCGCCACGTTCGAGTTCCCGCATCTCGCGCGCCTGCTCGAAGGTCTCCAGTACGACACGATCTACCACGAGCACTTCTCGTACTTCTCGCTGACGACGATCGGCAAGATCTTCGAAGCGCACGGCCTACGCGTCGTCGACGTCGAGGAGCTCCCGAGTCACGGTGGCTCACTCCGCGTCTACGCCGCGCACGAGGCCGAGGGTCGCGACGTCGCACCGGCGGTCGGGGAGCTCCTGGCGCGGGAGGAGGCGGAGGGCCTGCGCGATCCCGAGCGGTACCGCCGGTTCGCCGGAGAGGTCGAGGAGTCGAAGCGCGCCCTGCTCGAGCTGCTGATCGAGCTCCGGCGTGCCGGCAAGCAGGTCGTCGGCTACGGCGCGCCGGGCAAGGGCAACACGCTGCTCAACTACTGCGGGATCCGCACCGACTTCCTCGACTACACCGTCGACCGCAACCCGTACAAGCAAGGCCGCTTCACGCCCGGCACCCACATCCCGATCCTGCCGCCCGAGCACATCGCGGAGACGCGCCCCGACGCGATCGTCATCCTGCCCTGGAACCTGGCTCGGGAGATCGCCGCCCAGCTCGACCTATACGCAGGAGTGGGGAGCGCAGCTGATCGTCCCGATCCCGACCGCGAGGGTCCTCGAGCCCGTCCGGAGCGCCGGTTGACGTCGGCGAATTGCAGGCCTTTACTCTCCTGGAGGATGGCGATTTCGGGAGGGGCGCAGGCGTGAAGGTGGTGATCTTCTGCGGCGGCCTCGGCGTGCGCATGGGCGAGGAGACGCAGCGCATCCCGAAGCCGATGATCGAGATCGGCGGCAAGCCGATCCTCTGGCACATCATGCGCTACTACTCGATGTGGGGTCACAAGGAGTTCATCCTCGCGCTCGGCTACAAGTCCGAGGTCGTCAAGCAGTACTTCCTCTCGTACAACGGCGCGCTGTTCAACGACTTCGTGCTCGGCCACAGCTCCGGCGAGACGACGCTCGAGATGCTCTCCCGCGATCTCGACGAGTGGCAGATCACCTTCGTCGACACCGGGCTGACGACCACGATCGGCGGGCGGCTTGCGTGCCGTCGCGTCTCACCTCGGCGACGACGAGACCTTCCTGGCCACGTACGGCGACGGGCTCACCGACGCGCCGCTCGAGGACATGATCAGGACCTTCGATGCGTCGGGGAAGACCGGGATGTTCCTCTCGGTGCGCACGCCGTTCAACGCGCACCTCGTCCACGCGGACGACGACGGCGTCGTCACCGGCGTGCACGAGATGGCCACCGCCGACATCCGGATGAACGGCGGCTTCTTCGTCTTCAGGCGGGAGATTGATCGACTGGATCGAGCCCGGCGAGGAGCTGGTCAACGAGCCGTTCGCCCGGCTGATCGAGCGGCAGGAGCTGCTCGCGTACCGCTACGACGGGTTCTTCCTGCCGATGGACACGATCAAGGACCGCCAGGTGCTGGAGTCGCTCCACGACTCCGGCGACGCGCCCTGGCGCCGGCTGCCGCCGGGGGTCGGGGTCGATGCTGGGCCTGTCTCCGGCTGAGCCGCCCCGGCGCATCCTCGCGATCGGCTGCCACGCCGACGACCTCGAGATCGGGTGCGGAGGCACCCTCCTCACGCTCGTCGCCGCGTATCCGGAGCTCGAGGTCGACTGGGTCGTGCTCGCGGCGCCGGGCGAGCGGGGCGACGAGGCGCGGGCGAGCGCGGCGGCGTTCCTCGCCGGAGCCGCGGCGGCGCGTGTCGAGGTGCACGAGTTCAGAGACGGGTTCCTGCCGTACGTCGGCGGCGAGGTGAAGGAGGTGTTCGAGGAGCTGAAGCGGCGCGTCGACCCGCAGGTCGTCTTGACGCACGCCGGGTACGACTTCCACCAGGATCACCGTCTCGCGTGCGAGCTGACGTGGAACACGTTCCGCGACCACCTGATCCTCGAGTACGAGATCCCCAAGTTCGACGGTGACCTGGGCCGTCCGAACGTGTTCGTGCCGCTTAGACAGGAGGTCGTCGAGCGGAAGCTGTCGCTGCTCGAACAGCACTTCCCGACACAGGCCGGCAAGCACTGGTTCGACCGCGAGACCTTTCTCGGTCTGATGCGCCTGCGCGGGATGGAGGCCGCCGCGCCTTCGCGGTTCGCCGAGGCCTTCACCTCGCGCAAGGTCGTGCTCGCGCCGTGAGGTTCGTGCCGACGAAGCTCGAGGGCGCGTACGTGGTCGAGCCCGAGCGCCACGAGGACGAGCGCGGGTTCTTCGCACGCACGTGGTCGGCGGAGGAGCTCGCCGAGCGCGGGCTCGTCGCCCGAGCTCTCGCAGTGCAGCATCTCGCGCAACACGCACGCCGGGACGTTGCGCGGCATGCACTTCCAGACCGCGCCGCACGAGGAGGCGAAGCTCGTGCGCTGCACGGCCGGTGCGGTCTTCGACGTGATCGTCGACCTGCGGCCCGGGTCACCGACGCACGCGGACTGGATCGGCGTCGAGCTCGCCGCGGAGACCGGAACGGCGCTCTACATCCCGAAGGGCTTCGCGCACGGCTTCCAGACGCTGGTCGACGGCGCCGAGGTCTTCTACATGATCTCCGATCCCTACGTCCCCGAGGCCGCTTCGGGTGTGCGCTGGGACGACCCGGCGTTCGGCATCGAGTGGCCTCCGGCGGAGTCGCGCGTCATCAACGAGCGCGACCAGTCGTGGCCGGACTACCGGCCGGGCAGCCTTCGGACCCGCGGCGCGTAGAGATCGTCGCGGACGATCTCGTCGACGGCGGCGAGCAAGACGTCGACCTCGTCGAGCGTGTGCAGCAACCGGCCGCTCAACTCGTCGGCGCGTCCACCGGCGAGATCCGCGATCAGCCGGCCCGTCTGCTCGGCATCGACGACGCGTCCGCCGCGGCCCGCCTCGGGCAGCCACCGGCGCCCCGCTTCCGATGTCGTGAGGTGCTCGGTCATCGCGGTCGCGGTGAAGCCGGCGGCGACGCCGAACACGCTGATGCCGTGCTCGCCGAGCTCCGCCGCGAGCGACTCGGTGAGGCTGGTCAGCGCCGCCTTCGCGCAGCCGTAGCCGCTCTGGTAGGGGGCCGGCCTCGTTCCGGCGTAGCTGGTCACGTTGACGATGCGGCCCCCTCCCTGGGCGAGCATGCGCGGCACGACCTCGCGGCAGCAGTTGTAGGCACCGGCGAGGCTGGTCATCACGTCGGACCACCAGTCCTCCGGATCCGTCTCCCACAGCGGCCCGATCGCGCGCAGCGAGCCGGCGTTGTTGACGAGCACGTCGATCGGCCCCACGTCGCGCTCGATCGTCTCGACGGTGCGCGCCACTGCTGCCGCGTCCGTCACGTCGGCGACCGCTACGACCGCCTTCGTCCCCGCCTGCTCGACGAGCGAGCACGTCTCCTCGAGCGCGGAGCCCGACCTCGCGACGAGCGCAACCGCGAACCCTGCATCGCCGAGTGCGATCGCCGTCGCGCGACCGATGCCCCGGCTCGCGCCGGTGACGAGCGCGACACGTTCGCTCATGGGAGTCCGCTCGAGCAGCTCGTGCCGCTCGAGTGTCTCGGCGGCGCTGCGGATCGTCTCGAACGGGAGACCGGATCGTTCGGCGATCGCGAGCAGGTCGTGGTCGCCGTCCGAGAGGCTGAGCAGCCACAGGTACGCGAGCTCCGGGTTCGTCCCGTCGGGGACGCTCTGGTACAGGCCACGCTTGCCGAGCTGCGGCTCGCCGTAGGGCGAGAGGTTCCGGTAGCTCCCGTTCGTCTCGAGCAGGTCGATGATCGTGCAGCGCGGTCGTGAACGCCGAGCCCAGCGCCTCGGCGGTCACGAGCGCCAGGTCGTCGGCCGAGGAGTGGTATTGCGGGAAGAGCCCGTGCGGCGTCCGTGAGAGCGTGCCGACGGGGAGGTCGAACCCGGGCGAGCAGAACTGCCGCTCGTCCCCGCCGGTCGGCTGCCAGTCGGAGACGATGCTCCCGGGCTCACGCCCGAGCACGTACGCGGACGCGCGGTCGACGGGCGTGTCGCCGCGCCGGCTTCGCTTGTAGCGCAGCGGCCCCGGGTCGCCGACGCAGGAGACGACGAGCCCGTGCCGCACGCGGTCGAGCGTCTCGCGGTTGCGGTCGAGCCAGCAGAGCGGACCGAGCGTGCCCGGGACTCCAGAGCAGGCGGAACGTGTGCGGTGAGCGTCTGCTCGCGCCAGCGTCCTCGCGAGCGCCCAGAGCAGCACGACGCCCGAGAGGTTGTCGTTGGCGAGCGCCGGATGGCAGACGTACGTCGTGAGCAGGAACTCGGCGTCCGTCGCGCCGGGGAGGTTGACCTCGCCCGAGGTGAGCGAGCCGTCCTCGAGCGTGGCGTCGACGACGACGTGGTAGTCGCCGTCGGTGAGCGAGTCGAGCCGGCGTCGGGTCATGCAGAACCCCCACTGCTCCTTCCAGTACGACGTCCGATAGGGGATCAGGTCGGGATCGTCGGGGTGCGTGAAGACGTGGTCGCGGAGCTCGTCGAGGCGCGACCACGGTGTCGACCGGAATGCTGTAGCCGAGCACGTGGAGCGGCGAATCAGCCGATGTCGACGACGCGGCTCGCCGTCGGGCGCCTCGATCCAGGCGCTGCGGAGGTTCCACTCGCGCGGGACCGTCCAGTCGAAGACCGGCGTGCCGGACGGCGTCTCGACGACCTCGAGCGGGAGATCGCGTCCGAGCACGGCGAGCGTCTCGCGGACGCCGTCGCCGGTGAGGCTGCGCGGGATCGGGAACAGCTCTCGCATCAGGGCGAGCGAGCTCCTCGCCGACGGTCGCCGGCGTCGGGGACGGTGTCCCAGTCGATCGGCATCTCGGCTCGACTGACCATAGTTGGTCGAATTGCCAGGTTGAACATCGGGCTGCGACCGACTACGGTGTGGGGCGGCGGACGATGAGAGTTCTGGTCACAGGCCACCACGGCTACATCGGATCCGTGCTCGCGCCCTATCTCGCCGAGGCGGGCCACGACGTCACCGGGCTCGACACGGGCTTCTACCGCGGGTGCGACTTCGGGGCCGACGCCGAGCTCGGTCGCGGGCCGGATCGCCGACGTCCGCGACGTCACGCCGGAGCGAGCTCGCGGGCTTCGACGCGATCGTCCATCTCGCGGCGCTCTCGAACGACCCGCTCGGCGACCTCGATCCGAGCCTGACGGAGCAGATCAACGGCGAGGGGACGCTTCGCCTCGCGCGCGCCGCGCGCGAAGCCGGCGTGCGGCGGTTCGTCTTCGCCTCGTCGTGCTCGATGTACGGCGCCTCGGGGACCGACGACGCGCTCGACGAGGACGCGCCGCTGCGGCCGCTGACCGCCTACGCGGAGTCGAAGGTTCGCGCGGAGGAGGGGCTGTTCGCGCTCGCCGGGCCGGACTTCGCGCCCGTCTCGATGCGCAACGCGACGGTGTTCGGGGTCTCGCCGCGCCTGCGGCTCGACATCGTGCTCAACAACCTCGCTGCCTGGGCGCACACGACGGGCCGGATCCGGCTGCTCAGCGACGGAACGGCGTGGCGGCCGCTCGTGCACGTGCGCGACGTCGCGAAGGCGGCGCTCGCGCTGCTCGAGGCGCCGGAGGAGCAGATCCGCGGCGAGGCCTTCAACGTCGGGACCGACGAGCAGAACTACCTCGTCCGCGAGCTCGCGGAGGTCCTCGCCGGGGTCACCGGCTGCGAGATCGAGATCGCCGAGGGCTCGTCGGCCGACTCGCGCTCCTACCGCGTCGACTTCTCGAAGCTCGCGGCGGCGTTCCCCGATCTCGCGCTCGACTGGAACGCCGAGCGCGGAGCGCGAGAGCTCGTCGACGCGTACCGCTCGGTCGGGCTCACGCCGGAGGACTTCGAAGGGAACCGCTACATCCGCCTGCGTCGGCTCCGGTCGCTGCTCGACGAGGGTGAGCTCGACGACGAACTTCGCTGGCGCTCGCCGGTCGCCGCCTAACGCGTCCGTCAGGTTCGCGCCTGCGCCGCTCGCGCTATCGCCGTTGCGTCCGCGGCCACGCGTCGCGGCCTCCGCCGCGCTGCGCGTCGTGATGCGAAAGCGGCCGGTGGGCGTTCTTCGAGGCGGTCAGCACGCGCGAGAGCTTGTCCGACCAGCTTTCCTCGGGTGACTGGGAGGAAGTCGTCTGCGATTGCGCCGGCCGTAGTCGCCACCGCCGCGGTCGAGGGAGCGCCCAGTACGCGGCCATCCAGTCGCGAAGATGATTCTCGAGCACGGTGCGCTCCCTGCGCTCCAGGAGATGCCTTGCCCAAGGGCGAACGAGGAGTGGCATCCGGCGTTGACGGAGAACGGCGTCCGTCACTCGATCGGTCGTTCGCCAAAGCCGCGTGATACCCCAGGCCCGTGCCGTTCGCTCGATCGCCGTGCGCTCCGACGGCGGCGCCAGCGCTCGAACATCCACCAAGTCGCGAAGTCGCCAGAGTGGCTCATGTGACCAAGCATGTGCGGCAACTAGAAGGGCGTGCTGGGCGGCCTCGGGCGCGAGGACTCCGTCGACGTCGAGATCCGACGGGGCAGCCGAGCCGATGATCGAGGCCGCCGCGGGCCCTTCAGTCCGATGGGCCAATTCGGGCCGCCATGGATCTCGACCTTCAGCGGTAGGTCGGGCCATCTCAGTGGCCGGAGATGGTGGTGCGGATTCGAGAAGGTGCAGACCTCCGGCCTCGACGAAACCGGCCCCTAGAAGTTGGTCGTATGACGCGGCGCGGTTCCAGGGCGAGGAGATCGATATCGATGAAGCCGCGCGCGGAGCCCGGGTAGCGGAGCGCGAGCTCGGGGCCTTTCATCAGCACGAGCGGGCCGTCGCAGCATCTCCGGATTCGTTGAGAAGCGGTCTCACGGAAAGCATCGCGATCGCGGCCATTCGCGCCTCCATCGCCAGCCATCGGGGACGACTGCCCCGGCCTGGTTCGCCGGAACGCTTCGAGTGGACCGAGCGCATGTATGCGCGCACCCTCGGGGGAGGCGCTCGCGAGCACGGCGTTGAGCGCGGGCCAGAGATCGTCGCGGTCGGTAGCTGTCGACTCAGCTGGAGCGAGCATGACCTCTACGTCTACAGTATTCTTGCGACTCCCGTCGCTCGGCTTTCGTGAAGCGTGCTTGCCGACGGGATCATCGGACTCGCGGCGCCGACCGGTCATAGCCCCCTGGCATAGGCTCAGGTCGGTACCCCCAGGGGTCGTAGGTGTATGCGAGAATGTGCCGGCGCGCGTTCTGGCCGTTACAGGAAGCCTTGAATCTGGGCAGACCGATGCCCGAGATGAACAAGATGGTGTGGTGAGGAATGTCGAACGAGCCACTCGTCAGCGTGGTCACACCGGTCTACAACGACGCTGCCTATCTAACGGAATGCGTCACGAGCGTACTCAACCAGACTTACGGAACTGGGTGTACGCCATCGTCGACAATGCCAGTACGGATGAGACGCCGGAGATCGCGGCGAAGTTCGCTGCGACCGATTCGCGAATCAGACACATGCGATTCGAGGAGTTCGTGAATTCGAACGAGAACCACAATCGTGCGTTCCGAGCAATCGAGACTGGCAGCGAGTTCTGCAAAGTTGGTCAGTGCCGATGACTGGTTCTTCCCGGAGTGTCTTGCGCGGATGGTCGACGCCGCGAGGGGATGCGACACAGTCGGCCTGGTCACCTCCTATCGTCTCTCAGACGACGGCGTCGATTGTGTGGCTCTTCCATACTGGCAAGTCAAGGCGACTGGAAGCGAAATCACCCGTCAAATTCTCCTCCAAGGGGCCGAAGATCCTCGGGGGCCCGACTGCCATGCTGTTCCGATCCGAACTCGTGCGAGAACGAGATCCCTTCTTCGACGCCCGTTACTGGACTGCCGACAACGAGGCCGCCCTGTGGACGCTGAGCCGCTCGGACCTCGGCTACGTGCACCAGGTCCTGACGTTCCAGCGACGCCAACCCGGGAGAGTATTCGACTGGGCGATGAACATGGATGCGTACGCCCCGGAATACATCTGCTTTCACCTCCGTTATGGTCCCGCAAATCTCGAACCCGACGAGTATCGTCAGAGACTCCGTGTGAGACTGCGCGAGTACATCTGGTGGCATGTGCGCCAGTTCCCGCGGCTGTCTCGATTTCGAACGCCCGAATTCTTTGCGTGGCACACCAAGGCGACGCAGCTCATCCTCGAAGAGGGCGGCGATGACGCCGAGGTCCGCGCGTCTATGTTCTTCATTCGGGCATTGTTGGCGCGAGAGATGCTCCGCCGAGGGTTGAGGCCGTCTCAGACGCCGCCGCCACGGCCGGGCGAGGTGAGCCTGTGAGCAAGCCGACCTCAGCCTGCTTCTCTTTGGCCCGACGTCGAATCCGATGAAGCTCTACTACCTCTGCCCCGATTACAGCGGGCATGCCGGGGGCATTCGAGTCATCTATCGCCACGTCGATTTGCTGAGGAGCAACGGCTACGAGGCATTCGTCGTGCACGAGCGTCAGGGCTTTCGCGAGACAGTGTTCGAGAACGAGACACCCGTTATCGCATGGTCCAGGCACCAACATTCGGTTCATGATTCGCTCGCGTTTCGCGCGACCCGTTCGATACGCCGGAACTTTCGGCGAATGCCACCTCCGGCGAGCCCGCTCCACTTGCGCGAACCACCCTGCTTCGCCATCGAGCCGACGGACGTCGTTGTGATACCCGAGGTGTTCGGTCTTGACCTTGTGAGGATCGCACCGGGCGTGCCGAAGGTCATCTTCGTGCAGAACCCATACGCAGCGTTCTCCGAATACCCGGCGGACCCGCGATCGGTCGTACCGCCTTACCGGCACCCGGAGGTCGTAGCGACCTTCTTGACTTCCGAGGATACGCGTCGCGTGATGGAGTACACGTTCCCCGGACTCAAGGGATACCGTGTTCGCTGGAGCCTCAACCGGACCCACTATCACCTTGACCTGAACAAGGTCAAGCAGATCGCGTATATGCCGCGCAAGGGAGCCGATGACGCAAGGCAGGTTCTGGCCATGCTGGCTTCCCGTGGGTCCCTCGCCGAATTCCGGATACGTCCGATCGTGAATCTCGATGAGACGGGCGTCGCAGCATGTATGCGAGAGTCGCTGATCTTTCTGAGCCTCGGTCAGCACGAAGGGCTTCCGCTACCGCCGGCCGAAGCGATGGCATGCGGTGCGATCGTTGTTGGGTACGACGGTTTCGGAGGTCGCGAGTACATGCTCCCCGAGTTCGCATTTCCTGTCCCTGCAGGGGACCGGATGGAGTTTGCGCGGACGTTGGAACGCGTCATTGCTCTTCAACGCGAGAAACCCGACGAGTTGAGGGACCGCGCGACACGGGCGTCGGCGTTCGTCACAGAACTCCTTTCGCGATCACGGGAAGAACAGGAGCTCCTTGGCGCGTGGGACGAGATCCTCGGTGCGCTTGGACACCCGGTGTCGCGCTCACAGCGCTGACATCGACGCGTAGCCGGAGGCGCAGCGGCTCTAGCCGAGTGGCTAGGTTCAACACCAATCGTTCAGGCACGCGGTTCTCGCGGGCCTGGAATATCGTCCTATGCAGAGATCCCCGCCTGAATTCGTATGGCAGAGCCGTCGGACACACATAGCGAACCACCACTGAGCGCTCGTGACATCGGTCGGCGCGCCGCGTCGGGTGCTGCCCTGCTGACGGCAAAGGGAACCCTGGCGCAAGTCCTGGGCCTGGCGTCGACGATCGTCGTCGCCCGGCTGCTTGCGCCCCACCAACTCGGACTGTACGCGATTGCTTTGACGGTCTCGACGTTCCTTCTGGGGCTCGGTGGCGGGATCGGAATGGCAGCTGCGCTCATTCGGCGCCCAGTTGCGCCGGAGTACGCAGACCTGCGGGCCTACGTCGCTCTCCAGCTCGTTCTCAGTAGCGTCTTGGTCGGGGTCGTCATTCTGGCGACGCGACCCTTCGGACTCGTGGGACAGCTCACCGCCGTGATGGTTGTGAGCGCTCCCATCATCGCCTTCCGAGGTGCCGGTCTCGTGGTCCTCGAGCGCCAGCTGCTCTACACGCGAATCGCGACCGCCGAGACTGCAGAACTGGTGGTCTACTACGCATGGACGATCGGGACCGTCGCGATCGGGTGGGGCCTGTGGGGGCTCGCCACCGCAACCGTTGCCCGCGCCATCGTGGGAACCGCTTTCACCGTCGCACTGGCCCCGATGGGAGTTGTCTGGCCGCGATTCGATCGCCGGCGAATCCGGGCAATGCTGGGGATCGGTGTCCGGGTACAGGCGGTCGACTTCGTCGTCCTGCTTCGCGATCAGATCCTGGTTCTGGGTACGGCGGCGATCGGAAGCGTTTCGATTGTTGCTTACTGGGGCCTCGTCTGCGAGCGCTCCAGGCGCCCCAGTCGCTGTTGTTGACGTTGGTGCGCGTGTCATTTCCAGCGATGTCCCGGACCAGATCTGCCGGCGGGGACCCCAGCAACATGCTGCCGCGGCTTCTCGCGGCGGCAACAGTCCTCACGGGCACGCTGCTCGCGCCGCTGGCAGCTGCGCCAGCTATCGTGCCGTTCCTCTTCGGAGAGAAAATGGTCGCCTGCGGCTGACGCTCTCACGGTCGCCTGCCTCGCCGTCATCATCCATACGCCGGTGGTGATCGCCTGCCAGAGCTATCTCTGGACAGCCGGTGATGCGGGATCGCCACTCCGCGCTCAGATCGCCGATGCCGTGGTTGTGATCGCGGTTGGGCTACCGCTCGTACCGATCATTGGCGTGCTCGGGCTCGCCATCGGTGGCGTCGCCTGCGCGATCGCTCACACCGCCATTCTGGCGCGCGCCGTCGATCGACAGACTCATGTCAACGTTGTTCGCCACATCGGTGTACCCGTCCTCGCTTGGACGGTCGCCGCTGGTGCGGCGTGGGGGTGTGCAGAAGGTCCGGGGTCCGCTTGCGATACGAGCGGTGCTCGGCAGTTGCGTCGCCGTTGGACTGTACCTCGGGTTGCTGCTCGTGACCCGTCGCGAGTTGATGCTCGGCCTCGCGAGAGAGTATGGGCCGTGGGTACGTCGCCGCGGCGGGCGTCACGAAGCGACGCCCATGACGATGCGGGCACGGGCGTAGAGTCGCCGCAACGATCATGGGGGTATGGATTGTCGCTCGGGGCCCAGGGTGGTGCGCGGACGCTCGTGGCTGCCGTTGACGACGTCTCGTCCGGCCGCCGGGACCTCCCCCGGAACGAGTTCGAGTCGCGTACCCGACTGTTCACAGCACTCGAGCAGGCAATCGGTCTTTCATTCACGCCGGACCCCTCACCCCTCGTGGTTGCGACGGTGATGCTCGGAGACGCATGTCCGCCGGGTTCTGAGGGCCTTCCGACGCTCAGGCTCGTCCACCCGGAGCCCGCACTCCACGCACCAGCGCCGGTTCGCCTGGCGGACAGCGCGTGGCTTGATGCGGCACTTCGTGGGCAGGTCCTCTCCGACGGTTTCGCCGCGGAAACCGCCGGGCTTTCTCCCTCGCCGAGGGCGAAGATCCTTGCGTCCGGGGAAGGTCGCGTCTTCTGGACTCACGACCCGTCAGCCGCCGAGGAGCGGGCAGCAGTGGTCCCTCGTGAGCTTGCGGTTGGCGAGACGCTTCGCAATCGTCTGCGACCCGGAGCGGTTCTTCCTCTCCTGCCGCTCGCTTCCTTTCTTCTGCGGGTCGCGGAGGCTTCCGGACTGAGGCGCGCACCGCTCCGAGCCACGTTTCTCATCGATGACCCGAATCTTCACCGTCCGCGGTACGGCTATCTGGACTTCGCGGAACTTGCTGCGCGCTCGTCCGCTGAAGGGTGGCACATGGCGTTCGCAACGATTCCGATGGACGGGTGGTTCGTCGATCAGAGGGTCGCGCGCCTCTTCATGAGGCCTGAACCGCATCTGTCGCTGCTCATCCACGGCAACCGCCACGTCAAATGCGAGCTAGCACGACTGACAGACGACAACCACGCACTGCGGGAGATGAGTCAGGCCCTCAATCGCATTCGCCGCCTCGAGGCACGAACAGGCCTCAAGGTGTCGCGAGTCATCGCTCCGCCTCACGGAGTCTACGCGCCGATAGCGGCACGAGCACTTGCGCGTCTCCAGGTCGGGGCACTCTGCATCAGCAATCCCTACCCGTGGCTCGAGTCCGACGCACCGAGGCCACCCCTCGCTGGATGGCGGCCGGCCGAGTTCCTCGAAGGACTACCGATCGTTCCCCGGCATCACCTCGTCAGTGACCCTGAGGAACTCGTGCTTCGCGCTTTCTTGCGCCAGCCACTCGTGGTCTATGGCCATCACACGGACGCAGCAGACGGTCTCGGCGTGTTTTCGGACGCGGCACGTCGGGTCGACTCGCTCGGCGACGTGAGGTGGATGGACCCTCGACGCGATCGCACGCGCTAATGTCGAAACCTTCGATGACGGCGACCGCACCGTGATCCGGATGTTTTCGCGGAATGCCACGATCGATCTCGATCGCCCGACCACCGTAGTCGTCGAGATTGACGACGTTACGCCGGTCGACGTTGAGATTGAGGTGGGGGGGAGAGTCCACAGAGGGCCCGGTCCGCACGCGATCGATTCCGATTCGGCACCCCTCACCGTGCTCGCGCGACGACGCGACTGCGTCGATCCGCGGCAGGTCTCGCGTCCGCGTCCGAGTCCTTGGCCCGTAACACGCCGCGTCCTTACCGAGACCCGTGATCGGCTCGCGCCGCTACTTCGTCGGTGATCTCATGGTTCTCCGATCGCGACGGGGCGTCCTTGCACCGGTTCACCAGAAACACCGATGCGTAGCGCGTCTGCCAGTCGGGTCTTCGACGATCGAGCGGCTCGAGACCCCACCAATGGAGAGGCCAGTCGGTGCGCACCAACGGGTCGCCGTCATGAATCTCTGCCATGAGCTCCGGCACAGGCTCCCATCCGAGGTCCTGCGCGACCTTCGTACGAATGTCCAAGTCGACGCCCGAGACGAAGAGGTATCCGTTGGTATGCGCGAGGCGCGCGAGGTTCCGAAGGCATCGTTCAGCGTCGGGCGCGTCCATGTGGCAGAGGAAGTTGTTCGCGATGACGAGATCCATTGCTCCGAGCTCCTCGACCATCTTCGGGTCCGAAGCGTCGCCGACTCGCCACCTGATGTCCTCCGCTAACCACGGCTTCACCCGCGCATCCTCGCCTTCCCAATCGAACATCTCGTGTCGCTCTGTCTCGGTCAATCTCTGAAAACTCGAGGCGTGCACAATCTCTGCGGTCTCAGAGCCGTAGACGCCTTTCTCGCCGATGGCTAGGACCTCAGGCGAGATATCGACCGCGTCCACGACGATCTTCAGATCGCCACGTTCTCGACGAAGAGTCCAGAGGATCGAGTAGACCTCGACTCCGGCGCTGCAGCCGAGTACAGCCATTCTGATGGTCGACCCGCGCGGTTTCGCGGCGATGAGGGAGCGCATTACCTCGAGCGCAGGTCGATTACGGAGAAAGAGAGTTCCGACGTACATCTCGCGATTGGCATTTCGACATGTCAGTTCATAGAGCCAGCGTCCGTACGCCTGAACGAGATGGACGTCACGGAGACGAGTTGGAAGCCGATTCCACAGCCGCCGATTTACCTTGAGGAGGGCTTTGTCGATGCCCGTCACGATGGGACGATTGCCTTGTCGAGTCTGGGCTTCTCGGCGGGCACCTCGAACAGGAGCTGATATTGCTCGTCGAGGGCTCGTCGAGCTTCCGCGACGCGGTGCGCGACGGCGGGCTTGAGCTTGTCGGTGTTCTGAACGAGCATTCGAAATTGCCCAATGAGCACGTCTGCGTTCATCTGATTAATATCGTGACAGTAGTCGGATAGGCCCATTTCGCTCATCAACGATTTGACCTTGTGATGAAATGAGATCGCGATGGGAACCTTGCCGAGCAGCAAGCTCATAAGAACATTGTGGAACCTCGTTGCAACGACGAAATCGGTCGCGCCGAGTTGCGCGAGCACAGCGTCGATGGAGCCGGGGGTGGGATCCGTCACGCGGCTCTGGTCGTGCGAGCCGAGGTGCGTCCGCAAGACCTTCCTGAAGTCGTCGATCACGACTGTGTCCGCATCGCCGAGCAGGATCCTGATGTCGTAGTCGTGCTCAAGTAGCCAGGCGGCGAACACCGCGAGTGTCTCTAAGTACCGAGTGTAAGTATCGCCAGTCGGACTGGGCGTGCTGTACTTCGCGCCGTACTCCATCAATCCAAGGCCAACAACAGGTCGTTCTTCCCGACGATCATCCAGGTTCACGGTCATCGCGGGTGACAAGCCGAATACGAGATCCGGGTAGATCGGATCACCGCGCGTGGAGAGGCCAAGGCTCTCTACGATCTCCTTGCTTGGGACATCCCTGTAGGACCTGTAGCTCCCGAGCGAGAGCGCTGATCGCAGAAGGA
Source organism: uncultured Thermoleophilia bacterium (assembly GCA_963824455.1). Classification (GTDB taxonomy): domain Bacteria; phylum Actinomycetota; class Thermoleophilia; order Gaiellales; family Gaiellaceae; genus PALSA-600. The sequence continues at coordinate 110,838 of CAWGPJ010000001.1, forward strand.
GGCGCCCGAGTCTCCCGTGGACAGGCCCGGCACCCACGCTGAGGAAGACCAGTCGGCACCGCCGCAGGCGTGCAACGAGGGACCACTTCAGCAGGCCGTACGGACCCCACCCTGAAAGACCCCATGCATCGGTCAGCAGGCCCGTACCGGGGACGATCATCAGGTCATCGTTCTCGAGTGTCCTCCACGCTCTGACGTACTCCCGGGCCTCCTCGAGGAGTCCGGGGACAGCCTGCCGAACGCGCTCATGCACCGGAGCGTCTCGGTTCCAGATCCGCGCAGACCTGACGGTGCAAGGAACGGCGCGCATACCGTGCACCGCGATCACGTTCTCCGGGAAACCGCAGATGCAGCAGAGCTCGCATTCCGGGAAGAGGTCGCGAAGCCGCGAGCTGACCGCGAGGAGCGTGGCCTCGTTACCGGGGTTCGTGCTTCCGAAGTTGCCGAACAGGCTGATATTCGCGGGCTTCTGCTTCTTCATTCGCAACGTCTGGGTCCCCGGTCCTCGAACGACCACGTTACTGCCGATAGCGGAACAATCCAGCGCCGTCGGATCCGCCTCTCGAGACGCCCGGCTAGTTGGCTGGCTCCCTGGCCGCAACCGCCTGGCGAGGCGGTGCACCGAAGGGTGGACCGTCGATGCCGAGGAGCACGCGAAGGGCTGCGCGGGCTGCGGCCCGCCGCCCGACAGAGCCCCGGCGCCCGTCCGGGGCAAGTACTCGTACCAGATAGCCCAAACCGAGCGTGATCTCGTAGCTCACCCGATGAGCCGGCGAGAAGTGCTTTTGGGCGAGCTGTTTTCCGTGTATACGCGTCCTGGGCCGCCATCCGTGGGCGGATGCCGGCTTTTCCGGCGTGATGGACGATCGTCATCTGCGGGAGGTGCCGGATCTTCCAGCCTGCGCCCTTCAGCCGGAGGCAGAGGTCTGGTTCCTCGCTGTAGATGAAGAAACGCTCATCCATGAACCCAGCGCTCTCGAGTGCCTCGCGTCTCGCGAACATGAACGACCCCGACGTCCAGTCGCAGTCCGTCTCCCGTGCGTAGAGCCTGCGGTCGAGTTCGCGTTCGAGGAGCCATTTCGGGCGGATCGGAAAACGCTCGCCACCCAGGGCAGCGCCGAGGGCTCGGAGCGCGTTCGGGAATCGCCTGATCGTTGGGTAGACCTGCCCGTCCGAGTCCAACTGGACTACCCCGACCAGACCGATTTCAGGGCGCTCATCGAGCGCCCTGACAAGATCCGCGAATGTTCCAACTCTGACCTCGGTGTCTGGATTGAGAAACAAGGCATATCGGGCGTCAGTGGTCATGAGCCCGCGGTTGTTTGCGTGTGCGAAGCCGCGGTTTGTCGACGAGACGATTCGCGCTTCGGGGAACTCTGCGACCACGCTCCGGGTGTCGTCCGTGGAGTCGTTGTCGACGACCACGAGATCGAGCTGACATTCGCCGCGGTGGGAGAGGACGCTGCCGAGGCATGCGCGAAGCCATCGGCCCTCGTTCGTCGAGACCACGATCACAGCCAGGTCGTCCATGCGAGACGCTTGTCGACTACCGAGCCAGACCGCGCGAAGCGAGCTCCGCTGAGGCCTCGTCGACGCGGTCCCTCGCGGTCTGGCTTCGAACCCATTCGACGAGGTCGCGAACGCCGTCCTCGAGCTTCACGCTCGCCTCGAACCCGAGCAGTTCGCGGGCGAGAGTCGTGTCTGCGAAACAGTGCCTGATGTCCCCGGCTCGATACGAGCCGGGGTGCTCTCCATCGATCTGCTTCCCCAGGCCGGTCGCGAGCAGTTCGGCCATCTCGTTCACGGAGACCGCCCGGCCAGTGCCGAGGTTGATCGAAGCGCCGACGGCGGCCTCAGAGCTCAAGGCACAGACGATTCCCTCCACGATGTCGCTCACATGGATGAAATCGCGTGACTGACGGCCGTCTTCGAAGATGAACGGCGGGTTGTCGTTGAGCAACCGAGACGAGAAAATCGCGGCGACGCCAGTATATGGGTTGGACAGCGCTTGCCCGGGGCCGTACACGTTGAAGAACCGAAGTGCCACGGTCGGGATGCCGTATGCTGCCCCGACAACGTGGCAGAGCTCTTCGTGGTCGCGTTTGGTGATCGCGTACACCGATGTGGGTATCAGCGGCTTGGTCTCCCGCGTCGGGATCGGGGTCAGCTCCGATCCGCATCGGGGGCAGAGGCACTCCCACCGCCCCTGGTCGAGTTGTGCGTCTGGTCTGAGTCGAGGCGCGACGGAGCCGTGCGTCACGCAGGAGTACTCACCCTCGCCGTAGATGGACATCGAGGAAGCAACCACGAGTCTCCTCGGACGCTGAGGCGCATTCACGAGACGCTCGAGAAAGCCGGCGGTAGCGGCGGTGTTGACCTCGACGTAGCGCTCGATCTCGTACATCGACTGTCCGACCCCGACCGCTGCAGCGAGGTGGACCACCGAGTCGATCCCCGCCAGTGCCCGTTCGACGAGCTCGCGATCGCCCACGTCGCCCTTGAGGAACGTGACCCCGTCGGGAACGTCGGGAGGTGCTCCCCCGTGCACCTGGTCTTCGAGACTGTCGATTACGACAACTTCTGCGCCCTCGTCCAGGAGACGTGCGACGAGGTGTGAGCCGATGAAGCCCGCCCCGCCGGTGACCAGTGTCCGACCCGCCATGTTCGTCAGCTTCGCGATCAGCCCTCTACCCCGAGCTAGATCAAAGCACAGGCTCAGCCCGTCAAGCGGCTAGAGGCTTGATGTGAAAGTCGGGGGGTCCCGCAGGGACCCGCGCTTGACGAAGAAGGGCTTCCAGACAGTGTCCCCTCGAGATAGGAGCTCGAGATGACGGATCTGGAAGCCCTTGTCGTTGCAGCGTATGTCTTCGCTGACGAGTCTCGGTCCCTGCCGCGGCGGCGGCCGGCGTTGACGAGCGACGCGGAGCTGGTCGCGCTCGCGGTCTGTCAGGCGGCGATCGGGATCAGTTCTGATCGGCAGTTCCTCGGTCTGGTCGAGCGGCTGCTGCCGGGTTGGTTTCCGCATCTGCCCGACCAGTCGCAGTACAACCGGCGGCTGCGTGGCCTGGTCGAGTTGATCGCGCGTGCAGCAGCAGCTCGCGCGCTGCTCGACGCGGGCGGCGTCCGGCTCGCCGACGGCAGCCAGCTCGCGGTCGCCAACTATCCCGGGCTGTCAGCAGCGAAGCCGAGTTCGCCGGCTTCGCCCGCTACGGCTACGCGAGGTCGCAGCACCGCTTCGTCTGGGGCGTCCGGCTCGTCCTGTTGACCGACGAGCGCGGGCTGCCGCTCGGCTACACGATCGTGCCCGCAAACGAGAAGGAGTACGAGCCGCTCGCCGACCTGCTGACCGGCACCCCGAGCCGAGGTCGTGATCGCCGACAAGGGCCTCTGGGGCCGCGCCTACCGCGACGGCTCGCCGGCGACGGCACCGCCTGCTCACCCCCGACAAGACCCGCACCGCCGCCAACATCGACCGCGAACGCGCACTCGCCTCAACACGGCTCGTGATCGAAAGCGTCTTCGCCAACCTCAAAGGCCAGATGCGACTCGAGCAACACCTCGCCAAAACCCCGGCCGGACTCGCCGCCCGGATCGCCCAACGCATCCTCGCCCTCACCCTCGGCATCCTGCTCAACACCCTCGCCGGCCGACCCGCACGCGCCCTCGCCGCCTACGACGGCCGCTAAATCACATCAAGCCCTCTAGATGGTTGATCGGTTAATCGGTGTACGGCTGCCAGCGTGCGAGTGTTGAAAGGCCGAGGCGGTGGTTGAAGGTTTATGGCAGGCGCAGAGGGCGAGGATGCGCGGGCGGTGACGCGGGCGAGTAGTCCGTTGGGGGTGCGTGCGCCGTGGCGTTCGAGCAGGAGCTGGTCTTTGAGCGTGTTGATGATCGACTCGATCCGTTGCCGGATCCAGCCGATCGGCGGGTTGGGACGCTCGGGGGCTTTGTCGGTTTCGTTTGGTCGTAGGAGCAGCGCTTGTAGTTCGCGGACGGCGGTTTCGAAGTCGGCGCCGGCGAAGCCTTTGTCGCAGATGATGGTTGTGCCTTCCGATCGGGTTGGCTTCGAGCAGTGCGAGTGCGGCTTCGCGTTCGCCGGTGTTGGCGGCGACGAGGTCAAAGTCGCAGATCGTGCCGTCGGGAGTGCAGAGCAGCACGAGTTTGAAGCCCCAGTAGCGGCGCGAGTGGGCCGGGCAGTAGCCGAAGCCGGCCCAGGGCGCGAGTTGGCTCTGTCCGGGTGGTCTGGATCGATTGGCCGCAGGGCAGCGGCGTCGTATCAAGCAGCCGCAGCTCGTCGCCGGCCCCAAAGGTTTCGGCGGCGAGTGCCTTCCAAAGCAGCACCAGCTTCGGCGCCAGCGCGCGGCAGCGCTCGTTGTAGCGCGACTGCGACGGCAGTAGGGAAAGAGGTGGCCGAGCCGCCGTCGCCGCGGCGCAGGAAAAGCGGTCGCTCGGGCACTGCAACAGCATCTGCGCGACCATCAGCGCCAGCAGCTCGTTGTCGCTGATCAGCTCGGGCGGCCGCGGCGAGGCGTCCGCTCGGAAGGAAACAATGCGCAGGCAGCGCAATAAGCGCGATCACGAGGGTGTCGAGGTCGGCGCGCACGTAGGCCTCCTGGTCGACGGAGCATTGACACCGCCGACCTTCGACACCCCCGATCCCGGTCCCTGCTACCCGGCGATCACGGCCTCAGCCGTGATTTACCGATCAACCATCTAGCCGTCGATGTCGGCGTCTGCGATTGCGGTGGCGGCTGATCAGGGGAGCCACCCCGATGGCGGCTCTTAGCCGGCCCGCCAACTCTGACGATCAGCGGTGAGAAGCTCACGGGCGGTAGACCATGAGCGACTTGGTGAGACCGAAAACACGCTCACGCTTCACAGTCCCGTCTGGGAATAGCCGACGGAGTTCCCGGACAGACGGCATCACGGTCGGCGTCCACGATCCTCTCGTGCGCCAACCGAGCGCGATCCGCGAGTTGAGCCACCGCTGCGCACGCATGGGGAGGAACTGGATCCCAGGGACGAGGTAGTGAGGGTCGACCGGGAAGAAGCGGTATGGGACTTGCACCCAATAACGGTCGGCAACACGGCGAATTTCGTCCGCATACCGCTTCCGGTCATCGCCGATCATGTATTGCAGGACGCTGTTAGAGAAGCAGACGTCGAACGATCGGTCGTCGAAAGGTAACTCACGCGCGTCTCCGACGACGCTGCGCACATTCGTCTGGTCGATCCCCGGGTTCAAGTCGACGGCGACGATCGGATTCGTGCCGTTGAATTGGCAAAGCGCGCCGCCGTGTCCCGCGCCGACGTCGATGATCGTGTCGTCCGGTTGCAGTTCGATGTCGGTGACGAACCGCCGGTATCGACGCAGCCTCAGCTCCGTCGCCCAATCACCGGTCGAGAGCTCGGTAATGCTTGGTACTCGCCGGCGTCCAGCGCTCGACTCGGCAACGGCGTCAGCGGACTCATCGTTCCGGCGTGCACCGCTCTGCGGTGCCTCGAGCCTGGAGGGGTGTGCTGGGAGCCCACCAGGGTCCCCGGCGAGCGTTTGCCACAGGTCGGCTCCCCGCAGGGCTTCACGCCGTCCTGCTAAACCAAGTACGAGATTCTGGGAGTACATCACCCCGCGGTACGTCCACACCTTCCAAGGAGGCTCGGTGTCCTTAAGCATGCGGACGATCGAGGCAAGATACTGCCGCCGCAAAGCGGCACCGAGTTGACGTGACGATGAATGCGCCTCGTGTACAACCACAGCATCAGGGGTCACCCATAGCTCGAGACCCCGCTCGGAAAGTCTTCGGGCGAGCATGACGTCGTTGAAGAAGATCGGGTAACGCTCGTCGAAGACCGCGCCATCAAGCAGACACGATCGCCTCAGCAGGAGACAGCTTGCCGAGGGCTGTTGAACCCGGAGGGGTGCTGAAAAGTCATCGTCGAGCATCCTGTATTCGCGCAGGATTCGCGTGCTCCCGGGGACCATCCGACGCACCAGTGAGCTGCCGTTTGTGAGCAGAACTCTGAATGTGGGGAGACGGAAGTGGAACGGCTGCGGTGAGCCGTCAGGATTCAAGTAGAGGGGGCCCACGCCAGCCACGTGCGGGTGGTCCACGAGGAACCGGGCAAGTGCGGTGAGCGATCCGACGGTTAGATCGACGTCGGAGTTGAGCAGGAGGACGAATTCGCCGGAAGAACGTGCGTGTGCCTGGTTAACGGCCGCTGCGAATCCACGATTCTCTTGATTGGTGATGAGCGCAATATCTGTGCGCTCGCGCAGAGCCGCTGCCGAGCCGTCCACCGAACCGTTGTCGACGACGATGACCTCATAACTCAGCTCATCGGCGATGCTCCGCGGGAGTGCATCGAGGCAGCTCAAGACCGCCTCGCGCGTGTTCCAGTTGACGATCAGGATCGAAACGAGTCCACGCACCACGACGGGGGCGTTGGCGTCAGTAACGGCGGCCGACTTCATCTCGGGATAGGGGGCGTTCGGTCACTTCGTGGGGCACTCGTCGACTTTTCGGGGTCTCTTGCGCGATCACTCGACTGAGGGAGAACGGGGGTCACGAACCGCACAAACGGCCTTCGCACTCATACTCTTCGCGGTCTAGACCCTAGACCAACGAACTCTCGTACTCCGCTCGAAGCTGGGGTACTCTCTGAGGGCTTGCACCTCTCTGTGGCGAAACCGAACATCACCGTAACCGCCGCCTAGCTATGGACCTTTCCCTTTACGGCCGTGTGATCTGGCGGTTCCGATGGCTGGTCGCCCTCGGCCTACTGTTGGCGATCGCGCTGGCCGTGCTCTCAGTCGCCAAGGTTTCGAGTCATGGGCTGTCCTATCGGAAGCCCGAGATCTGGCAGAGCTCGACGACCGTCCTGCTGACCCAACATGGGTTTCCCTGGGGGCGCGCCGTAATCCCTCCGAACCAATCCGGAGCCACGAGCGGTCCGGCCTGGCTGGCCGGGCTCACGCAGCTCTACGCGCAGTTCGCGAATAGTGATCGGGTGAAAGAACTGATGCTCCGCCACGGAGGATCCAAAAACTGGACACTCACGGCGGCTCCAGTGATCCCGACGGGATCGTCCTCGGCTCTGCCGGTAATCGCGCTCGCAGGCCTTGCGTACACGCCGGCGGCCGCAGTACGGGCGACACTGATCGGCAGGGCTGCCTTCCTGCAGTACGTCAAGAGCCAGCAGTCAAGTGCCGCCATACCCGAGAGCGAGAGGGTCGACCTCCAGGTTCTCCAGAACCTCACACCGCCAGTTGTGGTTCAGCCGAGAAAGAAGACTCTTCCAATCGTCATCTTTCTTGCGGTCATAAGCGCGACGATAGGCCTAGCCTTCATTCTGGAGAATGCACGGCCAAGGGTGAAGCCAGTCACGCTCGCCGCTCCTGAGCCGGTCGAGCACGGCATCGTACGCTCTCGCGCCGAGGGCTGAGCGTTGCGGACACTCGTCGCAATGAGGCGCGATCCGGCCGCGCTCCTGGTCGTCGGCTCGCTTGGCTTCCTCGTTATCGCCGTCGCGATGAGCAGAGACGTCAAGCTCGTTGGCCCGATCGTCGTGATTGTCGCACTCGTCGCGGCCGCACATCGGTCACTCTCTCGTTGGCACAGCCTGGTGGGCCTGATCCTTGCGGTAGTCCTCTTCATTCCGATCGGTCGATACAAGCTTCCCGGAACCCTGCCGTTCAATCTCGAGCTCTACCGAGTTGTTGTGGCATTTGTCGTCGCGATCTGGCTCACCTCCCTGTTAGTCGACGCAAGGGTTCGGTGGCATTCAACGCCCTTCGATAAGCCGATTCTCCTGCTCTTGGCCTGCGTCCTCATGTCCGAAGTGGCGAATCCGAATCGCGTCGATCTCTACGGCTCGTTCGTGGCCAAGACCCTGACCTTCTTTCTCAGTTTCGTCCTCGTGTACTACATCGTCGCCACACAGGTACGACGACGCGAGTCAATCGAGTTCCTATTGCGATTTCTGACGCTTGGAGGCGCCGTCATCGGCTTCCTTGCGATCGTCGAGCGACGTACGCATTTCAACGCGTTCAATCATCTTCATACGATCTTGCCGTTTCTGACCTATCAGCCCAATGATTCCTCTCTGCTTTATCTGTATCGAGGCGGCAGTCTTCGTGTCATTGGGCCGTCAGAACAGCCGATCGCGTTGGGTGCGATGCTGGTGATGATTTTGCCGATTTCCGTCTACCTCGCCCGCACGCGGGGTCGGAGCTGGATCATCGCGAGTGTGGTGCTCCTCATTGGGGCGCTTGCTACTACATCGAGGACGGCGTTATCGATGATTCTCGCCGAAATGATCCTCTTCATGATCGTCAAGCCACGGGAGACGAAGCGCCTGCTCCCCTTGTGTGTTCCCGCGATCATATTCGTCCACGTCTTGGCCCCAGGCGCGCTTGGCGGTTTGAAGGACGCACTCTTTCCGAAGGGCGGCCTAATCGCGCAAGAGAGTCAACTTGCGACAAATGCGAACCCTGAGCTCGCTGGTGGCCGCATTCGCCAAATCGCACCGATGGTAACGGAGGCAAGCCATCATCCCTTCTTCGGCGAAGGTTTGGGAACGCGCATAACGGGGTTTGACAGCCCGGATCGGAATGCGCCGATCCTGGACAACCAGTGGCTGAACAACCTGCTCGATGTCGGCTACATCGGCTTCGGCTTGTGGATTTGGTTGTTCGTAAGGTCGGTGCGTTTGATGCTGCGCACGGCGCGAGAGTCGGGTGAAGACGAGGACCAATGGCTCTTCCTTGGTCTAGCAGCATCGATCTTTTCGTTCGCAGTCGGGATGTTTACGTTCGATGCGTTCAGCTTCACCCAGATCTATTTCGTCTTTTGGATCGTCCTCGGGCTCGCAGCGGCGGCGGCGTCGGTCTTCGCGGCCCGCGAACCGGCATTGAGCACGCGCAAGCTCGGCGACGGACGACAAGGAACCGACCCATCAGCACTAGTCAACGATCGATCCTGCGCGGCCTTTCCTGGTCACTAGGATCGACCATCCACCTCGGAAACAGCTCAGCCGGACGGTGCATACGCGTCAAGGGGCGATCATCGATGCGAGGTGATGAGTCTTCGACCACGGGTCGCACTCCGTACCGTGACCGGTCGACCGTCGGAAGCGCGGACTACGATCTTCTGAGCCGTGGAGCAGCAGTCGGTCACCACGCTTCTCGCTTTCGCTCATCGCTCGAAGCCAAATCGCTCTAGGCGGCTTCTTCCGATCGGATTTCTCGTGCTCTTGCTCGGAGCGGTCTGGAGTCCAGAGGCGACGGCGACTCATCGCCTTGCGCCACCACGTAGCCTCGGTGTGCGCTCGGTCTCCCGCACGACGGTCGGACTCTCTTGGGTTCTGGCGCGAAATACTGCCTCGGTTCTTGGGTTCCGCATCTATGTCAACGGTGCCCTGCGCGGGTCGATCCACGCCACCTCGTATCGGGTTCGGGGACTCAGATGCGGAACGAGCTACGTGCTCTCCGTAAGTGCGTTCGACTCCGCGGGGCGCAGCTCGCGTCCTCTGTCGCGCACAGTCCGCACGTCGCCATGCGCGAGAGTCGGGAAGGCGCAATCCCGGCCCAGAAGACCGCTTTGCTCGGAGACGATCCGTGGCCATGTAGGCCTGGCACGCTCGATTGCCTCTGCTCAACCGGGATCCGTGATCTGCCTGAACTCGGGCACCTATGCGGGTTTCACGCTGTCGAATCTGTCGAAGTCGTCGACTGTGACTGTGCAGCCTGCTCCGGGCGCGAACGTGACGATCAGCGGAGGCTTGGAGTTGAATGTCGACAGTCATCTTCATTTCACCGGGGTCGGTGGAACGATGAAGATTCAGGGCGGTGACATTGATCCGTCGGGGAGCGCCCCGGACTGCTCGAGCAACCTGACGCTCGACCACATCACTTATTCGAGCGGGATGAACGTCTACGCACGCTGTACTGGGATGAATATCTTGATCGACCATGACACGTTCGACAACCTCGGCACCAACACATGGGAGGGGCGTCTGAACGTTGTCGATGGCGGATCGAATGTTCCGGCGACCGCTTCGGTCGGGGTAACGATTTCGAACAGTCACTTCTCTGGAGGCTGCTCGGACGGCATCCAGGTGGTCGGGACGCCGGGCGTTCAGATCGGTCCTGGCAACGAGTTCACCAACATTCAGCAGAACGGGTGTGATCCCGTGCATGCTGATCCGGTTCAGTGTGTAACTGCGCCCGGCCTGCTGCTCACCGGCAACTGGTTCCATGACAACGGCGACGGATCGGGCGGGTTGATGTGCGGCAACGGCGAGCAGCGCATCACGGTCACGAACAATGTCTTCGCCTGTTCCTGCCAGTATCCGTACTCGATCTTCGCGCGTGGAGCGCAGAACTGGACGATCGCCCATAACACCTTCGCTGGCGGAGGGACGGTCGATTTCACGTTCCAGAGCGTCTCTGCTGCCGGCAATCTCGTCCGTGACAACGTCTTCACCGCCGGCGGAGGGATCAGTGTTGATGACAACTACGGATCGAACGACCACAACCTGAACGCCGGCACGAGACGCGGCGCGGGCGATGCAAGAGGAACTCCCGTTTTCGTTGGCGGTCGGAAGCCTACGACCTACTCTGGGTACAGGCTTGCGAACGGTTCTCCCGGGAAGGGTGCTGGTGCCGGTGGCGGCGACATGGGCATTCTCGGCGATCGTTGATCAGCGGCGAGCCGCGCAGAATGGGCGTCAGTTCGGACTGGTCGGAAGTCTAGGAAGTATCAGCTGTTTCTTATCTGAAACACCGCGAGAATGTTGCGTTCCGATGCCGATAGCTTCGCTTACCCTGAGCGCGTGATCCGCAGACACCAGCGACCGACTCCCCGGCTCGTTCGTCGTGACGTGGTAGCACGGTGACGATGCTCGCGGACATGGTGCGTCGATGAACATTGTCGTGGTTGGTCTTGGCTACGTCGGTGCCGTGACGGCAGCGTGCCTCGCCGATCGCGGCCACGCAGTGACGGGAGTGGACGTCGATCCCCTCAAGGTGGAGGAGATGGACCGTGGCCGTAGCCCCGTAGTCGAGCCCCGCCTTGCCGAGCTCATCGCTTCGACGCGCGCATCTGGCGGCCTATCGGTTACCACTGAACTCCTTGATGCCGCGTCGCGCTGCGACGTCATCATCGTCTTGTCCGGCACCCGGGACTGTAGCGACGGTACGGTAGATCTCTCGCACATCGAGCGGGTGTCGATTGAGATCGGCCACGCGCTCAAGAATGCCGACGGCTTCACCGTCGCCGTATTCCGCAGCACGGTACCTCCCGGTACGGTCGGCGGTCGACTCCGTTCCCTCATCGAGGAGGAGAGTGGTCGGCGGGCTGGCATCGACTTCGGTGTCGCGATGGCTCCCGAATTCCTCCGTGAGGGCTCGAGTGTCGAGGACTTCTTCGAGCCAGCGCTCTCGATCGTCGGGGGCCCAGATTAGTGGGCCTCTTCGATGTCCTCGAGCACCTTTTCGGCGGTGTCGACCACCCCGCACATGCTCTCCCAGTTGAAGCGGCCGAGGCGCTGAAGTACGCATGTAACGCCTACCACGCCCTGAAGGTCGCTTTTGCCAACGAGATCGGGCGGCTGCTGAAAGCTCGTGGTGTCGACTCGCGAGATGCGACGCGGCTCTTCTGTATGGAGGACCGCCTCAACATCTCCCCCGCGTACCTACGGCCGGGCTTTGCCTTCGGGGGCTCGTGTCTCCCCAAGGATCTCAGCGCACTGACGCACGTTGCGCGCGTCGACGACGTGGAGATTCCGGTAATCGGAAGCATCATGCGGAGCAACGAGGCTCATCTTCGCCTCGCCGCGCGCCGGGTACTCGACTCCGACGTCCGCGACGTAGCGCTCCTCGGCCTGAGTTTCAAGGCCGAGACCGACGACCTCAGGCACAGTCCATTTGTCGAACTCGCCGAGACTCTGTTGGGAAAGGGTGTTCGCGTCCGCATCTACGACCCGATCGTGAATCCGGAACGGTTGATCGGCGCGAATCGACGATACATTGACGGAAGGCTGCCGCACTTGGGAGAGATTCTTGCGTCGACACCAGGTGATGCGCTTCGGGGTGCACAGTTCGCGGTCGTAGGGACGGCCGACCAGGACTCGATCGAGGCGCTCCTCGAAGCTCGGCCCGCCCACGTCCTCGACGTTCACGGAGGACTGGGCGAAGCGGCGGAGGCTCTTCCGGGCTACGAGGGGCTCGCTTGGTAGGACGCCGTAGGTGGACCGACCGCCCAGGCAGGCGTGTCCTGATCATCGTCCAGAACAACTCCGTTCCGTGGGACCGACGGGTGTGGCTGGAGGTGTGCGCGTTGCGAGATGCTGGCTTTCGTGTCTCGGTCGTGTGCCCAAAGGGCCCTGGCGACCCGTCGTTCCACGAGATTGAGGGCATCCGGATCTGGAAGTACGTGTCCCCGCCACAGACGGCGAGTCATCTTTCGTTCGTCTGGGAGTTCGCATACTGCTGGGCTCGAACGCTGGGGATCGTGCTCCGTACCGCCGCCAGGGAGGGGTTCGACATCATCCAAGCGTGCAATCCGCCAGACACCTACTGGATTCTGGCGGCGCCGTTCAAGCTCTTCGGCAAGCGCTTCGTCTTCGATCAGCACGACCTTTCCCCTGAGGTTTACGAGTCAAGGTTCGACAACCCGTCGCCCGTCCTCCGTCGAGTGCTGTTACTACTAGAACGTGCGACGTACGCGGTCGCCGATCACGTGATCGCGACCAATGAGTCGTATTCGGCGGAACCGCGATCGCACGCGGTCACGTGCCAGCCGCTCGGGTAACCGTGGTGCGCAACGGGCCAGATCCCGACCGGTTCAGGAGAGCCGTATCGGTTCCGGATTGGAAGCGGGGGAAACGCTACCTCTGCGTGTATCTAGGAGTGATGGGGCCGCAGGATGGGGTCGATCTCGCGGTTCGCGCCGCCGCCGCCATCCAGCGTGCCGGCCGGGACGACGTTCAGTTCGTTTTCATCGGCGGCGGAGACAGCTTTGAGCGTCTCGTCTCCCTCGCGGAGGAGCTGAAGGTCACCGAGACTGTCACGTTCACAGGACGTGTCTCCGACAAGACGGTGTTTGAGATCCTCTCCACGGCTGACCTCGGGCTCTGCCCCGACCCGCTCAATCCGTTGAACGACGTGTCGACGATGAACAAGACGATGGAGTACATGGCTTTCGGGCTGCCTGTCGTTGCCTTCGAACTGAAGGAAACCAGGGTTTCCGCAGGAGCGGCAGCCGTCTACGTCCGACCGAACGACGTCGCCGAGTACTCTGACGCGATTCTCCGTAGAGTTACTTGGACCACGCGCAGGCGCGATAGAGGCGATGGGCAAGCTTTGTCGAAAAAGAGTGGAGACGATGCTTAAGGAAGTTCCAGGCGTCAAAGCTCGTCGGCCTTTACGAGTCTCTGACCTCGTCTCGCGGATCGAGCTGAGAGCGTGGGTGAGAATCGAGTTCTCGTCTCCAGTACCGCTCCAGAACGTCCGAGTAGGTCAAAGTGCTCCATGCCGGCATTAGCTGAGATCATCACGCCGAGCTCAGACGGTGCGGCTCGGTCGATGAAGTCCTCGAGTTCCGTATTCGTGATCAGACTCGAGCCCCAGAAACAATGGCACAGCGAAGGACAGGTTGGCGGCGGCCCGCTCGTTCTTCCGACGACGTCGTCGACAAAGCGGCCATACAGGATGTACTCCGACAGGTGCCACCCGCTCGCAAGCGTTTGCATCCAGTCGCGCCTCGAGCGCGTTGCGAGTTCGTCGAGGAGCGCGCAAGCTAGCTCTCGACGCCATGGAATGAGACCGCCGATGTAGTCCGGCAGCGGGAGCGGCCCGAGGCTCGAGGCCCAAGAGCTCTTCTGCGACCCGTGCCAGCGGATGTGCAACGGCAGTCGTTCGTCGACCGCTCCTTCTCTCCGGTAGACCGGAAACTCGTCCGCTTTTGCAGCCAGCATGTCGGCTTCGAAGCGTCGGATCAGGACGGTGTCCGAATCCGCATGAATCAAGACATCCTCGGAGGCGAACTGGGCTATCGCGAGCTTTACTAGCTGCTGTACGAGCCACGCGCGCATCGGACGCATCCCCCAACTGAGCCAGACGTTCTTCGCGACGCCGAACCGGTGAAGATCCAGCTTCCACATGCGTCGCGAAAGAACCTCCTCTGTCGTGATCACTCGTGTGTTCGCACGTTCCAAACTTCGAAAGGACTTAAGGTCTTTCGCATCCACGATGATCCAGTGGTGAGCACAGGGCGAGAACAGCTCGATGCTGCGGCAGAGAAGTTCGCAACGGGTGCGATCAGGCTCGGACCGATTTCGTGACGAACGCGATTGACGTCATCGGGCGACGCGCAGCACTTCCGACTCAAGGCTGGCGGCGAGGAGCCCTGATATAGGACTGCCCCAGTCTAGGATCACGCCGAGCACCTTACCTTGGCGCGTCTGGGGAGGACGACAAGGCAGGCGCAGACTCGCTCCCCACCTATGCCGATCATCTCACCAACGATTGGGCCCAGAAGAAGCACCATCAGATCGCTCCGTGATGATTCCCCTGACCCGTGGTGAGCACAAGGAGTGAACGAACCAGTGAGCAGGTTTGACCTATGAACGTCGCCAACTCGAGAGCCTCGATTTCGACCCACCTGGTCGTCACGCCTGCCCGGAACGAGGCCGAGAACCTCCGTCGGCTCGGCGCGTGCCTCATCGAACAGACGTGGCGCCCGGAAGCATGGATCGTCGTCGACAACGGCTCGACTGACGGTACGGCTGATGCGTGCACGAGTCGCACGAATTCACGCGTGGATTCGCCTCCCTCTCCATCCCAAGCGATCCCAAGCCGGCTCGAGGGCGGTCGAGCGTGCGTGCGTTCAACGCGGGAGTCATGGATATGCCGAAGCATGCCGACCTCGTCACAGGCTTGGACGCCGACATCTCGTTCGGGGCGGGGTACTTCGACGGGTTACGGCGCGAGTTCGATCGCAATCCGCGGCTCGGTATGGCCGCCGGCTTGTGCTACGAACCTTCCCGCGACGGTGTTAGTAGGGATCCCGTAGGTCACTGATCGAAATCTGCGTGGAGCTTCGTTCACGTGCCGCTGGGAGTGCCTGGCGCAGCTTCTGCCGTTGGAGGAGCGCCTCAGCTGGGAGGGAATTGCGGCCATCAGGGCGAACGTCCGGGGATGGGAGACGTCGATCTTTCCACAGTTGAGCTACTTCCACCACCGTCCGACCGGCGCTCGGGATGCGAGTCGTTTTGCGAGCTTTGCGGAGGAAGGGGACAGCGCGTATTACATGTGGTATCGGCCTTCCTACATGCTTCTGCGAACGCTCTATCGCGCGATTGCTCTGCGCGATCCCGCCGCCGCGGGGCTTGCTTGGGGCTATACGCGATCCGCTCTGGGTCGGAGGTCAAGGCATCCAGAGCCCAGCTTCCGCGAGTTCGTTCGCACGAATCAGTCACCCACGCAGTGGCTTTCTCGAACTCGCGAGATCACAGGTAAGGCGTAGCGCGGCCAGTGATACACCGCGCAGGTTGACGGCGTGGCGGCGTCGGGCGATGCGCCGAGACTTTTGCGTTGACGTGGACGACCTCGCCTGGTAGCGATCGCTGGTCAAAGTCAGCCGCCAGCTGAAGCACAGAGTTACGGTGCGGACCCATCCGAGCCTCCTTGAGGTCTTGAGCTGCTTTCGACTGCGCTCGGCCTCCAAGGCGGCCCGGATGGACCGGAACTGCATCTAGATGAGTAGTTCCACGGGTTCAGGCGGTGTAGTCGATGAGGGCGCGTGGTGGTCGGCCGAGGCGGTGGTTGAGGCTGATCGCGGCGGCGAGCGCGAGGAAGCGTGTTCTGATGCGGGTTCCGAGGCCGTGGAGGGTGCGGGCGCCGTGGCGTTCGAGGGTGAGCAGGTCTTTGCAGGTTTGGAAGATCGACTCGATCCGTTGCCGGATCGGCGCGAGGTGCGGCCCGCCGCCGGGTTCGTCTTTGCGGCGGGGCCGGACGATCGTGGCGTCGAGTTCGGCGGCGCGTTGTTCGAACTCGCGGCCGGCGTAGCCTTTGTCGCCGATCACGAACAGGTGCCCGTCGCGTTGGCAGCGCTGCGAGCAGGGTGAGGCAGACGTCGCGTTCGGGGGTCTTGGGCGAGGTGAGCATGAGCGCGCGTGGGGTGCCGTCCAGGGCGAACAGGCCGTGCAGGCGGAAGCCCCAGAAGTAGCGGCTGTGGCTCGCGCAGTAGCCGTAGTCGGCGGCGTCGGCGAGCTGGCTGCGCCGGGTCGTTTCGATGCTGCGGGCGCACTCGACCGGGGTCGAGTCGACCAGCACCAGGTCGTCGTGGAAGCCGGGGCTGTCGCTCGCGAAGACGGCCGGTCAGCGCCTCGATCGTGTCGCTGAGCCGCTGCCGGCGCTTCAGGTAGCCGGGCCGGTTGGGCAGCAGCGGGAACAGGTGCGCGAGCTGCTTGCGCGCGACCTTGAGGAAGCGAGCGTCGGAGGTGATCCCCATGATCGCCTGCGCGACCGCGAGCGTGACGACCTCCGCGTCGGTCAGGATCCGTCTGGCGTTCTTCGCCGGCTCAGGCAGGAGATCGTCAGCGGTACAGAACACAGCAATCAGCAACAGGTCGAGGTCGGCGAGCATCGTGGCCCCCTTGGGTCGACGGCGCGAATAGGAGCCGCCGACTTCGACCTGACTGCTGCCGGTCCCTACCCCGGCGTCGACCTCAGCCGTGGAACTACTCATCTAGCGGTTGATCCCCATATCCGCGCCGTTTGAGGCCGCGCTCTTCCCTGGCGAGCCGGCGGCGAGGACATAGCCGGCGTAGCTCGTCGGGTTAGTTCCGCCGACGAAGACGGGTGTGCCGGATATGTCTGCTGTTCCTGGCTGGCCGGCGTTCAGGTTGTGGTCGTTCGATCCGTAGTTGTCATCAACACTGATCCCTCCGCCGGCGGTGAAGACGTTGTCACGGACGAGATTGCCGGCAGCAGAGACGCTCTGGAACGTGAAATCGACCGTCCCTCCGCCAGCGAAGGTGTTATGGGCGATCGTCCAGTTCTGCGCTCCACGCGCGAAGATCGAGTACGGATACTGGCAGGAACAGGCGAAGACATTGTTCGTGACCGTGATGCGCTGCTCGCCGTTGCCGCACATCAACCCGCCCGATCCGTCGCCGTTGTCATGGAACCAGTTGCCGGTGAGCAGCAGGCCGGGCGCAGTTACACACTGAACCGGATCAGCATGCACGGGATCACACCCGTTCTGCTGAATGTTGGTGAACTCGTTGCCAGGACCGATCTGAACGCCCGGCGTCCCGACCACCTGGATGCCGTCCGAGCAGCCTCCAGAGAAGTGACTGTTCGAAATCGTTACCCCGACCGAAGCGGTCGCCGGAACATTCGATCCGCCATCGACAACGTTCAGACGCCCCTCCCATGTGTTGGTGCCGAGGTTGTCGAACGTGTCATGGTCGATCAAGATATTCATCCCAGTACAGCGTGCGTAGACGTTCATCCCGCTCGAATAAGTGATGTGGTCGAGCGTCAGGTTGCTCGAGCAGTCCGGGGCGCTCCCCGACGGATCAATGTCACCGCCCTGAATCTTCATCGTTCCACCGACCCCGGTGAAATGAAGATGACTGTCGACATTCAACTCCAAGCCTCCGCTGATCGTCACGTTCGCGCCCGGAGCAGGCTGCACAGTCACAGTCGACGACTTCGACAGATTCGACAGCGTGAAACCCGCATAGGTGCCCGAGTTCAGGCAGATCACGGATCCCGGGGCAGCGTTGGTGAGGGCGGACTGAAGCCCGCTGCTGATTGTCGAGGTGCAGGTCGTAGGAGCGGATGGCGGCGTGGGCGCCGTCGGGCAGGCCGCGGTCGAGGTGGTCAGGGAGGCCTTCGTCGACTTGTTGCCGGCGGCGTCGTAGGCGTCGACGGCAGACCGTGTAGCTCGTGCCGCAGTTGAGGCCGAGATCGTGTAGGTGGTGAACGTGCTGGTGGTGCCGGCCAGGCTCGAGCCCTTGTAGACGTCGTAGCCCGTGACGGCGACGTTGTCGAAGGACGCGTTCCAGGCGACCGAGATGCTGCTGGTCGTCGCCGCCGGTGACGTTGAGCCCGGTCGGGGTCGTCGGCGCCTGTGTGTCGGAGCATGCGGCGGTCGACGTGGTCAGGGAGGTCTTGCCGGACTTGTTGCCGGCTGCGTCGTAGGCGTCGACGGCGAGCGTGTAGCTCGTGCCGCAGGTGAGGCCGCTCACGGTGTAGCTGGTGAACGTGCTGGTGGTGCCGGCGACGGTCGAGCCGTTGTAGACGTCGTAGCCGGTGACCGCGACGTTGTCGAACGAGGCGTTCCAGGCGACCGAGATGCTCGTGGTCGTCGCGCCGGTGACGTTGAGCCCGGTCGGAGCAGTCGGCGCCTGCGTGTCGGGGCACGCAACGGTCGAGGCGCTGATCGTCGAGACGGTCGACTTGTTGCCGGCGGCGTCGTAGGCGTCGACGCCGAGCGTGTAGCTCGTGCCGCAAGTCAAGCTCGAGAACGTGCGGCTCGTTGCCGACGCAGTTCCGATCGACGTCCCGTTGCGGTACAGGTCGTAGCCGCTCACGCCGACGTTGTCAGTCGATGCGCTCCAGCTGACACTGATGCTGGTCTGCGACGACCCGGTGACAGAGAGTTTCTGGGGAGCGCTCGGCGGCTGCGTGTCGCTCGCCGTCGTGGTGGTGGGCGGCGGTGTTGTGGTGGTGGGCGGCGGTGTTGTGGTGGTGGGCGGCGGTGTTGTGGTGGTGGGCGGCGGTGTCGTGGTGGTCGGCGGCGGTGTGGAGGTCGTCGTCGGCGCCAGCGCAGTCGTCGTCGGGACCGTGGTCGTGGTCGGCGGCGGGGTGGTGGTGACCGTCGTCGTCGTGGCCGTCGCGCTCGTCACCACGGGTGTCGTGGTCGTCGTCGTCGTGGTCGTCGTCGCGGGAATGCGGGGACCGGGCGTCCTTGGACCACGCGGCAGCCGGGGACTCCAGCGGCTCAGCAGGTGGAGGAAGCGCATCACCGGCCGGGAGGCTGCCGGTGCAGTTCTGATCGTCATGTTCAGCGCGGTGTCGCTGCTCGCGTTCCTCGCAGCCGCTGTCCACCGCTGCGCGTTCGCGCTCACCAACCGGGGCGGCACGATCGCCAGCAGTTGCGTGTGCTTGGCGTTGACGCCGCGCAGGTAGTCGATCTGCCGCAGGCTGCGGACGTAGTAGACGACGTAGTCGAAGGAGTCGAGCCTGGTGAGGCGCACGGCTTCGCGGGGCGTCTGGGCGATCACCGCGCACGTCTCCAACGTCGAGCTCGAGCTCGGGCACGCGCCCGGCCGCAGCGAGCCGCGGGCCGCGATCACGAGCATCCCGGAGTGGGCTGCGTGGTCGGCGAGAGTCGCAACCTTCTGTGGGGAGAGCGCTGCTGCGTTGATCACGAGCGCCTGGATTCCGCGGCGGCGGAGCCACTGGAGCTTGGCGACCTTGACGGACGAAACCTTGCCCGCGCTCACGCCGAGCGCCCACACCTTGGGCTGCTGGGACGGCGTGGTCTTCTGGGCGGCGGGACTGGGGGTGGCGATGAAAGCTGCGACGAGACCGGCGACGCAAGGGACGATCAAGAGGGCTTTGCGAGCCTTGCGCTGGTGCTTGTGACGGAGTGCGGCTCTCCGCATGGCACACGCTCCTGTTCTTTTGGTGGGCGAGGTATCGAGATCGGAGCAATCGGGGGTCGGCTCTATCACTCGGGTGGGGGATGGCAGGCGGCTCAGCCGACGCCAGCGCTCCCTTTTCCGGTCCGCCCAGAACTCAAACCCGACGGCGACGCCCCTACGGACGAACCCCACCCGAACGGGCAGCCCCGCCCGGTTGACGGGTTTTTCAAACCCTGGCCTGGCTCGCGTCCTGGCCGTGCTCCTAGGCTCGGGTCAGCGGGAAGGGGAGTCCCGACTGGAGGGGAGGAGTGTTGCGGCATTGGGTGGCGTGAGCTCACGCCCTGGCGGCTTCGCCGTCGCGGCTGGTCGCGTCGACACACGGCCGCCTGCGTCGCCATGACGGGATTCGACATCGATACAGCCTTTGGCGAGCGGGCCACGCTGTCCAAGCCCCGGGTGACGAGCACGCGATCCCGCGCCCGCATTGCTCCCGCGCCCCATCGCCGCGGCTGGATCGTCAAGCGGGCGCTCCTGCTGGCCGACGTCACGGGGCTCCTGCTCGCCTACCTGCTCGCGAAGCTGATCGTCTCGGGGAGCGGGGACGCGAATCCGGGCCGCGAGTTCGTGGTGCTGCTGCTGACGATTCCCGTCTGGATCGTCGCGGCGAAGCTCTCCGGCCTCTACGAGGCCGACGAGGAGCACGTCGACCATTCGACCGTCGACGAGGTGGTCGGCGTCTTCCAGCTGGTGACCCTCGGGGCCTGGTTCTTCTTCGTCGCGACGTGGGTGTCGCAAGGAAGCGTCGATCACATCGCTCGGCTCGTCACCTTCTGGTTCCTCGCCGTCGTGCTCGTCATCGCCGCCCGTGGCATCGCTCGCGCGGTGGCGAGGCGCAGCCCGCTCTACCTCCAGAACACGATCGTCGTCGGGGCCGGCCACATCGGCCAGCTCGCCGCCCGCAAGCTCCTCCAGCACCCGGAGTACGGGATCAACCTCGTCGGCTTCGTCGACGCCAACCCTCGTGACCGGCGGCCCGAGCTCGAGCACCTCGCGATGCTCGGCCGGCGTGATCAGCTGGGGGAGATCGTGTCGACGTTCGACGTCGAGCGCGTGATCATCGCGTTCTCGGACGAGACGCACGAGGATCTGCTGGACACGATCCGCGAGTTGCGCAAGCTCGACGTGCAGATCGACGTCGTGCCGCGGCTGTTCGAGATCGTCGGGCCGAAGGCGGGCATCCACACGCTGGAGGGGCTCGCGCTCGTCAGCCTGCCTCCGGTCTCGGTCTCGCGCTCGTCGAGGCTGCTCAAGCGCTCGCTCGACATCGCCGTCGCCGTGCCGATGCTCATCCTGCTCGCCCCGCTGATGGCGCTGATCGCGGTCTGCATCCGCCTCGACTCGCCCGGCCCGATCCTCTTCCGGCAGCGCCGGCTCGGCTACGAGATGCGCCCGTTCACGGTTCTCAAGTTCCGCACCATGCGGGCCGACACGGACGAGGACGTGCACCGCCGCTACATCGAATCCACGGTGACGCACCAGGCGTCGCCGAACGCCAACGGGCTCTACAAGCTCGACCGCACGGACGCCGTGACCCGCGTCGGCCGCTTCCTGCGCAAGACGAGCCTCGACGAGCTTCCGCAGCTGTTCAACGTGCTCGACGGCCAGATGTCCCTGGTCGGCCCCCGGCCGTGCCTCGACTACGAGACCGAAGGCTTTGCCGAGTACCACTTCGAGCGGTTCCTGCTGCCGCCCGGGCTCACCGGTCTCTGGCAGGTGACCGCCCGTGCCCGTTCCACGTTCGGCGAGGCGCTCGACATGGACGTCGCTTACGTCCGCGGCTGGTCGCTGAGTCTCGACCTCCGGCTCCTGCTGAAGACCCCGTTCTCGCTGATCAGGATGCGGGCGACAGCGTGACGCCGTCGATCTTCCCACGCGACCTCCCCTACGAGCCCGTGCGCATTGGCGTGGTCGGTCTCGGCTACTGGGGGCCGAACCTGATCCGCAACCTCAACGAGCTCGAGGGTGCCGACCTGCGCTGGATCTGCGATCTCGACCAGTCGCGGCTCGACCTGTTCGGCAGGCGCTATCCGACCGTCCGCGCAACGCGTCGCTTCGACGACCTGCTGCAGGACCCGGAGCTCGACGCGATCGCGATCGCGACACCCGTCTCGAGCCACCACCCGCTCGGCCTGGCCGCGCTCGAGGCCGGGAAGCACGTGTTCATCGAGAAGCCGCTCGCGGCCTCCGTCGCGCAGGGGCAGGAGCTCCAGCGCGTCGCTGCAGGACGCGGGCTCACGCTGATGCCGGGTCACACCTTCCTCTACAGCCCGCCGGTCAACACGATCCGTGAGCTCATCCAGTCGGACGAGCTCGGCGACGTCTACTTCATCTCGACGAGCCGTGTGAACCTGGGGCTGCACCAGCCCGACGTGAGCGTCGCCTGGGACCTCGGCCCGCACGACTTCTCGATCCTCTGCTACTGGCTCGACGAGACTCCCACGCACCTGTCCGCGATGAGCCGGAGCTGCATCTTCCCGACGATCCCCGACGTCGCCTTCATCAACCTCGAGTACGCACGCGGGGCGATCGCGCACGTCGAGCTCTCGTGGCTCGCGCCGAGCAAGCTCCGCCGGACGACGATCGTAGGCTCGCGGAAGATGATCGTCTACGACGACACGAGCATCGAACCGGTGCGCATCTTCGACTCGGGCGTCATGCTCGACGACCCCCAGTCGTTCGGCGAGTTCCGGCTCTCGTACCGGACCGGCGAGATCGTCTCGCCGGCGGTCAAGCCGGCGGAGCCGCTCCAGCTCGAGATGGCCGACTTCTGCGACGCGGTTCGCACCTCCAGTGTCCCGCGCTCGTCCGCCGATCTCGGACTCGAGGTCGTCCGGATGATCGAGGCAGTCGACGAGTCGCTCGACACGCGGGGCGCCCGCGTTGCGCTGGGCGAGACCTCGCTGTTCGCCGCCTGACGGCCGACCGCCTTAAATAGGGACCGTGCTCAGTCCGCTCGAGATCGCGGCAGGCTTTCCGCTGCCCAGTCGTGCGCGGCTCTCCGGGCCGGCC
The DNA here is from genome assembly GCA_963824455.1 of uncultured Thermoleophilia bacterium. Classification (GTDB taxonomy): domain Bacteria; phylum Actinomycetota; class Thermoleophilia; order Gaiellales; family Gaiellaceae; genus PALSA-600. The sequence continues at coordinate 133,569 of CAWGPJ010000001.1, forward strand.
CCCTCGGCGCTCGAGCCGCGCACCGCGCTCGCGCAGAGCCTCGTCGCGCCGTTGACTCGCGCACCGTGCGTCGTCAGCTTCTCCGGTGGGCGCGACTCGTCGCTCGTGCTGGCGCTGGCCGTCGACGCGGCGCGCCGCGAGGGGCTCCCTCTGCCGATCCCGGTCACCGTGCGGCCGGCCGGCGATCCCGATCCGGAGGAGGCCCAGTGGCAGGAGCTCGTCGTAAGACGCCTCGGCCTCGAGGACTGGGAGCGCGTCGAGATCGGCGAGGAGCTCGACTGCGTCGGCCCGGAGGCGCAGCGCATCCTCCTCCGCCACGGGATCCTCTGGCCGGCGAACGTCCACTTCCACCTCCCGCAGCTCGAGCGCGCCGCCGGCGGCTCCGTGCTGACCGGCGTGGGCGGCGACGAGGTCTTCTCGAGCTCCGGATGGGCCCGGGTCCGCCTCTTGCTCGCGGCGGGGCGCGGCCCGAGGCGCGGGACGCGCTGCGGCTGGCCGCCGCGCTCGCACCGGTGGCCCTGAGGAAGCGCGTCCAGATCGCGCGGAACGACGTGGAGCTCGACTGGCTCCGGCCCGCCGCGCAGCGTGAGGTGGTCGCTGCGGTCGCGGTCGAGGCTGCGGCGGAGCCCGTGCGCTGGCGGCAGCGCTTCGACTGGCTGCTCGGGCTCAGCTACCTCGTGGTCGGCACGCGCAGCCTCGGCGCGCTCGCCGGCGACTTCGACGTCGAGATGCACCACCCGTTCCTCGACCCGGCCTTCGTCGGGACGCTCGCCTCCTTGCCGCGGGGGCGCCGCTTCACCGACCGGACCGGAGCGCTGCGAACGCTGTTCTGCGACCTGCTCCCGAAGGGTCTCGAGTCGCGGAGCTCGAAGGCGGTCTTCACCGAGACGCTCTGGGGCGCTCCGAGCCGGGCGCTGGTCGCCGGCTGGGACGGCTCCGGGGTCGATCCCGAGATCGTCGACGTCGAGGCGCTGCGCCGCCGCTGGCAGGTCGACGGCGCGGTCGGCCCGCACACGCTTGCTCCAGTCGGTCTGGCTGGAGGCGGAGCGAGCTCGTCAGTCTTCGGCGGCCAGCGCGCCCGAGCAGCAGCTCGAGCGTCGCGGGCAGCGACGCCCAGGAGCGCGGACGGCGGAGCTCCCAGGCGGGCAACGCGCTCAGCTGAAGGAACCACGCCGGATCCTTCGGGGGCACGCGGATGCTCCGGTTCCGGTAGAGGCTTGCCAGCGTCTCCGACGCGGTCAGCCGCCGCAGCTCGAGATCGTCGGCCCACTCGGTGAACACCCAACCTCCGAGCGTCAGCGGCCGCTCGAGCGCTCCGAGCTTCAGCCGCCAACGCGCCCGCGTTCCTCCGATGCCGATCGCCTCGCCGGCTCCCAGGGCGGCGGCGGCGTCCTCGCGCAGATCGATCGTCCGCGGGCCGGTGTAGGCCGTCAGGTCCCGGTCGATCACGAGCACGTCGTCGCAGACGACGTCCGTTCCGCCGAGGGCGAGCGCGGCGAGGAGCGAGCTCTTCCCGCCGAGCCGGTCGCCGACCACGCCCCAGGCGGTGGCTCCGAGCGCGAGCGCCCCGGCGTGCAGCCCTTCGCGGCCGTGCCAGTGGGCGAACACCGCCGCCGCGGGTGCGAGGTAGGGGTGGACGAGGGCGTCCGTGGTCAGTGCGGCCGGGACCACGTAGCGGGCGCGCCCCGGGTCGCGCCGGAGCTCGATCCAGCCGCCGGTCTTGAGCCGCAGCCGGCCGCGGTGGTCGTCGAGCTGCTCCGCTGTCTGCCTCGAGCTCGCCGACATCGACGGAGACCTCGACGAGCGGCCAGTCCGCTGAGGCGGCCGCGAGCAGCGAGTCGGCGTCCTCCAACCCGGTGATTTGCAAACCGTACGCACCTTGCGGGAAATTCGTCATCCGGTATCTGCCGAACTGGACATTGGTCTGGGTCCTCCGTCAGAGGTCGACTGTATGTTCCGAGCATGGACGCCCAGAAGATGGAGAGCCAGGGGGGAACGACGTACGAGGCTCCGGTGCTGCACGTGCTCGGCACGGTCGGAGACCTGACGGAGTCGGGAATCCTCGGCAAGAAGCTCGGCGACCCGGACTACATGTTCCACATTCCGGTGCCGATCACTAACGGCTCAGCGTAGCCGCCGGCCCCCGGCGACGCGCTAGGCGCCCGCCGACGGCGGGCAGCTAGTGCTGGTCCGGTGGGTCAGCGCTGCGCCGGCGCTTCGAAGTCGATCCAGGCAGCCGAGTACATGAGACGACCGTTGACGACTCGGAGGCCTGGTTCCGGCCGGGCGTCGTCCGCCGCCGTGCGGGGCGCGTCGCCGTCCTCTACTTCTATCCGCGGCAGGGGTTCTGCGGCACTCATATCGCATCTCCTCGAGGCTCGGGTTGCCGTTGCTCGAGCAATCGTGAAGGAGGCCTCGGACGATCCGCGAGGCTTCGTACTGACGACTGGCGTCGATGCGAAAAGCCCGCACAATGGCCGACTTCGGTGACAATCCCCCCCGATCAGTCGGTTGTGGCCGACTCGCGGCCGGAGCGATCATGAAACATGCGGGCCGGCAGGCGCCCTGATTCATGCAGGACCCGGATCGGGTCCATCCTGATCCTGTGCGCGCGTCCTTGCTTCGCTGCTCGTGGTCCCGCAAGCCGCTTCGCCGGCGTCGTCGGGTTTGGTGGCGGCGTTTGGGTTTGATGAGGGGTCGGGGTCGTCGGTGGCGGATGCGTCTGGGAACGGGAATACGGGGACGGTGTCGGGTGCGACCTGGGTGACGAGCGGGAAGTTTGGGGGGGCGTTGCAGTTCAACGGGTCGAGTGCGCGGGTGAATGTGCCGAATGCGGCCTCGTTGCAGTTGACGACGCGGGATGACGTTGGAGGCGTGGGTCGACCCGTCGACGGTGAACGGCAATTGGCGGGATGTGGTCTACAAGGGCAACGACAACTACTACCTGGAGGCGACCTCGAGCAACGCCTCCAAGCCCGATGGCGGGCTGATCGCGGGCGGCAGCTACGGCGACGCCTACGGGACGGCCGCGCTGCCGGCGAACACGTGGTCGTATCTGGCGGAGACCTATGACGGCTCCAACCTGCGGCTGTATGTGAACGGCAGCCTGGTCGCCACGACCGCCCACACAGGGTCGATCGCGACCTCGACCAACCAGTTGCAGATCGGCGGCGACAGCATCTGGGGCCAGTACTTCGCCGGCCTGATCGACGAGGTCCGCGTCTACAACACGGCGCTCACCGCCACCCAGGTGCAGACGGACATGACCACCCCGATCACGCCGGCGGGGCCGACGTATTCGGTGGGCGGCTCGGTGTCGGGGCTGTCGGGCGGGTCGCTGGTGTTGCAGGACAACGGCGGCGACGACCTGACCGTGACCGGCAACGGCTCGTTCACCTTCGCGACCAAGCTGGCCTCCGGCGCCGCCTACGCGGTGTCGGTGAAGACGAACCCGGCCGGGCAGACCTGCAGCGTGGCGAACGGCTCCGGAACCATCGGTTCGGCGAACGTGACCAACGTCGCCGTCATCTGTGCGGCGGTGCCGACCTTTTCGGTGGGCGGCTCTGTGTCGGGGTTGTCGGGCGGGTCGGTGGTGTTGCAGGACAACGGCGGCGACGACCTGACCGTGACCGGCAACGGCGCGTTCACCTTCGCGAGCAAGCTGGCCTCCGGGGCGGCCTACGCGGTGACCGTGAAGACGAACCCGTCCGGGCAGAGCTGCACCGTCGCCAACGGCTCAGGGACGGTCGGCTCCGGCGAACGTGACCAACGTCGCCGTCACCTGTGCGGCGGTGCCGACCTACTCCGTCGGCGGCTCCGTGTCGGGGCTGATCGGGCACGGTGGTGTTGCAGGACAACGGCGGCGACGACCTGACCGTCACCGGCAACGGCTCGTTCACCTTCCAGAGCAAGCTGGCCTCGGGGGCGGCCTACGCGGTCACCGTGAAGAGCAACCCGGCCGGGCAGAGCTGCACCGTGGCGAACGGCTCGGGGACGGTCGGTTCGGCCAACGTGACCAACGTCGCCGTCAGCTGTGCGGCGGCCACCGGCCCGGCCGGGTTGGTGGCGGCGTTTGGGTTTGATGAGGGGTCGGGGTCGTCGGTGGCGGATGCGTCTGGGAACGGGAATACGGGGACGGTGTCGGGTGCGACCTGGGTGACGAGCGGGAAGTTCGGGGGGGCGTTGCAGTTCAACGGGTCGAGTGCGCGGGTGAATGTGCCGAATGCGGCCTCGTTGCAGTTGACGACGCGGGATGACGTTGGAGGCGTGGGTCGACCCGTCGACGGTGAACGGCAATTGGCGGGATGTGGTCTACAAGGGCAACGACAACTACTACCTGGAGGCGACCTCGAGCAACGCCTCCAAGCCCGATGGCGGCCTGATCGCGGGCGGCAGCTACGGGGACGCCTACGGGACGGCTGCGCTGCCGGCGAACACGTGGTCGTATCTGGCGGAGACCTATGACGGCTCCAACCTGCGGCTGTATGTGAACGGCAGCCTGGTCGCCACGACCGCCCACACAGGGTCGATCGCGACCTCGACCAACCAGTTGCAGATCGGCGGCGACAGCATCTGGGGCCAGTACTTCGCCGGCCTGATCGACGAGGTCCGCGTCTACAGCACGGCGCTCACCGCCACCCAGGTGCAGACGGACATGACCACCCCGATCACGCCGGCGGGGCCGACGTATTCGGTGGGCGGCTCGGTGTCGGGGTTGTCGGGCGGGTCGCTGGTGTTGCAGGACAACGGCGGCGACGACCTGACCGTGACCGGCAACGGCTCGTTCACCTTCGCGACCAAGCTGGCCTCCGGCGCCGCCTACGCGGTGTCGGTGAAGACGAATCCGGCCGGGCAGACCTGCAGCGTGGCGAACGGCTCCGGAACCATGGGTTCGGCGAACGTGACCAACGTCGCCGTCATCTGTGCGGCGGTGCCGACCTTTTCGGTGGGCGGCTCTGTGTCGGGGTTGTCGGGCGGGTCGGTGGTGTTGCAGGACAACGGCGGCGACGACCTGACCGTGACCGGCAACGGCGTCGTTCACCTTCCAGAGCAAGCTGGCCTCCGGGGCGGCCTACGCGGTGACCGTGAAGACGAACCCGTCCGGGCAGAGCTGCACCGTCGCCAACGGCTCCGGGACGGTCGGCTCCGGGAACGTGACCAACGTCGCCGTCACCTGTACGGCCGTGCCGACCTACTCCATCGGCGGCTCCGTGTCGGGGCTGTCGGGCGCGGTGGTGTTGCAGGACAACGGCGGCGACGACCTGACCGTCACCGGCAACGGCTCGTTCACCTTCCAGAGCAAGCTGGCCTCGGGGGCGGCCTACGCGGTCACCGTGAAGACCAACCCGGCCGGGCAGAGCTGCACCGTGGCGAACGGCACGGGGACGGTCGGTTCGGCCAACGTGACCAACGTCGCCGTCACCTGCACGAGCACGCCGACGTATTCGATGGGTGGGACTGTGTCGGGGTTGTCGGGCGGGTCTGTGGTGTTGCAGGACAACGGCGGCGACGACCTGACCGTGACCGGCAACGGCTCGTTCACCTTCCAGAGCAAGCTGGCCTCCGGCGCGGCCTACGCGGTCACCGTGAAGACAAACCCGTCCGGGCAGACCTGCAGCGTGGCGAACGGGTCAGGGACGGTCGGCTCCGCGAACGTGACCAACGTCGCCGTCACCTGCACGGCCTCGGGGTCGTCGGTGACGGACGACTTCAACCGGGCAGACGGCGGGCTCGGGCCGAACTGGACGGCGGTCAGTGACGGCGGCCTGTCGATCTCGTCGCAGGCGGTGCTGGGTACGAGCGCGACGGCCGGCGACATTCGCGATCGGCGAGATCGTATGCGGGCGATCAGTCGTCGCAGGTCGAGGTGACCTCGACGCAGCTGTCCGGCGGGCAGTGGATCGGGCCGGCGGTGCGGATGCAGAACGGCGGCCAGGATCAGTATCTCGGCATCTACTTCTGGAACAACGGCAGCCAGCAGCTGCGGCTGTACAAGCGAAGCGCGGGGAGCTGGATTCAGCTCGGCGGCTCGTACAACTGCGGGGCCCTGGCGGCAGGGACGCAGCTGCAGGCTGACGGCGGTCGGCTCGACGATCTCGTTCCTGCAGGACGGCGTCGCGCGGATCACGGTCACCGACACGACTATCACCGGCGGCGCGCCGGGGATCATGACCTACGGCACGGCGAAGGCCGACAACTGGGCGGGCGGCGGGGCCGGCGCGCCGGTGCAGACATACTCGGTCGGCGGTTCGGTGGCGGGCTTGACCGGCACCGTGGTGTTGCAGGACAACGGCGGCGACGATCTCAGCGTCAGCGCGAACGGCTCGTTCACGTTCGCGACCAAGGTGGCATCGGGGGCGGCCTACGCGGTGACGGTGAAGACGAATCCCGCCGGCCAGACCTGCACCGTCTCGAACGGGTCGGGGACGGTCGGCTCGGCCAACGTCACGAACGTCGCGGTCAGCTGCACGACGACGCCGACGTACTCGATCGGCGGCTCGGTGACGGGTCTGGCGGGCACCGTCGTCCTGCAGGACAACGGCGGCGACGATCTGAGCATGAGCGCCGACGGGCCGTTCACGTTCGCGACGCCGCTGGCCTCGGGCTCCGTCTACGTCGTGACTGTCAAGAGCAACCCGACCGGCCAGAGCTGCACCGTGTCGGGCGGGTCCGGCACCGTCGCCTCCGCGAACGTCACCAGCGTTGCGGTCGCGTGCTCAGACACCCAGCTGACGACGGCGTCGGACGACTTCAACCGTGCAGACGGCGGCCTCGGGCCGAACTGGACGGCGGTCAGCGACGGCGGACTGTCGATCTCCTCGCAAGCCGTGCTCGGCACGAGCGCGACGGCCGGCGACATTCGCGTCGGCGAGACCTATCCGGGCGATCAGTCGTCGCAGATCGAGGTGACCTCGACGCAGCTGTCGGGTGGGCAGTGGATCGGGCCGGCGGTGCGGATGCAGAACGGCGGCCAGGACATGTACCTGGGGATCTACTTCTGGAACAGCGGCAGCCAACAGCTGCGGCTGTACAAGCGAAGCGCCGGAAGCTGGATTCAGCTCGGCGGCTCGTACAACTGCGGGGCCCTGGCGGCCGGCACGCAGCTGCAGCTGACGGCGGTCGGATCGACGATCTCGTTCCTGCAGAACGGCGTGACGCGGATCACGGCCACCGACGGCAGCATCACCGGCGGCGCGCCGGGGATCATGAGCTTCGGCACCGCGACGGCCGACAACTGGTCAGGCGCGACCGCGACGGGCTCGAACAACCCGAGCTTCCAGATCGAGTACACGGGAACCGACGCCAACGGCGTCGCGTCCTACAACGTCGTGTCCGCGGACGACGGCTACGGGACGCAGGTGCTGCGGGTGCTGAAACCCACCAACCCCACGCCCGGAGTCGCGCACAACTTCCTCTTCGTGCTCCCCGTCCAGGGTGGGCTGGCCTCGGACTACGGCGACGGCATGGACACGCTCCGCACGCTCGACGCCCAGGATCAGTACAACCTCACGATCGTCGAGCCGACGTTCCAGTTCGATCCGTGGTACGCGGACAATCCGAACGACCCGGCACTCCAGTACGAGACGTTCATGACCAAGGACCTCGTCCCCTGGGTGACCCAGAACCTGTCGACGAGCGGCCACGAGCAGAACTGGCTGATCGGCTTCTCGAAGTCCGGCATCGGAGGCGAAGACCTCCTGCTCAAGCATCCCGACATCTTCTCGCTGGCGGCGTCGTGGGACTTCCCGGCCGACATGACGTCGTACGACCAGTTCGGCTCGAGCTCGGCCGACGAGTACGGCACCGACGCGAACTTCCAGGCCAACTACCGCCTCACGCAGGCCTTCGTCGACGCCCACAAGGCGCCGTTCGTGGCGCACAACCGGATCTGGATCGGCGGCTACTCGGCGTTCCAGACCGACATGTCGGACTACGACACGCTACTGACGTCGGAGGGCATCCCGCACACGACGGAGCCGCCGACCGTGATGCTCCACCGCTGGGACAGCGGCTGGGTGCCGACCGCCCTCGCGGCGCTCGAGCAGGACAGCGTCAACCTAGGGCAGTAGCGACTCGGCGACCGCCTGGAGCGCCTCCTGCTTGTCGCTTGCGACGGCGGCATCGACGAGCGCTTCGTCGCGATAGACGCGGAGCATCCACTCGCCGTGCTCGGTCAGCTGGTCCCACTTGAGCAGGAAGCCCACCTCGCGCAGCTGGCTCGTCACCGCCCCCTCCGGGAGGTCGGAGAGGACGGCGCGGGTGCGTCCGAGGAGAACCGGGCTCGCGGTGATGAAGGACAGCGCGACGACGCGGGAGCTCAGCTCGACCTCGCGGATCCGGTTCACCGAGCTGCAGACCGGACACGGCTGGCGGATCTGCGTCACCGAGTCCGCCTCCCGGAGCAGCGCCTTGCAGTGGGCGCAGCGGACGGTCGTCTCGTCCACGCAGCGAAGGTTCGGGCCGGACGACCTCAGTCCTCTCCGCCGCTTGACGCCTACTGGGAAGCGAGCCGGGTGGAGATCGCCTTGACCGCGAGCCCCTGGATGCCGAGCGCCGCCCGGAGCGCGAGGTTCTGGGTGTCGGCCGACGACTTTCCAACCCCGGTGATGAGCGAGGCCTCGACGCGGCCGCGCCGCATCACCGTGAACACCCAGAGCGTGTGGATCGCGGCGTTCGGCGTCCCCGTCTCGAACGTGATGCTGTCGCTGAAGTCGCACGCGCACGTCGCACGGCCGAGCGACTTGAACGACAGCAGCTTCAGGTGCTCGCTCTTCGCCGACTGGGCCGAGCAGGCTCGGCTCAGCATGCGCGCCCCGCGGACGACGTCGGTCGCGGCCATTGCGCTCGTCTTCATCAGCTGCACCTGCGAGTAGACGCCCAGGATGCCCGCGGCCTTGTTCGAGTAGCGCGTCGCCGCGTCTCCGGTGACGACCAGGTCGGACTCCTTCGGGCTGTAGCCGTTGCAGGTCTCCGTGTTCGGGGTCTCGTCCGGCTTCACGCGGCCGCCGGTCAGCCGGAGCGAGGCGGGCAGGTCCGAGCGCTTGAGGGTGAGCGCCGCCGCGGACGCGTCGTCGCGGGCAACGCGGTGGTAGCTGTAGTTGTCGGCGAGCGCGGCCCCGCACAGCGCGAGGACGAGCGCAGCCGCCGCCAGCGAGGCTGCCGCCCGGTTCCGAAGGTGCCTGCCTCCCGGCATACACGTCTCATCGACGGGCAGGCGGCCGAGCACGTCCCCCCTTTGGGGAACCGCACAGGAGCTGTTCACCCCCCGGTACCGTGCAGGGAGGTTGTCGTCGCGCCGTCGTCGTCTGCTGCTTGTCGCGCTCTTCCTCGCCGAGCCGGTGGCGATGAAGCTGCGGGGCTACCGCATCGGCGGAAACCTCGTAGTCCGGTGCAAGCAAGGGCACCTGTTCACGACGCTCTGGATCCCGGGTGCGTCCGTCAAGTCGCTGCGCTTCCTGTGGTGGCGGGTCCAGCGCTGCCCCGTCGGCGGCCACTGGTCGCTGATCACGCCGGTCCGGGAGGCGGAGCTGGACGACGAGGAGCGGCGGCTGGCGCACGAGCGCCACGACGTCTGGCTCCCGTGAACCTCACCTCACGGGGTCGTCGACCGCAGACCGGACGGCCCAACGGCGGGTGACGTTTAAGCGACGTGCACCGGGAGACGATCGAGAGGCTGCGGCGGCAGCGCGGTTCTCCTCGGCTACATGGGGGGTCGGGTGATCGAACCGGCGCAAACGCGAAGCCGGGGGCGCGAAGAGAGCCCGGCTTCGCGGCTTGGGCCAGGGCCGTCCCGCCGGCGTTTAACCACCCCGCGGCGTGAGATCAGTGAGTGGCACGACCCAAAGCGCCGGTGCTCCCTGGTTCTGTCGGAGTCCGGGTTACCGAGAGCGGGCGCACTCGGCGAAGCTGGGCTCCCTCTGCCCAGCTTCGCGCGGCTGGCGCAGATGGCTGCTCGCCCCCGAGGCGGGGACGGCCCTTGGCTTTCACGTAGCGGAGCGGCCCCGGAGTCGAACCGAGCCAGCGTGGGGCTGCCACGCCTCACCGGTCTTGCAGACTCAGCTTGTTTGCCTCACCGAACCGCCTCCGTGAGGTGCGCGCGACGGTCGGTGGCGGCGCGCTGCCGTCGGTGGCATCGTTCGGGTGGCTGCTTCCGCTTGCCGGGGCGGGAGGCGGTGGTGGTTTTACTTGAACGGCACGGTGGTGGGGCCTGGAATCCTGCGGTAGACGGCGAAGAAGTCGCGGTTGTCGGGGGTGAGGTAGCGGCTTGTGGGCTGCATCGGCTGTGGTTCTACCATCGTCGGGATGAGTTGGTGGTTGCGATGGGTGTAGGTGATCAGGGTGTGCCATTCGGGGTTGATGTCGAGTTCCATCGCCCGTAGCGCGCCGGCGTGTTGGAGGATCTGGGCAAGGGTGATCACTGTCTGGTTGTCGGCGGCGACGAAGATCAGGTTGCCGTGTCGGTCGATGCCGAGCCCGGTGCGCCAGACGAGTCCGACGTGTCCGAGTGTGTATCCCCATTGGTAGCTGTTCGGGTCGGTGTTCAGGGCTGGGTTCAGTCGTCCGTTCCAGACGATGGGGGCGAGGCTTTGGCGTGCGAACGCGACCTTCGGGCCGGGGTTGGGGCCGCCGCTCCATCTCAGGATCGCGACCGGCCCGTTCCTGTATTGGATGAGGGTCGCGTTTCCGGCGTGGAGCGGCTCGTTGAGGCGTCCGTTGTCGGCTGAGCCGTTATCGCCCTGGGTGTAGACGAAGCCGCTGTTGAAGGTGGCGAGGAGCCGCCAGCGCTGGTCGTGTGGGACCATCATCGGCCCGCGCACGGCCGCGGTCGGCGGCTCGGTGGCGCCCGGGTAGTAGGCGAGCGTCGTGCGTCTGTGGTCGAACCAGGCGACATAGGCAACGATGCTGGGGTTGTCGAGCTGCGGGCGGAAGGTTGTCACGAGTACCGCCGGGCCTCCAGCGATGAGCGGGCCTGTTCGCCGCCAGACCCCCTCTCCCGGGAGCGGATGCGGGAACACGGGCTTGATCCGGGCCGGCCCTGTCACGGCCGCCACTGGGTGAGCCGTTGCCTGTCTCCGACCGGCGCGAGGCGGTGGGTCGGAGCGCGCGACCGGAGCGCGGCCGCCGGCCTGCACCAGCACTCCAGCCAGGCCCCCGAGCGCCACGATCAGCGCTGCCGCCCAGACGATCAACCGCCGCCGGCCGCGCCTCCGCCGCCGCGCAGCTTCCCGCCGTTGCTTGCGGTACCGCGACTCACTCATCGCCTCGTGCCAACACAGCGCACGAAACCGACGCTACGGCTGGACGGTGAGGAAGTGCTGAGGAAGCAGCGATCGTCAAGCGAAACGGTAGGCGGTGACCTAGCGACGGTGCTCATGCTTCCGCAGGTAGCGGGCACGGCCGATTGCCCATCGCAACGTCATGCGACAGACGGCGTCGTCACGGGCCGGCCAATCCTCGACGATCAGACTGCCCAGCCTATGAATCTCCTCTTGCGTCGACATCTCACTCGCCTCCATCTGTCCACTGAGTGTCTGATCGACGCTAGACCGCGGATCGCCAAGGCCGCCCTACGTCGCGGCAAAGATTTCGGTGGAGTGCCCCCCTTCCCTTGTGGACACCGGAGCGCTTCGCGGGCGGTCCGTGCCTGAGAGTGGATTTCGAGCTAGTGGGCCGTGATGGTGTGCGATTCGCGGCAGCCTTCGTCGGATCTCGGCGCGAGTCCCGTGCAGGCTTCGAGCATGTAGGTTCCGGCGCCGTAGAACGAGATGGTCTGACCGCTGACCTTCTTGGTGTGGTCTTTGTCGAAGCGCGAGGAGATCTTGATGCGGAAGGCGAAGGTTCTCGATGCGCCTGGCTTGAGCGCTCCGCTTCGTGCGGTCGCCCAGGTGATCTTGAAGCCGGGGTCAGGGATCGGGCCTAGGGAAAGCTTGACTGCGACGCTCCGCACCGTCTTCCGTCCACGATTCGCGACCGTCACCGAGACCGGGGCTGACCGATCGAGCCTGAGTCTGGCCGGTGACGTCAGCGCGACGACGCGCAGCGTCGTCTTCTCGGGAGCCGCTCTCGCCGCGGCGCTCGCTCGCTCCACGAGCGACGCTGCGCTCGCCGCCGCGACCGATGCGGCGACCGCAAACGCGACGAGCATCGCCTGTGCGCGATGAATGGGTCCGCCCCGGCTTCGGCGGTCGTGGGGCACCCGGCAAAGGGTAGGCGAGAAACACGAAGACTGCCTCGCTGAGTACGCTCGTCAAGGTGCCGAATCGGCCGGGATTCCGTCTGAAGCGGTTCGTGGCGTCGGCGTTCGCGCTGCTGACGCTTGCCGTTGCCGGGGCTGGCTACGCGGCGCTCGACAAGGTCGCGTTCGCGCCGACGCCGTCCAGCCCGGTGTACGGCGGCATCCCCGGAGCGCTGCCGCCGGGGTTCCGGTACGTCTACAACGGCAGCTACCAGGGCTGGCCGATCAACCCGCAGCACACCCAGCACCCCGTGCGCGGCTCGTTCCTCGATCCGCGCGGGAAGGACGACACGGGGCTCTCCGGCTACCACTTCGGGATCGACATCAGCGTCGACGACCAGCATCCCGAGTCCGGCGCGCCGGCAGGTCTCTCCCATCGCGTCTATGCGCTGGAGTCAGGATCGGCGAGCGAACCGGCCAATGTCCTCTCGCGGCCGTGCCTCGACCGGCGACTCGAGGTTGGACACTTCGCCTACTGGCACGTCTCACCGATCGTGCGCGCACGACAGCGCGTCCGCGCAGGCCAGCAGATTGGCTGGTCCTGTCGCGGCGTCTGGCACGTCCACCTCTCCGAATGGCAGGTCTTCCACGGGAAGCTCGTCTGGGTCAACCCGCTCCACAGGGGTGGCCGGCTCGCGCCCTATACCGATACGGCACCGCCCGTGGTGAACACACTCGTGTTCGTGACCCCGCCCGCGCGGCCGTGGCTTCCCACCGTCACCCTCGCACAGGCTGACACCTCCAGGCAGCTGCAGCCCGGCGACCTGCACGGACTTGTCGAGTTGCGCGCCAACATCGTCGACCCGCAATCCTTCCTCGGCTTCCTCACCCGCAACCCGGCCTGGCCGACCGACTTCACCCCCTACCGCGTGACCGTTCGGATCCGCAACCCACGCAACGGCCAGACGGTGATCAACCGCACCAGCTTCCAAGCCGACCAGCTGCCACAAACCCCCTACATCGTCCACTACGCCCCCGGCACGATCGAGGACGACAACATGCAGGAATGCGTCGGGCCGCCCGCCCTGCCCAAGTGCATCGGCACCTACTGGTTCCGGCCCTTCTCGCGCTTCCGCCAGGAGTACTGGAACACCCGCAAGGTCGCGAACGGCCAGTACCAGATCACCGTCCGAGCCTACGACCTCAAGGGCAACACCGGATCGAAATCCGTGACGGTCACCGTCAAGAACTGAAAGACGTCGGCGCTCGTCGACGGCGAGTCCCCGTGGGTCAGCCGCCTGCGCCACCTTTGGGCGGGGACGCCGTGAGCGTCGCGTTCAGGCCGCTGATCAATGCGTTCTTCTCCGCCGCGCTCAAGCCCGCACCGGGGTGCGCGATCACATAGAACCAGGGTGGCATCGAACCGCCCCGGATCGAGTCGGCGAGATCGCCGATGCTGACGTCCTGCGGCTTGTCCCACTCGGAGAAGTTGAACTGTGATCGGCCACCGTCAACGTCACGTTGGACGAGCCACGACACCGGCGCGATGTTCGAGTACCAGCGCCACTTGGTCAGGTTGCTGTGACAGTCGAAGCACGCCCGTGCCGCGAGCGCGCGCGTCTGCGACGAGTCCCACTTCGGCTCCTGCGTCACCGGAGGGTTCGAGTGGTTCCGGCCGTAGGGGACAGCCTGGATCACGATGAACACCGCGAGAGCGGAAAGACCGCCGACGATCAGCCACCGCTGCCAGCGCGGACGGGTCGGCAGGAACCGCATGCCGGGGACGATGACGCGGACTCGGTCGTGAGCTATCGGCGCCTTCGCTGAAGCACGGTGCGGGGAACTACGGTGCTTTCACTTACCGAACAACTTCGGCTCCCCTTTAATTTTTGAAGCCCTTGTCGCAGACGATCGTTGTGCCTTGGATCGGGTTGGCCTCGAGCAGCGTGAGCGCGGCGTCGCGTTCGCCCGTGTTCGCTGCGACCAGGTCGAAGTCGACGATCGTGCCGTCGGGGGCACAGAGCAGCACGAGCTTGAAGCCCCAGTAGCGGCGCGAGTGGGCGGGGCAGTAGCCGAAGCCGGCCCAGGGGGCGAGTTGGCTGCGGCGGCTCGTCTCGATCGATTGGCCGCAGGGAAGCGGTGTGGTGTCGAGCAGCCGCAGGTCGTCGTCGGCGCCGAGCGTCTCGGCCGCGAGCGCCTTCCAAAGCAGCACCAGCTTCGGCGCCAGCTGCCGGCAGCGCTCGTTGTAGCGCGACTGCGATGGCAGGTAGGGAAACAGATGGCCAAGCCTACGACGCGCGCGGCGCAAGAAGAGCCGGTCGCTTGGAGACTGCAGCAGCATCTGGGCGACCATCAGCGCCAGCAGTTCGTTGTCGCTGATCAGTTCTGGCCTGCCGCGGCGGGGCGTCCGCTCGGCAGGAAACAATGCGCAGGCAGCGCAATACAGCGCGATCACGAGGGTGTCGAGGTCGGCGCGCACGTAGGCCTCCTGGTCGACGGAGCATTGACACCGCCGACCTTCGACACCCTCAATTCCGGTCCCTGCTATCCGGTCATCGCGGCCCCAGCCGTGAATTACCGATCAACCATCTAGTTCTCGACGGCGCGGAGCGCGTTCAAGATCAAGAAGTTGGCTACCGCCGAACGGGTCCCTTCATTCAGCTAGAGGTTCTTGAGCCAGATCGTCGACGGTTGCCGTGGCCTCGTTGTGGGGTGGTGAGTTGGATGCGGTAGACGTGCACTTGCCATTGCCGGAAGGTGTCACTGAGGGTTCCGTCGGAAACTCGTACGGTGCGGTGCTCGCCGTACACGGCGGCCGACTTGGCCGAGGCTGGCAGGCCCGAGATGGTGACGTGCCCCACGCCGGGATTGCTGCGGGCGGCGATCACGAAGAGCTTCCTTTTCGGCGTGGGGGCGATTCGGCTGATCACTTCCGTGCCGGGATCGTTCGTCCGTAGGACGTCGTTCGAGGCGACGTTATCGAGGGCTGGCCCGAGTGCCGAGTGCGGGCCGATCTGCTCGATCAACCGGACGAGGACCCTGTTCCAGAAGCTCCAGTTCCATCCGTAGCGGCGGTCAGCCCGGTTCCAGCACCGGGGGTTGCCGCCGCCGAAGAAGGAGATGCCGCGCGCGCCGTTGATGATCGCGTCGTAGACCATGTAGCGCTCCTGGTAGGCGCTAGGAAGGACGTACGCGCCGGTCTGGGCGTTGTAGGAGTGTTTGGAGCAGATCTGCAACGTCGTCCAGACGGAGTGGTCCGGGGTGATCCGAGCAATCGTCCGTGTCCAGACGCCGACCATGTGCAGGTCGGGGGAGTCGGCGTTGTTGAGGGTGACTGGGTAGACATCGACGCCGAGGCTGTCGGTCACGTCGCTGTAGGGGGCAAGGGCAGCTCGGGTTCCACTTGGCGCCAGGATGGTCACGAGGGGGTGGTGGCGGTCTAGCGTCGGCTCGTCGGCGCAAGAGCGTGGGTCGCCACGCGAGGAGAGCCGGCAATAGAAGAAGGCGAGCGAGCGTGTGGAGATGCCACGCGACCAAGGCTCGTCCGCACCCTGCCAGAGCCCGATCCCTGCTGCGAAACGGCTCCTCGTCAACGCGTGCACGATCGCGGCCAGTTGCGCGTCGCCGCGCCAGCGCGGCTGCGTGGCGGCGAACGCGTTCAGCCTCACCCAGGTATGCACTCCGAGGAGCACCGCGATGCGATCCCACGCCAGCACCCGCTCGAGCTCCCGGCGCGTCCACCCCGTCCACCTCGGCCCGACCCGAACGAGGTTCACCCCCGCACGCACGATCTCCACCGGCCCAGGCAGGCCCTCCGGCGTTCTTCCCGACAACGGCGGCGGAGTCGAGAGCGCGATCAAGAACGTCGGCCTTCGGTCAACGATAAAGCCGCCGTTCGCGTCGAGGCCGTGGCGTAGTTGCGCCCGCGGCAAGCGGGCCGACGACCCAGCCTCGAGCCCGTCGACGCCGAAAACGCCTGCCGCCAACCACACGCAGGCAAACAACAAGGTCAGACGCACCGGCCCGACACGCACGCTAACCAGCCGCGGCATCCCGAGTTCCCCGACCTAACGCCGATTCCGACTCTCGAGAATCTCGAGAAGGTGTTGCCCGACCAGCGTTGAGCCGCGCCCAAGAACCCGCGGCGCGGACGCGGTCGTCACGCAGAGCTACCGCCACAGGATGGACGCGCCGAGATCCCGCGCTTCTGCGCCAGAGCGTTTACGGCGCAACCGAACGAGGAGGGGCACCTGGCACCTGGGCTCCCCGGCACTCGGTCCGAGTCCCGCGGCTGGCTGGGTTCAGCGACATGTTGCGTCTGCAGGAATCGGTCTGCCTGGGGTGAACGCGACCTGGACGCCGGGCTCGCGTCCGGCGATGATCCCTCGGCCGTGGTCCCAGAGGTCGTGGCCGTGTCGGCTCTGGGTCACCCAGGCGGTGACGGGGGCATCGAGGGTGTTGGCAAGTAGCTGAAGCGTCTCCGCATTCGCGGCCCGGTCACACGTTGCACCAGCGAACTCGCGCTGCTCGCCCGGCGCTGTGCTCCAGATCACGGTCAGTCCGGTTCCATGGCGAACGAGGTCGGCGAGTCCAGCGACGCTGACGCTGCGCGCGCGTAGTGCCGCGACCGACCCGCCGGTCTCCGCATCGATCTCCCGTGCCGTCTGCTGGCCGGGTGGAAGCCTTGTGCGTCGTGCGACGAGGTCGAGAAAGGAGTCGATCACGATCAGCCTCTTCGGTCGGAGCTCCGGGTGATGGGAAGCGAGCGTCGCGACGCCGAAGCCGGAGTACGAGACGCCGATCAACACGAGTGGACCGCCGATCTTGTGGTGGAGGGCGGCGATTCTGCGTGCGAAGCTCGCTAGATACGCCGGGTTGCCCCAGTCAAGGTGACGCCGCGACCTCAGCCCATAACCGAGGTAGCCGTCCCGCGCGTATCTGCCGCAGATGAGTGTGTAGCGGCTATTGCGTGCGAGAGCTTGCATTTGCAGACAGTAGGCCCAGCCTCCTGTTGTCGCCATCAGTCCGCGCGGATGAGTGACCGGGTAGACGGTCGTGATCGCCGGGTCGGACGCGAAGCGGGCCGAAGCGACTGAGCCGGCCGCGCCCGCGGCGACGACCACGACCACGAGTGCGATCCTTAGACGAGCGTCTCTCAGGATGAGGGCGGGCTGTCGAAAACCGCGGATTTCGCGAAGACTAGCCGCCCGCCTTTGTCACTTTCTCGGTAACGGAGCGGCGCAGGAGTCGAACCTACCCAGCGTGGGGCTGCCACGCCTCACTGGTTTTGAAGACCAGCTGGGCCACCGGGCCCATGCCGCTCCATGCGTGTATCTAAGTCGATCCTCGGAGGACGTGGCTTAGGATCGCGCCGTGCCTCCGGACTTCGAGCGGATGGGCGAGGATGCGGTCCGCATCCTCGAGCTGCTCTGCCGGCAGCCGAGCGTCTCGGCCGAGGGCCGCGCGCTCGACGAGACCGCCGAGCTCGTCGAGGAGCTGCTGGTCGGCGCCGGGTTCGAGACGCGCCAGCTTCGCGCCGACGGAGGCGCCGCCGCCGTGTACGGCGACCAGCCGGGCCGGGCCGCGTTCACGCTGCTGCTCTACAACCACTACGACGTCCAGCCGGTCGACCCCCTCGAGCTGTGGGAGTCGCCGCCGTTCGAGCCGACGCTGCGCGACGGCAAGCTGTTCGCCCGCGGCGCCGCCGACAACAAGGGGGAGCTCGCGGTCCGGCTGGCGGTGATCCACGCGCTCCGTGAGGACGACGGAGAGCTTCCGGTCCGCGTCCGCTGGATCGTCGAGGGTGAGGAGGAGATCGGCAGCACGAACTTCGACGAGATCGTCCGCCGCAACGTCGCGCTGCTGCGTGCCGATGCGGCGCTGTGGGAGGGCGGCGGTGCGCGGCTGCCCGACGGCCGCCCGGAGGTTGGGCTCGGCTTCAAGGGGGCGTTGGGCATCCGTCTCGACGTGCGGACGCTCGCGACCGACGCGCACTCCTCGCTCGAGCCTGTGGCCCCTGGCGCGGCCTGGCGGCTCGTGCAGGCGCTCGCGAGCATCCGCGACCGCGACGGCAATGTCCGGATCCGCGGCTTCTACGACAGCGTGCTCCCGGCGACCGAGGAGGAGCGGCAGGCGATCGCCGCCGCGAGCTTCTCCGAAGAACAGGAGCTGCGCGAGACGCTGGGTCTCGAAGAGTTCCTCGACGGGCTCAGCGGCCCGGAGCTCTGGGAGCGGGCCTCGTTCCGGCCGACGTCCAATCTGGCGGGCATCAGCAGCGGCTACAGCGGACCGGGGATCAAGACCGTGCTGCCGGCCGTCGCGAGCGCGTGGATGGACTTCCGGCTCGTCCCCGACCAGACGCCCGAAGAGATCCTCGAGCTCCTCCGCGCGCATCTCGACCGTGAGGGCTTCGAGGACGTTCAGATGACCCCGATCGTGACTGCGAGGCCGGCGAAGACCCCGCTCGACCACCCCTTCGTCCGCCGGGTCGTCGACGTCGCCGAAGCGGTCAGCGGCGAAGCCGCCTCGATCACCCCGCTCGCTCCGCCGACGCTCCCGATCGTCGCCTCTCTCCACGAGCACCTCGCACTGCCGGGGCTCGCCGCGCCCGACAACCCGACGTACGTCGGCTCGCTCGTCCATGCGCCGAACGAGCACATCCGGCTCGAGGACATCGAGCCTGCCTTGCGCTTCACCTACGCGCTGCTCCGGAACCTCGGCGGCGCGTAGCCGTCGGTCAGAGGCCGTTCCGGCGCCGGTTCACCCGTCGAACGTGGAGGGCGTAGGACGGCAGGCCGGCGATCAGGAAGAGGAACACGAACGACGCCCAGGCCGACGGATGCTTGATCCGGTGCCGCTCCGCGTGGAACCACACCGCCGTCCCGGCGGCTGCCGCGATGATGATCGCCACCAGGAGCTGGTACGGGGACGCGGTCACGAGACGGTGCCTGGAAGGTAGCCGTCAGGCTGCCGGCAGCGTCAGGCTCTCGATGTCCCGCGGATAGTCGGTGAGGATGTCGATGCCGTCGCTCGTCACGACGACCGTGTCCGAGTTCCGGAAGCCGCCGACCGCCTCGTCGTAGAGGCCGGGCTCGATCGTGAACACCATCCCCGGCTCGACCACCGTGTGATCGCCGACGTCCAGGAAGGGCGCCTCGTGGTCCCGGAGGCCGATCGCATGCCCGACGTGCTGCCGCCAGTACGGCATCAGGTCGTGCTCCTCGAAGTAGCTGAGCACCGCGCGGTCGACGTCGGCGCAGGTGACGCCCGGCCGAAGCGCCGCGAACGCGACGTCCTGCGCGGCCACCGTGTGGTGGAAGAGGCGGCGCATCTCGCCGGTCGGCTCGCCGATGACCAGCGCCCGCTCGAGCTCCGCGTTGTAACCCCACACCGGCGCGCTCGCCTCGGTCACGAGCACGTCGCCCTCCGCGAACTCGATGTTGTGCGCGATCGCGTGCGCCCAGGCGCTGCGCTTGCCGATCTGGCCGCGGTAGCCGGCCGAGACGCCGTCGGACGAGGCAAGCTGGCCCCCGTAGGACGAGCCGAGCGCGTCGATCATCGCGAGCGTCGCCTCGTGCGCGATCCGCAGGCTGACGTCGGCCTCGGTCGTGCCGGGGCGCGTGTACTCCTGCAGCAGGCGGTGCGCGTGCTCGCACCAGCGGGCGCTCTCGCGAATCAGCGCGATCTCGGCGTCGCTCTTGCGCGCGATCATGTGCTCGATCTTCGGGGCGACCGAGACCACCGTCGCGCCGGTCGTCTCGCTCAGCGGTGGGCCTTCGTAGCCGAGGATGCCCGGATAGCCGTCGTTGTCGGCGCCGATCGACCCCCGGATGCCCATGTCGGCGAGCACGCGTGCGAGGACGACCATCGGGTGCTCGAGGCCGGGATACTCGGGATACGACTCGACGCGCTCGTAGCCCGTCTCGGCGCGGACGCGCTCGACCTCGAACTCGGGGACGAAGACCGCGAGGTCGCCGCCGGCGCTCGCAGCGAAGGCGACCGGGCGCTCGGTCGCGAGGAAGCCGAAGTTCGCGAAGTAGCGGATGTAGTGCTGGTCGAACAGCACCACGCCCGACAGGCCCTGCTCCGAGGCATGCTCGAGCAGGCGCTCGCGGCGTCCCTGGAATTCCCCGGCCGGGATGGTCAGATGCGGTCGCGGTCGAAGTCGTCGGTGGAGCGAAGTGCTTCCGAGCCGGCCCACGAGTTCGAGATGTACGAGTCGGTCTCGCGGCCGGCGAAGCCCTCGGACTGGTCGAGGTCGCGCTCGTACGGGGTCATGCGCGTCTCCTCCTCGGCCTTCTCGAGTGCCTCCTGGTCGCTCTCCTTCGACCACTTGCTGAAGAAGCTCTTGAGTCCCATACCTCAAGTATCTCACGGATGTCGCGTGCGCCGGAGCACGCGCACGTCGCCGCGCCGCCTCGTCAGGCCGTCCGCGTCGTAGCGCTCGAGCAGCAGCTGAGCCGTCCGCCGTCCGACGCCGAGCGCATCCCGGAAGGCCGGCAGGGTGATCTCGCCGAGCTCAGGGAGCAGAGCGAGGCCGCGGTCGTACAGGGCCGGCGAGACGGCGAGACCGTCGCCGACCCGCCGCAGCCGTCCCTGCTGTTCGAGGAAGGCCGCGAGCTCGCGGTCGTCGACGCGCACCACCTCGCCCTGCGCCAGCTCGCGTTCGACCTCGGCGGCGGTCTCGGCGCGCGCGCCGAGCGCTGCGGACGCGCCCGGGAGGTAGGCCTTGGCGTCGCGGCGCTCCAGCTCGAGCAGGTTGAGCACGTACGGCGCCCAGGGCTCCGCCGGGAGCAGCTCGGCGAGCGGGACGCCCGGGTCGAGTGGGTGCGCGGCCGCCCGCGCGGCGAGGCGGTCTCGGACGTCCCGGCGCAGCTCCTCGAGCCAGGCCCCGGAGAAGTAGTAGTCGCCCGCGCACTCGACCGAGGCGAGCCCTCGGGCAAGCTCCTGCGGCGACAGCAGCCCACGTTCCTCGAGCTCGCGTCCGGTCACCGGCGCGTGGACGAGCGAGCGGACGATCTCGCCCGGGTCGCCGCGCTCGAGCAGGCGGAGACGGTCGCGCTCGAGCCTCCGCGGCGGGGCCGGGTCGAGCACGACTCCGCCGCCGACCGTCGTCTCCGTGCGCAGGATCACGCGGTCGCCCCGCGCCGCGACCACCGGCTCCGCGAGCCGCAGCTGCGCGTACGGGCCTGCCCGCGCAACGCGCGCCGGCGTCGCCTTCGTGCCGAGATGGACGGTCACGGCGGCCGGGATCCGCTCGAGCTCCTCGAGGCGGACGTCGAGGCGGTAGGAGAGCGGGAACGCGTTCGGCTCGACGAGCGCGTCGCCGCGCGCGAGGTCGCCGCGGCGCACGGACGGCAGATTCACCGCGACCCGTTGTCCGGCCGCGGCCTCCTCGACCTGCGCGTCGTGCACGTGCACCGTCCTGACGCGGACGACTCGCCCGCGCGGCTCGACGCGCAGCAGGTCGCCGGGCGCGATCGTCCCCGACCAGAGCGTCCCGGTGGCGACCGTGCCCGCACCTGCGAGCGAGAACGTGCGGTCGATCCAGAGGCGCGTCGACGACGAGGCGTCGCGCTCGACGACGGGCACACGCGCCAGCGCCGCGCGCAGCTCGTCGAGGCCCTCGCCGGTTTGCGCCGACACCGGCACGACCTCGGCTCCGGGGACGAGCTCGCGCGCCTCGAGGACCGCCAGCTCGACGGTCTCGGCGTCGACCGCGTCGATCTTCGTGATCGCGACGACGCCCCGCTCGACGCCGAGGAGCCGCAGGACGGCCAGGTGCTCGTGTGTCTGCGGGCGTGCTCCTTCACGCGCGTCGATCACCAGCAGGAACAGGTCGATTCCCGACGCGCCGGCGACCATGGCGCGCACGAAGCGCTCGTGGCCGGGGACGTCGACGAGCGAGAAGCGCCGGCCGTCGGGCAGCTCGAGCGGCGCGTAGCCGAGGTCGATCGAGATCCCCCGGGCCTGCTCCTCGGGGAGCCGGTCGGTGTCCTTGCCGGTGAGCGCGCGGACGAGCCGGGTCTTGCCGTGGTCGATGTGTCCGGCCGTGCCGACCGTCAGCGGCATCGGGCCTCGATCACGCCGCCGCCCAGCCGCTCGACCTCGAACCCGCCGTCGCCGAGCAGCGCGCGCCACTGCGCCTCGTCGCGCTCGCGACCGTCGAACAGTGCGAGCAGCAGCAGGTCGAGCCACTTCGACCCGTCGGCAGAGTTGCCGGCCTCGATCGTGCTCTCGAGCAGGACGAGTCGCGTCCCGGGGGCGGCCGCGGCGCGGATCGTTCGCAGGATGCACAGGGCCGAGGCGTCGTCCCAGTCGTGGAGGACGGTCGAGAGCACGTATGCGTCGCCGGCCGGGACGCGCTCGAAGAAGTCGCCGGCCTCGAAGCGGCAGCGCTCGCCGAACGCCGACTCGTCGCGCACGGTCTCCGGACGGTCGAAGACGACGCCGTGGAGGCCCGGGCGACGACCGAGCAGCGCGAGCAGCAAGGAGCCGTTGCCGCCGCCCACGTCGACGATCGTCTCGTCACCGCGCCAGTCGACCGAGTCGAGCCGCTCGAGCCGGCTCTCCCATCCCTGCTCCATCGCGCGATCGAAGGCGGCACGCTCGTCGGGGTGCGCAGCCAGCCACGACCAGAACGCGGCGCCGTGCAGCTCCTCGAACGTCGGCCGGCCCGATGCGTCGAGCGCCGCGATCGGCGCCTGCCAGGCGCCGCCGAAGAGATGTGCGAAGTCGCGCCAGCCGTCGCCGCGCAGGACGTCCGACGACGGGGTGTTCGCGAAGACCCGCGGGTCGCGCTCCGCGAAGATGCCGTCGCTCGCAAGCGCGCGCAGCAGGCGGTACAGCGTCTCGCCGTCGGCGCCGACGTCACGGGCGAGCTCGTCGACGTGGCGCTGCCCGTCACCGATGGCGTCGGCGACGCGGAGATCGGCCACGACGGCGACGGCCCGGGTGACGATCGCGCCCCGAAGCGCGTCCCAGATCGCTCCCTCGGGCGAGGTGGCGCTCACCCGCGAAGCGTTAGCACTGCCGCGACGACGACGTCGAGCTCGTCGTCGCCGAGCGTGCGGCAGTCGAGCAGCAGGCGTCCGTCGCGCACGATCCCCACCACCGGCGGGTCGCCGGCGCGAAGCGCCGCCGCGAGCGGCTCCTCGACCGCGCACGCGAACGACGGCAGCTCGGCCAGCGGCAGCGCACCGCCGCCGACGCGGGCCACGGTCTCCTCGACCTCGCCGCCGAGCGCGGATGCGAGGCGGTCGGCGCGGGCGCGGACGACCGCCGGGTCGTCGTGCAGCATGCGCAGCACCGGCACCTCGCGCAGTGCCCGCTCGGGCTCGAGGTAGAGCAGCAGCGTCCCCTCGAGCGCAGCCAGGCCGAGCTTGTCGATCCGCAGCGCGCGGTGGAGGGGATGCCGGCGCAGGCGCTCGACCAGCTCGGTGCGGCCGAGCACGATCCCCGCCTGGGGGCCGCCGAGCAGCTTGTCGCCGCTGAAGCAGACGAGGTCGGCGCCCTGCTCGAGCGCGCTCCGCGCCGTCGGCTCGTCGCCGACTTCGAGCAACGCACCGGAGCCGAGGTCGTCGAGCAGCGGCAGCTCGCGCCGCCGGGCGACCTCGGCGAGCTCGCGGAGCGCCGGCCGCTCGGTGAAGCCGACCACGCGGAAGTTCGACTGGTGCACGCGCAGGAGCAGCGCGGTCTCGTCGCGGACCGCCCGCTCGTAGTCGGCGGCGCGCGTCCGGTTCGTCGTCCCGACCTCGACGAGGCGCGCGCCCGAGCGCTCGAGCACCTCCGGGATCCGGAACCCGTCGCCGATCTCGATCAGCTCGCCGCGGGACGCGATCACCTCGCGGCCCACCGCCAGCGCCGCGACCGCCAGCAGGAGCGCAGCGGCGTTGTTGTTGACGACGAGCGCCGCCTCGGCCCCGGTCAGCCGCCGGAGCAGAGGGGCGACGTGATCCTGCCGCGATCCTCGCGCGCCCGACGCGAGATCGAGCTCGAGGTTCGAGTAGCCGCCCGCCGCGGCGGCGACCCGGTCGAGCGCGGGCCGCGGGAGCGGGGCGCGTCCGAGGTTCGTGTGCACGAGCACTCCGGTGGCGTTGACCACCCGTCGGAGGGATGGGCGCCGGGCCTCCGCCAGCTCGGCCTGCAGCAGCGAAGTGAGATCACCGGGCTCGCGCCCGGCGCGGATCTCGCCGCGTGCCCGCTCGAGCACCGCTCGTGCGGCGTCGACGGCGAGCGGATCGCCGACGCTCCTCGCCAGCTCGTCAACCGACGGAAGGCTGCGGAGCTCCATGCGTTGAGGGTAGACCACCCGCCCGCCGCGCTTGCTTCACCGTGCGGCGGCCCGCCGCCGCTCGTGGCAATCGAGCACGTGGCGCACCGCGTCGCCGGGGTCGTCGGTCAGGTGCAGCAGCTCGATGTCGGAGGCGGAGATCATTCCGTCGGCGAGCAGCTCGCCGCGAATCCAGTCGACCATCTCGCCCCAGTAGCCGGAGTCGAAGAGGACGACCGGGAAGTAGAGGATGGTCTGCGTCTGGATCAGCGTCAGCGACTCGTACAGTTCGTCGAGCGTGCCGAAGCCGCCCGGGAAGATGACGAAGCCCTGTGAGGGGCGAACGAAGCAGACCTTGCGAGCGTAGAAATGGTCGAAGGTGTGCGCGATGTCGCAGTAGGGGTTCGCGCGCTGCTCGTGCGGCAGGCTGATGTTGAAGCCGACCGAGAGCCCGCCGCCCTCCTGCGCGCCCCGGTTCCCGCCCTCCATCACGCCCGGGCCGCCGCCGGTGATCACCGCCCAGCCCTCCTCGCCGAACCGGCGTCCCACCGCGCGGGCGGCCTCGTACGGCGGGCTGCCCTCGGCGACGCGCGCCGACCCGAACAGCGTGGCGGCCGGCCGGTCGATGCGTGCGACCTGCTCGAACCCGGCTCGGAACTCGGCGGCGATCTTCTCGACCGAGACGCCGATCTTCGCCTCGTCGGGGCGGTCGAGGATCTGGCGGTCGTCCACCGCGGCTAGAGCCGGTGCTGCGGCACGTGCGCGGCGACCATCCCGATCACGAGCGCCAGTGCGGTCGCGCCGTAGAGCACATAGATGAACGTCGCCTTGCTGCGCCCGCCGCCGACGCGCAGCAGCTTCGCCGAGCGCCAGACCGCGCCGCCGTCGAGGAAGCCGACGGGCGCCAGGTTCACCAGGTTGAGGAAGAAGCCGAAGTACGCGAGCGCCTTGAGCAGGTCGGAGCCCTGCGCGACTCCGACGAGCAGGAACGCGAGGCTCGCGATCCCGCCGAGGATCGGGCCCGCGAGCGCCACCCGCGCGGTCTGCCACGGGTTCCCGCGGGTGTACTTGACATAGGCGCCGACCAGCGGGATGAACACCGGCAGCTTCGGACCGAGCCCTTCGCGCTTCGCCTCGACGAAGTGCCCGAGCTCGTGCAGGAGGATCAGAAACACGAGCCCCGCCGCGAACGTCCAGCCCCAGATCAGCGCGTACGCCCCGACCGCGATGAAGATGCTCGAGAACTTGACGAGGACGAACGAGAACTTCGCCAGCGCGATGATTGCTGCGAGCAGCGGGCCGAAGATCCGCCGTCCGAGCCCGCGCCAGTCGGTGCCGCGCGGCTGGATCGGCTCGTAGTCGCGCTGGATCGGCTCGACGCCGTCGTTGTAGCTCATGACCCGCGCCCGATCCACTCTTCGCCGCCCTCGTAGATCTCCTTCTTCCAGAGCGGGACGCGCTCCTTGAGGGCGTCGATCGCGTCGCGGCAGGCGGCCAGCGCCTCCGCCCGGTGCGGGGCCGACACGGCGATCACGACCGACGTCTCGCCGATGCCGACGGTGCCGATGCGGTGGTGGATCGCCACGTCCGACACGTTGTAGCGCGTGCGGAGCTCCTCGGCGATCCCACGCATCACATTCTCGGCCATTCCTTCGTATGCCTCGTACTCGAGGCGGGTCACCTTGCGCCCCCGCGAGCTGATCCGGGTCGTGCCCGAGAACGTGGCGATCGCGCCCGCCTCGTCGTCGCGGACCTCGTCCACGACCCGCTCGAGCGAGAGCGGGGCGTCCGAGAGCAGGAACGCCCCACCGGAGACGGGTGGGATCACCGCCACCTCGTCGCCGTCGGCGAGCGGGCGGTCGCGGTCGGCGTACTCCCTGTTCACGGCGTAGAGGAGACCGGCCGGCTCGTCGCCGAGACCCAGGAAGCTCCAGACGTCGCCGACGCTCGCCGCGTCGATCTCCCGCTCCGACCAGCCGGCGCGCTCGCGCAGTCCTGCGAAGAGCCTGACCTTGACGGCCACGCCCAGTAGCCTAGGTCACTCGATGGCCGCCACCGACCGCTGCGAGACGGAGTCCGGGATCGAGGTGAAGCCGGTGTACACGGCGGCGGACGTGCCGGGGACGCTGGAGGCGCCGGGCACGTTCCCGTTCACGCGCGGGCCGTACCCGGACATGTACCGCGGCCGGCCGTGGACGATCCGCCAGTACGCGGGGTTCGCGTCGGCGGAGGAGTCGAACGAGCGCTACCGGTACCTGCTCGCCGGCGGCCAGACCGGGCTGTCGGTGGCGTTCGACCTGCCCACGCAGCTCGGGTACGACTCGGACGACCCGCGGGCGCTCGGCGAGGTGGGGCGGACCGGGGTGGCGATCGACTCGCTACGGGACATGGAGATCCTGCTCGACGGGATCCCGCTGGACGAGGTGTCGACGTCGATGACGATCAACGCGCCGGCGTCGCTTCTGCTCCTGCTCTACGAGCTGGTCGCCGAGGGGCGCGGCGTGGGCGGCGCGACGCTGCGCGGCACGGTTCAGAACGACATCCTGAAGGAGTACATCGCGCGCGGGAACTACATCTTCCCGCCGCGGCCGTCGATGCGGCTGACGACGGACCTGTTCGCGTACTGCGCCGAGCGGATCCCCTCGTGGAACACGATCTCGATCTCGGGCTACCACATCCGCGAGGCCGGCTCGACCGCGGTGCAGGAGCTGGCGTTCACGCTGGCGAACGGGATCGCCTACTGCACGGCCGCGGTGGCGGCCGGGCTGTCCCCCGATGCGTTCGGGGAACGGCTGTCCTTCTTCTTCAACGCGCACAACGACTTCTTCCAGGAGGTGGCGAAGTACCGGGCGGCGCGGCGGCTGTGGGCGCGCATCATGCGCGAGCGGTTCGGGGCCGCGAACCCGCGTGCGCTGGCGCTTCGCTTCCACGCGCAGACGGGCGGCTCGACGCTGACCGCGCAACAGCCGGAGAACAACGTCGTGCGCGTCGCGGTGCAGGCGCTGTCGGCGATCTGCGGCGGCGCGCAGTCGCTGCACACGAACTCGTTCGACGAGGCGCTCGCGCTGCCGACCGAGCGTTCGGCGACGATCGCTCTGCGCACCCAGCAGATCCTGCAGGCCGAGGGCGGGACGACGGCGACCGTCGATCCGCTCGGCGGCTCCTACTACGTCGAGGCGCTCACCGACGAGCTCGAGGCGCGAGCGTGGGAGCTGATCGAGCGGGTGGACTCGCTCGGCGGCGCGGTCGCGGCGATCGAGCAGGGGTTCGTGCAGGGCGAGATCGAGACCGCGGCGTTCCGCTGGCAGCAGCAGGTCGAGTCGGGCGAGCGGCCGATCGTCGGCGTCAACGTCCACGCCGCCGGCGGCGACGAGCCGATCGAGCTGCACCGGCTCGACCCGGCCGCCGAGCGCCGCCAGATCGAGCGCACCGCGCGCGTGCGCGCCGGGCGCAACGCCGCCGCCGCCGCCGCGGCGCTCGATGCGGTGCGCGACGCCGCGCGCGGGGATCAGAACATGCTCGTCCCGATGCGCGAGGCGCTGCGCGAGCGCTGCACGATCGGCGAGATCTGCGGCGTCCTCCGTGCCGAGTGGGGCGAATACGATCGCGAGCGCGCTCCCCGCTGAGCGACGCCCGCCGAATGCGCGTCCTCGTCGTCTCGCAGATGTACCCGGGGCCCGACGACCCCGATCTCGGCACGTTCGTCGCGCAGGGCGTCGCCGAGCTGCGCGCGCTCGGCCACGAAGTCGACCTCGCCGTGCTCGACCGCCGCGCCGGCGGCAAGCTGCGCTTCCTCGAGCTGCGCCGAAGCGTGCGGCGTGCGCGTCCGGTGCCCGACGTCGTCTGGGCGCACTTCCTCGTGCCGGCGGGGCTGTTCGCGTCGGAGGTCGACGCACCGCTCGTCGTCACCGCGCACGGACGCGACGTGCGCAACATCGGTGCGCTGCCCGGGGTTGGCGCGCTCACGCGCCGGGTCGTGCGACGCGCCGACACGGTCGTGTGCGTCTCGCGCTACCTCGAGCGCGAGCTCTGCGACCGCCTTCCGGATGCACGCGGCAAGACCGAGGTGGTCGACTCCGGGGTCGACCTCGAGCGCTTCGACGACGCCTCGCCCGCGGCGGAGCTTCCCTCACCGGCGTTCGTTCACGTCGGATCGCTGACCGAGCGCAAGAACGTCGTGCGGCTCGCGGACGCGTTCGCCGCGCTCGGCGGCGGGTCGCTGACGTTCGTCGGCGACGGCCCGCTTCGGCCCGCCGTCGAGGGCCGGGTCGGCGTCCGCGTCGTCGGACGGGTGGCGCACGAAGCCGTTCCGGGCTGGCTCGCCGCGGCCGACGTCGTCTGCGGGCCGGCGCTGCTCGAGCCGTTCGGCCAGGCGTTGCTCGAGGCGATGGCCTGCCGCCGGTCGGTCGTGGCCACGCGGTTCGGAGGGCCGCCGGAGTTCGTCCCGCCCGAGGCGGGAGTGCTGGTCGACCCGCTCGACGTCCCTGCGCTCGGCCGTGCGCTCGAGTCCGCTTCGTCGCTGCCGCGGCCGAACGAGGCGGCGCGCCGGGCGGCGGCCGAGCACGACGTCAGGCGTCAGGCGCGGCGGATGGAGGCGATTCTCCAGCGAGCCGCTCGAGCTCGGCCAGCCTGATCTCGACCAGCGGACGGACACCGTCCTCGAGGCCGTTCTCCCTCGCCACGGCCAGAGCCTGCTCGTAGCTCTGCCGGACCTTCTCGGCCGAGACGCCCTGCTTGAGCCGATTGTCGCCCGTCAGCAGCAGGTCGTGGATCTTCTGTCTCGCCTCGGCCTCGTCCACAGCGGCAACTCTAGGGCGCTACAGTTCCGTGCGCGATGCTCGCGTTCTTCTCGGTCGTCCACGTCCTGCTCTCGGCGGCGCTGGTCGCGCTGATCCTCATGCACTCGGGCCGCGACGCGGGCATGGGCGGGATGGGCTTCACGCCCGCATCGCAGGGCGGCACGCACATCGTGGAGCGCAACCTGACGCGGGTCACCGTCGTCGTCGCGGTGCTCTTCTTCACGAACACGATCGTGCTCTTCCGCCTCTTGCAGTAGCCGCCGATGCAGCTGACGGGACTGCACCATGTCACGTGCGTCTGCTCCGACGCGCAGCAGACCCTCGACTTCTATCGCGACCGGCTCGGCTTCACCCTGGTGAAGAAGACGGTCAACTTCGACGATCCGCACAGCTACCACCTCTACTTCGGTGACGAGATCGGCACGCCGGGCTCGCTGATCACGTTCTTCGAGTGGCCCCGTGCCGACGCTGGGCGGCTCGGCCGGGGAACGCTCGAGTCGGTCGGCCTCGAGACGCCGGCCGTCGGCGGCGACGTGGAGCTCGAGGACCCCGACGGGCTGCGGCTGCGCGTCTCGCCGGGCCCCGTGCCGCGGCTCCGCGACGTCGTCGCGATCGGCAACCCGGACCTCTACGTCGGGCTGTTCGACGACGAGGCTCCGCTTCGGTTCGCCGAGCCGGTCGAGGAGGCGGCGCTGATCGGCCCCGGGACGACGCATCACGTCGCCTGGCGGACGGCCGGCGAGACCGCGGAGCGCTCCTGGTTCGAGCGGCTCGAGGGGCTGGGCCTGCGGCCCACGCCGATCCAGGACCGCAAGTACTTCCAGTCGGTCTACTTCCGCATGCCCGACGGGATCCTGGTCGAGATCGCGACCGACGGGCCGGGCTTCCTGGTCGACGAGCCGCGCGAGTCGATCGGCGAGGCGCTCTCGCTGCCGCCGTGGCTCGAGGCGCAGCGGGCGACGCTGGAGCGCGAGCTCGAGCCGATCACGTAGTCGGCGCGAGGCGCCACGGCTACACTACGGCCGCCTTCAGGCGCTGGTGGCGGAATTGGTAGACGCGCTAGGTTGAGGGCCTAGTGGCCGCATAGGCCGTGGAGGTTCAAGTCCTCTCCAGCGCATCGAAGCCGTCCGCATCCGGGCGGCTTCTCGTGCCGTCTACCACACGCGCCAGGACGCGCGGGAGATGAACAGGCCGTGCCCGGTGCGGTTCCTGCAGGTGACCCCGGTGCGCTTCGAGGCGCAGCTGAATGCTCCGCGGCGCCAGGTCGTTCCGTACCGCTGGTTCACGAACACCGGCACCTGGCGGGAAGGGTCGTAGAGCACCCCGCCCGTGCAGGCGACCGCGCCCCTCCGGTTCGCCGTCAGCTCGAATCCGCCCCAGTCGACGCCGATCGGCGGCGAGGCGCAATGGGCGGTGAGCCGCTTCGCGTAGGCGGCCCGGCGGATCTGGCAGCGCAGGACCGCCGGCCGGCCGGGCACGTAGAAGCACCTGATGTTCCCGGTCGGCGAGTGGAAACCGGGCAGCGGCGTCTTCGCCGCGGCGGCGGGCGGCGCCAGCGCGACGAGTGAGAGCGCGAGCAGGGCTGGCATCCGCACGGCGGCCAGGGTACTGGGCGGCCGCGGCACCTCAGGAGAAATTGACGGCGTCCGAAGGAGTCTCTATCGTTCTGTCGAACACACGTTCGGTCAGCGACCCGGAGGCGAGAAACCCGTGCTCACCGCCCGTCAACAGGAGATCTGGAACTTCCTCGTCGAGTACGTCGACCGGCACGGCTATCCGCCGACCGTGCGCGAGATCGGCGAGCAGGTCGGCCTGGCCTCGCCGTCGACCGTCCATGCGCACCTGGCCAACCTCGAGCGCGCCGGCCTCCTGCGCCGCGACCCGACGAAGCCGCGGGCGCTCGAGCTGATCGGCCGCGAGCGTCGGGATGCCGAGCCCGAGCCCGGCGGCGACCTGCGCGACGTCAGCCGCCTGCCGCTGGTCGGCGAGATCGCTGCGGGCGGGCCGCTGCTCGCCGAGCAGTCGATCGAGGAGTACGTCCCGATGCCGGCGTCGACGAAGGGCGACTTCCTGCTGCGCGTCAAGGGCGAGTCGATGCTCGGCGCGGGCATCCTCGACGGTGACCTCGTGATCGTGCAGCGTGCGCAGGACGCCCGCAACGGCGAGATCGTCGTGGCGCTCGCCGGCGACGACGAGTCCGCCGACGAGGCGACGGTCAAGACCTTCTACCGCGAGGGCCGGCGCATCCGCCTGCAGCCGGAGAACGCGTCGATGGAACCGATCTACGCCGACCACGTGCAGATCCTCGGCCGGGTCGTCGGAGTGTTCCGGGAGCTCTGACCGCCTTGGCTGCCGACGTCACCTCGTTCGCGCGCACGCTCGACCAGGAGCTCGTGGCTCTGCTCCGGGGGGCGTCGCTCGAATGCCTGACCTGCGGCGAGTTCGTCATGCACGCGCGTGCCGGCGTCGTGTTCTGTCCCGAGTGCGGAAGCCAGGCCGGCGACGAGGAGGCGTTCCAAGCGGAGCTAGACTTGGGGGTGCAGGCCGGGTGACCGCGGCGCCGCTCCGGCGGCGTCGAGGAAAGTCCGGACACCGCAGGGCAGGACGCTGGCGCAAGGCCAGGCGGCGAAAGCCGACGGAAAGTGGAACAGAGAGGAGACCGCCACCGACGACGGATCTCTCCGGAGACGCCGGTGGTAAGGGTGAAACGGTGGGGTAAGAGCCCACCAGCGTCGCGGCGACGCGGCGGCTCGCCAAACCCCGTCCGGTGCAAGGCGAACAGGGCCCGTCACGAGGCTGCCCGCCCAGGGCCCGGGTAGCTGCCGAGAGGGATGGTCACCCTCGACAGAATCCGGCTTACAGGCCTGCTACGGAAAAAGCCCTGGAAACGGGGCTTTTTCTATGGGCGCTGATTCGCCGGCGACTCGCCAGGCTCACCCCGCGGCGGGCATGACTGCGGTCTCCGTGGAACCGCCCGGAGCGGTCGCCCGGCACTGCCGGCTACGAGCCGCTCCGCGCGCGTAAGGCTAACAAGGGCCGGTGCCGCGGTTAGGGGACGACCGTCAGCATCGGTGCCGTGCCGTAGTCGAAGGCGATCAGGCTTCCGCGCGGACCGCGCCAACAGGGCCCGCAATAGAGCACGTACACGTACCGGCCCGGCTCGAGGCGGGGAACCCGGAAAGCGATGTGGACGGTGTTTGCGTGACGGACGTTGAGCGTCGCGACGCGGTGGTAGGCACCGCCGCGCGGCGGCCCCACGCTCGTCGTCGGACAGGTCGCGGGATGACCGTTCCGGAGCGAACACTGCCGCAGCGGGGGCGCATCCATGATCGGCACGAGGTAGAGAGGGAGCAGCGCGTACATCCGAACACCCGCGCCTGCCTGTACCCGTACAAGCTCGCCCACGTGCGCCCTCGCTGGCTTAGCCCAGTCGAGAAACGGGCCGGCTCCCGCGGGCGTCGCGAACACGAGCGCCACCGCTGCGACCGCTAGACCAAGACGCCTCAACACCTCGAGTCTACGAACCCGGACGCCTTCGGGGTTCCGCCCCACGAGCGCGCTGGGGCTCAATAAACGATTCGCTGCGTTCGTGCATCGTTCAGATGTGGTCAGGCGATCGGGGGCATCCGAGGCTGCGATCTGGAGGCCGAGGTGAGACGATGATTGATCTGCTCGAACAGGCTCTGGACGACCTCGTCCCGCCGTTCAGCGACGCCCCGCTCAACTGGCGGGACGTCATCGCGCGGTCTGATCGGCAGCGACCTCGGCGAAAGCCGGCATTGCGCCGCCACCGGCGCGCCGTCGCGCCCGCGCTCGTCCTGGTCGCGCTGCTGGCGACGCCGGCGTTAGGATTGGCGAGACGCCGAAACCCGCACCGTTGAGCGGCGACTCGGGTAGTCGTTAGCTCGACGTACCCCACGATCACGTGTGTGGACGGTCGCGCAGGTGATCGCTCGTCGCGAAGCGTTTGCGGCTCTCATGGCAGTCGCGCTGTTCCCATCGACATCAGGGCGTCGCCGGTTTGGCGACAATTCCCACTAAAGAATCTTGGAGCGTTCGACCTCTTAGAGGGTGAGATGCCCGCACGGATCGCGGATATCGAGGTGGTGTACCGGTCGCGCTACGGCGCGTTCCGAGCGACCATCGCGACGATCACAGGCAATTCGGAGACGGCGCATGGGGTGGTGCAGGACGCCTTCGCAGAGGCGCTGCGCAAGCGAGAGATGTTCCGTGGCGAAGGGCCGCTTGAGGGTTGGATCTGGCGGATTGCGCTTCGCTTGGCGTTCGCACGACGACGCAGCGATCCGGCGCTACCGCTTGTCGATGTTGGCGAGGCGGCGCTCCCTGAACCCGAAGCCGACCCGGATCTCGCCGCAGCGGTACGGAGGCTCCCGCCCCGACGGCGGCTGGTCGTCTTCCTGCGCTACTTCGGCGACCTTTCCTACTCGCAGATCGCGGAGATCTGTGGAATCAGCGAAGGCACAGTCGCGGCAACGCTCGCTCAGGCACATCACGAGTTGAGCGAGGCGCTTACCGCACGCAGAGGAGCATCGGCATGAGGCTCACCACGAATGACGTAGCGGCCCGCTTCTCGTCGCTTCCCCGGCAGGCTGATGACACCGATTGGGAGGACGTGCTGCTGCGAGCGGGCCTGCCTTCGACCGCGCGGCGGCGGCTCGGTCGGCTTTCTGTCCGCAGCCTGGTCGTCATCAGCGCCGTCTTCGTCGTTGGGCTTGCGGGGGCGACGCTATTCGGCACTCGGCTTCATCGCGCCGACGCCGCTCCACCTGGGCCGACTCATGTGCAACGACGGGTCGGCAACGGAACCGTCCGCTGGCTGTTTGCGCATGAGCCGCGTGGTCAGTCCCTTGCTCAGGCTCACATACCGCTGCTTTCAACGACCGGCGCACGCTGGCAGCCTGTTCGCTTTGCCCGCGTCATCACGCCCGACCCGAACCACCCGGTCAAGGTTGTTCTCTCGTTGATCGGCAAGCGGGGACGGAATCTCTGTATGACCGTCTACTACGGCTACTCCAGCAGCGGCGGCTGCGCCGTGGGGCTACTCCTCAAGCCTTTCAACTACAACATCTCGTCGCACATGAACCCGAACTGTTCGAGTTGCGGCGGGGTTGTCGTTGCAGGTGTCGCGAGCGACGACGTAGCCCGGATGGAGCTGTTCCGTCCAGGAGGAGCGCATCGCGCGGTGTCCCTCAAGGACAACGTCTTTCTGCTCGCGCTCCCTCCGAACGCTTACGCCTGGAACCTCGTCGCCTATGACCGAAACGGGCTGATCATCGGCAGGTCAGTTCCACCCGCCGCGATTCATCCGCTCAAGTAGCCCGGCCGCGTTCGTTGGGGCCAACGCACGGGCGAGCGCCCGAGGCGCACAGAGGATGCTGGGCATCTCAGGCGCTCAGGAGAAGAGGCGGTCGTACACGTTGTCTCGGAGGCGAGACGCCTCAGTCGAGCCACACGCGCAGCGTCGCCCGTTTCGCGAGTCGATACGCCGGACCCTCTTGGGCGTCCAGAACTTGGTGCTCCGGGCGGGCCCCGCTATCAAGCGCAGATAACGCGCGGGCGACTCTATCCTGCTCGCGGAACGAGCGACTGTGCGGCTGCGATCAGCGTGTCTGCGTTCGAGGATTCGAGGAACAGGTGGATGCCGCGGCTCTGCATGACCCCGATGTTGCCGTCGCCGAAGGTGAGGAGCTTGCCCTCGGGCGGCGCGTAGTTGCGGACGCCGCGCTGGAACTGGTCGTCGGGCGTCAGCGTCTCGGAGACTTGTAGGTACGGGCTCGAGGGTGCGGGCTGGCCGATAGCTCCGCCGGTCGACGGGCCGTAGAAGAGCGTGAGGCCGGTGTGGGTCGTCGCCCACTTGCCCGTTGACCGGTCGTAGCCCTGGCTGCGGATCTGCTTCGCGATCCGGCTGAGAGGCAGGCCGTCGAACGTCGGTCCGACCCAGAGCATCGTCCTGCCGAGCACGGTGTTCGCTTCGTCCGTCGTAAGTGACCCTGTCAGCTGGAAGCGCATGGCATCGCCGCTGCCGTTGACGGCGGGGGATGCCGTGAAGTCGCCTTGACCGCTTCCGAGCGTCTCGACTGAGAGGATCTTCGAGATCCCGTCCGGGCTTAGTTGCCCGTCGCGAGTCTCGCGCGTCGCGACGGGCTTCAGCGTCGTGGCCGAGACGGCGACGTCGTGTGCCCATTCGTGGAGCTTCCCGTCGGCGACGTCGGGAAGCATCTGTGTGTCGACGCGGATCCAGTACACGGGCTGGCCGTTGACGGCGTCTTCGCCGAGTACTTTCGCGGTTCCGTTCTTGAGCGCGTGCCGGTAGTCGATCGCGAGGAACGCGAGCGTCTTGTCGAGATAAGCGACGCGCCCCGGCGGATAGAGCGAGTCGCCCTGGACGACGCCGGCGAAGAGCGTGATGTCGTGGACGCCGCGCTGCGGGTCGTACCAGAGCTCTTCCTCACCGTGCACCGCGACCTTGGCGCCGGTGGCGAGGTCGATTTCGGTTCCGCCCCAGCCGCTCTGGATCACTGCGTGGACGACCGGACCGTCGCCGATCGCTGCGGCCGCACGTTCGAGCAGCGTCCCGTGGGAGCCGCCGGAGAACGGCCAGGCGAGTACGGCGACGGCGATCAGAGCGGCGACGGCAACTGGCGTCAACGCGATCGACACGATGCTGCGTCTCGAAAAGCGCCAACGAGGGTGCAATGCCGTCCGCTCGATCTCGTCCCAGCGGTCGGGCTCCGGCCGCGGCGGGGCGAGTTCGTCGAGGGCACGCTCGACCAGTGGGGTCAGATCTCCCATTCCTGAACCTCCTGCAAGTCGTGAGCCAAGCGTGCGTGCGCGGCGTTCAGGGTTGCCGCCACCGTTCCAGGCTTGATCTGGAGCGCCTCGCCGATCGCGGCGTAGTCGAGATCGGCGTAGTAGCGAAGGAAGAGCGCGAGCCGCTGTCGCTCGGGCAGCTCCGCGATCCGCGCTCGGATGAGCGCGCGGTCTGCGGCTCCACCGTTCGACCGCGCGTCGACATCGAGATCGTCCGGCGAGAACGGCGTCTCGCGCTGCGCGTCCCGCCGGCGGTGGGCTTCGTTGATGACGATCCGCCACACCCATGCCTCGGCAGAGCCGCTGCCGCGAAAGCAGTCGCGGTTCCGAACCGCGCGCACGAACGCCTCCTGTACCGCATCACAGCCGAGTCCCTCGTCGCGTGTCAGCGCGATCGCGACCCGCTCGAAGGCTGCGCCCTTCGTCCGGTAGAGCCACTCGAGCTCGTCGAGCGTTAGGCCCTTGGAACCAGGCCGTGGAATCCGCACACCCGTACGACCCCGCACAGCACTCAATTCTTTAGCCGCCGCCCTGGAGCCGCGAGTCACCGCCTGAACCGGCTCACGATTGAAGCCGCTCGAGTCGCTAGCGAACCGTCAGGCTCGCGGGGTTCAGCATCAAAGGATGCATCTGCGTCTCGCTGGCTATGCGGCTCAGTAG
>CAWGPJ010000002.1:0-2262315 GCA_963824455.1 uncultured Thermoleophilia bacterium
CCGAGGATGTCGCTCCTGTCGCGGCATCCGTGCCGCTCGTTGACCGCCTTGCGCCCGACGCCGTGACCCGGTCGGTGCGCCTGCGCTTGGGGCGGCTACCCGAGGAGGCAACGAGGCTTGCCCGTGCTGTTGCGATTCTTGGCGATCGGGCGGAGCGTGAGCAGGCGGCGGCGTTGGGCCGAGCTCGAGCGCCGGCAGATTGCGCCTGCCGCGGTCGCGCTCGCACGCGTCGATCGGTTGCGGCCAGAGCCGCCGTTCTCGTTCGTGCATCCGCTCGTCCGAAACGCCGTCTACGAGGGGATTCCACTCCAGGAGCGCGAGGCGGCGCATGCCCGCGCTGCGGAGTTGCTCGCGGAGTTGGGCGCTCCCCCGGAGCAGGTCGCGGCACAGGTACTGGCCGCACCGCCCGAGAGCGTCGAGCAGGCGGTTCCGGTCTTGCGCGACGCGGCGCGCACGGTCTCCGCTGAGGGTGGGCTCGAGAGCGCCGTCCACTATCTGCAGCGCTCTCTCAACGGCCGCTTGCGGACGATGAGCGGGGGGAGCTTCTGCTCGAGCTCGCGGGCGTCGAGGGGAAACTGGCGCGCCAGCGGTCATTGCTCATCTCCGAGAAGCGCTGGCGTCCCTCCGTGATCCGGAGCGGCTGGCCGAGGCGTCGCTCGCGCTCGGACACGAGCTGTACTGGTCCGGCGACGAGGAGGAAGGCGTCAAGGTGCTGGAGCGCGCGCTCAGCGAGTACGCAGATCTGGACCTGGAGCTGCGTCACCGGCTGCAGGCGGAGCTGGTCGTGAACGCTACGCGCCTGCCTTCGCAGTACGACCGCGCGCGCGAGTTACTTGCGGGCCTCGACGTCTCGGTTGACGAAGGGCCGGGAGCACGCGTGCTGCTCACCGCTCAGGCCTACCACGAGGCCGCCGCGGGCGGCGACGCCGACCGCGCGGGGGAAACCGCGCTTAGAGCGCTGACGGCGATGTCAGACGAGGAACGTGCGCGCAACTACACCGCCGGCTCGCATGCGCTGCTCCGCACCGACCGTTTGGAGGAGGGCGTGCGCCTTCTCGATGCGACGCTCGCCGATGTCCGTCGGCGCGGCGCGGTCTTCCACTTCTCGAGCCTTCCCATGACACGGGCGATCCTCCCAGAACGCGCGCCGGGTCGTCGAACGAGGCCGAGGCAGACGCTCGACGCCGCGCTGGAGACGCTGCCGACATCGGCAACGTCTGGTTCGTAGCTGCAGCCAACGGCTGGCTCGCCCAGATCCTCGTCGAACGCGGCGCAATCGACGAGGCAGCCGGCCTGCTCGACGCGATCGAACCAACGATCGCATCGGACGCGTTCTCGAGGGCACCGCGGCCCTCGGCGCCCGCGCGCTCGTCGAGGCGGCGCGCGGTGATCACCGTGCGGCACTCGCGAGCGCGCTCAAGCTAGGCGCGGCGCTCGCCGCGTTCGGCCATACCAGCCCGCCGGCCTCCTACCCGGCTTGGCGCTCGCTGGCCGCACTCGAACATCACGCCCTGGGGCCAACGGAAGAAGCGATCGTGCTGGCGCGGGAAGAAGTCGAGCTCGCCCGCGCCTGGGCGGCCCCGGTCACACTGGGACGGGCGCTCCGGATCCTCGGCCTGGTCGAAGGCGGCGACACAGGCATCGAACACATCCGCGAAGCGGTCGCGATGCTTGAGCCGTCACCCGCACGGCTCGAATCCGCGTACGCGCTCGCCAACCTCGGCGCTGCCCTCCGCCGCGCCAACCACCGCGCCGAGGCGCGCGAGCACCTCCGACAGGCGCTCGAGCTCGCACAGCGCAGCGGCGCCGTACTTCTCGCCGAGCAGGCGCACGAAGAGCTGATCGCGAGCGGCGCGCGACCCCGGCGTGTCGAGCTCAGTGGCGCGGCAGCGTTGACCCCGAGCGAGCGCCGAACGGCGGCGATGGCCGCGGAAGGGATGCTCAAACTGCGAGATCGCACAGGCGCTCTTCGTCACCCTGCGCACCGTCGAGATGCACCTCTCGAACGCCTTCCGCAAGCTCGGCGTCTCCTCGCGGACGCAGCTCGCGGCGGCAATCTGCGGCCGAAGAGACGGCACTCGCCCTGGCTCCGCGACCTGACCGCGCAGCTCCGGCCGCGCGAAACCCTGCGGTTCTTCCTTCGGTCGTCCCACGTGGCCGGTGGAGGCCACCGCGACGCATCCTCGTCCCATCGAAAACGAAGGAGGGATCGAGATGACCGAACTGGCACACCGCAGAAACCACGACTTCGACGTCGCCCTCTACTGGGACACGAACCGCGACGAGCTCTTCGTCGTCGTCGAGGAGATCGAGCCGGCGACCGCTTCTCGCTCCCAGCCCCGCGAAGGGCGCTGGACATCTTCAACCACCCGTTCGCCTACGCAACCGCCCGCTAGAGCCCAGCTGATCGAAGGAGACCCCCGATGAACGAAATCACGTACTGAGTCCCCGGCATGAGCTGCGGCCACTGCCGCGCCGCGATAACGGCCGAGGTCGCGGCCGTCACCGGCGTCGAGGCCGTCGAAGTCGACCTGGAGACGAAGCTCGTCCAGATCACCGGCGAGGACCTCGACCACGCCGCCCTCGTCGCCGCGATCGACGAGGCCGGCTACGAGGCGTCGCGCATGAAGCGCCGATGAAGCTCGTCGCCTTCGCCGCCGTCCTCGCCCTGCTCTTCGGCGCCGCCGCGCTCGCCGGCGGCGCCGAAGGCCGATACACGCCGCTGCCGCAGCTGCGAAGGAAGGGATGGCCATGGAGGCCGACGTGCTGCGCGGCCTCGCCGTCAGCGAGAGCGGCCTCACCCTCGACTCCGCCCGCCGCAGCGCGCGCCCGCGCCCAGTTCCGGTTCGCCTTCCGGATCCTCGACAAGAACGGGCGCGCCGCGCACGACTTCGACCTCGAGCACACCAAGCGCCTGCGCCTGATGGTCGTGCGCCGAGACATGACCGGCTTCCAGCACCTGCACCCGGCCCTGCGCGCCGCCGGCACCTGGACGGCGCCGCTGACGCTGACGAGCCAGGCTCTTACCGCGTCTTCGCCGACTTCTCCTTCCACAGCCAGCCGTACACCCTCGCCGACGACCTCCAGGTCGACGGCACCGTCCCCTCCCGCCCGCTCCCCGCACCGGCGAAGACCGCCGCGACCGACGGCTTCCGCGTCCGGCTGACCGACGGGCCCGTCCGCGCCGGCCAGGAGTCCCTGCCCTTCACCGTCACCCGCGACGGGCGGCCAGTCCGGCTCCAGGACTACCTCGGCGCGAAGGGTCACCTGGTCGCGCTGCGAGAAGGCGACCTCGCCTACCTGCACGTCCACCCCGATAAGAACAGGCTCCGGTTCGAGGCGGGCTTCCCGAATGCCGGCCGCTACCGCCTCTTCCTGCAGTTCAAGGTCGCAGGCCAGGTCCACACCGCAGCCTTCACCCTGGAGGTCTCCCAACCAGCGCGGTCGTCGCGCGGATCGAACTCCCGATCCAGGGCATGACCTGCGCCTCGTGCGCGAGCCGGATCGAGCGCAGGCTGAACAAGCTCGACGGCGTCAACGCGACCGTCAACTACGCGACCAGAAGGCGACGACGATACGACGCGCCGCGTCAGCCCAGCACTCGTCGAAGCCGTCGAAGCCGCCGGCTATCCGCCGTGCTTCCGACCGCGGACGAGCAGACCAGGCCGAGGCGACGAGACGCGGCCGTGCTCCTGCGCGTG
Organism: uncultured Thermoleophilia bacterium; assembly: GCA_963824455.1. Taxonomy (GTDB): domain Bacteria; phylum Actinomycetota; class Thermoleophilia; order Gaiellales; family Gaiellaceae; genus PALSA-600. The sequence continues at coordinate 3,702 of CAWGPJ010000002.1, forward strand.
CTCGTCTCCGCCGCGTTCTCGCTGCCGCTGCTCCTCATCTCGATGATCCCGGCGCTCCAGTTCGACCGCTGGCAGTGGCTCGCGCTCCAGCTCGCGACGCCGGTCGTGCTCTGGGCGGCCTGGCCGTTCCACCGCGCCGCCTGGACGAATCTCACGCACGGGCTGCGACAATGGACACGCTCGTCTCCGTCGGCGTGCTCGCCGCCTGGCTCTGGTCGCTCTACGCCCTCTTCCTCGGCGACGCCGGCCCGGAGGGGATGCGGATGCCGTTCGAGCTCGTGCCGAGCTCGGCGGCGGCGCGAGCGAGATCTACCTCGAGACCGCCGCCGTGGTCACCACGTTCATCCTGGCCGGCCGCTACTTCGAGGCCCGTGCCAAGCGGCGCGCCGGATCCGCCCTCAAGAGGCTGCTCGAGCTCGGCGCGAAAGACGTGTCCATCCTCGACCCGACGGCAACGAGCGCCGCGTCCCGATCGACCAGCTCCAGGTCGGCGACCGCTTCGTCGTTCGTCCCGGCGAGAAGATCGCGACCGACGGGGTCGTCGAGGAGGGCCCTCCGCGGTCGACATGAGCCTGCTCACCGGCGAGTCGATCCCGGTCGAGGGAGCCCGGGCGCCGAGGTCGCGGGCGCGACGGTGAACGCCGGCGGGCGGCTCTGGTCCGCGCGACGCAAGATCGGCGCCGACACCGCGCTGGCGCAGATCGCGCGCCTCGTGAGAGGCGCAGACCGGCAAGGCGCCGGTGCAGCGGCTCGCCGACCGCATCGCGGGCGTGTTCGTGCCGGTCGTGATCGCGCTCGCCGTCGTCAACTCGGCTTGTGGCTCGCCAACGGCGCCGGCGCCACCTTCGCCTTCACCGCGGCCGTCGCCGTCCTGATCATGGCGTGCCCCTGCGCGCTGGGCCTCGCCACGCCGACCGCACTCATGGTCGGCACCGGCCGCGGCGCCCAGCTCGGCCTGCTGATCAAAGGGCCGCAGGTGCTCGAATCGACCCGCCGCGTCGACACCGTCGTGCTCGACAAGACCGGCACCGTCACCACCGGGCAGATGGCGTCGTCGACGTCGTCACCGCCGACGGCGTCGACCGCGAGGAGGCGCTCCACCTCGTCGGCTCGCTCGAGCACGCCTCCGAGCACCCGATCGCCCGCGCGATCGCCGACGCCGCGCGGCACACGCGCCACTCGCCGCGGTCGAGCGTTCCGCAACCGCGACGGGCTCGGGGTCGAAGGCGATCGTCGAGGGGCACGCGTCATCGTCGGCCGGCCGGCGTTGCTGCAGCGAGGGGCGTCGACCTGCCGCCCGAGCTACGCGAACGCTCGAGCGCGCACAAGAGGAGGGGAAGACCGCGGTCGCCGCCGCCTGGGACGGCGACGCCCGCGCCGTCCTTGTCGTCGCCGACACCGTCAAGCCCACCAGCGCCGCCGCCGTCGACGAGCTGAAGCGGCTCGGCCTGCGCCCCGTGCTCCTGACCGGTGACAACACCCACACCGCGAGCGCCGTCGCCGCCGAGGTCGGCATCGACGAGGTCATCGCCGAGGTGCTCCCCGCCGAGAAGGCCGCCGTCGTCCGCGCCTCCAGCGGAGGGACGCACCGTGGCGATGGTCGGCGACGGGGTCAACGACGCGCCGGCGCTCGCGCAGGCCGACCTCGGGCTCGCGATCGGCACGGGCACCGACGTCGCCATCGAAGCGAGCGACCTCACCCTGATCAGCGGCAACCTCCACGCCGCCGCCGACGCAATCCGGCTCTCCCGCCGCACGCTGCGCACGATCAAGGGCAACCTCTTCTGGGCCTTCGCCTACAACGTCGCCGCGCTGCCGCTCGCCGCGAGCGGCTACCTCAACCCGCTGATCGCCGGCGCCGCGATGGCGTTCTCGAGCGTCTTCGTCGTCAGCAACAGCCTCCGCCTACGCAGCTTCAACAGCGGACGAAAGGGGGCCGCGCAATGAACTGGATTCGCCGTGCCTGGCGCTACATCGCCGATCGGCCGCTCGCCTAACGCCTCACCGAGGAGTTGGCATCCCCAAGACCTGTCCCCAGCGAACTACCGGAAGGGCGGCGTGCGCGGTGCATGCTGCCTGAACAGCAGGGCTCTCCGCCTCGCCGCGGGTAGGCATCTAGAACGGCCGACCTCCTTCGCAGGGAGGTGCTCCGGCGTGCGAGTGACGCGGCCGATTTGCAGGGGATTCTCTGTGTCGATCGCGTCGGTTGAGCGCGTCGAGAAGCGGTAAGGAGGTGCTCTTCTGTATCAGATGAGACAACAGAAGTAGCTGTTTTGCAGGTATTTCAAGCCCTCTGACGGACTCGAACCGTCAACCCCCTCCTTACCATCGAGCAACGAGGCGGGAACCGCGGGCAAAGCCGGGGCCTCCCGGGCACGAAAGCCGCGCAAGAAGAAGGAATCGGCCGAAGACGAGTAACCCCCCGTGGACGCGGGTGCCCGCGTTGGTGTTCCCTCAGTGTTCCCTTCCCGCTGCCGCCGCGGTCAGGCTCAAAACGGCTCGTCAACGGACTATTGGTGTCGCCTGGAAGCGAGTCGTGCGTTCTCAGATCGGCGTCCATTCCTCTTTGAGGATTGCGTAGCCGACTGTGTCCAGCCATTGGCCTGATCGGTGGAGTGATTCGCGGACGGCGTGGAGTTCTCGGCGCATGCCGACGCGCTCCATCAAGTTGCATGAGGTGTGGTTGGCGAGAAAACAGTTGGCGGTGACGCGGCGCACGCCGAGGTCTTGGAAGCAGTAGCGGAAGAGTTCCCGTACGGCTTCGGTGGCGTAGCCCTTGCCAGTGTGATCCGGATCGAGAACCCAGCCGAGTTCTGCCTGCGTGTCGCGGGCTTGGTCGGCGACTTCGAGCTGCGCCCAGGCGTTCTCGCGGCGGAGCATGAAGTCGCCGATGATCGGCGCAGCCGCATCCTGGCCGAGTGTGACGATCACGGTGGTCCCGAGACGGGTTGGTTCTGAGAACAGCGTGCGGTAGTCGTCGAGGTCGGCGGGGCAGCCGGTGAGCCATTCGTTCACCGACTCAAGCCAGCGGTACTTCCAGGTCGCCTCGGCGTCGTCCGCGATTGCGGGACGGAGCGTGAGACGCTCAGTGCGCAGCGACCGGTCGAGCACTGAAGGCTGGAGTAGGACGGACGTAGCAGTGGTGTGGATCTCGGTGATGACGGCCCCTATGTCGCGCAGGCTGGCGAGTACACCGTGGAGCTGCGCTTGGTCCGCAGCCTCGGCGGTGAGGGTAGTAGTTCCGCAGTCGTCGCGATTGATGGCGGTCCCGCCAAGCCAGGTGGCCCAGTGGTCGTCGAGGTGGCCGTCGACGCGGATCGCGTACGTGGTGAGGGAGGCGCTCATGAGAGGGCGGCGGCTTGGTGTGGGCTGGTGGAGACTGTGCGGCGTCGACGGGCAGGTCGGCGGATGGTCCGTTCGGCGACGGCCAGGTTGATAAACCAGGCGGCGCCCTTGGCGAGATCGCCGGTGACCACGCTGCTGCTGAGGGAGCCGCCGATGCCCTGGGTGAAGATCTGGGTGCCGGCGGCGAGACCGATCGCGTAGGCCCGGATCATCCAGGCCCGGTGGGCGGGGAAGTCGCGGCGACGTGCGGCGGTGATGCCAAGCACCAGGTAGGCGGCCATCGCAGAGCCGAAGGTCAGGCGGAGGACGAAGAGCAGGTCGCCGGTGCCGGGTTGCGCCTCGTAGAAGAGCGTCATCCACAGCGCCGACGCCGCCACCAAGAGGCCGGCTACGGCCAGCACCCGGCCGGCACGGCGGTGCCAGGTCAGGTGCTGGCGGCGGAACCGGGGTACGAACTGCAGGATCCCGATCAGCGCGTAGGCGGTCGCACCGACGATGTGGACAACGAGCGGGAGCGGGAAGCCGGCGAAGCGGTGGTCGGCGGGGATGATGGCCGGGCCACCGGCGAGCTGGATCAGCCGAAGCGTCCCCGCGACCACCGGGACTGCGCTGAGCATCAACAGCGCCACCGGGACCGGCCAGCTGCGCTCCCGGGCGCTCACCGGGTCACCGGCTGCGCGACCATCGGGGCCTGCGCGTCGACGGACTCGGTCTGTGAGCGCTGGTCGCGCCAGAGCGAGATGCCGAGGCCGATCAGCGCGACGCCGGTCGGCACCGCAAACGGGCGGCTGAACGAGAACGGCAGGAACTTCAGCGCGAGGGCGGAGACGGTGGCGTAGGAGAGCAGCAGGCACGCCCAGCGGGCGAGGATGCGGGCGCGGAACAGCGCGATCCCGAAGAGCAAGCCGCCGAACGCGTAGCCCATGCCCATGACGAGGAACAGCACCTGCACGAGACCGATGCCGCCGGAGGGGCCGTGGTTGATGGCCGCGTTGAGGACGTGCTGGACGTAGGTCGGCTTCGAGTGCGCGACGGTCGGGAGGTAGTAGCCGATGAAGCACTCGGAAGTGAACATCGCGAGATAGCCGACGCTTAGGAGTGCGTAGCCGATGCGTCCGAGCCGGCCGAACCGGCCGCGGTGGCGGAGGAACATCCCGGCGAGGCCGACGAGAGCGAGAGCCGACATCAGGACCTTGGCGGTCTCGCGGATCGTCATGTCGGCGGTGGCGATGTGCGCGACGTCGGCCGGGGGATGGTGGATCTGGACGCCGATGAAGATGGCGCCGGCGGCGGCGGCGCAGAGGCCGGAGATTGCGGTGAGACGGCTGCGGGTGATGCTCACGGTGGGCTCCTTTGCTCGGTGCCGGGCGGGGTGTCCGGCGATGCACCGCACGCTAGGAGTCGATGTGGTGAGCGCACATCACAAGGTCTTGTGATTCGAGGTGGTGATTCGGCCGCGGTGGAGCTCAGAGCAGGCCGAGATCCGTGGCCTTGCGTACGGCCGCGCGGCGGGTGTTCACGTCGAGCTTGCTGAAGATGTGCTTGGTGTGCGTGCGCAGCGTGTTCACCGAGACGAACAGCGCTTTCGCGATCTCCGGCCCGCTGAGCTCGGTCGCGAGCAGGCGTAGCACCTCATGTTCGCGCTCGCTCAGGCCTTCCTCAGAGGCCGCTCGAGCGGGCGCGGCCGCCACTGCTTCCCGTGCGGCGGCTAATAGTTGCTCGGCATGGGTCTTCACGTCGTCGGCTGCGGCTCGGGAAGCTTGTCTGAGCAGTTCGGCCATCGGCTCGCCCTCGTCGAGGAAGAGCCGGCAGTAGCCGGCAGGTACCCCTTCGCCAAGGGCGGTGGAGATATCCGTCAGGGCCGAGGATGCGTCGCCACTCGCATGATGCGCGAGTGCCCGCAGCAGGGTCGCCTCGACCAGGGTGCCGTTGCGTCCCGACACGCGCGCGACCTCCAGCACACGGTCAAGCAGGCCGAGCGCTCCGCGCGCCTCACCGCCGGCGATCAGCAGACGGGCGAGCGTGAGTTGGTCGTACTCCGCCAGATACGCGAGCGGATCGGTCGCCGCGACTCCGCGCTTCCGCGCCCACGCCCGCGCGTCCTCGAGGCGGGCTTGAACGATCCAGATTCGCGCGCGGGTTGCGGCGATCGGCCGCACGTCCGGGAAGTAGCCCGGCAGGAAGAGCGGCTCGGCCTGGTCGAGCATCGCGACGGCGCCCTCGAGGTCGCCTCTCGCACGCAACAGTCCAGCCATCGCCGTGTACCAGCGATGCCGGTTCTCGAGCAGTGACGCCCGGTCGCCCAACTCGTGGGCGGCGTCGAGGTGCTCCGCGGCAGCCTCGAGCTCGCCCTGCTCGCGTAGGACGTCAGCGAGGCCGACGTGCAGATCGCCGGTGGTCGAGAGCACCGGGCCGGGATGGATCTCGGCCGCCGTGAGCGCGCGCTCGTAGAGCCGGCGAGCCTCGAGTGGGCGTCCACGCGCCAGCCAAATGTTCGCTAGCACGACTGTCGCGCCCAACTCGTCTGCGACCATGCCGGCCGCATGCAGGCCGGTCACCGCTTCGGTGAACGTGTCCACTGCCGTGGCGAGGTCGCCAGCGGCCCATGCCGCCAGACCTAGGAACCCAGCGGCGGCAGCGCGCGGGAAGTGATCCTCCGGGCCAGCCAGCGCAAATGCCCGGCGTGCATGCGCGACGGTGCCGTCGACGTCGCCGCGGGCCTGCGCGACCGACGCGCGGTAGACCTCCGCCATCGCCGGGATGGAACGAACCTCCGCTTCCCGCGCGCTTACCGCCTCCGCCAGCACAACCGCCGGGTGAATCGTCAGCGGCGGCGCCGCCTCGAGACCGGCCTCGGCGGTGTCGAGCCACTCCTCCATCGCCTCGAAGTCGCCTTCGGACAGCCGACTCCATCCCACGAACATGGCGAGCAGCGGACGGCGCCTGACGACACTGTCGGGCAGCGCGACCAACCACTCACGAATCGTCCGGTCCTGACGGCGTCGCCGCAGATCGGCGAGGCTGAGCTCCACGAGGTCGGCCGCGAACTCGACGTCGCCGCTCGCGATCGCGTGCCGAACGGCATCGCTCAGTAGTCCGTTCTCCGCCAGCCATCGGCTCGCCGCGGAGTGCAACTCCGCGGGCCTCTTGCCACCGTCGCTCGCAAGACGTGCACGCAGCGCGTCGGCGAAGAGGTGGTGGTAGCGATACCACCGGCGCTCGTCGTCGAGCGCCGAGACGAACAGGTTTTCGCGCTCAAGGGTCTCCAGCACCAGCTGACCGTCAGCGCGCCCAGTCACTGCGTCGCAGAGACTCCCGGTCATCTGATCGAGCACGGACGTGTCGAGCAGAAACGCGCGGACATCGTCCGGCTGTCCGGCCAGGACATCCTCGATCAGGTAGTCGAGGACGAACCGATGGCTGCCCGAGAACGCTTCGATAAACGCAGCGGCAGAGCTATCGGTGCTTCCAGCGTGGGTTCGAGCTGAGAGCGCGGCCAGTTGTAAACCGGCAGCCCATCCCTCGGTGCGCGACTCGAGTGCCGCAACAAGCGTCGGTTCCAGAGCGAGTTGCATTACCTCGTTGAGGAACACTTCAGCTTCCGCGTTGGTGAACCTGAGGTCCGCGGCCCGTACCTCCACGAGTTCGCCACGGGCACGCAGACGGGAGAGCGGAAGCGGCGGGTCGGCCCGGGTGGTCATCGCAAGCGTGACCTGGGAAGGCAAGTTGTCCAGGAGGAAGGTCATCGCCTCGTGGACGGGAACCGCGTCGATCACGTGGTAGTCATCGAGCGCTACCACGGTCGGTCCGGCCAGCACATCGAGATCGTTGATCAGGCTGACGAGGACGACATCGGTCGGCGCCGTTCCTCCAGCCTGCAAGAGAGCGAGCGCGTCGACGCCAACGTCGGGCTCGACGATCCGAATTGCAGCGACGAGGTGATTCAGGAAGAGCGGCAGGTCGGCATCCCTTGGATCGAGAGACAGCCACGCCACCCTGCGTGGCGGATCCGAAGCCGCCAGCCACTGCAGCAGAAGCGTCGTCTTGCCGAAGCCAGCCGGCGCCGCGACAAGGATCAGCCGCGGCGTCTCGTCTGTGCCGGCGCTCAGGCGATCGGTAATTCGGGGGCGCTGCACCAGCCGGCGACGCGACGCCGGCATGCGGAGCTTGGTGGCGAGCACCGACACGCGCTCAGCCTAGGGCAATGACCGACACCGAAACTCCCGCGCCCTGAGGCACCCAGATCGACTGGCCGTTTGGATGTGTAAAGACGGTTGCCGCACGCAATCCGCTCTCACCGCAGCAGAGACGGTCGCGCGTACCGCATAGGCAACGATCAGACCTGGAGCTCAAGAACGCCCGCGCAAACGAACCTTCTCGCTTGCCTAGAGAAGCAAAGCGACGTCGAACCAGAACGAAGCAGGGCAAGGCCGCGCAGCTAGGGAGCGGCCGCGGTGACGAACCGGCGCGTGAGTGCGATCACGCTGCTCGCAAGAACGAAGATCAGCAAGAGCAGGAACCCAACCAGATCGAGTGCGAGCCCGAAGTTGGAGACGACTCCGCCAAGTCCGAACGCCTGCAGGAGCAAGAACGGGCTGGCTGCAACGGCGACCCAGCCGAGCCACCGAGGCAGCACGCGCGTGGTGAGCACGAGCAGGCCGCTGCCGAGCATGAAGAAGCTGCCGAACACATCGCCGACGCTGTCGAGCGCGAAGGTGAGCAAGTACAGCGTGTAAGAGAGGCCGTGTTCGTGCTGCGCCGAGTAGGCAGCGACCTTGCCCGCTAGCAGACCGTAGATGCCAACGTCGCTGACGCCGTGGAGGGCGACGAAGAGCACGCCACCGACCAGCACCCACGAGGCGAAGAAGCGACGGTCGGCGGCCGCCCGTCGCAGCAGATCATCCAGTCGCGTCAGATAGATGACGAAGCCGGCGACATAGAGGATGCAAAGACAGAAGACGAGGATCAGGCGCTTGTGGTGGTCGTCGAGCGAGTTCGCGATCTTCGCTGCCGAGTCGTTCTGACTGACCTTGAAGCCGAACGAGATGACCCCCTCCGCGAGCAGCGCAACGACGTAGAGCACGCCTCCGATCCAGGCGTAACGCTCCAGCGCGCGAGGCGACCCCATGCCCACCGCGTACAGACTCTCATCAAGCTTTGCGGAGAGGCAAGTCCGACCGCAGCCACTCACGAAGGCAGGTCGCGCAAGGAACTGGCCCGCCGCGGCTGGCGCTACGTCGTAGACCGCCCGCTCGCATCACCAACGGCATCGAAGCCCTTAGCCGTTGCGCAGTACAGAGGGGGTCAGACGGGCCCGGACCCGCTGAAACAAGCCGAATTCGGCATGCCGATGCGTTTGGCGAGGGAACACCAGCTAGTGCCCGCAAGTGCCCGCACGTGACAGGCGGTTACTTCACGGACAACTCGAACAGCCGATTTGCAGGCATTTCAAGAAAGCCCTCTGACGGACTCGAACCGTCGACCCCCTCCTTACCATGGAGGTGCTCTACCAACTGAGCTAAGAGGGCAAGGGACACAGCCTACCGCGGGCCGTCAGCGCCGTCCGGGGGCGCAGCAAGCCGCGACCCGCACCGTCGCGCAGGTCGGCGTTCAGCGATACTCGCCCGTACATGGCTGCCCACCACACGTCGGGTGCCCGGCGGCAGTCCCGGGACGCACTGTCAGGGCTGCGTCTGCTCTTCTGGGTCGCGGTCGCCGCCCTCGCGGTGCTCGGGATCGTGTTCGTCTTGCTGTTGCGTACCCAGCGCTCGTCGCCGCCGGGGAGCGTGAGCGCCGGAGCGGCGGAACCGGCCGTGGCGACCTGGCCGGCCGGAGCGCGGCCGGCTCCCGGCTTCCAGCTCGTCGACCAGAGCGGGCGGTACGTGTCGCTCGCCGCGTTCCGCGGAAGGCCGGTGGTCGTGACCTTCATCGATCCGTTGTGCCGCAACTTCTGCCCGCTCGAGGCGAAGCAGCTGAACGCGATGGTGCGGAGCCTTCCGGCGCGCTCGCGTCCGGCGATCATCGCCGTCAGCGTCAACGTCTACGGAGACAGTCGCGCCAACCTCGTTCAGGACGTCTCGAAGTGGAACCTCGTCCCGCAGTGGCGGTGGGCGGTCGGTAGCCACGCCCAGCTCAAACAAGTCTGGCGGCGTTACCAGATCGGCGTGCTCGTGGCGACGAAGAAGATCGCCGGCGTGACAGTGCACGAGATCGAGCACACGGAAGGGGCCTACGTGATCGATTCACGCGGCTACGAGCGCGCGCTGTTCCTCTGGCCGTTCCGGAGCGGGGACGTCCTCGCCCTTCTGCGGCAACTGAGCTAACGCCGCGCGCTTCTCAGACGTCGTAGGGCAAGGCCGCCGAGCACGGCTGCGAGCAGCAACGCTCCCGCCGCCGCCCCCACGAGCACACCGGTGTGGCTCTGCTGTCCGCCGCCGGCGGCGACGTCCTTCGGAGCCACACTGATCGTGATCCCGTCTGCGGCGGCGAGCCGCTTCACGGCGATGGTCGCGCTGTCGAGAAGCTTCGCGGGCGAACCCGGCGGCGGGATCGAAGCGAGCACGCCGTACTCCCTCGTGCTCGAGTGACCCGGCCAGTTGAAGCCGTAGCCGTTCGGCATGACGACGAGCAGCCGCTGCTTGTAGACGAACCCCAACTCCTGGCCGAGGAATCGAGCGTACGTGCGGGGCTTTCCCCATAGCACGGTGATCGAGCCGAGGTCGTAGCTGTCCGGGATCAACGCGACGCGGATCTTGAACCCCTGCTGGTTGGCCGCCGCGACGAGGCCCGTGAAGCGCGACTTGTCGGCGGGGGCGTACGTCACGTCGAACGGGAAGAACACGCGTTGCCCGAGCAGGTAGTCGCTCGCAGGATCGCCGTCGGCGCGCGCGAGATCGACGCGAACTGCGGCGGCCAGCGAGGCAGCGACCAGCAGGGCGAGAACTGCCGCGGTCGTGCGCCGTACCGGTGACAATGCTCTCCCGGCCGCCGTCAGGTGAGCTGCTGCCAGACGTTCTGCAGCAGCTGCTGCGTCGTCGGCCAGAGCATGACCTGACCGCCGAAGTTCAGCGCCCCGGCCGAGAACACCTTCGCGCCGCTCGGGTGCTCGTAGTACGTCATCTCGGCCGAGCGGCCGGCGCCGAAGAGATCCGGGATCGTCGCGAGCACCTGCACGTCCGGCGGCGAGGCCGGGCCACGCGCGTCGATCTCGATCCCGTACATCCCGAACTGCGCGCCGTTGCCGAGGCCGGTGTTCGCGAACGCCCACGGCGCGACGTCGGCCCCGACGACCGTGAACGGCGCGTGCCGCTGGCCACGGTCGCTCGCGATGTAGTGCACGCCGAGCAGCGACTCCTCGGGCCGGCCGAGGTCGCGCCACTCGTCGATCAGCTTCAGACGGACGCCGCCGCGGTCGATGCGGCGGAAGAAATTGTTCGCCGACAAGAACATGAGGTTGCCGCCGAGATCGCGGTAGCCCTGGACGAGGTTGTAGATCCGTCCGGTCACGTACTCCGTGTGGCCGGGGAACACGATCAGGTCGTAGGCCGCGCGCAGCGCAGTCGAGTCGGCGAACGCCTCGATGTCCTCGTCGCCGTAGGTGTCGACGTTCTTGCCCGTCTGCGCGAGCCAGTGCTGGAACTGCAGGTCGTAGCTCCGGTACCTGTACGGGATGCCGCGGTTCGGATTCGGGCGCGTCACGTCGACGAAGCTCGTCTTCCATCGCGCGTACCAGGTATCGCCCCAGCCGTCTCCGTTCGCGTCGTAGAAGTTGTACGCCGCCCACGTCGACGTGGGGATCACGACGGCAACGCGCTGCGACGGTGCCGGCGGATGCAGCACGATCGGCGCGAACCCGAGGCGCCCGTCGTCGGCCTGCAACCGCGCGAAGTAGACGCCGGTGCCCCAGGTGGGGTCGAGCTGCACCGACACCGTTCCCGGCTCGTTGCGGTAGGCCTGCCAGTCGATCGCCAGCGGGTTCCCGACCGCGACGCCGTTCAGGTCGTTGTTCGAGTAGGTCGGAACCGTCTCCGGGCCGCTCCGCATCATCTGGAGCGTCAGCTGCGCCGCGTCCGTGCGAAGGAAGAGATCGACCGTGTCGCCCGCCTTGGCCGTTCGCTGCGCGAAGGCGGCGTCGACGCCGAGCACGCGTGCGACCGCGTGCGTCACGCCGGGGGCGGCGTGACCGCGTCGCGGCTGCGCCGAGACGCGCAGGATGTACGTGCGCGCCGGCAGGTTGGCCGGCGGTTCCCACTCGAGCTCGTGCTCGCCCGCCCCGAGGATCGCGCGCTGCGCCGAAAGCTCGGACTGGCCGACCGACACCGGCTTCTCGGAGGCGGCGCCCTGGCCGGTCTCCAGCACCTCGAGCGTGACGACCGACGGGCGCGACAGTGCGAAGCGGAGCCGCGCGGCCGTGCGGCCGCCGCTCGGACCGAGCGTGGTCAGGTTGACGGTGTCGCCCGCGAACGGGTGCCCACCGTTGCCGATGCGGAAGCGGGAGAGGAGCGGCGTCGCAGCCAGCCCGGCCGGGAGCCGGGCCAGCGAACCGACCGCGCCGAGACCGGCGAGCGCGAGCAGGCGCCGACGAGTACCGGACCAACTCATCCGTGTCGCCAGCCTAGCGTGACGCGTGTAAGGTGCGCCTTACAGATGTTGCGCCTGCGCTGCACCACGGTCGAGGAGATCGCCCAGCGGAAGCTCCTCCTGCGGCGGTCTGCGTGGGCGCTGGTCGCATCGGCGGCGATCGCCGCGCTGTCCTGGAAGGCGATCACCGCGCCGAGTGGTGTTCCCGATCCGACCGCGCCCGGAACCCATCTCAGCCACGGCGCCGTCGTCGTGGACAGTGCGCTGCTCGTCTTCCGCGAGGGGCTCGAGGCCGTTCTCGTGCTGGCGGCGTTCACGGCGAGCTTCGTCGGGGCGAACCGGACGCTGCGGAAGCCCGTGGCGGGCGGAGCGTCGATCGCGCTCGTTGCGTCGGTCGTGACCTGGTTCCTCGCGATCGGGATCATCGGCGCGCTCGGCGGGCCCGGCCTCGACGTCCAGGCCGCGACCGGGCTCTTGGCGGTCGCTGTTCTGCTCGTGGTCATGAATTGGTTCTTCCACAAGGTCTACTGGACAGGCTGGATAGCGGCTCACAATCGCCGTCGCCGCGAGCTGCAGGGAACGCCGGGCGGCCACCGGCGGCTGCTCTTCGGCCTCGCCCTGCTCGGCTTCACCGCGGTGTACCGCGAGGGCTTCGAGATCGTGCTCTTCCTGCAGAACCTGCGGCTGACCGCCGGTTCGGCGACCGTGCTGGAAGGCGTCGCGCTGGGCGTCGCTCTGACCGCCCTCGTCGGCGCCGCCACCTTCCTCTTCCAGCACCGGCTGCCGTACAAGCGCATGCTCGTCGCGACGGGCGTGCTGCTCGGCTTCGTCCTCCTCGTGATGGTCGGTGAGAGCGTCCAGGAGATGCAGCTCGCCGGCTGGCTGCCGGTGCACTCGCTCGGCGTCTCATTCCCCGGCTGGATGGGTCTCTGGCTCGCGTTCTTCCCGACGGTCGAAGGCGTCGTCGCGCAGCTGCTCGCGGCCCTGCTGGTCGCCGGCTCGTACTTCCTCGCGGAGGAGATCCGCGTGCGGCGGCCTCGCCGCCGCGCCGCCGCCCTGGCGCCCGCCCGGTCCTGAGAGCTTGCGCTCCCGCCGGATGATCACCGTCGTCGGCTGTCATGCCGGCGGTGAGGTCGGGAACGTCGTGGTCGGCGGCGTTCTCCCCCCGGCCGGCAAGACGGTGTTCGAGCAGATGCAGACGCTGCGCGCGGACGACCGCCTGCGGCGGCTACTGCTGCGCGAGCCGCGCGGCAGCGTCGCCGTCCACGCGAATCTCGTCGTGCCTGCGACCCGGGCGGACTGCGACGCCGGCTTCATCATCATGGAGCCCACCGAGTACCCGCCGATGTCCGGCTCGAACACGATCTGCGTCGCGACCGTCCTGCTCGAGACCGGCATGGTCGAGATGCGCGAGCCGGAGACCACGCTCCGGCTCGAGGCTCCGGCGGGGCCGGTCGAGATCCGCGCAGCCTGCCGTGAGGGCCGCGTGGAGAGCATCGAGCTCACCAACGTCCCGTCCTTCGCCGACCAGCTCGACGCACGCCTGGAGGTTCCCGGGCTCGGCACCGTCGCCGTCGACGTCGCGTACGGCGGCATGTGGTACGCGATTGCGGATGCCGCCGCGCTCGGCTTCGAGCTCGAGGGACGGGAGGCGCGCGAGCTGAGCCGCGTGGGTGAGCTGATCCGCGACGCGGCGCGTGAGCAGTTGCGCTGCGTGCATCCCGAGAACCCGGAGATCTCGGGCGTCAGCATCGTCGAGCTCGCCGAGCCGTGGCGCGGCGTCGGCGCGGTGTCGCGGAACGCGGTCGTCGTCGCCCCGGGGCGCCTCGACCGGTCGGCGACCGGCACCGGGCTGTCTGCGCGGATGGCCGTGCTGCACGCGCGCGGACTGCTCGGCGTCGGCGACTCGATGACCCACGCCTCGCCGATCGGATCGACGTTCGAGGGGCGAATCGTCGCGGAGACGTCCGTCGGCGGCCGATCCGCGATCGTTCCCGCGATTCGCGGCAGCGCCTTCGTCACCGGCGTCACCCAGATCGTCGTCGACCCACACGATCCGTTCCCCGAGGGCTACCTGCTCACGGACACCTGGCCCGGCGGCGACGTTCAGTGAGCGGCTTCGACGCGCGCGAGCGCCTGCTCGGGCGTCGAGCCGTGCGTCGACTCGCCGAGTAGCGCCGAGGCGAGCTCGTTCGCCTCGAGCACCGCGCGCTCTCTGCGCGCGTCGACGTCGCTCGCGGCGACGAACACCGCTGCGCGGGCGCGCGACGACCAGTCGATCAGGTCGCCGTCCACGATCGGCGCCTCGCCGGGAATCTCCCGGGTCAGGGCGCGGGCCCGCTCCTCGAGCCGCGGGAGCTCGCGCGTGAGCGCCGCCGCTTCGAGCTCGAACGCCGCCCGCTCCTCGGCCGCCCGCTCCGCCGCGAGCGACGCGACCTGGAGGTGGTCGCGCGCCCGCGTCAGCCGCTGCTCGGCCAGCGTCCGCTCGGTCTCGTTCCCTGCGCGTGCGAGCTCCTCCTCCGCCGATGCCAGCTCGGCCTCGCGGCGGCCGACGTCGGCACGCGCCTCGTCCTCTGCGTCGCGCAGGCGGACATCCTCGTCGTGCGCGGTGTCGAAGAAGGCTGCGATGATCTCGGCGCGCGCCCGTACCTCGCCGACGTCGGCATCGAGCCGGCGGAGCCGGCCGGACTCGGCGGCTTCCAGGTGCTCCAGCTGCACGAGGGCCCTGAGCTCGTCGACCACGACTATCCGCGCTGCTCGAGCCGGAGCGTCACGAGCGTACCGGCGTGCCGGACGTGGTCGGCCATCAACGCCCGCGCCTCCGCGGCGTCCCGGCGCTCGATCGCGGCGAGGATCGCCTCGTGCTCGCGCACGTTCGCCTCCAGGAGCTGCGAGCTCTCGCCGAGGACGCTGCGGGAGAGATCGCGCGGGTAACTGCGGTGGAGGTGGAGAAGAGCAGCGACGAGCACGCCGTTGGCGGCCGCCGCCTGCACGCCCTGATGGAAGCGGTCGTTGGCGCGGCCCCAGCGCTCCGTCTCCTCGGCCGGATCGAACGCATCACCGCCCGCGCGCAGCTCGAGCGTTCGCCGAAGCGCCTCGCGGAACTCGGCCTGCACGCCGTGCAGGAAGTCGAGCTGCTCCTGGTGGATCCGGCCCGCGGCCAGCTCGGCAGCCAGGCCCTCCAGCTCGGCGCGGACCTCGTACGCGTCGCGGATCTCGCGGGCGGACGGCGCACGGACGAGGGCGCTCCGATGCGGCTGGACCTCGACGAGGCCGCTCGCCTGCAGCTTGCGCAGCGCCTCCCGGATCGGCGTCCGGCTGACCCCGAACTCCTCGGCGAGCGCCGACTGCCGGAGGCGCGTTCCCGAGACGAGCTCGCCGCTGAGCACGCGTGCCTGCAGCGTCGCGGCCAGCTTGTCGACGAGCGCCCGCTGGTCCTCGAGCGTCTGGGTCATGCCGCCCGGCGCCGGCTGCCCAGCGCGTCGTGGATCAGCTTCAACCCGACGACCGCGACGAACACGGCGAAGACGATACGCAGAGTCGTAGCCGGAAGTGCGAGCGCGAGCAGGGCGCCACCCACGGCGCCGATCGCGCCGACGAGGCCGAAGCGCAGGGCGACGCTCGTGTCGCCTACGCCCCGCCGGTGCAGCGTCCACGTCCCGGCGACAGCCGTCGGCAGGATCACGAGCAGCGAGGTCGCCTCGGCGGCGTGCTGCGAGAGCCCGACGACGAGGGTCAGGAACGGCACCATCAGCGTTCCGCCTCCGACTCCGAGCAGCCCCGAGAGCACGCCCGCGAGGACCCCGAACGCGACGAGCGCGAGGTAGAGCGTGACGCCGCTCATCCGTGGACGGCCATCAGCACGCCGACGCCGAGGAGAAACACTCCGAACACGGACTTGAGAACCCGCTCGTCCAGCCGGGCGAGCATCCCGGCGCCGATCCGCGCTCCGAACACCGATCCGACGACGAGCGCCAGCGCAGGGCCGACCTTCACTTCCCCGGCGATCCCGTAGGTGACGATCCCGGCGATCGAGATCGGGATGATCGCTGCGAGCGAGGTGGCGTGGGCCTCGCGCTGGCCGTAGCGGGCCCAGAGGACGAGCAGCGGCACCATGACGATGCCCCCGCCCACGCCGAGCAGGCCGGATACCACGCCGCCGATCAGGCCGATCGCCACGAGCTGGCGGTCGATCCGCAGGAGCCCGAAGCCCCGCCGCTCGACGCGCGACGAAGAGGTGGCGAGAACGCGCATCGCGGGGCGAGGTTAGCCGATATGTATCCACTTGACCAGAAACTGGATCCAACATATCGTTCCCTGCTCGCCCCAGTGGTCCAAGTCGAATCGTCGAAAGGACGCATTGCGATGAGCCGCATTCGCTTTCGGACCGTCGTGCTCGCGGGGGCGGTGACGGCGCTTCTCGGCGCCGCCGCAGCCACCGCCGCCGTCGGCATCCACCGTCAGGCGGTGAAGAACGGGGGAACGCTCGTCGTCGGGATGGCCAACGGCGAGCCCGACGCCCTCGATCCCACGCTCGCGCGCACCTTCTCCGGGCGCGAGGTGTTCCTCACCTTCTGCCAGAAGCTCTACGACCTGAACGCGAAGGGGCAGATCGTCCCGCAGCTCGCGACCGCTCTGCCCACGATCTCGAAGAACAAGCTCACCGTCACGATCCACGTCCGCACCGGGATCAAGTTCAACGACGGGACGAACTTCAACGCCCAGGCAGTCGTAACCTCCCTGAACCGCGACCTCACCTTGAAGGGCTCGGCGCGGGCGAGCGAGATCTCGCCCATTTCGAGCGTCGCCGCCAGCGGGCCGTCGACGGTCGTGATCCACCTGAAGACCCCGTACTCGCCGCTGACCGCGCAGCTCGCCGATCGCGCCGGGATGGTGATGTCGCCGGCCCAGCTGAGCAAGCTCGGCGCCAACTTCGCCAGCAACCCGGTCTGCGTCGGCCCGTTCATGTACTCGAACCGCGTCGCCGGCGACAGCATCACCGTCGTCAAGTCGCCGTACTACTACGACAAGAAGGACGTCCATCTCGACAAGATCGTGTTCAAGGTCGAGAACGACACCGCCGCGGCGGCCGCCGCGTTGAAGGCCGGCGACCTGCAGGCGCTCGACGGCATCGACTCGACCCAGCTCCCGGGCATCGAGCAGGACTCGAAGCTCGGTATCACCAAGCAGACGTCGCTCGGCTACCAGGGGCTCACCTTCAACATCGGCAACAAGAACGGCATCGGAAAGCTCCCGTACACGAACGTCGGGACGCCGCTCGCCTCGAGTGCCGACCTGCGCAAGGCCTTCGAGGAGGCGATCAACCGCAACACGATGAACAAGGTCGTGTTCGGCGGCACCGTCCTTCCGGGCTGCACGCCGATCTCGCCGGCGAGCGCATGGTTCGACAAGTCGATCAAGTGCACGTCCTACAACCCGACCGATGCCAAGAAGCTGGTTGCGGCGTCGAAGATCTCCAATCCGACAGTGCACCTGATGGTGCCGACCGCGACCGTCGGGCTTCGCCTGGCGCAGTTCCTGCAGGCCGAGGAGAAGGCGGTCGGGATCAACGTCGTCATCCAGTCGACCGACTTCGTGACGTCGCTCTCCCAAGCGGATGCGGGCAACTTCGACGCGTTCCTGATCGGGTGGTCGGGCCGCGTCGACCCCGACGGCAACATCTACCAGTTCGTCGCCACGTCGGGCTCGCAGAACGACAGCGGGTACTCGAACGGGAGGCTCGACTACGTGCTCAACAACGCACGGAAGTCGATCACGACCAAGTCACGGACCACGCTCTACCACGTCGCACAGCAGATCATGCTCAACGATCGCCCGCTGATCTACCTCTACTACCCGGTTACACGTGCCGGAGTCGAGAAACAGCTGACGGGCGTGACGATGTACCCGGACACGCTGCTCCGCGTCGCGAACGCGGCCTTCAAGTAGCACATCGATGTCGACCGACTGACGATGGGCGGCTTTCTCCTTCGCAAGGCGGGAGCCGCCCTCGTCGTCCTCGTGCTCGCGAGCCTGCTCGTGTTCCTCGGCGTGCGGGCGATCCCGGGCGACCCGGCGATCGCGCTCGGGGCGGAGAACCGCGACCCGGCGGTACTCGCGGCCGTGCGGCACAAGTACCTGCTCGACCGACCGCTCCCCGTCCAGTACGTGCACTGGATCTGGCTCGCGGTGCACGGTGATCTGGGCGTCGACCAGCGCGACCTGTCGGTGTCGCACACGATCGTCTCGCGGCTGCCGATCAGCCTCGAGCTCGCCTTCCTCAGCATGCTGCTCGCCGTCGCGATCGGGCTGCCGGCGGGGGTGATCGCCGCGGTCCGGCGCGGCAAGGCCAGCGACTACGCGGTCACGACGACCTCCCTCGTCGGTCTCTCGGTGCCGCACTTCTGGCTCGGGCTGCTGATGATCATCTGGTTCGCGGTCGACCTGCACTGGCTTCCGGCCAGCGGCTACGTCGGGCTCACCCATCCCATTTCCAACGTCGAGCACCTCGTGATGCCGTGCATCGTGCTGGCGATCGGCATCGCCGCCATCCTGATGCGGCAGATGCGAGCCTCGATGCTGATCACGCTCGGTGCCGACTACGTCCGGACGGCGCGCGCGAAAGGCCTGAACGAGCGGACGGTGATCGTGCGCCACGCGCTGCGGAACAGCCTGATCACGGTCACGACCGTGATCGGCCTGCAGCTCGGCGCCCTGGTCTCGGGCGTCGTGATCGTCGAGACGATCTTCGGGATCGCCGGCTTCGGGGCACTGACCGTCGAGGCGGTCAACCAGCGGGACTACACGCTGATCCAGGGCGTCGTCCTCGTCGCCGCCGCGGGCTACGTGATCGTCAACCTCGCGGTCGACGTCGTGTACGCGCTGCTGAACCCACGCATCCGCACCTCCGGAGCCCGCCCGTGAGCGTCGTCGACGCGACCACCGTGGTGAACCCGCGCGCCCGGCGGCGGATGCTGCTCCGCAAGCGCTTCCTGCGCCGGCCGCTCGCGGTCGCGGGGCTGGTGGTCGTCGTCGTGTTCGTGGTCACGGCGATCTTCGCCCCCCTGCTCGCGCCGTACGGCGCCGGAGCGACCGACTTCAACGCGCTGCTCTCGCATCCCTCGTCGAAGCATCTGCTCGGGACGGACGAGCTGGGCCGTGACGAGCTCTCCCGGCTGATCTGGGGCGCGCGTGCCTCGATTCAGGCCGGCTTCTTCGCGACCCTGCTCGCGATGATCGTCGCCGTCCCGATCGGGATGATCGCCGGCTACTACCGCGGCTGGGTCGACACGGTGATCGCGCGCGTGACGGACGCACTGCTGGCGTTCCCGTTCATCATCCTCGCCGTCGGCCTCGCCGCGATCCTCGGCCCGTCGCTCGAGAACGCGACGATCGCGCTCGGGGTTGCGGCGATGCCCGGCGTGATCCGGATCGCGCGTGGCGAGACCCTCGCGTTGCGGGAGGAGGACTTCGTGCCGGCCGCGGTCGCCAACGGCGCGAACGACGTGACGATCATCTTTCGCCACATCCTTCCGAACATGACGAGCACCCTGCTCGTGCAGGCGACGCTGATCATCCCCGGCGCGATCATCGGCGAGGCGGTGCTCTCGTTCCTCGGGCTCGGTGTGCAGCCGCCGACGCCCTCGTGGGGGGTGATGCTGCAGGACGCGCAGTCGTACCTCGGCCAGGCGCCGCGGCTCGCGGTCTATCCCGGGCTCGCGATCGTGATCGCATCGCTCGCCTTCAACGTCCTCGGCGACGGTCTGCGCGACATCTTCGATCCGCGGACGACGCGCTGATGGCCGATCCGCTGCTCGACGTCACCGACCTCTCGGTCCGCTTCGAGACCGACGACGGGCCGGTCCATGCCGTCGACCGGCTCTCGTTCACGCTCGAGCGCGGCGAGGTGCTCGGGATCGTCGGCGAGTCCGGGTGTGGGAAGAGCGTCACGTGCATGTCGCTCGTCCGCCTGCTGCCCGAGACCGCGGTGATCAGCGGGCGGGCCGTGTTCGACGGGACCGACCTGCTCTCGCTCTCGCCGCGGCGGCTGCGATCCGTGCGCGGACGCGATATCTCCTTCGTCTTCCAGGAGCCGATGACGTCGCTCAACCCGGTGCTCAAGATCGGGCGCCAGATCGGCGAGGTGCTGGTGAAGCATCTCGGCGCGTCGCGCCGGGAGGCGCGGGCTCGCACGGTCGAGCTGCTGCAGCTCGTCCGCATCCCCGCGCCGGAGCGCCGCCTCGACGAGTACCCGCACCAGCTGTCCGGCGGCATGCGCCAGCGCGTGATGATCGCGATGGCGCTCGCCTGCAACCCGAAGGTGCTGATCGCGGACGAGCCCACGACCGCGCTCGACGTGACGATCCAGGCAGGTGTGCTCGACCTGATGCGCGACGTGCGTGAGCGGCTCGGCACCTCGATCATCCTGATCACGCACAATCTCGGGGTGGTCGCCGACATCGCAGACCGGGTGCTCGTGATGTATGCCGGCCGCAAGGCGGAGGAGGCGCCGGTGCACGACCTCTATGCGGAGCCGCAGCATCCCTACACGATCGGGCTCCTCGGCTGCATCCCGCAGCCGTTCGAGGGCGAGGACGGCGAGCGCCCGCGGCTCCGCGAGATCCCCGGCCGCGTTCCCTCGCTGAGGGAGCTCCCGCAGATGTGCGCGTTCGCCGACCGCTGCCCGCGCGCCGACGAGCTCTCGAGATCGAGCGTGCCCGAGCTGCGCTACGTGCGCCCCGGCCATCTGGTCGCGTGCTTCCACCCGGGGCCGGAATGAGCGCGAACGGCAGCCCGTTCGCGCTCGAGGTGCGCAACCTCGTCAAGCACTACCGTGTCGGCGGCGGGATCGCCGGGGGCGGGTCGATCGTGCACGCGATCGACGACGTCTCGTTCGAGCTCCGGCAAGGCGAGCTGCTCGGGCTCGTCGGAGAGTCGGGCAGCGGCAAGTCGACGGTCGCGAACTGCGTGATGCGCCTGACCGAGCCGACGGGGGGCGAGATCCGCCTGCGCGGCGTCGACATCACGCATCTCTCGCGACGTGCGATGCGGCCGCTTCGGCGTCAGCTGCACATGGTCTTCCAGGATCCGTACTCGTCGCTCAATCCGCACATGAGCTGCGGCGACATCGTCGGCGAGCCGCTGCGCCTCCATCGCGTGGCGAAGGGGCAGGAGTTGCGGACACGCGTCGAGCAGATCTTCGACACCGTCGGGCTGCGCTCCGAGCTCCGCTACCGGTACCCCCACGAGCTGTCGGGCGGCCAGCGCCAGCGCGTCGGGCTCGCGCGGGCGTTGATCCTCGAGCCGAGCGTGCTGATCGCCGACGAGCCGGTGTCGGCGCTCGACGTCTCCGTGCAGGCGTCGATCCTGAACCTGCTCCGCGACCTGCAGCGCGACATGGGTTTCAGCTGCCTTTTCATCACGCACGATCTCGGCACGGTCGAGTACCTCTGCGACCGCGTCGCCGTCATGTATCTCGGAAAGCTCGTCGAGGTCGCATCGCGCACGGAGCTCTTCCGCAGCCCGCAGCATCCGTACACGCAGGCGCTGCTGTCGGCGGCCGTCGTGCCCGACCCCGACGCCCAGCGCCGGCGGCGGCGGACGGTGCTCGAAGGCGATGTCCCGAGCCCCCTCGACCCGCCCTCCGGCTGCCGTTTCCGCACGCGGTGCCCGCTCGAGCCGCGCTCGGCGCCGCGCTCGACCGAGGAGGAGCCGCCGCTCGTCGAGTTCGCGCGCGGCCACCTGGTCGCATGCCATCTCGTCGCACCGAACCGGCCCGCGCCCCGGCTCGTGTCCGACGGTCTCGAGGTGGCGAGATGAGCTTCACGACCCGCCCCGAGCTGCGCGGGACGTTCGGGATGGTCGCCTCCACGCACTGGCTGGCCTCCGCGGCCGGCATGGCCGTGCTCGAGCAGGGCGGCAACGCGTTCGACGCCGCCGTCGCGGCGGGCTTCACGCTGCAGGTGGTCGAGCCGCACCTGAACGGCCCGGGCGGCGACCTGCCGGCGCTTCTCTGGCCGGCGGGCCGCGACGAGCCGATCGTGCTCTGCGCGCAGGGCCCGGCGCCGCGACGCGCCACGATCGCGCACTATCGCGACGAGCTCGGACTGCGGCTCGTCCCCGGCACCGGCCCGCTCGCGGCAGTCGTCCCGGGGGCGTTCGGCGGCTGGCTCGCGATCCTGCGCGACTTCGGCACGCTGCGGCTGCGCGACGTCCTGCGCTTCGCGATCGGCTACGCCGAGGACGGCTACCCGATGCTGCCGCAGATCGCCCGGGCGATCCGAGGGGTCGAGGCGCTGTTCCGCGACGAGTGGACGACCTCCGCCGCCGTCTACCTCCCGGCGGCCGAGCGGGGGCTGGGCCGCAATGCGCGGCTCGCCGCGACGTACCGGCGCCTGCTCGAGGAGGCCGAGGCGCGTTCGAGCGACCGCGAGGGGCAGATCGAGGCGGCACACGACGCGTGGTATCGGGGCTTCGTCGCCGAGGCGGTGGCCGCGTTCTCGGAGCGCGCGTGGATGGACAGCTCGGGCGAGCGGCACGCCGGCCTGCTCGGCGAGGACGACCTGCGCGACTGGCGGCCGAGCTACGAGTCGCCGCTGGCGGTCGACTACCACGACCTCACCGTGCTGAAGGCGGGGCCGTGGAGCCAGGCGCCGGTCTTCCTGCAGCAGCTGAGACTGCTCGAGGGCTTCGACCTGCCTGCGCTCGGGCACGGCTCCGCCGCGTACGTGCACGCGGTCACCGAGTGCGCGAAGCTCGCGTTCGCCGACCGCGAGGCCTGGTACGGCGATCCGGAGTTCGTCGACGTCCCGCTTGCGTCGCTGCTCTCGCGGACGTACGCCGACGAGCGGAGGGTGCTGGTCGACGATGCATGCTCGCCCGTGCTTCGGCCGGGCTCCCCGGACGGGCGCGCGCCTCGGCTGGCGAGCCTCGACGAGGAGGCGGAAGTGGTGGAGGCGGCCGGTGTCGGCGAGCCGACGCGTTCCGGGACGAAGGGCGACACCGTCCATCTCGACGTCGTCGACCGTCACGGCAACCTCGTCGCCGCCACCCCGAGCGGGGGCTGGCTGTGGGGCGCGCCGGTCGTGCCGGAGCTCGGTTTCTGCCTCGGCACGCGCGCGCAGATGTTCTGGCTCGAGGAGGGGCTGGCGGGCTCGCTCGAGCCGGGCAAGCGGCCGCGGACGACGCTCTCGCCGACGCTCGTCGCGCGGGACGGCGAGCCGTACCTCGCGCTCGGGACGCCGGGCGGCGACCAGCAGGACCAGTGGACGCTGCACACGCTGCTCGGCCACATCCATTTCGGGCTCGACCTGCAGGAGGCGATCGACGCGCCGAACCACCACACGGAGGCGTTCCCGAGCTCCTTCTACCCGAGGGCGACGATCCCGCGCCACGTCGCGGTGGAGGAGCGCGTCGGCGAGGCGACGGCGGCCGGGCTGCGCGAACGCGGGCACGAGGTCGAGGTGGCGGCGCCGTGGTCGCTCGGGCGGGTCAGCGCGGCGGGCCGCGATCCCGACGGCGTCCTCAAGGCGGCGGCGAACCCGCGCGGCGCCCAGGGGTACGCGGTCGGCCGCTAGCTCGGCCAGATCAGTCGGCGCTGGACTTGATCATCACCGGCACCGTGTCCTTTCCGTCGAGGTCGTAGTAGACGCCGGGGAAGGTCTGGAATCGCCCGCTGACGTTGTGGTGCAGATGCGACTCGTTGAACGTCAGCGCGCCCCAGCCGGTGTCGACGACGTCGAAGACGGCGCCGCCGCCCTCTCTGGCCGTGTTGTCATCCATCACGGTGCCCGCGATCAGCACGTTGTCGTTCTGGCCGTCGAGGTAGACGGCGCCGCCGCTGCCGCCGCCCGGCGTGCCGCCCGCCGCCGGGTTGGCGCCCCAGCCGATCGCCCTGTTGTCGATGAACTCGCTGTTCAAGATCTGCCACTGAACCGAGATGCTGCTCAGCGCCCCGCCGTTCGAGCAGCGACCGCCGCGGAACGTGTCGTTCGTGATGTAGACGGGGCGGTTCTGGTACTGGGCGAGGGCGCGGATCGCGCCTCCGCCGAGATCGGGGCCGTAGGCGTAGCAGCGGTTGTCGACGAACCGCGAGTTGACCGCCTTGAACCGGCCTCCCTCGACGTAGATCGCTCCGCCGCCGTCGACCCCGCCGTACCAGCACTTCGGGCTGTTGGCCGTGCAGGTCGCCTGATGCGTACCGTCGTAGCCGTCCTCGAAGGTGATGTTCTGCACGACGATCTGCGGATAGGGCTGGTTGACGCAGTCGCTGGTCGACCAGGTGCCCGCGCAGGTGTCCGAGAACAGGATCCGGCGCTTGCCGCCGCCGCTCAGAGTGACCAGGCCGCCGCCGTCCAGCACGACCAGGCGCCGCGTCTTGATCACGCTCGCGGTCGAGGTCATCACGATCGTGACCGGCTTGGGACCGCAGTTGAAGGCGATGATCCCGCCTGCGGCAACGGCGCGTACCACGGCGGCCGACGTGCAACCGGCCGGCCGGCCGTCGCCGATCACGTGGTCGGGATGCCGTGTATCGACCGCGCGGCCGGCCGGCGGCACCCGGAAGTGCCCCTGCGGGTTGCCGAAGCCCGGCGCCACCGCTCCAGACGTGTTGACCAGCCCGCCGGCGCCGACGAGGGCGGCAAGGAACGTTCCAAGACCGCCCGTCCAGCGCACAGCCTCGATGGTAGAGGGCGCCACCGACGTTTCTCATCGACGGCCGCAATACTCACGCCGTGGCAACGATTGCTCGAGATCGCGGCCTCGGAAGGAAGCACGCCGCCCTCGTGCTCGGTCTGCTGGCAGCGATCTCAGCCGGCTGCGACTCCTCGCCGGCCGCGAAGGCCCCGGTACACGCTGCCGTGCGTCCGGCGGTCGCCCGACGGGTGCGTGCCGCGCCGGCGACGCCGGCCGGGCGGCTCGGTTTTCCGGCGCTGAAACGCGGCCCCGTCCCGGGCTACCTGATGATCGCCGACCGCGACAACAACCGGATCATCATCCTCAACCCTCACACGAAGAAGATCGTCTGGCGGTTTCCCCGGCCCGGCGACCTACGCCCCGGGCAGTCGTTCGCCGACCCGGACGACGCTTTCTTCACGCCCGGCTACCGGGCGATCTCCACCAACGAGGAGTTCAACCAGACGATCGGCGAGATCGACATCCGCACGCACCGGCTCGTCTGGACATTCGGGCATCCGGGAGTGCGAGGCTCCGCGTTCGGCTACCTCTCCAACCCGGACGACGCGTACCAGCTCCCAAACGGGCTGTTCATGGTCGCCGACATCCAGAACTGCCGTGTCCTCTTCATCGATCGAGCGCACAAGGTCGTGCGCGAGATCGGCCACGCCGGCTACTGCGGCCACGACCCGCCGACGGGACTCTCGTCGCCGAACGGGGCGACGCCGCTACCCGGCGGCGGCGTCCTCGTCACCGAGATCGGCGGCTGGGTCGACCGGATTTCTGCGAGCGGCCGCCTGCTCTACAGCCTCCGCACGCCGACGACCTACCCGTCCGACGCGCAGCTGCTCCCGAACGGGAACATCCTCGTCGCCGGCTTCAACAATCCGGGTCGCGTCGACGAGTTGACGCCCGCCGGGCGTGTCGTCTGGACGTTCGCTCCAACCGGCTACTGGCAACTCGACCAGCCCTCGCTCGCCGTCCGTTGGCCGAACGGGATGATCGCGATCACCGACGACTGGCACCACCGCGTTCTCGTCGTCGACCCGCATACGAAACGGGTCGTCTGGTCCTACGGCCACCTCGACCGGCCGGGCAGCGGGCCCGGCTTCCTGAACAAGCCGGACGGGCTCGACCTGCTTCCCGCCGTGCCCGTGAGATGACGCCGACTCCGATCGGAGCCGCCGTCAGTCGTACGGGAAGCCCGCGCCGAGCGCGCGGACGCAGGACTTGAGCGCCGCCAGGAACGCCCTCCGCTCCCGTTCGGTCAGGCTGCCGAGCATCACCACCTCCATGGCGTCGACCTCGCGTTCGCACTCGGCGAGCACACGGCGACCCTTCGCCGTCAACGTGGCGGGTAGCAGGCGCCCGTGATTCGGGTGCCGACTCCGCCGGATCAGGCCTTTGGCGACGAGGGCGTCGATCACCTCGCTCATCGCTTGCGGTGTCATGTACGCCCGCCGCGCCAGCTGTGCATTCGACAGCGGCGCGCCGTGACGGTTGAGGACGCTCAGGGTCGTGTACTGGAGCGTCGTCAACCCGTACGGGCGCACGCGCTCTGCGATGCCGGCGCGGACTGCTCGTTCGAGTCGTGCTACCGCGTAGCTGATCCGCGGCTCCGATGTAGCGCTGACAGTCTCCATGCGCACAGCTTCGATCACCGGTCGCCAAGCCCTTGCCGGTGAAGCGGCCGCGGCGGCAGCGGAGATCGCCGCCGTCGCGACCGCGATCTGAGCTCTTCTCTACTGGTTCCTCGTCGGGTCAAACGGCCCGTTGTCGCCGGAGAGCGGGAGCGGCTGGTACGAGACGAACGCGGCCGGATCGAGACCGAGGCTGGTCGCGAAGGCCTCGAGCTTCTGCGGCTGTGCCACAGAGGCCCATCGACCCGTCTGGACGCGGTCGTTGACCGCCTCGACGCCGGCGACGATCTCCGACGCCGAGAACGCGCAATGGCCGAAGCGGTCGACGAATGCCTGGCGGAACAGGCTGTTGTCGCCGGCGGCGCGGACGACAGCGGCGTACTGGTTCTCCATCTCCACCGGGACCAGCGGGTCGTGGATCGTGTGCAGGTCGAGCTCGGGCACCTGGAGTTGGCCGGTGGGCACCGACGTCTGCTGCAGCGAGGCGATCGCGGCCGGGTCGGCCGGGATGTCCGCGCCTGCGGTCAGCGTGGCGAGATCCGCCGTCAGGTCGAGCCTCGCTTCGCGGTAGAGCGCGCGGACCGTCTTCGCATAGGGCGAGTGGTCGAGGAGGGACGCGAAGTTCTCGCCGAGCGTCCAGGAGCCGTTGCCGCCTGCCGACATCTCGATCGACGGGCGCGCGGCATTGACGAACGCGATGATCGGAAAGCTCCCGCTGAACATGCTCGCAAACTGCGCCGCCTCCACCGCGTTTGGATCGTTGGCGGGGGCCGCCGGCTGCCCGGGCGCGTCGGGCGTTGCGTTCAGAAACGCGAGCGCGAGCGCAAGCCGTGCCCGTCCCTCAGGCGTCGTCTGCGCCTGGTTCGCCACGGACTGCAGCGTGAACCCAGTATTGAGGGCCGTACTGATGTTCGAGAAGTTCACGAGCTGGATCGGCGCCGTCGCGAGCAGCTTCGACATCACGTACTCGCCGTCGAGCTGGTAGTTGTTGAGCTCGATCCCACCGGAGACGATGCCGCATGTCGTGAGTGCGCCGTCGATGTGTCCTGCGCCGTGCTCGGCTTCGAGCGCGCTGACGAGCCCGCCCATCGAGCTGCCCACCGCGATCACGCGGCCGGGCGCATGGGGCAGTGCGCTCGCTGTTACCGCGTCGATGGTCTGGAACTGGTCGCGAACCGCGCTCTGCAACGCCCACAACGACCCGTGCGGGTCGTACGACGAGCCGGCGAGCGCGTAGCCTCGCGCGAGCAGCGCGTCGGCGGACGCCGGGTCGGGTGCATCGGCGGCCACGAGCGAGCCGAAGCCGTGGCTGTACAGGAGCAGCACGCCGTTCCAGTCGCTCGGAACGTCGGCGATCCACGTTGCCCCGTCCGCGAGCGCACCGGAGTAGTGCGCCGTCGTCGCGGACGCGGTTGACGCGGTCAAGGCAGCCGCTGCGAGTGCGAGTCCGGCTGTCAACGACGCGACACGTACGAGATACCTCGATGCCTTCACGTCGACCTCCCCTCGTGCGTCCAGTCGGGGCGACGGCCTCCGGCTGGGAGTTGACGCGGTCGAGTATCCGCCTGAATCAGGTTACCTGTCAACAAGCCGAAGAGTCGAGTGAGTGAGTGAGTGAGTGGGACAGTTCCAATAATCGGGGTCAGTTCAATAGTCGTAGAACGCGGGAAGATCGAAACGGTGGGGTGGAGCTGTAAATCATCGATGCTAGCGGGTGATAGCGGTGTTGATGGGATTGCGGGGCTCGGGGTTAGCGGGTTGGTTTCTTCTGCGTCGACTCGAGGCACTCGCGGTGTAGTGGGGTGGGACGAGTTGGATGTGTGCGAGCTGGTAGTTGCGTGGGGGCGGGGGTGGGTTGGGAGCGTGACGCAGAATCGGAGAGATCTGTGCGTCGCGCGGTGGTGGTGACGCGAGGAGTAGAGGCCCTGGTCGACGACGGAGGCGTTCTTGTGCACGCGGGCGATCGCCTTTGCTTTGGTCGACGACGATGTCGTCGCGACGATTGAGCGTTGTCGAGCGGTAGTGCAGGCGGACGAGCCGGCGACGGTGCTTGGCGGCAAGGCAACGGCATCACAGCGTGGTGATCGCAACGACCTGCAACACAGGCCGAGCCGCGTAGATGTGGTCGTTGCCGTTCTGGTATGCGGTGATCCAGCACAGGCTGGCGGCGAACACGTGGACAATGCCGTGACGCATGGTGCAGCCGCCGCGGGCGGTGTATGTGACAACAGGCCTGAGGACGCGTGTGCGTTCGGGTTGAAGTCGCCGTCCGCGGTCGTTCGGTCCGGGATGGGGTTGAACGTGATCGTCTGGGTGTGAGGCAAGGCCGGCGGCGCAACGCTCGCGGCGGAGCAGGGGCCCGCTGCCGGCGGGGGACCCGACGCCCACTCGGCGGCGGTGCGGCTGAGCGCGAGCGTGACGGCCGCCGCGGCGTCGAGGCGGCCGCAGCCATGGTCGGCGTCCAGCCGGTGCCGGCATCGCGGTCTGCGGAGGCCTTGATGATGTCGGCGACTTGGTAGTTCTTCAGTTCGGGCCGCGCGGCCCAGACGAGCGCGGCGACACCGGCCACTTCGGGAGAGGCGAAGGACGTCCCGGCGACGTAGCGTACTCTGCGCGCCCGATCCGTCCACTGTCGGTAGCACGTGTCCGAGAGCAGCGGCTCTGCGGGGGGAGTGCGACGAGCACGCCGGAGCAGTGCGTGAAGATGCCGGGTGCGACGAGTGATAGGTGCTCGCCGAAGTTGGAGAACGACGCATGGCTGCCGTTCTCGTTCGTCGCGCCGACGCGAGTCCGTAGCTTTCTCCGCCTCCGCTGGGCTGGAGGAGCGCTGCCGGCCAGTCGACGGGGCCGCTTTCGTTGCCTGAGGCGGCGACGATCAGCATTCCGTCGAGGCGGCCTTGTCGATCGCATCCACGAGGATCGGCGACGAGGGCACTGGACCGCCGATGCTGAGGTTGACGATCCGCACGCCGAGCGCGTCGAGCTTTGCGATTGCCTGTGCGAGGTCGAAGTCATAGAAGCGGCCTGGTTGTCCGCGTGGATGCCGATCACGTGGGCGGCTCCGCCGAAGCCGGCCAGCCGAAGCCGTTCCCCGCGATCAGCGACGCGACGGCTGTGCCGTGGCCGTAGTCGTCGTTGCCGGCCGTCGACGCCGACAGCTGCGTTCCGTGCGCAGTGACGTCGTAGAGGCCGTCGATCTTTCCTGCCAGATCGGGGACGTCGTCGACGCCGGTGTCGACGACCCCGACCTGGATCCGGGGGTCGCCCGCGGTGAGCGCGAGGGCGCCGGCGAGGTTCGCCGATGCGAACTGCCATTCATACGGAAGCTTGGTCTTGGGATCCACGGTTTGCACGAGCGGATCGTTCGGCAAGTCCGAAACATGGCGCGGCGGCCCAAGCGGAGAGATGTAGCGCAGGCGCCGATCAGCGCTTGCGTGCGCGAGGAGCGCATGCAGCTGGGCGTCGTCGACGCGCACCCGCGCAGCGCGCAAAGCCGGCATCGCCTGCACCGTCTCGAATCCGTACGACGTCCAGCGCGGCCAGATCGCGCATCGACTCGAGGCCGAGGACCGCCGTGGAGCCGAAACGGGCGGCTCCACGCTCAAGAGAGCGCGCGGCTGTGTGTGAGCGATACCACTGCATCTGGGGGCCTGGGTTCGGCGGCGCTGAGGTGACCGTGGTGCTCGAAGAAGTCGCGGTCGAGTTGAACACGACAGCGGCGCCGACAAGCCGAGGATCGCGAGCAGGAATGGGCGTCGCATCACTTCTCCTCCTCTTCTGAAAGGTCGGTTGCCTCGCAAGGGGTGCTGAGCTGTGCTGCCAGCTCGGCGCGGAAGACGAGCAGCAGCGCGTCTTCGTGCGAGAGCGGCATGCCGTGGCTCTGTGCGGCGTGGCGCCTGACCTCCGTGACGAGCCTTCCTCGTCGACCGCCGGGCTTCGAACCGCACTCACACGTGATCACCGCTCCCACTCGCATCGCGGCGACGCTAGGAAAACGTGCCTAAGACGAGGCAGAATTCCGGCAACCGAATGACTAACACGCTCCGGCTGAGGGTTTTCGTCACCGGTCGCGTCGCGATCGAGGCCGACGGCGCCGTGATCGACGAAGCGCGCCTCGGGGGCCGGCAGGCACGGCTCCTGTTCGTCTACCTGGTCGCCGAGCGGAGCCGCCCCGTGCCGCGCGACGAGCTCGCCGAGGCGCTCTGGGGCGAGACGCCGCCCGTCACGAGAGACAAGGGACTGACCGTGATCGCCAGCAAGCTCCGCGGGGCGCTCGCGGACGTCGGTCTCGACCGCCGGGAAATTCTGACAGCCGCGTTCGGCTGCTACCGGCTCGATTTACCCGAGGGAACCTGGGTCGACCTGTTCGCGTCCGCGAGCAGCGCACAGGACGCAGAAGAAGCGCTCGCCGCAGGTGACCTCGACGGGGCACGGGCGGCGGCCGAATCCGCAGAGTCGCTGGCGCGCCGACCATTCCTGCCCGGTGAAGACGGAGCCTGGGTCGAGCAGAAGCGACGCGACCTCGCCGATATCCGCGAGCGCGCGTTGAGCGTCCTCGCCGATGCGTGCCTGCGTTAGGGCTCCGCGCGGGAGGCCGCAAAGTGGGCCGAGGAACTGATCGCGCTCTCGCCGTTTCGCGAGGCCGGATACCGCCGCCTGATGGAGGCACGTGTCCTTGCTGGAGACCGCGCCGAGGCGCTCCGCGTGTTCGAGCGGTGCCGGCAGCTTCTCGCGGAGGAACTCGGCGCGTACCCGTCACCCGAGACCGAATCGATCTACCGCGAGCTTCTGGCCTTGCCCGCCCCCGGCAACGGGGCGGTGACGGAAGACGCGGATGGCCCGAAAGACGTCAACCGCACGGAGAGTGCCACGCACGTCGTGGCCCGGGCCTACCGTCATCCTCTCCGCCTCCGAGAGAGGTCAAGCATGAAGCGCGTCCTCGGCGGTGCGCCGCCGACCGTGATTGGCGCCGCGCTCGCGGGCGTGATCGTCGATGGCAGTTGCGGTGCCGCTGGTCGCGCTGTCGAGCGGCGGGTCGCGCGCGCCCGCAGCTCACGCTCGGCGGCAACGACGTCGGCGCGCGTCTCGGCGTCGACCGGGACGCATCTTCGCTCGACCCCGCTGGCGGGCTCGCCCGAGCGATCGCCGCGGAGACGGATCGATCTGGGCGGCGATGTCCGACCGCGGGATCGTGTCGAGGATCGACACGACTACGAACACGGTGCAGCAGACGATCCAGACGCCCGGCCCCGGCGGGCAGTCGGCGCTCACTCGGCGGACGGGTACGTCTGGGTCGCGGACACGCTCGCTGGCACGGTCTCGCAGATCGACCCGCGGGCGAACGGCGGCCACGGTCGACAGACACGATACAGCGTCGGGAACGACCGACGGGGATCGCCTACGGGCACGGAGAGGTTGGGTGGCCAACTCGCTCGACCGGCACGGTCATGCGGATCGACCGTAGACCGGAACGCACGGGTACGCCGATCTCAGTCGACGACGGAGCGGACGACGTCGCAGCGGGAGACGGCGCGTTGGGTGATCGGCGAGACGACTGGCGGTCTCTCGCGCATCGACCGAGGCCGCGCAGCGGTGGTCGGCACGACGAACGTCGGCAACGAGCCCGCCGCAGTCGCGGTCGGCCCGACGCGTCTGGGTGGCGAACGGGGAAGACGGGACCGTGTCGAAGGTAGACCGTCGACCGGAAAGCGGGACGGCGGCCTTCCCGGTCGGCGAGCAGCCGAGCGGGATCGCTGTCGCAGGAAACGGCCACGTCTGGGTGGCGAACGCCGGCTCGGAGACGCTGCGGAGCTCGATCCCGGCGACGGGCCGCGAGGTCAGGACCGTCACGACCGGCGCGCTTCCGGACGGAGTCGCGCTGGACGGCGACACGGTGTACGTAGCGGCGCAGGAGCCGCAGAGCGCGCACCGCGGCGGCACGCTCACGATCGGCGATCGCGAACCCGCCCGGCCTATCTATCGAGGAACTCGATCCCGCGGGCCGCGCTGACCCCGCCGGCCGGGCGTACCTCGCGCGCCTCGGGAGCTACTCACGCTGACGAACGACGGGCTGCTCGGCTACAGCCAGGCCGGGCGGCGCCGAGAGCTACAAGGTCGTCGCCGACCTGGCGACCGGCGCTCCCGACAGTGAGCGACGGCGGCCTCACGTACACGTTCCAGCTGCGGCAAAGGGATCCGCTACTCGACCGGCGGGGTGGTACAACCTGCGGACATCCGCCGCGGGATCGAACGCGCGCTGCTCGAGAGCAACGGCCAGGGCGCCGGGCGACTACATGGCCGTGATCGAAGGCGCCGAAGGGCTGCCTGACCGGCGAGCACTGCGATCTCACGCGCGGCATCACGACGAGCGCGGGATCGAGCACCGTGACCTTCCATCTCAGCCGACCCGACCCGGACTTCCTCTAGCAGCTCGCGCTGCCCGATCTTCGACGCGGTGCCGGCCTCGACGCCGCTCGACGCGCGGCTGCCGCTGCCCGCGACCGGCCGGTACGTGGTCGCCGGCTACCGCCCGAAGGGCTTCGGTCGAGCTCGTGCGGAACCCGCGCTTCCGCGTCTGGTCGACGGCGGCCAGCCGGACGGCTACCCGGACAGGATCGTGGAGCGGTACGGCTACACGGGCGGGTCCGCGATCGCGCGGTGGAGCGAGGGACGGCGGACATCACGGCGGACGGACCGACCAGACCTGGTCGCCGGAGCTGGCGGCTCGCTCCAGACGCGCTACTCGAGCCAGCTCTACGTAGAGCCGCAGCTCAGAGATGCTCGGGCTGTGGATGAACACGAAGGTGGCGCCGTTCAACGAGTCCGGGTCAGGCAGGCGCTGAACACGCGGTAGAACCGCAAGAGGCTCGTGCAGATCAACGGCGGCACATCGACGCAGAGGTGGCTGCCAGATCCTGACGCCGAACGTGAACGGTTACAGCGACTACTGCCCGTACACCGGGACGCCGGGGGACGTACACGGCCCGACCTGGCGAAGGCGCGCCGGCTCGTCGCCGAGTCCGGCACGAAGGGACAGACGGTCACGATCTGGTTCTACGACATCCCGGTCGGGCCGCCGCAACGGCGCTACTCGTCTCGGTGCTGCGAAGCCTCGGCTACAAGGCCAGGGCTCGAGACCGTGCCGCACACGGGCCGTACACGTGGCTGCGCGGACCGGCAGGCTGGGGTTGAAGGCTGGGGTCGGCGACTACCCGTCGCCGAGCGACGTCTTCCCGGGTTCCCTGCAGCTCCTACGCGACCAACCCGACGACGAACTTGAACCAGGCGGGGCTCTGCGAGCGCCGCGATCGACGCGCAGATAGCGCGTGCGAGCGCGCTCGAGACGACCAACCCGACCGCGGCGGCCGGCGCTCTGGCCAGCGATCGACCGGAAGCTCACGGACGAGGCGCCGTGGGTGGCGATGAAGGTCGCGCTCTCGACGGACTTCGTCTCGCGGCGAATCGGCAACTACAAGTACTGCTGGCTCTCGGGGAACAGCGGTCTGGCCGGCGCCTGCCTCGACCAGCTCTGGGTGCGCTGAGAGGTTTGGGAAGAGAGGTAGAGGAAATGAGTGTAAGGGGAATGTTTGGAAGTTGTATGAGTGGTTATTGACGAGACGGTGAGTGAGTGAGTGAGTGAGTGAGTGAGTGGGGGCGGGAGGATTCGAACCTCCGTAGGCTGAGCCGACGGGTTTACAGCCCGTTCCCTTTGGCCGCTCGGGCACACCCCCTCGAGCGGGCGCATTGTAGCCTCAGGCCGTGCAGCGTTTCGACGTCCTCGTGGTCGGTGCAGGCCCTGCCGGATCGACGACGGCCCACCGGCTTGCGACCGCCGGCGCCCGCGTCCTCGTCGTAGATCGCGCGCGGTTCCCGCGCGACAAGCCCTGCGGCGGCGGCCTCACGACGCGCGCCTTCCGCCGGTGCCCGGTCGATCCGACCGAGGTCGTCGAGGAGCGCGTCGACCTCGTCGAGCTGCGCTTCCGCTACGGCGACGCGGTGGTGCGCAAGGCCTCGGCGCCCGTGATCTGGATGACGCAGCGCCGGCGCCTCGACGCCTTCCTGCTCGACGCCGCGCGAACTGCAGGCGCCGAGGTGCGTGAGGGCGTTCACGTCTCGCTGGCCGGGGGCACGGTCACCGTCGACGGAGAGCGGGTCGCCGTCGACGTGGTCGTCGGCGCCGACGGGGCGAACGGCCAGACGGCGAAGACGCTCGGGCTGGGCGGGGCGATCGTCCACGGTGTCGCGCTCGAGGGGAACGTCCCGTACGGCGTCGTGCCCG
Organism: uncultured Thermoleophilia bacterium; assembly: GCA_963824455.1. GTDB lineage: Bacteria > Actinomycetota > Thermoleophilia > Gaiellales > Gaiellaceae > PALSA-600. Next base: position 38,220 of record CAWGPJ010000002.1, read on the forward strand.
AGGCGCGCTACCGGCGCCGGGCCGTCGTCGAGCTCGCGGACATCCCCGGCGGCTACGGGTGGGTGTTCCCGAAAGGCGACCACGTCAACGTCGGCGTCGGTGCCTGGGCGGGGGAAGGCCCGCGGCTGCGTGACCATCTGGCCGCCGTGTGCGCAGCGCACGGGCTCGTCCCCGGCCAGCTCGAGAGCCTGCGCGGGCACCGGCTGCCCCTGCGGCGGCCCGGCACACGAGTGGCCGCCGAGCGCGCGCTCCTCGTCGGCGATGCGGCCGGACTGATCGACCCGGTGTCGGGCGACGGGATGTACGAGTGCTTCGTCTCGTCCGATCTCGCCGCTTCGGCGATCGGCGACCTCCTCGCCGGCCGCGCAACGTCGCTCGAGCCCTACGCCGCGGAGCTCGACGCCGAGCTGGCGTCGCTGCACCGCGCGTCGTGGAAGCTCAAGCGGGCGCTCGACCGCTGGCCGCGGGCGAGCTGGCAGATCGCGCGCACCCGCCTGCTCTGGCGCTCGGTCGAGCGGCTGCTGCTCGGCGAGATCGGGGCGCCCGGCGAGCAGCACGGGCTCGCCCGCCTCCCGCTGCGCCTGCTGGACGGGCTCGGCTCCTAGCCTTTACTTCAGCGGCCCGGAGGCAGCGGTGATCTGCGGCGGGGCGGAGACAAAGCTGACCGGCTGTCCGTTGCGATAGCCGTACCGGTCGCAGAGCCACCGCGCGGTCCACGGATGCGTGCCGGCCGGGAATGAGGAACGTGACCGTGCGCGTGGTGGTCGGCTGCACGGTGACCGATTCGGAAGCGGCGCCGGTGAAGTGGATCGTGTCGGCGGCGGCCCGCGGGTCGGGAAGGGAGATCCGCAGCGTGATCCGCCGTGCGGCGTCGGACGGCCAGACTGTGATCCAGCCGGTCCGCGTCAGCCAGTCGTCCGAGCGCAGGCCGACGACCTCGGCGGCGAGCCGCACGTGGGCCCCGGTCGGCGCCCAGAGATCGAATGGAGCGACGATTCCCCCGGCACTGCTGTCGCACGAGCCGTGCGTCCGAAAACGCCGTCCACGTGCTGCCGCGGTCGACGAGCACGGCACCGTCGACTCGGTCCTGCTGCGGACATGAGCGTTCCGTCGGCGGCGGCATGGATCGGGAGGTTCGTGTGGGAGTCGACACGCGTCGCGTTTGGAAGCAGGACGACCCTCGTGATCGAGCGGTTCCAGACCATCTCCTCGATTCCGGCCCCGAAGTCGTTGCCGGGCGGCGCGACGAGCGTGACGCTGCCGACGCCGGCATGGTCGATCCAGCGCGGGTCGGCTGGGAGGGCATGACGGTCGACCGTGCTCAGTCCCACTGCCCACGAGCTCGCGGCGACCGCAATACCTGCCTGCGCGGCGATCGCCACCGTAAGCGCGACCGCCGCCCGTCTCTCCGGCCGCCATCCCACCCACGCGGCGAGCATCGCCAGCACGACGGCGCCGGAGCTCATGAGCAGCGCGCCGTCGGCCGTCCCGGCCGACATGACGACGCGGTCGACCGCCCAGAGCAGGGTCGAGTCGGAGCTGTGGGGGCGGTAGTGGGAGAGCGGGAACCGCGCAGCGAGGAGGACGAGCAGCGCGGCGACGCCGAAGACCCAGGCGCGCGCCGCCTCCTCGTTGCGCATAGAGGCCGAACGCCACCGCCAGCAGCGGGAAGAAATAGAAGAGGTAGCGCTCGCCGAAGTTCCCCGAGATCGTGGCGGCGATCAGCACTGCCTGCGCCGATGACGCCGAGACCGAGCAGCACGGTGATGGCGGCGAAGGCGCTCTCCGCCCGGGAGCCGGGCCGTCCTAGGCCGCGCGCGAGCCCGACGAGCGCACCTGGCACCAGCACGATCCCGGCCGCGAACGGCACGAGCAGCGCGTGCAGGCCGACCTGGTGGGCGAACGTCCCGATCGCTGCATGCAGGTGAAGCACGTCCTCGTACGTCCCGAGGAGACGCTGTGGGCCGGAGGCGATCGCGAGGAGGCCTACGGCGCCGAAGACCAGCGATGCGAGACCGAAGCTTCGGGCTGCGCGCCGCACGCTGCCGCGCTCGACGATCAGCGCCGCCACGACCACCACCGGGACGAGCAGCACGAACTGCACCCGCGCGAAGGTCGCGAGACCGACGAGCCCGACGACGGCCAGTTGGGCGCGCTGCGAAGGCGTGTCGAGCGCCACGATCGCCGCGTAGACGGTAGCCAGGACGAGCGGAAACGCGATCGGGTCGGCGACGACGAGAGACGCCGAACACGAGGTTGGGCGAGACAAGCACGAGCAGCGCCACGCCGAGCGAAAAGCGCGACGTCAGCCCGACGCGGCGGGCGATCAGGTACGCCGGCACCGCCGCGAGCGAGATCGCGAGTGCGTGCTCCGCCTGCGTCAGCCGGAACGCAAGCTGCGGGACTGCCGAAGAGCCAGAACGGCGCCGCGAGCAGCGGCTCGAGCAGCGCTGGGAAGTGCGCCGGGACCGTCCCGGATCACCGGGCCGCCCGGTCTCCGCGATCCCTCGTGCGATCGCGGTGTACGTGTACTCGTCGGGCAGGTAGAACGGCGTCTGGAACCGCAGCGCTGCGAGCACGAAGCGGACGAACGTGCTCAGCGCCACGAGCCCGCCGAGGATCCACCCGTCGGAGAGCTCGACGAGCTGCGTGGTCGTACGGGTGCGAACGGTTGCGGCGGACTCCATCCCGCTGCTTCTATCGGCGCCGGGACGCCGGCCCTTGAACGCGAGCGGCGGCTCGAGGCCGCCGCGTCGCTTCATCCGGGTGGGTCGAGGGGAGCGCGCGCTAGTGGACGAGCTTCAGCATCTTGAACATCGGCATGTACATGCTGATCACGATCACGCCGACCATCGCGCCGACGCCGATCATCATGATCGGCTCGATGATCGAGGTCAGTGCCGCGACCGCGGTGTCGACCTCGTCCTCGTAGAAGTCGGCGATCTTCGACAGCATCTTGTCGAGCTCGCCCGTCTCCTCGCCGATCTTGACCATCTGGCTGACCATCGGCGGGAAGACGTCACTCTCGGTCAGCGTCTGCGCGATGCGGGCGCCCTCGTTGACGCGGCGGCGGACGTTCACGAGCGCTTCCTCGAGAACCGTGTTGCCCGCGGTCGAGCCGGTGATCTCCAGCGCCTTGACGATGTCGACGCCGGCCGAGACGAGCGTCGCGAGCGTGCGCGAGAAGCGCGCCATCGCGACCTTCAACACGACGTCTCCGATCTTCATCGGCAGTCGGAGCTTGAGGCGGTCCCACATCGCCCGCCCTTCCGGGGTCTTCTTGAACCGAAGCAGCCCGAAGACGATCGCGAAGAAGATCGGGAAGATGATGAACCAGTAGTCGCGGAGGCCGTTCGAGGCGTTCACGACGATCTGCGTCATCGTCGGCAACTGCCCGTTCAGCTGGGCGAAGATCTTCACGAAGATCGGGACGAGGAACATCAGCATCCCGATCAGCACGAGGGTCGCGAAGGTCAGCACGACCGACGGGTAGAGCATCGCGCTCTTCACCCGCCGCTTGAGCTTCGTCTCCTTCTCGATCTGGATCGCCACCCGGTCGAGGACGATGTCGAGCGTTCCCGATGCCTCTCCCGCCTCGATCATCGCGACGTAGAGTCGGCCGAAGACCTGCGGGTGCCGTGACATCGCGCGCGAGAGCACGACACCGCTCTCGACGTCTTCCCGGATCTCCGCGATCACGACAGCGAGCTTCTTGTCGTCGGTCTGCTCCTCGAGGATCAGGAGTGCCTGCACGATGCTCACACCTGCCTGGATGAGCGTCGCGAACTGCCGTGAGAACACCTGCAGCGACTTCGGCTTGACCTTCGAGAATCGAGCAGTTCCGCGTCCGGACGCCGACTTCTGCTCGGCCAGCGAACGGGCGAGCAACCCCTGCTGGCGCAGCTGGTCTTTCGCGGCCGCCTGGTCGGCGGCGTGGAGCACGCCCTTCGTGACGAGCCCCTGGGCGTTGATTGCGGTGTAGGCGAAGGCGGTCATTCGGTCCTCACTTCTTGATCGGCCGCCGGTAGGCGGATGCGTAGCCGTGCGAGTGCGCTTCCTGCAGTCCGGCGTCGGCCGCCGCGACCGTCGGGTACGTGCTGAGGTAGACGACCCAGTACCCGCGGCGGAGCGTCGTGTACTTCGACGAGTACAGGATCGACGCGCCCTGGAGCCCCTGGGCCTTTGCCTTCTTGACCTCCTGCTGCGCCGACGCCTTGGTGTCGAGCGAGCGGAGGATGACGATGTAGCCGGACTGGGCCGACGACGAGCTCGTCTTCACCTTGTGCGTCGTCGGCGTCGGCGTGACCGGCGGCGGCGTGGCGATCGGTGCCAACGCGGACCCCGAGGCCTGGCCGATCTGGACCTTGAACGGATCCTTGAGGACGAAGTGCTTCGCGCGTACCGCGGGCGCCTTGGGGATCGCCGGCGCCCCGCCCGTCGAGGCCGAGTTCGCGAGGAGCTGCGGCTTGAACGGATCCTTCGAAGGGAGCCTGGCGATCTCGCGTAGCGCTGCTCGAACCGACGCCGGTGTCACCGCGCCGGCACCCGCTGCGGCGGGTGCAGACGGAGTCGCGGCGGGCGCCGGGGCGGGTGGGGGCGTGGAGGAGCTTCCGCTGCTCAGCAGCCCAGGCACCTCGATCGCGAGCACGACCAGCAGGACGACACCGCCGACGGCGAGGATGATCTTGTCGCGCTTCGACTTCGCTTCGACCTTCGCGTCCTCGCGCTGCCGGCGGCGAAGCGCCCCGGTTGCGACCGCCATCAGCCGGCGCTCCCGGCCGGTGCGGCGGCGGCCGCCGCCGCCGGGGTCGTCGGGGACGGTGCTGGAGCCGACGGGACGTATGTCGACGCGTTGACCAGTACGGTCGCCGATAGCTTCCCGCTCGAGCTGCCGGTCGCGATGGTGACCGACTGCACGTCGAAGAGCCGGCCCGAGGCGGCGATCTTGTTGTTCTTCCCGACCCGGACCTGGGTGCGCAGCTTGTTGAGGAAGTTGCGGATCTGGAAGTACGAGCCGTCGACCGTCACCGAGAGCGGAACGACGTTCGTGCTGGTCGTCGTCGATCCGGCATTCGGCGACACGGTTGCGATCACGACGCCCGTCTTCTTCCCGAGCTGGTTCAGCTGGTCGAGGATCCCGGGCTGGTCGGCGACGCTCGGCATCGCGCGCTCGGCGGCAACGGTCGCCGCGCGGTTCGCCACCGCAGCCGCCTGGGTCGCCGTCGCGAGCTGCGTCTGCGCGGTCGCGATGTCGGTCTTCAGCTGCGACGCGTGCGTGCGCTTGGGCGCCACGAGGCCGAACCACGCGGCGAGCGCCAGCAGCAAGATCACGAGACCGACGACGACCGCCGACGCACGGCGGGAGCTCTTGATCCGGCTGACGATGCCGTTCACGATGCCTCCTTTGCGGGGAGCGAGTTGACTGCGCCGACGATCGTGAACTGGAACACGGACTTCGTGCCGACGGTCGTCAGGCTGCTCGTGCTCAGCGTCACGTCCGAGAGCCACGGCAGCAGCGAGAGCCGCCGCATCAGCCGCGCAACGGACGCCTGCGAGTAGGTGTAGCCGCTGATCGAGAAGCCGGTCGGCGGGGCGGCCGGCGTCGGCGTCGCGGGAGTCGCCGGCGTTCCGGGCGCCGCGGGTGCGGCCTCCTGCGCCTGCATCGAGTTCAACCAGACGTCCTCGGGGAGCACGCGGGCGAGGTTCGTCATGAAGCCGTCCCACGACATCCGGCTCGCGTCGGCCGTCGTCAGCTGGTTGATGCGATCGCGGACGCTCTCGGTGGCCGCGTTCAGGGGCTGCGAGACGGCGGCGATGCGCGCGTTGAGCGCGTCGAGCTGGTTCTGGTTCGTTTTCGCCGAGCTGGACGCCGACTGGTACGCGAGCCCCAGCACGGCTGCGACGACGATTGCCCCCGCGGTGCCGCCGATCGCGACCGCGTGCTTCGAGACGGCCGTGCCGAGGCTCGCCTGGCGAACCGGCTTGTGGTCGGCGGGGAGGAGATTGACAGCTCTCATCGCTAGTCCTCGATTCCAAGTCCGATTGCGACTGCGAACGATCCGATCTGCTCCGGCGTCTCGTCTGGACCGCTCACGCGCGTGAGCGGGTCGCCGACGAGCATCTTCACGCCGAGCTCGCGCTGCAGCTCCGCCACGAGGCCGGGGATGCTCGTCGTTCCGCCCGAGACGAGGATCTCGCCGATGTCGAGCGAGCCGGGCTGCGACTGGTAGAAGCGGAGGGAGGACAGCAGCTCGCGCACGAGGGACTGCAGCTCCGACTTCATTGCCCGCGAGGCCTCCTCCAGGCTGCGCGGGCTCGAGGCCCTCGGGCGGCTCGGCGCCCGGCTCGAGCGACAGCTTCCGCTTGACGGACTCGGCCTCGGCCGGCGAGACCTTCAGCGCTCGGGACAGCACGTTGGTCAGGCTGAACCCGCCCCAGTCGATCACGCGCGCGAACGAGCAGACCCGGCCGTCCGAGACGGCGAGCGTCGTGCGCTCGTGGCCGATGCACACGGCGACGATCGCGCTCCGGGCGGTCTCGTCGGGACGGCGGGGCTCGGTGAGCGCCCGGAGGAGCGCAAACGCCTCGAGGTCGACTCCTGCGACCTGGAGCCCCGCGGCGTCCGTCGCCGTCAGGAAGCGGTCGAGCGACTCGCGGTACGCGATCGCGACCACGATCTGGCGGTTGACGGTGCCCTCGTCGTCGGTCTCCTGGCCTACGACGTGGTAGTCCATGACCGCCTCGTCGATCGGGATCGAGAGCAGCTCGTTGGCGCGGAAGCCGATCGCGTTGGTGAGCTGGTTCTCGTCCTCGACGCCGGCGATCTCGATCAGGCGGACGCCCACGCGGGTGTTCGCCAGGCCGAGGCGCACGTTCTTCTTCGGCAGGTCGTACTTCTCGAAGAAGCTCGCGAGCGCGGCGCCGAGGGCAACGGGGTCGCGCACCTCGCCGCCGGACATGATCCCGGTGGGAAGAGCCTCGCGATGAAGCTTGAGCAGCTTCTTGTCGCCGTTGTTCGTGACGTGCGCCGCCGCGAGCTGCGCAGAGCCGACCTCCAGCCCGACGTACTCCGCGGGCCCGCGGTGGCCGGTCGCCTTCTTCGACTGCTTGGGCTTCGATGCCGACTTCTTGGTCGATCCGCCGCCCTTGCGCCCGAAAAGGTCCGACAGTTTGATCTCCTGCTTCATGTCCATGGTCTAGGCCTCCGCCAGTCTCAGTGCGGGCTCGGGAGCTTGGGTTCCGACCAGCGTCACGCCGCGCTCGATCAGGCCGATCAGCATCTCCGGCCGGCTCGAGCGGTTGAGCGCTTCCTCGCGCGTGATCACGTGCCGGAGCACAAGGCTCGCCAGCGACTGCTCCATCGTCTGCATGCCGTTCGAGGTGCCGGTCTGCATGCCGGAGTAGATCTGCTCGATCTTCCCCTGGCGGATCAGGTTCCGGACTGCGTCGTCCGGGATCAGGATCTCGAGGGCGGCGGTGCGGCCGCGGCCGTCCGCCGTCGGCACGAGCGTCTGGGTGACCACACCCTGGAGCGTTCCGGACAGCTGTACGCGCACCTGCTCCTGCTGCTCCGATGGGAAGACGTCGATCACGCGGTCGATCGTCTGCGGCGCGCTCTGCGTATGCAGTGTCGCGAAGACGAGGTGGCCGGTCTCGGCTGCCGTGAGCGCGGTGCTGATGGTCTCGAGGTCGCGCATCTCGCCGACCAGGATCACGTCGGGGTCCTGGCGAAGAGCGGCGCGCAGAGCCTCGGCGAACGTGGTGGCGTCTCCGCCGATCTCGCGCTGGTTGACGACGCAGTTGCGGTGCCAGTGCAGGAACTCGATCGGGTCCTCGATGGTGAGGATGTGCTCGCTGCGCGTTCGGTTGATCAGGTCGAGCATCGCGGCGAGAGTGGTCGACTTGCCGGAGCCCGTCGGGCCCGTGACGAGCACTAGGCCGCGGGGCTTGGCGGCGAGATCGGCGAGCTGTGCGGGCAGGCCGAGCGCTTCGAGCGACTTGATCTCGCTCGGGATCATCCGGAAGGCGGCGCCGATCGCCTGGCGCTGGAAGAAGGCGTTCACACGGAAGCGGGCCACGCCCGGGAGCGAGTACGCCAGGTCGACGTTGCGCTTGGTCTCGAGCGTCTTCTGCTGCTGCGTGGACAGGATGCGGTAGACCAGCTCGCGCGTGACGTCTGGCGTCAGCTTCTCGAACTCGTCGAGGCGCTGAAGCTTTCCGCGGACGCGGACGACGGGCTCCGTGCCCGGCGTCACGTGGAGGTCGGAGGCCTCCAGCTCGTGCGCGCGGCGAAGCAGGTCGTCGATGGAATACTCGGTGATGGAGTCCATGTCGCGTCTCCTATCGGCAGAGGATCGAGTGAGCTAAAGAGGGGATCGCGGGGAGTAAGACGGTCGAGTCAAAAGAAGAGGCGGCGAGCCGTACGGCCCGCCGCCTCGGTCCTTCGGATGGGAAGGGTCCGCCGACTAGCAGCCGGCAGGCTTGACGCTCGTGACGGTCCCGCCCGGGCCGGCGTAATACCACGTGACGCTCGCCTGGCCGGGGGCCGACAGGCAGTAGCCGGTCGCGCTCACGTTGCTGACGCCAACGCTCGGCGACAGACCGCTGTCGATGTTCTTCAGCGCGGTCGTGTCCATACCCACGTAGGTGCTGTTGGACGCGTAGTACGACTCGGCCGACGGAACGGCCTCGCGGACGTTCGACTCGCCGGCGGTGTCCTGGGCCTGCTTGCGGAAGCCGAGGTAGGACGGGATCGCGATCGCGAGCAGGATGCCGATGATCACGATCACGACCAGGAGCTCGATCAGCGTAAAGCCTTCGCTCGAAGCGAGGCGACGCCGCAAACGATTCATCTGGTTCTCCTTGGGAGACGACATTGCCTGCTCGATATCGCCGGGATCACCGAGCCGGGACACCCCACAACGGGTGATCTTGCGCACCAAAGGCGGCAGTGATCCCGTTTTCGGGTCACCCACTTTGAGGGATTCAGACGAGGACGCGGGCGAGCTCTTCGACCGAGGTGACGCCTTCGCGCACCTTGGCGAGCCCGTCCTCCCAGAGCGGGCGCATGCCGAGCTCGTACGCCTTGGCTTCGAGCACGTCTCTCGTCGCGCCCGAGGCGACGAGCGACTCGAGGTCGTCGTTCATCCGCAGCAGCTGGAAGATGCCGACGCGTCCGCGGTACCCCGTGTTCGAGCAGCGCGGGCAGCCGGCGGCCCGCCGGAACATCACGCTGTCCAGGTACTCCTGCATCTCGTGCCCGGGCACGCGGGCGGCCCGGAGGTCGGCCTCGCCGGGCTGGTACTCCTCGCAGCAGCTCGTGCAGAGCTTGCGGGCGAGCCGTTGCGCCAGCACTGCCGAGATCGCCGACGCGGTGAGGAACGGCTCGACGCCCATCTCGTTCAGGCGCGTGATCGTTCCCGGTGCATCGTTGGTGTGCATCGTCGAGAGGACGAAGTGGCCGGTGAGCGCGGACTCGATCGAGATCTTCGCCGTCTCGACGTCGCGGATCTCGCCGACCATTACGACGTCGGGGTCCGAGCGCAGGATCGAGCGCAGCGCGGTCGAGAAGGTGAGCCCGGCCCGCGGGTTGATCTGCACCTGCTCGATGCCGGCCAGGCGGTACTCGACCGGGTCCTCGACGGTGATCACGTTGATCTCGGGCCGGTTCAGCTCCGCGAGCGCGGCGTACAGTGACGTCGACTTGCCCGAGCCTGTTGGGCCGGTGACGAACAGCGCACCGGTCGGCTTGGAGACGATGTCGTGGAACTCTGCACGCATCGCCTCGGTGAGCCCGAGCTCTTCCAGCGTCGGCGGGGTGCGCGACTTGTCGAGCAGGCGCATCGTCAGCGACTCGCCCTCGACCGTCGGCAGCGTCGCGACACGGACGTCGAGCAGCCGGCCGGCCGCGGCGGCGTCGAGCGAGATGCGGCCGTCCTGCGGCTTGCGCCGCTCGGCGATGTCGAGCTTGGCGAGCACCTTCAGGCGGGTGACCATGCCGGAGAGGAACTTGCGCGGGACGCGCTGGGCGACCCGCAGGACGCCGTCGACGCGGAACCGGACGACGACCGCGTCCTCCTGCGGCTCGAAGTGGACGTCGCTCGCGCCCTCCTCGGCGGCCTGGAAGATGATCGAGTTGACGAGCCGGACCATCGGGCCGTCCGTGATCCCGTCGTCCGCTTCGAGGTCGTCGGCGGCCTCGTCGACCGGGACGAGATCGTCGTCGAGGACCGAGCTGAACGCCTCGCTGGCGCGCGAGAGCCGCCGGATCTCGAGCAGGACGTCCTCCTCCGGCGCAATCGCGAACTGGACGTCGTGACGCGTCGCGAGCCGCAGCTCGTCGATCGCGTGGATGTTCTCGGGATCGGTGATCGCGATCGACAGGACGTCGTCCTCGAACGCGAACGGGATCGCAACGACCCGTTCGAGCACCTTGAGCGGGATCTCTTTCGTCGCCTCCGGGTTGATCCCGACGACCGCCAGGTCGACGAGCGGCATCCGGAAGCGCGTCGCCAGTTCCCGCGCCGCGGTGATGTCGGCCGGGGCTACGGCGCCGTTTGCCCCGGGGGCGCCGTTTGCCGCGGGGGTGCCGATTGACTCGGGGGCGCGGTTTGCCCCGGGGGCGCCACTAGCCTCCGGAGCGTCGGCCGCTCCGTTCGCGCCGTTCGCGCTGTTCTCGTCTGAGGACGGCGCGGAATCCGTGTGCTCGGTGTCGACGGACATCTCCAGTTCCTATCGGCGCTCGCTCGTCGCGCCTTGACCTAGTGTCCGACCGACAGCCACCAGTGCAGGACGGCCGGCCCTGCGAAGAGCGCGACGACGGCTCCGAACGCCAGGAAGGGCCCGAACGGGATCGCCATCTTGCGGGCTGCACGCCCGTGCCGGGCCAGGAGGTAGAAGGAGGGGACGAGCGCCGACAGCATCCCGATCATCAGGCCGACCGGCGTGACCTTGCCCAGCCCGGCGCCGATCAGGAGCGCGAGCTTGACGTCGCCCATGCCCATGCCGGCCGGGTAGGCCAGGGCGGCCAGGAGCAGGAACCCCGAGGCGCCGGCGGCCGCGATCGCCCACTGCGGGGACGGCTCGACCAGCGTCATGCCGACGAGCACGATTGCAGCGGCGGGGAGGACGATCCGGTTCGGGATCACGCGCCGCAGCACGTCGGTCGCCGAGACGGTGACGAGCGTCGCGCAGAAGAATGCAGCCACCAACGCGTGCGGGGTCGGGCCGAACTCGACGAGACAGGCCGCGATCAGCGCGGCCGCGGTCAGCTCGACGGCGGGGTAGATGATTCCGATCCGGGCGCTGCAGGAGCGGCACCTCCCACGCAGCAGGGCGTAGGAGAGCAGCGGGATGTTGTCGTACCAGGCGATCGTCGCCCCGCAGCTGCCGCAGGCCGAGCGGGGGCGGACGACCGAGCGGTGATCGGGCACACGCGCCGCGACCACGTTGAGGAAGCTGCCGATCGCGAGCCCGGGCACGAAGCCGACGGCCGCGAGCATCGCGCCCATGTCAGCCCGCCTCGGCCAGGCGCAGAGGCGGCGCCTCTTCGTCCTGCGGCTCCTTGAAGCTCGGCTTCGTCGAATCGCCCTGCGACGGGTTGACCGCGCGTGCGGCGCGTGCCTTCTCGGCCTGCGTGAGCGCGATCATGAAGTCGTGCTTGTTCGGCGCGGCGCCGGCTGCGATGTCGCGATCGACCATGCCGGCGAGCACGAGATCGATGAGGGCCTTCGAGAGCGTCTGCATCTCGTAGAAGGAGCCCTCCCCGATCGCAGTCGGGATCTCCTCGGCCTCTGCATCCCTGATCAGGTCGGCGATGCGGTCGTTCGTCACCATCACCTCGACGGCGGCGATCCGGCCGCCTCCCTTGCGGGGCAGGAGCCGCTGCGAGATCACGCCGCGCAGGACGCCGGCGAGGATCGACCGGATCATCTGCTGCTTCTCGGCCGGGAAGAACTCGATCATGCGGCCGATCGTCTCGGCGGCATCCACCGTGTGCATCGTCGAGAGGACGAGGTGGCCGGACTCCGCTGCCTGGAGGGCGGTCGTTGCGGTTTCGGAGTCGCGGAGCTCTCCGATGAGAATCGTGTCGGGGTCCTGTCGCAGCGCGCGACGGAGCGCCTCGTTGAACGAGCCGGTGTCGATGCCGACCTCGCGCTGGTTGACGATGCAGTTCTCGTCGGGATGGATGACCTCGATCGGATCCTCGATCGTGACGATGTGCTCACTCCGGGTCTTGTTGATGTGCCGGACCATCGCGGCCAGCGTCGTCGACTTGCCTGAGCCGGTGGCGCCGGTGACGAGCACGAGGCCGTGGTACATCTCGGACAGGCGGCGGATTCCGGGCGGCATGTGCAGGTCCTCGAAGCTTGGGATGCTCCGTGGGATGAAGCGCAGGGCGATCGAGATCGATCCCCGCTGGCGAAACGCGTTGACACGGAACCGGGTCTCCTGGGCAGTCTCGTAGGAGGCATCGAGCTCGCCGGTCTCGCGGAAGGTCGCCAGGCGATGGGGGGCTGCGGAGCCGGCGACCTGGAGCAGCGCAGACAGGTCATCCGTCGAGAGAGTCGGCGCTCCGGCCATCGGGCCGATCGCGCCGTCGACGCGCAGCATCGGGGGCTGGCCGACCTTGAGGTGGATGTCGCTGGCGCCCGCATCGACCGCGCGTGCCAGCATCTCGTCGAGGTTCATGCCGCTGCTATCGGCGTCTCGTGGCTGCTTCTTTAGGGGTTCGCGGCGAGTGGGGTGAGGATCCTCCGGGTCTGGATTCAAGGAGACGCGGTTTCCGGCCGAAACATCCGTCGTGATGCCAACGGGGAAACTGCTCGGCGCGGTCGATGCCGTGGACGGAACCACCGCCGAGCCGACGGTCGCCGCGGTCGTCGTCGACGCGCTGATGCGCACGCTCGAGCTGCGCGACTACCGCCGCGGGAAGTACGCGGAGACTCGCGACCATGCCGAGCGTGTGACCTCGCTTGCCGTCGCGCTTGCCGCGATCGTCGCGCCGCACCTCGTGCAGGATCCGCGCTTCGAATACGGCTGCCGTCTCCACGATATCGGGATGCTCGCGGTTCCCGACGCGGTGCTCCTGAAGCGAACTGCGCTCACCCCCGCGGAGCTCGACGAGATTCGCGAGCATCCGTGGCTCGGCGAGCGGATCGTCGCCAACGTCGTTGGTCTCGACGGCTTCTGCCGCCAGGTGATCGGCTCGCACCACGAACGCTGGGACGGACGGGGCTATCCCCGCGGGCAGCAGGGCGAGGAGATCCCGCTCGCGGCCCGCGTCTTCGCGATCACCGACACCTTCGACACGATGACGCGCGAGCAGCCGTGGCGCGCCGCCCTGCCGGAGGACCACGCACTCGACGAGATCGGACGCCTCGCGGGCAGCCAGCTCGACCCGGAGCTGACGGTCGTCTTCGTGGACGAGATCGCCGCGAAGAGCCGCCGGTAGGCCTTCGGTGTGAACGGCTCCCGCTGAGTGACCCTGCCCTAAAGCCGACGGTGCGGCGAGCCGATACCGGCTTCGTGTTGTCGTCGATCTCGACCGGCAGGCTCTCCCACGAGCACGGAACGACGCTGATCGAGCTCGTCACAGTGATGGCGCTGCTGGCCACCGTGCTGACGGCGATCGTCGGCAGCTTCACCACGGCGATGAAGCACGAGGCGATCGCCACCAACCAGGCGCAGGCGTATGCGAACGCGCGGCTCGTGCTGCAGCGGATGCGCCTCGACATCCACTGCGCGCACAGCCAGACCTCGACCCTGCCGGTGCAGCAGAACCCCTACGGCGGGTTCACGCTGACGCTGACCGAGACCGAGGGGCAGTGCCCCGGCGTGCTGCCGAGCGGCTCCGGCGCGTCCGGCATCGAGTGGTGCACGATCCCGTACACGCCGGGGGACACGTCCCGTTACGTGCTCTACCGCTACAACTCGTCGTCGCTGTCGGCCTGTAACGGCGGGCCGGGCTCGACCTTCGAGGTCGACTACGTCTCCGCGCCCCCCGCCGGCTGGCCCACGAACAGCGCCACCAGCCCGACGCCGACGACCTGGGACGGGAACATCTGGCCGTCCTCTCCGTCGTGCGTGTCGGGCGGCCTGCCGACGATCCCGATCGACCTGAACATCGCCATGGATGCGCCCAACGACCCGACGGAGCACTACGAGTTGACCGACAACATCGCCGAGCTCAACGCCGACCCCTGCTGAGGACCATGACTCCCATTCAGACACACACGTACAACGGCGCAGGACGCGCGCGCCTCGCGAGCGAGGACGGCCAGTCGCTCGTCCTCGTCCTCGTCCTGACCGCGACCATGGTGATCATGGCCGCGGCGCTGGCGACGATCATCACCGGCTCGGTCAGCTCCTCCGGCCGGGACACCCAGGAGGTGCGGGCGATCGATCTCGGCCAGACCGGCCTCAACTACGGCGTCTCCTACATGACGCAGTACCTCGCCAACAACGACTCGGCCGGGTCGCTGCCCGTCAACTCGACCGTCGGCACGTCGGCCGCCCCGCAGTACTCCGGCTCGGTCGACGGCGGGACGGTGAAGTGGTGGGCGACGAAGACCGCGAGCGACACGTGGACGGTCTACTCGTCCGGGACCTCGGCCACCGGTGTCCAGCGCAGCGAGTCGATCCAGATGAAGGGCGTGGTCACGAACACGACGCAGTCCTCGACGATCAGCACGCCGCAGAATCCGATCTACGGCTACGGGTACGCCATGGCCGACCCGAATGCGGACTGTGCATCCGTCACGCCTCCGGCGAACGGGGGCGACCTTCTCGGCAACTCGGCGGCGATCACGGTGCCGGTGTTCATCGCGAGCTCGCTCTGCCTCTCGGGCGGCGGCTCGCCGCTGATCGCCGAGCCAAATGCGAGTGGCCCCCAGTCGGTGAGCCTGTACGTTGGCAAGATCTACAAGACGACGGGGAACAGTTCCCCGTCGGGACGAGCAGCCGGCCAATCGCCTCTGCGACGATCATCGGCGGCTGCCAGGCCAACCACAAGGGCTACCAAAACGTCGTCTGCAGCACCCCGGGCGTCCCGACCAACGGGACCGGCTCGGGGATCTGGGCGAGCTCTTATGGGTCGACCCAGGTCAACATCGCGATGCCGACGATCGACACGTCGTACTACAGCACGGCGAGCTTGAACCCGATCACGCACAACTGCGCGGCAAAGACACCTGGCGGCGCAACGCTCAGCACCGGTCTCTTCAAGCTCGACAGCGACACCACACGCAACACGAGCCTCGGCACGGTCAACCTCTTGCACCTCAAGAACACGAACCAGTCCGACACGGCGAACAACTTCGACTGCCGCTGGTACGACGGAAGCGGCAACCTGGTCGGCGAGCTGACGTGGGTCGACGGCAACCCCGGCACGCTGACAGTGCTCGGCAGCGTCTATCTCGACGGCAACCTCAATCTGAGCTCGAACGACAAGGCCGTCTACGACGGTGTCGGAGTTCTGTACGTCGACGGTTCCGTCACGATGGGGAACGGCGCCCGCCTCTGTGCGGCGACGCTCTCCTCCGGTAACTGCCCGACGACCTGGGACACGAGCACGAACGACCTCGAGATCGTGGCCGTCAACCATCAGAACGCCGCCAACGGCGCGACGGTCGACGGCGACGGGCGCTTCCAGGGGATCCTGTTCGTGAACGGCAACTTCGCGAGCACGAACAGCGGCAGCATCTATGGGAGCGTGATCGCCAACTCGGGCCAGATGACCGGTGACGCATCGTTCTCGAACCCGACGCCGGCTCCCCCGCAGGCGCCGGGCGGGCCCGGGACGCAAACGACGACGACCACGACCGCGACGACGGCCTGGAACGTCGCCAAGGGCTCCTGGACGCAGGGCTGACCCGGCCGCGAGAAGAAGAGATGCGGCCGAGGATCAGGATCAACGACGAGTCGGGCAGCATGCTCATCGAGCTGCTCATCGCGATGATGGTGCTGACCATCGCCGTCGGCGCCATCCTGGCGGGATACGCGTCGGGTTACCTCTCGCTGAGCTTCGCCAGCACCGCGGGCAACGCGCTCACGCTTGCGGACAAGCAGATCGAGCTCTACAACACGCTCCCCAACTCCTCGGTCGCCCTCGACTCGTCGACCATCCCGACCGGCAGCGATCCGTACGTCACGGCGTATGCAAGCGACTCCACGATTCCGTCGTCGACCGGTGAGGTCACGGGGGCGACGGCCGCCTCGGGGAGCTGCACGTCGCCCACCACGCCGCAGCCGGCTTGCGCCGTCCAGACCGTCACGGGGCCCGACGGGCGCGACTACCGGGTGGACACCTACATCGTCTCGACCAACCCGAACTCCGGCTACACGACGCGGACGCTGAAAGCCGTGACCGTGGTCGTGAGGACGGTGACCAACGGAGTCGTGAGCAGCAGCATCGCGGCCCGGGCAAGCTCCGCCTACGACCCGTGCAACCCGCCGTCGACGACGACCACGAGCTGCTGAGCGGCATCACGGACCGGTAATCCCTCGTTCGAGGGAGTCAGGGGGTGGAAGTCAGCGACGATGCAACTGCGAAAGCATCACCAACGCCAGATGGCCTCGCCGATCCCCGCCGCCGACACGCTCGCCGTCGTCTCCGCTGAAGAAGCGGAAGCGCAGGCGCTCGCCGAGGACCGGCAGCTCGAGTTTCGCGCCCGGCACCAGCTCACGATCGACGCCCAGGCGCACACGCTGCTCGATCCCAAGTACGCGCGCGAGATGCGCGCGGTCCCGCTCGGGCTCGAGGCGGGCCGGCCGGTGGTCGCCGTCGCCGATCCGAGCGAGAAGCGGCTCGCGGCGCTCCGCGAGCTCGTCCCCGGGGACACGAAGTTCGTGCTCGTCGCGCCGGAGTCGCTCGACGCGCTGCTCAAGAGCCGCATCTTCAGCGAGAGCGGTGAGGGTACGGATGCCGTCCCCATCGTCCACGAGCAGAAGCTGTCGACGACGGCGGAGGCGGACGCGCCGCCGCGTCTCTCCCGGCGCGCCCGAGTCAGACCCGACGCCGGAGCCCGCTCCGGTCGCGCCGCCGAACGAGCTCTTCGACGCCGCGAACGTGACCCAGCTCGCGGAGCAGCTCGCCCAGGCGGCCGAGACCCTGCTCGCGCTCCAGACGCAGGTGCAGGGGATCGCCGCCCAGTTCGAGCAGACGCGGCAGGAGCTGCGCGAGCAGAAGGAGCAGCTCGCCCTCGCTGCCGCGAAGGCCGACCAGGACCGGGCCCGCATCAAGTCGGTCGCCGCAAGCCTCGCCGAGGACGTCGCGCGTCTCGATCAGACGAAGGCCGATCTGGCGGAGCGCCTGAGCGGGCTCGTTCTGGACGATCTGGGGGGATAACCTGGTCTTGTCCGTCGACCGATGCGTCGGTCATGATCTCGAAGGAAGGGGCAAACGCACGGCGAAGCCCCTCCGGAACGAATTCAACGGACACCAGGCGTAGGTCGAAGGCACATTGACGGGTGGCGTCGGGACGAGGTGCCAACTGACCCACCGACCGGACGCGCCGACCTCGGGCAACGCCTTGCGCAGCCGGTCTCGATGACCGGCTGCGTCGCGTTTTACGTCTCGTTTACACAGCGGCAACCCGCGACTGACCGGGTCGACCGATAGTTCTGCCATGAGGCTGCTCGCAGTGCTCGCTCTGACTCTCTCGCTCGCGGGCGCGGCAGCCGCGGCCCCCCGGAAGCCTCCGGCACCGCCGGGTGTGCCGAACTTCCCCAAGCTCCCGGGCAAGTGGTCGCACGCCGACATCAACATCACCGTGCGGCGCGTCGCCCACACGCTGACGCTCGACCGGGGGCGCATCATCCAGATCTCGATCACGCAGATGACGCTGCGCGAGCCCGACAAGACCACCCAGGTCATCCCCTTGACGCCGAGCGCGATCGTGATGATCCGCGGCCGTCCGGGGACGATCTACGACCTCCGCAAGAAGGAGCAGGTTGAGACGATGCGCGTGGACGGCGGGCCCGCGGTGCGCATCCGGGTGACGTCGTTGCGCTGACGTACCCTTCGAGGCGAGATGGCAGGGACTGTTCTCCTCGTCGAGGACGAGCCTTCCGTCGGTGAGCTCGTCCGTGGCTACCTGACGCGGGACGGCTATCGCGTCGTGTGGGTGCGCTCGGGCGACGACGCGCTCGTCGAGCTCGACCGCCACCAGGTGCGGCTCGTCCTGCTCGACATCGGCCTGCCGGGCAAGGACGGCTTCGACGTCTGCCGCGAGATCCGCGGTCGCTCGCAGGTGCCGATCCTGATGCTGACCGCTCGCGACGAGGAGCCCGACCGGATCGTCGGGCTCGAGGTCGGCGCAGACGACTACATCACCAAGCCGTTCTCGCCCCGCGAGCTGGTCGCGCGCATGAAGGCCGTCCTGCGCCGGTCGGAGCCGCAGGACCGCCACGCGTCGCTGACGCTCGCCGACGTCGTGCTCGACCGTGAGTCGCGCGACGTCAGCGTCGCCGGCGCTCCCGTCGAGCTGACGGCGAAGGAGTTCGACCTGCTGGCGTTCTTCATGGCGAACACCGGGATCGTCGTGTCGCGTGACACGCTCCTCGACCGCGTCTGGGGTGTCGAGTATCCCGGCGGCACGCGGACCGTCGACGTGCACGTCGCCCAGCTGCGCCGGAAGCTCGGGCGGCCGGATCTGATCCGAACGCTTCGCGGGGCCGGGTACAAGGCCGTCGCGCCGTGAGAACGCTTCGCGGGCGGCTGTTCGGCGTCACGCTCGCCTCGCTCGCGCTGTCGCTCACGTTGACCGTCGTGATCGGCACGACGCTGACGAGGCGCCAGGTCGACAAGGTGCAGGCGGCGGCGCTCGCCTCGCGGGCCGACGATCTGGCAGCCCAGCGGCGCCGCAACGTGAGCTACGCGAACCAGAACAGGGTCTCCGCGAACGTTCGCGTCATCGTCGACACGCGTCAGAGCCTGGCCCGTTACGTCCCGAACGTGAACCGCGACTCGAACGGCCGCACGACCTACGAAGGGGCACGCGAGCTCTACTCGTACCGCACGCTCCCGCAGCGCGGGCTGCTTGTCCTCCGCCCGCAGAGCTCGAGCGCCTGGCGGCCGTTCGCCGGCGACCTGCTCCTCGCGGCGCTCGCCGGGGTCGCCCTCGCCGCGATCCTGTCCCTGCTCGTCGCGCGGTCGATCGTCCGGCCGATCCGCCGGATCGGCGACGCCACCCGCGCGCTCGCGGCGGACGAGAGCCACGAGCCGCTCCCGCGGGAAGGGACCGAGGAGCTCGCGCAGCTCGCCGACGCGTTCAACACGATGACGGAGCAGCTCGCAGTCTCGCGCGAGGCCGAGCGCGACTTCCTGCTCTCCGTCAGCCACGAGCTGAAGACGCCGCTGACTGCGATCCGCGGCTACGCCGAGGGCCTGGCCGACGGCGCGTTCGAGCCCGACGAGGCGGCGCGGACGATCCTGGTCGAGTCGCAACGCCTCGAACGGCTCGTCCGCGACCTGCTCGACCTCGCGCGGATGAACCGCAGCGAGTTCGCGGTGCGCAACGAACCGGTCGACCTCGCCGAGATCGCCCAAGAGGCCGCGCGCCGTCACGAGGCGTCCGCGTCGCAGTTCGGCGTCGGGCTGGTCGCGGAGGGCGAGGAGTCGTGGGTCGAGGCCGACCAGGACCGGCTGCTCCAGGTCGCGTCGAACCTCGTCGAGAACGCACTGCGCGAGTCGCCGGCCGGCAGCACCGTGACCTTGCGCGCCGAGCCCGGCAGGCTGCTCGTGATCGACACGGGCCCGGGGATCGCCGCCGACGACCTGCCGCGTGTCTTCGAGCGCTTCTACCTCTACGACAAGATCGGCAAGGACCGCCCGGTCGGCAGCGGCCTCGGCCTCGCGATCGTCCGGCAGCTGGTCGTCGCGATGGGCGGCGAGCGTGCAGGTCGAGAGCGGCCTCGGACAGGGGGCGACGTTCGTCGTCTCGCTGCCTCCGGCCTACGGCCGCAGCTTCGAGGTGTCGACGACCTCGAAGTCGGCGCCGGTCAGCTGACCGAGCGCGTGCAGCTGGTCGTTCGACCAGTGCGGGCTCGGGGCGCCGCTCACGTACCACGGCGATCCGTTGTCGGCGAGGATCATCCCGTAGCGCTTCAGCGCCGTCGCCACGATGCGCGCCTGCCGCGGCAGGCGGCTGATGTCGACGCCCGCCTTGAGCCTCACGCGGAGCCCCATCGGCGGCAGTGACGGGTCGCTCGAGCTCGACGCCTCGTGGCGGGCGGGGTAGATGTAGGTGTTGCGGGTGCGCGGGGCGGTGAAGCGAAGGGCATGGTCGATCGCACCGGTCGAGGCGTCGCCGTCCCAGCGGGCGAGGCCGGGGAGGATCGGCAGGCCTGCGGCGTCGGCCGACGTCCAGCCCGCCGGCCGGAGCGCGTTCGAGCGCAGGTTCCAGATCGCGCCCGAGCCGGCCGTCCAGCGGTTCCCCTGCCGTTGCAGCGCGTAGAGCTCGTAGAGCTTGCAGGCGCTGCGGTCGACGATGATCGCGTGACGGTCGCCGTCGGTCACGGCCGGCTGCCCCTCGATCGGGACGTTGGCGGGGATCGGATACGGGCCCTTGTCGCTCTCGTCCGCGTATTCGAACGAGAGGCGTGACCTGGGCGTCGTCTTGCCGTTGACGACCACGTAGGGAATTCCGATGCGCGACCCGTCCCAGAGCCCGGAGCCGAAGTCGGCGTGCACCGGCGACCCGAGCCCGATCGACGCGATCAACGCTGCCGAGTCGGGCGCGACCGGCAGCGTGTCGACACGCTGGTTCCAGACGCTCGTCGCCGGAAAGACGGGGCACCCGCCGAGCATCGGGGATCTGGGCGCGCTGCCACCGAGAGCGGCGGTGGCGAAGGCGAGTGCGGCCCCGGCGGCGGCGAGAACCCTCACGGTTGGAGAAGTAGCACCTCCCATTCGCCGCCGCGTCGCCTGAACGAGTGACGCTCGTGCAGGCGATCGTCGCGGTGGCGCCAGAACTCGTACGCATCGGGGATCAGGCGGAAGCCGCCCCAGAACGCCGGCCGCGGCGGCTCGGGCGGCTGCGCGGCGACCGCGGCTTCGAGCGCCTCGCGCGACTCGACCGGCTCGGACTGGTGTGACGCGGCCGCGCTGCGCCTCGATCCCGCCGGGCGCGTCGCCCAGTAGGCGTCCGACTCCTGCGGCGAGATCCGGCCCACGGGGCCCTCGACGCGAACCTGGATCCCGGGCCGGTGGAAGAGGAGCGCCGCCTGCGGGTTCGCCTCGAGCTCGCGGCCCTTCCGCGACTCGTAGTTGGTGAAGAACGTGAAGCCGCGCTCGTCGGCGCTCTTCAGCAGCACCATCCGCACCGACGGGCGGCCCTCCGGCGTCGCCGTCGCGAGCGCGACCTCGGCGCCCTCGATCCACTCGTGGAAGAGCCGAAGCGGATCGCCGTCGAGGGCGTCCCCGCTCACGCCGCGCGCACGGGTGGCGTGCCGGCGGCAGGCGTGATCGGCTCACACGAGGACTGGGGCTCTCCCTCGCAGCAGCCGAGCTTGAACCGGCACCGCGGACACTGCCACGTGCCGTGCCGCCACTCCATCGCCGCCGCGCAGCGCCAGCATCGCTCCGATTCCACAGGCTCCCAGGCTAGGGGCGCGGGAGGACGTTGGTAAAATACGGGCCACGCGTGGCGGCGTAGCTCAGCTGGTTAGAGCGTCGGACTCATAACCCGAAGGTCGGTGGTTCGAGCCCACCCGCCGCTACTCATCCCGCTCGACGCTCCGCGTCGACAGTCTCCTAGCCCGAAGGTCGGTGGTTCGAGCCCACCCGCCGCTACTCATCCCGCTCGACGCTCCGCGTCGACAGTCTCCTAGCCCGAAGGTCGGTGGTTCGAGCCCACCCGCCGCTACTCATCCCGCTCGACGCTCCGCGTCGACAGTCTCCTAGCCCGAAGGTCGGTGGTTCGAGCCCACCCGCCGCTACTCATCCCGCTCGACGCTCCGCGTCGACAGTCTCCTAGCCCGAAGGTCGGTGGTTCGAGCCCACCCGCCGCTACTCATCCCGCTCGACGCTTCGCGTCGACAGTCTTCTAGCCCGAAGGTCGGTGGTTCGAGCCCACCCGCCGCTATTGATAGAGCCGAATCCTGGCCTTGTCGATGCGACGTGGTTCGGCAGCGAGATTGCTAGCCGGGCGCGATCACGCTGCGACCCGGACTCCGACGCTCGGCGGGCTGCGCGCTCTCGGCGGGAAGCAGCGTGAGGAGCGCCGCGGCGAGCAGCACGAAGAGCGGGCCGGCGTTCGGGTCGGTCGCGGACCCGGTGGCGATGCCGCCGAGCCCCTGGCCGACCACCCAGTAGCCGACGCTCACGAAGATCGCGAGCCTGACGAACGTGCGCGGCTGCCAGTCGACCGCGACTGCCATCGCGATCGCCAGCGAGACGGCTGCGAATGCGAGGGCGATCGGTAGGCCCCTGCCGGCGGCGAGGGCTGCGGCGTCCCGCTGCAGCCGCGCGAGCGGAGCGATGCCGGACGGCGCGGCGACGATCGCGTCGCGCGTCGCGTCGGGGCTGCTGTTCGAGCCGAGCAGCCACAGCCACGCCATCAGCGTCCAGAGCGCCGCCCAGACGAGGCGCACGCCGCGCACGCCGAGCAGGCCGCCGGGGCGGTCGGTCGGCCAGACGACGAGCCCGACGACCGCGTAGAGGAGCACGGCGCCGGGAGCGCCCGTGAGCGGGCTCGCCGTGTTCGTGAACAGCATCCCGAACGCCTCGCCGAACCACCAGACGACGAGGACCCAGACGAACGACCCGGCCAGCGCGAGCTTGACGGTCGGGCGGAAGAGGATGCCGAGCCCGAGCACGACCTGGGTCAGGGCGAAGAGCGTGTTCCAGAGTGGGAGGTCGGTGAGGGCGATGCGAGCGCCCCACGCCAGGCTCTCCGACAGCCAGCGGGGCTGGCCGGGCTCGATCGCGGTGAGCATCTGCGGGAACCCTCTCGAGTACATGAAGGGCTGGAACTGCAGCGCGCCGTCGAGCAGCCAGAGCAGCCCGAGAGCCGTCTGGAGGACGCGTTGCGGGTTGCGCCGGCACCCGGTGCCGGGCGGAGCCGTCCGGGTGCCGGCGCCTCGAGTCACCAGCCGCGGGCTCCCCAGCCCACCGAGAAGTCGGCGTACATGTTGAAGGCCACCTCGTGCGACTGCCCGCTGGACGTGAGAGCGTCGCAGAACAGCCTGTAGGTGCCGGGCGCCAGCTGGAGCCTGACGATCACGATGCCGCTCGCTCCGGTCACGCCGTGCGCGTTCTTCGGGTCGTTGACCGGCGTGATCTCCTGTTCGGTACCGCCCGAGTTCGGTCCACAAGGCGAGCTCGATCCCGGGCAGCTCCGCAGTTCGAAGTTGTGGTTCGGGCAGTTGTCGCTCACGACCAGCCAGTACGTCCCGGGCCGGAGCGAGGTGACCGGCCTCAGGAGGCCGTCGGTCAGGACGATCGTGAAGCCCGGGTTCGCGGGCGGACCGCACTGGTGGAAGTAGCTCGTGCCGTACGCCGCCCACGTGTCGAAGCCGAACTGTCCGATGAGGATCGGCCCCTCCGCCGACGCCGGGGCAGCCGCAAAGGCTCCGATTGCGCCGACCGTCGCTAGCGCGGCGAGCAGAGCCGCGACGCGAACCTTCAGCGTGGTCGTTCTCCTCATGTGTGCCTCCTTCGGGAAGATGAGCAAACGTCGCTCGACGGTAAGGCCCGCGCCGATCGCCGGCTACGGTGCCAGCACACCTGTCGCCGGAGGGCAGACCCGTGAGCTGCCGGCCGAACGCGTGACGCCGGCGCGCCTCTACGTCAGCTCGTAGAGCGTCCGGGCGTTCTCGCGCAGGATCAGCCGCGCCGCCTGCTCGGCGCCGTCGTCCGGCAGCAGCGCCGGTAGCACCTCCGCGAGGGCCCGCCGCCACCAGCGCGCGGCGAGGTAGTAGAGCTCGGGCGTCCGTGCGGCGTCCGAGGCGTACAGGAGCTTCGACACGGGCGCGAGCTCGAGCGCTTCCCGCAGCGCCTGCGCGGGCTGTGAGACGTGGGGGATCGTCAGCGAGAGGTCGAACCAGACGTTCCCGTAGACGTGCGCGAGCCAGCCCGCCTCGCGCACGTACGGATAGCAGTGCAGGAGCACGAAGGGCGTCTCGCGGAAGCGCTCGACGAGCGGCTTCAGGTAACCGGGGTTGGCGCGCGGGAGGTGGAGGTCGGCGTCGCCGAAGCCGCAGTGCGCCTGCACCGGCAGCGGGTCGCCCGTTGCCTCGTTCGCCTCGAGTGCCGCCAGGACGACCTCGGCCGTCGCGGTCCCCTCGACCCGTCCTCGCGACGCCGGCGCGAGCGCGTCGAAGTCGAGGCCGCCGCGGTAGGCGGCGATCGTCTTCAGGCCGGCGAAGCCGCTCGCCCGGGCGGCACCGACCGCCGTGCGCACTCTCTCGAGCCGGTCGCCGTCCGCGCCGTCGGCGATCCGCTCGATCCGCAGCACCGGTCGCGCCTCACAGGCCGCGAGCTCGCCGAGCTCGCGCCATTCGATCCCCTCGCCCGGTGGTGGATAGCCGTCGTCGACGAGCAGCAGCTCGGTGCCGGTTGCGCGGAGCAGCCGAGCCGCGTAGTCGGCGGGATCCGAGGTCAGGCGATGCTCGTAGACCGCCTGCTCGGTCGGCTCGACGCCGAGGAACGAGGCGAGCTCGCCGATCGCGCGCCTGTAGGTGATGCCCGTGGCGACGTGCGGCCACTGTCGCGGATCGTGGCTCTCGCTGAAGAGGCCGCGGAACTCGTCGAGCGTCGGCTCCGCGCGCAGGAGGCCGTGCGCGTGGTGATCGACGAGCGGGACGGAGTCGAGGTCCATCAGTACTTCAGGAAATGGCCGCGGTGCTCGAAGTCCGCGTCCTGAGCCGAGTACGCATCCCATTCGGAGCGTCGCACGGCGAGGTACGAGCGCGCGAGGGCCGGTTCCAGCACGTCCATGAGCACCGCGTCGTTCTCGAGCGCGTCCAGCGCCGCCGCCTGCGTCGCGGGCAGCCTCCGGATCCCGCGCCGCTCCCGCTCCTCCTCCGACAACGTCGCCGGGTCGACCTCGACCGGCTCCGGCGGCTCGAGTCCTCTCTCCAGGCCGTCGAGGCCCGCGGCGAGGAGCCCGCCGAGCGCCAGGTACGGGTTGCAGCTCGCGTCGGCCGCCTTCAGCTCGACGTTCGTCGAGGCCTCCTCCATCCCGGCGAACACCGACGGCACGCGCACCGGCGCCTCGCGGTTGTCGTGGCCCCAGCACGTGAAGGCGCCGGCCCAGTACTGCGGCACGAGCCGGTGGTAGGAGTTGAAGCTCGGTGCCGTCAGGCCGCAGAGCCCCGGCAGGTGCGCGAGCACCCCGGCGATGAACCGGCGCGCGTCGTCCGAGAGGCGATCGGCGCGGGAGCCGTCGTGGAAGAGGTTGCGGCTGCCGTCCTCCGACCAGAGCGAGAAGTGGATGTGGCCGCCGTTCCCGGCGGCTTCCGGCCACGGCTTCGGGGCCAGCGAGGCGACGTAGCCGAGCTGCGCCGCCACGCCGCGAATCGTCTCGCGGACGAGCAGCTGCTCGTCCGCTGCCTGCACGGCAGGCGTGTGGCCGGTGGAGATCTCCTGCTGGCCGTGGCCGAGCTCTGCGTAGTACTGCTGGAGTGAGATGTCCTGCCGCTCCAGCGAATCGGCGAGCGCTTCGACGAAGTCCTGCGACGCCGTCATCCCGATCGTCGAGAAGCAGAGGCTCTCGTCCACCGGCCGGTAGCTCCCGTCCATCGGGAGGGCGAGCGTGAACTCGTTCTCGAAGGCCGCCTGGAGCACGGCACCGCGCTCGGCGAGCCGCGCCGCCTGGCGTCTGAGGAACGCCCGCTGACAGACCGGAGCCGGCTCGCCGTCGAGCCCCAACTGGTCGACGAGCACCGCACCGCTCGCCGGCGCGTACGGCAGGACACGGAACGTGTCAGGGTCGGGGACGAGCCGGATCTCGCCGACCGGCCCCATTCCCTCGACCGGCTGGAGCTGGTCGAGCGCGTTCATCGCCTGCATGGCGACCGTGACGCCGATGCCTGCGCGGAGGCGCCCCTCGAGCCCGTGCCGTGTCGAGGCTTTCGCGCGTACGGTGCCGTCGTTTCCGCACCAGAGGAAGCGGACGAGACGCAGGTGCGCCTCTTCAGCCTTCCGAACGACGTCGGCGGCGCTCAATCGGCCGTCCGCTGGAAGAGCACGTGGTCGCGCCACGCTCCGTCGATGTGCAGGTAGTTGCGGGCCACGCCGATCCGCTCGAACCCGTTCTTCTCGAGCACGCGCTGCGAGCCGCGGTTGTCGACGAGCGTCCCCGCCTCGAGACGGTGGAGGCCGAGCTCGCCGAACGCACGCTCGACGAGCTCGCCGACCGCACGCGTGGCGAGTCCACGCCCGTTGCGATCGCCGCTCACCCAGTAGCCGACGTTCGCGCTGCGGAGCGCGCCCAGCACGACGTTCGACAGCACGATCGTCCCCGCGATCACGCCGCCGTCGAGGATCGCGAAGCGCAGGCCGTCCACGTTCCGCGCGATCGCGGTCTGGGCCTCGATCGTGAAGAACGACGACGGACGGTCGGGCTCGAACGGCTCGAGGAACTCCCGGTTCGCGAGCCGCAGGTCGAGCAAGGCGCGCGCGTCTCCGGGCGAAAGCGGCCTGATCGTCGCCACGCGGGCGATGCTACGTGCCCTCTCTTCACACGGGGCTGACAGCTTCTTGCCAGTTTCGTTAACAGGCAGTTTGATAGTTGGCACCATGCGGATCTGGACGGCAAGCCTGGCAGGCGCCGTCGTTCTGTGCTCGAGCGTCGTGCCCGCGGCGACCCCGAATGCCGGTCCCGGGGCGCCGGGCGTCACGATCATCGGCGACTCCGTGATGACGGGCGTGCTCTGGCACGCGAACGCGGTCGCGATCATGCAGCAGGGCCTCAACGTCAAGTGGCAAGTGGCGGTCTGTCGCACGCTGACGGGCGTCAGTTGCCCGTTCGACGGCTCCCGGCCGCCGAACCTCGTCCAGGTGGTGCAGGCAGAAGGCCCGCAGCTCGGCGACACCGTCGTCGTCGAGTGCGGGTACAACGACCCCGAAGACACCTTCGGGCAGGCGGTCGAGCAGTCGATCGACGCGCTCCTCGCCGCCGGTGTCGAGCGGATCCTGTGGGTCAACCTCCACGCGGCGACACCCCAGCTCGCGTCGATGGACATCCAGCTCGAGGCCGTGGCCGCCGAGCACCCCCAGGTGACGCTGCTCGACTGGAACGACTACTCGAACGGCCACAACGACTGGTTCCAGACCGACCTGATCCACCTGACGGTGGGCGGCGGCGTCGGGCTCGCCGGCTTCCTCCACCTCGCGGTCATGAGGGCGCTCACGCCGCCTCTCGTCGCGGTCGACCATGCGCTGCCCGCGGCACGGGTCGGCCACGCCTACTCCGCCTTCGTACGGGTGAGCGGCGGCCGGCCGCCGTACGCCTGGCGGGCCGTGTCCGGGCCGCTCCCGCGGGGGCTCCACCTGCGGCCGAACGGGTGGATCGAAGGCACGCCGCGCCGGGCCGGGAAGGTCACGATCGTGTTCCGTGCGACGGACTCGGACGACGTCGCCGTGCTCGAGCGCCAGCAAATCACCGTCGCCGCCCGCTCGTAACAGCGGGTTTCCGGCCGGTCCCGCTACACTTCCGCGGCCCGACGGCAGTGCGTCAGCATGCCTGGGCATCCAACGACCTCTCAGAGAGACATGGCCAAGACCGGAGTCAGAGTTGCGATCACGCTCGCCTGCACCGACTGCAAGCGGCGGAACTACCAGACGACGAAGTCGAAGCGCAACACACCGGACCGCGTGGAGTTCCGGAAGTACTGCCGCTGGTGCGGGACGCACACCGCACACCGTGAGACGCGCTAGATGTCGGAGCTGGAGTCAGACCCCCGTGCAGCGAGACGCGCCCAGCGCGAGCAGCGCAACGTGAGCGCGCGGCCGCAGCCCGCGCCGCGCTCGGCGCAGCCCGAGGAGAAACGGCGCTCGAACTTCATCAGCGAGTCCTACGCCGAGCTGAAGAAGGTGGAGTGGCCGGGCCAGAACCAGGTGATCCAGGGCACCGTGGTCGTCCTCGTCGCGTGCGTCGTCGTCGGTCTGTTCCTCTACGTGAACGACACGATCTGGAAGCACGTCGTGTCCAAGTTCCTTCTCGGGCAGTAGGGAAAAGCGAATGTTCCGCTGGTACGTCGTCAACACGTATTCGGGCCATGAGAACAAGGTCAAGGCCAACCTCGAGCACCGGATCGAGTCGATGGGGCAGCGCCCGCGGTTCCGCCGCGTCGTCGTGCCGACCGAGCAGGTGATCGAGACCAAGGACGGCCAGAAGGTGCAGGCGGAGAAGCGCGTGCTTCCCGGCTACGTGCTCGTGAACATGGACCTGAACGACGACGCCTGGACGGTCGTGAAGAACACGCCCGGCGTCACCGGCTTCGTCGGCGCCGGCTCCAAGCCCGTGCCCCTGTCGCAGCCCGAGGTCGACCGCATCCTGAAGACGGGGGCGGCGGCCGGCGGCGACCGCCCGAGGGCGCAGGTCGAGTTCTCGCTGGGCGAGTCGGTCAAGGTCACGAGCGGCCCGCTCACCGACTTCGACGGCGAGATCGTCGACGTCAACCCGGACCAGCAGAAGCTGAAGGTGCTCGTCAGCATCTTCGAGCGCGAGGTCCCGGCCGAGCTCTCGTTCGACCAGGTCAAGAAACTGGACTAAAGGAAACCGATGGCGAAGAAGGTCCTCACGCTGATCAAGCTGCAGATCCCCGGCGGCCAGGCGAACCCGGCGCCGCCGGTCGGGCCTGCGCTCGGCCAGCACGGCGTCAACATCATGGAGTTCTGCAAGGCGTTCAACGCGCAGACCGCGCAGGAGAACGGGCGCATCATTCCGGTCGAGATCACGGTCTACGAGGACCGCTCCTTCGACTTCATCACCAAGACCCCGCCCGCCGCGGTGCTGATCAAGGAGGCGCTGCGGCTGGAGAAGGGCTCCGCGGAGCCGAACCGCGCCAAGGTCGGGAAGCTCACGCGCGACCAGCTGCGCTCGATCGCCGAGACCAAGATGCCGGACCTGAACGCCCGCGACGTCGAGCACGCCATGCTCGTGATCGCCGGGACGGCGCGCTCGATGGGCGTGGAGGTGGAGAACTGATGTCCTCGCACGGCAAGCGCTACGACGGGGCCCGCGGCGCGATCGACCGCGAGCAGCTCTACTCGCCCGTCCAGGCGATCCGGCTGCTGCAGGGATCGCCGGCCGCGAAGTTCGACGAGACGGTGGAGGTGCACCTGAACCTCGGCCTGAACGTCCGCCACGCCGACGAGCAGTTGCGCGGGACGATGATGCTGCCCCACGGCACCGGCCGTGAGGCCCGTGTCGCCGTGTTCGCCGAGGGCGAGAAGGCCCGCGAGGCCGAGGAGGCCGGAGCCGACGTCGTCGGCGCCGCCGACCTCGCCAAGCGCGTCGAGGACGGCTTCACCGACTTCGACGTCGCCATCGCAACGCCCGACCAGATGGGCGTCGTCGGCCGGCTCGGGCGCGTGCTCGGGCCGCGCGGCCTGATGCCGAACCCGAAGACGGGGACGGTCACGTTCGACGTCGCGAAGGCCGTCAAGGACGCGAAGGCGGGAAAGCTCGAGTACCGCACCGACCGCGGCGCGAACGTGCACATCCCGATCGGCAAGCGCAGCTTCGGCGAGCGCCAGCTGGTCGAGAACTACGCCGCGCTGATCGAGGAGATCGTCCGTGCGAAGCCGGCCGCCGCCAAGGGCCGCTACATCAAGAAGATCACCGTCACGTCCACGATGGGGCCCGGCATCCACGTCGATCCGGCCGTCACGCGGGGGATCGCCGAGGAGCTCGACGCCCAGCCGGCAGGCGAGGTGGCCGCGACGGCCTGAACGTTCAAACCACGACGCCCGCGCCGAAGACAGCCGGCGGCCGCGCAAGCGGCAGAAGACCGGCCGAGGCGGACTGGATTCGCTGTGAACCTCCAGCGAGCTCGGCCCGCCGCCAGGCGGGCCGTCTTCGTAGAGGAGGGAGATGCACAGAGACGACAAGGAACGCGTGGTCGCCGAGCTGACGGAGAAGCTCCGCGGCGCCGACACGCTGATCGTGGCCGACTACCGCGGGCTGACCGTGCCGCAGATCGATGCCCTGCGGGGCAAGCTGCTCGAGCACGGGGCGCGGTTCTCGGTGGTCAAGAACACGCTCACCCGGCGCGCCGCCGAGGCGGCCGGGACGGAGCAGCTGCTCGCGCTGCTCGACGGGCCCTCCGCGATCGCGTTCGTCGAGTCGGACGGCGACCCGGCGGCGGTGGCGAAGGCGCTCGCCGACTCGGCCCGCGACACCAAGGTGCTCGAGATCCGCGGCGGCATCATGCAGGGCCGCACGATCTCGTCCGGCGAGGTCGAGGAGCTCGCGAAGCTCCCGTCGCTCGAGGTGCTCCGCGGCCAGGTGCTCGGCGCGGTGATCGCACCCCTCACGAGCCTGCTCGCGCTCGTCAACGCGCCCGTCCAGGAGCTGGTCGGGCTGATCGACGCGCGCATCGAGCAGCTCGATGCGGGAGGCGGCGACGGCAGCGCCGGAGCCCGAGGAGGCCGCGGCGGCCGAGGAGCCCGTCGCGGTCGAAGAGCCCGCGGCCGACGAACAGGAATCGCAGGAATCCACCGAAGACCAGGAGGCATGACGATGGCAGCAGTCGACACGGTGTTCGAGCAGCTCGGGAGCATGACGGTGCTCGAGCTGGTCGAGCTCAAGAAGAAGATCGAGGACGAGTGGGGCATCACGGCCGCCGCTCCGGTCGCGGTGGCGGCCGGGGGCGCGGTCGCCGGCGACGGTGCGGCGGCCGTGGAGGAGAAGACCTCCTTCGACGTCGTCCTCACCGCGGCGGGCGGCCAGAAGATCCAGGTGATCAAGGTCGTCCGCGCGGTCACCGGCCTCGGCCTCAAGGAGGCCAAGGACCTGGTCGACTCGGCTCCGAAGCCCGTCAAGGAGGGCGTGAACCAGGAGGAGGCCGACCAGATCAAGGGGCAGCTCGAAGAGGCGGGCGCCACGGTCGAGCTCAAGTAACGACCGCTCCGGGCTGGTGCCTGGCCCCTAGGTGCCAGGCACCAGCCCGTCGAGGGCGGCCCGGATGCGGGCGGCGAGCGGGACGATTCCCTTCCGCTCCGCGAGAGCGAGCGCTTCTCGCAGCTCGGCCCGTGCCTCGTCGGCCCGGCCCGCGAGCCCGAGCACGTAGGCGAGGTCGGCGCGTGCGAGCGCGTGGTTCTCGAGGTAGTCGGTCCGCGACGCGATCGCCACCGCTTCGCCGGCGAGGCGCTCGGCGGCATCGAGCTCACCGCGCGTCGCCAGGATCTTCGCCTTGATGCGGCGCCACCCGACCTGCGGGTCCGAGTCGTCCTGCATCGCCCACGCGTCCACCTGGTCGACGACCGCCTCGGCCTCGTCGAGCCGGTGCTGATCGAAGAGGGCGTCTGCAACCGTGATCGCCGCCGTCACCCAGTGCCCGCGGTTGCCGATCCGTTCGAGCTCGTCGAGCCCGGGGCGGGCGATCCGCTCGGCCGCGACCGGGTCACCGGCGAAGGCCTCCAGCCGGCCGGCTTCCGTTCCCACGCTTGCCACCATCACGTTCAGGCCGGCCTCCTGCGCGAGCGCCAGCGCCGCCGCGATCGACGCGCGAGCCTCGTCGATCCTGCCGGCCATCGCGTGCAGGTTCCCCTCGCCGCGCAGCGACGCCACCTGGAGACGAGGCTCGCCGTCGACGTACGACCGAGCCTGCCTGCAGACCTCGAGCGCCTGGTCGACCGGCGTCGAGCCGTGCACCGAGGCGATCACGATGTAGCCGAGGCTCTGGCTCTCCTGCTGGCGGTCGCCCGCGGCCCGCGCGTGGGCCGCAGCCCGCTCCAGGTCGCGGATCGCGTTCGCCGAGTCCCCGGCCCAGAAGCGGAGCTGCCCGGCGAGACCGAGGGTCCGGCCGAGGCCCGCCTCGTCGCCGAGCTCCTCGAACACGCGGAGCGGCTCGGCGAGCAGTGCGCGGACCTCGTCGTGGCCGAGCAGCGCATCCGTGAACGTCTCGAGGTGGGCGAGCGTCACGCGCGCATCGGCCTCGGTGCGCCGGTCGCCGGTTGCCTGCGCGCGTGACACCGCGTCGGACAGGACCGCGCGCGAACGGTCCCAGTCCCCGCGGTCCTGGAGCGCACGGCCGAGCGCCGGCAGCACGGCCAGCCGGCGCGGATCGTCGGGCGCGAACAGCTGCTCGGCGCGGCCGAGCAGGCTGACCGTCCCGCGCAGGTCGCCACGGCCGCCCGCCCGCCGGCCGGCGGCGGCCAGGCGCTCCGCGGCGCGGTTTGCGAGCGCGCGGCCGTGCTCGCCCGCCGGCCCGAGCTCCGCGCGGTAGCGGTAGGCCTGCTCGAGGTGGTAGCCCACCACCTCGTCGAGCTCGACCAGGCCGCCGCCGTGCTCGCCGATCCAGGTCGCGAAGAGCTCGTGGAGCTCGGCGCGCGTCGATTTCGGGAGCGCGTCGTAGGCCGCATCGCGGATGAGCAGATGGCGGAAGCGATAGGCGTCCTCTCCCGGCAGCTGGGCGCGGTCGGGGCGCACGAGCTCCCGCCGCACGAGCGCAGTCAGCGGACCGCCCAGCTCGGCCTCGGATGATGAGAGGGCCTGCACCGCGCCGCGATGGAAGACGCGGCCCTCGACCGAGCCGCGTTCGAGCACGCCGCGCTCGGTCGGGTCGAGCTGGTCCAGGCGGGCCGCGAGCAGGGCGTGGATCGTCGGCGGCACGGTCACGTCTGCGCCCGGCGAGTCGCGGACGAGGCCGGCCATCTCCTGGACGAAGAGCGGGTTGCCCTCCGCCGCCTCGAGGATGCGCGCCCGCAGCCCGTCGTCCACTTGGATACCGTCGAGGAGCGCCCCGGCGAGCGCGTCGGCGTCGGCGGCGGCGAGCGGCTCGAGCAGCACCGTCGTGGCGTTGAGCTTCCCGCCGCCCCAGTTCGGCCGGTGGTCGAGCAGCTCGGGCCGGGCCATGCAGAGCAGCAGCATCGGCGCGTCGCGGCTCAGGTCGGCCACGTGGTCGACCAGGTCGAGGAAGGCGTCCTCGCCCCAGTGGATGTCGTCGAGCACCACGACCAGCGGTGTCCGGGCGGCTTCGGCCTCGAGCAGCCGGCGCACGGCCCAGGCGATCTCCTCCGCCGACGTCTGGTCGCTGCGCTCGCCGAGCAGGGCCTGCAGGGCACGCCCCGAGCCGCCGTCGAGGCCGAGCTCGGCGAGCCGCCGGTCGGGATCGGGGCCGAGCAGCTGCTTCAGGATCTCGACCACCGGCCAGTACGTGATCCCCTCGCCGTACGGCAGGCAGGTGCCGCGGACGATCGTCGTGCCCGCGAGGCCGGCCAGGAACTCGTACGACAGCCGCGATTTGCCGACCCCGGCGGCCCCGAGCACGGTGAAGAGCTGGCACGAGCCGTCCGTGACCGCCTGCGCCATCGCCGCCCGGAGGCGGTCGAGCTCGCGCGCCCGCCCGACCATCGCTGCGCCGAAGCGCGGCGGCGGGGTGGTCGACGCCACCGAGACGAGGCGGAACGCCGCCACCGCGGCCGCCTTCCCCTTCAGCTCGAGCGGTGCGAGCGGCTCCAGCAGTGCCGAATCGCGGACGAGCGCCTCGGTCTGCGGGCCGAGCAGGATCTCTCCCGGACGGCCCGCCTGCTGGAGCCGCGCGGCGACGTTGACGGCGTCCCCCGTGGCCAGACGCTCGGCCGTGCCCGTCACGACCCCGCCGGTGTTGACCCCGATCCGGAGCTCGAGCCGCGTCCCGTAGTCCCGCTCGAGGCGGTCGTTCAGGCCCTGAAGGCGGTCGCGGAGCTCGGCTGCCGCCCGCACGGCGCGGAGGGCGTCGTCCTCGTGGAGCACGGGCACGCCGAACACGGCCATGACGGCATCGCCGATGAACTTCTCCACCGAGCCGCCGTGGCGCTCGACGACGGCCCGGGCGAGCTCGAAGTACCGCGCCATCACGGCCCGCAGCGACTCGGGGTCGAGCTGCTCGCCGAGCGCCGTCGAGCCGGTGACGTCGCAGAAGAGCACGGTCACCGTCTTGCGCTGCTCGCCGGCGGCCGCCGCCGGGGCGGCGAGGGGCGTCCCGCAGGCGTCGCAGAACCGGGCGCCCGGCCGGTTCTCGTGCCCGCAGGCCGCGCACGCCGGCATGGCGGCGAGTCTAGAAGGCCCCGGGGCCAGGCACCGGAGGGCGCCGTTTTCGCCAGGTGCCAAGCCGTTCGTCTGTGCTACCGTTCTCCGGTCGGCCCGACGGGCCCTCGCCGTGTGCCTTGCGGCTCGAGGGCCGCTTCCGCTACCGTGGGGGGTTCGCGCCGAACGTCCGGACATCGCATCTGCGCCTCTTCGCCGCTTCTGCTGCACCGCTTCGCACCTCATAGCCACTAAGGGAGGCTGTTCTACTTGGCCAAGACGGTCACAGCGCCTCGCGCGCGCAAGTCGTTCTCACGTCTCAAGCACGTCCTCGACCTCCCCAACCTGATCGACATCCAGCGGGAGTCCTTCGACTGGTTCCTGTCGGAGGGCCTCCGCGAGACGATCGACGACATCTCCCCGATCGAGGACTACACCGGCACGCTCGCCGTCGAGTTCGGCGAGTACCGGTTCGGGGAGCCCCAGTTCTCCATCCAGGAATGCCGCGAGAAGGACCTGACCTACCAGGCCCCGCTCTCGATGACCGTCCGCTTCGTCAACAAGGAGACGGGCGAGATCCGCGAGCAGACGGTGTTCATGGGTGACTTCCCGATGATGACCGAGTGGGGTACGTTCATCATCAACGGCACCGAGCGCGTGATCGTCACGCAGCTCGTGCGGTCGCCCGGCGCCTACCTGATGGAGCCGAAGGACGCGAGCAAGCAGGTCTTCACCGCCAACCTGATGCCGAGCCGCGGCTCGTGGCTCGAGCTCGAGATCGACAAGAAGGGCGTCGTCTACGCCCGCATCGACCGGAAGCGCAAGCTGCCGATCACGACGCTGCTGCGGGCGCTCCCGGCCGAGGACCCGACCACCGGCTTCCAGCTGGACACGTCCACGAACGAGGCCATTCTCGCGCTCTTCGACAATTCGCACTTCATCGGCAATACCCTCGAGAAGGACCCGACGACGCGCGAGGAAGAGGCGCTGATCGAGGTCTTCAAGAAGCAGCGGCCGGGCGAGCCGCCGACGCTCGACAACAGCCGCAACCTGCTGCGCTCGCTCTTCTTCGATCCGAAGCGCTACGACCTGACGAAGGTCGGACGCTACAAGCTGAACCAGCGCCTCGGCGTCGACGTGCCCGAGTCGGTCCGGGTCCTCACGACCCAGGACATCCTCGCGCTCGTCCAGAAGCTCGTCGCGCTGCCGCACGCGATCGGAGTGCCCGACGAGTCGAAGGACTTCGCGGCCGACGCGATCGTCCTCTCGCGCGATCCGATTCGCACGGAGCTCGACGAGTACGAGCACTTCGGCAACCGCCGTCTCCGCACCACCGGCGAGCTGATCCAGGAGGCGTTCCGGGTCGGCCTCTACCGCATGGAGCGGGTCGTCCGCGAGCGGATGACCACGGAAGACGTGGACACCATCACGCCGCAGACGATCATCAATATTCGTCCGGTAGTGGCAGCCCTCAAGGAGTTCTTCGGCTCCTCGCAGCTGTCGCAGTTCATGCAGCAGACCAACTCGCTCGACGGGCTGACACATAGAAGGCGCTTGAGCGCCTTGGGGGCGGGAGGCTTGACCCGCGAGCGGGCGCCGATCGAGGTGCGCGACGTGCACCCGACGCACTACGGCCGCATGTGCCCGATCGAGACGCCGGAAGGCCCGAACATCGGCCTGATCGGCTCGCTCGCATCGATGGCGACCGTCTCCGAGTTCGGCTTCATCCAGACGCCCTACCGCAAGGTCGTCTCCGGCAAGGTGACGGACGAGATCATCTATCTCGACGCCGCCGAGGAGGCGCTGTTCACGATCGCGCAGGCGTCCGAGCCCGTCGACGAGAAGACCGGCAAGTTCCTGCACGACCAGGTGCTCTGCCGTTCGGCCGAGGGCGAGGCCGTGATCGCGACCGCCAAGGACGTCGACTTCATGGACGTCGCGCCGGCCCAGATCGTGTCGGTGGCGACGGCGATGATCCCGTTCCTCGAGCACAACGACGCGAACCGCGCGCTGATGGGCGCGAACATGCAGCGGCAGGCCGTGCCGCTGATGATCCCGCAGGCGCCGCTCGTCGGCACCGGCGTGGAGCATCGCGCGGCGGTCGACTCGGGCGACGTCGTCGTCTCGAAGCAGCCGGGCACGGTGGTCGAGCTCGACGCGACCCGGATCGTGGTCGAGGGACGCGGCACCCGGGACGAGTACGACCTGACGAAGTTCATGCGCTCCAACCAGGGGACGCTGATCCACCACAAGCCGATCGTCCGCCAGGGCGACCGGGTCGAGGCCGGGGCGGTGCTCGCCGACGGCTCTTCGACCGATCACGGCGAGCTGGCGCTCGGCGCGAACCTGCTCGTCGCGTTCATGCCGTTCGAGGGCTTCAACTTCGAGGACGCGATCGTGCTCTCGGAGCGGCTCGTCAAGGAGGACGTGCTCACCTCCATCCACATCCACGAGTACGAGATCGACGCCCGCTCGACGAAGCTCGGCGACGAGGAGATCACCCGCGACATCCCGAACCGCTCGGAGGAGTCGCTGCGCAACCTCGACGACCGGGGCATCGTCCGCGTCGGCGCCGAGGTCGGCTCGGGCGACCTGCTGGTCGGCAAGGTCACGCCGAAGGGCGAGACCGAGCTGACGGCCGAGGAGAAGCTGATCCGCGCGATCTTCAAGGAGAAGGCACGCGAGGTCAGGGACACCTCGCTCAAGGTCCCGCACGGAGAGGGCGGCGTCGTGATCGACGTGAAGACGTTCTCGCGCGACGGCGGCGACGACCTGTCGCCGGGCGTCAACGAGCTCGTCCGCGTCTACGTCGCGAAGAAGCGGAAGATCTCGGAGGGCGACAAGCTCGCGGGCCGCCACGGCAACAAGGGCGTCATCTCGAAGATCGTCGCCGAGGAGGACATGCCGTTCCTCGAGGACGGGCGCTCGGTCGACATCCTGCTGAACCCGCTCGGCGTGCCGAGCCGGATGAACATCGGCCAGATCCTCGAGACCCACCTCGGGTGGGCCGCGGCGCACGGCGTGTTCGAAGGCGACGGAGTCGAGGTCGTGAACGGGACGGCGAGCCGCGTCATCAACGCGCCGAAGCCGACGCCGGTCGCGACGCCGGTCTTCGACGGGGCGACCGTCGAGGACGTCGACAACGCGCTGCTCGAATGGGCGTCGAGGGAGGACAGCCCGATCAAGTTCGTGCTCGACCCGAAGGCGCCGGCCGGCCGGCGGGCGTCGGGGAAGGCCCGCCTGTTCTCGGGCCGCACCGGCGAGCCGTTCGAGCAGGAAGTGACGGTCGGCTACATGTACATCCTCAAGCTGCTCCACCTCGTCGACGACAAGATCCACGCGCGCTCGACCGGGCCGTACTCGCTCGTCACCCAGCAGCCGCTGGGCGGCAAGGCGCAGTTCGGCGGCCAGCGCTTCGGCGAGATGGAGGTGTGGGCGCTGGAGGCGTACGGCGCCGCCTACACCCTCCAGGAGATGCTCACGATCAAGTCCGACGACACGGTCGGCCGCGTGAAGGCGTACGAGGCGATCGTCAAGGGCGAGAACATCGCCGAGCCGTCGATCCCGGAGTCGTTCAAGGTGCTGCTCAAGGAGATGCAGTCGCTGGCGCTGGACGTCGGCGTCATCTCCGAGGACGGCGGCGAGGTCGAGGTCCGGGAGGAGGACGACGAGCTGCTTCGTGCCGCGGAGGAGCTCGGCATCGACCTCTCGCCCGGCTCGCTGCGTGCGGCCGCCCGGCAGCCGACCGCGCAGGAGGTCGACGAAGGCCAGGACCGCGTCGACTCGGACGGCGAGCTGCAGCTGCCGGCCGACGAGTCGTTGGAGGACCTGGCCGCGGTCGAGCTCGACGAGCAGCCGGCCGACGACGAGCTCGATGCTCCCGTCGGGGCCGGCGACGAGATCGAACTGGACGACTGAGTACCGACGATCGAGAAGAAAGAGGCGAAACACTTTTGATCGACATCAACGAGTTCGACGCGATCCGGATCGGTCTCGCGTCGAGCAAGCAGATCCGCGACTGGTCGTCGGGCGAGGTCACGAAGCCGGAGACGATCAACTACCGCACGCTCAAGCCCGAGCGCGACGGCCTGTTCTGCGAGCGGATCTTCGGGCCCACCAAGGACTGGGAGTGCTACTGCGGCAAGTACAAGCGCGTCCGCTACAAGGGCATCATCTGCGAGCGCTGCGGCGTCGAGGTGACCCGCCAGAAGGTGCGCCGTGAGCGCATGGGGCACATCGACCTGGCCGCTCCCGTCTCGCACATCTGGTTCTTCAAGGGCGTCCCGAGCCGTATCGGGTACCTGCTCGACATCGCCCCGCGCGAGCTCGAGAAGGTCCTGTACTTCGCCGCGTCGATCGTCACGAACGTCGACAACGAGGCGCGCGCGAAGGACCTGAACGGGCTCGAGGACAAGGTCAAGGCCGAGTCGGAGCGGATCTACGTCGACCGCGACGAGCAGCTCGCAGACCTCGAGAAGCGGCTCAAGCGCCGCCGCGATTACTTCGCGAACGGCGCCGAGAAGGGCTTCGACGAGGACGACGACTTCTGGACCCGCGGGCTCGCCACCTGGGCGGAGGAGCAGGCGCTCCCCACGCTTGAGGACGCGCGCAAGCTCGTGAGCGGGCTCTTCGTCGAGCTCGTCCCGCAGATCACGACCGAGGACTCGAAGAAGATCCGCGAGCTCGTCCGCAATGCGGCGATCCGCGAGGACCGCAAGCTCACGCCGCGCGAGCTCGAGCAGGTCGCCGCCGCAGCCGAGCAGATCCTCGCGGCGATCGCCCCGCTCGAGAAGGACCTCGAGAAGGCGACCGGGGCGAAGAAGGGCGCGATCACCAAGCACATCCACCGCGTCGTCGACGCCCAGCTCGAGGGCACGGACGTCCACGAGGACGACACCGGGCTCGTCGCCGGCATCGACCAGAAGAACATCGAGAAGGCGCGCGACCTCGGCAACGGCCTGCTCAAGGACGTCGTGGACGGCTGGGAGCAGAGCCAGGACATCCGCGAGCTGGCCAACGACCTGTGCCTCCGCACGGACGGGAAGATCCAGAAGGAGGATCTCGACGCGATCGTGCAGTGGGCGCTCAAGGTCCGCGAGATGTACCTCGACATCGAGTCCCGCCGCGAGGACACCCGCGAGGCGGCCGTCGACTCGGTGCGGCGCCTCGAGCAGACGTGGCAGCTGTTCCGCGACCTCGAGCCGAAGATGGTCGTCAACGACGAGCAGCTGTTCCGCGAGCTCAAGGACCGTTTCGGCTCGCCGTACGGCTTCGGCGTCTACTTCCGCGGCGGCATGGGGGCGGAGTCGATCCGCGACCTGCTGCGCGACCTCGACCTCGACCTCGAGGCGGCGTCGCTCCGCGACACGATCAAGACGTCGAAGGGGCAGAAGCAGCAGCGGGCGATCAAGCGGCTCAAGGTCGTGAACGCGTTCATCAAGTCCGAGAACAAGCCCGACTGGATGATCCTCGAGGCCGTGCCGGTGATCCCGCCGGAGCTGCGCCCGATGGTGCAGCTCGACGGCGGCCGGTTCGCGACGTCCGACCTGAACGACCTGTACCGGCGCGTGATCAACCGCAACAACCGGCTCAAGCGCCTGCTCGACCTCGGCGCGCCGGAGATCATCGTCAACAACGAGAAGCGGATGCTGCAGGAGGCCGTGGACGCGCTGTTCGACAACGGCCGTCGCGGCCGCGCGGTCACCGGCCCCGGCAACCGGCCGCTGAAGTCGCTCTCCGACATGCTCAAGGGCAAGCAGGGCCGGTTCCGCCAGAACCTGCTCGGCAAGCGCGTCGACTACTCGGGCCGCTCGGTGATCGTCGCCGGGCCGAACCTCAGGCTGCACCAGTGCGGCCTGCCGAAGCTGATGGCGCTCGAGCTCTTCAAGCCGTTCATCATGAGCCGGCTCGTCGAGCGCAAGTCGGTGCAGAACATCAAGGCGGCGAAGAAGTACGTCGACTCGATGACGCCCGAGGTCTGGGACGTGCTCGAGGAGGTGATCGCCGAGCATCCGGTGCTCCTGAACCGGGCGCCGACGCTGCACCGACTCGGCATCCAGGCGTTCGAGCCCGTGCTCGTCGAGGGCAAGGCGATCCAGGTCCACCCGCTCGTGTGCCACGCGTTCAACGCCGACTTCGACGGCGACCAGATGGCCGTGCACCTGCCGCTGTCGGCGGAGGCGCAGGCCGAGGCCCGCATCCTGATGCTGTCCTCGAACAACATCCTCTCCCCGGCGAGCGGCCGTCCGCTCGCGACGCCGACGCAGGACATGGTGCTCGGGATGTACTACCTCACGTACTCCGAGCACGACCTGCAGGCGACCGAGCCGTCCGAGCTAAACCCGCGCCCGCGGCGCTTCGACTCGGCCGACGAGATCGAGGTCGCGCTCGAGATGCGGAGCGTCGGGCTGCAGGATCCGATCGAGTTCCGCTTCGACGGTGTGCTCTACCTGACGACGCCCGGCCGGGTTCTCTTCAACTCGGCGGTCTACCGGGCGCTCGACGAGCTGCTGCCGCCCGACGAGGAGCTCGAGTACGACTTCGTCAACCAGACGCTCGCGAAGCCCGACACCGACCGGTACGTCCTGTCGCTGTCCGACCGCTACGGCGCGCACACGCTGGCGCCGGTGCTCGACACGATCAAGACGCTCGGCTTCCGCTACGCGACGCGTGCCGGCGTGACGATCTCGAAGAACGACATCGTCATCCCGCCCGAGAAGGAGAAGATCCTCGGCGGGTACGAGAAGCGCGTCGAGGAGGTCCATCGCCAGTACGACATGGGCCTGATCACCGACGACGAGCGGCACGAGACGATCGTCAACATCTGGACGGAGGCCACCGACACGGTCGCCGACGCGATGCAGGAGAACTTCAACGAGCTGAACCCGGTGTTCATGATGGCCAACTCCGGCGCGCGGGGATCGTTCAAGCAGATCCGTCAGCTCGCCGGCATGCGCGGCCTGATGGCCAACCCGAAGGGCGAGATCATCGAGCGCCCGATCAAGGCCAACTTCATGGAGGGCCTGTCGGTGCTCGAGTACTTCATCTCGACCCACGGCGCCCGCAAGGGCCTCGCGGACACGGCGCTCCGCACGGCGGACTCGGGGTACCTGACCCGCCGCCTCGTCGACGTCTCGCAGGACGTGATCGTTCGCGAGGAGGACTGCAGGACGGAGGACTACATCCTGCTCCCGCTACGCACCCCGGAGGGGTTCAACAAGTCCCTGCTCGGTCGCGTGCTGGGAGACGACGTCCGCCGTCCGCTCGCCTCCGGCAAGCCCGGCAAGACCGTGCTCGCCGAGCGGGGCCAGGTGGTCACGCTCGGGATGCTCGAGGAGCTCGCGGCGGAGCTCGGCGACGAGCTCGAGGTCCCCGTCCGGTCGGTGCTGAAGTGCCGCGCCGAGACCGGGGTCTGCAAGACCTGCTACGGCATCTTCCCGGCGACGGGCGAGATGTGCGAGATCGGCGACGCGGTCGGCATCATCGCCGCGCAGTCGATCGGCGAGCCCGGCACGCAGCTGACGATGCGGACGTTCCACACCGGCGGCGTCGCCGGCTCGGACATCACGCACGGCCTCCCGCGCGTCGTGGAGATCTTCGAGGCGCGGAACCCGAAGGGTGCCGCCGTGCTGGCTGAGGTCGCCGGGCGGATCGAGGTCGAGCCCAGTGAGCGTGGGCCGAAGGTGACGATCAACCCGACGGAGCTCGGCAAGGACGGTGAGCTCGCGGATCCCGTCGAGTACCAGTTGCCGCGGCGAACCCGCCTGCTCGTCACGAACGGCGGGGTCGTCGAGCCCGGCGACGCGATCAACGAGGGCTCGCAGAACCCGGCCGACCTGCTCGCGCTCAAGGGGCCGACCGAGACCGAGCTGTACCTCGTCGGCGAGGTGCAGAAGGTCTACAAGGGCCAGGGCGTCGAGATCCACGACAAGCACATCGAGCTGATCGTGCGGCAGATGCTGAAGAAGGTCCGCGTCGAGTCGGCGGGCGAGACCGACCTCCTGCCGGGCCAGCTCGTCGACCGGGTCGTGCTCGAGCGCGAGAACGGCAGGGTGAAGAAGGCGAAGGGCGAGCTCGCGACCCACGAGCCGCTCATCCTCGGCATCACCAAGGCGTCGCTCGCCACCGAGTCGTTCCTGTCGGCGGCATCGTTCCAGGAGACGACGAAGGTGCTCACCGACGCGTCGATCGAGGGCAAGGTCGACCGCCTGCTCGGGCTGAAGGAGAACGTGATCATCGGCAAGCTGATCCCGGCCGCCACCGGGCTCAAGCGCTACCGGTCGATCGAGATCTCCCCGTCCGAGCCGATCGTGCGCGAGGCGTACGAGCGCGACGCGCTCCTGCAGGCGCTCGAGGAGATCGGCCAGGACGGCGGCTCGGTCGGCGAGTTCGGGACGCTCGGGATGAGCTTCGGCGGCGAGCCGGGCTCCGACTCGAGCCACTCGCACGATGCGGGCGAGGCCGAGGAGGTCCCCGAGGTCGACAGCCCGCTCGACGACTGAGGTAGATGAACTGCCGGTGCCGGGCACGTGCCCGGCACCGGCCTCTCTCCCGTCAGAGCAGTTCGCTGAGCGGAAACGAGCGGCTGCGCCGCGGCGGCACGAGGAACTGCTGACGGTGCGTGGCCGCGAGCACGCCGTTCAGCCCCATTCGGGGCGAGCGCGCCGGGATCGGGAGCGTCACGCCGTCCGCATAGCGGCCGTCCATCGCGAGCCGCATGCGCCGGAAGAGGTCGGTGGTCGGGGCGAAGGCGAGGAAGTGCATCCCCGTGGCGGGAGTCGCCGAATGCCCGTCGGCCGCGGGCCTGGCGCTCCAGTAGAACGGGTTGTCCAGGGTGTTGAAATCGACACGCTGCAGGATCGCCGTCCCCCGCGGGCGCGGGGTCCCGTAGTTGTCGACGATCGCTGCGAACAGCCGGTTGACCGGTTGCATCGACGCGCTGTGGCCGACGAGCCCATTGTCGGGATCCGTCGCGAACTCCTCGACGAGGTGCTCCGTCTGCACGTTGCCGGGGCCTTCCGGCAGCGTCAGCGTGCCCTCGAAGACGTTGTTGGCCGCCCGCGAGAGGTCGGTTGCGAGCCAGACCCGGTCGACGAAGAAGTTCGTGCGGTACCAGAGCTCGACGTCTTCGTACAGGTGTGAGAGGTGCAGCGTCGTGCCGTGCCGGAAATAGCCGTTCGGCCACTGGTCGGTCAGTCCCGGAAGCGTCTCGAGGTTCGCGATTCGATCGGGCCCGAGCGAGGCGCGCTGCGTCGACGTGAAGCCGAGGTAGAGCTGCGCCCGGTCCGGTATCAGCGAGGCACCGGGGACACCGGCTCGCATCGCCATCCGCTTGGGGAGACTCTCCTGCCCCTCGAAGCCGCCGCCGACGAATCCTCGCCGCACGCTCGTGATGCGCATGAGGCCGGACAGCTCCTTGAACAGGAATTCTGACTCGGCGGTGATGTGCGACAGGACATCGCTCTGCAGCACGACGCACAGGTCGTTGCGCTCGAGACGTGTTGCAGTGGGATCGCTCGGGAACCGGTCGATGTCGAAGAGGGCGGGCACGGTCTTCCGCGCAGCTCGCGAGGCGACATGATCGACCGGCAGGTAGGCCGGGTAGCCGACGCCGCGGAGGCGCGGCACGTAGCGGCGGAAGTACGGCGTGCCCCACGCGACGACGATCCCGAGCCCTTCAGGCGTCGGGGCGTGCCGTTGTTCGATCTCCGAGAGCGCGCGCTCGAGCGTCTCGCGCGCCGTTCGCAGCTCGGCCGGGCTCTTCCCGA
This sequence comes from uncultured Thermoleophilia bacterium, assembly GCA_963824455.1. Lineage (GTDB taxonomy): Bacteria > Actinomycetota > Thermoleophilia > Gaiellales > Gaiellaceae > PALSA-600. The sequence continues at coordinate 82,168 of CAWGPJ010000002.1, forward strand.
CCCTGAGCTCGGCCGTCACGACCTGGTGATGGAGCGGCGGGACGTTCACGAGCACGCCGTCGTCGACGACGACGCGTGTTCCCTGCAGGAGATGCTGCTCGGGCAGCGCCTTGAGCGTGCCCGCGGCAGCCCGCGCAGGTGGGGTGGTGAGAGCTTCGACCGAGCCGTAGACGCCGGTGGCGCCGAGAGCGGCCAGGCCCGCGCGCTGGAGCAGCGACCTTCTCGACAGCCGGTCGGTCACGGAACGAGTGTAGAGCGGGGGAGCGATAGGCTCCCCCCGATGCATCTCCGTGTCGGGCTCGCGACCGTCCTCATTGCGCTCGTTCTCGCTCCGGTGTCCGCGGCGGCGCCGGCCAGTGCGATCATCCGGCTGGTCGACGTCGGCTCCGGCGCCCGCGAGGCCTGGGTCTTCCTGCCGGAAGAGCCGCCGGACTGCGTCCTGGCGTTCGTCCACGACGACGGCGACCTCTCACCGGCCCGCTACACCTCGTGGCTCGACTACACGGTGCTCAGACACGGGTGCGCGGTCGTCTTTCCCCGCTACCAGCTCAGCCCCCATGCCGCCAATGCCCGCAACCTCGGCGGCCTTCGGGCCGGAGTGGCTGCCGGGCTCGCGTTCGTGCGCAAGACGTCGTTCGGCCTCGATCGTAACCGAGCAGCCGCCGTTCCCTTGATCACTGCCGGCTTCGGCTCGGGAGGGACACTCGCCTTGACGCTCGCCGCCAGGGCGCATGAATGGGGCTTTCCGCCGCCGGTCGCGGTCGACACCGTTTTTCCGGTCGTCAACGCGCTGGCGCCCTTGCCGACCGAGAAGCTCGGCTCACGCGTGCACGTGCTCGTGCAGGTCGGGGACCGCGACCGTGCCGCGGGGCCGGCGAGCGTCCGGGCCGTGCGCCGCTACCTGTCGGGGCGTGCCGCCGGGCTCGCCCGCATCCAGGTCGTGCACTCGAGCGCTTCCCTGGCGGCGATCCACAGCGCGCCGCTCCGGGTGGACACCGCTGCCGAGAATGCGTTCTGGGGCCCGCTCGACACGCTGATCGACGGCGTGACTCCGTGATCTAGCGCGGGAGCCGGAAGGCGACGAGCTCGTAGCGCTCGTTCGTGAGCGTGGAGAAGTCCGCTCCCGCCCCGACGAAAAGCTCGTCGCCGTCGACGGAGGGACAGGCGTTCACCGCCGCCGGGAGCTTCGCCTGCCAGAGGACTCGTCCGTCCTTCGCAGCGAGCCCGTAGACGTGCCCGTCGAAGGTCGCCGTGAAGACGACGTCGGTCGCAACAGTCGCGCACGCGAAGACGGGCACGCGAAAGTGGACCGTCCAGATTTGCCGGCCCGTCGCGGCGTCGAGCGCAGTCAGCTCGCCGCGCCCGCGCGCGGCGATGTCGACGTCCTGCAGCGGCTCATAGCCGGTCGCGCTGCCGTGCATGCAGAGATCCACGACCGGCACGAACACCCGGCCGTCCGCGTAGGCCATCGGCGTCTCCACCCCGCCGTAGAGGCCCGGGCAGACGAGGACGCGCTGATCTGGGAGCGGACCGAGGTCGTTTCTGTGCAAGCCGACGGCGTGCTTCCAGTAGACGCGTCCGGTTCTCCCGTCGAGGGCATAGACGACTCCTGCCTTGCCCGCGCCGTAGACGACGGACCGGGTCGCCCCGGCGATCTCCTGGTCGGCGAGGATCGGCGAGGCGGAGAAGTCGTAGTCGCGAACGTCGTGGGGCGTCGCCTGCCGGTACCACTCGAGCGACCCGGTGGCGCCGTCGAGCGCGAGCAGCGAGTCCGTATACAGAGCGCGACCACGGTACGCCGCGCCGTTCGGCAGCGCCGGCGTCCCGCCCCACGGGACCGGATTCGCCGTCCCGACGTAGACCGTCCCGTCCGTCGCCACCGATGCCGGCCACCAGGCGCCGCCGCCCGCCGCCTTTCCCGGGACGGCCCACTCACCGAGGATCGTGGCGAAGCGCCAGCGCACCCGGCCGGTGGCGGCGTCGAGCGCGTAGACGACCCCCTTCCCGCCCGGGAGCAGGCCGACGGTGCTGGTGTAGACGAGCCCGTTCGCGACCTGCGGTGCGATGTCGACGGTCTGGTTCGCCTCCCGGACGAGCCTCCGGCGCCAGAGCACCTTCCCGCTCGCCTGGTCGAGCGCAAAGGTGCCGCGGCTCGTGTTCCCGTAGATCCGGCCGTCGGCGGCCGAGAGCCCGTTCGGCCCGCCGCTGACCTGCCGCACGTGCGTCTTCCACACCAGGCGTCCTGTGCTCTCGTCGAGTGCGAACACGTCGCTGTCCAGGTCCTGGATGTAGACGCGGCCGTCGAGCGTGATCGGCGTGGAGGCGAAGACGCCTGAAGGGGTCTGGTAGCCGCGGAGCGGGAACCGCCACGCGGGCGCGAGCGTCGCCACGTTCGACGAGTCGATCGTCGAGCTGGCCGCCGAGCGGGTGCCGGCGAGGTCGGCGTTCGGCAGCGGCCAGCCGCGCGACGCGGTCTGGCCGCGCTGCGCGAGCAGTACTGAAGCCGCGAGGGCGAAGAGGATGATCACGGCCGCCGACACCGCGGCGGCCGTGATCAGAGGTCGATGCGCTAGACCGCGAACGCGGCTAGCACGGGACGAGGTCATGCGAGGTCGTGTAGCGGCTCTTCATCGAGCCGACGACCTTGAGCGTGTACTGGTCGCACGAGTTCAGCGAGATGTGGCCGAAGCTGACCGCGAAGGTCCCCTTGGCGGTTGCCTTCCCCTTCCTCGTCCACTTCTCGCTGGTCGTCGTCGTCGAGAGCGTGACTGTCACCTTCTCGGCCTTCTTGAAGAACTTCCCCTTGACCGATACTTCCGCTCCGAACGTGATCGTCGCAGTCGGCTTGTGCTTGACGTGAGCGAGGTTCGGATGTGCGACGGCCAGACCGACCGCGAGGAGAGCGGCCGAGCCCACGGCGGCGGTCGTGAGTGCGAGACGCTTCAAGGTCGCATTCCCCCTAGTCCGGCGGCTGCGGCGAGTCGATGTGGAAACGGCCCTTCATCTTCGGCTTCCCGTGCAGGCCGACGTGGTAGCGATACCACCCGTAGACCGGAAAGCCGACGTAGAAGTGAACCCGCTGGCCGGCCTTCACGACGACCGACTCCTCCCTGCCGATGACCATCGTGTGGCTCAGCTTGCCCGTGTTGTGGACGTAGAAGTCGACGAAGGTCACGTCCTTCACCTGCTTCTTGCTGAGCTTGATCGCGTTGTCGGAGATCACGACGTTGACCTCGGTGTGCGGAGCCGGGCCGGTCGTCGCGCTCGCCACGTTTGCGATGACGGCGCAGATCGCTGCAGTACCTACCGCCAGAGCCGCTGCGAGCTTGTGTTCAGTGCGCATCTTGCTCCCCTACTTCAGCGATTTGATGTACGCGACGATCGCCTTCGCCTCCGCGTCCGACACCTCGCCGGCGGGGATCGCCTCCTGCATCACGCCCGGGTCGTAGCCCGCGACCTTGAGGCTGCCCGGATCGGTGATCACGCCGATCAGGTAGGAGTCGGTCGCCTTCGTCGTCCCGCCGCCGATCAGATGTACGGTCGAGCCGGCGAGGCCCTTCCAGGTCGGCCCGGTCGACTTGGAGCCGTTGATCGAATGGCAGCCGGTGCAGCTGTACTTCTCGGCGGCCTTCTTCCCCGCAGCAATCGCGGCCGCCGTCACCGGGACGGTCACGGTGCCGCCGCCGCCGCCGGTCGCCTTGAGCTTCAACACGCCGACGAGCTCACCCGACGAGTGCGCCCTGGTGGCGACCGTGACGGTCGTCTTGCCGGCCTTGACCGCGGTGAACGTCTTGCCGCGAAGCGTCTGCGTGCGATGCACGCCGCTCGAGCACGCGGCGATGCAGAGCCGGGCGAGGATCTTGGTGCCCTGGCGCAGCTGGACGCCCGTGACGCGGCCGCTGAGGCCGGAGTAGGTCAGCTTCCAGCTCAGCTTCCCGCTCGAGGAGGTCGTGCTCGTGACCGTGCCCTTGAAGACGCCCTTGCCCTTTCCGGCCTTCGGCTTCATCGTGGCCGAGGCGGTGTAGGTCGCCGGGGACGCAGCACCGGCGTGGCCGGCCAGGAACCCCGTCGTCGCGGCCGCCGCGAGGGCGCCCAAGGTGGCCACGACTGCTCCGATCCGAACTCTTCTGGACACAGACCCCCTCGCTCGAACGCTTCGTGGGATGAAACTTGCGCGGTGAAGTATACGGGCGGTGGGGCCGGAAACCATGGCCCCACCGCCGCCTTTTACGCTGCGCTTACGAGTTCGGCAGGGCGAACACGTAGACGCTGTCGCCGTGGACGAACGTGTCCGGCTTGACCGCCTCGAACGAGAAGGCCGAGCCGCCCGCGTAGATCGCCACGTACTGCTTGCCATTCACGCTGTAGGTCATGCCCGGCGCGGCGACACCGGCGTCGAGCTTCGAGCTCCACAGCTTCTTGCCGGTCGACGCGTCGAAGGCGTCGTACTCGCCGTTGACCTGGCCGGCGAAGACCAGGTTGCCGGCCGTCGTGAACGATCCCGAGTAGCACGGGCTGTGCCAGTTGACGTTCCATGCGATCCGGTTGTTGGTCATGTTCATCGCGGTCACCTTGCCGCGGTAGAACTTGATCCCGCCGAACGTGATGCCGAAGAAGCCGGCGCCGGCGATGTAGCTCGAGTTCAGCGTCGCTGCGGGTATCCCGAGGAGGCTGAAGTCGGAGTCGGCCGAGCAGACGTACATGTACTGCGTGGCCGGGTTGTACGACGGCGGGTTCCAGTCGTTCCCGCCCTGCGCGCTGGGCGCCATCGCCGCCGCGTGCTTCGTGTCGTACGGCGCGAAGATGCAGCCCACCTTCACCGGGTGGCCGCCGATCTTCCCCTGCTTGCCGCTGTACGTCGCCTTGACCGCACAGTGGCTGTCGAAGGCCTGACCGGTCGGCTCGGGCTGCGTCGCCCAGGTGTTGTTGGACTTCATCCTGCGGGACCTTCACCTCGGGGATCCCGATCAGCGGGTTGCCGGTTGTGCGGTTCAGCTCGTACACCCAGCCGGTCTTGCACGGCTCGGCGATCGCCGGACGGGTCGTGCCGCTGATCGAGACGTCGAACTGCACCGTCGGCGCCGGGCAGTCGTAGTCCCAGATGTCGTGGTGCACGACCTGGTACCACCACTTCACCTGCCCCGTCGTCGCGTTCAGCGCCACGAACGAGGAGGTGAACAGGTTCAGGCCCGGCCCGCGGCTCGACCACGGGGCCGCGTTGCCGGTCGTGAACACGATCATGTTCTGCGCCGGGTCGACGGACGGCGTGTTCCAGACCGTCGCACCGCCGGTCGAGAACCCCAGCGGGCCGGCTGCCCACGTCTGACCGCCGATGTCGCCCGGCTGCGGGACGGTGAAGAACCGCCAGAGGAAGTTCCCGTTCGTTGCGTTGTAGGCCGTAACGCTCCCGCGGAAGCCGAACTCGCCGCCGGTCGAACCGACGTAGACGACGCCGTTGTAGTAGAGCGGCGCCGACGTGAGGGTCACGCCTTCGCGCCAGTTGAAGACCGGCACCTTCCAGACGACGCTGCCCGTCTGCTGGTTGAGCGCGACCAGGTTGCCGTCGAGCTGGGCGTCGTAGACCAGGCCGCCGCCGATCGCGAGGCCGCGGTTGTCCCACCCGCAGCAGGCGGTGTTGATCGTCTGGTCGATGTGCGACTGGTACTCCCAGAGCTGCTGGCCGGTGGTGGCGTCGAGCGCGAAGGCGTCGTCGTTCCCGGTCGCGATGTACATGACGCCGTCGTAGACGATCGGGGTCGCCTCGGCGGAGTACTTCGTCGCCTTGCCCGAGCCGTTGAGATGGATGTGCCAGGCCTGAGTCAGGCCGGCCACGTTCGACGAGGTGATCTGGTTGAGCGTCGAGTACCGCTCGTTGTTGACCGCGCCGCCGTTGGTGATCCAGTTCGCAGCCGGGTTGGTTGACAGATCGGTCGAGCTGAACGCAGGAGCCGGCGTGATGGACACTGCTTTCGTGGCGCTTCCCGCGGACGATGCGAGAGAACCAGCAACAATGGCCACCGCGGCGGCGCCGACTAGCATCAAAGACCCACGGCGAGCGAGTCGCATACGGGCAACCCCCTTCATCGGAACGGAACCCTTACGGATCTGATACGAGATCATATTCACTTCGTTAACTAATTCGCAATCCCCTCTTCCATGACTCCGAACCCACAACGCGGGCTCGCCCGGCTCGGGCCCGCGGTCGCCGCAGCCCTCGCCCTGGCCGCCGGTCTCGGCCTCGCCGCGTGCGGGTCGACGTCGACCGATGCGTCGGGCACCACCACCGGCACCACCGTGACGACCACGACGACGACGACGACCACCGCCACCACCACGGCCCCGTCGACGAAGAACCTGTCGCCCGCGGCCAAGCTGATCCTCCAGCTCCTCAAGGCGCCGCCACAGGCGAGCCTGCCCGCAAGCCTGCGAGGCTCGAAGCCCCAGGCGACGCCGCTCAGCCCGGGCTCGCGCGCGCATCACGCCGCCGGGGCCATCGTGACCACGAACGGCGGTGCGCTCGTCGGCTACCTCGTGTTCAAGAAGCGGGCCGACGCCCTCGCCGACCTCGTGGCGTACCCGCCCAATGCCGGACCCAACAAGATCGTCTCGAGAACCGTCGCCGGGCTCCCGGAGCCGACGTACGTGCTCCGCGCGCTCGGAAACGGCTATCTCGCCCGCTACATCGTGTTCGTCGACGGCCCCGTCGTCGTCAACACTTGGGCGTACGGGCAGAAGAGCAACGAGGGGGCGCTGAAAGCGGTCGTGCTCGCAAACGCGCGCTGGGCGCTCAGACGCCTCTCGGACGCACGGAAGGCCGCCGGATGAGGCGAACGCTCGCGGCAGCGCTGCTCGGGCTCGGCCTCGGTGCAGCTGTCGCGACGGCGGGTGCCTCGGCCGCCGAGGCAACTGCGGTGACGGGCCCGGCGTCGATCGTCCCGGGCCGGCCGACGCGGTTCGTCGCTTCGGGCTTCCGTCCCGGCAGCGACCTGCAGATCGTGCTCGTGCCGGCCGACAGGCCGAACTGCTGCGGCATCAGGGTGCCTGCGTCCTTCCGGGTCTCGAGCGGCGGCAGAGCGGTCATGCGGTTCGGCGTGCCGGCCTACTACAAGCGCTGCGGGGCCTGGACGTGCTCCCGCGTGCAGTGGCGGCGCGGCGAGAAGGTCGTCGTCATCGCCTCGGGCTATCTCGGGCAGGCGAAGACGACGGCCGTCATCGCCGCCCCGAAGAAGTAGCGCTGGAACCGCACTTGCCGACCGGAGGCGCGCCGCTACCCTGATGCGCGCTCTCGACCATCGAACCGATCGATCAGGAGGCTGTTTCACTCGATGCGCAAGATCGCTGCATTGCTCGCCCTGGCCGTGGCGGCCCTCGTGCTCGGCAGCTCGGCGTCGGCCGGGTCCAAGACGCTCACGGGCACGGTCGGCCCCGGTTTCACGATCACGCTCAAGTCGGGCAGCGCGGCCGTGAAGAAGCTCGCGCCGGGCTCGTACACGATCGTGATCCACGACAAGTCGAAGATCCACAACTTTCACCTGACCGGCCCAGGGGTCAACAAGTCGACGAGCGTCGCCGCGGTGACCACCGTGACGTGGAAGGTGACGCTCAAGAAGGGCGCCTACAAGTTCGTGTGCGACCCGCACAAGGCGTTCATGAAGGGGTCGTTCACCGTCTCGTAGCGCTCGAGTACCGGGAGGAGCGGCGACGAAACGGCGCCGCTCCTCTCAACCCTGGACGGTGGCGAGCCCCTGCGGCTGGCCGCCCGGCGGGATGTGCGGCCAGGCGCTCAGGTCGATCGGGCCGCCCGGGCGCGCCTGCGCCGACTGGAAGAACGTCGAGTAGTCCTCCCAGACGCGCAGCCGCTGTCCCTTGACGGTCGCCGGCAGGACGAGCCGGAAGACCCCTGTCTCGCTCGGCCACGAGGCCGCGAGCGGCTTGACGACGCCGTTTCGCGCCGAGACGCCGACCAGCACGCCCTCGTAGACGGCCCCGGCGTACGAGCTCGAGGTCGGCACCTGGAGCGGAGCCGCCGGCGACGCGGGCAGGCGAATGTTCATCGTCGCGCTGCGCAGTTGCGTGAAGTCGACGTTCTTCCCGAACGGCGAGGCATACGAGGTCGCACCCGAGGCGACCTGCACGGTCAGCGGGACCGGGTTCTCGCCGGCGGCGTCGGACGCGGTGAAGAAGGAGACGTAGTGCCCGTCGGCGTCGCTCGGTGTCGAGAACGTCCAGTAGTTGCGGTCCTGGGTGCGTGTGACGACGGTCGCACCGGCGACCGGATGCCCGGAGGCGTCCGTGATCGTGCCCGACAGCTGATACGTGTAGAGGACGACCGGCGGCGCCGGCCGGCCGTCAGCGTAGGAGATGCGGCCCGTGACGACGACGTTCTTGCCGCTCGAGCTCACGCGCAGGCCGCTCACCTTGTACCCGACGTCGAACGCGCCCGAGGCGCGGATGAGCGCCCTCCGCTGCGCGGCCGTCAACGGACGCCCGTCCACGGTGGCATGCGACAGGCGCACCGCGTGAACGATGTGACGGCGGGGAATCGTCGTGTCGACCAGGTAGGAGAAGCGTCCGGCTGCGTTGGTGCGCTGCTGGAGGGTGTAGTTGTCGACCTCCATCGCCGCGCCCTTGACGGGCTTGCCTCCGAGCAGCAGCTGCCCGCTGACGCGCGTGGCGTTCGCGGCGTTTGCGCCCCAGATGCGAACGGCGAGCGGCGCGGCCGTCGAGATCCGGGCGGACGGTGCGGCCGCCTTGACCGCTCGGGTGCGCGGCTCCGCCGTCGTGCGGATGACCACGAGAGGCGCTCTTGCGGACGTCGAGGGTTGGAACGTTCGGTTGGTCACCGGGGGAGGCGACTGCTTCGACGACCCGCCGAGCCCGAAGACCTGGAGCTCGGAGGCGGTGCCGCCGTTCGAGGAGGTCGGCGTTCCGCCGACCGAGAGCGCCACGTACTCCTTCCCGTCGCCGCCCGTGAAGATCGTCGGTCCGGCCGCGATCTGATGGCCGGTCTGGAACGTCCACAGGACCTTGCCGGTCTTCGTGTCGAAGGCCCGCAGCACGCCGTCACCACCGCCCGCGAAGCCGAGGCCGGACGCAGTCGTCGTGACGCCGCCCCGCTCGGGCTCCGGCGTCTCGAACTTCCAGACGCGCTTGCCCGTGTCGACGTCGATCGCGCTGACCGACCCGTGGTCGTGCCAGCCCGGGAGCAGCTGCCCGAAGTTCCCGTTCTCGAGCCCGAGGAAGACGCTGCCGAGCACGAACTTGTTCTTCTTCTGGCTGGGCGTCAGCTTGGCCTGGACCTCGACCGCTGCCGTTTCCGCTGCGGCGTTGATCACGTAGTCGGTCGCCGGGTCGTACGAGGCGGGCGAGTAGTTGAGCCCGCCGATGCTCGACGGGTAGACGGCGACCGGCTTGCCGGGCTGAAGTGCTGGGTGCTCGATCCGGTCGAGGACCTTCACCCGCTGGTAGAACGGCTGGCCCGTGCTCGCGTCGAAGGCGTACCAGACTCCCTCCATCGTCGCGACCGAGACGACGTGCCGGACCTTGCCGCCGACCTTGCCGGTGTAGACGAGCGGCGGCTGTGCGACGTCGTACGACCACTCGTTGTTCGCGATCAACTGCCGCCACCACTTGAGCCGGCCCGTCTTGAGGTCGACTGCGATCAGCGAGTCGCTCCGCGGATCGGTGCCCGGTCGAAGCTGCGGGAAGTAGAGCGGTGTGGCGGAGCCGGTTCCGAAGAAGACCGTGTTCGTGGAGGGATCGACGGTGACCGGTGTCCAGACGGCGCCTCCGCCGACGACGCGGCTCTGCGACCGCCAGCTCTGCCGCTCGGGCGGGATCGTCCACACCGGGTTCGGCCACGCCGGGCGCAGATCGGTGGTCCACGCCATCACGTAGCCGCGCACGCCGTACTCCGAGCCTGCGGCCCCCGCGATCACGCGGTTGCCGGCGCAGATAGGGGCGCTCGTCTCCGAGTAGCCGTAGTTGGAGGCTGCCCCGGGAACCGCGTTGCCGATCGCGACGCGCCCCTCGAGCGCCCCCGTCTTCGGGTTGAGCTTGTTCAGGTGCATGTCGAGCGTCAGCAGAAAGAGCGCGCCGTTGCAGTAGGCGAGGCCGCGGTTCGCGACGATGCCGAAGTTCTTGAAGAGGCCGCTGTTCGCGGGCTTGAAGTGCCAGAGCACCTTGCCGGTCGCGCCGTCGAGCGCGAAGACCTGGCCGTCGTTCGTCGTCTCGTACAGGGTGCCGCCGATCGCGAGCGGATACGACTGCTCTCCACGCCGGACGTCCTTGTCCAGCGACTGCAGGTTGATGTCGTAGACGCGTCCGAGGTTCGCCACGTTCGCCGGCGTGATCTGGGTCAGCGGCGAGTGCCGCATGTTGTCCGTCGTCCGGCCGAAGCTCAGCCAGTCACCGGCCGACGACTGACTCGACGCAGCGGCGCCGCCGCCGGCGAGGAGCAGCAGCCCGGCGGAGACGAGTGCGAGTACCAGGTTCTTCATGCCGACACCCTCTCATTCGCTCGGCCTGCGCCGAAACGGTAGCGCCGTCGAGACGGCGGTCGTCCGAAGACGACGATCAAGAGGACGAGCGAGGCGACCGCCGGCACGGGGGCGAGTGTCACCGTTCTCGTCACGATCCCGACCCGCGCGCTCGGTCCGGCGCCGACGGCGCGGCGGACGAAACCGGCTGTGCTCTCGCCGGGACGATCGCCGAGCGCGGCCTCCAACTCGCGGACCGACCGGCGCGCGCCGGACGGGTCGGGGCGATATCCGGCCTCCGGCTTGCCCGACGGGGCCCACACGCGGTCGCGGCCGCCGCCGACGCGGATCACGGCCAGGCGGACGCCGTGGCTCGCGAGGGTCGAGGCGACGGTGCCGGCGTCGAACGGCGTGCTCTCACCGTCGGTCAGCAGCACGACGACACGTCTGTGGACGCCGTCCGGGAAGAAGCCGTTGGTTGCGAGCGCACCGAGTGCGTCGAAGGTCGTCGCGACGGTGCTCACGTTCTGCGGCGGCGGGTCCTCGACCCGGACGCTCGCGACGGTCGAGTCGAAGGCGGCGCGGTCCGGTGTCGGGAAGAGATCGGGCAGGACCCGGTCGGTGAAGGTCGCGACGCCGATCGGAAGGTCCCCGAACCGCGCCCCAAGGTCGACTGCGAGCCGCTTGGCGCGCGCGAGCCGCGTCGGCGCCGCCGCGGACGGTGCTGCCGCCATCGAGCGGGACGTGTCGAGCACGACGAAGAGCTGCGCGTCCGTCCGCGCCTGGAGGCCGCGATGCGTCCGGATCACGGGCTGCATGGCCGCCACGGCCAGCAGCCCGACGATGCCGGCGAGGGCGGCCACGCGCCGGCGACGGGACGGGCCGCTCGGGGGCTCGAGCCGCAGGGCGCGGCGCACCGCGTCGACGCGGCGCCCGCTCACGGCGAGCGCGACGAGCGGAACCGCTGCGGCCACGGCGAGGAGAGCTGCGAGCGGGGTCAGGAACGTGAACGTGAAGGCGAGCATCAGTAGCCCTCGCCGGGAGCTCCGGCGCTCGCCCCGCTCCGGCCGAGTCCGTTCGGGCTCGTGCCGGCGTTCGTTCCCGGCCGGGTTCCGGACGCCTGCAGGGCGCGGAGGGCGAGCTCGAGGTTGAACGCCGCGTCGACGTTCGTCGGGTCGAGGCGGGCGGCATTCGTGAACGCCTGCACCGCCTGGTCGGCGGGGTCGAGAACGCCGGGCGGGGACTGCGTGCCGCCCCAGGCGAGCACGCCCAGCAGGTCGTCGGCCTGCGACGCCTGGCGCCGACCGGTCTCGGACGCGACGGTCGCGAGCGTCGACTCGGCTTCGGTCCGAGCCCGCGACTGCTGGAGCCCGTTGTCGAAGCCGTACGGAGTGCGCTCCGCTCGTACGAACGACTGGACGGCCTTCCCGAGTGCGACGTCGTCCGACGTGCCGAGCACGTGCTCTGCGGCGCCGCCGAGAAGGGTCGCCGGGCGGTGGGAGCCCGAATGCTCCCACCGTCCTGCGTCGATCGCGAGCGCGACCAGCACCGCGGCGGCCGCGACCGCCGAGGCGGCGAAGATCGTGCGGGTCACGCGGCGCTCCAGGCGAGCCGGGCCGACCACAGCTCGTTGACGCCGAGCGCGACCGCGGTGAGCACGGTGAGCAGGCCGAGCAGCGGCGGGATGCGCGGCCCGTGCTCGACGCTGCGTTCCCCGGGCAGCGTTGCGTTCTGGATCGTCGCCGCGCCCGCGAGCAGCTTCGCGAACAGCTGCTGGTCGCCGGGCTCGGGGTTCAACGCCACGATCCGCACGGGGATTCCGAGCTGCCGGTAGGCGAGCGCGACGCTCGCGAGGCTCTTCAGGTCGCCCGGGTCGTCGTTCAGGTCGCTGACGAGGATGGCCGCCGGATGGGCGAGCCGGTCGTTCCGGATCAGGCGCAGGGCCATGCCGAGGCCTGCCGAGATGCGCGTCCCTCCCGAGAACGTGTCGGTCCACGGGTTCGCGGGGAGAGCGGGGAGAAAGCCGCCCTTCGGGGGTGGGAGCGTGAAGAAGCGGGCGTACGGCCGCAGCTCCGCGGCCGGTGTGCCCGGTGGGAGGGCTTCGTAGGCGACGTCCGAGAAGACGACGAGGCCGTAGCGGCCGTCGGTCGAGCCGAGCTGTCGGAGCGTCTGGCCGATCCGCTCGAAGGTGTCGGTGGAGATGCTGGCCGAGAGGTCGAGGACGACGACGCCGTTGCTCTCCTTCGGCAGGAAGCGGAAGGTGCGGCCCTGCGGGTGCGTGGCCGCGGCTGCCGCCCCGGCCACGAGCGCGACGAGGGCGATGACGAGTGCGATGCGGACGATTCGCGTCCGGCGGCGTGCGCGGTCGAGGCGACCGGCGTCCGCGAGTGGAATGGTGCGCCCCTTCATCCCGCCGCCTCGATCCGCTGCACGAGCGACTCGATCGGAGCCTGCCCGGGCTCGGCCTGCGACCAGGCGAGCTGCAGCGCCTCGCCGGCGGTGTCGGGGCGCTCGAGGGAGCGGGCGAGCAGGTCGAGCGCCCGCCGGCGGTCCTCACTGCTTCGCCCGGTCGACGCGCGAACGAGGGCGAGCGCCCGCTCGAGCGGGCTGCGCCGGTCGACGCGGCGCGGGAAGAGCCGCCGGATCGCCGGCAGGGCCGCGACGGCCGCGGCCGCGAGCAGCAGCAGCGCGCCCGCCAGGAGGAGTGCCTGCAGCAGCCGTGGGCGGATGCGGTACGTCGGCGGCGGCAGGGTCGTCTCGCGCCTGAACGACCGCAGTGGATCGGCGACGTCCTTCGACGTCGTTCGCGGAACGATCACGAGCCGCCGGCCGCCGACCGTGACCGCACGCGGGCCTGCGCCGGGCACGCAGGCGGGATCGAGGCATTGCAGCGAGTAGACGTTCCCGTGGCGGCCGAGCACGGCGAACGGCGCGAGGTTCGGCGTGCCCTCGCCGCGCACCGTCGCCGTCACGATCTGCCCGAAATGGGCCGGGTTCGGCGAGAGCGCGACCACGACGGCCGCAGCGAGCGCGGCGGTCACCGTCTCCGCCGCCGGCGCCGCCGTCGTTCCGCCCAGCGCAGGAACGCGCCGTCGACCTCAGCCGGGTCGGAGGTCCCGAGCACGATCGGATCGAATCCGAGCATCCGGAACCGTGCCGACAGGCGGTCGAGCCGCTGCTCGTTCTCGCCCGCGAACCGGGAACACTCGGCGGCGGTGAGCCGCACGGACGACTCCACGCCGTCGAGGCCTGCGAACGGGACCAGGACGCCCTGGACCGGGGGGAAGCTCTGTTCCCACGTCGGGTCCTGGACGATCACCGGGACGACGTCGAGGCGGGCCCGCCGGAGGAGTGTCCACGTCCCGGCCGGCACGTCGTCGAGGAAGTCCGAGAGGACGAACACGAAGCTGCTCTGCGGGACCTCGGCCCGGCGGGCCGCGACGCCGGTGAGCGTGCGCCGGAGGCTCGCCGCGCCGGCCGCGAACGAGGCCCGCCTGGCGCGGTCGAGGATGTAGCGCGGCGCCACGGCGCCCGGTGACAGGACGCGTGTGCGCCCGCCGTCCTCCTCCGCATACCCGAGCTCGGCCCGCGCCGCCACGGCCGCGAACGCGATCGCCTCCGCCGCCGCCGCCACCGCGGACGGCTTGGAGAGCCAGGGGAAGCCGCGGTCGTAGAGCGCCATCGACGGGCGGCGGTCGACCACGATCATCACCCTCGGCGACTCCTCGCGGTACAGCTCCCTGACGACGAACTCGTCGGAGCCGTGCGCGGCCGAGAGCCGGGCCGACGCGTACCAGTCGATCGTGGAGACGGGGTCGCCGGGGACGTACGGTCTCGTGCCTGAGACGTCGGAGCCGCGCCCGCGGCGCGAGCTGCGGCTCTCGCCGAAGGGCGTGCCGATCAGCCGTGGTCGAGAGAGCAGGGGGAACGTCCGGCGGCGCGCGCTCACGGCCCGACTGCAGCCTCGGGCGCCTCCCAGTCGGGAGCAGGCCTGGGAGCGGCCGCGGCACAGCCCTCCCAGACGCGGCGTTCGACCTCTCCGGCCGACGGCTCGTGCTCGGCCAGGTACTCGGCGGTCAGCAGGAGCCTGTGCATCACGACCGGGACGAACAGCCGTTCGACGTCCTCGGGCTCCGCGTGATCGCGGCCGTTGACGAGCGCGAATGCCCGCACCGCCCGGTCGAGCGCCAGCGACCCCCGGACCGAGGCGCCGAGCGCCACGAACGGCAGCGCACGCGTCTGTCGGACGAGGTCGACGATCCAGCGGCGAAGCAGCGGATCGACGTAGACGTCGTCGATCGCGCCGTGGAGCTCCTCGATCTCCGCTCTCTCCACCGCGGGCCGGAGCGAGTCGAGTGGATGCCCTCCGTACTGCCCTTCGACGATCTGCACTTCCTCGTCGGCGTTCGGGTACCCGAGCGCGGTGCGCAGGAAGAATCGGTCGAGTTGCGCCTCGGGCAACGGGAACGTCCCCTCCTGCTCGATCGGGTTCTCGGTGGCGAGCAGGATGAACGGGTCGGGGAGTTCGTGCGTGAGACCGTCGACGGTGACCTGCCGTTCGGCCATCGCCTCGAGCAGGGCGGACTGGGTCTTCGGCATCGCGCGGTTGATCTCGTCGACGAGCAGCACGTTCGCGAATACCGGGCCCGGCCGGAAGTGGAACTCGCGGTCACGCTGGTCGTACATCGTCAGGCCGGTCACGTCGGTCGGCTGAAGGTCGGGTGTGCACTGGATCCGCGAGGCATCCGCACCCGCGATGCTTCCGGCGACCGCGCGTGCGAGGACCGTCTTGGCCGTCCCGGGGACGTCCTCGAGCAGGACGTGGCCCCGGCACGCCAGCGCGGTCAGAACGAGCGCGATCTGCTCGTGCTTGCCGATGACGACCGTCTCGACGTTGGCCCGCAGCCGCTCGAGCGTCGCCGCGGCGCCTTTCAACCGCTCCTGCACGGGAGAATCGTACGCGTGCCGGCCGCCTGCTCATCGGCGTGTCGCCCGCCGTGCTCCTCGCGCCGGAGAGCCCGTTTGCAGGCCCGAGGCGGGTTCGCTACCATGCCCGCCGGTTCGGTGGGAGCTGCCGTGCGCGCTCCCCCGGCCATTCGTCTGTCTACCTACCCGCACGAGGACAGAGCTTCTCTCAGCATGCCGACCGTCAATCAGCTGATCCGCAAGGGCCGCGCCAAGAAGAAGGCGAAGGTCAAGACGCCCGCGCTCGCCGGCGCCCCCCAGCGCCGCGGTGTCTGCACGCGCGTCTCGACGACCACGCCGCGCAAGCCGAACTCGGCGCTGCGCAAGATCGCGCGCGTCCGGCTGACGAACGGGCTCGAGGTGGGTACCTACATCCCGGGCGAGGGGCACAACCTGCAGGAGCACTCCGTCGTGCTCGTCCGCGGCGGCCGCACGAGCGACCTCCCGGGCTTTCGCTACAAGGTGATCCGCGCCGCGCTCGACGCGTCGGGCGTCGCCGACCGCAAGCAGGGCCGCTCCAAGTACGGCGCCAAGAAGGCGGCCGGCTGATGCCGCGCCGCGCCGAGGTGCAGCCGCGCCCGATGGTCGCGGATCCGGTCTACGACAGCCAGCTGGTCACCCAGCTGACGAACCGGGTCATGCTCGACGGCAAGAAGTCGGTCGCCGAGCACATCGTCTACGGCGCCCTCGAGAAGGTGGGCGAGCGGACGGGCCGGCCGCCGGTCGAGGTGCTGGAGCAGGCGGTGAAGACGGTCACGCCGGTGCTCGAGGTCAAGTCGCGCCGCGTCGGCGGCGCGAACTACCAGGTGCCGGTCGAGGTGCCGCAGCGGCGCGGGCGCACGCTGGCGCTCCGCTGGCTAGTCACCTATTCGCGCGAGCGGCGCGAGAAGCACATGGCCGACAAGCTGGCCGGTGAGATCCTCGACGCGCTCGAGCAGCAGGGAAACGCGTTCAAGCGCAAGGACGACATGTACAGGATGGCGCAGGCGAACAAGGCCTTCGCCCACTACCGCTGGTAAGGACAGGAGAACGTTGGCAGTAACGGAAACACGCGTGGGGCTGGACCGCGTCCGCAACATCGGGATCATGGCCCACATCGATGCGGGCAAGACCACGACGACGGAGCGCATCCTCTATTACACGGGCCGCACCCACAAGCTGGGCGAGGTGCACGAGGGCGCCGCGACGATGGACTGGATGGCGCAGGAGCAGGAGCGCGGCATCACGATCACGTCGGCGGCGACGACCGCGTTCTGGCGTGACCACCGCATCAACATCATCGATACGCCCGGGCACGTGGACTTTACCGTCGAGGTCGAGCGCAGCCTGCGCGTCCTCGACGGCGCGATCGCCGTCTTCGACAGCGTCGCGGGGGTGCAGCCGCAGTCCGAGACGGTCTGGCGCCAGGCCGACAAGTACAAGGTCCCGCGCATCGCCTTCATCAACAAGATGGACCGCACGGGCGCGAACTTCTTCGCCGCCGTGCAGTCGATGCGCGAACGCCTCGGCGCGAATCCCGTGCCGATCCAGATCCCGGTCGGCCAGGAGGATCTCTTCCGCGGCGTGATCGACCTCGTCGAGCTGAAGGCCGTGGTCTACAAGGACGATCTCGGCCAGGAGTTCGACGTCACCGAGATCCCCGCCGAGCTCGCCGAGCAGGCGGCCGAGTACCACCACCAGCTGATCGACGCGATCTCGCACTTCGACGACGAGGTGCTCGAGGCCTACCTCGAGGACGAGTCGTCGGTGGCGCCCGAGATGATCCGGCGCGCCGTCCGCGCCGGCACGCTGTCCGGCGAGATCACCCCGGTGCTGCTCGGGAGCGCCTTCAAGAACAAGGGCGTCCAGCCGCTGCTCGACGCCGTGATCGACTACCTCCCGAGCCCGCTCGACGTGCCCCCGGTGGCCGGTTTCGACCCGAAGACGGACGAGGGCGCGGAGCGCAAGGCCTCCGAGGACGAGCCCTTCAGCGCGCTCGCGTTCAAGGTCATGTCGGACCCGTACGTCGGGAAGCTGACGTACTTCCGCGTCTACTCGGGCCGCCTCAAGGCCGGCGACCGCGTGCTCAACACGACCACGGGCAAGACCGAGCGGGTCGGCCGCATCCTCCAGATGCACGCCAACCACCGCGAGGAGCGCGAGGCGATCGGTGCGGGCGAGATCGCGGCCGGCGTCGGCCTGAAGACGACGACGACCGGCGACACGCTCGCCGTCGAGAGCGCGCCCATCGTGCTCGAGTCGATGACCTTCCCGGACCCGGTGATCTCGGTCGCCGTCGAGCCGAAGTCGAAGGCCGACCAGGACAAGCTCTCGAGCGGCCTGGCGCGGCTCGCCGACGAGGATCCCACCTTCCGCGTCACCAGCGACGAGGAGACCGGCCAGACCCTGATCGCCGGCATGGGCGAGCTCCACCTCGAGATCATCGTCGACCGCCTGAAGCGCGAGTTCAACGTCGACGCGAACGTCGGTCGCCCGCAGGTGGCCTACCGCGAGACGATCTCCAAGCCCGCCGAGCGCGTGCAGGGCAAGTTCGTCCGGCAGACGGGCGGCTCGGGCCAGTACGGCGACGCGGTGATCAACCTGCTGCCGCAGGAGCCGGGCGCCGGCTACGAGTTCGTGGACAAGATCGTCGGCGGCAAGATCCCGCGTGAGTACATCAAGCCGGTCGACGAGGGCATCCGGGAGGCGATGGGCTCGGGCGTCCTCGCCGGCTACCCGGTCGTCGACGTGAAGGTCGAGCTGGTCGACGGCTCCTACCACGACGTCGACTCGAGCGAGCGGGCGTTCAAGATCGCGGGGTCGATGGCGTTCAAGGAGGCGATGAAGCGCGCGAAGCCCAAGCTGCTGGAGCCCGTGATGGCCGTCGAGGTGACGACGCCCGAGGACTACCTGGGCGACGTGATGGGCAACCTCAACTCACGCCGCGGCCGCATCGAGCACATGGAGCCGGTCGGCAACGCCCAGCTGGTCAAGGCGGCCGTCCCGCTGAGCGAGATGTTCGGCTACGCGACCGACCTGCGCTCGATGACCCAGGGGCGCGCAGATTTCCACATGGAGTTCGACCGTTACGAGGAAGTGCCGGCGTCGATCGCCGGCGAGATCACCGAACAGGACAGAGTTTCTTAGACCCTCGGGTCCTAAGTCAAAGGAAGGAAGGAATGGCCAAGCAGAAGTTCGAGCGCACGAAGCCGCACGTCAACGTCGGCACGATCGGGCACATCGACCACGGGAAGACCACCCTCACGGCGGCGATCACCAAGGTGCTGGCCGAGGCTGGTAGCGGCAACACGCAGGTGCGCGACTTCGCCTCGATCGACAACGCTCCCGAGGAGCGTCAGCGCGGCATCACGATCAACACGGCTCACGTCGAGTACGAGACGGAGAACCGCCATTACGCGCACGTCGACTGCCCCGGCCACGCCGACTACATCAAGAACATGATCACCGGTGCCGCCCAGATGGACGGCGCCATCCTCGTCGTCTCCGCCGCCGACGGCCCGATGCCGCAGACGCGCGAGCACATCCTTCTCGCCCGCCAGGTCGAGGTGCCCGCGATCGTCGTCGCGCTCAACAAGGCCGACATGGTCGACGACCCCGAGCTGCTCGAGCTGGTCGAGATGGAGGTCCGGGAGCTCCTGTCCAAGTACGAGTTCCCCGGCGACGACATCCCCGTCGTCCAGGTCTCGGCGCTCAAGGCGCTCGAGGGCGACGCCGAGTGGACGCCCAAGATCCTCGAGCTGATGTCCGCCGTCGACTCGTACATCCCGGAGCCGACGCGCGACGTCGACAAGCCGTTCCTGATGCCGATCGAGGACGTTTTCACGATCACCGGCCGCGGCACCGTCGTGACCGGCCGCGTCGAGCAGGGCAAGATCGAGGTCGGCAACGAGATCGAGATCGTCGGCATCCACGAGAAGACCGAGAAGACGGTCGTCACCGGTCTCGAGATGTTCCAGAAGTCGCTGGACTTCGCCCAGGCGGGCGACAACGCCGGCGCGCTGCTGCGCGGCGTCAAGCGCGAGGAGGTCGAGCGCGGCCAGGTGCTCGCCAAGCCCGGCTCGATCACCCCGCACACGCAGTTCAACGCCGAGGTCTACGTCCTCTCCAAGGACGAGGGCGGCCGCCACACCCCGTTCTTCAACGGCTACCGGCCGCAGTTCTACTTCCGCACGACCGACGTGACCGGCTCGATCAAGCTGCCCGAGGGCCAGGAGATGGTCATGCCGGGCGACAACACGAACATGGAGATCGAGATGATCCAGCCGATCGCCATGGACGAAGGCCTGCGCTTCGCGATCCGCGAGGGCGGCCGCACGGTCGGCGCCGGCGTCGTGACGAAGATCATCAAGTAGCGACGAGAGCAGAGAAGAGCACATGGCACAGGGAAAGATCCGGATCCGCCTGAAGGGCTATGACCATCAGCAGCTGGACCGGTCGGCCCAGCAGATCGTCGACACCGCGCAGCGCAGCGGCGCGACGATCACTGGGCCGGTCCCTCTGCCGACCGAGAAGAACGTCTACTGCGTGATCCGCAGCCCGTTCAAGGACAAGGACTCGCGTGAGCACTTCGAGGTGCGCACGCACAAGCGCCTCATCGACATCCTGAGCCCGACTCCGAAGACGATCGACCAGCTGATGCGGCTCGATCTCCCGGCGGGCGTCGACATCGAGATCAAGCTATGAAGACGGTCAATTCTGCTGCGTGCCTGACACCGGCGCCGCAGGCGCCGTCGAGTGTCTGGCACGACGTCGCCGGAGGCGACGTGTGATGGCCAAGGGAATCCTGGGACGCAAGCTCGGCATGACGCAGGTCTTCGATCCGGAGACCGGCCGCGTCACGCCCGTGACCGTGATCGAGGCCGGCCCGTGCCCGGTCGTCCAGGTGCGGACCCGGGAGTCCGACGGCTACGAGGCCGTCCAGCTCGCCTTCGACCCGGTCGCCGACCGCAAGCTCAGCAGGGCCGAGCGCGGCCATCTGGCGAAGTTCGAGGTCGGTGCGCACCGGAAGCTGGTCGAGTTCCGCGGCGGCATCGACGGCGCGGTCGAGGGTGAGACGGTGACCGTGGCCGTGTTCGAGCCGGGCGACAAGGTCAAGGTCGCCGGAATCGGGATCGGCAAGGGCTTCCAGGGCACGATCAAGCGCCACAACTTCGGCTCGGGGCCGCGCGCTCACGGGTCGCACAACATCCGCAAGCCCGGCTCGGTCGGTGCGTCGGCGACGCCCTCGCGGGTGTTCAAGGGCGTCAAGATGGCCGGCCGCATGGGCGGCAAGCGCGTCACCCAGCTCGGCCTGACCGTGCACGACGTCGACGCCGAGCGCAACCTGCTGCTCGTCAAGGGCGCCGTCCCCGGCCCCAGGAACGGCTTCGTCGAGGTGAGAGGCTGATGGCGACCACGGTCCCCCAGCTCGACGTCTCCGGCAAGAAGGCGAAGGACGTGTCGCTCGACGATGCCGTGTTCGCCGCCGAGGTGAAGCCGCATCTCGTGCACGAGGCGGTGCGCTCGGAGCTCAACGCCGACCGCGCCGGAACCGCTGCGACGAAGAGCCGCGGGCTCGTCTCCGGCGGTCGTGCGAAGCCGTGGCGGCAGAAGGGCACCGGCCGCGCGCGCCAGGGCACGATCCGCGCGCCGCAGTTCACGGGCGGCGGCCACGCGTTCGCCAAGCAGCCGAGGAGCTACACGCAGAAGGTCAACCGCAAGGTCGCGAAGGCGGCGCTCCGCTCGGCGCTCGCGAGCCATGCCGGCCAGGGCACGATCGCCGTCGTCTCGGCATCGTCGTTCGACGAGCCGTCGACCAAGGTCGCACGCGGTCTCGTCGAGGGAGCCGGTCTCGAGACGCCGCTCGTCGTCGTCGCGCAGCCCGAGGAGCAGGCGCTCATCCGCAGCTTCCGCAACCTCGAGCGGGTCGCGATCGTCTCGCCGGGCGAGCTCGAGGTCGCCGCCGTCGTCTGGGCGCGCTCGCTGATCGTCACCGAGGGCGCGCTGCCCGCGCTCACCGGGAGGGCGAGCTAGCCGTGCATGCCTCCCAGGTCGTGCTGAAGCCGATCGTCTCGGAGAAGAGCTACGAGGGGACGACGCGTGGCACCTACACGTTCAAGGTCCACCCGGACGCGCACAAGACGCAGATCCGCCAGGCCGTCGAGGAGCTGTTCGACGTCAAGGTCGAGCGGGTCAACGTCGTCAAGGTGGCCGCCCAAGCCGAAGCGGCGCGGCCTGCATCGCGGCACGCGCCCCGGCTGGAAGAAGGCCGTCGTCCAGCTGCGCCCGGGCGACACGATCGAGATCTTCGAGGGAGCTCAAATCTAAGTGGCGCCCCACGTCACATATCACTCACGTGCTGAGGTGAACCACTGATGCCCGTCCGCCGCTTCAAGCCGACGAGCCCCGGCCGCCGCTTCATGACGGTGTCCGACTTCGCCGAGGTGACGAAGTCGACGCCCGAGAAGAAGCTGACCGAGAAGCTCACCAAGAAGGGCGGCCGCAACAACACGGGGCGGATCACGACGCGCCACCAGGGCGGCGGCCACAAGCGCCGCTACCGCGTCGTCGACTTCAAGCGCACGAAGGACGGCGTGCCCGCCAAGGTCGCGGCGGTCGAATACGACCCGAACCGCTCGGCGCGCATCGCGCTGCTCCATTACGCCGACGGCTTCAAGAGCTACATCCTCGCGCCCGCCGGGATCCGCGTCGGCTCGGTCGTGCAGTCGGGCCCGGACGCCGACATCAAGCCGGGCAACGCGCTGCCGCTCGAGAACATCCCTACGGGCACGCTCGTGCACAACGTCGAGCTGAAGCCGGGCCGCGGCGGCCAGATCGCCCGCTCGGCGGGCTCGGGCGTCCAGCTCGTGGCCAAGGACGCCGGCTATGCGACGCTGCGCCTGCCGTCGGGAGAGATGCGCCGCGTGCTGCTCACCTGCCGCGCGACGGTCGGCCAGGTCGGGAACGTCGACCACGGCAACGTCACCGGCGGCAAGGCGGGCCGGAGCCGCTGGCTCGGCAAGCGCCCGACGGTGCGCGGCTCGGCGATGAACCCGGTCGACCACCCGCACGGCGGCGGCGAGGGCAAGTCGAAGGGCGGCCGCCACCCGGTCACGCCGTGGGGCGTGCCGACGCTCGGCAAGCGCACCCGCCAGAAGCACAAGGAATCGGACAAGCTGATCGTTCGCGGCCGCCGCCGCGGGAAGGACAAGCGTTGAGCAGATCGAGCAAGAAGGGGCCGTACGTCGAGGAGCGGCTGCTCGGCCGCATCGAGGCGATGAACGCCTCGGGGTCGAAGCAGATGATCCGCACCTGGTCGCGGGCGAGCACCGTCTTCCCGGAGATGGTCGGGCACACGATCGCCGTCCACGACGGGCGCAAGCACGTGCCCGTGTTCATCTCCGAGCAGATGGTCGGCCACAAGCTGGGCGAGTTCGCGCCGACACGGCACTTCCGCGGGCATGCGGGCGACCAGAAGACCCAGGTGAAGAAGCGCTAGTGGCTGCCTCGACCGACACCGAGCGGACCGTGCAGGCGGTCGCCAAGTTCGTTCACGTCTCGCCCCGAAAGGCGCGGCTCGTGACCGACCACATCCGCGGGCGCACCGTTCCCGAGGCGCGCACGATCCTCGCCTTCACCGAGCGCGCGGCCGCGCACGAGGTCGAGAAGGTGCTGCGCTCCGCGGTCGCGAACGCCGAGTCGAACCCCGAGCTCTACTGGAAGGGCGACGATCTCGTGATCGCCGCCGCCTACGTCGACGAGGGCCCGACGATCAAGCGCTGGCGCGCGCGGGCGCGCGGCCGCGTGGCCCGCATCCGCAAGCGCACGTGCCACATCACGATCAAGGTCGCCCAGAGGGAGACGAACGGCTAATGGGACAGAAGGTTCATCCGGGCGGTCTGCGCGTCGGCGTCATCCACGACTGGAAGTCGAACTGGATGGTCGGCAAGAAGGAGTTCGCGGGCGCGCTCATCGAGGACATCCGGATCCGCGAGCACATCCTCAAGAAGCTCTCGCATGCAGGGCTGTCGGACATCCTGATCCGCAAGGACAAGCAGCGGATCACGATCGACATCTACACCGCGCGCCCCGGGATCGTGATCGGGAAATCGGGCGTCGAGGTGGACGCGCTGCGCAAAGAAGTCCACGCGATGACGCAGAAGAACGTGCACATCAACATCAACGAGATCAAGCGGCCGGAGCTCGACGCCAAGCTCGTGGCACAGTCGATCGCGGAGCAGCTGCAGAACCGTGTCTCGTTCCGGCGCGCGATGAAGCGCTCGCTCGCATCGGCGATCCGCTCCGGAGCCGCGGGCGTGAAGGTGCAGTGCTCGGGTCGCCTCGGCGGCTCGGAGATGAGCCGCTCCGAGCAGTACTCGGAGGGCCGCGTCCCGTTGCACACGATCCGCGCCGACATCGATTACGGCTTCGTCGAGGCACGGACTCCGACCGGCCGTATCGGCGTCAAGGTCTGGATCAACAAGGGCGAGATCATGCCCGAGGGCTACGGCGCCCACGGTGGGGGTCGCGAGACGCGGCTCGGCGAGCAGGACACGGCGCGTCGCCGCGGTGGTGTCACCGAAGGGCTCGGCGCCTCGCGCGAGTCCGGACGTGGGCGTCAGCAGGACCGCGAAGGCCTCGGCCCGGTTCGGCGCGGCCGCCCGGGCCAGCGCGGCGCAGGGCGGGGCCGCGGGGCCGGCGCCGCCGGGCCCGGCTCCGGCTCGGGGCGTCCGCCGTCGGACCGGTCGCGCGGCGCGTCGCGGCGCCGCACGGCGCCACCGGAGCAGCCCGCGGAGGAGACGACCGTGACCCCGGCCGAGGAGACCGTGGCCGAGGCTCCGAAGGACCCGGCCCCGGAGAGCGCTGCTCCCGAGACGCCGGCCGCCGAGAGCGAGGCGGCTCCCGTCAAGAAGCCGGCCACGCGCCGGAAGAAGGCTGACGGCTGATGCTGCTCCCGAAGAAGACCAAGTTCCGCAAGATGCACCGCGGCCGTCGCCGCGGGGAGACGAAGGGCCAGGCAACCGTCCAGTTCGGCGAGTACGGGATCAAGGCGCTCGAGAACGGCTGGGTGACCAACCGGCAGATCGAGGCCGCCCGGATCGCGATGACGCGCAAGATCAAGCGCGGCGGAAAGGTCTGGATCAACGTCTTTCCCGACAAGCCGTTCACCAAGAAGCCGGCCGAGACGCGCATGGGCAAGGGCAAGGGCTCGCCCGAGGGCTGGGTCGCCGTCGTCAAGCCGGGCCGCGTGATGTTCGAGCTCGCCGGCGTGTCCGAGCCGCTCGCCAAGGAGGCGCTGCGCCTGGCCGGGCAGAAGCTCCCGGTCAAGACGAAGTTCGTGACGCGCGAGGGTGGTGATCTGTTTGCGGGCTAAGGACATGCGCGACCTGACCGACGACGAGCTCTCAAACCGGCTCGCCGACACGCGGCAGGAGCTGTTCAACCTCCGCTTCCAGGCCGCCGCGGGCGCGCTCGAGAACACTGCGCGACTCAAGCTCGCGAAGCGTGAGATCGCGCGCATCTTGACCGTTCAGCACGACCGAAACGTGAGGGTGAAGAGCTAGATGGCGGACGAAGAGATCAACGAGACGGCGGACGAGACGCCCGAGGTCGAGGAGCCGGTGGCCGAAGAGACGGTCGAGGCCGAGTCGGAGCCGGTGGCCGAGGATCAGGTGCCTGGCACCTCGATCACGGACGAGGCAGCCGAGGCGCCCGACGAGGTGCCCGGCACCGAGCCGACGAAGCCCTCGCGCTCGCGCCGGCACGTCCCGCGCTCGGAGCGGCGCACCCGCCCGCGGCCGAAGCGCCAGCCTGCCGCGACGCGCAAGACGATCACCCGGGCGCCGAAGCCCGAGGGCACGCGCGGCCGGCGGCAGGAGCGCCGCGGCGTCGTCGTCTCCGACAAGGGCGACAAGACGATCGTGGTCAAGGTCGACGTCATCAAGAGCCACCCGCGCTACAAGAAGGTCGTCCGCCGCAGCGTGAAGTTCCACGCGCACGACGAGCAGAACACGGCAGGCGTGGGCGACACCGTGCGCATCGTCGAGACGAGGCCGCTGTCGAAGACCAAGCGCTGGCGGCTCGCCGAGATCGTCGAGAAGGCCAAGTAGGAAGAGGCAGCCGAGATGATCCAGCAGGAGACACGCCTGAAGGTCGCCGACAACACGGGTGCGCGTGAGCTACTCTGCATCCGCGTTGCGGGCGGCTCCCGTCGTCGCTACGCGCGTGTCGGCGACATCATCACCGCGACCGTCAAGAGCGCCGCCCCGCAGGGCGCGATCAAGAAGGGCGAGGTGGTGAAGGCCGTCGTCGTGCGCACGAAGAAGCCCTTCGGCCGCGACGACGGGACGCTGATCGCGTTCGACGAGAACGCGGCGGTGATCATCGACAACCAGCGCAACCCGCGTGGGACGCGCATCTTCGGGCCCGTCGCCCGCGAGCTGCGCGAGAAGAACTTCATGAAGATCGTGAGCCTGGCTCCAGAGGTGCTTTGAGATGACGTTGAAGGTCAAGAAGGGCGACACCGTGCAGATGCTGGCCGGCAAGGACCGCGGCAAGCAAGGCCGGGTCATCGAGGCGCTGCCTCGCGGCCGGAAAGTGCTCGTCGAGAACCTCAACATCCAGAAGCGGCACCGGAAGCCGCGCCCGATTCGCGACGCCAGCCGCATGGGCGGCACCCAGATGCTGCCCGGGGGCATCATCGACCGCGCGTCGCTCGTGGACGTCTCGAACGTGATGGTCGTCTGCCCCACGTGCAAGCTGCCGACCAGGGTCGGCTACGCCTTCAAGGAAGAGAAGGGCGGCGAGTCGGTGAAGGTGCGCGTCTGCAAGCGCGAGGGCTGCGGCCAGGAGCTCGACCGGTGAGCGCCACCGAGGAGACCTACGTGCCGCGCCTGAAGCAGCGCTACAACGAGGAGCTGCGCTCCAAGCTGAAGGACGAGCTGCGGCTCGAGTCGATCATGCAGGCACCGACGGTCTCGAAGATCACGCTCAACATGGGCGTCGGAGAGGGCAAGACCGATGCGAAGCAGATCGACTCCGCGCTGGACGAGCTGACGATCATCGCCGGCCAGCGCGCCCAGGTTCGGCGCGCGCGCAAGTCGATCGCGCAGTTCAAGATCCGCGAGGGGATGCCGATCGGCGTGCGCGTGACGCTGCGCGGCGACCGCATGTGGGAGTTCCTCGACCGCCTTGTCTCGATCGCGCTGCCACGCATCCGCGACTTCCGCGGGCTCAGCCTCGACTCGTTCGACGGCCGCGGCAACTACTCGCTGGGCGTGCGCGAGCAGATCATCTTCCCGGAGATCGACTACGACAGCATCAACCAGATCCGCGGCCTCGACGTCGCGATCACCACGACTGCCGTCGACGACAACCAGGCCCGCGCGCTCCTGACCGAGCTCGGGCTCCCGTTCGCGACCGAAGGACAGAGGAGCTGATGGCGAAGAAGTCGCTGGTCGTCAAGGCCTCGCGGCCGCAGAAGTACAAGGTTCGCAACTACACGCGCTGCAACCGCTGCGGCCGTCCGCGGGCCGTCTTCAAGAAGTTCGGGCTCTGCCGGATCTGCCTGCGGGAGCTCGCCCACCAGGGCGTGATCCCGGGCATGACGAAGAGCTCCTGGTAGGGAGGACCGAGAACAGACATGCTCACCGATCCCGTCGCAGACATGCTCACTCGCATCCGGAACGCGAACAAGGCGCTGCACGACCGTGCCGAGATGCCGAACTCGAAGCTCAAGGTCGAGATCGCGCGCATCCTCAAGGAGGAGGGCTACATCCGCGACTTCCACGTCGCGGAGACCGGCACCCATCCCACGCTGGTCGTCGAGCTGAAGTACGGGCGCGGCCGTGAGCGCGTACTGACCGACCTGAAGCGCGTGTCGAAGCCGGGCCGCCGGATCTACGCCGGCAAGGACCGGCTCCCGCGCGTCCTCGGCGGCATGGGGACCGCAATCCTGTCGACCTCCCGCGGCGTCGTGACGAGCCGCACCGCCGAGCGTGAGGGCATCGGCGGCGAAGTGATCTGCTTCGTCTGGTGACCGAATGAGCCGTATCGGCAAGAGACCCATCGACGTGCCTGCGGGCGTGACCGTGCTGGTCGACCCGGGCCGTGTCACCGTGTCCGGGCCCAAGGGCGAGCTCCGGCAGGTCGTGCCGGCCCGCATCGGCATCGCCCAGGAGGACGGGACGATCGTGGTCTCCCGGCCGACCGAGCGCGGCGAGGACCGCGCGCTTCACGGCCTGACGCGGACGTTGATCGCGAACATGGTCGAGGGCGTGACCACGGGCTTCGAAAAGCGGCTCGAGATTCAGGGCGTCGGCTACCGTGCATCCATGTCCGGGTCGGATCTCGAGCTCCAGGTCGGCTACTCGCACCCGGTGAAGATCAAGCCGCGCGAGGGCATCTCGTTCGAGGTCCCGGTCCCGACCCAGGTGATCGTGCGCGGGATCGACAAGCAGGCGGTCGGGCAGACCGCCGCCGAGATCCGCAAGGTGCGCCCACCGGAGCCGTACAAGGGCAAGGGCATCCGCTACGAGGGCGAGTTCGTGCGCCGCAAGGTCGGGAAGCGCGCATGATTGTCGCTCGCCTCCGGCTCGCTCCCGTGGGGGAGACCATGTTTCCCTCACGTCGCCCCCTTCTTGCCGAGGAGATGCAGAACGCGCTTCGGCTCTCGCCGGGCCAAGCCCGGCTTCGCCGGAGCGTGGGTACGTCTGCGCAACCGGAAAGGCACGTTCGATGAGCACGAGGCTCTCCACGCGCGAGGCCCGGCTGCGCCGGCACCGGCGGGTGCGCGGCAAGATCCGCGGCACCGCGGATCGCCCGCGCCTGGTCGTGTTCCGCTCGAACCGCGGCATCTTCGCCCAGCTCGTCGACGACGGCGCCGGCAAGACACTCGCCGCCTCGTCGTGGCTCGACCTCGGCCCAGAGGTCGGCGACAAGACCGCGCAGGCGGCCGAGGTCGG
This sequence comes from uncultured Thermoleophilia bacterium, assembly GCA_963824455.1. Classification (GTDB taxonomy): domain Bacteria; phylum Actinomycetota; class Thermoleophilia; order Gaiellales; family Gaiellaceae; genus PALSA-600. Next base: position 110,552 of record CAWGPJ010000002.1, read on the forward strand.
CAAGGCCCTCGCCGCCGGAGCCAAGAAGGCCGGCATCGAGCGTGTCGTGTTCGACCGCGGCGGCTACCTGTTCCACGGTCGCGTCAAGGCGCTGGCCGACGGCGCCCGTGAAGGAGGACTGACTTTCTGATGGCGATCGACGTTGCCGAGACGAGAGAGCTGAAGGAGCGCGTGGTCGAGATCAACCGCGTCGCCAAGGTGGTCAAGGGCGGCCGGCGCTTCTCGTTCACCGCGCTGGTCGTGATCGGCGACGAGGTCGACCGCGTCGGCATCGGGTACGGCAAGGCCCGCGAGGTCCCGCTGGCGATCTCGAAGGCTGTCGACGACGCGAAGAAGAACCTGTTCACCGTCCCGAAGCACGGCCAGACGATCACCCACGAGTCGATCGGGCAATTCGACGCCGCGCGCGTCCTGCTCCGCCCGGCCTCGCCCGGAACGGGCGTGATCGCCGGCGGCGGCGTGCGTGCCGTGCTCGAGCTCGGCGGTATCCGCGACGTGCTCGCGAAATCGCTCGGGACGACGAACCCGATCAACATGCTCAAGGCGGCCGAGGTCGCGCTGCGCCAGCTCCGCCGGCCCGAAGAGGTCGCGAAGGCCCGCGGCAAGACGATCGCCGAGGTGCTGCCGTACAAGGCGCCGGCCGAGGAGACCCGGGAGGTGAGCGCGAGTGGCCAAGCTGAAGCTGACGCAGGTGCGTAGCTCGATCGGTCAGTCGCAGCGCCACCGCGGCACGCTGCGCGCGCTCGGTCTCGGGCGGATCGGCAAGTCGTCCGAGCAGGAGGCCGGTCCGGTCGTGGACGGCATGCTGCGCAAGGTCCGCCACCTCGTGAAGGTCGAGGACGCCTAGCCGTGCCCGGCGAGCTGAACCTCTCGACGCTGAAGCCGGCGCAGCCGCGGAAGGGCCGCAAGCGGGTCGGCCGCGGCCTGGGCTCCGGCAAGGGCCGCTACTCCGGCCGCGGGATCAAGGGCCAGAAGGCGCGCGCCGGGTCGCACGCGATGCGGGCAGGGTTCGAGGGCGGCCAGATGCCGCTCGGCATGCGCACCGCCAAGTTGCGCGGGAACACCTCCGCCGACGCGATGCCGGTCGGCCCGTTCCGCACGTTCACGCAGGCGGTCAACGTCCGCGACCTCGACCGCTTCGACGCCGGGGACGAGGTGACTCCCGAGACGCTCAAAGCCAAGGGGCTGATCCGCTCGCTCCGCACGGACGTAAAGCTGCTCGGATCCGGCGAGCTGACCAAGAAGCTCACGATCACCGTCCACGCGGCGTCGAAGACGGCGCGCGAGAAGGTCGAGGCGGCCGGCGGGTCGCTCACCGTCCTGCGCGAGCCGAAGGAGCGGAGGGCGAAGAACCTGAAGCGCCGCCCCGAGGGCCGCACGCGCCCCGCCGGGGGCGACGACGCCGAGCCCGCCGCGGGAGAGGACGGCTAGGTGCTCAGCTGGCTCGCGAACGCCTGGCGCGTCCCCGAGCTCCGGCGGCGGCTCCTGTTCACGGCCGCGATCCTCTCGGTCTACCGGTTCGGCTCGTTCCTGCCGGCTCCGGGCGTCGACTCCACCCAGATCCAGAACTTCTTCAACAACAACGGCGGGTCGATCCTCGGCCTCCTCAACCTCTTCTCGGGATCCGCGCTCTCCCGGTTCTCGGTCTTCGCGCTCGGGATCATGCCGTACGTCACGGCGTCGATCATCCTGCAGCTGCTGACCGTCGTGATCCCCTCACTGGAGCAGCTCCAGAAGGAGGGCGAGGCCGGCTACGCCAAGATCAACCAGTACACCCGCTACCTGACGGTCGCGCTCGCCGCCGCGCAGGCCGCCGGCTACGCCTACCTGTTCCACCGCGAGGGCGCGCTCTCCGGGAACCCCGGCCGCCTCGTGCTGATCATCGTCACGCTCACCGCCGGCACGACCTGCCTGATGTGGATGGGCGAGATGATCACGAAGCGCGGCATCGGCAACGGCATCTCGCTGCTGATCTTCGCCTCGATCCTCACCTCGGCCCCCGCCGGGATCAACGCCTGGATCAACGGCGGGCCGCTCGAGAAGCTGTTCTTCCCGCTGATCGCTCTCGGCGTCGTCGTCTCGGTCGTGTTCGTCCAGGAAGGGCAGCGGCGGATCCCGATTCAGTACGCGAAGCGCGTGATCGGGCGCCGCCAGACCACCGGCGGCTCCACCTACATGCCGCTGCGCGTGAACATGGCCGGAGTGATCCCGGTGATCTTCGCCGCCGCGCTGCTCGCGCTGCCGCAGACGCTGAGCTCGTTCCTTCCGGGCACGCAGACGTTCATCAACGCCCACTTCGCGCCGTCCTCGTGGACGTACCTGTTCGTCGAGGCGGCGCTGATCGTGATCTTCACCTTCTTCTACACCGCGGTGCAGTTCAACCCGGTCGACCAGGCCGACAACCTGCGCAAGAACGGCGGCTACATCCCCGGCATCCGGCCCGGCCCGCCGACCGCCCAGTACCTCGATCGCGTCCTCACCCGGCTGACGCTGCCCGGCTCGCTGTTCCTCGCGACCGTGGCCGTGCTGCCGTCGATCTTCATCAGGAACTTCGGCTTCTCGCAGGCGACCTCGCGCGCCCTCGGCGGCACCTCCGTGCTGATCGTGGTCGGCGTCGCGCTCGACACGATGCGCCAGATGGAGTCGCAGATGATGATGCGCTCCTACGAGGGATTCCTGAGGTGACGTCTGCGTGAACCTCCTGGTCCTCGGGCCGCAGGGGGCGGGCAAGGGCACCCAGGCGCAGCGGATCGCCGCCGAGTTCGGGATCCCGCATATCTCGACGGGTGACATGTTCCGCGCGGCGATCGCCGCGCAGACGCCGCTCGGACGCCGCGTCCAGCCGATCCTCGCGAGCGGCGAGCTCGTTCCGGATGCGCTCACCGTCGAGCTGATCGGCGACCGCCTGTCGCAGCCCGACGCCGCCGCGGGCTTCATCCTCGACGGCTTCCCGCGCAACCTCGAGCAGGCGAACGCCCTCGACGGGCTGCTCGACTCGCTCGAGCGCCGGCTCGACGCCGTCCTCTTCTACAACCTGCCGGACGACGTCGCCATGGAGCGGCTGGTCAGGAGGGCGTCGCTCGAGAACCGCGCCGACGACACGCCGGAGGTGATCGAGCGCCGGCTCGCGATCTACCACCAGGAGACGAAGCCGGTGATCGAGCACTACCGGGTGACCGGCCTGCTCGTCCCGCTGCACGCCGAGAGGGAGATCCCCGAGGTGTGGGCCGAGACGCAGTCCGCGCTCGAGCAGCTTCGGACGGCTCCCGCATGATCATCCGCAAGACCCGGCGCGAGATCGAGGTCATGAACCGTGCCGGCGACGTCGTCGCCGGGACGCTGGCGCTGCTCGAGCAGCACGTCCAGCCGGGCGTCTCGACCGCCGAGCTCGATGCGATCGCCGAGGAGTACATCCGCTCGCACAAGGGCATCCCGACCTTCAAGGGCTACAAGGGCTACCCGGCCGCGACCTGCCTGTCGCCGAACGCGATGGTCGTTCACGGCATACCGGGGCCCCATGTGCTCGAGGAGGGCGACATCCTCTCGGTCGACGTCGGCGTCACGCTCGGCGGCTTCGTCGCCGACTCGGCCTGGACGTTCCCCGTCGGAACGATCTCGCCGGACGCCCAGCGGCTGCTCGACACCTGCCGCGCCGCGCTCGCCGCCGGAATCGAGCAGGCGACGCTCGGGAACGCGGTCTCCGACATCTCGCGTGCCGTCCAGGACGTGACGGAGAGCGCCGGGTTCAGCGTCATCCGCAGCCTCGTCGGTCACGGCGTGGGACGGTCGATGCACGAGGACCCGCAGGTGCCGAACTTCGTCTCCTCCCACCGCGGCCCGGAGCTCAAGGAGGGCATGACGATCGCGATCGAGCCGATGATCACGGCCGGCGGCCCGGAGGTGTACCTGCACCCCGACGGCTGGTCGATCTCGACCTCCGACGGGTCGCTCGCCGCCCATTTCGAGCACACCGTGGCCGTGACCGCCGGAGGCCCGCGCGTGCTGACCGACGGCGCAGGGGTCCTGGAGCCAACCCCGCGATGACCGCGAGCGTCATCACGCGGCGAACTCCTGGTACGATGACGCTCCGCGTCGGCAGGCGCCAGCCTGTGTGCGTCCTTTTCGAATCATGAAAGTCCGTCCGTCCGTCAAGCCCATGTGCGAGCGCTGCCGCGTGATCAAGCGGCACGGGCGCACCATGGTCATCTGTACGAACCCGCGCCACAAGCAGCGCCAGGGATAAGGAGCGAGATTGGCCCGGATCGCAGGCGTCAACCTGCCGAACCAGAAACGACTCGAGATCGGCCTGACCTACATCTACGGGATCGGGCAGCCGACCGCGCTCAAGATCTGCGGCGCGCTCGGCCTGTCGCCGGACACGAAGGTGCGCGACCTGACGGAGGACGAGGTCGCGAAGCTCCGCGACTTCATCGACGCCAACGAGCAGGTCGAGGGCGACCTGCGCCGCGAGCGGACGCAGGCGATCAAGCGCCTGTCCGAGATCGGCGCGTACCGCGGCCTGCGCCACCGGCGCAACCTGCCGGTCCGCGGGCAGCGCACGAAGACCAACGCCCGCACGCGCAAGGGCCCGAAGAAGACCGTCGGCCGCGGCAAGAAGGCGAAGTAGCGTGGCGCCACCCAGAAGAGCAGCGACGCGTGGTCGCACGCGCCGCCGCGTCCGCAAGAACATCGCGATCGGCCAGGCGCACATCAAGACGTCGTTCAACAACACGATCGTCGCGCTGACCGACCACGAGGGGAACGTGATCGTCTGGGAGTCCGCCGGCTCCGCCGGGTTCAAGGGCTCGCGCAAGTCGACGCCCTTCGCGGCCCAGGTGACTGCCGACTCGGCGGCGCGCAAGGGCATGGAGCACGGCCTGCAGAAGGTCGAGGTCTTCGTGAAGGGGCCCGGCTCCGGGCGCGAGACGGCGATCCGCTCGCTCCAGGCCGCCGGCCTCGAGATCCTCGGCGTGAAGGACGTCTCGCCGCAGGCGCACAACGGCGTCCGCCAGAAGAAGCGGCGGAGGGTCTAGGGATGGCGAGGGACCGTTCGCCGAAGTGCAAGCAGTGCCGCCGCGAGGGCATCAAGCTCTTCCTCAAGGGGGAGCGCTGCCTGACCGAGAAGTGCGCGATCGAGCGCCGCTCCTATCCGCCGGGCGAGCACGGCCGCGGCCGCATCAAGCAGAGCGAGTACCTGCTCCAGCTGCGCGAGAAGCAGAAGGCGCGCCGCTACTACGGGCTGCTCGAGACCCAGTTCCGCACCTACTACGAGAAGGCGAACAAGCAGGGAGGCATCACCGGAGACAACCTGCTGCGCATGCTCGAGACGCGGCTCGACAACGTCGTCTACCGCCTCGGGTTCGCGGCCTCGCGCGCCCAGGCGCGGCAGCTCGTGCGCCACGGCCACTTCCGGGTCAACGGCCGCCGGGTCAACATCCCGAGCTACCAGGTGACGCCGGACGACGTGGTCACGCTGAGGACGGGCTCGACCGCGGAGCAGATCGTGCGCGACGCGACCGATCTCACCGCCGCCGTCGCCCCGTGGCTGCAGGCCGACCACGACGGGCTCGCGGGCACCGTGCTCAAGTGGCCCGAGCGTGGCGAGATCGACACGCCGGTCTCCGAGCAGCTGATCGTCGAGCTCTACTCCAAGTAGCTCGGCTCGAGTTTCCAAGCAAGCAGGGAGAAAGGAAGAGATGGCAGTACGCGCGACCGATTTCCAGGTCCCGAAGATCACTCACGAGGAGATCGACGAGCACCACGGCGTGTTCGTGATCGAGCCGCTCGACCGCGGCTTCGGCTACACGTTCGGCAACTCGCTGCGCCGTGTGCTGCTCTCGTCGCTCGAGGGTGCGGCGGTCACCTCGGTGAAGATCGAGGGCGTCGCCCACGAGTTCACGACCCTGCCGGGCGTCCGGGAGGACGTGACCGACATCATCCTCAACCTGAAGCAGCTCGTCTGCATCCTGCACGGCGAGTCCCCCGAGGTCGAGGTTCGCCTGACGAAGCGCGGCGAGGGCATCGTCACGGCGGCCGACATCGAGGCGCCGGCCGACCTCGAGATCCTGAACCCGGACCTCGAGATCGCCAACCTCTCGTCCAAGGGCCGCCTCGAGATCACGCTGACGATCGGCCGTGGACGCGGCTACGTCCCCGCCGAGGGCAACCGGGGCCAGGCGCACACGATCGGCGTGATCCCCGTCGACTCGATGTTCTCGCCGATCAACCGCGTCTCCTACGACGTGGAAGCGGCGCGTGTCGGGCAGCGCACCGACTACGACAAGCTGATCCTCGACGTCACGACCGACGGCTCGATCGATCCCAAGGACGCGATCGCGGAAGCAGCCGAGATCCTGATCCGCCAGCTGGCGATCTTCACCGACCTCGACCGCATCGAGCACTACCGCGACGCCGTCGCCGACGGCGACGGCGTCGGCGAGGCTGCTCCTTCGCTCGCCGGCGGGATGGAGAACTTCCCGATCGAGGAGCTCGAGCTCGGCGTTCGCTCGTACAACTGCCTGAAGCGCGTCGGCATCGAGACGATCGGCGACCTCGTGATCAAGTCCGAGTCCGAGCTCGCTGCGATCCCGAACTTCGGCAAGAAGTCGATCGAAGAGGTCAAGGAGACGCTGGCCCAGCACGGCCTGACGCTCCGCGGAGGCAGCACGAACGGCGGAGTCGAGTAGGAAGGCGATGCGCCACCAGCGCACAGGCAAGAAGCTCGGACGCGACGCTGCGCACCGCAAGGCGCTGTACGCGAACCTCGCCGGCGCGCTGATCGAGCACGGGCGGATCAGGACGACGGTGACCAAGGCGAAGGCGGTCCGGCCGCTGGCCGAGCAGATGATCACGCTCGGCCGGCGCGGTGACCTGCACGCCAGGCGCCAGGCGACGGCGGTCCTGCGCTCGCGCGACGTGGTGCACAAGCTGTTCGCCGAGGTGGCGCCGCGGTTCAAGGACCGGCCGGGCGGCTACTCGCGCATCGTTCGCATCGGCCCTCGTCCCGGTGACGCGGCCGAGATGGCCTACCTGGAGCTCGTCGACGACGAGTACGTGGCGTCGCAGCGCGAGGAGCCCGAGCCCGAGACGCGGGAGGCCGCCCTCGAGGAGCACGAGGTGATCGTCGAGGACGAGGAGCCCGAGCAGCCGGTCGCCGAGGCGCCCGAGCCCGAGCCCGAAGCGGACGAGGTCGGGGCAGAGGAGTCCGAGGCAGAGGAGGCCGAGCTCGAGCCCGAAGCCTCCGCCGAGGACGACGAGGCGTAGCTCCCGGTGCCTGGCACCAAGGTGCCAGGCACTTGCGTTTCGCCCGAGGTCCGGCCTGGTGCCTGGCACCAAGGTGCCAGGCACTTGCGTTTCGCCCGATGGTCCGGCCTGGTGCCTGGCACCAAGGCGCCAGGCACCGGTTCGTTAGATCCCCGAGCCGATCAGGGCCCCGACGACGGCGATCACGGCGCCCCCGAGCGAGACCGCGAACAGCGACCGGCCGAAGCTGGTCGCGAAGAACCGCCAGCGCAGGACGGCGAGCCCGACGAGCTCGAAGCCGACGACGATCGCCGCCGCGACCACCGCCGCGTGGTAGTCCGGGATCAGGAACGGCAGCGTATGGAGAATGCCGCCGATGAAGGTGCCGATCCCGGTGATCACGCCGCGCAGCGCGGGGCTGCCGCGGCCGGTGAGCTCTCCCGTGTCGGACAGCCCTTCCGAGAACGCCATCGAGATGCCGGCGCCGATCGCGGTCGCCAGGCCGGCGACGAACGCCGCGTGCGGCTTGTGCGTGTAGAAGGCGATGCCGAAGATCGGTGCGAGCGTCGACAGCGAGCCGTCGATCAGGCCGATCATCGCCGGCTGCACGCGCTGGAGGAGGAAGCTCTGCTCGGTGGTCATGAGTAGAGTGTATCCGAGCATTGGCAAGTGACTAGAGCATATGGAACGCCTTACAAGTGGGGTCAGGAGCGCCTGACGTGCGCCTCAAGCTGACGCTCGAGTACGACGGCGCGGGCTTCCAGGGCTTCGCGGCCCAGCCGGGCCGGCGCACCGTGCGCGGCGAGCTGGAGCGCGCGCTCGATGCGCTCTACGGGCGGCACGAGCAGCTCGCCGTGGCCGGCCGGACCGACACCGGAGTCCACGCGCTGGCCAACGTCGTCTCCGTCGAGGTGGACGGCGGGCCGCCGGTCGAGCGCGCGGCCGAGGCGCTCAACGCCGGGCTCCCGCCGGACGTCGCCGTCGTCGTCGCGGAACAGGCCGCCCCCGGCTTCAACGCGCGCTTCGACGCCCGCGCACGCTCGTATCGCTACCGCGTCTGGCGGCGGCGTGAGCGCTCCGCCCTCGAGGCGGGCCGTGCCCTGTGGCATCCACGGCCGCTCGAGGTCGCCGCGCTCGACGCGGGCGCCCGGGCGCTCCTCGGCGAGCACGACTTCCGCGCGTTCACGCCGACCGACACCCAGCACGACAGCTTCGTGCGCATCGTCGTGAGCGCGCGGTGGCTCGAGCTCGACGAGGACGTCGTCGCGTTCGAGATCACGGCGGACTCGTTCCTCCGTCACATGGTGCGCACGCTGGTCGGGACGATGCTGGCGGGGCGAGACGTCGCGCCGCTGCTCGACGGGCGCCCGCGGAGCGAGGCCGGAGCGACGGCGCCTCCACACGGTCTCTACCTCACCGGCGTTCGGTACAAGTAGGCGCGTGAGCCTACGCTACCCCGTCGTCCTCTTCGACCTGGACGGCACCGTCGTCGATTCGGGCCGGATCATCCTCGCGTCGATGCGGCACGCGACCAGGACCGTCCTCGGGCGTGAGTTCAGCGACGACGAGCTGCTTCAGAACGTCGGCGGGCCCGGGCTCGAGGCGCAGATGGAGGCGCTCGGCCCGGGGCGGACGACCGAGCTCGTCCGCGTGTACCGGGAGCACAACGAGCCGCTGCACGCGACGCTCGAGGGGTTCGACGGCATCGAGGAGACGTTGGAGACGCTCCGGGCCCGCGGCCACCGGCTGGGGATCGTCACCGCCAAGCGCCGCTCGACCGTCGAGCTCGCGTTCGCCCGGCTGCCGCTGGCGCACCTGTTCGACACGGTGGTCGGCGGTGACGAGACGGAGCGTCACAAGCCGGACCCGGAGCCGCTGCAGCTCGCGCTCGAGCGGCTCGGGGCGCCGCCGACGACGGCCGCCTACGTGGGGGACTCTCCGTACGACATGCAGGCCGCCCGTGCCGCCGGGCTGTACGCCGTCGGAGTGACGTGGGGAGGCATCCACGATCGCGCCGCCCTCTCGGACGCGGATGTGATCGTCGAGCGCGCGGGGGAGCTGCTCGACCTTGTCTAGCACCGCCGACCACGCGGCCGAGCTTCGCGTCCGGCTGAGCCGGTGGCTGTACGAGTACCACGTCCTCGACGACCCTTCCGTCGACGACGCCACCTACGACCGTGCGTACGACGAGCTGCTCGAGCTGGAGCGGGAGCACCCGGAGCTCGTGACGCCGGACTCGCCCACGCAGCGGGTCGGAGCACCACCTTCGGACGGGTTCGCCAAGGTGCGGCACCTCACTCCGATGGGCTCGCTCGAGAAGGTGACCGACGACGAGTCGCTGCGCAAGTGGGCCGACGACGTCGCGAAACGGCTCGACGACCCGTCGCAGGCGGTCGCGTACGTGATCGAGCCGAAGATCGACGGGCTCGCCATCAATCTCACCTACGAGGGCGGTGTGCTCGTGCGCGGGGCGACGCGCGGCGACGGCGAGGAGGGCGAGGACGTCACGGTCAACCTCCGGACGATCCCGTCCGTCCCGCTGCGGCTGCTCGGCAACGCGCCGCCGGCGCTCGTCGAGGTTCGCGGAGAGGTGTACATGCCGCTGTCCGGGTTCCGCGAGCTCAACGAGCGGCTGCTCGCGGAGGGCAAGAAGGTTGCGCCCAACCCGCGCAATGCGGCGGCGGGGTCGCTCCGGCAGAAGAACTCGAAGATCACCGCGGAGCGGCCGCTCGCGATCTGGGCCTACGGCATCGGAGCCCGTGACGGGCTCGAGCTCGAGTCGCACACGCAGACGCTCGAATGGCTTCGCCTGCAGGGGTTTCCGACCAACCCGTTCGCCGAGCGGCTCGAGTCGATCGAGGCCGTCGCCGAGGCCTGCCGCGACTGGGAGGTGCGCCGCGCGAAGCTCGACTACGAGATCGACGGCATCGTCGTCAAGGTCGACTCGCTCTCGCAGCAGCAGGCGCTCGGCTCCCTCCACTCGCGGCCGCGCTGGGCGCGGGCGTTCAAGTGGGCTCCGCTGACCGCGGTCACGCGGCTCGAGCAGATCGCCGTGCGGGTGGGGCGGACCGGTGCGCTCAACCCCTGGGCGATGCTGGCCCCGGTCGAGGTCGGCGGTGTCACTGTGGCGCGCGCGACGCTCCACAACGAGGAGGACATCAACCGCAAGGAGATCCGCGAGGGCGACGACGTGATCGTCCAGCGTGCCGGCGACGTGATCCCGCAGATCGTCGGGCCGGCCGGCCCGCACCGGCGCGGCACGAAGCCGTTCCGCATGCCCGAGCGCTGCCCTCTCTGCGACACGCCGATCGTCAAGCCGGAGGGCGAGGCGATGCACCGCTGCCCGAACCGCGCCTGCCCGTCGCGTGGTCTCGAGTCGCTGATCAACTGGGTGCAGGCCGCCGCCGACATCGACGGCGTCGGCGAGCAGCTCGTGCGGCGGCTCTGGCAGCTCGGCCTCGTCCGCTCGCTGCCCGAGCTGTATCGGCTCACCAAGGAGCAGCTGCTCTCACTCGACGGGTTCGCGGAGATCTCGGCGACCAACACGATCGCCGCGATCGAGCACTCGAAGCAGATCCCGTTCCGCCGCGTGTTGTTCGGGCTGAACATCCCCGACGTCGGCTGGGTGACGGCGCAGGGTCTGGCGCGCCACTTCGGATCCGTCGAGCGGCTCGCCGCGGCATCACAGGAGGAGATCATGGAGTGCCCGGGGATCGGTCCCGAGCGCGCGGAGGCGATCGCCGAGTGGTTCGCCGACGAGGACAACGCGGCGCTCGTCGCGGAGCTCAAGGCGATCGGCCTGCGCTTCGAGTCGGACGAAGACGACCGGCCGGTCGTGGGGCCGCTGACCGGACGGCAGTACGTGATCACGGGCACGCTCGAGTTGCAGACACGCGAGCAGGCGCGCGCCGCGCTCGAGGCGCTCGGCGCGAAGGTGTCCGACAACGTCTCGAAGAAGACGACCGCGGTGTTCGTCGGCGACTCGCCCGGCAGCAAGGTGGCGAAGGCCGAGAAGGCGGGGGTGCCGCTCCGCACGGAGCAGGAGCTCGCCGCGCTGCTCGCCGACCCCGCGCTCGAAGAGGCCGACCAGGAACTGGGCTAATCGCCGATCGAGGCCCGGGCGAGCGCGGTGACGAAGCGGTCCTCGGCCTCGTGCGCCGACCAGTAGGAGATCGGGTCGCCGTTCTCGAGCACGGCGAACGCGTAGCGGGTGCGCACGTATCCGGACAGCGCCGAGGCCTCGTCGGTCGTCCCGGTCTTCGCGCGGACGGCGCCGCGGACCGGTGCCGTTTGAAGCCTGTTCCGGAGCGTGCCGCTGATCCCGGCGACCGGGAGCGCGCTCCAGACGATTGCGTGCATTGCGCGGTCGTTCCAGAACGAGACGAGGAGCGCGGACAGCGTGCGCACCGTCAGCCGGTCCTCGAGCGACAGGCCGGAGCCGTCGGCGATGCGCACTCCCGTCAGCGGAATGCCGCCCTCACGCAGCTCATCGACGACGACGGCGGCCCCGGCGGTGGAAGTGCCGCCGGCCCCGCTCACGGCACCCAGCTGCTTCAGCAGCATCTCGGCCGTGAAGTTGTCGCTGTTCGAGTCCATGAAACGGATGATCCGCCCGAGCGGCGGCGAGGTGATCCGTGCGAGCACCGTCGCGGTCGCCGGCGCCTTGCCCACCGTGACCCGCCCGGTGGTGATCCCGCGCTTGCGGAGGATCTGGCGAAAGCGGCCCGCGGCGGCGAGCGCCGGGTGCAGCGCCACGTGCTTCTCGTAGACCCCGCGATCGACGACGAGGGCCGAGAGCGGTGAGCACTCGTTGACGAAGAACGACGCCTTCCAGCCCGGGGCGGTCCGCCTCGCATCGAACCACGACTCGTCGCCGAGGAGGCGCCCCTCGACGCGGTCGATTCCCGCGCGCTTCAAGGCGACCGCCAGGCGCGCCAGTCCCCCGGAGGTCAGCGACGGGTCGCCGAACCCCTTGAGGTAGAGGTCGCCGTCCCAGGTCGTGCCCGCGAGCTGGCCGCGGCCGAGCACCTCGGTCGGGAAGCGGTACGCCGGCCCGAGCGCCCGCAGTGCGGCGAAGGTGACGGTCAGCTTCTCGTTCGATGCGGGCGCGAGCGAGGTGTCCGCGTTCCGCTCGAACACGACGGCGTCGGAGTCGAGGTCGATCGCGATCGCCCCGGAGTCGGCGGGTGAGAGCGACGGCACCTCGAGCGCGTGCGCGAGCCGCGTCGGCAACGGCACGCCCGGCGCCGAGGCGGCCGACGAAACGAGCATGCCTGCGGCGGCGAGGACGGCGAGGACGGCACGCATGTTCGCCGGACAGTGTTACCGAGCGGGCGGCGAGCCTGGTCCTGGCTGGGTCCGCGCGGCCGTGAAGATGGGTCGCACGGCCCTTGTCCCCGACTGCCGCTCTGTCGAAGAATCGGCATGCGGCCACCTCTTCCCCTGCATGACTGAGCTCTACGACCAGATCGCCACTCTGATCGACGGGTCCGACCGCGACCTCGACCGGATCGAGCGCACGCTGACGGACGGCTATGCGCACGCCCTCTCGCTCGAGGGCGAGCGCCTGCGGCTCGAGCGGCGTCTGTCCGAGCTGGCGCGCGAGCTCCACGTCGGCGACACGGCCGGCAAGAGGGACGAGTTGACGTCGGTCGCGCAGCGTCTGGACGGCAACGCCGGCGATCTGACGCGGCTCCGCTCGGCGCTCGCCGACCTTCGCCGCCACGCGGCCACCGTGCGCTGAGCGTCTTCAGACGATCCCGGAACGCACTGCGACGACGGCCGCCTGGATCCGGTTCTCGATCTGCAGCTTCATCAGGATGTTCGAGATGTGGTTCTTGACCGTCTTCGGGCTGATGTGCAGGTCGGCGGCGATGTGCGCGTTGTCCTTGCCGTTCGCGATCAACTTCAGCACCTCGATCTCGCGCTGCGACAGCTCGGACCTGATCAGCTCCGCCTCTCGGCGCGACGCGCTCGATGCGCGCACGTGCTGCAGCACCTTGGCGGCGATCGCGGGTGAGACGAGCGCCTCGCCGACGGCCGCTGCGTTGATGCCGGCGATCAGGTCGTCGATCGAGGAGTCCTTGAGCAGGTAGCCGCAGGCGCCGGCGAGGATCGCCTCGAGCACGTCGCCGTCCTGGTCGGAGATCGTCAGCACGAGCACCCGCGTCAGCGGCGCGATCATCGCGATCTGCCGCGTCGCCTCGACGCCGCCGATGCCCGGCATGTTGATGTCCATCACCACGACGTCCGGCGCGAGCTCGCGCACTGCGCGCAGGGCCTCGTCGCCGTCGTCGCATTCGCCGACGATCTGGACTCCCTGCTCGGACAGGAGCTTGCGCAACCCCGTCCGGAACAGGTCGTGATCGTCGACCAAAAGGACGCGGGGGTTCGCGAGCTCCCGTGTGTCCATCGTGTCGGTCACCTGGGTTCGATGAACGTACCTAATGCGGCGAAATGCTCATAACCGCCGCCGGGCGAGGTACAGGTTTTTCGGAGCAGTGCGGAAGAAGTCTCTCACTTCGTGCAGAATCGCTCAAGTTTGGCAACGTTTCTCGGTTGACGCCCGTCCGGCAACCCTGCTAGCCTGCCGCACTCGTGACGTACCGGCCCCTCCCGGTGCGCCCGTCCCGCCCCCGAGCAGGGGGTCGTTATTCGTAGGTTGGGGCAGGCGCCGTACGTTCTCGTCGGGATCTGTCTGGCTCTCGTAGCCGCAGTTCCGGCGTTTGCCGACCCCTCGATCGGGGCCAAGCGCGCCGAGGCGCAGGCCGTCATGGGGCAGCTGCAGAGCCTCTCCGACTCGCTCGAGCGCGCCCGCGCGCAGTACGACCAGGCGACGGTCCAGCTGGCCGAGACCCGCCGCCAGCTGCGTGAGAACGCCTACGAGCTCGAGGTTGCACGCGGGAACCTGAAGGCGAGTCAGCGTGCCATTCGCAAGCGGCTGGTCTCGCTCTACATGTCGACGCCGGACTCGACGATCGAGGTGATCCTCGGCTCGAAGAGCCTCGACGACATGATCACGCGGATCGACAGCGCGAAGAACGTGACGAGCCTCGACGCGCGCGTCGCGGGCGAAGTGGTGCAGTTCCAGCACTCGGTCCTCGTGCACCGCCGAAAGCTCGCCAGCGATCGCGCCCAGCAGGAGCACCTCGTTGCGGTGCGCGCAGCGGCGAAGCAGTCGATCGAGTCGAAGATCGGCCAGGAGCAGCAGCTCTACTCGTCGATCAAGGGCCAGATCGCCCAGCTGGTCGCCGCGCAGCAGGCGCGGCAGCTGCAGATGGAGCGCATGGCGCAGGCGCGCCTGGTCGCGCAGCACCAGGCACAGGTTCAGGCAGCGCAGGACACGATCGTGGGTGTCTCCGCGGTGACGCCGCAGTCGGACACGGTCGTCGCTCCGCCGCCCACGCACGGCGGCGTGGTGGGGATCGCGATGTCGCAGCTCGGAACGCCGTACGTGTGGGGAGGAGCCGCACCCGGCGGCTTCGACTGCTCGGGCCTCGTCATGTGGGCGTTCGCGCAGGTCGGGGTCTCGCTGCCGCACTCGACGTACGCGTTGTACGCGATGGGCGTCCCGGTCTCGCGTGACCAGCTTCAGCCCGGCGACCTCGTGTTCTTCGACGGCGTCGGGCACGTCGGCATCTACATCGGCGGCAACGAGTTCGTCCACGCGCCGCACACGGGAGACGTCGTGAAGATCTCGAGCCTCGACGATCCCTGGTACGCGGCGACCTACGTCGGCGCGCGCCGCATCCTCTAGCCCGGCTGCGATGAGCGAACCGGCGTCGCGCGGCGGTTGGCCCGGACCGATCGCAGCGGTCACGCTCTTCGTCGAGGACCTCGACGAGGCGAAGCGCTTCTACGGCGCCGTGTTCGGGCTCCCGCTCACCTACGAGGACGAGAACTCGGCCGTCTTCACCTTCGGGCAGACGATGATCAACCTGCTCGCCGCACGCGAGGCGCCCGGCCTCGTCGCGCCGGCCACGGTCGCCGGCCCGGACGGCGGCGTGCGCTTCCAGTTCACCCTCGGCGTCGACGACGTCGACGCGATGTGCGAAGAGCTCGAGTCGCGGGGCGTCGAGCTCCTGAACGGGCCGGTCGACCGGCCGTGGGGCATCCGCACCGCGAGCTTCCGCGATCCCGCCGGCCACATCTGGGAGATCGCCCGGTAAGCCTCTAGTGGCCCTCGTACAGGGCGTCGACCTCGGCCGCGAAGTGGTCGAGGATCACCTTGCGCCGCAGCTTCAGCGTCGGCGTCACCTCGCCCTCCTCGATCGAGAACTCGCGCGGGAGCACGCGGAACCGCTTGATCTGCTCGAAGCCCGACCGCTCGGCGTTGACGTCGTCGACGGCCGCCCTGACCGCCGCTTCGACGCCCTCGGGCTCGAGACCGTCGACCGCTTCGGGGTCGAGGGTCACCAGTGCCGCGACGTACGGCTTGCGATCGCCCACGACCACCGCCTGCGACACGATGCGATGCGCCTTGAGCTCGTTCTCGAGATTCTGCGGCGCGACGTTCTTCCCACCGGCCGTCACGATGATGTCCTTCTTGCGGTCGGTGATGACGAGGAAGCCGCGGTCGTCGAGATGCCCGACGTCGCCGGTGTGCACGAACCCCTCGTCATCGATCACGGCGCGGGTCGCGGCCTCGTCGTGGTAGTAGCCCGCGAAGACGGTGTTCGAGCGGATCAGGATCTCGCCGTCCGGGGCGATCCGCAGCTCGACACCCGGGAGCGGCTTGCCGACGGTGCCGAAGCGGTACTCGCCCGGCCGGTTGACAGTGGCCGCCGTAGTCACCTCCGACAGCCCGTAGCCCTCGAGGATCAGGATGTCGAGGGCATGGAAGAACTCGGCGATCTCACGCCCGAGCGGCGCACCGCCGGCGTTCGCGACCCGCAGGCGCCCGCCGAGGCGCTCCTTGACCTTGCGGTAGACCAGCCGGTCCGCGATCCGCTCCTGCGCTGCGAGCAGCGCGGGCACGGGGCGCTGCTCCTGGCGTAGCCGGGAGACGCGGCGGCCGACGTCGAGCGACCAGTCCGCGATGCGCTTTCGCGGGCCGTGCAGCTCCGCGAACTGCGCCATGGCGGCTGCGTGGATCTTCTCGTACACGCGCGGCACGCTCGGGAAGACCGTCGGCCGCACGCGTTGCAGCTCATCGCCGACACGAAGCGGGTCGGAGAGGAACGCGATCGTGTAGCCGACGTAGGCGGCCGAGAGGTGCAGGAGCCGGCCGTAGTTGTGGGCCAGCGGCAGGTAGAGGAGCATCACGTCACCGGGGCCGGTCAGGCGCTCCTCGAGCTCGTCGCCCTTCTGCACCATCGCGTAGTAGTTGCGGTGGCGGATCATGCACGCCTTCGGGGGGCCCGTCGTCCCCGAGGTGTAGATGAACGTGAAGAGATCGTCCTCGTCGATCGACGCCGCCCGCTCCGCCAGCGCGCCCGGATGAGCCGCCGCGAAGTCGCGGCCCTCCTCCCGAAGGGCCGGGAGGTCGTCGAACGTCAGCACGTGCCGGAGGCTCGACTCGTCCACCTTCGCGCGCTGCACGTCGTCCTCCGCCAGCACGCCGACGGCGTCGGAGTGCTCGAGCAGGTACCTGACGTCGCGGGCCGAGCTGGAGGCGTAGATCGGCGCGCCGATCGCACCGACCAGCGCGAGCGCGAAGTCGAACAGCGCCCACTGCAGGCTGGTGCGCGCCACGATCCCGAATGCCTCGCCCTTCCGAATGCCCCGGGCGAGCAGCCCGTTCGCGAGCTCGTCGACGACCCGGGCCGCGTCGGCCCAGGAGACCGACCGCCACTCTCCGTCGACCTCGTGGAGGTACGCCGTTCCCTGCCGGCCCTTGCCCGCCGCCTCCAGCCAGAGGTTCGCGATCGTGCGGCGCCCGGCCATCGCCTCCAATGTACTCGCGGTGCCTCGGAGAGAGGCTCGAAGAGGGAACGGGTCGCGGAGCGCGAATCCGGCCGGTCCCCGTTACGATTCACCTGCAGATGCGCACAACCTGGAACGGCTCCGTCAGCTTCGGCCTCGTCAACATCCCCGTCGGGCTCGCTCCCGCGACGGCCTCGTCCGCGCGGCAGTCCGACGTCTCGTTCCGGCTGCTCCACCGCGAGTGCGAGACGCCGATCAAGCAGAAGCGCTGGTGCCCGTTCCACGACCGCGAGGTGTCGGGCGACGAGCTGGTGCGTGGGTTCGAGGTCGCGAAAGGCCAGTTCGTGCTGGTCGAGGACGCGGACCTCGAGGCGATCGAGCAGCACGACACGTCCCGCAGCATCGAGATCGGCCGGTTCGTGAAGCTCGAGGAGGTCGACCCGATCTACTTCGACCGCACGTACTTCCTCGTCCCGGCGGCCGCCGAGGCTGCGCGGCGACCGTACGTGCTCCTGCTCGAGGCGATGAAGGCGAGCGGCGTCGCGGCGGTCGGGCGCTTCGTGCTCGCGGGCAAGGAGAAGCTCTGCCTGATCCGCCCGATGGGCGAGGCGCTGGCGCTCGAAACGCTGTTCGTCGCGGCTGATGTGAAGGACCACGCCGAGATCGACAGCGCGGTCGCCGGCGCGGAGGTGAAGGCGCCGGAGCTCGATCTCGCGCGGCAGATCATCGACTCGCTCGAGGGGCCGTTCGACCCGGCCGAGCTGAAGAGCGAGTACCGCGAGTCGCTGCGCGAGCTGCTCGAGGCGAAGCTCGCCGGCAAGGAGCTCGAGCTCCCCGCCGAGGAAGAGCCGGCGCCCGTCGTCGACCTGATGGCGGCGTTGCGCGCGTCGGTCGCCGCCGCGGCGGAGAAGGAGACGGCGAAGAAGAAGCCCGCCGCGGCGCGGAAGCGCGCGGCGAGCTCCTCCTCACGCCGGTAGCCCCCTCAGTGCGAGGCGGGCAGGGCCCCGAGCGCCTGCAGCTGCGCCTGGAACAGGGTCTTGTCGATCTTGCCCTGGTAGATCGGCACGTGCTCCTCGACGCAGATCCGAATCACCTCGTCGCGGTCGATTCCGACCTCCTTGGAGAGCTCATCGGGCGTCAGATGGTTGGCCATGCCGCTCCTCTCGGTCGTCAGGTCGTCCGTGGACACAAAAAAGCCCGCCGCGCTTGGCGCTGGCGGACCGGTTCGAGAAGCTCTCTGGCGGCTTCAGGGAGGATCTTCACGCGACCCTCGCTGTGCTCGCGGAGCTCATGCCCACACAGTAATCGAACCGCGTGACGGATGCGACGTCCCGGTGCCCGGAGCCGGGCTTCGTCTACGCTGTACGCGCTTTCCCGGGGTGTGGCGCAGCCTGGTAGCGCGCTCCGTTCGGGTCGGAGAGGTCCCCAGTTCAAATCTGGGCACCCCGATAAAAGGCGGGGGAAACCCAGGTTTCCCCCGCGAGCACGGGCCGAGCCCGCGCCCGAGCCAAACGCGGCTAGGGTCGGGCTCGTGGCCGAGCTTCTCGCTGTCGTCTTCGACGTCGATTTCACGATCGCCCAGCCCGGGCCCGATCTGGGGGCGTCGGGGTACGTTCGCATCGGGCGCCGGTACGGGCTCTCGCTCGACCCGGCCCGGCACGATTCGGCGCGACTGGCGGCGCTCCAGACGCTCGAGCGCCATCCCGAGCTCGATCACGACGAGGAGCTCTGGGTGCTCTTCACGGAGCGGATCATCGTCGGGATGGGCGGTACCGGGAACACGCACGCGGCCGCGGTCGAGATGACGAGGGCCTGGGAGGAGGCGTCCCATTTCGAGCTCTACCCCGACGTCGCCGGGGCCTTCGACGAGCTTCGAGCCCACGAGCTGCGCATCGGGCTGCTCTCGAACACCGCCCGCGACCTCGACGCCTTCGTCGCCCACCACGGCCTCGTGGTCGACGCGCTGCTCACCTCCCGTGTCCACGGGAAGACGAAGCCGCACGAGACGATCTTCCGCGAGGTGCTGTCCCGGCTCGGAGTCGGCCCTGCCGAGGCGGTCATGGTCGGCGACTCCGTCGAGGACGACGTCGAAGGGGCGCAGGCGGCCGGCATGCGCGCCCTGCTCGTCGATCGCGACCGCCGCTACCCGAGCCATCCCGAGCGCCTCGACTCGCTGGCCGGGCTCCCGGCCGCGCTCGGCCTGTAGTCGTCTCTACGCTGTGGGTGTAAATGCCCCTGTGGCTGATCTGGGCGATCATGGCCGTCCTGCTCGGGATCGGCGAGATGCTGACCCCCGGGCTGTTCTTCCTCGGACCGCTGGCGCTGTCGGCGGGCGCTGCGGCGCTCGCCGCGCTGCTCGGAGGCGGAACGATCATCAGCCTCGTGGTCTTCATCGCCGCCTCCGTCGCATCGCTCGCCTTCCTGCGCCCGATCGCGCGAAGGCACATGCGCATGCCGATGCTCTCGCGCACCGGGACGGACGCGCTCGTCGGGCGGAAGGCGGTCGTCACGCGCCGCATCGATGCGAGCGGCGGCCGCGTGCGCATCGGCGGGGAGGAGTGGTCGGCCCGCTCGTATCTCGACGGCCAGGTGGTCGAGGAAGGCAAGAGCGTCGACGTGATCCAGATCGAGGGGGCAACCGCCCTCGTGTCCGAATAGGAGGCCGGAGTGAGCGGAACTCTCGCAGCCCTGATCGTGCTCGCCGTGATCGTGCTCTTCATCCTGGTCACGCTCGCGAAGACAATCCGCGTGATCCCGCAGGCGCGGGCCGGCGTCGTCGAGCGCCTCGGCCGCTACTCGCGGACGCTCACGCCCGGGCTCTGCGATCGTGATCCCGTTCGTCGATCGCGTTCGCCAGCTGCAGGACATGCGCGAGCAGGTGGTGTCCTTCGAGCCGCAGCCGGTGATCACCCAGGACAACCTCGTCGTCAACATCGACTCGGTCATCTACTTCCAGATCACCGACCCGAAGTCGGCGACGTACGAGATCAACGACCCGGTCAACGCGATCGACCTGCTGACGGTGACGACGCTGCGAAACGTGATCGGCGGGATGACCCTCGAGCAGACGCTCACCTCGCGCGACTCGATCAACGACCAGCTGCGCGGCATCCTCGACGAGGCGACCGGGAAGTGGGGCATCCGCATCCACCGCGTCGAGCTGAAGGCAGTCGACCCGCCCCCGTCGATCAAGGACACGATGGAGAAGCAGATGCGCGCCGACCGGGAGAAGCGCGCCGCGATCCTGCAGGCCGAGGGCGTGAAGCAGTCGCAGATCCTGCAGGCGGAAGGCGAGAAGCAGGCGGCGATCCTCAAGGCGGAAGGTCAGAAGCAGTCGGCGATCCTGGCCGCGCAGGGCCAGGCTGAGGCGATCGGTACCGTGTTCAAGGCGATCCACGACGGCGACCCCGACCCGAAGCTCCTTGCGTACCAGTACCTGCAGGTGCTGCCGCAGATCGCCCAGGGCGACGCGAACAAGGTCTGGGTGATCCCGAGCGAGCTGACGCGCGCGCTCGGGGGTCTGTCGGAGCGGATTCTCCCCCGATCAGGGGACGGAACAGAGCCATCCTGAGGGATGCGGCGCCCGCGCGCCGCCGCCGATGACCCTTGCAGGTGCTCTCGCGCAGGCGGCTTCTGAATGCGGTGTTCGTGCTCGCGGCGCTGGCCGTCGCCGGCCTCGTCGCGCGTCACTACGCGCGCGCCGGCTGGCCGCTGCACCGGGCCAACGTCGGGCTCGTCGTCCTGGCGGCGCTCATCTTCCTCGCTGCGTACGCCGCCAAGGCGTGGGGCTGGCAGCGCCTCTTCTCGCACGGCGATCGCCCCGCGGTGCTGACGCTCGCCGCGGCGGGCGGTGCGGCGTCCGTCGGGGGCATCGCGCTTCCCGGCCGCTGCGACGACGTGATCCGCCTCGCCGTCGTCAGGCGCTGCCGGCGCCGGCGGGCGAGCATCGGCGCGGCCGTGCTCTCGATCTTCCTCCTCGGACTGCTCGACAGTGCCGCGCTCGCGCCCCTGGCGTACGTGACCGCCTTCGTCGCGCACGTCGACGGGTGGCTCCGGCTCGGCCTGTTCGTCGTCGCGGCGGCGGGAGTC
Source organism: uncultured Thermoleophilia bacterium (assembly GCA_963824455.1). GTDB lineage: Bacteria > Actinomycetota > Thermoleophilia > Gaiellales > Gaiellaceae > PALSA-600. The sequence continues at coordinate 131,747 of CAWGPJ010000002.1, forward strand.
GCGGCAGCGGCGATCGTCCTCAGCCTGCGCCGGCTCGCCTGCCACCGGCTCATCGCGGGTTTCCGGTTCGCGCGTTTCGTCGGCGAACACGCGACCGGCCGCCGCGAGGCGGTCCAGGCATGGCTCGCCGTCGCCGCGTCGTGGGCGCTCCGCGCGCTCGCCGTCTTCGTGTTGCTGGCGGCGCTCGGCCTCGGCACCGACTTCGCGCTCGCGCTCGCGTTCGTCTGCGCGTCGTCGGTATCGGCCGTGCTCCCGGTCGCACCCGCGGGAGCTGCCGTCCAGGCAGGGGCCGGCGGCGCGATCCTCGCCGCCTCCGGCATCCGCACCGAGGACGCCCTGGCGTTCGGGGTCGCGGCGCAGGCACTCCTGATCGCGGCGGGCGCGGCCTTCGTGCTCGCGCTCGGTGCCTGGCACCTGCAGGGGCGGCTGGCGCCCTCGCGCGTGCTCACGCGGCGCCCCGCTTAGCCGAGGCGAGCTCGGCCGCGGCCTCCTCGAGCGTGAGCACCGGGCCTACGCAGGTGTCGCGGCCCTCGAGCAGGCCGAGCCAGTCGCGGAGCGTGCGCGTCCGGAAGAGCTCCTCGAGCTCGGGGAGCCGCGGCTCGAAGGCGCGGCCGGCGAGCTCGGGGCGCCCGAGCAGCTCACAGAGGCGTGTTCCAGAACCTGGGCTCGAGCGCTGCCACCGTCAGGTGGCGCCCGTCGGCGGTCTCGTAGATCCGGTAGCAGGCGACGCCGCCGGTGAGCAGCCGCGGGAGCGGCTCACCGCGCAGGCGGTGGGCCGCGAAGCGGTGCGCTCCGTGCGTCATCGAGACGACGATGCGGGCGCCACGCCCGGTACCGCTGCCGCTCGAGCAGGGCGGCGAGGATCTCGATCACCGCGCTCTGCGCCCCCGCACAGAGATCGGCCACCTGCACCGGCGGCAGCGCCGGCGCCGTGTCCGCGAGCACCCCCGCGTAGCCGAGGTAGTTGAGGTCGTGCCCTGCGTCGGCCGCGTGCGGCCCTTCGGTGCCGTAACCGGTGATCGAGCACAGCACCGATGTGGACGGGAGCTCGACCCCGAGCTCCTCGAAGACGCCGGGCCGGAATCCCTCGAGCACGACGTCCGCCTCTCGCAGCGCCGCCGGCGGCGGCTCGCCGCGCGCGTCCCAGGTGCGACGCTCCTTGCCCTCGTTGAGCGCGGCGTACCAGCCCGGCGCGGTCGCCTCGACCGGATCGCCGTCGGGAGGCTCGATCTTCACGACACGCGCGCCGAGCCGTAGGAGCTCGCGTGAGGCGAACGGCCCCGGCAGGTAGCGCGTCAGGTCGGCGACGGTGACCCCGCTGAGCGGTGGCATCGCGCCGATTATCCTGACGGCGACATGCGGCCCGTCTTCAACCTGTCGTCCGGGGAGCTTCCCGTCGAGCGCGACCGTGAGGGCTGGCGCTTCCGCTCGTCGCGCGTCGGGGAGGCCCTCGGGGCCGCCCTGATCGGAGGCAGCGTGTACGAGCTTCCTGCCGGTGAGCGGACGTTCCCGTACCACTTCCACCACGGCGTCGAGGAATGGCTGATCGTGATCGACGGGACGCCGACCGTCCGCACGCCGTCGGGAACGCGCGAGCTCGCAGCAGGCGACGTCGTCTGCTTTCCCTCGGGTGCCGAGGGCGCCCACGACGTCGTCGGCCCCGGCCGCGTGCTCATCCTCTCGACGGGCACGTCACCCTCGATCTCGGTCTACCCGGAGTCGGACAAGGTCGGTGCGCGCCCGGACGACCCGGCCGACCGGTTGAACTTCCGCCGGGTGGACGCGGTCGACTACTGGGAGGGCGAGTGACGGAGATCAACCTGTTCTCGCTCGCGCTGACGCGCGACGACGAGGACCCGGACGGCTACCACGCATCCTCCGCCCGGGTCGCGCCGCTCGTCGGCGGGAGCATGCTCGGACTCACGGTGTACGAGCTGCCGCCGGGCCAGAGCATCTGCCCGTACCACTGGGAGACGGACGAGGAGTGGCTGATCGTGCTCGCCGGCCGCCCGACGCTGCGCACTCCGGAAGGGGAGCACGAGCTCGTCGCGTGGGACACGGTTTGCTTCCCGGTCGGCCCGGACGGGGCGCACAAGGTGACGAACAGAGGCGACGAGCTCGTACGCGTCGGGATGCTCTCGACGAGGAAGGATCCCGGCATCGCCGTGTACCCCGACTCGAACAAGATCGGGGCCTGGCCGCCCGGCAAGCTCTTCCGGCTCGACGACGCCGTCGACTACTGGGTCGGCGAGGTGCCGGGGTCAGACCCGGGTCTGACCCCTTAGATCACGAACGTCTCGCGCCGCGGCGCGCCGCGGGCGAACCGCTCGACGTCGAAGGCCGACAGGTCGAGCGACGGCTCGCTCCCGGCGACGAGCTGCGCGACGTGCTCGCCGACGGCGGGCGCCTGCTGGAAGCCGTGGCCGGAGAACCCGGTCGCGTAGAGGAACCGCGACACGCGCTCGCTCTCGCCGACGAGCGCGTTCGAGTCGGGCGAAACCTCGTAGTAGCCCCACCACGACGACGAGATCGGAAGCTCGGCGAGCACGGGCAGCCGGCGTGCGGCGTGCTCGGCGATCTCCTCGAGCCGTTCCTCGCGTCCGCCGAACACGAGCCCCGGGCCTTCGCGGTGGAAGTAGAAGCCGGTCGAGAAGTCGACCGTCAACGGGAGCTCGCCCGGGAGGCCGCCGTCGGTGGGCGTGAACCAGAGGTGACGCGGCTCGCCCTCGACCGGGAGGTCGACGCCGGCGAGCGCCGCGACCTCGCCCGACCAGGCGCCGGCCGTGCAGACGACGGTCGCCGTCGCGATCTCCACGCCGGCCGCCTCGACCGCCTCGATGCGGCCTCCGCGCGCGCGGACTCCGGTCAGCGGCGAGCTCTGGCGGATGCGCACGCCCCGCTCGGCCGCTCCCCGCGCGTACCATTGCACCACCGCCTCGGGCGAGCAGTAGCCGTCGAGCGGGCAGTGCGTCGCGGCGAGCACACCTTCGACGTCGAGCTGCGGGACGATCTCGAGCGCCTCTTCGGGAGTCAGCTCGCGGGCCGGTACGCCGAGCGACTGCTGCATCGCGAGCGCGGAGCGGAATGCCGTGACGTCCTCCTCGCGGTCGAGCAGGAACAGGTAGCCCCACTGCCGCAGCTCGATCTCGTCGCCCATGGCGGCGAGCTGCGCGAGCGACCGCTGCGCGATCCGCACGTTCAGCTCGTCGCCGAACTGCATGCGGAAGCCGCCGGCCGACTTCGCGGTCGATCCCGAGGCGAGCGTGTCGCGCTCGAGGAGGACGACGTCGGTGATCCCGAGCTCGGCGAGGTGCCACGCGACGGAGGCGCCGAGCGCTCCACCGCCGACGATCACGACCTCGGCGCTCTCCACCCCCGGAGCTATGCGGTCGCGTGCACGGGCGCGAGCGCCGGCGCCCAGGAGCAGAGCGGTGAAACGTCGCCGCCACGGCCGTTGAGCTTCCGGTAACCGAGTGCGTGCTCCGCCTGCATCATCTTGTGGATCTGCGTCGTGCCCTCGTAGATGATCGGCGCGCGGGCGTTGCGGAAGTAGCGCTCGATGCCGAACTCGCCGGAGTAGCCGTACGAGCCGAACACCTGGATCGCGAGGTGCGCCGCCTCGAACGCCGACTCCGTCGCGTGCCACTTCGCGAGCGACGTCTCGCGCGTGTTGCGCTTCCCCTCGTTCTTCATCCACGCGGCCTGCATGACGAGCAGCTTCGACGTCTCGTAGCCGAGCACCATCGTCGCGATCATGTCCTGCACGAACTGGTAGCGGCCGATCGCCTGGCCGAAGGTCTCGCGCTCGCGTGCGTACTCGACGCTCCGCTCCAGGCATGCGCGCACGACGCCGCAGGCACCCGCCGCGACCGTGAAGCGCCCCTGGTCGAGCGAGTGCATCGCGATCTCGAAGCCCTGCCCCTCGGCGCCGATCAGGTTCTCCGCCGGGACCTCGACGTTCTCGAAGAAGAGCTCTCCGGTCGAGCCCGCCCAGATGCCGAGCTTGTTCTCCGTGTCCCGCGCGGTGAAGCCGTTCATGCCCTTCTCGAGCACGAAGGCGCTGATCCCCTTGTGCGCTCCGGCAGGATCCGTCTTGGCGAACACGAGCGCGTGGTCGGCCACGGTCGCGTACGAGATCCAGTTCTTCTGGCCGTTCAAGACGTAGACGTCGCCCTCGCGCCGTGCGGTCGAGCGCATCGCCGCGACGTCGGAGCCCGCGCCGGGCTCGGTGAGGCCGAAGCAGGCGAGCTTCTCGCCCTTCGCCTGGGGAGTCAGCCAGCGCTGCTTCTGCTCCTCGGTGCCGTACTTGAGGAGCGAGAGCGAGTTGAGCCCCACGTGCACGGAGATGAGCGTGCGGAAGGCCGCCTCGCCGCGCTCGATCTCCTCGCAGGCGAGCGCCTCGGCGACAAAGTCGAGGCCCGCGCCGCCGTACTCCTCCGGGATCACGACGCCGAGGATCCCGAGCTCGGCCATGCCCTCGATCAGGTCGAGGTCGAGCTTGTGCTCGATGTCGTTTCGGACGGCCACCGGCAGCACGCGCTCGTCCACGAACGTGCGCACGGTGTCCTGGATCAGGCGCTGCTCGTCGCTGAGCTCGAAGTCCACGGCGGCGGAAGCCTACAGCCCGGGCGCGGAGGCGCAGCCCGGCTACGATTGTTGACTGACTGATCAATCAAGGCAAGGAGCGAGTCGAATGGCCACGGTGGAGCAGACGTCGACGGGTGTCTCGTTCGCGCTGACCGACGAGCAGAGGGAGCTGCGGGCGCTGGCGCGCGAGTTCGCCGCCAGGGAGATCAGGGCGAAGGCGGCCGAGTACGACGAGCACTCGACGCATCCGGCGGACGTGATCGCCAAGGCGCACAGGCTCGGCCTGATGAACCTGCACGTCCCCGAGGCGTACGGCGGGCTCGGCCTCGCAGCCTTCGAGGGCATGCTGGTCGGCGAGGAGCTGAACTGGGGCTGCTCGGGAATCGGCACGTCGATCTGCGCCAACGGTCTCGGGGCCGGCCCGGTGATCCTCGCCGGCTCGGACGAGCAGAAGGCGCGCTGGCTGCCGCCGCTGCTCGAGGAGCCGATCCTCTGCTCGTTCGGGCTGTCCGAGCCGGACGCGGGCTCGGACGTCGCCCGCATGGGCACGACGGCCGAGCGGCGCGGCGACGAGTACCTCCTGAACGGGTCGAAGACGTTCATCACCAACGCCGGCCACGCCGCCTGGACGGTCGTGTTCGCCAAGACCGACCCGGCGAAGGGCCACCGCGGGATCTCGGCCTTCGTCGTCCCGATGGACACGCCGGGGGTGACGATCGAGAAGCACCTCGACAAGATGGGGCAGCGCTCGACCGATACGTCCGCGTTCGCGCTCGCCGATGTCGTCGTCCCGGTTTCGAACCGGCTCGGCGAGGAGGGCGACGGCTTCAAGATCGCGATGAAGACCCTCGACTTCACGCGCCCCGGGACGGCGGCGGGGGCCGTCGGCGTCGCGCAGGCGGCGTACGAGCTCGCCGTCGAGTATGCGAAGGAGCGCGTCACCTTCGACGTGCCGATCGCGATGCACCAGGGCATCAACTTCCTGATCGCGGACATGGCGACGGAGATCGAGGCGGCGCGTCTGCTCACCTGGCAGGCGGCATGGCTGATCGACCGCGGTGAGCGCGCGACGCTGCACTCCTCGTTCGCCAAGCGCTTCTCCGCCGACACCGCGATGAAGGTGACCACCGACGCGGTACAGGTGTTCGGCGGCTACGGCTACATGAAGGAGTATCCGGTCGAGAAGCTGATGCGCGACGCGAAGCTGTTCCAGATCTACGAGGGCACCTCGCAGATCCAGCGGCTCGTGATCGCGAAGGAGATCTTCCTTCCGCGCGGGTAGAGTCGGCGGGCCTTGAGTCTCGAGATCGATCTCTCCGGGCGCGTGGCCCTCGTCACCGGCGGCTCGCGCGGGCTCGGCAGGGCGGACGCGCTGACGCTGGCGCGCGCCGGCGCCGACGTCGTGATCGCCGACCTGCTCGTCGAGTCGGAGCTGACCGAGGAGACGGACGCCTACGGCCCCCTGGCCCAGGTGGCGCGGACGCAGGGGCTCGTGCACAGCGAGTCGACGGCAGAGGAGATTCGCGGTCTGGGGCGGCGGGCGTTCGCCGTCCGCTGCGACGTCACCGACCGGGACCAGGTCGCCGCGGCGGTCGAGCGCACGGTCGCCGAGCTCGGGAGCGTCGACATCCTCGTCAACAACGCCGGCACGCTCGACCACGTCGGGCAGTTCGCGGACCAGCAGCCGGCGCTGTGGGCGCGCGACCTGGAGGTCAACCTCACCGGCGCCTTCAACTGCGCTCAGGCCGTCTGGCCGCACATGAGAGAACGTGGCTTCGGCCGGATCGTGAACATGGCATCCGTCGCCGGCACGCTCGGCGGCTTCGGCCAGGCGTCCTACTCGACGACCAAGGCAGGGCTGCTCGGGCTGACGAAGACGCTCGCGATGGAGGGCGGCCGCCACGGGATCACGTGCAACGCGATCGTCCCCGGCATCATCGGCACCGAGGCCTTCCACATGGCCAACCCGGCGATGAACGAGCGGATCGCCAACCGGACGGTGTTCAGGCGGCCGGGCGATCCGCAGGACATCGCGAACGCGATCGCGTTCCTCTGCTCCGAGCTCGCCTCCTACATCACCGGGATCGAGCTGAACGTGTCCGGCGGCGTCGAGCTGTTCGTGTTCTGACCTGGTGCCAGGCACCTCGGTGCCTGGCACCAGGTCATCGGCACACGTTCTTCGCGAGGTGCGCAGCCGGCACCGGCAAAGGGAGGGATGGGTCGTGGGAAGGGAACCGGAAGTTCTCTTCCCGCTGAGCTAGGATCCCGTCGCCGTGGCCGCCACCTCCCCGGCCATCCTCGCACGCCGCCGCGCAGCCGCGCGCAGGCGCTTCTGGACCAGGATGGCCTGGCTCGGGGTGCTCTTCGTGGCCGTCCTGCTCGGCCTCGGGCTCGTCTTCGCCGGATCGTCGGGCCGGCTCGCCGCGGGCACCCGGGTCGACGGGGTCGACGTCGGCGGCCTCAGCCCGGCCGCCGCGCGCCGCGAGCTCGCGCAGCGGTGGTCGCGGATCGCCGCGACGCCGGTCGCGTTCACGTTCGGCGGGCACCGCTTCCTGATCTCCGCGAAGGAGATCGGCGTCCAGATCGACTGGGCCGCGGCGGTGGCGGCTGCCAAGGACAGTGGGAACGGGTTCGGGTTCGTCCGCGGGTACCGGCGGCTCGCGCTGAAGCTGTTCCCGGCGGACGTCACCGCCCGTGCGCGCGTCTCGAACGCGGCGCTGGCCTACGAGCTCGGGCTGATCGGCAAGGTGACCGACCGGCCCGCGCGGGACGCACAGCTCGTTCGGCGCGGCCTGCACTTCACGGTCGTCCCCGGCGAGGCGGGCCGCGTGCTCGATCGCGTGGCGGCCGCGAACCTGATCCTCAGCTCGCTCGGCACGTTCGACCGCGGGTCGGTGCCGCTGCCGGTCGTCGTCGACCAGCCGGACGTGACCGCCGCCTCGCTGGCGGCGGCGCGGCGCTCGGCGACCGTTGCGGTGTCCGCGCCCGTGACGCTCGTCGTCGGCCCGACGCGCATCAAGCTCCCGCGCTGGCGGATCGCGACCTTGTTCGACCTGTCGGAGGCGAAGGGCGGCCTGAAGCTCGGCGGCCCGGCGGCCGCCGCGGAGCTCCAGCGGCTCCAGCGGGCGTTCGACCGGAAGCCGCGTGACGCCGACTGGGCGGTCGACGCCGGCGGAGCGGTACGGGTCGTCCCGGCCGAGCCGGGCGTCACGCTCGACGTGCAGAGGTCGTCCGCAGCGATCCTGGCGGCCGCGGAGCGGCCGGCGAACCGGGTCGCGAGGCTGTCCTATTCGGTGGCGCAGCCGGCGCGCTCGACCGCCCAGGCACAGGCGCTCGGGATCACGGGGACGGTCGCCGCGTACGAGACCTACTTCGGCGGCGTGCCGAACCGGATCCACAACGTCCAGCTCGTCGCCCATCTGATCGACAACAAGCTGATCGCGCCCGGCTCGACGTTCTCGTTCAACCAGACCACCGGCGACCGCTCGGCGGCGAAGGGCTTCCTCCAGGCGCCGGTGATCATCAACGGGGAGGTCGAGACCGGGCTCGGCGGGGGCGTCTGCCAGGTGTCGACCACCGTGTTCAACGCGGCGTTCGAGGCGGGCCTGCCGATCACCGCACGCACCAATCATGCGCTGTACATCTCGCACTACCCGCTCGGACGCGACGCGACGGTCGACTACCCCGACATCGATCTGAAGTTCGTCAACGACACGGGGCACTGGCTGCTCCTGCGCACGTGGGTGAGCTCGTCCTCGCTGACCGTCGCGCTCTACGGCACGCCGCAGCACCGCCGCGTCGAGTCGGTCACGCAGCCGCTCAAGGTCGTCGCCCCGCCTGCAGTGGTGAAGACCGGCGACCCGAGCCTGCCGGTCGGCCAGACGATCGTCACCGACCCGGGCGTGCCGGCGCAGACGACGAGCGTCGAGCGGAAGGTCTACTCACAGTCGGGGCAACTCCTCTCCGACCAGACGTGGAACTCGTACTACCGCGCCGTCCCGAAGCAGGTGACCGTCGGGACGAAGAAGCCCAAGCCGAAGCCGAAGCAGGCGAAGCAGCCCGCCGCGCCGGTCACCCCGGCCGGGACCGCGCCGACCGCTCCGCACTAGCGATCGCGTCGAGCAGCCAGCCCGGGATGCGGGTCGGGCGCAGGCTGCGCGCATCGACGGTCGCGTGCGCCGTCCAGCCGTCCGCGATCGTCCGGTCGCCGCGCCGGACCGCGTACTCGTAGCGGAACCGCGCGCCCTTCACGTCGACGCAGCGGGTGAAGACCTTCAGGCGGTCGTCGAACACGGCCGGCTCGATGTAGCGGGCGTGGGACTCGAGCACCAGCGCCTCGATGCCCTCGTCGCGGAGCCGCTGGTAGCCGTGGGCGAATTCCTCCAGGTACTCGACCCGCGCGACCTCGAACCAGACGAAGTAGCTCGAGTTGTGCGCGATGCCCTGCGCATCGGTCTCCGCGAAGCGGACGCGGATGTCGGTCGAGAAGCTGTACCCCTCCACGGAGGGGTCATGCTGTCAGACGCCGGGGAGATCAGGCCGCCGCGCGCTTGACGGGCTTCTCGTCGAGGACGCGCAGGCAGGTCGCGCACACCTGCTGCTCGGTCTCGTACGGGACGCCCGCGCGGAGGACGATCACCCGGACGGTCATCGGCTCGTGGCGGTGCTCGTCGAGAGGCTTGATCGTCGTCATCTCCATCACCCAGGGTAATCGGCACTCCGTGAGTGGGAACTGAGCAGTTTGTGTCAATTCGGTGGAGATCTCGCACACCGTCAGACGCCGGCGGGCAGCGACAGCTGCACGTGGTCGGCGAGGCCCGAGACGCCGACGCCGACCAGCCGCAGGGGCCCCGGCCGGTCGCGGAGCGCCCGGTCGAGGAGCTCGCAGGCGAGCGCTCCGATCCGCGCCGCGTCGTCGGTGCCGACCTGGAGCGACGTCGAGCGGGTGCGGATCGCGAAGTCCGGGTAACGCAGCTTGGTCGTGACGGTGCGGGCCACCTGCCCGCGGCGGGTCAGATGGCCCGAGAGAGAGACCGCCATCCGGCGCAGCTCGTCGTGGAGGCGCTCGGCGTCGCCGATGTCTTGCGCGAACGTCTCCTCCTGGGAGATCGAGATGCGCTCGGTCGACACCTCGAGCGGGCGCGGGTCGACGCCGCGCGCACGGTCCCGCAGCTCCCGCCCGACCTTGCCGGGAAGGGAGGCGCACAGTGCGTCGTCGTCGAGCGCGGCGAGCCCGCCGATCGTCGCCACCCCCGCCGCGACGAGCCGTTCCTCCGCCCGCGGGCCGACGCCGGGGAGGACGCGGATCGGGAACGGCGCCAGGAACGCCGCCTCGCGGCCCGGTCTCACGGCGGTGAGCCCGCCGGGCTTTCGCCGGTCGGAGGCGATCTTCGCCACCACCTTCGAGCCCGCGATGCCGAGCGAGCACGAGAGCCCGGTCCGCTCGCGGACGACCGCCTGCACCGCCTCGGCGACCGCGCGCGCGTCCTCGAAAAGCGGAGCGACCTCGCCCAGATCGAGATAGCCCTCGTCGATGCCCGTCTGCTCCACGGTCGGGACGATCTCGCGGACGGTCGACCAGACCTCGCGCGAGTAGTCGCGGTAGAGGGAGTGGCGGGGACGCACGAACGTGGCGGTCGGGCACCGGCGGAGCGCCTCGGCGCACGACATCGCCGAGTGGATCCCGAACCCGCGCGCGACGTAGTTCGCGGTCGCGACCACGCCGCGGCCGTGTGGGTCGCCCCCGACGATCAGGGGGACCGAGCGCAGCGAGGCGTCCTCGAGCTCCTCGACCGCGGCGAAGAAGGCGTCCAGGTCGAGGTGCGCGACGATCATCGAGGCAGCGTAGATTCGGCGGCAGCGGTCGCCCGGAGCGCGTAGGCTACGGCCTCAGATGGCCGAGCCCAGGAATAGCCTTTCCTCGCTGTCGTCGTTCAGCGAGGACCTGTTCGGCAAGGCCTCGAAGAACCCGGCGGCGACGAAGTTCCTCCAGGGGGCCAATCAGCTGCGGGAGCGCATGGACGACCTCTCGAGACGCCTGCGGGGGCTCGACACCCTCGAGCAGCGCGTGATCGACCTCGAAGCGCGGGTCGCGAAGCTCGAGAAGCCGGCTCGCAAGCCGGCCGCGAAGGCCAAGCCCGAGGCGGCCAAGCCCGAGGCGGCCAAGCCAGATACGACCTAACGCGGGACGCGCACGCGCAGCGCGCCCGGGACGACCTCGAACGCCGCGGGCGTCGTACCGATCTGCTCGCCCTCGACCTCGATCGGGAGCCGCTCGGGTGCGTCGACGGTGACGTGCGCGCTCCGCAGCACCTCGACCTTCGGGTGGTCGACGTGCCGGCCCGAGTAGAGCTTCGGCGCGGTGGTCAGGAAGTCGATCTTGGCCACGTCGCCGATCAGCACGACGTCGAACAGCCCGTCGTCGGGCTGCGCGTCGGGAGCGAGCTTCATCCCGCCGCCGTGCCACGGGCCGTTCGCGACGATCACGTCGTGCATCCGCCCGCTGCGTTCGGCGCCGTCGAGCGTCACCGTGACCTCCGTGTTCTGCCACGTCAGGAAGACACGGGTGAGCGCGTAGAAGAACGTCGCGCGGCCGCCGAACGCCTTCGACATCCCGTTCGCCCGCTGGGCGACGGCGCCGCTCATGCCGACGGTGCCCACGTTGCCGAACCAGCGCACGGCGTCCTGGCCGTCCCAGGTCCGGTAGCGCACCCGGCCGGCGTCGACCGTCCGTGGGACGCCGTCGCGGGCGACCCGGACGGCGGCGTCGAACCCGGCCGGGATGCCGTAGGCGCGGCCGAAGTCCATGCCGGTCCCGAGTGGGATCGTCGCGAGGTCGACGTCGCGCTCCGCGACGCCGTTGATCACCTCGTTGAGCGTCCCGTCGCCGCCGGCCGCGACCACCAGCCTCGCCCCGCCGTCGACCGCCGAGCGGGCGAGCTCGATCAGGTGACCGGGCCGCTCGGAGAAGAGGGTCTCGCCGTCGAGGCCCGCGTGCGCGGCGCGGTGCGCGAGCTCCGCCCAGCGTCTCCCCGTCCGGCCGTTGTCCGAGGCCGGGTTGACGAGGAAGACGGTGTCGGCCATCGCGCCGTGCGCGCGTCAGTCCGCCACCGCGACGTCGAGCGCGATGCGCGTCATCCGGTCGACGGCGGCCCGCAGGTCGTCGTCGCTGATCCGTGTGAAGACACCCTCGACCACGATGTCCGAGACGGTGAGCAGGCAGCTTCCCTCGACGCCGCGGAGCGCGGCGATCGTGAAGAGTGCTGCTGCCTCCATCTCCACGGCGAGGATCCCGCGCAGCGACCAGCGCTGGTACTGCCCGCCGTCCGGGTTGTAGAAGACGTCGCTCGACACGATCGGCCCGACGTGCACAGGGACGCTCTGCTCCTTTGCCGCGTGGACGGCGCCGTGGACGAGGCTCCACGAAGCCGTCGGGCAATGCGGCTCGTTGCCGACGAGATGCGACGCGGTCGAGTCGGCGGGCACCGCCGTGAGCGCGATGATCAGGTCGCCGAGCGCATGGTGGGCCTGGAGGCCGCCGCACGTGCCGACCCGGATCAGCTTCCTGCACCCGAGCTGGACGAGCTCCTCGAAGACGATCGCCGCCCCGGGACACCCCATGCCGGTTCCCTGCACGGAGACCGGCTTGCCCCGGTACGTGCCCGTGTACCCGAGCAGACCCCGTTCCCAGTTTCGCTGCTCGACGTCGGAGAGGTAGGTCTCGGCGATGTACTTCGCTCGCAGCGGATCGCCGGGGAGGAGAACTGCTTCTGCGTAGGAGCCCGGTTCGGCCCGGATGTGAATCGGCATGGCGGCGGACTCTATAGAACACCTCCGCGATGACCGTCTTCCAGCCGGCGACGCACGACGTGCTCGCGTTCTGCGCCGCCGCGCCGGTCGAGCGCGTGTTCCTCGAGGACGTCGCGCGCCGCGGGCTCGGCCGCTTCGTGGCGACCGGCGAAGGCGCCGATCTCGCCGCGCTGTGCCACATCGGCGCCAACATCGTCCCGTCCGGCGCCGGTTGCGCTGCGTTTGCGGGCCAGGTCGCGCGTGCCGACGTGCGCATGCTGATCGGCGAGGAGCGCGCGGTGGGCGAGCTGTGGAGGGCGGCGCGTCCACGCCTGCCGCGCCCGCGCGAGGACCGGCCGGGACAGCCCGTCTTCGCGATCCGTGTGCCTCCGCCGCCGGGCGAGACCGCGCTTCGCCCCGCGACCCTCGCCGACGTCCAGACGCTCCTGCCCGCCTGCGCGGCCGCGTACGAGCTCGAGCTGGGCGTCGATCCGGTGGCGCGCGACGGGGAGGCGTTCCGGTGGCGCACGGCCGCGCAGGTCGACGAGGGACGCTCCTGGGTGTGGCTGGAGGACGATGTCGTGCGCTTCAAGGCCGAGGCGTCGGCCTGGACGCCGCATGCGGTGCAGCTGCAGCAGGTCTGGGTCGATCCCGAGGTGCGCGGCCGCGGCTACGGTTCCCGCGGCTTGGCCGATCTGATCCGCCTTCTGCTCCGGACGACGCCCGTCGTGACGCTGTTCTCGCGCGCCGAGAACGACGCTGCGATCGCGCTCTACGAGCGTGTCGGGATGCAGCGTGAGCTCGACTACCGGAGCGTCCTCTTCTGACGACGGCGCTCCGCCGCCTGCTGCTGCTCGGAGCTGCGCTCTGGGTCACACGCTGGGCAGCGCTCGAGGCGGCCTCGGCGCTCGAGCGCCGCCGACCGAGCCGCTGACGAGCGCGCCGCCGAGGTGCAACACTGTGCGCTTGGAGCTCCTGCAGCGGATCGAGGCGCACATCCGGCGCCACGAGCTGATCGCGCCGGGCGGTGAGGTGCTGTGCCTCGTGTCCGGCGGTGCGGACTCGACCTGCCTCTTCCACGCGCTCGGCGAGCTCGGCTACCGGACGTCGGCGCTGCACGTCGATCACGGCCTCCGCGGCGTGGAGTCCGAGGCCGACGCTGCATGGTGCTCCGAGCAGTTCGGCGCGGAGGTCGTCCCGGGTGCGGCCGACCGCCCGACCGAAGCGGCGCTGCGCGACGTGCGCTACTCCGTGAGGGCCGGTGCGCTGCGCGCGACGGGCCACACGCTCACCGACCAGGTGGAGACGATCCTCTACCGCCTCGTGTCGAGCGGGACGGCGAAGGGCATCGAGGTCCGCCGCTCCGACGGAGTCGTGCGCCCGCTGCTCTGTGTGTGGCGCGAGGAGACGGAAGGTTACTGCCGCGACCGCGGCCTCGCGTGGCGCGAGGACTCGTCGAACGCTGCGACGGTGCGCGGGACGATTCGCCGCGAGGTGATGCCGGTCCTCGAGCGCATCCATCCCGCTGCGCGGGAGAACCTCCTGCGCGCGCTCGACGGGCGGCGCACGCTCCCGCCGGCGCTTGCGGAGCTGCTCGACGCGCCGATCGGGTCGCGGCGCGTCGACCTCGGCGGCGGCGTGCAGGCCGTGCGCGAGCACGATCGGCTGTGGCTCGAGCGCGGCCCGGTCGCGCTGTCCGGCGCGGTGACGTGGGGCGGATGGCGGATCGAGTCGCGGCGTCCGGGGCTGCGTGTGCGCGGCTGGCGTCCGGGCGACCGTCTCGCGGGCCGCAGGAAGAAGATCCAGGACGTATTCGTCGACGCGAAGGTTCCGCGTTCCGACCGCGAGGGGTGGCCGCTCGTCGTACACGGTGAGGAGGTCGTGTGCGTGCCGGGCATCGTGGAGGCCGAGGGAGTGACGGTGAGCCGTGTCGATGGTTGAGGTCGAGGCCGGCGTCGGCGAGGTGCTGATCGGCGAGGACGAGCTGCAGGCACGCATCCGCGCGCTCGGCGCCGAGATCTCCGCCGACTACCGGGGTCGCGAGCTTCTGCTCGTGGGCGTGCTCAAGGGCGCGGTGTTCTTCATGGCCGACCTGATGCGGTCGCTCTCGGTGGCCTGCGAGATCGACTTCATGGCGATCTCGAGCTACGGGGCGGCGACCGACTCGTCGGGCGTCGTCCGGATCCTCAAGGACCTCGACATCAACATCGAGGGGCGGCACGTCCTCGTGGTCGAGGACATCATCGACTCCGGCCTGACGCTCTCCTACCTGCTGCGCAACCTCGAGTCACGGGAGCCGGCGAGCCTCGAGATCTGCGCGCTCCTGACGAAGCCGGAGCGGCGGGAGGTCGACGTCCCGGTGCGCTACATCGGCTTCGAGATCCCGAACCGGTTCGTGATCGGCTACGGGCTCGATTTCGCCGAGCGGTACCGGAACCTCCCGTATGTGGGCGTGCTGCGGGACGACCTGATGCCGGAAGGGGTCTGACCCGGTTGGGTCAGGAGGGGTTCCGGGGGCGCACCGGGAACATGCAACCGGCTACCCTTTGTGAGGACCCGTGAACCGTTTTCTCCGTAGCGCGTTTTTCCCGCTGATCGTGATCGTCGTGCTGGTGTGGCTGGCAAGCCAGACCCTGATCCACACGGGCGGGACGACGGAGAAGAAGACGACCTCGCAGGCGCTCACCGACGTCAAGAACGGGCAGGTCGACTCGGCCGTCTTCAATCCGAGCAAGCGGTCGATCTCGCTCAAGTACGACAACGGGAAGAGCGCGACCGTCCACTACGCGTCCGACCAGGCGCAGATCCAGTTCCAGGAGGCGCTGCAGAGCAAGGGCGTCACCTGGGACTCGAAGGGGACCGGCGGGTTCTCGTGGACGGCGCTGATCGGCAGCTTCCTGCCGTTCCTGCTCCTGATCGGGTTCTGGATCTTCCTGATGAACCAGGTGCAGGGCGGCGGGTCGAAGGTGATGAGCTTCGGCAAGTCGCGCGCGAAGCGCATGGCGCCCGATTCGCCGAAGATCGGCTTCAAGGACGTCGCCGGCGTCGACGAGGCGGTGGAGGAGCTCCAGGAGATCAAGGAGTTCCTCGAGAACCCGAAGAAGTTCCAGGCGCTCGGCGCGTCGATCCCCAAGGGCGTGCTTCTGTACGGGCCTCCCGGCACCGGTAAGACGCTTCTCGCGCGTGCGGTCGCCGGCGAGGCAGGCGTGCCGTTCTTCTCGATCTCCGGCTCCGACTTCGTCGAGATGTTCGTCGGGGTCGGCGCCTCGCGCGTGCGCGACCTGTTCGAGCAGGCGAAGCAGGCATCGCCGTGCATCGTGTTCATGGACGAGATCGACGCGGTCGGCCGCCACCGCGGTGCCGGCCTCGGCGGCGGCCACGACGAGCGCGAGCAGACCCTCAACCAGCTGCTCGTCGAGATGGACGGCTTCGAGATGAAGGACAACATCATCCTGATCGCCGCCACGAACCGTCCCGACATCCTCGATCCGGCACTGCTCCGTCCGGGCCGTTTCGACCGGCAGATCGTCGTCGACCGGCCCGACCGCAACGGCCGTCGCAAGATCCTCGAGGTGCACTCGAAGGGCAAGCCGCTGGCGTCGGTGATCGACCTCGACTCGCTCGCGGCCGGCACCCCCGGTTTCACGGGTGCCGACCTGCGCAACCTGGTCAACGAGGCCGCGCTGCTCGCGGCGCGCCGCGGCAAGAAGGTGATCGAGCAGGAGGAGCTCGAGGAGGGGATCATGCGCGTGATCGCCGGGCCGGAGAAGAAGGCCCGCCTGCTCTCCGAGAAGGAGCAGCGGATCACCGCCTACCACGAGATGGGCCATGCGCTGGTCGGGCACTTCCTCGAGAACACCGACCCGGTGCACAAGATCACGATCGTGTCGCGCGGGCAGGCACTCGGGTTGACGATCTCGCTGCCGACCGAGGATCGCTACCTGACGACGCGCAAGGCGCTGCTCGAGCAGATCGCGATGACGATGGGCGGGCGCGCCGCCGAGGAGCTTGTCTTCAACGAGGTGACCACCGGCGCTGCGAACGACATCGAGAAGGTGACTGCGACGGCGAAGCAGATGGTGATGCGCTTCGGCATGAGCGAGAAGCTCGGCCCGCGCGTCCTCGGCCGCAACCACGACATGCCGTTCCTCGGACGGGAGATGGGCGCCGAGCCCGACTACTCCGAAGAGGTCGCCCGCGAGATCGACGACGAGATCCGGCGGATCATCGAAGAGGGACACGACCTCGCGAACAGGGTGCTCCGCGAGCACATCGACGACCTGCACCGGATTTCGCAGATCCTCATCGAGCGGGAGACGATCGACCGCGATCAGTTCCAGCGGCTCCTCGCCGGCGAGTCCGAGGACGCGGTCTTCCCGCCGGAGCCGGCGCCGGCCGCAGAGCCGCCGGGCGAGCCCGAGCGGCGGCCGCAGCCGAAGCCGCGGCCGTTCCCGCTGCCGGGCGGTGCGGCCATGCAGCCGCCTGAACCCGAGGCGAGCTAGGCTCGGCTCGGGTTCGCGTGGGTGCCCGCGTGCGGGCGGCCACCGATGTGCTCTGCCCGAGGCGAGCTAGGCTGGGCTCGGGTTCGCGTGGGTGCCCGCGTGCGGGCGGCCACCGATGTGCTCTGCCCGAGGCGAGCTAGGCTGGGCTCGGGTTCGTGTGGGTGCCCGCGTGCGGGCGGCCACCGATGTGCTCTGCCCGAGGCGAGCTAGGCTGGGCTCGGGTTCGTGTGGGTGCCCGCGTGCGGGCGGCCACCGATGTGCTCTGCCCGAGGCGAGCTAGGCTGGGCTCGGGTTCGCGTGGGTGCCCGCGTGCGGGCAGCCACCGATGTGCTTTGCCCTGGCACCAGGAAGCCTCCGCCGGCCACGGGCGTTGAGGCTTTAGTGGGACGTGGGCGGCACTCCGCGGCGCTGCAGCTGCTCCTGGTCGCCGCGCTCTTCGGCGGGACGTGGCCCGCCGGGAAGGTGGCGGTCGACCACGTGCCCCCGCTCACCGTTGCGACGGCGAGGTTCGTGCTCGCGAGCATCCTCCTCGTCGCGATCGTCCGTCTGCGCGGCCGCCCGCTTCCCTTCCCCGCCCGCAGCGACCTGCCGCTCGTGCTCGCCCTCGGCCTGACGGGGATCGCGGCCTACCAGGCGTTCTTCCTGATCGGCCTCGTCCGGACGCCCGCGAGCGACGGCGCCATCCTCGTCCCCGGGCTGATCCCCGTGTTCACGACGCTGCTCGCGTGGCGCATCTACGGCCAGCGCCCGACCCGGCGGGTCGCGCTCGGGTTCGGGATCGCGATCGTCGGCCTCGTGGTCGTCGTCGATCCCGCCGGCGCGGTCAGCTCGAGCCGGCTCCTCGGCGACCTGATCCTCGTCGGCGCCGCCGTGTGCTGGGCGGTCTACACGATCCTGGGCCGCTCGGCGCTCGCGCGCTTCGACGCCCTGCTCGCCACCACCTACGCCTCGATCGTCGGCGCGCTGATGCTCGCTCCGTTCTCGGTCACCGGCTGGGGGACGCTGGCCCACGCCGGCCGGGCCGCGTGGCTGTCGATCCTCTACCTCGCCCCGCTCGGGACGGTGCTCGCGTTCGTCCTCTACTACGGCGGCGTGCGCAGGCTCGGGGCGTCCCGGGCCGCCGCGTTCACGCTCCTCGTCCCCGTCTTCGGCGTGTCGTCGGCGATCCTCGTGCTCGGAGAGTCGCTGCGCGCCGGGCTCGCCGTCGGCGGCGCGATCGTGCTGGCCGGGCTCTGGCTGATCCAGCGGCCTGCACGTCAGGCGCCGGCGGCCGCCGCGCCGAGCCCCGCCTCCCACGAGGCCCACAGCCGCGCGTAGCGCTCGCCCCGGCGGACGAGCTCGTTGTGCGACGCCACCTCGACGAGGCGGCCGCCCTCGAGCACGGCGACGCGGTCGGCGCGCTGCGCGGTCGAGAGCCGGTGCGCGATCGTGATCATCGTCCGGCCCTGCGCCACCGCTGCGAGCGCCCGCTCCACGGCCGCCTCCGTTCGCGGGTCGAGAGCCGAGGTCGCCTCGTCGAGGACGATCACCGCCGGGTCGGCCAGCGCGACTCGCGCGATCGAGACGAGCTGCCGCTCGCCCGCGGACAGGCGCACGCCGCGCGAGCGCACGTCGGTGTCGAGGCCGCCGGGAAGTCGCGCGAACCGCTCGAGCGCCTCGATCGCCTCGAGCGCCGCGCGCACCTCGTGGTCGGCGGCGCCGGGCCGGCCGAGCCGAACGTTGTCGGCGATCGAGCCCGAGAAGAGGTGCCCCTCCTGCGGGACGAAGACGATGCGCCGCCGCAGCTCGTCGTGCCCGACGTCGCGCAGGTCGACGTCCCCGTAGGTCACGACGCCCTCCCGCGGGTCGTAGAAGCGCACGAGCAGCTTCGCCAATGTCGACTTGCCGGCGCCCGTCGGCCCGACCAGCGCCAGGTGCTCGCCCGCCTCGACCGACAGCGAGATGTCGGCGGCCGCCGGAGCTCCGCCGTCGTAGGCGAACGTGACCCCGGTCGCGCGCAGGGCGCCCGAGACGGGGAGCGCCGCCGTGCCGCCCTCGACCGTGACCGGCTCGGCGAGCAGGCCGGCGATCTTCTGCAGCGCCGCCCGCCCCGACTGGAACTCGGTGTACCAGTCGCCGAGCCTTGCGATCGGGTCGAAGAGCGAGATCAGGTACAGGGCGAACGCGACGATCGTCCCGACCGTGACCCGGCCGTGCCGCTCCAGGTACCCACCGACGACGAGCACCGAGGCCAGAGCGAGCGACTGCGCAAACGCGATCATCGGGAAGAAGCCGATGTTGACGAGCGAGATCCGGCGCCAGGCGGCGATCTGCGCGCGCGACCGGACCCGGTAGGAGGCGTAGCGGTCGGTCTCGCGGCGGTACGACTGCAGGACGCGTACGCCGGTCAGTCCTTCCTGGAGCGACGACATCGTCTCCGCGACCCGGTCGCGCAGCGCGAGAAACGCCGGTCTCGAGTTCCTCCCGTAGCGAAGCGACGACCAGACGAGCAGCGGCACCGGCACGAGCATGACCAGCGACAGGAGCGGTGACAGCGTGACGAGGACGACGAGCGTGACGACGAACAGGAGCACCGAGCCCACGACCTCGACCAGCACCATCCGTGTGAACGTCGTCAGCGTCTGCACGTCGTTCGTCAGGCGCGAGACCAGCACGCCGGCGCGGGTCTCCTCGAAGAACGGCATCGAGAGGGCCTGCAGCTTGTCGAAGGCCGCCACGCGCAGGTCGCCGAGGAACCGCTCGCCGGCGCGTGCGCTGCAGAGCACGATCACGCGCTCGAGCACCGGCCGAACGAGGACGAGGACGAGGAAGATCCCCGCGGCGACGTTGACGGCGCGGGCGTTCCCCTTCGAGATGCCCTGATCGATCGCGTACTTCGTGAGCAGCGGCGCTGCGAGCGAGATCGCGGTCGCACCGATCATCGCCACCCCGGCGAGGGCGATCGTCCGGCGGTACGGCCGCAGGATCGGCGCGATCTGCTCGCGGATCACGCCACCCTCGACGCCGGAACGGCCAGCAGCGACCGATACCTCGGCGAGCGGGCGAGCAGCTCCTCGTGCGTCCCCTGCTCGGTGACGCGCCCGGCCTCGACCAGCGCGACGCGGTCGGCCAGCGCGATCGTCGCCGGCCGGTGGGCGATCACGAGCGTCGTTCGCCCGCGCATCACCTCGGCGAGCGCGGCCCGGATCTCGTGCTCCTTCGTCGCGTCGACGGCCGAGGTCGCGTCGTCGAGGATCAGGACCTTCGGGTCGGCGAGGATCGCCCGCGCGATCGCGATCCGCTGGCGCTGCCCGCCGGAGAGCGAGAAGCCGCGCTCGCCGAGCATCGTCTCGTACCCCTCGGGCAGCCGCTCGACGAACTCGTCGGCTCCCGCGAGCCTGGTCGCGCGCTCGATCTCGTCGTCGTCCGCCTCGGGCGCTGCGAGGCCGACGTTCTCGCGGACGGTGTCGCCGAAGAGGAACGCGTCCTCGAACACGATGCCGACGCGTTGACGGAGCTCGTCGAGCAGCAGGTCGCGGAGGTCGACGTCGCCGATCGTCACCCGGCCGGCACGCGGGTCGTAGAACCGCGCAAGCAGCGCCGCCGCCGTCGACTTCCCCGAGCCCGTGGCGCCGACCAGCGCGAGCGACGTCCCGGCGGGGATCTCGAGGTCGAACCCGTCGAGAACCGGACGCTCGTCGTCGTAGGAGAACTGCACATCGTCGAAGCGGATCGCCGCGCTCTCCGGAAACGCGCGTGGGTGCGGCGCCTCGACGACGACCGGCTCGGCGCGCAGCACGTCCGTGACCCGCAGCGCTGCGGCGACCGCGCGCTGGAGCGTCCCGAGCCGCTGCCCGATCGTCCGCAGCGGGTTCACGAGCAGGGCGAGGTAGAAGCCGAACGCCGCGAACGTGCCGATCGTGATGTCGCCGTCGAGCGCCTGGTGGCCGCCGTACCAGAGCACGACCAGCATCCCGATCAGCGGGAGCGCCTCGAGGGCGGGCAGGAAGACCGCGTCGACCCCTGCGACGTCGAGCGCGGTGCGTACGACCTCGTCCGAGCGGTCGCGGAACCGTGCGGACACCGCAGCCTCGGCGCCGAGGCCCTTGACGACGCGGACGCCGGCGATCGACTCCTCGACCAGCGACGTCGCCTCGGCGAGACGCTCCTGATTCACCTTGGTGCGTTCGGCGTAGCGCTCGGAGTAGCGGCCGAACCCGATGCTGAGCAGCGGCAGCGGCAGCAGCACGGCGAGCGCGAGGCGCCAGTCGAGCACGAACAGGACGACCGACGTGCCGACGATCGTGAACACGTAGCCGATCGTGTGCCCGATCGAGTCGAACGCCCGGGCCACCAGCTCCGCGTCGTTCGAAGCCCTGGAGATCAGCTCGCCGGCGCCGACCCGGTCGTGGTAGTGGGCGTCCAGCTCGAGCGCGCGGCGGAAGATCGCGTCGCGGACCTGGGCGTCCGCGCGGGCCCGGTTCCGGATCGCGAACACGTGCCGGAGCGCTCCGGACGACGCCTCGATCGCGCCGAGCACCACGAGCCCGGCGCACGACCAGAGGAGCGCGCTGGTGCTCCCGCCGACGACGCCGGCGTCGACGGCGTACTTGATCAGGAGCGGCGCCGCGATCGCGGCGCCCTGCCAGGCGAGCCCGGAGGCGACCGCGCCGACGATCGACCAGCGCAGCCTCTTCGCGATCACCCCGAGGTAGCGCCAACCACTGTCCACCCGCGAAAGTATCCGGAGGTGTCAACCAGGCCGGCGATCGAGGAGCGGTTCCCGCGGCCGTCCGTGATGGGCGTGATCAACGTCACCCCCGACTCGTTCTCCGACGGAGGCGTCCATCTGCGCCTCGAGGCCGCGGTCACGCTCGGCCTGGGGAATGCTCGAGGCAGGCGCGGCGATCGTCGACGTCGGAGGGGAGTCGACGAGGCCCGGGTCGCGAGGCGTCACGGCCGAGGAGGAGCTCGAGCGGATCGAGCCGGTGCTCGCCGACCTCGCCGGCGCGCCCGTCTCGGTCGACACGTCGAAGGCCGTCGTCGCGCGCCGCGCGCTCGAGCTGGGCGTCGAGCTCGTCAACGACGTGACCGCGCTTCGCGCCGACCCCGAGCTCGCCGGCGTCGTGGCCGATGCGGGCTGCTACGTCTGCCTGATGCACATGCAGGGGGAGCCGCGCACGATGCAGGAGAACCCCGTCTACGACGACGTCGTGTCCGACGTCAAGCGGTTCCTCACGGAGCGGCTCGAGTTCGCGGTTCGCGCCGGCGTCCGCGAGCAGCTCGTCTGCCTCGATCCCGGGATCGGTTTCGGCAAGACGGTCGAGCACAACATGGAGCTCCTGCGGCGGCTCGACGAGCTCGCGGCGATCGGACGGCCGGTTCTGGTCGGTGTCTCGCGCAAGAGCTCGCTGGGGCGGCTCCTCGGTGACCCCGAGGCGCGGACCGGCACGACGGCGGCGTCTGTCGGTGCGGCCGTGGCCGCATACGGGCGCGGTGCGACGATCCTGCGGGCCCACGACGTGCGCGAGCACGTCGAGGCGCTGACGGTCGCGAGCGCCGTCGACGGATGATCGTCGAGCTGAGAGGGCTCGAGGTCCGCGGCCGTCACGGGGTCTACGAGGCGGAGCAGCGCCGTGGCCAGCCGTTCTGGTTCGACGTCCGGCTCGAGGTCGGCGACCGCGGGGCCGCGGACGACCTCGGCGGGGCGGTCGACTACACCGAGGTCGCCGCGGCGATCCACGAGGTGAGCGGCGGGCGCCGCTTCGACCTGCTCGAGGCGCTCGCCTCCGCGGTCGCCGACGAGCTGCAGCGCCGGTTCGTCCCGGAGCACGTGACGGTGAGGGTGCGGAAACGGCCCGAGGGCCTCGGTGCCGAGTGGGCGGCAGTGACGGTGAGCCGCCGGTGACCGTCGCCTACGTCGGCCTGGGGGCGAACCTCGGCGATCGCGAGCGGCGGATCCGCGACGCGGCGTCCCTGATCGGCGCCCGCCGGCTCTCGACGGTGATCGAGACCGAGCCGTGGGGGCTCCCCGACCAGCCGGGCTTCCTGAACGCGGCGGCCGAGGTGGAGACCGGCCTGCCGGCGCGCGCGTTCCTCGACCGTCTCCTGGCCGTCGAGCGGCGCCTGGGCCGTCTGCGCACCGGCCTGCGCTGGGGGCCGCGCACGATCGACCTCGACCTGCTGCTCTTCGGGAGCGAGGTCGTCGACGAGCCGGGGCTCACCGTGCCGCACCCGTACCTGCTCGAGCGCGCCTTCGCCCTCGAGCCGCTCTGCGAGCTCGCTCCCGCCCTCGAAATCCCCGGAAACGGCACGGTCTCGGAGGCGCTCGCAGAGTTACAATCCGGGTCGTGAGTCACCTCGACGAGCTCGACGAATTCGAAGCCGAGGCCGAGCTCCGGCTCAAGAAGGAGTACGGCGCGGTCTTCGGGCTGTTCCGCTACTGCGTCCTCACCCAGGACGCCACATACCTCTGCAACAAGCTCGATCTCCAGTACGTGCCGCAGCCGAGCTACCCGTTCTTTCACGTGCGCATGGAGGACGTCTGGGTGTGGGACAAGAACCGCCCGACCCGGATGATCCCGCGGGCCGAGGTCTACACCTCGAGCGACGTGACGATCGAGGAGCTGCGCGGCGAGGGCGACGAGCCGGTCCTCACCGCCGAGGCGCTCGCCAAGCGCATCGGTGAAGGCCGCAGCGAGATCGAAGACCTGTAAGCGCGCTTCTCATCCGCCTGGCCCCGGCCTTGCCCGACCCGTAGCGTTCGGCAGATGGCCGGCGGGCTGACGAGACGGAGCGCGCTGCTCTTCGGGGCGATGTGCGTGATCTGGGGGATCCCGTACCTGCTGATCCGCGTCGCCGTGCGCGACCTGAGCCCGTCGATGCTCGTGCTCTCCCGCACGGCCCTCGCGGCGCTCTTGCTTCTGCCGCTCGCGGCCGCGCGCGGCGAGCTGCGCCCGATCCTGCGCTGCTGGCCGGCACTGCTCGCGTTCGCCGCAATCGAGATCGCCGTCCCGTGGGTGCTGCTCGCGGCGGCGGAGCAGCGCGTCTCGAGCTCGCTGACCGGGCTGCTGATCGCCGCGGTCCCGCTGGTCGGCGCCGTGATCGCCTGGAGGACCGGCGGGCGCGAACGGCTCGGCGGCGCGAGCGCCGTCGGCCTGCTGCTCGGGCTCGTCGGCGTCGCCGCGATCGTCGGCCTGGACGTGCACGGCGTCAGCCCGGTCGCCCTCCTGGAGATCGCGGCGGTCGCGGTCTGCTACGCCGTCGGCCCCGTCGTGCTCCAGCGCGGGCTCGCCCATCTGCCCGCGCTCGGGGTGATCGCCCTCGCACTCGCGGTCACGGCCCTCGCCTACGTCCCGGCCGCCGTGCTCGCCGCTCCCGGCCGCTGGCCGCGCACGAGCGTCGACCTGTCGGTGGTCGCGCTCGCGGTCGTCTGCACCGCGGTCGCGTTCGTGCTCTTCTTCGCGCTGATCGCCGAGATCGGCCCTGTGCGTGCGACCGTGATCACGTACGTGAACCCGGCCGTGGCTGCGGTGGTCGGCGTCGCCGTCCTGGGCGAGCGCTTCACGCTCGGCATGGGCGTCGGCTTCGCGCTCGTGCTCGCCGGCTCCGTGCTCGCGACACGGCCGCCGCGCCCGGCGCAGATCACCGAGCCCGAGGGGATCGAAGCGGTCGCCTCCTGACGGCGTACGATCCGTCGCCATGCTGCTCGCGATCGACGTCGGGAACACCCAGACGGTGTTCGGGCTGTTCGACGGCGAGCGCCTGAGCGAGCAGTTCCGCGTCGCGACCGACCGCGCGCACACGGGCGACGAGCTCGCCGTGATGCTGCGGGCGTTCGTCGAGCTCGAGTCGCTCGAGGGCATCGTCCTGTCGGCCACCGTGCCGGCGCTGGTTCGCGAGTACGAGGCGTTCGCCGAGCGGTGGGCCGGGGTCGACCTGCTCGTCCTCGGGCCCGGCGTCTCGACCGGCGTGCCGATCCGCTACGACGACCCGCGCGAGGTCGGGCCGGACCGGATCGCGAACTCGGTCGCCGCCCGCGAGCGCTACGGCGCGCCCGTGATCGTCGTCGACTTCGGCACGTCGACCAACTTCGACATCGTCTCGGCCGCCGGCGAGTACGTCGGCGGCGTGATCGCGCCGGGGGTCGAGATCTCGATGGAGGCGCTCTTCGCCCGTGCGGCCCGGCTCGTCCGCGTCCCGCTCGAGGCGCCCGAGCACGTGATCGGCAAGACGACGACGCAGGGCCTACAGTCGGGGATGGTGTACGGCTTCGCCGGCCAGGTCGACGCGATCGTCGACCGCGTTCGCGGGGAGCTCGGCGCGCCCGGCGCGCCCGTCGTCGCGACCGGCGGCCTGGCCGACCTGATCGCCCCGCACTCGCGGACGATCACCGCGGTCGACCCGGAGCTCACGCTCCAGGGCCTCCGTCTCGTCTGGGCGCGCAACCGGCCGTAGAACGGGTGCCTGGCCCCTAGATGGTTGATCGGTTAATCGGCGTAGGTGGCCAGTTGGCGGCTTGGCAGTCCGAGGCGTTGGTTGAGGTTGATCGCGGCGCAGAGGGCGAGGATGCGGGCGGTGACTCGGGTGAGCAGCCCGTCGGGGGTGCGGCCGCCGTGGTGTTCGAGCAGCAGTTGGTCTTTGAGACTGTGGACGATCGATTCGATCCGTTGCCGGATCCAGCCGATCGGCGGGTTGGGTCGGTTGGGCTCGTCGGCCCGGTTCGGCCGCAAGAGCAGCGCTTGCAGCTCGCGGACGGCGGCTTCGAAGTCGGCGCCGGCGAAGCCCTTGTCGCAGACGATCGTTGTGCCTTGGATCGGGTTGGCCTCGAGCAGCGTGAGCGCGGCGTCGCGTTCGCCCGTGTTCGCTGCGACCAGGTCGAAGTCGACGATCGTGCCGTCGGGGGCACAGAGCAGCACGAGCTTGAAGCCCCAGTAGCGGCGCGAGTGGGCGGGGCAGTAGCCGAAGCCGGCCCAGGGGGCGAGTTGGCTGCGGCGGCTCGTCTCGATCGATTGGCCGCAGGGAAGCGGTGTGGTGTCGAGCAGCCGCAGGTCGTCGTCGGCGCCGAGCGTCTCGGCCGCGAGCGCCTTCCAAAGCAGCACCAGCTTCGGCGCCAGCTGCCGGCAGCGCTCGTTGTAGCGCGACTGCGATGGCAGGTAGGGAAACAGATGGCCAAGCCTACGACGCGCGCGGCGCAAGAAGAGCCGGTCGCTTGGAGACTGCAGCAGCATCTGGGCGACCATCAGCGCCAGCAGTTCGTTGTCGCTGATCAGTTCTGGCCTGCCGCGGCGGGGCGTCCGCTCGGCAGGAAACAATGCGCAGGCAGCGCAATACAGCGCGATCACGAGGGTGTCGAGGTCGGCGCGCACGTAGGCCTCCTGGTCGACGGAGCATTGACACCGCCGACCTTCGACACCCTCAATTCCGGTCCCTGCTATCCGGTCATCGCGGCCCCAGCCGTGAATTACCGATCAACCATCTAGGTGCCAGGCACCTGCTTACGCTCAACCTCCGCCGTAGACGGAGATCGGGAGCGAGTCGAGGAGGATCTCGTCGGCGGGGTCGGGGAGGTCGCGGAGCAGCCGCTCGAGCGCGAGCCGCGCGCCGGGCGCGGCCGCGAACAGGCGGCTCTCCACCTCCGCGAGCGACGGCAGCATCACCAGCTCCTGCTTGAACTGGCGCGGGAACCGCCCGTGGCCCAGGTACCAGCCGTAGAACTTCTTCAGGAAGCCGAACGCGCGCTGCTCGCCCAGCTCGCGAACCGTCTCGCGCATGAACAGGACGAGCTCGGCGACGACGTCCTCGCGGGTCGGCTCCGCCCGGTCTCCCATGATCTCGCCCAGCACCCACGGATTCCCCTGCGCCGCCCGCCCGACCATCACCGCTGCCGCGCCGGTCGTGGCGAGCACGGCCTGCGCCCGTGCCCGCGAGGTGACGTCGCCCGAGGCGACCACCGGCACGTCGACGAGCGAGACGAGCTCCGCGGTCAGCGAGTGGTCGGCCGTTCCCGTGTACATCTGGCGGGCCGAGCGGGGGTGCAGCGTCAGCGAGGCTGCGCCGGCCGAGACCAGCCGTGCGCCGACCTCCAGGCACGTGCGCGACCCGTTCGCGACGCCGCGGCGCATCTTCACCGAGACCGGCAGGGAGACCGCGCCGGCGACCGCCTCGACGAGGCGGCAGGCGTGGTCGGGATCGTCGAGGAGCGAGGCGCCCGCCCCCGTCTTGGTCACCTTCTTCACGGGGCAGCCGAAGTTGACGTCGACGAGATCGGCGCCCGCGGCCTCGACCATCCTCGCCGCCTCGGCCATGGCCGCCGGGTCGGAGCCGAAGATCTGGATCGCCAGCGGGTGCTCGTCCGCGCCGACCCGCAGGTATCCGAGCGTGCGCTCGTTGCGGTGCTGGATCCCGGCCACCGAGACCATCTCGGAGCAGACGAGACCCGCCCCGAACCGCCGTCCCTGCCGGCGAAACGCCTGCACGCTGACCCCTGCCATCGGCGCCAGCACGAGCCGCCCCGGGATCTCGACGGAGCCGATCCACCAGTGCTCCCGGAGGTCGATATTCACGGTTCGTGAATGGTACCCGGGGCCATTTGCGCCCATCCCGGCCCCATCGCTACCATTCCCGCCCGTTTTCCGACGGGAGGCCACTTGAAGGAAGTCATCCTGACGCCCGAGGGCTACGAGAAGCTGAAGGGCGAGATCGACTATCTGCGGGGCGAGCGCAGGCGCGAGGTCGCCGAGCGGATCCGCGTCGCCCGCGAGTTCGGCGACATCGCCGAGAACGCGGAGTACGACGATGCGAAGAACGAACAGGCGATGCTCGAGCACAAGATCGCCCAGCTCGAGGAGCGCCTGCTCTCGGCGCGCGTGATCACGAAGAAGGAGATCTCGAAGGACGCAGTCTCGGTCGGCTCGAAGGTGCGCCTGCGCGACATGCAGGCGAACAAGACGTTCGAGTACCACATCGTCGGCTCGACCGAGGCGAACCCCGCCGAGAACAAGCTCTCCAACGAGTCGCCGGTCGGGAAGGCGATCATCGGCCACAAGAAGGGCGATGTCGTCGAGGTCTCGGCGCCGCGCGGCGCGCTCAAGTTCAAGATCCTCGAGATCAAGGCCGCCTGAGCCCCGCGGCCCGACCATCGTCTAGGGTCGCCGGTCGTGGAGATCGTGCGGCTCGGGCCGGAAGGCTTCGCCGAGGCGAGCGCGGTGCTCGCCCGCGCGTTCTTCGACGATCCGGCATGGGTGTGGCTGATTCCCGAGCCCGACAGGCGGCGGCGGCTGCTGCAGCCGCTCTTCCGGTCCGGCTTCGACGTCACCACCGCGGACGTCTGGGCGACGGCCGGGACGATCCGCGGCGCGGCGCGCTGGCTGCCGCCCGGCCGTCCGGCCGTCCGCGTCGCGGCGACGCTGCGCGCCCTGGTCTCGACGCCGCTCCGTCTCGGCCGCGTGACGGGGTCGTTCCTCGCCTACGGGCGGGCGGTCGAGGTGATGCGGGGCGAGGTGGCGGCCGGGCCGCACTGGTACCTCGCCGGCATCGGCGTCGACCCCGACGCCCAGCGCCAGGGCATCGGCGGTGCGCTGCTCGAGCCCGGGCTGGCCGGCGCCGCGCAGCAGCGGCTGCCGGCCGTCCTGCTGACGAACAACGAGGCGAACCTCTCCTTCTACCGCGGGCACGGCTTCGAGGTCGTGCGCGAGGGCGAGACGCCGCTGGGCGGGCCGCACGCCTGGGCTATGGTCAAGCGCCCATGACGACGCAGTCGCCGAAGCGCTTTCCGGACCGCGACGAGGTGGCCGCCGTTCGCGCGGAGGCGGAGGGGCTCGCACCAGGAGACGAGGCGCCGGAGTCGCGTCGTCTCGCAGGCCGTGTGCTCGCCCGGCGCGACATGGGCAAGCTCGTCTTCCTCGATCTCGTCGACCGCTCGGGACGCATCCAGCTCATGTGCCCGGTCGCGCGCACCGGAGAGGTCGAGGTCCACCTCGGTGACGTCGTCGGCGCGGTGGGCCATCCGGCGAAGAGCCGCCGTGGCGAGGCGTCGCTGATCGTCGACGAGCTCGTCGTGCTCAGCGCGATCCGGGCGCCGCTGCCCGACACGTTCCACGGGCTGACGGACGTCGAGCAGCGCTACCGGCGCCGCTACCTCGACCTCTTGATGAACGAGGAGGTGAGGTCGGACTTCATCCTGCGCGCGCGTGTCGTGACGGCCGTTCGGCGCTTCCTCGACTCGGAGGGGTTCGTCGAGGTCGAGACGCCGGTGCTGCAGCCGCGCTACGGCGGCGGCTTCGCCGAGCCGTTCCTCACGCGCTCGAACACGCTCGACCAGGACCTCTACCTGCGGATCGCGACCGAGCTGTACCTGAAGCGGCTGATCGTCGGCGGGCTCGAGAAGGTCTACGAGCTCGGCAAGGACTTCCGCAACGAAGGCGTGAGCTACAAGCACAACCCGGAGTTCACGCAGCTCGAGTGGTACGAGGCCTTCGCCGACTACCGCGACACGATGAGCCGCATGGAGCGGCTCGTCGAGTTCGTCGCGCTCGAGACGCTCGGCACGACCAGGGTCACGTTCAGGGGGCACGAAGTCGACCTGAAGGCGCCGTGGCGCCGGGTGAAGCTCGTCGAGGAGCTCGCCGAGGCGGGACTCTGGACGCGCGACTTCGACGAGCTGAAGGGGCGGCTCGCGGCCCGCGACGTCGAGGTCTCGAACGACCGTACCTGGGCACAGCTCGTCGACAAGGCGATCACGGCCTACGTCGAGCCGCGCCTGATCTCGCCGACGATCCTCTACGACTACCCGATCGAGCTCTCTCCGTTCGCCCGCGCGAGCGACGGCGATCCGGCGATCACGGAGCGGTTCGAGTTCTACGTCGGCGGGATGGAGCTCGGGAACGCGTTCTCCGAGCTCAACGACGCCGAGGAGCAGGCCGAGCGGTTCGCCATGCAGGCCGAGGAGGGCGCGGGCGGGAACGTCGAGGCCGAGCAGGGCGATCCCGACTACGTCGAGGCGCTCTCGTACGGAATGCCACCAACCGGCGGGCTGGGTCTCGGGATCGACCGCCTCGTGATGGTGCTGGCCGGCAAGGACTCGATCCGCGACGTGATCCTCTTTCCGGTCCAGCGCGAGCGCCACTAGCGCAAAATCCTGGCCTCGACCGCACACCCGGAGGGGCGAGTACGATGAGGCCCTCGGAAAGCCCAACGATCCGACGGCGCCGCCTGCGACACGGCGGCGAAAGAGAGGAATCTGAGTGTTCGAACGGTTCACCGAGCGTGCCCGCCAGGTCGTCGTACTCGCGCAGGACGAGGCGCGCGCGCTCAAGCACAACTACATCGGTACCGAGCACATCCTGCTCGGTCTGCTGCGCGAGGAAGAAGGTCTCGCGGCGCGTGTGCTCGAGTCGCTCGACATCACGGTGGAGGAGGTTCGCGCCCAGGTGGCCCGCATCGTCGGCCAGGGCGACGAGGTGACCACCGGCCAGATCCCGTTCACGCCTCGGGCCAAGAAGGTCCTCGAGCTGGCGCTGCGCGAGGCGCTGTCGCTCGGGCACAACTACATCGGCACCGAGCACATCCTGCTCGGGCTCGTCCGCGAGAACGAGGGGGTGGCGGCCCGCATCCTGCTCGACTTCGACGCGGACGCGGAGAAGATCCGCAACGAGATCATCCGTATGCTCTCCGGCCCCGGCCGGCGGCAGGGCGGAACGTCGGGCGCGTCGAGCGAGAAGGGCAAGAGCTCGAAGCTGCTCGACCAGTTCGGCCGCAACCTGACCAAGCAGGCGTCAGAGGGCAAGCTCGACCCGGTCGTGGGGCGCCAGACCGAGATCGAGCGCGTGATGCAGATCCTGTCGCGTCGGACGAAGAACAACCCGGTGCTGATCGGCGAACCGGGTGTCGGCAAGACAGCAGTGGTCGAGGGGCTCGCCTCGCGCATCTCGTCGGGCCAGGTGCCCGACCTGCTGAAGAACAAGCAGATCTACACGCTCGACCTGGCCGCACTGGTGGCCGGCTCGAAGTACCGCGGCGAGTTCGAGGAGCGCCTGAAGAAGGTGATGAAGGAGATCACCCAGCGCGGCGACATCATCCTGTTCATCGACGAGCTGCACAATCTCGTCGGTGCAGGTGCCGCCGAGGGCGCGATCGACGCGGCGTCGATCCTCAAGCCGGCGCTCGCGCGCGGTGAGCTGCAGACGATCGGTGCGACGACGCTCGACGAGTACCGCAAGTACCTCGAGCGCGACGCCGCCCTGGAGCGTCGCTTCCAGCAGATCCGCGTCGACGAGCCGTCGACCGACGACACGGTGCAGATCCTGCGCGGCCTGCGTGACCGCTACGAGGCCCATCACCGGTGCAAGATCACCGACGAGGCGCTCGACGCGGCTGCGACGCTGGCCGACCGCTACATCCAGGATCGGCATCTCCCCGACAAGGCGATCGACCTGATCGACGAGGCCGCGTCGCGGATGCGGATCAAGACGATGACGGCGCCGCCGCGCTACCGCGAGCTCGAGGAGGAGATCGAGAAGGTCCGCAAGGAGAAGGAAGACTCGATCGAGAACCAGGAGTTCGAGAAGGCGGCGTCGCTGCGCGACAAGGAGCGCAAGCTCACGCAGAAGAAGCGCGAGCTCGAGGACCAGTGGCGCGACTCGGAGCAGACCGAGCAGCCGTCGATCGGCGAGGATGAGATCGCCGACATCGTCTCGATGTGGACGGGCATCCCGGTCTTCAAGCTGACCGAGGCCGAGTCGCAGCGCCTCGTTCGCATGGAGGAGGAGCTGCACAAGCGTGTGATCGGGCAGGACGCGGCGATCATCGCCGTGTCGAAGTCGATCCGCCGTGCCCGCGCCGGGATCAAGGACCCGAAGCGGCCGACAGGCTCGTTCATCTTCCTCGGCCCCTCGGGGGTCGGGAAGACCGAGCTCGCGCGGACGCTGGCCGAGTTCCTGTTCGGAGACGAGGACGCGATGATCCAGATCGACATGTCGGAGTACATGGAGAAGCACGCCGTGTCGCGGCTCGTCGGGTCACCTCCCGGCTACATCGGCTACGACGAGGGCGGCCAGCTGACGGAGGCGGTGCGCCGCAAGCCGTACTCGGTCGTGCTCTTCGACGAGATCGAGAAAGCGCATCCCGACGTGTTCAACATCCTCCTGCAGATCCTGGAGGACGGGAAGCTGACCGACTCGCAGGGCCGCAAAGTCGACTTCCGGAACGTGATCGTGATCATGACCTCGAACATCGGGTCGGCGTCGATCTCGAAGAACGTCTCGCTCGGCTTCACGCTGTCGAACGAGGAGGGGATCTCGTACGACGACATGAAGACGCGGGTGATGGGCGACCTGAAGAAGGTGTTCCGGCCCGAGCTCCTGAACCGGATCGACGAGATCATCGTCTTCCCGAAGCTCACGAAGGAGGAGATCCTCCAGATCGTCGACCTGCTCATGAACCGCCTGCGCGTGCAGATGGCGGAGCACGAGGTGACGATCGAGCTGACGGACGAGGCGAAGGACCTGCTCGTCGACAAGGGATGGGACCCCACGATGGGCGCGAGGCCGCTCAGGCGCGCCATCCAGCGCTACATCGAGGACCCGCTCGCCGACTTCGTGCTCGGCCGGCAGCTCGAGCCCGGCTCGACGATCCTCGTCGCGCGGAAGAACGACGAGGAGGTCGACATCACGGTCCTCCCGCCCTCGCCGCCCGAGGTGATCGGCGTCAGCGCGGCCCCGGACGCGCCGCCCGAGGACGTCGCCGCGGACTGAAAGCGACCGACCGGTGCCGGGCACCCGGGGGCCCGGCACCGGTGTCCAGTAGACCCGTCCGCGAGTCATGCCCCGTTCCCGGCGACGATTCATCGGCCGGTAACCGACCGAACTTGGGGACGGGCGTACTAGGCCGAGAGGCGCTCGAGGTAGGCGCACGGCCGGCCGTCGAACGGCAGCGGTGAGCGTCCGAGCCGCGACACGCGCAGCATCGCGTCCTCGAAGCCCTCGATCTCGACGATCTGGCCGAGGTACGGGGGCGGGCCCTCGACCTCGACGAGCCGGTAGGCGTCGCCGGCCGGGACGAAGGCGACGTAGGCGTCCGCCTCCTCGCCGGGCTCGCCGGCGGCGCCGGTACGCAGGTGCCAGTCGGCGTCGGTGATCGCCAGGCCGAGCCCGTCGATCGAGCGGCGCAGCGCGCGGCCGCTCTCGAAGTAGGCCTGCTCGGATGCAGTGAGCCGGCGGGCCAGCTCGGCGAGCCCGTCGCGGATCGCCTGGCCGGTCGCCTCGGCCGCGGCATCCTCCTGGCCCCGGCGCTCGATCAGGCTGCCGACCTCCTCCTCGAGGCGCGCGCGGAGCTCGTCGAGCTCGGCGCGGCCGGCACTCGACCCCGCGACGTGCTCGATGCGATCGACGAGCTCCCCGCGCACCCGATCGAGCTCGGCGCGGCGCTCGGCCTCGTGGTGCTCCGACTGCTCGGCGACCGACGTCTCGAGCCGGGCGAGCCGGTCGGCGAGCGCCGCCGCCTCGCTGCGGCCCGTCTCGGACGCCTCCTCGAGCCGGCGCGAGTGCGATGCAAGCTCCTGGCAGACCGCGTCGAGCTCTGCGCCCTGCGCCTCTGCCGCGCCGGCCAGCGACGCCTCGACGGCGTCGAGCCGGCCGCCGAGCGACGAGCTCTCGCGGAGCGACGCTTCGACGTCGTCGAGTCGCGCACGAAGCGCTGCCGTGTCCTGCAGCGCGGCTTCGATCCCGTCGAAGCGCTCGCGTACCGAGGCCTTGTCGCTGCGCCGCTTCTCTGCCGCCTCCTCGACCTTGCGCACCTGGGCCTCGAGCTCGCTGCGAATCGCGTCGAGTGCCGCGCCGTGAGCGGAGGCCGTCTCGGCCGTCGCGTTCGCGAGCTCGTCGACCCGGTGGAGCGGAGCGAGCTCTTCGAGGCGATGCGTGACCTGTTCGAGCCGCCTGTTGCCCCAGTCGACGCCGTGTGCGAGCTCGTCCACGCGGCTCGCGACGTTGTCGACCCGCTCGGCAGAGGCCGTGGCGGCGAGCTCGCCTTCGAGCCGGTCGAGGCGCTCGCGCAGACGTCCGGAGAGCGCGTCGAGCTCGTTGCGCAGCTCGTCGTCGGGAGAGGCGACCTCGTCGAGCCGGACGGCGAGCGCCGCCACGGCGTCGCGCCACTCGTCGTCCGAGCCTGCCGAGTCGATCTGGACGGCGAGCGCGGCGACCGCCTCGCGCCACTCCTCGCTCGGTGGGGGCAGCGCCTCGAAGCGGTCGCGCAGCTCGTCGAGCCCGCGGCGGACCTCGTCGAGGTGGTCGTGCGACGGGCGGTCCGCGAGAGCGCCCGACAGCTGCTCGAGACGAGCGAAGAGCTCCTCCGACGCGCCGGCGAGCGAATCGAGCCGCTCGTCCATGCGGCGCCCGGTGTCGTCGGCGGCGTCGAGGCGACCGGAGAGGCGTTCGACGGCCGAACGTGCCTCGCCGGTCCCGTGCGCGACCTCGTCGACACGCTCCCAGAGCGAGTCGACGGCCTGACGCCACTCGTCGGTCGGTACCGGCAGCGACTCGACCGCGCCACGCAGGGAGTCCAGGTCGTTGCGGAGCGCGTCCGCCTGCTCGCGGCCGGCTGCTCCCGCGATGCGCTCCGCGAGCTGCTCGAGACGGGCGGTGAAGCTGTCCGACACCTGCTCGACGCGCCGGCTCAGCATGTCCAGGTCGTCGGTCGGCGGGGGGAGGGCGTCGAGTGCGGCGCGGAGGTCGTCGAGCTCGCGGCGCAGGCGCTCGGCCTGCTCGCGCGGCGCGGCCTGGGCGAGCGCTTCGTGGACGTGCTGCAGGCGGTCGCCGAGGCGCTCGTCGAGCTCGTGGATGCGGCCGGACAGCTGATCGATGTCCCCGGCCGGCGACGGGAGCGCGTCGACCGCGTCCCGCAGTTCGTCGAGCTCGGCGCGGAGGGCGTCGGCCTGGCCGCGTCCGGCGGCGGCGGCCTCGGCGCTGTCGCTGACCTGCTGGAGCCGGGCCGAGAAGCCCTCGGCGAGCTGCTCGACGCGATGGGCGAGCGCCTGCACGTCGTCGGTCCGGGCAGGGAGGGCGTCGAGTGCGGCGCGGAGGTCGTCGAGCTCGCGGCGGAGACGCTCGGCCTGCTCGCGCGTGGCCGCTCCGGCCAGGTGGTCTGTGACGTGCTGGAGCCGTGCGTTCACGTTCTCGTCGAGCTCGCTCAGGCGTCGCGTCAGCCCATCGATCTGCTCCGCGGTCGCCGGCAGCGCCTCGAGGGCGGTGCGCAGCTGGTCGAGCTCGTGGCGGAGCGCGTCGGCCTGGTCGCGTCCGGCAGCGGCGGCCTCGGCGCTGTCGCTGACCTGCTGGAGCCGGGCCGAGAAGCCGTCGGCGAGCTGCTCGACGCGACGGGCGAGCGAGTCGAGCTGCGTGTCGAGCCCGCGCTCGGTGTCGTGCTCCTCGTCGAGCTGAGACGTGAGGCGCTCGAGGGCGGCCTGCGACTCGGTCGAGCCCGCCGCCAGCTCCTCGACGCGACCGCCCAGCTCGGCGACCGCCTCCCGCCACTCCTCGGAGGGCTGCGGGAGGGCGTCCAGCCGTGCTGCCAGCGCTGCGATCTCCGCGCGAAGCTCCGCGAGGGCGTCGTCCGCGGGCGGCGCGGCTGCGGCCGGGGGCGGCCCGGCATCGGCCGCGGGAGCGACCTCGTGGCGCACGGGCTGCGGGCTGCTCGGCCGCCACATCTCGACCGGCGACTGCGGTTCGGGCGACTGCGGTTCGGGCGGCTGCGGTTCGGGCGCCGGGGCCGGGCCACGCCCGGCGTCGCCGCCCGCAAGCGCGTCGGAGGCGACGCGCAGCCCCGGTAGCTCGGGCTCCGTGGTCTCGCGCCTGCTCGGATCGAAGCTCGAAGCCTGGTCCTCGAGCGCGTCCCAGAGGCGGAGCCGTGACAGCTTCCCCTGTGAGACGAGGATCTCGCCCAGCTTGCGCCCGCTCAGCTTCTGCTCCTCGAGGGCGTCCTCGAGCTGCCCGCTCGTGATGAAGCCCTTCTCGACGAAGATCTCGCCGATCGGGCGCTTCGACAGCTGGCCCGACTCGTTGCGACCCCACTCGTCGAGCATGCGGGCGAGCTCGCGCACGGCGGCATTCGCCTCACCGTCCCCGTCGGCCCCGTGCGTCAGGTTCTCGGCGCGCTGGGACATCAGCGCGCTCTCGAGGTCGGCGCGCGTCACGCCGAACTGGGACATCAGGATCTCGCCGAGCCGTGCGCCGGTCGTCTGCTGCTCCTCGAGGGCAAGCTCGAGCTGGGCCTCGGTGATCAGGCCCCGTTCGACGATGAGCGCCCCGATCAGGCGGGACGAGATGGGCGCAGACGCGTCCACACGACCCATATCGGCAATCCCTCGTCCGAGCTATAGGTCCGGAAGCTGCCAGGTCTCGGCACGGATCAGCGGCACGACCGCGCCGCTGCGCGTGACGGCGTCGACCGACACCCCGGCCCCGCCGATCATGAAGTCGGTATGGACCGAAGAGACGTTCACGCCTTCGATTCGGCCGCCCTCGACCGCCTCGGCGTAGGCGTCGCCGTAGGCGATGTGACAGGTCGCGTTCTCGTCGAACAGGGTGTCGAAGAACGTGGTTTCCGTCCGGCCGACGCGTGACGTCCCGTCGACGAGCGCGACCTCGCCGAGGGCGGCGGCATGCTCGTCGGTCGCCAGCTGGCCGCGGATCACGTCCGCGCCCTCGTCCGCGGCGACCTCGACGATCCGTCCACCGGCGAAGCGCACGCGGAGCCCCTTGACGATCGTGCCGTAGATCGACAGCGGCATCGTGGCGGCCACGACACCCTCCGTTCGGCGCGCATCGGGCGTCGTGTAGACCTCCTCGGTCGGCATGTTCGCGACGAAGGTGACGCCGTCGACGGTCTCGGACTCGACGCCCATCCAGCGCGACTGCGGCAGCAGCCCGACGGTCAGGTCCGTGCCGGGGCCCGTGAAGTGCAGCGCATCGATCTCGAGCGCCTCGAGCGCGGCCGCCCGGCGCCCGAGCATGTCGATGTGCGAGCGCCAGGCCGCGGCAGGATCGGGCTCGTCGAGCCGCACGCAGTGCTCGACGAGGGCCCAGAGGCGGTCGACGTCGGGCTCGCCGAAGATCTGCCTCGCCCAGCCGGCGTTCGGGACCCCGACGACGGTCCAGTTGGTCAGCTGCTCGGTCGTCTGACGCGAGGCCTCCTTCGCGAGCTCGATCATCCGTGCCTTGCCCACGCGCTCGCCGGGGAGGTCCGCGAGCAGGCCGGGCTCGGCGTCTCCCGTCAGGGCGACGACGGCCGCGTGCTCGTCCCCGAACATGCGCTCCCGTGTCAGGAGCCACGGCGGCGTCCAGGACAGCACCTCGTCGGCTGCACCGGACTCGATCAGTGCGCGGCGGATGTGCGGATCGACGTAGCGGACGTCGACGTAGCGTGCCCCAGCGCGATACGCGGCCCGGGCGACGGTGCGCGCGAAGGCGGCGTGCTCGAGCCCGGCGACGACGTCCACCAGCTGCCCCTGCTGCACGTTCGCGCCGATTCCGACGACGAGCTCGGCGTAGCGCTCCTCCGGCGACCGCGACGTCATCCCGGCAGCTGCCAGACGTCGTCGCGAAGCAGGGGCACCACGCGGCCGTCGCGGGTCACACCGTCGACGTCGACGTCGGGCCCGCCGATCATGAAGTCGGTGTGGATGTTCGACACGTTGATGCCGTCGTCCGGTTCGGTGCCCTCGTGGCCGACGCCGATCGCGGCGCCGTAGGCGATGTGACAGGTCGCGTTCTCGTCGTAGAGCGTGTCGAAGTACACGAGCCCGGTCTGCCCGACTCGGGACGTGCCGTCGACGAGCGCCACCTCGCCGAGGCGCGCCGCGTTGTCGTCGACCTGGATCTCGGCCCGGACGATGTCGGCTCCACGCGTCGCCTGCACGTCGACGATCCTGCCGCCGTCGAAGGTCACCTGGAGATCCTCGATCACGTCGCCGGCGCGTGCGAGCGGCCTGGTCGACCTGACGACGCCCTCGGTGCGGCACGCGTCGGGCGTCGCGAACACCTCCTCGGTCGGCATGTTCGCCACGTAGGCGTGGCCGTCGGCCGTCCGGAAGAGCGCGGAGGCGAAGCGCGAGCGCTCGTGCACCCCGATGACGAGGTCGGTGCCCGGGCCGCGGTAGGCGAGCCGGTCGAGCCCGAGCGCGTTCAGCGAGCGCGCCCGGCGGTCGAGCCGGTCCATGTGCCTCCGCCAGGCCTCGACCGGGTCGTCCTCGTCGAGACGCGTGCAGAACGCGACCGCCTCCCACAACCGCTCGACATCGGGCTCGCCGAACACCTGCTGCGCCCAGCCTGCGTTCGGGAAGGCGACACCGGTCCAGTTGAACGCGTTCCGCGTCACGAGGCCAACGTGCGTCTTCCGCAGTTCGATCGGCTGCGCGCGGCCGACGCGCGCGCCGTCGAGATCGGCGAGAAGGCGGGGCTCGGGATCGCCGGTCGTCGCGATCAGCGCGTTGCCGGCCATCGCCTCGGCCCGCTCGATCTGCCACCGCGGCGAGTGCTCGAGCGTCTCGTCCGGCCCGAGCTCGATCATCGCCCGCCGAACATGCGGGTCGGCGTAGTGAACGTCGACGTAGCGCGCTCCCGCGCCGTAGGCCTGGCGTGCGAGCGCCCGGGCGAGCGGCGCATGCTCGACCTGCGTCCCGATGAAGACGGTCTGGCCGGCCGAGACGTTCGCACCCACCCGCACCGCCACCGAGGCATAGCGCTCGAGGCGGCTTACGTCTTCAGTTGCCAGTCGTCCTCCCGCAGGATCGGGACCGTCCTCCCGTCTCGCGTCACGCCGTCGACGTCGACGTCGGGCCCGCCGATCATGAAGTCGGTGTGGATGTTCGACACGTTGGCCCCCCGGGCCCGCAGCTCGTCCGGCTCGAGGCCCTCGAGCGTCTCCTCGCCGAAGACCACTGCGGTGCCGTAGGCGATGTGGCAGGTGGCGTTCTCGTCGAACAGCGTGTTGAAGAACGTCAGTCCGGTACGGCCGACGCGCGAGGTCCCGTCGACGAGCGCGACCTCCCCGAGCCGGTTCGCGTACTCGTCGATCGCCATCTGGCTGCGCACGGCCTCGACGCTCGCGCTCGCCCGCACGTCGACCGCCTCGCCCTTCTCGAAGGTCATCTCGAGGTCGCGGACGATCGCTCCGCCCAGGCTCAGGGGCCTTGTCGACCGGACCGACCCCTCCGTCCGCCGCCAGTCGGGCGCGACGAACACCTCCTCGGTCGGCATGTTCGGCACGTGGTCGACGCCGGTCGCCGTGGTCGCTCCGCCGCCGGCCCACCTGATGCCCGGCAGGAGGCCGATCGTGAGATCGGTGCCCGGCCCGCGGAAGTGCAGGCGGTCGAGGTCGAGCGCGTCGAGCTGCCGTGCCCGGCTGCGGAGCTTCGCGCTGTGCGCCCGCCAGGCGGCGACCGGATCGGCCTCGTCGAGACGCACGGTGTCCGCGATCACCTCCCAGAGCCGCTCGACGTCGGGCTCGCCGAGCACCTGCGTCGCCCAGCCGGCGTTGGGGAAGGCGGCGATCGTCCAGCTGACCGTTCGGGCGGTCTGCGCCCCGTGCAGCGTCTCGAGGTAGGCGCGCGGGACCGCGCGGCCGATGCGGGCCGGATCGAGGTCGCTCATCAGGTCCGGTTCCGGATCGCCGGCGATCATCACCAGCGCTGCGTAGTCGCCCATCGCCCTCGCCTGCACGACCCGCCACTCCGGCGTGTCGACGAGGACCTCGTCGTCAGCGTGCTGGATCATCGCGCGCCGCACGTGCTGGTCGCCGTAGGTCACGTCGACGTAGCGCGCTCCGGCCTCGTACCCCGAGCGCGCGATCGCCCGAGCGAGCTCAGCGTGCTCCACGAGCCCGACGACGAAGAGCGTCTGCCCCGGCTGTACGTTCGCGCCGACGTGGACGATCAGCTCGGCGTACCGCTCGAGGCGATCCATCGCGACCACAATAGAGAATCCGCTATCACGTGTCGAGCGGGACGTCGTCCCAGGTCGACCCTAACCCGCAGAGCCAGTTGAGGGCGTGATGGCGCTCGGCCGCGATCGCGTGGGCCTCCGCGTGCTGCTCCGGCGACAGGTGGCGGTAGACCTTGCCGTAGGCGGGGAAGTCTCCGCGCAGCGGTGCGGGGAGCAGGTCCTGCTCGAAGCCGCGCATCGCGGTCGCCGCGATCAGCTGGTCGAACGTCGCGTAGCGCGGCGGCAGCTCGACCTCTCCGCGGGTCTGCAACGTCGCGGTCCGCGCACGCCAGTGCCAGAGGCGCGCCGACTGCCGCTCGAGATCGACGTCCTGCGGCTCGCGCAGGCGGGCGCCCTCGAGCCCCTTGCCGGTCACCGCGGCGGTCTCGAACGGGCGGTCGTACGGTGGCAGCTCGAGCAGCTCGAGCGCCCAGAGGAGCGTCCCGAGCGCCTCGCCGCGCCAGACCGCGGCCGCCGCGGCCGGGTCGGTCGACCCGTCCGCGACGTGCTGGAGGCCGGCCCGGACCTCGCCCTGGAGCGTGCGGCAGCGCTCGACCACCTCGTTCTGCGGGCGGAGCTTCGGCCGCGGCACGCCCGTGAATGTACTTGCCTTTCCGGCGACGCCCCTTCGGTTCGCGCCCGGGGACAGATCGTTCCGAAAGCGGCACAGCTGCCGTCGGGCGGCGCCGCTACCGTCACTGCCGTGGCGAAGGCGGCGGCCGTCCAGCACGCGTGCACCGAGTGCGGCACGGCTTCGACCCGCTGGCTCGGGCGCTGCCCGGGCTGCGGCGAGTTCGGCACGATGGTGGCCGAGGCGCTCCCTGCACGGGGACAGCGGGGGCGTGCCCACGCCTCCGAGCCCGCTCGGCGGCCGCCGCTCCGCCTCGTCGACGTCGTGGTCGAGGAGAGCGAGCGGCTCTCGACGGGCGTGCCCGAGCTCGACCGCGTGCTGGGCGGCGGGCTCGTTCCGGCCTCGCTCGTCCTGGTCGGCGGTGAGCCGGGCGTCGGGAAGTCGACGCTGCTCCTGAGCGCCCTCGGCGCGATGTCGGCCGGACGGCGGCGCGCGCTGCTCGTCACGGGCGAGGAGTCGGTCGCCCAGGTCAAGCTGCGTGCCGCGCGGCTCGGCGGCTGCGATGCGGTCGAGATCCTGGCCGAGACCGAGCTCGAGCACGTCTGCGACACGCTCGAGCGCGAGCGGCCGGCGGTGTGCGTCGTCGACTCGGTGCAGACGCTTTGGTCGCAGGAGGTCGGCTCGGCGCCCGGGTCGGTCTCGCAGGTGCGCGAGGCGGCGGCGCGCCTGCTGCGCGTGGCCAAGGAGAGCGGCGTCGCCGTGTTCCTCGTCGGCCACGTGACGAAGGACGGGGCGGTGGCCGGGCCGCGTGTGCTCGAGCACCTCGTCGACTGCGTCCTGCAGTTCGAGGGCGACCGCTACCGCGCCCACCGCGTGCTGCGCGCGGTGAAGAACCGCTTCGGCTCGACGAACGAGATCGGCGTCTTCGAGATGACCGGCTCGGGCCTCGTCGGCGTGCCCGAGCCGTCCGAGGTGTTCGGCCGCTCGGAGGGCGGGGAGGTGGGCGCCGCGGTCACCTGCACGCTCGA
This sequence comes from uncultured Thermoleophilia bacterium, assembly GCA_963824455.1. Taxonomy (GTDB): domain Bacteria; phylum Actinomycetota; class Thermoleophilia; order Gaiellales; family Gaiellaceae; genus PALSA-600. Next base: position 173,169 of record CAWGPJ010000002.1, read on the forward strand.
GGGGACGCGGCCGCTGCTCCTCGAGGTGCAGGCGCTCGTCGCGCCGAGCGATCTCGCGCTGCCGAGGCGCGTCGGCACCGGTGTCGACCCGAAGCGCCTGGCGATGATCGTCGCGGTGCTCGCCAGGCACGCCGGCCTGCCGCTCGGCGGCGCGGACGTCTTCGTCAACGTGGCCGGAGGGGTCCGGATCGAGGAGCCGGGCGGCGACCTCGGGATCGCGCTCGCGATCGCCTCGGCCGCGAAGGGGTCGCCCGTGCGCGAGGGTGTGGCGGCGTTCGGCGAGATCGGGCTCACCGGGCGCCTGCGGGCCGCCACGCAGGCCGACCGCCGAGCGGCGGAGTGTCGCAAGTTCGGGCTCGGTTCGGTGCTCGCCCCGGCCGGGACGGCGGGAGCGGTGCTCGAGGCCGACACCCTGCGCCGCGCGCTCGCCGCCGCGCTGGGCGAGAACCCCTCGTGAGCAGGGATTTTCCGACAAAACCCCTGCAAACATGGCGGTTTTCGGGCGGACGTGCTACCCTGTCGTTCCCCGCCGGTGGAGCCGTCAAGGCCACCGGCACTTTCGCGACTACAGACGGAAGAGGAGCGAGTTTGTACAAGGTCGGCGACAAGGTGGTGTATCCCCACCACGGTGCAGGCACGGTCGTGAAGCGCGAGAAGAAGGAGATTCTCGGCGAGAAACGCGAATACCTCACCATCAAGATCCTTCACAACGACATGACCGTGAACGTCCCGGCCGACAACGCAGAGCGCGTCGGGCTTCGCAAGGTGATCGACGAAGAGGCGGTCAAGAAGGTCGTCAAGTACCTGACCTCGGGCGGCACCGAGATGCCGAAGAACTGGAACCGCCGCTTCAAGCACAACCGCGACAAGATGAAGACCGGCGACATCTACGAGCTCGCCGAGGTCGTGCGCAACCTGGCGCTGCGCGACGGCGAGAAAGGCCTCTCGACCGGCGAGAAGCAGATGTACGTCAAGGCGAAGAAGATCCTCGCGTCCGAGCTGATGTACGCGAAGAACATGACCGAGGACGAGGCTCTCGAGTGGCTCGAGGAGACCTTGACCGAGGGCGCGAAGCCGAAGGTGGCCGCGCGGCCCGCCGTTGCGGCGAAGGCCGCCACGAAGCCGGCTTCGAAGAAGACGCCGGCGAAGAAGACTCCCGCCGCCGCGTAGGACGACCGATGAGCGTCTGGGCCGTTCTCGTCGCCGCGGGGCGGGGAGAACGGCTCGGGAGCGACCGGCCGAAGGCGTTCGTCAGGCTGGGCGGGCTGCCGCTGCTTGCCGAGCCGCTTCGGCGGCTCGACGGCTGCGACGCCGTCGACGCGGTCGTGGTCGTCGTCCCCGCGGGCTGGGAGGAGCCCGCGATCCTGCTCGCGGAGGAGCTCGGCGCCGGAAAGGTCTCCGCGTGCGTCACCGGGGGCGATACCCGCGCCGAGTCGGTGCAGGCCGGAGTCCGCGAGGTGCCGGCCGACGCGACCGCGATCCTCGTCCACGACGCGGCGCGCCCGCTGCTCCCCGAGGGGATCGTGGCGCGGGTGCTCGAGCCGCTCGGCGCGGGCTACGACGGTGCGCTGCCGGCGCTCGCCGTCACCGACACGGTGAAGCGGGCGAGCGGCGGTGTCGTCACCGAGACGCTCGAGCGCAGCGAGCTCGTCTCGGTGCAGACGCCGCAGGCGTTCGCCGCGGCCGCGCTCCGGGCCGCGCTCGACGCTGCAAGCTCCGGTGCGCTCGACGCTCCCGACTGCGCGTCACTGGTCGAGGCGAACGGCGGGCGCATCCGGGTCGTCGAGGGCGACGAGCGGCTGCTGAAGGTGACGACGCCTGCCGACCTCGAGCGGGTGGAGTCGTGGCTGTAGCGGCGGTGGTGTTCGACGTCGGCGAGACACTCGTCGACGAGACGGCGAACTGGGAGCGCGTCGCGGACGACTGCGGAGTGCCGCGCTTCACGCTGATGGCGCTGGTGGGCGCGTCGATCGCCCGCGGGGACTCGCATCGCCGGGCGCTCGAGCTGCTCGGGATCAGTCCGCCGCGGAGCGCCTTCTTCCACGATCAGTGGTACCCGGATGCGGTGGCGTGCCTCGCAGGGCTGCGCGAGCGTGGCCTCGTCGTCGGCGCGGCGGGCAACATGGCGATCGAGCACGAGGAGCTGCTCCGGCCGCACGTCGCCTTCGTCGCCTCCTCGGAGCGGCTGGGCGTCGAGAAGCCCGCCCCCGGCTTCTTCGACCGCGTCGCCGAGCTCGCGGGGGTCGAGCGTGCGAGGATCGCGTACGTGGGCGACCGTGTCGACAACGACATCCTGCCGGCGCTCGCGGCGGGCATGGTCGCCGTGCACATCCGCCGCGGCCCCTGGGGGTTCCTGCAGGAGCCGCCGCCGGGGGCGATCCGCATCGCGTCGCTCGCCGAGCTCCCGGCGGTGCTCCCGCCGTGAGCCGTAGGCTCGACGGAGGCTCACCGAGAGCGGAGGCGTCGGCTTGCCGACGCTGGAGCGGATCTGAACATGAGCCGTAGGCTCGCCGGAGGCTCACCGAGAGCGGAGGCGTCGGCTTTGCCGACGCTGGAGCGGATATGAGCGTGCGGGTCGGTGTCGGGGTCGACGCCCACGCGCTCGCGGACGGCGTGCCGCTGGTGCTCGGCGGCGTGGAGCTCGACCATCCGCGCGGGCTTGCGGGCCACTCCGACGGCGACGTGCTCGCGCATGCGCTCGTCGACGCGGTTCTCGGCGCTGCGGGGCTCGGCGACATCGGCTCGCTGTTCCCGTCGGGCGACGAGCGCTACCGCGGCGTCTCCTCGCTCGACCTGCTCGCCGAGGCCTACGCGCAGGTGCGCGCGGCCGGCTGGACGCTCGTCAACGCCGACTGCGTGCTGATCGGCGAAGCGCCGCGGATCGCGCCGCACCGAGCCGAGATGCGCCGCCGGCTGTCCTCGGCGCTCGGCGGCGGCGAGGTCAACGTCCGTGCGACGACGACCGACGGCCTCGGGTTCACCGGGCGGGGCGAAGGGCTCGCGGCGCACGCCGTGGCGCTGCTCGCGCGCGCGTAGATCTCAGCCGGGGAGAGTCGCGAGCCCGTCGTCGAGCACGACGAGGCCGTCCCGGGCGAGCGACGCGACGGCCTCGTGGTCGCCCGGCTGGTCGCCGGCTGCGATCGCCCGCAGTGCGACGGCGCGGCGCTGGCGGAAGGAGCCCTCGAAGCGGCCCTGCCTGCGCAGCGGCTCGTAGCGCGAGCCGCGCGCCGGGCACAGCTCTGCGAGCGGGCACACCCCGCACCTCGGAATGCGGGCGAGGCACACGGTCGCACCGAGATCGAACAGCGCCTGCGCGCAGGCTGCGTCGAAATCCTCGCCCGTCCGTGCCTGGACGCGGCGAACGTTCGTGTCGACCGGCAGGACGTCGCGCCCGAACGCGAAGTTGTCGAGCGCCGCAGCCGTGTACGGGCCGACGCCGGGGAGCTTCGTCAGGTCGTCCGGCCAGCCGTGGACGGAGACGTGGACGGCCGCCCGGCGCAGCATGACCGCGCGCCGGTTGTAGCCGAGCCCCTGCCACTCGACGATCGCCTCGGCCGGCGAGGCGGCGGCGAGCGCCCCGGCCGTCGGCCACCGCTCGAGCCAGCGCAGGTAGCGCGGGATCACGCGCTCGACCTGCGTCTGCTGCAGCATCACCTCGCTGACGAGGATCGCGTACGGGTCGCTCGTCTCGCGCCAGGGTAGCTGCCGTCCGTTGCGGCGGTACCAGGCGAGCAGCGGCGCTTTCACGCGCTCTACAGCTCCGCGCCGTGCCAGCGGAGGTCGCGGCCGCCGACCTCGATCGGCTGCATCGGAGTCGCGTCGCCGACCTCGTGGGCCGGTGCCCACACGCCCCACGAGCGCCGGTAGTACATGAGCGGCGCCAGGCCGTGCCCGAGTGTGCTGCCCGCCTCGACGCGGCCGATCAGGACGACGTGGTCGCCGATCTCGAGCTCCTGCTCGGTTCGCACCTCCGCCCAGGCGAGGATGTCCTGCTCGAGCAGGGGCAGCCCGCTCTCGGTGCACCGCCAGGCGACGCGCGCGAACTTGTCCTCCGCCTTCGAGGCGAACAGGAGACAGAGGTCGCTGCGTCCCGCCCGCATGAAGTTGACGGCGAAGTGACCCTGCGCGCGAACGACCGGAAGCGTCCGTGAGGCGAGGTCGAGGCAGACGAGCAGCGTGGGCGGGTCCGACGAGACGCTCGACAGCGCCGTCGTCGTCAGCCCGTACGGCACGCCGCCCCCGTCGGTCGTGGTCACGATCGCCACGCCGGACGGGTACGAGGCCATGATGTCGAAGAACGCCTGGCGGTCCATCGACCGCACTCTTACGCAGCGGCGCCGGCCGCCTCGCGCTCACCGGCGAAGTGCGGGATCACCGTGTGGGCGAAGAGCTCCTGGTTCTTGATCGCCATCCAGTGCGGTGCGCCGCCCGCGTTGACGGTGATCCCGATCTCGGCCACGCCCTCGCAGACGCGCCTGGTCGCCTCGATGCGCTCGATCACCTGCTCGGGCGTGCCGACCCACACGTAGTCGTCCTCGATCAGCTTGTCGTACGGGATCTCGGTCAGCGACTCCATGATCCCCGCAGCGTAGAATCCGTAGCCCGCCTTGGTGAGCGCGTCCGTCGGCGGCTTCGGCCACTCGGTGAGCGGCGAGGCGTTCCCCTCGATGAAGCCCTTGATCCAGCTCTCGGCCTCGCGGTGCGCCGTGTCCTCGTCCTCGTCCAGGTGGCACGCGTGGATCCAGACGATGTCGGGCTCGGTGCCGTGCTCGGCACACGAGGCGCGGTAGATGTCCATCTGCTTCTCCAGCGCGACGTACGGCAGGAGCGGCGGCACGGCGACTCCCCAGCCACGCTCGGCCGCGAGCGTGTACGTGCGGTCCGAGGTCCCGCCCAGGTAGACGCGGTACTTGCGGTCGACGAACGGGACGACGTGCGAGTCCGGGACGTGGAAGTACGTTCCCTCGTGCGAGAAGCGCTCGTTCTCGAGCGCCTTCAGCAGCAGGTCGACGGCCTCCTCGTACCGCGGCCGTGCGTGCTCGTCGAGCGGCTCGCCGGCGGGCAGCGGGATCCAGCCGTGCCCGCGGCCCACGCCCCACTCGTAGCGGCCGCCCGTGAGGATGTCGGTCGCATGGATCACACCTGCCAGGATGGTCGGATTGTGGTACGGCAGCGCGTGCAGCATCGTGCGAAAGCGGATGTTCCGCGTGCGCTGCGCCGCGGCCGCGAACAGCGCGGTCGGGTTCGTCGAGACCGAGAACTTCGGGAAGAAGTAGTGCTCGATGACCGCATACGTGTCGTAGCCGAGCCGGTCGGCGTTCACGATCTGCTCGAGCACCTCGGCGTAGAGCTGCTCGGCGGTCTTGCCCGGATGCAGCTGGAGCTCGGAATAGAGGCTGAACCGCATCGTCCCGTCCTTTCTCGGAGAGTCGCCGGACGAACGAAATCAAATATCAAACGGTCTCGCGCGCGGTCAGGCTGCGAGTGAGGCGTGCAGCGTCTCGAGGCGCTGCCGCGTGCGCTCGTCGGCGGGGGTGTACGCGACGATGCGCGTTCACCGGTCAGTCGGGTCCGGCCTGTAGCCCGGTTCGTGTCGCGTCCCGGCTTCCCGACCTCCACGTCACCACGCCCACGCCGAAGAGGACGACCTCGACGACGGTGATCGCGAGCCGGTTGAGGAGCGTCACCCCGAGCGCCGGGCCGGGAGTCGTGATCGCGAGCAGCAGCCCGTACATCGACGCCTCGCGTGCGCCGAGCCCCGACGGCACGAAGATCGCGAGCACCGAGACGATCGCCCCGACCGCCGACACCCCGCCCAGGAATGGAACCGTCGAGAGGCCGGGATTGGTGCCGAGCGAGAGGAAGAGGAAGTAGACGGCGAACCCACCGATCACCCAGGTCGCGCAGTAGAAGAGCAGGAGGGTCAGCATCAGCGGAAACGGCAACGGATCGAGGGCGCCGGCCCCGAACGGCCGCAGCAGGCGGTCTCCGATCGGCCTGAAGATGCGCGGATGGAGGAGTGACGCGCAGAGCAGCGCGAAGAGGACGAGCGGCAGCAGCGGTGCGTCGACGCCGCGCACCCACGCGAGGCTGACGACGAACACGATCACGCCGGAGATCGCCGAGAGCGCCGCCTCGACGAGGATCGACGCCAGCACGGTCGGCGTCTCCGTCACCCCGGCGGACTTGCGCAGCGCGACCGTCCGTGCGGCCGGCTGCCAGAGCCCGCCGGGCAGGTACTTGGCGAGCATCGACACCATCTCGGCCTGAAGCGCCGGACGGTACGGCGCGTCGATGCCCCACGCGCCGAGCATCCTGATCCAGCCCAGGATGAAGACGAGGTAGTAGACCGCGACCACCCCGAATGCGATCGCGACGTAGCCGAGGCGTGCGTCCTCGAGCAGCGGGGCCGCCTTCGACCACTCCTTGCGCACCGCCCAGACGCAGAACGCGACCGTCGCGACGACGATCACGAGCTGCAGGGCGAGGGACAGGCGCTTGTGCGCCCTCAGGTACGCGAGCCCGCCGCGCACGTGTGCGACCAGCCAGAGGTATGCCCCTGCTGCCATGGGCAGGAGTCTGCCCGTCAGGCGGTCAGTCGGAGAGGCGGAGCCCGAGCCAGAGGCCCGCTACGCCGCCGACGGCGGCGAACAGGAGGCCCTGGAGCCCGAGCCCGTTGTTGCCCCAGAGCGCCGGGACGAAGCCTCCGACGAACGTCCCGAACACGGCGCAGAGCATGACGACGGAACGGCCCATTGCCTCATCGTCGGCTTCTCCTCTCCGTCGCTCGACCCTCGCCCGCGCCGGCTCCATGGAGGCTTAACGCAAGCAGCGGGCACGCCTCGACGGCCCTCGCCGCGTGGCGCTCGAGCGACGGCGGGATCGGCGTCTCGTCGATCATCGCGTAGCCCCACTCGTCCAGGGTGATGCGCTCCGGGAAGAGCTCGGCGCACAGGCCGCGCCCGTCGCAGGCGATCGGGTCGATCCGCAGCTTCTTCACCGGCGGCCGCCGGGCACGGCGAGCACGCGCCCGTCCCTGCGGCCGCAGCTTCCCCGCTTCGCATGGAGCGCCAGGTCCTCGCCGAAAACGTCGAGAGCGCTCGAGAGAAAGCCGACCGCGCCGTCCGGGTGGCGGCATGCGCCGCGCCGGCGCACCTGCGCGGCGAGCTCCTCGAGCCGGGCGCCCCGTGAAGCGCTGCGCGACTCCGCCATCACGTTTGCGATCGCGCGCAGGCCGTGCACGCACGGGCCGCACTGGCCGGCGCTCTGGTCGGCCAGATACGACAGCACGCGTACGCACTCCGCCAGGGCGCAGACGTCGGCCGGGAGCACGACGATCGCGCCCGCACCGAGGACGTCGGGTGTGAGCTCCAGGGCGGGCACGTCGCCCGGAGCGATCCACCGGCCGAACAGCCCGCCGACGAGAACCCCCTGCACGGGGCCCGTCGGATTGCCCGCCCGCTCGATCACCTCGGCGAGGCGCGCGCCGAGCTCGATCTCGTACACGCCAGGCCGTGCGACCGAGCCGCCGAGGGTGACCATCGCCGTGCCGGGCGCATCGGGCCGGCCGGCGCCTCGAAACCAGCCCGGCCCGAAGCGCGCGATCAGGGCGACGTGCGCGAGCGTCTCGGCGTTCGAGACCAGCGTGGGCGCTCCGTCGATCCCCTGTTCGAACGGGAAGGGCGGTTTCAGCGACGGCTTGGCGTCCCGGCTCGACAGTGCGTTGACGAGCGCCGTCTCCTCGCCGGCGACGAAGCGGTCGGGGACCGTGGCCGTGCGCAGCCTCGTCTTCCCGTCGCGGCCGCGGCGCTGTGCGATCGCCTCCTCGACGATCGCGCGCTCGCGCGTCGCGGCGTGCGAGAGGGCGACGACCGCGTCGCGGGCGCCGAGCGCCTGGCTCGCCGCGACCATCCCGTCGAGGACGAGGTGCGGCGCGACCCGGAGGAGCGCCCGGTCCTTGCCGCTCACGGGCTCGCCCTCGACGGCGTTCGCGACGACGACGGGCTGCCCTCCCGCATCGGCGACTGCGCCGAGCTTGGTCGCCGTCGGAAAGGCGGCGCCGCCGCGTCCGCGCAAACCCGCGCGCTCGACGCCCACGATCAGGTCGTCGGTCGCGCCGAGCGGCCCGAAGAGCGCGACGTGGTTGTCGAGTGAGGGGGGAAGGCCGCCCGACACGCCGGCCAGCAGCCGCGTCGAGCTCACTCCTGTTCCGTCCCGCTCGGCACGGTTGCGGTCAGGCTGCCGCGCACTGCGCCGGTGCTGCTGTCGATCGAGACGACGAGCGTCAGCCGCAGGTGGTCGCCGGCGCCGTCGACGACGTCCGCGGCGAGCGCGTTGCCGTTGAGGCCGGTCACGTGCCCCTCGTAGAGGGCGCCGGTGGTCGCCGGGACGAACGAGACGCCGCTGGCCGTCAGCGAGACGCCGCCTCCCGACGGCTCTCCGCGGAGGTCGATCCGCAGTGCGCCGCGTGGTGTACCTCGCAGGCGCAGCTCGAGGCGGACGGTGACGAGCCCGCTCGCGTCAGCGTGCTGCGAGACGGTTCCCCTCACGCTCGAGGTGAACGAGCGCGGCGGCTGCGCCGTCGTGAGCACGGTCGACCGGGCGGCCGTTCCTCCGAGCAGCGACGACGGCGTCCCCGCGCGGTGCGCCCAGCCGGACGCGAGCGGGCCGCTGCGGTACCAGCCGAGCACGAGAACCGGCACGATGACCGCGGCGGCGAAGCCCGCGGTCCGAGTCGGGCCGGGCCCCGCTGCCAGGCCGAGCCGGGCGACGACGGCGAGGACGACGACGGCGAGCGAGCCGACGGCGACCGCGGCGAGCCACGACGTGCGCGGATCGCTGCCGGTGCCGAGCGCGTGCACCAGGGCGATCGGCCAGCACGCGTAGGCGAGCCAGTGGACCGAGCGCCAAATGCGCACGCCGATGCGCGCGCGGAGCAGGCTCGTCACCACGATCGCGAGCAGGAGGTCGAACGCGACGGCGCCGAGGCCGAGCCACAGCGGGCGGTATGCGGAGGCGAACGGCACGACGGCGTCCGTGAGGCGAATCGGCGCGTAGCCGTCGGCGACCGTCGTCACCACGTGAACGGCGACGAACGCGATCGCGAGCAGCGTGAGGTTCCGGTGCATCCCGGCGACGGCGAAGCGCGGCCAGCGCCGGAGCTTCACGCCGAGGGTGGTCGTGACGCCGAGCAGGACCGACGCCGTCAGGAGGAGCAACGCGACGACGCCTGTGCCCCGCGTCAGGTACCACAGCTCCTTGGCGTTGCCCGCCGCGGCGATCATGCCGCCTCCGCGGCGCGCGGCCAGTCCCCGACGTAGCGAACCGCCCCGTCGCTCGTGACGAGGCGCGCGTGCACCCGCCGGTCGTCGAGCCACTCGATCGCGCCGTCGCCGCAGACGATCGCTGCGGTGGCGGCGACGTTCGCCGCCAGGCAGGACGCCGCCGCGACGCTCACCGTCCGCCACGGTGTGTCCGCGGGCCGGCCGGTACGCGGGTCGATCAGGTGATGCGCCTCGCCGCCCGCCGTCGGCCAGCGGCGCACCGCCGTCCCCGACGTGGCGAGCCCGCCGGCCACGATCGCGACGAGCGGGCCCGCGACGTCGTGTGGGGCGGCATGGTCGTCCGCGATCCGGACGCACCAGCCGCCCCGTGGCGGAGTGCCGGCGACGGCGACGTCACCACCGAGCGAGACGAGCACGCCGGAACCGAGAACGGCGGCCAGCTCGCGGGCCGCGTCGTCGGCCTCCTTGGCTTTCGCGGTCGCGCCGAGGTCGAGCTCGACGCCGCGGGGGATCGCGAGCGTCCCCCGGTCGTCGTCGACGACCACCTCGCGCCATCGCGATCCGGTGGGCCTGCCGGGGCGCAGCGCCCAGCTCTCGCGCTCGCGCACGAGCGTGAAGGTGCGGTCGTACCCCGCGTCGCGGAGCGCCCGGCCGACGGTCGGGTCGACGAGCCCGCCGCTCCCGGCCGCCGCGGCGAGCGCGTCCGCGACCGCCGCGCGCAACTCCGGCGACGCGGGGCGCGCACGACCTGCGTGTGCGTTCGCCCGGGAGAGCTCCGAGTCGCCGCGGAAGCGGCTGCAGAGCCGGTCGAGCCGGTCCAGGCGCTCTGCGAGCATGCGCCGTGCGTCCGGCAACGCCTCGGCCCGCGTGACTGCGACCGTGGCTGTCGTGCCGATCGCCGTGAAGGTCGCCGCGTCGACGTCGCTCCGGCTCACGACCCTCCGGAGACGGCGACCGGCGGGGCGGCCGGCGGGGCGGCCGCCGGGGGCGGGGCTGCCGGCTGCGGCGCGGCGGCGGCGGCCTGGGAGACGGCGACGAGTGGTGGCGCGGGGGCGACGACCCGCGTCCGCCTGCGTTGAGTCGTGCGCGCAGGGGTCTTCGCCGCGTGATGGGTGTGCGTCGACGCCGATGCGAGCGCGGCGAACGTCCCGCCGAGCGCGACGCAGCCTGCGGCGACGAGCACCGTCGACCTGCGCACGCGGGCGACGGCGGCATCGCGAGCGGCGATCGCCACGCGGAGCTGGGCGGATCCCTGCGACATGCCGGGATGGTTGCCGAGGGGGATGAGATCCGCGTGAGCAGGTGTTTGTCGTCAGGAGGCCGGGATCGAGATGCAGACGTCGGCCCCGCCGCCCGGCGCCTCCGCGACGCGCGCGGTCCCGCCGTGTGCGCGCGCGATCAGGTCGACGATCGCGAGCCCGAGCCCGGCGCCGCCTCGTTCGCGTGCATCGTCGGGCCGGCTGAAGCGGTCGAACGCGCGCTCGGCGAAGCCCTCCGGGAGACCCGGACCGCCGTCCGTGACGTGAAGCTCGACGACGCCGTTCCTCCTCGAAGCGCTCAGCTCGATCTCCCCGCTCGCATGCGCGAACGCGTTGTCGACGAGGTTGCCGAGCGCCTGTTCGAGGCGCACGGGGTCCGCCTCGAACACCACGTCTCCCCCGGCCGTCACGGTGAGCGGCCGTTCGAGCTCGGCTGCGCGAACCGCGAACCGATCTCGGACCCGGTCGAGCAGCTCGCGTCCGTTCAGCTCCTCGCGGCGGATCGGGAGCCGTCCCTCGTCGACGCGAGCGATCAGGAGCAGGTCCTCGGCGAGGCGCGAGAGCCGCTCTGTCTCCTCCGCGGCCGATCTGATCGCCGCCGCGTACTCCTCCCGGCTGCGCGGACGGCGCAGAGCGAGCTCGAGCTCGGCGCGAAGCAGGGCGAGCGGCGTCCGGAGCTCGTGGCTCGCGTCGGCGACGAACCGCCGCTCGTGCTCGAACGCCGCCTCGAGCCGGTCCAGCATGTCGTTGAGCGTGATCGCGAGCGCGTGGATCTCGTCCCGGGCCGGCGGGACGGGCAGGCGCTTCCCCGGGCTGTGTGCGGTCACGGACGCGGCGCGGCGCCGCATCGCCTCGACCGGGCGGAGCGCGGCGGCGGCGAGCCCGTAGCCGGCCAGGATCGCCAGGAGCAGCGCGGCGGGCGCGGCAAAGAGGAACTCCCGGCCGAGGCGGTCGAGTGTCTCCTCGCGTGCCCCGAGCGACCTGCCGATCATCAGGACGGCAGGGCCGCCCTGGACGTGGATGGGCACCGCCAGCACGCGCCACTCCCCGCGCAGGCCGGCGAGGTCGGTCGTCGTCCGAACCTTGCGTCCCGCAACGGCGGCCCGGCGAAGAGACGGCGGCACGATCGGCCGCATCCCGTCCGGGGACGACCGCACCACGGCGCCGCTCGCGAGCTGCACCTGGGCGACGGTCGGGCCGTCGCTCACATCAGGGTCGAGCAGCTCGTGGTGGCCCTCGATCGCGTGCGACGTCGCCTCCGACAGTTGTGCCCTGAGGTTCTGGTCGACGCTCGTGAGCAACGCGCTGCCGACCCGCAGGTACAGGACGAAGCCCATCGCGGCGAGCACGGCCGCCATCACCAGTGCGAACGGGAGGATGAGCCGGATCCGGATCGGCAGCCGGCTCACGAGGGCACTCCGCCGTCCTCGCGCAGCCGGTACCCGACACCCCGGACGGTCTCGATCGAGGACAGGCCGAAGGGACGGTCGACCTTCTCGCGGAGGTAGCGGATGTACACGTCGACGATGTTCGAGCGGCTCTCGAACGCCATGTCCCACGCGCCGTCGAGGAGCTGCAGTCGCGTGAGCACCTGGCCGGGGCGGCGCATGAACAGCTCGAGGATCGCGAACTCGCGTGCGGTGAGGGTGAGCTCGCTCGTTCCCCGCCACGCGCGCCGCCCCGCCGGGTCGAGCCGGAGGTCGCCGACCTCGATCACGGTCGGGCGCTCGACGGGGCCGCGTCGCACGATCGCGCGGATCCGGGCGAGCAGCTCGTCGAACGAGAACGGCTTGGTGAGGTAGTCGTCCGCGCCGGCGTCGAGCCCGCCGACGCGGTCGGTGATCGCGTCGCGGGCCGTGAGCATCAGCACCGGCGTCCAGACCTGGTTCGCGCGCAGGCGGCGCAGGATCTCGAAGCCGTCGATGCCGGGGAGCATCACGTCGAGCACGATCGCGTCGTACGGCGCCGCCTGCGCCATCCACAGCGCCTCGTTGCCCTCCGCCGCGACGTCGGCCGCGTGCCCCTCCTCCCGGAGGGCGCGGGCGACCAGCGCCGACAGCTTCGGCTCGTCGTCGATGACCAGCACGCGCACGCGGGCATTGTTCCCTGCGTGCGCCTCGGTTCGTCGGCACGTCTCACGCCGTTCTCATCGGGCTTTGTGGGACTTAGGGCCCGTGTCGGCGGAAGGAAATGCACGCTTGACGGCGGCGACGGCGGCCATCCTGCTCGTCCTGCTCGCAGCCGAGGGCGCGACGATCCCGTTCGTGGGCCGGTTGACGACCCTCCACATCTTCATCGGCGTGCTGCTCGTCCCGGTCGTCCTGCTCAAGGCCGTGAGCTCGGCCTGGCGCTTCGGCTCGTACTACCTCGGGCGCGACGAGTACGTGCGTCGCGGCCCACCGCCGCCGTTGCTCCGGCTGCTCGTCGCACCGCTCGTGGTCGTCTCGACGGTCGTCCTCTTCGGGACGGGGATCCTGCTGATCGTGCTCAGTCCGGAGCGGGGAGCCGTGCTCGGGCTGCACAAGGCGTCGTTCCTCGTCTGGTTCGCGGCGATGACCGCGCACGTGCTCGCCCACTTCCTGCGCGTGCCGGGCCTCGTACGCGAGGACCTGCGCCCGGGCCAGCGCGGGGCGGCGCTCCGGCAGCTCGTCGTCGCTGGCGCGGTCGTCGCGGGCCTCGTCGCCGCGGTCGTGCTGCTGCCCGAGGCCCACGCCTGGAGCCAGTGGGTGACGGCGCATCCTCGCCACGACGGCTGAGGTCTCGGCCCGCCGGCGCCGTTACGCTCCGGGAGCATGACGCGTGTCCGTTTCGCGCCGAGCCCGACCGGCACCCTGCACGTCGGCAACGCGCTCAGCGCCGTCGCGAACCGCGACTTCGGCGACTGGATGCTCCTGCGCATCGACGACACCGATCCGGCGCGCAACGTGGGCGGCGGCGAGCAGGCGATTCTCGACGATCTCGGCTGGCTCGGGGTCTCGTGGGACGAGGGGCCGGTCAGGCAGAGCGAGCGCGCCGGCCGGTACCTCGAGGCGGCGCGGGCCGCCGGGGTCGACCAGCGGTTCGACGGCGTGATGCTGTGGCGCGACGACGGGTCGCCGACGTTCCACCTCGCGAGCGTCGTCGACGACCACGACTTCGGGATCACGCACGTGATCCGGGGCTCCGACCATCGCGCGAACGAGGAGCTGCATGCCGCGCTGCACCGCGCGCTCGGGTTCGAGCCGCCCGAGGTGATCCATCACGGCCTGGTCGTCGGCGCCGACGGGAAGAAGCTCGCGAAGCGCTCCGCCGGAGCAACTGTCGCGTCGCTGCGCGATGCCGGCTATCCGGCCGAGGCGGTGCGCGCGTACCTCGAGGGGCTCGGGCTGCCGCGCCACGACGTGCACCTCGACCTCGACCGCATCCGCTCGCTGTCGGTCGACGTGCTCGACGGCCTGCAGGACGAGGAGCTCGCGTCGAGAGTGGGCATACCGGTCGAGGCGGTTCCGCTCGTCCGCGGCGCGCACGACCTGGTCGAGGCGCGGGCACTCGCCGCGAGCGTGCTCGATGCGCCGCGGGGAGGCCTGCCGGAGGCGCGCAGCCCCGAGACGCTGGAGCGGTTCGTCGAGCTCCGCGCGCCGCTCCCGGACGCGCTCGACAAGGACGCGGCGAGGCTTCTGCTGCGCGAGCTGAAGGCGGTCGGCGGCGACCTGCGCGGGCTGCGCGAGGCCCTCACCGGCCGCGATCGCGGCCCCGAGCTGTGGGCGGTGCTGCGTGCGCTGCCGCGCGACGAGGCGATCCGCCGCGCCCGTCTAACCTAGGGGCTTGCGTCTCTACGACACGCTGTCGCGCTCGCTGGTCGAGCTGCCGCCGCCGCCCGGGCCGATCCGGATGTACTTCTGCGGGCCGACCGTGTACGCACGCGCGCACGTCGGGAACGCGCGGCCGTTCATCGTCGGCATGTGGTTTCGCTCCTGGCTGCGCGAGACCGGCTACGACGCGACGCTGGTGCACAACATCACCGACGTCAACGACAAGATCTACGACGCGGCGCCCGGCAAGAGCGCGGCGCTCGCGGCACAGGCGACGGAGTGGTATCTCGAGGACACGGGCGACCTCGGCCTCGGGCAGCCGGACTACCTGCCGAAGGCGACCGAGAACATCCCGCAGATCGTCGAGTTCATCGAGCAGCTCGTCGCGACGGGTCACGCCTACGCGGTCGGCGGTGACGTCTACTTCCGCGTCTCGAGTTTCCCCGAGTACGGCCGGCTCTCGGGCCAGCGGCCCGACCAGGTCGAGGAGCAGGAGCCGAACCCGCTCAAGGAGGACGGGCGCGACTTCGCGCTCTGGAAGGCGAACAAGCCCGAGACGGAGGACACGTGGTGGGACTCGCCCTGGGGGCGCGGCCGGCCGGGATGGCACATCGAGTGCTCGGCGATGGCCGAGGAGATCCTCGGCCCGTCGTTCGAGATCCACGGCGGCGGGCTCGACCTGGTCTTCCCGCACCACGAGAACGAGGTCGCGCAGTCGCGTGCGCTCGGCCATCCCTTCGCCTCGATCTGGACGCACAACGGCATGCTCCGCTTCACCGGCGAGAAGATGGCGAAGTCGCTCGGCAACGTCACGACGCTGCGCGACGCGCTCGACCGGTGGGGCCGGGAGACGCTGCTCGTCTTCTTCCTGTCGGGGCACTGGCGCAAGCCGATCGACTTCTCCGACGAGACGATGGCGCAGGCGGCGGCGCGCGCCGAGACGCTGCGCAACGCGTTCACGCAGGAGCCGTCCCCGGATGGCGCGTCCGGCGACTGGAGTGCGTTCGCGGATGCGCTCGAGGACGACTTCGACACACCGCGCGCGCTCTCGGTGCTGCACGGCTTCGCCTCGGCTCGCCGGCTCGACCTCCTCCGCAGGGGGATCGGCGTGCTCGGGCTCGGCTCGCTCGGCGAGCGCGAGGCCGTCCCGCCCGAGGTGCTCGAGCTCGCCCGGCGCCGCGAGGAGGCCCGCTCGGCGCGGGACTTCTCCACCGCCGACCGCCTGCGCGACGAGCTCGCCGGCTCCGGGTGGGAGATGCGTGACGAGCCGGGGGGCGGGTTCACGATCGTGCGCCGCCGGTGACCCCGGACCTCGTCTACGGACGGCGGAGCGTCCGCGAGGCGCTGCGCGGGAACCGCGAGGTGATCGAGGTCTGGGCGACCGAGCGGGCGCTCTCCGCCGAGCCGTGGCTCGCCGAGGCGAGGCCGAAGGAGCGGCTCGACCGCGAGCTGTCGGAGCGGGCCGGCACGCGCGACCACCAGGGCGTCCTGGCGCTCGTCGAGCCGTTTCGCTATGCGGACGCCTACGAGCTCGCGCGCGCCGGTCGCCCGCTGCTGGCGGTGCTCGACCGCGTCACCGACCCGCACAACCTGGGCGCCGTCTGCCGGAGCGCAGACGGTGCGGGCGCGACCGGGGTCGTCGTCCCCGCGCACGGGTCGGCGGTCGTCACTCCTGCGGTGGCACGTGCCTCTGCAGGCGCGGTCGAGCACCTGCCGGTCGCGGTGGTGACGAACCTGGCCCGCTACCTCGGCGAGGTGAAGAGCGGCGACCTCTGGGTCTACGGCGCGGTGGGCGACGACGCGGCGACGCCGATGTGGGACGTCGATCTCTCGGGCGGCCTGGCGCTCGTGCTCGGGGCGGAGGGCAAGGGGCTGCGGCCGCTCGTGAGACGGACGTGCGACGCTCTGGTCGCGATCCCGCTCGCGGGGCAGGTGGAGTCGCTGAACGTGAGCGTCGCGGCGGCGGTGCTCCTCTACGAGGCCAGGCGCCAGCGTGGCTGACGCCACGCTTTACCTCTTCGACGGCCACAACCTCCTGCACGCCGGGCCGTTCTCGGCCCCGCGCGAGCTCGCCGACGCGCTCGCCTCGTTCGTCGCCGAGCGGGGTGCCCGCGGGGTCCTCGTCTTCGACGGGTCCGGGGACGACGCGAGCTACGGCCCGCTCGAGATCCGCTTCGCCGCGCCTGCCGACACGGCGCTCGAGCGGCTGGCGGTCGAGCACCGGAGGCGGGCCGAGGTCGTGCTCGTCACGAGCGACGCCACGGTCGCCGCCGCGGCCGGGATCGACGTCAAGCACGTCTCGTCCCGGACGTTCTTCCGCGAGCTCCGGCCGGCCGGCGGCCCGCCGGAGCCGCCGGGAGGCCTCGCCGGGAAGCTGGACGACGAGACGAGGGCCCGGCTGGAACGGCTCCGCCGCGGCGAGTAAAGCGGGTCCACTGCAAATGGGGCTTGTGCTCCTTGCGGGTCCCTGCTAGATTCACCTCAAGTTCAGGGTGAGACTTCGGGCAGGCTGGGTCGAAGGCTCACGTCAAAAAGCCGTCGAAATCCGGGGGTAAGCGCCGTGGCCGTCCGCACCGGAACCGCTCCGAAGACACCACAGAAGGCTCAACGAGAGCTTGAGGATCTGCAGCTCGTGCTCAAGGCCGCCAACGGCAGCTCGGCGGCGATGGACCAGCTGATCCGCCGCTACACGTCCTTCGTCCGGCTGAAGGCGAGCTCGTACTTCCTCGCCGGAGGCGATTCCGACGACCTGGTTCAGGAGGGGCTCGTCGGCCTCTACAAGGCGGTGCGCGACTTCCGGCCGGACAAGGAGACGTCGTTCCGCTCGTTCGCCGAGCTCTGCGTGACCCGGCAGATCATCACCGCGATCAAGACCGCCACGCGCCTCAAGCACGCGCCGCTCAACACGTACGTCTCCTTCAGCCACACCCCGGCCGGGCAGGAGTCGGAGAGCGAGTGCTCGCTCGGCGACGCGCTCCCGGCGTCGCACGTGCACGAGCCGGCCGTGAAGGTGGTGTCGACCGAGGAGCTCCAGGCGCTCGTCGGCTGCCTGTCGTCGTCGCTGTCGCCGCTCGAGGCCGACGCGCTCCGGCTCTACCTCGAGGGCTCGTCCTACGACCAGATGGCCGAGGAGCTCGGCTGCGACACGAAGACGATCGACAACGCCCTGCAGCGCGTGAAGCGGAAGATCATCACGCACCAGCAGGCGCGGCAGGTACTGGCGTAAACGCTCAGTAGACGTCGACGCGCGCTATCTCGTAGCCCGCCGCCCAGCGGATTCCCTGCCGCCGCCCGTTGCGGGGAGAGTCGATTCGCAGCGCCAGCGCCGATTTCGCGCGAACCTCGTCGATCGGGACGAGGTAGACGCTGCCGAGCTCCGGGCAGAAGACGGCGAACTCGTCGACCTCCCCTTCGTAGGTTCGCCTGACGACCCTCGGATCCCGATGGTGGCCATACGTGCTGCACGGAGCGAAGACCACGCTCCCGTTGCGGAGGCGCCCGGTCTTGCACTGGACGCGCGAGAGCTTCCCGCCCCTCTCGATGACGAGGTCGGTCCGCGTGTTCTCGCCGAACGGGAGATACGTCGCCCAGCCCTGCTCCTGTAGGGCGAGGATGATCGCGAGCGTGGAGCGGTCGCCGACGTCCTTCGGGTGTCGCACCGTCCGATCATGCCGGAGGCGTCGGACGATTCGTCGTCTCATCTGACAACACCGAACAGCCTAGTATGAGGCAGCCAGGCCGGAGTAGCTCAGCTGGTAGAGCATTCCCCTTGTAAGGGAAGGGCCGAGGGTTCGAGTCCCTCCTCCGGCTCTCTCTCCTCCTTGCAAGAACTGCGCTCGTCAACGCGGACCGCTACCCGGCCTGCATCCCGAACGGAGACGGCTGTCCCCCCGGCATCCGCCTGCTGGCACGGTGGATCGCGGCGCACGTGCTCCCTAGCGTGGAGACCCAGAACGCCGGAACGGGGGTCGATCAAGGACCCACCCTCGGCAGGCAAGACGACAGAGGAGGAAGTCTGGATGATCAAGGCCATCTTCCACAGACGCAGGATCGCCGTGTTGCTCACGGTGCTCGGCGCCGTGGGCGCCATTGCCGCATTCACGACCGCGACGGCATCGGCCCACGGCCACACGTACGGCCGCACGATCGAAGGCAACTTCTGTCTGAAGCAGCATCTGTTCTGCATGAGCGCCGGACTCGACGGGCAGACGCCGGCCGAGGGCTACGGCGTCGACGGCAATGCAGGCGCGTGCGTGCCGCCTGCACAGGCCACCACCGACCCTCCGGCCGGGCCCCAGTACTGTGTTCCGAGCGAAACCGGCTTTCTCAGGCTCAGGCCGGGGACGTACTGGATCGCCGTCAACGACGACCAGAACAACCACAACTTCTCCCTGAGAAGCTGTCCACGGTCGATGTTGCCTTGCACGGCTTCGAACCCGGACGAGACCTCGGAGCAGCCGATCACGGACATCGCCTCGGTCTACACGGCTCCTGTGACGATCAAGGTCAATCTGAAGCCCGGCTGGTACAGGCTCTTCTGCGACTCCGACATGCCCGTCGTCCACGAGAAGGCGGGGATGTACGTCGACCTCGAAGTCGTCGGTGTCCTCGGGCTGCTGGGCGGCTGATCGCGATTCGGTCGACGCGGCGCTCGAGCAAGATCTGCGTCTCGCTCGAGCGCCGCGCGTCCGGCCGGTCCCGCAGCTAGGCGTTCGCGAGGGCCTGCTCGAGGTCGGCCCAGAGCACGTCGACGTCCTCGAGGCCGACCGACAGGCGGAGGAGGCCGACCGGGATGCGGTCGCCCTCCCAGCGGTGCCGGCTCTCCATCGACGAGCGGACGCCGCCGAGGCTCGTCTGGTTCGCGATCACCCGGGTCGCCGTCTCGACGGGGATCGGGTCGCCGGCGACGTCGAACGAGATCAGCCCGCCGAAGCCCGGGTAGCGGACGAGCTCGACCGCCGGATGCCGCTCGAGGCGCGCCGCCAGCTCACGCGCGGTGGCGGTGTGCCGGTGCATGCGCAGCTCGAGCGTCTGCAGGCCGCGGAGCAGCGAGGCCGCGGAGTCCGGCGAGGCGCTGAGCCCACAGCGCGTCCGGACCTCGCGGAACCGTGCGGCCAGCCCTTCGTCCCGCGTCACCAGGGCGCCGAGCAGCGCGTCGTGGTGCCCCGTCAGGAACTTGGTCGCCGAGTGGAGTGCGACGTCGGCGCCCTCGTCGAGCGAGCGCAGGTAGACAGGCGTCGACGCCGTCGCGTCGCAGACCTTCACGCCGCGGTGGGCACGCACCGCGGCCCAGTCGGGGACCGAGAGCAGCGGGTTCGCCGGCGATTCGACCCACACGATGTCGGCGTTCCCGGGGGGCTCTCCGGTCTGATCGAACTCCGCGACCTCGAGACCCCAGCGGGCGAACTCCGAGAACGCGCACCGACGTGCCGAAGTACGCACCCTGCGCGATCGCGAGCCTCGTGCCCGGCTGCGCGAGGGCGAGCACGCAGGCGGTGACGGCGGCGGTCCCGGACCCGAACAGGACGGCCTCGCCTCCCTCGAGCGCGCCGAGCGCCGCCTCCGCTGCGGCGCCCGTCGGGTGCCCGTAGCGCTGGTAGACGAACTCCCGCGGCCGGCCCCGCTCGTCGTAGGGCCAGACGGTGGAGTGGTCGATCGGCTGCACGCGCCCGACTCTACGTCAGCTCCGAGACGCGCTCGACGAGGCGGTCGAGCTCCTCGTCGGTGTTGAAGTAGTGCACCGAGGCGCGGACGAGCTCCTCGATCCCGCGCGCATCGAGGTCGAGCCGCGCCGCCGAGGCGTCGGTCACCGACACGTTCATCCGGTGGGCTGCGAGCGCCGCACGGACGTCGTCCGCCCGGCGTCCGCGCACGGAGAACGTCACGATCGCGCCGAGCGTCTCTCCCCGGTCGGCGACGGTGACGCCGGGCAGGTCGCAGAGCGCCGCGCGAAGGCGGGCGGCCAGCATCCGGACGCGCTCCCAGGTCGCGTCGATCCCGACCGTCGCTGCGTACTGGGCTGCGACCCCGAGCCCGACCTTGCCCGCCACGTACGTCTCCCAGTTCTCGAAGCGGCGTGCGTCGTCCCTGATCGCGTAGCTCCCGTCCCGCTGCCACTCCGCCGCGTGCATGTCGAGGAACGGCGGCTCGAGGTCCGCGATCAGATCGCGCCGGACGTAGAGGAACCCGGTGCCGCGTGGCCCGCGCAGGAACTTGCGCCCGGTCGCGGAGAGCATGTCGCAGCCGATCTCGCGCACGTCGACCGGCAGCTGGCCGACGGACTGGCAGGCGTCGAGCAGGAACGGGACGCCTGCGGCCCGCGTCACCTTCCCGACGGCGGCCGCCGGGTTGACGAGACCGCTCTGGGTCGGGACGTGCACCAGCGACACGAGCTTCACGCGATCGTCGATCATCCGCTCGAGCGCCGCCGGATCGAACTGTCCGTGCTCGTCGTCGGGAACGACCTCGACGACTGCCCCGGTGCGCTCGGCCACCTGGCGCAGCGCGATCCAGTTCGACGCGTACTCGGCCCGTCCGGTGAGGACGCGGTCGCCGGGCGCGAGCCGGAACGCGTAGAACGCCATGTCCCACGCGCGCGTCGCGTTCTCGATCACCGCGATCTCGTCACGGCGGGCTCCGATCAGGCTCGCGAGCGCGTCGTAACAGTGCTCGAGCCGGTCGATGCGCTCCGCGGCGGCCTCGTAGCCGCCGATCTCGGCTTCCCGGCGCAGGTGGTCGACGACGGCGTCGAGCACGGCTGCGGGCGGCAGCGACGAGCCGGCGTTGTTGAGGTGCGTGACCGTCGCGCAGCCCGGCGTCTCGGCACGCAGGCGGCCGATGTCGAGCGGCGCCGACACGCCGCGACTCTAGATGCTCGCTGCGCATAGGCTCCGCCCATGGCGGAGCCGACGAACCCCGGTGTGCATTCCACGACGCGGGAGAAGCTGGCGTGGATGCGCGAGCTGCGCGACGAGGCGTTGCACGCTGGCGGGGAGCGGTCGGTGGAGCGTCAGCGCGAGGCGGGGAAGCTGTTGGCGCGGGAGCGTGCGATCCGCCTGCTGGACGAGGGGTCGTTCGTGGAGCTCGACCGGTACGTGCGGCACCGCGAGGCGAACTTCGGGATGCTGGAGCGGCGGCCCTACGGTGACGCGGTGGTGACCGGGTACGGGACGATCTTCGGCCGCCGCGTGTTCGTGTTCAGCCAGGACTTCACGATCTTCGGCGGATCGTTGTCGGAGGTGTTCGCGGAGAAGATCTGCAAGGTGATGGACCTCGCGGCGAATTACGGCTGCCCGGTGATCGGGATCAACGACTCGGGCGGCGCACGGATCCAGGAGGGCGTCGTGTCGCTGGCGGGTTACGCGGAGATCTTCTGGCGCAACGTGCAGGCATCGGGGGTGATCCCGCAGATCTCGCTGGTCATGGGGCCGTGCGCCGGCGGGGCGGTCTACTCGCCGGCGATGACGGACTTCGTGCTGATGGTCGAGGGGAGCTCGTACATGTTCATCACCGGGCCCGACGTGGTGAAGACGGTGACCGGGGAAGAGGTGACGTTCGAGGAGCTGGGCGGCGCGGCGGCGCATGCGTCGAAGTCGGGGGTCGCGCATCTGACGGCCGCGAGCGAGGAGGCTGCGCTCGAGGACGCGCGCTACCTGCTCAGCTTCCTGCCGCAGTCGAACGCGCATCCGACGCCTTTCGATCCGCCGTCCGACCCGGTCGATCGCGAGGCGCCGGAGCTGGACGAGCTGATCCCCGACGAGCCGACGAAGCCGTACGACATGAAGGACGTGATCGCCGCGGTGGTCGACGACGCCGAGTTCCTCGAGCTGCAGCCGCAGTACGCGCAGAACATCGTCTGCGGGTTCGCCCGGCTCGGCGGCTACAGCGTCGGGGTCGTCGGCAACCAGCCGAAGCAGCTGGCGGGCGTGCTCGACATCGGCTCGTCGGAGAAGGCGGCCCGGTTCGTGCGGACCTGCGACGCGTTCAACATCCCGCTGGTCACGTTCGTCGACGTGCCGGGATTCCTGCCGGGGACGGCGCAGGAGTGGGGCGGGATCATCCGCCACGGCGCGAAGCTCCTCTACGCCTACTGCGAGGCGACGGTACCGAAGCTGACCGTGATCACGCGCAAGGCCTACGGCGGCGCGTACGACGTGATGAGCTCGAAGCACGTCCGGGCCGACTTCAACTTCGCGTGGCCGACCGCGGAGGTGGCCGTCATGGGCCCCGACGGCGCCGTCAACATCATCTTCCGCACCGAGCTCGCTGCCGCCGACGACCCAGACCGGCGGCGCACCGAGCTGATCGCCGAGTACCGCGAGCGGTTCGCCAACCCGTACACGGCGGCGGAACGCGGCTACGTCGACGACGTGATCGAGCCCCGGCGCACCCGTCCCGTCCTGATCGACGCGCTGAAGACCGCGCTCACCAAGCGCGAGCGCCGCCCGCCGCGCAAGCACGGCAACATCCCGCTGTAGACGGCGGGCTCTACGAGGATGCGCCGACGAGCGCCTCGGGCTGCGCGGTCGCGAGAAACGCATCCACGACCTCGGGATCGAACTGCGTGCCTGAGCAACGCTCGAGCTCGCGGATCGCGTCGTCCCGCAGCAGGGCGGGCCGATAGGGGCGCGTCGACGTCATCGCGTCGAATGCGTCGGCGACGAAGACGATGCGGGAGCCGAGCGGGATCGCCTCGCCGATCAGGCCCTCGGGGTAGCCCCTGCCGTCCCAGCGTTCGCTCTGGTGGAGGATCCAGTCGGCGATCGGCTCGACGCCCAGGCTCGCGAGCATCCGGTAGCCGATCTGGGGGTGGCGCTGCAGCAGGCGGCGCTCCTCGCGGCTGAGCGGGCCGCGCTTGCGCAGGAGCTCCTCGGGGATCGCCAGCTTGCCGAGGTCGTGGAGACTGCCCGCGAGCCGTGTCAGCTCGACCTGGTCCTCGGGCAGGCCGAGCTGCTCGGCGATCCGCCCAGCGAACAGCGCCACACGGTCGGAGTGGTTGCCCGAGTCGGCGTGGCGGGCGTCGACGACGCGTGCCAGTGACGCGGCGGCGCGGATCCGCGCGGCCTGGTCGCTCACGCCGCCGAGCGCAGCGAGGTTCGCCACGTCCCGCGCCGGTCGCACCTGGTTCTTGCCCTGCTCCTTGGCCCAGTAGAGCGCGCCGTCCGCCAAGCGGATCAGCGCGTCCCGGTCGCGGCCGTGCTGCGGGAACGTCGCGACGCCGGCGCTCACCGTCAGCCCGCCGCCCGGGCTCACGTCGGCGGCGCCGAGTCGTGTGACGATCGACTGGGCCGTCGCCAGCGCGAGCGGCTCACCGACGGCCGGCAGGAGCAACGCGAACTCGTCACCGCCGAGGCGGAACGCCTCACCGTCCGAGCGGAGGCGCGCAGCGACCTTCGACAGCACCCCGTCTCCCGCCGGGTGACCGAACTGGTCGTTGATCGTCTTGAAGTCGTCGAGATCGAGCAGGCAGAGCGAGAGCGTCGTCGCCTGTTCGCGTGCGGCCGCGAGCGCCTGCTCGAAGCGCTCGTGGAAGTGCCGGTGGTTGCCGAGGCCGGTGAGCGGGTCGGTGAGCGACAGCCGAACCGCGCTCAGCGCCCGGTGGCTCGAACGCTGGTAGAGCGAGATCGCCGCGAGCGGCCCGGCGAGCGCAGCGAACAGGTACGGCGTCCGCTGCCACAGCACGACGAGCATGAGCGCCGTCGACGCCATCAGGGCGAAGGGGAGGATCGTCCAGTGCACGTTCGAGCGGATCAGCCGCGCGTACCCGAGCTCCGAGCCCGACGCCGACATCGCGGCGGTGACGAGCAGGAGGTTGACGGCGTACAGCACGGTCGCTGTGAGCGTGACCTCGAGCAGGACCGGTGCCGCGCCCGTACCGTGCACGAAGGCCAGCATCGAGCCGGCCAGCGTCCCCGCGATCCCGAACACGCCCGCGTTGTAGGTGGTGCGGATCAGCGGCTTGTGATCGAGCAGCGCGGTCACCGTCGGCGCCGTCGCGTAGACGAACGTCGCCGCGGCCCAGCCGAACAGCACGAGCGCCGCGACGGCGAACACGAACCCGAGCGAGACCCCATTCGCGTCGGCGCCCTCGACCGGCACCGGGAAGCGCTCGGCGAGCATCGACGCTGCCAGGAAGGCCGTGACGCCGACGAGCGTCGTGGCCGACGGTTCGCTGTGCACGAACCACGCCGTGGCCACCAGGTAGAGCCCGATCCCGACCACCGAGACGGGGATCACGACGGCGAGCAGCCTCGCAGGGGTGCGGGCGGCCCGGGTCATGCGGAGTGGAGGCCGCTTACCAGGTGAAGTTGAGTGGGTCGCACGATGCGATGCCGAGGACCGCGGCGAGGACGATCAGCACGATCACCACGACCACGAGCTTGGCGTTCCACTTGAGCATTGGCGGAGTCCTTCCTGGCAGTTGCCGCATCGCGATCGATTGTGGCCCTGAAGGCGCCGCGCGGACATCACCCGGACGGGGGAACGGTGGTCACACCGGGCTGAATCCCTCGAACGGGTGAGAGCGGTCGCGTACGCTCCCGGCGTGGAGCTGGAGCTCGACCCCGCACAGCCCTCCGACGTCGCCCGCGCCGTCGGCGAGCTGCTCCGCGCCTCGGGCGACCCGGCCGATCCGTGGTGGCAGGCGGGCCTCGACGAGCTGCTCGAGCCGGCGGGGCCCGACGGCTTTTAGGACGCGGCGGCGCGCTCGCGGAAGAGGCGCGGTGCGGCGCGGGCGTAGTCGAGGCCGGACACCCACGTCAGCACGAGTGCGATCAGGAGCACCCACCACGACACGTCGGTGCTCCAGACGCCAGCGGCGGCGAGGCCGCCGACCGCGGCGGCAACCGCCTGGGCCCAGGTCTTCAGCTTGCCGAGGTCGCGCGCCGCGATCACGATCCCGCGCTCGACGGCAGCCTGCCGGAGCCCGGTGACCAGGAGCTCGCGCGCCACGATGGCGGCCACCATCCACGCGGGGAAGACGTGCTGGCCGAGCAGCACGATCAGCGTCGAGAGCACGAGCAGCTTGTCCGCCACTGGGTCGAGCAGCGATCCGAACCGCGAGGTGCGCCCGGACCGGCGGGCGATCCGCCCGTCGAACCAGTCCGTGGCCATCGCGGCACAGAAGACGGCCGTCCCCCAGTAGTCGTGGCCGGTGAACGGGATCGCGAACAGGGCGACGACGAGCGGCACGGCGAGCGCCCGCGCGATGGTCAGCTGGTCGGCGAAGCTCATCCGCAGTGGAGAATACGGCCGTGTTCGCCAAGGTGTTGGTGGCCAACCGCGGTGAGATCGCCGTGCGGGTGTTCCGAACGCTGCGCGACATGGGGATCGCCTCGGTTGCGGTGTATTCCGACGTCGACCGGACGGCGCTCCACCCACGGTTCGCCGACGAGGCGTACGCGCTCGGCGGGCAGTCCTCGGCGGAGTCGTACCTGGTGGTCGAGAAGCTGCTTCGGGCCGCCCGGCGGTCCGGTGCCGAGGCCGTCCACCCCGGCTACGGGTTCCTGGCCGAGAACGCCGATTTCGCGCGTGCGGTGGAGGAGGCCGGCCTGACATGGATCGGCCCGCCCCCGGCCGCGATCGAGCTGATGGGGTCGAAGACGAGCGCCCGCAGCGCCATGGAGGCGGCCGGCGTCCCGATCGTCCCGGGCACGACCGAGCCGGTCGAGACCGCCGCCGACGTCGCCGCGCTCGGCGCGGCGCTCGGCTACCCGCTCTTGATCAAGGCGGCGGCCGGGGGCGGCGGAAAGGGGATGAAGGTCGTGCGCGGCCCCGACGAGGTCGAGGCGTCGCTCGAGTCGGCCCGGCGCGAGGGGCGCGCCTACTTCGCCGACGCCTCGGTCTACGTCGAGCGCTACCTCGAGGACCCCCGCCACGTCGAGGTGCAGGTGCTCGCGGACGGGCACGGCAACGTCGTGCACCTCGGCGAGCGCGACTGCACGATCCAGCGGCGGCACCAGAAGCTGATCGAGGAGACGCCGTCCCCCGCCGTCGGCGACGAGCTTCGGGCGCGAATCGGCGCGATCGCCGTCGAGGCCGCGCGCGCAGCGGGCTACCGCTCCGCCGGCACGATCGAGGGTCTGCTCGCGCCGGACGGCTCCTACTTCTTCATGGAGATGAACACGCGCATCCAGGTGGAGCACACGGTCACCGAGCTCGTCTCCGGCGTCGACCTCGTCCGGGCGCAGGTCGAGATCGCCGCCGGGCGGCCGCTGGCGTTCGCGCAGGAGGACGTTCGCCTGCGCGGGCACGCGATCGAGTGCCGGATCAACGCCGAGGATCCTGCACAGGGGTTCCTTCCCTCCCCGGGGCGGATCACGGCCTATCGCGAGCCGTCCGGGCCCGGCGTCCGTGTCGATTCCGGCGTGGAGGCCGGGTCGGAGGTGTCTCCGCTTTACGACCCGATGATCGCCAAGGTGATCGTCCTCGGCGAGACGCGCGACGATGCGATCGGGCGCATGCTCCGAGCGCTCGGCGAGCTCCGGATCGACGGGGTCGTGACCCTGGTCGGCTTCCACCGCGCGCTCCTCGCCCACCCCTGCTTTCGGGCGGGGGAGACGTGCGAGGGCATCGTCGAGTCGGAGGAGCTTGCGCAGCAGGCAGCGGAGTTGTCTCATACGACAACAAGCGTAGCTCGGGTGCCGGACGGAGCGTTGTCGGTACTGGCGACGGAGGTCGAGATCGACGGCCGCCGTGTTCAGGTGAAGGTGCTCGCGCCGGAGCCGGGGTACCGGGCCCTCGCCAGGCGCAGACGCGAGCGAGGCGACGACGCGTCGGCGCTCGACGGCTCGGGAACGGTGCGGAGCCCGATGCAGGGCACCGTGATCGACGTGAAGGTCTCGGCGGGAGACACCGTCTCCGCGGGCAGCGTCGTCTGCATCGTCGAGGCGATGAAGATGGAGAACGAGGTGGTCGCCCACCGCGCCGGGACGGTGTCGGACGTCGCGGTGACGGTGGGGATGCCCGTGACGATCGGCCAGGCGATCTGCGCGATCGGCGGCGAGACCCCGTAGCGCGCTACAGCGACCGCTGGTAGGCGCGAAACGTCGAGGTCGCCCACGCGGTGGTAACCGCCGTGAGGGCGAAGAGCAGCAGGAGATGCCACCAGACGGCCGCCCAGTCGGTGTGCGGGAGCACGACCTCGCGCGCGGCCCGCACGCCCCAGTCGACCGGGTTGAAGCTCGCCGCGCTCTGCATCCAGCCCGGCATCTGCGGCTTCGCGATCATCGTCGACGAAAGGAAGAGCAGCGGCAGGCCGATGAAGTTCGCGATCGCGATCATCGTCGCCTCGCGTCTGGTCAGGAGCGCGATCGCCTGCGAGATCCCTGCGAACGAGCTGTTCACGAGGATCGCCGCGAGGATGATCGTCAGCCACCCGATCACCCCCGTGTGGATGCGCACGCCGAGCGCGAACGAGACGACGAGGATGATCACGGCCTGGATCGCCGCGGTGAGCGCCGAGCGCACGATCTGCGAGAGGACGATCGACAGGCGTGAGGCCGGGGTGGCGAGGAAGCGCTCGACGACCTTGTGGTCGAGGTCGTTGATCATCGACATGCCGGACCACGTCGCGCCGAAGAATGCGTTCATGACGACGATCGCCGGCGCCAGGAAGGTGATGTAGGAGCTCGTGCCGAAGCCGCCCAGCCGCGTCACGTTGCGGAACAGCTGGCCGTAGAGCAGGAGCCAGACCATCGGCTGCACGAGCAGGAGCACGATCCAGATCGGCTCGCGCATCAGGTTGCGCGCCTGTCGCACGGTCATGAACCACGTGTCGCGGAGCACGGTCACCGGCCGCTGTCCTCCATGCTGAACTCGCGTCCCGTGTAGTGGAGGTAGACGTCGTCGAGCGTCGGTCGCGAGAGGGAGGCCGATGCGACGGGAATGCCGGCGCTCTCGAGCGCGGACAGGATCCCGGGCAGCTCGCGGGCGCCGTTGGAGACGCGCGAGACGATGATCCTGCCCTCGACGACCTGCTCGGGTCGCGCGCCGACGGAGGCGATCACGCGCTGTGCCTCCTCGACCGCGCCGTTCTCGAGCTCGACGTGGACGGCGTCGCCGCTCAGGCTGCGCTTCAGCTCGGCCGGGGTGCCCTCGATCACGACCTTGCCCCGGGACACGATCGAGAGGCGGTCGGCGAGCTGGTCGGCTTCCTCGAGGTAGTGCGTCGTGAGCAGGATCGTCAGCGACTCGGACTTCGCGAGCCGCGAGACCTCCGTCCACATGGCCACTCGAGCCTCGGGGTCGAGCCCGGTGGTCGGCTCGTCGAGGAAGAGCACGCGCGGGCGATGGACGAGACCGAGGGCGATGTCGAGCCGCCGGCGCATCCCGCCCGAGTACGTCTTGACGATGCGGTCGGCTGCGTCCGCGATGCCGACGAGCTCGAGCAGCCCGGCCACGCGCGCGTGGAGATCGTCGCCGCTCATGCCCTGCACGCGGCCCTGGAGCGTGAGGTTCTCGCGCCCGGTGCCGAACTGGTCGACGCCGGAGTCCTGCGGAACGTAGCCGATCGACCGCCGCACCGTATCGGCGTCACGGAGCACGTCGTGGCCGTTGACCGCGGCCGACCCCGAGTCGGGGTGGGTGAGGGTCACGAGTACGCGGACCGTGGTCGACTTGCCGGCGCCGTTCGGCCCGAGCAGCCCGAACACCTCTCCCTCGCGCACGCTGAACGAGACTCCGTCCAGCGCCTGCACCGTGCCGTAGCGCTTGCGGAGGTCCGTGACCGCGATCGCATCCACGGCTCTCGACAGTACCCGCGGTCGCCGTGCGTGCGCGGGTAGAGTGCCGCGCGGCCGCATGGACCTCTACGAGTACCAGGGCAAGCTGCTCTTCAAGCGCTTCGGCATCCCTGTCTCCGACGGGCGGCTCGCGACAACGGCGGACGAAGCACGGGCCTCGGCCGAAGAGATCGGCGGCCAGGTGGTCGTGAAGGCACAGGTGCTGACCGGTGGCCGCGGAAAGGCCGGCGGCGTGAAGCTGGCCGATGGGCCGGCAGACGCCGAGCGGAAAGCGAACGACATCCTCGGGCTCGACATCCGCGGCCACGTCGTCGAGAAGGTGTGGATCGAGCGCGCCTCGGAGATCGCGAAGGAGTACTACCTCTCCGTCACGTTCGACCGCGGCGCGAAGCGGCCGCTGTTGATGTTCACGACGCAGGGCGGCGTCGAGATCGAGGAGGTCGCGGCCAACGATCCGGACGCGCTCGTGCGGCTCCACATCGATCCGCTCGAGGGCTTCCAGCCGTGGGTCGCGCGCAGGCTCGTGTATGGGGCCGGCATCGAGGACCCCGGCGAGCAGAAGCAGATCGCCGCGATCGTCGAGCAGCTCTACCGCTGCTTCGTCGAGAGTGACGCGATGCTCTGCGAGATCAACCCGCTGATCGTCACGCCCGAGGGCGAGGTGAAGGCGCTCGACTCGAAGTTCACGGTCGACGACAGTGCGCTCTACCGCCATCCCGACATCGCGGAGTGGCGCGACACGAGTGCCGCCGACCCGCTCGAGGCGTTCGCGCGCGAGAAGGGCGTGACGTACGTGAAGCTCGACGGCAGCGTCGGGATCCTGGGAAACGGCGCCGGGCTGTCGATGTCGACCGTCGACGTCGTCGTCACGGCAGGCGGGAAGCCTGCGAACTTCTGCGACCTCGGCGGCGGGGGCGACGCCGAGGGCGTCGTCGAAGCCCTCGAGGTGATCACGCGCGACCCTCAGGTCGAGTCGATCTTCTTCAACATCTTCGGCGGCATCACGCGCTGCGACGAGGTTGCGCGCGGCATCCTCGAGGCGCTTCGGCGGATCGACATCGCCGTCCCGATCGTGGTTCGCCTGGACGGGACGAACGCCGAGGAGGGCCTGGAGATCCTCGCCGATGCCGCCCCGCCGAACCTGCACGTGGCCCCGACGATGCTCGAGGCCGCGAGGCTCGCCGTGGAGCTCGCCGGGACATGACCGACGCCTGGAGCGAGCGAGCTGAGGCGTACCGGACGAGTGCGATTCATTCCGCCGGCGAGGACCTGGATCTGACCGTCGACTGGTGCGGCCCGGGCCCGGGGGTGACCGTGCTCGACGTCGCGACCGGCGGGGGCCACGTGGCCCGCCGGCTCCGCGAGCTCGGCACGACGGTGGTCACGGTCGACCCGGCGCCGGGGATGCAGGCCGACTCGACCGCGCCGGCCGAGTCGCTGCCGTTCGCGGACGGGAGCTTCGACGCCGTCGCCTGCCGGCTCGCCGCACACCACTTCGCCGACGTCCAGGCAGCCGTGAAGGAGATGGCGCGTGTCGCCGGAGGTCGCGTCGTGATCTGCGACAACACGTTCGTGAGCGTGCAGTCCGAGGAGGCCGACCGCCTGCGCGACCCGAGCCACGTCCGCAACTACGCGGTGCCCGAGTGGCACTCGTTCTTCGAGCTCGCAGGGCTCGAAGTCACCGGCGAGCGCTTCATGGAGCGGCCGCTCGAGATTCAGCCGTGGCTCGACCGGGTCGGTTGCACCGGCGCCGACGCCGCGCGCGTGTGGGAGCTGCTCGGCGACCGGATCGCCGACGGGTGGATGATGCTGCCCACGCTGGTGATCCGCGGGGAGAGGGCGTCGGGCTGATGGCGATCGTCGTCGACACCGATACGCGCCTCGTCGTGCAGGGGCTGACCGGCTCCGAGGGTCGCTTCCACGGTCTCCGGAACCGCGACTACGGGACGAACGTCGTCGCGGGCGTCACGCCGGGCAAGGGCGGCCAGGACGTGGAAGGGATCCCGGTCTTCGACACCGTCGCCGGCGCAGTCGGCGAGGCGGGCGCCAACACCGCGATGATCTTCGTGCCGGCGCGGTTCGCGCCCGACGCGATCTACGAGGCGGTCGATGCGGGCATCCAGACCGTGATCTGCATCACCGAGCACATCCCGGCGCACGAGATGCTCCGCGTCTACACCTACATCCGCCCGAAGGGCGTGACGCTGATCGGGCCGAACTGCCCCGGCGTGCTCTCGCCCGGCAAGGCCAACGTCGGGATCATCCCGGCGCAGGTGTTCCGCGCCGGAAACATCGGCCTCGTCTCGCGCTCGGGGACGCTCACCTACCAGATCGGCCACGAGGTCGCACAGCGCGGGCTCGGCAACTCGAGCATCGTCGGCATCGGCGGCGATCCGATCGTCGGCTCCGGCTTCGTCGACATCCTCGCCAAGTTCGAGGCTGATCCCGAGACCGAGTTCGTGGTGCTCGTCGGCGAGATCGGCGGCGACGAGGAGGAGAAGGCCGCGCGCTGGGCGTCCGAGCACATGTCGAAGCCCGTCTTCTCGTACATCGCCGGCTTCTCGGCCCCTCCCGGGAAGACGATGGGCCACGCGGGCGCGATCATCTCGGGCTCCTCCGGGACGGCGCAGGCGAAGAAGGACGCGCTCGAGGCGGTCGGGATCAAGGTCGGGACGACGCCGACCGAGGTCGCCGAGCTCGTCGTCGCCGCGGCCGCCGGCGCCTGAGCACGGCGCCCGGCTAGATTCGGGCGATGGGCGACTACACGATCGTGAACGTCATGGAGCTGGAGGAGGGCGTCAGCGCGCGCCGTCCTGGGATCGAGGGGCGATTCGGGCGCTCCGCTCTCGGCGCCGAGCACATCGGCGTGAGCCACTTCCGCTACGCGCCGAACCTCCACTCGACCGGCGGTCACCGCCACCGCGAGCAGGAGGAGATCTACGTCGTGCTCTCCGGGTCGGGGCGCATGCGCCTCGACGACGAGGTCGTCGAGCTCGGGCCGTGGGACGCGGTGCGCGTCGCCCCGAGCACCGTGAGGGCACTCGAGGCCGGGCCCGACGGGCTCGAGTACCTGGCGATCGGCAGCGACCGGCCCGAGGGCGGCGACGGCGAGCAGGTCGCCGACTTCTGGCCGGAGGGGTAGCGCGAAAGTCGACGGGCGGGTGCCTGGCACTCGTCGTGCCAGGCACCGTTCGTTCGTCGGATCGCTAGGCCAGCGGTTCGCCGGTCTCGAGCAGGGTCTTGAGGCCGCTCAGCACCAGCATCCACCCGCCGGCGACGCTCGCCGCCGTCTTCGGCGCACGCTCGAGCTGGTCGTGCACCAGCGTCAGCTTCGTCAGGCCGCCCTCCTGCGGCTCGATCTCCCAGGTCACGCGGCTCGTCGCCTCGCTCGCCAGCTCGGGGTCGTAGGCCGATACCCAGCCGTGGACGAGCCTGCGCGGCGGGTCCCACTCGAGCACCTCGGAGTCGCCCCAGGACTCCGAGCCGTCCGGGCTCGCCGAGACGCGGCCTTCGGGTGTGATCGTGATCCGCGAGCCGTAGAAGTACTTCGCGGTGAGCTCGGGGTCGACGATCGCTTCCCAGATCTGCTCCGGGGTCGCCTTGATGTAGAGCTGGTAGACCTGCACGGTCGTCTGCGTGATGGTGCTCATCTGCCTCCTCCAGGTGCGTTGAACCAACGATCCTCGTCCAGCGCCGAGAGGATACGTGACCTAACAGTCACATGTCAAACTGCACGTCTGCTAAGCCGTCGGCAGGACGATCCGGAAGCGGGCGCCGGCCGGTGAGTTCTCGGCCGTGGCCCGTCCGCCGTGGGCCTCGGCCGCCTCGCGCACGATCGCGAGGCCGAGGCCGGCGCCCGGCTTCGAGCGCGCGGTTGCCGCCCGGTAGAAGCGGTCGAAGACGCGCGGCAGGTCCTCGTTCGCGATGCCGGGGCCGTGGTCGGTGACGACCACCTCGCCGCCGCGCACCGACACCTCGATCGGCGCGCCGGCCGGGCTGTACTTGACGGCGTTGTCGAGCAGGTTCGAGATCGCCCGGTCGAGCAGCACCGGATCGGCCCGCACGTGCGTGGGCGACAGCGCCGTCACGAACGTGACCTGCGGCGCCCGCGCCTGCGCGCGTTCGACGCTCGCCGCGACGAGGTCGTCGAGCTGGACGTCCTCGAGCCGGAGCTTGCGCTCCTCGCCGCGCGCCAGCTCGACCAGGTCGGCGACGAGGCTCGTCAGGGCGTCGAGCTCGACCGAGGACTCCGCAAGAGCATGCTCGGCCTCCTCGGGAGGCAGCTTGCCCTCGCGCAGCAGGTCGATGTTCGTGCGCACAGCGGTCAGGGGCGTGCGCAGCTCGTGCGAGGCGTCGGCGACCAGCCGGCGCTGTGCGCCGACGGAGCGCTCGAGTGCGGCGAGCATGTCGTTGAAGCGGGTGGCGAGGCGGCCGAGCTCGTCCTCGGATGTCACCTCGACGCGCTCGGTCAGGTCGCCGGTGGCGGCGACGTTCTCGGCCGCGGCCGTGAGTCGGCGCACCGGCCGCAGGGCCGCCGTCGCGACGAAGGCGGCAAGCGCCGCCGCGAGCGCAATCCCGATCCCGCCGATCAGGAAGATCCAGAAGCGGATGCGGTGCAGTGCGTGGGTGGTCGGCGTGAGCGGGGCGATCGTGAGCACCGCTCCAACTCGCTGACCCGGATAGACGAGCTCGCGGACGGGAATGCCCTGCGTCTTGGTGTTGAAGTAGTAAGGGCTCCGGTCCTCACCGCCCGCCGCGACCCTCAGGGCCCGCGAGGTCACCGGGACGATCGGCGAGCCGTGGCGGTCGCCGTCCGGCCCGATCACCAGCGTGAGGTTGTTCCCGCCGCCGAACGGGCCCTGCACGCCGTTGCTGGCCTGGAAGTAGAGCGTCGAGTCCAGCTGGGAATAGAGCTCGTGCTTCGCGACCATCCACACCGCGACCGAGGCACCCGTCACCGCCAGGGCGATCGCCGTCGCCGTGAGCAGCATCAGCTTGGCGCGGAAGCTGAGCCGGCTCATAGCTCTTCGCGGAGCGCGTACCCGACGCCGCGCACGGTCTGGAGCAGGCGCGGCTCGCCGTTCTCCTCGAGCTTGCGGCGCAGGTAGCCGACGTAGACCCAGAGGGCGTTCGACGTCGCGCCGAAGTCGTAGCCCCAGACGCGTTCGTAGATCTGCGAGCGGGTGAGCACCTGCCGCGGGTTGCGGAGGAAGAGCTCGAGGAGGTTGAACTCGGTGCGCGTCAGCTGGAGCCGCCGGTCGCTCCGGAACGCCTCCCGTGTCGAGGGATCGAGCCGGACGTCGGCGAAGGTGAGCACGTCCTCACCGCCGCCCGTGCGGCGCAGGAGCGCACGCACGCGCGCGCGGAGCTCCTCGATCGCGAACGGCTTCACCAGGTAGTCGTCGGCGCCGGCGTCGAGCCCTTCGACGCGATCCTCGACGGCATCGCGGGCCGTGACGACGAGCACCGGCACCGAGTCGCCCCGGCGGCGCAGCGAGCGGCAGACCTCGAGCCCGCCGATCTCGGGCATCAAGAGGTCGAGGACGATCGCGTCGGCGGCGGCCGCGGCGTGGCGCGCGAGCGCCTCGGAGCCGTCGGCGGCCTCGTCGACCTCGTAGTCCAGCCGCAGCGCGCGCGAGATCGCGGACCGGACGGCCGGGTCGTCGTCGACGACGAGAACGCGGGATGTCATGTGGGAATTGTCACCGATGTCCCTAAGAGGGGACTCAGACCGATGGTGAGCAGTCGATCGGCCGCCGTCAGTAATCTGGAGCCCGATGGGGATGATCTCGTTCGCACGCGGCGTTCCGGCGCCCGAGTGCCTGCCGGTCGAGCTGCTCGCCGACTGCGCCCGAGCGGTGATCGAGCGTGACGGCACCACCGTGCTCTCGTACGGGCCGTCGCCCGGCTACCGGCCGCTCGTCGAGTGGCTCGCGGAGCGGCACGAGGTCGACCCGGCGCGGATCTTCGTCACCAACGGGTCGCTCCAGGGGTTCGTCTTCCTCGCGCAGCGGCTCGCGCCTGGGCGGCGGGTGCTCGTCGAGCGCCCGACCTACGACCGGCCGCTGAAGATCCTGCGCGAGCTCGGCGCCGAGATCGTGCCGCTCGCCTGCGACGACGACGGGCTCGATCCCGACGCGCTCGAGCAAGAGCTCGACGCCGGCGACGCGGCGTTCCTCTACCTGATCCCGACGTTCCAGAACCCGAGCGGCCGGACGCTTCCGCTCGAGCGCCGGCGCCGTGTGGTCTCACTCGCGCAGGCGCACGACCTGCTGGTGCTCGAGGACGACCCGTACGGCCTCGTGCGCTTCGACGGCGAGCCGCTGCCCTCGCTGTTCGAGCTGTCCGGCGGCACGACCGGGTACAGCTCGTCGTTCTCGAAGACGATCGCGCCGGGCCTCCGTGTCGGCTGGTTCGTCCTCCCGGAGGAGCTCGCGGCGGAGATCGCCGCGACGGCGACCGGCACCTACATCACGCCCGTGCTGCTCGGCCAGGCGACGGTCTACGAGTTCATCGCGCGCGGCCTCTTCGAGCCGAACCTCGAGCGCGTGCGCGGGCTGCTCGGAGCGCGGCGCGACGCGATGCTGGCGGCGCTCGACGCGAAGCTCCCCGGCGCGGAGATCTCGAGGCCCGACGGGGGCTACTTCGTGTGGCTCACGGCCGGAGGGATCGACAGCGGCGAGCTGCTCGAGCGGGCCGAGCAGGCCGGCGTCACGTTCGTCAAGGGCGTCGACTTCGGCGCCGATCCTGACTCGCTGCGACTGGCGTACAGCTTCGTCTCGACCGACGAGATCGCCGAGGGCGTCGACCGCCTGGCGTCAGCTCTGCTTGCCCTGCCGGCGACGGCGTAGCGGTGTGAAGAACAGCCCGAGCACGAAGCCGAGGGCGAGCGAGAGCAGGATCACGAAGATCACCGACACCTTCGTCGAGCCGAAGACGAAGTCGACCTTCGTGTCGTGCGTGTTCAGCGCGACGAACACGATCAGGAACAGGGCGATGATCCCGATCACGATCAGGCGAGCCTTCGACGCCGCGCCGAGGGGCTTCTTCCCGCCCGTCACGGCGGGGGGCGGCGGCTGCGGCTGCGGGTCGGTCACGCCGACCGGAGCCTATGCGACCGCGGCAGCGGAGACGGGAGCCAGCGGGACGAGCCTCGGGGGTGAGGGGGGTGTGAGGCGCGGCGCCGCCGCCCTGAACGTGGGGCAGATGTGCTCGGGGCGCATCGCACAGAGGCCGCCGCGGCGGAAGTAGCAGTCGTCGCAGCTCGGCGCGTCCTTGGTGGGCAAATGGGGCCTTCCGGGAGTGGGCGGGGGTCCTACCGAGGCGCGGATGCTACGCGCCGGCCGACCCTCCGAACAGGGCTTGCCCGGACGGAAAACACGCAGTTTCCGGGGACTTTCGGAGGCCTGTTCGCGGCCGTCAGCTCGGCTTGACCGGCAATGTTGCCAGCGCGTGCAACGCCTGTGGAAAGCTCTTCACAGGGACGATCCGGAGGCCGTCGGCTTCCTTCTCGGCATCCCGCGCGTTCTGCCCGGCCGGGACGAGGAAGACGTCCACACCCGCTTCTCGCGCGCCGATCGTCTTCTGCTTGATGCCCCCGATCGGGCCGACCGAGCCGTCGGGGAAGATCTCGCCGGTCGCCGCGACGCGATGGCCGTGCAGCACGCCCGCCTTCAGCTTGGCGAGCACCTCGAGCGCGAAGGCCAGCCCCGCCGACGGGCCGCCGACGTTCCCCACGTCGATCTTCACCGGGATCGGGAGGTGCACGTCGACCGCAGGCTCGAGCAGCACGCCGACGACCGCGCGCTTCGGCGGCGTCGGCGAGGCGACGGTCTTGATCGGGACGACGAGCGTCTTTCTGCCACGCTGGATCGTGAAGCGGACGACGCTCCCGATGCGCTGCTTCGACATCACGTTGAAGACGTCGTTCGGGCTCTCGACCCGCGTCCCGTCGACGGCGACGATCACGTCGTCCGGATCGAGCTTCCCGTCCGCAGGCAGCCCGGGCTCGACCGCGTCGATCAGCGCACCCGTCGGGCGCAGCACGACCTTCTTGCCCGCCGCCTTGAGCGCCACCGCGGCCGCGATCTCCTGTGACCGCTGCATGTCCTCGGTGTCGATGCGCGCCCGCCCCGCGTTCGAGACGCCCGGCGGGTTGACGGCGGAGGCCGGGTAGAGGTCGGCACCGTCGTGCAGGCCGCCGAAGAGCCGTTCCAGCAGGGTCGCCTTGCGTACGACCACGTCGACGAAGTAGACGCCGCCCTTGGTCGGGCTGTGGCCGCCGGGAACCGACACGAGCGGCCCGACGGGGTGGGCCCGGTCGGGCAGGAAGATGTACTGGCTCGACGGCAGGACGACGAGCGCGAGCGTCACGGCGAGCAGGATCAGCCCCAGCGCGATCAGCCATCCCGGTCTGAAGATCTTCTTTCTCACAGCAGCGAGCGCGATGCGCCTCCGTCGACGGGAAGCGTGATGCCGGTGACGTAGGCGGCGCGGTCGGAGGCGAGGAAGCAGACGACGTCGCCGAACTCCCGCGCCGTCCCGATCCGCCCGAGCGGGATGCGTGCGATCTCCGCCGCCGGCAGTCCGCCGTCGCCGTAGAGCTCCGTCATCCGGGGCGTGTCGATCCGGCCGGGCGCGACGCAGTTGACCGTGATCCCGCCGCTCCCCAGCTCCCGGGACAGCGTCTTCGCGTAGCCCACGATCCCGGGTCGCACCGTGTTCGAGAGCGCGAGATGGTCGGTCGGCTCCTTCACGGCGCCCGACGTGATGAAGACGATCCGGCCGCCCGGGCTTCGCTGCAGCAGCGGCAGGGTCAGCCTGACGAGGCGCACGGCGGGAAGGAGCAGCAGCTCGAACGCCGCCTCGAGGCTCTCGTCGGTGATCGCCGCCGCGGCGCCGGCCGGCGGGCCGCCCGAGTTCCAGACGACGATGTCGATCCCGCCGAAGGCCTGGACGGTCCGCTCGACGAGTCGCTCGAGGTCGGCCGCATTGCTCACGTCTCCACGTACGGCGAGCGCGCCGAGCCGGTTCGCGTGCAGCTCGAGCTCGTCGCGGCGCCGCGCGAACATCGCGACGTTGGCGCCTTCGGCGGCCAGCGCTTCGGCCGCTGCCAGGCCGAGCCCCGACGAGGCTCCGCAGACGACCGCCGTCCTGCCGGTCAGACCGAGTTCCATCGGCGCCAAGGTACAACGCCGGCCGGAGGCGGGCTCCGGTCAATCCAGGTCAAGTTTCCTAAGAATTTCGTGTGGCGCGGGCGTTTTCAGGTGGTCAGCACGCCGACGACCTCGCGGACCGCGTCTGCCGAGGCTCGCAGGGCCGCCTGCTCGGGCTCGTCGAGGTCGACCTCGAGGATCTGCTCGATCCCCGATCGGCCGAGCTTGACGGGGACGCCCATGTAGAGGCCGTCGATCCCGTACTCGCCCTCGAGGTAGGCCGTGCAGGGAAGCACGCGCTTCGCGTCCAGCATGATCGCGTCGACCATCTGCGCGGCGGCCGCCCCCGGCGCGTACCACGCCGACGTGCCGAGCAGCTGGACGACCTCGCCGCCGCCCTTGGCGGTGCGGTCGACCAGCGCCGCGATCCGCTCCTCCGAAACGAGCTTGCGGACCGGGATGCCGCCCACCGTCGTCGCCGAGATCACGGACACCATCTGGTCGCCGTGCCCGCCGAGCACCACCGCGCCGACGTCCTGCACCGACGAGCCCGTCTCCCAGGCGATGAAGGTCTTCAACCGGGCGGTGTCGAGGATCCCCGCCTGTCCGAACACGCGCTCCTTCGGGAAGCCGGACACGTTCTTGGCGACGTGGCACATCGCGTCGAGCGGGTTCGAGACGATGATGAGGATCGCGTCGGGGCTCGTCGCGACGACCTGCTCCGTGACCTCCTTGACGATCCGCTCGTTCGTCTGCACGAGATCGTCGCGGCTCATCCCCGGCGAGCGCGGAAGCCCGGCCGTGACGACGACCACGTCCGATCCCGCGGTCGGCCCGTAGTCGTTCGAGCCGGTGACGTTCGGCTCGTAGCCGAGCACCGCGCCCATCTGGTTGATGTCGAGCGCCTTCCCCTGCGGCAGCCCTTCCTTGATGTCGACCAGGACGACGTCCGCGTAGTCGGAGACCGCCAGCACCTGCGCGCAGGTCGCACCCACGTTTCCGGCGCCGACGACGGTGACCTTGCGCCTCTCGCTCACGATTCGCTCCCTTTCAGTCGTTCGATGATCGCGTCGGCGACCTCGCTCGTCCCGACCGCGGTCGGGTCGTCGCGCGCCGGCTTCATGTCGTAGGTGAGGCTGCGTCCCTCCGCGATCACGGCCGCGATCGCGTCCTCGAGCCGGCGCGCGGCGTCGTGCTCGTCCAGGTGGCGCAGCATCAGCATCCCCGACAAGAGCTCCGCGATCGGATTGACCTTGTTCTGCCCGGTGTACTTCGGCGCGGAGCCGTGCGTCGGCTCGAACACCGCGACCGACTCGCCGTAGTTCGCGCCGGGGGCGACGCCGAGCCCGCCGATCATGCCCGCGCAGAGATCGGAGAGGACGTCGCCGTAGAGATTCGGGAGCACGAGCACGTCGTACTCCTCGGGCCGCTGCACGAGCTGCATGCACATGTTGTCGACGATGCGGTCGTTGAACTCGAGGTCGGGGTTCTGCTCGGCGACCTCGCGCGCGACGCGCAGCCATAGGCCGTCCGAGAACTTCATGATGTTCGCCTTGTGCACGGCCGTGATCTGCTTGCGGCCGTTTCGGCGCGCCCAGTCGAAGGCGAACTCGAAGATCCGCCGCGTCCCCGTGACCGAGATCGGCTTGATCGAGATGCCGGCGTCGCGCCAGCGCAGCGCGCCGCCCTTCGACTCGATCCACGCGATCAGCTCGGCGGCGTCGGCCGAGCCTTCCTCGTACTCGATGCCCACGTAGAGGTCTTCCGTGTTCTCGCGGATGATCACCAGGTCGACGTCGTCGAACCGCGTGCGCACGCCCGGATACGTCTTGCAGGGGCGCACCTGCGCATACATGTCGAGGGCCTTGCGCAGGCCGACGTTGACCGACCGGAAGCCGCCGCCGACGGGTGTCGTGATCGGGCCCTTGAGCGCGACGCCGTTGGCGCGGATCGACTCCAGCGTCTGGTCCGGGAGCGGGTTGCCCCCGTGCGCGTGCATCGCCTCCTCGCCGGCAGGCTGCTCGTCCCACTCGAACTCGACGCCGGTCGCCTCGAGCACGCGCCGTGTCGCCTCGGTCAGCTCGGGGCCCGTGCCGTCGCCGTAGATCAGGGTGACCCGGTGCGCCATGGCAGCGCCCGAGCCTACCTATCGACGCGTGAGCACCGTGCGGTACTGTCAACGAGCGGTGAGCACGCCGAGCGGTTTCAAGCCTGGGCTCGAAGGCGTCGTCGCGGTCGAGACGGAGATCATGGAGCCGGACCGCGACGGCGGGTCGCTCCGGTACCGGGGCGTCGACGTCGAGCCGCTGGTCGGCCGCTACCCGTACGAGAACGTGTGGGGCCTGCTGGTCGACGGCGACCTGCAGTCGCGCATGCCCGACCCGGAGCCGTACGAGCCGGCCGGGCTGACCGGGAATGCCCCGGCCGACCTGCAGGCGGGGACGGCGCGCCTGTCGGGCGCCTGGAAGCTCGGCAAGCTGAACGAGATCTCGGACGACCAGGCGCGCGAGGACCTCGGCAGGCTGTCCGCCCAGGTGATGTCGATCGTCGCGCGCTCGGCCAGGGTGGCGGACGGCCACCGAGACGCGGTGCCCGACGAGGTCGTGGCACAGGGCAGAACCGCGGCCGAGAAGTTCCTGCTGCGCTGGCGCGGCGAGGCCGACCCGCGGCACGCGCGGGCGATCGACACCTACTGGATCTGCACCGCCGAGCACGGGCTCAACGCCTCGACCTTCACCGCGCGCGTCGTCGCCTCGACGGGGGCCGATTGCGGCGCGGCGCTGTCGGCCGCGGTCGGCGCGCTGTCCGGGCCGCTGCACGGCGGAGCACCGGCGTACGTGAAGCCGATGCTGGCCGAGGTCGAGGCGACGGGCGACCCGCAGCGCTGGGTCGACGACGCGCTCGCGAGCGGCCGGCGGATCATGGGCTTCGGCCACCGCGTCTACCGCGCCGAGGATCCGCGCTCGCGGATCCTCAAGCAGACCGCGAAGGAGCTCGGCTCGCCGCAGGTGGAGGTCGCGGAGCAGCTCGAGCAGGTTGCGCTGGCGGCGCTGCAGAAGCGGCATCCCGAGCGCGTGCTCGCGACGAACGTGGAGTACTACTCCGCGATCGTGCTCGACGTCGCCGAGATCCCGCCGCCGCTCGCGCCCGCCATGTTCGCCTGCTCGCGCGTCGCCGGCTGGTCGGCGCACATCCTCGAGCAGAAACGGACGGGCCGGTTGTTCCGGCCGTCGGCGCTCTACGTCGGCCCGCCGCACCGCGAGCCCGACGAGCTGTGAGCGCGCTCGCCGAGGCCGCCGGCCAGGCCGACGCGCTCGCCAACGAGGGCAACGAGCGCGAGCTGTCGCAGCTTCGCGCCCGCTTCGACGACGAGCTCGAAGCGGCTGCGCGCTCGTCCGACTACCGGGAGCGAATCGTCGCCTTCCGGGCGATCGGCCAGTTCCGTTTCCGCACGAAGACGGAGCTGCTGCGCCGCGGCCTCGTCGACGAGAGCCCCGCCGTCCGCGGCTCCGCGCTGCTCGCGCTCGAGCTGCTCTCGCGCGACCACCCAGGGGTCGTCAACGACGTGCGCCCGCTCCTGCACGAGATCGTCGCCAACGACGGGAACGAGGCGGTGCGGCGGCTC
Source organism: uncultured Thermoleophilia bacterium (assembly GCA_963824455.1). Taxonomy (GTDB): domain Bacteria; phylum Actinomycetota; class Thermoleophilia; order Gaiellales; family Gaiellaceae; genus PALSA-600. Next base: position 215,024 of record CAWGPJ010000002.1, read on the forward strand.
GCGGTGATCGCGCTGCGGAACGGTTCGGCACGGCCCGACACGATCCAGATCCTGACCAGCCTCGGCGAGAACGACGAGCAGCCGCGCGAGCTCCGCCAGGCCGCGGCGAAGGTCGCGCAGGAGCTGCGCCGGAAGACGCGCTAGCGATCGTCGGAGCGGCGACGCGCGTGCGGATGCGCGTCGAAGTACACGGCGCGCCGGTGCCGGTCGGAGACGTGCGTGTAGAGCTCGGTGGTCGAGAGGTCGGCGTGGCCGAGCATCTCCTGCACCGAGCGCAGGTCTGCGCCGCCCTCGAGCAGGTGCGTCGCGAACGAGTGCCGCAGCAGGTGCGGGTGCACGCGCAGCGGGTCGAGCCCGGCCTGCCCGGCGAGCCGGCGCAGGATCAGGAAGGCGCCGGCGCGGGTCAGCGCGCCGCCACGCGCGTTCAGGAAGAGCTCCGGGCGGTGCCGTGTGTCGAGGTAGGGCCGGCCGCGCGACAGGTAGCGCCGCAGCGACTCGACCGCCGGCCGGCCGACCGGGACGATTCGCTCCTTGCCGCCCTTGCCGACGACCCGGACGAGGCGCCCGTCGAGATCGACGCCGTTCTTCACGAGGCCGACCGCCTCCGACACGCGCAGACCGGCCCCGTATAGGAGCTCGACGAGCGCGTGGTCGCGCAGGTCGCGCGGCTGCGTGCCCCGCGCGGCGTCGATCAGGCGCTCGGCCTCCCCGGCGGAGAGCGTCTTCGGGAGCGTGCGGGGGCGGCGCGGCAGCGACAGCGCGGCGGCGGGGTTGTCCTCGCGTCTCCCGAGCAGCTGCAGGTGGCCGTAGAAGCTCCGCGCCGCTGCGGTGCGGCGTGCGATCGTCGAGGCGGCGAGCCCGTCCGCGCGCAGCGCGGCGATGCAGCGCTCGAGGTCGTCGACGGTCGCATCGGCGAGCGGCGTGTCGAGCCCGGCGGCGAGCGCGAGCAGGTCGCGCCGATAGGCGTCGACCGTCGCCGGTGCACGCCGCGCCGCGAGCAGGGCGAGGAAGCCGTCGAGATCAGGATCGCGGGTGGGCATGGTCGTAGACGCGGCGGAGCCGGCGTGCGTCGACGTGGCTGTACATCTGCGTCGTCGAGAGCGACGCGTGGCCGAGCAGCTCCTGGATCGTGCGCAGGTCGGCGCCGCCTTCGAGGAGGTGGGTCGCGAACGCGTGCCGCAGGCGGTGAGGGTGGGGGACGAGGCGGCGAAGCGTCGAGGTGTCGAGCCTGCGGCCGCGCGCCGAGAGGAAGAGCGCGTTCTCGGCGCCGCGGGCGAGCTGCGGCCGTCCCTCGTGCAGGTAGCCCGCGACCAGGTGGGCCGCCTCCTCGCCGAGCGGCACCACGCGGTCCTTGCCTCCCTTGCCGTGGCGGACGTGCACCAGCTCCTGCTCGAAGTCGACGTCGCCGAGATCGAGGGCCACCGCCTCGGCGCTCCGGAGACCGGCGGAGTACACGAGCTCGACGAGCGCACGGTTGCGGCTCGCGAGCGCACCTGCGCCGTCGACCCCGGCGACGATCTCGTTCACCTCGGACGGCTTCGGCGCGTCTGGGAGGCGTCGCGGTCGCCTCGGCGCGAGCGAGCCGCCCGGGATCCGGTCGGGGCCGAGCGCGTAGCGGAGGAGCGCACGCACCGACGCGAGCTTGCGCGCGATCGTCGCCGGGGCGAGCCGGCCGGCCGGGCGGCCGCGCCCGAGCTCGGTCACCCAGTCGGCGAGGACGCGGAGGTCGACGTCCTCCAGGTCGGAATCGGGGCCGAACCACCGTGCGAACTCGTCCAGGTCGGCGGCGTACGCCCGCCGGGTGGCCGGCGACATCCCGGCGCGCTCGAGGAAGCGCTCCACTGCTGCGTCGACCGTCACGGTTTCGGTGTTCGGCCCGCGGGTAGGATCGCCTCCCGGTGGACCCAGACCGCTTCCGGCCGCTCGCCGAGCTCGCGGTGCACGGGGCGAACGTGCAGCGCGGCCAGACCGTGATCGTCTCGGCCGAGCTCGGGCACGCGCCGTTCGTGCGCGCCGTCGCGGCGGCTGCGTACGACCGGGGCGCCGAGTTCGTCGACGTGTCGTACTTCGACCCGCACGTCAAGCGCGCCCGCGTCGCGCACGCCGATCCCGCCACGCTCGAGTTCGTGCCGCCGTGGTACGGCCGGCGTCTGCTCGAGCACGCCGAGGCGCGGGGGGCGCGCGTCGCGATCTCGGGGCCGACGGCGCCGGGGCTGCTCGACGGCCTCGATCCCGAGCTCACCGGGCGGGACCGGTTGCCGTTTCTCCCCGAGATCCCGCGGATCATCTCCGAACGCACGACGAACTGGTGCGTCGTTCCGTGCCCGCACCCCGAGTGGGCGAAGCTCGTCCATCCCGACCTCACGGAAGAGGAGGCGCTCGAGCGGCTCTGGCAGGAGCTCGAGCACGTCCTGCGGCTCGACGAGCCGGACCCGGTCCAGGCGTGGGAGGACCGCATGCAGATGCTGAACGACTCGGCGGCGCGGCTGACCGAGCACCGCTTCGACGCCGTCGAGCTTCATGGGCCGGGCACCGAGCTCCGCGTCGGGATGCTCCCGACGCACAGGTGGATCGGCGCCGACTTCGTCACCTGCGAGGGAATTCGGCACTTCCCGAACCTGCCGACGGAAGAGATCTTCACGACCCCGGACCCGCTGCGCACGGAGGGGCACGTGACCAGCACCAAGCCGCTCGTGCTTCGCGACGGCTCGATCATCCGCAACCTGCGTGTGCGCTTCGAGGGCGGTCGCGCCGTCGAGATCACGGCCGAGGCACGAGCCGACGCGCTCCGGTCCCAGCTCGCGGTCGACGACGGCGGCCTCCGGCTCGGCGAGATCGCTCTCGTCGACCGGGCAGGCCGGATCGGGCCGCTCGGCACGGTCTTCTACGACACTCTGCTCGACGAGAACGCCGCCAGCCACCTCGCGCTCGGCGGAGGCTTCGCGTTCGTCGTCGACGGCGCCGACGCCGGTCGCATCAACAGGAGCGGAGCGCACGTCGACTTCATGGTCGGCTCGCCCGAGCTCGAAGTGGACGGCATCACCGCGTCCGGCGAGCGAGTTCCGGTGCTGCGCGGCGGAGACTGGCAGGTCTGAGGCGCCCGAGGGCGTACCATAGGCTCCCGTCCATGACGACGACCGAGCTCCCTGGGCAGGTGGACCTCTCCGAGCACGGGATCGATCCGTCCGGCCGGGTCTATCGAAATCCGACGACGTCACTGCTCTATACGCACGCGCTCGCGCGTGGTGAGGGTCGGCTCGCGGAGGGCGGCCCGCTGGTCGTCGACACCGGTCTGCACACGGGGCGGTCCCCGCGCGACAAGTTCGTCGTTCGCGAGCCTGCCTCCGAGGATCGCATCTGGTGGGGCGAGGTGAACCGCGAGCTGTCCGAAGATCACTTCGACGGCCTGCGCGAGAAGGCGGCGCGGCGCCTGGGCGACGCCGCCGCCCTGTATGTGATCGACGCCTGGGCCGGTGCGGACGTGCAGCACCGGATCGGCGTCCGCGTCGTGACCGCCCACCCGTACCACGCGCTGTTCGCGGCGACGATGTTCATCGATCCGTCGGAGGAGGACCTGCTCTCGTTCGAACCGACGGCGCTCGTGCTGCATACGCCGGACCTCGAGGCCGACCCGGAGAGCGACGGGACCCGCACCGCGACCTTCGTCGCTTTGCATCCGACGCGGAGCGAGGTCGTGATCGGCGGCACGTTCTACGCGGGGGAGATCAAGAAGTCGATCTTCACGGTGATGAACGACCGGCTCCCGCTCGAAGGAATCTTTCCGATGCACTGCTCGGCGAACGTCGGTGACGACGGTGACGTCGCGGTGTTCTTCGGGCTCTCGGGCACCGGCAAGACGACGCTGTCGGCCGATCCTGCCCGCCACCTGATCGGGGACGACGAGCACGGCTGGGGCGACTCGGGCGTGTTCAACGTCGAGGGTGGCTGCTACGCGAAGACGATCCGCCTGAGCGAAGAGGCGGAGCCGGAGATCTGGAAGGCGGTGCACGCGTACGGGACCGTGCTCGAGAACGTCACCGTCGACGACCTCGGCCATCTCGATCTCGAGGACGATCGCAAGACAGAGAACACGAGGGCCGCCTACAAGCTCGAGCTGATCGGCAACGCCCTGCCGGTCAAGCAGGCCGGCCATCCTCGCTCGGTGGTGTTCCTGACCGCCGATGCGTTCGGTGTCCTGCCGCCGATCGCGCGGCTGACGCACGCGCAGGCGCTCTATTACTTCCTCTCCGGGTTCACCGCGAAGCTCGCCGGGACGGAGATCGGGGTCACCGAGCCGCAGCCGACGTTCTCGACGTGCTTCGCCCAGCCGTTCCTGCCCCAGTCGCCGTTCGTCTACGCGCGCATGCTCGGCGACAAGCTCGAGCGCCACCGCTCACGGGTGTGGCTGGTCAACACGGGCTGGACGGGCGGTCCGTTCGGCGAGGGGCGGCGCATGCCGATCGCAGCGACCCGGACGATGCTCGCGGCGGCGCTGGCCGGCGAGCTCGAGGACGTCGGGTTCCGGAACGACCCCCTCTTCGGGTTCGCCGTCCCGACCGCGGTGCCCGGCGTCGACGCCGGGCTCCTCGAGCCGCGGTCGACGTGGGCCGACCCGGCCGCCTACGACGCGGCCGCGCGCAGGCTCGCCCGGCTGTTCGCCGACAACTTCGCGGCGCGGTTCGCCGACGCAAGCGATTCGATTCGCAGCGCCGGCCCGCGCCTCTAGCCCGGGCCGAGGCGTGACGCGGCAGCGGCCGACCTACTGGAAGCCCCGCTACCCGACGCGCAGCATGCGCGAGCGGGCGTGGGCGAACGCCGACCTCGCCCGGGAGCGGGCACTGCGTGGAGTGCCCCGAACCGGGCGGCTTCTCTCCCGGCTCCGCCAACTGTTTCGGTAGCGTCCGGAGACGTGGAAGCAACGCACGACGTGCTCGTCGTCGGCGCCGGCTGTGCCGGCATGCGGGCGGCGATCGAGGCCTACGACGCCGGCGCCGACGTCGGCGTCATCTCGAAGCTCCACCCGACGAGAAGCCATTCCGGCGCGGCAGAGGGCGGGATCAACGCCGCGCTCGGGAACGCAGCGGAGGACTCGCCCGATTCGCACACCTTCGACACCGTCAAGGGGTCGGACTACATCGGGGACCAGGACGCGATCGAGATCCTGTGCCGGGAGGCGCCCGGCGACATCTACCAGCTCGAGCACTGGGGCGCCGTCTTCTCGCGGCGCGACGACGGAAAGCTGGCCCAGCGGCCGTTCGGCGCGGCCGGATCGCCGCGCACGGTCTACGCCGCCGACATCACCGGCCACGTCCTGATCCAGGTGCTCTACGAGCAGCTCGTCAAGCGCGGGATCACGGTCTACGAGGAGTTCTTCGCCTGGAAGCTGGTCGAGAACGACGACCGCTGCCAGGGCGTCATCTGCTGGGACCTCCTGAACGGCGGCCTGAAGACGGTCGGCGGCAAGACGGTGGTGCTCGCGACCGGCGGCCAGGGCCGCATCTACCGGACGACGACGAACGCGTACGCGTGCACCGGGGACGGCGCGGCGATGGCGCTGCACCTCGGCCTCCCGCTCAAGGACATGGAGTTCATGCAGTTCCATCCGACGACGCTGTACCCGACGGGGATCCTGCTCACCGAAGGCTGCCGCGGCGAGGGGGCCTACCTGATCAACAAGGACGGCGAGCGGTTCATGAAGCGGTACGCGCCGAACGCGATGGAGCTGGCGTCGCGGGACGTCGTCTCCCGCTCCGAGCAGACCGAGATCGACGAGGGCCGCGGCGTCGACGGCTCGATCTTCCTCGACATGCGCCACCTCGGTGCGGCGCGGATCATCGAGCGGCTCCCGGGCTCGCGCGAGCTGGCGATGACCTTCGCCGGCATCGACCCGATCTACGATCCCGTTCCGGTGCGGCCGGGAGCTCACTACCACATGGGCGGCGTCGAGACCGACAACGACGGGGCGACCGAGCTGACCGGTCTCTACGCTGCGGGCGAGGTCGCGTGCGTGTCGGTGCACGGGGCGAACCGCCTCGGCGGGAACTCCCTGATGGAGACGATCACCTTCGGCCGGCGTGCCGGCCGCGCCGCGGCGGAGTGGGCGCTGTCGCACACGACGGTCGACGTGCCGCGCAGCGCGGAGGCCGACGCCGAGCGCGAGCTCCGCGGCCTGCTCGACGTGAGCGAGGGCGAGCGGCCGTGGCAGATCCGCGCCGACCTCGGCTCCTCGATGCTCGAGAACTTCGGCGTCTTCCGGCGCGAGGAGCAGATGCTCGCGCAGCTCGACATCCTGGACGGCCTGCGCGAGCGCTACGGTCGCGGCGTGGTTGTCGAGGACAAGGGCGAGGTCTTCAACACCGACCTCACCTCGGTGGTCGAGCTCGGCAACATGCTCGACCTCGCCCGGTGCATGGTGCAGGCCGGCATCGCGCGAAAGGAGAGCCGCGGCGCGCACGCACGCCCCTACGACTACCCGAAGCGCGACGACGAGAACTTCATGAAGCACTCGATCTCGCGCTGGGTGGATGGCGCTCCGCAGCTGTCCTACTCGGAGGTGCGCGTGACCGAGTACGAGCCGATGGAACGGACGTACTAGCCGTGAAGGTCGGGCTCAAGGTCTGGCGCTACAACGCGCGCAGCGGCGAGCGCGAGCTGGCCGAGTACGAGGTCGACGCCCCCGAGGAGGCGACGCTCCTCGACTGCCTCGACATCGTCAAGGACCGGCACGACGGCACCCTCGCCTACCGCAAGAGCTGCCGGATGATGATCTGCGGCTCGTGCGGCATGCGCATGGACGGCGCCGCCGTGCTCGCGTGCAAGACGCGGATGTACGACATCGCGCAGGCAGGGCACGTGCCGGTGATCTCGGCGATGGGGAACCTGCCGATCGTCAAGGACCTGGTCGTCGACATGGGCCCGTTCTGGCAGAAGTTCATGAGCGTCGACCCGTTCCTTCGCCCCGGGTACGACGAGCCGCCGGCCGGCAAGGAGAACCTGATCCGCCAGGAGCGGATGAACGTGATCCACAAGGAGTCGCTCTGCATCAACTGCGGCTGCTGCGTGTCGGAGTGCAACGCGATGGAGTCCGATCCCCGCTTCACGGGGCCGCAGGCGCTCGCGAAGGCGATGCGCTTCGTCGGCGATCCGCGCGACGGGCACAAGGCCGAGCGCCTGGACGCGCTCAACGGCGAGCACGGCATCTGGGAGTGCACGCGCTGCTACTTCTGCAACGAGCGCTGCCCGAAGGGCGTCGACCCGCGCGACGCGATCGCGAAGCTCGGCGCCGAGTCGATGAAGGAGGGCATCGACGGCGACATGGGCGCCAAGCACGCGAAGTGGTTCGTGGTCTCGGCGAAGACGACGGGCTGGCTGCGCGAGACCGAGCTCGTGCCGAAGACGCAGGGCCTGGTCGCCGCGATCAAGCAGACGCGGTTCGCGATCGACCTCGCGGTCAAGGGAAAGGTGCCGCCGCCGGTCCCGCCGCACGTCGCCAAGAACGTGCGCCAGTCGCGCCGCCTGTACGACCTCTTGCGCGAGCAGGGCGTGAGCGGCTACGCCGGGATCGTCCAGGGCGAGCACGCGCTCGGCAAGCTGGCTCACGGCCACGACTCCGACGACACGCTCGAGGAGATCTACGCCCGGCCGGGAGCATTTCCGCGTCCCTACGTCGCAGATGAGGAAGAGGAATGACCCAGACGGACGGAACGAGGCGCGTCGCCTATTACAAGGGCTGCCTGGCGTCGTTGTCGGCGAAGGAGCTCGACTCGGCGACGCAGGCACTGGCGCCGAAGGTCGGGCTGGAGCTGGTCGAGCTCGAGTCCGTCACGTGCTGCGGCGCGGGCGACATCCACGAGGCGGAGCCCGACTACTACCTCCACCTCAACGCCCGCATCTTGTCGTACGCCGCCGCCGAGGGCGTCGACACGCTGTTGACGGTCTGCAACGTCTGCACGCTCAACCTCCGCCAGGCGAACTTCATCCTGCTCGGCGACTCGGACCTGCGCGCCCGCGTCAACGAGAACCTCGTCTCGATCGGCGTGCCGGCCTACGAGCGCGACGTCGACGTCCGGCATCTCCTGTGGGAGATCGCCGAGGGCGAGGGCTACGAGCGCCTCAAGGTCGCTGCCCATCGCGGGCTCAAGGGCCTGAAGATCGCGCCGTTCTACGGCTGCCAGATCCTGCGCCCGTCGCGTATCCAGGGCTTCGAGGACCCGGACCGCCCGTGGTCGCTCGAGCGGATCATCGAGGCATGCGGCGGAGAGTCGATCGACTATCCGGCCAAGATCAAGTGCTGCGGCTTCCCGATCATCCAGGCGCGGGAGGAGACCGCGCTCGGCGAGCTGATCCAGCCGATCGAGCAGGCGGTCGAGGCCGGCGCCGACGCGATGGTGACTCCGTGCCCGCTCTGCCACCTCTCGCTCGACGCCTGGCAGTCCAAGCTCAAGGCGGCGACGGGCCGCGACTTCAAGCTGCCGATCCTCCATCTCTCGCAGCTGGTCGGCGTCGCCGCCGGCCTGCAGGAGTCCGAGCTTCGCTTCAAGCGGCACGTCGTGTCGGTGAAGCCGATGCTCGCCAAGATCGAGGCTTAAAAGCGCCCCTCAACGAGCAGTTGCGTCGTCCGGCTGCGCCCGGCGGCGCGCTGCTTCGTCCTCGGCCGCGTCCAGCCCCGCCCCGGCCTGCGCGCCTGCGGCCGTGAAGACGGCCGCGTGGCAGCACGGTGAGTTCGGCGATCCGGGCGCACGCGCTCGCGGTACAACACCCCGGTGCGGCGACGCAGGTCACGAGCGCTCGAGCGTCGAGGGCCGGGCGCGGCCGGCGGACGCGTCGTCGCCCTGGGCGGCGCGCTCGCGCTCGCCGGGCTCGGCTGGGGCGCGTTCGAGGCGGGGTGGGTGCGCCTGCGCGTGCTCGAGCTGCCGGTGCACGACCTGCCGCCGGAGCTCGACGGCCTGCGCATCTCCCACCTGTCGGACTTCCATCTCGGCATCCCGTCGCGGGGCCGCAGCGCCGTCGAGCGTGCGGTCGACTGGGTCGCGGCGCGCGACCCCGACCTCGTGTGCGTGACGGGCGACCTCGTGTCGAGGCCACGCGGGACGCCGCTCCTCGAGCGCCTGCTCGCGCGCCTCGGATCGCCGTTCGTCGTGCTCGGCAACCACGACCACGCGCTGAGCCGCGACCCGTTCTCGCAGCCTGTGGCTCTCGACGATCTCGCCTCGGGGCGCCTGCTCCGCGACGAGAGCGTCGAGATCGTCCGGCGCGGCTGCCGCGTCGAGGTGGCGGGCGTCGACCCGCGCTCCTGGCTGGCCCGGCGGGGCGGTGGGTTCGCACCTTCGGATGCGCCCTTCCGGCTGCTGCTCTGCCACTTCCCACGCGTGCTCGACTTCGCCCCGCCGGGACGGTGGAGCCTGATCCTCTCGGGCCATCTGCACGCCGGCCAGATCGTCCTCCCGTACGGCCGGGGCCGCCTCCTGCTCGCCCATCCGAGCGCGCGCTACGCCGAGGGCGTCTACCGGCGCGACGGGACGACGATGCACGTCTCGCCCGGGCTCGGCACGACCTTCGTGCCCTTCCGCTACTTCGCGCGCCCCGAGGCGACCGAGCTCGTCCTACGATGTGCGTAGCTCATGGAAGGCCACAGCGTGATCTCGCCGGAGGTGCTGGCGCGCTACGCCGTCGACGCCGCGGCGGAAGTCCCCGGCGTGCACACGAAGCAGCGCCGCGGCGCGCGGGCTTCCGACGGCGAGATCGAGGTGCACGTCGTGGTCGACCACGGCGCCGACATTCCGGCCGTGGCCGCCGAGGTGCAGCGCCGGGTGCTCGACTATCTCGAGCGCATGGCGGACGTGCGGCCCGTCGCGGTGCACGTCGTCGTCGACGACGTCGCAGTGAAGTAATGCCGACGCGGCTCGCCGGTCTCACCAAGTTGACGCTCGAGACGGCGCCGACCGTCTGCCACGAGTGCGTCTGGTGGCAGACCCGCGGCCGGCGTGCGCTCGACAAGGACCGGTGGATGGAGAAGGTCGAGCTCGAGTTCGGCGCGTTCGGGACCGTGTACTACGACGCCGACGAGCATGTGCTCGCGTCGATGCAGTACGGTCCTGCGCCTTCGTTCCCGCGTGCGTACGAGCTTCCGGGCGGCCCGCCGTCGAACGACGCGATGCTCGTCACCTGCGCCTACCTCGTCGACCAGTCGAGCCCGTGGGTGCTGCAGTCGTTGTTCCTGGCCGCGATCGGCGAGGCGCGGGATCGCGGCTTCGGGGCGCTCGAGGCGTTCTCGTACCGGTACTCGGAGGGCGAGTCGAGCTATGAGCGCTTCCGCGTCCACCGCACGGTGTTCCCGCAGGACTTCCTCGCGGACTTCGGCTTCGGCGTGCTGCGCGCCGCCGGGCGCGTCTCGCTGTCCCGGCTCGAGCTCGGCGGGCTGCAGCCAGTCGCCGAGGGGACGCGGGAGAAGGTCCTCCGCGTCGTCAAAGAGGCGTTCGGGGTGCCCGACGCGGTGCCCGCGCCGCCGCTCCGCACGCCCTAAGGACAGGTGCCTGGCCCCAAGGTGCCAGGCACCAGGGTTCTAGGCCGCCGCGCGCTCGCGGTCGAACAGGAGTTCCGCGATCTGGATCGCGTTCAGCGCTGCGCCCTTGCGCAGGTTGTCGGCGGCGATGAAGAGCGCGAGCCCGCGCTCGACCGTCGGGTCGCGGCGGATGCGCCCGACGAGCACGTCGTCGCCGCCGCGCGCCTTGCCCGGGGACGGGACGTCCTCGACCCGCACCGACGGCGCCGCCTCGAAGAGGGACCGTGCCTGCTCGACCGAGAGGTCGTCGTCGAGCTCGACCCACACCGCCTCGGCGTGGCCGATCATCACCGGCACCCGCACGCACGTGGCCTGCACGGGAAGGCCGGGAAGCTCGAGGATCTTGCGCGTCTCGTCCCGGAGCTTCGACTCTTCCTCGAACTCCTCGCCGTCGAACGACCAGTCCATGCGCAGGTCGTGCTCCTCCTGCGGCTCGTTCCGGAGCCGTTCCATCGACTGCGCTCCCGCCCCCGACACCGACTGGTAGGTGGCGACGCGGACGCCGGCGATCCCGGCCGCGTCGTGCAGCGGCTTGAGGACGCACGTGAGCGGGATCGCGCAGCAGTTCGGGTTGGCGACGATCCCGCGGTGGTCGGCCGCGCGGCCGCCGTTCACCTCGGGCACGACGAGCGGGACGCCCGGCTCGAGCCGGTAGGCCGCGGACTTGTCGATCGCGACCGCGCCGCCGCGTACGGCGTGCGGCACGAGCTCGCGCGAGGCCGACGTCCCGACGGAGAAGAGGAACAGGTCGACGTCCCCGCGCGAGAGCGCGTCCGGGGTCGCCTCCTCGACCGTCGCGCTCCCGAGCCGCGTGCCCGCGGAGCGGGCCGACGCGAACACGCGCACGTGCTCGAACCCGCGCTCGCGCAGCAGCTCCAGCGTGACGGTGCCGACCGCGCCCGTCCCGCCGACGACCCCGATGCGGCGCTGCTCAGCCAAGCTCGAACGCCTCGTGCAGCGCGCGCACCGCGGTGTCGACCCGCGACGCCTCGACGTGGCAGGCGATCTTGATCGGCGAGGTCGAGACGACGGCCGGGACCACGCCCGCCTGCTCGAGCGTGGCGAACGTCTGGGCGGCGACGCCCGGATGGCTCTTCATCCCGGCGCCGATCACCGACACCTTGCCGAGATCGTCCCGCGCCTCCCACTGCGCGCCGAGCCCGTCGAGCGCACGCACGGCCGCGTCGCGATCCTCCGGCGGCGCGGAGAAGACGACCTCGCCCTCGCGCTCCTGCAGGATCGTGTCGACGTTCACGTTCGCCTCCGCCAGTGCGGCGAACAGCGTCGCAAGCGTCGTCCCGCGCGTGCGGTACACGGTCTCCTGCCGCTGGTGCACCACGGCCGAGATCAGCGCCTTCTCGAGCATCGGGTCGTCCTCCTCGGTGATCCACGTCCCGCCGTCGTCCTCGAACGAGGAGCGAACGTTGAGACGAACAGTATGGGTGCGCGCGATCTCGATCGAGCGCGCCATCATCACGCCCGCGCCCGACGAGGTCATCTCGAGCATCTCCTCGAAGCTGACGCGATCGAGCTTGCGCGCGGCGGGCACGACCCGCGGATCGGCCGAGAAGACACCGCGGACGTCCGTGTAGATCTCGCAGGCGTCCGCGCCGAGGGCGGCGGCCAGCGCCACGGCCGTCGTGTCGGAGCCGCCGCGGCCGAGGGTGGTCACGTCGAGCGATTCGCCCGACACGCCCTGGAACCCTGCGACGAGCACGATCTCGTCCCGGCCGAGCGCCTCGTGGATCCTGCCGGCGCGGACCTCGACGATCTTCGCCTTCGTGTGCGCCGCGTCGGTGACGATCCCCGCCTGCGAGCCGGTCAGCGAGATCGCGCGGTGCCCGAGGTCGACGATCGCCATCGCGACCAGGGCGCACGAGATGCGCTCCCCGACGGAGAGCAGCATGTCGAGCTCGCGGGGCTGCGGGCTCGGCGAGACGTCGTGGGCGAGGGAGAGCAACTCGTCGGTCTGCCGCCCCATCGCCGACACCACGGCGACGACCCTGGTGCCTCCTTCGTGGGCCGCGACGAGCCGGCGTGCGACGCGCTTGAGCCGCTCAGTGTCGCCGACGGACGTGCCGCCGAACTTCATCACCACGACGCCGGGCGAGCGCGGGGCCTGCCCGAGGCTCGGGGTCGGGATCGCTTCGCGCTCGGCTACGGCCATTCTGCGACAGTGTAGGGACGCCTTGCGCGGCCGCCCGAAAACGTTGCGTGACTGGATCGTCCCGGTCTTCGGGGCGATCGGCGTCCTGCTCGTGCCGTGGACGATCTGGCTGTCGACGTCCCTGCCGCCGCACCATCTGACCCGCCGCTGGGACGTCGCCTGGACCGGCTTCGACATCGGGCTCGCCCTCTGCTTCGCCGGCACGGCGTTCGCCGCCTGGCGGCGCTCGCCGTGGGTCGGCGCGCTGGCGGCGGCGACCGGCACGCTGCTCCTGGCCGACGCCTGGTTCGACATCGTGCTCGAGAGCCGCAGCGCCGAGCTCCGCGAGGCGATTCTCGAGGCGGTGTTCGCGGAGCTGCCGGTGGCGGCGCTCTGCTTCTGGATCGCCTATCGCACCGAGCGCTTCCTGTCGCTCGCCGTCGACGTCGCGCTCGGCCGAGAGGACCCCTCACATCTCGCGGCGGCCGGCCAGAGCGCGGCCGAGGGTGACCTCGTCCGCATACTCGAGATCGCCCCCGACGGGGAGGCCGCTGGCGAGACGCGTGACGCGGACGCGTCCGCGTAGACGGTCGGCGAGGAACGCCGCCGTCGCCTCGCCGGTCATGTTCGGGTTCGTCGCCAGCACGACCTCCTGAACGCCGTTCGCCTCGACGCGCTCGAGCAGCTCGTCGATGCGCAGGTCGCCAGGCTCGACGCCGTCGAGCGGGCTCAGGGCGCCGCCGAGCACGTGATAGAGCCCGCGGAACTCGTGGGTGCGCTCGAGCGACACGAGGTCGACCGGCTGCTCCACGACGCAGATCACGGTGTGGTCGCGGCGGGCGTCGGTGCAGATCCCGCACCGCTCCTCCTCGGTCAGGTTGCCGCACTCGCTGCAGAACCGCACCCGCGCCTTCACGTCCTGCAGCGCCCCGGCCAGGGCAAGCGCCTCGTCGGCGGGCCGCTGCAGGATGTGGAAGGCGAGGCGCTGCGCCGTGCGCGCGCCGATCCCGGGGAGGCGCGTCAGCTGGGCGACGAGGTTCTCGACCGACGGGCTGAACACGCCCGAATTGTGCCCGGCCGGATCGGCTTACAGGCCCGGGAGGAGCCCGCCGAGCCCCGGCGGCATCGCCTCGCCGAGCTTCGAGGCGAGCAGCGCCTGGCCGTTTCTGAGCGCCTCGTTGACCGCCGCCGTGACCAGATCGGCGAGCAGCTCGGGCTCGTCCGGGTCGATCGCCCTGGGGTCGATCTCGATCTGCTTGATCTCGCCCGCGGCCGTCGCCGTCACCGTGACCATGCCGCCGCCGGCGGTGGCGGTGACGGTCTCGCTGCCCGCCTCCTCCTGCAGCTTCTGCACCTGCTCCTGCATCTCCTGCGCCTGCCTCATCAGAGCGTCGAGGTCGAATCCACCGCTCATGCCCGCTCCCGGCGGCGGCTTTGCCGCCGCCTCCGCTCCTTGATGAGCTCCGTCGAGCCTACGCTCATGTCTATTCCTCCAGCTCCCGTGCGTCGAAGGTGCTCTGCAGCAGCCTGAGGACGTCCTCCTCGCCGGCCGCCTCGTCGTCCTCGGTCTCCTCGACGCCCTCGCCGAGCTCGAAGGCGACGGCGAGCTCCCGGCCCGTCACCTCGTACAGGGCCTCGCGCAGCATCGCCTGGTTCTTCGGGTCCTCCGCGAGGCGCAGGTGGAACGCCGCCGTCTGCGGGAACTCGAGCGTCAGCGTGTCGCCGGCGAGGCCGGCGGGATGCGCCTCGGCGAGCGTCTTGCCGATCGGGATCGACCGCTGCTCGATCGCGGGCAGGATCGAGCGCCGCCACGCCTCCTGGAGCTGGCCGAGGTCGACCGGCGCCGTCGCGCCCGGGCCCTCGCCGCCGGGCGGCTCGCCCGCCGGCTCGGCACGCGGCCGGGACGGAGGTGGGGAGGGGGCCGGGGCCGGCGTCCCCGCCTCGAGCCGTTCGAGGCGGTAGGCCACCGACTCGCGCGAGAGATCGGAGGCGGGGCGCGTCACCTTGACGAGCGCCAGCTCGAGCGGCAGCCGGGGGTCGCCGCCCTGGCGCATGTCCTCGACGGCGACGGCGAGCAGGTCGATCAGGCGGATCACCGTCGGCGGAGGCAGCTGGTTCGCCTGTTCGCGCAGCCGCTCGCGCGACTCGTCGGTGACCGGCAGCGAGTCCGGCACGTCGCCGAGATGCTGGACGAGCATCAGGTGGCGCAGGTGCTCGAGGAGGTCGGCGACGAGCCGCCCGAGGTCCTGGCCGCGCGCTGACAGCTCTTCGAGGAACGTCAGCGCGCCGGCGGTGTCGCCGTCGACGACGAGGTCGCAGAGGCGGAACAGCACCTCGTCCTCGACGGTCCCGAGCAGCTGGAGGACGTCCTGCACGCTCACGGTCCCGCCCGTCGCCGAGGCGAGCTGGTCGAGCGTCGACTCCGCGTCGCGATACGCGCCCCGCCCGCTCCGCGCCAGCAGGTGGAGTGCCGCGTCGGGCACTTCGATGCCCTCCCCGTCGGCGATCAGGCGCAGCTTGCGAACCAGGTCGGGAAGCCTCGGGCGTTCGAAGACGAAGGCCTGGCAACGGGATCGCACCGTGGGCAGCACCTTCTGGAGCTCGGTCGTGCAGAAGATGAACAGGAGGTGCGGCGGCGGCTCCTCGATCAGCTTGAGCAGGGCATTCCAGGCTGCGTCGGTCAGCTGGTGCGCCTCGTCGAGGATGTAGACCTTCATCCGGCCCTCGACCGGCTGCAGCGCGGCGCGGTCGCGGATGTCGCGGATGTCGTCGATGCCGCGCTGCGACGCCGCGTCCATCTCGATCACGTCGAGCGACGTGCCGGCGGCGATCGTGACGCACGAGTGGCATGTGCCGTCCGGGGTCGCCGTCGGACCGTGCGCGCAGTTGATCGACTTGGCGAGGATGCGCGCGAGCGACGTCTTCCCCGTGCCGCGCGGGCCGGCGAAGAGATACGCCTGCCGGACCTTGCCCTGCTCGATCGCGTTCGAGAGCGTCCGCACGACCGCCTCCTGCCCGACGACCTCCGCGAAGGTCTGGGGCCGGTACTTGCGGTAGAGCGCGGTCACCCGGCGATTGAAGCAGATCCGGTCATGACGCCCAGAGTCGGGCCGGGCGCTGCCTCGCGGTCCGCGCGCGAGGCGTGGTGGACGGGCAGGCGCAGGTCGAACGCCGCCCCGCGGAGGCCGTCCGAACGGGCGACGCACGAGCCGTCGTGGGCCCGGGCGATCGCGGCGACGATCGGGAGCCCGAGGCCGGCGCCGCCGGCCCGCCGGGACCGTGACGCATCGCTCCGCGCGAATCGCTGGAAGATCTCGTCGAGCTGCGACGGGGCGATCCCGTTCCCGTCGTCGACGACCGAGATCACGACCGAGTCGCCCTCGGCGCGGGCCGAGAGCACGATCTGGCCGTAGTCGTCGGTGTGCTGGACGGCGTTCTCGAGCAGCGCGTCGAGCGCGGCCCGCAGCCAGGTCTCGTCCGCCGTCACTGTGACGTCGACGATCTCGCCGAGCCGCCAGGCCCGTGGGGCGATCCCGGCCCAGCGCATCAGTACGTCCTCCAGGAAGGACACCAGCGGGATCGGCGAGCGCACGAGCCAGTCGGGGTGCTCGGCCTGCGCGAGCAGCAGCACGCGTTCGACGATGCTCTCGACCCGCGCCAGCTCGTCGAACGCGACGTCGAGCTCGGGAACGTCGCCGGACAGCCGCCGGTCGAGCAGCTCGAGGTGCCCGCGGGCGATCGTCACGGGAGTCCGCAGCTCGTGCGAGACGTTGTGCAGCAGCTGCTCCTCCTGCTCGAGCAGCGACGCCCGCTCCTCCGCCAGTGCCTCGACGGTTGCGATCGCACGCACGCGACGCTGTGCGTGCAAGACCATCGCGAGGAACATTGCTGCCAGCAGGGGCACCTCGAACAGCTCCCCCCAGGGCTGCCGGCCGTCGAACGTGTCGCGAAGGATCAGTGCGCCCGAGCCGATCGCGACGGCGCCGAGCACGAGGCCGGTCGTCGCGCCCCCCCACACCCGGAAGCCGTAGAGCAGCGTCAGGCTGATCCAGATGACGTGGAAGGGAATCGTCTCCCACGACGGCGAGAGGACCATCAGCGCGAAGCAGCAGACCGCGAGCGCGGCCCACGAGAGCTCGAGCAGGTCAGGCCGAGGCCAGGCGATATCCCGCATGTCTCACCGTCTCGATCGGACAGGCCGGCCCGAGCTTCTTGCGCAGGCGGCGAACGCAGACGTCGACGACGTTCGAGCCCGGGTCGAACGAGTACCCCCACACCTCGGAGAGCAGCCGCTCGCGGCTCACCACCTCGCCTGCGTGCGCGGCGAGGTGGTAGAGCACCCGGAACTCGCGGTCGGAGAGGTCGATGCCGCAGGCGGCGGTCTCGGCGCGGCGGCGCGCCAGGTCGAGGGAGAGGCCGCCGACGCGGAGCATGGCCGCCCGGCCCGTGTCGCGGCCGCGGCGGACGTGCACACGCACGCGGGCGACCAGCTCGTCGAAGGAGAATGGCTTCGACAGGTAGTCGTCGGCGCCCAGGTCGAAGCTCCGCAGCTTGGTCGGGAGGTCCGACCGGGCCGAGAGGACGAGCACGGGCAGGTCGGGCCGCGCGCTCCGGAGCTCCGCGAGCAGGCGTAGGCCGTCGAGACGGGGCAGGAGCAGGTCGAGGACGACGAGCTCGTACGGCTCGGTCAGCGCGACGGCAAGACCGGCCACGCCGTCCTCGACGCCGTCGACCGTGAAGCCCTCGGCCTCGAGTCCCAGACGCAGAAACTCGAGGATCCGGGGCTCGTCCTCGATCACCAGGATCTTCATCCCGCCTCGGCGGCGAGTCTATAACGCTGCCGAGGCGGGGATGCGAGCGTGCGATCAGGCGGCGAGCCGGTCGCTGCGCAGGCCCTCGGGCCTCGTCCACAGCGGGACGCCGCGCGCCGGGACCGAGCGCCGGTCGGCGCGAATCGCCGAACCGAGGAGCCACGTCATGCCGCCGATCACGGCCGCGGCGAGCAGTGCATTCACGATGATGAGCGGTGTGAGTGTCATGCGGCGGAGTCTTCCCGCCGCTGCCGAGAGTCCGCTGAGCGCTCCCTGAGAGTTCGATGTGGGCCGCAGATGAAGCTCAGATGACCGGCGGATGACAGTTTTGTCACAAACGTGCGTTGCGCGTCCGTGTGGCGTATATGCGACCGCCGTGAGCTCGAACGCGCGCAGGGGCATCGCCGTGGGCGGCGGCGTGATCGTCGTGGCCGTGCTGATCATCGTCTACGTCACGTACCTCACGGTCAGTCCGACGCCCTACGCGCCGGCCGCCGCGAACGCGGCGAACGTGCGCTCGGTGCACCTGACGCTGCAGACGGTCGCGGCGGTCGGGCCGCAGCTGTCGCCGAACGAGAACTGGGTCTCGTACCTGACGCTGAAGAACGGCAAGTGGGTGCGAACCACGGTTTGGAACGTCCCCGCGAACGCGCTCGTCCACGTCACCGTCTACCAGTTCGACGGCGACAGCGGCCTGCGCAACCCGTTCCTGTCGCAGTCGCGCGGCCTGGTCGGCGGCACGTTCACCCTGAACGGCAAGGTGACGAGCAGGATCCCGCCGGACGCCGCGTCCCACACCTTCGCGATCCCGGCCCTCAACGTCCTCGTCCCGCTCGAAGGCGTGCCGGACGCCGCCAAGAACCAGTGCGGCTACGCGCCGTGCAGCTTGTCGAACGCGCACAACACGATCACCTTCACGTTCCGCACGGGAAAGAAGGGCCACTACCGCTGGCAGTGCTTCGTGCCGTGCGCCGCCGGCTTCCTCTACGGGTTCGGCGGCCCGATGCAGACGATCGGCTACATGGACGGGTTCCTGAATGTCGGCTGAGCCGAGCGGCGGGCCCGCGCGCGGGGGGCACGCGCTCCGGATCGCGATCCTGACCGCGGTCGTCACGCTGATCGCGCTCCCGCTCGTGATCTGGGTGCTCGGGCCGAACATGCCCCCGGGCAAGGCGACCGACGTCGCCAAGGCGCAGGTGGACTCGAACATCGTGATGCTCGTCCTGATGACGCCGATCGCGGCGTTCATCCTCGTCTATCTCGGATACGTGCTCGTCGTCTTCCACATCCGCGACGGTGACGAGACGAAGGAGGGCGCGCCGATCCGCGGCAACACGCGGCTGCAGGCGATCTGGCTCGTCGTCACCACCGCGGCGGTGCTCTTCCTCGCCATCTACGGGTCGGTGGTGATGCTCACGACCACGGGCGCCGGGGGTGGGCAGGGCCCGAAGCCGCTGTCGAAGCCGAGCACGGTTGCCCTTCCCGTGCAGGTGATCGGGCAGCAGTGGGAGTTCACATATCGCTACCCGACCTACGGAGGTGTCGAGACGGCGCAGCTCGAGATCCCCGTCGACCGCCAGATCGTGTTCCACGTGACCTCGCTCGACGTGATCCACTCCTTCTGGGCCTACCAGCTCGGCGTCAAGGCCGACGCCAACCCCGGGGTCGACAACGTCGCCTACGTGAAGCCGAAGACGGTGCGTACGTTCTCGATTCGCTGCGCCGAGCTCTGCGGGCTCTGGCACGGGTACATGTTCGACACCGGGCGGGTCGTCACCGACGCGGCATTCGCGAAGTGGATCGCGCAGCAGCAGACGATGTTCCGTGAGGTCACGAAGGAGCTCCCGCCCTACGCGAAGTACTACAACCCGCAACCGCCTGGGAGGGCCGGATGAGCGGTCTCCGCCGTCTTGTCGGATTCAACCTGCTGACGGGCATCGTCCTCGGGCTCGTCGGCTTCTACGTCGGCTGGGTGCTGGGCCACCAGGTCCACGCCCCGAGCGTCGACTACTTCAGCGACACCGGCCAGAACGACATCGCGCTGTTCTTCGCGTACTTCATCGGGGTGGTCGGCTTCCTCGTCGGCCTCGGGTTCGCGAACTATCCGCTGCAGCGGCTGATGGGCAAGCCCGCCAGCCTGCGCGAGAAGGAGACCGGCGGCGTCGGCCGGTACTTCGGTCTCTGCACCGACCACAAGGTGGTGGGCATGCAGTACCTGGTCGGTATCGGCGTCTTCTTCTTCATCGGCGGCCTGAACGCGATGCTGATCCGGTACGAGCTGCTGACCCCGAATCAGCGCGCCTGGAACGCCAACAACTACCTCACCCTCGTCGGCCTCCACGGCACGATGATGATGGGGATGATGACGAGCGGGGTCATCGGCCCGTTCGCCAACTATCTCCTGCCGATCATGATCGGCGCCCGGCGCATGGCGTTCCCGCGCATCGAGGCGCTGACCTTCTGGCTGCTGATGGCCGGGGGCGTGCTCCTGATGACGGCGCTCGCGTTCGGCGGGTTCCCGACCGGCTGGACGGGCTACGAGCCGCTCGCGAACCAGGCGAACTGGGGGATGGACGCCTACATCGCGTTCTTCGCCCTGGTCGGGCTGTCCATGACGCTGCTCGGCGTCAACATGATCGCGACCGTCATCACCATGCGGGCGCCCGGCATGCGGTGGGGCCGCCTGCCGATGTTCGTCTGGGGCACGGTCTCGACCGCGGTGCTGATGGTGCTCGCGGCGCCGGTGCTGATCTCGACGCTCGTGATGGTGGCTCTCGACCGCACGGCGCAGACCGGCTTCTTCAATCCACAGTCCGGAGGCAGCTCCTACCTGTACCAGAACCTGTTCTGGATCTTCGGGCACCCGGAGGTCTACATCCTGGCGCTCCCGGGCATGGGCATCCTCCTCGAGATCCTGCCGGTGTTCTCGCGCAAGCCGGTCTGGGGCTACCGCCTCGCCGTGAGCGGGATGCTCGGAATCGCGCTGCTCTCCTGGCTCGTCTGGCAGCACCACCTGTTCGTGAGCGGCATCAACGCCGATCTCCGGCCCTTCTACATGCTCTCGACCGAGCTGATCTCGCTGCCGACCGGCTTCATCTTCGTGTGCGCGCTCGGGACGCTCTGGGGCGGCCGCATCAGGTTGACCGTGCCGATGCTGTTCTGCCTCGCGTGGCTCTTCAACTTCCTGATCGGCGGGCTGTCGGGAGTCTTCCTGTCGGACGTCCCGAGCGACGTGACGACGCACGGCAGCTTCTTCTCGATGGCCCACTTCCACTACACGATCATGGGCGGGCTGATCTTCACGTTCTTCGCGGCCATCTACTACTGGGTCCCGAAGATGACCGGCTACATGATCAACGAGACCTGGGGGAAGGTCCACTTCTGGTTGATGTTCGTCGCGTTCAACTCGACCTTCGCCCCGCTCTTCGTGATCGGCTTCCTCGGCATGCCGCGCCGCGTGGTGACGTACGCCGGCTACCTGCAGGGCGCGAACGACTGGGTGTCCGTCTCCGCCTTCGTGCTCGGCTTCTCGATGCTGATCTTCCTCGCCAACTTCATCTGGTCGCTCGTCTTCGCGCGGGTCCCGGCGGGCGACAACCCCTGGGGCTCCAAGTCGATCGAGTTCCAGCTTCCCTCGCCCGTGCCCGTCCACGACTTCGATCGCATCCCGACGTTCGGGCCGGACCCCTATCCCTACGGCGAGGGAGCGGGCGTGGCCCCCCGCCCGGTCGTCACCCCAGCGAGGCAGACCCGATGAGCGAGCTCGCAAGCACCACGACCGACTATTCGGTGCTCGAGCGCGAGCCGCCGGAGGCGATGGGTGCGAACCTCCGCGTCGGCTCCCGCCTGTGGTCGTCGGCGACGCTGTTCTTCTTCTTCGTCTTCCTGTTCGCCTACTTCTACCTCCGCTCGCTGAACTCGCACGGGCTCTGGCGGCCGGCGCACGTCGACCCGCCGCAGACGATCGGAGTCATCGTGACGCTGGCGATCGTGCTGGCGGCGGTCGTGCTCCGATTCGGGTACCGCGACCATCTGGCCGAGCGCCGCCCCGCCTGGCGCGTGAAGGGCGCGATCGCGCTCGCGATCCTGATCGTCGCGATCGTCGTCCAGATCGTCGGCTGGGCGACCCAGGGCTTCGGGCCGACGAACGGCGGGTACGCGAGCGTCTATCTCGGGTGGACGGGCTTCCAGGCCCTGTTCGTGCTCGGGCTCGCCTACTGGGTCGAGACGACGCTGGCGACGTCGATTCGCTACCGGGCGACGCTCCGGGGCGCCCCCGGCCCGGGCGAGGCCTCCGGCGACCGCGACCGGACGGAGCCGGACATCGAAGATCCACTCTCGCTCGTCAGGCCGGCACTCGAGGCGGTCTCGTTCTACGCGATCTTCATCGCGGTCCTCGCCGTGATCGCCTGGGTGATCCTCTACCTGCTCTGATGCGCCGGCCCTGATGCTCCGGGCGTCCAACTGGCCGCTCGAGTGGCCGCTCGCGGCCATCGTCGCAGCCGCCGTTCTCTACTACCTCGGCGGTCGAGCCAGCGCCACTCCGCCCGACGCGGCGAAGCGCGGCCGCGGTGCCTGCTTCTACCTCGGGCTCGTGACGCTCGCGCTCGCGATCGACTCACCGGTCGACGCGTACGCGGCGACGCTGTTCTGGGTGCACATGGTGCAGCACGTGCTGCTGATGATGGTCGCGCCGCCGCTGCTCCTGCTCGGCAGGCCGTGGCCGCGGATCGTGCGCCCGTTCCCGCTCTCCGTCCGCCGCCCCGTCGCGCGGGCGGCCCTCGCCGGCGAGCCGCTCTCGCCCGTGCGGGCGGCCGTTCGGTGGGCCGCCTCGCCCTGGCCGTCGTTCGGGCTCTTCAACGGCATGCTGCTCCTGTGGCATCTCCCCGCGCTGTACGACTTGACCCTCCGGGACGGCCCGGTGCACGACCTCGAGCACGCGCTCTTCTTCACGACGGGGCTGCTGTTCTGGCGGCACCTCGTGCCGACCGCGCGGCCGCAGCTCACCGACGTCGGCCGGGTCGCGTACGCCGCCGCGACCGTGCTCGTCGGCTGGGCGCTGGCGGTGGTGCTCGGCCTGTCCTCCCACGCCGTCTACAGCGGCTACGCCGACCTCGCGAGCCGGCCGAGCGGACTGTCGGCGCTCGCCGATCAGCACATCGCGGCCGGCGTGATGTGGGTGCCGGGCTCGCTCCCGCTCACGGTCGCACTGCTCTATGCCGTCGCTCGCTGGCTCGGGCCCGCCGAGCCGATCCGGGGCGCACGCCCGCTCCGGCCGTCCGAAGACCTTCGACCGAGGGGGATCTGATGGTGGTCGCCTCGTTCCAGACCGGTGCCGTCCTGACGCTCCTGCTCCCGCTCCTGCTGCTGCTCGGGGTCGGCGGCTGGTGGGGCTGGGCCGTCCACCGGCGCCAGCATCTCTGAGCTACCCGGGCCGGAGGCGCTCCCCGGCCCGGATCGGCACGGGGAGCCGGTTCTCGGGCGGCGCCAGCGGGCAGACCCAGCGCGGGTCGTACGAGCAGGACGGGTTGTACGAGAAGTTGAAGTCGAGCACGAGCCGGCCGTCCTGCTCGCCCAGATCGGCCCCTTTGACCGTGTCGAGCAGGTAGCGGCAGGCTCCGTAGGTCTCGCGGCCGCTGGTCGCGTCGGCGAACGAGAGGAAGACGCCGCCGCCGTAGCCCTCGAGCCAGAAGAGGTCGAGCGCCGGCTCCTCGCCGGCGAGGCCGAAGCGCGCCCGCGCGAAGCGGCGGAACGCGTACGGCCGCTCCCCCGAGGTCGCGATCTCCCGTGGCACCGGCTCGGCCGGCTCGACGTTCGCGAGCACGCGCAGTGCCGGCTCGTAGTCGAAGCACGGAAGCCCTGCAAACGAGCGGCGCGCGTCCGGCGGAAGCGGCGACTGCGGGTGCGAGCGAAAGAGCTCGTCGCGCGTCTCGCGCCAGCGGCGCCAGGCGCGCTCGGGCTCCGGGTCGGCCCGGATCCCCGCATACAGCTCGAAGATGCGCCGCTTCCAGTCGAGGAGCGCCAGCTCGTCGGGCATCCGTACGGCCACCTCCCGTTGCCGTTTGCACCGCCGCTGCCGTTGCTTTACTCTTTGAAGCCATGCGCCGCCGCGCCGCGAACCTGATCGTCGTCTCGAAGCACATTCTCACGTTCGCGCGCCCGCGTCAGGGCTAGCCGGCGAATCTCCACCGCTCCCCGCCGGACTAGCAGCTACAAGGAGCGGGAGGGAGCGGAGATGAAGGCGCGCGGCCTCTACGACCCCGCCTACGAGCACGACGCGTGCGGCGTGGCGTTCGTCGCCCGGCTCGACGCCGACGCGCAGCACGAGGTCGTGGCGCGCGCGCTCGCCGCCCTCGAGCGGCTCGAGCATCGCGGGGCGGCCGGAGCCGATGCGGAGACGGGCGACGGCGCAGGGATCCTCGTTCAGCTGCCGCACGCGTTCCTCTCCCGGCAGCTCGACCTGCCGCCTCCCGGCCGGTACGGCGTCGCCGTCTGCTTCCTGCCGCAGGGCTCGCGCCGGCGCGCCCAGCTCGAGCAGCTGCTCGCCGATACCGTCGCGGCCGAGGGGCAGGAGGTGATCGGCTGGCGCGACGTTCCCGTCGTGCCGACGGAGGCAGGGTCGACCGCGCAGCTTCACGCGCCGAGGATCCGGCAGCTCTTCATCGGTGCGCGCGGCGGCCTCGAACGCGATCAGGACGCGTTCGAGCGGAAGCTCTACGTGATCAGGCGGATTGCAGAACGGCTCGCCGGCCCCGACCTCGTCGTGCCGAGCTGCTCGTCGCGGACGATCGTCTACAAGGGAATGCTCACAGCCCCGCAGCTCCGCCGTTACTTCCCCGACCTGCTCGAGCCCGACTTCGCGAGCGCGCTCGCGCTCGTGCACTCACGGTTCTCGACCAACACCTTCCCGAGCTGGGAGCTCGCCCACCCGTACCGCATGGTCGCGCACAACGGCGAGTTCAACACGCTGCGCGGCAACGCGAACTGGATGGGCGCCCGCGAGTCCCAGCTCGCATCGGAGCTCTTCGGGGACGACCTCCGGAAGGCGCTGCCGGTCGTGCGCCCGGGCGGCTCCGACTCGGCGACGTTCGACAACGTGCTCGAGCTGCTCGTCCTCTCCGGGCGCACGCTGCCGCACGCGCTGATGATGATGATGCCCGAGGCGCACCGGCCCGGCGACCTGCCGGCGGAGCTCGAGGGCTTCTACGCGTATCACGGCTGCCTGATCGAGCCGTGGGACGGGCCGGCGGCGCTGGCGTTCACGGACGGGCGGGTGATCGGCGCGACGCTCGACCGGAACGGCCTGCGCCCCGGCCGGTGGCTCGAGACGAAGGACGGTTGGGTCGTGCTCGCGTCCGAGGCCGGCGTGTTCGACGTCGCGCCGGGAAACGTCGCGCGCAAGGGGCGGCTGCAGCCCGGCAAGCTCTTCCTCGTCGACCTCGAGCAGGGCCGGATCGTCCCCGACCGCGAGGCGAAGCTCCAGGTCGCACGCCGCCGTCCGTACCGCGAGTGGTTCGAGCAGGGGTCGGTGCGGCTGGCCGACCTGCCCGAGCGCCCCGCCCGGCCGCTCTCACAGCCGCTGCGCAGCCTGCAGCTCGCGTTCGGCTACACGCAGGAGGACATGAAGGTGATGCTCGCCCCGCTCGCCGCCAACGCCGAGGAGGCGGTCGGGTCGATGGGCAACGACACGGCGCTCGCGGTGCTCTCCGAGCGCCACCCGCTCCTCTACTCCTACTTCAAGCAGCTCTTCGCGCAGGTGACGAACCCACCGATCGACTCGATCCGCGAGGCGGTGGTGATGAGCGTGCAGACGCTCGTCGGCTCTGAGCGGAACCTGCTCGGCGAGTCGCCCGAGCACGCGCGCCAGCTCGTGATCGACAACCCGATCCTGGACGACGAGCAGCTCGAGCGCCTGCGCGCCGTCGACTCCGACGTGTTCCGCGCGGCGACGATCGACACGACCTGGGGCGTCGAGGAGGGGCCGGCCGGGCTCGAGCGGGCGGTCGAGCGCATCTGCGCCGAGGCCGACGGCGCGCTGCTCGCCGGCGCCAACATCCTCGTGCTCTCCGACCGCGCGGTGGCTCCGAAGCGCGTGGCGCTGCCTTCCCTGCTCGCGACCGCGGCCGTGCACCATCATCTCGTCCGCGCCGGGACGCGCCTCCAGGCCGGGCTCGTCGTCGAGTCGGGCGAGCCGCGGAGCGTGCAGAGCGTCGCGGTGCTGATCGGCTACGGCGCGGCGGCCGTCAACCCGTACCTGATGCTCGCCACCCTCGACGACCTCGTCTCCGACGGCATCCTCGAGCTGACGCCGGCGGAGGCGCGGGCGCGGGCGGTCAAGGCGATCGGCAAGGGCCTGCTCAAGGCGATCTCGAAGATGGGCATCTCGACGGTGCCGTCGTACTGCGGCGCGCAGATCTTCGAGGCGGTCGGGCTCTCGCAGGACCTCGTCGACCGCTGGTTCACCGGCACTCCGTCGCGGATCGGCGGCATCGGCGCCGGCCAGCTGGCGGTCGATGCCCTCGCACGGCACGCACGCGCGTACCCGGGCGAGGCCGACACGTTCCTCCCCGTGGTCGGGCTGTACGCCTGGCGGTCGGGCGGCGAGCACCACCAGTGGAATCCCGAGACGATCGCACTGCTGCAGCACGCGGTGCGCCACGGCGGCTACGAGACCTATGAGCAGTACTCGGAGACCGTGAACGCGGCCGCCGCGCGCGCGTCGACGATTCGCGGCCTGCTGCGCTTCCGCTTCGCCGAGGACGGCGGTGTCCCGCTCGACGAGGTCGAGCCGGCGTCGGAGATCGTGAAGCGGTTCTCGACCGGGGCGATGTCGCTCGGCTCGCTCTCGCGCGAGGCGCACGAGACGCTGGCGGTGGCAATGAACCGCATCGGCGGCCGGTCGAACACCGGCGAGGGGGGAGAGGACCCGGAGCGGTTCGGCGACGAGCGCCGGTCGAAGATCAAGCAGGTGGCGTCGGGCCGCTTCGGCGTGAACATCGACTACCTCACGAACGCCGACGAGCTGCAGATCAAGATGGCGCAGGGCGCGAAGCCGGGCGAGGGAGGCCAGCTGCCCGGCCACAAGGTCGACTCGTACATCGCGGGCGTCCGGCTGACCACGCCCGGCGTCGGGCTGATCTCGCCGCCGCCCCACCACGACATCTACTCGATCGAGGACCTCAAGCAGCTGATCTACGACCTGCGCTGCGCCAACCCCGACGCGCGCGTGTCGGTGAAGCTCGTCGCCGAGGTCGGCGTCGGCACGGTCGCCGCCGGGGTCGCCAAGGCGAACGCCGACCACGTGCTCATCTCCGGGCACGACGGCGGCACCGGCGCCTCGCCGATCTCGTCGATCCTGCACGCCGGCATCCCGTGGGAGATCGGGCTCGCCGAGACGCAGCAGACGCTCGTGCTCAACGACCTCCGGTCGCGGATCTGGGTGCAGACCGACGGGCAGCTGAAGACGGGCCGGGACGTGGTGATCGCGGCGCTGCTCGGCGCGGACGAGATGGGCTTCGCCACCGCGCCGCTGATCGCGACCGGCTGCGTGATGATGCGCGCCTGCCACCTCAACACGTGCCCGGTCGGGATCGCGACCCAGGATCCCGAGCTGCGAGAGCGCTTCCGCGGCCGTCCCGAGCACGTGATCGAGTTCTTCTTCTACGTCGCCGAGGAGGCGAGGCGCCTGATGGCGCAGCTGGGCGTACGCCGCTTCGAGGATCTCGTCGGGCGCGTCGACCTGCTCGAGCCGGACCAGGCGATCGCACGCTGGCAGGCGCGCGGGATCGACCTCTCGAACGTCCTTCGTGTGCCCGACGCCCCGGCCGGCACGCCGCTTCGCCGGACGCAGGCGCAGGACTCGCCGCTTCGGGGCGCGCTCGACTACGAGCTGATCGCGTTCGCGCGCGATGCGCTCGAGCACGGCGAGCCCTACCGCGGGACCTTCCGCCTCGGCAACGCGAACCGCACCGTCGGCGGGCTCTTGTCCCACGAGGTGACCAGGCGGCACGGGCGGCCCGGCCTGCCCGACGGGACGATCCGGCTGCGGCTCGTCGGCTCCGCCGGGCAGTCGTTCGGCGCCTGGCTCGCGCCGGGCGTCGAGCTGACGCTCGTCGGCGAGGCGAACGACTACGTCGGCAAGGGGCTGTCCGGCGGGGTGCTCGCCGTCCGGCCGCCCGAGGACGCCGCGTTCGCGGCCGAGGAGAGCGTGATCGTCGGCAACACCGTGCTGTACGGGGCCACCGCAGGCCGCGCGTTCTTCCGCGGCCTCGCGGGCGAGCGGTTCTGCGTCCGCAACTCGGGCGCGCACGCCGTGGTGGAGGGCGTCGGCGACCACGGCTGCGAGTACATGACCGGCGGCCGCGTCGCGGTGCTCGGCCCGACCGGGCGCAACTTCGCCGCCGGGATGAGCGGCGGCGTCGCCTACGTGCTCGACGAGGACGGGACCTTCGCGTCGCGCTGCAACACCGAGCTCGTGGCCCTCGACCCGCTCGACGAAGACGACGAGGAGGCGCTCTTCCGCCTCGTCTCGGAGCACTCCGAGCGCACCGGGTCGGCGGTCGCCGGGCGGCTGCTCGCCGACTGGGACGCGGCGCTTCGGCGCTTCGTCAAGGTGATGCCGCACGACTTCAAGCGCGTGCTCGCCGGGGCGGTCTCCGCAGGCGGCGTCGGCTTCCTGACGCGCGAGACGGAGGCTGCCGCCTGATGGGGGTCGACTGATGGGCAAGCTGCGCGGCTTCATGGAGCACGACCGCGCGCCGGGGCCCGAGCGCGACCCGGCTGCCCGGATCGGAGACTTTCGCGAGTTCGTCGGGACCCTCCCAGTGGTCGGAGTGCGTGAGCAGGCGGCACGCTGCATGGAATGCGGCGTGCCGTTCTGCCACCACGGCTGCCCGCTCGGGAACCTGATCCCCGACTGGAACGACCTCGTCTTCCGCGACCGCTGGCGGGAGGCGATCGACCAGCTCCACCGCACGAACAACTTCCCCGAGCTCACCGGCCGCCTGTGCCCGGCGCCGTGCGAGGCGGCCTGCGTGCTCGAGATCAACGAGGGCGACGCCGTCTCGATCAAGCAGGTCGAGCTGGCGATCGTCAACCGGGCCTGGGACGAAGGCTGGATCGCGCCGCGGCCCGCGGCGGCGAAGACCGGCCGCCGCGTGGCGGTGGTCGGCTCGGGGCCGGCGGGGCTCGCCTGCGCCCAGCAGCTTGCGCGCGCCGGCGAGTCCGTCACCGTGTTCGAGCGCGACGAGGCGGCGGGCGGGCTCGTGCGCTTCGGCGTGCCCGAGTTCAAGCTCGAGAAGTGGCTCGTCGACCGCCGGGTCGAGCAGCTCGTCGCCGAGGGCGTCGAGTTCTCGTTCGGCGTCGACGTCGGCGCCGACGTGCACGGCGACGAGCTGCGCGAGCAGTTCGACGCCGTGGTGATCGCGTCGGGCGCGCGCGTGCCGCGCGACCTCCCGGTACCCGGGCGCGAGCTCGACGGCGTGCACTTCGCAATGGACTACCTGTACGACCGAGCACGGGTCGTCTCCGGGTCGGCCGGTGGCGCGATCAGCGCCGCCGGCCGGCACGTCATCGTGATCGGCGGCGGTGACACCGGTGCCGACTGCGTCGGTCACGCGCACCGGGAGGGCCCCGCGTCGGTGACGCAGATCGAGCTGCTCGGCGAACCGCCGCTCTCGCGGCCCGACGAGCTCACGCCGTGGCCGCGCTGGCCGATGAAGCTGCGCACCTCGTACGCGCTCGCCGAGGGGGGCGCGCGCGACTTCTCGATCTCGACGACGCGCCTCACCGGCTCGGACGGGCGGGTGGAACGCATCCACTGGCAGCGGAACAGCGGCGAGCCGCCCTTCGACCTCGTGCCGGGAACGGAGGAGTCGCGGCCCGCCGGGCTCGTTCTGCTCGCGATGGGCTTCCTCGGCGCGGAGCCGGCGCTGCTCGACTCACTCGGCGTCGCCCGCGACGCGCGCGGCAACGCGGAGACGACCGGCTATGCGACGTCGGCCGACGGGGTGTTCGCGGCCGGAGACGCGCGGCGAGGCCAGTCGCTCGTCGTGTGGGCGATCCGCGAGGGCCGCGATTGCGCCGCCGCCGTTCGCTCCTGGCTCGACGGCGCCGTGCCGTCGCCTTCGCGCCGCTCGGCACTTTCGTTTCGATAGCTGCGAGCCCTCCCGCCCAGTACACTGCGCTCGATGAAGCGCACGATGAACGACGTGCACGACGGCAACTGTGCCGTCGCCGCGACGGCGGAGATCATCGGCACGAAGTGGACGGCACTGATCGTCCACGACCTCTCGGAGGGGCCCCGCCGGTTCATGGAGCTCGAGCACGCATGCCCCGGGATCAGCCCACGGACGCTCTCGGAGCGGCTCGACATGCTCGAGGGCCAGGGTGTGCTGAAGCGCTGGAGCTACCCGGAGTCGCCGCCGCGGGTCGAGTACGAGCTGACCGAGAAGGGCAGGGCGCTGCTTCCGGTGATCCGCGAGATGCGCCGCTTCGGCCGCGCGTGGATGGTCGTCGAGCCGGCGGGCCGGCGCACGGCCTCGGCGCGGCGCTGACACTTCCGAAAATGAAGCATTGCGCTTGACAGCCTCCGGAGTCCCGGGCAGACTGCCAGGTGAGATGACCACTCGCGACGTTCAGCCGCGCACTTCGGCGCCCGCCGGCGTCGTCTTCCTTATGGTCATTTCGATTCTCCCCCTCTAGGGGGAGGACGCACTCACGCGGCCGTTGGACGCCGCACACGCCGACCGACAAGCGGAAGAAGTGCGCCCGCACGGCGGGCACGACCGAGGAGCGATGAGTGCGCAGGATCCGGGTTCTCGATACGACATTGCGTGACGGCGAGCAGTCGCCGGGCATCGCCCTGCGCCCGGACCAGAAGGCGGAGATCGCCGCGACGCTCGAGCGACTCGGGGTCGACGTGATCGAGGCCGGCTTCGCCGCCTCCTCGCCCGGCGACTTCGCGGGCGTCCGGGCCGCCGCGGAGGCGGTCTCGGCCGCCACGGTCGCCTCGCTCGCCCGCGCCACCCGCGAGGACATCGACGCGGCGTCGGCCGCGCTTCGCTCCGCGCCCCGCGCGCGCGTTCACATCGTGCTCGCGACGAGCGCGCTGCACATGGAGCGCAAGCTCGGGCTCGAGCCCGACGAGGTGCTCGAGCGGGTGGCCGACTCGGTCGGCCACGCGTCGACGCTCGTCGACGAGGTCGAGTTCTCGGCCGAGGACGCGACCCGCTCCGACCGCGACTTCCTCGTCCGGGTGTGTGAGGCGGCGATCGGCGCAGGCGCGACCGTCGTCAACCTCCCCGACACCGTCGGCTACGCATCGCCCTCCGAGTACGCGCGGCCTGTTCGAGGAGATGCTCGCGCGCTGCCCCGGACTGAACGACGTCGGCCTGTCGGCGCACTGTCACAACGATCTTGGTCTTGCCGTCGCCAACACGCTCGCCGGAATCGGCGCAGGGGCGACCCAGGTCGAGTGCACGGTCAACGGGATCGGCGAGCGCGCCGGCAACGCGTCGCTCGAGGAGGTCGTGATGGCGCTGCACGTCCGCTCCGACCTGTTCGGCGCCGAGACCGGCGTCGACACGCGTGTCATCCCGGCGGCCTCGGCGCTCGTCGCCGAGCTGACGGGCTACGGCGTCCCGCGGAACAAGCCGATCGTCGGCGCGAACGCCTTCGCGCACGAGGCGGGCATCCACCAGGACGGGATGCTGAAGGACAGCCGCACCTACCAGATCATCGACCCGGCCGATCTGGGCGCGGCGGTGACGCTGCCGCTCGGCAAGCACTCCGGCCGGCACGCGTTCGCCCGCGCGTGCGCCGAGGCCGGGCGGATTCTCGACTCGGACCAGCTCGACGCCGCCTTCCGCCGGTTCAAGCGGCTCGCCGATCGCGGCGCGCTGGTCTCCCTCGACGACGTGTTCACGGAGGTTCCCGCATGACGAGCAAGACCGTTGCGTGCCTTGCCGGTGACGGAGTCGGCCCCGAGCTGATGGCCGCGGCGACGCGGGCACTCGACGGCGTGGCCCGGCTCCACGGCTGGTGCCTGGACGACGTCCACCTGCCCTTCGCCGGGGAGGGGGTGACCCGCTCCGGCCACCCGCTGCCGGCCGAGACGCGGGCCGGCTACCGCGAAGCGGACGCGATCCTCGTCGCCTCGGCCGGCGAGCCGGCTCTCGCGGGCGTCAAGGCCGACCTGCAGCTCGCGTGGCGCGTGGCCGGGATCCACCTCGGCCCGCGCCGCGACGTGATCGTGGCGGCCCCCGTCGACGACTGGGCGAACGGGATCGCGGTCGACCGCGCCTTCGCCTGTGCCGGCGCCCGGCGAGGGAGGATCGTCACCGTGGGAGAGAGCCCGGACTGGCTGGCCGCGGTCGAGCGGGCGCGGGCCCGCCACGACGGCCTCGAGGTCGAAGGGGCCGGCCTCGGCGAGACGCTCGTCCGCCTGCGGGAGCAGCCGGAGCAACTGGACGTGATCGTCACCGAGGCGCAGCTGCACTCGGGGATCGTCGACGCGGCCGCGCACTTCGCCGGCACGCAGGCGTCGGTTGCGCACGCATGGCTCTCGGACGATGGCCCGGGGGTGTTCGCGCCGGGAGCGTCGGAGGCCGATGACGTCGCAGGTCTCGGCGTCGTCGACCCGACGGGGATGCTGCTCACGGCCTCGCTCCTGCTCGCCGAGGGCCTCGAGCGTCGCGCGTCGTCGCGCACGCTCGAGCGCGCAGTCGGCGAGGCGACGACGCGCTCGAGCGGGGGGCTGCGCGACACGCGGTCCTTCACCGACGCGGTGCTCGAGCTGCTGCCGCGGACGCGAACCGATGTCGACCACTTCGACGAGGTGTGGCGGTGACCGGCCGCACGAAGATGCTCGGCGCGGACGCGATCCTCCGCTGCCTCGAGCACGAGGGCGTCGAGGTCGCCTTCGGCATTCCGGGCGGTGCGATCCTGCCCACGTACGACGCGATGGCGCGCGGCACCTCGGTGCGGCACGTGCTCGCCCGGCACGAGCAGGGCGCCGGCCACATGGCCGAGGGCTACTCGCGCGCGTCCGGCAAGGTCGGCGTCGCGATCGCGACATCCGGTCCCGGTGCGACGAACCTGGTCACGCCGATCGCCGACGCCTGGATGGACTCGACCCCGCTCGTCTGCGTCACCGGCCAGGTCAAGTCGTCGCTGATCGGCACCGACGCGTTCCAGGAGACCGACGCGACCGGCATCACGATGCCGATCGTCAAGCATTCCTGGCTCGTGCAGGATGTCGAGGAGCTGCCGCACGTGATGAAGGCGGCGTTCCACGTCGCACGCACCGGCCGGCAGGGCCCGGTGCTGGTCGACGTCGCCAAGGACGTGCAGGAGGCCGAGCTCGAGTTCGCCTACCCGGACGAGGTCGACCTGCCCGGCTGGAAGCCGCCCCGCAAGGTGCATCCGAAGCAGGTCCGCGAGGCGGCCGAGGCGATCGCCGCCGCCGAGCGCCCGATCGTGTACGCCGGCGGCGGCGTGCTGAACGCGGACGCCTGCGCCGAGCTGCTCCGCCTCGTCGAGGCCGGCCGGCTGCCGGCGGTGGTGACGTTGATGGGGAAGGGCTGCCTGCCCGACTCGCACCCGCTGAACTACGGGCCACCCGGGATGCACGGCTCGAAGTACGCGAACTGGGCGCTCAACAAGTCCGACCTGGTGATCGCCGTCGGCACACGCTTCGACGACCGCGTCACGGGCAAGGTCTCGGCGTTCGCGCCCGGCGCACAGGTGATCCACTTCGACATCGACGCCGCCGAGGTGGGGAAGATCCGCCACGCCGACATCCCGGTCGTCGGGCCGCTGTCGGTCGCGCTCAGCGAGCTGACGAAGGAGCTCGAGCGGCTTCGCGAGGGCCGGGCGCCCCGCCACGAGCCCTGGCTGCGCCAGGTCGAGGACTGGCGCGAGCAGTTCCCGTTCCGCTACTCGAAGGTCGACGGCGTGCTCAAACCGCAGACCGCGGTCGAGGCGCTCCGCGACCTGGCCGCGTCGCGCCCGGAGGACGTCGTCTGGACGACCGGTGTCGGCCAGCACCAGATGTGGGCGATGCAGTATCTCGTCTGCGACCGGCCGCGGTCGTTCATCACGTCGGGCGGGCTCGGGACGATGGGGTACGGACTGCCGGCGGCGGTCGGCGCCAAGGCGGCGCGTCCCGACGCGACGGTCGTCTGCGTCGACGGGGACGGCTGCTTCCAGATGACGTGCCAGGAGCTCGCCACCGCCGCGCTCGAGCGCCTGCCTGTCGTCGCGGTCGTGGTGAACAACGGCTGGCTCGGCATGGTGCGCCAGTGGCAGGAGCTCTTCTACGACGAGCGCTTCGCGCAGACGCACCTGACGCACGCCGTGCCCGACTACGCGCAGCTCGCCGAGGCGTACGGCTGTGCGGGCTTCACCGTCGAGACCGAGGACGAGCTCGAGGCGGCGCTCGCCGCCGCCTTCGAGGCGGGGCGCACCGCCGTCGTCGACGTCCGCTGCGACCCGGAGGAGAAGTGCTTCCCGATGGTGCCGGCCGGCGCCGCCGCCGTCGACGTGATCGAGGCGCCGGAGGACGAGGTGGCGGTGTGAGCACCCACACTATTTCGGTTCGGCTCGAGAACAAGCCGGGCGCGCTGGCGCGCGTGTCGCAGCTCTTCTCCAGGCGCGGCTACAACATCCAGAGCCTCGCCGTCGGGCCGACGGAGCGGCCCGACATCTCGCGGCTCACCCTCCGCGTCGACTGCAGCGAGCACTCGCTCGAGCAGATCGAGAAGCAGATGCACAAGCTCGTCAACGTGCTCCGTGTGACCGAGCTCTCACCCGACGAGTCGATCGAGCGCGAGCTGACGCTGATCACGGTGAGCGTTCCGCCCGACCGGCGGGCCGACCTGGTCGCGCTGAGCCAGGTCGCGGGCGCGCGCGTCGCGGACATCGGCCGCGATGCGATCACGTTCGAGTTCGTCGGCCGCCCGGACCAGGTCGAGGCGTTCGAGGAGCTGATCCGCCCGTATGGTGTCCGCGAGCTCGTGCGCACCGGCCGGGTCGGGCTCCGCCGTCCGAGCGCCTCCGGCCGCACGTCCACGCCGTCCGTCCAGCAGGTCTGACCCCGAAAGGAACCACATGGCCGAGATCGTGAAGCAGGGAAACGTCGGGCTGCTCGAGGGCAAGGTGGCCGTCCTCGGATACGGCAGCCAGGGTCACGCGCACGCACTCAACCTCGCCGACTCCGGTGTCGAGGTCGAGGTCGGGCTGCGCGAGGGCAGCCCCTCGAAGGCGGCGGCCGAGGAGGCAGGCCTGCGCGTGCGCACGGTGCCCGAGGCGGTGCGCGGCGCGCAGCTCGTGGTGTTCCTCGTCCCCGACGGCGCACAGCCGGCGCTGTACGAGAGCGAGGTCGCGCCCAACCTCGAGCCCGGCGCCGCGCTGCTGTTCGCGCACGGCTTCAACGTCCACTACGGCCGGATCACGCCCCCCGAGGGCCACGACGTGATCATGGTCGCCCCGAAGGGCCCGGGCCACATCGTCCGGCGGCTCTACGAAGAGGGCTACGGCACGCCCGCCGTCGTCGCCGTCGCGCAGGACGCGAGCGGGCGCGCCCTCGATCTTGCCTTCGCGTACGGCGCCGCTCTGGGGGCGGCGCGTGCCGGGATGGTGGAGACCACCTTCGCCGAGGAGACGGAGACCGACCTGTTCGGCGAGCAGACCGTGCTCTGCGGCGGCGTCACGCAGCTGATCCGCCTCGCGTTCGAGACGCTCGTCGAGGCCGGCTACCAGCCCGAGATCGCGTACTACGAGTGCCTGCACGAGCTGAAGCTGATCACCGACCTGATCTGGGAAGGTGGTATCGAGCGGATGCACTACTCGATCTCCGACACCGCCGAGTACGGCTCGCACACCGTCGGCCCGAAGGTCGTCGACGAGCACGTACGCGAGAACATGCGCGCCGTCCTGGCCGCGATCCGCGACGGGTCGTTCGCACGGGAGTGGATCGAGGAGATGGACCGCGGCCAGCCCTCGCTCGACGAGTATCGCCGCAAGCTGGCGGAGACCCAGCTCGAGCAGGTGGGGGCCCGGCTGCGCGCGCTGAACGTGCGCGAGGAGACCGCGGAGGTCCATGGAGCCCGTTGACGTCCCGATTGCGCTCCTCGGCTACGGAACGGTCGGCGCGGCCGTCAACCGGCTGCTGACGGGGTCGGCCGACGACATCGAGCGGGCCACGGGCCACCGCCTCCGGGTGGTGAAGGCGCTCGTGCGCGATCCGGGCAAGGAGCGTGAGTTCCCACCCGCGGGTGGCGTGCTCACGAGCGACTTCCGGGAGATCGCCGACGACGCGTCGATCGCCGTGGTCGCGGAGGTGATGGGCGGGCTCGAGCCGGCGGGCGACTACGTGCTCGAGCTGCTGCGGCGGGGCCGGCACGTCGTGACCGCGAACAAGCAGCTGGTCGCGCGCCGCGGCGCCGAGCTCTTCGCGGCCGCCTCGGCACAGGGCGTGCAGCTCCGCTTCGAGGCGAGCGTCTGCGCCGCGATCCCCGTGATCAAGGTGCTACGCGAGTCGCTCGTCGTCACGAACGTTCACCGCGTGCTCGGGATCGTGAACGGCACGACCAACTTCGTGCTCACGGAGATGGAGGCAGGCAGCACGTACGACGAGGCGCTTGCGGAGGCGCAGAAGCTCGGGTTCGCGGAGTCGGATCCGACCGACGACGTGTCCGGCGCCGATGCCGCGGCCAAGATGGCGATCCTCGCGACCGTCGCCTTCAATGCGCGCGTCGGCCTGGACGACGTCGACTACTCCGGCATCACGACGATCGACCCGCTCGACGTCGCCGCCGCGCGCGAGCTCGACATGGTGATCCGCCTGATCGGCACCGCGCGGCTGGTGGACGGGCACTTCGACGTCCATGTCCGCCCCGCGCTCGTCGACCACCAGCATCCGCTGGCGAAGGTCGACGGCGCCTTCAACGCGGTGATGCTGCAGGGCGACGCGATCCGCGAGATCACGCTCGAGGGTCCCGGTGCCGGCGGCATCGAGACCGCCTCCGCCGTCGTCGCCGACATCACGAGCGTGCTCGGCACGATGGGCACGGGGTTCCTGCAGAACGACGCCGCGTGGCGGCAGCTCCCGAAGTTGCCCGCGGGTGACAGCAGGTCGCCCTACTACTTCCGCCTCGCGGTCGAGGACCGCCCGGGCACCCTGGCCCGCGTCGCCGAGGAGCTCGCCGAGCGGGAGATCTCGATCGCCCGACTGATCCAGCACGCCAACGGCTCCGGCGCCGCGCTGCACGTCGTGACGCACGAGGCGCGCGCGGGCGCGATCGAGGATGCGCTCGCGGCGCTCGGCAGCCTGCCGGAGGTCCACGGCCGGTCGCTGCCGCTGCCGGTGGTGTCGGAGCGCGGTGTGACGGAGCTCGGATGGGCCTGACGACGACCGTCTCGGCGATCTCGCTCGGCGAGGGCGCGACGCCGCTCGTGCACGCCGGGCGGCTGTCGACCGTGCTCGGGCTCGAGCTGCACCTGAAGTGCGAGGGCCTGAACCCGACCGGGAGCTTCAAGGACCGCGGGATGGTCGTCGCGGTCGAGCGGGCGGCCGAGTCGGGGGCGCGTGCGGTCGTCTGCGCGTCGACCGGCAACACCGCTGCGAGCGCCGCGACCTACGCCGCACGGGCCGGGCTGGAGGCGGTCGTGCTCACGCCGTCCGGCGCGACCGCGTCGGCGAAGCGCGCACAGGCGAAGGCGGCCGGCGCGCGCGTGATCGAGGTGCGCGGGAGTTTCGACGACGCGCTGCGGCTCGCGTTCGAGCTGGGTGCCCGCGAGGGGTACGTGCTCGTCAACTCCGCGAGCCCCGACCACAACCGGCTCCACGGGCAGAGGCTCGTGGCGCACGAGATCGTCGACCAGCTCGGCGTCGCGCCCGACGTGATCGCGCTGCCCTACGGCGGGGGCGGCAACGTGCGCGCCGTCGCCCTCGGCCTGGACGAGATCGGGGCGCCGTCGCGGCTCGTCGTCGGCCAGGCGGCCGAGCGGGCGACGACCTGGGCGTCGGCGATCCGCATCGCCGAGCCGGCGCACGCCGAGGAGGTCGCCCGCCTCGTCGCATCGGGCCGCGTCGAGGTCGTGACCCTGGCCGAGGAGGAGCTGCGCACGTGGTGGCAGCGGCTGTCCGCCGAGGAGGGCGTCTTCTGCGAGCCGGCCTCTGCGGCCGGCGTCGCCGCGCTCGCCCGGCTGGGCGCCGGTGGCGGCGGTACGGCCGTGGCGATCGTCACCGGCCACGGGCTCAAGGACACGGACGCGGTCGACCAGTCCTCGTCGGCGACGGTCGACGCGACGCTCGAGGCGATCCTCGAGGAGCTCGGGTGACGTTCCGGGTCGTCGCTCCCGCCTCGACTGCCAACCTCGGTCCCGGGTTCGACTCGGCCGCGGCGGCGCTCGACCTGTGGAACGAGGCGGTCGTGGCGGAGGTCGGCGACGGCCCAATCGTCGAGCTCGAGGGCGAGGGCGCGGGCGAGCTGCCGGCCGACGCCGGCCATCTGTCGCTGCGCGCCTTCGCGCTCGTGGCGGCGCCCGACCGGTACCGGTTCAGCTTCGTCAACCGCATCCCGCTCGAGCGCGGGCTCGGCTCGAGCGCCGCGGCGATCGCGCTCGGCCTCGTCGCCGGCGCGACGGTCTCCGATCGCCCGCTCGATCTTGCCGAGCTGCTCGCGCTCGGCGAGCAGCTCGAGGGGCACGCCGACAACCTCGCGGCCGCGCTGCTCGGAGGCGTCTCGGTGACCTGGGTTCGCGACGGCCGCCGGCGCGTCGTGCAGATCGCGCCCGACCTGCCACTCACGCCCGTCCTCGCGGTGCCGTCCGTGCGCACGAACACCGCGCGCTCGCGCAACGGGCTCCCGGCGACGGTCAGCCACGAGGACGCCGCGGTGAACGCCGCGCACGCGGCGCTGCTCGGCGCGGCGATCGCGTCGGGTGACGCGCGACTGCTCGGAGACGCGTTTTCCGACCGCCTGCACGAGCAGTACCGCATCGACGGCGCGCCGTTCCTGCGCACGCTGCGCGAGCATCCGCCGGCCGACGCCGCGGGGATCACGCTTTCGGGCTCCGGGCCCTCGGTCGTCGTGTGGGCCGAGCCCGAGCGCGCGGGCGCCGTCGCGCGCGAGCTCGAGACGATGCTTCCCGACGATGCCGCCGTGCTGCGGCTGCGCGTCGCGAGAGAGGGGGCACGGGTCGTATGAGCCGTAGGCTCGACGGAGGCGAAAAAAAGCGGAGGTGCCGGCTTCGCCGGCGCCGGAGCGGAGTATGAGCGGGCCGTACGACAGGACTCACCCCGCGAAGCGGCAGAGCGCGGCGTTGACCGACGGCGTCGACCGTGCGCCGGCGCGCGCGATGCTGAAAGGCGTCGGCTTCACCGACGACGACCTCGCGAAGCCGCTGATCGGCGTCGCCTCGATGTGGATCGAGACGATGCCGTGCAACCTGAACCACCGGCTGCTCGCCCACCACGTCAAGGAGGGAATCAGGCGCGCGGGCGGGACGCCGCTCGAGTTCAACACGATCTCGATCTCCGACGGCGTCTCGATGGGCACCGTCGGGATGCGGGCTTCGCTCGTCTCGCGCGAGGTGATCGCCGACTCGATCGAGCTCGTCGCGCGCGGCCACCTGTTCGACGGGCTCGTCGTGGTCGTCGGCTGCGACAAGACGATCCCGGCCGGCGTGATGGCGCTCGCGCGGCTCGACCTGCCGGGGCTCGTGCTCTACAGCGGCTCGATCGCGCCGGGCCGGTACCGCGGCAAGGACGTCACGATCCAGGACGTCTTCGAGATCGTCGGCGCGCACGCCGCGGGCACGGCCTCCGACGAGGACGTGCACGAGCTCGAGAGCGTCGCCTGCCCCGGCGCCGGCGCGTGCGGCGGGCAGTTCACCGCCAACACGATGGCGATGGTGCTCGACTTCCTCGGCATCAGCGCCCCGGGCCTGAACGAGATCCCGGCCAACCATCCGGCGAAGAAGGAGGCGGCCGAGCGCGCCGGCGAGCTCGCGATGCGGCTCGTCCTCGAAGACGTCAAGCCGTCGAGCATCCTCACGCGCGCCGCCATCGAGAACGCGATCGCGGCGGTGGCCGCCTCGGGCGGCTCGACGAACGGCGTGCTGCACCTGCTCGCGATCGCCGCCGAGGCCGGCGTCGAGCTCTCGATCGACGATTTCGACACGATCTCCGCGCGCACGCCGATCGTCGTCGACATCAAGCCGGCCGGGCGCTTCGTCGCCACCGACCTGTACGAGGCGGGCGGAGTCGGGCTCGTGGTGCGCGAGCTCGTCGAGGGCGACCTCCTCGAAGC
This sequence comes from uncultured Thermoleophilia bacterium, assembly GCA_963824455.1. Taxonomy (GTDB): domain Bacteria; phylum Actinomycetota; class Thermoleophilia; order Gaiellales; family Gaiellaceae; genus PALSA-600. The sequence goes on from CAWGPJ010000002.1 coordinate 254,858, forward strand.
CGGGGCGCGCACGGTCGACGGCCGCACGATGCGCGAGGTCGGCGCGGCGGTGCAGGAGACGCCAGGCCAGCAGGTGGTCGTCTCGTGGGACGACCCGCTCTCACCGACCGGCGGGCTCGCGATCCTGCGCGGCAACCTGGCGCCCGAGGGCTGCGTGGTCAAGCTCGCGGGCCACGAGCGGCTCCATCACCGCGGCCCCGCACGCGTCTTCGACTCGGAAGAGGCGTGCTTCGCCGCGGTCAAGAGCCGCTCCATCTCGCCCGGCGACGTCGTCGTGATTCGCTACGAGGGCCCCGCGGGCGGCCCCGGCATGCGCGAGATGCTGCACGTCACCGCCGCGCTCGTCGGCGAGGGGCTCGGCGACGAGGTGGCGCTGATCACCGACGGCCGCTTCTCGGGCGCGACGCACGGTCTGATGGTCGGGCACATCGCGCCGGAGGCGTACCGCGGCGGGCCGATTGCGCTGCTGCGCGACGGCGACACCGTCGTGGTCGACGTCGACAGGCGCCGGCTCGACATGGAGGTCGACGACGCGGAGCTCGAGCGCCGCCGCGCTGCGTGGCGGCCGCCCGAGCCTCGCTACACGTCGGGGGTGTTCGCGAAGTACGCGGCAAGCGTCGGCTCGGCGTCCGAGGGAGCGCGAACCGCATGAGGGGCGAGGAGGAGAGATGCCTGTCGATGCGTTGAGGTGCCGCGTCTGCGAGGCGGAGTACCCGGCGGTCGCGAGCGGCACGTGCGTGCGCTGCTTCGGGCCGCTCGAGCCCGTCTACGACTGGGCCGACGTCGCCCGCCGGGCGACACGCGCGCGCATCGAAGCCGGTCCGCGGTCGCTCTGGCGCTACGAGGCTCTGCTCCCCGTGCCGGCACCGCAGGACGCGGCGAGCGGGCCCGGGCTCACGCCGCTCGTGCCGGCGCCGCGGCTCGCGGACGCCGTCGGCGTGGGGGAGGTGTGGCTGAAGCTCGACCACGCGAATCCCACGCACTCGTTCAAGGACCGGGTGGTCGCGGTGGCCGCCGCCAAGGCGGCCGAGCTCGGGACCGAGACGCTCGCCTGCGCATCGACCGGGAATCTCGGCAACGCCGTTGCGGCGCGCGCCGCCGCCAGCGGGATGCGCTCGGTCGTGCTCTACCCGAGCTCGGTCGAGCCGGAGAAGATGCTGCAGACCGGGGTCTACGGTGCGGACATGTACGCCGTCGACGGCAGCTACGACGACTGCTCGCGGCTGATCGTCGAGCTCGCCGGCGAGCTCGACTGGGCGTTCGTGAACGTCAACCTGCGCGCCTACTACGCGGAAGGCTCGAAGACGCTCGCGTTCGAGATCGCCGAGCAGCTCGGCTGGGAGGCGCCCGATGCCGTCGTCGCACCGATCGCCTCGGGATCGCTGTTCACGAAGCTGTGGCAGGGGTTCGAGCAGTTCCGCCGGCTCGGCCTGATCGTCGGCGAGAGCCCGCGTCTCTACGGCGGGCAGGCCGAGGGCTGTGCACCGGTCGCGCACGCGTTCGCCGACGAGCGCCCGGTCTCGCCGGTGCGGCCCGCGACGGTGGCGCAGTCTCTGGCGATCGGCGCGCCGGCCGACGGCGACCTCGCGATCGCGACCGCGCGCACGTCGCGCGGCGCCGTCTACGCCGTTCCGGAATCCGACGTCGGCCCGAACATGGCGCTGCTCGCATCGACGGCCGGCGTCTTCGGCGAGACCGCCGCGGGCGTGACGGTGGGCGCGTTGCGGGCGGCTGCTGCGACGGGCGCTCTCGGCGAGACCGACCGCGTCGTCGTGCTGGTCACCGGAACCGGTCTGAAGACGCCGCAGGTGGTCGACGTGCGCGCGGGCACCGAGATCGCCGCCGACGTCGACGAGCTGCTCGCCGAGCTGGGGGTGGTGGTGTGACCGCTCCCGAGCGTGAGAACACGGCCCCGCAGGTCGACCCGGTGATCACGTCGTTCCGCGACGAGATCGTCGCGCTCGACGTCCGCCTGCTCGGCATCGTCAACGCGCGCATCCAGGCCGTCGAGAAGCTGCGCCGCTACAAGGAGCAGCGCGGCATCGACTTCCTCGATCCGGCGCGCGAGGCGTGGCTCGCGCAGTACCTCAAGCGCGTCAATACCGGCCCGCTGTCGGAGGACGGGCTCGCCGAGCTGCACCGCTTCGTGCTCGACCTCGTCAAGCGGGAGGTGGCCGATTGACGGAGCTGATCGCCAGCCTGCCCGGCGACGGCATCGGGCCGGAGGTGCTCGACCAGGCGCTGCGGGTGCTCGAGCAGCTCCCTGTCGACGTCGAGGTGCTGCGCCTGCCGTTCGGCGGCGCGGGGATCGACGAGACCGGCGAGCCCCTGCCCGCCCGCACGCTCGAGGCCTGCCTCGGAGCGCGCGCCGTCCTGCTCGGCGCGGTCGGCGGCCCGAGGTGGGACGGGGGCGCCGTTCGGCCCGAGGCCGGGCTGATGGGCCTCCGCAAGGCGCTCGACGTGTACGCCAACCTGCGCCCGGCGACATCGGACGAGGTCGATCTCGTGATCGTGCGCGAGCTCGTCGGAGGGCTCTACTTCGGCCGGCGTGGGGTGCTCGCCGACGGCACCGTCTTCGACACCTGCGAGTACCACCCATCGCAGGTCGAGCGCATCGCCCGTCGCGCGTTCGAGCTCGCGCGCACGCGCTCCCGTTCGGTCGTCTCGGTCGACAAGGCGAACGTGCTCGACACGTCGCGTCTCTGGCGCAGGGTCGTGACCGAGGTCGCGGCCGGCTACCCGGAGGTCGAGCTGCGGCACGCGCTCGTCGACAGCGCCGCGATGGAGATCGTCACGAATCCCGAGCGGTTCGACGTGATCGTGACGGAGAACACCTTCGGCGACATCCTCTCCGACATCGCGGCCGCCGTCACCGGCGGCCTCGGCCTGGCCGCGTCGGCAAGCCTGGGCGACGCCGGGCCGGGGATCTTCGAGCCGGTGCACGGGTCGGCGCCCGACATCGCCGGCACCGGCGTCGCGAACCCGGCCGCGATGCTGCGGTCGCTCGCGCTGCTGCTCGAGCATGCGCTCGACCGGCGCGACCTCGCCGCCGGGCTCGTCGCGGCGGTCGAGCGGACGCTCGTGTCGCACCCGACGCCCGACCTGGGCGGCGGGGCGACGACGAGCTCGTTCACCGACGCCGTCCTGGCCTGCCTGACGGACGAGGCGGTGTCGGCGCGGTGACCGTGACCGTCGGCTACCCCGGCCCGGTCGGGAGCCACAGCGGCGCCGCCGCCGCGGTGCTCGTCCCCGACGCGGTGCGCACGATCGGCCTGCCGAGCTTCACGGCGGTCGTCGATGCAGCATCGGCGGCCGAGGTGAGCCTGGGCGTGCTGCCGATCGAGAGCTCGCTCGTCGGCCCGATCGCCGAGACGCACGACCTGCTCTACCAGGCCCCGCTCTCGATCGTGCGCGAGACGTCGCTCCCGATCCGCCACTGCGTCGTCGGCCTCGCGGGCGCGACGCTCGCGGGCGCGACGACGCTGCGGTCGCACCCCGCAGCGTTCGACCAGTGCCGCGACCTCCTCGCCGACCTCGCCGTCCGGTGCATCCCGTCCGCCACCACGGCGGACGCGGCCCGCGAGGTCGCCGAGTCGGGCGATCCGTCCGTCCTGGCGATCGCGAGCCGCGAGGCGGCGGAGCACTTCGACCTCGACGTCGTCGCCGACGACGTCGGCGACCGGCCCGCCGCGTTCACGCGCTTCGTGGCTCTCGCCCCCTACACGCAGGTCGCCGGCGCCGACGGCTGGCGCACTGCGCTCTCGTTCGTCACCGACCACCGGCCGGGCGCCCTCTTCCACGCTCTCGGCGCGTTCGCGCGCTACAACGTCAACCTGGTGCAGCTCGTGTCCCGCCCGTTGCCGAACTCGCCCTGGCGCTACCGATTCGACGTCGTGCTCGACGGCCACGTCTTCGACCCGGTGGTGCGTCCGGCGCTGCGCGACCTGCGGAACGAGACGCGCGAGCTGCGGCTGTTCGGTTCCTACCCCGCGGAGGTCAAGTGAGCGAACGCACGCTGTTTCGGAAGATCTGGGACGCCCACGTCGTCGACCAGCAGGCCGGCGCCCCCGCACTGCTCTACATCGACCTCCATCTCGTACACGAGGTGACGAGCCCGCAGGCGTTCGAGTCGCTGCGCGTCAACGGGCGCTCGGTGCGGCGTCCGGACCTCACCGTCGCGACGATGGATCACAACGTCCCGACTCATCACGGCCCGATCACCGATCCGCTGGCGCGCGCACAGCTCGAGGCGCTCGCCCGGAACTGCGAGGAATTCGGCGTGCTGTTGTTCGAGACCGGCCACGGGCGCGAGGGGATCGTGCACGTGATCGGGCCGGAGCTCGGGCTGACGCAGCCGGGCATGACGATCGTGTGCGGCGACAGCCACACGTCGACGCACGGCGCGCTCGGCGCGCTCGCCTTCGGGATCGGCACGTCGGAGGTCGAGCACGTGCTGGCCACGCAGACGCTGCCGCAGGCGCTTCCGAGGACGATGCGGGTCGAGTTCGTGGGCGAGCTGCCGTTCGGGCTGGCGGCGAAGGACATGGTGCTGGCGGCGATCGGGCAGATCGGCGTCTCGGGCGGCCAAGGCCGCGTGATCGAGTACACCGGCGAGGCGATCCGCGCGCTCTCGATGGAGGGCCGCCTGACCGTCTGCAACATGTCGATCGAGGCCGGGGCGCGGGCGGGGCTGGTCGCGCCCGACGACGTCACGTTCGCCTACCTGGAGGGCCGGCCGTGCGCTCCCGCCGGGGCGGCCTGGGAGGCCGCGCTCGACGAGTGGCGCGCGCTCCGGACCGACGACGGCGCGACCTACGACGACACCGCGACGATCGACGTCTCGAGGCTGAAGCCGCAGGTGACATGGGGGACGAACCCGGGGATGGTGGCGCCGGTCGACGGCGTCGTGCCCGACCCCTCGGAATTCTCCGATCCCGACCAGCGCGAGGCCGTCGAGCGGGCGCTTCGCTACATGGACCTCGCTCCGGGCACGCCGCTCGTCGAGGTGACGATCGACAAGGTCTTCATCGGCTCGTGTACGAACGCGCGCATCGAGGACCTGCGCGTGGCGGCGCGGGTCGTCGAGGGCCGGCGCGTCGCCGACGGCGTGCACGCGATCGTCGTCCCGGGGTCGGCGCAGGTGAAGCTACAGGCAGAGGATGAGGGGCTCGACGCGATCTTCCGGGCGGCCGGGTTCGAGTGGCGGCGGGCCGGCTGCTCGATGTGCCTCGGCATGAACCCCGACATCCTCCAGCCGGGCGAGCGGTGCGCCTCGACGTCGAACCGCAACTTCGAGGGCCGGCAGGGAGCGGGCGGGCGCACGCACCTCCTCTCGCCGGCGATGGCGGCGGCGGCGGCGCTCGAGGGCCGCTTCGCGGACGTGCGGGAGCTGGCATGAGGGCCCTGCGCACCGTCACCGGCCGCGCGGTCGTGCTCGATCGTGCCGACGTCGACACCGACCAGATCATCCCGAAGCAATTCCTGAAGCGCATCGAGCGGACGGGCTACGGGGAGTTCCTGTTCTTCGACTGGATGCGCGATCCCGAGTTCGTCCTCACCGGGCCGGAGAGCCGCGGGGCGCCGATCCTGATCGCGGGCCGCAACTTCGGCTGCGGATCGTCGCGCGAGCACGCGGCGTGGGCGCTCGAGGACTTCGGGTTCCGCGTCGTGATCGCGCCGTCGTTCGGCGACATCTTCCGGACGAACGCCGTCAACACGGGGCTCGCTCCGGTCGCCCTGCCGGCCGACGACGTCGCCCGCCTGCGCGAGGCGGTCGAGCGTCGCAACGAGCTGACGGTCGACATGGAGCACCTCGTGATCACGCATCCCGACGGCCTCCGGGTCGAGTTCGCGTTCGACGCGCACTCACAGGAGACGCTCGTGCAGGGTCTCGACGACATCGGGCGCACGTTGAAGCTCGGGGCGGCGATCGACGCCTTCGAGGCGACCTACCGGCCGCGGTTCGACCTGGCCGCGATCACCTAGCGCAGCTCATTTCGATCGAATGTGAAGGGATCGCCAGCGAGGCTGAATGCGCGGCTAACGCATCGATTCCTAGGCTCGGAGATGTGTCGAAGAGACGGCTTCCGGTCGTTGTCGGTCTTGCGGCGGTTGCCTCGCTGCTCGTGGTCGCCGGCGCATGGGCGCGATTGCAGGAGACGGCGGCGAAGAAGACGGTGGTCATCCAGACCCGAAAGCTGACCGGGCTCGGCACCGTCCTCGTCGACGGCAAGGGTCGGACGCTCTACATGTTCGTGCCGGACAAGCGGAAGCGCGTGACCTGCAAGCACACGTGCGCGGTCGTCTGGCCGCCCGTGAAGCTTCCGCACGGCGCCAAGATCGAGACGAAGGGAAACGCGAAGGCATCGCTGGCCGGCAGCGACCGGGATCCGGCCGGCGGCAGGGTCGTCACCTACCACGGCTGGCCGCTGTACACCTATGTCGGCGACACCGCGGCCGGGCAGGCCAAGGGACAGGCAATCGACCTGAACGGCGGCTTCTGGTACGTCCTCGCGCCGTCGGGCAAGGTGATCCACACGAAGGTGGCCGCCAAGACCTACAAGGCCTCGGCAGTGCTCGAGGCGAGGCACGGGTCGGGCAAGGGTGTGATCACCGGCACCGTCAAGGAGGACACCTCGACGAGCGGCACGCTGACCTGGAAGCTGACGTACACGGGGCTCAGCGGTCGAGCGACCGGCGTGCAGCTGCGCCGGGGCAGCAAGGTGCTCGTCCGCCTCTGCACCCGCGGGTGCAGGAGCGGCGTCCACAAGACGACCGCCCTCCACGGAGCGGTGCTCGAGACGGTGTTGAGGAGCAAGGCAACGGTGTCGGTCACGACCAAAGAGCACCCGAGCGGCGAGCTCGGCGGCACGCTCGAGCTCGAGAAGCCGGCGGCCGGCGGCGGATCGGTGACGGTGCCCGTGACGGCGGCCCTGGTCGCAGCCGGCAAGAAGGACGCCGCAAAGTACAGCTGCACCGGCTGCCACTCGATCAGCGGCACGAAGTCGACCGGACCGACCTGGAAGGGGCTCGCCGGCTCGACCGTCCACCTGACCGGCGGCGGCACCACCAAGGCGACCGACTCCTACCTGATCGGCGTCATTCAAGACCCCAGCGAGCTGCAGGTCGCCGGCTACGACCCGGGCGTCATGCAGGAGGCGATCCCCGCCGGCGAGGTCACGAACGCCGAGGCCCGCGCGATCGTCGCCTACATCAAGTCGTTGAAGTGAAGATCGAGCTCCGGGCGGCGCGGTACAAGCTCGTCACGGCACTCACGGCGGGCACCGTCGCAGTCGGAGCGGTCGTCGCGGGAGTTGCCCTTGCAACCACGGGACCTGGGCCGCACACGCTCGTCAAGGTCGTCATCACCGACCACTCGATCAAGCTCAGCCGAAAGCGCGTGCGCGACGTCACCTTCGTGGACTTCTACCTGCACAACCGCGGTAAGCGCAGCCACAACCTCGTCGTGGGCGCGTCGAAGTCCGTCGTGGTCAGGCCCGGCGGCCGCGTCCACTTCTACGTCGGCTTCCCCGTCTACGGCTGGTACCGCTACCACGTCGCTCTGCACGGGAAGCGGAACATGAAGGGGCGGTTCCACATCGAGTCGCCGCAGCCGCCGGACTAGCGCCGTTTCAGCCGGTGTTGCGCAGCGCGGCCGCGATCCCGGCGATCGAGCGCAGGAGGGGGAGCTGCGCCGTCGGGTCGCCCGCCCGGAAGCGGCGCAGCAGGCCGACCTGCACCGCATTCATCGGATCGACATACGGGTTGCGCAGGTCGATCGACCGCCGCAGCATCGGCTGGCGCTCGAGCAGCCGCGTCACCCCCGTCGCCGCGAGGACGCCCGCCACCGCCCGCTCGTGCTCTGCCGCGATCGCCGCGAACGGCGCCGGGTCGTCGACCAGCGTGAGGTACCCGCGCGCAATCGGCAGGCTCGACTTCGCGAGCGTCATCTCGAGGTTGTCGACGACTGTGCGGAAGAACGGCAGCCGTTGATACAGGTCGCGCAGCGTGCCGGCCCCCACCGCCTCGAACGCGGTGCCGCAGCCGAACCACGCCGGCAGCAGCACCCGGTTCTGCGTCCAGGAGAAGACCCATGGGATCGCGCGCAGCGACGCGAGGAAGTCCGCGTCGTCGGGCCGCCGCGCCGGCCGCGACGCGATCTCGAGCAGCGCGAGCTCCCCGACCGGCGTGAACGCGCGGAAGAACTCGACGAAGCCCGGGTCGTCCCAGACGAACCGGCGGTAGGCCGCGCGGGAGTCGACGGCCAGCCGGTCGAGCACCAGCCGGTCGGCGTCGGACGGTGCGGTGCCCGTCCGCTCCGGGAACGTGGCCAGGAGCGTCCCGGCGAGCGCGGCTTCGAGGTTGCGGCGGGCCAGTCCCTCGAGCCCGTACTTGAACGAGATCGTCTCGCCCTGCTCGGTGAGCTTCACATGACCCGGCGGGTGCCCCGCCGGCTGCGAGGCGATCGCCGCATGCGTCGGGCCGCCGCCGCGCCCGGCGCTGCCCCCGCGTCCGTGGAAGATCGTCAGCTCGACACCCCGCGACCGCGCGACCTCTGCGAGCCGCTCCTGCGCCCGGTAGATCGCCCACTGCGCCGCGAGGTAGCCGCCGTCCTTCCCGGAGTCGGAGTAGCCGACCATCACCTCCGCCTTCCCTCCGTGCTCCTCGACACGGGCGGCGAAACGGGCGTCCACGAGCAACTCGTCGAGGATCTGCGGCGCGCGGTCGAGATCGTCGATCGTCTCGAACAGCGGCACGACCGACAGCGGTTCGTCCGAGAGCGCGAGCGCGCGTTGCACGTCCGCGGCGCTCGACGTCCCCGAGACGATCAGCGTGTCGACGGCGCGCGTCCCGTGGCGCCGCCGGGCCTCGGCGGCAGCCTCGACGGCCTCCAGGGCGCGGTCGCTCCCGAGGTCGCGCGCGTGCAGCCTCACGTCGAGCGCCGCGACGTGGAACCCGAACACTTCGACCATCCGCTCGAGCCGCGCGACCCGGCCGTCGGCGATCCGGATGCCCCCGTTCGCCGCCAGGCTGGCGCGGATCACGGCGAGGTCGGCCAGCAGCTGCTCGGGCCGGTCGTAGCCGTCGTTGCCGAGCCGCCACCACATGAACGAGAGTTTGCGGCGGTACGGCTCGAGCTCGTTCCGGGCGCCGATCTCGGCCGCGTAGCCCGGCAGCTCCTCCGCGTCGCGTGCGAGCGACGCCTCGAGCTCCTCCGACACGGTGACGAGGGAGCGCGCCGGCGCCAGCGCGACCGCGAGCGCGCGCACCTCGGCGCGGTAGCGCGCGAGTGCGAGCGCGCACGCCCGTCCGAGCGCCTCGCGGATCGACGCCTCGCCGGTCGCCGGGTTGCCATCGAGATCGCCGCCGATCCAGCTGCCGAAGGACACCGGCGGCGGAGCGCCGGGGATTCGTTGCCGCCACTCGCCGACGAGGTCGGTGGCGGCCGACATCAGGCTGTGCTCGAAGAACCAGAGCCCGTGCCGGATCTCGTCCGTGACACGGAGCCGGTCGTGGCGAACCTCGTCGGTCTGCCAGAGCAGCGTCACCTCCTCCGCGATGCGCTGCTCGGCGGCGCGGCGCTCGCCGGCCGACAGTCTCGGGTCGTCGAGCTGCACGAGCTGGTCGGCGATGCGGATGTGCGCGAGCAGCACCGTTCGCCGCGTCGCCTCGGTGGGATGGGCGGTGAGGACGAGCCGGATCGACGTCCCGCGGGCGCGCGCCTCGAGCTCGTCCTGCGGGACGGAGGAGAGCCGGCGAAACGCGTCCTCGAGCGACTCGCGTGCAACGCGTCCGTCGTGGGCATCCTCGCGGCGGCGGCGCAGCCGGTGGTGCTGCTCGGCGAGGTTCGCGAGCTGGAAGTAGAGGCTGAACGCACGCAGGACGAGCGCCTGCTCGTCGGGCTCGAGGTCGTCGACGACCCCGGCGCTCGCCACCGTGCCCTCGCGCCGTGCCGACCGCGTCGCAGTCCTGATCCGCTCGACCAGCTCCAGCAGCCGGCTGCCTTCCTGCTCGACGAGGACGTCGCCGAGGATCGTCCCGAGCAGGCGGACGTCGCGGCGAAGCGGCGCGGCGGTGTCGCTCATCGGGAGCCGGTCAGGAGCGAGGGCCGAGTGCCGCCAGCTAGCCCGCTCCGCCTGCGACGGCGGGAAGGAGGAGGATCGTCGAGGTCGCTGCCACGGGCGTCTCGAGGCCGTCGAGCAGGCGCACGTCGTCGCCGTCCACGAACACGTTGAGGAAGCTCGGCACCCCCTCGCCCTCGAGCACCCGGCTCTCGAGCGCCGGGTACTCGGCCACGAGCTGCCCGAGCGCCTCGCGGACGGTCGACGCGTCGACCGCGACCGAGCGGTTGCCGGCCGCGTCGGGCCGGAGCACCGGAGGGATGCGGATCTCGGTCACGGGCTTCAAAAGATAAAGAAACGGTCAACGGGTACGCCAGGGGACCAAGGCGAACCGAGCCGCTTCGTTTCTCGGATCCCGAACGGCGATCCGCGAGGCTCGTTGCCGGCGAGCCCGCCCAGACCCGTCCGGTCAGTCCGTCTTCTTCTGCCTGAAGCCGTACCTCGCCACGACCCAGGTGCCGAGGAACGCGAACACCGTCACGAAGATCGCGGTCGGAATGGTCGAGCTGTTCCCGTCGTTGCTGGTGAACCGTGCGTCCGGCCCCCAGATCGCGGTGATGAAAACGGCGACCCACATGGCCGTTATCGCGAGCGACGCCCACATCTCGGGAACGCGCAGGAACGACGACCACCGCGACGGCTCGCGAACGGCCCGCGACGGCTCGTGCGACATCGTCGACATCGTCTACACCCCCTTCCCAGGGCCGATTCTCGCCCAGGGCCGTCCTGGAGTCATCAGGGTTTGGCCCTAACGCGCGTCCGGGAATCCTCGCGGCCGGACCGCCGAACGAGCTGAACGCCGAGACGTGGCGAAGGGAGAAAGCTCACACGTAGAGTGTGGCCGTGGGTCTCGTCGTCCAGAAGTTCGGCGGGACGTCCGTGGGGGATCCCGAGCGGATCCGAAAGGTCGCGCGCCGGATCGCGGCGACGGCGGAATCCGGCGACGAGGTCTGTGTCGTCGTCTCGGCCATGGGCGCGACGACCGACGACCTGCTCGATCTGGCCGGGCAGCTCTCGAGCCGACCGAACCCGCGCGAGCTCGACGTCCTGCTCACGGCGGGCGAGCGGATCTCGATCGCGCTGCTGTCGATCGCCCTCAACGAGCTCGGGCTGGACGCCGTCTCGTTCACCGGCGACCAGGCGGGTATCGTGACCGACGGCGAGCACGGCAAGGCGCGGATCGTCGAGGTGCGCGTCGACCCGGTCCGCCGTGCGCTCACCGGCGACCAGATCGCGATCGTCGCCGGCTTCCAGGGCATCTCGCCCGGGCGTGACGTGACGACGCTCGGCCGGGGTGGATCCGACGCGACCGCGGTCGCGCTCGCCGCCGCGCTGAAGGCCGGTGTGTGCGAGATCTACACCGACGTCGACGGCGTGTACACGGCCGACCCGAGGATCGTCCCGGCCGCGTCGAAGCTCTCGTCCGTCTCCTACGAGGAGATGCTCGATCTCGCCGCCTGCGGCGCCCGCGTCCTCATGCTGCGCTCCGTCGAGCTCGCCCGCAACGCCGGCGTTCCGATCCATGTGAGATCGTCCTTCCACGAAGGCGACGGCACCTGGATCGTCAAGGAGGAGGACATGCTCGAGCGCGCCATCGTGTCCGGCGTCGCCCACGACACATCGGAGGCAAAGGTGACGATCGCCGGCGTGCCCGACCGGCCCGGCATCGCCGCGGCGCTGTTCCGCCCGCTCGCGGCGGCCGGGATCAACGTCGACATGATCGTGCAGAACGTCTCGGAGGCGGGGCGCACCGACATCTCGTTCACGCTCCCGAAGAACGACCTCGACCGGGCAGAACCCGTGCTCCAGAACGCCGCCGCAGCGCTCGACGCTGCAGGCGTCTCCGCCGACCGCCGGATCGCGAAGGTCTCGCTCGTCGGGGCGGGGATGAAATCGGATCCCGGTGTGGCCGCCGACATGTTCGACGCTCTCGCCGAGGCCGGGATCAACATCGCGATCATCTCGACGTCGCCGATCCGGATCTCGTGCGTGGTCGCCGAGGACGACGTCGAGGCCGCGGTGCGCGCCGTGCACGCGAAGTTCGAGCTCGACGACCTCGGCGGCTCGACCTAGCGCTTGTCGTACGCCGCAGCCTCGGAGCGCACGAGGCGGACGAGGTTGCCGAGCGCGATGTTCACGTCGAGCACGTGCAGGCCGATCTCGGGCTGCTGGGCGCGCGTCAGCCCCGCGCCTGCCGCGGCGCCCGGCACGTGCGTGACCTGCAGCCACGTCGCGTTGCCCGAGGACGTGCAGCGGCCGGTGTAGGCGCTGGGGAAGGCGACCCACGGCGTCTGCACCGCCGGTGTCGTCGCGGCGGAGAAGGCGCCGAACGCGAACGAGGGCAGGTACGGGTCGAGCGGCGCGCTGCCGCCGGACGGCGCCGCCGGGTTCACGCAGAGAATCTGCAGCGGGGCGCCCGAGGGCCTGCGGGTGGCGAGCAGCGGTACCCCGGCGTCGGACGTGGTCCTGGCGAACTGGCTGTTCACCGGAGGCGTCGTGGCGAAGCTCGAGTAGGCGACCACGCAGCCCGTCTCGGTGGCCGAGGTGCACGCGGGGATGTGCGCGAAGTCCCCGCCCACGGTGCCACCCTGCCGGACGGTCACGTTCCCGCCCAGCACGAGGGCCGAGACGAGCCGCTTCCGCAGAGCCGGGTTGTCGTCGACCTCCCGTTGCAGCAGCCTGATCAGGATCGACGCGCCCTGCGAGTGCCCGATGAACACGATCCCGCGTCCGTGGTTGTCGTGCGCAAGGTAGTCCCGGAATGCGGAGAGCACGCTCGCGTACGCGAGGAGCGCGTCGGGGAGCGTGATCCGGCTCGGGTGGTCGAGCGCGCCGAGCGTGATCTGGCGGTACACGGGGGCGTACACGTTGCAGACCTGTGAGAAGCGCGAGGCCTGGGTGACGGCGACGGCGGTCTCCCGCAGCCCCGCCTGGAGGTTCGCGTTGACCGTGTGCTGGTTGCTCACCGTCGGATAGACGTAGAAGCAGTCGACCGGGGGGCTCTTGGCGGGCGCCGCCGGAACGACCTGCCTCGTCCCGTTGCGACGGAAGACCGTCGTCGTCAGGCCTGCGAGGCAGGGGTCGTTCGCCTGGCCGGGGCGGCAGAGCCAGACGGTGCCCGACGACTGGGTCGTGCTCGTGCTCGTGGTCGTCGCGGCGTGCTTCGAGCCGCCGCACCCCGCGAGCACGAGCAGCAGCAGCGCGGCGGCGGCGACACGCACGCTCACGACCGCCGTGCCACGAACACGTATTCGCGGCTCTCGTCGTCGACGGGGTTGCCCTCGAAGTCGCCGTCGAGCGTCTCGAGCTCGAGGCCGGCGACGTCGAGCAGCCCGAGCCACTCGTTCCTGGTCGCCCACCACAGCGAGCTCGTGCCGCCGCCGTCGAGGACGATGTCGACGCGGTTGTCGCCCACCGAGTAGTGGAGCGTGTGCGGCACCGGGTCGGGCCGGTGCGAGCCGTCGTGCTCCGCCGCGATCGAGTGATCGAATGCGAAGACGTTCCAGGCGAAGCGCCCGCCCGGGCGAAGTGCCGCGGCGACGCGCTCGAACGTGCGGCGGCGGTCGGCCCATGTGTGCAGGTGGAGCAGCGCGCGGAACGGGCAGTAGACGAGGGCGGCCGGCTGCTCGAGCTCGAGGTCGCGCATGTCGCCGGGACGCAGGTCGAGTTCGACGTTCGCCTCCGCCGCGGCGGCGCGCGCCTGTTCGAGCATCGACGGCGACGTGTCGATGCCGATCACGCGGCGGCCTGTGGCGGCCGCGACCGGCACCGCAACCCGCCCGTTGCCGACCGCCAGCTCGACGATGGGCCCGTCTGCCTCGCATGCAAGGCGGACATAGAAGGGAATGTCGTCGGTCATCGGCGCGGACCACTCCGCGTAGCGCTCGGACATGCGCTCGTCCCAGCTCACGCTGCCGATGCTAGAGGGTTCGCAGCCAGTCGCCGACGGCCGCCGCGACCGCGAGGAGGTCGGTGCGCAGGCTGTGGTCGCCGTGCACCTGTACCACGGTTCGCGTCGCCGACGCCGGAGGCATGCCGAAGCGGTCGCTCGCGCCCTGGACGACGAGCATGGGCACCGTCACCGCGTCGAGTTCCGGCAGGCGACTCGGGCCCGGCTCCTTGCCTGCGCGCGCCGGCGGGACGAGCGGGAAGGCGAGGCAGAGCACGCCGGCGGCGCCGACGGCCGAGGCGGTACGGCAGGCGACCCGTGCACCGGAAGAGCGCCCGCCCGCGATGAGCCGGAGCCCGGCGAGCTCGCCGGCGCGAAGCTGCTCGAGCACCGAGATCCAGGCGGCGTCGAGCAGGCGCGCGGGCGCGGGGCTCCGTCGGCCGGCGACGCGGTACGGCTGCTCGACGAGCGCGACCGCGAAGCCCGCCGACCGGGCCGCGCCCGCCGCGGCCGCCAGATCGCGCGCCGCGATGCCGCCGCCCGCACCGTGCCCCAGCACGAGCACGCCGTGCGCATCGTCGGTGTGCGAGACGTGCGCCGCGGCCGTGCCGTGCGGCGTCTCGATCTCGAGGCGCCCGGAACCGGCTATGCGCTCCGGGCGAGCTCGGCCGGATGGTGGCGCTCGGCCGTCGCCTTGCCCGTGGGCCGCCGCCGGCGCAGCTGTTCGCGCTTCAGGCGACCCTCGCGGATCGCTTCGTCGAGCCGCTTCGCGGCCGGCGTCACTGAGGTCTTCGGTGCCAGGCTTGGAAGTCTACGACAACGGCCTCGAAAGGACACCCTGGCGCTACCCGGCGTAGGAGTGTCGCCGCGTTTGTCGAACCGCCATCGGGAGCCCACGAAGACCCGAAGGTGGAGGTGGTAAGTGGTGAAACAACCGATGGCAGGCTGGATCGGCTTCGCGGCCGTCGTGATGCTGATCGTCGGGATGTTGGACTTCTTCGAAGGGCTGATCGCGGTCATCCGCGGTCAGTACTACGTGATCCACGGGAACCAGCTGATCGTCTTCGACACGACGACCTGGGGCTGGATCACGATGCTGTGGGGCGTCGTGCTCGTGCTCACCGGCTTCGCGTTGTGGAGCGGCTCGGGCTGGGCGCGCTGGCTCACGATCGTTGTCGTCGCGCTCAACATCATCGCCCAGCTCGGCTGGCTTGGTGCGAGCGCGTATCCGCTGTGGTCGCTCGTGATCATCACCCTGAACATCATCGTCCTCTATGCGCTGACGGCACGCTGGGAGGGCTACCCCGACCGAGCGGAGATCTGAGGCTCCGTCGGCCTGCGGTGAGGCGGGGCGCCGGGGACGGCGTCCCGTCTCCGACTCTTCTCAGCCGCGGGCGAGCGCGAGCAGCCGGTCGAGGACGCGGGCGCCGTCGGCGCGCAGCGCGTCGTGCTCGTATTCGTCCGTGAGCCAGCGCCGGAGATTGCGCACGCGGCCGGCCGTCTCCTCGGACAGCGCGCGCGGGACGTACATGTCGTTCGCGTAGATCGCGGCCGCGACCGGCACCGTGTTCGCGGCGAGCCGCGCCTCGTCGTAGAGCCGCGGCCATTGGTGGTGCGCCACCAGGTCGGCCGCCTCGCGCAACGGGTGAAGCAGCTCGTAGTCCTGGAACATCCACGGATAGACATGCTCGCCCGTGAACAGCTCGCCGTCGCCGAACTCGTCCGGCATCGTGCGCTCGGCCGACCATGCGGTGACGACGCCGTCCGCGTAGCAGGATTCGTGCACGGCCGCGTACAGCGGGTTGCGCGGAAAGTCGCTCCCGTGGAGGACGTCGTGCAGGAACGCCGGCGAGTCGACCGGGAGCTCGAGGATCGAGTGCAGCCGCTCCGCCCCGTCGCTCATGCCGAGCATCAGGCCGAGCTGGCGAAACCGCCGCGAGGTCAGACGCTCTCCGGTCGGGAGCATGATCCCACCGTCGGCGATGCGCGCATGGACGGCCCGCACGCGCTCGCGGTCGTCCGGGTAGCGCTCGTAGTAGCGGCGGCACCGCTCGCGCAGCTCGGCATACGTGAGCGTGTAGACGTCGTCGACCGGGCGGCCGATCGGCGGCAGTCCCCCGCAGATCAGCGCCTCGCGCAGCGACTCGGGGAACGCGGAGAGATAGGCGAGCACGCAGAAGCCGCCGAAGCTCTGACCGAGCACCGACCACTGCTCGGCGCCGAGCGACCGCCGCATGAGCTCGGCGTCGCGCACGATCGAGTCGGCGCGGAGGTGCGTCAGGTAGGCGGCCTGCCCGTCGGGGCTCCGCCCGCCGAGTCGGCCGACCGGGGTCGAGCGGCCGGTGCCGCGCTGGTCGAGCAGAAGCACGCGATAGTCCTCGAGCGCGCGGTGGAGCCATGTCGGTGCGGGCGGCTCGCTCAGCGGGCGCGGCGCCTCGAACCCCGGCCCGCCCTGGAAGAAGACGAGCAGGGGGAATCCGTCGGCGCCGCGCGCGTCGCCGATCAGCTCTCGTCCGAAGACCGTGAGCTGCTCGCCGTCGGGCTCGTCGTGGTCGAGGGGCACGGTGAGCTCGTGCTCGATCAGCGTCAGCCCGGGGATGCGGCGGCGGACGGCGGCTAGGGACGACGTGCGGGGCAAGGGGGCGATTATCTCCTCCTTGGCCGGGCGGGGTCGCCCCGTTTAGGCTCACGGCAGGCCCGCCCCCCGGCAGGCCGGAACAGGAGCGTTCGAAATGACGACGACAGCGGCGGGCGCAGCCCGCGCCTTTCCCAGCCCGTTCTCGATCGAGACGCCGCCGGGTTGCGAGGGGTGGGAGGAGCTCTATCCGTACTACACGCTCTTCACCGAGGAGCGGCGGGAGATCGACGAGGGGCGCCTCTGGTTCTGGAACTCGATGCACTTCCCGATGCCGATGCCGGCGTTCGACATCGTCTCGATCGACGGCCCCTACTACGCGGTCGGCGCCTGGCAGAACCGCGCGTTCGCGGTGCCGCCGGCGATGGGCGTCGACTACAGGATCGTCAACGGCTACGTCTACATCACCGTGAATCCGGTCACCGACCCGGCGAAGATCGCCGAGCGGGCAGAGTACTTCCAGCGCCGCGCCGGCCACTACTTCGCGAACTGGGACGAGCTCTACGCGGGGTGGCGCACGAAGATGGAGAACCTGATCGCCGAGCTCGCCGCGGTCCGAGTGTCCGACCTCCCGGAGTACGAGCCCGACGAGCTCGTCTTCGAGAACGACCGAGTCGCGAGCTACTTCCCGCTGCTCGACGGCTACCAGCGCACGCTTCGGCTCGGCGAGCTGATGTGGCACCACCACTTCGAGTTCCTGCTTCTCGGCTACGGCGCCTATCTGACGTTCTCCGAGTTCTGCCGCGCGCACCTGCCCGACATCCCCGAGCAGCACATCGCGCAGATGATCGCCGGGATCGACGTCATGCTCTTCCGCCCCGACGCCGAGCTGCGCCGCCTCGCGCGCATCGCCGTCGACACCGGTCTCGCGAACGTCTTCGCCCAGGGGAGGACGCCCGTGGAGATCGAGGCCGAGCTCGCCGGCACCGAGGCGGGCCGCGCCTGGCTCGCCGAGCTCGAGCAGGTCAAGGACCCGTGGTTCAACATGGCCACGGGCGACGGGCTCTACCACTACTACCGCAGCTGGCTCGACGATCCGACGATCCCCTACGCCTCGCTCGTCGGACACGTCGCCGCGCTCGTCGCGGGCGAGGACGTCGAGCGCCCCGTCGAGCAGCTGCGCGCCGACCGCGACCGTCTCGCCGACGGCTACGCGGAGCTGCTGCCCGAGGATGCGAAGGGGCCGTTCGCCGAGCTGCTCGGCCTCTCGCGCACGGTCTTTCCGTACGTGGAGGAGCACAAGTTCTACTGCGACTACTGGTTCCTCACGAGCTACTACAACAAGGTGCGCGAGTTCGGGGCCGTGCTCGCGAAGCACGGCTGGCTCGCCGACCAGGAGGACGTCTTCCAGCTCGGGCGGCACGAGGCGATGTCGGCGCTCGAGGAGCTCTGCCTGATGTGGGCGACGGGCGGCCCGCCGCTCGGGCCCGACTACTGGCCGCCGATCGTCGCGCGCCGGCGGGAGCTGCTGGCGCGCCTCGAGCAGTGGACGCCGCCGCCGGCGCTGGGCGCGATGCCCGAGTCGGTCAACGACCCGATGGCGGTCATGTTGTGGGGAGTGACGCCGCAGCGGCTGCAGGAGTGGGCGGCGTCGCTCGAGGGCGCGCCGCGCCGCCTGCAGGGCGCGGCGGCGTCGGCCGGGACGGCGGAGGGCCGCGCGCGGGTCCTCAACGACCCGACCCAGCTCGGCTCGGTCGTCGACGGCGAGATCCTGGTCTGCACGATCACGTCGCCCGCCTGGGCGCCGATCTTCCCGAAGGTGAAGGCCACCGTCACGGACATCGGGGGCGTGATGTCGCACGCCGCGATCGTGTCCCGCGAGTACGGGAAGCCGGCGGTGGTCGGCACGGGCCGCGCGACCGCGGTGATCAAGACCGGGCAGCTGCTCAGGGTCGACGGCGGGACCGGGGTGGTCGAGATCCTCGACGAGGGGAGCTGAGTGCACGAGGCGACGCGGCCGCTCGCCGAGCTCAGGTTGCGGGACGACGCGCTCTTCGGCGGCAAGAGCGCCGGGCTCGGCGAGCTGCTCGCCGGCAGGATCCCCGTCCCCGGCGGGTTCGCGGTCTCGACCCTTGCCTTCGATGCCTTCCTGGAGGCGAGCGGTCTCGGCGAGACCGTCTCCCGCTCGCTCGCGAACCTCGACACCGGCGACCTGGCCGCGGTCGAGGCCGCCTCGCGTGAGCTGACCTCCGCGATCGCGGCCGCCGCGCTGCCGGAGGCGCTGCGGCGCGAGCTGCTCGAGCGCTACGCGGAGATCGGCGCCGAGGCGGAGGAGGCCGAGCCGCCCGTGGCGGTCCGGTCGAGCGCGCTCGGCGAGGACAGCGCCGAGGCGACGTTCGCAGGCCAGCAGGAGACCGTGCTCTGGGTCCGGGGCGGCGAGCAGCTCTGCGAGGCCGTCCTGCGCTGCTTCGCGAGCCTGTACAGCGCGCCGTCGCTCACCTACCACCCGCGACCCGGCGACCGGGGGCGGGCTCCGGCGATGGGCGTGGCCGTCCAGCGCATGGTCGACGCCGAGGTCGCCGGCGTCCTGTTCACGTGCAATCCGGTCAGCGGGGATCCGAGCGTCGTCGCGATCGACGCCAGCTGGGGTCTCGGGCTCGCGGTCGTCGGCGGGGAGGTCACCCCGGACGAGTACCTCGTGAGCAAGGTGACGGGCGAGGTCGTGCGGAGCGCGATCAACCCGAAGGTGGTCGAGCACCGGCCCGACCGCGCGGGGAACGGCACGCGCCGCCTGGAGGTGCCCGGCGAGCGGGCGGAGGCTGCGTGTCTCGACGCCGCGGACCTGGCGCGGCTACTCGACGTCGCGCGCGCGGTCGAGCGCCACTTCGGCACGCATCAGGACGTGGAGTGGGCGATCGACGCGGCCGGCCGGGTGTACGTGCTCCAGGCGCGGCCCGTGACGACGACCGCGCCGCACGGGGCGGCGCCGGCCGGCGACTCGGCGCTCGCGATGGTGATGTCGGCGCTCGGGGTCAGGTCGTCCGGTGAGGAGCGGGCGTGAGTCTCAGTGACGAGGATGTACGGGAGATCCTGCGGCTGATCGACGAGTCGTCGCTCGACGAGCTGCGAATCGACACGCCCGGGCTCCAGCTTCACGTCCGGCGCGGCGGTCGCGCGGCGGACGACGAGCCGGAGCCGACGGCTCCCGCGGCGCCGGCCGCCGGAACGCATCCGGTCGAGAGCCCGATGCTCGGTGTCTTCTACCGTGCCCCAGCGCCGGGAGCGACGCCGTACGTCGAGGTCGGCGCCCGGGTCGAGGCGGACACGGTCGTCTGCCTGATCGAGGTGATGAAGATGATGAACTCGGTCGCAGCCGGAGTCGCAGGAACGATCGTCGAGGTCTGCGCCGAGAACGCCGAGCTCGTCGAGCACGGGCAGCCGCTCTTCCGCATCGAGGTCGGATGAAGGCGATCGAGCTCGTCGACACGACGACGCGCGACGGCAACCAGAGCCTCTGGGGCGCGACCGGGCTCACGACGCCCGACGTCGTCTCGATCGCGCCGGCGCTCGACCGGGTTGGCTACCGCGCGCTGGACTTCACCTCGAGCACGCACATGGCGGTCTCGGTGCGCTTCCACCGCGAGGATCCCTGGGAGCGGATCCGGCTGATGAGCGCCGCGATGCCGGGCACGCTGCTCACCTTCCTGACGACGGGGATGCGCTTCATCTCGTGGGAGCCGGCCGAGGAGGACGTGATCCGGCTCGCGTTTCGGCTGGTGATGCGGAACGGCATCCGCCGTGTGCAGATCGCCGATCCGATGAACGACCCCCGCGCCCTTGCGCAGAGCGCGCGGCTCGCCAGGCAGGAAGGGGCGGAAGAGGTGGTGATCGGGCTCACCTACTCCGTCAGCGAGGTCCACGACGACGCGCACTACGCGACACGCGCCGCCGCGGTCGCGGCGATGCGCGACGTCGACCGCCTCTACCTGAAGGACCCGGGCGGGCTGCTCACCGTCGACCGCGTGCGCGAGCTGGCGCCGCTCTTCCTCGGCGCGTTCGCGGGCCGGCCGGTCGAGCTGCACAGTCACTGCACGATCGGGCTGGCGCCGCTCGTGTACGTGGAAGGGGCGCGCCTCGGTTTCGGCACGCTGCACACGGCCGTGGCGCCGCTCGCGCACGGGACCTCGCAGCCGTCGACCGAGTCGACGCTGCGCAATCTCGAGGCCTCCGGCTTCGCGCACGGGCTCGACCCCGAGGCGCTGGGGGAGGTGTCCGCGCATTTCCACCGGCTGGCGATGGAGAAGGGCCTTCCGCTCGGCGTCCCGGCCGAGTACGACGCGGGCTACTACCACCACCAGCTGCCGGGCGGCGTGGTCACGACCATGCGCCGCCAGCTGGAAGAGCTGCGACGGCCGGAGCTGTTCGACGAGTCGATCGAGGAGATCGGGCGCGTCCGGGCCGACTTCGGCTATCCGATCGTCGTCACGCCGTACGCGCAGTTCCTCGTCACGCAGGCGGTGATGAACGTGATGGCCCTGCACCGTGGCGCCGAGCGCTACACCGACGTCCCGGACGAGATCGTCCGCTATTTCCTCGGCCACTTCGGCGAGCCGCCGGCGCCGCCTGCTCCCGACGTCGCCGACCGTGTGCTCTCGCTGCCGCGGGCGGCCGAGCTGCGGCAGGTCGAGCCGCTCAGCCTGGAGGGCGCGCACGCTCGCTTCGGGGAGCGCATCTCCGACGAGGAGCTGCTGCTCCGGCTGACCATGCCGGCCGAGCAGGTGGACGCGATGGCCGCCGGCGAGCCGGCCGCGTCGCCTCCGGGCCGGAGGAGCTGAGTCCGCTGGTCGGGCTCCTGCGTGAGCTCCAGCGCCGGCACGAGATCACCTACCTCAGCCTGAGGAAGGGCGACACGAACCTGCTGTGGCGGCGCGGGTGAGCGCCTTCCGCGACGCGAAGGGCTTCGTGCTCGACCTTGACGGGACGCTGATCCAGCGGACGCGGTCGGGGCACGAGCCGATCGACGGCGCACCCGAGCTGCTCGCGGCGATTCGCGCGTCGGGGAGGCCGCTCGTCGTCTTCACCAACGCGAGCCACGTCGCTCCGTCGGTGCTGGCGGGAGAGTTGCGCGAGGGCGGACTCGACGTCCACGACGACGAGGTGCTCACTCCCGTCTGCTGCGCAATCTCGTTTCTCCACCGCAGCCATGCGGGTGCCGGCGTGCTGGCGTTCTGCACGCCCGCGACGCACGAGCGCCTGGCCGGTGCGGGAGTGCGGCTGGTCGAGCCCTCCGACCGCTTCGACGTGGTCTTCGTCGCGCATCCGGTCTCGTTCGAGTTCGCCGAGCTCGAGCACGCGGCGCGCGCGATCACGGCGGGCGCCCGCCTGCTGACCGCGAGCTACGTGCCCGCCTACTCGGGCGCGGACGGGCCGATCTTCAGCCGCGGCGCCATGGTGACCGCGGCGCTGGCGAAGGTCACCGGGGCGCGGCCGGCGATCGTCGGCAAGCCCTCGCGCGTGGCCGTGCGTGAGATCGTCGCCCGCATCGGGCTGCCCTCGGGCGAGCTGGCCGTGATCGGCGACGACGTCGCACTCGACATCGCTCTCGGCAATCTCGGCGGTGCGCACACGGTGCTCGTGCAGACGGGGATCAGCGGCTCGAGGCCGCTCGGAAGGCTGCCGGCGCTCCAGCGGCCGGACGAGGTCGTCGCGGGCATCGGCGAGCTCGTCGAGCGGCTCGAACCGGCGGTGCGACCGTAGGACGGGTGCCTGGCACCTTGGTGCCAGGCACCGAGCCGTACATCACGAGACGTCGACGAGCACCTTTCCGACGGCCCCGTTCTCGACGGCGTCGTGCGCGGCGGCGATCTCGGCCAGCGGGAAGCGCAAGGACGGCAGCGGCGACAGCGCCCCGGCGCGGAGCGCGGCGTCGATGTCGGCGACGGCGGCGAGCTTGGCGTCCTCGGGCATCGAGTAGACGAGGACGAAGCGCAGCACGACGTTTCTCGCCATCAGGTCGCGCCGGAGCACGACCGGCTCCGGCCGGACGGCGTAGCCGACGATCGCGCCTCCCGGCGCCACCACCTTCGTGTCGACGTCGAGGTTGCCGGCGACGTCGACGTCGACGATCCGCGACACGCCGTCCGGCGCCCACCCGCCTACCGCGCTCGCGACGTCCTCGCGGCGGTAGTCGACGACGAGCTCCGCCCCGGCTGTCTCGGCGAGCCGCGCCTTCTCCTGCGAGCTGACGGTCGCCGCGACCCGGGCGCCTCCGAACCGGGCGAGCTCGATCGCGGCGTGCCCGACCGCGCCCGCGCCGCCGTGCACGAGGACGCCGGTGCCCGCGACCGGCCCGTCCGCGTGGAGGCAGCGGTGCGCGGTCATGGCCGGGATCCCGAGGCCGGCCGCCTGGTCGAAGGAGATGCCGTCCGGCAGCGGAACGGCCCGGCTCGCGTCGATCGCGATCCACTGCGCGGCCGTCCCTTCGGCGCGCCGCCACTGCCCCTCGAACAGCCACACGCGTTCGCCGACGCGGCCCGGGTCGACGCCGCCTCCGACGGCGACGATCTCGCCGGCACCGTCCTGGCCGGGCACGACGGCGTCGAAGCCCTCGGTCGTGCCGCCGCGGCGCCGCGACTTCCAGTCGGTCGGATTGACACCGGCGACCGCGATTCGCACCAGCACCTGGCCGGGGCCCGCCTGCGGCCTCGGCAGCTCGACGACCTCGAGGATCCCTGCGTCGGGGCCGGCGGTGGCGTAGCGTGCGGCCAGCATCGTCGTGGCGGGCATGAGATGACCTTACTTCCAAGCCGGTGCCGAGTCGTGCTCCGGGCCGTTGCTCCGGTGCTCGCGGGGTTGGGCGTGCTCGCCGCCGCCGGTTGCGGCGGCTCGAGCGACGCGCAGCAGACCCTTCACTTCCGATCGCGCCCGGACCTGACGCCGCCGGTCGTCACCGTCGTGACCTCGACCCCGGACGCCGCACCGGGCTACGTCTTCATCGCCCCGAAGCAGGACGCGATTGCGAAGGGACCGGAGATCCTCGACGGCGGCGGCCACCTCGTGTGGTTCAAGCCGGTCCCCGGGCAGGCGACCGACTTCCGGGTGCAGACGTACGAGGGACGGCCGGTGCTGACCTGGTGGGAGGGGCCGCCGGAGGCCCCCGTGAAGGGCTCCGGGGTCGGGCACGGCGTCATCTACTCGAGCTCGTACCAGGAGATCGCCCGGGTGGACGCGAGCTTCGGCCCCGACACGGCCGATCTACACGAGTTCCAGCTGACGCCCCGGGGGACCGCGCTGATCACCGTCTTCCGGGTCGTCCCGCGCAACCTCTCGTCGGTCGGCGGGCCCGTCCACGGGAAGGCGGTCGACGGGCTGGTCGAGGAGATCGACGTCAAGACCGGCCGGCTGCTCTTCTCCTGGCACAGCCTCGATCACGTCGCGCTCTCGGAGTCGTACAGCCCGCCCCCGCCGAAGACCGGGAAGGACGCCGCGGAGCCGTACGACTACTTCCACATCAACTCGGTCGATCCGGAACCGGGTGACAGGCTGCTCGTGTCGGCACGCAACACGCACGCCGCCTACGAGATCGACGAGCGCACCGGTGCGATCGTCTGGCGGCTAGGCGGGAAGAAGAGCAGCTTCGAGATGGGCCACGGCGTGTCGTTCGCGTGGCAGCACGACGCGCGCCTGCAGCCCGACGGAACGATCACGATCTTCGACGACGAGGCCGCCCCGGCGGTCGGGAAGCATTCCCGCGCGATTCGCCTGCGCCTGGACATGCAGACCATGACCGCGACGCTCGTTCGGTCGTTCACGACCGGTGTGCTCGCCGGCAGCCAGGGCAACGTCCAGGTCCTCGCGGACGGCGACACCTTCGTGGGCTGGGGTGCGATTCCACGGATGACCGAGTTCTCGCCGACGGGCAAGGTGGTCTTCGACGCGACCTTCACCAAGGGCGACGACTCCTACCGCGCGTACCGGTTCACGTGGACCGGCACGCCGCTGACGCGCCCGGCGATTGCGGTGGCGGAAGGTGGAGGGGACAGTGCAACCCTGTACGCGAGCTGGAACGGCGCGACGGCAGTCGCGCGTTGGCGGGCGCTCGCCGGTATCAACGCCGAGAACCTGAGCCCGGCCGGGCCGAGTGTCGCGAAGACCGGGTTCGAGACGGCGTTGCAGGTCCCGACCGACGCGCCGTACCTCGCGGTCCAGGCGCTCGACGCCCGCGGCCGGGTGCTCGGACGTTCCGCGGCGGTGGCTCGCGGCGGCTTGGCGATGGGCTGAGAGGTCCTGAGCTATCGCGGGGCTTCCAACGCCGCGGCCGACCGGCTACACTCCGGCGCCTCATGGGAACCGACGCCACCACACTCGTCCGCCGGCTCGCCCTGCCGGTCGCGGCGCTCGCCGTCCTCGCCCTGCTCGTCGTCGTTCCGGCGACGGCCGCCCCCCGCGCGGCGCAATTCGATCCGTGCGCCGTCCCGCCCGGGCCGATCAACGTCGCATTCGGCGCCTCGTCCGACACGCCCGAGTACGGGACCGCGGGGTCACAGAGAAGCCACGGCGTCACGGTGAAGACGTGCTCCTGGACGTACGCGTCGGCGCGGCTGATCGTGTCGGTGGCACCGAAGTCCTACAAGCTCCCGGCATGGCCCGCCGGGACGAAGCTGAAGGCGGCGGCCGGCCTCGGGGCCGGTGCCAAGCTGGCGACGAACACCAGGCCGGGAACGTCCTTCATCGCGGTCACCTTCAAGAAGGGGTCGCGCTGGGCCGAGGTGTGGGTCAACGGGGGTACCGGCACGGCGAGCGTGCTCCGGCTCGGCAAGGTCGTCTACGCGAAGCTCTGACAGCGCCGGGCACACGTCGTAGGCTCGGAGCATCGAGAGTGACGACGAGATCATCGCGCGGCTCTGCCTCAGGCCCGAGGACGGCGCGGCCTGGCGTGCGCGTGCCGGCTGCTCGTACCTGACGCGAGCGCGCGCGCGGTAGCAGCTCTGGCCGCACGTGCTCGCCCTTCTCCGACGCCTCGTCAGTCGAGCCGGGGCGCGTTGAACCGAAGCAGCGTCGGCCCGAACGTGCGCAACAGCCGGTTCGGCTCGTCGATCACCGGGTGCCCGTCCGCATCGGTGAACTCGGAGACCGCGACGTCGACGCGCCGCTTGACCTCCCGAACGCCGTCGGCGAGGCCGAGCTCGTCGAGGCGGGCTGCAAGCCGCTTCATGTTCATCACGTAGTAGTAGAGCGAGTCGACGTCGTTGCCGTACGACTCGCTGAGATGCGCATCGATGAGGCCGTGGGATGCCTTCGCCTGGCGGAGCATCGTGTCGGCGAGGTCGAGGTACTCGCCGCACACCGCCACCAGCCTCGAAGCGGCCGCGTCCCCGTGCTCGGCGAGGAACTTGTGGGTCGCGAGCACCGCGATGCGAACGTGCCTCCCCTCGTCCCGGCGCACGTTCGTCTGCCCCTGCTTCATCCCGGGCAGGTCGTACTCGTCGTATTTGCTGTTCTCCTTGGCCCGCCGGATCACGACGTCGCTGTTCGCGACCACGTCCTCGCTGAGGACGCCGTAGACGAAGATCGCCACGTAGACGTCATCGATCGGACGCCCCGGCCGGAGCAGGCCGGCCATCTGCCGGTCGAACCGGGCGAAGAGTGTCTCGGCGACGAAGTTGTTGGCGGAGCGCGCGATCCGCTCGATCTCGTCCGGACGGATCCGCAGGACCTCCTGAGCGATGCGCCTGAGGCTCCCGCGGTGCATCTTCTCGTCGTGCTCCTGGGTCATCAGCGCCGTGCGCATGGCGTGGAATCCCATCGGCCCGTCGGTGCCCTCGCCCGACGTCGGGATGGCGGCCACGATCCTGTCCATCCAGTCGTCGACGACCGCCTCGGCGCGGTAGATCGTCCCGAAGAGGCGCAGGAGCGCCTGCTGGTCGCGCCGGTCGAGACGGAGGTAGCTGGCCGCGTCGGTCGTCAGGTCGACGCTGTACGCGTCCCACGCGTGGGCGCTCGCGGCGGCATTGATGTCGTCGAAGCTCTTCCACGCGCCGGTGAGACGGCGGTCGGCGGAGTCGTCGGCGTCGATCAGGGCATCCATCTCGTGGAGCAGGCGGTCGATGTTCGCGGCGCCGGGACGCGTGCGACCGGCGACGGTGCCGCCTCGATCGGAGGGCTGGTGCGTCTGGGTCACGAGCGGTTCTGGCTCCTCTCTCGTTGGTGGGTGGGCACGGACGGGACGACAAGCAGAGTGCCTGGTCCGGCGGTCGTGCTCACGCGGCCGCTCCCGCCTCGTCGGCGAGCGTGCTTCGGGTCCCGGCATTGTCGCCGATCGGGGCGAGGGCGCGGTACACGTCGTCGAGCCTGC
The DNA here is from genome assembly GCA_963824455.1 of uncultured Thermoleophilia bacterium. Lineage (GTDB taxonomy): Bacteria > Actinomycetota > Thermoleophilia > Gaiellales > Gaiellaceae > PALSA-600. Next base: position 281,797 of record CAWGPJ010000002.1, read on the forward strand.
CTGCGATGCGCGGCCAGGCGTAGTGGCGCTCTGCGACGGCGCGGGCCGACGCTGCGCACGCGATCCGGGCAGCCTCGTCGCGTAGCAACTCGATCGTCGCCCCGGCGAGCGCGTCGACGTCACCGGGCGTCACGAGCGCACCGGTGTGCTCCCCCGCCACAGGGCGATAGCCGTCGATGTCGGAGGCGACGACCGGCGTGCCCGCCGCGAACGCGCGCGTGAGCACCATGCCGAAGCTCTCGCGTCCGAGCGAGGGAGCGACGAGCAGCTTCGACCGTGCGAGCTCCCCGTCGAGCTCATCGCCGGGCAGCACGCCGAGCAGGTCGACACCCTCCGATGGCAGGCGCTCCCGCGCCATCAGGTAGCGGACGGCCAGCGGATCGGCGCCGATGACGCGCAGGCGGGCCCCGGTCCGCGCGTGAACGCGCGGCCAGGCGCGCAACAGCACCGTGAGGCCCTTGCGCGGCTCGTGCCGGCCGACGAAGACCACCTGGTCGTGACGGCCGTCGAGGGCCGGGGCCGGCGGGAGGCGGACGCCGTTCGGGATCACGCGGTACTCGCCCGGCGCGTAGGCGCGCGCCGTCTCGGCGGCGGCCTCCGACACGGCGATGCGCACGTCGATCCGGTCGAGGAGAAAGCCCCACATCGACGCGGCGAAACCGCGCCACCGGGAGGGGCCGGCGGCGTGGAAGGTCGCGACGACCGGGACCGTGGCCAGCGCCAGCGCCGCGACGGCGATCGCAGGCGTCATCGGCTCGTGAACGTGCAGGAGGTCGAACCGCTCCTGTGTGAGGGCCCGTCTCAGGCGCGGCACTGCCGACGGACTGAGCACGATGTTCGCGAGCGAGTGGTTCGCAGGCGTGATCACCGAGCGGCCGAGCGGGATCACGTGGGGCGGCGGTGGATCGAAGCGGCCCGCCGTCGGATGGAGGAGATCCGTCAGGCGGCCGGGCGGGTCGTTGCCGATCAGCACGCGCGTGTCGTGGCCGAGCTCGGAGAGCGCGCGCGCCTGTTCGAGCGCGTGCTCGACGACGCCGCCGAAGAAGGCATAGCTGTACGGCACGACGATGCCGATCTTCACCGCACGCTCCCGAACGTGCTCACCTGCGTCCGCGGGCGGATGCCGGGGCGGTCGGGCCGCTGCGGTCCGCGAACGATCGGCAGGACGAGGATCAGGCCGAACGTTCCGAGCGTGAGGAGCTGCTCGGCCATCATCACGAGGCCGGCGAGCTGCTGGTCGCGGACCGGCGAGAGAGCGAGCAGCCGGTCAGGCTGCGCTGCGTATGCCGGATAGAGCGGATGGAAGCTGAAGATCAGCACGTCGGCGAGGATCGTTCCGAGCCAGAACAGCGTCGCCGCGTACCCGAGCCGTGCGCCGCGGCTCAGCCGGTGCCGGCGCGCCGGGTCGATCAGTTGCGCCCACACGAGCAGGCCCGCGACGAAGAAGCAGGCGTGCTCGAAGTCGTGGACGGTCTGGTGGGAAAGCGTGTAGTCGTACGCCGCGGGGAGGTGCCAGACGGCGATCACCGACGCCCAGACCGCCAGCGAGATCTTCGGCCTGAGGACGAAGGAGAGCGCGCGGCGCAGCGGCTGCGCGCGCGCGAGCGGCACGAGCACCTGGGCCGGCACGAAGAAGAAGAGCAGCGGTCCCCGGAGCGCCAGCAGCAGGAGCGCGGGCGCAGCATCGCCGATCAGGACGTGCTCGAGCATGTGCGCGCTCAGGAGGTAGTCGTCGGCGATCGGGTCGAGCGGCGAGACGAGCGGCAGCACGAGCGCAGCCAGCCCTGCGGCAAAGAGGAGCGGCCGGTCCCACGAGGCATGGTCGGTCCGCCCGCGCGCGCGGAGGCGGACGAACGCCCGGACGAACAGCGCCGTTGCGACGATGGCAGCCGCGACGACCCCGGGCTCCATCGTCCAGGTGAACTGCGGCGCGGCAGCCAACGTGGGATCGAACGAAGGCACGGGGACTCTCAATGCTAGAGGCTATTCGGCGGCCGTCCGCCATGAGACGACTTCCTCGTCATGCCGTACGCCGAACTCGACGGCTCAGGCTGTACTACGAGCGGGCGCGCAGCGGAGAGCCCGAGCGGGTGTTCGTTCTCTCGCTCCGCCGGTGATGAGCCGCGGCCGAGCGACGCGCACCGGCGATGGCCCCGAACTGATCGGGAATTGCGCTACAGCCCGTCGAGCAGGTCGCGGAGCGCAGCGGTGTAGGTGTCGAGCGCGGCGCGGCCGTGGCGGGTGAGCGCGATCGAGGTGCGGGATGCTCTGCCGTTGCCGGTCGTCTCGCTCTCGAGGTAGCCGGCGTCCTCGAGCTTGCGCAGGTGGGTGATCAGGTTGCCGGGGGTCAGCTCGAGCATGTCCTGCAAGCGGGTAAAGGACAGGCTGGCTCCGTCGGGGAGCGCGGCCAGCGTCGCGACGATCCGCAGTCGCGCCGGGGCGTGGATCACCGGGTCGAGCGAGCCGGCCGTCATGCCCCCAGTGACACCCGGCGATGCTGCAAGGCATCCGCCGCGGCGTAGCCGACCATGCCGATGAACAGGCCGATCCCGGCTGCCAGCCACGCTCCACTCGGCCCGGCGAACGCGGCCACGACGCCCGTGACCACGACCGCGAGCGCGGCCCCGAACTGCCGCCAGTCAGCCCTGCTGGCCGCGATTCCGAGCACCGTCGTACCGACGACGATCAGCGGCGCCGCCGCCGGGATCACCCCATAGACGATGGCATTGCTGGCGCCGTAGTGCTTCATCGCGCCCTGCAGCACCGGGCTGCCCAGGACGAACGACACGAGGATCGCGACCCCCTCGGCCTGCTGCCGTCTCACCGACGGACCGCTGACGCCGGCGGTCGCGCGCCGGTAGACCTTCGCCGACGCTGCGATCGCGACTGCCACCGCCGCGTACACGATCGCCACCACGCCGAGGCTCGGGCCTTCGTAGGGATGCTGCCCACGGGTCGACAGCCATAGCGCGCCATAGGCGAGGAGGACCGCGGCGCCCGTGAGCGCGGTAATCCACGGCGGGCTCAGATTGAACTGCCGCCCCGCCTCCCGCTCGGTCTGAGCGAGCAGCCGCGCCGCCTCCGGCGGATCGAGCCGGTCGCCGTCGTCGGCTCTCGTGGTCTGGTCGATGTCGCCTGTTCCTTGCACGGTGTCGCTCCTCGGGTCGCTTTGCGATGCAAAGCTAATCATGCTTTGCCGGCCAAAGTCAAGAGGGGAGTGTAAAAACTCCAACCCGCGGTAGCAGAACTGCTACCATGCGGGAACTCATGACCACGATCCCCCAGAAGGAGCTTCGCAACAACGTCGGTGAGGTCCTGAGACGAGCCGAGGCTGGTGAGGAGTTCACTGTCACGGTCGCCGGGCGCCCGGTCGCCCAGCTCGGGCCGGCGCGGCCGCGGCAATGGGTCAGCGGCCAGGATCTCCAGTCCGTCTGGAAGACGCCCGCCCCACAGACGCTCGAAGACGACCTGGAGCGCTTGCCCGCTGGGCTCGTCGATCCTTTCGCCGAGTAGTGCGGGCGCTGCTCGACACGTCAGTGCTGATCGGCGCAGAGAGCCCAGGCGAGCTCGAGGGTGCGATCAGCGCCGCGTCGCTCGCGGAGCTCCACTTCGGCGTGCTGGTCGCGTCTGCGGACGACGAGCGGGGACGACGGGTCGAGCGGCTCGGGATCGTCGAGGCGACGTTCGATCCGCTCCCTGTCGACGCAGCAGTCGCACGCGAATGGGGCCGGCTCGCAGCGGCCCTGGTCGCACGCGGCGGCAAGCCGCGCCGGCGCGCGCTCGATCTCGTCGTCGCTGCGACCGCGAACGTTCACCAGGTCCCTCTCCTCACCTGGAACGTGACGGACTTCGCGCCGCTCTCCGACCTCGTCGACGTTCACCAACCGGCCCCGTAGGCCGAGAGCCACGGACGCGAGTCGTTCCAGTCGTGTCTCTGAGAGCTGCCCGGCGGCTGCTGGGAGTAGCTCGAGCAAGCTCGCTCCCGCGGCCAACGGGCAGCGGTGCTTACGGCTGCGCGTAGTGCGCGAAGTAGCGAGTGATCTTGTCCTGGCTGTCGAGGAAGATGACTTCGGCTGCGAGCCTGTCGCCTGCGCCTCGGTAGTGGAGAACGAGGCTGTCGACGCCGACGAAGAGTTGGATCGGCTCGAAGTGGAGCGCGGGATACCGTTCCAGTCCGGCTGCGAAGTAGGCGCGTAGTCGATCCTTGCCGACGATTGTGCTGCGGTCGCCACCCGTCAATACGGGCACAAGGGGCGAGATCATCTCGACGGCGTCGCTGTAGTGGTCGAGAATTGCCGTCAGGTCGTGCGCGTTCCACGCCCTGTACCACCGCTCGGCGAACTGTTCTGCGCGCTGCTGGTTCATCGGCGTCTCTTCACCCATGGGACCCATACCCGCAACCCCGGCGGTTGGATTCCAAGGGCCACAACTCGACGCGTAGTTGTCCGTGTCGATAGCCGTACGGGTTCCGGCCTTGCGAGTGGAAGGTCTGGCCGTTGGGGAGCGTGATCGGACAGCTTGAGGCGGCGCCCATCGGGGAGTCTCGCGCCGTCGAGGAGGCGGGCGACGGGAGCGGCGGCTACGACGGTGGCCACCGCGGCGAGTACCAACCAGCGGCCGATTCCGCGAATGTGCCACCGCGCACACGGCCATCAACCGAGCCGAGCGGCAAGAGACTGCCGTGCGCCGGAGTCGACTCTTACAGACCCCTGACTACTCGCGCCGGGCGCCTCGCGATCAAAAGGGGTCAGGTGAGTCCTCGGGTGCGGTGGATCTCGTCTCGGGAGGTGACTGGGGTACGCTTGCGCGCCGAGGGAGCAGGTGGAGTTCGGTGTACATCTTCCGCTGATCTCATTCGCGGGCGAGCAACGCTCGCTCGATGATCTGATCGCGTTCACGGAAGCCGCACGCGATCTCGGTTACACACACCTCTGTGCGAACGACCATCTCGTCTTTTCGCGCCCGTGGCTGGATGGGCCGACGGCTCTTGCCGCTGTGCTTTCGCGCAGCGGTCAGATGACGCTTGCGACGACTGTTGCCGTGCCGGTGCTGCGTGGGCCGGCGGCGACGGCGAAGATCCTCGCTGCGATCGACTTGCTTTCCGGCGGTCGGCTCGTGGTCGGGCTCGGCCCTGGTTCGTCTGCTCGGGATTACGAGCTCGTCGGGGTGCCATTCGAGGAGCGCTGGAAGCGGCTGGACGAAGCGGTGCAGACGCTACGCGCGTACTGGCGAGCCGACGATACCGGGTTCGAAGGTTCGTTCTACTCGACTGCCGGCGTTACGCTGGCCCCGACGCCGACGCAGCGCCCCGGGCCACCGATCTGGATCGGGAGCTGGGGATCGCCGGCGGGGCTGAGACGTGTGGCGCGCCTTGCGGATGGGTGGCTCGCCTCCGGCTACAACACGAACCCGGAACTGTTCGCCCAGGCATGGTCGGACGTCCAGGCGGAGCTCGCGGCACGCGGGCGCGGCGTCGCGCAGTTCCCGAACGGCATCGCCACGATGTGGTGCTACGTCACCGAGGACCGTGCACGCGCCGATGCGGTGCTCGCCGACGTACTGGCGCGGATGATCAAGCGTCCGATGGAGCAGCTCCGCCCGATACTGCCGATCGGCTCCGCGGAGGAATGCGCGGCGAGACTGCGGGCGTACGAGCATGCGGGTGCGCAACGCGTGTTCCTGTGGCCGCTCGCCGACGAGCGCTCGCAGCTCGAAGTGTTCCGCGAGCGCGTCGTGCCACTCCTCGACGGTGCGCAGCCCTAGCCTGACGGTGACTGCCCGGCTGCTCGCGGTCACTCCGATCTCGAAGCAGCTCAATCGCAAGCGCCGGGCCAGGCCTCTGGCTGTCGTTGTACTTCCAAGCTCGACCTCTACGCGCGTATACGCCGTCGGTCGCCGGAAGTTCGAGTACGCACCCGCGCCTCTAGGTCAGGCCAGGCTTCATTCCTGAACTGGCGGAGGCGTCGCGGCGTGGGTTGATCTCCGGGACCGCAAGCCCCGAACTGTTCGTAGAGAGCGGTAGATGCGTGCGCTGTGGGCTGTCTTCGTAGTCGCTGGGCTTCTGCCGGGAGCAGCACATGCATCTCGCGGTTTCACTCTTTCCCGCGCGCCTTATCTCGGGGTCGCCTGCAAGAGCGCCGCGCCGAGCTGCGATCGTGTCGGTCTGGCGGTGTGGCTCAGCTCCCCGGCTCGCCGGGTAGCGGCGTGTGTGGATGGGCAGACGATCGTTCTCGTAACCAAGGCCGGGGGCTCGGGCGCCTATCGAAGCCGGTATTTCTGGCAGGGCTTCTTCCACGACCCCTACGTCGCCGGCCTGGCGAAGCAACAGGGCAAGGTCTCCGTGCGGGTGCGCGCGGTCTCGGCAAAGGGAGCCCTGTTCACAGCCACGAGATCACTCTCTGTCGCGCAGGGCTACGGCTGATCGTCCGCCGGCTGACGCTCCCGAATACTTCGCGCAGGCGAGTCGCAGGATGTCTGGGTGCCTCGGTACGCAAGACACCGACACCGGCCGTGATTGCTCGTCAGGCGCCACCTGCCCGAAGGAGCTTTCTCCGAGGCGGACCTTCCTCGCCCTCCCGTGACCGGCGGCCTACTGGTAGCGGAGTGCTTCGGCGGGGTAGACGCGGGCTGCGTGGCGGGCGGGGATGAGCGTGGTCGCGAGCGCGACGAGGTAGACGGCGAGGAAGATGATGCCGAGGGTGAGCCAGGGGACGGCGAGGCTCAGGTTGATGCCGGAGCCTGCGGCGTACGTCGCAGCGGACGAGCTGATGACGTTGTGGGCGACGATCAGGCCGAGGCCGGCACCGACGAGGATCGCGGTGAGCGCGATGAACGACGACTCGAGTAGCAGGCTGGCCTGCACCATCCGGCGTTGGAAGCCGATTGCGCGCAGGACGCCGATTTGCTGCCGCCGTTCGACGACGGCGCGGGCGGTGACGACGCCGAGCGCGGCGACCCCGACGATCAGGCCGAGCGCAAGGAAACCTTCGACCAGGCGGTCCATGACGAGATTGGCGCCGATCGTGTCGTTGAGCAGCTTCTGCATCGAGTCGGCTTGCAGTCCATTGGCCATGAACGCGTTCTGCAGCGTCTTGGCGGTGGTGGTCGCATTGACGCCCGGCCTCAGCTTGAAGAGGTAGGTGGTGGGGAGGACGCGGTTACCGAAGACGGGCGTGAGACTGGCCTGCGAGGTCCAGATGCCGGTCATTCCGCTCGGGACGCTGTCTGAGAGGACGCCGATCACGGTCAGGGTGGCGTGCTTCCCGGTTTGCGGGTCGGTCACGGAGACCCGCACAGGCGCCCAGCCCTTGTCCTCGACGTAGAAGCCGGTCAGCTTGAACTTCAGCCCCGAGCCGCCGAAGCCGTAGTTCTGGCGCCGGGAGACCGCGAGAGGGTCGATGACGGCGAGCCCGCGGTGGGTGAGGAGCGCGTGCCAGATCGCGGCGGGTGAGCCGTAGCCGCGCGCCCAGCTGTCGAAGCCCCAGATCGTGTGTGTGAGGAAGCTGTCGTCGAGGCCGCCGACCAGGTAGTTTTGCGCCGTTTGGGTCGCGCCGACCTGGCGTGCCTTGATCGGCAGTGAGGATCTGGTGGCGACGACGCTGATCAGCGGCCGGAGGGCCGGTGATCGGTGGACCGCGGCTGCCATGTCGAGCACCGGCGCCGACGCTGCTGCGGTCGCGTGGACGTCGAAGCCGCCGCCGAAGGTACGGACGTTGTTGAAGGCGTTGTTGAACGATCCCGTCGTGGTCGCGCCGACGACGAGCGTGAAGGTGACGAGCATGAACATCGCCAGCGTGACCCCGGTGCGGAACAGGCTCTTCAACGGGTAGGCCATCGACATCCGCACGACAGGAGCGATCCTGCGGATCCGTCCAAGAGTTGCACCGAGCGCGCCCAGGAGAACGTCGGCGTTGTACATGATCGTCCAGGTGGCGCCGATCACGATCATCAGGCCGCCGAGGATGAAGATCCCGAAGTTCACGTTCATCGCCCCGAACAGGTGCTGGCGGATCGACGGGACGATGAACCAGACGATCAGCGCGAGCCCGGCTGCCGTCCGCACGACGCGCTTATTGGCGCCGAGCGCCTCGGAGAGCCGCGCAACGCCGAGGATCAGGAGCGAGACACCGAGACCGAGTGTGATCTCGTTCTTGGCGCTCACCCCGTTGCGTGCGATCACGATGCCGAGGGCGATGATCAGGAGGCCGCCGATCCGCTTGCGGCGCGCGCTCACCACGACGATCTGGTCGGGGAGGTCGCGGATCGCCGAGACGATGTTCATCCGGCTCACGCGCCAGGCGGAGTACGCGAGCACCGCAAGCGTCAGCAGCACGCCGATCGTGTAGGCGACGACGAGGCTGGCCGGCTTGACGGCGAAGGCGAGATGGAAGCCGGGGACCGAGGCGAAGATGCCGCCCATGCCGAACACCATCCCGTAGGCGACGAGCACGCCGAAGGCGGCGCCGAAGAGGGCGGCGATCAGGTCGTAGGCGGCGCCTTCGTAGAGGAACATCTGCACGAGGTGGCCGCGGCGCGTGCCGACGGCGCGCGCGATCCCGAGCTCGCTGCGCCGCTCGGCCGCGAGCATGACGAAGATCAGGAAGATCAGCAGGATCCCGGCGGCGATCGAGAACGAGCCGAATGTCGTGAAGAACGAGACGAACGCTGCGCCGGCGCTGTCCGCCGCGTTCAGCGCGTTCTGCTTGGTCTTGTCGGTTTCGAGGCCGAGGCCGCTCACCGTAGGCTTCAGCGCTTTCACGACCTTGTCGGTCGCGGCCACGCCGCCGCGGTTGGCGACGTAGATCCCGTCGATCAGGCCCGGTTTGTGGAGCAGCGCCTGCGCGCGCGCCAGCGGCATCAATACGCCGTAGTCGGAGGTCGCCGCGCCCTGGTAGTCGACCAGGGCGCGGACGCGTGCCGTCTCGACCTCGGTGCCGGTGAGGACGCGGACCGTGTCGCCGGGCTTCGCGCCGAGCGCGTCGGCGAGCTTCACATTGAGGAAGACCTCGTTCGGCCCGAGCTGTGTGAGCGACACCGTCTTGCCGGCTGCGCGCATCGTGCCGAAGGGGCCGAGTGTGGCCGGATCGCCGGCAAACAGGGTCACGTTCGGCTCGTACTGGTTGCGGCTGACGTCCTGAACGGCGCTGCCCCAGACGAGCACGGGCGCCACTGCACGGACAAGCCCGGAGGCGCTCCCTGCGGCCGCGACCCGCTGGGCATCGCTCTGCGGGAAGTAGCGGGTTCCGGTGCCGGCGGTGCCGACTGCGAGCGAAGCCGTCAGCCCTTTCGCGCCGACAACCTCATCGGTCTTGCCGAGCGCGGTGATCGCCGAGGCGCGGATCGAGGAACTCATCGTGTCGCCGGTCGCAAAGGAGGCGGTGATGATCATCGTCCCGAGCATCAGCCCGGCGACGATCAGAGCGGCGCGACCGCGCCGGCGGCCGGCGTTGCGGACGCCGAGGCGGAAGAAGACGCGATTCCGCAGGGCGAGCACCGCAATGACCGCAAGCAGCACCACCACGAGCACCGCGAGCACTTCCGCGACTGAGCTGACCGGGATTCCGAACAGCTTTTGCATGGCTTACCTCGCGGCTGCTGGTGCCTCCGCGACCACGACGTCGTACGCCTCGCGACCGGGCGACGCCCGGAAGAACACCACGTCGGACAGCCTCTCGATCTGAGACTGGTAGAAGCCGCTGACGTGTGAGGCTTCGGCGGTTTCCTCGCTCGACCAGAGGCTGATTACGAGCACCTTTCCCTCCTCGGACAGCAGCACGTAGCAACCCTCGTAGCCATCCTGTTCGTGCAACGCGGGAATCAGCTCCTCTTCGAACCGCTCGATTGCGCGCCGAGGGTTCTGACGCACAGGATCGATCTCGGCTGCCGTCACGCGCGCGACCATCACTGCCTCACCTCCAGACGCTCTTCATCGACGATCTGACCGTCGACCATTCGCACGATCCGATCGGTCGCACGGCCGACGCCGATGTCGTGGGTGACGATCAGGTACGTCAACCCACGCTCGCGGTTCAGCCGGCGCATCAACGCGACCACTTCCTGGGCGTTCTCGCTGTCGAGGTCTCCCGTCGGCTCATCGGCCCAAACGATCGCCGGGTCGTTGACGAGCGCGCGCGCGATTGTCGCCCGCTGCCGCTGCCCGCCCGACAGCTCGTCCGGAACATGCGCAGCGCGCTCGGCCAATCCGACCATCTCGAGCGCAGCCAGCGCCCTCCGCCGTGCTTCCCTGGCCGGCACACGTGTCACGAGCAACGGCAGCTCGACATTCTCGACAGCGCTCAGCACCGGCATCAGGTTGTAGAACTGGAAGACGAAACCCATCCGGCGGGCGCGATAGTCGGTGCGGGCGACGTCGGACATCGAGCCGAGCGACACCCCCTCGATCAGTACCTCGCCACCGTCGATCCGGTCGAGACCGGAAAGGCAATTGAGCAACGTCGTCTTCCCCGAGCCGCTCGGACCCATGATCGCCACCATCTCCCCGCGCCGGACCGTGAAGCTGACGCCACGCAGCGCCTGCACCTCGACCTCGCCGGCGTCGTAGCGCTTGTCGACGCCGCGAGCCTCGACGATCGCCTCGACAGGGACAGACTCGGCAGCCGGCGCCGGAGCTGGTTCCAGAACCCGGGCTTCCTTCAATTGAACTGCCATCTGGTCCTCCTGGGTGCTTCTCGCAACGATTGCGGGTCCCCCCGCGCAACCTCATCGGGGAGAGCACCGACCGCAGACCGGAGAACTACCCAACCGTCTGTGGCTGAACCGGAGCAACACGCTGGACTACCGGCCGGCGCGCGCGTAGGGCTCGGTGAGCTCCTCGGGTGGGGCTTCTGCGGCCGCAGCCTCTTCCGCACTCGGTTCGGCGGAGCGTTGCAAGGTCGTGCGGAGCGGCACTTCCTTGAGAAACCAGGACAGAACGAACGGAATGACGACGATCGCGGTTCCCCAGAGGAAGACGCCATGAAGTGCGGTGGCGAAGGCGTGCAGGAAGTCGGCGTGCACCGTAGGGGGCAGCTGCTTCGCCTGCGCCGGATTGAGGTGCACGCCGCTACCGAGCCGCTCGACGACGCTGCGGGGGAATCGCGAGAGCTGGCCGGCAAGCCTGGTGGCGAAGATGGTGCCGAAGACGGCGACGCCGAAGGCGCCGCCGACCGAGCGGAAGAAGGTGGCGGTCGACGTGGCAACGCCGATGTCCTTGGGCTGGACGTCGTTCTGCACGACGAGGACCAGCACCTGCATGACCAGGCCGATGCCGACCCCGACGACGAGCATGTAGACGGAGGCGAGCCAGGGAGCGGTTCCGACGCCGAGCAGCGAGAGCAGGTACATGCCGCTGATGAGGATCGCGGTTCCCGCGATCGGGAACATCTTGTACCGGCCGATGCGGCTGATCACCCGGCCGGAGGCGATCGAAGCGACGAGCAGGCCGGCCATCAGCGGCAGCAGCCGCAGACCCGAGCTGGTCGGACTGGCGCCGTAGACGAGTTGCAGGAAGAGCGGAATGAAGATGATCGCACCGAACATGGCCATGCCGATCGCGAAGCCCATCGCGCAGGCGACGCTGAAGACGCTGGAGCGGAAGAGCCCAAGTGGCAGGATCGGTTCAGGGGCGCGCGTTTCCCACCAGAGGAACGCTGCCAGCAGGGTCGCGCCTGCGATCCCGAGCCCGACGATCGTGGTCGAACCCCAGGCGTATTCGCTGCCGCCCCACGTCGTGAGCATGATCAGGGCGGCGACGCAGCCGCTGAGCAGCGCCGCTCCCACATAGTCGATCCGGTGGCGGATGGTCGGCGTGTGCAGGTGTAGCCGCGACCAGACGATGGCAATCGCCACGGCGCCGACCGGCATGTTCACGTAGAACACCCATCGCCAGGACAGGTTCTCGACGAGAAAGCCGCCGAGCAGCGGCCCTGCCACCGAGGCGACCGCGAATACCGAGCCGATCAGGCCCATGTAGCGGCCGCGTTCCCGCGGCGGGACGATGTCGCCGATGACCGCCTGCGCGCTGACCATCAGTCCGCCGGCGCCGATCCCTTGCAGGGCGCGGAAGCCGATCAGCTCGCCCATCGTCTGGCTCAGCCCGGCCAGCATCGAGCCGATGAGGAAGATCACGATCGCGGCCAGGAAGATCGGCTTGCGCCCGCGCATGTCGCCGAGCTTCCCGTAGATCGGCGTCGAGATCGTCGACGCGAGCAGATACGAAGTCACCACCCAGGAGAGATGGTTGAGCCCGCCCAGATCGCCGACGATCGTCGGCAATGCGGTCGAAACGATCGTCTGGTCGAGCGCGGCCAAGAACATGCCGAGCATCAGCGCCGCAAACACGATTCGCAGCGCACGCCCCTGCAGCGGGGCGTCGGAGTTCGGCACGGTCACGTCGAAGGTCAACCGGTTACGACGCCGCACGCGCATCGTCCGAGGGGCGCGCAGCCGCGAGACCGAACGGGCTGCCCTCGGAGTCGCGGCAGATCGCCCAGCGCTCGCCCGGGTGGACGACGCTCCCTCCCAACTCGACGAGCCGCTCGAGCGCCTGCGCGAGATCCGGGACGTGGAAGTAGGGCAGCGAAAAGCGATCGCCCGGGCCGCGGCCGCGCTCGTGCAGCCCGAGCGACGGGTGAGCGTCGCGCGTCTGAAGGCCCTCGCCTTCACTCTGCTTCCGCTCGTCGAGCGAGACGTCGAGCAGCGTTTCCCAAAAGCGACGGGCACGGGCCAGGTCATCAGCGGGAAACTCGATCAGTTCGAGCGTCATCGCCCTAGACGATACGGCTTTCGCGTGCCACGGCAGGAGCGCTGACTACTACACGCGGCTCGGACGGGGAAGAAACCCGGCTCGGTGCTGATGCACCCTTCCGGGTGGTCAGGTGGCGGGCTCGAGGGCCGGCCGCGGGGCGGGAGACTTTCTGGGAAGCAAGACTCGGGCGAGGCCGAGCCAGATGACGGGTCCTGCCGCTACGGCTGCGAGTATGGGGCCGCCGGCCCCTTTGAGATCGGTGCCGGTGGTGAGCGCATGGCCGAGCGCAAGTGCGAAGGCGGCGAAGCTGGCGTAGTGCAGCCGCCGCCAGCCGCGCTGCCCGATCCGCTTGCGCATGCGGAACGACGCGGCGAGCGCGAGCATCAGCCAGCCTGTGATGACGCCGGCGGCGACCGCGACGGGGCGCCAGGCGCTGGCGAACGGCGCGAGGACGGCGGCCAGCCCGAAGTGCATGGTGGGATCGAACAGCAGCGCTCCTGCGTGGAGCGCGAGCATCGAGAGTCCGGTCCAGGCAAGGGTTTGGTGCCAGCCGAAGAGGGACTTCTGTCGCTTCGGGCCGAGCAGGCGAGTGCTCATCGCCAGTCCGAGCCAGACCGAAAGGGTGAGGACGCCGAAGGCGACGAGACCGGCGGCGCGGGCGACGTACCACGCGACCGGCGCCTGTGCGAGGAACGCGTTCACCGCACAGCTCCGATCGGCTGCGATCTCGCTGCCAGCGGGAGCACCCCGATCGCATGAGTGCCTCCGTTGGTGTCGACGAAGAGCGCGCCGAGCTGAGGGTGGAGGGCGAGGTGAGCTTGCGCGTCGGCGAGGTTCGAGATGGCAAGTGCGGTCGCGTGGCCCTCGGCGTCGGTCGCGTCGGGGGCAACGACGGTCACGGCCAGTGGGCCGGCGGACGCCGGGGCGCCGGTGCCCGGGTCGATGAGGTGATGGAGAGAGCGTGATGGCCCGAAGCGTCTCGCGTTGCGGCCCGAGGTGGCGATGCCCCCTTCTTCGAGCAAGAGGGTTCCGAGTGTCTCTCCTTGTTCGCTGGGGTCGGCGATCGCGATGCGCCAGGGTCCGCGGTCGGGCGGCATCCCGCAGGCGGCGACGTCTCCTCCAAGGTCGACGATCGCGCCGGGCATGGACGGCCAGGCGGCGCGCATCGCTGCGAGCGTGCGCTCGGCTGAGAAGCCCTTGCCGATGCCACCGAGGTCGACTGCGGCTCCTCGCTCGATGCGCGCGCGGCCCGGGGCGAACTCGATAGTTGCTCCGGCCCGCCATCCGGTCACGACGCGGGCGGGACGCTCCTGAAGCTGCTCGAAGCTGCGGTCGTAGCCGGCGGCGACCAGGGCCGGGAGGACTGTGGGGTCGAACCTGCCTTCGGTCGCCGTCCGGATCCGGAGGGCTGCTCGCAGCGCACGTTCGAGTCGCTCATCGATGGCGACCCACTCTCCGGATGCCTGATTGAGGCGCGAAAGGTCGCTGGCGGAATCGAAGCGGGAGAGTGCGCCCTCGCAAGCCTCGATCTCGGCAGAGCCCGCACGAAGCGCCTGGAGCGCGGATAGGCGATCGGCCTCGCGTGCCGTCACCGAGACGGAGCAGGTCGTCCCCATTGCTTTGAAGGAGGAGTGGTGGAGACGCCCGATCATCCGACCGGAGGTGGGGAGGTCTGCGTTGTGGCATGCGGTGCGCCGGCGGTCGCGGTTCCGACCACGAGGACTCGCTGCGTCGTGCCGTTCTTGCCCTTGATCAGCAGGGTCGTGGCGGCGGGTTGCGCCAGCGGCCGCGGCGGGGGTTGGCGAGTCCAGGCGAGCGCCCCGAAGATGGCGAGTGTCGCCCAGACGCTGACTACAGTTGCCCAGACGCGGCGCATCACTCGTCTACCCAGCTCGATGCCGGCGAGGCCGACGGAGTCGCCGTCTGGACTACCGGGGACTTTGCCGTGTGGCTAACGGCGTGGTGGGAGACTCCGGCGACCGCGAACACGCCGGTAAACACCGTCGCGGTCAGTACGCCGGCGAGCGCAAGAGCTTGACGACGGCTCTTGATCGGTGTTGTGCTTTCGTCGAGAGTTGACATACCTCCGTTGTACGGATGCCCTGGTTAAGGGCGGCCCAGCGGCAGGTGATGATTCGGCATGACTTGGCAAACCCGGAGTGGAGTGGGCGCACCTGGGATCGAACCAGGGATCTCTCGCGTGTGAAGCGCGACCTGTGTAGCGCCGCCTGCCTGGCTGCGAAACTGTCGCTGACGGGCGGACGTGGAGGGGCCTCTGCCCAAAGCCCCTCGTCCCGCGCTCTCGAAGCTGGGTGAGGACGTTGACCGAGGCGGTGAGCGGGTCGCCGGGTGAGGCGTGGCTTTACGGGTCGTGGCTTTTCCACCGGACTGAGGTGTTGGTGCGCTCACGTCCCTTCTGGTTGCCGGTCTGCGCGATCGCTGAGCGGCTGCTTACGCAATCGACTTTGAACGGCCTGGAATGTCTCGCGCTTGCGCAGGGAGCGCTCCAACCGCGGGCCCGCGTGAGCGTCGAACATCTCGGACGGCAGAAGAGTCAGTGATGCGGGAACGAGCGTTACCTGCGGGGGTACGCGGCGCGGCTGCGGGAGCTTGCGGGCCGACGAGTTGCGTGGGCTGGAGCCCCGGTTCAGCCGATGAGGCCGATCGTTCCCCGGACGATCAGGGCGACGCCGATCACGGTGGCTCCGATCACGGCGGCTCGCGCACCGTTTTGGCCGAACCACGCCTTGCCCCGCTCGAGGGCGGCGGGCGTCCACTCTGGCGCGAACGTGAAGCTGAGCAGCGGCACTTCCAGCAGCACGAGCATGACGACGGTCACCGCGACGACGGTCAGCACGGTCGCCGCCCCCCCGAGGTTCTGCTTTTCGATCTCCGTGAGCGACGCCAGGTAGGAAGCACCGGGAAAGCTCAGCAGCAGCCCGACGACAAATGTGTCTCGGGCAGAACCCTTGCTCAGTTCCCGTTGCCAGCGCGGCGTCTTCTTGGGCTTGTCGGCTCGTTTGCTTTTGCGCCGCTCGTTTGCGCGCGCCGCGCGACCTGTGCCGACGACGGCCGCGATCACGAACGCGAGCAACACCGAGGGTGATGTCGACAGCGGGGCTGACCGTGTGCTTCGTCGTGCTGACGACGCCCGAGCCTTTAAGCCAGTAGATGATCGCGAGACCGACGGTGATGCTCGTCGTATACGCGCCGAGCAGGTACCCGAGCAGAAGACGCTTCGGCCGCGGCAGCAACAACATCACCGTCGTTGCTGCGAGCAACGTCGGGTTGAGCGCCGCCGTTAGCGCGAAGAAGAAGACCTTGTTCACTCCGGCTTCTTTGCCGAGCGCGTCGAGTCGCTCAGGTCACGACGCTGTTGCGGGTTGGGCAGACGAGCCTTTCGCCTTTTGGAGCAGGCCTGCGAGCAGGAGCACGAGGATGCCGATCCCGGGGCCGAGGAAGGTGAAGAGCACGCGGCGGCCTTCGGTTGCGAGGTTGGAGGGATTCGGAATATCCACCGCGATCAGGACTACCGTGGCGACTGCCGCACAGTAGAAGGCGTAGTTGACCGCCCGGAACGACGCTGCGAACGCTGCGGCGATCACGATCACAGCCTCCAGTGCATGGACGCTGTCAACGGTCAGCAAGAATGCTACCGCGACCAGGGCGCCGATGAGCGTGCCGACGATGCGCTGCTCGGCCGCCAGCGTGGCCTGCCCGAGAGTGGTTTTCATCGCGACCAGGGTGGCGATCGGCATCCAATCGGCGTTGGGCAGATGGAACCCGAACGCGACCGCGACCGCGACCGCGACCGCGAAGGCTCTCAGTAGGCAGAACAGGACGACCGGCTTGGTCAACTCGGTCCGGGTCGAGTTGTCCGGAAGCTCAGGGAAGTTCGAGGCCTGTGCTTGCCGCCCACGGACCAACCAGCCGACCAGCGTGAGCGCGATCCACAGAGCCGAACCGATCAGCCAAGCCAACGTCTGCTCCCACCAGCCGAATGCGCCCTGTTCAGATGCTCACCGGCCGGCACCGAGATCGCGACCAGGAACCAGGAGTTGAGCAGGAGCGCCGCCGTGAAGCTATGCGCCCCGAACTTGAGGCAGAGGCCGCAGAGCAGCGTGACGGCGAAGCTGGCGACGACGACGATCGCCCACGAGCCGCCGCCGATCGCAAAACCAAGCCCGGTCAGCAGCGCGCCGAGCAGTCCGACCCCGCCCATCGCCCGCAAGCGCTCTCTGTACGACCCGCCGGGATCGCTGATCCCGACGAACAAGGCACCGAACGACAGACTCAGCCAGTATTTCTCGTGGCCGATTGCCGCCAGGACCACGAAGGGGATCAACAACACCCCGAGCGCGACGAGACCCCGCGGCAGGTTGAGCCCCTGCCAGTGAAGCTCGAAGATCTTGCCGATCCGGCTCACAGTCCCGCTCTCGGTTGTTGCAGCGGGACACCCAGTTCCGGCGTCCCACCGGGGAGCATGTCACTCCCACGCCGACGCGGCGACCGCTGGTCCGTTGCGGCGGTCGCCCACTCGTCTCGCGGTCCAACTTCGCCTCGATCGAGGCGAGCCGGTCGGTGACCTCGCGAAGTGCCGCCCGCGTGTCTTCTTCGCTCTCCTCACGCAACGCGTGGACCTTTGCCAAGGCCTCTGCTTGGTCGGTAGAGATGAATAGTGACGTTACGGTCGCCGTCAGAAAGGCGATGAAGGTCACTCCACAGACGATCACGATGCCGCCCAGGACACGACCCCACGTCGTGTGCGGCACGATGTCGCCGTACCCCACGGTCCCGAGCGTGACAACCGCCCACCAAATGCCGTCACCGCCGGTCTTCGCGGCTTCGGCGAGCGCCGCCAGAAACGTGCGGGCGACTGCCCGATCGTCGGTTACCTCTGCCTCTAGATGAGGGCACGCTCGCGGGCGAGCCGAACGGCCTCCGCACGCGAGGAGGCACCGAGCTTGCGGTAGATCGACCTGGTGTGCGTGCGGATGGTGTTGTGCGACAGGAAGAGCTCGCGGCCGATGTCTCGCTGCGAGAGCGGCCCGACGAGCGCGCGGAGGACCGACAGCTCGCGCGCGCTCAACGCCTCGATCGTCTTTTGGGCTCGCGTCGACGAAGACCGCTCGAGCGCGGCCAGCCGCTCCCCGACGATGCCTGGGTCTGGACAGGAATTGACCGTCGCTCGCGCCTCGGCGATCGCCGCCGCGGCCGCCTTGATATCGCCCAGGTCGCGAAGAACGGGAATCTGACGAACGAGCGCGTTCGCGAGATAGATCGGGTGCCCGAACGCGCGCAAGTTGCCGACGCAGTACTCGAGCTCGGCGGCCGCCGCAGTGAGCTCCCCGCGGGCGGCAAGCGACACGCCGAAGGCGATGCCCACATCGCCTCTGCAGAGCTCCTCCAGACCAAGGTCGTACATGAGCTGCATGGCCTGGTCGGCGAAGAACGTTTGCTGGGCGACGTCTCCCAGCTCACCGTGGATCAGCGACCGGTATCCGGGCGCGATGCAGGCGACGGGCCCGTGGCGCGCCCGCATGCCGGCGTCGGCCGCAGCTGCCAACCACGGATCGGCCTCGATGAATTCACCCACGAAGAAGTGACACCAACCGCGCGAGTAGCAGACGAGCGGCCAGAACGGAGAGTCGGGCTGTTCGAGGTCGGTGGCGCGGAGGGCGCTCGCATAGCCGGCGCCGACGTCGTCCCACGGGAACGCCGCCCTGAGCACGGCGACGCTGCCCTCGACCGAGCCGACGCCGTCGGGCAGAGGGCCCCGGTCGAAGTCCGGCAGCCCTTCGGCGGCGGCCATCGCGTCCGCTGCCTCCTCGCGCCGCCCTGTGTGGGTTGCCACCCACGCCTTGACGTGAAGAAGCGGGGCACTTGCACGCACCAGATCCGCCGGCAGTCGGTCGACCCAGCCGTAGACCGCTTCGTAACGGCCAACGTTGACATGGTCGAGCCAACGGGCCGCGATGAGCTCGCCGGTCTCGACGAACGCACCAGCCTCGAGCCCGTGCGCGACCGCCTCGTCGACCGAGCCGTGCTCGCGGTGCCACTCGTACGCCCGCCGATGCAGAGTTGGCAAGAGGTCGGGCTCACGATGCCCGAGTTCGACCTGGAGCAGCTGTGCGAAGAGGTGATGGAAGCGGTACCACGTGCTCCGATCGTCGAGAGGGATCAGGAAGAGGTTCGTCCTGGACAGCGCATCGAGTAGTCGTTCCGAGTCGTCCTGTTCGAGTACGGCGTCACACAGCGAGCCGCAGAAGCGCCCGAGAATCGACGAACGCAGCATCAGCGACTGCATCTCCGGTTCGTGCGCCTCGAGTACCTCGCCGACCAGGAAGTCGACGACCGTTCGGCTTGACCCGCCGAAGCTGTCCACGAACGCCCCGCGATCGACGACGCCCCCGAGCGAGAGCCCAGCGAGATAGAGCCCTGCCGGCCACCCTTCCGTCCGGTCGACGAGAACGTCGATCTCTTCCCGTGTGAGATCGAGCTCCAGCCTGCCGTTCAGCAATGCGTCCGCCTCATCCCGACTGAATCCGAGTTCGTGAGCGCGTACCTCGACGAGCTCGCCCCGCGCCCTCATCAGCGCCAGCGCGAGGGCGGGCTCGCTGCGGGTCCCGAGCACGAGCTGGAAGCTGGCGGGGGCATGATCGACGAGCCACGCGATGCTGTCACGGGAGACGCCGGGCGAGAGGCGGTGGAAGTCGTCGAGCACCAAAGCGACATCGCCCTGTTCGACCAGCTGGTTGACGAGCCTGGGCAGCAGTACCGAGACGAGGCGATCGCCACCCACGGCATGCGGGAACGGTGACACGGCGAGGTCGGGACACACACGCCAGAGCGCCTCAAGGACGTGCGTCCAGAGGACGACGGCATCGTTGTCCCCTTCGTCGAGAGTCACCCACGCGACGGGTCGCCGTCGGGCTTCGGCCTCCCGCCAAGCCCCGAGCAACGTCGTCTTCCCACAGCCTGCCGGCGCCGCGACGACGGTGAGCTTCACCCCCGGTCTTGGACGTAACCGCTGCACCAGCCGGTCGCGCGCAACCGTCTGCTCCCGCTGAGGCGGCGGATGCAGCTTCGTCAGCAGGAGCCGAGACTGCGCCTCGCGTGCCGCAGGCTGCTTCCCCTCGACTGTCTGACTCATAGCCCCCTCGATCCGGCGACCGAAAGAAAGAGCCTAACTGCAGGACGTTTCCAGAAGCTAGCGCTGTAACAAGATCGAAACGCACTTTCACCCGGGGTCACGTGGAGTGGTTAGCGGCTGCGCAATTTCTCCAGCAACGCAGGATCGGGACGCGGGCAGGACCTCACGACGCCTCGATCTGAACCTTCGCGGAGAACTCGTCGTACTTGGGCCGGTTGGCGTCGGAGGTTGCCTCGATCAGGGACTGGAAGTTGGCGAGCGCCTCCTTCACGGTCGTGTCGTTCTTGAGGCCGAGGTCAGTGGCAGGCGAGAGTTGCTGCGCGAAGGCGAGTGCGGCGTCAACGATCGGCTGCCAGCGCTCGATGCCGGCCGCGGGAGAACAGTTGTCGTTGAAGCTCAACGCCCACCGATCCGGCACCGCTTTCCCGAGAAATGTCTCGATGCTCGCGGAGATAGCTGCGAGGAGGAGGAATGTTGAGCCGCGGTGCCGGAAGAAAGTCATCTGTCGCTTCTGGCTTTCGGTGCGGTCGTCTTCAGGGATGTCGGAGAGCCGTTTCTTCGTCGCTTCGATCGCGCGCAGGAGCGCATACGCGAAGACGATGTGGCGGGCCGTTGTGCGGTCGGAGAAATACTTCGCATAGGTAGCGTCGTCGACCCATTGTGTCGTGCAGCTGGCTTGGGGGCCCGGCGGGAGCCGAGGCGACCGCCGGGGCCGCCCAGCCGCGCGGGTGGGCGGGGCCGGCTGCGACTTGATCCTGTAGACCACCTCGGTAACACGGGTTGACACGTCGTAGTTTTCCGTCTACAACTCGCCACATGGGAAGGCCACGCAAGCTCGACGCGCTGACGACGAACATCAGCGCTCGGATCCGGACCGAGCAGGAGGAGTGGCTGCGCCGAGTTGCGGACCAGCGGTTCGAGGGTGAACTGAGCAGGACGCTGCGCTGGGCTGTTGACGAGGCGCAGGTTCTCGACCTCCTGCTACATGAGGACGATCCGGTGCAGGCGCTGGACGAGATGCTGCACCCGGAAAAGTACGACCCTCCGCATCCCGAGGACGAGGTGGTAGCGGCGGAGCGCGAGCTCGAAGCATGGAGGCGCGAGCAGGCGCTGAAGCGCGGCCGGCGTAGTGCGCCAAAGTCGAAGGGTTCGCGGTGATCGAGCGCCACTACACCACGGCGGAGCTCGCCGATTTGCTCGCGGTGCACCCTGAGACGATTCGGGGGGCCGCTGCGACGGGAGCGCTCCGATCAATCCGCGTGGGCCGCGATCGGCGTTACCCGGCGAGCGCGATCGAGGCTTGGCTGGCGACGCTCGCCGAACGGGCGGCGGCGTGAGCATCCGGAAGCGAGGGCCGCGCGCGTACCAGGCTCGGGTCGCCGGCTTTCCTGCGCAGACAGCACCGACAAAGGAGGCTGCTGAGAGGATCGAGCTCGACCTGAAGCGTCGGCGGGCACTTGGCGATCTGTACGAGGCGCCGGCGATAACGGTGGGTGAGGCGATCGACGGCACGCTCGCCCGCATAGCGGCGACTCGCGGCGTGAAGGACGAGACGCGCGAGTTCAACGAACAGTCGGCGAGGTTCTGGGCGCCGATTCGTGACCTTCGGCTCCCGATGCTGAAGCGGTCGCGAGTCAAGGACATGATCCTCATCCGAGCGCAGGGGCATCCGCGGTCGGCGAAGAACGAGCTTGAGTTCTTGAAGCGCGTGCTGCACGAGGCGAAGGGCCGCGGCCAGCGTGTCGACTCGGCGATCTTTGAGATCCCGCCTGTGAGGCATCGGCCGCGCAAGGGACGCGGCCTGTCGGTGACCGAGCTTCACGAGCTTGCGTCGTGGTTCCCGGAGCAGTCCTCGCGGCTCGTGCTACTAGCCGGTCAGGTCGGCTCGCGTCAGAACGTGTGGTTCAACCTCACGGAGGAAATGCTCGACCTTAGGGCAGGCACGATGACAGTTCCGGCGGCGCGCAAAGCGGGGTCGCGAGCACCGGATCTACCTAACGGGGCTAGAAGTCTCGCTGCTGCGTGAGCAGCTCGTCGCGCGCCCTCCGGGCACCCAGCTGGTGTTCCCGACGCCTGAGGGGCGGCGTTGGGATCGCGCACGCTTCCGGGACAGGGTGTGGGAGCGATCTATCAAGGCAGCGGTGAAGAACGACCCGAATCGTCGAGACGACCACGCATCGGTCTTCGACGGGTTCACTTTCCACATGCTCCGCCACACTGCGGCGTCCCTGATGGCGCTTGCGGGCATGGATCCGGCCGTCGCGGCGGAGCGGCTTGAGCACAGCGACGGGGGCGCGTTGTTTCATAAGACATATCGTCACCTGTACGAGGGCGAGAAGCGGGAGCAGGCCAAGCGGCTTGAAGCGCTCGTCATGGCTGAGTTGGACAAGGAGAGGACAACAGCCGGCGGTGGGAGCGATTCTCGGCTCAACGCGGGGGATTCGGGCAGTGGGCGCACCTGGGATCGAACCAGGGACCTCTCGCGTGTGAAGCGAGCGCTCTCCCGCTGAGCTATGCGCCCGGAAGAGGCCGAAACGCTAGCAAACAAGCGGAAAGCGGTTCGAGCAGAGGCTAGGCGGTCCGGCAGCTGGGAACGTCGGCCTCGAGGAGTGCGGCGACGATCCCGCCGGGCGTCTCGATCGCGTGCAGCGCGAACGGTCCCGCGCGGGAGATCTCGAGCAGCGTCATGTCGGTTCGCGTTCGTGCGACGCAGAGCGCCCCGCGTGCGATCGACCAGTAAGGCGTGAAGTGGACGCGCAGGAGGTAGGTGCCTGCGCGGGTGACGCGGCCGTCGATCTGGCTCGAGCTCATCGCCGTCACGGTCGCGGCCCCCGGGCCGGTGAGGATCGGCTCGGGGCGCGGCAGCTCGTAGATCGCGGCGGCGTGCGAGGCGAAGACCTTGTCGAGGCCCGCCGCACCGGACCGCACCAGCGTCGCCTCACGCTCCGCATCCATTGCCTCGAGCGGCAGATGCGGTAGGACGACGAAGCGGACGCCGCGTGCACGCAGCCAGCGGCGGTAATCGGCGGGCGTCAGCCGCGGGGCGTAGAGCGCCGGGTTGTCGGCGATGTCCAGCTGGCGATACCAGCCGCGTGCCAGCGGCAGGCCTGCGCGGGGCAGGTAGTACGCCTCCCAGTGGTTCGCGGTCGGAACGACCTCCACGCGGTAGCTCGCCCCGGAGTGGCCGCGAAGGAAGTCGACGACCGGCCGCCAGAACCCGGCCTCCGACGCGAGGCTCGACGAGCGGTTGGAGATCATCGCCGCATAGGGGAGGACGTTGGAGGCCAGCGCGGCGCCGATCGCCAGAGAGATGAGCCATCTGGGACGGAAGTCGGCGAGGGCGGCACCGACGAGCATGAGCGGGAGCACGAACACCGAGGCGCGGATCAGGTTGTGCCCGACCGGCGACGGAACGAGGTCGGCGACGATCGTCGCCGCGGCCCAGACGACGAAGATGCTCGCGAGCGACCAGCCGCCACGCCCGCGCAGGGAGACGGCGACGCCGAGCCCGGCTACGGCCAGCCCGGCCAGGAGGCGCCACGTCCCGTACGGGTAGACGAGGCCCGGCGTGGGTGTCAGCGCCAGCACGGCGAGTTGCGCTCCGCCGGCGGCGAGCACGGCACCGCCCGCGACGAGCGCCTGCCGGCTGAGGTGCCGTTGGTGCACGAAGAGCGCGACCAGAGTGAGCGCCAGGAAGAGGAAGGCGAGCGGACTGATGCAGAGCGTTGCCGCGATGCCGGCGACCGCGAGCCAGAGCCGCTTGCGCTGCAGCGCCCAGAGCGTCGCGAGCAGCGTCGACAGTCCGAGGTCGAACGGGTACGCCGCGGTGAACACCTGCCCGGTGAGGAGGACGGCGAACGTGCGGGCCGGCCACCGGCCGATCGAGTGCCATTCGCGGACGGCGATCGAGGCAAACGTCCCCGCTGCGACGGCGACGGCGAGGACGGCGAGTGTCGAGTTCCCGACGAGCGCGGCGAGCGGGTAGTACAGGAGGCTGTAGGACGACAGCGGATACTGGCCCGCGAACCAGAGGTTGTCCCAGACGAGGACTCCGTGCCTGGCGAGGCTCGTCCGGTAGAGGTGCGCTGCGAGGTCGCCGCCGCGCGGGACGACCGTGACGACGAGGACGGCGAAGGCGCCCGCGAGCAGCGCGCAGAAGACGGTCTCGCGCACGTCCCGCTGCGTCGTCGCGCCGATCGAAGGGCTGCTCGCGGCCAAGACCGTACTCGGCCTCTCTTGTAACGCCGGACCATGAGAGTTCCCTGATGGTGAGCAGCGCCTCGGCCCGCGTTCACTACGCGCCGCTTCGGTTACCGAGCTACGAAGGGAGTCGATCCCGCGGCCCGACGCACGCTGACCCCGGACGCCGCGGAGCGGAGCTCACACCATTTACTCCGGCCGCTCGAGCGTTCATACTCGCGCCTCATGAGGGACGAGGGGCTCGGGGTGAAGTTCTGGCTGGGGACGTTCGGCGTCCTGCTCGCGGCCGGGATCGGCATCTTCATCATCCTCCTGATCTTCTTCCGGGCCGCCTACGCGTGGGGCTTCTTCGGCGCGTTCCTGCTCTTGTTCGCCGTGCTCATCCTCATCGGCTGGATCTACGACCGGCGCCGCGCCAAGCGGTACGAGGCCGACTACTGACGGACGGCAGTTCCGGTCACGAGACGAAGACCGGCAGCGTCACGGAGTGCGACAGCGTGCCGCTCGTCCCCGTGATCGTCAGCCGCGCCATCGCTCCGAACCGTCCGAGCGGCACGCCGTTCGCGACCAGCGTGAACGTCGAGGACGACGTCGCCGGGTTGGGCGAGAACGATCCGCTCATGGCGGTCAGGAGCCCGCTCGCGGAGAAGGTCACCGGGCTCGAGAACCCGCCGGTCGGCGTGATCGTCACCTTGTAGGTCGACGTCGACGTCGACCAGATCGTCCCGTAGGTGGGCGAGACCGAGATCGAGAAGTCCCCCGACGGAGGCGGCGGAGGCGGCGGAGGCGGCGGAGGCGGCGCCGAGGCCTGAACGACGAGCGTCCCGTCGACGCTGTGCGTGATCGTCCCGCCCGAGGTCGTGGCGCGGGCGGTGACGGTGAACGGGTAGCTGCCGGCACCGACGTTGGTCGTGCCGACCGTCAGCGACGCCGATCCCGACGTGTTCACCGAGGCCGGTGAGAACAGCGCGTTCGGCAGGCCGGTCTCGGAGAAGTCGACCGGGCCCGAGAACCCGCCGCTCGCCGACACGTTCAGGTTGAAGACCGCGTTCGTCCCGGCGGTCACCGTCGAGGTGGTCGGCGTCATGCCGAGCGAGAAGTCCGGGGTGGGGGGAGGCGGTGGGGGCGGCGATCCGCCGCCGCCGGAGCCGCCGAAGGCGCCGAGCCCGTTCGGCGATCCGAGCCCGGTCGGGCCGTCGTAGCCCGCCTTGGCCGTGCACAGGTAGCTGCCGCCGCAGAAGCCGTTGCTGCCCGAGGTCACGTCGTGCAGTGCCGACGTGTCGGCGTACGCCGTCGAGGCGCCGTTCAGCGAGGCTTCGTTTCCGGCGAGCGCGTAGGCCGAGGCAATCAGCGGCGAGGCGAGGCTCGTTCCGCCGACCTGGAACCAGCCGCTCTGCCCGGAATACGGGACCGAGTCGTAGACCGCTGCGCCCGTGTTCGGATCGGCGTCTGCGGCGACGTCGGCGTCAGTCCGGTGCGAGCACGACGTGTCCTTCTGCCAGGACGGCTTCGTGATGTAGAAGGAACAGCCCGAGCCCGTGTCGGCCCACGCCGTCTCGGACAGCCAGCTGTTGTCGGGGTTCAGCTTCAGCGTCGTGCCGCCGACGGCGGTGACGTAGCGCGACGACGACGGGAACTCGACGCCGTAGCCGGAGTCGCCGGTCGACGCGGTGATCGCGATGCCGGGATGGTTGAAGTAGCGGGACTCGTCCGTCCCTTCGGTCGAGTACTCTCGGCCGCCCCACGAGTTCGAGATCACCGTCGCGCCGCGGGCCGCGGCCTCGTTCTCGGCGGCGCCGAGATTCGCGAACGAGGCGGTCGTCGCCTCGACGAGCAGGATCTTGCAGTTCTGGCACATGGCATGGGCAATCTCCACGTCGAGAGAGATCTCGAGCGCCCAGTTCGCATTCGCCGCAGGGTACGACGGGCTGCCGTTCTGGTTGATCTTCGTGAAGCACCCGTTCGCCGTCGTGCACGGAGGCAGGCCGTACTGGGTCGAGAAGGTCGCGAGGTCGGCTTCGATGTTCGGGTCGTCGTACGCGTCGACGATGCCGATCGTCTGCGCGTTGGGCGCCGCGGCCGGCAGGTTGTACGCCGTGTGGAACTGCGTCGGCCCGTACGCGGACGGGGGCGGGGAGGCGGAGGCGAGTGGCGTGCCGGCGCCGTTCGTCACCACCTGGGCGCCGCAGGCGCCGAAGGCGAGGAGCGGGGAGCTGCACGCGCGCTTGAACCAGAGGCCGCGCCCGCCGTCCCGCATCGGCCCCGCGTTGCCCGCGTGCGCCGCAGGCCCGCTGCTCGCGGCCAGTCCGGCGGCGACCGTCAACGCGAAGAGAACGAGGACGATCGACTTCCTCACAGCAGCTCCTCCCCCGGTACGCGGTGTTCGCCCAACGACGACCTGCGCCGATCTTACGGCGCCCGTCGGAGATTGAAAGGCCGGGATTTTCGAAGGGCCGCGGCACCGGTGAGGGATCCTTAGGGCTGCTTCCTCCCGGATCTGACCCGGTTCGGAACCTCACCGCGCCGCGGGCGCGGCCAGTGTATCCGGGTCAGCCCTTCTCGAGGCACCGGCCGATCGTGGCCAGATCGCCCTTCGAGAGCCTCACGTGCGGATCCGGATTGCCGTGGAAGTCGAGGAGGGCGGTCGCGACGACGGCGGTCGTCCTCGGGTCGAGCTTCATCGCCGCCCGGTTGGCCGCCTCCGCGTTGCCGTAGGTGGTCAGGGTGAAGGCGACGCCGGCGGGCGAGGTGCCGTTCACCTCGCCGTCCGAGGCGGTGACGAGGAAGCCGGCGTCGTTGAGGCAGCCGGCCACCGTCTCGCGGCGCTTCCCGCCGCAGCCGGCCAGCACAGCCGCAGCGAGCACGAGGGCCAGGACTCGCATCGCCGCGACGGTAGCGCGACTTGCGCTTCGCCCGGTCGGCCCGCACAATGGTCGAGTCCGAGACTCTTCGACGAGGAGGTGGTGCGAGATGAAGGCTGTCCATGTTCTTTGCGAGCCCCGCGCCGCCGCCCGTCGCACCTGCTCCTGAGCGTCGTCAGGTGGCGGGCCGCGCGCCCGTCCATCGACCACGCACACAAAGGAGCTTCGCTTGAACCTTTCGCTCACGGATTCACCGCTCGAACGTCTCGGCTGGGACGACGGCTGGGAAGCCTCGTTCGTCGAGCACCGCGCCGCCGGGCTGGCCCCCGCCCGCGTCGCCGTCCAGCACCGGGGGGCCTACGAGCTCGCCGGCGCCGCCGGCGCCGTTCGCGCGAGCGCAGCGGCGCGTCTCGCACGCGAAGACCGGCTGCCCGCGGTCGGCGACTGGGTCGGTCTCGACCCGGAGTCGTCGCTCGTCGATGCCGTGCTGCCGCGCCGCACAGTGATCTCGCGCAAAGAGGCGGACCACGCGACGCGCGAGCAGGTGCTCGCCGCGAACGTCGACGTCGCGTTCCTGATCCAGGCGCTCCCGCTCGACTTCAACGCACGCAGGCTGGAGCGCTATCTCGCCATGGGCTGGGAGAGCGGCGCGCAGCCGGTCGTGCTCCTCAGCAAGGTCGACCTCGTCGACGACGTCTCCTCCTACCTCGCCGCGGCCGAGACGGTCACGTTCGGATCGTGCCCGGTGCACGTCGTGTCGGCGCAGAGCGGGGCCGGCCTCGACGACGTGCGGGCCTGGTTCCGGGGAAACCGCACGGCGGTCCTCCTCGGTTCGTCGGGCGTCGGGAAGTCGACGCTCGTGAACGCGCTCGCGGGCGCGGAGCTGCAGAAGACGCGCGAGGTGCGCGAGGAGGACCAACGCGGCCGCCACACGACGACGCGCCGTGAGCTGGTCGTGCTGCCCGAGGGCGGTGTCGTCCTCGACACACCCGGCATCCGCGAGCTGCAGCTCTGGGACGCCGATCTCGAGCAGGCGTTCGGCGACGTGGAGGAGATCGCGCTGCGCTGTCGCTTCTCGGACTGCGCGCATCGCAGCGAGCCCGGCTGCGCGATCCGCGAGGCGCTGCTCGACGGCTCGCTGTCGGCGGAGCGGTGGTCGAGCTACTGCCAGCTGCAGCGCGAGCAGCGCGCACTCGAGGTGCGCCGGGATCGCCTGCTCCGGCGAGAGCAGGTCCGCGAGTACAAGATCCGCGCGCGGCAGCAGCGGTCGAAGCGGCACTGACGCGGCTTGACGGCTCCCGGGTGAGCGTTCAGACTCGGCGGGCGGCATCTGCGGTCCTGCGGCTCTCGAGCTCCGTCAACTCAGGGAGGGCCGTGATGACCGAAACCGCGATGCGCACCCGCAAGCTCGGCAAGCTTCCCGTTCGGACCGACGTGCGCACACTGCACCTTGCGCGCTACGTCGACACCGCCGAGCTTCCGCAGCCGCCGGCAGCGCTCGATCTCACCGACCACGTCGCCGACTGGCCGATGTACGCCAACGACCGCATCGGCGACTGCACCATCGCGGCGGCGGGCCACATGATCGAGGCGTGGACCGCAGAGAGCCGCGGCCGGCCGCTCGAGGTGCCCGAGCGCTCGGTGCTCGACGCCTTCGACCACGTCAAGCAGGTCGACCCGCTCACCGGCGAGGCGGGCGCGGTGGTGCTCGACGTGCTCCGCTACTGGCGGCGCACGGGCATCGATCGCCACCGGATCGGCGCCTATGCGCAGGTCTCCGTCCACGACCACCCGCTGGTCGAGTCGGCGTCGTGGCTCTTCGGCGGCCTCTACGTCGGAGTGCAGCTGCCGCTCACGGCTCAGGACCAGCCGGTGTGGGACTGGACCGGCTCGCTCGACGGGCCGGCCAGGCCGGGCTCGTGGGGCGGGCACGCCGTCGACCTCGTCCGCTACGCCCAGGACGGGCTCACCGTCGTGACGTGGGGGAAGCTGCAGGAGGTGACCTGGGACTTCTGGGACCGCTACTGCGACGAGGTCTACGCGATCCTCTCGCGCGACTTCCTCGCGCACGGGAAGTCGCCGGACGGGTTCGACCTGGCGGCGCTACAAACCGACCTGAAGCTGATCACCGCCTGAGGAGGGCGCGGCCCACGACGGCTGCCTCCGCCCCGGCGGCGGCGAGCGAAGCAACATCGGCCGGCGAGCGAATGCCTCCCGCCGCGATCACCGCAGGGACGATCGCGGCCGCGGCGCGCACCAGCTCGACGTCCGGGCCGGCCAGGGTGCCGTCCCGCTCGATCGCGGTCACGAGGCACCGCTCGACGCCGCACGCCGCCGCGCGTCTCAGGGCGTCCTCGGCCGCGATCCCGGCGTCGCTCGTCCACCCCGCCGTGCGGAGGCGTCCGTCGCGGACGTCGACGGCGACCACGAGCGCCGGGCCCAGCGCGGCCGCCCACGGCGCGGGATCGGGCCAGGCGGCCGTGCCGACCACGACGCGGTCGGCGCCCGCGTCGAGCAGGGCCTGCGCGTCGTCGAGCGAGCGGATGCCTCCCGACGCCTGGAGGGCGCTCGGCGCGCACGCCGCCGCGACGGTCTTCACGAGCCCGGGACACGGCTGCCCGGAGCGCGCCCCGTCGAGGTCGACCAGGTGGATGCGCCGTGCGCCCGCGTCGCGCCAGCGGACGGCCGTCCCGGCCGGGTCGGCCGCGTCCGCCACGACGTCGTCGTAGTCGCCCTGCCGCAGCCGCACGACGCGCTCCCCGAGCACGTCGACGGCCGGGATCACCTCGATCGGCCCCTCGAGCCATCCGGACAGATCGTTTTCGGGCAGCGAAGTCGCCATCGGGGTCAGACCCGGGTCTGACCCGGGGTTCCGTGGTCACATGTTACCGTGCTAACATGCTGACCGACGACGATGGCGACCCGGAGCCGACACCCATGGCGTACCCAGGAGATGGAGGCGCTCTTCGACGCAGTGAAGACGCTGAGGACACGCGCCGAAGCGGAGCACTTCCTACGCGACCTGTGCACGCTGTCGGAGCTCGAGGCGATGGCCCACCGCTGGCAGGTCGCGCGGCTCCTGCAGCAAGGGCTCCCGTACCTGGAGATCTCCGAGCGAACGGGAGCGTCGACGACCACGGTGACCCGCGTGGCGCACTGGCTGCGTCACGGCGAGGGCGGCTACCGGCTGGCGCTCGAGCGAACGGCCTCCTGAAGCTCGCGCTGCCCGTCAAGGGCCGGCTGCGCGAGCCGGCGTTCCGCCTGCTCGAGGACGCCGGGCTCGGCCCCGAACAGCCCGGCGAGCGCGCGCTTGCGTTCCCGTGCCGGAACGCGCCCGTCGAGGTCCTGCTCGTGCGTGCCGCCGACATTCCGGAGTACGTCCAGGACGGCGTCGTCGACTGCGGGGTCACCGGGCTCGACCTCGTCCGTGAGCGTGGCGCGCGCGTCGCCGAGGTGCTGTCGCTCGGCTTCGGCTCCTGCCGTCTCGAGGTTGCGGTGCCGGAGGAGTCCCCGGCGCAGGCGCCGGAGGACCTCGACGGGGCGTCGGTCGCGACCGTCTATCCGCGCCTCGCGCGCGACCTGCTGCCCGCGGCCGTGAACCTCGTCGACGTCACGGGCTCGGTGGAGCTCGCCCCGCGGCTCGGCCTCGCCGACGCGATCGTCGACCTCGTCTCCTCCGGAAACACGCTGCGGACGAACGGCCTGCGCTCGATCGGCATGCTGCTCGAGTCGCAGGCGGTGCTCGTCGCCGGCGACGCCGAGCGCGCCGAGCCGTTCGCGGCGATGCTGCGTGCCGTCGTCGACGCCCGCCGCCACCGCTACCTGATGCTGAACGCGCCGGAGTCCGCGCTGCCGGAGATCTGCGCGCTCGTCGCCCCGCGCGCGCCGAGCGTCCTGCCGCTCGCGGAAGCCGGCTCGGTTGCCGTGCACGTGCTGGTGCCGGCCGACGAGCTCTGGCGGCTGCTGCCGAAGCTCGAAGCGGCCGGCGGCTCGTCGATCCTGATCGTCCCGGTCGAGCGGATGGCGGCATGAGCCGTAGCCTTGACGGAGGCTCATCAGGAGCGGAGGTGCCGGGTTCGCCGGCGCCGGAGCGGGGTCACTCGATTGTCGCCGACGTCAAGGAGCGCGGGCTCGAGGCGGTCCGGGAGTGGGCGCTCGCGCTCGACGGCGTCGAGCCGGCGCGCGCCGTCTCCGATCCGGAAGGGCTCCCGCGCGAGGCGCTGCTCGCGCTCGCCGACCGCGTTCGCCGGTGGCACGCGCTGCAGCGGCCGGTCGACATCACGCTCGAGGTGGAGCCCGGTGTCGTGCTCGAGCGGCGCTGGATCGCGCTCGACACGGTCGGGGTCTATGTCCCGCGCGGTCTGATCTCGACGCTCGTCATGTGCGCGGTGCCTGCGCAGGTCGCCGGTGTGAGGCGCATCGTCGTCTGCACGCCGCCGTCGGGCGCAGCGTTGATCGCTGCGGCGGCCCAGGCGCTCGGCCTGGACGAGGTGTGGGCGATCGGCGGCGCACAGGCCGTCGGCTGGCTCGCCTACGTCGAGCGCGTCGACAAGATCGTCGGTCCCGGCAGCGCGTATGTGAACGAGGCCAAGCTGGAGGTGTCGCGGGACGTGCCGATCGACCTGCCGGGCGGGCCGTCCGAGGTGGTCGTCGCAGGCGACGGCGACGAGAAGCTGATCGCGCTCGAGCTCGCGGCGCAGGCCGAGCACGGCCCGGGCGCCGTCTGCCGCCGCGTGTCCGCCGTCGAGGAGGCTGAGGCGCTCGCACCCGAGCACCTCGTCCTGCTCGGCGCTGCCGAGCGCGAGGCCGGCCGCGTTCGCAACGCCGGAGCGGTGTTCGTCGGCCCGTGGTCGGCGGTCGCCGCCGGCGACTACGCCACTGGTGGCAACCACGTGCTGCCGACGGGCGGCTGGGCGCGCTCGGTCGGCGGGCTTGGGCTGGAGACGTTCCTCAAGCCGGTGACCGTGCAGCGGCTGACGCGCGACGGCCTCGAGCGGCTGCGCCCGACCGTCGAGGCGCTCGCCGCCGCGGAGGGCATGCCCGCACACGCCGAGGCGGTGCGCAGGTGAGAGCGCTGGCGCCCGGCTTCGCCCCGTACCGGTGGGCTGCCTCCACCGCCGAGGTGGCCCGCATCGCCGGGATCGATCCGTCCCGGGTGCTCCGCTTCGACCAGAACACACCGCCGCTGCCGCTGCCCTCCTCGCGGCCCGGCACGATCGCGGGCGCGGTTGCGCGCGTGAGCAGCTACCCCGGCTCGACCTACCCGCCGCTGATCGAGGCGATCGCGCGCTATGCGGGCGTGGAGCCCGGGAACGTCGTGCTCGGCGCCGGCGCCGACGACCTGATCCTCCTCTGCGCGCGTGCCTATGCCGGCCCAGGTGACGAGATCGCGGTCCCGCAGGCGCCGACGTACCCGCTGTACAGGATCGCCGCGCAGCTCGCCGGCGCCGTTGTCACGGACGACGACTCACCCTCCACGGCGCTGACCTTCTTCTGCCGGCCGAACAACCCGACCGGGTCGCTCGACGAGCTGCCCGGCGCGCGGCCGCTCGTGGTCGACGAGGCGTACTTCGAGTTCGCCGGGGAGACCGCGCTGCCGCTGATCGAGAGCGGCGACGTCGTCGTGCTCCGAACGTTCTCCAAGTCGTTCGCGCTCGCCGGTGCACGCGTCGGCTACGCGCTCGCGGCGGCCGACGTCGCCGCCGAGCTCAACGCCCGCCAGTCCCCGGCGCCGGTCTCGTCGCTCGCGGCGGAGCTCGCGACCGCCGCGCTGCGAGATCCCCCCGACGTCGGCCCGGTCGTCGCCGAGCGGGAGCGGCTCGCCGCGGCCCTGCGTGCGCTCGGGCTCGCGCCGCTGCCCTCGCACACCAACTTCCTCTACGTCCCGGTCGACGACGGGCTCGCTCTCGGCGACGCGCTCCTGCGCCGCGGTCTCGTCGTCCGTGCGTACGAGGCGGCGATCCGCGCCTCGGTGCGCGACGCCGAGGACGACGACCTGCTCGTCGAGACGCTCGCGCGCGCTCTCGACCGGCCGGCGCCGGTCGCGCCGGTGGGTCGTCGTCGCAGCCGTGTCCTGCGGGCGACCGCCGAGACGCGCTTCGCCGTCCGGCTCGCGCTCGACGGCGCAGCCCGAGTGCGGGTCGCGACCGGAGCGGGCCTCTACGACCACCTGCTCGAGCAGCTCGCGTTCCACGCCGGGTTCGACCTCGTGCTCGAGGGCGCCGGCGATCTCGAGACCGGCGACCACCACACGGCCGAGGATGCCGCGCTCGCGCTCGGGGCCGCGCTCGACGATGCACTCGGCGACCGGCGGGGGATCGCACGCTACGGCGACGCGGTGGTGCCGATGGACGACGCGCTCGCCCGCGCCGCGGTCGACTTCGGCGGCCGCCCGCATGCCGAGCTCTCGCTCGAGCGGGACCCCGGGCTTGCGGCCCACATGCTGTCGAGCCTCGCGCAGTCGGCACGCGCCGCGATCCACGTCGAGGCGACGGGGCGCGACGCGCACCACGTCGCCGAGGCCGCCTTCAAGGCGGTCGGCCGCGCGCTCCGCACGGCGGTACGCAGCGAGTCGGCCGAGCTGCCGTCGACGAAGGGCGTTCTGTGAACGTCGCCGTCTGCCGTTACGGCGCCGGCAACACGCGGTCGGTCGAGCTCGCATTCGAGCGGCTCGGTGCTCGGATCGTCGACGACGTCGAAGGTGCCGACCTCGCCGTGCTCCCCGGCGTCGGTGCGGCACGCAGCGCGCTCGCCGGGCTCCGCGAGCGCGGTGACGACGTCGCGCTGCGCGAGCGCTGCGCGGCGGGCCGGCCGGTGCTCGGGATCTGCCTCGGCCTGCAGCTCGCGCTCGAGCGCACCGACGAGGACGGCGGCGCCGACGGGCTGGACCTCCTGCCGGGCCGCGCCGTGCGGCTGACGGAGGGCCGTGTGCCGCGCCTCGGCTGGGCCGAGGTCGAGCCGCTCGGTGAGGCCTTCTACTTCGCGCACTCGTACGCGTGCGAGACGCCCGCGGCGACCGCGTGGTCGGAGGGCATCGTCGCCGAGGCGCGCGCCGGGTCGTTCGTCGGCGTGCAGTTCCATCCGGAGAAGAGCGGCGGCGCGGGCGCGCGCTACCTGGAGAGCCTGTGCCGTTCCCTCGCCTGATCCCGTGCCTGGACGTGGCGGCCGGCCGGGTCGTCAAGGGCGTGCGCTTCCGCGGGCTGCGCGACGTCGGCGATCCGGTCGAGCTCGGCGCCTGCTACTCGGACGAGGGCGCCGACGAGCTCGTATTCCTCGACGTCCAGGCGACGCTCGAGGAGCGCTCGACACTCGTCGAGCTCGTCCGCCGCGTGGCGATCAGCCTGCAGATCCCGTTCACGGTCGGCGGCGGCGTCCGCTCGGTCGGCGACGCGGAGGCGCTGCTCGAAGCGGGCGCCGACAAGGTCGCGGTCAACTCGGCCGCGCTGCGGGAGCCCACGCTCCTGAACGGTCTGGCGGCGAGGCTCGGATCGCAGGCCGTCGTGATCGCGATCGACGCGGAGGGCGGCAGGGTTCGCTCGCACGCCGGCACCCTCGAGACGTCCCGCACGGCCGTCGATTGGGCCCGCGAGGCGGTCGGACGCGGAGCGGGCGAGATCCTGCTCACCTCGATCGACGCGGACGGGACGCGCGCGGGCTACGACCTCGAGCTGACCGGGGCCGTGGCCGCCGCCGTCGACGTGCCGGTGATCGCATCCGGGGGCGCCGGCAACGCGCGCCATGTCGCCGACGTGCTCGGCTCGGCGCAGGCGGCGCTGCTCGCGTCGATCCTGCACGAGGACCCGGCGCGGCTCGGAACGCTCCGGCGCGAGCTCAGGCAGCTGGGCGTGGCGGTGCGGGATGCAGCCTGAGCTGCGCGCCGCGATCGTCCAGGACGCCGAGGACGGCCGCGTCCTCATGCTCGGCTGGATGGACGCCGAGGCCGAGGCACGCACCCGTGCGACCGGCGAGGCCTGGTTCTGGAGCCGGTCCCGCGAGCGCCTGTGGCGCAAGGGCGAGACGTCGGGCAACACGCTTGCCGTCGAAGAGCTGCGGGACGACTGCGACGGGGACGCGCTGCTCGTGCGCGTCCGGCGATCGGGGCCGGCGTGCCACACCGGCTCCGTGTCCTGCTTCGCGCCCGCTCTGTGGCGAACGGTCTCCGAACGCGCTGCGACGCGGCCGGCCGGCTCGTACACGTCCGAGCTGCTCGGCGCGGGCACGGGCGCCTGCGCGCGGAAGGTGGGAGAGGAGGCGGTCGAGCTCGCAGTCGCCGCTCTCGACGAGAGCGACGATCGCGTCGTCGAAGAGGCCGCGGACCTCGTCTACCACCTCTACGTGCTGCTCGCGAGCCGAGGCATCGACCTCGCCCGGGTCGAGGACGCGCTCAGCGTTCGTGCAGGCTCGCGACCGCGGTGACGATCAGGGCGCCGAAGGCGGCCTGGAAGACGAAGATGCCGAGGCTGAGCAGCGCGATCCACTGCAGCTGCGAGAGGCCTGCGATCATGCCGCCGGTGATCTGGGTCAGGTAGAGCGCGACGGACGCGAGGGTGGTCGACACCGCGGTCACGAGCCACAGCCCGAACGCCGCCTCGAACATGAACAGCACGATCGACACCGCGATGTGAGCCGCGTAGAACACGGACCCGAGGGAGTCGGGCGTCAGCAGGTCGAGGAGCAGCAGCACGACGAGGATCCGCAGGCCGGCGCCGAGCCTCGGGCGGCCGCTCTGGTCGAGCACCTTCGCCGCCTGCGCGATCAGGGCGCCGGCTGCGACGAAGCCCACCGCGTAGGGGAGGATCGTGCTCAGCCGGCCGCCGAAGAAGCTGAAACCGTGGTTGTCCCCGAGGCCGCCGCCGGTGATCGCGATGCAGAGCAGCATGGCGCTCCAGAAGACGACCTGTGCGAAGAGGAGGTAGCGCGCCGCGGTCGACACCCCGATCGAACGATAACGCGGCTCAGCAGCGTGACGGGACGGGTCCGCCGGCACGCGAGACGGCGACGTGCTCCGACCGGGCGAGCGAGGCGAGCATGCGGCGGTAGACGACCATTTCGCTGTGCTGCCAGTCGCCGTGCGTCTGGCAGCGCCAGGGCGCATATCGCTCACGGTGGTACGGGCTGGTGAGGCTCTCCGCGTGGCCGATCACGTTGGGCAACGAGATGTGGAAGCGGGTCATCAGCCAGAGCGTCAATCGGAGCGAGGCCTGGAGCTGCGCGCGGTCGGCCATGATCGATGCGTCGCTCGTGCCGACGTCCTCGATCCCGATCGCGGTCCAGTTGAGCCCGACGGTGTGGCGGCAGATCAGGGTGAGCGGGACGAGCTGGTAGATCGTCCCGTCGCGGTCGATCACGAAGTGGCTGCACGTCCCCGGCAGCTCGCCGAGCTCCGGGTCAGGCGTGTCGGCGGCGAAGGTCGCCCAGACGGGAGTGAAGGTCGTCGTCGCCGTGTAGTGCTCGACGATCACGCGGGGGTGCACGAGCGTGTAGCGGTCGAGCCCGTAGTGACGCTCCGCGTAGCGGGCGGTCTCGGCCTTTCGCGCGGGGCCGAAGGGGATCGGCCGCTGGACGACATGCGGGGCCGGCGCCGCCCCGGCCACCCAGGCGGCGAGCACGGTGGCGAGTGCGAGCATGCTCTGTAAATGATGACCGACGCCCCGGCGAACCGCTCCGTGACTCGGCTAGGATGCCCGCCGATGCGGCTTCTCGGAGGGGGGTTCTTGGCGGCGCTGGCCATCGCTGTGGTCGCTGCGGTAGCCGTGGCTGCGACCCAGCCGCCTCCGCTCAAGGTCTTCTCACGCAAGGCGCATTCCTACGACACGCTGCCCAAGGTGGCGAAGAAGGTCGGCGCCGTTCAGGCCGCGCGCCGGGTGGCGACCGCGGTCGACACGAAGAAGCGACCCTATCTGGTCTACGCCGCCCTGATGAAGAACAAGCAGGTGTGCGTGCTGCTGGTGCAGTCGTACACGTACGCCGCGCGCTGCGCCCCGTCGGGTGCGATCTTCGAGCAGGGGCGGCAGACGTTCTCGGTGATCAAAGGGTTGATCGGCGGCGTTGCGTCCAACCAGGTCAAGAAGGTCGTGCTGGTCGGGAGGACGGCGCGGAAGACGATTCCCCTGACCTCGGACGGCGGGTACATCTACGGCTGCCCGGCGCCGACCAACTGCGCGACGTGGGTGCGCGAGGTGCTCGCCTACAACGCTGCCGGCAAGCAGATCTCGGTCGAGCGCACGCACTAGCGCGCCTGCCGGCGCGGCGCGACGTCGCTACAGCGCGCAGTCCGGGGCGACGTTCAGCCGCGGCGTCACGAGGCACCAGCCGGGCTTTCCCTTGACCCCGGTGCGAACGTAGAGCGAGGGGCGTTTGCGGCTGATCCCGCAGACGTGGTCGTAACCCATCGCGCTGAGGTTGCCGAGCTTCCCGGCCGCCTTCCAGCACACGATCTTCGCCGAGCCGGCGGGGGACGTGCTGCCGATCGTCTTCGAGATGTCGGACGCGAGGCTCTCGTTGGTAAGCGGCTTCGAGCCACCGCAGCCGACGAGGCAGGCAACGACGACGCCGACGACGATCGCGCGTGCCCTCATCGCGCGACAGGGTAGCCGCTTCGCAGGACGGCCCGAGGCCTAAAGGCCGACCCCTCGTCTGCCGATATCCCTCGACGTGAGGATTGGGGTGACAGCCCGGGCCGGGTCTCTCGCGGCGCTCGCTCTCGTGGTCGCGGCCACGGCGGTGTCGTCTCAGGAAGCGCCGAGGGCCGTCGGAGCGGCAGCGTTCCAGGTGCCGAGCGGCGTCTACCGCGTGCTGCACCGGCGGGCGAGCCACCGGCCGGCGACCCACCGTCGCGTGTCGAGTGCCCGCTCGATCAGTCGGATCGTCGTCGCGCCGATCAAGCGCGTCGGCGCCCGGCCGCCCGCTGCCGCACCCACGACCGTGATTCCGACCGATCCGGGCTGGTCGCAGGAGTGGGGGCTGTCGCAAATCGGCGCTCCCGCTGCGTGGCATGTCTCGACCGGATCGAAGCCCGTCGTGGTCGCGGTCGTCGACAGCGGCGTCGACCCGAGCCAGCCCGATCTGCAGGGTGCGCTCGTCCAGGGCGCCGACTTCGCCGACGGGACGGGGAGCACGGCCGACCAGTACGGGCACGGGACGATGGTCGCCGGCGTGATCGCCGCCCGCCCCGACAACGGCGTCGGCGGCGCGGGCATCTGCTGGACGTGCGTCGTGATGCCTGTCAAGGTGCTCGGCGCGGACGGCACCGGCACGGCGGCGGCGATCGCCGGCGGAATCCGCTACGCGGCCGACCACGGCGCGAGCGTGATCAGCATGAGCTTCGTCCTGAGCGGGCCCGATGCCGGGGTCGAGTCGGCGCTCGCCTACGCGCACTCGCGCGGCGTGCTGCTCGTCGCGGCCGCCGGAAACACCGGCAGCGACTCCCCGACCTATCCGGCGTCGTACCCGGACGTCGTCTCCGTCGCCGCGGTCGACCCGACCGGTGCCCTCTATCCCTGGTCGGCGCGCGGGCCGTGGGTGACGCTCGCGGCTCCCGGGTGCGCTTACACGACGGTTCTCGGCGGCGGGTTCACTCCGAGCTTCTGCGGCACCTCTGCCGCGGCGCCGCTCGTCGCCGGCCTCGCAGGCCTCGCGCTCTCGGCCGGCAACGGCTCGACGGCGGGCGTGGAGTCGGCGCTCGAGCAGACGGCGGTCCCGCTTCCGGGCGTCGTCGGCAGCGGCCGGGTCGACGCAGCGGCGCTGCTCGACCGGCAGAGCGCGAGCTGAGCGAAGACGTTCTTCCCCGGAATGCCGGAGGGCCCGCTCGCGCGGGCCCTCCGTGTCGTTCCTCGGTAGCGGCGAGCCGCTAGGCGAGTGCCACCCGCACCGAGCGGACGCTCGGGGCGAGCTTCAGGTGCCCGACGCGAACCGCATGGTTCGTGCGGACGAACCTGGTGATCACGCGGTGCGTGGTCTTGCCGTGCACCTTGCTCACCAGCGTGATGTGGAGCCGGACCATCTTCGCCGCCCCGTTCACGCGGACGACCAGGTAGCGGGCCTTCTTGACCTTGACGACGCGTGCCGAAGCGAGCGTCATCGTCTTGGTCGCGGTGGCCGGCTTGGCCGTCTTCGCCGTCGGAACCGGCGTGGCAACGGCAACCGGAGCAGCCGTCACGACCGGAGCCGCGGCTGCGCCGCCGGCACCGGTGGTGCCGCCGCCGCCGGCGTTCGTGCCGCCGCCGCCGTTGCTCGTGCCACCGCCACCGCTCGTCGAGCCGCTACCGCACGCGGCGCCGCTCGTCGGGTTGAAGTCGACGGACCGGAAGATCCCCGTTCCGCCGTTGCGGGTCGCGGTGTTCTCGGACACGACGTCGATGCAGGCACCGGTGGTGCTGACCACGTCGATCGCGGCCTCACCGTTCGGGCCGGTCTTGACGTCGACGAAGCCGGTGGGAGAGTTCTTGTCGACCCACTGGCCGGTCGTGTCGTAGCTCCCGACTTTGTTCGAGTCGGCCCGGATCACCGGGGCCGAGCCCGTCGCGGCCTGCGCGGAGAACTCGACCGGGGCGCCCGCAACCGGGTTGCCTTCCTGATCGAGGATCGTCTCGACGCAGTACGCCTCGTCCGAGCTCTTCGCGATGCAGGCGAGGATCTTGCTCGACGCGAAGTTCACCGTCTTGGTGAGCGGCGTCGAGGTCTTCCCTGCACCGTTGCCGTCCCACAGCGGGACCTGATCCGGGTAGACCGAGGTGGCCGTGATCGTCGCATGACCCACGGTCGGGTTGTTCGGGTCATAGATGTCACAGCGACCGTCGGAGTCCGGCGTCAGCTTGATGCCGACATCCGGGTTGAACTGCACGTACGCCTCGCCGTGCTCGTCCGTGTAGACGGCCAGGTTCGTGATGCCAGTCGGAACCGGAATGCCGTTCGGATCGTCGCGCCGGCTGTTCGCGTAGTAGCAGTCGTTGTACCCGCTCGAGTAGGCCCGAGTGAACGTATCCCAGTAGTCGTAGATCCCTGGGGTCGCCTCGGTCGAGCCGGGGCCGCTCCAGTCGAGGAAGCCGGTGAAGTCTCCGGGCGGGAACAGCTGGCCCGAGACGCCCGACGTCGCCGGCGAGTACGACGAGAGCAGGTTGCCGTCACCAGGCAGTGCTGCCGGGATCAGGGCCTTGTAGAACGGTGCATACAGGTCGTGCGGCGTTGCGCCGGTCGTCGAACCGGTGCCGTCACGGCTGTAGATGTCCGACTTGTCGGCCTTGGAGAGCGAGCCGACCGTCGAGTCGGAGCTGATGTCGACGTTGATGCGGAGAGCCGGCATCGGAGCATCGCCCGAGTCCAGCTTCCCGTCGGACAGCAGCGTCTCGAATCCGCGGACGGGGTCGAACGGGCCGTACGCGTACGGGTCCGTCCCGCCGTAGATGTTCGAGAACGGCCCGAGGTCAGCGTCGCCACCATCACGACCGAGGCAGTTGTCGACTGCGTCGACCGAGCCAGACACGATGTCGTCGGTGCAGAAGCTCGTCGACACGTGACCTTCCGTGGTCGCGTCGTCATCGTGGATGTCCCACCGCATGGCGGCAGCGCCCGGATAGTTCGAGCCGTCGATCGAGTTGTCCTCCGCGAAGTTCTGAGCCAGCCAGGCCCAGTCGTCCGGCAGAGTGACGGTCGGGTGGTTCAGCCCGGCGAAGTCGTTGCCGAGCGGGAACGTCCCCTTGACCGTGATGTTGAGCAGACCGGGCAGGAACGCGTTCGTCCCGTTCGGGCCTGCGCCCGGGATCGGGTTGAACACGCCGTCACCCTGCGGGTCGCCGAGGTTCGCACCCGCGACCTCGGTGAGCGTCGGAGCCTGATCCTGCAGCCAGATCACCAGGATGTCGGTCTGGAACAGCGAGTCCCCGCCGAAGAGCAGCGGAATGAACTGGTTGTTCAGGTTGAGCTTGATCTCGGCGAGACCAGGCTTCTCCGACGTGACCTGGAACGAGAAGCAGAGCCCGCTGTTGGTCAGCTGGGCCGTGACCTGGTTGGTCACGACCGGGCCCGCGTTGTTCTCGTTCACACCGGACCAGTCGACGATCGATGCGGTACCTGCGGGAAGCAGGTTGCCGATCGCGTTGCCGCCCAGGTCGGTGTTGGCCGTCGCCTCGTCGATGCCGCCGGCGAAGCCGAAGCAGCGCGACGCCTTCACGGTCTCACCGATCCACGCGACGTACGGAATGTTCGACGTCTGTGGATCGATCGACTGGCCCATCCATGGCCCCCCGCCGACCGACGCCGCGGCGGCACCCACGCCGATCGTGAGTGCCGCGACTGCTGCGACAACGGCGGCAAGAGCCAAGCTGATGCGTAGACGCATCCCTTCCCCCTCTCTCAAATCCCTCGAAGTTCCTACTTTTCGAACACATCGGTCGTCCTGAAGGAGCGACGACGGGGTGTAGTGCCTGACGATCCCCCCTTTCGACCTCTGCGCGGGCCCGTCACGCTCGGCGGGCGCCAGTGAATGTTCTAGACGGGCGGCAGTCTCAGATCAAGAGTGCCGCGGGTAGGCTTTTGGGTGGCAAAAACCTAGCCGTCGCAGGAATTTCCGCGTTTCGGGGCGGGTCGAAAACCCCGCCTACCAAACCTCCCGAAAGCTCAGTACATTGGGGCCAGGGTGCGGCGGCTCCTCATTTTCGGTGTGCTCCTGCTCGCGGTCCTGCCGGCACTCGCCTCGGGGGCCTCGCGCGGGGACCCCAACGACCCCGGCTGGGCGGCCGAGTGGGGGCCCCGGGTGACCCGCGCCTCCGACCTCTGGAGTGTCTCGACCGGGAGCCCGGGCGTCGTGATCGCCGTCGTGGACACCGGCCTCGACCCGCTCCCCAGCGAGCTGACCCAGGTCGTCCCCGGCTGGGACATCGTCGGGAACGACGCCTCGACGGCCGACGACAACGGGCACGGCACCTGGGTCTCGAGCGTGATCGGCGCCCTCGGCGACAACGGCGTCGGGATCGCCGGGTACTGCTGGCGCTGCTCGATCATGCCGGTGCGCGTGGCCGAAGGCCGTCAGGGCGGCACGCTCGCCTCGTCGATCGCCGGCGGCATCCGCTGGGCCGTCGACCACGGCGCGCGTATCGTCAACGTCAGCCTCGTCTCCAACACCTTCGATTCCGACGAGCTCGACGCGGTCGAGTACGCGCAGGAGAAGGGCGTGATCGTGGTCGGCGCGGCCGGGAACAGCGGGGACACCGCGCCTCTCTATCCGGCCGCGTACCCGGGCGTACTCGCGGTCGCCGGGACCGACGAGTCGAACACGCTCGACGACTGGTCGACGCGGGGCTCCTGGGTCGATATCGCGGCTCCCGGGTGCGAGATGGTGCTGGACGGGAACGCGAACCCGGCGTACGGATGCGGCAGCTCCTTCGGGCCGCCCGCGGTGTCCGGGATCATCGGCCTGCTGCTCTCGATCGACCCCGGCCTGACGGCGAACCAGATCGAGGACGCTCTGCTCGCGACCGCGCATCCCGTCGCGGGAATCGGCGGCGGCGAGATCGACGCCTGGGCTGCCGCGCACTCCCTCGGGCTCGTGCCGGCGGAGCCGGCGCCTCCGCCGCCTGGCGTGACGCCGGCCGCGACCCCCCCGAGCTCGTCCCGCCAGGTCCTGCTCACCGAAGGCGTCGTGAGACGCAAGGCGGTCGTCAAGCTCACGCTCGCCGCCGGCCCGCTGTACCTGCAGCTGACCGGGCGCGCCGCTGCGGCCAACTGCTCGATGGCGCTGCGCGCGTCTGGAGTCGTCTACGTGGCGCTCCCGGGCGAGAAGACGGTTCGGAGCCTGGCCGCCACGGTGAAGGCGGGGACCTACGCGGTCACGATCGGCTGTCACGACGCGCGCGCGAAGCCGTACTCGCTGGACGCGACCGGGATGTTCCCGAACTAGCCGCCCATGCTCACCGGTGCGGAGCCCGCGGCCCCGCACCGGTGAGCGAAGGTGGAGCGGGGCGCCGTCACGATGCCTCCACCGCGACGACGCCCGACTCGACGGTCTCGAGCGCACGAACGGGCCGGACGAGACCGCGGGCGATCGCCCAGTGGCTCGCCTCGACCCGGTTCCGCACGCCGAGCTTCTTGTACGTGTTCGCGAGGTGGAACTTGATCGTCTGGTCGGTCACCCAGAGGATCTTCGCCACCTCCCGGTTGGGCCGGCCCTCCGCGACGAGCCGGAGGATCTCGAGCTCGCGGCGGGTCAGCCTGGCCCTGGCGCCGATGCAGTGATCGGTCCCGCCCGTCTCCTCGAGCTGCGCCGCGTAGGCCTCGGTGACGGCCCGCACGAGCTCGCCCGCACCGAGGCGCCGGTCGACGGCCCAGTAGGCGCCGCCCGCGAGCGCGGCGTCGACGATCACCCGGTCCTCGTGCTCGGTGAAGACGACCGTGACCAGGTCGGGCCGGCGCTTGTGGACGCGGCGAAGCAGCCGGTACAGCTCGCGGCTGTCGACGTCTTCCTCGAGCCCGACGAGCAACAGGTCGGCGGCGTGTGCCTCCGCGAGCTCGGGCGCGCGGCAGAGGTCGCCCGAGTTGGCGACCACCGACACGTCCGACCGCGTCAGCGCAGCCGTGACGGCCTGCTGCCACAGTGGATCCGGATCGATGACCACGGCACGCGCCGCGGTCTTCCTGACACTTCCTTCCCTCATGTCCCCTCTCCTTGCGCTCGGTGCGCACGGTTGAAGTCCGCATCTGCACCCGAGCCGAGTTCCCCGCGGCTCGGGGTCGACCAGCTCGTGGCGCGGACTTATCCGGGGCGTTCGAGAGAGAGACGGCGGCGCCACTCGACGGGCGCCGTCACCGCCAGCGCCACACGCGAGGTGAGCCACGGCGGGATGATCGCGAGGAAGGCGGCGAGCGCCGCGAAGAGCAGGAGGGCGCCACCGACCGGCCCGCTCAGCGCGCCGCCGAACGACATCGGCGAGTCGTTGGCCGGCGAGTTCGGCGCGGGCGGCAGGGTGGGCTCTTTCGGCGGTGGCGCAGTCGAGGGCGCCGGGGTGGGATCCGCGCCGGGCGCGACGGGCACCGCGGTCGGCGGCACCAGCGTGACGCCCTGAGCCGGCACGAAGGGCGCAGGCGTCGCGGGCGGGACCGAGACCGGCTTGGGCTTCGGGCTGGTCCGCGGAGCGAAGAACGGCTTGAGGGCCGGCTTCACCGGAGCGGCGTGCCTGATGCGAACGATCGCACGTCGCGGCGGCGCGGCTGGTGCGTGCGCGATCCCGTGGTGCGTCACCGCGACGTGCACGGTGGCCGTGTGCACGACCGGTGCAGGCGCAGCGGGCGGCGCGGGCGCGGGCGTCGGCGGCGGGGCCGGCATCGTGCGTAGCGACGGTGCCGGGGCCGTGGCGGGCGCGGGGGTCGGCGTGACCTTGACCGTGATCACCGTCGTCGCGGGCGGCGGAGCGACCGTCGTCGTGGAACTCGCCGAGGCAGGCTGCGCGGCCGGCGGTGCCGTCGCCGCCGGCGTGCTGCGCGCTCCCGTCGTGGTCGTGCCGGACGGCGCGGCCGGCGTGCTCGTCGTCGTTCCGTCGGTCGCCGACGTGCCGGCGCCGGTGTCGGTCGCGCCGGCCGAGACCGGCGTCGTGCTCGTGGTCGTCGTCCCGTCGGCGGGTG
Organism: uncultured Thermoleophilia bacterium; assembly: GCA_963824455.1. Lineage (GTDB taxonomy): Bacteria > Actinomycetota > Thermoleophilia > Gaiellales > Gaiellaceae > PALSA-600. The sequence continues at coordinate 326,366 of CAWGPJ010000002.1, forward strand.
TGGTGCTCGTCGTCCCGTCGGTCGGCGTCGTCGTGCCGTCGGTCGGCGTCGTCGTGGTCGGCGTCGTCCCGTCGGTCGGCGTCGGCGTCGTCGTCGAGCCGTCGGTCGCAACGGGTGTCGACGGCGACGCGCTGCCCGTGTCGGTCGTCGTCCCACCGGATGCGGTGGTCGTCCCGGACGAGGTCGCGGTCGTCGAGCCGTCGGTGGGGGCGGTCTGCCCGCTCCCGTCACTGGAGGTGGCGGTCGACGTGGTGCCCGACGCGGCGGGGGCGGTCGAATCGTCGGCGGCTGCCGGGCCGGCGAGCGCGAGCCCTGCCACCACGCAGCCCAGCAGCGTGGCCAGTACGGCCATGCCTCGCGTCACCCTGACCCTCGTCCCGACCTTCACCCCGACACACCCTCCGTGACCCGCTCCCACATCAGTATTTACCAGGCTGCGCCTGGGATCACAACCTCGCGGAGGTTTCGCTACCGCTCGGTGCGAGCTTACGTGCGCGGGGGTGGGACCTTCCTCCGGCGAAAACTAGCCTGCAGTCGAGGCGAAAAGGGTGCAGTATGCACCCGACGACCGGCGAAGGACGTGGTCGTGGCGTGATCCGAAGAGGGGGTTAGAGGGTCGTATGGGGGGAAAGCTCGGGCTCGGGGGGCGCGTGGTTGCCGCCGCCCTGCTCGCAGGGACGCTGCTCTTCGCATTCGCGAGCAACGGCAGTGCGGACGGGCAGTGGACGATCTCGATCGGGCCTGCCAACCCGGCGACCTCGGCCGAGGGTGACGCGCCCGGCGCGAGCTCGATGACGTTCCCGGTCACCGTGACGGGACCTGATGTCACGCCCCAGGACATGAGCGTGTCGTACACGAGCTCCGAGGGTCTCACCCCAGCGTTCACGATCCCCCAGGGAACGGCCTCCGGCAGCACGCTCAACATGTCCGTGCCGATCAACGGCAACACGACGGCCGAGGACGATCGCACGATGACCGTGACGCTCTCCGGCGGGATGTTCGGTGGCGGCGACACGACCGACACCGTCGCCGTCGGCAGTCCGTCGTCGGGGACGGGCACGATCGTCGACGACGATTGGCGCATCTCCGGGCTCTCGTCGAGCCCCGCGAACGCGCAGGCGACCGAAGCAGGCGGCACGATCGACTTCCAGGTCGGGCTCGTCGACCCTGGCGGCAATGTCGTCCAGGCCCCTGCCAACCACGCGATCTCGTTCACCTATACGCTCACCGACGGAACGGGCGCGGCCGGCGCGAAGTTCAAGACCGACTACAAGGTCACTCAGCCGTCGGCAGCGAAGCAGAGCGACACGATCACTTTCGCCCCGGGATCGAGCACCGCGGACGTGAAGGTGCAGGGCATCAACGACGGCGTCTACGGCTACGACAAGACGTTCACGATGACGGTCTCGAATCCGGTCGGCGCGTCGTTCGCGGCGAACGCGACGACGTCGGAGACGGGCACGATCACCGAGTCGTCGGCGCCGCCGGTGATCTCGTTCGCGAACGGGTGCGGAACCGTCGCCGGCGGTAATCAGCTCTCGATCCCGCTGCGGACGTCGTACGCAAGTCCGGTCCCCGCGACGGTCACCTACGCGACCGGCGACGTGACGACGATCGCCGGCGACTACAACGGCGGCACGGGCACCGCGACCGTCCCGGCGGGCTCACGCGACGCGTCGATCGCGATTCAGACGAACGAGAACCCGCCGCCGGGCAACCGCACGTTCACGGTCACGCTGTCGAACCCGCAGCACACGACGATCCTGAGCGGCGGCGGCACCGTCACCTGCACGATCTCGCAGCCGCAGAGCGCGGTGTCCGACAAGCTGCCCTCCGTCCAGCTGACGAATCCCGCGCCCGTCCCGCAACCGCCGGCCGGGGGCGCCGCGGTGACCGTCCCGGTCAGCGTCACGCTGAACGCACCTGTGATCCAGCCGCCGACGCCCGCCGCGGTCGACCTCCAGTGGCAGACGCAGGACGGGACGGCGACACAGCCGGCCGACTACACGAGCGCGTCGGGAACGCTGCACTGGGACGCCGGGACCTTCGGCACCAAGACCTTCAACGTCCAGGTGAACCCGGCCACGGGCACGTCGAACACGCCGCTCACCTTCACGATCGCGTTCCAGAGCTCGTCCGCGAGCTTCCTCGGCGGCACGAGCGCCGTGACCGTGACGGTCGTGCCGCCGGCCGCCCCGCCGGTGCTGTCGGTCGCCAATGCCGCGGCGCTCGAGTCGGCGGGCTCGATCCCGGCCGTCGTCTCCCTCGCGCCGGCGTCGACCGGCACGGTGACCGTCCAGTACACGACCCATGACGGGACCGCCAAGGGCGGTACCGACTACACGTCCGTCAACGGCACGCTCACCTTCCAGCCGGGCCAGACCTCGAAGACGGTGGCCGTGCCGATCTCGAACGACAACAAGGTCCAGGGAACGAGGTCGTTCTCCTTCGTCCTCGTCAGCGCGACCGGCGCGTCGATCGCGGACGGGTCCGCGACGCTGACGATCCGCGACGACGATGTCGTGAGCCCTCCGCCGCCGGTGGTTCGGACGACCCAGCAGCCGCAGCCGAAGCCGCAGCCGGTGCCGACGCCGCAGCCGCCCACCAAGGCCAAGCACGTCGTGCTCGTCCAGATCCTGACCGGCCAGAGCACCGTCGACGCCAAGGGCTACGCGCACTTCAAGCTCAGCTGCCCGGTGCCGGCGGTCAAGGCCTGCCAGGGCACCGTCGTCCTGCAGGTCCGCGTGCCGGAGAAGGCCACCAAGGCGAAGACGAAGACGAAGGCGAAGACCAAGACCAAGACCAAGACGAAGACGAAGACCAAGACGAAGACCAAGACCAAGCCGAAGACGACCACGAAGGCCACGAAGCAGGCCGCGAAGCTCAAGACCGTCACCGTGGCCTCCGGGAAGTTCAAGATCCGGGTCGGCAAGGCGGCGTCGGTGAAGCTGAAGGTGACGAAGCAGGGGATGGTCCTGCTCGAGGCCTACAAGCGCATCACGGTCAAGGCGACCGTCAGGGCGAAGGACGCGCAGAACGTCAAGGGCGTGACCGCGTGGTTCGTCACCGTGCAAGCGCCGGCGCGGGCGATCACGATCAAGACGAAGTGACCTCATGATCCCGGGTTGCCCGGGGGCGAGGGCTGCTGCAATGATCGCGTCATGCGCCTGCGCAAGGACCGGAAGCGCGACCTGATCCACGCCGTCCCGCTGTTCTCGCACTGTTCGAAGAAGGAGCTCGACCGCCTCGCCTCCGAGCTGGACGAGATCGAGATGCCGAGCGGGAGAGTGCTCACCCGTGAGGGCGAGCCTGGCCGGGAGTTCGTGGTGCTCGTGGAAGGGACGGCCGAGGTGACGAAGAACGGTCGCCGCGTGAACCTGCTCGGAGCCGGCGACTTCCTCGGCGAGATCGCCCTCATCTCCGGGGGCCCGCGCACGGCCACCGTGACGACGACCTCGGATGCCGACCTCCTGATCCTGACGGCGCGCTCGTTCGCGCGCGTGACCAAGGACATGCCGTCGGTGCAGGCGAGCGTCTTGAAGGCGCTCTCCGACCGTCTCGCCGCCGACTCGCTGTGAGCGCGCTCGAGCTGCGCCGCCCGGGGCCGGGGTCGGGCACTCTATCCCGGTGAAGCTCATCGTCGCAGGCTGCTCGCCGGCGTGGCCGAATCCCGGCGGCGCCCAGTCCGGGTATCTCGTCGAGAGCGGCGGCGGCCGGTTGCTCCTCGACTGCGGCCCCGGCGTGCTGCCGCGGCTCCGCACCGCCGAGGGGTGGCCGCACGTCGATGCGATCGTGATCTCGCACTTCCACCTCGATCACTGGGGCGACGTGGTGCCGTGGGTGTGGGGGCTGATGTTCGGCCCGGCGACCGGCGAGCCGCCGCCCGAGCTGTGGGTACCGCCCGGCGGAAGCCAGACGCTTGCCCGCTTCGGCGTCGAGCTCGGACAGCCGCGCATGTTCGAGGACACGTTCCAGCTTCGGGAGTACCAGGATCACGTTCCCTTCGAGGCCGCCGGCCAGCAGGTCGTCGCGCACCGTGTCCTGCACTACGAGATGCTCGCGTTCGGCTTCCGGGTGTCGTCCAACGGCACGACGCTCGCCTACTCGGCCGACAGCGGGCCGACCGACGCCCTGGCCTCGCTCGCGCGGGACGCCGACCTGTTTCTCTGCGAGGCAACGCTGCTCGCGCCGAACCCGGAGGGCGGCATCCGCGGCCACCTCTCGGCAGTCGAGGCGAACGAGGCGTTCGAGGCGTCGGGGGCCGCGCGGCTGCTCCTGACGCACCGTCCTGCCGAGCGCCCCCTCGAGGACGGGTTCGAGCAGGCCTACGACGGCCTCGAGCTCGAGCTCTAGCCTGCGCTCGCTTCGATCTCGCGGATGCGCGAGGCGAGCGCCTCGAGCAGCGACCAGGCGATCGTCGTGTCCTCCTCGACGAGCGGCCGGAACTGCCACGCGGTCAGGCCGTAGGCCCGCCCGTCCGACGTCGCCGTGATCGTCGCCGTCCGGACGCCGCCGTCGACGAGCCCGATCTCGCCGTAGTAGTCGCCGGGGCCGAGCGTGCGGCGCTCTGCGCCGTCGACCGTGACGACGGCTGTTCCGTGCTCGATGACGAAGAACCCTGCCCCTCCCTTGCCCTCGGCGGTCAGCGTCGCGCCCTCCTTGAAGGGGCGCTCCGTGAACGACGCGGCGAGTAGCTTCAGGCCGCGGTCGTCGACCCGCTTGAACAGCGGCACGTGCTGCAGGAGCTCGATCGGAACCGGCATTCGCGTCATCGTAAAGGACGGGGGCGGTGCTGTGAACTCACGCAGGGCCCGGCACGACCCCGACCCGCGTCGCGGCGACGTCCTGGGCGACCCTTGCACTGCCCGCGTGCCCGGTCACCGCCTGCAGGAACTCGTCCCGCTCGAGTGCCCAGAGCTCGCATGCGGCTCGGGCACGGACCGATGCCGTCCGAGTCACGTCGCGGAGCAACGCGATCTCACCTACGTAACCGGGCGCCTGCTCGAGCTTCGTGGCCCCTTCGAGCTCGATGCCGAGCGTGCCGCGCGTGAGGATGTAGAAACGGTCGCCGTGATCGCCGCGCGCGAACAGCGTGGCGCCTGGCTCGAGGTCGACCTTCTCGAGCCGCATCGCGAGGTACTCGAGCGTGGCGAGCGGCAGCGGCGACAGGAAAGGCACCTCGCGCAGTGCCGCGATCCGCTCCTCGTCGACCCGCGCCCCCTCGTCGATCGCGCGCAGTCCGGCGAACGTGAGCACGGCGAGAACCGGCAGCACCGCGCCAACCGCGATCAGTGCGAACCGCGCGCCGCCCACGCCGACCAGCAGGGGCGTGACGAGCGATCCGACCGCCATCCCGCCGATCACCATGCTCTCGAGGACCCCGAACACGCGACCCGCCACCGCGGGCGGGGCGATTCGCTGCAACAGCGTGATCGCCGAGACGTCGACGAGCGTGTTGCCGAGCCCGATGAGCCCCCACGCGAGGAGCGCGACCGGTGTGTTCACGACGACTCCGAGCAGGACGAGCGGTGCTCCCCACAGGAAGATCCCGAGTGCGAGGTCCTCTCCGAGGCGCTTCCGCGCGAGCAGCGCGAGCATCACGCCCGCACCGACGATCGAGCCGACGCCGCTCACCGCCTCGAGGATGCCGACACCCGCGGAGCCGAGGTCGAGGAGGCTCAGCGCGGTGACGACGACGAGCACGCCGAGTGCTCCCGCGACGAACGCCTGGGCGCCGCACAACCCGATCAGCAGCCGGAGTCGCGGCTCGGCGCCGATCGCGCGTATGCCGCCGAGCATGACCTCACGCGCCGTCTCCTGCTCCGGCGTTCCATGGCCCGCGGGCTCCGGCTTCGGGGCCGAGATGCCGAACACCAGCACGGCGCTCCAGGCGAACGTCGCCGCCGTGAAGGCGAACACGAGCGCAGGCGACGAGACTGCGAGCAGCAGCGCCCCGAGGGCAGGGCCGATGAACGAGCCAACACTGTCGAGCGTGCTGTACGAGACGTTGGCGGCGGTCATCTCCTCCGGCGTGGCGGCGATCGTGGGGAGGAGCGCCGCGGCGGCCGGCCGGAAGACGGTGCCGAAGATCGACGTCAGCACGGCCATCACGTACACGACGAGCGCCGACCAGTGACGGTCGGCGGCGACGGCCGCGACGCCGACCGTCACCACGCGGGCCAGATCCGACGCGAGCATGACGCGCTCGCGGCGGAAGCGATCGGCGAAGGACGCGGCGAAGGGAGAGACCGCCGCTGCGGTCGCCAGACGAACCGCCGTCAGCACCCCGACCGCCGTCACCCCGCCTCGCTCGTAGGCGAAGACGGAGACGGCGATCGCGTATGCGTACGTCCCCGTGATCGCTCCCGCGAACGCGATCTGGGCCCTGCGGATGTTCACGTTCGCGAAGACTCCGCGGAAGGCGTCGAGCGACTCCTCGAGCTGAGCGGAGAGCGACGCGCTCATCCAGCGAGAATCTCAGCATTTGACGGCAAGGTGAAGTCGGAGGGAAGATTTCCCTTCGCCCGACCGTCTGGTGGGCGTCCCTGGTTTTGTGATGAGGAGGTTTTCAGATGTCGGACGAGCGGAAGATCGACGACGAGCCGGAGGCCGACGACGAGGTCGAGGCTCACGGCAAGATCGGGACCGGCGGGAAGGTCGGGACCGGCGGCAAGGTGGGCGTAGGCCGGAACGACGACGACGGCGGCGACGACGTCGAGGCTCACGGCAAGATCGGGACCGGTGGGAAGGTCGGGACCGGCGGCAAGGTGGGCGTAGGCCGGAACGACGACGACGACGGCGGCGACGTCGAGGCCCACATGAAGATTCGCCAGTAGCGACGCCCGAGTATCACGCGTGAAAGTCGGGGCCCGGGCGACCGGGCCCTTACTTCTGCCCGAGCACCCGCTCGAGGTCGCGGAGCAATGCGATGCCGCTCTCCCGCCGGCGGCCCTCGAGTGCGTCGAGCGCGCTCGCGACCCCCGCCACCGGCGCCAGGTCGCCGTCGCCTTCGAGCGCCGCGCGCGCCCGCTGGGCCGACCGGAGCAGGCCGAGGGCGATCGCGGCCTGCCCGGCGAACAGCCCGAGCAGCTCCATCTCCTGGAGCGTGAACCGCGAGCGCTGCGGCCGGTCGAGCACCTGCAGGACGCCGAGCGCGAGCTCCTCGTCGAGCAGCGGCACCGCCATCAGGCCCTTCGGCACGTAGCCGGTCTCCTCCGCGAAGTCGCGGGCGTGCCTCGGGTCGCTCTGCACGTCCTCGAGCACGAGCGGCGTGCGCGACGAGAGCACCCAGCCGGCGACGCCGGTCGTCGCCGGAAAGCGGCGGCCGACGAGATCCTGCTCGCCCTCGCCCGAGACGGCGGCGAACACGAGCTCCTCGGCGTCGGGGTCGAACAGCATGATCGACGACGCCTTGGCGCCGAAGATCGCCCGCGCCACGTCGACGATCGAGCGCAGCAGGCGGGCGAACTGCTCGTCTGCCGCGAGCACGCCGGCCGCGACGGCCGAGCGCAGCTCGTCAGTTCTGTCGTTCACGGGCTCCTCCCACGTTGGACGAGATCTGGTACAGGACGCTCTTCAGCTGGAACGGCGTCAGCTGCGGGTGCTTGCTCAGGATCAGCGCGGCGATCCCCGAGATGCACGGGGTCGCGAAGCTGTTGCCGGTCGCCCGGATCGACGTTCCGCCCGTCCAGGCGATCTCGACGTCGACGCCGCGGGCGAAGAACTCGACGGGCGGGCTCGGGTTGGCGTAGAAGAGCAGCGGGTCCGGCTCCTCGTGGCTGCCGACCGAGATCACCGACGAGAAGCGCCACGGGAACGACTCGACCGGCATGTTGTGCGCGGAGGCGACCAGGACCGTGCGCTTGAAGTACGCGGAGTCGGCGAGCTCGTGCAGCGCCTCGCCCAGCCTGCGCTTCGTCGTCGAGAGGCTCATGTTGACGACGTCGTACCCCTGCTCCACCGCCCAGTGGAGCCCGGCGACGAGCACGTCTCCCGAGCCCGTGAAGCCGCTGCCGAGAACGCGGACGGAGTACAGCTCGGCTTCGGGCGCGATTTCCCGGATGACCCCCGCGCAGGCGGTTCCGTGGCCGCACAGGTCGCCCTCCTCGTCCGGCTCGACGATCGTGCCGCCGTCCTCGTCGAGCCGGATCGCGACCGCGCCGGCGACCTCCCCGACGCGGGGGTGGCCGGCCTCGATGCCGCTGTCGAGCACGCAGACCTTGACGTTCTTCCCCGTGGCGCCGCCGAGCGCCCACTCCCGGTCGACCGGCCCGGCGAGCGGGTCCTCGAGCGCGATCCCGCCGACGGCGTCGAGTGGGAGCGACCACGCCGGGAGGTCGTCCTCCTCTTCCTCGATCGGCTCCGCAGCCTCGTCAGCCATGGCGCCCCCGAATCACGTCGGCTGCCTCCGCGGCTGCCGCCACGGCCTCGTGTGCCCGGACCTGGCGCTCCTCGCCCGGCCGCGAGGCGAGGTTGACGTCGACGAGGTGCGCAGCCGTCCGCGCTGCCGCTTCGGCGATCAGGGCTGCGCCCGCCGTGTCGGGGTGCTGGCCGTCCGGCGCGATCTCGGCGACGGCACGCGCGAGCAGCGCGACGTCGGCGGCCGCCTCGGCGATCTGCAGCGGCACGTCCGCGGCGCGCCGGAGCTTCGTCCCGAGCAGGAAGTCCTGCCCCTGCGAGCCGTCGCCGCTCTGCGTCAGGGCCCGCCTCGCCGCCTCGTAGGCATCGGCGTCCTCGGCCGCCAGCGCGGTCAGCCGGTTCGAGAGCGCATCCGCCTGGGCCGCGGTGCCCGGGTCGGAGGCCGAGCGGGCGACGTTCGCGACCAGGGCAGCCGCCAGCGCCGCGGCGGCGGCCGCCGCCGACCCGGACGCGGGAGTCTCGGTCGGCGAGGACAGCGATTCGACGAACGCGGCGAGCCCGAACCGGTCCTCGAACCGGCTCCGCAGGACGGGCGGCGGGACCGGCGCTCCGGTCACATCGTCTCGAGGCGGGCTCGCGCCGCGGCGAGCAGCCGCGGAGTCGGGGAGATCCCCGACTCCGCCAGCGCCGATTCGAGGTCCGCGATCATCTGCGCCCGAAGCTCGGCGTCGGCTGCTGCCCGCTCACAGAGCAGGTCGAGCGCCGTCCGCGCCTGCGGTAGCTCCTGCGCCGCCTCGACCCACCCCACTGGAGCGGGCGGCAGAGCCGCGAGCAGACGAGCAATCTGGCCGATGTCGCTATCCAACTCGAATCACCCGGCTACATGACGGAGCGGAGCGTCGGATTCTTCCAACGCCGCCTTCAGCTTGTCGAGGCAGCGCGAGATGCGGCTCGCGATCGTCCCGGCCGGAAGCGAGAGCGCCTCCGAGATCGACCGGTAGCTCTCGTCGCGGGTGAAGAAACGGTCGAGAATCTCGCGGCACTCGGGCGTCAGCGAATCCAGGGCGGCGCGGACGGTCAGCGCCTCGTCCAGCGTGGCGACGAGGTCGTCCATCCCCGCCGGCTCGACCTCCTCGACCGTCACCTCGCGGGACGAGGAGCGGAGCCGGTCGATGCAGGTGCGCCGGGTCAGCTGGGCGAGCCACGGCCGGATGGCACCGTCGTCGCGCAGGCGGTCGAGCTGCTCGTAGACCTTGCTGAAGACGTCCTGGAACACGTCGTCGGCGTCGGCCGGGGCGAGACGGAACCCCTGGACGCAGATCGCGTAGACGTAGCGGGAGAAGCGCTCGACGAGCAGGTTCCAGGCGTCCCGGCTCCCTTCGCGGCAGCCGGCGACGATCTCTGCGTCAGAGTGCGGGCGACTCGACCCCTCCAAGGCACAGAATCTACAACTGCCTGGATCTCGTCACCGGATGCCGCTCACAAACCGCGTCACGCCCTTCGGCGAGCTCGTCGCCGCTCCCGAGCGCGGTCTCGTGTACGGGAACCGCGGCTGCCTGCACGACGAGCAGGGCCGGATCCGCCGCCGCTTCGCCGGTCGCCGCTGGATCGCCTGCCGGCTCGAGTTCCGCGGCTGGCGCCGGTCACCGCTGCTCCAGCCGGGACGGTTCACCGAGCTCTTCTTCCTCGACGAGGCAACTGCCTTCGCCGCCGGGCACCGGCCGTGTGCGCTCTGCCGGCGCGAGGACTACAGGCGCTTCGGCGAGCTGTGGCTGCGCCTCCATCCGGGGCAGGCGGGGGCGGACGCCGTCGACCTGCAGCTCCACGGGGAGCGCTTCGACTCTGCCGCGCGGCGGCAGCGTCAGCACGAGACGCTGCTCGACGAGCTGCCGGACGGCGCGTTCGTCGCTCGCGACGAGGCCGCCTGGCTCGTGCGCGGCGCCGAGCTCCTGCGCTGGACGCCCGGCGGCTACACCGAGAGGCGGCCGCGCCCGCAGGGCTCGTGGGCGCACGCGATCACGCCGCCGTCGCTGCTCGCCGTTCTGCGCAGCGGCTGGCTGGGCGCCGTGCCGCTGCTGCATCCGTCCGCGAGGACGTAAGGCAGGTGCCTGGCACCAAGGTGCCAGGCACCGAGGACGCCGTGGTCGTAGGGCAGGTGCCTGGCACCAAGGTGCCAGGCACCGAGCACGCCTCAGGCTGCTGCTTCGGAGCCCCCCGCCTGCTCGCGCTGCGCGGCGATCACGTCGCGGTACCAGTAGAAGCTGCCCTTCGGGACGCGCTCGAGTGTCGGGTAGTCGATGTAGACGAGGCCGAAGCGCTTCCAGTAGCCCCAGGCCCACTCGAAGTTGTCGAGCAGCGACCAGGCGAAGTAGCCGCGGAGCGGGACCCCGGAGGCGACCGACCGCGCCGCGGCCTCGATGTACGCCTCGAGGTAGGCCTGACGCTCCTGATCGCCGACGCTGCCGTCGTGGCCGCGGACGTCGGGGAAGGCCGCGCCGTTCTCGGTGATGTAGATCGCCGCCGGCGCGTAGTCGCGGTGAACGCGGACGAGCAGGTCGTGCAGGCCGTCCGGGACGATCTCCCAGCCCATGTCGGTGTGCTCGACGCCCTGCCGTCGCACGATCTGGGAGCGTCCGCCGTCGTCGTCGGCGCCGACGAGCGGCGACGTGTAGTTGTTGATGCCGAGGAAGTCGATCGGCACCGAGATCGCCTCGAGGTCGCCGTCGCGGATCTCGGGCATGATCGGCGCCCACTCCTCGGCCATGTCCGCGGGATAGCGCCCGTGGAAGATCGGGTCGAGGAACCACCGGTTGTGCAAGCCGTCGACCCAGCGGGCGGCGGCGACGTCGGCCTCGTCGTCCGTCGCCGGATAGGAGAAGTCGAGGTTGAGCGTGATCCCGACCTCCGAGGCCGGGGACAGCTCGCGCAGGATCTCGACGGCGCGTCCGTGCGACAGGAGCAGGTGGTGCCCCGTCGCGAGCGCGTCGGGATCCGACGTGCCGCCGGGCGCATGGTGCCCCCACGCGTGCCCGACCCACGAGACGACCCAGGGCTCGTTGTGCGTGATCCAGTGCGTGACACGGTCGCCGAGGCGCGAGGCGACGACGCCGACGTACTCGGCGAACGCCTCGACCGTGTCGCGTGCCGGCCAGCCTCCTGCGTCCTCGATCGTCTGCGGCGTGTCCCAGTGGAAGAGCGTCACGAACGGGGTGATCCCGCTGCCGAGCAACTCGTCGACGAGGCGGTCGTAGAAGTCGAGCCCGGCCTCGTTGACGCGTCCGCGGCCCTCCGGGAGGATCCGCGGCCACGCCACCGAGAAGCGGAACGCGTCGAGCCCGAGCTCGCGCATCAGGCCGATGTCGTCGCGATACCGGTGGTAGAAGTCGCACGCGACGCCGCCGTCGTCCCCGTTGCGCACCTTGCCGGGGGTCGCGCAGAAACGGTCCCACACGCTTTCGCCGCGGCCGTCCTCGTGGGCCGCTCCTTCGATCTGGTACGACGCGGTTGCGGCACCCCAGACGAAGTCGCGGGGCAGCGTGCTCGTGAAGTTATTGCTCATGGACGTCCTCTCGGAGGGCGGGTGACGGGGCGGTGACGTGACAACGCGCGGCACGTCCTGGACGAAGCTCGACGAGCTCGGGGGTGATGTGCGAGCAGGGCGCGATCGCGAGCGGGCAGCGCTCGACGAACCGGCACGCGGCGACCGGGTCGACCGCTGCGCCTGAGTGCCCCTTGTGCACCTCGAGCAGCTCCGTCTCGCCCCGCGCCGGGTCCGGCACGGCCGAGAGCAGCAGCTGCGTGTAGGGATGGAGCGGGTGCTGGAGGACTTCCTCGGCCGGTCCTTGCTCGACGATCTGGCCCGCGTACATGACGAGGACGTCGTCCGCGATGTAACGGGCGCTCGCGAGGTCGTGCGTGACGTAGAGGAAGGCGAGGTTGTGCGCGTCCTTGAGCTCGCGCATCAGGTTGAGGATCCCGATCCGAATCGAGACGTCGAGCATCGAGATCGGCTCGTCGGCGACCACGACCGACGGCTCGACGGCGAGCGCCCGCGCGATCGAGACGCGCTGGCGCTGTCCGCCCGACAGCTCGTGTGGGTACTTCTCCGCGATCCGTTCGGGAGGCACGAGCCCGACGGTGTCGAGCAGCTCGAGCACGCGCGCGCTCACCTCTCCGCGTGGGACCACGTTGTGGATCTGCAGCGGGCGGGCGATGTGGTGCCGCACCGTCTTCACCGGGTTCAGCGATCCGAACGGGTCCTGAAAGATCATCTGGACGTCCGAGCGGTAGCGGCGGAGCGCGCGCCGGCCGCGATCCGAGGCGACGTCACGGCCCTGGTACAGCACTTGGCCCGAGGTCGGGTCGTAGAGGCGTACGATCAGCCGCGCGACGGTGCTCTTGCCGCTGCCGCTCTCGCCGACGAGCGCGGTGATCGTGCCGGGTCGCAGTGAGAACGAGACGTCGTCGGCGGCGTGCACGATGCTCCGCCCGCGGAGCCGGCTGTCGGCCGCGAAATGCTTCGTCAGCCCGCGTACCTCGAGCGCCAGGGTCATCGCCTGCCTGCCTCCACGAGGTGACACGCGACCTGGTGCGCCGGTGCCGCTTCGTGCAGCCTCGGCCGCACGGTCGTCTGCAGCCGGTAGAGCTCCGAGTCGTCCGGCGTGCAGAACGAGCAGCGCGGATGGAACCGGCAGCCGTCCGGAGGTGCCGCCAGGTCGGGCGGCGATCCCGGGATACCGGACATGTGCTCGATCGGCCCGGTCAGCGGCGGGAACGACCGCATCAGCCCGATCGTGTACGGGTGCAGTGCGCTCTCCTGGAAGGCCGGCGCCGGCGCCTCCTCGACGACCTCGCCCGCGTACATGATCGCGATCCGGTGCGCGAACTCGAGCAGCAGCGACAGGTCGTGTGTGATGAAGAGCACCGCGAATCCGAGCTCGCGCTGCAGCTCGCGCACCTGTTGCAAGATCTCTCGCTGCACGACGACGTCGAGCGCGGTGGTCGGCTCGTCCATGATCAAGAGCTCCGGGTTGAGCGCCAGCGCCATCCCGATCACCACGCGCTGGCGCATCCCGCCCGAGAGCTCGTGGGGGTAGGCCCGCACGCGGCGGCCGTCGATCCCGACCACCTCGAAGAGCTCGGCCGCCCGCGCGAGCGCGCGGCTCTTCGAGATGCGCTCGTGCGCGCGCATCATGTCGACGAACTGGTCGCCGACGCGCATCACCGGGTTGAGCGCGTTCATCGCGCTCTGGAACACGATCGATACGTTGCGCCAGCGGAACTTGCGCAGCTGCTCGCGCTCGAGCGTGGCCAGGTCCTGCCCTCGAAACCGGATCTCGCCGGCGGCGATCTGCGCGGGTGGCCGGAGGATCTGCATCAGCGCATTCGCGACCGTGCTCTTTCCGCAGCCCGACTCCCCGGCCAGGCCGAGGATCTCGCCCGGGGCGATCGTGAGATCGACGCCGTCGACCGCGCGCACCCGCCCGTAGTCGACGGTGAGCCCGTGCACCTCGATCAGCGATTCGGGTGTGACGGCGCGCTCCTGCCGAGGGCCCGCGACGGTCGAGATCACTGCCGTCCTCTGAGCTGCGGGTTGCTCACCTCGTCGATGCCGGCCAGCAAGAGGACGAGCCCGAGCACCGTCAGCACGAGGAACGCGCCGGGGAAGACGAACGCCCACCACTCGCCCTGCAGGACGGCCGAGTTGGTCTGCGCCCAGTAGAGCGTCATGCCCCAGCTCACGTGCACCGTGTCCCCGAGGCCGAGGAACTCGAGCCCGGCGTCGACGAGCAGCGCGATGTAGAAGACCAGCACGAACGCCGCGGCGATGCGGCTGACCATGTTGGGCACGATCTCGCCGAAGACGATGCGCAGGGTCGACTCGCCTGCCACCTTCGCCGCATGCACGAAGTCGCGGTTACGGAGCGTGAGCGCTTGACCACGGAGGATGCGCGCCTCGATGGCCCAGAGCGTCAGCCCGAGCACGAGGATCATCGTCGTCATGCCGCGGGACTTCATGTAGCCGGAGAGCACGACGAGCAGCGGGATGGTCGGGATGACGAGGAAGATGTTGATCGTGAAGTTGACGATCTCGTCGACGATCCCGCCGGAGTACGCGCCGAGAATCCCGAACACGGTGGCGAGCGTCGTCGCGAGCACGGCCGCAGACGCGCCGAGGATGAGCGAGCGCCGCGTGCCGAGCATCACCTGCGAGAAGATGTCGCTGCCCTGGTCGGTGGTGCCGAACAGGTGATGCCACGACGGCGCCTGTCGCGTGGCCAGGATGTTGAAGTCGGTCGGGTTGTTGACGGAGACGAGCGGTGCGATCAGCGCGATGACGATCATCGAGCCGACCAGGGAGAGCCCGATAACGGCCTTCCGGTTGTGCAAGAGGATGCTCAGCCAGCCCGGGAGCGCCCGCCTGCGGCTCGTGGCGCGGGGTAGGCCCCCGTAGGGCAGGTCGACCGGCGTCTGCAGCTGCGACATCAGGCTGCTCTCACCCGGGGGTCGAGGAGGAAGTTGAGCAGGTCCATGATGAAGTTGGCCGCGATCACGCAGAGCGAGAAGACGAGCAGCAGCGCCTGCGTCAGCGGGTAGTCGTTGCCGAGCGCGGCCTGCTGCAGCGTGAGCCCGGCGCCGGGGTAGCTGAAGACGTACTCGATGAAGACGAGCCCGCCGACGGCGCCGGCGAACTGGGCCGCGAAGCCGTTGAGCGGCGGGAGGATCGCGTTGCGCGCTGCGTAGCGCGTCATCACGCGGCGGCCGCGCAGCCCCTTGGCGTGCGCCAGCGCGACGTAGTCCTCGCTGATCGTGTTGATCATGACGGTGCGCATGTTGAGCACCCAGCCGCCGGTGAAGGCGGCGACGATCACGAGGATCGGCAGCTCGGCGTGGCGCAGCGCGCTCGAGAGAAACGTCCAGTCGAACGCCGGGACGAGATCGCTGTCGTACGCGTGCTGGATCGGGAACCAGCCGAGCTTGAGCCCGAGGAAGTAGACGCCGAGCAGCGCGGTGAAGAAGGCCGGGAAGGCAGAGAGGGCGAGCAGCGTGGGGACGACGATGTTGTCGAAGGCGCCGCCGCGCCGCCACGCGGCGATCATGCCGGCGCCCGTGCCGATGACGAAGGCGATGATGAAGGACACGCCGACGAGGAAGATCGAGTAGGGGAGGGTCCGGCCGATCACCTCGGAGACGCTCGCCGGGTAGTTCGACGTCGAGATCCCGAAGTTGAGGTGCACGAGCCGATGCAGGTACAGCAGGTAGTCGTGCCAGATCGAGGTGTTGCCGCCGCCGAGCAGCGCCTCGTAGGTCTTGATGATCCCCGGGTTCGATTGCAGCTGCGCGGGGGAGAGGTGCTGGAGGACGCCGCCGATCGGGGAGCCGGGCATCAGCCGCGGCAGCAGGAAGTTCAGGGTCAGCGCGACCCAGATCGCGAAGACGTAGAAGAGGAGGCGACGGAAGAACCAGCGCATACGACTCGCGAGAAGTATCGCGGCGGGCGGGCGAGATCCCCGCCCGCCGCGATCTCCAGGGGTCCTTTACGCTCCGGCCTTGCCGCCGGGGCAGATGTGCGTGAACGACAGGAGGTTGTCGGGGAACGTCGTGAAGATCGGGTCGCCGAAGTGGTCCTTCGCCGAGTCGAAGCAATGGAAGTAGCGCGTGCTGTACGTCGACCAGCGCGGCCCGACGAACAGCGGGACGATCGGAAGCTGCTGCAGCCACAGCTTCTCGAGCTGCGTCGCGGCTGCGTGCTGCTTCTTCGGGTCGAGCGTGGACTTCCACTGCTGCAACAGGGAGGTGCCCTGGTTGCTCTTGTAGTGCTCCCAGTTCCCCGTGTTCGTCGCGTCCTGGCCGGACGGGACGTACGCGTTGTTGGAGAAGTTGGCGTTGAAGAAGCCGAACGGGGAGCCCTGTCCGCCGACCTGCCAGAGCAGCGTCGGGGTCTTCGTGCTCGCGGCGTTCGGGTACCACGAGTTCCAGTCCGGCTCGAGCTTCTCGCTCGAGTTGATGCCGATCGCCTGGAGGTTCTTGGCGATGATCTGGTCCGAGGCGACCCAGTCGGACCAACCCGAGATCACGTGGATGTCGAGGTTGACCGGGTTGCCGTGCGGGTCGATCAGCTGGTTGCCCTTGTAGGTGAAGCCGTTCTGCGTCAGCAGGGTCTTCGCCGCGGACGGGTTGTACGTGGCGAGCGCCTTGGCCTGTGCCTTGACGCTCTTGTCCGTCACCCACTGCGGGAAGAGGAAGCTGAGCCCGAGCGCGTCGGTCGCCGGCGCGTAGCCGTACTCACCGAGCTTCGAGATGCTGTTCCGGTCGATCGCCATCGACAGCGCCTTGCGGAACGCCACGAGGCTGTACGGGTACTGCGTGTCGTCGAAGACGAGCGACTGCGGATACGCGGTCGTCGCGTAGAAGGCGTGGAAGTGCGTCTTGTCCTTCGAGATGTACGCCTGCGCCACGTTGGCGACGAAGTTGTGCGTCAGGTCGACCTGGCCGCTCTGGATCAGAGCCAGCGCGGAGTCGTTCGACGCCGCCTGCACGTACTCGAGGCACGGGATCAGCGGCTTGCCGGACTGCCAGTAGCTCGGGTTCTTGCCGAGGACGTAGTCCTGCGACGTGAAGCGGGCGACCTGGTCGAACGGGCCCGAGCCGATCGGGTGCGGGTTCGTGAACGTCGCCGGGTTCTTCACGCTCTGCCAGATGTGCTTCGGGACGACGAACGCGAGGTTGAGCGTCGACGAGATGAACTGCGAGTCGACGGTCTTCAGCTTGATCACGACCGTGTACGGCCCGGACGCCGAGATCGAGGCGATGTTCGTGTCCGGCCGCGTGTAGCCGAGAATGTCCATCACCTTCGCCTGCGAGCCGATACCGCCCTTGAGGCTGTAGACGACGTCGGTCGAGGTCAGCGGCTTCCCGTCCGACCATTTCGCGTTGTGCGCGATGTTCATGGTGAGGGTCTTGTTGCCGTTCGACCACTTCCAGCTGCGGGCGAGCCACGGGACGGCCGGAAGCCCGCCGGCGGGCGTGACGATCAGGCCCTCGTAGACCGAGCCCTTGACGAACTGGCCCGAGGGGAGGCCGGTGGCCGTGTAGGGGTTGAAGTTGCGGACGAAGGACGGATCGCCCGAACCGGCCATGACGAGGCACTTGTGGCCCGACGCGACGTTGGCGGTCCCGGCTGCCGGAGCGATCCGGGCCGCGATGAGCGCCGCCACGATCGCAGCGGCCCCCACGGCCGCGAGAACGATCAGGCGGGCAGAGGCTTTCGATGACATCACTTTCCTTTCCGCCCGCGAGGGGCGCAGCGGGGAAACGGGCCGGGGGGTCTTTCCGGAAATTTCCGGGAACCGTTAACACCTTGCCGGGCCGATGTCAAGCTGCCCGTGGCCGCTTTGCTGATGTTTCCTGACGTTTCGCGCCGAGAATTGCCGGAAACGGTTCCGGATGATTGAATGACGGCATGGCCCAGACCGATCGCCGTCCCGACCAGGCGTTTCGCGGCCGGGCAACGATCCGCGACATCGCCGACCTGGCGGGGGTGTCGATCGCGACCGTCTCGCGTGTCTTGAACGACCGTCCGGACGTCGCGCCGGGCACCCGGGAGACGGTGCTGCAGGTCGTGCGCGAGCACGGGTTCGCCACGAACCGCGGCGCACGTGGGCTCTCGAGCGGCCGCACCGGGATGATCGGCCTGACCCTGCCGCTCGTGAACGACGCCTACTTCGGGCCGATGCTGAGCGGTGCCACGGAGGCGCTCTACGAGAGCGACCTGCGGATCGTGCTGTGCCCGACGCTGCACGAGCACGACCGCGAGGTCTCGCTCATGGAACGTCTGATGCGCGGGACGACCGACGGCGCGATCCTGATGCTTCCCGAGGAGTCGCTCGAGGAGCTCGAGGGGCTGCAGCGTCAGGGCTACCCGTTCGTCGTGGTCGATCCGCGCGAGCAGCCGCCCGACGGGATCGCATGCGTCGCAGCGATGCACGCCGCGGGCGCGAAGCAGGCGACGGAGCATCTGCTCTCCCTCGGCCACCGCCGGATCGGCGCGATCGCCGGCGCGCCGGGGTGGTACGCGACCGAGGAGCGGCTGCACGGCTTCCGCGCCGCGCTGGCGGCGGCGGGCATCCTGCTCGACCCCGAGCTCGTCGTCTACTCGGACTGGCGCATTCCGCAGGGGATCGAGGCCGCCGACCGTCTGCTCGCGCTGCGCGACCGGCCGACCGCGATCTTCGGCTTCAACGACAACGTCGCGATCGGAGCGCTCCACGCGGCGCGCTCGCGCGGGCTCACCGTGCCCGACGACCTGTCGGTGGTCGGGTTCGACGACACCGCGCAGGCCGTGATCGTCACGCCGAACCTCACCTCGGTGAGCCAGCCGCTGGCCGAGCTCGGCCGCACGGGCGTCAGCCTGTTGACGCGCATCCTCGACGGCCAGCGCGTCGATGCGCTGCGCATGGAGCTGTCGACGAAGCTCGTCGTCCGCGACTCGACCGGGCCGCCCCCGGCTCCGCCCAAGTAGGCGGATGCGCGGGTTTGCGGTCGCTCTCGGTGCGGTCGCGCTCGCTGCGGTCGCCGCCTCGCTCGCCCTCGGCGGCTCACGCGCTTCGGGGGAGTACGCGATCGAGCGGCTCGTATCCGACGGCGCCGTTCCGGCGGCGACGCACGATCGGCATCTCGTCAACGCCTGGGGGCTCGCAGCCGAGCCGGGCGGCGCCTGGTGGGCCGCAAACGAGGCGAACGACTCGAGCACGCTCTACTCGGCGCGACGGCCGCAAGCAGCTGCTGACGGTCACGGTCGCGGGCGGCCCGACGGGCATCGCCTACAACGGTGGACCGGGCTTCCCCGTGACCGCCGGGGGCGGGACGGCGCCCGCGCGGTTCGTCTTCGCGTGCGAGGACGGGAGCCTGCGCGCGTGGAGCCCGTCGGTTCCGCGCGGCTGGTCGGCGCAGTCCGAGGTGGTCGTCGATCTCGGCGCGCAGGCGAGCGTCTTCCGCGGCGTCGCGATCGCGGGCAGCCATCTCTACGCGACGGACTTCCACAATGCGCGCGTCGTCGTCTTCGACGACCGCTGGCGGCGCGTCGAGCGGCGCGGTGCGTTCACCGACCCCGGCGTCCCGGCGTGGTACGCACCGTTCGGGATCAACGTGCTGGGCGGTCACGTGTTCGTGACCTACATCTCGCGTGCGCCTGTCGACGGCAACGATGCGCCGACCGGCGGGTACGTCGACGAGTACGACCTGAGCGGGAAGCTGCTCGATCACGTTGCGGCGCGCGGCGTGCTGAATGCGCCGTGGGGGCTCGCGCTCGCACCGAAGGCCTTCGGACGCTACGGCGGCGACCTGCTCGTCGGCAACTTCGGCGACGGGCGGATCAACGCCTTCCGGCGCTCGGGTGGCGGATGGACGTTCGACGGGACGTTGCGCGGAGAGAACGGAAAGCCGATCGTGCTCAACGGGCTGTGGGCGCTCGCCTTCGGCGACGGGGGCGCGACGGGCTCGCGCGACCGTCTGTTCTTCTCCTCCGGGCCGCACACGTGGCGCGGCGCGACCGAGCTCGGCGTCCACGGCCTGCTCGGGTCGATCGCGCCTGCCTGACTGCAGCGCGAAGCCGGCGCCTCGCGGCGCCGGCTTTCGCATCCCTGGCTGGACGTGCGACTCAGTGTGCGAGGACGCGCTTGCGCGGGCGGGCCATCGCGACGCCCGCCGCGATCAGCAGCATCGCTCCGAGCGCGACGCCGCCGAACACGAGGATCGAGCTCCAGTCGGTGCTCGAGCTCGAGCCCGCCGACTGGGCCGTCTGGGTGGCGCCGATGCCGATCGTGCCGGCACGGTCGTCGGGGCGGACGGCCGTGGGCTGCGACTGCGACGCCGCCGCCGAGCCGATGCCGAGCGTGCCGCCGCGGTTGTCGGGCCGGACTGCAGGGGCGGCCGTGGCGTTCATCCGGTTGACGAACGCCTCGTGCCGGTTGACGGCCCGCTCGAACGCGCCTGACGCCTGTCCGCTGTACAGGCTCTGGTCGACCCCGACACCGTGGCTCAGGTACGGGATCACGAGCGGTGCCTTCGTCGTGCTCTCGCCCGACACCGTCGCGTGAGCGACGATCGTGTTGTCGTTCTGACCCACCGAGTACGCGAGCGCCGACTGGGCGAAGATCGCGGTGAGCGCGACGGTCAGAAGGCCGGTGAGCATCCTCTTGGGTGCGCAGATGTGGTGCATGTTCCCTCCTCGAATCACCGGGCCCGTCGGGCCCGCACACCGAGGAGAGCGCCGAGTGCGGCGCGAGATACATCGAGGTCGTTGTCCGGTCAGCCGACGCCGAGGCAGAGAAAGCCGGCGAGCGCGCTGCGGTCGCCGCGGAGCCCGGCCTGCGCTTCGGCGAGTGCGGCCGCCGGTGACGCCCCGGCGGCGAGCTTTCGGTGGAACGCGAGCATCAGCCTGCGTGCGGCCGCGTCGGGGACCGGGACGACGCTCGCGACGATCGTGCGCGTGCCCGACGCGAGCAGCGCCGCCGAGAGGCCGAGCAGCTCGTCGCCAGGGTGACGCTCCGAGAGTGCGACGTCGCAGGCGGAGAGCACGAGCACGTCGGGCGCACGGCGCAGCCCCTGGATGTCGAGCGCAGTGAGCGGGCCGTCTGCCAGTTCGAGCGACGAGAACAGCGGGCTGTCGGCGCGGAAGCGTCCGTGGCAGGCGACGTGCGCGAGCGACGCGCCGTCGAGGGCGGCGAGCGTCGCCTCGACGGTCGCCGCCTTGCCGGTGAGTACCTCGCATCGGGGAACAGGCCGTGCAGCTCGTTGATCTCCGCGCGTGCATGACGCAGGCCCGGCCCGGCGACGAGCGTGACGCGCGGCCGACGTCGCTTGGGCCGCGTCGCGAGGTCGAGCCACGTGGAGAGCGAGGGGGCGACCGTGACGGGCCGGCCGCGAAGGGAGGGCAGCGCGCCCCACGGGACCGCGTGCAGTGGTCCCGTCGGCACGATCACGAGCGGCGCGTCGCCGATCGCGTCGCTCAGCGGCGCGATCAGGTGGGCGTCGAGCGCGTTCGCGGCGGCGCGCGCGTTGCCGAGCGTCGTTGCTCGGCCGGTCGCATCCATGCCGCCGCGCGCAAGGCGGCGGAGCGCGAAGCGCAGCCAGTCGAGGTGCTCGGCGACGTCGACCTGGCCGAGCGTCGTGCAGTTCGTGCCTCTTTCCGGCGACCGTTACGACGTAGTGCTCGCCGGCGGACTCGATGTATTCGACACATGTCCGTCCTGTCAGCGTCGATCCGGACGTCGCTAAGGATCGCGCGAGCTGCCGTGCAGCTGAATCCGACCGGACGAGCCGTGAGCGGGTGCGGATGTCGGTCTCGAGCTCGGCCTGGCGAGCGATCAGAGCGACATTCGGCCGCCCTCGACCCTCGGCTTCACGAGTCCTACGCACGACAGTGCGGAGCTCAGTTTGAGACTTGCGAAGGGCGGAGTCAGCAGGCGGCTTGACCGCCGGGAATCTGAAAGCGTTCGCGCGCAGCCGCTCCGCCCACGCGAGCACGCTTCGTGGTTCTTGCGAGTCGAGTGAGATCGCGAGGCCGGCACGCGAGAGATCGATGCCGAGTATTCCGGTTGTGGCACGCACCTCGGGTGAACCGAGGGCGGCACGGTAGGTATCCAGGAGCCGTAGTCCGTCGCGGAGTCGCCGGTCTGCGCTGGCTCTCTCGCCGAGCCGAAGCAGCAGCAACGCCTCGACGTGGCGGAGCTCGACTCGGTCGATGACGGTTCCCTTCCGCTCGAGGGCGTGCGCGGCTGCGACTTCGCGATGGAGCGAGGACACCGAGCCCCACTCGGCCGCCGCCCGGGCGAGAAGCAGGCGTCCTCGCAACGCGTCGACCGTCCATCCTCGACGGGCGAGCTCGTCAACCGCCCTGCGCGTCGCACGGATCGCCGACGGTGTGACCGTCTGCAGCGACACGGCGGCTGCGAGCGAGACGAGCTGCGCGGCGGCGGCGAACGCCGGTTGCTTCCGAGCGGCGAACGAGCGTCTCGCTCTCGCAGCGATCGCCCCCGCACTGCCGGGATCGCCGGCGGCGAGAGCGAGTCTGGCGGCGTCCAGGCGACTCTTGTTCAGCAGATCGTCTCGGCCACTTCGGGCAACTGCTTGCTCGAACCGGTCGAGGTCCGTTCGAGCCTCGGGCAAGAGCCTGAGCCCTAGAAGCGCCTCGGCGCGGTGGAGATGGAGCCAAGCGCCGACGAAGTGCGGAAGTTCCCCCTCGTCGATCGCGTCGAGCTCTGCGAGTGTCCGAAGCGGGTCTCCCGCGAGGGCCGGCAGGAGCGCCAGCTCGATCTGCGCCTCAGTCGCGGCTGTTTCGTAACCGAGCGACGCGTAGAGGCCGCGTGCCCGCTCGAGCTCCTTACGGGCGGCCTTGAGGTCGCCGATGTCGGACAGCACGTTTCCCCGGTTGTACGAGAGGCGTGCTTCCCAGGGCGTATCGCCCCGCCTGTGGAGCTTGCGGCGGGCACGATCGGACGCGTCGAGGACCTCGGCACCCCGATCGGCCAGGTGGTAGATGCCGACGCGGAACACCTCGCTTCTGGCGAGGTCGATCCCGGTGAGGCGGGCCCGCGCAAGCTCGATCTCGCTGACGGCCTCTGCGGGCTTGCCGCGGTATGCGACATGCCAGGCGACATTGCGCCGGATCCGTGCGGCGCGGTCGTGGTCGCCGTGACGCTCGGCCTCTCGCAACGCCCTTCGCATCGTCCTCAGAGCGCGTGCGTCTCCGAGGTCAGCCTGGGCCCAGCCGAGGGCGTGAAGCGCTGCCGCCCGACCCTCGGGATCGCGGCGCGCGCGTGCTGCGGCCAAGGCTTGCTCAGCCAAGTTCCGGGCTGCGAGGGGATTCGTCTGGACGAGCGCGTAGGCACGCTCCGCAATCGCCAGGGTTTCCGGCTGCGTGGCCGGAGTCATATGCTCGCCCTTGTATCACGATCAGGGGTCGCCACTCGACATTTCGCAGGCAGGCGTCTGAAGGGAGCGATTGCGATGGGGAACAAGCCCGACCGTGAGCTCTTCCAGCCCGGTTTCACAGAGCGACTGACGCGACATCCGCGGATCGCTTACTACATCTACCCCGACTACCTGTGCGGAACCCGAAGCGATTCGAGCACCCTCGTGAGCTTCGTCGTCGACCAGCTCCTCGTTGTCCGCCAACTCGTGGAGGACGCGGAGTTCAGCTCGGCGCTCTCTCAGGTAGCAGAGCAGACAGGCGTGCGCGTTTTCGACTCCGAGAAGCACGGTGTCACGCCCGTGAACAACGTCGAGATCTGGAAGCTCAAGGACGCCGAGGCTCAGGGCGACAAGCCGCACGCGGACGTCGCACACACCGTCTGGACACTGCGCCGGCAGCTCCCGGAAGAGATGAAGGCGATGGTGGCGCCGAACCACGTCCTGGTCCCGCCGGGGCGAATGCACGAGTGCCCGTGGGGTCCGCCGGAGGGGCACGGCGCGATCACGCTGCCGCCGCGCGTGTCGCCTCTCGTGGAGGTCGTCGTGATCGACTCCGGCTTCATCATGGCCGGGCCCGTCGGCCGTGTTGTCACGAACCTGACGTTTGCGGAAGCGCTCCACGCGGTCCCGGGCGCGGCCCCCGTCTTCGACTGGCAGCCGGGGACGGAGGCGCCGGCCGGCGTCGTCAACCCTCTCGACCAGAACGGCGATTCCAGACTGGACGCCCTCGCCGGACACGCGAACTTCGTCGCCGGGGTGGTCGCTCAGGGCTCCGAGCACGCGGAGCTGACCGTCGAGAGCTTCAATTGCTCGGTGATCGACGGCGATACGAGCATTCCGGGCTTCGTGACCGAGGCGGAGGTTGCGCGCTCGTGGTGGGAGCACCGCAACGCCCCCGTGGTCAACGTCGGATTCGCGTTCGCCACGCTTCCCGATCAGTTGCTCCAAGTTGACAGTGACCCGAGCGTGGTCAACGGGCCACCCAGTTGGGCGCTCCAGATGGTGATGAAAGCCATTGCGGATGACCCGGAGCATCTGGTGGTCGCGCCTGCCGGAAACCAGAACTGCACGGTGCCGCAGTATCCGGCCGCGTTCTCGCTCGACTACGAGAACGTCGTTGGCGTCGGCTCCGTCGATGCGAGTGGCGCCCGGTCAGAGTTCTCCAACCATGGGCCCTGGGTGAGTTGCTGTGCCAAGGGAGAGAACGTCGTGTCGTCGTTCGTCGACCATTGGAACGGCGAAACCGAGGAAGGAGAGCCGGATGCCGGCGGTGCCGTCACGGGAGCAGCGCTCCCACACCCGGTCAAGCACTTCTTCGGCTGGGCGTCGTGGAGCGGGACGTCTTTCGCCGCTCCCAAGGTGTCAGCCGCGGTCGCAGACAGTGTCGCTTCGTCGATCGCTGCGGGAGCGGAGATCACCCCGCTCGATGCCTGGGGCCAACTGAAGGCGGGAGGCACCTTCGAAGCCGATCTGGACATGGGTGTACGACTCGACGATCTACCGAACTAGTGACAGCATCTGCGGCGTCACCGGGGGAGCTCCTGAGGCAGGCGGCGGCCGGCGACCAGTTCGCGTGGAACGCGATCGTCGACCGCTTTTCGGGGCTCGTCTGGGCGACGGCGCGGGCGCACCGCCTCTCGCGGGACGACGCGGCCGACGTCGCGCAGACGACGTGGCTCCGCCTCGTCGAGAACCTCGACCGGATTCGCGATCCCGAGCGCCTCGGCGCCTGGCTCGCGACCACGGCGCGCCACGAGTCGCTGCGGCTGATCCGGCGGGGCGGACGCGAGCAGGCGACCGACGAGCCGGATCTGTTCGAGGCGCCGGACGACGAGACCCTCGACCAGCTGCTGCTCGAACGCGAGCGTGACGGCGCGCTCTGGCGGGCGTTCGCCGCGCTGTCCGAGCGCTGCAAGACGCTGCTCCGGATCCTGATGGCCGACGAGCCGCCGAGCTACGAGGAGGTCGGTGCGGCGCTCGGAATGCCCGTCGGCGCGATCGGCCCGACCCGCGGCCGGTGCCTCGACCGGCTTCGCCGCATGGCCGGCGTGGCGGAGTTGGGCGCATGATGTATCAGGCACGACCGCTCGAGACTCTCTTCCACGAGGTCGCCCACCCATGACCACCGACAACCCCACCAATCCAGAGGGCGCAGACGATCCAATCCTCGCCGAGCTGAGAAGGCTGGCGACCAGGGTCGACCCTGTCCCGGACGAGGTCGCTGCGTATGCGAGGGCGGCGCTCGGCTGGCGCCGGATCGACGCGGAGCTCGCGGAGCTGCTCGTCGACTCGCAGCTCGCCGCGTCCTCGAGCACGCGCTCGGTCTCGGCGAACGAGCGGACGCTCACCTTCCGTGCGAGCGACCTCGACATCGATGTCGAGCTCCAGCTCGGGGAGGACGAGGTCCAGCTGCTCGGACAGCTTGCGCCGGCCGACCCGGCGGAGATCGACGCGCAGCGGGACGACGGCACCGTGGTCGCGACGACGGAGGCCGACGACCTCGGGCGCTTCCGCCTCTCGCTGCGGGCGGGCACGCGGATTCGACTCGTCGTTCGCCGTCCGCATCCGGCGCCGCCGGTCGAGACGAGCTGGATCGACGTCTGACCCCGGGGGGTCGCGCCACCACCGCCGAGACAGGCCTGGAACGTGGCGGTACGTTTACCTCTGTTACAGAGCTATTATGTGGCGATGAATGCCGTCGCACCCCCGGTCGAGCGCGAGCGCGCCGTCGCGGACGAGCTGCTCGGCGCCCTGTCGGCGATCCGGCGTGCGGCGCGGCGCCACAGCGGCCGCCCCGCCGAGCTCGCCTCGTCGACGTCGGCGCAGCTCGAGCTCGCCCGCGTCGTCCGGCGCAACCCCGGAATCTCGATCGCCGGCGCCGCCGAGGCGCTCCGCCTCGCCCCGAACACCGTGAGCACCCTCGTCGGCGAGCTCGTCGTCGGCCGGGATGCTGCGTGCGGCGCACCGATCCGGCCGACCGCCGCGTCGCCCGCCTCGACCTCACCCCGGCCTGGCAGCGCAAGATCGACGCCTGGCGCGACCGCCGCGTCACCGCGGTCGGCGAGGCGCTCCTTCGCCTCGCGCCCGGGGAGCGACGGCAGCTCGAGCACGCGCTCCCGGCGCTCGCCCGCCTCGCCGAGGAGCTCGAGCCGTGAGCGTGCTGCCCCTGCCGGCCGTCGACGTCCGCGGCCTCCGGCACCGCTTCGGCGACCAGGTCGCGGTCGACGGGATCGACCTCGCGGTCATGCCCGGCGAGGTGTTCGGCCTGCTCGGCCCGAACGGCGCCGGGAAGACGACGACCATCCGCGTGATCAACACGCTCCTCCCGATCCAGGAAGGGACGGTCTCCGTCTTTGGCCTCGACGTCGCGCACGAGCAGACCTCTGTGCGCCGCACGCTCGGCTACGTGCCGCAGCAGCTGTCGATCGAGGCAGCGCTGACCGGCCGCGAGAACGTCGCGTGGTTCGCGCGCCTCTTCGACGTGCCGCGGCGTGAACGCTCCGCACGGGTCGACGACGCGCTCGAGTCGATGGGGTTGCTCGACGCGGCCGACCGCCTGGCCGGCACGTACTCCGGCGGCATGGTCCGCCGGCTCGAGCTGGCTCAGGCGCTCGTCAACCGGCCGGCGCTGCTCGTGCTCGACGAGCCGACGGTCGGCCTCGATCCGGTCGCCCGGGGCGGCGTGTGGGAGCGCGTCGAGGAGCTGCGCCTGGCGACGGGCATGACCGTGCTCGTCACGACCCACTACATGGAAGAGGCCGATGCGATGTGCGACCGGGTGGCGATGATGCATCTCGGCACGCTTCGCACCGTCGGCCGGCCCGAGGAGCTGCGCCGCGCGCTCGGCCCGGACGCGACGCTCGAGGACGTCTTCCGGCACGAGACCGGAAACACGCTCGACGGCGAAGAGATCGGAAAGGGGGGCCTGCGTGAGATCCGCCGTACTCGCCGGACTGCCGGCCGCGTCGGCTGAGCGGCCGCCGGCGCCGCCGCTCTGGCGGACGTTCCCGAGCCGCACGCTGACGTTCTGCCTGGTCGAGCTGCAGAAGCTCAGCCACGACCGCACCGAGCTCTTCACACGCGCCGTCCAGCCCGTGCTGTGGCTGCTCATCTTCGGCGAGACCTTCAACCGCATTCACGCGATCGACACCGGGAGCAACTCGTACCTCGACTTCCTCGCGCCCGGGATCATCGCCCAGTCCGGCCTGTTCGTGGCGATCTTCTACGGGATCCAGATCATCTGGGAGCGCGACGCCGGCGTGTTGAACAAGCTGCTCGTGACGCCGACACCGCGCGCCGCGCTGATCCTCGGGAAGTCGTTCTCCGCCGGGATCCGCGCGCAGGCACAGGTCGTCGTCGTGCTCGTGCTCTCGGCGATCCTCGGCGTCGCGCTGACCACCAACCCGCTCAACATCATCGGGACGTTCGCGATCGTGATGCTCGGCTCCGCGTTCTTCGCCTGCCTGTCGATGTCGATCGCGGGGATCGTCCTGAAGCGCGACCGGCTGATGGGGATCGGCCAGATGATCACGATGCCGTTGTTCTTCGCGTCGAACGCGCTCTACCCGATCAGCGTGATGCCGCCCTGGCTGCGTGCGCTCGCCGTCGTCAATCCGCTCTCCTACGAGGTCGACGCGCTGCGCGGCATGCTCATCGGCACGCACGCGCATCTCGCGCTCGACTTCGGGGTGCTGTTGCTCGCCGTCGTCGTCGGCGTCACGACCGCGTCGCTGCTGATCGGCCGCCTAGCCCGCTAGGCCGCCGAACACGGCGAAGGGGTTGCGCGGAGCGAACTCCCACGCGACGCCGCTGCCCGGCTCGGCGTGCACGACGGCGCCGGGAGGCAGCTCGGCCGCGAGCTGCGCCGCCAGCGCATTCGCCTCGTCCTCGTCGTTGGCTCCGATCAGGACGTACCTCCAGCGGCGGACGACGGCGAGTCCGTTCGCCTCCTCGCGCTCGGCGAACTCCAGCGCCTCGTGGTGCGAGCGGAACTCGACGCGCACGTCCCAGTCTGCGATCCCGGTGCCGACCGAATCGGCCGTCTCGTCCGCCTCGCGGCGCTCGTGCTCGGCCTCGTGCTCCGTAGGGGTCGACGGAAGCGCGACGCGCGCGTCTTCCCAGCGCTCCTCCTCGGGGTGCCAGCGGTCGAGCCGGAGCTCGACCTCGAGACCGCTCTGCTCCGCGATTCCGGCGACGATCTTCTCCGCCGCCTCCGCGCTTCGGCGGCTGTCGGCGTAGAGAAGGACGCTGTCGTCGGTCGCACTCACGGCGACGCGTTCCCCGGCGGGCGCCGCAACCTCCTGGTCCGCGCGATGCTCGTGCAGCACCTGGAGCAGCGGCGCGACGCCGGCCGCGTCGGCGAGCGTGACGGTGACGCGCCAGTCCTCGGCCATGGCGGAAGTCTGCCCGAACGCGGCGCGGGCGAGTAGGTTTGTGACGACCGAACTCGAGGAGGAGGCAGGGATGGCGGAGATCAGCGACCGCGACCAGCAGCAGATCGACAGCGCGAACAGCTCGGGACGGACGCCGGTCGTCTTCGTCCACGGCCTCTGGCTGCTCGCGGGCAGCTGGGAGAACTGGCTGCCGGTGTTCGAGGAGGCGGGCTATGCGCCGATCGCGGCCGGCTGGCCGGACGACCCGGCGACCGTCGAGGACGCGAAAGCCGACCCCGAGGTGCTCGCCGGCAAGTCGGTCGCGCAGGTCGCAGATCACCATGCGGAGCTGATCCGCGCGCTCAGCAAGAAGCCGATGGTCGTGGGTCATTCGTTCGGCGGCCTGCTGACCGAGATCATCGCCGGCCGCGGC
Organism: uncultured Thermoleophilia bacterium; assembly: GCA_963824455.1. Lineage (GTDB taxonomy): Bacteria > Actinomycetota > Thermoleophilia > Gaiellales > Gaiellaceae > PALSA-600. The sequence continues at coordinate 355,502 of CAWGPJ010000002.1, forward strand.
CTGGCGCAGGCGTCCGTCGCCATCAGCCCGGCGCCGTTCCGCGGCGTGCTGTCGCTGCCGATCTCGGCGCTCCGCTCGTCGTCGCCGGTGCTGATCAACCCGCTCAACTACAACAAGGCCGTTCCGTTGACGTTCGGTCAGTTCCGCTACGCGTTCGCGAACGCGGTCGGCGAGTTCGAGGCGAAGGAGCTGTACGAGAAGTACTCGGTCCCCGGGCCGGGGCTCCCGGTCTTCGAGGCGGCGTCGGCGAACCTCAACCCGTGGAGTGGGCTCAAGGTCGACACCAAGAACCCCGACCGCGGGCCGCTGCTCATCATCGGCGGCGAGCGCGACCACACGGTGCCGTGGGCGATCTCGCACGCGTCGTACAAGAAGCAGCGCGGCAACCCCGGCGTGACCGAGATCGTCGAGATCAAGGGGCGCGGCCATTCGCTGACGATCGACGGCGGCTGGCGCGAGGTCGCCGACAAGGCGCTCGCCTTCCTCGACCGGCACAAGGAGTAGCTATGCTCTGGGCCTAGGCAATGCATCAGCACCCGCCACGGCCCTTCGATCGCGCATCGCTCCTCCGCCTCGGCGGCGCGGCACTGCTCTCGTCGGGCGTCGCCGGATCGCTGATGGCCGCGCCGGCCGGAGCCGCGGTGCTCCCCGACAACGACCTCGCCTACCTGCGCATGCTGATCGGGACCGAGCTGCTCGCGGCCGACGCCCAGAGCCGGGCGCTCGCGAGCGGAACGCTCCACGGCACCCGCACGGACGGCGGTCAGGCACCTGTCGGCCGACGAGTCGGCGCACTACGCCGGGCTGGCCCAGCTGCTCAGAGTCGCAGGTCAGACGCCGGCGACCGCGGGGGACATCGACTTCTCGTACCCCGCGAAGGCCTTCTCGTCGCAGGCGTCGATCCTCAGGCTCGAGTGGACGATCGAGACGCTCTCGCTCGGCGCCTACCTCGGGGCCGTCGAGAACGTCCAGACGCCGCAGCTGCGGCTGCCGATCGGGCAGATCGCCGCCAACGAAGCGCAGCATCTGAGTACGATCGCGCCGATGCTCGGCCGGTCGACCATCGGTCACGCGTTCGCGCCGTCGCTGTCGATCGCCGCCGTCACCTCTGCCCTGGACGAGTACGAGAGCTGATGCCGAAGGAGCTCTACACCGCCGGCGAGGCCGCCACCGCGCTCGGGATCAGCCTCGACACGCTGCGCCGCTGGGACAAGGCCGGCCGCGTGCGCGTCGAGCGCGACGCGAGCAACCGCCGGGTGGTCTCGGCGGCCGAGATCGACCGCCTACGCGGCGATGCGGCCGGAGCGCACATCAGTGCGCGCAACCGCTTCCACGGTGTCGTCACCGAGGTCAAGACCGACGGGCTGATGGCCCAGGTCGAGATCGTCGTCAGCGAGCCGATGCGGCTCGTCGCCGTGGTGACGCGCGACGCCGTCGACGAGCTCGAGCTCAAACCGGGGATGGCGACGACCGCGATCGTCAAGTCGACCAACGTGATCATCCAGAGCTGAGGAGGCGGTCTTGCGCACCCGTACGCGTCGCCGCGTCGCCGCGGCGGCCATCGGCGTCCTGGCCCTGGTCGTGCTCGGCGCGGCCGGTGCCGCGTCGCAGGCGCAGATCACCGTCTACGCGGCAGCGTCGCTGACCGACGTGCTGCCGAAGATCGACGCGGCGCCGAAGTACTCGTTCGCGGGCTCGAACGCGCTGGCCGCGCAGATCCAGCAGGGTGCGCCGGTCGACGTCTTCGCCTCGGCGAACGCGACGCTCCCGAACCAGCTGTACGTGAAGAACCTCTGTTCGAAGCCGGTCGTCTTCACGCGCAACACGCTCGTGATCGTGCTGCCGAAGGCGAACCCCGCGGGCATCCACAGCATCTACGACCTGACGAAGCCGGGCGTGAAGCTCGACATCGCGGGTGCCGGCGTGCCGGTCGGCAGCTACACCCTGCAGATCCTGAAGAACATGAACCTGACCTCCGCAGTGCTGAAGAACGTCGTCAGCGAGGAGACCGACGTGCGCGAGGTGCTGGCGAAGGTCGCGCTCCGTGAGGCCGACGCCGGCTTCGTCTACTCGACGGATGCGAAGACCGTGCCCGGCAAGGTCGTCGTGCTCAAGGTGCCTGCGTGGGCGCAGCCAAAGGTGCGATACGGGATGTGCGTCGTGACGACGAGCGGCGACAAGACCGACGCCCAGGCCTTCGTCGACAAGGTGCTGTCGAAGGCAGGCCAGGCGAAGATGCTCGCCGCCGGCTTCCTGCCGCGCGTGAAGCCGGTGCCGCCGAAGAAGCCGACGGAGAAGAGGAAGTAGCCGATGCGGCGGAAGGCGCTCGCAGTCGCGTGGGTCGCCGTAGCGCTGGTCACGTTCGCCTTCCTGCTGCTGCCGATCGTGGCGATCTTCGTCCACACCGCGCCCGGCTCGCTCGTCGACCAGCTCTCGAACCCGGTCGTGACCGACGCCTTTCGCGTGAGCGTGAAGACGAGCCTCGCCGCGATGCTCCTGATCGTGCTGTTCGGGACGCCGACGGCGTACCTCCTGGCGACGCGGCGCTTTCCCGGCCACACCGTCGCGGTCACGCTGGTCGAGCTGCCGCTGGTGCTGCCTCCCGCCGTGGCCGGAGTCGGGCTCCTGGTCGCGTTCGGCCGCTACGGCCTGCTGGGATCGACCCTGGAGTTCTTCGGTGTCTCGCTTCCGTTCACGCAGGCCGCGGTCACGGTCGCCGTCGCCTACGTCGCGAGCCCGCTGTACGTCAGGCAGGCGATCGCCGCCTTCGAGGCGACCGATCCGACGCTCGCGGCCGCCTCGCGCACACTCGGCGCCGGGCCGCTACGGACGTTCTTCCGTGTCGTCCTGCCGCTCGCGCGGAGCGGTCTGATCGCCGGGCTCGCGCTGTCGTTCGCCCGCGGGCTCGGCGAGTTCGGCGCGACGATCATGTTCGCCGGGAGCCTGCAGAAGGTGACCCAGACGCTGCCGCTCGCGATCTATGCCGAGTTCGACCAGAACTTCGACGCCACACTCGCGATGGGCGGCGTGCTCGTGCTGATCAGCGTCGTCCTGCTCCTCGCTCTCCGAATCGCACTCTCGTGGCAGCGCTCACCGTCGACCAGATCCGGATCCCTCTTCGGTCTTTCGACCTCGAGCTGACGCTCGAGGTCGACTCGACGACCGCCGTCGTCGGGCCGTCGGGGGCGGGGAAGACGACGCTGCTGCGCGCGATCGCGGGGCTCGTCAAACCGGCGGCGGGCCGCATCGCCGCCGGCGCCGACGTGTGGTTCGACGCGGACCGTGGCCTCCTCCTCGCCCCGGACGAGCGCCAGGTCGGCCTCGTGTTCCAGGACTACGCGCTCTTCCCGCACATGACCGTGCGCCAGAACGTCGAGTACGCGCGCAGGCAGCGCGCCGACGAGTACCTCGAGCGCTTCGGGATCAGCGCGCTCGCGAACGCGAAGCCGCCGAGCCTCTCGGGCGGCGAGCGGCAGCGTGTCGCGCTCGCGCGTGCGCTGGCCCGCGAGCCGCGCGTGCTGCTGCTCGACGAGCCGGTCGCTGCGCTCGACGCGCACACACGGGCAACCGTGCGGGCCGAGCTGCGCGAGCTGCTTGCAGGGCTCGAGATCCCCGCGCTGCTCGTGACGCACGACTTCGAGGACGCCGCCGCGCTGGCGAACGAGGTGAGCGTGATCGTCGACGGCCGGCTGCGTCAGTCGGGGACGCCGTCCGAGCTCGTGGCAGGCCCGGCCGACACGTTCGTGGCGTCGTTCACCGGTGCGAACCTGCTGCAGGGAGTGGCCGAGCCGTCGGCGAACGGATCGACGCGCGTCCACCTCGAGGACGGGACGGTCGTGACGACCGCGGACGCCGCGGGCGGCGCCGTCGTGCTCGCCGTCTACCCGTGGGACATCACGATCGGCTCGGCGCCGCCGTCCGACTCCGCGATGAACGTGATCGGCGCGCCGGTGCGCAGCGTGGCCGAGTTCGGGAACCGCGTCCGCGTCGCGATCGGGCCCGTGACGGCGGAGATCACGGCCGAGTCGCTCGCCCGGCTCGGGCTGCGACCGGGGACGATGGCCTTCGCCTCGTTCAAGGCGACCGGGACGCGTGTCGTGTCCGAGAGGGGATGACGGGGAGGACGTTCAGTCGTCGATCTCGACGCAGTTCCCACCGCGGCTCTTGGCGGCCGCGAGCGCGCGATCGGCCCCGGACAGGAGGCTCTCGACCGCGGACGGGAGGCTGTGCGGCGCGGTGAGCGTGGCGATCCCGGCGCTGAGCGTCACGTTGCTGCAGTGGGTGCCGTCCGCCAGTTCGAGCGCCGACTCCGTGAAGTCGCCGCAGAACGCCTCCACGCTCGTCGCTGCGTCCCGGGCGTCGCGGTCCGACCAGCCGAGCAGGAACTCCTCACCGCCGAGGCGTGCGGCCAGCTCGCCTGACGCTGCCCCGCCGCGAAGCTGATGCGCGAGGGCCTGCAGCAAGAAGTCGCCGGCGACGACCCCGTTGGCCTCGTTGAACGCGCCCATGTGGTCGATGTCGAGAAGCGCCACGGTGAGCGTGCCCACGCGCGCCCGTTCCTCGAGCCACGCCAGTGCCTCGCGCCTGTCCGGGAGACCGGTCAGCTCGTCCACGGGTGAGTACCCTAGTGCCTCGCACGGCCCGGACGGCCGTATCCTTACGGAGGCATGTCTGCGTGGCTCGGGCGGGCGGGGCTGGCGGCGCTCGCGACTGTCCTGTTGCTGGTGCCGGGGATCAAGGCGTCCTCCGGCTCGGCGGCCGTTCAGCTCGCGCCCTGCTCCTTCGCGCACGAGTGGCTCTGCGGGCAGATCCGCGTCCCCGTCGACCGCGCGAAACCCGACAGCGCGACGATCCCGATCGCGTTCTACGTGCTCGAGCACCGCGGTGCCGGTCGGGCGCGTCCCGTGTTCGTCACACCCGGCGGCCCGGGCGACAGCGGCTGGGCGGCGCACGGCTTCTACGAGGGCACGGCGCTCGCCGCGCACCGCGACATCGTGATCGTCGACCCTCGCGGCACGGGCCGGTCGGGCCCGATCGACTGCCCGGACCTGCAGAACGGCTGGCATGGCCCGGCGCAGCTCCGGGTCGCCGAGACCGCATGCGCGAAGGAGCTCGGCGAGGACGCCGACCGGTACGGGTCCGGGGACGTCGCCATGGACGTGGACGCCGTCCGGCGCGCCCTCGGCTACGACTCGATCGACTACTACGCGTTCTCGTACGGGAGCGTGGACCAGCAGGCGTACGCGGCGCGGTTCCCGGAGCATCTGCACGCGCTCGCGATCGATGCAGGGATGCCGGTCACCGACCCGGGCCATGCGTGGACGTGGTCGTTCGACGTCGCGAAGGCGCTGCCCCGGATCGCCGCGCTCCGCTGCAAGCGCGAGCGCTGCGGCGGTGACGTTCGCGCCGCGATCGCCTACCTCGACGCGCAGGTGCGGACACATCCCGTCTCGGGTGATCTCGGCGCGTTGCACGTGGTGGTCGGCGAGGCGGAGCTGATCAACCTCCTGCGCTTCGGCGGGAATCAGAGCCGGATGCTCGACCCGAAGACGATCCTCGAGCTGGCCCAGGGCCTGAGCCAGGGCGACCCGACGCCGCTACTCGACGTCGCGGTGCTGAACCCTCGCTGCTGTGACGACAACGGCGACCCGCGCGTGTTCTCGCAGGGGGACAACATCGCGTCGTTCTGCAACGACGTGGACTTCGTCTGGAACCGCAGCGACGCGACCGTGGTGCGGAAGTGGAAGTACCGCATCGCCGTCGACCAGCTGCCGAAGGACGCGGCGGCGCCGTTCTGGGTGGCCGGCTGGAATGCGTTCAACGGGACCGATCTCTGCCTCTGGTGGCCGCCGCCGGCCCGCTTCCTCCCGGCCGTCCCACCCGGGGCCTCGCTCGCGAAGGTGCCGACGATCATCTTCTCGGGTGACGTCGATGCGGTCGTGCCGACGGAGATCACCCGCAAGCTGCTGGCGGTGTTCCCGCATGCGACATTCGTGACGGTGGCCGGGGCGTCCCACCCCGCGATCGGCTGGCGCCCTGGCTGCGTCGCGGGAATCGCGCTTCACTTCTTCGACACGCTCCGCGCCGGTAGCACGCGCTGCGCGGCGAAGGCGTCAGCCGGTAGCTGAACGCGCCGGCGCGTCGTACTGGCGTTGCAGCTGGCGCGAGAGCACGGCGATCGTGTTCGCGTAGGCCGGGTCGGCCGCAATGTTTCGGAGCTCGTAGGGGTCGTGCCGGAGGTCGTAGAGCTCCCGCCAGCCGTGGTAGCGGTACTGCACGTACAGGTAGCGCGGCGTCCTGATCGCGACGTAGGGCGGCGGGCCGCCGCGCGTCAGCTGGTTTCCGCCCAGGTACTCGATCAGATAGCTCGTGCGCCACGGGATCGTCTTCCCGTAGAGCATCGGGACGAAGCTGGCGCCGTCCTGTGGCAGCCCGGGACGGATGCCCGCGAGCGCGCTGATCGTGGAGCCGAAGTCGATGTTGAGCACCGGCTTGGCGTTGACGGTGCCGTTGGCGGTCGTCCACGGCGTCCGGACGATCAGCGGCACGTGGGTCGACTCGCTGTAGGGCCAGAGCTTGCCCCCGAGCCGGTGCTCGCCCCACAGGAACCCGTTGTCGCTGGTGTAGAAGATCACCGTCCGGTCGAGCAGGTGGCGCCGCGCGAGCGTGTCGACGATCTTCTTGACCGACCTGTCGAGAGAGAGCAGCGACTCGAGCTGGTTGCGGCGCACGTCCTCGATGTACGCGCGGCCGGCGGCGGTCAGCGATCGGGCGTGCCAGGTCGCCCAGGGCTCGGACGAGATCGTCTTCTGGTTGACCGCCGGCGAGTCGAGCGGGGTGAGTTCGGCGAGCTTGCCGATGTCCTGCGGCGCGGGGATCGCCGGGAGGTGCGGCGTCACCGGCGCGAAGTACAGGAAGAACGGCCGCCGGGCTGCGCGGAGGAAGGCGAGCGCGTGATTGGTGAGCACGCTCGTCGAGTAGTCGTAGGGATTGTCGCCGTAGTGGACGATCTTCCCGTTCACGTTGAGGTCGTAGTTGTAGTACTTCTCGAGCGGGACGCTGTCCATGGCGATCCAGCGGTTCCAGCCGGGCGGGATCGCGTTGTTCCCGTCGAGGCTGTAGTCGTTGATGTACTTGCCGACGAGGGCAGTCTCGTAGCCGGCGCCCTGGAGCCAGGTTGCGAGATCGGAGCTGTCGTTGAAGGCGGGGTAGCCGTTCGGCCCGAAGTTCGCCGTCACGCCAGTGTGGTGCGAGTACTGGCCGCTGAGGATCGTCGCGCGCGACGGCCCACACATGGACGTCGTGACGTCGAAGTTGGTGAACGTGACGCCGTGTGCGGCGAGCAGCCCGCGGACGTTCTTCATCACGGTGTTCCCGTCGATGCGCTCGTCGTCGCTGACGATGAAGACGACGTTCAGCGGGCCCTTGCCCGCCGCGGGCGACGTGCCTGCGCTCGCGCGCGGGGCGCGGCCGCCGGCGGCGCTGCTGCCGATCGCGAGCAGCACGACGAGGGCGATCATCGCCCCAAGCGCCCTCGACGTCCTCCGTCCGCTCACCGCCCGCACCGTGCCCGAGCCCGATTCGGTCCGGATTACGCACGCACTAAGCTGGCGTTAAGCTCGGTGTCGTGACCCTCAAGCACCCCAGTGCCCCGGCGAGCCCCACGGGCGATCTCGCGATCGCGCCGGTCTTCACGCTGGAGAGCCGGACGCTTCCGCGTCACGAGCTGCCCGTCGGCGAGCTGCCCGCCGAGGTCGCCTACCAGATCGTCCACGACGAGCTGATGCTCGACGGCAACGCCCGTCTCAACCTCGCGACGTTCGTCAGCACCTGGATGGAGCCCCAGGCCGAGAAGCTGATGGCGGAGTGCTTCGACAAGAACATGATCGACAAGGACGAGTACCCGCAGACGGCAGACCTCGAGCTGCGCTGCGTGAACATCCTGAGCAGGCTCTGGCACGCGCCCGATCCCGACGCCGCGACCGGCTGCTCGACGACCGGGTCGAGCGAGGCGGCGATGCTCGGCGGCCTCGCGCTCAAGCGCCGCTGGCAGACACGGCGGAAGGCCGAGGGCAAGCCGGCGGACCGGCCGAATCTCGTGATGGGGATCAACGTCCAGGTGTGCTGGGAGAAGTTCGCCAACTACTGGGACGTCGAGATGCGACTCGTGCCGATGGAAGGCGACCGCTACCACCTCTCGGCCGAGGAGGCCGTCGAGCAGTGCGACGAGAACACGATCGGCGTCGTCGCGATCCTCGGCTCGACCTTCGACGGCTCCTACGAGCCCGTCGCCGAGATCTGCGCCGCGCTCGACGACCTCCAGGAGCGGACCGGGCTCGACGTCCCCGTGCACGTCGACGGCGCGTCCGGTGCGTTCGTCGCGCCGTTCGTCGACGAGGAGCTCGAGTGGGACTTTCGCCTGCCGCGCGTCGCGTCGATCAACACCTCGGGGCACAAGTACGGCCTCGTCTACCCGGGCGTCGGCTGGATCGTCTGGCGCGATGCGGCAGCGCTGCCGGAGGACCTGATCTTCTGGGTGAACTATCTCGGCGACAACATGCCGACGTTCGCACTCAACTTCTCGCGTCCCGGGGCGCAGATCGTCGCGCAGTACTACAACTTCATCCGCCTCGGCTTCGAGGGCTACAAGAAGGTTCAGGCGTACTCGCGAGACGTTGCGACGCGGTTGTCGGCCCGCATCGCACGAGCTCGGCCCCTTCACGCTGCTCACGAAGGGCGACGAGCTCCCCGTCTTCGCCTTCAGGGTCGCCGACGGCATCGACAACTTCACCGTCTTCGACGTCTCGACTGCGCTGCGCGAGCGCGGGTGGCTCGTGCCGGCGTACACCTTCCCGAAGAACCGCACCGATCTCGCCGCGCTGCGGGTCGTCGTCAAGCAGGGCTTCTCGCACGACATGGCGGACATGCTCGTCGCCGACCTCGAGCGCCAGCTTCCGCGCCTCCAGGCGCAGACCGAGCCGGTGCACGACAGCAGCACCGCGTCCGGCTTCCACCACTGAGGTGGTCGGCTCCGATCTGATCGCGATCGTCGTCGTCTCCGTGATGGCGGCGCTGGTCGTCGTGATCGTGATCGGCCTGCACGTCTGGGGCGCGATCCAGGACGGGCGGGAGGAGAAGGAGATGGAGAGCATGAGGCATCCGCCGGGCTCGAACCACGACGGAAGGAGATGAGATGTGCCGTTGGCTCGCCTACTCGGGCTCGCCGGTACCGATAGAAGACCTGCTCTACAAGCCGCACCATTCGCTGATCGACCAGAGCCTGCACTCGAAGCTCGGCGCCGAGACGACGAACGGCGACGGGTTCGGGGTCGGCTGGTACGGCGTCGGGGACACGCCCGGCGTCTTCCACAGCGTCGAGCCGGCGTGGAACGATCGCAACCTGCGCGAGATCTCCGGCCATATCCGCTCGCCGCTCGTCTTCGCGCACATCCGCGCGTCGTCGGGATCGCCGATCCAGCAGACGAACTGCCATCCGTTCCGCCACGGACGGTGGCTGTGGATGCACAACGGCGTGATCGGCGACTTCCACGACGTCAAGCGCGACCTGGTGCTCGCCGTCGACCCGTCGCTGTATCCGTCGATCGAAGGCTCGACGGACTCCGAGGTGTTCTTCTACCTCGCGCTCACGCTCGGCCTCGAGGACGATCCGCCGTCGCGCGGTCGAGGCCGCCGTCGGCGTGATCGAGGCAACGGGCCGGAAGCACGGCGTCGAGCATCCGATCCAGATGACCGTCGCGACCAGCGACGGTACGAGCCTCTGGGCGTTTCGCTACTCGAGCGAGCACAAGTCGCGCTCGCTCTACTACTCGTCCGAGGTCAGTGCCGTGCGCATGCTCTATCCGGATCTCGAGGTGCTGAAGGGGCTCTCGGACGAGTCGCGCCTCGTCGTCTCCGAGCCGCTCCGAGAGCTGCCCGGCGTCTGGAACGAGGTGCCCGAGTCGAGCTGGGGCGTGATCCAACCCGGCCAGGACGAGCTGCACGACTTCACGCCGCGCGAGCCGTGAGCCAGGTGCCAGGCACCTTGGCGTGAACCGGGTGCCAGGCACCTTGGTGCCTGGCACCCGGCTCACGCGTCACGGAGCCGGGAAGTTCCACGCGAGCATCACCTGGTCGCTCTCGGCCGACGCGCCCGCGCGGCGGTAGGCGGCATTGTTGAACCGGGTGCCAGGCACCTTGGTGCCTGGCACCTGTCTCACGCGTCACGGAGCCGGGAAGTTCCACGCGAGCATCACCTGGTCGCTCTCGGCCGACGCGCCCGCGCGGCGGTAGGTGGCGAGCGCGGCGGCATTGTCGCGGTCGGTGAGCACCCACATGCCGTAGCAACCGCGCCCGCGTGCGATCTCCGCCAGCCGCTGGACGAGCAGCGTCGCGAGGCCGCGGTGCCGGTGCGCCGGGTGGACGTCGAGCTCGTAGAGGAACATCTCGGTGCCCTTGTCCGGGTGCGTCGTCTCGATCCCGCTGACCATGCCGACCGGGCGGCCGTCGACGTACGCCAGCAGGAGGTGGTGGTCGTCCGCGGCGACGAACCGCTCGGCGGCCTCTCGATCGACCGGCTTGTCGAACAGCGGAGCCGCCTCCTCGATCGGCCCGACCTCCGTGATCACGCGGATCTCGACCGTCACGGGCCCGCCGTCTCGCGGAGCCGAAACGTCAAGAGGTCGCCGGTCTCGCGCACCGGCCCGTCGCCCGGGCCGGCTGCGGCCGCGCGCTCCATGGCCTCGAAGCCCGCCTCGATCTCCTCTTCGGAGAGGAGCTCGAGTGTCGAGACCGCACGGCAGCGCAGCCGCTCGAGGTGCGCGGCGATGCTCGGCGCCAGCTCGAACTCGACCTCGTCGAGTGCCGCCAGTTCGAACCCGGCCCGCGTGAACGGCGTCACGGTCCCGTCGTAGGTCGGGAACGTCGAGCGCTCGATCTCGAGCGCGCGCGGAAAGTAGCGGCGCCACGAGACGTCGCGCAGCCGGTCGCCGAACTGCGTCCGCACGTGCACCGTGCCGCCGGGCCGGAGCACGCGCGCAAGCTCGGCCGCGGCGGCGTCGCGGTCGGCGACGTGGTGGACGACGAAGAACAGCAAGGCGAGATCGCAGCTCGAGTCCGCGAGCGGGAGCTGCTCGGCCCGCCCGTCGAGATACGTCACGCGCGGATGACTCGCGGAGGAGACCGCCACCCGCCGCATGTTGGCCGCCGGCTCGACGCCGTGCACCGGCCCGCCGAAGCGGTCCGCGAGCGCGGGGGTGAAGCGCCCGGTGCCGGAGCCGACGTCGACGACCGCGAGCGGCCTCCCGGTGCCCGCGCGGCGTCCGATCGCGTTCATCCACGCGTCCATCGCCCGCGCCGGGAGCGCGCGCCCCTGCCGGTACCCGCGCCACAGGCGTTCGTCGAAGTCGATGCTCATCCCGCATTCGTACCCCTTTCGAGTGTGGCCGGCGGGGTGGCGCCGATCGAGACTTGTTCCATGGGCCCGCGGCAGCCCGCGGCGGGAGCGCCTGCGCTCACCGCCGAACGGATCGAGCACCTCTATCGCCAGCTCGTGGTCGACGGCTTCTGCGCCGACCCACCGTCGGGCTGGGAGCCCGAGATCGCGCGGCGGGCGGCCGCGGACGGTCTCGAGCTCGCCTGGGACGAGCGGAACGAGCAAGAGACGCTGTGCACGCTGGTCGGCGCCGACGGTGCACCACCTCGGCTTCTCGCGTTCGTGGTCGAGGCGCTGCGAGCCGAGGCGGCGATGCACTACCAGCGGCTGCTCGTCCGCGAGCGTGCGACCGGGCTGCCGGCGGCGACCGAGGCCCACCCGCTGCTTCGGCGACCGGCCGCCGACGACGTCCGGGAGGAGATCGACCGCCTTGCGCGCGCGGACGGGCTCGAGCTGACGTGGTGGACGGACGACTACGGGTCGATGCACGCCGTGCTCGACGCGCCGAGCACGGATCCCGACGCGAGAGCCCGCGTCCGGAGGCAGGTCGAGCGCCGCATCGTCGATCGGGCCGAGGCGTACTGGCGCGACGGCCTGGCGCTCGACCGGCCCGACGGATGGGCGTGGGTGAAGAGCGCGTCCAGGCCGCACTCGCAGCTCGACGGGCGCTCGATCGACGACGTGTTCCGGCAAGCGTGCGACCGCCTCGCCGCGGCCGAAGGGCTCGAGCTCGAGTGGACGGCCGCGCGCCGCGGCGTGGGCGACGTGATCCGCTGCCGCGCGGTCAACCCCGGGCGCGCCGACACGCTCCGCGCGATCGAGGCGGAGGTCCTGGCGCACATCCAGGGCAGTGTCGCGATCGAGACCGTGGTCGCACGTGCCGCGGGGCAGATGATCAGCCCGCCCGCCGCCCCGTGACCGGCCGGCCCCGTACCGGCTGCTCGCCCGTCACCGGCCGGTGGCCTGCGAAGCTCGACTCGAGGACGCCCTCGCCGCCGGTCAGCTCCGGGAGCTGTCGTTGCAGCTCCTGGACGCGGAGCGCGGGGAGGACGGCGGTGATCGTGGCCAGCTCCGCGCCGTGGGACGAGGACTCGACCGCCGTGCCGAGCCGGGAGAGCGCCGCCGTCACGCCGCCGGCTGTTCGTGTCGGGATCTCGAGCACGACCCGGAGCACCGGTTCGCAGACCACCGTCCCGGCCCGCTCGAGCGACTGCGAGACCACGAGCGGGGTCAGCTTGCGGAAGTCGGCGGCGGTGCTCGTCGGCCCGCGTTTCGACGGCGGCCCGTCCGCGATGCTGTAGCCGCACCGCGTCATCGTCACGACGCAGTCCGTCACCCGCCAGCCGAAGAGCCCTTTGCGCAGCGCGTCGCGGACGTAGCGGTCGATCGCCTCCGCGAAGAGCTCGAACCGCTTGTAGATGTACAGCGGCACGTCGTCGTGCGCGACCGGGAGCCGCAGCTCGACTCCGGCCCCCTCCGCCGCCGGCTCGACGCGCAGGCCGATCGTGGCGTTGAACGGGTTGGTCGGCGCATGCAGCGCCTCGACTGCCTCGCCCACCCGCAGCGGCCGCTCGATGTAGAGCGGTGTCGTCTCGTGAAAGGCGACCTCGATGTGGAAGTCGTCCGCGAGCGTGGTCTCGATCACCTCCTTCTGCACCTCGCCGTACAGGGAGACCGACAGCTCGCCGTGCTCGTCGTGGCGCACGTCGATCAGCGGGTCCTGCTCGGCGAGCCGCCCGAGGGCGACGCGCAGGCGGGCGCCGTCGTCCGGGTCGAGCGGCGCGACGACCGACTCGAGCGTCGGAGGGGCGAAGTGGTGTCCGCCGCCCGCGGCGACGTCCTCGCCGACACGGTCCCCCACCTGGACGCCCGCGAGGCCCCAGAGCCTCGCGACCGCTCCTGCAGAGACCGACGGGCGCTGCACCGCCCGGCCCCGCTCGAAGACGGCGAGCGCGGTCACCTTGTCCTCGGTGCCGCGTCCGTAGCGGAGCCGGTCGCGGGTGCGGACCGTGCCGGAGACCATCCGGATGTACGCGATCTTCTCGCCCGCGTCGCCGCGCTCGATCTTGAACACCGTTCCCGAGACCGGGCCGTCGGGATCGCCGGGCGCCGGGGGCAGGAGGCCGGCGACGCCGGTCATCAGCTCGCGGACCCCCGCGCCCGTGATCGCAGCGCCGAAGAAGACCGGATGGACGAGCGAGGCCCTGGTCTGCGCGACGAGAGCGTCGTCGAGCCGCGAGCCCGCACCGCTGAGCGCGTCGTCGACGTATGCCGCGAGCACATCCTCGTCGTGCTCCGCGAGCGCCTCTGCGAGACGCGACCTGAAGGCCGGATCGGCCCCCGGCGCGGCGACGCCGGCGTTCCGGGTCCCGGGAGCATGAACCGACTCCATCGGCACGATCGCCGGCGTCAGCCGTTCGGCGATCTCGTGCAGCACGCGCGCGTCGTCCGCCCCGGCGCGGTCGAGCTTGTTCACGAACAGCAGGGTCGGGATGCTGAGTCGCTTGAGCGCACGCATGAGGATGCGCGTCTGAGGCTCGACCCCTTCGACCGCCGAGACGACGAGCACCGCGCCGTCGAGCACGCCGAGCACGCGCTCGACCTCGGCGACGAAGTCGGGGTGCCCCGGGGTGTCGATCAGGTTGACGTGCACGTCGCCGAGCGTGAACGACGCGACCGCCGCCCTGATCGTGATGCCGCGCCTGCGCTCGAGCGCGAGCGAGTCGGTCTGCGTCGTCCCGGCGTCGACGCTGCCGAGCGCGTCGATCACCCCGGCTTCGTAGAGAAGCCGCTCGGTGAGGGTCGTCTTACCGGCGTCGACGTGCGCCAGGATTCCAAGGTTGAGTTGCCTGAGTGCCACGCGTCATCTCCTCCGAACGGGCCATGAACGGCTTCTGGATGGACATGACTGCGTGCGGCATCTCGCCTCCCTGGTCGATTGACGCGGTGGCAATCATAGGCGGCGCGGCCGCCGTCCGCCGACGAGCGGCTTCCGCACCTCCACCTCGTCATGCACGGCTCGTCACTACGAGCCGCGGTCGCTCGACGAGATGCGCGCGCTGTACCGATAGGCTCGCTCTCAGTGAACGTCTCCTCGCGCTTCGACGTGGCCGGGTTCGGCGCGATCGTCACCGGCGGCGCGAGCGGGCTCGGGCTCGCCTACGGAGAGGTGCTCGCGGCGCACGGCGCACGGGTGACGCTCATCGACGTCGATGCCGCCGGGGTCGCCCGGGAGGCCGCCCGCCTGCAGGGCGAAGGCCTCGACGTGCGCGGCGCCGCGGCCGACGTCACCGACCATCCCGCGCTCGACCGCGCCGTCGACGAGGCGGCCGAGGCGTACGGCAGGCTCGACGTGGCATTCGCCAACGCCGGCATCGATCCCGGCGTCGGCTTCGTCGGCGCGTGGGCGGGCGGTGAGCGCCCACGGGTCGAGGAGGGCGCCCTCGAGCGCTACGAGGACGAGCGCTGGAGCCGTGTCATCGACGTCAACCTGAGCGGGATCTTCGCCACCGCGCGCGCCGCCGCGCGGCACATGCGGCCGCGCCGCTTCGGGCGGATCGTCGTCACGACCTCGCTGGCCGCGACGAAGGTCGAGCCGGCGATCGGATCCGCCTACATGGCGGCCAAGGCGGGTGCCAGGCACCTGATGCACTCGATCGCGCTCGAGCTCGCGGCGTACGGGATCACGGCCAACGCGATCGCGCCCGGCTTCTTCGTCACGAACATCGGCGGCGGCCATGCCCACGACCCGGCGGTGCAGGCCGCGCTCGCGAAGGACATCCCCATGCACCGCGTCGGCCTGCCGGACGACATCAAGGCGCTCGCGCTCTTCCTCGCCTCACCGGCCTCCGGGTACATCACCGGCCAGGAGATCGTGATCGACGGCGGCTGGGGCCTCGGCGTCGCCGACTGAAGGGACGCAGGCGAGGCCGGTAGGGTCTCTCCGGTGGTCACGGCGGAGGAGGTCGCCGGCATCGAGGTCTTCGCGATGCTCGGCGCGCAAGAGCACGAGCGGCTGGCGCGGGCGGCCGCGGACGTCTCGCTGACGGCGGGCGAGTACGCGGCGAACGCAGGCGACGACCGCGCGCTGCTCGCGGTGTTGGATGGACGCATCGAGGCGGTGCGGACCGAGGACGGCGTCGAGCGCGTCGTCGGCGAGCGGCTGCCCGGAGACATCTTCGGCGAGGTGCCGATGGTGCTCGGGACGGTGTTCCCGGTCGGCTTCCGCGCGGCCGAACCGTCGCGTGTCCTTCGCATCGAGCCGGCCGCCTACCACGCGATTGCGGCGGTCGATCCGATCATCGCCAAGTCGGTCGGTGCGCTCGCGACGTTGCGCATGACCGGGCCGCGGGGCCTGCAAGGGCTGGCGGCCGAGGCGCCCGCGCCGCGCGCGATCGTCGTCGGGCAGCGCAGCGATCCCGCCTGCACACGGCTGCGGCACTTTCTCGATCGCAATCAGGTCAGCTTCCAGTGGCTGCAGCCCGACGCGCCGGACTCCGAAGTGCGGTGGGGCGGGCCGCTGCCGGCGGCCGGGGACCGGCCGGCGATCCGCCTGGTCGACGGCAAGACGGTCGTGCGCCCGGAGCTGCGGCGGGTGGCGGAGCTGCTCGGCCTCGGCACCGAGCCGGGCGCCGCCGAGTACGACGTGATCGTGATCGGCGCCGGCCCGTCGGGGCTCGCCGCGGCGGTGTACGGCGCGTCCGAAGGGCTGCGCACGCTCGTCGTCGAGCGGGAGGCGCCGGGAGGCCAGGCCGGGACCTCGTCCCGGATCGAGAACTACCTCGGCTTCCCCTCGGGCGTCTCCGGTGACGAGCTTGCCAGCCGCGCGCTCCAGCAGGCCCGGCGCCTCGGGGCCGAGATCCTCGTGACGCGAACGATCACGCGCGTCGACGCGCCCTCGCATGCGGTGCACCTCGACGGCGGAGACGTGCTACGGGGCCGCACGATCATCCTCGCGTGCGGCGTCACGTGGCGACGGCTTGCGATCCCAGGCGGCGACGACCTCGTCGGTAAAGGCGTCTTCTACGGCGCGGCCCGGAGCGAGGCGCCACATGTGCACGGGCTCGACATCCACGTCGTCGGTGCGGGCAACTCGGCGGGTCAGGCGGCGATGTTCTTCTCGACACACGCGCGCAGCGTCACCGTCCTGTATCGCGGAGACACCCTCGAGAAGAGCATGTCGAGCTACCTGATCGAGCAGCTTGCGGCGAGGTCGAACATCGAGGTGCGGTTCCGGAGCGAGGTCGTCGGCACGCAAGGCGTGGACGCGCTGGAGGCGATCGAGGTGCGCTCCGGCGACGACGGTGCGACGACGCGGTATGCGTCGGGCGGGCTGTTCATCTTCATCGGCGCGGATGCCGAGACCGCTTGGCTGCCGCCGGAGATCGCGCTCGACAGCCGTGGCTACGTGCTCACGGGGCCCGATCTCGGCGCGACCCGGGCGTGGCCGCTCGAGCGCGACCCCTACCTGCTCGAGACGAGCGTCCCCGGCGTCTTCGCCGCCGGCGACGTGCGCTCGGGGCCCGTCAAGCGGGTGGCCGCAGCAGTGGGGGAGGGGAGCATGGCGATCGCATTCGTGCACCAGTACCTCAGGAACGCGGGCGCGTAGAGGCCGGCGTCAGGCGCGGCCGAGGCGCTTGGCCATCGTCGCGTCGATCTCGTCCGCGACCGCGGGGAAGTCGGCGCGCAGGCGGCCGAAGTCCTCGCCGAAGAGCACCAGCACCCGTGACGGCGACGTCGTCGTCACCGTCGCGGTGCGGCGGCCGTGACCGAGCAGCGCGAGCTCGCCGAAGAACTCGTTCGGGCCGAGCGACCCGACCGGCTCTCCATCCGCCGTCACCTCGACCGAGCCTGCGGCGAGCACGAAGAACGTGTAACCCGTCGCGCCTTCGCCGACGAGGCGAACGCCCGGCCCGACCTCCTTCACCTCGAACCAGCCGGCGATCTCGGCGAGCTGCGCGCGGTCGAGCGACGCGAACAGCGGAATCGCTGCGAGATCCGATGCGCTCGCGCCTGCCACCCCCGGGTCAGCGGCGTTCGAGCGCGAGCCGGATGCCGAAGGCGATCAGCACAACGCCGGTGAAGCGGTCGAGCGCCTTGCGTACCGACGGCCGGCTGACGAGCGCGCTCGACGTGCCGACGAGGAGCGCGTAGACGGCGAGCCAGCAGAGAGTGAGCGCGGCAAACGTCACGCCGAGCAGGAGCAGCGGCAGGAAGACGGCCCCGCCGTGCACGAACTGCGGCAGGAAGCTCGTGAAGAAGACGGCGATCTTCGGGTTGCCGAGATCGCTGAGGAATCCCTGCCGGAGCGCCTTCGTGCGCGAGCCTGCAGGATGGCTGCCGCCGCCGCGCACCTGGTGGTCGTGCCCGCGCAGCAGCTGGACGCCGAGCCAGATCAGGTACATCGCCCCGGCGAGCTTGAGCACGAGGAACGCGATCTCCGATGCTCTGAGCAGCGCCGCGATGCCGAGGGAGGCGGCGACCGTCCAGACGGCGAGCCCCGCCGTCACGCCGGCGGCGGTCAGGACGCCGCCGCGACGGCCGCCGGTGAGGGCGTTCTTCGTCACGACTGCCGTGTCGGGCCCCGGGATCACGATCAGCAGGATCGAGATCGCGAGGAAGGGGGCGAGCGCGACCTGCATCCGCGCTCACGCTACCTGCGGCCGGTGCCGGGCACCGCAGGGCGGCACCAGGGTGGCGGGCTAGGATCGCGGCGTGGTCACCAACGGGCTCG
Source organism: uncultured Thermoleophilia bacterium (assembly GCA_963824455.1). Taxonomy (GTDB): domain Bacteria; phylum Actinomycetota; class Thermoleophilia; order Gaiellales; family Gaiellaceae; genus PALSA-600. The sequence continues at coordinate 373,666 of CAWGPJ010000002.1, forward strand.
TCAACCTGTACACGCGCGACATGCGCGCAGGGATCCGCTTCTACGGCGACCTGCTCGAGCTCGTCGGCAAGCGCGCCTGATGGGCGCGCCGCAACCGGGGATCTTCGCGCTCGGGACCAGCTCGCACTCGTACCTCGAGTTCGACGCCGGCGAAGGCACGGGGATCGACCTCGTCCGCGCGTTCTGCGCCCTCCGCGAGCCGCGGACGACGATGGGCGGCGTGAACCTCGTCGCCGGCTTCCGGCCCGAGCTGTGGCGCGGGGCGTCTCCGGACGACGCGCCTGACGGTCTCGTGGGGTTCAACGAGGACGTCGTCGGCGCCGACGGCTTCGTGATCCCGGCGACGCAGCACGACGGCGTCCTGTGGCTGTCGAGCAGCAGCTACGACGTCGTCTTCGACGTCGCGCGCGCCGTGATCGCCGAGGTGGGGTCGATCGCGGCGGTCGCGGCCGAGACCTCGTGCTGGCCGTACCACCGCGACCTCGACCTCACCGGCTTCATCGACGGCACCGAGAACCCGCCGCTCACCGAGGCGCCCGAGGTCGTGCTCGTCCCCGCCGGGCGGCCGGGTGAGGGCGGAAGCGTCCTCCTGCTCCAGAAGTGGGAGCACGACGCGGCTGCCTGGGAGTCTCTGTCGGAGCACGAGCAGGAGCGCGTGATCGGACGGACGAAGGCCGACAGCATCGAGCTCGACGAACGGCCGGAAGACAGCCATGTCGCCCGCACCGACCAGGACGACTTCGGGCACGTCTTCCGCCGCAACATGCCGTACGGCACCGTCACCGAGCACGGCACGCAGTTCGTCGGCTTCTGCGCCGAGCGGGGCCCGCTGCATGCGATGCTGGTCAGCATGGCCGGCGCCGACTCGAGCGAGCGCGACGCGCTGACGCGGTACACGAGGCCGCTGACCGGTGCGTACTACTTCGTGCCGTCTCTGGACGCGGTGCGCCGGCTCGCGGCCTGAACGGCCGCTTCGAACGAGCCCCTACCATTCCGCAACCGTGCGGAGAGTCGCAAGCGTGATGCTGATCAGCCTGGTCGTGACGGCCCTCGCGTCGTGCGGGTCGTCGTCCCCGAAGACGGCCCGGACCGTCACGACGACACATGCGAGCGAGCTCGCCGCCCTCACGCCGGTGCGGCGGTGCTTCCGCCGTCGCGGCTACGGCATCACGCCCGACTCGGCGCAGGCTCTCAGTACCGCCCCGCGGCGGTTCGACTTCGTCGCCGTCTGGAACCTCGTGAACCCGAACCGGGTCGCGCTGGCGGTCACGTTCTCGCGGAGCGAGGCCGCCGCCAGGCGCGCCGCGGTCTGGGTGCGGAAGGAGAACGCGAAGATCGGCAAGGGCGTCGTGGAGGCGCCGGTCGTGCAGTTCGGCAAGGTGGACGTGCTCTGGACGGCGAAGCCCGACCCGCCGGACACGCGGAACATCTACGGCTGCGTTCGGCGGGCAGCTACCGGCTAGCGAGCTCGAGCAGCGCGTCGACGAGCTCGCCCGTCGCCGACAGGAAGGGGGCGTGGTCGGTGTCGAGCTCGAAGACCTTTCGGCACGGATGCTCGGCGATCATGCGGCGCTGGAGCGCGGGCGGGATCGACTGGTCGCGCGCCGTGAAGACGTAGGAGCGCGGGATCGTCGCGAGGGCGGCGTCGTCTAGGGCGACCGGGGTCGCGAACGGCGCGACCGGCTGTCGACGTCGCCACTCCATCGCCCACGCGACCGATTCCTCATCGCAGCAGTTGTAGATCGCCTGGGTCGCGGGCTCGCGCGCGAGGCTCGCAACGGGCGGGTCGCCCTCGATCACGATGTTGGCCTGGATCATGTCGGCCCTCCCCTCGGGCAGTCGCGTCAGGTCGAGCAGGCTCTGCCCGTTCGCGGGCATGAACGCGCACACGAACGCCAGCTCCCGGACGCGATCGGGCCGGTTCGAGGCGGCCTGCGTGATCACGACCCCGCCCATGCTGTGCCCGACCAGGAGCGCGGGGTCGGGCTGCGCGGCGAGGACGTCGCACACGCGTGCCGCGCAGGACTCGAGCGTGACACCCTCCACCGGCGTCTCGTCGCCGCCGGCACCCGGCAGGTCGAACGCCTCGACCGTGTGTCCCGCGCGCTCGAGCGGCCCGACGACCCGCGCCCAGCACCAGGCTCCGCCGAACGCGCCGTGAACGAGAACGATCCGCGCCACCCGCGGATCCTAAGGGCGGTTCGGCTACGGCGCGGTCCGACCGCTACCGGGTGCCGAACAGGGCATCGACGTCGGGCAACTCCACGAACTGCTGGAACGTGCCCTCGTTGGCGATCTGCCGAGCGGCGCGTAGGAATCCGGCCCAGGCCGTGCGCGCCAGCGTGCCGCCCACGCTGATCCGGCGCACGCCGAGGGACGCGGCTTGCGGCACCGTGATGAACGGGGCGTTGACCAGGAGGTTGACGGGCTTCGGCGACACTGCGTTCACGATCGCCGACACCTGGCCGGCCGACGCGATCCGCGGGGCGTAGAGGCAGTCGGCGCCTGCCTCCGCGTACGCCTGCAGCCTGCTCATCGTGTCGTCGAGGTCGGGGCGGTCGACCACGAAGCCTTCCGACCGCCCGGTGAGGAGGATGCCGGTACCGCTCTCGTCGATCGCCTGCCGAGCCGCCCGGATGCGCTCGACGGCATGGTCGAGCGGGTACAGCGGCTCCGTCGCGTTCCCGGTCGAGTCCTCGATTGACAGTCCGGCGATCCCCGTCGCCGCGGCGAGCTTCACGTTCGCGGCGACCTGCTCCGGCTCGTCGGCGAAGCCGCCCTCGAAGTCCGCGTTCACGGGCACGCCGACGGCGCCGGCGACGAGCCGGAGATGCTCGAGCGCCTGCTCGAGCGGGACCTGACGGCTGTCGGCCCGGCCCGTCGTCCACGCGTACCCGGCGCTCGTCGTCGCGAGCGCCTCGAACCCGAGCTGCTCGAGAACGAGCGCGGTGCCGGCGTCCCACGGGTTCGGCATGACGAAACAGCCGGCGTCGTGCAGCCGGCGAAAGGCTTCGACTCGATCGTCCTGCTCGGATGCCATCGCCGATCGTCACCTCGCTGCCGCGGATCCGTCGAGCCTACGCCCTCCGGAACGGCTCCGCCTCGACGAAGGCCGCGAGGACGACCTCCTCGATCAGGCGCCGCGGGTCGGGGTCGAGCGCGGCGCGCTCCGCCGACTCGTAGTAGGCGGCGTCCGCGGCCTCGAAGTCGCCGTCGTGCTCGAGCAGCCAGACGAACAGATCGTCGGCCTCGGCGACGAACGCTGCGGTGACCCGGAACCCCAACTGCTCGCGGAGGGGGAGAACGGTCGCGCGCCACTCGTCCGCGAACCGGCGAGCCTGCCCGCGTGCGATCCGGAACACACGCAACTGCGACGGCACCGAGCGAACGGTAGAGGTCGAGCGGAGGGATCGCGGACGGCGATGTGGGAGAATGTCTTCATGTCTGTGAAGATGTCGTCCTCGCGGATCGAGGCCGGCGTGGCGGACGCCGTCGTTCCGCTCGACCGCTGCGAGACCGAGTGCGTCGACCCGGAGCGCGTGTCGGCCGTGCTCGAGCGACTTCCCGACTCGGCGGCGTTCCAGGACCTGGCCGAGACCTTTCGGGTGCTGTCCGATCCCGGACGTGTTCGGTTGATCGCAGCACTGCTCGAGGCCGGCGAGCTTTGCGTCTGTGACCTGTCGGCCGTGACGGGCTTGTCGCAGACCGCGTGCTCGCACAACTTGCGGCTCTTGAGGTCTCGCAGGCTCGTGCGCTACCGCAAACAGGGGCGCAACGTCTACTACTCGCTCGACGACGCTCACATCCGGCTGTTGCTTGACGTCGCGATGCAACACAGCCGCGAGGGAAGTCTCGGTGAGTGACCTTCTGGGGATCCAGCGGGCTCCATTCGTCGCGCGGGCCCATGACGACCGTGCGAGTCTCGAGCACCGTCTCCGACGGCTCGCGTGGATCGGCAACGCCTGGCATGTGTTCGAGTTCGGGATCGCCCTGGCCGCCGGGATCGCGGCCGGGTCGATCGCGCTCGTCGGCTTCGGTGCCGACTCGCTGATCGAGGTCGCCGCCGGGACGGTGATCATCTGGCTCTTCACGGGCGGCCGGCGCTCCTCTCCGGCCGCAGAGCGGCATGCGCAACGGGTGATCGCCGCGAGCTTCCTGATCCTCGCCGCCTACATCGCCGTCGCGTCGACCTACGACCTGCTCGCCCGCGACAAGCCGGCGGTGAGCTGGCTCGGGATCGCACTGGCCGCGGTCACCGCTCTGATGATGCCGCTCCTCGCTCGCGCGAAGCGCCGCCTGGGCCGCCGGCTCGACTCGTCCGCGGCCGTCAAGGAGGCAGCTCAGAACCAGTTGTGTGCCTATCTCTCGATCGCGTTGCTGGCGGGCCTGCTGTTGAACGCCGCCGCCGGATGGTGGTGGGCTGACCCGCTTGCAGCCCTCGTCATCGCCGCGATCGCCGTCCGCGAAGGGCGAGCGAGCTGGCGTGGGGAGAGCTGCTGCGATGCCTGCTGATCAGGTTTCCGACCGGCACGAGCACGACGAGCACGCGCACGGCTCCCAGGCCGGGCACACTCACGCCCTGACCCGGAACGCCGACGCCAAGCGCCTCTGGGTCGCCCTCGGTCTGATCGTCGGCTTCATGGTGGTCGAGGTCGTCGTCGGCATCCTCGCCGACTCGCTGGCCCTGCTCTCTGATGCCGCGCACATGACGACGGACGCTGCGGCGCTCGTCCTCTCACTCATCGTCATTCGCCTGGTGGGACGACCGGCCAAGGGCAATCTGACCTTCGGGCTCAAACGCACCGAGATCCTCTCCGCCCAGGCAAACGGCGTCACGCTGCTCGTGCTTGCCCTGCTGATCGTCTACGAGGGCATTCGGCGGCTGATCACGCCTCCGTCCACCGAAGGCAGGGCAATCTTGATCGTCGCGGTGGTCGGGATCGCGGTGAACCTCGCCGCCACGTTTCAACTCGCCAGGGCGAACCGGCAGTCGATGAACGTCGAGGGCAGCTTCCAGCACATGCTCACCGACCTAGCCGCTTTCATCCTCACGGCGATCGCGGGCGCCGTCATCCTCGCGACCGGCTGGACACGAGCCGACGGCATCGCATCGCTCGCCATCGCCGCCATCATGCTCCTCGCCGCCTACGGGCTCCTGCGCGATTCGGGCCGCGTGCTCCTCGAGGCCGCCCCGGCGGGAATGAATGTCGACGAGATTGGCGAGGCGCTCGCCGCGAATCCGCACGTCGAGAACGTCCACGACCTGCACGTCTGGCAGATCAGCTCCGACCTGCCGGCGCTCGCCGCGCACGTGCTCGTTCATCCGAACGACGACTGCCACGCGATCCGCCGAGAGCTCGAACAGCTTCTCGACGACAGATTCGCGATCACCCACACGACACTCCAGGTCGATCACGTTCCCGCCGGAAAGCTGATCGAGCTCCGGCCGTCGCAAGACGGTGACACCAGCACTAACCGTTGAGGTTCGTCGTCGGCGGAGGCGCGACCGGGAAGCAACAGCACGCATCTTTGGTGTGCCGGGGAGCGGGCGAGGCCGACGAAATGGCCTCGGCCCCCGGACGGCAACCCTCACGTGCCACGGGCTGCGGTCGCTGTCAATGGAGCTCCTTCGGGCCTTCCGGGTAGACGCCGCGTGAACCAGAAGGAGAGCACCGCAAGGAACGCGACCGCGAGCATCGACGTCTTCAGCGCGTCGAGCTGGGCGTTGCTGTAGTCGGCCGTGACAGCGTCCGCCTCGGCCGGGCTCAGCCCGGCGTCGAGCAGCGTCTGGTGCGCCTGCTGGGACGTGACGATCGGGATGCCCTGCTCGGTGGCGGCTGCGATCTGCGTCTTGACGTCGGCCGGCACCGCCGGGTTCTTCTGGATGCGCGAGTTGAACCCGTTCAGCAGCCCGATCAGGAGCACGGAGCCGATCAGCGCGGTGCCGAGCGATGCGCCCAGGTTCTGCGCCGTCCCCTGCAGTCCACCGGCCTCGTTGGTGTCTTCGGGCGGGACGGAGGACATGATCACGTTGCCGAGCTGCGACATGAGGAGCCCGGCCCCGATCCCGAAGAAGACGAGCGAGACGGCGAAGGCCGTCCCGTTCAGGGTGACGTCGATCGTCCCGACGAGCACGAGCGCAGCGACCGCCATCGCACCGAGCCCGACCTGGACAACCGCCCGCGGCCCGAACCGCACTGCCACCTTCGGTCCGGTGAGCGCAGCGGCCAGCATCGAGATCGACATCGGGAACAGCCGCTTGCCTGTCTCAAACGCGTCGAAGCCGAGCACGACCTGGAGGTAGACCGGCAGGACGAAGAACGTGCCCATCACGATCAGCTGCTGCGCGCACAGCGAGGTGAGCCCGCCGCGCAGCGTCTGGATCTTCAGCATCGTGCGGTTGAGAAGCGTGCTCTGGCCGAGCCGATCGCGACGCTCCTCCCACGCCAGGAAGCAGCCGAGGACGACGAAGCCCCCGATGATCAGGAACGGCACGATTGAGAACCCGAACGGCGTGATCTCGTGCCCGCTGATCGTCGGCGCCGCGATCGGCCTGATCCAGCCCCACGAGCTGCTCTTCAGGATCCCGAACACGATCAGCCCGAGCGCGACCGCCGACAGAGCGGCACCGCCGTAGTCCAGCTTCGGCGCCTGCTCAGGCTTGGGAGCCCGCTTCATACGACGGTGCACGATGAGGACCGCGATCACCACCACGACCTCGCCGACGAAGACGTACCGCCAGCTCCAAGTCGTCGTGACGTAGCCGCCGATCAGCGGCCCGGCGGCGATCGCCGCGCCCGCAGCGCCGCCGATCATCCCATAGGCGAACGCCCGCTCCTTGCCCTCGTAGTTCGCGGCGGTCAACGCTGCGATCGCCGGGATCACCAGCACCGCGCCGAACCCCTCGATCCCCGACCAGCCGATCAGCAGCACCGTGAGGTTCGGGCTGAGTGCCGTGATCAGCGAACCGAGCCCGTACACCCCCAGGCCGAGGCCGAACGCGCGGTCACGCCCGAGGATGTCGCCGAGCTTCGCGCCGACGAGCATGAACGCCGCCATCACGAGCGTGTACATCGTGATCGCGCTCTGCACGCCGGTGACCGTCGTGTTCAGGTCGGCCACGATCTGCGAGATCGAGACGTTCATCACGCTCGAGTCCAGGACCATGATGAACTGGGCCGACGCGAGAATGATCAGCGGGAGCCACTTGCGCATCGGTCGACTCTACGGCCTACCGGCAACCGAGGCAGGCACCCGACGTTTGCTCTGGGTTGCGGGCGTCGGGCACAGCGCCGGCGGCTCGCGCCACGGGGCGAGGCGCTTGATCGTCTCGGGCTGGCGCGAGTCGGTGCCCTCCGAGATCGCCAGGGCACGTCGGTGGTCGTCGATCCGGAGGGCGCCTCACGCGGGCGTTACGCGGATGACGGCGAGCGGCTATACCTCGTCCGGCCGGACGGCTACATCGGCCACCGCTCCGCGGCGATCGACCGAGACCGCTTGCTGGACTACCTCGACCGCGTCGGCACCGGCAGCACCGCCGACAGCCCGGGAACAAGCGGCTGACAGCGTCCCGGGCGATCGCCTCGGTCACGCCCCCTCAATCTGTTAGTGCCGGAAACTCGCGGCTGAAGCGCGCGCGATCTTCGCGAAGGTCGGCGACGACCGCACCAAGTCTCGCCTTTCCCTCGTCGGTGAGGTGGACGTATCGGACGCGGGCGTCGTGTTCGGAGATCTCTCGCTTCAGGAGCCGCTGGTTCTCGGCCCGCCGTACGAGTTGCGTCGTTGTGCTTTTGGCGAGCTGGAGGGCTGTCGCGAGCTGGCTGACGGTGATGGGTTCGCCGCGCAGCTCGGCCACTTTTATCCTCAGCAGGAGTTGGTAGCGCTCGGCGGTCAGCCCTTGCAGTCGCATCGCTTTCTCGCTGGTCCGTAGGTAGGTCTGGACGGCCTGTCGGGCAGCGGCCGCCTGTTCGTACTCGGCGGGGGTCGGGCTGCGGGGCTTCTTCGCCGGCCGTGTCGGTGAGCTCGCTCGCTTTCTGGCTCGCATGGCGTGACTCGCCTCCGATCGTGTTGGAATCGTTAACAACGTAAACTAACGTAAAGTTATAGCGCATAGCGTACCAGTTCGTGTTACGTTCTTGTTCACGACACAATTCACAACACAGTTCTGCAGAAGGATTTCTTGCCTGGCGTGTGTGGTTACCGCGCCTCAGCAGGTCCGGTCGGGCGGAGGATGAGTGAGAAACCCTGTGTCTCTGCGGATGAGGCAAGGAGAAGAGACGCGATGACATCAACTTCGCTTCGCCGCCGGTGGCGGGCCGTCGCACCCAGACATCCGCTAGCGCTCCTTCTCGGGGGGCTGCTGCTCGGACTATTGATTGCGTTCGTGTCGAGCGCGACCGCAGCAACGAACGCGGCCGCGCCGTCCAGCCTGTTTCTTCCAACCTTGAGCGGGGTTGCCCGCGAGGGCGCCACGCTGACAGCAGACCCGGGGACGTGGAGCGGTGACGCTCCGATCACCTTCACCTACGCGTGGGAGAGATGCGACGGGGCCGGTGAGAGCTGCGTCCCGATTTCGCGGGCGACCGCGTCGCTGTACGTGATTCCGAGCAGCGCTCCGGGGGCGACTCTGCGTGTCGCCGTTACCGCCACGAATGCTTCCGGGTCTGTGACGGCGCTCTCGGCGGTCAGCGGTGTCGTTGCGCCGGCGGGCACAGGCCCGGCCAACTCGGTTCTTCCGGTGGTCAGTGGCCCGCTGCAGCAAGGCCAGATCCTCCGTGCGACGAGCGGCAGCTGGAACGGGACGACGCCGCTTACGTTCGCCTACCAGTGGCAGCGGTGCAGCGCCGCAGGGGCTGCGTGTGTCTCGATCGCCTCCGCGAACGGTGCCACGTACCCCCTCGTCGCCACCGACATCGGCTCGACGGTTCGGGTCGCGGTGACCGCAAAGAACTCGCGCGGCCTCAACAAGGCTTACTCCGCCGTCAGCGAAGCTGTCGTCTCGGCCCACACCCCGGCGGTCTCGACGCCTCCCGTGATCACGGGCTCAGCGATCGAAGGGTCGCCTCTGAGCGTCTCGGACGGAACCTGGGTCGGAACTGCGCCGATCTCGTACGCAATTCAGTGGATGCGTTGCGACATCGCCGGCAGCGCCTGCCTCGAAGTCAGCGGCGCAACCAGCGGGACCTACACTCCGGTCGCGGCTGACGACGGGCACACCCTGCGCGCGTCGGTGACAGCCTCGAACCTCGCCGGGAGCGCCGTCGCCCTGAGCGCGGCAAGCCCGGTGATCTCGTCATCGAGCGTCGATGCGCCCGCAAACAGCCAGGCGCCCACGATCAGTGGCGACGCCGTTGTCGGCGGAACACTTACGGCGACGACGGGTACTTGGACCGGATCGGCGCCGCTGACGTTCATGTACAGCTGGCAGTCCTGCGACAGCAGCGGCTCGAACTGCACGACGATCGCGGGTGCGGCCGCCGCGACCTACTCGCCCGTTCTCGGCGACCTCGGGCACAAGCTCCGCGTCCAGGTCGTCGCCAGCAACACCCACGGTGCAGCCGCTGCGATCTCGACCGCGTCCAGTGCTGTGGCGTCACCGAAGGCTCCTTACAACATCGCATTGCCGGTGATCTACGCAGCGTCGACCAAGCTGAAGGAAAACGATGTCGTCACCGCCTCCGTCGGCTCTTGGCTGGCTGCCTCGTCGATCAGCTACACGTACCAGTGGACGCGCTGTACGAGCTCGTTGAGCTGCGCGCCGATTCCCGGGGCGAAGAAGGTGACGTACACGATCGTCAAAGCCGACGCCGGCCACTCGATCTTCGTCCTGGTCAAAGCGGCCAACAGGTACGGCGCCGCGTTCGCGACCTCGCAGAGAACCCCGGCCGGTATCTCGCAGCAGTTGAGGATCGCCAAAGCGCCGACGATCACGGGCTCACCGACGATGGGCGCCACGCTGACCGCAACCCCCGGTACCTGGGTCAGCGCCCAGCCGATCAGCTACTTCTATCAGTGGGCACGCTGCGCAACGAATGGGTCTGCGTGCAAACCGATCGCAGGCGCGAAGGCGCGCACCTACACGGTCAGCTCGGCCGACAAGGGGAGCCGGCTGTTCGTACAGATCAAGGCGATGAGCGGGCAGGCGTCCGCGTTCGCCAACTCGCTGCGGACGAACCCGATCGGTGCATTGGTTGCTCCCGCCAGTCCCGCGACGGCGACCGTTCAGGCGAACTCGGTCGTCCTTCCGAACCGGCTCGTGATCTCGAACGTCAAGTTCCAACCCAGGTCGATCGGATCGCTCGCCCCGTTCACCGCGCGCTTCCGCGTCACCGACGCGACAGGTCACCCGGTGCAGGGCGCGCTCGTCTATGCGCTCGGGCTCCCCTACAGCTGGGTGCGAAGCGCACCTGAGGTCGCCACGGGATCAGACGGCTGGGCGACTGTTCAGATCACCCCCACCGCACGGCTCCCGCTCAAACGGGGCACGGCGTTGGTGCTGTTCGTCCGGGCACGCAAAGTCGGCGACAACCTCCTCGCGGGCGTCTCGACCAGACGACTCGTCCAAGTCGTGGTCGGCTCGCGAGGTCTTGCCAGTGCCTCCAGCGGAAGCATCTTGGACGCTCCACTGGCGAACGGTGTGGTCCCAATCGGAGGCGTTTCACTCCCGAATCGGCTCGTGATTTCCGACGTCAAGTTCCAACCGAGGTCGATCGGATCGCACGCACCGTTCACCGCCCGCTTCCGGGTCACGGACACCTCGGGTCACCCGGTGCAGGGCGCCCTCGTCTACGCGCTCGGGCTCCCCTACAGCTGGACCTACGGTGCACCCGAAGTCGCAACGGGAGCGGACGGCTGGGCCACCGTTCAGATCACGCCCACCGCGCAGCTGCCACTCAAGCCGGGCACCTCGCTGGTGATGTTCGTCCGGGCCCGTAAAGCCGGCGACAACCTCCTCGGCGGCGTCTCGAACCGCCGCCTCGTCCAGATCGTCGTTCGGTAACGGCGATAGAGCAACAAGCGGGGCCCGAGCGCGAACTGCTCGGGCCCCGCCGCCGATGTTTCGAGGTCTTGCCATGTCATTCCGGTCAATCAGGTTGCCGTCTCATACGATGAGACCGCGAGCGACGGTTGGGCGACTGTGCCTGATCGCGGTGCTGGCGGTTTCGTGTGCCTTGTCGGTATCGGCGCCGGCCGCGAACGGTGCCTTTGCCCAGCCGAACCGGGTCACCGTGATCGGCGACTCGGTTCTGACGGCGGTGGAGTGGAACGCTCAACCACTCTCGATCCTGGAGCACGGTTTACCGGATGTCGATTTGCAGATCGCAGTCTGCCGGCGGCTGACGGGGATGAGTTGTCCGTTCGAAGGGGAGCGGCCGCCGAATCTCATCGACGCCGTTCACGCACTCGGCAATCAGATCGGTGCGACGGTCGTTGTCGAGGTCGGTTACAACGATCCCGAGCAGGGGTTCGGCGACGCCGTGAACACCTCCATCCAGACGTTGCTAGCCGCGGGTGTCCAACGGATCCTTTGGCTCAACTACCACGACTGGGTGCCGCAGTACGCGGAGATGAACACAATTCTCGCCCAGGTCGCCGAGCAGTATCCGCAGGTGACGATCGTCGACTGGCAGGCCGACTCGTTCATCCGCTATTCGTGGTTTCAGGGCGACGGAATCCACCTTGTGCAGCCCGGCGCCGTCGCGATCGCGACACTCATCCACAACGCGATCGTCACTGCTCTCGCGCCGCCGCCGCACCTCCGCCACCACCACCGCTCGTTGTCCCAGTGCCCTCGCCGAAGGTCCTCCGGGTCGGGCGCAGGTTCACCGAACAGCTCGGGGTCAGCGGTGGCGAGGGTCCTTATCGATGGCGCGTCACCAGCGGACGGCTCGAGCGCGGACTGCATCTCCTCGCGAATGGCATTCTGACCGGCAGACCGACGAAACCGGGGCGAGTCACGATCGAGCTTGCAGTCTCGGACTCGTCGGGGGAGTCCGCCTCGACGCAAGCGGTGCTGACGATCAGGCCTCGAGTCTCACCGCGATGATCGCGTCGACGGCTGAAGGCTCGCCCGCAATGCTCGTCGCCGAGGGGGCTTTTTGCGCCCGTCGAAACGTCGCGGTGACTCTTCGTTGACGACTTTTCGGGACGATTCCAACACCAAGATCGCGCCAATCGCCGTTCGGTCGCGTTCAGCCGCAATTCTGCGGTTGAGGCAGCCGGGCCGAGTTGTTCTCTGACGGTTCGCAGAAAGGAGCAGGGAGAATGAGTGGAGCGCACACCGATTCAGCGAGGCGGTCGATCGGTCGCCTGAAACGAGCCGGAGTGACCGTCCTGGGTGTCGGCGCCGCCGTCTTGCTGAGCGCGGGCGTCTTCGTCGCTGCTGGAGGTGCGACCAGCGCTGTAGCACCGTCGAACTCGACGGCGCCGACGGTTTCCGGGACGCCGCAGGAGGCGGAGACTCTGACCGTGGCGCCGGGAAGCTGGGTGGGCGATGCGCCGATCAGCTTCAGCTACCAGTGGCTGCGCTGTGACGCCAGCGGCGGTAGTTGCGCGTCGATCATCGGCCAGACCGCGACCACCTATGCCCTCAAGAGCGTCGACGTCGGTGCGACGCTACGTGTCGCTGTGACTGCAACCAACACCGACGGATCTGCGGTGGCAACGACGGTGCCCACGGCCGTCGTCACGGTCGCTTCGACAGCTCCCGGAAACACGGTCGCGCCGACGATCTCCGGTGTCGCCCAAGCTGGGCGAGCGTTGCTGGCAAACCCCGGCACGTGGACCGGGACGGCCCCGATCACGTACAGCTACCGCTGGGAGAAGTGCGACAAGAACGGCAACAGCTGCAGCTTCGTCGGCGGCTCGACAACGCTACAAGCGCATCTACTCGCTGCGGCAGACGTCGGTAGCACGGTCCGCGTCCAAGTGACAGCCGCGAACAAGGCCGGCGCGAAGACGGCGACCTCGTCGCAGACCGCGGTGGTCAGCGCCGCCGCCGCCCCCGCGACCGGCTGCGCCAAGAACGGCGGAACGATCCCGATCGCGAGCGTCTCTCCGCCGGCCAGGCTGATCATCGACCAGACGCAGGTGAGCCCGAGCGCAATCAGATACGGCACGACGTTCGTCACGGCACGCTTCCACGTCAGCGCCTGCGGAGGCTCGGTGCAGGGAGCGCTCGTCTACGCGACGGCCGTTCCCTACAGGCAGTTCTCGATCCCGAACGAACAGGCGACCGACGCAAGCGGCTGGGCGACCCTTCAATTCAGCAAACTCGGCGGCTTCCCGACTTCGCAGCGACAACAGCTGCTGGTCATGTTCGTTCGCGCCCGCAAGTCCGGCGAAAACCTCCTCGGCGGCGTCTCGAGCCGCCGACTCATCTCCTTCAGAGTCACGCGCTGAATCGAAAGGCATTCGGGGCGTCGGGTCCGAGCAACCCGGCGCCCCCGGCACATCCACATCCTGTGCCGCGGTATCTCCGTGAAGAGGATACGTCCGTTCACGCCAAACGCGTTCGCGCTGTCGCGGAAGCTGGTCTGTGCGGCCGGTCTGACGGGCTTATCGGCGGATGGTGTGCCAGCCGCGGGCTGCCAGGTAGAAGGCGAAGGAGATGGTGCTGATGAAGAAGCTGGTCGGCCATTCCTTTTGCAGCGAGAGCAGGATCCCGCCTTCCGTCGCGACGACTGCGATCAGGATCGAGATGAGCACTGCGGCTGCGGGTCGCGCCGTGAGCCGCTGCGCTGCGGCGGCCGGGGTGATGACGAGCGTGAGGACGAGCAGGACGCCGACGACCTGGATCGCCTCGGCGGTCGTGAGCGCGAGGAGCAGGAACACCGCGATGTTGAGGGCGCGCATCGGGACTCCGCGCGCTTCGGCGACGTCGGGGTCGACGGTCGAGAAGAGGAGGGGCCTGTAGATGATGGCGAGGGCTCCGATCACGAAGGCTGCGACGGCGGCGATCGTGTGCAGTTGCCGGTCGTCGACGCCGACGATGCTTCCGAAGAGGAGATTGGTGGCTTCGGTCGCGTAGCCCTGGTAGAGGGAGAGGAAGAGGACGCCGAGGCCGAGCCCGAAGGCGAGCACGGCGCCGATCGAGCTGTCGCGCTCGCTTCCCCGCAACGAGGCGACGCCGAGGATCGCTCCGACGAGCAACGAGCCTCCGACCATGCCGAGTACCGGGTCGACTCCGATCACGAGTGCGGCCGCCGCTCCGGTGAAGCCGAGCTCCGACACGGCGTGCACGGCGAAGCTGAGACCGCGGGCGACGACGAACATGCCGATCGCCCCGCTCACGACGGCGACGATCCCCCCGGCGATCAGGGCGGTGTGGACGAAGTGCTGGCCGAGCAACTGCAGCAGCATCAGTGGTGGTGGGCGCCGGTCTCCGGCGTTCCCACGACGATCACGCGGCCTCGAACGCGCAGAACGTCGATCGGCGCCCCGTAAAGGCGGGAGAGCGTCTCGGTGGTCAGCACCTCGTCGACGGGCCCGGCCGCCCAGTCGCCTCCGCTCAGGTAGAGGACACGGTCGACGTAGGGGAGCAGCGGGTTCACGTCGTGGGTGACGAAGATCACCGCGGCGCTCGCGGTTCTGCGCTGGGCGTCGAGGAGCGCGATCACGTTCTGCTGTTGCGCGAGGTCGAGCGAGAGCAGCGGTTCGTCGGCGAGGATCAACTCGGGTCGCTGGACGAGGACCTGGGCGATTCGAAGGCGCTGCTGCTCACCGCCCGAGAGTCGCCCGACCGGGCGGTCGGCGAAGCGTTCCGCGTCCACGGCCTCGATCGCCTGGTCGACGACGCGCGGATCGGCGCGCATGGCGGCGAAGCCCGAAGCGATGCCCGTCGAGGCCGAGCGCGACCAGGTCGCGTCCGCGGAGTGGCAGGTCGCGGTCGAACGTGCGCTGCTGCGGCACATAGCCGATCCGACTTCGTCGCGAGCTCGGCTGCTCACCGTCGACGCGCACATGACCGGCGGTCGGTTTGAGCAGGCCGAGGATCAGCCGGAGCAGGGTGCTCTTGCCGGCACCGTTCGGACCGAGCACGGCGAGGAACTGACCGCGGTCGACACTGAGCGAGAGCTCGCGCCAGAGCTCCCGCGGTCCGGCGCGCTGCGTCAGGCCGACGAGCTCGACGGCGGCTCGGCTCAGCGGGCGAGCGCTGTCGCAAGCGCGCGTGCCTGTTGCAGTTGCCACTGTTGGTAGTCGAGGTGGGGCGGCAGCGTCTCGCTGACGCCGACGACGGGGATCTGGTGCCCGACCGCCGCTGTGCGGATCCGTTCCGTGATCGGCGAGACCGTCTGGCTGTTGTAGAGCAACGCCTTGATCTTCCTGTCGTCGATCAGCGCGGTCATCGCGGCGACCGCGGCCGGGCTCGGCTCGCTGCCGTCCTCGATCGCGCGTGTGAACGAGCTCGGCGCCAGGTTGCGCAACCCGGCCGCCGCGAGCAGGTAACCAGGGACCGGCTCGGTGTACGCGACCGGCGTGCCGGCGAAGCGACTCTTCAACGACCGGACTTCGACACGAAGGCCGGCGCAGCTCGCGAGGAAGCGTCTGGCGCCGGACGCGTATGCGGCCTTGCCGGCGGGGTCGGCCCGGGACAGGCCGTTCGTGATCGTCGCGACGATCACGCCGAGCTTCGGAATGTCGTACCAGAGGTGAGGGTTGGCGTTCCGCCCACGGATGCCGAGAGCGTCGGCGATCGTCACGACGACCCGATGCTTCGACGGCGATGCTCCCTCGAGTCGTTGCATGAACGCGTCGTAGCCGAGGCCGTTCTGGATCACGAGCTGCGCTTCTGCGACGGCGAGCCCGTTCTGCGTCCCAGGTTCGTACAGATGTGGATCGGCGTCCGGGTTGCTGAGGATCGAGGTCACGTGAACGCGAGAGCCGCCGATCTGCGAGGCGATATTGCCGTACACGTTCTCGGCTGCAACGACCGACACCCGGCCCGAGGCTTGTGCCGAGCACTGGCCGGCCGCCGCGATCGTCGCAAGTCCCGTAGCAATAATGAGAACAGTTCTCATACTCAGTGCGGGCTAGACTAGCGGCGTGCCCGCGTACTCGCAAGAGGACCTGGTCGCGCTGCTCGAGGAGAAAGGAGTGCGTCCGACGCGCCAGCGGCTCGAGTTGCTGACCGAGCTCGCGAACGAGCCGAACGACGTCACTGCGCAGGAGCTCTGGAGCCGGCTTCGCGAGGACAGCGGGTCACGCGTCGGGCTCGCGACCGTCTACCGCACGCTCGCGCTGCTCCGCGAGGGGGACGTCGTCGACGCCTTTGCACATCACGGCACAGAGCTCTGCTACCGCCTATGCAGCGACACGCACCACCACCATCTCGTCTGCCGCGGTTGTCACCGTGTCGTCGAACTCGACGAATGCGAGCTCGACGGGTGGATCGATCGGCTCGCGGCTCAGCACGGCTTCGCAGCGCTCGACCACAGGCTCGAGGTCGACGGTGTCTGTGCGCAGTGTCGAAACAACGACGCATGACGACCGCGCCGGACTGCCCCTCTCGACCGACGTCTCACCTGCTTGGGTCATCCTCGCCGGCCGCACGGTTGCGTGTAGGGTTGAGGTCAGCGCGTTGGCTCTAGCTGTTGAAGCCGCCGAGGCTCGAGAAAGTTCCTCTCCGACTGTGACCCCTGGCTGCCTGACCGCCACAGTGCGCCCATTCGAGCGCGCTGCCCTGTAGGAGAACAGAAGGAGCATCACATGTATGCCACCATTCGTCGGTACGAAGGCGTCGACCTGGCCCGCACGAACGAAGTCGCCGGGAGGGTCAAGGAGACGCTCGTCCCGCAGCTTCGCAAGCTGCCCGGTTTCGGCGGCTACTTCCTGATCGAGGACGGCAACGGCGTTCTGAGCTCGCTCGGTCTCTTCGAGACCTCCGAGCAGGCTGAGGAGTCGACCAGGCTCGTCTCGAAGTGGATTGCCGATGAGAACTTCGCTGCGGCGATTCCCAACGCTCCGAAGATCACGAGCGGCAAGGTCGTTGCGCACAGCGACGGGATGGTCGCCGTCCGCTAGCCCGATTCGAGCTACGTGGCGTCACGAGGGGGCCCGGCGGGTCGGGTCCCCTCGCCTGGCGGCTGTTGACGCTGTATGGAGAGGAGCTGGCGCAGTTGGAACGCCGAGTGGACGTGAACGCATTCGATCTCTTTCTGTCGCAGGTCGGAGAAGTCGCGCTGTTGACCTCACCTCAGGAGATTCGACTGGCGAAGCGGATCGAGCGTGGCGACAAGCGCGCGAAGCAGGAGTTGGTGCTGGCAAATCTGCGGCTGGTCATCTCGATTGCGAAGCGCTACCGACATCACGGTGTCCCGTTGGTCGATCTGATCCAGGAGGGGACGATTGGTCTGGCCCGAGCCGCCGAGAAGTTCGATTGGCGGAAGGGTCACAAGTTCTCGACCTACGCAACGTGGTGGATCCGCCAGTCGGTTTCTCGTGCGATTGCAAACAACTCGCGCACGATTCGCCTTCCCGTCGAGGTCGATGCGAAACTCCGCGCTGTTCGGCAAGTTGAGTTCGGCATGCGGGATCAAGGGCGGCAGGGGACGAATGCTGAGATCGCAGAGATCGTCGGGTTTACGCTCGACGAGGTCGAAGTGCTTCGATGTTTGCCGCGGGAGCCGATCTCGCTCGCGACACCCATCGGCGACGACGGCACGACGGAGTTCGGAGACCTGTTGCATGACCGCACCTCGGTCCCGCCCGAGGATTCAGTCCATGCCGCGCTCCAAAGCGCGCTCCTGTCGAAGTGCCTTGCGAAGCTCCCGGACCGCAGCCGGCGTGTGCTCGAGATGCGGTTCGGTCTGAACGGCAATCAGGCCCACAGCCTCAAGCAGGTCGGCCTCGTCATCGGTCTGACGGCCGAGGGCACTCGCCAGGTCGAGGCCGCGGGGCTGCAGGCACTCCGTGCCCTGGGCGAGACGCGCCATCTCCGCGACGTCGTCCACGACGAGCCGTCTGAAAGCTAGGCGGCTGCGTTGAGCACGCCCTGATACGCTGTTGAGACGGCCCTCTGCTGAGTGAACGGCGTTCTCGCAAGTGTGACCGGGACGCGAGTCTTGTCCCCCTCTCGTTTACGACACGGATCCACTCGCCGGCGAAGGCCGACCGAAAAGGGAGGCCATCATGGCCGCACCGAATCTCGAGAGCTCCAACGGCGGCGAGCCCGCAGCCGACCTGCCGCTGTCCGTCGATCAGCGCAAGCAACTATTGGCCGCGACCCTGCAGAAGAAGGTCGACCAGGGATACCGGATCGAGTCCCAAACCGATATTTCGGCAACCGTGGTGACGAAGGGCCACCGCCGCTGGTTCGGGATGATCGCCGGCGGTGCCGATACGCGCCAGACTCTTTCGATCGACGACCAGGGTCGTACCACGACGCGGCCTGCGTAAGCCGCAGGACGGATCGCTCGGCCGTCTGAAGGTGCGCCGTCATCGGAACACCAGGCCAGCTCCGAGCACGCCTGCGGGCAGCCGGGAAGACTTGACTCGTCGGCTGCCCGCAGTTCTCCCGAGCCCGGTCGGAGGGGCTCAGTCTGGCATGGCCTGGGTCACGACTTCTTCTTGATCACGGCGCCGGAAGGGGAGAGCACGTACCAGAGACCGCCGTTGAGCTTGAGTGCCTGGCCCTTAGCTTGTCCGGCGGCTGTGTCGGACAAATAGGTGTAGAGCGGCCAGCCGTGGTAGGTGACGACCCTGCCGCCCGCGGGGTTGCGGTCGCTGCCGAGTAGTGAGGCTTTGGCCTTGCCGGCGGCGACGGCCTTCGCGCCCGTGCCCAGCTTGACCGGCGGCCAGATGACCGCGCACGTACCTACGCAGGTGACCTTCTTGCGCTTGTCGGGGACGAACATGTACAGGGTGCGCCCCTTGGCGTTGACCAGGACCGTCCCGAGCTTGGGCAGGGTCTTGGTCGAGATCACGACAGACGCCGCGCGCAGCGCCGATCCGTTCGTGGTCGATCTGGCGGATAGGCCGGCCGCCGCGACAACGGCGGCAACTGCGGACGTGAAGACCGCGAGGACGAGCATCTTCCGCATTGGGTCGTACCCCCTCGCCCGCCTGATGATTGTGGACTTGGCTGAGGGTACCTCTAGGGCGTCATCCGAAAGTAGCGCCCGGGGACCGAGGAGGGAAACCGGTGCCGCCTTGCCGTGGTATCCGAGAGCGACGGCTTTCGGGCGCGCCGGGGCGAGGTATGTTCGCGTGAAGGGACGACAAAGGAGCGATGGAGATGAGCGAGAGCGTCTACCGGGTCACCGAGGTCATCGGAGCGAGCCCGGACTCCTGGGAAGCGGCGGCGCGGAATGCTGTCGAGACGGCTGCCACGACCGTCCGTGACCTTCGGGTCGCCGAAGCAACGCGCTTCGACGTCACGATCCAGGACGGCAAGGTGGTGAGTTATCGCGTGAGGCTCGATATCTCGTTCAAGTACGAGTCGGCCGTTTAGCGCTCGCAGTGCGCCGGAGCCCCGGCTGTTGTGCCGGTCAGGCTCCGGCGCCTGCTTAGAGCGCCTTTCGGAATGAGCAGTTGTGTCGCCCGGCTGCGCTCGGCGGCGCGCTGCTTCGTCCTCGGTCGCGTCCATATGCCTGCATATGGACGCTCCCTGCGTCCTTGCATCGCATCCGCCGAATCGCACCCGGATCGACGAATGTCATTCTGAAAGGCACTCTTAGGCGCGTGCGGGCTGAGTGTTCCGTACACGGCGATACACCCCGGCGCCCAACAGCCTGAGCAGCTGCAGACGTCCGTGCCGTCGACGGTCACGAGGCACGCTCCGGTAGTCGCGCGCCAGCTGCTCGATCCGTTCCTGAACGAGCAAGCGGCGGGTGTCCTGGTCGTAAGGTCCCATCGTTCCTCCTCTCGCGCTTGTCGAAGGGGCGCGGACTGGGCACGCACTGCGTGCTTGTTGCTTGAACAGACAACCGGGTCTCCTTTCGTGGGTTGAGCGGCGGATGGCCGACGACGCGGTTACGTCTGTCGAGCAGCCGTCATCGGCGGAAGCCGCGGAGCGGTCGTGGCCGCTCGGGTGTCACCGCGGGACCTGCGTCAGCAGGCGCGGCGCGCGACGCCGAAGAGGCGAGGCCACGAAGCGACGATCATGACTTCGTTCATCTGTCTGGCCTCCTTTCGACGTCACTCCGGCGCCGGATGCGCCAGAGCGGAACGGTGAAGTGTGCGTGTTCGACCCCCACCTGTCAACGCTGCTTAACATCCCTCCCGACCGACACGATCGCCGCCGCCTGATCTCGTCCATGAACCACGTAGGCTGAGCCACATGAGCGACCAAATCGGCTATCGCCGATGAACTGACAGTTCAAGCGGAGGAGGCTCGGGAGTCGCGCTGGGAGGCCGCCCCGGCCGTGCTGGTCGTGATCGTCCTCCAACTCACACTGGCCCTTGTCAGTCGTGAGCTCGACTGGAAGCTGTGGCATCTGCCCTGGTGGGTCTGGCTGCTGGCGGTCGTCCCGGAGGCCATCCTGCTGGTCGCGCTCGCCTGGCCCCCGGCGCTGCGCACGCTCGAGCGAGTCGGCCATCGCCGAAACTTCGCCCTGATCCTGCTCGCGCTCATCAGCCTCGCCAACGCGGTCGCGCTGGTCGCCCTGCTCGGCTCGCTGATCAGCGGCCAGGAGCACAGCGGCGGGCAGCTGCTGCTGAAGGGAATGACGATCTGGGGCACCAACGTGATCGCCTTCGGCCTCTGGTTCTGGGGCTTCGATCGCGGCGGGCCCGTACGACGAGCACAACCGGGCCCGCCTCCACCCGACTTCCAGTTCCCGCAAATGGAGAACCCGCAGCTGGCCGCCCCGGGCTGGCATCCGCAGCTCGTCGACTACGTCTACGTCTCCTTCACCAACTCGATCGCGTTCAGTCCGACCGACGCAATGCCGCTGAGCCGGTGGGCCAAGCTTCTGATGCTCGCGGAATCGGCGATCTCAGCCGTGAGCATCCTGCTCGTGACCGCACGGGCCGTCAACATCTTCAAGTAGCACCTCGGTGGCGCGGCGGTTCATCGCCCTTGGCCGGAAACTCCTGATCCTCGGCCGTCGGCGTGGCCCGCCGCAGGCTCATCGAGCAGGCCGAGCAGCTGCGCTCGTCGAAGCGCCTCGGTGCGGCCGCTGGCGTTGACCTTCCGCAGGATCGACGAGACGTGTGAGTCGACGGTTCGGCTCGAGAGGTAGAGACGCTCGGCGATCTGCCTGTTTCGCAGGCCCTGTGCGAGGTACACGAGCACCTCGGTCTCGCGACGCGTGAGCCCAGCGGCGTTGTCGCGCGTCGAGGGCCGCGGCCCCCGGGGGACGCCGTGGGCCCCGAGCGCCCGCAACCGGCGGGTCACGATCGCCGCTGCCGGGTGCGCGCCTAGCTGCAGCAGTTCCTCCAGCGACCGGCGCAGGAGTCGTTCATCGTTCGCTGCGGCGAGGGCGAGTGCGGCTTCGTAGGGGCAACCGCTCGCACGCCATTCGTCGGCCGCCGCCTCCGGCCGTCTCTCGAGCTCGAGCGCGTAGGGCCCGCTGACCGGCCCGGGTATCCGTTCGGCGATGCCGGCACGCCGACGCCAGAGCGCCAGCTCCGCCGTCGGCCAGGGCGACCGAGCCGCCACGGCGGCTCGGAAGGCATCCTCGGTCGCAGCGCCGACGAGTTCGGGACGCCCGGCGAGCCAGGCAGCCTCGGCGCGCGCGGCCGCGATCTGACCCGTCCACCAGAGCTGCCCGTTCGGCTCGGCCACCTGCGCCGCGCTCTCGAGCGGCGACCAGGGGTCGGGGTCGCCGCGCCGGGCGCGCAGGAGCGCGAGCACGACCTGCGCCTGGACGGTCGAGAGCGTGCAGCCGTACAACAGGACGAGCGACACGGTTTGCGATGCCTCGTCCCAGGCTCCTTGCTCCAGCTCGAGCCAGCTGCGCATGCTCAGGAGGAAGCGTGACCAGACGGCGAGATCACGCTCCTCGCAGTAGGGAAGGCCGACCGAGACGTGCCGTTCCATGCGCTCGAGCGAACGCTCCCGGGAGGCGGCCATCCCGAGCAACGTGTAGGCGCGGCCCACGTGGTCGTCGTTCCCGCGGGAGACTGCGTCGGCGAGACTCCGCTCGAGGTCCTCGATCGCGCCGGGAGCGCCGCGGATCGCCTCTGCGGCTGCCGCGAGCTGGGTCGCGGTCGCAAGCGCGTTCTGGTCGTCGCACGCCCGCGCGAGTCTCGCGGCACTCTTCGTCCAGCGGATCGTCGCGTCCGCATCCTCCCCGAGGAGCTCGACGGCGGCGGCGGCACAGTAGGCGGTCGCGAGCGCGTGCCCCGCAGGGAGCTCCTCGAGCAGCGCGATCGCGCGCTCTGCGGTGCGCATGGCCTCCGGTGCCCGACCCGCGTTGCGTTGGACGATCGCCAGCCAGCTCAGGGCGTCCGCCTCGCGGGCCAGATCGCCGAGCTCCCGGTAGACGGCGATCGCGCGCTCGATCGACTCCTCGGCCTCGACGTCCAGCGTGGCGATGTAGCACTCGAGCGACCGCTGCAGGCAGAGCCCCGCATACACGTCTCTGGGAACGCTCTGCGTGAACTCGAGCGCGCGCGCATATTCGGCCGCAGCAGCATGATGCGCGCCGACCGAGGCGGCGTGAGCGGCCGCGGCAGGTGCATAGGCGAGCACGGCGCGCTCATCGCCGGCTGCTTCGGCGTGACGTGAGAGTCGGGTCAGCAGCGTCGGCTCGTGCTCGTCCCCGTCCCCTTCGAGCGCTTGCAGCGCGGCCCGGTGCAGGACCGTCGAGCGAACCGGGCCGATCGATTCCGCGACGGCAAGGCGCGCGAGCTCGTGCTTGAAGGCGACCATGCGTTCCGCGACCACGAGCAGCCCCTCGGCGACGCACTCGTCGGCCGCCTCGAGCGCGCCCGGCGCGAGCGTCTCGACGAGCGAGAACTCGGCCGGAACGGCCACGACGGCCACCGCCTCGAGCAGCGACCACCCCTGGAGGCTGAGCCGGGCGGCCCGCGCCAGAACGGCTTCGCGGACCGTGGCGGGCACGCCGCCGCCGCCGCGGAGCGCCTCACCGACGAAGAACGGGTTACCGCCGGTCTTCTGATAGAGGTCGAAGCCGTCGGCGCCGTGCTCCTCGGCGATCGAGCGGACCGCCTCGAGTGACAGCGGCGCCAGCCGCAGACGACGAATCGCGGCCGTTGTCGGGACCTCGCCGAGGGCGCGTCGGATCGGATGACGCGGATCGAGCTCGAGCTCGCGGTGGCTGACGACGATGAGCGTCTCCAGCTCCTCGTAACGTCTCGAGAGGATGCGCAGGACGTCGAGGGTCGCGTCGTCCGCCCAGTGGACGTCCTCGAGCACCAGGACCGTCGGCGCGCTGTAGGTCAGCTCCTCGACGAGGCCCAGCGCCACCTCGTACGGCGTCGGGCGCCCCGTGACGAGGTCGACGAGCGAGCCGCCGCAGGCGCGCGCGATCTCGACCAGCGCCGCGAGTGGGGTCGGTGTCGCGAGCGGCTCGCACGCGCCCCAGAGGACACGCGCCCGATCCTGCAGGTCGTTGCAGACCGCTCGGACGAGCGCCGTCTTGCCGACTCCGGCCTCGCCGGACACCACGACGAGCTGTCCTCGCGAACGACGCGAGACCTCGTCGAAGGCGGTCCAGAGCGCCGACAACTCGAAGTCACGTTCAAGCAGCCGTGTCGGTCCTTCGACGTTCGTCATCGCAGCTCCCGATGGGAGACGGCCGGTTCATCGTGCAACAGCCGGCCCTTGATGGCAACGGCGGAGCCCAAGTTGGGTGCTCGACCACGCCAACCTCCGTAATCGAGCCGATTCGCGAGGAGCGAGCCCGTCCTACGGTCAATCTCACCAGCACGGCCTGCAGCACCACGCGGCCGGCGCCAGCGAAAGGGGCGTGAAGATGCGACGTATGACGACTCTGGCAGCAGGATTTGCGATCGCGATCGCGGTCTGCGCAGTCGCGCTCGAGCTACAGGCGCGGCGGGCGCATGCGGCACCCGTCGCGGCCCGGTCGGACTGCCGGCAGGAGTGCCTGTCGGCCTATCAGGCGATCGCACGAGCCCTGAAGCACGACCCGGACAACGTGGTCGCGCCGGCGATCGTCCAGACTCCAGGCTTCAGCTACGGCGTACTGGAACGGGTGCTCGGGATCCCGACCGGTGAGCAGATTCGGGCGCGCTGGCGCGCATCGTGCGACGCGCGCTTCGCCAACCGTCCGGCCACCGCCACCCTGTGCTACGGGGAGATCGTGCGCGGACAGGTCGTTCGATGACGCTACTGATTACAACGCCTGCGCGGGACGCAACCGCGATCGGCCCGAACAGCGCTCCCAGCAGAGCCGAGCTTAACTGGATGCACAAGGTGCGAGCGGGCAGGTTCTACCCGGTCGGACCGGGCGCCAGGTCGAAAAGCTGAAGCCGGAACTTGAGGGCGCGATTGATGTAGGACTGGCCGGCAGCGAGGCCTTCCCCCATCGAGATGTACGTGCCGTTGAATGTCTTGATGCACACGGTGAAGTCGCCCTGGTCCTCGAGGGTGAACTTCTCCGAATCGCCGATGGAGTCGACAGGGGTATCCGAGCGGAATCCCCCACACCCGGAGCGCCACCTCCGACCGCGCTGAGAACCGGTCGCCGCCTCCGCCGCGGGCGACCATCCACCCCCGGACGTCCGCCTCGTCGGGGCCGTTGCCGCCCCAGATCAGGATGCCGTAGGTCGACCCCGTGCCGAACTGGCTGCCGCGCCACGGGATGAAGAGCTCCCATGACCTATTCAGCGAGGTGTCCGGCACCGTCGCGTCCGTGTGGATCGTGTCGCCACTGTTGTGGCCGCCACCTCCGACCGCGGTCAGAAGCCCAAAGGACCGCTCTCCCTGGCTCGGTGTAGCCACGCCGGCGTGCGGCGTCCGCCTCACTGTGCCCACAAATCGACTCAAAGTCTGAGTTCAAAAAACTGGCATATTTTGAACTCATCTGATACTTTGTGACCATGCCAGAGGGGACGCTTCCGAAGGAACAGGTCGTAGACGGCATCGTCCGGCTGCGGAGGCTCACCAGCGAGCTTGGGGACGACGAGCGCGCGGAGCTCGACCCCGTGATCACGTTGCTCGAGGATGCCGCCGGCCAGACTCTTTCCCAGTCGGAGGTCGCTCGGCTGCTCGGCGTCAGCCACACGACGATCGGTCGATGGATCAAGAAGGGCGAGATCCCCGTTGTTCCGACGCCGCGCGGCCGCAAGGAAATCTCCCTCGGACAGGCGGTTCGGCTGCTGCAGTCCGTCGAGGAGCTAACCGAGACCCCGCGCGAGGAGGCGCTCGCGAAGGTCATTCATGATCAGCGTGACCGCGCGAACCGCCTCGATGTGCGCGCGCTGCTTCCAGCGCGGCTGCTGAAGAACACCAGGGGCCACCGCAAGGCAGAGTTGCGCTCGCTGGCGTATCACTGCGCGGTTGCACAACGCTTGAACAAGCAGGTCGTCTGCGATGCACAACATCGGCTGTCCCGCTGGGAGCGAGACGGACGCGTGCACCCAACTTGGGCAGGCGAGTGGCATCGGGTTCTCGCGATGCCCGAACCACGAATCGCTCGCGTTCTCTGTTCCGACTCGGAGCGCTCCCGCGCGCTACGACAGAGCTCGCCGTTCGCCGGTGTGCTCAGCGAGCAAGAACGCCGGCGTGTAATCGACACCGTCGAGGATCTGGGAGAGTGAACGCGGCGGAGCTTGAACATGTGATTCGAGCTGCCGCCGCAATCACTGATGACGAGATCGTCGTCATCGGCAGCCAGGCAGTGCTCGGCGTTCAGGAAGACCCGCCCGCCGAACTGTTGGAGTCGATGGAGGCTGATCTCTACCCGTTGGGGACACCAGCAAGAGCAATCGAGATCGACGGCGTTCTCGGTGACGGCTCGGACTTCCACGCACAATTCGGCTACTACGGCCACGGGGTCGGGCCGGAAACACCGAGCCCGCCCGCCGGCTGGGAAACGAGGCTGACGAAGAAGGTCTATCCGGCAAACGCACTCTGGAAGAAGCCAGCAGTAGCGTGGTTCCTCAGTCTTGACGATTTGGTTCTCGCAAAGCTCGCCGCAGGTCGGCCAAAGGACATGTCGTTTGTGGCCGAGGCAATCCGATCGAACCTCGTCCAGATCGAGAGTCTTGAACGAGGGCTCGAGCTGATGCCGGACACCCACCGCGAAGCAACACGACGACGCCTGACCACGGCGATCTCGAAAGCCACCGGCTGACAATCAGCTCGCCCTGCGTCCGACGCACGCCTGACGCGCGGCAGGGGGACGTGCTGTCGTGTTGCAGTGATCCGCTGGAGACCGCCTGTGAGACATCTCGGCGCCACCGCGCTTCTCGGGACGTGGGCCTCGCGCCAGCCAGCTGCGAAGAGTCCGGAGCGCTCCTAAAGCCGAACTCACCACTTTGCTCACCACATCGCCGTCTCGCCGCGCCTTGCACGACAGAAACGGCTTGAACACTGATGGAGCTAGGCGGACTCGAACCGCCGACCTCCTGGGTGCGATCCAGGCGCTCTCCCAACTGAGCTATAGCCCCGGGCGGGGCACAGTTTAGCCGGGGCCGTCGGCAGACGCGTGTGCGGCGTGGCCCTCGAACAGCTGGCCGCTGCGGACGCGCTCGGCCATCACCTTCGACTCGGCCCGGTACACGGTGCCGTCCTCGAACACGATCACCGGATACTTGCGCTGGCCGCTCACCCGCTCGAGTTCGGTGCGCTTCGCCGACCGAAACGGGCCGCGGACGACGTCGTACTCGATGCCCTGCTCGTCGAGAGCCTTCTGAACGCGCCAGCACGGATGCCCGTCGAGCTTCACCCAGAGGTTGCCGCAGCGGTACAGCTTGACTGCCATTCCGCAAGCTTACGCCCATTTTCGCGCGGGTGTCTTTACCCCACGCTCACACGGCTCTCACCTCTTCTTCCACGCTCGGGGGAAGCGTCTCTCGCAGACAACGAAAGGAGAACGCGATGAGGAAGAAGACCGCGTCGATCTTGACGCTGATCGCGGCAGGCGCCGTCGCAGCTCTCGTAGTTGCCGGTCTCTCGCAGGCCGCGAGCCCGCCGGTCAACACGTCGGCGCCGACGATCTCCGGGACGACCACGGTCGGCCAGACGCTGACCGCGGACGTGGGCAAGTGGAACGGCGCCACGCCGATCACGTACACGTACGCCTGGCGTCGCTGTGACACGAACGGCAACAGCTGTTCGACCATCAGCGGCTCGAACTCCAAGACGTACGTGCTCAAGTCGGTCGACGCCGGCAACACGCTGCGTGTGCGTGTGACCGCCAAGAACACCGACGGCTCGAACTCTGCGACGTCGGTTCCGACCGGGGTCGTCGGGACACCGCCGCCGGCGACGAGCAACGGCTGCCCGACGAGTGGCAGCGGCACGCTCGACGTCAAGGACGTGACCCTCCCGGCGCGGCTGAACATCGACGGCCAGCAGGCGTCGCCGTCCGTGATCGGTGGATCGGTCAGCGACGTCACGCTGAAGTTCCACGTCTCGGCGTGCGGCGGCCGCCCCGTGCAGGGCGCGCTCGTCTACGCGACGGCCGTTCCGTACGAGCAGTTCGGCGTCCCGGCCGAGGTGGCCACGGGCGCCGACGGCTGGGCCACGCTGACGTTCCACCGCGCCTCGCACTTCCCGGCGTCCTCGCGCCAGCAGCTGCTGGCCGTCTTCGCCCGGGCACGCAAGACCGGCGACCCGCTGCTCGGCGGCATCTCGACCCGCCGGCTCGTCTCGTTCCCGGTCAACCTGAACGACTGACCGAGCGCGCCGCGCGCACCGCCGTACGATAGGGCGGTGCGCGCGGTCGTCCTCGATGCCGAAGGGACGGCTCGGCCGGCGGAGCGCGCCGAGCCGACCGGCGACGGTGAGCTCGTCCACGTGCGCGCCTGTGGGCTGTGCGGCTCGGACGTCGAGAAGCTCGGCCATCGTGGGCGCGACGGCGCGGTGCTGGGCCACGAGGTCGCGGGCACGCTCGACGACGGCACCCGCGTGACCGTGATGCACCGCGTGCCGTGCGGCGAGTGCGAGCGCTGCCGGGCCGGGCACGGATCGACCTGCGAGGCGTTCGCGGAGGTACGGATCGCTCCGGGCGGTTTTGCCGAGCGGTTGCGTGCGACGCACGTTGTCCGCCTCCCCGGCTCGCTCGGCGAGCTGGACGGGCTCTGGGTCGAGCCGCTCGCCTGCGTGCTCCGCGCGGCCTCCCGCGTCCCGCGCGGCTCCGTGCACGTCGTCGGCTGCGGGGCGATCGGCCAGCTCTGGGTGCAGGTGCTCGCGCGCCGCGGCGACCACGTGACCGCGTCCGATCCGCGCGGCGACCGGCTGCGGCAGGCCCTCGAGCTGGGCGCAGCGGGCGGCCGGGGCGAGGCCGGCGCCGCCGTGCTGACCGCGCACGGAGGGCTCGAGGATGGCCTCGCAGCGCTCGAGCCCGGCGGGACGCTGCTCGTCTTCGCGGTGCCGGCGCCGGCGCCGCTCGACACGGTCTACCGGCGTGAGCTGCAGGTCGTCGGCTCCCGGTCGGCGCTGCCGGAGCACTTCGCGGCCGCGACCCGGCTGTTGCCGTCGCTGACGCTCCCTCCGGTCGAGCTGCTGCCGTTCGAGCGCTTTGCCGAGGGTGTCGAGCGCTACCGCAGCGGGGCGGTGCTCAAGGTCGCGTTCACGCCGTGAAGGCGGCGCTGCTCTACGCCCCGGGCGACCTGCGGATCGAGGACGTCCCGCGCCCGGAGCCGCGGCCGGGCGACGTGCTCGTCCAGGTCGAGGTCGCGCTCACCGACGGCACCGACCTGAAGACCTTCCGGCGCGGGCATCCCGTACTGGCCACCGAGTCGCCGGCGCCCTTCGGGCACGAGTTCTGCGGGATCGCCGACGGCAGGCGCGTCGTGGCGGCGAACAGCGCACCGTGCGGGACGTGCGACGGCTGCGCGCGCGGCGAGCAGTGCCGCGGGCTCGTCTTCCTCGCCGGCGCGTACGCGGACTGGATCCTCGTGCCCGAGCGCGTCGCCGCCGTCAACCTGCACGACGTTCCGCCCGGGCTCGCGCCCGAGGCGGCGGCGATGGTGGAGCCGCTCGCATGCTGCCTGCGCGGCGTGGAGCGCGCCCGGGTGGGCGCGGGGGAGACGGTCGCGGTCCTCGGCGCCGGGCCGATCGGGCTGATGCTCGCGGCGTGCGTCGCCGACGCCGGCGGCTGGCCGGTGATCGTCGGTGGCCGCGACGGGCGCCGTGCGCTCGCGCACGACTTCGGCGCCGAGGTCGGCGACGGCCGCGGCGCCGACGTCGTGATCGAGGCGGCGGGAACGGAGCAGGCCTGGGCCGACGCGGTCGAGCTCGCACGCCCCGGCGGCACGGTGGTGATGTTCGGCGGGCTGCGGCGCGAGGCGCGCCCGCCGGTCGATGCGTACCGGCTGCACTACGAAGAGCTCACGATCCGAGGCTCGTTCCACCACACGCCGGCGACGGTGCGCGCGGCGCTCGGCTTTCTCGCGAGCGGCGCCTATCCGTGGGAGCGGCTGGTCACGCACCGCGTGCTGCTGGCCGACCTGCCCGCGCTGTTCGCGGACCCGCCGCGCGACCTGCTCAAGGCGGCAGTAATCCCCTAGCGCCAGGCGACGAGCAGGATCGCGATGCACGCGAGCGCCGCGAACGCGACGACGACGGCGTTCAGGATCAGTGCCCGGTGCAGTGCGCGCGGGACGCGCTCCGGCGGCGCGGCCGTCCCGGTCTCGCCGGAGATGCCGTTCGTGAGCATCCCGACGATCAGCTGGTTGAGGCTCACCTTCTCGGCGTCCGCGCGCTCGGCGAGCGCGGCGTGCAGCGCCTTGGGCATGCGCAGCAGGAGCCGCCCGCTGTGCGAGGCGTCGGCCTGCGCCATCGTCTCGGCGCTGCGGCGCAGCTTCCCGCGAGGCACCTGACGTGCTGGGGTCGCCATCTCACCGAGCGTAGCTGCTTGATCCGCCCACTTCCAGCCGTCGCCGCATCTTGGCCATCGCCGAGGAGAGCAGGCGGGAGACCTGCGACTGCGAGATTCCGAGCGCCGATGCGACCTCGGCCTGGGTGTAGTCGCAGAAGAAGCGCAGGAGCACGATCTCGCGCTCGCGGGGGCCGAGCGCGCGCGAGGCGCGGCTGACCAGCGTGCGGGCGAGCGTCACCTCGTCGAGGTCGGGGGCGGCTGAGTCGCCGTCGCCCTCGAGCAGCTCGAGCGGGCGCCGGGCCGTCGCGGCCCGCGGATCCCGGAGCGGCGCATCCGGCGCGGCGCGCCGCGCCCGCGCCTCCTCCGCCTGAACGCGCCGCGGGACGCGTACCAGCCCGGCCCGGTCGCGCAGGTGCCGCCGCACCTCGCCCTCGACGCAGCGCGCGAGGTAGGCCTGGAGCGTCAGCCGCCTTGCGGGGTCACGGCGGTCGATCGCCCGCACGAGCGCGAGCGCGCCGACCTGCTCGAGATCCTCGCGCGGCTCGCCGGACTGGGCGAAGCGAACCGCGACGTCGTGAACGAGCGGGAGATGCGCCTCGATCAGGCGGCGCCGCAGGTCGTCCGCCGCAGGTGAAACCGCCCCCATACCTCGATCCTAGTGATCGGAAGTGATTTGCGAAAGATTCCGGTTCGAATTTTTTGCATACGCATCATTCGTTTGGGGTAGATGACACTTTGGATGCGCGGCACATCGAGCTCACGCCGTCAGGCGGTCATCATCGGCGCGGTCCTCGCGGCCGCCGTCGCGGTGCCGAAGGCACTGGCCGACGGCTCGCCTGTCGTGCCGGTGGACGGGGCCGCGCTGGCGGCGGCTGCGATCTCGGCGTCGACGCCTGTCGTCCCCGAGGCGCCGGCAGTGCCGATCGTCCCCGAAACCGGCACAGTATCGCCAGTTTCGGCGGTGATACCACCCGCGGTATCGCCGCCGCCTCCGCTTCCTCCCACGCCAGGCTCCCCGGCGGGTACGCCGCAGTCCCTTGCCGGGGAGCCCGCTGGCGGCAGCGGGAGCGCCGCCCCCGAGGGAGACGGCTCGGCGGCGCCCGATGCTGGAAAAACACCGACCGCTATTTCTCCTGATATTACGAAACACCAACCGGTGATACTGCATCACCGCCGCGCGAAGAAGATCGTCAAAACACCCGTCAAGTCATGCTCGCATTCTGCGAGCTGCAAGACGCCCGAGCCCTTCCCGCGGGGAGCCGCCGCAGCATCCGTCCGCGGGAGGGCGCGCGAGCTCCCGTCGCCGGGGGTCACGGTGACGGGGCTCGCGCGCGGGCGGGCCGCGCCGCATCCGGCGAACCGGCCGCGTCCGGCGAACCCACATCGGGCGAAGGAGCATGCACGCCGGGACGCAGGCGGTGACGCCGGCGGTGCTCAGGCGCCGGTGCCGCTCGTTCCCGAGCCGCCCGGGCGCTCGCCCGAAGCGCCGGCTCCCTCGACTCTCACCTTTTCCTCCCCGGGTGCGCACGGCACCGGCAGCTTCACGGTCTCCGCCTCCGTGACGGCTTTCGGTGTCGCCGCGGCCCGTGCTCCCACGACCGCCGCACACAGCACGTCGGTCCCGCTGCGGCGGCGTGAGAGTGACGAACGAATCGACCGGCCCGGCTGACGCGCTGACGCGCCGAGACCGACTCGGGCTGCGGTGACGACCGCGCCCTCAACGACCGATCGAATCGAAGGAGGATAGGAATGCGCAAGTTGATCGTTGCGCTTGGGATGACGTCAGCCGTCTGCCTTTCGACGGCCGCCGTCGCCCTCGCCGACGGGTCGCCACCGCCGACGCAGGCGGTGACGCAGTCGGCCGGCACCGCCCAGCAAGCCGGGGCGCTGTCGAGCGCACAGCAGGTCAACCCGCAGAACATCAACGTCTCGATCCGGATCAACAGCCCCGGTGACAACGGTGATGTGACGCAGACCAACAGCGTCGGGTCGCAGGCGAACGCCGGCAACCTGGCGTCGACCACGCAGAACGCGGGCCAGCCGGCCGCGGCGAGCAAGCCGTGGTGGCCCGTGCCGACGCCGTCCCCGCGCTCGAGCGCCTGGGGCCCGTCGTCGGGAACCAGCACCACGGCCCCGTCGACGGACGCCGGCTCGACCGGCCAGTCGACCGACCCCGGCTCCACCGGCCAGTCGACCGACCCCGGTTCCACCGGCCAGTCGAACGACGCCGGCTCGGGAGCGAACTCCGGGAACGCGGCGGGCACGCAGCAGGGCGCGACGCAGTCGCCGAGCACGGCCTCACCGAGCACGGTTGCTCCGAGCACGTCCTGCGGGTGCGGCGGATCGAACGGCGGCGTGCAGAGCGTCGACCAGTCCGCAGGAACCCAGCAGACCGCAGTCGCGGCCTCGAAGGCCGTCCAGGTCGATCCGTCCAACGAGAACGTCTCGATCCGGATCAACAGCCCTGGTAACGATGGAAACGTCACCCAGACCAACTCGGTGACCTCGGCCGCCAATGCCGGCAACGCTGCCTCGACGGAGCAGCACGCGTCGCAGGCTTCGGCGGGCGCGAACTGTGGATGCGACGCCGTCCCGGTGTCGCAGCCGACTCTGAGCACCCAGCCCGACTCGAGCGATCCCGCGGCGAACTCGGCCGCCGCGCCCGCGACGTCGTCGGCTCCCAGCGTCCAGTCGATCCAGCAGGACGCCGGCACCGGACAGACCGCGATCGCCGGATCGACGGCCGTCCAGCAGGGCGCCTCGAACGCCGACTACCCCGTGCGGATCAACAGCAAGGGCGACAACGGCGACGTGACGCAGTCGAACACGGTGAGCTCGGCGGCCAACGCCGGCAACGCCGCGTGGACGAAGCAGCGGGCCGGCCAGAGCGGCGGCTCGTCGTGCGGGTGTGGTGGAACCGGCATCCAGGCGATCGGTCAGAAGGCGGAGACCGCGCAGGGCGCTCTGGCGTTGTCGGGTGCGATCCAGCAGTTCGGTGACGGCAAGCCGTCCCGCTGCGGATGTGGTGGCAGTGACGGTGGGGCCGGCAACACGGCCTCGCCGGTGCGCATCGGGAGCCCGGGGACCGACGGGAGCCTGACGCAGACCAACTCCGTCGACTCGTCGGCGAACGCGGGCAACAAGGCAGGGACGTCGCAGAACGCCTCGCAGCAGGCGGGCGGCGGCGGCCTGCAGATCCAGGCGCTGGGCCAGGAGGCAGGGACCCTTCAGGGCGCATTCGCCGGATCGCTCGCGGCGCAGTTCGGCGCGTCGAACGAGTGGTCGCCGGTCCGGGTGTGGAGCCCGGGCGGCGGCGACTCGGTCTCCCAGACGAACAGCGCGACGTCGCAGGCGAATGCCGGCAACGCCGCCTGGACGGGGCAGACCGGGAACCAGGCGATCGGTGGCCCACTGTGGCGCGGGTGTGAGTGCCACACGCTTCCGATCCAGGCGATCGGCCAGCAGGCCGAAACCGGGCAGCTCGCCGGAGCGGGCTCGGCCGCCTTCCAGCTCGATCCGAAGAACAGCTCCACGCCGGTTCGCGTCGGCAGCTGGGGCGGGTACGGCTCCTTCGGGCAGCAGAACACGAGCGGTTCCCAGGCCGACGGGGGAGGCCTGGGCGGAACGGATCAGTCGGCGTCACAGCTGACCTGATGCCGGCTGTTGGCGGGGAGGGTTTTCACCCTCCCCGCCTCCGGCCTTGGCGAGAGAGGACGGTGGGGAGTAGGCTGAGCGGGCACGGGAAGTCGCAAAGAGCGAGGTTCGGATGAGGGGGCGGCCTGCAGTCGAGCTCCTGCGGCAATCCGCACCGCTGGCCGCGGCGGTGGTTGTACTCGCCGCGGTCCCGGTCGCGTCCGCAGGCGGCCCGCAGCCGGACCGCGCGCCGTCTTCGCCCGCGGTCTCGAGTCCCTCGGCCGGCTCGGGCGGGCTCGCTCCCGACCCGGTGCCGGGCACGAGCCAGGCACCTCCGGCTCGGTCGAGCGTGCCCGTGTCGCGCCCCGCCGTCGTCACGCCGGCGGTCAGTCCGGTTGCGCCCGTGACGCATCACACGCCAACGCACACCGTCGTCAGTCCGGCGAAGACGAAGCCGAAGCCGAAGCCGCACCCGCACCCGGTGGCGCCGCGGCCGACGCGGTTCGTGCTGCCCGAGATCGCCTTGCCGACGCTCGCCGCTGTGGGTTCCGCACGCGCGCCACGCGACCTCGATGCGGTCCTCGCCGGCCTCGCGCTGCTGCTCGCGGCGGTCACCGCCGGCTCGGGCGCGCGCCTCGTCGCAGTGTGGAACCGTCGGGCCGGGGCGGCATGAGGCGGATCGCGCTCGGCCTCGTGCTCGCTTTCGCCGTCGTCGTCGCGCCGTCGGCCGGCGCCGCCGGCCCCACGATCAGCTACACGATCCAGTCTGGAACGGCTGGGGACAACGGCTGGTACACGAGCAACGTCACCGTCAAGATCGATGTCGAGAACGCGACCGGAACGACGTGCGTTTCGGTAGTGACGTTCACCCCGACCAGCCCCCCCTACAATTGCAGTGCGACCGACGGTCAGGCGACGACCCAGTTCTCGCTGCAGTTCAAGATCGACACGACGCCACCGACGGTCACGTCGGCATCCGTGAGCAGGCCGGCGGACTCGAACGGCTGGTACAACCACCCGGTCACGATCACGTTCGTCGGGTCGGACTCGGGCTCGGGGATCGCGTCCTGCACGAGCGCTTCCTACAGCGGGCCGGACTCCTCGACCGCGACGGTCGGCGGCGTTTGCAAGGACAACGCCGGCAACACGAGCAGTCCGGGGGCTTTCCAGGTCAAGTACGACGCCACGCCCCCGTCGGTGACGGCGACGCCGGCGCGCGCGCCGGACGGCGACGGGTGGTACTCGCACGCGGTGCAGTTCACGTTCGCTGGGACGGACGCGATGTCGGGGATCGCCTCGTGCACCGCGCCGGCGACGTACTCGGAGCCGGACAGCACGTCGGCGTCGGTCTCGGGGACGTGCACCGACCAGGCCGGCAACAAGGGCTCGGCGGCGGCGACGTTCCACTACGACTCGACGCCTCCGAAGGTGACGGTCGACCTCGCGCGCAAGCCGGACGCGAACGGCTGGTACACGAAGCCGGTCCTCGCCGCGTTCGCCGGCACGGACTCGGTGTCGGGGATCGCGTCGTGCGAGCCGGCGAAGACGTTCAAGGGGCCGGACGGCACGGACGACAAGGTGACCGGGACGTGTCGCGACAAGGCGGGCAACACGGGAACCGGGAGCGTCGTGCTTCGCTACGACGGCTCGGGGCCGCGGCTCTCGAAGGTGGCGGCCGCGCTCGGCAACCGCAGTGCGACGCTGAGCTGGAAGCGGCCGGCGGACCTGAAGACGGTCGAGGTGGTGCGCCGTCCCGGGCGCTCGTCGCCGAAGGCATCGGTCGTCTACCGCGGCAACGGCTCGAGCTTCCGCGACACGAACCTGAGGGTCGGCGTCTCGTATCGGTACACGCTCACGAGCAAGGACGCCGCCGGGAACACGGCGACCGTCTCGCTGACCGCGACGCCGCGTGCGCTGTACGTGCCGGCGCCGGGCGCGAAGGTCGGCGCGGGCGGTGTCAAGCTCTCGTGGGTCGCGAAACCGAAAACGAAGTACTACAACGTGCAGCTCTATCGCGCCGGCAAGAAGGTGCTCAGCAGGTGGCCGCTGACCGCGTCGCTGCACGTGCCGCATCACTGGACGTACGGCGGCAAGCGGCGCACGCTCAAGCCGGGCACGTACCACTGGTACGTGTGGCCGGGCGTCGGCGCGCGCACGGCGTCGCGCTACGGCGCGC
This sequence comes from uncultured Thermoleophilia bacterium, assembly GCA_963824455.1. GTDB lineage: Bacteria > Actinomycetota > Thermoleophilia > Gaiellales > Gaiellaceae > PALSA-600. The sequence goes on from CAWGPJ010000002.1 coordinate 409,393, forward strand.
GGCTCGGTAGCAGCAGCTTCGTCGTGCGCTGATTTCGCCGCGGCGGCGCGGGACGTGTCTCCTCTCCAGGAGACGGTTACGAATTCGTAACGCCCCGGCTCGTAGCCCGCGTTCCGTTCTCCTGGGGAGGGTCACGGATGTGCGACGCGCGTCAGACCGCGAACAGGGTGAGCTCCGCTTCGCGCTCCCCGCGCAGTAGCTCGAGATCGACCTCCACGCACCCGATCGCTCGGCTCTCGGCCAGCGCGACCGCTTGCGGCTTGATCGACTGCGCCACGAGGATCCCGCGACACCCCGCACGGGCCGGGTCGACGCGGATGCAGTCGAGGTAGCGCGAGAGCTGCTCGACCGCATCGATGGTGCCGATCCGCTTGATCTCGACCGCGACCCAGCCGTTCTCGCCGTCACGGCACATGAGGTCGACCGGGCCGACGTCGGTCGCCCACTCGCGCTTCACGAGCCGAAGGTCTTCCTCGATCTGCTCCGGCTGCTCGGCGAGCAGCAGCTGCAGGTCGCGCTCGACGCCGTCCTTCTGCAGCGCCGCCGCCTCGCCCATGTCGTGCATCACGTCGGAGAGCACCTCGACGAGCCGGATCTCCAGCCGGTCCTCCGTCCGCCCGGCCCGCTTGCGGACGACGATCGTGCCGTCTTCCTCCTCGAGCACCGTCGGGGGTGTCATCCAGTTGAGCGGCTTCACGGATTGCCCCCCGCCATCCGACCAGAGGAGGACGGTGCCATCGGCCTTGATCATGAGCAGCCGGACACCCTCGGCCAGGTGTGTGGAGCCGCGGCCGGTGTAATCGACCTCGCAGCGGGCGACGAGCAGGCGCACGGCGGCACCCTACTGTCCTCTACGGACAACCCAGGTTAGGCTCCGCCCACCCACGCGACCCTACTGTCCTTTTCGGACAGCCGGAGTTGAGCATCGAGTGGGACGGAGACGGCTGTACTCGAGCGCGCGAGCATGCGCTACTCGGCGAGAGCCTCGCTCAAGCCGCGAACCTCTCTGCTTAGTCGTCTCCGCTGCGGTTCGCATCTCCGGGGGCGCTCCCGCGCGACGCGTGCGCACCCTCGTGAGCCGCCCGCTCAGCCTGCGACTCGCCAGCCTCCGGCGGCTGCACCATTCCTTCCCGGTACTCCTCATACTCACCGGCGTTTCGCTTGAACCGCTTGAACCAGTCGGCGATACCCATCACTCAACTCCTTCGCCCGTTCCGTCGGATCAGATCATGAAGGTGCCGTCTTCCTTGAACATCAGCAGCCGGACGCCCTCGAGACCGCGCACGCTACGCCGGGCCTCTCTCAGCGTCGACGACTTCTGCTACCGCCGCCGACCGCGCGAATGACGAACCACGCTCCCAGCCCGAGCAACGCCAGCAGCACGATCACCAAGATGAAGTTCGCCAACACTGGCCGCTCCTCCGATCGGGTTGGTCTCGGCGGCAGGTGCAGCTTACGTCGCCGCGGCCTGAAACGGCCGTTCGACGTGACTCAGGCATCTCGAGACGAGTCTTCAGCGCCTGTGGACCCGCTCGCATGAACCGACGGCGGCTATCTCTGGCGGTTGAGCGGCTTGTAGCCACCGGCGTCGGCGTGGACGAGCACCGAACCGTCGTCCTTGAGCATCAGCAGCCGCGTGGACTCCGGCAGGTAGGCGGTCAGCCGGCCGGTGTAGGTGACCTCGCAGCGGGCGACGATCAGGCGCACGTCGCGACGCTACTGCCCGAATCGGACGGGTCCGAAGGCGCGCCGAAGCGCTCGAGGATCACCACCCGGCACTGACGGGCGTCTCCGCCTCCGGTTCGTCTTCGCCGAGCGCGACCGCCGCCGCCTGCCACAGCTCGAGCGCCCGCCCGCTGTCGCAGGCGGCGAGGAACGGCTGCCGCGCCTCCTCGAGCAGCGCACCTGCCCGCAGCGCACGCTCCTCGGGCCAGCGGGGGAGGCTTCGGGCCTCGGTCTCCGAGGCTCCCCACAGCAGGCCCGCCCGCTCCAGGTCGCCGCGCGCGAGCGCGACCTGGGCCAGGCCCGCCAGCGTGTACAGCGCCCACAGCCGGTTCTCCTGCTCGCGCTCCATCCGGAGCGCCGCGAGGCCCTCTCGTTCCGCCTCCGCGAGGTCACCTTGCCGCAGCGCGAGCATCAGCAGCTCGTGGCGTTGGCCCGATTCCCACCAGCCCCAGCCGGCCGCCTTCGCCATCTCCGCGCTGCGGCGCGTGAGGTCGATCGCCTGTTCCACCTCGCCCTCGGACAGGGCGAGCTGGCCGAGCAGCCAGTAGCTGGCCGTCTCGAGGAACGCGAACCTGCCGCGGGCGAGCTCGAGCGAGTGCTCTGTCAGCCCGCGCACGCGGCTCCAGTCGCGCCGCCGCCACGCTGCGACCGCCATCATGTGCTCCACGGCGGCAATGCCGCGCTCGTCGCCGAGCTCCTGATAGAGCCGCAGGCTCTCCTCGGACAGTCGCTCGGCCTTCGCGTCGTGGCCCGCCAGGTCGGCGGTGCCGGCGCACACACGCAGTGCACGCGCCCGCAACTCGGGTGAGATCGCATCCTCGCCCTCGAGCAGCCGTTCGAGCCGGCGCATTCCCTCCTCCGGGCCCGCTGCGTTCCAGAGGTTCTGGAGCTCGGTCGCGATCTCCAGGCCGAGTTCGACGTCGTTGTCCTGCGCCCAGTCGAGTGCAGCGCGAAGGTCCTCCCGCTCGGCGAGACCTGCCGCGACGTTCGACTCGGTGCCGTTCTCGTCCAGGTGCGAGGAGCGGGCGACCGCGAGCATGCGTTCCGCGTGCCCGCGGAGGACCTGCTCCGCCTCGCGCGACTCCTGAAGGCGCTCGAGCGCGAACTCGCGAATCGTCTCGAGCATCCAGTACCGCTCCTCGCCCAGCCGGCCCGTGCGCCGCCGGAGCAGGCTCTTGTCGAGGAGCGACGCGAGGTTGTCGAGTTCCGCGTCCGCCACGAGCTCGGCGGTCTCGAGCGTGCAACCGGCCCGGAAGACGCCGAGTCTCGCGAACAGCTGCCGGTCGTCCTCGTCGAGCAGGTCGTACGACCAGGCGATCGTCGCCCTCAGCGTGGCGTGACGTTCCTCCGCGTCGCGCGAGCCCTTGAGCGCGTCGAGCCGGTTTCCGAGCCGCTCGAGGAGGACGTTCGGCGCGAGCAGCTTCGTCCGGGCGGCGGCGAGCTCGAGGGCGAGCGGAAGGCGGTCCAGCCGCTCGCAGAGCTCGGCGACGGTGTCCGTCGGGCGGATCTCGCCCCGCAGGCTCCGCGCTCGCTCGCAGAAGAGTGCGACCGCCTCTCCCCGGGTGAGCGGCGGAAGGTCGAGCTCCTCCTCGCCCTGGATACGCAGGACCTCGCGGCTCGTCGCGAACAGCCGCAGCGCAGGAACGGCGGCCACGAGCTCTGCCAGGGAGTGGGCGGCGGCCGGCAGCAGCTGCTCGACGTTGTCGCACACGAGGTGCGTCCGGCGTTCGCCGACACGGGCCGCGATCGCCGTCGGGTCGGGCGAGGAGGCGCCCAGCCGGTCGGCGATCGTCGCGATCGCGAGCGCCGGCTCGCGAAGCGGGGCGAGCGGAACGAAGACGGTGCCTCCGTCCGCCTCCTCCGCCAGCAGGCGCGCCAGCTCGATCGCGAAGCGAGTCTTGCCTGCCCCTCCCGGCCCGGTGATCGTCAGCACCCGGGGATCACGCTCGTACACGACCGAGATCGCGTCGAACAGCTCCTGCTCGCGGCCCAGGAACCTGGTCGCGGGTGTCGGGAGGTCGACGCTTCCGGGCGTCCGGAGCGGGGGGAAGGCCCGGTCGCCGAGCTGGTACAGGCGGACTGCTCCATCGAAGTCCTTGAGCCGATGCCGGCCGACGTCCCGCAGCGGCTCCGAATCGAGGAGTGCGGCCGTCGTCGGCGACACGAGGATCTGCTCGCCGTGGGCGAGCGCGGCAATGCGAGCTCCGCGGTGGACGTCGAGGCCGACGTATCCCTCGTCCGTGAGGGTCGGAACCCCCGTGTGCAGGCCGATGCGCACCCGGACCGGGCCCTCGGCGAGCGCATCCAGCGCGGAGCGCGCCGCGGCGGCCGCTCCTCCGGCGGTCGGGAAGGCGATGAAGAACGCGTCACCCTGCGTGTCCACCTCGACGCCTCCCTGCCCGTCAGAGGCGTGCCGGACGACGGCGCGATGCTCGGCGAGCGCCTGCGCGTAGCGCTCGGCGCCGACCTCGTGCAACAGCCGCGTCGAGCCTTCGACGTCGGTGAACAGAAACGTGACGGTGCCGGTCGGGAGGTCCTCCCGCACGCGGCGGATCATCCGCCTGCGGCAGCCGGTCGTCCAGTCGGCTCCGCGGCGTACAGTGGCGGGAGCATGACCGGCGACCCCGTCGCATGGCAGGTGATCGAACAGGGCTGGAGCGTCCTCGACGCGGACGGCCACGAGATCGGCAAGGTCGACCGCGTCACCGGCGATCTCAACGCCGACATCTTCAACGGCCTCACTTTCGGCGACGGCGGCACCGTGCTGACGCGCGCCCGCTACGTGCCCGCCGAGCACGTCGCTGCGATCAGCCAGGGCGAGGTCACCCTCGATCTCCACGCCGACGACGTCTCGAAGCTCGAGTCGTACACCGCCCCGGTCTCCGAGCCGCTTGCGGAGCTGCTGCCCGCCGAACAGGAGGAGCCTCCTTCCGGGCGCGGAAGCTGGCTCGACCGCCTGTTCGGCCGTCGCCCTTAGAAGCCCGTCACCAGCCGGGCGTGCCGTAGTCGGGCCCGGGGACGGCGAGCGGGATGACGGCGCGCAGGTGGCGCCCCGAGACTGTGATCGCGAAGCAGCCCGTGCGCCCGATCCGCAGCTCGGTCCGCACGATCCGCCAGCCGGCGCGCGGGCGGACGACGAGCGCGCGGGCGAAGCGAAGCGGGCGGGAGCCGCAGGACACGTACGGCGTGTGGACGGAGCACGCAGTTGCGCCGTCGGTCGCGAAGCCGAGCGCCGCGCGGCGCGTGCTCCTGCCCAGCCTGCGCCCCGTCACCTCCACTCGCCCGCCGTAGCTCGGCGCGACCGCGAGCAGCGCCCGGTGGAGGTAGTAACCCGAGCCGTCGAGCGGGTCGCCGTCGCGGGAGATTGCCGTCCTGCTCGACAGCGCGACCAGGTAGACGGGGCCCGCGCCCAGCGCCTTGGCCGCCGGCCGCACCCAGGGGAAGAAGCGCAGCGCCGCCTTCCGGACAGGGGCGGGCGCGGTTCGCTCGGCCGGCATCGACGCGCACCGAAGGTTCCAGGGGTTGCCGGCGACCGCCGCCGCCGGCCCGCCGAGCAGGAGGACGAGCAAGGCGAGCGGTGCTGCCCGGACCGGAACCGTCGACACGACCAGGCTACGACGAAGGAGCGCAGATGGGTCCATCGCCGGTCGACCGCCGGCAGCTGTCAGGCTTGCCCCGGTGGGAAGGCCGGTCCTGGTGACGGGTTCGTCGCGTGGCATCGGCGCGGCGATCGCACGGGAGTTCGCAGCCGCCGGCGACCGCGTCGCGGTGCACTGCGTCCGCTCGCGCGCCTCCGCAGAGGCGGTCGTCTCGTCGCTGCCGGGAGGCCCTCACGTGGTCGTCACGGCAGATCTCGGCGATGCGGCTGCCGTGCAGGCGATGGTCGACGAGGCGGCAGCCGGGCTCGGCGGGCTCGAGGTGCTCGTCAACAACGCGGGCATCTACCTCGAGCACGATCCCATCTCGAGCTCCTATGAGGAGTGGCGCGCGGCCTGGGAGCAGACGCTGCTCGTCGACCTGCTCGGCACGGCCAACGTCACCTGGTGCGCGGTGCGCCACATGCTCGACGGCGGCTCCGGGCGGATCGTCAACGTCTCGTCGCGCGGGGCCTACCGCGGCGAGCGGCGCGCACCCGCCTACGGCGCGGCCAAGGCGGGCCTGGTCGGCCTCGGCAACGCACTCGCCCGCGCGCTCGCGCAGCACCGCATCTCCGTCACGACCGTCGTCCCGGGGTGGACCGACACCGACATGGCGGCCGACAGCCTCGCCGGCCCGCGCGCCGACGCGATCCGGGCCGAGAGCCCGTTCGGCCGCGTCGCGACACCGCTCGACGTCGCGAAGGCCGTCCTCTACCTCGCCTCACCGGAGGCGGAGTTCGCGAGCGGGACGACGTTGCACGTCAACGGAGCGTCCTACCTCGGCCTCTGACCTGCCGGCCGGGTGCCGGGCGCCGCCGTGCGACTCACCAGGATTGAGTGACGCGCATCCGGGAACAGACGTCTAAGGTTCAGTCCGGCAGTCCCGGATCGCCCGACCGGGACACGAACAAGGGGGGTACTACGTGAAGCAAAGGCTCTATCTCGTTGCGCTGCTCGGCGCGCTTCTGGCGAGCGTGTTCGCAGTGACCGCATCGGCCGGCAACGGCGTTGGAACCGGCGGGGTGAGCGGTAAAGCGACCGTGACTCCGATCCCGCTCGACGAATCGTCGATGAAGCCGACGGACGCCACGATCGGAGGTGCCACCGTCCTGCCGACGACTCGCACGGTCGCCCACTGGTTCGCAACGTCGCCCAATCCGAACGACGGCGTGACCTACGGCTACAACATGGTCGGCGCCGATCCGTTCACCTGCTCGGGCGCTGCCTGCTCGACGACCGTTCAGGCCGACATCACGCCGATCAACGTCAACATCGACGGCCTGACGTTCTCCGGATCGAGCGTCGTCGCAGCCACGCTTGCCTCGCCGGTGTTCGCGACGAACGACTACGGATCGACGGCGGCGGCGACGGCGGCGGGCTCGTTCCCGAATGCTCCGGCGCTGATCGAGGGGCCGGGCGGCGTCTTGTCTCAGGGCGATGCGGGAATCCCGCTTCAGCTCGAAGACGCGACGATGCGGGCCCAGTTCAACCAGACCGGCTCGAGCCCGTATCACGTGAAGTTGACCCCGAACCTGCTGCAGCCGGTCACGATTAACGTCCCTCGCAACCAGGGCACGCTGCTCGTGAGCGGCCGCGGCGTCGTCGGGGCGGACATCGACATCGGTTGGTGGTCGTCGAAGATCAAGAACCTGGAGACGAAGGCCGATCCGACACACCTTCCGATCTACCTGACGAACCAGGTGTTCCTCTACGAAGGCAACAATCCCGCCAACTGCTGCGTGATCGGCTACCACGGGACGAGCGCGGTCGGGAACGGCGGCGGTTCCGGGAACAGCAACGGGAACGCGCCCGTGCAGACGTTCGCCTGGGCGTCGTACATCCAGCCCGGGTTCTACTCCCGCGCCGCCGGTGGCACGGACTGGGCGGTGCAGGACATCCATGCCGTCAGCCACGAGCTTTCGGAGTGGGCGGACGACCCGTTCGTCAACAACTGGGTCGAGCCGTGGCTGACGCCGACGGCACCGCAGTACGGCTGCACGAACATCCTCGAGACCGGTGATCCGGTCGTGGGGATCGGGTTCGCCATGGGGACGAACGCGTACTTCCAGAACGCGAACCCGGACGGCTCGGTCAGCTACGACGGGTACTACCACCCCGAGGACGAGGTGTTCCTGCCGTGGTTCATGCGCACGGCGCCGAACGACGTCTCGGAGCTGACCCAGTCGCCTTCGACGAACATCGGGCGCTACACGCTGATGGGCGACTTGAACCCGTTCCCCGGCTTCCGGCAGCCGGCGACGGGCTGCTAGCCGGCCAACGCACGGTGCCTGGCACCTTGGTGCCAGGCACCGAGCTCTACGCCCGCCGGATCAGCGTGATCCCGTCGCGCACGGTCAGCAGCACCTGCACCGAGCGCGGGTCGGCGGCGACGTGCTCGTTGAAGCGCACGATCGGGCCCTCGCCGTCGAGCACCGAGCCGCTGAGCAGCGTGTTGTCGGCGGCGATCAGCCCGTGCGCCGACAGGCGCGGCAGGGCTGTGTCCGCGACCCTCGAATCGGTGCCTGGCACCTTGGTGCCAGGCACCGGGCTCTACGCCCGGCGGATCAGCGTGATCCCGTCGCGCACGGTCAGCAGCACCTGCACCGAGCGCGGGTCGGCGGCGACGTGCTCGTTGAAGCGCACGATCGGGCCCTCGCCGTCGAGCACCGAGCCGCTGAGCAGCGTGTTGTCGGCGGCGATCAGCCCGTGCTCCGACAGGCGCGGCAGCACCGCCTCGTAGTAGTCGACGTAGCCGTCCTTGTCGGCGTCGAGGAACACGAGGTCGAACTCGCCCTCGAGCCGCCCGATCGTCTCGAGCGCGGGCCCGACGTGCAGCGTGATCTTCGACCCGTGCGGCGAGCGGTCGAAGTTCTGCTGCGCGACCGCCGCGCGCGCCGGATCGAGCTCGCACGCGTCGAGGCGGCCGTCCGCCGGCAGCGCCGACGCCATCGCGAGCGCCGAGTGGCCGGTGAGAGTGCCGATCTCGAGCACCCGCCGCGGCTGCATGCCCCACACGAGCAGCTCGAGGAAGCGCCCTGCGACCGGCCCGGTGAGCATGCCGGCCGGGCCGACGTTGTCGCGGATCGTCTCCGCCGACAGCTCCGCGAGCAGCGGCTCGTGCGGCGACGTCAGACGCTGCGCGTACGCCTCGATCCGCTCGTCGACAAGGTCCACGGCCGCCCCTACGCCGAGCGCTCGACGCGGGAGCCGCCGATGATCGCGTCGGCGCCGTCGTCGAAGCGCACCCACGCCTTCCCGTTGCCGTCGTAGTCGGGCGACCAGACGATCAGCGTCGCGTCGCGGCCGGCGACCTTCACCCGCTCCTCGCCCTCGGGCTCGACGCCGCGCCAGACGCGCACGAACGGGTTGTGCTCCCACTCGCGCCCGATCGTCGTCTCGTCGGTGTGCCCCGGGAGCACGCGCCGGTCGTGCGGCATCGACATGTAGACGTCCATGACGGCTGCCTTGATCTCCTCGAAGTTGCCGCCGCCGACCGCGTCCTTGAACAGCGTGTCGCCGGAGAAGGCCGCCTCGTCGTCGACGACGAAGCAGACCATGTCGTCGGAGTGGCCCGGCGTCGGGATCGCCTCGATCACGAGCTTGCCGACCTCCATCGACCCGCGCGCGACCGGAAGCTCGAGGTCGGCCTCGTGGGCGACGTGGTCGGCGTGGGAGTGCGTCCGCAGGATGTACCGGGGCGTCACCTTCCACTCGGCCGCCGCCTGCAGGAGCGGCTCGATCGGCGCCCCCGAGTCGACGAAGACGGCCTCCCCGCCGGGCTCGTCCGCGACGAGGTAGGCGTTCGACAGCCACCGGTCGTCCATGCTCCGCGCCACCAGCACGCCGATAGGCTAACGGGGCCACACGACCCGAGGAGTTGAACGTCATATGCCCGGCCTGATGGGACGCGCGACCACGATCATCAAGGCGAAGTTCTCGAAGCTGCTCGACCGCGCCGAGAACCCGAACGAGACCCTCGACTACTCCTACGAGGAGCAGCTCCGGCAGCTCCAGAACGTGAAGCGTGGGATCGCCGACGTGACGACGGCGAAGAAGCGCCTCGAGCTGCAGTACACCTCGATGCAGCAGCAGGTCGACAAGCTCGACGGGCAGGCCCGCCAGGCGCTCGGGGCGAACCGGGAGGACCTCGCCCGGGAGGCGCTCGCGCGCAAGGCGGCCGTCCAGGCCCAGCTCGACGGGATCATGCAGCAGGGCCAGCAGCTCGAGGCCCAGCAGCAGAAGCTGATCGAGGGCGAGAAGACGCTGCAGACCAAGGTCGAGTCGTTCCGGACGCAGAAGGAAGTGATCAAGGCGCAGTACTCGGCGGCCGAGGCGCAGGTGCGCATCGGCGAGGCGGCGACGGGGCTCGGCGAGCAGATGGCCGACGTCGGGCTGGCTGTGCAGCGGGCGAAGGACAAGACCGAGCAGATGCAGGCGCGTGCGAACGCGATCGACGAGCTCACCACCTCGGGCGCGCTCGAGGACATGACCTCCTCGGGCGACGACATCGACCGCCAGCTGGCGCAGCTCTCACAGGGCGCCCAGGTCGACGACGAGCTGGCGAAGATGAAGGCCGAACTCGGGCAGGGCAGCGAGTCGCCGAAGGAGCTCGGGGACGGCGGTGGAGAGGAGGCGAAGACGTCATGATCGTGCGCGTGCTCGGCGAGGGCCAGTGGCGGGTCGACGACGGGCTGCGGGACAAGCTGCAGGAGCTCGACGACGAGGTCGCCCGCGCGCTCGAGGCGGGCGACGAGCCGGCGCTGAAGACGAGCCTCGCCGCGCTCGCCGACGCCGTCCGCAGCCACGGGGAGCAGCTGCCCCCGGAGGACCTCTCGCCGTCGGACGCGATCGTGCCGCCCGCCGACCTCTCGCTGGCGGAGGCCCGCGAGATGATGTCGAACGAGGGCTTCATCCCGGACCTGCCGGCGCCGGCGCCGTGAGCCGCGAGGTCGTTCTCGCGGCTCGGCCGGCCGGGGCGCCGCGCGAGACCGACTTCGAGCTCCGCGAGGCCGACGACCGGGAACCGGCTGAGGGCGAGGTCGCCGTCCGCAACGTCTTCGTCTCGGTCGATCCCTACATGCGGGGCCGCATGACCGGCATGCACACCTACGTCCCGCCCTACGAGATCGGCGACGTGGTCGACGGCGCCGCGGTCGGTCGCGTCGTCGCCTCCCGTCACCCGGGCTTCGCAGAGGGCGACTGGGTGCAGTCGAGGCTCGGCTGGCGCGAGCGCGGGATCGCCGACGGCGAGGGGCTGCGCAAGCTCGACCCCGAGCTGGCGCCGCCGTCGGCCTCGCTCGGCGCGCTCGGGATGCCGGGGCTGACCGCCTGGGTCGGGCTCGTCGACGTCGGCCGCGTGCAGGAGGGCGAGACGATCTGGGTGTCGGGTGCCGCCGGCGCGGTCGGCTCGATGGCGGCGCAGATCGCCCGGCTGAAGGGGCTGCGCGTGATCGGGAGCGCCGGCTCGCCGGAGAAGGTGGCGTGGCTCGAGTCGCTCGGGATCGAGGCGTTCGACTACAACGCGACGCCCGTCAAAGAGGCGCTCGCCGAGGGGATCGACGTCTACTTCGACAACGTCGGCGGTAAACAGCTCGAGTCGGCGCTCTTCGCCCTGAAGCCGTTCGGCCGCGTGATCGCCTGCGGGGCGATCTCGCGCTACAACGACGAGGGGCCGCAGCCGGGGCCGCGCAACCTGGGGCTGGTCGTCACGAAGCGCCTGCGCGTCGAGGGGTTCATCGTGGTCGACCACTCAGGTCGCTTCCGCGCGTTTGCCGAGGAGGTCGGAGCGTGGGTGCGCGAGGGGAAGATCGTCTACCGCGAGACGATCGTCGACGGGCTCGAGCACCTGCCGGAGGCGTTCGCCGGGCTGTTCCGCGGCGACAACGTCGGCAAGATGCTCGTGCGCGTCGGCCCCGACGATTAGACGAGTCGCGGGCCCGGCTCAGAGGGCATGGCGCATCCACACGTTCGGCTCCCAGTAGCTGCCGGAGTCGTCGCCACGGTCGATGCGCACGGTGGCAAGTCCGCCGGGAAACCAGTAGTCGCCGCTCTCGGGGAAGCTCATCTCCGTCCAGGTCTCCCAGTCTTCGACTGTGCCCGTGATCCGCAGCGATTGCGGTTCCGGTGCGAGGACGGTCGCGCCGAGCCGCTCATGGACGCGCATCCAGGGATCGAAGAGCTGCCCGTCGGGGCGCCGCCACTCCGCGTAGCGCTCGATCGGAACGAGCGGATAGCGCTCGACCGTCCCGTCCCAGCGGACGGGGATCGACCGCGCCCGGGCGAGGATCGCGTCCCGGTCGTCGACGAGGGCGAACTGGAAGTCCTGCCGCTCCTCGGTCAGGCGCGGCCAGTACTCGTTCAGGACGTCGCCGTGGTTGTTGTACTCCGGCATCGTGTCCTTCGTCCGCTCCCAGGCCGGCTCGAGCAGCTCGGGTCGCTCACCGGCAGTCGCGATGTTCATTTCGCCGATCACGTCTAGCTCGCCGGCCGCTCGAACGCGATCCGCGTCGAGCCGAGCAGGAGCTGCGGGAAGATCGTGAAGCCGGCACTGGTCGCTCGTCTGCGAAGCGGGCACGTACACGGTGCCGTTCCAGTAGGGGAGCCCGGCGATGTCGTGGGTGGCGACGGTCTTCCCGTCGAGGTCGATCCGCACCACCTTGGTCGACTTGGGCAGCAGCGTCAGCTGCAGCTCGCCGCCGCGGCACCCGTAGACGTCGATGTCGGCCGGCCCCGTCATGTCGCCGTTCGGCCCGATCGCGTTGGTGATCATCGAGATCCGCGGCGGCCCGCTCAGCCGCCACAGCGTGAGGCCGCCGGTCGGGACGCCCGTCTGCTGGAGGTGCGCGACCGGGGTGCCGACGAAGCGGTGGACGTCGCTCGCCACCACGTACGGCGTCGTGATCGGCAGCCGCCCGGAGGGGTCGAGCAGCGCGCTCGTCTGCTGGATCGGGCCCGAGACGGTGTAGGGCCGCAGGGTCAGCACGTGCGTGATCCGGCTGTTCCAGGTCTTCTCCTGGTAGGGGATGTTCAGCTCCTCGCCGTCGTACAGGTAGGTCACGTCGCCCTGGGCGGCCTGGTCGATCCAGTCCGGGGTGGGGCCGACGAGCTCGGCCTGGTTCGTCCGGATCAGGCCGCTGATCGTGTTCGACGCGACCACCGAGCTCGCGGTCAGCAGCGCGAGCACGACCACGGGCAGCGCGAGCAGCCAGCGCCTCGGGACGAGCACGAACAGCGCCAGCAGGCCGAGTGCCCCGACGGTCACCACGTCGGCCGGCGAGAGCGGGCGCAGGTGCTCGAGCAGGGAGAGGTCGAAGCTGTCGGGCAGGGCGACGACCGAGCTGAGGTCGTTCCACGGCGCGAGCGCGGCGATCGCCAGCACCGCGAAGGCCGAGAGCGTCGCGGTGGCGACGCGCCCGGGCCCGCCGCGTGCGAGCCAGAGCGCGAACACGGTGAAGAGCAGCGGCGGCAGCGCGGCGAGGTCGCGGCCGAGCACGTGGTGGGCGAAGCGCGCGGCGAAGAAGCCGACCTGGACGACGACGACCGCGACCGCCGCCGCCGTCACCGCGATCAACGCCCGCGCCTGCGCGTCGCGCTCGCGCCCCCGGGCCGCCTCGACGAGCAGCACGGCGAAGGCGGCGGCCGGGATCACGCCCACCGCGATCACGACGTAGGCGAGGTGGTCGTAGGTCATGCGGATGCCGGCGCCGACCGGGTAGCCGGACTGGATCGTCGTCGCGTAGGCGCCGAGCACGCCGGGACGGGCGAGCCCGACGAGTACTGCGAGGGCGACCAGCGCCCACACCGGCCAGAACGCGCGCAGCCGCCGCAGGTCGCGGGCGAGCAGCGCGTCGATCAGGGCGGCGCCGGCGAACACGCCGACGAAGGCGACCGCCTGGGTGCGGGCCAGCACCGCGAGCACGATCAGGGCCAGCGCGATCGCCTGGTCGCGGAGCGTCGTGCTCGCGACCGCGCGCGCGACCGCGAGCAGGGCGAACGCGGCGATCGGATAGAAGACGACCTCGGTCATCACGAGGCCCGAGTAGAGGAGCAGGGGGGAGGCGAGGGTGAGCGCCGCTGCGATCACGGCGTACAGCGGCGGCACGAGCCGGCGTGCGTACAGGAACACCGGCACCGCGGCGAGCGAAACGACGAGCGCCTGGAGCGGCTTCAGCCAGGCGTCGCCGGTCGCGAACGAGCCGATCGAGAGCGGCAGCCCGGCGACGATCGGGTAGACGACGCCGTACCCGGCGCCGCTCGAGCCGACCAGCGGCAGCTTGCCCTCCTGGTAGAGGCGGAGGGCGCGGTGCACGTAGGTCGCCTCGTCGGGCATGATCCACAGCCCGCTGAAGCGCCGGGAGGCGAGCCAGTGGACGAGGAGCGAGAGCGCGACGAGCGCGCCGACGGCGAGCGCCGCTACTAGATGGGTGCGTTGAAGAGCGCGAGCCATCGAGTCAGGTCCGGCTCGATCGGCAGCTCGTTCTCGAGCTTCGCCTTGAGCTCGAGCTCGGTGGCGTTGTCGCGCTGCTGGTTGCCGGACGGCACGAACGGCCAGAAGGTCCCCCGCTTGAAGCCGTAGATCCAGTAGACGGGATGCTCGCCGCCTGAGAACCGAAACGCCGCGCCGAGCAGCTGCGGCCCGAATCCCTTCGCGGTCAGCTCGGCGGCGACGGCGTGCACGGTGGTCACGAGGTCCTCGAGCTGGTCGTCGTGGACGATCACCCAGTCGAAGCCGTACTCGTCGCTCTTTCGCTCCACGGTCGAGCCGGACTGCTGCGCGACCGCGTCGACGAGCTGGTCGACGTCGTCGAACGCGCTCCGGAACTCGCCCGAGGACTGCGGCTTGAAGGCGATCGCGCCGACGCCGGCGGTCGTGAGCCCGAGCTCGACCTGCAGCGTGACCGCGGCGGTCGTGAGCGCGAAGAGGCGGTCCTCCTTCGGCTCGGCGAGCTTCTTCTTGCCGAGCAGCGCGTCCCGCAGGCCCATGGCCTACAGGCTACGCAACCGGGCGGCCCATCTCGCGGGCGATCTTGGCGAGCGCCGCGATCCGCTTCTCGAGCGGGGGATGATCCATGAACAGCTCGGCGGCCGCGCCCTTCACCTTGGCCGGGACGATGAAGAAGGCGTTCATGCCCTCGACCTGGCGCAGGTCCTGGTTCGGAATCAGCGTCATCTGCGAGGAGATCTTCTGCAGTGCGCTCATCAGGTACTCGGGCGCGCCGGTGATCAGGGCCGAGCCGCGGTCGGCGCAGTACTCGCGGTAGCGCGAGATCATGCGGATCAGGACGTAGCTGATCGCGTAGGTGACGATCGAGACGGCGAGCACGATCAGCCAGACCGGGACGCCGTTGTTGTTGTTGTCGCGGCGGCCGCCGCCGCCCCACATGCCGGCGTAGAGGCCGAAGCGGGTGAGCATCGCGGCGAGCATCGCGAAGAAGCTGGCCACGGTCATGATCAGGACGTCGCGGTTCGCGATGTGGGAGAGCTCGTGGGCGAGCACGCCCTCGACCTCCTTCGGCTCGAGCCGGTTCCAGAGGCCGGTGGTCACGCAGACGGCGGCGTGCTTCGGCGAGCGCCCGGTCGCGAACGCGTTCGGGACGGGGGTGTCCATGATCGCGACGCGCGGCTTGGGCAGGTCGGCCAGCGCGCAGAGCCGCTCGACCATGTCGTGCAGCTCCGGGGCCTCCTCGCGGGTGACGATCTTGGCGCCGGAGGCGGCGAGCGCGATCCTGTCGGAGCTGTAGTACTGGAAGACGGCGATCCCGATCACGATCAGGAGCATCGGCGCGAGGCCGACGTTGAAGAGCGAGAAGAGTACGACCGCGAAGACGACGTAGAGCAGGCCGAGCAGCCCGGTGGTCGCCAGCATCCGGAGCGTGAGCCCTGTGTCGCGGCCGTAGGAGCGACGTTTCATGGCGCACATTGTAGGCGTGGGGGTGGAGGTGCTGATGGCGCTTAACCCCGGGTGAACAGCGGCTTTCGGGACTCGGTTCCCGCCCGGCTGTATATGCTCAGCGCCCGATGCGCCGCTCCGCGCCGCTCTTCGCCGCCGCCGCCGTCCTCGCGCTCGTCCTGGCGGGCTGCTCGACCTCGAAGCCGGGTGAGGCGATCACCACGCCGACGCCGACGAAGGTCGTCGGCAAGGTCACGGTCACGACGACGCCCGCGTTCGTCGTGCCGGCGGAGTACAAGGGCGGCGACCCGGTCGCGGGCAAGCAGGTGTTCGAGACGGCCGGCTGCAAGGGCTGCCACACCCTCAAGGACGCGGGCGCGACCGGGACGGTGGGCCCGAACCTCGACACGGTGCAGCCGCCGCCGTCGCTCTCGCTGGCGGTCCAGCGCGTGACGCAGGGCAGGAGCGCGATGCCGTCCTTCAAGGGCCAGCTGACCACGAAGCAGATCGCCGACGTGACGGCCTACGTCGTCAAGACGACCGGCGGCAACCTGAACGGCTGAGCCTCTCGCTCCCCGACGACTTCCCGCGCGGCGTCCGTGTCGTCGCGACGGACTTCGACCGCACGCTGACGTGGATGGACGGGCAGCTGCACGAGCGGACGCTGGACGCGCTGGCGCGGGCGAAGACGGCCGGGATGCACGTGATCGTGGTCACCGGCCGGATGGCGCAGTCGGTGCGGCGCGCGATCGAGCCCGCCGAGCTCCACGACCCGGTGATCTGCTACCAGGGCGCAGTCGTCACCGACGGCGAGTGGCGCTGGCTGCGGCACGAGCCGATCCCGCTCGAGCTGGCGCGCGAGGCGATCGCAGCCGTGCTCGAGGAGGGCTACCCGCCGAACGTCTACGTCGACGACGAGCTGTACGTCGAGAGCGAGACCGACGCGGCGCGCAACTACGCGGGCTTCCAGCACATCGAGTTCCACGTCGTCGGCGACCTGCTCGCCTGGCTGCAGGCGCCGCCGACCAAGCTCGTGTGCGTCGGCGAGCCGTCCGACCTCGACGGCGTCGAGGTGCGGATGCGGGAGCGGTTCGGCGGTCGGCTGCACATCTCGAAGTCGCTGCCGTTCTTCCTGGAGTTCGCGCGGGAGGGAGTGACCAAGGGCTCGGGGCTCGACTTCCTCGCGTCGCAGCTCGGGTTCACGAAGCAGCAGACGATCGCCTTCGGCGACGGCGAGAACGACGTCGAGCTGGTCGAGTGGGCCGGCTACGGGATCGCGGTCGACAACGCGCACGACCGGGTGAAGGCGGTCGCCGACTGGGTGTGTCCCCCGGCGGCCGAGGAGGGCGTGGCGCAGGTGCTCGAGGCGCTTCTGGACTTAGACTCGAAGACGTGATCGACCTCCGCGCAGCCCGCAACGATCCCGACGCCTACCGCGCTGCGCTCGCGCGCAAGGGCGCGGCGGAGCAGTTCGACGAGCTGCTCGCCGCCGATCGCGAGTGGCTCGAGCTGGTGCCGAGAGTCGACGAGCTGCGCGCGCGGACGAAGCTGAAGGGCAAGCCGACGCCGGAGCAGCTCGAGGAGCTGCGCGTCGTGAAGGCGGAGCTGCAGGAGCTCGAGGAGCGCATGGAGGCCGCGGCGGCGCGGCGGCAGGAGCTGCTCGACCGCGTCCCGAACCCGCCGGCCGAGGACACCCCCGACGGCGCGAGCGAGGAGGACGCGGTCGTCGTCAAGGTCGTCGGCGACCCGCCGAGCTTCTCCTTCGAGCCGCGCGACCACCTCGATCTCGCGGCCGCCCACGGCTGGATCGACGTCGAGCGTGCGGCGCGCGTGTCGGGCTCGCGCTTCGTCTACCGCGTCGGTGACGTCGCGCTGCTCGAGCTCGCGCTGTACCAGTGGGCGCTGCGGCGGATCGTGCAGAAGGGGCACGTGCCGGTGCTGCCGCCTGTGCTCGTGCGCGAGGAGGCGATGTACGGGACGGGGTTCTTCCCGTCGGAGAAGGGCGACTTCTACGACGTTCCCGAGGACGGGCTCTACCTGGTGGGCACGTCGGAGGTGCCGCTGGCGGCGTTCCACATGAAGGAGGAGGTCGCCGGGCTGCCGCTCCGCTACGTCGGCATGTCGACCTGCTTCCGCCGCGAGGCGGGCGCCGCGGGCCGCGACACGCGCGGCATGTTCCGGGTGCACCAGTTCGACAAGGTGGAGATGTTCGTGTTCTGCGAGCCGGAGCGCTCGCGCGACGAGCACGAGCGGCTGCTCGCGATCGAGGAGGAGCTGGTGCAGGAGCTCGGGCTGCCCTACCGGGTGCTGAACATCGCCGCCGGTGACCTCGGCTCCTCGGCGGCCAAGAAGTACGACATCGAGGCGTGGTTCCCGGGGCAGGCCCGCTACCGCGAGGTGACGTCGACCTCGAACACGACCGACTACCAGGCCCGGCGCCTGAATATCCGCTTCCGCCGCGACGGCAAGCTCGAGCACGTCCACACGCTCAACGGGACGGCTGTCACGGCCCGGGCGATGATCGCCATTCTCGAGAACTTCCAGGACGAGGACGGCTCGGTCTCGGTGCCGGAGCCGCTCCAGCGAGTTCGGCGCGCCGGCAAGGCTCGGGGCAGAGCCCGTCCCAGCCGCGTAGGGCGGGCCTCCGCCATTTGGTTCGTTCTCGCCCAAGTGGGGTAGCTTGTTGAACGTCCTACTCCGAGGAGACACGCCGCAGGGGCGGGGCCGCCGGAACGTTCGAACAGGGAGAGCGTTGGACACTCCGCGCTACGAGGCAACGTCCATCCACACCTATCTCGGAATCCTGCGCCGGCGGTGGTGGATCATCGCGCTCTGCACGGTCACCGTACCGGCCGTCGCCTACTACCTCTCCCACCGGCAGACGGCCCAGTACGCAGCCAGCGCCGACGTCTACATCAACCAGCAGAACCTGGCGTCGACACTCACCGGCATCAACCCGAACGGGTCCTCCAGCGGGACGGTGCCGCTCGACACCCAGGCGAGCCTCGCGTCCGTTCCCGACGTGGCTGCTCAGGCGCTGGCGATCGCGAAGCTGAAAGACTCGATCGCCCGAAGCGCTGCTCGGCGAGACGTCGATCACCCCGAACGACGTCTCGAACATCATCGAATTCCGCGTGACCGATCCCTCGCCATCGGTCGCGCAGCTGCTCGCGACGTCGTACGCGAAAGCCTTCACCCGCTATCGAAACCAGCTCGACGCGCAGCCGATCGTCCGTGCGCAGCGTGAGCTCGAGGCGAGGATGGCCAAGCTGGAGGCACAGGGCCGCAGGGGGTCGGCGCTGTACGAGAGCCTCGCCGAGACCGACCAGCGGCTGCAGACGCTTCCAGACCCTGCAAACCAGCGGCGCAGTGCTGATCCGGCCGGCGGGGCCGGGCGCTCAGGTGTCGCCGCACCCGAAGCGAAACGCCGCCCTCGGGCTACTGCTCGGCCTGATGCTCGGCATCGGCCTGGCGCTGGGGCTCGAGGCGTTCGACACGCGCATCCGGTCGACGAGTGAGCTCGGCGAGGAGCTCGGTGGGCTGCCGCTGCTCGCCCGTCTGCCGCCGCCGTCGAAGAAGCTGCGAAAGCGCGACGAGCTCGTCATGGTTGCCCAGCCGAAGCACAACGCCGCCGAGGCGTTCCGGCTCCTGCGGGCGAACCTCGACTTCGTGCGCGTCGCCGGCGGCGACGTGCGAACGATCCTGATCACGAGCGCCATCGAGCAGGAGGGCAAGTCGACGACCGCCGCCAACCTCGCCATCGCCGAGGCGCGGTCGGGTCGGAGGTCGCGCTCGTCGATCTCGACCTACGCCGCCCGTACCTCGACCGCTTCTTCCGGCTCGTCGGCGCGCCGGGAATCGCCGATGTCGTCCTCGGATCGGATCGATCTCGAGCAGGCGCTGCAACCCATCGACCTGGGCCTCGGCAGGCACGCCGAGCCTGGGCCGGCCCGGCCGCGAGCGGCAACGGTCGAACGACGCGTCGGATGCGGAGCCAGGGCGTCTCGATCGTGCTCGTGTCCGGGCCCGGTCCCGCCCGATCCGGGGGAGTTCGTCGGCTCCGAGCAGGTGAGGTCGATCCTCGCGAGCCTCCGCGACTCGTACGACACGGTGCTCATCGATTCGCCGCCGGTGCTGCGGGTCGGCGACGCGCTCGCGCTCTCGTGCGACGCCGACGGCGTGATCGTGGTGGCTCGGATGAAGGCGCTGCGCCGCTCGATGCTGCGCGAGATCCGCCGGCTGCTCGCGGCCGCGCCGGTCCGGAAGCTCGGCTACGTCGTGACCGGGCCGATCCCCGGGGAGCGGGGAACGTACGGCGACGCGTACACCTACGGATACGGTCAGGACTACCGCTCGCAAGAGCGTGAACGCGCAACGTACGCGGCAGACGCCGGACGCCGGTCGGAGCGAACGGCCGGGGAGAGCGTCGATGAACTCCATGACCCGGTCGTGACGGCTCCTCACCGGCGCGCGAAGACGATCGACGGCGTTCGTCGCGCGTGGGCGCTCGTTAGGCCCCCCGAGCGCAGGCGACTGAAGATCGTGGCGGTCTACGGCGCTCTGATCGCGAGCCTCGACGTCTTTGCGCTCATCCTCGTTTACGCGCTCATCGCTCTTTTGGACGATCAGCCCGTGACCGGTGTCGCCGGATCCGTGATCGACGGGCTCGGCCTGAGCGGAAGTGACCGGTACCGGACGGCGCTCGTCCTTCTCGTTATCGCGGCAGTGCTGTTCATGGCTCGCAGTGCGCTCTCGGTGCTCGGCCTCTGGCTGACGATCGGGGCGACCAACGCCGCCCAGGCGGATCTCATCTCGCGGCTTCTGGTCGGACATGCCCACGCTCCCCAACTGCTGCGGGTCGAGCGCAACACGTCCGAGACGCTGCGAACCGTGCTCACCTCCGTCGACCAGGTCACGAGCGGAGTCGTCGGCGGGTCGGTGTCCCTGGTCGCGAACGTCGCGGTCGACCGTCGCCGTAGGGATCGGTCTCATCCTGGCGAGTCCGGTGGTCGCAGTCACCGTCATCGTCTATTTCACGGTGATCGCACTCATCTGGGGGCGCGCCGTTCGCGAGGCGCTCCTTCGGAGGGGGCGGCGCGTGCAGCGCCTGCAGGAGGAGCGGTTCCGGCTCGTGATGCAGGGCATCTCGGCGGCCAAGGAGCTCCAGCTACGCGGCCGGGCCCTGTTCTACGCAGAAGGTGCAATCGCCAGGACGCGGGGGATCAACGCGGCGATGCGCGGTACGGGCGTCGCCAACGGGAGCCTGCGCTACATCCTCGAGACGTCGCTCGTCATCGGAGCGTTGCTCGTCGTCGCCGTCGCCGGCCTGACCAGCGGGAAGACCGCCGCTCTGCCCGCGGTCGGGCTCGTTCTCGCGGGTGCCTTTCGATTCCTGCCCGCTCTCAACCAGATCCTCTTCCTGAACAACCAGGTCCAGTACAACAGTCCCGCGATCGATCTGGTCGAGCACGAGCTGGAGACGTTCGGCTCGTACGGCGCCGAGTCCGACGAGCGCAGCTCGGCGGTCGGTGCGCTCCAGTTCGAGCGCGAGCTTCGGCTGGAGCATGTGACCTTTCGCTACCCGACGCGTGCGGAACCTGCGCTACGAGAGGTCGGTTTGACTGTGCTACCCGGCGAGTCCCTCGGCATCATCGGGCCGACCGGGTCCGGCAAGAGCACCCTCCTCGACATCGTCCTCGGCATGCTCGACCCGGAAACGGGTGAGGTGTCCGTCGACGACATCCCGCTTCCCGTGTGCCGCGACGGCTGGCAGCGGTCGATCGGCTACGTGCCACAGGACGTCTACCTGGTCGACGACACACTTCGAGCAAACGTTGGGCTCGGTTGGTTCGGCGACGACATCGATGACCGGCGAGTGGCCGAGGCGGTTCGACTCGCCGGGCTCGAGGATGTCGTCGCCGAGCTGCCCGAGGGTCTCGAGACGGTCGTCGGCGAGCGCGGCGTGCGGCTCTCCGGTGGGCAACGACAGCGGGTCGGTCTCGCGCGGGCGCTCTACACGAGGCCGACGGTCCTCGTGCTCGACGAGGCGACGTCGAACCTCGATCAGGCCACCGAGCGTCGCATCGTCGACACGCTCGGCGAGCTTCAGGGGAACATCACCATGATCGTCGTCACGCATCGACTCGCGAGCGTCCGCTACTGCGATCGCGTGCTCTACCTCGAGCGAGGCGTCGTCCGCGCGGAGGGGTCGCTGGATCAGATCCGGACGGCAATACCGGACATCGAGAGCGGCCGCCTCCCCGAGCAGGCCGTCATCCCGTTGCGATGAGCGTTACCGTGGTCGATGAGAGCGTACTGCTGGACGTGGACGTCGTCATCGTCACGCACGCAGATGCGCGCAGCGCGTGTCGCTGCGCTGAGGCACTGTCGTCCGACGTCGACCGTGCGAACGTCCTGGTTGTGGTCAACGATCCGCGCCATGTCCCAGAAACCGATCTGAGAGAGCTCCGGGAGAGAGTCGGGTGCGTGATTCTGAACGACCGTCCCGCCGGCTACGGGGCGAACCTCAATGCCGGGGTTGCGTGCCTTGTCGAGAATCTGGACTACCTGCTCCTGCTCAACGACGACGCGTTCGTCGAGCCGGGGGCGGTTCGAGCGCTCCGCAACGTGCTCGAGGCACGTCCTTCCGCAGCCCTGGTCGGACCGCAACTCGTCGACGAGGATGGGGTTCCCCGACCCAGCCTGCACAAGTTCCCGACGCTCGCGTCCGAGCTGACCGCCGCAGTGATGTTGCCCGCCCGGGTAGAGCATCGGCTCACGCGTCGCTTCGCCGAGCCCGGCCAGCATGACATCGAGAGCGGCAATGCCTGGCCGGTCGGCGCGGCGCTCATGGTCAGGACCGACGCCTTTCGTGCCGTCGGCGGATTCGACGAACGCTACTTCCTCTACTCTGAGGAGACGGATCTGGCACGACGTTTGAGGGACGTCGGCTGGACGGTCTGGTCCTGCGACGACGCGCTGGTCCGGCACGTCGGCGGCCAGGCGACCGGTGGCCGGCACCAGCGGCTACTCGGCGTCTCGCGCTGGCGCTACGTGCGGGCGCACTGGAACTTTCCGACTCAGGCTGCGCTCGTCACACTGCTCCCCGCCGTGTACCTCTGGAACGCCGTGTACGTCGGAGCGCGCGCTCTCGTTACACCCGGCTCGGTTCGGGAAAAAGCGCTCTGGTGGCACCGGCGGTGGGTCAAGCGTCCGCTACCGGATCTTCTCTCGCGGCCCGGCGTGGGCCGCTGATGCCTAAGCCGGTTGGAGTCGAGCGCCGCGCACGGGAGGAGCGCTTCTGGGACGAGCACGTCCCGGCGCTCGAGCCTTGCCTTCGCCAATTCGCGGCGGGACCGGATCCGAACACAGCCGCCATGCTCGACGCCCTCGAACCGCTCGAGGGGGTGACCGTGCTCGAAATCGGCTGCGGAGCGGGAGTACTCAGCGCGTGGCTCGCGCACCGCGGCGCTCGCGTCACCGCTGTCGACGTCAGTCCTGCGTCCGTCGCGCGCGCCAGAGAGGTTGCGGAGACGCTCGCTTACGACATCGAGTTCGTGAACGACTGGTTTCCGTCGCGTGAGTTGAACGGCCGGGCGTTCGACCGAGCCGCGGGTCGGTATGTCCTTCACCACCTCGACTTGCACGTCGCCGTTCCCGCGCTCGCTGCCTGTCTTGCGCCGAGCGGAACCGCGGCGTTCGTCGAGACGATGGCGACGAATCCGATCTTGCGTGCCTCCCGCAAGCTCGCCGGCAGGTTCGGGATTCAGCGCTTCGGGACAGATGACGAGCAGCCGCTCGGACGGGGCGATCTGGCGATGCTCTCCGAGGCGATCGGTCCGCTGCAGGTTGTGGTCGCGCAGATGCGCTTCTTCACGATCTTCGACCGGCAGGTTCTGCGGTATCGCTCGCGCAATGCGTCGCGGCTGCTCGGGGCATTGGACGGCCGGCTACTGGCGCTCGGGCTCACGGCGGCGAGCTACCACCAGGTGGTCGTGCTGACGAGGCGGGATGGCGACGGCTGAGACGGCCGCAGCTCCGACGCGCGAGCTGACCGCCTGGTACGGATCTGCGTTCGGGGTGCTCGTCAGAGCGGCGGAGGAGATCGAGACGCTGACCGCCTGCCCGACCGCAGCCGGCGGCGAGGCCACCATCTGGACGCGGGTGTCCGAGCGCGACGGGCTCGCGAGAGAGTGGAGCGCCGTCGAGGTCGGGAGGCTCGTCGACTTCCGGTTCCGTGACGGGCGGCCGATGATGTCGATCGACGTCGACCGCGATGGTGCCTACCTCGTGGAGGCGCCTGGGTACGGGGCGCATGTCGTCTCTCACGACGGCATGCGGATCACGTCGGTGCTTGCGCCGGATGCGTCTTGGAACTGGCAGCGTCTCTTCGTCGCCC
Organism: uncultured Thermoleophilia bacterium; assembly: GCA_963824455.1. Lineage (GTDB taxonomy): Bacteria > Actinomycetota > Thermoleophilia > Gaiellales > Gaiellaceae > PALSA-600. The sequence goes on from CAWGPJ010000002.1 coordinate 433,043, forward strand.
AGGCCCTGCCGCTGGCGGCGTCGATGCGCGGCCTCGAGCTTCTGCACGCGAGTGCCGTCAACCTCGACGGACGCGTGCTTGCGCTCACTGCCTCTTCAGGTGCCGGAAAGACGTCGATCGCGATGCACCTCGTTGCAGACGGAGGCACGCTCGTGACGGACGACGTGCTGGCAGTGGGCTCGACACCGACAGGGGTCGTTGGTTACCCCGGCGCACGGCTCATGAACGCCGACCGTGACGAGCTCGCGACGATCGCCACCGGACGCGACCGGCTCGGAGTCAAGCTCGGCGACGACGAAAAGGTGCACCTTCGCCCGGCCCTCGAGAGTGCGCCGCTGCCCCTCGCCGCCCTCTACCGGCTCGTGAGCCGGCCGGGGGGATCCACTCCTCGCATCGTCGAGGAGGCGCCGCCGGACCCGTCCGCGCTCCTCGGCACGACCTTTCTCCCGTACGTGCAGACGCCTGCGCGTCTGACCCGCAACCTCGAGCTTGCGTCACGGCTGGCGCGTTCGGTTCGCGTGTTCGTCCTCGAGATCCCACACGACCTCTCGGCTGCTCAGACCGCATCCCTTCTCGAACGCCACGTAGTCGGTTGTGACTCCTGATTCGATTCACCCGTTTTTCGTCCTTGCCGGATCGACAACGTGCGCTAGGGTCCTATGACCGTTCCTCCGAGCGAAAAGCGAGGTTCAGTACGGTGGAGATCAAGGAGCAAGGAACCCCGGCGTATGAGCGGCCGACGGTCGTCGACTACGGCACCCTTCGTGAGCTCACCGCCGGGCAGAAGACGGGAGCGAATCTCGACGCGAGTTTCCCCACCGGAACACCGCACGACGAGCTGACTTTCTCGACCCCGCCCACCGGTTAACGAGGCGTCGACGGTCCCGCGGGCAGTTCGTGCGACCCGCGGGCCTGGTCGGCTTGGTCGCAGTTAGGTGAGGCAGGCGATTGTCGGAAGGCTCGGAGGGTCGCCGTCTCTTGCGCGTGCTCCAACGGACGTCCTGGCTCGGATTGAGCCGGTCTCGGGCGCGGACTCGTTGGCCCTCACAGTCGCGTGGATCGAACGGTCGCTCGACGGATTCTCCGGCGCCAGGGGGTCGTGCGCAGCTGTCGTGGCCGGACGTCTCGACCAGATCGACGCACTCGCGACCGAGCTCGGACTTCCCCCGCGCGCTGCTGTCGGCGATCTCGTAGCGGAGGGCTACGCTCGTTGGGGCTCGCGGCTTCCCGGCCACCTGCACGGGTCTTTTGCCGTCGCCGCCTGGAATGATGCCGCGGGCACGGGACTCGTCGCCGTCGACCGGCTCGCGTCGGCGTCCGTCTTCGTTGCGTCCAGCTCGGACACGGTGCTGTTCGCGACGGAGCTCGGCCTGCTGCTCGATCTGCTGCGGGTCCAGCCCATGCCCGATCGCTCCGCGGTTACCCACTGGCTGGTGAGCGGAACGACGCCGTACGGTCGGACGCTTTACGAGGGCATCCGCCGTCTCGCCGACGGGGAGATGCTCACGGTCGAAGGGGGCCGGGTGAGCTCGGGGCGGTACTGGAGCCCGCGCTACGAGGAGCCTCTCACCGGGGGCCGTCGCGAGCTTGCGGATGAGGTCGCTACTGCCGTGCGCAGAGCCGTGCGGCGGCGCCTGCCCTCGCCTGACGGCGCCGCTGCGATCCTCGTGAGCGGGGGGCTCGATTCGGGCAGTGTCGCCGCGTTCGCTGCTGAAGCAGCGGCCGCGGCCGGCGTGCGGTTAAGGGGCTACAGCGCTACGTTCCCGGATCGCCCGGCGATGGACGAGAGCGGGTTGGTGCGGGAGCTCGCCGACTCGATCACCCTGCCGGTCGAGCTGCTCTCGGTGCATACCACGAGCATGCTCACTTCTGCCCTCGATTACCTGCAAGCCTGGCGTGTTCCCTCGCTGTCGCCGAATCTCCACTTCCTACAGCGCCTCGCAGCGGCAGCGTCGGCCGGCGGCGCCGACATCGTCTTGGATGGCGAGGGCGGCGACGAGCTCTTCGGTCTCGCTGCCTTCTACCTCGCCGACCTCGTACGGCACGGCCGGGTGCTCCGCGCCGGGCGTCTGGCGCGACGTGTCCCCTGGTACGGGACGACGCCAACCTTGCGACAGGCCGGAGAGCTGCTCTGGGAATACGGTGGAAAGGGAGCACTCCCGCCGGGCGCCCATCGTCTGAGGCGCCGCCGGCGGACGGTCGGGGAGCGTGCGCCGTCTTGGATCAATGTGCGGGCTGCCGCGGCGCTCGTCGACGTCGACGAGGACTGGGCGTGGAAGACCCGCCGCGACGGGCCACTCTGGTGGCGCGACCGCGTGGACTCCCTGATCGTGGCCCGGCAACTCGTCGGAGGCTCGGATCACCTTCGACGCGTGCACGGTCCGGAAGCGCTCGACGCCCACCCATTGCTCGACGATTTCGAGCTCATCGAGCTCATGCTGCGAGTTTCGCCGGTCGCCTCGTTTGATCCCGAGTTCGACAGACCCTTGCTTCGAGCTGCGACCGACGGCTTGCTTCCGGACTCGATCCGGCTGCGCAGGGAGAAGACGTACCTCAACGAGCTGTTCGTCGATTGCCTCGAGGGGCCCGACTGGCCCGCGGTCAAAGCGTTCGTGGGCGACCGCGACGCGCGAGTGAACGACTACGTCCGGCCGGAGGTCGTTCGTGCAGGGATCATCGAAGCCCCGCCGGAGAGGAGGGACGGCGCGTGGGCGTGGGTCGTCTGGCGGCTGCTCGCCGTTGAGACGTGGCTGCGCTCGCTCGACGACAGCCGCTTCCCTGCCCGAGCGCTCGAGGACGTCGGCGTCCACTGAGTGCTCGATGGCCGTTTGACGGAGCGTGCGGTGCGTCGGCAGTGTGGCCAAGAGGCGAGCTCGTCCGGGGCGAGCGACAGAGAAGGGGAGCAGTTGAGGCCGGTCTCAGCGTCAGAACCGCTCACGAGCGTCGAATCGACCGAGCCACTTCGGATCTTCGTCGCCTCGGCCGCCGACCTCCTCACCGATCGAGCGCAGCACGGCGAAGGGCTCATCGCCTGGCAGACGTTCTCAGCTCTTGCGGAACGGGGTCACGAGCTCGTCGTATGCGCACGCGAGGCCGACCTCGCATCGGATCCGCCGTTCGACGTCGTCGAGACCGGTCGGCGTCTGCGCTGGGAGAGCCTGGAGCCGTTGGCTCATGCTCGTCATATTCGTCGTCTCTTCGACAGGTACGGCGGCACGGCGAGCTTCGACGCCGTCCACTGGCTGTTCCCGCAGGAGCCGCTTTGCTTCGTTCCGCCGCGCGACGTGAGCTTCGTGGTCGGCCCACGCTCGCTTCGCTGGGCGAACGGCTCCGGGGTTTCGCGACCGCGTCGAGCCGGGGATCTCGTGCGCGTGGTCTCTTCGCCGATCTTTGCGACTGCTCGCCGCCGGGCGCTCTCGCGCGCGTCGCACGTCCTGGTCTCGACACCGGGTGCCGTCGTAGACGTGCCCCCCGCGGAACGCAGGAAGGTGTCGGTGCAACCGTTCGGGGTCGATCTGTCGCGCTTCCGGGTAGAGTCGTTTCCCGAGGCGCCGACGGTTCTCTTCATCGGCCGTCTCGACCCGGTGAAACGCGTGACAGCGCTCGTCGAGGCTTTCGGCCTTCTGGCGCGCCGGCATTCCCGATGCGAGGCTCGTCATCGCGGGCGAGGGGCCGGAACGGCCTGCGATCGAGTCTGCGCGGCGGATGTTGCGGCTGGACAGCTCCGTCGAGCTGGTCGGGAAGGTTCCCCACGACGACGTTCCCGACTTGCTGGCGACGTGCACCGTGCTCTGCCTTCCTTCGTCGGCGAGCCGTTCGGCATGGTCGTGCTCGAGGCGATGGCGAGCGGACGGGCCGTGGTCGCGGTGCGGGGCGGCGGCCCTGACTCGCTGGTCGATCCGGGTCTCGGCGGTGCGCTGGCGCCATCAGGGACGCCCGCAGCGCTGGCGCAAGCCTTGCTCGACGTCCTCGGAGACCGAAAGACTCCGCGGCGCATGGGCGCGTACAACCGGCGGCGGGCGACCTCGGAGTTCGGCGTCGCGAGGCTCGCAGACGCGCTCGAACGCTGTTACCGAGGAGAGCGGCCGACGGTGCGAGCACGCTCCGAGCCCGGCAACGCGAGCCACGGCGGCGTCATGAAGATCCTCTTCGTCAGCGCCCCCGCGCTCGATGCGAGATTCGGAGGAGCAAAGCCCTTCCTCGAGTTGGCAGAGCAGTTCGAAGCGCTCGGGTGGCAGCCCGAGCTCGTCTCGCTCGCGGAGGAAGTCCCGGGCCACGGGTCGCAGGTGAGGGTGGGGCGCGCCCGGTTTCTTCGTGACCTGATCGTTTCCCGCGGGGATGCTTACGACGTCGTCGACTTCGACCACGAGTATCTCCCGTTCGAGCGCGCGACGTTCCCTCGTGAAGCGCTTCTCGTTGCACGCTCGGTCCTTCTCTGCCAGCGGGTCGCCGTGAGCTCCTTTCCCCAGCATCTCAGCACGCGCCGGATCGTGGGCCGCGTCCTGCGAGATTCCGCGAGGCGGGCTGACCAGCGCGAGATGGCAGCCTTCGCGCAGGCGACGGTACTGAACGCGGATCTGGTGAACGTCTCGAACGACGACGACGCCGAGTTCCTCGTGCAAGCCGGGATCGAGAGAGGGAAGGTCGTTGTCCTCCCGTTCGGGATGAGCGCCTCACGCCTCAGCGAGTTCGCGCTCGCGCCGTCCGAGGAAGTCGTGACACGCATCGCGTTCGTCGGGACCTTCGACTGGCGGAAGGGCGCAGCCGATATGCCGAGGATCGTCGAGCGTGTGATCTGTAATGGCGCCCGGAGCGCGCTTTCGGCTGATCGGCACGAGCGGCATGTTCTCCACTGCCGACGCCGTCAAGCGGTTCTTTCCGCGCGGTCTCCGTCCGTACGTCGAAGTCGTTCCGACATACGACCCGGCCGAGTTGCCTGCGCTGCTCGCCGACTGCACGCTCGGGTTCTTTCCCTCGTACCTCGAGGGGTTCCGGATTTGCGGTCGTCGAGATGCTTGCGGCGTCGCTGCCTGTGGTCGCCTACGACGTGCCGGGTCCGCGGATGATGCTCGACTCGAACAATTTGGTTGCGCCCGGGGATGTCGACGCAATGGCCGCCCGCATCGCCTCTCTGGTTCAGGGATCCGATCGCCCTCGCTCGAGAGCGACTCGCGGCGAGGCGGCGCGCCGAGCAGTTCCGCTGGGAGGATATCGCCGCTGCTACCGCGGCCCTCTACGAGCGGCGGCTCGGCCTCCTTCGTGGTGATCACACCGACGTCTCAGCGACCGGCCGAAGCGGGAAAGGCTCACCGGTGACTTCTGTTCAACCGGTCGAGCTGCCGCCACTCGAGCTCGAGACGACGGCGCGCCGTCCGCGAGTCGCACTCGTGGCGCACGGCATTCACGACGACGGTGGCATGGAGCGCGCCTTTGCCGAGCTAATAAGGCGTGCGCACACGCGGTTCGCCTTCATCGTCTTCTCCTCGGAGCTCTCTCCCGATTTGAGAACGCTTGTCGATTGGCGTCCCACGCACGTCCCTCTCCGGCCGATTCCGTTGCGGCTCCTCATGTTCTTCGTTCGAGTCTCGGTTCCGCTCGCCCGCACGCGAGTGGAGCTCGTCCACTCGCTGGGCGCAATCGCTCCGAACCGAGCCGACATGGTGACAGTTCAGTACTGCCACGCCGGCTCGCTTGCGAAGACAGGACGACTGGCTCCGGGTGGTGCGACGCGACTCCGAACCCTGAACCGCGTCGCGGCGCGAATGCTGGCGATCGCCGCGGAGCGGTTCTCGTATCGGCCGGGGCGTGTGAGGCTCTTCGCCAGCGTGTCGGAGGGCATTGCAGGCGAGCTCGAGGAGCACTACCCGGGCATTCCGATCGTGATCACGCCGAACGGCGTCGACCTCGACCGGTTCAGACCCGATCGCCAGACCCGCTGTGAGCTCCGCGAAGCCCATCGCATTGGGCACGACCTGGTGTGCCTCTTCGTCGGCGGGGATTGGGATCGGAAAGGTCTCGGACTCGTGATCGCAGGACTCGCCGAGGTGCGAGACCGCGCTGGAATCCGTCTCTGGGTGATCGGCCGCGGTGATGAGAAACGCTTCCGGCGTCTCGCCCAGGAGCTCGATGTCGACGAGCTGATCAACTTCTTCGGATCGCGTCGGGACACTGAACGCTTCTACCAGTCTGCCGATGTCTTCGTCCTGCCGACTCAGTACGAGGCGGCGCCGCTGGTGGCGTTCGAGGCGTCGGCATCCGGCCTCCCGGTGGTGGCGACACGTGTCAACGGAGTCGCGGACCTCGTCGTCGAGGGCGAGACGGGCTTCTTCGTAACCAGAGCTCCTGACGACATCGCTCGAGCTCTCCTCGTACTGGCGGCTGATCCCGTCCTCCGCGACCGGATGGGCCAAGCGGCGCGGCGCCGCGCCGCCGGCTTCACCTGGGGTCGCTCGGCGGATGCCGTCGTACGGGCGTACGGAGAGCTTCTCGAAACCCGCCGGGTGGTGGCTCGATGATCGGCGCACGTCTGGTCTCGGCACCGACGGCACGGGCCGGCGGCATTCTCACGACGGCGGCACTCGGTGCTGTACTGCTCGCGGGCCTTCTCGCGATCGGCCGCCTTGTTCCGGAGCCGACCCATGTGCGGGAGGTCGTCGCGTTGTCTGTGGTCGTCCTGATCGCCGGCGTGGGTGCCTACTCCCCGCGCCTGCTCCTTCCGACGCTGGCTGTGTGGCTCGTGACGCTCGGGCTGGTGCGGCGCCTCGTAACGGAGGTCGGGGTCCCCAACAGGCTCGACCCGTTGCTCCTTGTCGCCCCGCTCGGCCTGGCGCTCCTCGGGCTCTGGGGGATGCGCCGTGTAGCCGGTGCTCCGCACACCCGCCTCGCGAAGGGCGTCATCGCGCTCAGCGTGCTGATTCTGATCGGCGCCCTCAACCCGCGCGGCGGGAGCGTGTTCGGAGGGATCGCGGGCCTGCTCTTCGTGCTCGTGCCGACCTTTGGCTACTGGGCCGGACGCGCGATCGACGACCGTGTCCTCGCCTGGACGTTCAAGCTCATCGCGGTCGCCGGTCTCGCCGCCGCGTCATACGGGATCATCCAGACAACGGCCGGCTTTCCGTCGTGGGACCAGCGCTGGATCGACCAGGTCTCCTTCGCGTCGCTGAACGTCAACGGCGTGATCAGGCCGTTCTCGAGCTTCACGTCGGCCCAGGAATACGCCCTGTACCTCGCGATCGTGATTGTCGTCTGGATCGGCGCCGCATTCCGGATCCGCTACCTCGTCCTCTCTGCACTCGCGCTCTCACTCCTCGTCCCCGCGCTCGTGCTCGAGTCGTCGCGGGGCGCGATCGTATCGCTGGTCGTCGCGATCGGCGCCATGCTGGGTGCACGTCGGCGGCTACCGCTCCTGGTCGCCGCCGGCGTCGGGGTGGCGCTGCTGGCCGCACTCGCTTTGGGGCTTCGGTCGTACGGGCCTTCGACGCCAACTTCGAACTCGGCCACTGCGTCCGCGCAGCTGATCTCTCACGACGTGGCTGGGCTCTCCGATCCACTGAACCCGCAGACGTCCACGGTGGGTATACACGTGTCCCTCGTGCTCGACGGCATCAAGTCGGCGTTCTCCGATCCGATAGGTCGCGGCATCGGGACGACGACGATCGCGGGACGGACGTTCGGAGGCGTGTCGGCCAGCACTGAAGCCGATCCGTCGAACATGGCGGTGGCGCTCGGGCTGCCCGGGCTGGTCGGATATCTCTTCGTTTTCGTTCTCGGCATGCGCGTCGTCTACCGCGTCGCGTGCTTCCGCCGAGATCCGCTCGCCCTGATCGCGCTGGGGATTGTGACGGTCACGCTCTTGCAGTGGCTCAACGGTGGCCTCTATGCCGTCGCCTTCCTGCCGTGGCTTGCTCTGGGATGGGCCGACAGCATCGGAGCCGCGATGGATCGGCGAGACGCTGCGAGCACGTGACGTGGCTCATCATGAGCGCAGCCCGAGGAGCTTGCACCTGGGTATGGGGTGGTTCCCCGACCAGCCGGGAGGGCTTAATCGCTACGTCCGGGAGCTCCTCGGCGCCCTCGCCATTGCGGGCGTCGACACCAGGCCGTAGTGGTGGGGCCGGCGGGCGATGCCGGCTCGACCGTCGCCGTGGCCGGGCACGCAGGATCGCCGCTCACTCTCGCGAGTGCTCGAGTACGCCCGTGCCGCGCGCCGCCAGTCCGACACACAACTCGTCGACGTTCACTTCGCGCTCTACGCGGCCTTGCCGTTATGGTCGAGACCGCTTCGCCGCCTTCCGTGCGTTCTTCACTTCCACGGGCCGTGGGAGCTCGAAGGCGTCGCGAGTGGCGACAAGCGGCTCACGGCGTGGGGGAAGCGGCGGGTCGAGCGGCTCGCCTATCGTCGGGCGGACGAGGCCGTGGTCCTGTCGAGGGCGTTCCGCCGCCTAGTGATCGAGCGGTACGGCTTCTCGCCGTGGCGGATCAGCGTGATCCCACCCGGCGTCGACGTTGACAGGTTCTCTCCGGGCGATCGCGTCGCCGCGCGAACGGAGCTCGGTCTGCCCGAAAGCGCCTGGATCGTTATGGCGGTGCGTCGCCTCGTGCCGCGCATGGGGGTCGACGTCCTCCTCTCGGCCTGGAAACAGCTCGCGCCGGAGGGCGGGCTTCTCCTCATCGGCGGGGACGGGTCGAGTCGGCCGGCACTTGAACAGCACGCGTCGGACACGGTTCGGTTCCTTGGGCGTGTCGACGACGGCCTCTTGCCCGTCTATTACCGCGCGGCAGACGTCTGCGTCATCCCGTCACGGTCGCTCGAGGGCTTCGGGCTCGTGGCTCTCGAGGCACTTGCCTGCGGTACGCCGGTGATCGCCACCGACGTCGGGGGTCTCCCGGAGGCGCTCCAAGGGCTCGATGACGACCTGGTCGTTCGGCGCGACGACGCGTCCGCGCTCGCCGAACGGCTCAGTACAGCGAGGAACGGAACGCGACCGTTGCCGAGTGCCGAGCGCGCCCGGTCGCACGCCGAACAGTTCTCATGGTCGCGAACCGCCGAGCGTCACATCGCGCTCTACCGGCGGGTGGTGGCCGGTGCGCCGAGGACGTCTTTGCGCGTCGTCTATCTCGATCACACCGCCGTGCTGTCAGGCGGTGAGCTCGCACTTGCACGGCTGCTCCCCGCGTTCCAGGACGTCGAGGCGCACGTCATCCTCGGCGAGGACGGGCCGCTCGTCCGCAAACTCGAGCAAGCCGGCATCTCGGTCGAGGTCTTCCCGCTTGCCGCACCGACCAGGGCTCGCAACCGGCATGACGTCGGATCGCTGTCCGTGGCCGGGCCCGATATCGCGCTCGGGGGTCTGTACGCCCTCCGGCTCGCCGCTCGCCTCCGGGGCCTCGCTCCCGACCTCGTGCACACGAACTCGTTGAAGGCGGCGCTCTACGGTGGGGTCGCCGGCAGGCTCGCTCGCATCCCGGTTGTCTGGCACGTCCGTGACCGAATCGCTCCTGATTACCTCGGCGAGCGGGCCAGCGGGGTCGTTCGCGCCGCAGCCAAGAGGCTGCCGACCGCCGTGATTGCAAACTCGAAGTCGACACTCTCTTCGATCGGGGTCGACGGCTGGGTTATCCCGAGCCCGATCGGGCCGATCACACCCGTTCGTCGGCGCGCCGATAGGCCATTCACCGTCGGCATGATCGGCCGCATCGCTCGTTGGAAAGGGCAGCACATCTTCGTCGATGCTTTTGCGCGCGCGTTTCCGGATGGCCCTGAACGTGCATTGATAATCGGCGCGCCTCTCTTCGGCGAGGACGACCGGGTCTACGACGACGAGATTCGCGCGCTGGCCCGCGAGGTCGGCCTTGACGGACGGGTGACCTTCGCCGGGTACGTCGACGACGTGGCGCCGGTTCTGGCTCGACTCGACGTGATCGTGCACGCCTCTCTCGTACCGGAGCCGTTCGGCCAGGTCGTTGCCCAGGGCTTGGCGGCGGGCATAACGGTGGTTGCCGCCGACGCCGGTGGGCCCGCTGAGATGATCAACGACGGCGTCAACGGCTTCCTCTTCCCGACGGGCGAGGTTCGGACCACTCGCGGCGATTCTCACGCGACTTGCGGGAGACCGTGAGACCCGCGAGGCGGTCGGAGCTGCCGGTGCCGAATCCGCGACCCGTTTCGATCCGCGGCGGGTTGCTGCGGACGTGGCCGAGGTGTACAGCCGTCTGCTCGACGTGCCGGAATCGAGGCCAAATCCGGCCTCCGCCGCTACGTGATGGATGTGTGTGTCGTGCTCTACCGCTCTGATCCGGGCAGAGTCGTTCCCGGTCTTCGCGAGAGCGATCGCCTGCTCGTGTGGGACAACAGCGAAGACAACATCGGTTTCGCGGCCGGAGCGAACAGGGCGGCGCGCATGGGGATGCAGAGCCTCGTCTGTTTCGTCAACCCCGACGGCGACCTCGTTCGTGATTGTCTGAACCGGCTCGAGACGGCTATGCAAGACCCCTCGATCGTCGCCTGTTCCGCATTCCTCGACCACATGACGCCTGCCTTTCATCCCAACGGCGACGCCGAGTGGCTTCCCGGCACCTGTCTCGTCGTCCGAAGGACGGCGTTCGAGCAGGTCGGCGGGTTTGACGAGCGGCTGTTCATGTACAACGAAGACCTCGACCTGAGCTTTCGACTTCGTGATCTCGGACGGTTGGTCGTAGTGCAGGAAGCTCGATTTCCACATGACTGGGGCCACGGCATGAGCTTCATGTCGCAGCACAGGCTGTACCGGAACTACCTCGTCGTGGACAACCGCTACCGGCGGGCGAACCCCTTCGGGACCATCCGAGATGCAGCATGGGCCATTCGGCGGCGTGAATGGGTCACCGGCGGTGCTCGCCTGACGGGGGTGCTCGATTTCCTCATGCGCGGGCGTCGCTGGAGATGACCCATGCGCAGGAACGGCCGGCCGCGTCGCCGCCGGTGATCTCCGTCGTCATTCCTTGTTTCAACGACGAGCGCCACGTGGGCGAGGCGATCGATTCCGTTCTGGCCGACGGCGGCGACTCAGTCGAGGTCGTCGTCGTCGACGATGGATCAGAGGACGGCTCCGTCGGGGCCGTCCGGCTACGCCAGAACCGTGTGCGCCTTGTTCGGCATGAGAAGAACCTTGGGGTCGCTGCCGCAATCAACACGGGCGCCGCGTCGTCCCAGGCTCCGCTGGTGGCGATCTTGGCCTCAGACGACCGGATTCTCTCGGGATGGTGCCAGGCGATGCTTGCCGCAGCGAGCGCTCGGTCCGACGCTGCTGTTTACCTGCCAGCTGTCGATGTCATTGATCTCGAAACAGGACGTCAGATCCACGAGATGGTATTCCGCGCGCCGCTCGACCTCCACAGGGTTCTTTCGTACGAGCTTCCGGCGACGTGTGGGACTGTCTTCCGTCGCGAGATTCTGGTCGCGCACCCGTACCGTCCGATCGTCGACCGCGGGTGGGAAGCTCGGAGCTCCGAGGACTGGCAGTTCTGGCTGGAGTGGGCGGTCGCCGGCCTCGAAGCCGTCTCCGTTCCGGGCGCACGCGCCCAGTACCGGGCGCGAGTAAATTCGGTATCGAAGGATCCGTACAAGAAGTGGCGTTCGGGGCTCGTACTGCTTGAGGACCGCAACCTTCGCCACGTTGAATGTGTTCAGTGCGAGGCTGCCGCGCGCGCGGGACGCAGAGGGCTCCGCGGCTACTGCTTCGGCCTCGATCTTGCGGGGGTGTTCGACTCCTCGGCTACACGTCGCGTTCGGCTGGCTCGCACCGCCGCTGTGCTTCGCCGAGACCCGGTCCTTGCACCGCGCCTGGCTTACGCTTTCGGCTGGCGCTTTCGAGACCGCGTCTTGCGCCGCCGCGCGCATCGGCCGGCCCGATGATCGCGGCGGTTTGACCGGTGCCAACTCTGCTGGGCTCGGCGACGGCACGCAGGGCCATTTCCTGGTAGAGCTTTCCCAGCGCTCAGACCTTGATGCGCCGCGCAGCGACGAGGCCCGTGGCAAGGCGTCTTCGCGCTTCCCGCAAAGCGACGCGGGCAGTACCCGGCTGGATGAACGCAGCAGCAAGGGCGCCACACCTGTCAAGAGTGCTGACGGATTCGGCGGCGGCACGGATCAGCGTTCGCAAGCGACGTTCGGGTCCGAAGTACTGGTCCCACGTCGCGCGGGCGTTTCGGCCCAGTGTCAGAGCTTCGTCTTGCCTGGCGCGAAGGATGCTCGGAAGTTCGTCGACTTGTGCCTCAGGCACGGAGATCGAGCAGTCCTGCCATCTGACAAACGGTGGCGGTAGCCATTCGTCGGAGATGATCACCGGGCATCGTCCGGCCTGCATCGCCTCGAAGATCCGCATCGAACTCGCTCCACGCCCGCGGGCGCACGCGATGAACATCGAACGTCCGAGCATCTCGGCATAGGTGCGATGCGCTTCGCGTCGCTCCGGGTCGGTCGGGTCCCGTTTCCAGCGGACGACATCGCTGAAGTGCTGCGTGTCACGAACGACCGCCTCAGGGTCATCGATCGCAGCCAGACGTCGACGGACAGGAGCGTTCGAGAGCGTTCCCGTGAAGCTCCAGAGGAGGTCGGGCTGGAGGGTCTGAGTCGCATCGAGCTCCTCGGAGAGCATGTCCTCGCCGCGATGATTCGGGGCGACGTAGAAACCCCCAAACAGTCCGGAGCGAGCGCGTGCGCGGGGGAGCGATGCGTACATCCCAGGCGCCCAGGGAACGGGGAAGTCGCTCTGGGAGAAGACGAAGAGCCGCCGAAGCTCCGGCACGCGCAGACGACGGAGACGATCCGGTGCCTCTGGATCCGGCCAGGGCGGCGACAGGTAGATGATGACCTCGGCTTCGCGTCGCGTCTCGACCAGCGTGGCACTGCTATCGAGTTGGGCGCCGTCGAGGAGCTGGTCGTAGAGCCACCCGTGCGACCGCATCAGGTACACGTTGATGGGCACTTCGTCAGAACGTACTCGACGCCACGACTGCGTGGTCCGCTCGCCCGAGACCGCCCTCAAGCTCGGAATTGCGACGACTACCAGGTGCCGGATTGCGCGCTCAAACCGAGGCCAGCATCCGCCGGGCAATCGCGTCCCAGGTGAACTCGCGCTCGAAGAGCGCCCGCCCCGAGTGGGCTACTCGGTCACGCTTCGTCTGGTCGAGCGCGAGTACCACGGCGCGTTCTGTGTATGCCTCCGGATCGCCGACGTCGACGAGTTCGAGGCCGCGCCCGACCAGCATCGGATCAGTGTGTTTGCCGGCGGTTCCGAGCACTGCGACCTCCTCGCAAAGACCGGCCATGAAGCTGCCGCGGCGCGTGGAAACGCCGTCGACGAACGGCGTGAGCAGCAAGTCTGAGCCGGCGAGGAGAGCAGCGAGTCGCTCGGCCGGCAACAGGCCGGGGCGCTCTACGCGGACGTTGCGAGGGACCTTCGCGTCGGCGGCTCCGGCGCCGAGCTGGAGGAACATCGTCGCAACGCCCTTCGCGCTGAGCCCGGAGAGCACTCTCTCGACGTAGGAGACGAGATGGGAGGGGTGGCCCGTGCTCAGCGTTGCAACGGTGAACAGCCCCTCCGACCTGAGTTCGGCTTTCGTCGCCGCCCTCTCGGAGCGTGCGTCCGGCACATTCGAGCCGGAGGGGAGGTGTCCGGTGGGACGAAAGCGACTGAGTCGCGCTGCCCAGGTCTCGATCGAGGCGAAGCGCCGATCCGACAGGGTGAGCAGTGCCGCAAGTTGCGCTCGCTGCCATCCGCCCATCACGAGCGACCTGATATCGGTTATCGGTACGTAGAGCTCGTGCATCAGGAGGACGAGCTCAGGGCGCCGCCGCCGGCGGCGTAACGCGGCGACATCCCGGACGAGCGTCGGTGCAAACCCGCGCCGGCCCCACATGAACGGGTTGTACGGAAGGACGAGCACGTCCGCACCTGCGCACTCGTGCGCCAAGCGACCCGGAACCCACTTGGTCAGGCGTGACGTGTGACCGCGAGCGGCCAGTGCATCAGCGAGCAGGGCGCTCGCCTGATCGATGGCGTTCACGTCCGTCGAGCCTCGGATCAGGATCTCGATTCTCATTCCCTGCAGATGATCGCCTTCGATCTCGGGAGTAGGGGCGTGAGCGACTACGCTCACACCCGGGATGGGCAGCAGGATCGTCTGCTTTGCGACCCAAGGCACGGGCCATCACGAGGAGAGCCGGATCGTGGAGCTCCTCGCCGACTTTCGGCCGATGGTGCTGCCGTTCGACCGCTCCGCAAAGCCCACCGCAGGAAGGGAGCTCCTTCGCGACGTCAGGCGGCTCCGGCCGGATCTCGTCGTGATGGAGGGAACCGGTGTTGCGGGCGGGCTCGCCGTCATGGGGGCGCGACTGCGGGACGGGACTCCGTACGTCGTGTCGAGCGGTGACGCAGTTGGACCCTACGTGGGAAGCCGCCATCCGCGGATCGGTCCGGCTGCTCACGCCTATGAAAGACTGCTCTTCAGGCTGAGCGCCGGTTGTATCGCCTGGTCACCGTACCTCGCCGGCCGCGCCTTGACTCTCGGTGCGCCGCGGGCCATGACGGCCGCAAGCTGGGCCGAGGCGCCTGTCGGCTCCGCAAGCCGCGAGCAGCTGCGCTCCCGTTTCGGGATCCCATCCGGTGCGCTCGTATTCGGCATCGTCGGCTCGCTCGTCTGGAACCAACGAGTGGGCTATTGCTACGGGTACGAGCTCGTGCGGGCCCTGGCGCGAACGGTCCGACCAGACATCCACGTTCTGATCATCGGGGACGGAGGCGGCCGAGCGCAGATCGAGCGGCTAGCCGACCGGGAACTCGACGGACGGGTGCATCTGATCGGGTCGGTCCCTCGAGCAGCGGTCTCGGATCACCTGCGGGCGCTCGATGTCGCGAGCCTTCCGCAGAGTCGTGACAGGGTCGGCTCGTTTCGGTACACGACGAAGCTCAGCGAGTACCTGGAGGCAGGGCTGCCGGTCGTGACCGGACAGATACCGCTTGCCTATGACCTCGACGACGGTTGGCTGTGGCGACTGCCCGGAGCAGCGCCTTGGGACGAGGAGTACATCGACGCTCTTGCGACGCTCATGACGCAGGTGACTGCCGCCGAGGTGGAGGAGCGGAAGGCGCTCGTGCCTCGGCATGCGCCGCTGTTCTCGAGGGAACGTCAGCGGCGTCACGTGTCGGCGTTCATCGGAGACATTCTCGAGTCCGGCGGGCGAACTCACTAGTCCGTGAGGTCCTCGTCTCCGCTGATGTTCTTCAGCCCCAGTTCGGTTGCCGGCGGCTCGGAGCGAGTCTTTGCTTCTTTGACGGGAGAGTTGCGAGACCGCGGCGTCGCCGTTCACGCTGCCGTGCTCGGCGAGGGGCCTTTGACGGGGTGGCTGGAGGAGCGCGACGTTCCTCTGACGATCCTCCCGGCGGGCAGGGTCCGCAACGCGGGTTGGCTCGCCCGAACCACTCGGGCACTCCGGTCGGCCGTTCGGAAGCAGAGGAGCAATGTCCTGATCTCGAACCTCGGCCGTGGCCACCTCATCGGTGTCGCAGCCGCCCGTGGAACCGGGGCGTATCGGGTCTGGTGGTCGCACAACATTCCCCGAGCACGGCCGTTCGGCTGGGATCGGTCCGCAACCCTGCTGGGAGCAGACTTGATCGTCGCTGTGAGCGAGGCGGTTGCGGCCGGCCATCGTGGGATGCGCCCTCGTCGCCCGGTGACGACGATCCACAACGCAGTCGACTTTCCGGACGACTCTCGACTCTCCCACGAGGCGGAACAAGCTCGACGGTTGCGGTGCGAGCTCGGCTGGGCAGACAATCCCGTGGTCGCGCTCGTGGGGCGCCTCCAGGCCTGGAAGGGGCAGGAGACGTTTCTTCGGGCCGCGGCGCTCCTCTCGCAGCGGATGCCGTCGGCGCGCTTCCTCGTCGTCGGTGGCGCGATCCTCGGTTGGGAGGGCGACTACGAGGCGCGGCTCAGGGCACTGGCGCGGGATCTCGAACTCGACGAGCATGTGCGCTTCGTCGGCCACCAGCGCGAAGTCGGACCCTGGTACTCGGCCGCCGACGCCGTCGTGAACGCATCGGTCGATGAGCCTTTCGGATTGGTGATTCTCGAGGCGATGGTGCGAAGAAAGCCAATCGTCGCGACGAGGTCGGGTGGAATACCCGAGATCATCACCCACGGAAGAGAGGGTCTTCTCGTCACCCCCAACGACCCTCGTCAGATGGCGGACGCCGTGCAGCAAGCCTTGAGCGACGAGGCTCTCGCGCTGGAGCTCGGATCGCGTGGTCGTTCGCGGGCTCTCGCGGACTTCGGCGTCCCGCTCATGGCCGACCGATGGGAAGAAGCGCTCGCGAACCGAGTGACCGCATGACCGTGGAGCCGCGGCTGTTCTCGTCCGGCGTGCAGGAGTCCGCGGTCCCGAAGCACGCCACCCTCACACCCCGGGAGCCGGGCGTTTCGGTAGCCGTGCCGACCCGGGCGCGTCCCGGACTCCTGGAGCAGTGCTTGTCGTCGGTGATGCGGCAGACCAGGCAGCCCGACGAGGTAATCGTCTCTCAGGACGGAGAGGATGAGGGGACGCGCGAGATCGTTGCGTACTTCCGATCGCGGTTGCCGATTCGGCACCTGCAGAACGAGACGCCGCTCGGGCAGCTTCGAAACAGGACACAAGCGCTCTCGGCTACACACAATGAGCTCGTCGCGATGCTCGACGACGATGACGAGTGGGAGCCGACGTTCCTCGAGCGGACTGCCGCAGCTCTCGAGAGACACCCGGAGTGTGCATTCTGCACGACCGATCACTTTCTGATCTCGCCGGAAGGAGCCGTGCTTCAGGCCGAGACCGAGGCCTACTCGGCGGCTTACGGGCGCGCGCAGTTTCAGACGGCCGTCCACGACGACGTCCTCACGCGGGAGCTCCGGCACACGTGCTACTCGCTTGTCACGACCCTGTTCCGGAGAGAGGCGCTCGTCGAGATCGACTTCTTCCCCACCGACGCTGGGACAGCGGTCGATCTGGGGCTGTTCCTAGAGCTCGGGGCGCATGGCTTCCGGTGCATCTACCTCGATGAGCGACTCGGCCGATACAGGATCCATGGAGGGCAGACGGGGCAGACGATCGAGAGGTCGAAGTTGGGTGCCGGCAAGGTCTCGGCGCTTCGTGGGTTGGCGGACCGACATCGGCTGACCCGGAGCGACCAGGAGCTGCTCTCGGCCAAGTACCGCGCCGCCGTGATTGAGCTTGCGATAGCGCACGCACATGCCCATCAGCGTGGCGCCGTGATCGGCGCCGTACGCGGCTACGGCGAGCTCGGGTGGGGCTGGCCGCCGCTGAGGCGGGTCGCCGTCCTGACGGCACTGCTCCTTGGAGCGCGAAAGCGCGAGACTGCACCGCGCTCCGCGGGTGCGGCGCGTGTAGATGTCCATCCGCGCTCTCGTCCTGACGACGCCTCCCGCAGACGCCACCACGGGCGGGCCGGATGAGTCGCGACCCACGTGTCGTCGCCGAGGCGTTGCGAGTCGAGCGGGCATCCGCGGAGGCGATCGCAGCGCTCGAGAGAGTGGGCGTCCGGTCGATCCTGCTCAAAGGCCCGCTGCAGCAGTGGTGGCTGGAGGGTGGGGGACAGCCCCGCATCTCGATCGACGTCGACCTGCTGGTCGCCCGCGAGTGGGTCGACGACGCTGAGGCGGCCCTTCGGAGCCTTGGATACTCGCGGGCCGTCATCCTTCCCGACGAGCCTGGTCGCGAGCACGCAAGTGTCTGGGTTGCTGTCGGACGCCTTCCCGTCGAGCTGCACTGGTCGCTTGTCGGCGCCGACCAGCGCCAGGTGTGGCGCGTCATCTCGAACGAGACCGAGTCCGCCGTCGTTGCGGGCGAGCGCGTGGAGATCCCGAACGATGCCGCGCGCTGCGCGATCGTCGCCTTGCACGCGGCTCAGCACGGCGTTGGCCAGCGCGCGATCTTCGACGATCTCGAGAAGGCACTCGTGGTTGCAGATTCGATGACCTGGCGCAGAGCGGCAGAGCTGGCTCGGGAGATGGGTGGATGGACAGCGTTCGCGGGAGCGCTCTCCCTCAGTGCACGCGGCCGCGCCTTTCTCGACGAGCTCGGAGCAGAGCCGCCTGTGCTCGGCGAACGGGAGGCGCTCAGCCTCTTGACGCCTGCGCCGACCTCGCGGGGGTTCTACTTCCTCGCCCGCGCGGACGGGCCGCGGGCAAAGGTTGCTTTCGTCGTCGCGAAGCTGGCGCCCTCCCCGACGTTCATGCGGCTTCGCTATCCGATCGCACGGCGCGGTCCCGGCGGTCTTGCGCTCAGCTACCTCTACCGGCCGCTCTGGCTCGGGCGCTGGGCGCTTCCCGGCCTGCGGTCGTGGCGCCGAGCGCGTCGGCTCGCCGAGTCGAGTCGCGCAGGGGTTGCCGACGACGAGCCGCCCCGGGAATCGACGGACTCCTGAGCCGTCAGATCGCCACGAGCCGGCGGTATGCCGACTCGTCCGCGGCGAGGACCGGGCGGCCGTCGACTTCCACCCAGGCGTGGGCGGCGAAGCTCGGATCCGCGCGGACGCCGATCACGACCTCGGCGTAGACGCCTCGACGGGCGAGCACGCGCGTGAGCACGAGTGACCGCATCAGGCAACGGCTGTCGGTGGGAAGAAGCTTGAGCACCTTCACGACTGCGCGGCCGCAGGCCAGGCCGCGCAGGAGGCGGGTCCGCTCGGCTTCGACCGACCACAGTGCAGGGCGGTCGAGACCGCCACGGAGCATCGACACCGCGGGAACCGGTCCGTTTCGGCGCAGCAGCCAGCGAACGTGCAGATAGACACCGACCACCTCGAGGGTGAGCGACGCCTTCCGCGTCGCCGCGGACGAGCGCGATCCGAGTCTCTCGAGCGTCTGGACGCTGTTTCGGGCTGCCGTCATCGCCTCGTTCAGTACTCGATGATGGTGCCGCGCTTGCGCCCGTAGCGGCCGGCCGTCGAGACCAGCGCGACGCCGATCGGGATGCCGATGACGACAAAAGCGGCGATCTTCGCTAGCGCGACGGCCGGCGACTCGGAGAGCGGAAAGCCGACCAGGACGTGCCGCAGCAGATCGACCGTCGGCGTGAACGGCTGAACCTTGGAGATCCACTCGAGCCACCACGGAAGCAGAGCGACCGGGAAGTACATTCCGGAGGCGAACGAGATCACGGCGATCGCAGCGTTCTGTCCGGGAGCCTGCTTGAACGCGACAGTGATGGCGGCAAAGAGCAGGGCGAAGGGGGCGAAGGCGAGCGCACCGGCGATGCCCAGCGGGACGGCGAGCGGCGCCGTTGACCACTGCAGCTGTAGCCCGAACACGATCACGGCAACCGACAGCTCGAGGATCGCGATCGACATCGCGAAGAGGATCGGGAACACCATCAGCGCGACGGTCGACGCGGTTGCGCCGAACGGCGAGAGAACGAGGCGCTCGTAGGTTCCTGCGACGAGCTCCTGCCGCAAGCCGGCAGGGATGCTGAGCGAGGAACGGACGATGCCGAAGACGACGATGCCGACGACCGCGAAAGCGAAGTAATCGCCCGGCGTCTGAAACGGCGGGACACGTACCAGCTTCGAGATGAAGTAGAAGATCCCGAGGCTGAAGAGCACGTTGACCAGTTGCGAGAGAATCGACCCGCGATAGCTGAGGCGAATGGCGGCATCGCGGCGGACGATGCCGATCGTCGCTGCAAGGTACGCCCGCCCGGTGTCGAGCCGGGTGGGCTCGCCGGTTGAAATCGCAGCCTGCGTCATGCCGGCCGAAGCTCCCCGTCGGCGAGCCGCAGGGCCGTGTCGGCGCCCAGCGGTGTCGCCGACGACTCCGGAGCGCACCAGACGCCCGCGCCACCGCGGGCGCAGAGATCGTCGAGGTACGCCGTCAGCAGCTCCAGGCCGCTCCGATCGAGGCTGTTCGCGGGCTCGTCGAGGAGGACGAGCTCGGGATCGTGAACGAGCGCCATGGCCAGCCGAACGCGCTGACGCTGGCCGGTCGAAAGGCGATCCGCACGGCGGTCGGCGAACTCGTCGAGCGCGAACCTGGCGAGCGATCGCTGGACGGCCCTCCTTCTCTCCCCTGCGGACAACAGCGCGAGCCGCGCCCCGAGATCGAGATGCCGGCGCGGAGAGAGCCGGGCGTAGAGGGCACGGTCCCCGGCCGAGAGCAGCGCGGTCCGGCGCAGGTAGCTGCGTCGATCGCGCTCCGGATGAAGGCCGTCGACCTCGACCGTGCCAGACTCCGGCCGGATCAGCCCGGCGGCGATTCGCAGCAAGGTGGTCTTTCCCGCTCCGTTTGCCCCGCCGATGGATACGACGGACCCCCGCTGCACGGAGAGCCCGACGTCGCGGAGCACGGTCTGCGCTCCCCATCGCTTGCGGACGCAGTCGAGGACGAGCAAGCCGCCCTCGTCCCGACTCGACGTGACGATGACGGGGGATGGATTCGGGCTGCTCACGTCCGCGGGCGCTCAGCGATGGGTCAGCTCGACCAGGCCGCGCTCGTGCAAGCGGACGCAGAAGTCGTAGAGGTCCTCCTCGATCTCACTGAGCGGCCGGCCGAAATGCTCGGCGAGCCGCTCCGCTGCCTCTTTGACCGTCGCAGCGCTGCCCAGCGTCTCGAGCATCTTGCCGCCGGATGGGTTCAGCCCGTGATACGTGCCGGTCTCGAGGTTCAGGACGACGGTCTCGTTGACGAACTCGCGGTAGACGACGCGCTCGGGCACCGACGGGTGCGCCGACAGCACATCCTCCCGTGAAGGCCTCCCCACCGCCACGACGGCCGTACTCTGCCTGCTTCCCGCCACGCGTCAACCCCCTTCGCGGTCGGTCGGCCCTGACCCGGTGATCGCCAGGATCCCCGTTCCGAACCCGGCGTCCGGATCGAGGATCAGCGCCACCGCCTGCTTCCGCGACCCCACTCCCATCGTCGCGAAGGCCGAGGAGAGATGGCTCTTGACGGTGCTCTCCGAGACGTGGAGCTTCGCCGCGATCTCGGCGTTGCCGAAGCCTAGGACGACCATCCCCAGGACCTGCTTCTCGCGGCTCGACAATGCCGACCTCAGCCTCGTCGGCATCAGTTCGACCGGGTAGCAGATCTGGTCCGAGAGCACCGCGCGCACGGTGGGCGCGAGCCTCTCGGTGGCCTGGCTGTCGAGGACGAGACCCGGGACGTCGTCGACCATCAGCTGCCGCGCCTCCGCGGGAGTGGCCCGCTCCGCAACGACCACGACGCGAGCCGCCTCGCGGCCGCCGCGATGCTCGCGGATCGCGGCGGCGCCGCCGGTCGGCGTCTCGACTGCGATCACGAGGGCATCGAGCTCGTACGACCTGCCCTTCACCCGGACGTGCGCGTCGAGCCCGTCGTGCTCGAGCGCGGCGGCCAGCGTCCGCGCGAGCAGAGAGGGCGCGACCACGCCGACCGCCGGCCGGCCGGCGACCGATCCGTTACCTCCGCTGTTGTGCTCGCTCATCGCAGTCCTTCGATGCCCGTGTGATGCCCGACGGAAACCGCTCCGGCCCTCGAGCCACGATAGTCCGGGCGACCCTTGGCTTCCACGTCTAGCGATACCGGACCCCGTCAACCGCTCCGGTGACGCGTTCCACGAACCGATCCTCCGAGAAGCGCGCGGCCGATTCTCGAATCGCCTCCTCCGGCCAGTCCGAGCTTCGGAGTGCGTCGATCGCGCCCGCGATCGCCTCCGCTGTCGGCTCGTCGAAGAACAGTCCGGTCCGTCCCTCGGCGACCGTGTCCAGGAAGCCGCCCCAGCGCAGGGCCGCCGTCGGCTTGCCGAACGTCGCCGCCTCGAGCGGCGCGAGGCCGAAGTCCTCGTGCGATGCTGCGACCACGGCCCGGCAGCCGGCATAGAGCCACCGGAGCTGGGTGTCGTCGACGGTTCCCACGAACGCGACGTTCGATGGAGCGATGCTCCGCAGCCGTTGCGCCTCCGGGCCGGCTCCGACGATCACGAGCCGCTCGTCCGTGAGCTGCCGAAAGGCGGCGGTGATCGCGTCGACGTTCTTGTAGGGGAGAAGCCGTGACACCGTGAGCATGAAGCCCGGGTCGATTCCCGGAATCGGCCGCGCCGGGCCGTCGGGGGTGATCGCCGGCGGCGGTGGCACGACATCCGCATCGATGCCGTAGATCGACCTGATCCGCTCCGCCACGACCGTCGAGTTGGCAAGGTAGGCGTCGGCCGAAGTCGCCGCTTGCTTGTCCCAGCGCTCGAGCGGCGATCTCAAGAGTCCGGCGGCGGCCTGCACCGCTCGACCGCGGCCACGAAGATAGCGCTTGGATTGGTAGAGCCATCGCGCCGGCGTGTGGCAGTAGACGAGCTTCTTGCCGTCAACGCGTGCGCCGTGCGCCCAGCCGCTCGAGCTGCAGATGACGACGTCGGCCGCGACCCGTAGGAGCGAGAACGACGAAGCGAGAAGCGGCAGTGCGGCTCGATGGTGCCGGCGGAGCGGCCCGATCCTGTCGATCGGAAGCGTTCTGACATCGACGTCCGCAAACTCCGGGAACGTGGCAGAAGGTTCGTAAAGCGACGTGAAGACCGGGGCGCCGGGGAAGGCTCGCGTCAGCGACAGCACGACGCGCTCTGCGCCGCCGCGTTGCGTGAGGTAGTCGTGAACCAGCGCGACTTCCATCCGAGTCACATTAGGGTGATCGGGTGCCCGGGCGGGATCCTTTCGACGACCCGCAGCCGCTGATCCGACGCGTCTATGCGTACGTCGCCTACCGAATCGGAGACGGGCCCGACGCGGAGGCCGTGACGTCGGCGACTTGCGAGCGCGCGTTGCATTACCGCCACCGCTTCGACGGGCGCAAGGAGGACGCCACGGCATGGCTGGTCGGGATCGCCGGCCGTCAGATCGTCGAGCACTTCGGCGCGCCTCGCGAGCTCGAGGCGGACGTGGTGGCGCGAACGCGCCTTGGCGCCGCTGTCGCCGGGCTCTGCGACCGCGACCGTGAGCTGATTGCGCTCCGCTACGGCGCCGACCTCACCACGCGTCAGATCGGCGAGCTGCTCGGCATGCAGACGACCGTGGTTGACCTCGCCCTTCACCGCACGCTCGACACGCTCCGCGATCTGATCGAGCAGTGACGGCCGGGACGATCGTCGAGCTCAGGGTTCCGTCGACGGCACGCGATGCCGCCCTTTGGGGGCGCGCCGTGGTGCTGACGTTGCCGTTTCTCGCCGTCGTCGGAGTGGCATCAGCCAGCGGCGGGTTCAACGCGACGTCGTTCGGCTGGGCGGCGATCGCCTTCGCCTGGGTGGTGATCGTCGCCGTCACGTTGACCGCGCCGCGATGGGGCGAGCTCGACCTCGCCTGGATCGGGGCCGCGCTCGCGGTTTGCATCTACACCTTCGCGTCGGCGGCCTGGTCGGGCTCAGCGGCGGTTGCCGTCAACGACGGACAGCGCTCCCTCGAGTACCTCACGGCCGTCGCCGCCTCGCTGTTGATCGTGCGACGTGGCCGTTTGAGCCTCTGGCTCGGCGGTCTTGCGCTCGGAGCCGCCGCCGTCTCCGTGTACTCGCTCGCGACACGGCTCTTTCCGGGCCACTTCAATACGCCCGACCCGGTTGCCAACGGGAGGTTGTACGCGCCGATCGGATACTGGAACGCGCTCGGCGTCTTCGCGGGCATCGGAGCGCTCGTCGCGTTCGGGGTAGCGGTTGCCGGGCGCGGGCGCATCCTGCGCGTCGCCGCGGCGACCGCGATCGTCCCGCTCGCGCCGACCTTGTACTTCACCTTCAGCCGTGGTGCCGCGTGGTCGGTCGCGCTCGGCCTGGCGGCCACCTTTGCCCTCAGCCCCAGCCGGCTTCGCCTCCTTGCCGCCCTGGTGCTGCTTGCCCCGCTTCCCGCCGTCGCCGTTGCCATCGCGTCACATGCATCGGCTCTGACGGGTCAGTCGGCCACCATGAGCGCGGCGACACACGCCGGCCACACGTACGCCGCGGAGCTGGTGGTGCTGGGCGCGGCGCAGGCACTCGTGGGGACGGTGTACGCCGCCTGGCTCTCACGCCTGCGGGTCGGCCCGTCGATGCGCCGGGCTGCCGGTGCGGCGGCTGTCGCCGGCACTCTGTTCGTATTGATCGGCGGCTCGGCCGTCTACGGCGCTCCGCCGACGCTCGCCCGCCACGCCTACGACTCGTTCTTCTCGACCCCGACCCGCGCGAACGACCTGAACAGCAGACTGCTGTCCCTGTCGAACGACGGACGGATCGTCCTCTGGCGCTCGGCACTCGACGACTTCAGGGCGCATCCGATTGCAGGCTCCGGAGCGGGGAGCTTCGGTCGCTGGTGGCTCGCCCATCGCAGGTCGGACTTCTTCGTCGAGGATGCCCACAGCTTGTACGTTCAGACCCTCGCCGAAGGTGGTCTGATCGGCTTCGGCCTCTTGGCAGTGCTGCTCGCGATTCCCGTGCTCGCGGCGATCCGAGCGCGAGCGCATCCGCTCGTGGCCGCCGCGTTCGGGGCGTATGTCGTCTTCCTCGCGCACGCCGGCGTGGACTGGGACTGGCAAATGCCCGCCGTGACGCTGCTCGCCCTCTTTGCTGGAGCCGCGGTCGTCGCAGCAGCACGTGGCCGCGAACCGCGCTTCGCGGTGGGCGTTCCGCTCCGAGTCGCGCTCGGCTTGACCGCAGGCCTGGCCGCTCTCGTCGCCTTCGTCGGCCTGATCGGGAACATCGCACTCGCCACCGCGGAGGCTGGAGTTCCCACGGGCACCGGTCGCAAGGCAGTCTCCCAGGCGGATAAAGCTCATCGGTGGGCTCCATGGTCGGCGGTGGCCCTGCGAGTGCTCGGCGAGACCAAGGTGGTCGCGGGCGAGGAACGGGCGGGGTTGCGCGCGCTCCGCGAGTCGGCTGCCAAGGACCCCGGCGACTGGCAGACCTGGTACGACATCGCCGTCGTCGCGACCGGTGGCGAACGTCGCGCCGCGATCGCTCACGCGCGGAAGCTCAATCCCTACGGGCCGGAGCTGGAGCGGCTCAAAGGACATCCCTGACTCGATGCGTCGCACACGCGACTACGAAACAGATCTCGAGCGCCGGCTGTCGGCCGAGCGGCCACGCGCTCCCGACGACCTCATCGACCGGCTGACCGGGCTGATCGAGCGACCGGTCGGCTCGTGGCCGGCTCCGGTATCGAAGATCGCGCTGATCGCCGGCGTCACGGCCGCGGTCGTGCTTTCGCTCTGGGTTGCCGGTGCGATCGGATCGGCGATCGGGTCGGTCCATTCGGCCGGACGGGCCGTCTACGACCCCGCGCCGTTCAGCGTCCAGCAGGGGGTCACGGTTCCGATCTGCGTTCAAGGCCAGGCGACATACATCCCGGCCGCGGAGCTGCTCGCGTACTTCCTCCACGGCGGCCGGCCGGTTTCGGCCTGCGTCGCTCTCCCGCGGTAGGGCGCTCTTTTTCTCGCGTTTTCCGCTGTTGTCCCGGCGCGCCGAGTAGACCCCGCCCAGATGAGGGTTAGAGTCGCCGAAAGCGGGTAACGCGACCCTCGAACAGCCCCTTCTAAGGAGGACGGGTCGCGATACGAGGGGAGGCGTTCAGGGGGATGCAGGCGCAGCCTGCAGTTGGAGCTCACCGGCAAACCGGGACGTCGGTCGCCGAAACGACGAGGAGAGCCGCGGCGTCGCAGGTAGCCGGGCCGGTGACGCACGGCCGCGGCTGGCTCGTCCGGCGCGCGCTTCTTGCCGCCGACATGGTCGGCCTGATCGTGTCGCTCTTACTCGCCCAGGCGTTCTTCACCCACCGTACGACGCTGCTCGAGCGACTCACCCCGTCCCCGAAGTGGCTGCTCTTCTTGGTCGCGCTGCCGGCGTGGGTCGTGGCTGCGAAGCTCTACAAGCTCTACGACCGCGACGAAGAGCGCACGGATCACTCGACGGTCGACGACGTCGTCGGCGTCTTCCACCTCGTCACGGTCTCGGTGTGGGTGGTGTACGGCCTCGGCCATGCGACCGGGCTGTTTACGCCCGACCTCGAGAAGACAACCGCGTTCTGGGCGTTCGCGATCGTGCTGATTCCGCTCTGTCGCGGCTTCGCCCGTGCGATTTGCCGCCGCCGTCCCGAGTACGTGCAGAACACGATCATCGTCGGCGCAGGACGCGTCGGGCAGCTGATCGCTTACAAGTATCTGAAGCATCCCGAGTACGGGATCAGGCTCGTCGGCTTCGTCGACGACCAGCCGCGTGAGCGACGCGACGATCTGGGCGACCTCACGCTACTCGGCTCGCCGTCGGAGTTGCCCGACCTCGTCCACGAATACGGCGTCGAGCGCGTCGTGATCGCGTTCTCGAACATCCGAGAAGAGGTACAGCTCGACCTCGTTCGCACGCTGCGCGAGCTGAGTGTCCAGACCGACGTCGTGCCGCGTCTCTACGACGTCGTGCCGCCCAACGTTGGCGTCCACGGCGTTGAGGGATTGCCGCTCGTCAACCTGCCGCCGTTCCGGATGGCGCGGTCGTCCGTGTACCTCAAGCGCTCGTTCGACGTCCTCGTCTCCGTACTCTCGCTGCTCCTGCTCGCGCCGCTGTTCGCCGCCGTCGCCGTCCTGATCAAGCTCGACTCGGCCGGGCCCGTGTTCTTCCGGCAGACGCGGATGGGCGCGAACGACCGGACGTTCGACATGCTCAAGTTCCGGACGATGGGCGCCGACGCCGACGCCCGCAAGCATGAGGTCGCGCACCTGAACAAGCACCTCGAGCCCGGCGGCGACGCACGGATGTTCAAGGTGCCGAACGACCCGCGTGTCACCCGGGTCGGACGGATGCTCCGCCGTTACTCGATCGACGAGCTGCCGCAGCTGATCAACGTGCTCAAGGGCGAGATGTCCCTGGTCGGCCCTCGGCCGCTGATCCTCGCCGAGGACCAGCACGTCCGCGACTGGGGCCGCAACCGCGTCCGCCTCCAGCCGGGCATCACCGGCCCCTGGCAGGTGCTCGGACGTGAGAACATCCCCTTCCAGGAGATGGTGACCCTCGACTACTTCTACGTCACGAGCTGGTCGATGCTGAACGACCTCAAGCTCCTGCTTCAGACCGTGCCGGCGGTCGTGCGCGCCCGCGCCGACGCCTGACGCGTCGGCGGGATGCGCGAGCACTGGAGAGAGCTCGGCTTCTGGCGCTGGTGGTGGCGAAACCGCGTCCCGCTGGCCGTCAAGTCGCTGCTCGCGCTCGCCGCGCTCGGCGCGCTCGTCGCCGGCGGCTGGTACGCCGCGCAGAAGCTGCCGTCGGCCCAGGCGAGCGACAGCGGCGGACAGACCGTCCTGCGCACGGTCGAGCGCGTCGTCACCGTGCAGGGGCACGCGAAGGTGGTCGTGAAGCGCGTGCCGGTGATCCGGAAGGTCTACGTCGCGAACTCGGCCGGCAAGGCGAAGACGGTCACGCTCACGCGGCCGCAGACGGTGGTCGCGACCCGGACGGTCGTCCGCACCGTGGCGACCGCTCCGCCGCGGGCGCAGACGGTGACAGTGCCGGGACGCACGCGCACCGTGACGAGCACGCGCACGATCACCGACACCAAGACGATGACGACGCTGCGGTGGCGGGTGATCACCGTCGTCGAGAAGCAGAAGCCGGTCACGGTGACGGTGACCGTCGCGGCCCCCTAGGAGTAATGGGTTGATCAATCCTGCAAGGCGAGTGGCTTCACGCGTCCCTCGGCATGCGGTCACGTGGCTGGGAACAGCGCAGTTTCGATACCCGGTCACCGGAAGGCTCCTGCGCTGGATCGCACGACGCGTGGCCTCGGGGGAGGGCACTATCGGGAGAGGTCCGGCTGCCGGGTTGCGGATCGATGCAACTGGCCGAAACGCAGGCTACGTCCTTGGAACGTCAGACCTGGATGAACAGCGCTTCATCGCCTCGAGGCTCGACGAAGGCGACGTCTTCTGGGATCTGGGTGCAAATATCGGCTTCTTCACCATCTTGGCGGCCAGACTCGTCGGCGCGAAAGGGCAGGTCTTGGCGTTTGAGCCGTTGCCTGAAAACGCTCAACAGCTCCGTCGGAACGTCGAACTCAACGGCTTCAGAAACGTCACTGTCGAGCAGGTAGCTGTCGGAGCGAAGACCGGGACATCTACGCTGGCGCTACGCGAGGGGCGTCGAGACGCGGCCCGGCTCACCGACGATCGGGACGGAAGGTCGGCTGTCTCGGTCTCCGTGATTTCTCTCGATGACTACTTTGCCGCGCATCACCGCCGGCCCCCGACGCTGGTGAAGATCGATGTCGAAGGAGCCGAGATCGACGCCATCCTCGGTGGGCTGAACACGATCAGATCCTCCCTTCCCACCCTGCTGGTTGAGGTTCACTGGTTAGGTGAGCGATTCGTAAGTCTGGTCGAGAACGAGCTAGGGCCGCTCGGCTACGGGCCGCAGCGACTCAATGGGGACCCCTTCGGCCCGCTTCCGACGGCCCCGGAGCGATTTCATTTGATCCTTTCTTGTGGCAGCCGGTAGTCGCGTGGACGCATAGTGGAAGAGCCGCATGCCGCCGCCCCTCCGACTGGCAATCTCGGCCACCGGATCGCGCTCGCCAGCGCGACGCTCGCGCTCAACGCGAGCCTGCTCGTCACGCCGCGCTACGCGGCGCTGATGCTCCGGCGCGCGTTCGCCGAGGGCGGCGAGAGGACGGCCCGCGGGCTCGAGGCGCACACGCCTACCGACGTCGACTCGCTGACCGACGAGCGCTACGGCGACGAGCCGGACATGCTCCTCGACGTCCACCGCCCGCGCTCGGCGGCCGCTGCGCTGCCGGCCCTCGTGTGGGTGCACGGCGGCGGGTTCGTCGGCGGCTCGAAGGAGGAGCTCGCCGGCTACTTCAAGCTGATCGCGAGTCACGGCTACGCCGTCCTCGCGCCGCGCTACTCGCTCGCCCCCGAGCACCGCTACCCGGCGCCGGTGCGCCAGGTGACGGCGGCGCTCCGCCACCTCGAGGAGAACGCCGAGCGGCTCGGCATCGACCCCGCGCGCATCGTGCTCGGGGGCGACTCGGCGGGCGCGCAGATCGCGGCCCAGATCGCCGCGCTGGTCACGACGCCCGGCTACGCCGACGCGGTCGGCGTCCAGCCGACGATCGAGCCCGCCGCACTGCGCGGCGTCGTGCTCGCCTGCGGGCCGTACGACCTCGCGCTCGCCGGGAAGGCGGCGACGCCCGCGGGCCACCGCTTCCTCCACACCGTCCTCTGGGCCTACTCGGGCAAGCGCCGCTTCCTCCACGACCGGTCGTTCGCCATGGTCTCGATCCCCGACCACGTCACGTCCGCCTTCCCGCCCGCCCTGATCACCGTCGGAAACGCCGACCCGCTGCGGGAGCACTCCGAGCTGCTCGCCGAGCGGCTGCAGGGGCGCGGCGTCGAACTGGAGACGGTCTTCTTCCCGGCCGGCCACGAGCCGCCGCTCGGCCACGAGTACCAGTTCGACCTCGACACCGACGCCGGGCGGCTCTTCCTCGAACGGGTCCTGGCCTTCCTCGCAGAGCGGCTGCGGTAAGCTCGCCGCGTGACGTCCGCCCGTCTGCTCTTCCTGCCGCTGATCGTCGCCGTCGCGCTGCTCGCCGCCGGGTGCGGCAAGAGCAAGAAGCCCGAGACCACCGCGGAATGGGCGAGCAGCTTCTGCACCTCGGTCAACACCTGGAAGGGCTCGCTCAACTCCGCGATCGCGCCGCTCAAGAACGGGAACGTGACCAAGGACAGCGTCCAGACCGCCTTCAACGACTTCAAGTCGGCCACCGACACCTTCACCAAGGACGTGAAGAACCTCGGCAAGCCGCCGATTCAGGCCGGCGACCAGGCGAAGTCGGACCTCGACCAGCTGTCCTCGCAGATCGACGACCAGCTGAACACGATTCAGAGCGCGGTCAAGAACGTGACGAGCCTCTCGAGCGCGCTCACGATCGTCCCGACCGTCACCACCGCGCTCACGGCGATGCGCACCGACGTGCAGACGACCTACGGCCAGCTCAAGCAGCTGGACACGAAGGGCGAGCTGACCTCCGCGTTCCAGAACGCGCAGTCCTGCCAGACGCTCACCGCGTCTGCTTCGGGCTAGACGCCGGTCTCGGCGGCGATCCGCCCCGACGCGATCGCGTCGAGCAGCGCCCGGTAGTCGCGCTCGTTCTGGTCGGCGTACGCCTCGGCGAACCGCACCATCGCCTGGTCGAAGACGTCTCCCGCGCCGAGGTAGGCGCCGATCGCGATCGGGTCGCCCGACCGCGCGTGCGCACGGGCGAGCGTCCACCCGCAGAGCCGGCCGTACATCGACATCCCCTCCGGCAGGATCTGCTCGACGTCCGCGCCCCCCTTCCAGTCGCGCAGCTGCCGGACGTAGAAGTCCCGCGGGCCCTCGAGCGCGTCGACGCGCCGCCAGCCGAGGAACATGTCGGTGGCCGACTGCATCATCCGCTGGCCGATCACGACGCGCTGTCCGTGGTTCTCGTACTCGCTCGGCCCCGCGAACGGCTCGAGCACCGACTCGCCCGCCTCCTTCATCTGCAGGAAGAGCGGGTCGTCGTGGTCTCGGCCGAGGAGGAGCCCGATCCAGGCGCGCGTGCCGACGCTGCCGACGCCCACCACCTTGCGCGCGAACTGAACCAGCCGGTACTCGTCGAGCAGCCGCCGCCGGTCGGGCGAGAGCGTCTCGCGGTAGTCGGCGATCAGCGAGCGCAGCCAGGCGATGATCGTCTCCGGGTCGATGCCCGCGGCCAGCTCCTCGACCGGGACGAGGAGCGGAGGGTCGCTGATGATCCGCGGCTCGCCGTCGACGATCCGCGTCAGCTTCGAGAGCGCCTGCAGGCTGTCGTGCGTGCGCGCTTTCGCGAGGCCGGCCTCCGTGCGCTTCGCCACGGTGCGGTTGAGCAGGCCGCGGCGTCGCGCCTGCTCCACGACCGCCTCGGCGTCGAGGTGCGCGTACCAGACGTCGAGCCTCCGCATGGCCGCGAACGCGCGCATCGCCGAGCGGTACTGCGACGCGGTCGCGAGCACCGAGGCCGCCCGCTGCCTGTCGGTGAACCCGCGCTCGCGCCCGGCGATCGCGATGCTCGCGACGAGGCGCTTCACGTCCCACTCCCACGGGCCGTGGCTCGTCTCGTCGAAGTCGTTGACGTCGAACACGAGGCGGCGCTCCGGCGTGCCGAAGACGCCGAAGTTCGACAGGTGCGCGTCGCCGCAGAGCTGCACCTGGAGCCCCGACCGCGGCGTCGGCGCGAGATCGGACGCCATCACCAGTGCAGCACCGCGGTAGAACGCGAACGGCGAGACCGACATCCGCCCGTAGCGGATCGGCACGAGCTCGGGGACACGCGTCGCCGCCTGCTGCTCGAGCAGGTCGATCGGGTCGGGCCGCTCCGGTGCCGGCTCCCACTCGCCGTGGCTGCGGCGCGGCACGTCCGCGCGCGCCGCCTTGCCCTGCGCCTGCCGCTCCTCGGGTGAGGCGGGCCCCTGTTCCGCTTGCGTTCTCACGTTCTCGGCCGGTTGTGCACCGGACCGTGATCCGCCGCCGCCGGGGCTCTGGTAGAAGACAGTTGTCGGAACCGACCGGGTCCCCGGTACGGTTCGACGACCCGACTCGGAAGGGGAGTCCATTGCCGGAGCAACCTACCAAGACACCGGTTCTCGATCTGCTGGCCGAAATGACGGCTGACTCGATCGAGGCGAGTGACCTCGACGAGCGCGAGCTGATGCTCGTCCGGTTCGCGGCTCTGGTCGCGACCGATGCGCCGCCGGCGTCGTACCTGCTCAACATGGGCGCGGCCGCGGACGCGGGCCTCGACGTGCAGGATGCGCGCGACGTGCTCACAGCGATCGCACCGATCATCGGCACGGTGCGCACCGTGTCGGCGCTCGGCAAGATCACGCGGGCGCTCGGGCTCGCGATCGACATCGCCGAGCTCGCCGACCAGGACGAGCTCGACTCCGAGGTCTAGACGATCGGCCGGGTGGGCGGGGCGTCCGCGCCTCGCCCGCACGCCGTCCGGGACCGGGTCTAGCGTCACGGCGTGCCCCGGCCCCGGCCCCGGCTGATCGAGTCGCGCTTCGAGCGGGCCGCCACCGCCCCGATCTCGGTCCGGAACGCGCTCGGTGCGCTCGTCGCGGGCACGCTCAGCGTCGTCGTCTCGAGCGCGATCGCGATGCGTCTGCTCGACCCGAGCGAGTACCGGACGTACGGCAAGGGGCTCTGGTGGTCGATCCAGACCGTGACCACCGTCGGGTACGGCGACGTCACCCCGGCGCACGTCTCCGGCCGCGTCGTGGCGGCGATCGTGATGCTCTGGGGCACGGCCTACCTCGCGATCCTCACCGCCACCATCACCTCGACCTTCGTCGCCCGGGCCGAGTTCGAGTACCGCCGCCGGGCGGCGGCCGGCGAGCGGCAGGCCGAGCAGCAGCTCGAGGCCGGTCTCGAGGAGCTGGACGCGCGCCTCGAGCGGATCGAGCAGGCGCTCGCCCGGCTGGCCGGCGACTGAGGGCCGCCATCCCGGTGCCTGGCACCTTGGTGCCAGGCACCGGCTCGAGGCGTCGTGCTCCTAGCGAAATCTTGCTTTTTCTGCGCCGCGCCGTAGGATGGTCGCGTCGACTGACTGCGGACACGGGGGAGACAGGGATGATGGGGCAACGGGCGGGCCTGGCGGTGCTTGCTGTTTTGGTGGGGCTGGTACTCGTCGGCGGTGCGACCGCCGGGAGCGGAGCGCGGCAGACGCCGTGGGCGATGCTGTCGCACAAGGGCGGCGCAGCCCAGTACCTGCGCACGATCGGCCTGAGCCCGAAGGGCTTCGTCGTCCAGCGCGGCCAACGCAACTACGCCGGCCCCAGGTGTCCGGGTAAGGGCTGGACCTGCACCAAGTCGCACCGCGTCCTGCAGTTCTCGACCAAGAGTGGGAGCGCCAACTCCGTCGTCTGCAGCGCGAGCGGCGGCAGCGGCTCGGTCGGGGCGAGCAACGGCTCTTCTACCCAGACGTGCACGATCGTGCAGGTCTCGACGTCCGGCGGGAACAACGCCACCTGCACCGAGGGGGCGACGACCACGAGCACCGCCACGCTGTCGCAGACGTGCAGCATCTCGCAGCGGTCGGGCTCGGGGAAGAACACCGCGTCGGTGACGCAGACGAGCGTCCAGGGCCCGGGATCGTGCTCGCCCCCGTCGGGGACGAGCATGCAGAGCGAGGGCGGCACGCAGACGGCGAGCGTGATCCAGTGGAGCTCGTCCGGCGGCGGCACGGCGAACGTCAGCCAGACGGCGACGCAGTGCGCCGGCACCACCACGACCGGTGCGGCAGGGCAGAGCCAGGCGACGTCGCAGAACTTCACCATCCAGCAGGGCCCGCCGAACTTCGATCCAGCCAATCCCGTCTGCACGAACACGGGCTCACTGGGCGCGACCGCCTCGCAGAGCCAGCACCAGCGCGGCTATGCGACGACTGCCTCCAGCGGCAGCCAGAGCCAGCACGCCGACTTGCTCGGCCACATCGACCAGTGCAGCAACTCGAACGCTGAGTACACGGCCAACCAGTCCGAGGACCAGTTCCTCGCGCAGAACCCCGCGGTCACGCAGACCCAGGTCGGCCCGACGAGCATCACGGGCACGCGGCCCGTCATCCGTGCGAAGCGCGCGCTGCTGCGCGGCGCCTGCTGCAGCTTCCAGGGAACGAACCTGAGCGACACCTGCACGATCACGCAGAACACGAGCCAGATCGCGAACCCGGACGCGGCGCAGACGGAGCAGCTGACGACGACGGCCGGCACGTCGGGCACGTGCACGGGGACGATCTCCGGGACGCAGAACTCGACCCCGTTCGGGAGCACCCAGAGCGGCTCGAACGTCGACAACACTCAGACCTGTCAGTCAGGGGTCTGTAACGGCGCGCTGATACCGACGACGCTCACGTGGTCCGGCGCGACGAATCGCGACTACCACCAGACCGCGGACCTCGCGGCGACGCTCACCCGCTCTGATACGAACGCGCCGATCTCAGGCGCGACCGTCCAGCTTTCGATGGGCGCAGAGGGCTGCTCGGCGACGACCGACACAAACGGGGTTGCGAGCTGCAACCCGCAGCCGATCATTCAGGACGTCCCGGGCACGTACTCGGCGTCGGGCACGTTCACCGCGACCAACGTCTACGCGGGCAGCGCGACCGGCCCGGTGACATACACGGTCAACCAGGCGCCGACGGCGACGACGCTGACGTACACCGGCCCGGCCTCGGTCGACTACGACAACACGTTGACCCTGACCGCGAACCTCGGCGAGGCCGACAACCCGGGCACCGGGGTCAGCGGGCGCGAGGTCGACTTCACGATCACGGACGGTGGGGCGAACACGCAGACCTGCACCGGCCAGACGACCAATTCGAGCGGGGACGTCTCTTGCACGATCCAGCACGTGACGCTCCTGCCCCTCCAGCCGTACACAGTCACGGCGAGCTTCGCCGGCGACGCGTACTACCTCGCGAGCAGCAGCACGCCGGCCCCGTTCACGGTGAACAAGGCCCCGACGGCGTTTGCGTACTCGGGCGCCACGAGCGGCAACTACCACGACACCGGCGTCGGCCTGGGCGGGACGCTGACCGAGGTCGACACCGGGCTGCCCGTTACGAGCAGACCGGTGGCGTTTGCGATCACGCCCGACCCGATGAGCACGCAGAGCTGCTCGGCGACCACGGGGCCCGGCGGCTCGGCCTCGTGCACGGTGACGCTCAGCGGCGATGCGGGGCCGTACAGCGTCCAGGGGAGCTTCGTCGGGCGACGCCTACTACCTCGCGGGCTCGACCGGCTCGACAGCGTTCACGATCGATCCGGCGCCGGTCGACGTCACCTATAACGGTGACACGTCGCAGGACTGGAACGACCCGACGACACTGTCGGCGACGCTCACCGAGCACGACACCGGCCATCCGGTGGACGCGGGCAAGTCGGTGACGTTCACGATCTCGAACGGCGTGAACCAGCAGACGTGCTCGGGCACGAGCAATTCGAGCGGCGTCGCCTCGTGCTCCCTCGTTGCTCACGCTGGCGCCCGGCGGCTACACGGTGAGCGCGAGCTTCGCCGGCGACAACAACTACCTGAGCGGCAGCGCATCGCAGCCCTACACGGTGACACCGGAGGAATCGGTCGTCGTCTACACCGGCGCAACGAGCGCCGACTACAGCGACCCGGTCACGCTGAGGGGCGCTCTGACCGCGGACGCCGCAGGCGGGACGCCGCTCGCCGGCCGGCTGCTGACGTTCACGCTCGGCTCGAAGAGCTGCACCGGCACGACCAACTCGTCGGGCGTCGCCTCGTGCAACGCTGAACGTCGGCGACCCGGCCGGGTCGTACCCGGTGACGGCGAGCTTCGCCGGCGACACCTACTACCAGGCGAGCAGCGGCTCGAAGACGTTCACCGTCACGACGGAGGAGACCAGCCTCTCCTACAACGGTGCGACCTCGGGCAGGAAGGGGACGTCGGCGACGCTGAGCGCCAAGCTCACCTCGGACGACGGCGGCATCTCCGGCCGCACGATCACCTTCACGCTCGGCTCGCAGAGCTGCTCGGGGACGACGAGCGGATCCGGCGTCGCCTCGTGCAGCGTGACGCTGCCGTCGTCGACCGGCACCTACACGGTGAAGGCGAGCTTCGCCGGCGACGGTTACTTCGACCCGGCGAGCAGGTCGGTGTCGTTCAGGGTCACGGGCTAGGAGCTCGTAGCCGCGGGCGGTCTGGCTTCCCAGACCGCCTCGCGCGCCTCGGCTGCGCCGATCGAGGCGAAGATCTCGTCGGCGAGCGCCAGCTCGCGCTCGGCGGCTGGCTCGTCTCCGAACGCGCGTAGCTGGACCGAGAACTCGATGTGCGTCTCGCCGAGGTCGAGCAGCGTCTGCATCTCCCCGAGCAGGCGCAGCGCGTCGCTGTAGCCGGCCCGCATCGCCTCGCCGTCGCCGTCGGCGGCTGCGAGCTCCGCCTCGATCCGGCGCACGGTGGCGAGTGCGACCGGGTCCTCCTCGGGGGGCGCCTCGATCGCCGTGCGGCCGATCAACCGGGCGTCGTCGGCCCGCCCCTGGAGGAGCAGGGTGACCACGAGCAGCCGGCAGATCTCCTTGTCGAAGTAGCCGCCGTGCTCGACCGCGAGCGGGTACGCCTGGCGCAGATGCTCCTCGGCGTCGGCCAGGTCGCCCCGGGCCAGCGCCGCCAGGCTCAAGGCGCGCAGGTTCTGGATCAGGAACAGCCCGTCCGCGGTCCGCTCGAGCCATCCCTGCGCGCGCACCAGGTACTCCTCGGCGCCCTTCAGGTCACGGCGGTAGTACCTGACCATGCCGAGCATGTGCTCTGCGCGCGCGGCGTCCCGCACCGACCCGAGGCTGGCGGCGAGGTCGACGCACCGCTGCAGCGCCTCTTCTCCGTCGTCGAGCTGCGCGGCGTTCATGTGCATCATCGCGAGGCGGAGCAGCCCCTGGATCTCGAGCGCGACGTCGCCCTCGCGCCTCGCGAGCTCCAGTGACGTCCGCAGCTTCGCGACCGGCCCGTCGACCTCGCCGCTGAACCAGTTCTCGGCCCATGCCGCCTCGAAGGACGCTCTGACGGCGAGGCGGCGGTTGTCGATCCGCCACGCGAGCTCCTCGGCTTCGGCGAGCGCGGCCTCCGCCTGCGCCGCACCGCCCTGCTTCCAGGCGACGTTTCCGAACAGCACGAGCGCCTCGCAGCGGATCGGCTCCAGATCGAGCTCGCGCGCACGATCGGCGACCGACTGCAGCTCGTCGCTCGCCAGGCGGAGCTCGCCGAGCCCGACGTGCGTGTTCGCGCGCCGGAGGCGAAGCTCGAGCGCGGTTGCGAGATCGCCGTCCGGCACGAGCGTGAGTGCACGCGAATAGAAGCCGTACGCCTCGCGCAGGCCCTCGCGGTGCTCGGCCTTCCCGCCCGCGCTCGAGAGCGCTTCGATCGCGCGCTCCACCGGCGGCGGCACCTCCGAGCGGCCGACCTCGCGCGCGACCAGGCACGCCTGCTCGAGGTGGTAGGCCAGGATCTCGACGAACTCGTCGCTGCCGTCGGGCAGCTCGCCGATCCAGTCGGCGAAGCGGACGTGCAGCCCGACGCGGCGGCGCTTCGGCAGTCGCCCGTAGGCGACGTCGCGGATCACCACGTGCTTGAACTCCCACTCGCGCTCCCCCGCGACGGCCGAGGCCGGATGCTCGTGCAGCACCGTGCGGCCGGCGAGCGACTCGAGCAGGTCGTCCGGCGGCGCCGGGCGGTCGTCGAGCCTGGCGGCGGCGCCCGACCAGAACGTCACGCCGGCGACCGAGGCGTGCTGGGCGAGCCGGCGCTCGTTCCCCGGCAAGCCCGTCGAGGCGTGCGGAGACGAGAGCCTGCAGGCTCTCCGGCACCGGCAGCGACTCGAGTGCCTCGGCGTCGAGCGAGCCCGACTCGGCGAGCATGTGGATCGTCTCCTCGAGGAACAGCGGGTTGCCGTTCGCGTTCGCAACCAGCCGTTCCACGGCCGAGCGGGGGAGGCCGTGCTCCTCGACGAGCCGGGCGACGAGCTCCTCGACGAGCGTGGCGCTGTCCTCCGCGCTCAGCACGTCGAGCGCGATCACCGTCCTGCCGTCGCGCTCGACCAGCAGCCTCGGGTGCGTGTCGCCGAGCTCGGGCCGCGCGGAGGCGAGGACGAAGATCGGCGCATCGAGCTCCTCGAGCGACTCGACCAGCTCGACGAGCGTCTGCTCGGCCCAGTGGAGGTCCTCGAGCACGATCAGGAGCGGCCGCTGCGACGCGAGCAGCTCGAAGATGCGGCGGATGCCCCAGTGCAGCTCGGCCTGCGAGATGTCGGTCGTCGCGTACGAGCCGCGCGGGGTCGTCGGCGCTCCGAGCAGGTTCGAGAGCGTGGAGGCGATCGTGCGCAGCTGGTCGAGGTCCTCCAGCGGCAGCCCGTCCAGGAAGACGTCGAGCTTCGACGAGACCGTGTCGATCGGGTCGCCGACGAGGATGCCGGCCGCGTCGCGCATGATCTGCACGACCGGGAAGTAGGTGATCCCCTCGCCGTAGGGGATGCAGTTGCCGACGCGCACGTCGGCGCCCTCGGCGCGTGCGGTCACCTCGTGCAGGAGGCGGCTCTTGCCCAGCCCCGGCTCGCCGACGACGATCGCGAAGCCCGGCCTGTCGGTCGCCGTGACGCGGTTCCAGGCCGACATCAGCCGACCGAGCTCGGCGGCGCGGCCGACGAAACTGGTCTCGGCGCCCTTGCGCACCGGAGACTCGTGCGCCCCGACGGCGACCCAGACGGGGACCGGCTCGGCCTTGCCCTTGGCGGTGATCGGCTCCGCGTCCTCGAACGCGATCGCGGCGCGGCAGGCGCGGTACGTGCGCTCGTCGACGAGCACGCCGTTGACCGGGGCGGCCGACTGGAGCCGCGCCGCGGTGTTCAGGACGTCGCCCCAGGCCATCCCCTGGCCCTCGCCGATCTTCGCCTCGAGCGAGACGATCGCCTCGCCGGTCGTGATGCCGACGCGGACGCGCAGCTCGCGCGACGGATCCTCCTCGTTCAGGGCGTCGATCGCGGCGATGATCGCCAGGCCGGCCCGCACGGCGCGCTCCGGGTCGTCCTCGTGGGCGACCGGGGCGCCGAAGAGCGCGACCACCGCGTCGCCGATGAACTTCTCGACGCTGCCGCCGTGCTGCTCGAGGACGTGCCGCAGCCGCGCATAGTACGGCTCGAGCAGCGCGAGCACGTCCTCCGGGTCGAGCTGCTCGGCGCGGCTGGTCGAGCCGACGATGTCGACGAAGACCGCCGTGACCGGGCGGCGCTCCTCGTGCCGGCGGGGCGGCTCGGGCGGCGGCGTGTCGGCGGCGAGCGGCGCCGCGCAGGCCATGCAGAACTTCGCGATGTCGGGGTTCTCGGTGCCGCACTGCGCGCAGACCGCCATGCGAAAGAGTGTAGGGGCGAATCCGCCGCCGGAACCACGGCGGGCCGGATCAGGTCACGCCCAGGGCAGGGCCGGCCAGCCGTCCGGCCGCCCGAGCCGCCAGTGCGCGAACCGTGCGTACGCCTCCGCGGGGCGGTCGGTCGCCTGCTCGACGCCGGCGCCGTGCTTGCGCGCCGTCTCCGAGACCGGGTACGCGATCGTCCGGTCCTCCCGGCGCGCGCCCGACATGAAGATCACGCACGGACTCGTCGCCCGTGCCGACGAAGATGTGGTTCGTCCACCTGGGACAGTGGACGAAGTCCCAGGCGCGCAGGTGCCGCTCCTCCTCCTCGATCAGCAGCAGGCAGGTGCCGGAGAGGAC
This sequence comes from uncultured Thermoleophilia bacterium, assembly GCA_963824455.1. GTDB lineage: Bacteria > Actinomycetota > Thermoleophilia > Gaiellales > Gaiellaceae > PALSA-600. The sequence continues at coordinate 472,318 of CAWGPJ010000002.1, forward strand.
GAGGAAGTTCTCCTGCGCCGACTCGGCGTGGTACATGCCCGACGGCTTGCCGGGCTCGAGCACGGCAAGCGTGAAGCCGGTCTCGTCGAACATCTGCGGGTCGGTGCCGGTGCGCTCGGCGAGCACGCGCGGGCTGCTCTCGAACACGCAACGGGCGCCGAAGGCGTCGTTGCGCACCCAGGCCGCCTCCGCGGCGTTGACTACGAACCAGCCGGCCGTGGTCGGGGCGAGCCCCGCGCCGACCTCCTCGAGCCGCGCTTCCTCGATCATCGCCTCGCTCCTTTCTGCGTCGGTCTTGACGGCATTGATTCGATCGGGCAATCGCACGGCCCGAGTCTAGGTCGCCTCGACCGAGCGGAACCCTGGCCTTTACGGACCGCTCGCGGCGGGGAGAATAGAGCCGGCAGCCGGGGGGAACGGGAAGCCGCCGGCTCTGAGTCCAGAGTGCCAGGGGATCGGCGCTCGTCGCGGAGAACCTCGCGCGCGGCGGGTCCGGGCGGACCGGCCGCGCCGCCCGGGCGGCGCGGCCGTGCCCTCCTCGTCAGGGGGTCAGTCCGGCGGTGAAGACCTCTTCCCGCAGGCCGAGGTCGATCACGTCCTGGCGCCGGTCGGTCCAGACGGGTCGTACCACGCCCCCGAACGCGTCGAGGCCCTCGTAGTCGCCGTACTGGTTGCCGAGATCGACGCCGACGCCCCCGCTCTCGTCCGTGGGCGCATTCGCCACCGCCGACGCCATGTAGGTCGCTCCCGCGTCGGTCGAGCGGGCGAGCGTAAAGAGCGTCGACGTCGCGCCATGGGTGCCGGTGTCGTAGTAGGCGACGTTGACCGACCCGTCCGACGGGTCGACCGACAGCCATTGATTGAACTGGTCGCCGCCCGCCGGCACCGCGCGCGACGTCCATGTGGCTCCGCCGTCGGTCGACTTCGCGACGAAGACGGTCGACGCCGCATCCGTCCCGTTCATGTACGAACAGAAGAGCGCTGCGGCCGTCGCTCCGCACGACGGATACACGAGCGCTCCGCGCGACGCCTGCGCGGCGACGTTCAGCTCGAACGCGTTGACCGGGGCGATCGTGTGCCGGGCCGAGAACGTGTTGCCGCCGTCGCCCGACGAGACATCGGTGAGGAGCAGGTGCGCATAGTCCTGCCACGCGACATGGAGGACGCCGGACGGGGTGACGTAGGGGTCGGCGCCGATGCCGCCCGTGCGGCCCACGAAGTCGCCGCTCACCGAGACCGGATTCGAGAAGGTCAGCCCACCGTCGTCCGAGTACGAGAGCAGGACGTTGTTGCCGTTCTTCTTCGACGACGAGTTGCCGCCGCCGGTGGCGTTGTCCCAGGCGACGTACACGCGGTTGTGGTGGTGGAGCCCACCGGTGCCGGTGTCGACCGTGATCATCGGCTTGTCGTTGAACTGCCCCTGGCCGGTCTGCGGGTTGAAGTAGGTCGCCGACCACGTCGCGCCTCCGTCGGTCGAATGTGCAACGGCCATCTCGGTGCCGTTGATCGATCCGCCGGTCGAGAAGAACACGACGATGTACGAGTAGTAGGCGTTGCCGTCGGAGTCGAATGCGACGCCGGGATCAGACCCGAAGTCGAACCCGTTCCGCGTTCGCGGCGGGGGCAACGGCAGGTCCACGCCTGTGAACGTCGCTCCGCCGTCCTCGGAGAACATCGCCCGCATCGGCAGTCCCTGGATCTCGTTCGAGCCGGCGATGACGTTGCTCGTGTCCGCCGGGTTGATCGCGATCGAGGTCTCGCTCTGCGAGCCGCACTCGTGACTCGCATCGACGTTGTTCCCGAACGACAGCTGGTCGACGCTTCCCGAGTTGCCGGTACAGAGCGGCGTCGCGCCGCTCGAGACCGCGAGGTACTTCGCATACCAGGACGCGTTGTCGTAGCTCGACAGGTTCCCGCCGAGCGACGGCGCAGACGCGGTGAGCAGGCCCGCGGCCGCGACGACCGCCAGGAGAACGAACCGTCTCATGACCTCCCCCTCTCGAAGCTCGTTTGTCCGCGGACGACTATGCCATGCACCCGTCGTCGACGCGTACGCACCGGTCGGACTCGAACCGTAGAGTGACCGCACGGCGGGGTGCCGGAGCGGCCGAACGGGGCGGTCTTGAAAACCGCTGAGCCTTCACGGGCTCCCTGGGTTCAAATCCCAGCCCCGCCGCCTTCGGATAAGCCAAATCCCGCTCCTCGAGCGGGATTGCGGCCGCCTCACCCGTCGCGGTGTCGGCCTAGGCTCATCCGCTCAAGTCCGCTCTAATCCGCTGCTGACTGGTGCGCACTGGCGCGCACTCGGGTGGGATCGGCTCGTTCAGCGTTCGTCGTAGCCGCGGTTGAAGTAGTCATCGAGGATCAACTGCCGCCTTTGATCCGGCAGCAGGTCGCTCTCCTCGTCGCGCTCGACCAGCCACTCGGTGATCGCTTCGGGGTGGGTGAGATTGGGGAGTCCGTGGAGGGCGGCGAGTGCGCGTCGCATTGGGTTTGGCTCGAGCTCGTAGGAGATCAATGTCTGTTCCAGGTTGAGCCAGGCGGAGCCTTCCGTCTGTTCGGCCCACTCCATCCAGTCCCAGTAGCTCTGTTTGACGACCGGCTCGGGAACGAGCCCGGGCAAACAGTTGGCTGTCTCGGTCGGGAGGCTGCCGACGCCGAGCCGTTGTGCTCGACAATGCGAGTGAATAGCCGCGACATGAGCAACGGATCGTTGTCGGGCTCGGCGATTCCCAGCAGATACAGCCGCTGTTCCTCGTGCATCAGGCAGACGACCGAGCGGCGGCGTCCAAGCCGGAGCAGGTACAGCCCGGAGATCCAGCTCATCGGCCCGGTCCAGCGAGGCACTCGACCCACGGATCTCCGACGCTGGGCGCCGGGGCTGGTGGCTCCGGCGCCCGTTTGTGTTTCGCTTAACCGGGTGTGACGTGGAAGGAGACGAGCCGGCGGGTGGAGATGCCTCCGAGGAGGTTCTCGCCCGTCTTGCGGGCGCGTACGAACATCACGAGCAGTTGCTGCTTGTTGCTGACCGGGTAGCCGGCGAGCGCCGAGAGCTGCACGGTCGCCCAGCCGTCGGAGCCGGTCGCCTGCTCGTTCGGGATCGCGAACTGGGCGTAGGGCACGGCCGTCACGTAGACGAGCGCCCCTTCGATCGAGCCGCTGCAGGCGGTCACGTGGAAGCGTGCGGTGAGCGCGCGGGTGCCGTAGGTGATGGTGCTCGGGCTGATCTGTGTCTGATCGATTAGCAGGCGTGCCGGCGGCGAGACGCTCGCCACGGGGATCGTTCCGCCCTTCTTGGCGCAGCCGTCAGTCACGGGTGGCGGCGCCACCGTCGCAGCTGTGATGACGGCGGTCGGCACCGACGAGGCGAAGGTGCTCCCGTCGGCGTTGGTCGCCTGCACCTTGAAGCGGATCGTGTTGCCGACGTCGACCTTCTTAAGCACGTACCCGGTCCGGTCGTGGGCGCCGCTGATGTTCGCGCAGCTCCCACCGGTGTTGTCGCAGCGCACCCAGTAGTCGTTGTAGTCGGTCGGGTTGCCGGTCCACGTGCCCCGGTGGCCGACGAGCGTGTGCCCCTCCTGGTGTGTGCCCGTGATCGTGGGCGGCGAGGTGTTGCTCGGCGCCGCCGCGCGGGCGGCCGCTCCCGGGCCGACGCCGATCGCGAGACTGATCACGAGTGCGAGTGTTGCCCCGCTCCCGACGACCGCACCCACGAGTGCCGTACGCTTCTTGATAAAGCGAGACATGGTCATCTCCTTCGCTCAGCGTTTGGCTCTGGTCGTGGCCGCTCCGAGGGCTGGGTCGGCCAGAAGCTGTACCACCCAGTTGCTGAGGATGGACGTTCGCGGGGCTAATCGCTTTAGCACCCGCTCCCAGAACCTTACAGGGCCGCTGGTAACGAAGTACAACGTCGCCGTTCACATGAAATCGGCGACTTGCTCGCCGCGAGCGTGTTGTCCAGATCGAAATCGGTGACACGCCTCTTCACTGTCTTGCCGGCGTCGGGTTGTGCCAGCGGCCGTCGACGGCGATGAGCGCGTCTGCCTCATCGGGTCCCCACCTGCCGGGTGTGTAGGGGCGGGCGCGGTGGTGGGTGGCGAGGACTGGATCGACGACCGCCCAGGCGGCCTCGACGGAGTCTTCTCGGGTGATGCGACACCACCGACGGCGACCACCGCGAGCCCGGCGCGGACCCCGATCCCGACGCCCGCAACGCCCGCGCCTACGGCTGCCAACGGTGCCAGCGCGGCGCTGTCGATCAGTCCGAGTATGACCGAGAGCGGCCGGGGCGTGGTCGCGAAATGACGGGCCGCCAGCAACGCCAACGCGATTGCAGCCGCACCGTATCCGGCAGTGAGCGCGAAGCGACTCCGTCGCGACCGGCGAAGGCGAACGAGCGCGCCGACGAGCAGGCGATACCTGCTCTCGAGCACGATCGGTGCTGTCGAGACGGCGATCGCTGCCAGTGGGTCGCGATCGACGACATCGCGCGACGGCGGAAGGGTCGGGCGCTGAGTCATGCCCTCGCTTCGAGTAGCCGCACTAGCATGGCACCTGACCCCTGCCGAACAAAGAAGGCGAAGGTTGAACGTCTCCGCGGGATCGTCTCGAAGCGAGTAGGATGTGTCTACTGGCCCTGCGTGTCAGGACCCCGGCCGTAGCCCGATGGCGTCGACGTGCCACCTAGCGCGCGCGAGATGAGGGACTGGGGCAAACAGAGTTCGACTCGCGGGGCTCTTCTTTTGGGTACGGAACGGATCTTGGTTCCATCGTTCGAGATTGCTCGTTGCGCGGGTCGGATCGAGTTTTGCGTCGAAGGGAAGTGGAAGTGTTGGCAGCACAGACAGAGACTGAGATCGTTCAGGAGATCGGGTCCGACTACGTCGTCAAGTACGGGTTCTCGAACCCGGATGAGGCCAGCGATTACTTCTTCAAGTCGGGCCGCGGAATCTCGCACGAGGTCGTCGAGGCGATCGCGGAGCACAAGAACGAGCCGGACTGGATGCGGAAGGTGCGTCACCACGCGCTCGACTACTTCTTTGCGCGGCCGCTGCCTACCTGGGGAGGAGACCTTTCCGGCATCGACTTCAACAACATCTACTACTACATAAAGCCGACCGAGAAGCAGGCGCAGTCCTGGGACGAACTACCGGCCGACATCAAGGACACCTGGGACAAGCTCGGGATCCCGGAGGCGGAGAAGAAGTACCTCGCCGGCGTCGGTGCGCAGTACGAGTCGGAGGTGGTCTACCACAAGCTGCAGGCCGACCTCGAGGCGAAGGGGGTGCTCTTCCTCGACATGGACTCGGGCCTGCGCGAGCACGAGGAGATCGTCAAGCAGTACTTCGGAACGATCATCCCGTCGAATGACAACAAGTTCGCTGCCCTGAACACCGCTGTGTGGTCGGGGGGATCGTTCATCTACGTCCCGCCGGGCGTCCGGATCGAGCTGCCGCTCCAGGCCTACTTCCGCATCAACGCGGAGAACATGGGCCAGTTCGAGCGCACGCTGATCATCGTCGACGAGGACGCGTACGTGCACTACGTCGAGGGCTGCACCGCCCCGATCTACTCGACCGACTCGCTGCACTCCGCGGTCGTCGAGATCGTCGTCAAGCCGCGCGGGCGCTGCCGCTACACGACGATCCAGAACTGGTCGACGAACGTCTACAACCTCGTCACCAAGCGCGCCGTCGCCTACGAGGACGCGACGATGGAGTGGGTCGACGGCAATCTCGGCTCGAAGCTGACGATGAAGTACCCCGCGATCTGGCTGCTCGGCGAGCGGGCGCACGGCGAGGTGCTCTCGATTGCATTCGCAGGCAACGGGCAGCATCAGGACGCGGGCGGCAAGTGCGTCCACGTTGCCCCGAACACAACCTCGCTGATCACGTCGAAGTCGATCTCCAAGAACGGCGGCCGTGCGGGCTATCGGGGGTTGCTCGAGGTCGCGAAGGGCGCGCGCGGCGCGAAGTCGAAGGTCGTCTGCGACGCGCTGATCCTGGACGAGGAGTCTCGCTCGGACACCTATCCGTACATCCGCATCGACGAGAACGAGGTCGACATCGGCCACGAGGCCACCGTCTCGAAGATCGGAGACGAACAACTCTTCTACCTCATGTCGCGCGGACTGTCCCAATCCGAAGCCTCGGCGATGATCGTCGCCGGCTTCATCGAACCGATCGTCAAAGAACTCCCGCTCGAGTACGCGATCGAGATGAACCGCCTGATCCAGATCCAGATGGAAGGCTCCGTCGGCTAGGCAGGACGCAGGCGCTGGGACGCAGAAATAGCTGTAGCATCACGCTCGCGGCTCACGCCCGATGCCGCTCAAACCGTGCGCCCTACGGCTTACTTCTTGTTGCCCTTGAGCCAGGCGCGGATCTTGGCGATGAGGCCACCCACTCGTCGACCCTACGCCTCGACTGCTTGCACGACAACGTCTTGCCACTCTGGTATTCGGGCGATGCACGGGGAAGGGAGTATTCTCGTCGGACTGGCCCTTGCGGCCAGGGATCCGGCTGAAAGCCCGAAGTCCGTCGATCGAGCCTCCGGGCGCGGGAGACGACACGAGCCTAGGCAAACAGAGTCCGGGTTGCAGGGCCAGTTCTACTGCTCGTCGGCTAGCTGGCCGAGGTTCGGATCATTCTCGCTACGCCGCATCGCTTCGTAGACATCGTCCCAGTGACTCGAGATCTCTTGCAGGGATCGGGCGGTTGTGAGCGCCGCGCCTTCCAATCGGTTGATCACCCGGTCGATGTCGGCCAGCCGTAGCTCAAGCGCATCAAGCCGTCCGATGAGCGCTTCCACCTGCTGAGCGAGCATCTCAGACTCAGAACTGGCGGCCACGACGACGAGCCCAGTCTACTGCAGCGCTGCCGAACCGACGAGCCGGCTGGCCGGCCGGACGTCACGGGGTCCTCGGCGGTATCTCGTTCCGGTCGCTGAACGATCGCTGCTCACGAACGAGTTACATGATTCCACGGCGGTGGCGGTGCGGTGGGCACCCGGAAGGAAGCCGTGACGAGGTCTCCGGAGACTGTGAGACTCGGCCGCTCGCCGCATAGGAGTCAGCGATTCGAGTGAGGGTTGCCGCGTCGGTGACGCGGGAGGCCGTGCCTTCAAGGACGAAGGTCGAGGTCGAAAGGGGCCCGGCTGTGCCGGGCCCCTTCTCTGAAGCGGAGTACGCTCGAATCGACTAGACGACGGCGAGTACGCGGTCGCTGTGAGCAACGACCTTGCCGCCCGTGATCTTCGGCGGGTTGGGAATCGCCTTGTCGAGCTGCTCGTCGTTGATCCACTTCGAGACGAGCTTGGTCGATGCGTCAGCCTGCTCGGAGGTCTCGAAGAGACCGAGCGAGCTGAGGACGCCGTTGCTGCCCTCGATCAGGAAGTAGCCCGCGAACCCGGGCAGCTGACGGAGCTGCGGCACGAGTGTTTCCTCGACCTTGCCGGCGACTTCGTTGGTACGGCTCATGTCGACGCCTTCGTAACGACGAATGGTGGCATACATGTGATGCTCCTTCTGTTCTCTCCTTCAGTGCAGCGCGCTCGAATGGGCGCACTGCAGCGGTCAGGCCAGGGGTCACAGTCGGAGAGGAAGGTAGGTGCTAAATCCTCGGCGGCTTCAACAGCTAGAGCCGACGCGCTGACTGCAGTGTAGCCGTGATCCGTCGGGGCCGCAGTGGTGTGCTTCGCCGTGGTGCGATGTAGCTGGGCCCTGCCTGGCCCTGTCCAGAACAAAGTAGCGGCGGCGGTAGGCGCTTCTCAGCGACAGGTTCAAACGGCATAGGATGGGACGTGGCCGAACGCGAGTCGCTTTCCTACATCGACCGCGACGGCATGAGCAAGATCCGCGAGTTGGAAATTTGGGCGACGATGTCGATGTTCCTCTGCGCCGGGACGCTCCTTCTGAGATTCACGCGTGAGGGGCTGATCCTCGGCGAGACGTCGCTATCCATGGGTCTTTTCGAGGTCGTTTCGGTCGAGGACGTCGATGCGCAGATCACGCTCAAGTCACGTGAAGCAAATCAGGTCGCTCACGCGCTCCAGATCGAGCTGCTGGACGGTTGAGTGCGGCGCCAGAGAACGCTGGCCCAAACGAACGCTGAATCCCGATCGGTCGCCGGCTCGATCGACAAACCGCACCGCGGTACGCTGACCCAAAGATGGTTAGCCTTTCGGCGCTGTTGCAGTCTCGACCCGCCAAGACGAAGGAGCATTCGATGGAAGACGAGGAACACGCCGAGACCGAGGCAACAACCGATATGACGGACGAGCAGCAATCAGTTGAGAGCAGCTCGGTGACTGAACCAACGGTCACCCACCGCGACTTCACCGAGTGGCACGGCAAGACCTTGATCGACCGGAACGGCCAAACGATCGGCAAGCTCGAAGACGTCTACTTCGACATCGAAACCGACCAAGCTCAGTTCGGCACCGTCAAAGAGGGCAGCTGGCTGGTCAAGCGCCACCTGACGTTCGTTCCACTCGGCGACGTGACGATCGGCCCTGACAACCTCCAGTTGTCCGTGACCAAAGACCAAGTCAAAGACGCCCCCAGCATCGAACTCGAAGGCGACGAGCTCTCCCAATCAGACGAATCAACCCTCTACCACCACTATCAGCTCAACTACACACCGTCGACAACGCCCAGCGGTCGCAGACTCGCCCGCCGCTGACGACGCGGCCAGGTCGAGCGCCAACTCGTGCCGCAAGACAAGAATCTCGACCTCGTTCGCCGCCTCTGACCGGCAACGCAACACGATTAGCCTGAGGAGTTGTCGAAAGAGTAAGTACAGACACGAGATGACCTTCCGCCGATCCTGTCAGGCGCCCAGCACGGGGAGCCGAATCGAGTTTCCGGCACCCAGAGGCGTTGCCTGAGATACTGGGTGAGTGACGAGTCGGTCCGGACGATGAGGCTGGCCGCTCTTTTGATTCATCTCTTGTCGCGCGGATCGGCGTTCCCGCGGCACAGAGTGGCGATATGGCCATCGATGGGCCGCATGAGCAGCGGTCCGACGTAGCCGGTCGAGGCCGACGACGACCTCAAGGCGCCGCGGGCCGGCCCGTGCGTATAGGTCCAGGGGCGAGCGACCAACTCGCGATACCACCGCAGAAGCGACCCAGGCGTGACCAAGAACGATGCCCATAGACGACGCAACCGCGTTTCACAGGACGTGGCCGGCATCAAACGCCGCGTCCAGATGCGTGAGGAGTCGTCGCTGGGGTCGATTGAGCGCCCCGCTTCAACCTCTTAGCTCGTCGGAACTGCGGGACTGCCGCCGTCGGTGGTGATGTCGATCGGTCGTGGTGCAGGTGGGATGAGCAGGAGGTGGCTCTCGACGACGGCGGCGGCGACGTCGCTGAGCTTGCGGCCGTTGTGCTGGGAGTGGTCGCGCAACATCTCGAACGCCCGGTCGGCGTTGATCGAGTGGCGGGCCATCAGAATCCCTTTTGCCTGCTCGATCAGCGCACGCCGTCCGAACGCTCCCTGCAGGCTCTGGTACTCGCCGAAGCGCTGCAGGGTGATGTCGATTGCGCTTTGCAGCTCGCCGGGTGTGCCGTCGATGATGTAGGCGAACACGCCTCGCTTCGCTGCCTCGTGGATGTATGCGGGGTCGTCGGCGTGCAGGATCGCGATCACCGGGCAGGAAGCCTCGCGCACGATCTCGGAGATCAGCTCCAGCGCGTGCACCGAACTCGACCCAAGCCCGACCAACGCGACGTCAGGACTCTCTCGGGCCGTCGCCGCGCCGACCTCTTTGACGTAGATCTCGCGGGCGATCACGTCATGCCCGAGGCCGACGACGACCCGGGCGAGCAGCTCCAGCCGATCACGCTTCTCGTTCGCGATCAACACCCGAAGATGGCGCACGTCCGTCTCCGACATGACTAGACGAAAACCTCGATCCCGTCGCGCTCGATCCGCAGGCCGACCGCCCTCGTCCGATCGTCGATCGCAACGATCGCCGCAGTCGGATCGAGGCGGCGACGCCAGCGAAGAAACATGGAGCGCACAAATGGTGCCTCCGAAGCGTCCGAGGCCGAGTGACGCGAGCTCTCAAGGCGCACGACAACACGACTCCGCACGTCAGATACGAGGAAACCAACCGTCCGGCCGAGATCGATGCGCACCCCCGCGTCCATCTCCACAGAACGCGCAGCCGCCAGCAAGGGCAATGCTCTCACAGCAGCTTGCTCCCTGAACGTTTGGCTCGCTCGACGACGAAGAACCGATCTGCGGCTCTCACAACGACTTCGCCATTGACATGGGCGGGCATCACAAGAAGACGGTCGGCCATCCCACGGTATCTCTCGGCCACGGCGGGCAACCTCTCCCTGCAGTTCGACCGGCCGCACTCACAGCGAAGCTCGGACACGAAGCCGATCCGCGTGCCGTTTCCGTTGCGCCGTACCTCGCTCACACCGCGCGGCGGGCTCGAGTACGGCCGCGCAGACGTCGACGCCGGCCCGAGCTCTGCCGTCCCGCTCACACGCGACTCGCGGCGACGCGTGCGATCCACGTCGCCCCCCGCAAGAGCCGCAACTCTCGGTGCTCCAGCCAAGCTTCCTCCTCTGACCACAACGTGATCGCGGACGCTCTCAACAAGTCGGCCACAATCGCTCCAACCCGCCTGCGTGTGTGGGAGGCGTCTCGCCAGGCCCTTGGCATGGATCCCGACGACTGCTACAGCTGCGCCAATTCCTTGCGGCACAACCACGGGGAGGCTATCACCTTGCTACCTGACTCGCTGACGACGGCCTAGCCGTTAGCCACTGATCTGAGCTCTGGAATGCCCCCCGTTTTCGTGGACACCTCGCACCACCCCCGGTTCGATGGAGCCGGAACGACCCTCCGGGACTCGCATGCGCGCGTGATCGCGAACGGGTACGGGGTGGCAGTGACGAAGCGCGCGTGTCGCTTGTGGCAGCAGAACGTCGCTTGCGAGCACGACCATCGCTTGCGTGACATTGTGGAGATCCCCAGCCGGTACAGCTGGACATGCGGCGCAAAGCCGCATGGTTGCGCCATCGATCCGGGCGCGTCACCACGGAGTCACCACGTCAGATCAGTGCCACCACGTCATCACCGTCCAGATGAGCACACCACAGTGCGGCGATCTCGTCCTCGGACATCTCGCGGATGCGCTGGAGATCTGCACGAAGGTCTACCTGTTCGACGGTCTCCTTGGGTTTGGCGAGCACGCGCGAGTTGAGCTGGTCGATCGCCCTCAGCGCCGCGGAGTCCTCGCCGTGCAGGGCGATCTCGACCAGGCGATCGGCGAACCCTTCGGCGAGTCAGCGGGAAGCATGGACCGCCACGCAGTTTCAGGGGGCGCGTCTGTGACGCCGGCGATCGAGTCGTCCGGTCTCTCGAAGTCGTACGGTGCGACGCGGGCGCTGGACGGGCTCTCGCTGCAGGTCGAGCCGGGACAGGTGTTCGGGTTCCTCGGCCCGAACGGGGCCGGGAAGACGACGACGATCCGGCTGCTGCTCGCGCTGCAGCGGCCGACGGGCGGGCGCTCGTCCGTGCTCGGCCTCGACTCCCAGCGTCAGGCAGTCGAGATCCACCGCCGCGTCGGCTACCTCCCGGGCGAGCTCGAGCTCTACCCTCGCCTGACCGGCGCCCAGCACGTCGACTGGTTCCGGCGGGCGCGCGGCGTTCGCGACCGCGCGCCCGCCGACGAACTCGTCGAGCGGTTCGACGTCGTCGTCGACCGCCCCGTCCGGGAGCTCTCGAAGGGGAACCGGCAGAAGGTCGGGCTCGTGCTCGCGTTCATGCACCGTCCCGATCTGCTGATCCTCGACGAGCCGACTTCCGGGCTCGATCCGCTGATGCAGCACGAGTTCGAGCAGCTCGTCCGCGAGGTCGTCGCCGAGGGGCGAACCGTGTTCCTGTCCTCGCACGAGCTAGACGAGGTGCAGCGGCTTGCCGACCGGGTGGCGATCATCCGCTCGGGCGTCCTCGTCACCACCGATACCGTCGAGCACCTGCGGGAGAGCGCCCCGCGGATCGTGGAGGCGCGCTTCCGTGATCCCGTCGACCGCTCGGCCTTCGCCGGGCTCGAAGGCGTCGCCGTCACGGAGGCCGCCGGGACGCGCGTCGTGCTGACGTCCTCGGGCCCGATCGGCCCGCTCTTGCGCGTGATCGCAGACCACGACGCGGTGGATCTCGTCTCGCGCCCGGCCGACCTCGACGAGCTCTTCCTGGAGCTCTACCGCGACGCACCGTCCGCGGGGCGGCCGCCTGCCGAGGTGACGGATGGGCGTTGACGTCGCCCGGCTCGACCTGGGAAACCGGCGCACGAGCCTGATCGGCTACGCCCTCGGGCTCGCCGTCTACGTGCTCGTCGTGGTCGCGCTCTTCCCGTCCTTCAAGGGGTCGTCCTCGCTCGACGACTTCGTCAAGAACGACAAGACCGCGGCCGCGCTGTTCGGGGTGACCGGCAGCCTCGGCTCCGCGGCGGGCTGGCTCAACGGCAACATCTACGCGAACTTCTACCCGCTGGTGATGCTGATCCTGACGATCGGCTACGGCGCGGCGGCGCTCGCCGGCCAGGACGAGGACGGGACGCTGGCGCTGCTCGTGACGCTGCCGAGGAGCCGCACGGCGGTCGCCCTCGCGAAGACGGCCGCAATGGCCGCGCAGGCCGCCGTCATCGCGGCGGCGGTGGCGGCCTGCGTCCTCGTCGGCCGCTCGTTCGAGCTCACGCTCCCCGCCGGCGACGTCATCGGAGTCTCGGCGACCGTCGCTCTGCTCGGCCTCGACTTCGGGCTCGTCGCGATGGCGGTCGGCGCCTGGACCGGAAGGCGCGGGACGGCGCTCGGCGTCGCATCGGCGACCGCGACCGCGTCGTACCTGATCAGCTCGATGGCGCCCGTCGTCTCGTGGCTCCATCCCGTGCGCTATGTCTCGCTCTTCTACTGGTCGGTCGGCGACGACCAGCTCGGGAGCGGGGTGACCGCGGCCGACGTCGCCGTCCTGCTCGCCGTCGCGCTCGCCGCTCTCGCCGGAACGCTTGCCGCCTTCCGGCGGCTGGACCTTCACTAGATGGTTGATCGGGAATTCGGTCGCGGCGCCCGGCGGCTGCAAGCCTGCGCGTGGCTGCGTCCTCGGTCGCCCCGATAGCTTCGGCTATCGGGGCTTCCTGCGTCCTTGCCCCGCTTGGCTTTCGCTCGCCGGGCATCCACGCTAACTCCCGATCAACCATCTAGACGCGAAGCGCCCCGCGGAACCTGGGGCCGGCCGGTGGTGTAATCCACGCGTGAGGTCTGGGCGCGCATGGAGCGGCGCGCTGGTCGTCGGCGCGGCGGTCGCCTCGCTGGCGGCGTCGTTCGCGTTCGCGGGGACGAGCCGTGCGGCCGACCCGTGGACGGCGCTCGAGCGGCCGCTGCACCTGCCGTCGGTCGCGACGGGCAGCCGGTGTCCCGTCAGCCGGCCGGGGAAGGCGAACTTCCTGCGCTACGGCGTCGCGGTCGGCATCGGGCCCGGGCCGGCGTACCCGGTCGGTTTCCGTCAGCCCGGGACGACGCTGACGTGGATCGCTCCTGCGCCGACGAATGCGTTCGCGGGGAGCGGCTGGGGCGGGGAGAAGGTGCTCTGGTTCGTGACGCCCGGCTACCGGGGGCGGGTGCTGGTACGTGGCGCCCGGATCGACGGCGATGGGGAGCTGCGGTTCGGCAACGGCGCCGATCCGGCCCCCGAGCTACGCATCCCGACGGGTCGGCCGAAGGCGTTCGAGCCCGGGATCAAGCTGGTGGGCCAGCGTTACCTCCCGTCCGTGACGCGCCTCCGCTCTCCCGGCTGCTACGCGTATCAGGTCGACGGGACCACGTTCAGCCGCGTGATCGTGTTCCGCGCCGTCCGGGCGCCTTCCTGAGGCGGGCAACGTCAGGGGAACCAGGCAGTCACGAGACGGGGATTCCCGGACGTCGCGGCTCGTGGCCGGCGGGAAACTGATTGGCCCCGCGAGGCGGCCTCCTGGGAGAACGGAAGCGGGCCGTTTCGGGGTTGGGGCCGGGCGGTGCGGAGGGGCCGCTCGCCCGGCCCCATCGGCATGTGCCGCGTCGGCGGCGGCGATACTCGATGCGCGTGCGCTTCGCGATCGTCAACGACATCCACCTCGGCTCGCCGGAGAGCGGCTACATCCGCGGCATCCAACGCAAGCTGGTCGGCCGCGCGGAGCCGCTGGTCGCCGACTTCGTGGCCGCGATGAACGAGGACGTCCGGCCGCTGTTCGTCGTCAACCTCGGGGACGCGATCGAGGACGCCGGCGATCCGGCGGTCGACCGCGCCCATCTCGAACGGGCCGCGGGACTGCTCGCCGGCCTGCGGATGCCGTCCTACTCGCTGCTCGGCAACCACGATGCGCACAGCATCCCGGCGGAGGAAGCGGCGGCGATCCTCGGCTCGGAGCGGAGCTACTTCGCGTTCGACGCGTCCGGGTTCCACTTCGCCGCCCTCGGCTTCGCCCGGGCGCGAACGCCTTCCGGCACGCGCGCGGTCGTTCCCGACGAGCAGCTCGAGTGGCTCGCGGCCGACCTCGCCGCCGGCGGGCGGCCCACGGTCGTCTTCTGCCACCACGGCCTCGCCGACGACTCGATGGCGGGCAACTTCTGGTTCGACGGCAACCCGGAGGGGGCGCTGATCGCCAACCGGGCCGACGTTCGCGGCCTGCTCGAGCGGTCGGGCCGGGTGAGGGCGGTGATCTCCGCGCACCAGCACTGGAACCGGCTGCTGGTGCACGGAGGCATTCCCTACATCACCGTCACCTCGCTGGTCGAGAACACGCGAAACGACGGTGTCGCCGCGGGCGCCTGGAGCGTGGTCGACCTGGACGACGAAGGCATCGTCGTCGACGTACGCGGCAACGACCCGGCCCGGCTCGAGCACCGCTTCTCAGGCCGCCGCCGGTGAGAGCGTTCGCGCCTCCGCGGTCCGCGTGCTGCGAAGCAGCAGCCCGACGGTCACGACGGTCCAGGCCGGAAGGCCGACCAGGACGGCGAGCCAGCCGATCGGCCCGATCAGGAGCACGACGGCGAGCAGGAGGCTCACGACCGCCCAGGCGCGCGGCAGCACTCTCGTGCGCAGGACGACGACGCCGACCGCGGTCAGCATGACGGCGGCCGAGATCTCGGTGACCGCGAAGAACACGTCGCCGACGTGGTGGAGCGCTCCGGCCGTCGCGGCGCTGATGTCGCTGCTCGCGCAGCCGTTCCCGGTACGGGTGGTCGGCGACGAGCGCCTCGAGCTCTGGGACGAGCTCGGCGTGCCGGCCGCAGGCGAGCTCGGCGTCGCCCCGCAGCTCGAGGGCGGTGAGACGAGCCTCGTCCAGCGAGGGGCAGTAGCGCTCGGCGACCGGCTCGCCGGCCAGGTCGGCGAGCGGCGAGCCACGCCAGAGCCCGAGCGCTGCCCGGGTCAGCTCGGCGGCCCGCGCCGGGGAGCTGTCCCGGAGCGAGCGCCGCGCGTCCTCGACGAGGGCCTCGAACCGTTCGTGGTCGAGCTCGCCCGGCTCGACGTGCAGCAGGTAGCCCGCACCGCGGGTCTCGATCCGCCCGTTCCCGAGCGCGCGCCGCAGGCCGTGCACGTAGACCTGGAGCGACGTGACCGCGGAGTGGGGCGGCCGGGCGGCCCAGATCGCGTCGACGAGCCGCTCGCGGGAGACGACGTTGTTCCGGTGCAGCAGCAGCGCGACGAGCAGCGCGCGTTGCTTCGGGGCGCCGAGCGGGACCGCGCGACCCTCGACGACGACCTCGACCGGTCCGAGAATGCGGAACTCCGTACCTGCCCTCCTGCCGCCTAACCGATTCGAACGATCTTACGGTGGGTCAGGGTCGTAGCCATACTGGCTCCGTCGTGCGCACGCGGAGCCGTCAGCTGCTCGCGCTCGCCACCCTCGCGGCCGTCACGCTGGCCGGCAGTCCGGGCGCGCCGGCCGCGGTGCGGCACGTCGAGTTGCTCGGCCGCTCGTGGCAGGGGCGGCCGATCCGGGTGGTCGAGGTGGGCTCCCCGCGCGGCACACCGGTGCTCGTCGTCGGCTGCATCCACGGAAACGAGCCGGCCGGCATCGCCGTCGCCCGTGCGCTCGAGCGTCTGTCGCCGCCCGGGTTGGATCTGTGGATCGTCCCCGACCTCAACCCCGACGGCGTCGCCGCCGACACGCGCGGCAACGCCCACGGCGTCGACCTCAACCGCAACTTCCCGTTCCGGTGGCGGCCGCGGACCGGCGTCTATCAGTCCGGCCCCCGGCCGCTCTCGGAGCGCGAGGCTCGGATCGCCTACCGGCTCATCAGACGCCTGCATCCCAGGGTGACGATCTGGTTCCACCAGCACCTCGACCTCGTGTGGGCCTCAGGAGGGAACCGTCGCGTGGAGAGGGTCTTCGCGCAGGTGTCGGGGCTGCCCTATCACCCGCTGCCGGCGCTCGGCGGCTCGGCGATCAGCTGGCAGAACCACGCGCTCCCCGGCACGACGGCGTTCGCCGCCGAAATTCCCGCCGGGCGCCGCGCCGCCGGCGGCGGTGTCCCGCTACGTCCGGGCGGTGCTCGCGGCCGGGCGGGCGGCCAGGCTAACCCGGTTCGATTGCGATGCTCGCGAGCACGCGGTTCGCCGCCGCGAGCCGGCGGCCGCCGTCGCGGCCGGCGACGACGTAGAGGCAGAACGCGCGGCCTGCGGCGGAGAAGAACCGTTGCGCGCCACGCTGGCCTGCGACGGGCCGGAGCAGGGTGTGCGGAGCCGAGCTGTTCCGGCCGCAGGAGGCGCGGCGGCGGGCCGGCGAAGATCCCGGTCCCGAGCCTCGCCCGCCTCGACCACGGTACTCGGTCAGCGCCAGGAAGAGCCCGTCGGCGGGCATCGCCGCCGTCGCCCGCGAGCCGAACTCGCCGTCCGAGTGCGGCAACCGGAAGCTCCCGACGTGCATCGTCGGCTCGCCGCCGTCGTGACGGAAGGCGTATCCCTCCCAGGCCGGGAGGGAGCTCGAGCGAGATCCCGTACGCCGAGAGGGTGCTCACAACTTCATTGCGGCGGCCGACACGACGACGACGACGGCCTGGGCGGCCACCGTGAGCACCGCGGCCGTGCGCGCGCCGCGGTCGAAGCCGCGATGGAAGGAAGTCAGCGCTCCGGCCGAGTCGACGCGTGCGGTGGAGAGGACGGTGGCGCCGCGCACGAGCCCGAAGGTCGCGCCGATCGCGAGCCCGGCGGCGATGCCGGGCGCGAGCGACTCCGCGGCGAGCGTGACGTAGACCGCGGGCGTGGCCACGATCGTCCACACACCGACACCGAGCTGCCCGCCGAAGCCGGCGCCGTACACCCAGCCGCGGTAGCGGTGCAGCCACGTCTCGTCGACCTGTCGCCGATGCGTCGGCAGGTGCAGCCCGAACGGGTGCAGCTCGACGAGCACCGCGGCGGCGGCGAGCGCGAGCAGCAGGTCGAGCCGTGCGCCTGGGCCGAGCGGGGCGAGCCGCCCGGCCGCCGCGAGCGCGGCTCCCACCGCCCCGCCGGCAACCGCTCCCCCGACGATCAGGGCCGAGACGGTGACCGACCATCGCTGCCGCCTGCTCCGCTCGCCGAGCGGAGTGATGCTCGCGAGCATCGACTCCCCTCAGGGGGACCACGTCGAGCGGAGCGCCGCGATCGTCGAGATCGCGAGCCCGATCACCAGCTCAGCCATCGGCGCTCCGCGTCGGATGCAGGCTCGGGTGGCCCGGCCCGATCCCGGCGGCCTCGAGCGCGCCGTCCACGCGGTCCCGGTTCTCGGTCGGCCCGCGCTCGGCGAGCGCGTCCGTGAGCAGGCTCCCGACCTGACGCCAGGTCGTGCCGGAGCCCTCGCCGGCGACGGCTCCGTCTTCGACGTGGACGAAGTAGGGGCTGCCCGGGACGGCGTAGTCGTTCCACGCGCGCGACGACATGACGACGTCGACGAGCTCCTCGAGGGCCTGGAAGCGGCGCACCCGCTCCACCTCGGGGCTCTTCGTCACGACCACGAGGCGGGTCGAGCCGGGGAGCTGCGCGAGGCCCTCGGGCACCGAGTCGATCAGTCGTGCGCACGACGTGCAGCCGCTCGAGAGGAACGCGAGCAGCAGGTTGCCGGACGCGGCGACCTGGCGGGCGCCGCCCGACGGCGTCGCGCCGGCGAGGTCGGGTGCGCGCCGCGTCCCCGGCGCCGACTCGGGACGCGGGACGGCATCCGCGGGATCGATGTTCTCGAGCCGGCGCAGGATCTCGGCATGGCTGCGCAGCAGCGCGATCACGAACAGCGTGAGCACGGCGAGCAGGAGCGTCTCGGTGGCGACGATCGCGGTCACCAGGTGAACTCCTGCGCCGGTGCGCCGAGGCAGGGGGCTTCATGACGACAGGTGCGGTTGTCCTGCTTGTAGGTCGAGTTGCAGTTGAACGACGCGATCGATGCGGGGTGCTCGCAGACGATGACGCGGCACACCACTTCGGTGACGGCGGCGATCTGGGTGTTGCACTGGCCGTAGCGGAACACGTTGCAGCCGACGCGGAACCGCTCGCAGTCACCGGTCGCGCAGTGACAGCCGCCCGGAATCGCGTGACCCGGCACCCGGTTGCAGTCGATGTAGTAGCGAACGCCGGTCTCGGCACAGAGCTGTCGGCCGCGATAGTCGGTGCACTTCCACCAGCCGCCGACGAAGGTGTAGGTCGGGCACAGGTTGACGCCGTCGTTGATCGTGCAGCAGAACTCGGTCCAGCCGTCCGCACACAGCCCGCCGACGCACTGCGACGGGCGCACGATCGCCGCGAGTGCGGTCTGGGGGCGCAGCAGGTAGCGGAGCGGTGCGACGACGAGCGCCGAGCCGACGACCGCGGTGCGCACGAGGAAGCCGCGTCTCGACGACCTCGATTCGAGGCGGCTCGAGAGGCGCTCGACGACGCGGCTCACGCGACGGGCCTCCGGTAGGCGTGGAGCGTCTGCGGAATGAGCTCGAGCCCCGCGGCGAGCGCCCACGCGGTGGTCGCAGCGCCGATCAGGACCACGGCAGCGCCGAACGGATGGCGGAACGCACCGAGCACGTCGGGGCGCACGAACGCGCAGCAGCCCGCGAGCGCGACGTTGAGCGCGAGGTGAAGACGGGTCGGCGGCAGTGCGGCCGAGCCGAGGCAGCCGCACGAGCGCACGCTCCCACGAACGAGCTGCACGAGCACGAGCGCGGCGAAGCCGAGGTACAGCCCGCAGGCGGCTGTCGCGCCCGGCGCCGGCCGCGCCACCATCAACACGGCCGCCGCGAGCTCCACGAGGGCGACGGCGCGGACGAGGAAACGCGTCGCTGGGAGGCGAAGCTCGACGAGCGCGTCTGCCGCCGGTCCCGGATCACGAAGCTTCGCGGCCGCGGACGCGGCCAGAAGCCCGGCGGCGGCGAGGTACAGGGGTAGGAGCGCGGCGTTCACGGCTGGACGGTGACGCTGATCGTGGTCGTCGCGCTGCGGCCGAGGGTGTCGGTGACGGTCATGGTGACGGTGTAGGTGCCCGCCGCCTGGTAGGTGTAGGCCGGTGCCTGCCCCAGCGTGGGGTCGGTCGTGTCGACGACGTCTGCCGCTCCGCCGGCGGGATCGCCGAAGTCCCAGTGCCAGTGGACGATCGGGCCGCCGGCGTCGGTCGACCGGTCGGCGAACGTGACCGGACTGCCCGCCGCCACGGGCGACGTGAGGACGGCGGCGACGGCGACAGGGCGGGGAACGACGACGGCTTTGAACGTCGGCGACGCACTCGGCCGCCCCGAAGCGCTGAGGTCGAACAGGCGGTAGCAGTAGCGGCCCGGCTTGGTACCGACCGTCGTGTCGATCGCGTAGTGCAACCCGGCGTAGCTGGCCTTCGAGTAGACGACGGTGGCACCGGTGTGGCCCACGACGTCGGAGATGACGGGACAGCGGCTCGTCGTGCGCAGGACGATCGTCCGACGACTGGATCCGGCCGGCTCGCGCCAGTCGAGCCGCGGCTGCGTCCCCGCGGTGAACCGAACGTCGACCGCAGCGGGCGGCGGTGCGTACAACGCGCGGGCGCGAGCCGCCGTCAGCGGGTCGACGAGCAGCGGCAGCCAGGTGGGAGGCTGGTTGCGAGAGCAACGCGCCGGGAGCGCGAATGTCCGTCCGTCGCTCGAGCCCTTGCTGTTCATCAACGAGCAGCCGGCGTCGTCGTTCGTGAGCCCGAGCACCCGTCCGAGCTCGTGTGTCACGAGCAGCGGGCGCACGACACGCGGGCAAGAGCGGACGACGACCCGCGCGCGGACCGGCTGGAACCCGATCGGCGCCGATCCCGCGACGCCGGAGAGGCAGCGGCCGCCGGCGAACGCGATCTGCACCGCAGCTCTCCCCGGCTGCGCCTGGACGAAGCGAACGCCCAGGCCGAGCCTGTTCCAGGCCGCCACCGCGGCGAGCACGGCCGCGTGGTAGCCGTGGTCGCCCGTCAGGTCGCGATAGCCGATCGTCGCGCCGGGCCAGACGCGCGTGGTCGAGGACGCGCCGGCAGCGCCGCCCAGCGCGGCGGCTGCAGCCGCTGCAAGGACGAGCAGGCCCCCTGCGCGGGTGGAAGAGACGGGTCCCTCCATCGGCGACGACCTATCTTTGCGACCGCGTCGGCCGTTCGGTGCCCGCGTCTCATCTCCGGCTCATCAGGGCTGGGCAGGTTCGGCTCGTTGGCCGGCTGTCGCGCAATGCTGCAAGCATGAGCGGGAACCGAGCCGCACGCCGGCGCCGGGCCGCCGCCGCCGGCCGTCGCCGACGTCGCCTGGTCAGGCGACTCGCCGTCGCCGCGGCGGTCGGGCTGATCGTCGCGTTCGCGGTGTCACGCGTCTCGGCTCCCGATGTGAAGGCGCGCGCGCAGCGGGCCACCACCGTGAGCCGCGTGAAGGCGCACGTCGTCCTCCACCCGCCGTCGCCGCTCCCGGGCTATCTGCTGATCGCCGACCGGGGCAACAATCGCATGCTCCTCGTCGACGGCGCTCACCGGATCCTGTGGCGGTATCCGGCAGGCCGGTCGACCGCGATGCCGTTCTACTTCGACGACGACACGTTCTTCGGCCCGCGCCACGACCGGATCATCTCCAACCAGGAGGACCAGGACACGATTCAGGTCATCTCGTTCCCGGGTCGGAAGGTGCTGTGGCGCTACGGCCACGTCAACGTGAAGAGCGGAGCGCCCGGGTACCTGAACACCCCGGACGACGCATACTTGCTGCGCGACGGCCTGATCACCGTCGCGGACGCCTACAACTGCCGCGTCGTCTGGATCTCCAGGCGGCATGCGATCGTACGGCAGTTCGGCACGACCGGCGTCTGCCGTCACGACCCGCCGCGCTACCTGGGGTCGGTCAACGGCGCGACTCCGCTGCCAGACGGCGGCGTGCTCGTCAGCGAGATCACCGGGTCCTGGATCGACGACATCGGCCCGCGGGGACAGCTCCGCTGGGCGTTCCGTGCACCGGTCTCGTACCCGTCCGACCCGCAGCTGATCGCCCCGAACAGGATCCTGCTCGCCGACTATTCGCACCCCGGAGCGGCGATCATCACGACGCGGACGGGCCGCGTGCTCTGGAAGTACGCGCCCCAGTCCGGCCCCGGCGAGCTCGACCACCCTTCACTCGCGATGCAGCTGGCGCCGGGACTGATCGCGATCAACGACGACTACCGTGACCGCGTCGTCGTCGTGAACGTGCGGGAACATCGGATCGTCTGGCAGTACGGGCGCACCGACCGGCCGGGAACGGCGCCGGGATACCTGAACACGCCGGACGGGATGGACCTGCTGTCCACGCGCGCGGCGAACGCCTCGCCGCGACTCGTGCGGCTGCTCGCGCCGAAGCCTGCGCGCGTCCTCCCGGCTGCAACGGCGGCGACCCGGCTCGTGGTGACCACCCCGTACCGGCTCCCCGCGCCGGTCGAGCGGGAGGTGACGGCCGCCTATCGCGGCGCGGTGGTGATCGCCGGCGGCCTCACCGCAGGTGGCTCCTCGACGAACGGTGTCTTCCGGCTCGCCCCCGCGACGGGCTCGCTCACCCAGCTCGGCACCCTGCCGCAGCCGTTCCACGACGCCGCCGGGGCGATCCTCGGGCACACGCCTGTACGTCTTCGGCGGCGGCGCGGCGACGAGCACGTCGACGGTGCAGGCCTTCGACCTGTCCACCGGCCGTGGCCGGGTGGCGGGCAGTCTTCCGACGCCGCTCTCCGACCTCGCGTCGGCGACGGTCGGAGGCGCCGTCTATCTCGTCGGCGGGTTCGACGGGCGCGCTCCGCGGCGCGAGATCTACCGAACGGTCGACGGCCGCCGGTTCACCGTCGCCGGCCGCCTCCCCGTCGGTTTGCGCTATCCGGCGGTCGCCTCGGTCGACGGCGAGGTCGTGATCGCGGGCGGGGTCGGTGCGGGTGGGGCGAGTGCCGCGGTGTACCTCTTCGACCCGTCCGGCGGCCGGTTGACCCGGCTCGGCGATCTGCCGCGACCCGTCGCCCATGCGGCCGCGTTCGCCTCGGGCGGCCGCGTGTACGTGGCCGGCGGGGTCGATTCGGCGGGCACGGTCGTCGGCTCGATCACCGAGATCGACCCGCGTACGCGCCGCATCGTCCGTGCCCGCGGGGAGCTCGTCGTGCGCGATGCCGGGGTCGCTCAGCTCCCCTCGGCCACGCTCGTCGTCGGCGGGGGTACCGCGTCCGGGACTACAGGCGCCGTTCGTCGCGTGGTACGTGGATGAACAGCGCGCCGATCGTGCTGACGAGCGTCCGCACGTCGAACAGGTAGGTGTTCGTGTCGAGCGGCCCCGGGTAGTTGTACTCCGCGACGTCGATCGTTCGGCCGGGATCGACCCGGATGACGTAGGCCAGGTGGCCGAACGGCCGGGCGAGCCACGGCCAGACCGCCACGGCGCCCGGGGCAGGGCTGTGGTCGACGCGCAACGACGCCCGGCGCGCGACGTTCGGCCAGTTCCAGGCGTTCATCGCGCCCGGCACGAACCAGTCGATGCTCTGGTGGTTCGCGACGAGCGCCCACGCGACATACGACGTGCAGTTGCACGCGTACATCCCCCAGCGGTCGACGACGTCCGCGAAGCCGGCGGCCGGGCACCGGGCCGCATACGGATAGCCGTAGACGATCCGGGCCCTCGAGGGCGACTGAAGCGGCGTCGAGCGGGCCGGCCTCGGCGACGATGCCGCCAGTCCGGCTGCGACGACCGACACGATCGCGATCGACAGCGCAGCCCGCCCCATCGGCGAAGTATGGCCGCTACGGATG
The DNA here is from genome assembly GCA_963824455.1 of uncultured Thermoleophilia bacterium. Classification (GTDB taxonomy): domain Bacteria; phylum Actinomycetota; class Thermoleophilia; order Gaiellales; family Gaiellaceae; genus PALSA-600. The sequence continues at coordinate 495,567 of CAWGPJ010000002.1, forward strand.
GCGTCTCATCACGGCCTCATCGCAGGCTCCTACGCTTGTGATGGAGATGAGCCGTTCGAAGCGTGCTCGCGCCAAGGAGCGGAAGCACGCATCGGTCCCGCCGCCGGCGCGTCCTGAGCCCCCGCAGCCGGCTCACGTCGCCGACGCGTCTCGGATCGGAGTGGCGCGCCGTCGGGCTTTCGCGGCGAAGTTCGTGGTCGCCGGCGCCGCGCTCGTCTCCGTCGGCGCCTCCATGGCTCTTGCGCGCGCGACCTACGCAGGCCATCCCAAGCACCCGTCCCGTCCCCTGGCGATTCCGGAGCCGCTCTACCGCGTCGTCCGGCAGAACCTGTTGCAGGGAGGGATCCTCGCGCCCGCGACGGCCCCGCCCGACGCCACGACGAGCACCTCCTGACTCCGGTGCGCGGGCACAGCAGCTTCAGGGCGATGGGGTGCGACATCGTCGTGTCGGGCGGATCGAGTGCGGCACGGGCGGCGATCGAGGGTCTGTTCCGCGAACGAGACGCGATCTTCAGCCGCTTCGTCCCGGACAGCGAGCTCAACCGCGTCAACGCCGGCGGCGGAGAGCCGGTGCGGGTGTCGGCGGAGTTCGCCGGCATGCTCGCCCTCGCGCTCGAGGTCGCACGCGAGACCGGCGGGCTGGTCGATCCGACGCTGGGGGCCGAGCTCGTCGCCGCCGGGTACGACGCCGACTTCGCCGCGCTGCCGGCCGGAGGGTCCCCCACGCGTGCGCTGCCGCCCCGGTCGCAGGAGCCGGTTCGTCTGAGCGCGAGCGACGTCGTCGTCCCCGCAGGCGTGCTCCTCGATCTCAACGGCGTGGTCAAGGGAAAGACGGTCGACGACGCGTTGGAGCTGCTCGAGGGCGACGGATTCGTCTCCGCCGGAGGCGACCTCGCGGCCCGCGGGACGCTCGTCGCAGCACTCCCGAGGGGTGGAACCGCGACGCTCGTTCGCGGCGCTCTCGCGACCAGTGGCACGGACCGGCGCAGGTGGATGAGCGGCGGCGTGGTCCAGCACCATCTGATCGACCCGAGATCGGGCACCCCCGCGGTCTCGCCGTGGTCCCAGGTCACGGTCTGCGGTCGCACGTGCCTCGGCGCCGACGTGGCCGCGAAGGCGGCGTTCCTGCTCGGCGATCATGGTCCGAGCTGGCTGGACGCGAGGGGGATGCCGGCGCGCTTCGTGACCGAGGCGGGCGAGATCGTCATGAACGTCGCCTGGCAGCGGAGTCTCGACCTGGACGCCGCGTGCATCTGACCTCGAGCCCGATCGACTGGTACACGGCCCGGGCAGCCGGGATCACCGCGTACCTCCTCCTGAGTGGGGTCGTGCTCCTCGGGCTGACGATGGCGTCGAAGAGGCCCCTCGCCCGCTGGCCGCGTTTTGCGATGGAGGACGTGCACCGCTTCGGCGGCCTGCTCGTCGGGGCCTTCGTTGCGATCCACGTCGTGACGATCGCGATCGACTCGTGGCTTCCGTTCACGATCGGGTCGCTCGTCGTTCCGTTCACCTCGCGCTACCGGCCGCTCTGGGTCGGGCTCGGTGTCGTCGCGGCCGAGCTCCTGCTCGCGCTCGCGGTCACGAACCACTACCGGCGGCGACTGCCGTACAAGGTCTGGCGCCGCGCCCACTACCTCAACTTCGCGGTCTGGAGCGCCGCGACCGTACACGGCATCGCCGGCGGCACGGACCGAAGCGCGCCCTGGGCGCTCGCGCTGTACGCGACCGCCGGCGGGGCCGTCGCCGCCGCGACGATCTGGCGCTTCACCCGCAGCCGTGCCCGGGCCTGGTCTCTGCCTGCGGCCGCCGCCGGGGCCTTCTGGATCGCCGTCGTGACGGTCGTCCTCGGCACCGGGCCGCTGCAGTTCCGGCCCAGGCCGTGGAACGCCGCGAGCTTCCGGGAGCAACTGACCGGCCAGGTGACGCAGCTGAACGGGTTCAGCCGCGGCATCGTCTCGATGGTCGGGCAGGGTACGGGCAGGCAGAACGTGCTCGTCCGCGCAGACCTGCTGATCGCGCCGCGGCGGCTTCTGAAGACCTCCTTCCAGATGGAGTACCTGCCGAGCGGAGAGGTGTGCATCGGGCGGGTCACGCGCGTCCAGCCGACGGCGTTCGTCGCCACGTGCCGGCTGCGGACCGGTGATCGGCGTCGCGTCCACGCCGCCTGGCAGCCGAGCGGCACGCCTCAGATCGCGGGCGGCACGATCACAGCGACGCGATTCTGAGCTGCCCGGCGCCCACCTCACGCCCGGTGGATGAACAGCGCGACGAAAACCGCGACGGGGAGCAGCACCACGATCGTGAGCAGCCAGCTTCGGAACGGGTTCCTGATCTCGAGCAGGTAGGCGAGCCCGACGACGATAAGCATGAGCGCCATGGTGAAGGAGACCAGCTGAACGGTCGACATCGCGGACCCTCGAGAGCCTCGAAACGACTTGACGAACGCTCAGACTGACGAGGGAAGATGAAGGCGCGCTTAGGATCTCGTCCGGGCGGTGGTTTGCATCACAGACTGATGTAGAGTTCCGCCGCCATCCTCGCGCGCACTCATCACGGGCCGAGTGGTGCCCGCCCCGCTCTCGCGGTCCTTGCGGTGGCCGCGATGGGGATGCTCGCGGGGTGCGGCTCGGGCTCGGGCGCGTCGAACGGCGTGACGGTGATGCCTGCGCGCACCTATGCCCTCGTCGGCTTCAAGCCCTCCGGGCCGGTGGCGGCCGGCCGCCCGGTCACACTCTCGTTCGCGATTCGGACCCCCTCCGGCAAGACGCTGACGTCCTTCAAGAAGTGCTGCGAGCCGCACGCCGGAGTCGACCTGATCATCGTGCGGAGCGACGACAGTCATGTGCAGTACGACGACAGCGACATCGCCGCCGACGGCCGGATCAGCCAGCCGGTCGTGTTCCCCGCCCCGGGGCGCTATCGGGTCGTCGTCGACGTGTATCCCAAGGTGACGGGCCCGGGGTCCCCGTTCAACTTCCAGCTGTTCACGTGGGTGCGGGTTCGCGGGGCCTATCACCCGCAGACCATTCCGCCGTTCGAGGCGACGCAGACCGTGGACGGATACCGCTTCACGATCCAGGGGCACCCGCGCTTGAAGGCGATCGCGGCGAACTTCCTCACCATCAAGGTGCTCGACCCGAAGGGGCGCAAGGCGACCTTCACCGGCTGGCGCGGGGCGCTCGCCCACGCCATCTTCTTCCACGTGGGCTCACTCGACTACTTCCACACGCACGTCTGCAGCCCCGGAGCCGCTTACTGCTTCTCTGCGCTCGGCAAGACACGGGTGACCGGGAGCTCGAGCAGCCCGGGTGAGTTGAAGGTGGGCGTCCTCGTGCCGGAGCCCGGCACCTGGCGCATGTTCCTGCTCACGCACATGCACGGGCGCGTGCTGACCGTCCCCTACACGATCACTGCCGGGCCGTGAGGCCCGGGGCTACTTCCCGACGGCGGCGATGAACGCCATCAGGATGAAGCCGGCGCCGGTGCCGATCAGGAGCCAGGACCAGAAGTCGCCGAGCAGGATGCCGAGCCCGATGCCGACGACGATCCCGCCGAGGAACGCCGGCCCGCCGTAGGCGTACCCGCGCCCCGATGAAGCCGTGCGGTCAGCCGATTCGTTCATCTCGTCTCCTCCAATCGACGGGGTCAGTGCCCGGACAGGCGGCACGCGCTGAGGACGGAGCCGCCCGTCCGGGCTCTACGTCGGCTGGGTCGGTTTGCCGTGGCCATACCGAACCGACGCACCACTGAATACGGGGACGGCCGGCCTACCGCATCAGTAGTTCCCCGGATCGGAACACGGTCAGCGGCCGGGCGGCGGCGCGACGACGTAGTCGAAGCGCACGGGGCCGGCCGGGCCGTCGAGCTTGACGAGACGGAAGTGCCAGACGGCAGCCGGCATCGGACACCACTCCTCGGACTGCGTGCACACCTCGGAGCTGCGGTCGTGCCGGCAGGACAGCGACGGGTCGTCGGGCCGCGGCCAACTCCGGACGCGCGCGCCGGCGACACCGGGGACGGCCGCGTCGACGAACAGGCGGACGCCTCGCGGAACCGTGACCCGGTTGAGGAGAATCACGCCGCTTCGCTCGCGGATCGTGAAGGAGCGGCGGCCGGGCCCGGCGCCGAGGTGAAATGTTCGCTCCGTCGGCAACCGTGCGTGCGCCGGCCGCCCGACGCCCGCAGCCAGGTCCTGGGCCGGCACGAGCAACCCGGCCGCCGCGAGGGCGAAGGCCGTCAGATGGGAGCGCACTGCAGGCATACGCCCACCGGCGGCCGCCGGGTCCCGTTCAATGCTCGAGCATCACGAGTGTCCGAACCGGACGTCGGGAAGCAGACGGTCGAGCCAGTTCGGAAGCGCCCAGGCGTACCGGCCGAAGACGCGGAGCAGCGTGGGGATGAGCACGAGCCGCACGAGCAGCGCGTCGAGCAGGACGGCGAGGCCGAGGATGACACCCATCTCCTTGGGCGGCAGCGGACCCGAGAGCGCGAACGTGAAGAAGACGGCGACCATCACCGCGGCGGCCGCGAAGATGACGCGCCCGGAGTGGGCGAGCCCGCCGATCGCGGCCTCCCGTGGATCGCCGGACCTGTCCCAGTGCTCCTTGGCCGAGGAGAGCAGGAACACGGTGTAGTCCATCGAGATGGCGAAGATCATCGCGAAGAAGAAGACGGGCGCCCAGGCATCCATGAACCCCTGCGGCTCGAAGCCGAGCAGGCCGGCGCCGTGGCCGTCCTGGAAGATCAGCCGGCCGATCCCGAAGGCGGCGCCGGTGGCGAGGAGGTTCGTCAGCACACCCAGCGCGGCGATCAGAGGCGCCTGCAGAGCGATCAGCAGGAGCAGGAAGCCGAGCGCGAGCACGATGCCGATCACGAGGGGCGTCTTCGCGGCGAGCGCGCGCTCGAGATCGTGGTTCTCGGCCGCGGCACCGCCGACGAGCGCGCCGGCGGGAAGCGCGCCGCGGAGCCGGTCGATCGTGCGGCCGACGCTCGTGCTCGACGGATCGGCGTTCGGGACCGCCCGGACGAGTGCGAGCCCGTTGCCGCCGTCCTGCGGCGGTGACACCTGCGCGATGCCGGGGTCGCGGCCCGCGACCTTCACGACTGCTGCGGCCTCCGCCCGGGGCGCGACGATCTGGAGCGCACCGGGTGCGCCGGGGCCGAACGCCTGCTGCACCTGGGTGTAGCCGATCCTGGATCCGTCACCCGTCGGGACGACCTTGATCGACGGCATCCCCGTGCGCAGCCCGAGCACCGGCAGCGCGAACAGGAGCAGGATCGCCGTTGCCGCCGGGCCGTACACATGCGGGTGGCGCCAGAGCCGCTCACCCCACCGGGCGAAGAAGGCCGAGCGGTGCTCACCGGAGTGCACCCACCGGAGCGAAAGCGCGTCGACCCGGGGGCCGAGCTTGGCGAGCACGGCGGGCAGCAGCGTCAGCGTTGCCGCGAGCACGAAGGCGACGCTGAGCATGATCCCGAGCGCCATCGAGCGGAAGGCCGGACTCGGGACGAGCATGACGGCCGACAGCGAGACGAAGACGGTGAGCCCGGAGAAGAGGACGGCCTTGCCGGCGGTGTCCATCGTAATCGCCACCGCATCACGGACATCGAGCCTGGAGCCGAAGAAGGCGCCGCGGAAGCGGTGCACGACGAAGAGGGCGTAGTCGATCCCGAGCGCGAGCGCGAACATGAGCGCGAAGTTCATCGCCCAGATCGAGATCTCGAACCCGTGCGTCAACAGGGCGAGCAGCCCGGCCGAGGCGAGCAGTCCGAGAATCGTGAGCAAGAGCGGCAGTCCGGCGGCGACCAGTGTCCCGAACGCGAGCACGAGGATCGCGAGCGTCACGGGCCACGAGAAGAGCTCGGACCGCATCATCGCGGTTCGGTTGGCGGTGTTGAAGTCGCTCCACATCCCGGAGGCACCGGTCAGGGAGACGCTCACGCTGCTCGTCCCGGCTGCGTGCAGCTTGCCCTTCAGGGCATCGGCGGCGGCGACCATCGCGGTCGGGTCACTGCCCGCACCGGCGGTCACGACGGCGGTGTGGCCGTCGCGCGAGATCGACCGGCCCGGCATCGGTGCCGTCACCGACGCGACGCGGGGATCCGAGCGCAGCACCGTCTCCACCCGGGCCGTCGCGTTGCGAAAGCCCGGCTCGCCGACGGTCGACGTGGGCGAGTGGAGCACCACCATCAGCGCCGAGCTCGAGAGCCCGTGGAAGTTCTGCTGGATCAGCGCGCGTGCGCGGACCGACTCCGATCCGTTCGCCTGCCAGCCTGCGCCGGAGAGCGCGGTCTCGACCTTGGGTGCGAACACGGCGAGGACGAGCGCGACGAGCGCCCAGGACAGCGCTACCGCACGCACGTGCGTGGCCGCCCACCGACCGAGCCGGCCGATCGGGCCGACCGCCTCCGGATGCTCGAGCTGTTTCGCCCCCGCGGGCGCTTCGACAACCGCCAGTCGCACGTCGTCTCTCCTTCTCTCGTCTTTGCTTGCGCCGTCCGATCAGGGATACTACTATACAACTCAATCGTTGCGAAATATGTAAGAGGAGGAGACACCGATGACGCTTCCGCATCCGCTTCCGGAAGAGCTCGCCGAGCTGATCGCCCGGCGGTTTCGGGCGATCGGCGAACCGCTGCGAGTGCGCATGCTCGACCTGCTCCGCGACGGAGAGCTGAGCGTCAACGAGCTGGCCGAGCGGCTCGGCGCCGGGCAGCAGAACGTCTCCAAGCACCTCGCCGTCCTCGTCGACGCCGGCATGCTCGCCCGACGCAAGGAGGGGACCCACGTCTACTACCGGATCGCCGACGAAGGTGTCTTCGCCCTCTGCGAGCAGGTCTGCGGCACCCTGCAATCGCAGCTCTCGACGCTGGCCGCCCTCGTCGGCGGCGAGACGGCGCTCACGGGCAGGCTGAACCGACGAAAGGAGTAGGATCGGCCGGTTCGATACTGCGAGCAAGGGGGAGACATGGTGGGACGCAAGCGTCTTGTACTCGGCATCTGGGCGGCGGTCGTCGTGGTTCTGGCTTTCGGCGCGTCGTTGGCCTCCGCGTCGCGCGGCGGTGCGGCGACCTGCGCCGGTGGCGACCTTTCGGGGAACTACGGCGACCTGGTGATCACCGGCACCTGCACGGTTCCGGACGGGGCGACGCTCCACGTTTTCGGCAACCTGACGGTCGCGCCGGGTGCGACCTTCGACGCGGTGACGATGGGCACCGTCAACATCTGGGGCAACGTGCTCGTCGGCAAGGGCGCCACCTTCGGCCTGGGGTGCACGCCGGCCTCCCCGGCGCCTCCCTGCGACGGTGAGAACACGACCTCCGACACGGTCGGCGGCAGCGTGTTCGGCGCGCAGCCTCTGACGATGTACCTCGACGGTGACACCATCCGCGGCAACGTGTTCTCGGTCGGGGGCGGCCCCGGCCCGACGCTGAACCCGTACATCAACTTCCCGATCAAGGACAACGTCATCGGTGGCAACGTCGTCGTGCTCGGCTGGAAAGGTGCATGGTTCGGTGTGATCCGTAACGAGATCCACGGGAGCGTGCTCGTGGCGGACACGGTCGGCGTGACGATCGGTGATCTCGGCACGCCCGACTCGACGGAGATCGCGACCAACACGATCGGCGGCAACCTGGTGTGCGCGGGAAACAGCCCGGCCGCCCAGCTCGGCGATTCCGGTGGCCTTCCGAACACCGTCGGCGGCCTCAAGCTCGGAGAGTGCGCGCACCTGTGATGCGGCGATCCGGGTAGTCCGCGGCGAGAGACCATATTGGGGCTGTGGGGCGGCCTGCGCCGCCCCACAGCCCTCGCCGCCCGCCGCTTCGCGTCAGCCGGGCAGGCCGCGCTCGGCCTCGGCCTCCATGCGTGCGAGCCGCGTGTAGTAGTCGGGAAACTCGTTCAGGTGCGCGAGCGCGATCTTCCCGGTCACGACCGGGTCGCTGTCGGTCACGTTCGTCGCTGCATCGTGCAGACCGTGCTCGAGCTCGACGTCCATTCCCATCCGGAACTGCTCGACGTCGAACGGGGCGGTCGCCCAGTCGATCCCGATCGTCTCGCCGACCTGCCGGGCCTCCTCGGGGGTGAAGCTCGTCCGCTGTTCCACCGCGCCTCCCTTCGTGGTGCCGTTACGCGGGTGCGACCGGCATGACGACTCGAGCGGCGAGCCGCCGAGCGCAGCCGGGCGACACGATCGCTCAGTGTGTGAGGCTTCTTACCACCCAGCCTCTGGCCTCGTCGAGACGTGAGCTCGCGACGAGCGCCGCAGAAGACTCCGAGAGAAAGGACAGCGATGCTTCGGATCGACGAAGGCTTGCCGGACGAAGTCCTCTGCGTCGAGGCCGTCGGGACGGTCACCGACGCCGATTACCAGCAGGTGCTCGTGCCCGCCGTCCGCGAGAAGCTCGAGCGGCACGGGAAGATCAGGTTCGTCTACGTGCTCGGCGACGAGTTCGACGGGTGGACGATGGGCGCCTTGTGGGAGGACGCAAAGGTCGGCACGCGCGATCTCGCGTCCTGGGAGAAGATCGCGGTCGTCAGCGACCAGGACTGGCTCCGGCACGCCGTGAAGGCGTTCGGCTGGATGATGCCCGGGGACGTCCGCGTCTTCGACCTCGACGAGCTGGAGGCGGCGAAGGACTGGGCGGCGAGTTGACCTAACCAAGTCGGTGTTCCAAGGCTCACCGGCACAGCGCCGATCGGCCGGGTCACTCGGGTCTGAGGCTCGACGCGAGTTCCTCGTAGGTCGGTGTGAGTTCGGCCCACCGCGTACGCCAGCTATCCGGGCTGCCTCCGGACAGGTAGGTGGCGAGATCCTCGAGGTGCGCCTGCCACCCCGCTCCGTGGCCGGGTAGGTCCTGGGTGGACAGGCCGCGTTCCTCGATCACGAGCCGCGTCCCGCCGACCTCGGCGCTCAGGGAAGCCTCGATCACCGTGTCGTCTTCGAGGGCGGCACTCATCGTCAACTGAAGCCTGTATGGCGGCTCGCAGACGTCGATCCGCCCTGACCCCTCCCAGCCGCTCGTGAAACGGGCGCCGAACGTACCGCCGAGACGCAAGTCGCCGTCCACCTCGACCAGCCAACGAGCGAGGCGCCTCGGATCGGTGAGCGCCGACCAGAGATCATCGATCTCGGTCGCGTAGACGTCCTCGACGTGAACGACTCCCTTGCCGTCAACGGCACGAAGCGTGCCGACGATCTGCGGCTGCGTCATCTCTTGTTCCTCCGTTCTCGTTTACCGCGTGCGATCTCCGTATGCAGTGCGTCCAAACGGTGCTGCCACAGCGCCCGGTAACCAGTGAGCCACGCGTCGACCTCGGCCAGAGGCTCGGGGCGGAGCGCATAGACGCGGAACTGAGCACGGTGCTCGACGTCCACGAGCCCCGCGTCACGAAGAACGCGGAGGTGGCGCGAGACACCAGGCCGTGCGATCGGCAACAGAGCGGCGAGCTCGTTGACAGTGGCGGGCCCCTCCCGCAACGCCTCGAGCATCGTCCGTCGGCTCCCATCCGACAACGCATGAAGCACCGAGTCCATCGGAGTTAATGTACCTGTTCGGTTACGTACCCGTCAAGGTACACACTGCCGCCGGCGTTTTCAACCGGACCGGCACCGCGCCGGGTCTTGGTTTCGGGCTTAAGCTGCCTCCTGTGTTGACGAATCGCTCTGCACCCCCGGCCACGGTGACGCCGGTTCTCGTCTATCCGGACGTGCGGGCCGCGGTCGCATGGCTGGAGGACGCGTTCGGGTTCGAGGAGCGCGTGCGGATCGGCGACGCGCACCGCGCTCAGCTGCGTGTCGGGCCTGACGGCGCCGTCGTGGTCGCCGACGTGGGATCGGACCGTGTCCAGCCCGGGGATGGTGAGGTGACACACCTCGTCAAGGTGCGGGTCCCGGACGTCGACGCGGCGTTCGCGCGAGCCCGAGACCGGGGGGCGCGTGTCGTCGAGGAGCTGAACACGTGGGAGTACGGCGAGCGCTCCGGAATCGTCGAGGACATCGGTGGTCACCGCTGGGAGCTGACCCAGACCGTCCGGGACGTCGCTCCCGAGGAGTGGGGCGGAACGACGGTCGGGCCGTGGTGAAGGTTACGCGCATGCCCCCGGCCGGCTGAGCCGCCAGGGGTCGGAGGCATGCGCTGGCAACGTGGCCATCCGACCCAAGAATGACCACGGAGTGATGTTATTTGCCCGGGCGGCGGGTGGCTAGGGCGCCGATGGGCCGCCGACGAGCTCGAGCGCGTCGATCGGGGCCCGCTGGCCGCGGGCGACCGCCAGCAGGGCGGGGTAGTGGCGATCGACCGTCGACACGTTGAGCTCGACCAGGTGCCCGATCAGCAGTGGCGTGGCCGACTCGCCCGTCTCGCCCACCTCGACGCTGGTCCGGTACCGGACCTCGCCGCTGCCGAAGTCGAGATCGAAGTTGCCGACGCTGATCGTGAAGTTCGCGCGGGAGAAGAGCTCGCTCACGGCGGAGCGCCGCTCGGCCGGGATCTGCTCGTCGAGGATCGAATAGACGACGACGAGGCTGTCGATGCAGGAGACGTAGACACGCCAGCTGCCGTTCCTGCCGTTGAAGTGGGTCCTCAAGAGGCTCGCGTCGATCTCCTCGTACTGCCATCCGCGCGTGCCGAGGTAGGCGCGAACCGCGTCCTTCGCAGCTCGATTCTCGCTGGTCACGGGGTGCGGCGCCCGCGCGAGACGCTGACGAATGTCGAACATTGAGCCGAAATGACCTCCTCGGTGCCGCCTGCCGGAAACGCTCCACCGACGGGAGCTTCATCATATAGTGGTGTTCTCGGCTCCACGCAAGCGCGCGTGACGCCCGGTTGTGATCGTTCGCTGACGCGATCCTCGGCTCTCGCTTACGGCCGCCGGGTAGCGTCGACTCGGTGACGAGAGTCGAGCGGGTCTTGCTGGCGCTACGCGTGGCGATGGAGATCGGCATCGTGGCAGCCCTTGCCTACTGGGGCGTGCACACGGGTGGCAGCACGGGCGCGAAGATCCTGCTCGGTCTCGGGGCGCCGGCCGTTGGGTTCGGGTTCTGGGGCGCCGTCGACTTCCACAGCGCCGGCAGGCTTGCCGAGTCGCTGCGGCTGGTGCAAGAGCTCGGCGTCTCGCTACTCGCGGCCGTGGCGTGGTTCGGCGCCGAGCGTCCGATCGCGGCCGGCGCGCTCGCCGCGATCTCGATCGTCTACCACGCGCTCGTCTACGCGACCGGCGGGCGTCTGCTCGAGCCGGCACAGCTGCATCCGACGCGAACCTGACGCCGAACCGAGCTTTACTTCAGGTACAGGGTTCCGAGGTCCATGGCGCCGTAGGCGGGGAGGAAGAGGTAGCCGGCGGTTTTGGGGCCGAGGTAGTCGCGGAGGTTGCGGTTGTCGATTGTGACCCAGGGTGCGTAGTTGGTCGTTGTGTAGTTGTCGAGTTCGCCCCAGGCGTTGGCGCGGGCGGTGCCGGTGAGTTGGTTGGCGGCGTCGATTTTGCTGTTGACGGTGGGTTGGTTGAAGTAGGCGAGGTTGTTGTTGTTGGAGCTGGCGATGGTGCGGCCGTCGAGCAGGATGTGGAAGAAGTCGTAGCCGTCGGCGTAGTCTTGGTACCAGCCTGCGATGGCGGCGTCGAAGGCTGCGCCTTTGACGCCGGCGGCGGTGTAGAGGGCGTAGCCTTGGAAGGGTTTGGTCGAGACGGTGCAGCCGAGTTGTTTGAGGTTGTAGGCGAGGATCCCGGACTGTGGGGTGCCGACCGGGCCGGTGCCGTACCAGAGTTGGACGTTGCCGCAGGGGCTGCCGGTGAGCAGCGATTTGGCTTTGGCCAGGTTGGCGTTGTTGAGCGGGTAGGGGTTGGCGGCGGTCACGTCTCCGTTCAGTGAGGGGGGCAGGATCGCGGTGGACAGTTTGCCGCCCTGGAAGCCGCGTACGCGGAGCACGGCCGGCCGGTCGATCGCGTAGTTGGCGGCCTTGCGGGTGTTGAGCGGGGAGAAGGCGGGGCGGGTGGTGTTGAGCGCGAGGTAGTCGGTTTCGGGGGTGGGGTGGACGAAGAAGCGGCTCTTGTTGATCCCGTACTTGGTCGCCAGTTGGCTGGCGGCGGCCGGGTTGTCGAGCCCGTTCGGGTCGGTCGCGTAGGTGCCGTTGGAGACCTGCAGGTAGGTCTGCTGCGGGTCGGTGTTCATCGTGAACACGATCGTCGCTGCCCGCCGCGGCCGCTCACCTTTGTAGTAGGGGTTGCGCTTCAAGACCAGCTGTTTGCCGACCGTGCGCGAGGCGATGTAGTAGGGGCCGGAGCCGGGCAGCGTGTTCAGGCCTTGCGGGTCGACCGGCGTCTTGGCCGGGTCGATCGCGCAGAAGAACGGCATCGCCAGCTTGTCCAGCAGCCCGCCGTCCTTCTCGGTCAGCCTGATCGTCAGCTTGTTCCCGTCCGCGCTCACGCCGCTGATCGTCTTCGCCTTCTTGTTCACCACGTCGTTCCAGCCCACGATGTCGCCCACGAACGCGTTCACCGGCGAGTTCATCTTCGGGTTGGCGTCCCGATTCATCGCCGCCACGAAACTGTGCGCGGTCAAGGGCGCACCGTTCGAGAACTTGATCCCGGAACGGATCGTGAACGTGTACGTCTTGCCGTCCTTCGAGACCACCGGAAAGCCCTGCGCCGCATCCGGCGTCAACTCGTTGCTCGCCACCGCGCCGGCGTCGCTGTAGTCGATCAGCTTCGAACACGTCTCATACTCGATCTCCCACGACAACACCCCGTAGGCCAACGCCGGATCGCTGTAATCGACATCGGTCGAGGCACTCGCCAACTGCAACGTCTGACCCGTCACCGCCGGCCCGCTACTCGTCGTCGCCGCCGTCGTCGTCGTCCCGGCCGCCTTCTTGCCGCCCCCACACGCCGCCGCCGCCAACGCAATCACGACCGCGAAGGCCGCAAACAGGCTCACACGACTCACGGAGGAAACGGCACTACGCATCTGGGCGCTCCTTTCGGAGATCGAGCTCGCACCGTAGCGTCGGCGTGCATGACGGACGTTGGCGATGCGTGAACATTTCGTGCGAAGTCGTCCTACTGGCCTTTCTCGTAGAAAGCCGTCGCAGCCGCTTCCGGCTCGGGCTCAACGGCGTTCATGGACGTGCCTTGATGCGGACCACCTTCCCGGACGGTGCGAGAACAAACCAGAGCCCGCCGTTCACGTTCAACGCCTGCCCCTTGGCGTGTCCCGCTGCGACGTCGCCCACGTACGTGTAGAGCGGCCAGTGGTCGTAGGTGACCACGCGACCGCCGGCCGGATCAGCGTCGCTACCCGTGAGCGAGTGCTTTGCCTTTCCGGTCGTCTTGATCGTGGCGCCGGCGGGAAGCACGAGCGGGGGCCAGACCACCGCGCAGACGGCTTTGCAGGTGACGCGCTTGTGCTTGTCGGGGACGAACATGTACAGCGTCCGGCCCTTGCTGTCGACGAGGACGTAGCCGAGCTTCGGCAGCTTCCTGGTCGTGATCACGACGGTCTTTCGCTTCGCAGCCGTCGTCGCGCCACCGTGTGCGTACGCCGCCGCGGCGGCGAGCAGCGCGAGTGCGGCAAGTGCGCCGATCAGCGTGAACGCAAACCTCTTCGACAGTTCCATCTCGACCTCCTCAGGTCTTCTAGTTCGAGTTGCGCGACTCGGTCCGCCTGATCCCCGGCTCCAGTTCGGCGCGGAGGCCGCGGATCGCACAGGCGTCGTCCTCGCCCAACGCCCGGATCAGCTGTGGGCTGGCCAGTACTGCGCGCAGGATGCTCGGGTCGACGCGCCGGAAGTACGCATCGCCGAGCACGTCGGCGAGCGGCCTTCCGCGAGCGTGTTCGCGGCGGATGTGTGCAGCGCACTCGGCTTCGAGATACGGCCGAGGGCCGAGAAAGTAGTACGGGCCTCTCCCGAGCGCCCAGCCACGTGGCATCGCTCTTCTCTCCTGGGCGAAACAATTACTCCACGCCATGATATAGACGCACCGATCGGTGCCGGCCGCCGAATCGGGCCCGCCCCCATCGGACATCGTGTCCCCGGGCCCGATTCGGCCTCCCAGCCTCGACCCCGACGCGTGTCGAACCCTTCGCCGCTGACACGCGCCGTCAACCGGCTGGCCACCGGCCGGCTCGTGCGTCGATCTCAGGAAGGTACGACCCCGGGGTGAGTGGCGGGTATGCCCGTGATGAGCGTTTCTTCACATCCGCGACGTCGCGAATCTCAGTCGACGGCGACGAGTTTGTAGCCGTACTCGCGCACGGTCACGATCCGCTCCGGATTCGCGGGATCGCGCTCGATCTTGCGGCGGAGATTCGAGATGTGAACGTCGCAGGCTCGAGCCTGCCCCACGTACGGCGTCTGCCAGAGCGTCTCCATGATCTGTGTCCGCGAGAACACGCGATCCGGCTCCTCGGCGAGCAGGACGAGCAGCTTGAACTCGAACGGCGTCAGCCGCACGGGCCGGTCGTCGACCTCGACCGTGTGACGGGCCAGATCGATCGACAGCCCGCCGATGCGGCAGACCGGGCCTCCGCGGGAGCGGAGGTCGAGCTCGCGCCGTCGGAGCACTGCGCGGATGCGGCTCAGGAGCTCCCTGGTCGAGAACGGCTTCGTGACGTAGTCGTCCGCTCCCAGCTCGAGGCCGACGACGCGGTCGAGCTCGGCATCGCGCGCCGTCAGCATGATGATCGGTACGTCGCTCTCGCTGCGCAGGACGCGGCACACATCCGTTCCCGACATGCCGGGCATCAGCACGTCGAGGAGCACGAGCTCGAACGATCCGCGACGGGCCGCTTCGAGGGCCGAGGTCCCGTCGCCGACGCTCTCCACCTCGTACGACGCCTGCTGCAGTGCGTAGACGAGCGGCTCGACGATGTCGGGCTCGTCGTCTGCGACGAGGATGCGCGCGATCATGCGGGGGTCGCCACCCTGGCCTCGAGCACGACGCGCACAATCGTCCCGCCTCCCGGCCGCGCCGTGATCTCGATGCGCCCCCCGAGTGCCCGGACGGCCTCGCGGACGATCGCGAGCCCCAGCCCGAAGCCGTCCGCGCCGGCGTCCCCTGCGCGGTAGAAGCGGTCGAACAGCCGCTCACGCTGTTCCGGCCGGATGCCGGGGCCCGAGTCGTGCACCTCGATCGACGCCGCATCGCTGCCGGTCGCCGCCGCGCGGAGGACGATCTCGCCTGGCCCCCCGTGCTTGACGGCGTTCGCGGTCAGGTTGGACACGATCTCCTCGATCAGGTCACGCTGTCCGAGCGCGTACAGCTCCTCGGGGCAGTCGATGCGGATCGCCGCGGCTGCAGGCTCGCTGCTCCGCGCCTCAGCGGCCACGTCCTCGAGCACGGGGAAGAGCCGCACTGGCTCGAACGGCACCTCTTCCTGGTGGGTCTGGGCCCTCGCCAGCACGAGCAATGCCCGCACGAGGCGGTTCAGCCGTCCCGATTGGCGTGACACGATGCGCAGGAAGCGCTCCCGTTCGAGCGCATCGTCCTTGGCGCCGTTCTCGAGCACCTCGACCGCGGAGGCGATCGCCGCGAGCGGCGTGCGGAGCTCGTGCGCGGCGTTGGCGACGAACTCGCGCTCGGCGCGCTCCCGCCGCTCCTGGGCGGTCACGTCCGAGAGGACGAGGACGGCGACCGGAGGCATACCGCCCGCCGGAAGGCCGACGACGGTGTACGTGCTGCCGTCGGCAAGGTCGATCCGTTCCTGGACGGTCGCCGCGCCCGGGGCGAACAGCGTCCGTGCCAGCTCGCCGAGCGCGAACGGCTCCCAGTCGGGCAGGCGCCGTCCGGTCTCGAGCGATGCGCCGCCGAGCAGCTCGCCGGCCGCGGCGTTCGCGAACTGGACGGTGAGGTCGCCATCGACGGCGAGGACACCGTCGTGTAGCCGCTCGAGCAGGATCTTGAGGCGGTCGCGCTCGGACTCGACGTTCGCGAAGGAGTCGCGAAGCCGGAGGCGCATCCGGTCGACGGTCACCGCGAGATCGCCGAGCTCGTCGTGGAAGTACGGCTCGAGCCGCCGGTCGAAGGTCCCCTGTTCGATCTCCGATGCTGCGCGGGCGATCCGCTTGAGGCGCAGCGTGATCAGCGTCGCTACGACGAGCCCGGCGATACAGCCTGCGAAGACCGCCCAGAGAGCCGCCGGGGTGATCTCGTCGTGGAAGATGCGGTTCTCCGCGACCAGCTCGGGCCGTGAGCCGACCGCGACGAGCGCCGCCGTGCCGCCGCGATGGATCGGCAACGCGACGACGATCGTCCGGCCCTTGTCGTAGCTGGCGACGAAGCGATGGCCGGCGAGCGCGGTCGCGGTTGCCTCGCGGCGACCCGGCACCGAAGCGATGTCCACTCCACGTGAGCGGCCGGGCGTCATCAAGCGTCCGCGTGAGTCGAGCACGAAGAGCGACAGCCCGTGTCGGCGCGAGAGCGTTGCGATCGACGCCGAGAGCCGATGCTGTTCGGCGGCCTTCCCGACGGCGACGGCGGCGGTGAACGTCGATCCGGCCGCAAGCGTCTGCGCACGCGCCCGGAACGCGGCATCCGAGCGGCTCGTGAACACCTCCGCCACGACGACCGCCGTGAGCGACGCGATGACGGCGAAGGCTGCGGCGAGCCACCACCGCATGCTCAGCCGTGCGCTGGTGAGGGAGCGCACCAATGCGCAAGCGATCTTCACACGCTCAGGTCAGAGGAAGGTCAGAGGAATGTGAAGAGACCGAACGCATTTCATGACGCAGCAGTGAGGGTATTTGCGAACCGTTGCAAAAGCCGAAGAGCCCGGACAACGCGTTGCGGTCGCCCCTGACCGGCGGGATCTACCTTCGAGTCTTCTTCGATCAGAGGGAGGAGACAAAGATGACGCATCGCCCGCGTTTCGCGATGCTCCTCGTGAGTGCGATCGCCATCGTCGCCGCGTCGATCGCGGCATTGATGGTGTCGCCCGCTCGAGGAGCGTCGACGACGTTGAACGTCCTGGGGCCCTGGAGTGGGGCGGACGCTCAATCGTTCGAAGCCGTCCTCAAGGGCTTCGAGCAGCAGAACCCCGGTGTGACCGTGAACTACAAGCAGGCGACCGGCACGGTCTCGAGCGCGCTCGCCGCGGGTGCGGCAACGGGCCAGCAGCCGGACGTCGCCGTCCTCTCGCTTCCTGACGACCAGGCGGCGATGAAGACGCTCGTGACGAAGAGCGTGTTGCAGCCGATCGACTTCGTCGAGCCGGCGGTCGACTCGAACTACGCGTTCACGTGGAAGCAGCAGGGCGCTGTTTCAGACCACCTCTATGGTCTCTTCTTCAAGGCGACCGACAACTCGGCCTTCTGGTACGACGCCGGGTTCTTCAAGAACCTGGGGCTGACGGCGCCGACGACCTGGGGCGGCATGCAGCAGCTCACCCACAAGCTCCACGCGTACGGGAAGAAGCCGTTCGCCGTCGACATGAGCATGCTCGCGAACCTGTTCGAGAACGTCTACCTCAACCAGCAGGGGAACGTGCGCTACGACGAGCTCGCGCAGGGAAAGATCAAGTGGACGGACCCGTCCGTGCAGGCGGCGCTCAAGACGACGCGTCGCGTGCTCGCCAACCCGGCGACGATCTCCGGTGGACTGGCCGCCGTCAGCGGGAGCTACACGAGCTCCGTGCTCCGTGTCTTCGGCAGTCCGGTCAAGGCCGGGATGGTGGCCGGCGGGAGCGAGGCGCTGCCGGTGGTCGCTTCGTCGGTGGACGCACGGCCGATCTCGAAGTTCGGCGTCTTCGCGTTCCCGACGATGGGCAAGCCGTCGGCGCCGCGCGTGATCGGGGACGCCGACGCGGTGGTCATGGTCAATGACAGCGCGACGAGCCGTGCTCTGATCCGGTACCTCGCGACGCCGCAGGCGGCGACGATCTGGGCCAAGCGGGGCGGCGGGTTCCTCTCGCCGAACCGGAAGGTCAGCCTGAGCGCGTACTCGAACGCGGTCATGCGTCCGCTGGCCGCCGCGGTCGAGGGGACGACGGTGTTCAGGCTCGACCTGCCGCAGCTTCAGTCGCCCGGGTTCAACAAGGCGATCTCGAATCTGCTGGAGCAGTACGTGGGCAGCGCTGCCCGGCTGACGTACGTGGTCGGCCGGCTGCAGGCGCTTGCACCGGCTCCGGCCGCCGACTGAACAGATCTCTTCCCCCGGAGAGACGTGCGTCCGCCCCACGGGGCGGACGCACGCGTTCGCAGGGAAGAAACCGAAATGCAGAGATCGAAAGGAGTCGAGGAAGATGATCAAGCCAGGATCGAGACGAGGCGGCGCGACGGCGGCCGTGGGCGGGGCGCTGATCGTGGCGGCGCTGCTCGCAGCGGTCGCCGTGCTCGCGGCGGGCGGGTCGGCGGCGTCGAGCGCCGCGCCGGCGAACACCAGCCTGCCGACGATCACCGGGCAGCCGGTACCCGGCCAGACGCTCGAGGCGAGCCCCGGGACGTGGTCGGGAACGACCCCGATCAGCTTTGCGTACCAGTGGCAGCGCTGCCCGGCGGGCGGCGCGTGCGCGAACATCTCGGGTGCGACGAGCCAGAGCTATGCGCTGGGATCGGCAGACGTCGGCGACACGGTCAGGGTGATGGTGACGGCGTCGAATTCGGGCGGTTCCGGCAAGGCCGCGTCGGCGCCGACGGCGACGGTCGCGGCTCCGGCGCAGGCGCCGAAGAACGCGGTTCCGCCGTCGATCAAAGGCACGCTCACCATCGGCCAGACGCTGACGGCGGTCAACGGCACCTTCACTGGCACCACACCGTTGACCTACGGCTACCAGTGGCTTCGCTGTGACCAGTCCGGCAACACCTGCGCGTCGATCAGCGGAGCGACCGCCTCGACGTACAAGCTGACGACGGCCGATGCCGGTCACAGGTTCCGCGTGATCGTGGTCGCGAAGAACAGTGCGGGCTCGCTGAACGTCACCAGCTCTCCGTCGGGCCTGGTCGGCGGCACGGTGAACGGCTGCCCGGTCGGCGCCAAAGGCACCGTCTCCGCTGCGAACATCGCTGCGCCCGCGCGTCTCGACGTCGACCAGCTTCAGTTCACCCCGTCGGTCGTGACGCGAGCGGTGACCGAGGTGGTCGCCCGGTTCCACGTCAGTGCCTGCAGCGCTTCCGTTCAGGGCGCGATGGTGTACACCACCGCCGTTCCGTACAACCAGTTCGACGTGCCGGCCGAGGTGGCGACGAACTCGAGCGGATGGGCGACGATCACGTTGCACCGGACGAACGGGTTCCCGGCCGCGCGGCGGCAGCAGCTCCTGGCCATGTTCGTGCGCGCGCGCAAGCCGGGCGGCAGCCTGCTCGGCGGGGTCTCGACGAGACGCCTCGTCTCGACCCGCGTCGATCTCGCCCGTTGAGACGAGTCGCGACCGCGTGATCGCTCGTCAGGAGCCGGGGATGTGTCGGCCGAGCAGGCGCTCGAGATCGCCGAGCGCCTGCTCGACGGTCCATCCGGGCTGCGGATGGGCGAGATCCGCCTTGCCCTGGGCGTTCAAGAGGGCGTCGAGCGCGTCGGGGAGTCGCCCGCCGAGCTCCGGCATCCCGACGTCCACGATGCGTTCGCGCCCGCGCGCGTCGATCAGGAAGAGGCTGTCGGTGTGGCTGACGTCGAACGTGAGCGGCTTGCCCGTGAGCCAGTCGGTGTCGGGCGGCCGGCCCTCCTTGGTGCGCCAGAACCCGACGCCGAAGAATCTCCAGAACCGCGACAGCTGCGCATCCGAGCCGGTGAACATGGGGAAGGTCGCGTGCGTCAGCCGGGAGAACGCCCGGAGACGCCGAGGGGTGTCACGCCACGGGTCGACGCTCACTTCGACGAACCTGACCTTGTCGGCGAGCCCCGCGCGGGCCAGATCCTGGTGCATCGCCTCGAAGGCGCCCGTCGTGAGCGGGCACACCTCGTGGCAGAGGGTCAGAAAGGGCGCGAGCACGACGACGCGGCCCCGGAAAGCCGCCAGCGTCGTCGTCCGGCCGCTCTCGTCCTGGAGCGGCAGAAGCGGCACCGCGCGATCGACGGCGTCGCCGGCGAGCGCCGGCCGGGTGCGACCCCCGGCGATCGCGAGCGCTGCTGCCGTCGCGGCGACGATGATCAGCGTCGCCGCGGCCAGCGAGAGCGCGAGCCAGCGAGGGGTGCGACGCAGGAGGGCCACCGACGCCGGTATTAGACCACTCCATGGTGTATCCGCGCGGGGCCGGGGCACGGCACGAGGGCGAACGAACCGGGCGGCGTCGCCGCCGGGTGCGCCTCGCAGGCGTCGGGCGCACCCGGCTACGACGTGAGTGGCCCGCGGAAGGAGGACCGCGGGACTGTGCTCGGCGGGGGCATGGCCGCCCGGAGCCGGGGCCGGCCGGCCCCGACACCGCATCGGCCTGTTTTCCCGAGCTGTCGCAACTAAATCATAGAGTGATGTTGATCGTCAACATCCGTCGGCTCGTGTGCTAGACAACTCGGAGATGCCGCGCGGAAAGAAGACGCAGCGCAGAACCGCTCTCGACGGTGAGTTGGCTCGTGCAGCCGCGTTCAGAACCGGGTTGCGGCGATTTCTCGCGCGTACCGACGACGTTGCCTCGGCAGCCGACCTGACGTCGCCCCGCTACGACCTCCTGCTCGTCGTCCGCTCGTCGGCGCCGTCCGGGATCCGGATCACCGAGCTCTGCGATCTTCTGCACATGCGCCAGACGGCGGTGACCGAGCTGGTCAGGAGAACGGAGGAGGCGGGACTGATCGAGCGGCACCCGTCGGCCGAGGACGGCCGCGTCTGGCTGTTGCGGGTGACGCCGGAGGGCGAACGCCGGCTCATGAGGGCCTTCGCGGCGCTGCGCGCCGACCGGGCCGAGCTCGCCGAGGCGTTCGAGGAGCTCGGCGCGCGCTTCCGCGCGGCCGGAGGCTGAGCAGCGTGCTCAACGCTCCCGTCCAGCGGCCGCCGACGGGGCAGGAGGAGGCGCCGGACGGAAGGGAAGGTGCGTGACGGAGGCGTGGGCCCCGGCCCCGGCGGTGATGCGCGCGTTGTAAGCCTGCAGCACGTCGCTGTGCGTCAACCAGCCGACGAGCGCGTTCTGCTCGTCGACGACCGGCAGGCCGTGATCCGAGCGAAGCAGCGTATGAAGCGCGTCGGCGACGGTCTGCGTCACCCGAAGCGGTTGGGCAGGGTCGGCGAGCCTGTCGAGCCTCGTGTCGAGCTCGTCCTCCTGGAGCGCCTGCTCGAGCCGTTCCGCCGTGATCGTGCCGACGTACGCGCCTTCGCCGTCCAGGACCGGTACGCCGTCGACCGGCGACTCGGCCACGGAGCCGGCGGCCTCGCCGGCGGTCACATCGGCCTCCAGGCTGAGCGGTACCGCTCCCATCGCATCCCCGACGCGAACCAGCCCGAGGACATCGCGCGTTCGGTTGCGATCGATGTCGATCCCGCGGCGGCGAAGCTTCAGCGTGTAGATCGTGTCGCGCGTCACCAGTCGCGATGCGCCGGCCGCGAGCACGATCGCGAGCATGAGCGGAAGGATGATCCGGTAGTCGCCGGTGAGCTCGAAGATGATGATCACGGCCGTGATCGGGGCCCGCGCTGCGGCGGCGAAGACGGCGCCCATGCCGATGAGCCCGTACGCCCCGGCGGGCGCCGCAGGAAAGCCGGGAGCGAGGTGATGGATGGCATCGCCGTACGCGGTGCCGAGCATCGCGCCCATGAACAGCGAGGGCGCGAAGACACCGCCCGAACCGCCGATCGCGATCGTCACGCTCGTCGCGATCAGCTTTCCGGCCAGCAGCAGGAGCAGCAGGCCGATCACGTCGCGTCCGCGGATCGCGCCTTCCAGCTGCGGATAGCCGACGCCGTACAGCTGCGGGAGAGCGAGCAGCAGCAGACCGAGGAGAAGCCCGCCGGCCGCCGGCCTCAGCCATTCAGGGCCGCGCCAGAACCGGTCGGCGACGTCCTCCGACCTGTACAGAACGCGGATGAAGGCGATTCCGGCCACGGCGCAGACGACCCCGAGACCGGCATACAGCGGGTACTCGAGCGGCGACTGCAGCTGGAACGGCGGCAGCTCGAGAAACGGATGCGACCCGAAGGCGGCCCGTCCGATGATGTCCGCGACGAACGACGAGAGCACGACCACGCCGAAGGCGTCTGCCTCGAAGTCGCGCAGGATCAGCTCGAGGGCGAAGAACACGCCGGCGATCGGGGCGTTGAACGTCGCCGAGATGCCGCCGGCTGCGCCGCAGGCGACGAGGATCCGGAGCCGCGACTCCGGCATCCTCGTCCACTGGCCCAGCGTGGAGCCGAGCGCCGAGCCGATCTGCACGATCGGGCCCTCGCGGCCCACGGATCCGCCCGCGCCGATGCACAGCGCCGACGCCAGCGACTTGACGACGGCGACCTGCGGGCGGATCCGGCCTCCACGCTCCGAGACCGCGTACATCACCTCCGGTACGCCGTGGCCACGCGCCTCACGTGCGTAGCGGTGGATCAGCGGCCCGTAGATGAGGCCGCCGACGACCGGCGTGAGCACGACGAACCAGAAGCCGATGCCGTGGAAATAGCCGTAGGCCGCATGGCCTGCCGAGCTGTAGTCCCGATGGCCGGTGAAGAGCTGCGTGAAGCCGAGGATCAGGTACCGGAAGGCGACGGCACCGCATCCGGCGCCGGCCCCGATCCCGAGCGCGAGCGCGACCAGCCCCCAGGGGCTCCACTGCAGCCAGCGGTGCAGACGGCGGAGTGGGGCTTCGGTCGTCCGGTCGCGGACGGAGCGGGTCCGGCCGAGTCCGGTCAGTCCACCCACGCCGTGTGGCCGGTCACGATCCGACGAGGTTCAGGGGGTGCACGAGGAGGCGTGAGGTGCCCGAGCGAGGCTCGAGCACCCCGTTGTCCGCTCCGTACTGCGCCGCAGTGACGACCCCGTCCATCAGTTCCCAATATACACCATAGAATGGTGTATTACGGATCGGGGTCAGAGAGGCTTCTCCAGGATCACCGCGCGGCGGGCATAGCCCCTCCGCAGCTCCCAGAAGGGGAGGGAGACGGGACTGCCGAGCCACGTGTCGCACATCGCGACGACGGCGCCGCGCTCGCGGCCCCACGACTCGGCCGCGTCGACGAGGGAGCTTGCGACGCCGCGCCGCCAGAACCGGCGGAACGTGCCGAGCGCGCTCAGGCAGGCCTGCCGAACGACGATGTCCCCCGACACGACGCGATCGTACGTCGAGCGTCGGCGGCCGATAGCTTACGCGCGCCGTGAGCGAGGCGATCGAGCGCGACTCCCCGCCGATCCCGGAGGCGGGAGCGAGAGCATCTTCAACGGATCGGTGAACTGGGTCCAGCTCGACGTCGACGACGCCGCGGAGGACCTCGACCACCTGATCACCCCGGAGGAACGTCTCCGCGTCGCGATGGCGAGGCAGTAGGTCTTCGCACCTCGGCGCGCGCCTCTGACGCCGCGGTGAGCGCGGGCGGTGTGTCGATCAGGTCGAAGCAGCGGTTCACGGCACCACGGACGCTCTGCATCCCGAGGCTGAGGTCGACGATCCCGTCGAACCCCCAGAACGTGCGCTGGGCGAGGAGGTAGAGGGAGATGAGCGTCCCGGCGCGGTAGCTGCCGGCGAACGCCGCGGCGACGACCACGGCGATCGGGCCGAGCCGGGCCAGCGCGCCGGAGCCTTCGCGATTCAGCGCCTGCAGCCAACCGACGCGGATCTCGGCGGCCAGGAGCCGCTCGGCGGCCGCCCGGAACCGTCCGCGCGAGCGCAGGGGATCGGGGTCTCCGATGTCGCGGGCGAGCGACGACGTCAGCCGCTCGAGCTCCTCCTGACGCGCTTGCCCCGCGCTCGCGGCCGGCTCCTGCATGCGTCGGGTGACGATCCAGGTCGCGGCCAGCATCGGGCCGATCACGACCAGGGTCAGGGGTTCGACCAGCGCCACGGCGACGAGAGCGGAGCCGAACTCCACGAGCATCATCGCGCCGACGTCGAGCACGGAGACGGTCAGCCGCTCGACGGTCTCGGCATCCGAGATGAAGAGGGACGACAGCCCGCTCCGGTCGTCGTCGTTCTCGGGATCGAGATGGCGCCGTCTGGCCCCGTCGAACATCTGCAGGCGAAGGTTGCGGTAGAGCCGGCCGGCGTTGCGGGCGTAGAGGCCGTCCGAGAGCACGTAGGCCGAGGCCTCGACGATGATCGCGCCGCAGATCAGCGCGGCGAGGAGCGCGGCTTCGTGTTTGTCCCCGCGCTCGACGAGCGCATTGACCAGGACGCCGAGCGCAAGTGGCGGGATCAGTCCGACCAGCACGCCGGCGACGCTCAGACCCACCATCGCCGCGAGCCCGCCGCGGATCGGGCGGAGCAGGCCGAGTACTCCGCGCCAGGGGATCGACTCCGGCCGGATCGACCTGATCTTGGCGTCCGTCGTCGTCATTCAGGCCTCCGATCCGGGCGACGATCGAGGGCGGGTCGCGCAGGCTGTGTCGCTGCGCCACCCGCCCCCGGGGTGC
Organism: uncultured Thermoleophilia bacterium; assembly: GCA_963824455.1. Classification (GTDB taxonomy): domain Bacteria; phylum Actinomycetota; class Thermoleophilia; order Gaiellales; family Gaiellaceae; genus PALSA-600. Next base: position 520,029 of record CAWGPJ010000002.1, read on the forward strand.
GAGAGGTGCGGCCCTAGCGCTCCTTCTCCTTGTCCTTCTTGACGTCGCGCTTTCCCTCTTCGCGCTTCGACTTCTTCGCCATGGTCGTCACCTCCCTTCCAGGCTGGGGCGTCCTGCCGGCTCCATGTGCTCGGAGTGGCATCGGGCTGTCTGTTGGGTTCCTCGTAAGCACATGAGCCACGATGCCGGCCGCTCGGACAAGTGCGGGCAAACGGGTGGTTCAGAGTCGGCATGGATAACGTGCGACCGCCGCCTGGGTCGTCGACGTTCACCGGTGACTACCTGCCTTCGATCGTGACCGGGATGCGGACGGTGTCGATGCGCGAACCGTCCTTCGCCGATCGCGTGTAGGCAAGCACGACGACCTTGCCCGTCCGGGCCTCGAGCGGAATGGCGACGCTGAAGCGTCCGCGTGTGCCCGTGCCGGAACTCGCATGCACGTTGCGGTGCGCGAGCACCTTCCCCGAGGGCGTCTGGACGTCGACGGCGAGTTGCGCCTCGAACACGTTTGCGCTGCCGCGAACGACCAGTGGCGTCCTGACGCGATCGCCGGGCAGCGGCTGCTCGACGAGGATCGGCGGCGCCTGCGATTCGAACGCCGCACGTCCGACGGGCGGCGAGACCATCACGCCCTCGCCGCCGATCGAGTCGACCGGCCGGCCGTCGATCCGGAATGCGACGCGTCGAACCGACGAGAACTGGGTCGCCGTGAAGACGGCCTGCGCGACTCGAAGCTGCATCGACTGGCTGCCGCCACCGGCCTGGAAGCGGTTGTTGAGATCGACCGTCAGGATTCCGCGGCCGAGGTTCAGATCACGCAGCACCGTGCCCGGCGGAATCGCGCTCCGATAGCCGGCGCGACGCTCAGCGGCAGTCGGGCCCCGCAGAAGTGCGAGCAGAGAGGCCCGCGCGACCGTCGCCGACGGCGGCACGACTCGTCGTACGGGCGCAAGCCGCTCCCCGCGAACCAGATAGACCGTGAGGGGTCTCTCCGCAGCGCCGAGCATCGACCGTCCGGCGGTCACTCCGGCCGCCGGCGCGAGACCGGCAGACAGAAGAACGACCACCCAGACTCGAGTCGACGATCTCACCGGGCACCTCGGAGTTGCAGGCTGCGACCCCGGCTGGAGCCACCGGAGGCATCGTCGCCTCGAACGACCACATTCGCATTGGGGCGTCCCGGTAGGGAGCTTGCGCGCAACTACCGATTCGCCGGCCCGGCCGTTCTAAGGGCCTTCCGACGAAAGTGGGAGCCGATCGACGCGATCCGCGGCGGCCGGTCGCAGGCGTGCGAATGTGAAGTTCTCCGCCGTGCGGGCGGGGAAGCCCTGACGGCTCGGCGCAACTTGCGGCCAGCTGCTGCCAAGCCGTCAGGGCAGGAGGAATGCCCACGCCCTCCACGGGTTGGGGCCCCGTGAAGCCTTGAAGGTCGTTAAGCCTCGGCCCTTCTTCCCGTTCTGCGGCAAAACAAACGGCGGAAGGTCCTGGAGGCTTGCAGCGGCTACGCGCCGCGGCCGACCGCTGGGCTACGGCTCAATTCTGTGTAGATGTGCGCGGGGCCGAGCGCAATGCGTCGAGCGCTCCCGACAGGCCGAGCGCCACTCCGGCGAGCATGAACGCAGCCGGGACGAGAAGGTTGACCGGGGCGACCGTCCCCGCGGTTCCCGGCGCCGTCCCCGCGAAGTACCACGGCGCACTGCGCGCGACGGCGGACCACCAGACGGCGGTCGAGACCGCCATGACGCACATCGCGAGCACGACGGTCGAGGCGACAACGGTCTCGGCTCCGAGCAGCGGCCCTGCGATGCGCAGTGCGCGGGCGGTCGCGACAGCTGCGATCACCCAGGCGAAGAGGCAGGCTGCGAACAGAACCGCCCAGGCGAGAACGACGCCGCCATAGAGCGCGTCTGCGCCGTTGCGTTGCGCGTTCGAAAGATGGTGGGCGGAGAGCGCGACCGCGACGAGCCCCGTGCCGGCGAGGACGGTGAGCGCGAGCGCGCGGAGGATCGGCCTCCGGACTTGCGACCAGCCGCCGGCACGCAAGAAGTAGAGCATGCGCCGGGCGGGAAGCATCCCTCCGAGCAGCACGGCCGCCGATCCCACTACGGCTGCCAGCAGCAGGACGTCGAACGCGGCCTGCGGGACGCCGCGGCTGCCGGACGGGACGGATCGGCCCCAGTGCTCCGATGCCTTGGCGACGCCGATCCCGCCGAGCACGAAGACGACCCAGGCCCACAAGACGCGCAGAACGCCGGCGCGAGCGCGATCCTCGGGATCCGGCCCCGTCGGCAGGAGTCCGACCGAGCGCAGCCGCTCGGTGACGCCGGCGAACAGCACGTCGAGCACGATCGCGGGAGTCGAGCGATCGCCGTTCGCGCGCGCCTCCGCGATCAGCGAGCGCAATTCGTCGCCGTAGCGTGCGCGCCACGCAGGTGGGTAGACGCGGAGCAGCGTGCGCTCTGCAGCAGCCTTCACGCCGTTGCCTCTCGACTCGTGATGCGCGGAGCCCGCGAGAGGCGCGCGGTGCCTTCGTCGATCAACGCCCGCATCCCGGCGATCACGGACTCGAGCAGCACGCGCCCGTCCGCGGTGAGCTCGTACGGCTGCGACCGGCCGTTCGACGCGAGTGGCCGGATGAGCCCCCGTTCCTCGAGGCGGCTGATCGCCCCGTAGAGCGAGCCGGGGCCGAGGCGCACACCCGCGAAGGCCTCGATGTCGCGCATGAGCGCGTAGCCGTGCTTCGGCCCGGACGAGAGGCTGATCAGGATCAACACCGGCGGGTCGTTGGGGCGATCGGCATCCACGGGCTCCACAATACTACGCCGAACGTAGTATCGCAAGACGTAGCAAGAGCGACACTGCTCTCCGGCGCGGATACTCGCGCCGGTGGGCTTCGACCTCGTCCGGTCTCGTCGCGGCGGCGCCGTGCTCATGCTGCTCGGGGCGGCGACACTCGCCGCCTGGATCGTCTCCGTGGGCGAGATGCGCGGGATGGATGCCGGGCCCGGCACCGATCTCGGGGCGTTCGGGTGGTTCCTCGGGATCTGGGTGACGATGACGGCGGCGATGATGCTGCCGTCGGCGGTGCCGATCACGCTCCTGGTCGCACGGCTCCGCGACGCCGTCGACGCCTGCTGCTTCGTCGGCGGCTACCTCGTCGCGTGGTTCACGTACGGGATCGTCGCCTACGCGGCCTTCCGGGGCCTGCGCGCGATCGCGCCGTCGCTCGTCGCGTGGAACGCGCGCGGGCCGTGGGCCGCCGGTGCGGCGCTCGTGGCGGCCGGCGTCTACCAGTTGACCCCGCTCAAGAACTCGTGCCTCCGCCACTGCCGCGCCCCGATCGGCTTCCTGATTCGCGCCCGCGGAGGGCGGGCGGGCTCGGTGCGGGCAGGCGTCGGCCACGGCGTCTACTGCATCGGTTGCTGTTTCGGCCTGATGCTCGCGCTCTTCGCGCTCGGTGTGATGAGCCTCGTCTGGATGGCGGTGGCTGCGGTGGCGATCCTCGTCGAGAAGACGCTCCCCGGCGGCCCGCGCGTTGCGGTGGGGCTCGCCGTGGCGCTCGTCGTGCTCGGGGTCTGGGTTGCGATGAGACCCTCCAGCGTGCCGGGACTGACCCAGCCGCACCGGATGGAGATGATGCAGCCGTGAGCTGGCGGATCCGCGGCACGTACTTCGAGTCGTGCAGCTGCGACGCGATCTGCCCCTGCCGCAGCATCAACGGAGTTCCCGGGGGACGGTCGACCTACGGCGAGTGCCTCGGCGTTCTGTCCTGGCTGATCGAGGACGGGAACGCCGGCGGTGTCGATCTCGCCGGCCAGCCGGTCGCCATGGCGATCCGCTACAGCGACGACGAGGACGGTTCGCCGTGGACGTGGATCCTCTATCTCGACGCCCGTGCGAGCGACGCGCAGCGGTCGGCGCTGGAGGACATCTTCCGCGGGCGGCTCGACGGCACTCAGCGCCCCAACTTTCCGTGGGTGCGCAAGGCGAATGCGCCGGTCGCCGTTCGGCCGGTCGAGATCGACGTCGACCACACGCGGAGACGTCAGCGCCTGCGCGTCCGCGATCTGCTCAGCGTGCGGATCCGCGATCGCTATCAGGGAGACGAGACCGTCACCTGCGTCATCCCCGGTCACGACAGAAGCGGCGAGGAGCTGGTGGCCGACGAGCTCGTCGTCGACGACGGCCCGCTCGCCTTCAACTACCGTGGCAACTGCGGATACGGCTCGACCTTCGAGTACGCCGGAGGGGAATAGACGTCCTCAGACGCCGCGGGGCTTCGGTGGTGGCGCCGGCGTCGTCGGTGTCGGCTCGAGGTTCGGCGCGCCGCCGATCGTGTCGTAGAAGCGGTGCGTCCAGTGCGAGTAGCGCGCGTGGCGCGAAGCCGCGCGCATGCGGCTCCGTTCGAGCTTGCCCTCCGAATAGAACGCGCGCGCCCACAGCGACGGCGGCTTGGCGAGTCGAACGGCGCCGACGAGGGCGAGGCCCGGCACGAACACGCCGAAGAATCCGAGCTTGAACTTACCCTTCACGAACGTCACCAGCGCCAGCGCCAGATCGATCCCGATGATCCCTCCGATCACCCAGTGCGGCATGTCCTCGCCGGGGTCGCTTCCGAGCGGCGCCGTCGCGAGCAGGCACAGGGCGCCGAACGCGAACCCCATCAGCGTCGCCTCGATCGAGCTGCGCCCCTCGCGGCTCCAGTAGACGTCGTCGAGGTGGAGGATCAGGGCGAACTCGTCGAGGGTGAGCGCCGCGCCGACGCCGAACAGCATCGAGAGCACGAGCATCCAGTCGTTGCCGGGCCGGAAGGAGATGATTGCCGCGCCGGCGCCGAGACTCGCGACGATCCCGGGCACGAGGTGATGGAGGTGGACCCCTCGCACCGAGCCGCTCTGCCAGCCGCGAATCCTCCCGACCCGTGTGTAGGTGCGGACGGCGGCGAAGGTGCAGAGGAACGCGAGCAGGGCGACGAACATCGGCTCGCGTCCGGAGTGATAGACGTAGTGCGTGTAGCCGGGGACGAAACGGAAGAGATCGGCCACACCGTCACTCTAGAGCGATCACCGGGCGCCCGAATGCGTAGTTGTCCGGCGAGCGGTGCGCAGCTCTCCCGATGACGAGCGGGCGCCGGGCGGGGACCGTGATCCGGATGGGCACGGATCCGGAGCGCCGCTGATGGACCTCGTCGACGAGCGGAGCCGGAAGTGGTGGACGCTGGGAGCCGTGTCGCTCGCGCTGTTCATGATCATGCTCGACAACACGATCGTGAACGTGGCCCTGCCCTCGATCGGCCGGGGCCTCGATGTCGGCGTCTCGCAACTCGAGTGGGTGGTGAACGCCTACACGCTGTCGTTCGCCGCGGTGATGCTCACCGGGGGCCGGCTCGCCGACCTGTACGGGCGCCGGCTCGTCTTCGACGTCGGGCTCGTCGTCTTCACGCTCGCCTCGCTGACGTGCGGGCTCGCCGGCAACAGCACTATCCTCGTCGCCGCCCGCGCAGTCCAGGGCGCCGGGGCGGCGCTGATGATGCCCGCGTCCCTGTCGATCATCACCGCCGCGTTCGTGCGCGAGGAGCGAGGGACCGCGATCGGCATCTGGGCGGGAGTCTCGGGGAGCGCGCTCGCGATCGGCCCGTTGCTCGGAGGCGTTCTCACCGAGCATCTCGGCTGGAGCTGGATCTTCTTCGTCAACGTGCCGGTCGGCGTGCTCGCACTGGTCGCGTCGTTCCTGCTGATCCGCGAGTCCCGCTCCGCCGAGCCCGACCAGGCACTCGATGTGCCGGGGCTCTTGACCTCGGCGGCCGGACTCGTGGCGCTCGTCTACGCGCTGATCGAAGCCAATCGCTACGGCTGGACGTCGACCCGAATCCTCTTGCTCTTCGCGGCGGCCGCCGGGCTCCTGCTCGCGTTCGTCGCGCTCGAGAGGCGCGCGGCGAGGCCGATGCTCGACCTGCGCCTCTTCGAGAACCGCACCTTCAGCGGAGCGAACGTCGCCGCGCTGCTGGTCTCGCTGGCGATGTTCGGGATCTTCTTCTTCGTGTCCCTCTACATGCAGAACGTGCTCGGCTACAGCCCCGTGCACACGGGCGTCATCTTCCTGCCGATGTCGCTGCTCGTCGTCGTCAGCGCGCCGATCGCAGGAAAGGCCACGGACCACTTCGGTCCGCGGTGGCCGATCGCGATCGGCATGACGCTCCTGTCGCTCGCCCTCTTCAGCTTCTCGCGACTCGGCGTGGACGCAAGCTTCGCCGACCTGCTCCCGGGGATGCTCGTGGGCGGCGTCGGCATCGGAGTCGCGATGGGCCCGATGACGACGGCGGCGCTCAGCACGGTGCCCGTCGACGAGGCGGGCGTCGCCTCCGGTGTGGTCACCACCTCGCGCCAGGTCGGCGGCGCCCTCGGCGTGGCGCTGATGGGCGCGATCGTCGCGGCGGCCGAGACGGTGGCTCCGACCGATCCGCGTTTCGGCATCCAGTTCGTCACTGGCTTCCAGCATGCACTCGAGACGGGCGGCGTCGTCGCGCTCGCGGGAGCGGGGCTGTCGGCGCTCCTGATCCGTTCGAAGGCCGTGCCCGAGCGGGTCGGGGCCGTGGCTTCATGACGAGTGTGGGCGGCCGCGGGAAGCCCGCAGCCGCCCACGATCCCTGCGCTCAGCGTCGCACCGGCTTGCCGCCGTGGGCGGCGAGCGCGTAGATGACCAGCAGGTCGATGGCGAAGATGGCCAGCGACCACATCGGATAGCCCTGGATCGCCAGCAGTTGGACGACGGCCTGGAACCCGGCGACGAAGATCCCGGACCAGCGCGCCCACTGCGCGCGCGACGGGACTGCCAGCGCCGCGAGAACGGCGACCGTGCCCATGATCGTCATGATCCAGCCCCAGGTGTGCAGGCTGCTGAAGACGAAGTGCGCGCCCGCCACGTAGAACGACGAGTCGGCCAGGGCGACGATTCCGGCCATCAGCCCGAAGATCCCGCCGAGCCCGAGCATCACCGCCGCGAAGACGAGCCAGGCGGCCCCTTCTCCGGACGGCTCCGCCTCGAACGCCGGATAGTCGTAGACCGGATGGCGTTCGACGGTGTCGGCAGGCTTCTTCTCGAAGGTGCTCACGAATTCACCCCCTCTCCTGAGAAGCGTTCGCAACGCAACTGTGGAGCGGCTGCAGCCCGGTCGCCATCGGATACGCCCCCGATTGCGGCTGCCGGTTTTTACTGAGCTTCGGTCGCCTGCAGCACCAGAAGAGACCGGCCGGTCTGGTTTCAACTCCCATACGTCGGGCACACGATTCGCATGCATCAAGCTCACTACGAGGTCACCTTCAACAACGGCGAGAGGCAAGTCGTCGACACGTTCGACGCGGCGCACGGCCTTGCGCTCGGGCGGGCCCGGGAGCAGGAGAACGAGAGCGTCGTGCCGGTCGAGATCTGGGAAGTGGGGCCGCGCGCGGACGACGCTGGCCGGATCGTCGAAGTCGTCTACGCGGGGGGCAAGGTGAGCCGCGTGGCGGTTCCGCGTTAGCCGGCGGGATCGGTCAACCGGCGGGATCGCCCCGGCTCATCCTCTTCCGGGATGCCGTCTGGGTGCCGGGCCGCCGCGGCAGGCCACCAGTTCCAGGCGCCGAGCGTGGTGAAGACGGACGGGATCAGCAGCGTGCGCACGACGAAGGTGTCGATCATGACGCCGAGCGCGATCGCCACCGCGAGCTCGCGGAACGGCCGTATCGGGACGAGCGCCAGCATGGCGAACGACGCGGCGAGTGCGATGCCGGCGATCGAGATCGCACGACCGGCGCGAGGGACTGCCGTCCGTACGGCTGCGGCGATACCGGTCCGATCGGATTCCTGCCAGATCCGGCCGACGACGAACAGGTTGTAGTCGGTACCGAACGAGAGCAGCAGGACGCCGACCGCCAGCGGCACGTAGTAGGTGACGTCGGTTGTGGACCAGAGGGCTCTGAAGAGGAGTGTGGTCATGCCGAACGTGGCGGCGATCGCGATTGCACTGCTCGCGACGAGGACGACCGGAGCGACGATCGAGCGCAGAAAGAGCGCGAGAACGAGCAGGTTGACGAGGGCCGCCGCGATTCCGACCCTCAGCATGTCGCCGCGAACGCTCGCGACCTCTGCCCGTTGCGCCCCGGTGTTCGCGGGCAAGAGGGCGCGGACGCCCGAGCTCGGCAGTGACGAGATGCCCGGGAGATAGCGGGCCGAGCAGACGGCCGCGGCGACCAACCCGGCGATGATCGGGAGGCGAAGCAGGACGACGACCGCGGCGAACGCCCGGCTCGGGCGGCCGGTTCTGACCGGATCGGCGGAGGCGTCTTCGTCAGGCATCGCCGGGTCGTACCCGGCACCGGCTCGCTTACCCGGCGGGACGGGGACCAGGTTTTCGCCCGGCGGGAGGTGGGCAGGACGCCGGCACGTCGAGAAGAGGAGGAGCGGGATGGCAGGGCGCCGACTGACGACACGGGAACTGGCCCGGCAGGCAGATGCTGCTGAGCTGGAGCCGGCTGCGCACGACGAGGAGGAGACCCGCGAGCGGAGCTCGGCTCCGGCCCCGGAGGACCTGGAGGGGCGCGAACCGCTGCTGCCCGAGGAGCAGAGCGACTCGTACACGACGCGCTGGCAGGAGATCCAGGTGAGCTTCGTCGACGAGCCCCGCCAGTCGGTCGCGAACGCGGACGCACTGGTGGCCGACCTGATGCAGCGCCTTGCCTCGGGCTTCTCGAATGAGCGCGACCGTCTGGAGCGCCAGTGGGATAGCGGCGACGACGTCTCGACGGAGGAGCTCCGGGTTGCGCTCACGCGCTACCGGTCGTTCTTCAACCGGCTCCTCTCCGCGTGACAGGCCCGTTCCGCGGCGCGGCAGGGTTTATCCGCCTCGAGGGCTCGGAATATCCCGGGAACCCAGAGCCTGGAGGAACAGATAGATGCCGATCGCAGACCTTCCAATCGCCGATCAGCTGGCGAATGCCGGCGGGCGCAAGGTGCGCCGTTACGTCAACGAGTCGATCTACCGCGCGGCTCGGCGGAGGGGAGCGTCACCGGCCAGCATGCGTCGATTCATGTGCGAGTGCGGTTACCTGGACTGCCCGGAGCTGGTTCCGTTGCGGCTCTGCGACTTCGACGAGCGCTCCCGTCCGGGGACGATCCTCGCCCGCCACGAAGGCCCGTACCCGGACGCCGGCGTGATCGTCAGCGCTGCCGGCGCCGTTCGATCTCGGCGTTGACCTCGGCGCCGTACAGCAGCGCGACGGCGCTCAACCAGAGCCACGTCAGCATCACGACCACCGCCGCCAGCGCGCCCCACGTCTTGTTGTACGAGCCGAACCTGCTCGCGTAGAAGCTGAACGCGCCGGACGCGGCGAGCCAGACCACGAGCGCGAGGACCGACCCGGCGGTGAAGAACCGCCACCGCCGATGGTGCACGTCCGGGCCGAGGTACTCGAGCGCCGCGAACACGAACAACAGTCCGGCGACGAGCAGCGGCCACTCCGCGACGTACCACGCCACCTGCACCGGTGTCCGCGCGCCGACGGCGTCTCCCACCCAGGCTGAGAAGTGCGGCCCGAGCACGAGCACGCCGAAGGCGAGCGCGAAACCGAGGAGTGCGAATGCGATCATCGCCAGCGCCGTGAACCGCCGCCGGACGAACCCGCGGCTCTCCTCGCGGTGGTAGGCGACGTTCAACGCCCACATCAGGTTCTGCATCGCCCCGGTGAGCGACCAGAGGGCGACCACGGCGCCGACGGCCAGCACGGCGATCCCGGTGTGCCGGTGGCGCGTCACGTTCTCGAGGCTCGTGCGGAGCAGCGAGGCGGCCTGTGCCGGGACGATGCCGTTGAGCTTCCCGACCACCGTCGACACCGCCCCGGGCCCGGCCAGGAGGCTGAAGACGCCGACTGCGACCAGCAAGGCCGCCGGAATGGCGAGAAATGAGTAGTAGGCGAGCGCCGCCGCGAGGCCGGTCATGTGGTCGTGCGAGAACGACTTGGCCGCACGGACGAGCAGGACGCCGTCCTTCCGCACCGCCGGGCGCAGGTGCGTCGCTTCCTCGTCGGCCCGTTGCTCCTCGGGCGCGGCCTCGGCCGTTCCGGCCGAGGCTTGGTGCCGCTGCGAGACGCTCATGTCCCCTTCGGAGTCAGGGCTTCCCGTCTGCGCGCGTCCTAAACTGCCGTCTGCTCCGCCCGGTGGAAACGCTCGCGCAGGTCGCGGACGGCGGGCATCAGCGCCAGGGCGGGGACGATCGGGAGCCAGAAGTTGAAGAGGCGATAGACGAGAACGGCGACGAGGGCGGGTGTGAAGCGGACGCCGAGGCCGACCAGCGCGACCGTCAGCACCGCCTCGACGAGCCCGGCGCCTCCGGCCGGAAGGGCACGGCGCGTGAGGACGTACCCGCCGGAATAGCCCAGCACCAGCTTCGAGGCGGACAGCTCCGCGCCGACGAAGCGGAGCGCGGCCCACAGGCAGAACATGTCGCCCGCCCAGTAGAGCACGTTGCCGAGCACCCCGAGGCCGTGCATACGCGGGCTCGTGAACAGGCGCCGGACGGTGACGGCTCCGGCGACCGTGTCGGCGAGCAGGCGACGGACGATCCCCGACCTGCGGCGCGTCAGGCGGCGCGCGCGCTTCGGTGAGGTCAGCCACGACCCGAGGACGAGCGCCGGGACGATCACCAGCGACGGGAGCGTCACGCCGTTGCCCGCACGACCGTCCAGATCGAAGTAGAGGAGGGCGGATGCGCCAAGGGCCGCCACCGACAGCACGACGTACTCGAGCAGCCCGAGGCCGACCACGCGACGCACGGCGTCCCGTCGCGACGAGCCGGCCTCCCGGAACGCCCAGTAGTCGACGGCGAAGCCTCCGGACGACCGCGTGGCCGCGAACACCCCGAAGCCGGCGACGACGGACTTCGTCGACGCGGCGAGGTCGAGGGGGTTGCCCGCGTCGACACGGGCCATGTCACGGAGCGTCAGCACGTAGCCTCCGTAGGCGACGAGCTCGCCGAGCAGGCAGGCGAAGAGCCACGGCCAGTCGTGGCGGGACTGGACGAGCGCCCAGACGTGCGGAAAGCCGGTGTACGAGGCGAGCGCGATCGCGGCCGCGACGGTCGCGCCGCCCGCGACGAGCACGACCACGAGCGGCTTGTCCTCGAGCCAGAGATAGCCGTCGCGGATGTGCGCACCGATGCTGCGCAGCGTCGCCATCGGTCGTGGTCAGCCGTCGACGAAGAGGCCGTCGATCGGGCCGAGCACCCGGCGCGACCGCCTCGAGACGCGGGGGAGTCGCACGAGCCGGTGCGTCAGGGGCCGTCCGCTGTTACGGCGCTCGAGCTGCTCGGCGCTGATCGGCTTCCAGAGCGTCTCGATCGCGTCGATCGGATCGTCGGGAAGCGATCCCGGCGCGAGCTCGAGGTGCTCGGCCCAGAGGCGCCGGCGTGTCGAGGCCGCGAGCCCGGGATCGCGCATCACGACGTTCATCTCCGTGTCGTTGAACAGCGAATGCTCGTTCAGGTTCGCCGAGCCGACGGTGAGCAGCTCGTCGTCGACGATGCCGATCTTCGCGTGGACGTAGACGGGGTCGGAGAGGAACGCCGTTCTGGCGTAGATCGTGCACGCGAGCACGCGTCCGGCGTCCGCGTCGGCCTCGATCAGCTCACCGAGGACGCCTCGCGTGTCGTCGTCGCCGGAGTTGGGTCTCACCGGCAGCACGAAGAGAACGCGGAAATCGTCTCGCGGCGGGCTCGTGATCTTGTCGACGAGCACGGCGGCGATCTCGCTCGACCACAGGAACTGGTTCTCGACGTAGATGAAGCGCTCGGCGTCGCGGAACGCCCGGAGGTAGGTGTCGAGGATCCGGAAGTCCCCGCGCGGCACGGCGCGGTAGATCTTCTCCGGCACGGTTCTCACGACCTGCACCTCGACGCCGTTGTCGGCTGCCGGCGCAGGCTCGGGCGCCGCCAGCGTCTCCCCGGTCACCTCGTGCCATCGCATGCGGAAGTGCTCGGCGACGTCGGTCACCGTGGGGCCTTCGATTCGAACCGACGCGTCGTGCCAGCCGACGGCGGCGCGCGAAGGATGGCGCGGTGTGTCGAACCGGTCGCCCGCCTCCGTCGTCAGGTCGATCCCGCCCACGAAGGCGATTCGATCGTCGACGACGATCGTCTTCTCGTGGTGGCAGTGGAGCGGCCGCTCCCGCGCGTCGAGCTCGCAGCGGATCCGGGTGCCGCCGGTCAGCTCGCGCTTCATCGTCCGCACGTCGTCCCGGCTCGGCCGGAAGAGGGGCAACGGAGCTCCCGCCCAGGCGAGGACGCGCACCTCCGCGCGTTCCGCAACCTCCGCCAGGAGGTTGCGGAGCACGACGGGCGTGCCCTCGCGCTCGAGGGCGAGCCCCGGCGTGAAGTACCAGCCGGCGATGTGGACGCGGGAGCTCGCAGCGCGGACGGCGGCGGCGATCGCCGGCAGCGCGGCGGCGCCGTCGACGAGCACCTCGACGAGGTTGCCGCCCCGTGGTGGGGGGTCGCCGCCCGACCAGCGGCCGGGCGCCGGGTCGAGTGCTTCGCCCCACCCGATGCGCTGGAGCCGCCGGCGGTGGTGGCGGCGAATCCGGCGCGACACCTCGTCGCCGAGCGCCGACTCCACGGCCAGCACCGCATCCTTCGCCCGCTTCGAGCGCCGGTCGCTCACGGAGGTCAGATCCTGCGGTAGCGGGCGTCGCTGGCGGAGTGGACGGCGAACGCGATCAATCCTGCCGCGACGATCCCGAGCAGGAACGGGCCGTAGGAGTGATGGGCGAGCCTGGCGAGCACGCCGTCCAGGCCGACGGCCTTGTTCGGGTCGTACGAGATCGCCGCCTCGAGCAGGAACGCGCCCACGAGCACGAACACGACCATCCGCGCCAGATAGCCGACGGTGCCGATCAGGCCGATCCACCGCCTGGTTGCCGCTCCCATCTTCTCGGTCTTCGAGTTCTCGAGGAAGTCCTGGGTCACGGCCCGGTAGCCCTGATAGAGACCGATGCCGATGACCACGACACCGGCGGCACCGACGAGCCACACGCCTCCGGGCCATCCGAAGATCCCGGCGGTCGTCTTTCCGGTGTTGCCGGAACCGCCACCAGACGAGCCGGCGAGGATCTCGACCGCGATCGCGCAGAGCCCTGCGTAGACGACTCCGCTACCGACCGCGGCGATCCGGTCGAAGGTCGAGTCGCTCTCCTCGGGCCCGTGCCCGAGCGCGGCACGGGTGAACCGCCAGAGGGCGTAGCCGCCCAGGCCGCACGCCGTCAGGACGAGCAGCACCTTGCCGAACGGCTGGTGCGCGATGGTTCTCAACGCCCCCTGCTGGTTGGTGGTCGTGCCGCCGGAGCCGAGCGCCACCTTGATCGCGAGGATGCCGATGATGGCGTAGATCGAGGCCCGCGCGAGGAAGCCGGCCCGTGCGAGAGCCTCGAACGCCGCGCTGTTCGACACGGTCTGGCCCGTGCGCCGCGCGCTCTGGAGTTGGGAGCTCGTCAACGGCCCGGCCAGACACCCGTGAGACGCTCGTACCCGACTGCGCCGGCGCGGTCGACGGCGGCCTTCACGGCACCGAAGACCGCGCCTTGCAGCATCGCCGCGAGCACGACCTCCGACCACCCGCGGTCGTGATCCGTCGCGGTCGGCGCCTCGTCCTCGTGGCCGATCCTGCGCCAGACCTGCCTGAACGCGGCCCCCGCCAGGAGGCCGCCGGTGACGCCCACCAACGCGCCGAGCGGCTTGTAGAGCAGCCTCATCGGCGTTCGGGCGCTCCGCCCGTTCCGGCAGTGTCGCCGGGCCGTGAACCACGCGTGGCCCAGCGGATCATCGGCAGGGCGAGGGCGATCGCGCCGACGCCGACGAGGCCGGTGACGACGCGCACGCGGCGGCGGCGGCGACTCCGGTCGATCCGTCGCTTCGCGATCTGGACGTCCACGATCGCCTCGGCGATCTGCCGTTTGAGCACCGGATCCGAGGCAACGGCCCACATCAACCCGGACTTGCCGGTGTGCCTGCGGGCCCGCTTCCCTGCGGTCACGCTCGCCTGGATCGCATCGGTGAGGTGCGCCCTGAGCTCGCGGTCGTGGGCGAGCCGGTTCGTGTACGGCGCGATCGCCGCGGCGACGTCCGCTGCGATCTCGACGGGTCGTCTTTCGCTGCCGAGCAACGTCAGCTCCGCGAGCGCGCGGCTGCCTTGCCGCCCTTCCGCCCAGCCGCCTTCTTCTGGGCAGTCGTGCCACCTTGCGACGAGCTCGACCCCGACCCCGACTTCTTCCCGCCGCGGCTCGACGATCCAGGGGAGTTGGCGATCCGCGCGGCCCGTTCCTTGGACATTCCCTTGTCCTTCAGCGCTTCGTACTGGCGCTCGTTCTTGACGTGAGAGCTCTTCCCAGGCATCAGCACCTCCCGTGCTCGATCGGTGGACACCCTTTCCCGGACCGGCTGTCTTAAACGCGGTCGTCAGTGACCCGGAACGCCGGGCGTGTCGACGCCGCTCGCGCCGCTCGCCGACGAGGCCGCGGTCCGCCGCAGCCTCCGAGCCGGACCGCGCCCCGGCGTTTACTCGCCGCGCCGGCGGGAAGGGAGAGACCGCGACGCGCGACGACCGGGTGATGAGACTTGTCAGCGAGACGGCCGACCGGCCGCCCACGGATTCGTCCGTCGCCGAGACCCTGGTCCTGGCGCCGAGCCGGGCGGGTGAGTCGGAGACGGCCCCGAGCGTGCTCGTCCAGCTTCGGCGCCGCGAGCGGCAGCAGGCTCTGGTCGCCGAGCTCGGCCGCTCCGCGCTCATGGGGACGCAGCTTCCCGAGCTCGTCACCCAGGCGCTTGCCGCCGTCGCGGGCGGGCTGGCCGTCGACCGGGTCGCGCTGCTCGAGCCGACGGGCGACGGGCTCCTGGCCTGCCGGGCGGCGATCGGCTGGGCGCCGTCCGAGCAGACGCAGGTCGCCGTCGACTCCGAGTCGCAGGTCGCCGAGACGTTCCGCTCGCGTCAGCCGCAGGTGGTCATCGATCTAGATGAGGATTCACGGTTCCCCGCCTCCCGCCACCTCGTGTGCCTCGGCCTGCGCAGCAGCGCCTCCGTCCCGATTCGCGGCGAGGCCGACCCGGTCGGGATTCTCGTCGCGCACTCGCGGCGAGAGGGCGTGTTCGGCGAGGACGAGGTGGTGTTCCTCCGGGCCGTCGCCAACATCCTCGCCATCGTCGATGCACGCGAACGGGCCGATCGACGCCGCCGTCTGAGCGAATCCGGCGTCGCCCTGCTCGCCGAGGCCGGTCAGCTGCTGGCGAGCTCCCTCGACTACGACTCCACGCTCGGTGCGCTCGCATCGCTCATCGTCCCGCGGCTCGCGGACTGGTTCATCGTCGACCTCGTCGAGGCGGACGGCACGTTCCGACGCGTTGCGGTCGGCGCGGCCCGGCGTGACAAGCAGGAGCTGCTCGAACAGCTCTCGCGCGAGTTCGTCGCCTCGGTGGACGGGCCGTCTCCGGCCAGCCGCGCGCTGTCGCGGGCGGCAACGGTCCACTTTCCGAGCTTCACGCCCGAGTCGCTCCGGGCGACGACCGTCGACGATCGGCACTTCGACATCCTCTCGCAGCTCGAGCCGCGATCGGCCATCGCCGTGCCGCTCCTGACGGGCGGGGAGGTCATCGGCGCGCTGACCTTTGCGTGGTCGGAGTCGGCCCGCTCCTACGACGAAGACGATGTGCGACTCGCGGAAGAGGTCGCACGCCGGGCTGCCTCTGCGATTGAGAATGCCCGCCTCTACCGTCGCGAACGGTCTGCGCGCTCGATGGCCGAGCACCTCATGCGCCGTCTGGCGAGAGTGGTGCGACAGGCGGAGGAGCGTGCCGAGGCCGCCGGCGCGCTCGAGACCGTTGCCGAGGGCGTTCTGCTCGTCGACCGCTCCGGCCTGATCCGCATCTGGAACGCCGCCGCAGAGTCGATCACCGGGCTCTCGCGTGCGGAGGTGCGCGAGAGCGCGGTCACGGACGTGATCGAGGGCTGGGACGAGGTCGCCGCTCGCGTACCCGTGGCGGATCCCGAGGGCCTCTCGAGCGTCACCCGGCGGACGCTTCCCGTCATCGTTTCGGGCCGCGAGCTCTGGCTCTCGATCGCCGCGGTCCCGGCCGCGGGCGGCGTCGCCTACACATTCCGTGACGTCACCGCCGACCGGCTTCTCGACCGGATGAAGTCCGAGTTCGTCGCCACGGTGTCGCACGAGCTGCGGACTCCGCTCACCGTCGTGTACGGCTCAGCGACGACGCTCGCGCAGCCGAACCTCGCCGAGGACGCCGACCTCCGTGAGCAGCTGATCGATCAGATCGTCACCCACTCGAAGCGGCTGATGGCGATCATCGACGACATCCTGCTGGCCGGCGCGATCGACGCGGAGCGTGTGCGGCTGCAGCCCCAGCTCGTCGATCCGTTCGAGACGACCAGGGCGGCGATCGACAGCGCGCTTGCGAGGCGCCAGGGTGGAGGAGAGATCGTGCTGACGGCGGGCGACCCCATCGACGAGATCGAGGTCGACGGCAGCCGGCTCCGCCAGATCCTCGACAACCTGATCGACAACGCGATCAAGTACTCTCCGGCCGGCGCGCCGGTCGAGATCCGTGTCGAGGCGGGGGAGAGCCGAATCGCCTTCCACGTCAGCGACCACGGGCTCGGCATCCCGCCCGGCGAGCTCGAGCGGATCTTCGAGAAGTTCTACCGGCTCGACCCCGGGCAGGTGCGCGGCGTCGGCGGCACTGGCCTCGGGCTGTTCGTCTGCCGCGAGCTTGCGCGGAGGATGGGCGGGCAACTGGTCGTCGACTCGACACCCGGCGTCGGCTCGACGTTCACCCTGGAGCTTCCTCGCCGGTAAGCCCGGCCCGTTAGACATCGAGCCTCCAGTTCCCGGACGCGTATGCTGTTGCCGTCCCCAGAGGGGTTGGGCCGTGCACGATCACAGCGAGGGACACCGCGGAGCGATGATGGTCGAGGTGAACGCAGAGATCCGGGCGCTCGCCACCCGGCTCGACCCGTGGGGAGAGCACGAGTGGGAGTTCTGCTGTGAGTGTGGCGACGAGAACTGTTCGGAGACGGTCGGCACCAGCCTCGTCGAGTTCGACGAGGGTCGGGAGGCCGCCCGGCCGCTGCTCGCCTCCGGCCATTTCGTGTCGCGCGCGCAGACCGCCCGCGCGCAGTCCGAGGCTCTGTGCGACTCCGCGGCCGCATTGAAAGCACAGGCCCGGCAGCAGTTCGACCGGGCTCGGCGCCTCGAGCGCGGCTGACGCCTCTAGGCGTACCTTCGCCTGGCGTCGACCGCGACCAGCAGGTGGTCGAGCGTGTCGTCCGGCCATCGCCAGGGGAGGTCGCTCCACGCGCTTCGAAACCCGGTGTCGCGAAGGCGTCGCAGGTGGATGATGTTGACGACGCAGACCTGGTGGCCCTCGTCGTTGTCTCGCCCGAGGCGCTGTGCTTTCGAGCGAAGCCGCTCGGACTCGCCGCACAACTGCACCGCTCTTGCCCGGCTCGCCCGCGCGTCGGCTGTCAGTGCAGCCAGTCGTGCAAGACTGCCTCGAGCTCCTTCGGCCCTTTCGGGGAGACGATACGTTGTCGCACCCTCCGGTCGTGGACGATCGGGATCGTGGGAACCGTACCCACCTGGAGCCCCAGTCGCCTTCCCGCAGCCTTCGGCGTGAAACGTCACTCCCGTCTGGTGGAAGTGAGCATGAGGATCACGCCGGTGATCGAGCCGTCGGTGTCACCCCGAAGCGGGTCGAACTGGACCGTGTACTCGACGGCCTGCCCGCGCCGGTTGTGCCCGTCGAGCTGCAAATCCCCTGTGGGCTCCCCGCGAAGCACGACCTCGAGCGAGTCGCCGAGCTCCGAGACCGGAAGGCCGACATCGAGCCCGAGGAGGTGCTCCCCCTCGGCCTCGTCGTCCAGGAGGCCGAGCGCGTCCGTGGCCAGCCTGTTCCAGGCCAGGATCCGGAGGTCCTGGTCGACGACGACGACCGCCTGGTGGACGCTGGCGAGGATCGACGCCAGGAAGGAATTCGCACGGAGCGTCTCGTCCGTGCGTTCGCGAAGCTCGTCGTTCATCGTCTCGAGCTCTTCGTTCGTCGACTGCAGCTCCTCGTTCATCGTCTCCAGCTCTTCGTTCGTCGACTGCAGCTCCTCGTTCGTCGTCTCGAGCTCCTCGTTCGTCGACTGCAGCTCCTCGTTCGTCGTCTCCAGCTCCTCGACGGTCGACTGCAGCTCCTCGTAGGCCGTCTCGAGCTCTCGGCGTGCGCGCTCGAGATCGTCCTGGAGCGTCCGATGCGCTGTGACGTCGATGAAGGCGATGCTGAACCCATCGAGGCGCTCTGGACGGACGAGCGGAGTGACCTGCACGTCGAGGAAGCGTGTGCCGCCTCTCGTGCCCTGCCATTCGACGCTCCGGGCCGAGACGGCTTTCGCCGTCGATCGGGCTTCGGAGATGAGCGACCGCAGGTCGAGCGGCCTGGAGGAGACCTCGAGATCCTGGAGCGGCCGGCCGGCGTCAGCGAGCCTGAGCGAGAACATGACCCGCGCGCCCTGATTGACGGCGCCGACCTTGAGCTCGCCGTCGACCAGGATCTGCGCCACCGAAGCGTGCTCGAACGCGGCATCCTCGAGCTCGGTGGCTTCCGGCTCCGAGGCCTCGTGCGCGAACGGGATCCTCGGCAGCCGAAAGCCGGGCTCGGCGGAGCCGTCCTTGACGAAGACGCGCCACTTGAGGTCGTAGGGCGCGAAGAGCCTTCGCCCCTTCTGCAGCGCCTCCGCTTTGCCGACGACGAGCATCCCGCCGGGACGGAGGGCGAAGTGGAAGTTCGCGAGGATCCGCTCCTGGATCTCGGGGCTGAAGTACATGAGGGTGTTTCGCGACACCAGCAGGTCGACCTTCGAGATCGGTGGATCCTTGTGCAGGTCGTTGCGGCCGAAGATGACGCAGCGCCGGAGGTCGTTACGGAATGCGAATCCGCCGCTGGCCGGCTGGAAGTACTTCTCGCGGGAAGCGTCGTCCACCGGCTGGAGCTGCTTCAGGGTGTAGACCGCTTCGCGCGCACGCGCGAGCGCGTCGTCGTCGATGTCGGTTGCGTAGACCTTCACCCGGGACTTGAAGCCTTCGTCGCCGAGCGCATCCGCGAACAGCATCGTGATCGTGTAGGGCTCCTCGCCGGAAGCGCAGCCCGCCGACCAGACGCGGATCGGTGCGTCGCGGTCGCGGTTCTCGAGTAGATTCGGAATGACTTGCTCGGCGAGCACGTCCCACGTCTCGCGATCCCTGAAGAACCCGGTCACGTTGATGAGGATCGCGTTGAAGAGCTCGTCGAACTCCTCGGGGTGCTGTTCGAGGTACGTGCGGTACTGCTCCCACGTCTCCGCGCCGACGAGCTGCATCCGCTTCTCGAACCGCCGCATCAGCGTCGGACGCCGATAGCCGGTGTAGTCGAAGCCTCTGGAATCCCGGACGAACTCCAGCAGGGCCTCGAACTCGGAGCTTGCGCTCATGCCCGCTCCCGGCGGCGGCGAAGCCGCCGCCTCCGCTCCTTGGTGAGCTCCGTCGAGCCTACGCTCATGCCCGCTCCCGGCGGTGGCGGAGCCGCCGCCTGCGCTCCTTGGTGAGCTCCGTCGAGCCTACGCTCATGCCCGCTCCCGGCGGTGGCGGAGCCGCCGTCTGCGCTCCTTGGTGAGCTCCGTCGAGCCTGCGCTCATGCCCGCTCCCGGCGGTGGCGGAGCCGCCGTCTGCGCTCCTCGGTGAGCTCCGTCGAGCCTACGCTCATGGCCGCGCCGCCGTGAACGCGATCACCGCGGCTCCGATCTCGTCGAGTGGGAGCACCTGGTCGACGCCGCCGGCGAGAATCGCAGCCCCCGGCATTCCGAGCTGCGCGGTCGCCTCGTCCTGCGCGACGACTCTGCCCCCGGCCTGCTTGACGGCCGCCGTGCCGGCGGCGCCGTCGATGCCGGTCCCCGACAGGACGACGGCCAGGCACCGGCCCGGGTAATCGCGCGCGAGTGAGAACAGGAGAACGTCGGCGCTCGGCCGGACGTGGTGCGGCCATGCCAGGCTTGTTCCCTCGGAGCACCCCGGCAAACGCCCTTATTCCCGAGGCGTTCGGCCTCGGCGGGGCGGTGAGCCGTCCCGGATCCGTCGCGCCTTTCAGGATGAGCAGTTGTGTCGCCCGGCCGCCGAATCGCACCCGGATCGACGAATGTCCTTCCGTGATGCGCGAACTTCCGAGGACGCTCGATCGATCACCGATCGGCAGGCCCTGAAACCTGTCATGCGCGGTCCGGGCCGGTAGCACCGGTCGGCAGGTGGGGAGCACCGGCTCCCCACCTGCCACGCGCTAGCTCGACCCCCGACCCCCACGGCGAGGAGAACTTGGCGCGTTCTTCACGGTCACAGGCCTCCAGATCGTTCCACGTCGGCAGACGGTCAAACATCGCGTCTGCCGAGGCTCAGGTCGGCTGGATGCGCGGGTCGAGCTTCATCGCGACCAGATCGGCGAGGATGTTGAGCACGACGATGCTGGTGGCCACGACCAGGACGATGCCCGTCATCATCGGCAGGTCGTAGCCGGGCTCGCTTCGCGCGCCGAGCGCGGTCAGCGCCTGGTTCGCAAGGCCGGGCAGCCCGAACACGGTCTCGACGTACATCGCTGCGGTGATGCCGACGCCGACGTCGAACGCGAACATCGTCACGATCGTCGCCGACACCGGGCGGAGCATGTGGTGCGCGAGCACCCGCCGCTCGTCCGCGCCCTTTGCGCGCGCGGTGATCACGAAGCGCTCGTTGTACGTCTCGAGCAGCCTGGCACGGATGATGCGCACGTAGAACGCGAGGAAGAAGAGGGCGAACGTCATCCAGGGGAGCACCATGTGCTCGAACCATCGCCACGGCCACGGCGCGCCGCTGCAGTACACGGCCGGGTCGTCGTAATAGCCGAACTCTTCGAGCAGCTGGTGGCTGAGCTTCGACACCGGCACCCGCTCCCCGCCGTACACGACCCAGGTCTTCGGCACCGGCATGTGGTGCATCGGGCAGTAGCCGCCCGTCGGCAGCAGACGCAGGTCGCCCGACGCCGACTTCAGGATGACTCCGACCACGAAGGGATGGAGCGCGATGCCTAGCACCGCGATCACGAGGATGGCACGGTCGATGCGCGTGTTCGGGTGTCGAGCCGAGATGAGGCCGAGCGGCACCGCGATCGCCAGCATCAGCAGCGCGCCGCCGACGATCAGGAACATCGTCAGCGGAGCGGTGTCGACGATCGTCTTCGCCACGGTCCCGCCGCTGAAGTTGTCGCCGAGCGAGCCGTGAAGGAAGAGGCGGTCGAGGAAGCTCGCGTACTGGTCGTAGAAGGGCCGGTCGACGCCGAGCGAGTGGTCGGCCGTCTCGAGCTGCGCGGGCGTGACAGGCGCTCCCGGCGGGAAGAGGATCCGGCCGGGGTCGTACGGGATGATCGAGAACACCGCGTACGTCACGAACGTCAGCACGAGCAGCAGCCCGAGGCCCCAGACGAGCCGGCGCACGAGGAAACGTGTCACTGGGGCTCCGGGTCGGGATTGATCGCCTGGCGAAGGCACTCGGCGACGAGGCCGAGGGCGACGATGGTCAGCAGGATCGCCGCGGCCGGGAACGCCTGCGTCCAGGCCGTCCCCTGGACCGATGCCGCGCCGCCGTTGGCGGCGTTGAAGATCAGCGTGCCCCAGTTCTGCGAGAGCATCGCGCCCCAGTCGGGAACGTCCAGCTGCAGCCCGAGGTTCAGCGCCGACAGGGCCGCCTCGAGGACCACGTTCGCGGCGAAGATCAGCGAGCCGTACACGAGCAGCGGCGCCGCGAGGTAAGGCAGGACGTGCACGCGGATCGTGCGCCACTGGCCGCTGCCCATGATGCGCGCGGCGTCGATGAACTCCCGCTCGCGCAGCTCGATGACCTGCGACCGGACGATGCGCGCCGGGTACGGCCACGTGAACGCGCCGATGATCACGATCAGCCCCACGACTCCCTGCGGGAACACGCCGAGCGTGACGTCGTCGATGCGCGCGCCGATCGTCCAGCCGATCGCCGTCACGAGGAGAAGCAGCGGGAACGCGGCGACGAGCTCGGTCAGCCGCGATGCGAATAGATCGGTGTGACCGCCGAAGAAGCCGGCAGCCGTTCCGAGCACGACGCCGATGAGGAGCGCGAGCAGTGTCGCCCCGAAGGCGATCTCGAGCGTCGTCCGGCCCCCGTACAGGAGCTGCAGCAGCTCGTCGTGGCCGAGCGGCCCGTCCGCGCCCAGGACGAAGAGCGTCCTGCCGGCCTTCGCCGTGCCGCCGGCGCCCTGTGTCTGAACCCACGACCAGGGCCCGACCGGTTGCAAGGTGGAGAACGAGCCCGAAGCGACGTAGTTCGTGGCCTGGGGGAAGTACTCGTTCGGCCCGTGGCCGAGCGCGCGGGCGATGAGCGGCGCGCCGACGAAGCACAGCAGCGCGAGCAGCACGAGGAAGACGGCCGCGGCAAGCGCGAGCCGGTCGCCGCGGAGGCGCCGCCACACCGTCCGCCGAAGCGACGGCCCTTCGACGGCCGGCTCTGTCCGGTCGTCAGTCCCGGAGCGCCTCATCGGCGATGTGCTCCGCGATCGCCATGCTCGAGGTCGCACCCGGGGACGGGGCGTTGCGCACGGCGGTCACCGGCCCGAGCCGGCTGATGCGGAAGTCGTCGACGAGCGAGCCGTCGGGGTCGATTGCCTGGGCCCGCACTCCGGCGCGGGCACGGCGCAGGTCGTCCGTTCTGAGCTCGGGCACGTAGCGGCGCGCCTCGGCGGCGAACGCGCTCGAGAAGAGCGATCCGCGAAGCTCGCGTGCGCCCATCCGCCAGTTCGAGCGTGCGAGGGCGCGGAAGCCCCGTGACTTCAGGGTTGCCACGAGGTCGCCGAGCCGGACGTCGCGGCGGCGATAGCCCTCGCGTGCGAAGGCGAGCACCGCGTTCGGCCCGACGTCGACGCCGCCGTCGACGCGGCGCGTGAAGTGGACGCCCAGGAACGGGTACGCAGGATCGGGGACGGGGTAGAGGAGGCCCTTCACGAGGTGCTCGCGACCGGGGGCGAGCCGGTGGTACTCGCCGCGGAACGGGACGATCGGCGGCTCGGGGTCGTCGCCGGCGAGCAGCGCGAGCCGGTCGGAGTGCAGTCCGGCGCAGATCACGAGCCGGTCGAACTCGAACGAGGCGACGCTCGCCTCGACCTGCGCACGGCCGCCTGCGACCCTCATGCCGGTCACGCATGCCGAGAGATGAACGGACCCGCCCGCGGCGCGCACGTCGTCGGCGAACGAGGCGGCGACGGCGCGGTAGTCCGTGATCGCGGTCGACGGTGAGTGCAGCCCGGCGATGCCCGCTGTGTGAGGCTCGATCTCCCGCAGCTCGCCGCCCTCGACCCAGCGCAGGCCGGGCACGCCGTTCGCAGCCGCACGCCGCTCCAGCTCGCGCAGGCGGTCGAGCTCGGAGTCGTCGAGCGCGACCACGAGCTTGCCGCACTGCTCGTACGGGAGGCCGTGCTCCGCGCAGTAGGGCTGCAACAGCTCGACGCCGCGCCGGCAGAGCCGCGCCTTGAGCGATCCCGGCGCGTAGTAGATCCCTGCGTGCACGACGCCGCTGTTGCGGCCCGTCTGGTGCAGCGCGATTTCCGGCTCCTTCTCGAGCACCGTGATCGCCGCGTCCGGGCGGAGCTCCCCGATCCGGCGCGCGACCGCGAGCCCGATGATGCCCGCACCGACGATCCCGACCCGCAGCGCCGCCACGCGCCTCACCGTAGTGGACGTGCCGGCCCGGCGTAACAACTGCGGACCCCGGACGCATCTCTCTCGTGTACAGAGCGAAGGAGGTGGATGTGAGAAGCGACGCAGAGCTCGTGCGGGAGGCGCGGTCGGATGCCGCGGCGTTCCGCGAGCTCTACGACCGGTACGCGGACGGCGTCTACGGGTACCACCTGCGCCGGACGCGCGACCCCGACGCCGCACACGACCTGACGGCGGAGACGTCGCGGCTGGGGCGGGCATCGCCGCGGTCAAGCTGACCACCGGCGCGGAGGTTGCGGCCGGCCTGCCGGCCTGCACGCTGTGGCTCGCCGGCACCGAGCCGACGTGCACCGTCGTCGAGCAGGACGTCGAGTACCACTGCGTGCTCACGAATCCCCCGTCGAACGCGCTCAGCGACTGGAAGAGCACGTCGAGCCGACGGTCGACGCGAGCAAGCACGTGAACGGTGGCTGTCGTCGCTTCGCAGCGACGGGATGGAGTGGGAGTGCTACCTGGGCGAGGCCGCTGTGCAGCAGATCATCGGGCAGGGCTTCCTCGGCCAGTACGCCCCGACTCCGGGCGTCGGTTAAGGGTCTCTAGGGATAGCGCGGCCGCGGCCCGGAGCGGCGGTCGGCCATGCCCTCGTGCTGCGAGATGACGTAGACGAGCACGCCGACGAACGGGAAGAGGAGCGTCAGGAGCAGCCAGATCACCTTCGCCCAGCCCGACATGTCGTCGCGGTGGAAAAGGTCGGCCCAGACCATGAACAGCAGGCAGAACCAGATCGCGACGGCGAAGAAGACGACCATCGTCCACATGACGTCGAGGAACGGGTACGACGACGCGAGCACGGGCGCGATTCTCGCATGTCGAGCCGGTGCCTGGCCCCTAGGTGCCAGGCACCGGTCCGGCGGGTCAACCGCTACACGGTGCGCAGCGCGTCGGTCGGCGAGAGCCGCGCGGCGCGGATCGCCGGCAGGAGACCGGCGATCGCTCCGATCGCGAACGCCGCGCCGAGGCCGCCGACCCAGGCGATCGTCGGCACGACCGTCGCCCAGTGCTTCGTGTGCGCGTAGACCGCCGTCGCGAGCGCGCCCGCGGCGACGCCGACCGCGCCGCCGAGCAGCGCGAGCAGGATCGCCTCGCTGAGGAACTGCACGCGGATGTGACCCTTCGTCGCTCCGAGCGCCCGCCGGAGCCCGATCTCCGAGCGGCGCTCGAGGACGGAGATGATCATGATGTTCGCGACGCCCACCGCGCCGACCAGCAGCGAGACGGCGCCGAGCCCGAGGAAGAGCCCGTTCAGCGCGCCCTGCGCCTCCGCCCGTGCCGTGAGCGCCGCCGACGGTTGGCTGACGTTGACCTCGTTCGGCGCTTCGGGGTTTGCCGTCGCCGCGAGCACGGCCTGGACGGCCGCCGTCTGGCTGGTCACCGAACGCACGTAGATCGTCGTCGGATGGCTGTCGAACCCGAGGTACCTCGCCGCTGCCGGAAACCCGACGAGCACGGAGCCGTCGATCTCCGGGGCGAGCGGCGCGGACGTCAGGATGCCGGTGACGTAGAACCACATGCCGCCGAGCCACACGCGCTCACCCGGCAGCACCCGGTCGATCCCGAGCAGCTGCGCGGCCTGGGCGCCGAGCACGCAGACCGGTTCCGTTGCGGTGGCCGCGTTCAGGAAGCTCCCCCGGGCGACCGTCGCACCGACCGTCGGGAGGAGCGTCAGCGTCGTCGCCTCCACCGCGAGCCCGTTCGTGTTGACGGACGGGATCAAGGGGCTGCGGTAGACGTTCGCCGAGGTCGAGCCCGTGTCGGCGACGCGTATGACCGGGCCGATGCGCCTGATCATCGCGGGCGAGGCGAGCGGCAGCTCCGCCGTGCTGCCGAAGAGCGTCTGGCCGTTGGTCACGGTGAGGAGGTTCGTCCCGAGCCGGTCGATCTCGCTGAGCAGCCCGGCCTGCGACGACGACGAGAGGCCGAGCACGGCGACGATCGCGGCGACGCCGATCGCGATCCCGAGTGCCGAGAGCGCAGCCCGCAGGCGCCGCGTGCGCAGGCCGATGCTCGCGACCCGCGCCAGGTCGACGAGGTGAAGGCGGTGCGCCTCCGGGCCCGGCGTCTCGGTCATCCGCCGGGCGGCTGGTTCACGAGCGCGAACGCTGCGGAGTGCCCGGCCGCCGTCGCCCGGACGACGAAACCGCCGGGCGTGTGGTTGGCGACGAGCGCCGGCGCGACCGCGATGCCGGCCGCGTCCGTCTTCGCGGTCGCGGTTCGCCGCCGGTGGGCGAAGCGGCCGCTCGCGCCGGCGCCCGGCGCCGAGAACCTCACCCTCACGCCGGCGACCGGGTTGCCGTCCTGGTCGGTGACGGTGACGGCGAGGCGGATCGGGAAGCGGGTGCCGACCGTCGTCGACTCGGTGGCCGCCGCACCGGGCATGAGCGAGCGTGCGCGCCCGGGGCGGTTGTGCAGGGTGACGGCGACGGTGCCGCCGCCCATCAGTGTTGCGGTCGCGGTGAAGGCGCCGGCGGTCGTGTTCGCCGAGAAGCGCGGCGACATCGCGATTCCCCGCGCGTTGGTCGCCTCGGTCGCCTGCGGAGCGCCGCCGGCGAAGCTGGCTCCCGCTCCCCGCCGGATCCTGCGCCGCCGGCGGTGGCCCCGGTCGAGCCCGCGCCGAGCGAGAACGTCACGGTTGCGCCGGCCAGCGGATGACCTGCGCCGTCGCGGGCCTTCACCTCGATCCGGCTGCGGAAGCCGGTGCCGACGACGGCCGACCGGGAGCCGCCGCCGACGAGCGAGAGTCGAGGGGCCTTCAGAGCGAGGTCGCGGAGCGTGAACCGCGCCGGCGCGGTGATCCCCGCGACCGTCGCCGTCGCGGTGAACGTGCCGGCCGTCTCGCCCGCTGCGAACGGGGGCGAGGTCGCGATGCCCGAATCGTTCGTCGGCTCGGTGACCTGGGGTGCGCCGCCGTCGAACGTCCCGCCGGTGCCGAGGGAGAACGCGACGCTCGCGCCCTGCACGGGATCACCGTTCGCGTCCAGGACCTTCGCGCGGAGCGGCTTCGGAAAGCGTGCGCCGACGGTCGCCGACTGGCTCGCAGGCGAGAGCGGCTTGATCGTCGCCGGGACGCCGCTCGGCGTGTTGACGACCGAGAAGACGACCGACCCGAGCGCCGAGGTCGCCACCACCAGGTAGCCGCCGGGGAGCAGGTTGGCGGTGTACGTCGGCGCGGTCGCCGTCCCCGATTCGTCCGTGCCGACGAGCGCGGCGCTCGTGCCGCTCGAGGCGAAGATGCCGCTCGGGCCGCTGCCCGGCGCCGTGAACGTCACGGCGACTCCCGCGAGCGACGTCGTGATCGGGCAGCCGTTCGACGCGGCGAGGGCGACGCGGAAGCCCGTCTGGAACGGCGTCCCGAGCGGGGCGCTCTGAGGCGTCCCGGCGGCGAGCACGAGCGTCGCTCGGCGGGTTGTAGACCGGGCACGTCGACGCCGCGTGCACGACCCCGGCCGGCCCGGCGGCGAGGAGCGCGAGCGAGAACAGCGCCGCCAGCAGGACGCGGAGGAGCCTGCTGAGGATCGAGCTCGTCATCGCGTGCCTCCTGTGTCGCCGACGATGCGGCCGTCGAGCATCTCGACCTGACGCGGCAGGCCGCCGGCGAGGCCGCGGTCGTGGGTGATGACCGCGATCGTCGCCCCGCTCGCGTGCAGCTCGGCGAGCAGCTCGAGGATCGAGGCTCCCGTCGCACTGTCGAGGTTGCCGGTCGGCTCGTCAGCGAGCACGATCGCGGGCCGCCCGACCAGCGCGCGGGCGATCGCCACGCGCTGCCGCTCGCCGCCGGACAGCTGGGTGGGCCGGGCGCCGAGCCGCTCGCCCAGCCCGACCGCCGAGAGCACGCCGGCCGCCTGCTCGCGCCGCTCCATGGCCGGGACGCCTGCGTACAGGAGGCCGTCGGCCACGTTCTCGAGCGCGGTCGTGTGCTCGGCGAGAAAGAACTGCTGGAAGACGAAGCCGATCCGGGTCGCACGCAACGCCGCCAGCTCGCGGTCGGACATGCCGGCGACGTCGAGCCCGGTGACGCGCACCGTGCCCGAGGTGGGCCGGTCGAGCGTCCCCATCAGGTGCAGCAGGGTCGACTTCCCCGAGCCCGACGGGCCGACGATCGCCAGCAGCTCGCCCGCCTCGACGTCGAAGCTCACGCCGTCCAGGGCGGTGACCGCGGGCTCGGTCCCGTAGGTCTTCGTGACGCCGTCCAGCTCCATCACGGTGCTCATTCCGCCGGGACCACCACACGCTGGCCCGCGGCGAGCCCGCTGCCCGTCACCTGGACGAGGCCCTCGGCGTCGTCGAAGAGGCCGGTCTCGACGGCGACGAGGTGGTGAACACCGCCCGCGCCGGCGACCTCGACCGCGTAGCCGCCGGAGGCCAGCGCGAGCAGCGCGTTGACGGGGACGACCAGGGCGCCCCGCACGTGCCCGGTCGTGATCGAGACGTTGACCGGCGCCTGGTCGAGCCGGCCCGTCGCCGCCGGGTGCGTCGGTGTCACGTCGACCTCGATCGTCGGCGAGCTCGGGCCGCCGCCTCCCTGATCGGAGCTCGAGGGCACGGTCGCGACCGTGCCGACGTAGGAGACGCGCCCCGGGGTCGTGCTGTTGTCGGGCAGGGTGATCGTGACCGGATCCCCGACCTTGACATCGGACTGCTGCCCGGCGTCGAGCGCGATCGTTACGACCCGTGTCGTCGAGGTGATCGACAGCACCGGCCCTGCCTGCACCGTTGCGCCAACCGTCGGCGTCACCGCCGTCACCCGCACCGCCCTCGGCGCGAAGACGACCGAGCCGAGCAGCAGGGTGCCCGTCTGCGGCAGGCCGTGCGCGGCCTGGAACTGCTCGACCGCCGCGACCGTCGCCGCGGTGTAATGGTCGCCCGCGAGAGCCGTGCCGAAGCCGAGCGCGCGCAGGTTCCGGTTCAGCTCCGCGACGTCGCGGCCCGGGGACATGCCGGGTGCGAACGCGCGCCACGGTGCGACCGGCCCGTAGAGGAGGACGACGGGCTGGCCGTTGATCTCGTAGAGGACGCCGTTTCGGCGCACGATCCGGCCGACGGGGGGCAACGCGGTGAAGGTCGAGCTCGGGCCGTACACCGTGGCGGACGACGCCGCCGTGGCGAGAGCCGCACGTGCGCTCGCGGCGCCGGAGGCCGCGGACGCGACGGCCTGCCTGTCGGTCGCCACCTTCGCGCCGTCCTGCGCGACCGCCTGCTCGTCGGTCGCGACCGACTGCGCGTCGGTCGCGCAGAGGCCTGCGCCGCCGCTCCCGCCGCCGCCCGCGCCGGCGCCGGAAGAGCCGGTCGCGGGGCTCTCGGCGGCGTTCGAGCCCGCGCAGTCGACCGCGAGCTTCTGCCGGTCGGCGGCGAGTACGGCGGTCGCCTGCGCCAGCGTCGCCGTGTCGGCGACGAGGGTCGCGCGCGCTGAGGTGAGCTGGGCCTCGCCGGTGGACACGGCCTGCTGTGCCTGCTGCAGGGCGGACGGCGCCGTGCCGGCCGGAACGACGATCGTCCCCGTGTCGCCGTACCCGAGCGTGGCGCTGACCGGTGTCTGGGAGGAGAGGTCGCGCCGCTCGACCGTCTGCAGCGCGGTAGGCGAGCCGTTGTCGAGCCCGGCGGCGCTCGACGGCGCTCCGCCCCCGACGAGCGCGATCGCGGCGGCGACCGCGAGGCCGACGGCGAAGACGACGAGCGCGGCCACGACGGCGCGACGGCGGGTGATCCGGACGCGCGCGGTCATTTCGGGAGGCTGCCCTGCACCTTCCCGGGCAGCTTGCTCCGGCAGGCGTTCTGCGCCGCCTGGAAGGTCGGCGACCGCGGATCGAGGCCGCTGCCCGGGTGCGCCGTCACCTTCAGCTGGACGCCGTTACCCGAGAAGGTCGGGTCCGGGAAGTCCGGCAGGCCGTGCCCCCGCATGCAGGCCGAGAAGGCGAGCGCGGCCGCCCGCATCGTGGCCAACTGCTGCGGCGACGGCCTGCCGCCGTTGGGCAACAGGCTGCTGCAGTGCTGCTGGGCCGCCTGGAAGCTCGCGGAGCCGGGGTCGATCCCGGAGCCGGGGCCGATCGAGATCGCGCCGTTCTGGCCCGGGTCGGGGAAGTTGGGGACGCCGTGTGAGCGCATGCAGGCCGCGAACTTCGCCGCGCCGGCCGTCTTCAGCTGCAGGGTCGCCCCGCCGCCCGAGCTCCCGCCCGACGGGCCGTCCGGTGCCGGCGAGTCGCCCGGGGCGGTGGCGGTCGTGGTGGTGGCCGGCGCGCCGAGGCTTGCGACCCCGGGCGGGTGCGATCCGCCGCCGCAGCCCGCGGCGAGCACTGCAAGGGCGACGGTGAGCAGACGGGGCGTCACGGCAGCGAGATCCGCGGGAAGTCGCGTCCGGACGGGAGCTGCGACTTGCACGCTGCGTAGGCCGTCTGGAAGGCGGCCGTCCGGAAGACGCCCTGACTGACGAGCGAGCTCATCGGTAGCTGCCCGTCGGCATCCGGGCCGGGGAAGCTCGGCACGCCCTTGCGGCGGATGCAGGCTGCGAAGCGGGCGAGGGCGGCGCGCCAGGTCGCCTTCTGCTCGGGCGTCAGCTCCGGCGGTCCGCCGCCCGGTAGGTACGTGCGGCATGCCGGCATGGCCGACTGGAACTGCGAGGACTGCGGGTCGGCGGCGGAGACGTTGACCCCGGCGATCTGGATCCGGCCGCTTCCGCTGCCGACCGCGGCGGCGAAGCCGTGCGACGTCATGCAGGCCGCGAACGCGGCCGGGTCCGGCCTCGTCTTCCGCCCGGCGGCGTTCGCTCCGGGCGAGCTGGTCGTGAGGCTGGCCACCGACGGCCCGTTGGATCCTCTGCAGCCTGCGACGAGAACGGCGATGCCCGTGAGACCCGCGAGCAGGACGAATGCGTGACCGGACACCGATGCCAGCAAAGCGCCGGTCTCTAAAACGGCTCTAAAGGCGCTCTAACGAGTCGGTGAAAGCTGCAGCCGCAGGATCGCTCCGCCGCCGGGCGCCTGGTCGACGCTGACCTCGCCGCCGTGGGCGTCGGTGATCTGCTTGACGATCGCGAGGCCGAGACCGGCGCCCGGCATCGATCGCGCCTCCGGCGAGCGGTAGAAGCGGTTGAAGACGAGCGGCCGGTCGGCCGCGTCGATTCCGGGGCCGCGGTCGCGGACCTCGACGATCCCGTCGTGCACCGCGACGTCCACGGGCTCCCCCTCCGGGCTCCACTTGCGCGCGTTGTCGAGCAGGTTTCCGACCGCGCGCTCGATGCGCTCCGGCACGCCCCTCACCGTCGTCGGCTGGAGCTGGGTGCGGAAGGACGATCGCGGGGAACGGCGTGCGGCGCGGTCGACCACCGTTCGCACGACCTCGTCGAGGCGGAAGTCGCACGGTTCGACGTCGCTCTCCTCGCCGCGGGCGAGCTCGACCAGCTCGGCGACGAGCATTGTCATCGCTTCGAGCTCCTCGTGGACGTCGGCGCGGATCTCGGCGCGCTCACGCGGGGCGAGCGAGCCCGGCGCGGCGAGGAGCTCGACGTTCGCACGCAGTGTTGCGATCGGCGTTCGCAGCTCGTGCGAGGCGTCCGCGACCAGCTGCCGCTGCGTCCGCAGAGACGCCTCGAGGGTGGCGAGAAGGTCGTCGAGGCGAGCGGAAAGGCGGCTGACCTCGTCCTGGCCCGGCTGCGCGACGCGCCCGGTCAGGTCGCCCGTCTCGACGATGCGCTCCGTCTGCTCCGTCAGCCGCCGCAAGGGAGCGATGACTCGACCGGCGACGAGGGCGCCGAGCGCCGCCGCAAGCGCGATACCGCCGAGCGAGACGAGGACGAGCAGCCAGCGCAGGCGGGCAAGGTTGCGGTCGACGTCGAGCAGGGAGGTGGAGATCTCGACTCTGCGGCCTTTCGCGTAGAACGTGAGCACGCGGGTGCTGACGCCGCCGATCGTCGTCGTGGTGAAGCGAGACGGCGCCGGGGCGCCGACCCCGGTCTTCGGCGGCCCGACCGTGACCTGAACCGCCTTGAGCGAGCGCGGCAGGACGATCTGCGTCGACCTCCCTCCGGCCCGCTTCACTGTCTGTCCGACCTTCTGGCCGGCCCCGAAGCCGCCGATCGCCGAGTTGACGCCGAGCGCGACCGTGAACGGAGCCAGCGACCGCGAGGCGCTGAGATCGCGATCGACCTGGTCGTACTGCTGCTGCCGGTCGACGTAGTAGACCGCGAACGACGCGCCGATCACGGCGACGCCGACTGCGAGCGAGACGAGCAGTGTGATGCGCAGGCGGAAGCTCATCGCTCGCGAAGCGTGAAGCCCACGCCCCGAACCGTGTGGATCAGACGCCTCTCGCCGCCGGACTCGAGCTTGCGGCGCAGGTGGCCGACGAAGACGTCGAGCGAGTTCGAGGACAGCGATGCGTCGTAGCCCCAGACGCGTTCGTAGATCAGGCCGCGCGTGAGCACCTGGCGGGGATGCCGAAGGAAGAACTCGAGCAGCTCGAATTCGATCGGGCTCAGCTCGATCGAACGGTCGCCGCGCCGTGCGTCACGCGTGAGCACGTCGAGCTCGAGATCGGCGAACGCGAGGGTGTCGTGCGCGGTTCCGGAACGGCGAAGGAGGGCGCGGATCCGCGCGACGAGCTCCTCGTTCGCGAACGGCTTCACCAGGTAGTCGTCCGCGCCTGCCTCGAGCCCGACGACACGGTCGCGCACGGCGTCGCGGGCAGTGAGCATCAGCACGGGCAAGCCGTCTCCCTCCGCCCGGAGCTGCTCGCAGATCTCGATGCCGTCGCGGCCCGGCATCATCACGTCGAGGACGACGAGGTCGAACGAGCGGGAGCGGAGCTCCGCGAGCGCCTCGGTGCCTCCGGCCGCCTCCTCGACCTCGAAGCCGTTCGCGGCCAGGACGCGGCGAAGGGCTCTCCGCAGCGCGGCGTCGTCGTCGACGATCAGGATTGCCAAGACGCCGGAAGTCTGCTCCAGCTGTCTGAAAACAACCTAAAAGAGCGCGAGGGGCGGAGAGGCGGCCGGCGCCGGCACGGGTCAGCGTGGATCGGCCGCTGCGGCGGTCTCCGCAGCCTCGCCGATCTTCTGGACGAGCTCGTGATCGGCGCGCCGACTCACGACACGCTCGATCCTCGGGTCGCTGTGCCCGCTGTGGACGATGAACGTGCGTGGATCGGCTCGCGCCTCCTCGTACTCGCCGCGGGACACGGTGATCGGCACGGCGCACGCGAGGGCTCCGCACTCGCACACGATCTGGAGCCGCCGGCTCTCTCGCGCAGACCCGATCTCGGCGATCTCTTCGTTCACCTGCCGGAACCGTGTCTCGTTCCGCGCACGCCTGCGGTCCCGGTCGTCCATGCCGCGAGCGTAACGAACGCGTCTTGCTACGAGCTCCAGGACGACCACGGCACTCGTTCGTTCCGCGTCGTCGCCTCGTGAAACCTGCGACTAAGCGCATCGGTGGAGGGTAGGGGAGACGTTCTTTCGAACGAGGAGGTGGATGAAAGCGATGTCTACGTGGATCTGGATCGTGATCGCTGCGGTCGCGCTGGTGGCCGTCCTCGTCCTGATCGCCGCCGTCGCAGGCTCCGTGCGGGGCAGGCGGCGCAGCGGAGCGCTCCGGGACCAGTTCGGGCCGGAGTACGGGCGTGCGATCGCCTCGGCGGGCAGCCGACGCGAGGGCGAAGCCGACCTCGAGGCGCGTCGGAAGCATCGCGCGGAGCTCGAGATCCGTGAACTGCCGCAGGCGTCGAAGGACCGGTATGTCGCGAGCTGGAAGGTGGTCCAGGCTCAGTTCGTCGACGATCCGCAGGTTGCGGTCACCGGCGCCGACAGCCTCATCAGGTCGGTGATGAGCGAGCGCGGCTACCCGGTCGACGACTTCGAGCAGCGCGCCGCCGACATCTCCGTCGATCATCCGGACGTCGTCGAGCACTACCGCGAGGCCGACCGGCTCACCGGCCCGCGGGACGACGGACGCGTTCCGACCGAGGACCTCCGCCGGGGGATGCAGCACTACCGGGCGCTCTTCGAAGAGCTCGTCGAGGCTGACGACGACCCGGGTGCGGTCCGCGAGCGGCAGGGCACCCCGGAGGAAGGGCGAGTCGCGAGTTGATCCCGGGTCACACAGGAGCGGCGAAGCGCGACCGCGAGACCCGCCTGATCCGGCCCTCGGCGATCGCTTCGCCGAGGGCCGCCGCGAACCGGCCCGGCCCCCAGCGTCCTGCGCGCACGCTGCGGGCGATCTCGTCCCGAGTCAGCGGCCCGCCGGAGTCGACGGCATTCGCGATCGCGTCGATCTCGCGGTCGAGAACGCGAGGCGACGTGGTGCGAGACCGGAGCGACGTCCCGAGCATGCCGGGCGAGTAGAAGTTCTCGCCGCTCCCCGGGCCGAGGCGGTAGCGGTTGCGCCCGGCCCGCTCGCGTGCGCGACGCCGCTCGTCCCGTTCGCGCCAGCGCCTGGTGTCGGCGTCCTCCTCGGGCTCCTCGCCGGCCTCCTCCTCGCCGGCGAGCTCCCCGCTCTCCGCCTCCTCCGCGGTGAGCGGCTTGGCGATGTCCTCGAGCTGGGTCTGCTCGGCGCGCACGCCGAGGAAGATCTCGGCGATGCCGCCGAGCGCCATCACTCCCGAGCCGATGAGGAAGGCGACCAGCACCATCGTCCGGTCGTTCGTCGCGATCAGGCGGCCGAAGAGCAGGGGGCCGATGATCCCGCCGAGGCCGGTGCCGACCGCATAGAAGAACGCGATCGCGAGTGCGCGCGTCTCCATCGGGAAGATCTCGCTGACGGTCAGGTAGGCGGCGCTCGCGCCCGCCGAGGCGAGGAAGAAGGTCGCGAAGATCAACGCCTCGAACGCCCATGGCGAGTTGAGCGCTCCCGCGGAGAAGAGGACGGCGAGCACGGCCCCGAGAGCGGCCGAGCCGAGATACGTGAAGGTGATCATGGGCACGCGGCCGACCGTGTCGAACAGCCGGCCGAGCAGCAACGGCCCCAGCAGGTTCCCGATCGCGAAGACGATGATGAAGACGGGCACGAACGACGACGAGACCCCGTAGAACGTGCTGTACAGGTCTCCCAGGTTGAACGTGACGCCGTTGTAGATGAACGCCTGCCCGACGAACAGGGCGAGCCCGAGCACGGCACGGCGCGGATAGAGCCTGAACGCGGTCTTTCCGATCGTGCGGAACGGAATCGACTCGCGCTGGCGCACCTTGATCGTGTCGTCGACCTGTTCGAGCTCCTCGTCCGTCTCGCGCTCGACCTCCTGCTCGATCCCGCGGACGATTCGCTCGGCTTCCTCCTCGCGGCCGTGGATGAACAGCCACCGCGGGCTCTCGGGCACGTTGCGACGAACGAGCATGATCGAGAGCGCGAGCACGGCGCCGAGGGCGAAGGTGATCCGCCAGCCGATGTCGGTCGGGAAGAGCGAGCTGAGGAAGAACAGCGCCGCCGCGGAGCCGGCGGCCGATCCGGCCCAGTACGACCCGTTGATGATCAGGTCCGTTCGGCCGCGAACCCGCGCGGGGATCAGTTCGTCGATCGCCGAGTTGATCGCCGAGTACTCGCCGCCGATCCCGGCCCCGGTGAAGAAGCGGCAGAGGAAGAAGTACCAGGGGGCCCAGGCGAAGGCGGTCGCCGCCGTCGCGATGAAGTAGACGCCGAGGGTGATCGTGAACAACTTCTTTCGTCCGAACCGGTCGGTCAGCTGGCCGAAGAAGAGCGCGCCGGCGCACGCGCCGGCGACGTAGATCGCGGCCGCCGTGCCGATCGATCCGGCCGTCATCGAGATGCCGCTGCCCTTCTCGGTCAGGCGTGACCCGATCGAGCCGACGATCGTGACCTCGAGCCCGTCGAGGATCCAGACGGTGCCGAGGCCCGCCAGCACCAGCCAGTGGAAGTGCGACCAGGGAAGGCGGTCGAGGCGGCCGGGGATGTTGGTCTCGATCGGGTCGGTGCGGCTCTCGGTGCGACGACGATCGACGGTCTCGGTGCTCATGCAGGTCCGCTACCCGACCCCGTCGCCGTTAACCGCGGCCGTCGTTCGTTTACGCACGGTCTGTGCGGGAAGCCTCGTGACGGACGTATGACCGTGCTCCGTTGTCGACTCGCCGGCCACCGGTTCCGCTTTCGTGCGGACGGGCCGGTGATGTCGTGGCACTGCGGGCGGTGCGGGGAGCGGGGCGGTGCGAAGGAGTACGGGTCGGCCGCGGAAGCGCGCCGTTACGCGACGGCGTTCGACCGCGAGGATCGGAGCGACCTCGGCAGGCGCGCGCCGCTCGTCGGCCTTCTGCCGCTTCGTGTCTGGCGCGTCTTCCGCGACCGGCGCGCAGCCCGGCTCAGCGCCGACCGGCGTGTGCCCGCTCGCGCTTCGCCGGATGCACTCCCTCGGCGAACTCCTCGATCATCTTCTCGTTGAACGCGGGGATGTCGTCGGGCTTGCGGCTCGTCACCAGCCCGGAATCGACGACGACCGGCTCGTCCACCCAGTTCCCTCCGGCGTTCCGGATGTCCGTCTCGAGAGTCGGCCACGACGTGAGCTTCCGGCCGCGCACGACGTCTGCCTCGACGAGCATCCACGGCCCGTGGCAGATCACGGCGACCGGCTTGCCCTGGTCGAAGAACGCGTGCGTGAACTCGACCATCCGCTCGTCGCCGCGCAGCTGATCCGGGTTTCCCACGCCGCCGGGAATGAGCAGCCCGTCGTAATCGCCGGGCTCGGCATCCGAGATCGTGCGGTCGACCTCGTGCGTGTCGGCCTTGTCGAAGTGGTCGAAGCCCTGGATCGTCCCGGGCTTCATCGAGATCAGCTCGGTCTTCGCACCGGCCGACTCGAGTGCCTTCCGCGGCTCGACCAGCTCCACCTGCTCGACCATGTCCGCGGCGATGATCGCGATCCGCTTGCCCTTCAGTGCCTGTGCGGCCATGTGCTCCTCCTTGGTCTGGCTTCCTCGTCAGGGGCCTTCCGCAGCCGGCCGGTTCGAAACCTTGTCGCGTAGGGCGGCTGCGTTCGCAGGCGCGAATCCCTCCCAGTCGTTGTTGAAGTAGGCGTAGACGTCGTGCTCGGACGACCAGCGGCGGATGCGCGCGGCCCAGTCGTCGAGCTCTGCGCTCGAGTAGTTTCCGCGCCGGCCGCGCGAACCGTGGTGGAACCGGACGAACACGAAGCCGGCCGTGAGATCGTGTGTCTGGAACGCTCGGATCTCCGGACGGTCGGCGATCACGAGCGCGACGCCGTACGCCTGGAGAAGCTCCAGCACCTCCGGCGCGAACCAGCTCTCGTGGCGGAACTCGAACGCGTGCCGGAGCGAGCCGGGGAGCTCGCCGAGCGCGTGCTCGAGGCGCTCGTCGTCGCGGCGGAACGTCGGCGGCAGCTGCCAGAGGAGCGGTCCGAGCTTCCCGGCCCGCACGAGGGGAGCGACGTGGTCGAGCAGCGTCGCGAGGTCCTCGCCCGCCGTCCGGAGGCGTCGCACGTGCGTGGCAAAGCGGCTCATCTTGACCGCGAACGTGAATCCGTCGGGCGTCTCGTCGGCCCACCGCTCAGCCGCCTGCTGCGTCGGCAGGCGGTAGAAGGTGGTGTTCAGCTCGACGGTGTCGAACCGCGAGGCGTAGTGCTCGAGCCAGCGGCCGGCCGGAAGGCCGTCGGGATAGAAGACCCCGCCGCGCCAGTGCCGGTAGTTCCAGCCCGAGCACCCGACACGGACGCGGTGCGACCCGGCGGAGAGCTCAGCGACCGCGGTGTCTGCAGGCGCCGCAGGCACGGTGCTGAAGCCGGCGCCCGCACGTCGGACACACGCCGAAACCGGGCCGCTCGAGCATGCGCTTCTGCAGCCCGCCGACGATCATCAGGAACCCGGCGCAACACGTCGCCGAGATCACGAGCGCCAGCTGAATCGTCATTGCCGCGATCATCGCCTCACTCCTATCGGCAGATCACTGCCCGCCGATGAGGTCGATAAACGCGCGGCGGTCTGTCAACGAAGCAGCGGGGCGGCCCGGAGATCGGTCGCGAGGGAACGTCCGACGAGCATCAGACGCGCGCCGACGCGACCCTCGCCGAACACGGTCTGCGTCGCCTCACGCCACAGCCCGCACTCGCGGCACCGCGCCGCCTCGCGGCGCAGCTCGTCGAGCGACCGGGTCGAGGTGGCGCTCATCGGACGGCCGTGACCCGAACCCGGCCTGATCGGGCCCGACCTGGTGCACGTAGACGTGGTCGAAGCCGGCGCGCTCGAACTCGGCGATCGCTTCGCGGTGCCGGTCGGCGTCGGGGCCGCAGACAACGGCCTCGGCGATCTGATCCTCGTCGAGCATGGCGGTCGCCTGCTTGAAGCGCCGTCGGATCACCGCAACGGCTTCCTCGAGCATCTCCGCACACGCCCGGGCATCAGCATCGCCCCGCTGGCCGCCGCCTGCGCGACGGCGCCGATCACCGACCGGGCGAACGGGCTCGAGCCCCGCCGGTCGGTCCACGGGTGGAAGTGGTCGGAGATGAGGGCGAACGTGAAGCCCGCCGCCTCGGCGTCGACGGCCTGACGCACGAGGTCGGCGGGAGGGTGCTCCTCCGACGAGAGGGAGTAGCCGACCTCGATCACCGGCTCACCACCAGGTTCGGCGGCTGCGACCGCCGGCGCCGCCCATGAAGAACGAGATCAGCCAGACGAGGGCGAGCACGACGGCCACGATGAAGAGCCAGTGCACGGTGAACCCGACACCGAAGGCGATGATCGCCAGCAGCGCGAGAATGAGCAGAAGGATCATCGGTCTCTCCTTTCGCTTGCGGTCATGTGCGCTGAACCTTGCTCGGCGGGCAGCGTCGCCAAACGCGGTCACGACGCGATTCGATCCCGGTCGACGAGCGACTGGGCCACGCGCCGCGCCCGCAGCGCGGCCCCCGTGTCACCGGCGACCGCCGCGACGATCGAGCCGTTGATCAGGATCTGGCAGGTGCCGGCGAAGCCCAGCGGGTCGTGGAGCCCGGCCTCGACTGCGAGGCGCCGGACGACGTCCAGAACGCCGTCGAGCTGCAGGATCGCGGCGCGGCCGAGTGGATGGTCCGGGCCCATCTCGAGCAGGACCCCGACGAAGGAGCACGACTCGTAGTCCTCGCTCCGGAACGAGTCGTCGAGGACGTCGAAGAGGGCGAGGAGGCGGAGCTCCGGGGTCGAGCCACGGCTGCGCGCCCCGGCCTCCAGGACGTCCCGCGTCCAGAGCTGCCCGCGCCGGACCAGAAAGGCGAGCACGAGCGCGTCCTTCGAGGCGAAATGCCGGTAGAGCGTCGCCTTGGCGACCGACGCGCGCTCGATCACCTCGCCGATCCCGACGGCGCGCACCGAGCGGTGCGAGAACAGTTCGTCGGCGGTCGCGAGGATTCTCTCTCTGGCGTCGTCGCTTCGCATCTCAACGTTTGACGCTCGGCAAGTCCGGAAATATGTGACCAGAACGGTCTGTCTTGGGAGGACAGCCGGGCTCACCGAAATCCCTTCCCGTTCCGTCGGTTCCGAATCACGCGATTCACCACCGCCGGCCGGGCAGGACGAGTCAAGGGAGGTACCAGTTGACGACACTCGCGCAGCACACCACGAGACCGAGGGCGACGCGACGCCCGAGCCCCGGCCGCTCGCGGCCGCTGCTCTGCTTCGTCTACTCGCCGACATCGGGGCCGTCGCGACGAGCCGAGGGGTTTCTGGCGCAGGTGCTCCAGCGGCGCCAGAACCATCGAGCGTTCGCCCTGCGGCGCGTGAACTGCGTCGAGCGTCCGGAGCTCGCCGAGAAGCTGGGCGTCGAGACGATTCCTGCGCTGGTCGTGGTCGAAGGACGTCGCGTCCGCGCGCGCCTCGAGGGCCTGGGCGGCTGCAGGGAGATCGAGCAGCTGCTGGAGCCGTGGATCGGCCTCGCCGAAGCAGACGAGTCGCCGGCCGACGAGCCCGCGGACACGGGCGAGGACACGGACGACGCCCTGACCGTGAGCGGCGCGCCCGGCCAGACGGTCGACCGCGTCACCATGGCGCTTCCCGCCGATCTCTCGTTCGATCGCTGGCGCTCGATCGGCCGCAGGATCTGCGGCGTGGCGGACGCCTCGAGCTGGTGGCTGGCCGACTGGGTCGCCTACGGTGAGGAGCGCTACGGTGAGAAGTACCGGGAAGCCGTGGAGATCACCGGCGTCGGCTACCAGACGCTGCGCAACTACGCGTGGGTCGCACGGCGCTTCGACGTGTCCCGCCGGCGGGACAGCCTCAGCTTCGCGCACCACTCCGAGGTGGCGGCGCTCCCACCCGCCACGCAGGACGAATGGCTCGACCGCGCCGAGGAACGCGGGTGGTCGCGGAACGACCTGCGGGCGGCGCTCAAGGGACTACGCGCGTCCCAGGACGACGTCGAGCTCGAGCATCTCCGGCTCGAGGTGTCGTCGTCCCGGGCCGAGCGCTGGCGGTCCGCCGCGAGAGCGGGCGGGCTCGACCTGCCGGACTGGCTGGTCGTCGTCGCGGACGACGCGTCCGCCGCCTGACGTCCTCATCGCCACGCACCGGCCGCGGCAGGCGTGGAGAATCCGATCGAACGATGGAGAACGAGTGGCTCACGACCGTCCGCGCCGAGCTCGAGCGCGCCTGCGGCGTCCGGCTCGAGCTGAGCCGCGACGAGATCGACGAGCTGCTGCGCCTGGCGTCGTTCGCCGCCCACGAGAGCGGAGCGAAGCTCAACGCCCCGCTGGTCTGCTACCTCGCCGGCCGGGTGACGGCGGCGGGCGGGCTCACGGTCGCGGAGACCGCCGCCGCCGTCCGGGCAGCCGCGCCCGCAACGAGCCCGTGACGCTCACCGGCATCCTCCTCGTCGGGGGCAGGAGCGAGCGCTTCGGCTCCCCGAAGGCGCTCGCCCGCATCGCCGGCGAGACGCTCGCGGCACGTGCATGGCGACTGCTCGCCGAGTGCTGCGACCATCGTCTCGCCGTCGGCAAGTCGGCAGACGGCCTCCGGCTCCCGTTCCCGATCATCGACGACGAGACGACCACGCGCGCCCCGCTCGCCGGGCTCGTGTCCGGCCTCCGGGCGGCGCCGACCGAGCTCTGCGTCGTCGTCCCGGTCGACTGCCCCGCGCTCACGCCCGACGCGCTGATCGAGCTCGCCGAGGCATGCGACGGCCACCGGGCAGCCGTCCCGACACGCGGGCCGCTTCCGGGCGCGTACCGGACGAGCGCGCTGCCCGTGCTCGAGGAGCGCCTACGGCGCGGCGCCCTCCGTCTGCGGGACGCGGCCGACGAGCTCGGCGCGGCTCGCGTCGAGCTACCCGAGGCGTTGCTCCGCAACGTCAACACGGCGGCAGAGCTCGGTGGGGTGTCGCCGCGGTCGTCGCAGCGGGCGACCGCGCGGGTCGGCGTGACGCGCGAGAGCGGGACGACCGGGCCCGACGAGGTCGCGGTCGAGGAGCCGCTCGAGATCCGCATCGACGGAGCGCCGGTGGCGGTGACGATGCGCACCCCCGGCCACGACGAGGAGCTTGCGGTCGGGTTCGCGCTCGGCGAAGGCCTCGAGCCGATCGACGCGGCCCTGACCGCCGACCTCGCCGCGAACACGATCGAGCTCCGCGTGCGGCGGTTCGACCCGGACCGGCTGAAGCGGCACTTCTACACCTCGTCCTCGTGCGGCGTCTGCGGGAAGGGGGCGCTGGACGCCGTCGCGGTGACGGG
Source organism: uncultured Thermoleophilia bacterium (assembly GCA_963824455.1). Lineage (GTDB taxonomy): Bacteria > Actinomycetota > Thermoleophilia > Gaiellales > Gaiellaceae > PALSA-600. The sequence continues at coordinate 561,530 of CAWGPJ010000002.1, forward strand.
GAGACCGGTCGTCTCCGCGCTCACCGTCGCCGCCTCGATGCTCGCCGCGCTGCCGGACCGGCTGCGGGAGGCCCAGCCGGTGTTCGCGTCGACCGGAGGGCTGCACGCAGCCGGCCTGTTCGACGCGGACGGCACCTTGCTGTGCGCGCGCGAGGACGTCGGCCGTCACAACGCGCTCGACAAGGTCGTCGGCTGGGCGCATCGCGCCGGTCTCGTTCCGCTCGACCGGCGCGTGCTGTGCGTCAGCGGCCGCCTGTCGTTCGAGCTGGTCCAGAAGACGGTGCTCGCCGGCTGTCCCGTGCTCGTGGGCGTCGGCGCGCCCTCCAGCCTCGCGGTCGAGCTCGCGGAGGCGCAGGGAGTCACGCTCTGCGGCTTCGCCCGCGGAGGCCGCGTGAACGTCTACGCCGGGGCGGGCCGGGTCCGGCCCGCGAGCCGTGCGCGCTGCGGCTCGACGGTGTAGCGCGGGTCGCGCGCCGACTGGACGCCGGCCCGGAAGACCGCGAACCGGCGGGCAAGGCCGCCGCCGAGCACCAGCGTGCTGCCCGCGATCGACGCGGCCCGGCTCTCTCCCCGGCGTGCGAGCAGGAGCGCGCCGGCGAGGTTCGCGAGCTTCGCCGTGCGGTCGAAGCGGCCGGGCCTCCCCGCGGTCGTAGACCTCGCCGAGGAAGCCGAGCCGGGCCCGCATCACGACGGCCAGCCCCTCGGCGGCGATCGCGCCGCCGGCCGCGAGTCGTGTCGCCGGGCCCGACTCGTCGGACGGCAGGAACAGCGATGCCGCCGCGCCGGCGCTCGCGGCCGCGTCGGCTGCGAAGACGAACGGGAGCACCCGGCGAGACTCGTGCCAGACCGGGATCGCCGTGTTGGAGAGCAGCGTCGCCGTGTACACCGAGAGCGGCGCCCCGGCGAGCCCGGACACGAGCCCTGCGGCCCGCCGAAGCCGCGGAAGCACGCCGAGCGCCTCGCACGCCGCCGCCGTGGTGGTCGCGCCGCCGCTCGTGGCGAGCAGCCAGCTCCCGACGCTCATCGGCGAGGTGACCTTGAACACGCGCAGCATGTTCAGGAAGCGCTCGGGACGGCCGAGGTCGCTGATCAGAAGCGCCGGGCTGACCAGCTCGGCGGCCAGGCCGACCGCGAGGCTCGTGCGTGCGAGACGCCGATTGCCGGCGCGCCGGGCGGCGAAACTGAGCACCGACGACGCGCCTGCGAGACCGCCCGTGAACGTGTACAGCGGGACCTCGGGCTTCCAGACCGGCTCCTTCAGGATCGGGCGGCCGTAGTAGGAGCCGGCTCCGCGTCCCGGTTGCGTCGCGGACGCCGTCACCGGCCGCCCCCGACGGCGGCGAGCACCCCGGCGACGAGCGCGCCGGCGGCGAGCGCCGCCGTGGCCCACATGCGTGGCAGCTCGCGCGTCGTCACGACGGGATCCGGGGGCAGCCCGTAGACCTCCGGCTCGTCGAGCAGCAGGAAGAACGCGCCGAACCCGCCGACCCCGTCGTTCGGGTCCTCGCCGTAGAGGCGAACGCCGTTCCAGCCGTCCTCGCGGAGCTTCTCGACGCGTGTCGCTGCGCGCTCACGAAGCTCCTCGAGCGGCCCGAACTGGATCGACTGCGTCGGGCAGGCCTTGGCGCAGGCCGGCTCGTGACCCCCCTTGACCCGGTCGTAGCAGAGCGTGCACTTCCACACGCGCCCGTCCTCCTTGCCGGCGAACGGGGCGGGACGGTCCGGCGCGGGAACCTCGCGGCGGTCGATGACGCCGAACGGGCACGCGGGAACGCAGTAGCCGCACCCGTTGCAGACGTCTTCCTGGACCACGACGGTGCCGAACTCGGTCCGGATCAGGGCGCCGGTCGGGCAGACGTCGAGGCACGCCGCGTGCGTGCAGTGCTTGCAGACGTCCGAGCTCATCAGCCAGCGCAGCGGCTCCACGGCGAGCTGCGCCCGGTCGCCGTCCACACGCAGCGGCGCGCGCTGCTCGATGAAGGCGACGTGCCGCCAGGTGTTCGCACCGAGCGCTCCCGTGTTGTCGTACGACTCGCCGGTCCAGGCCTGACCGTCCCCCGGCACGAGGTTCCACTCCTTGCAGGCGACCTCGCAGGCCTTGCAGCCGATGCAGACCGACGTGTCGGTGAAGAAGCCGACACGGTCCGCGGTGGCGCTCACTCGTCGCCGCCTTCCGCCTCGCGGCGCACGCCCTCGACGAACCTCGGCAGGCCGGCGCCGCGCGGCCGCCGTCCCGGGCGGATGTCGCAGGTGAACGCCTTGACCTCCTGGATGTGCACGTTCGGGTCGAGCGCGAGCGCGCTGAGATCGTTCGCCGAGTCGCCGGTCGTGAGCCCCTTCCACCCCCAGTGGTAGGGGAGCCCGACCTGGTGGACACGGCGCCCGTCGAGGGTCAACGGCGTGACGCGCTCCGTGACGAGCACCCGCGCCTCGATCGCCGTGCGCGCGGTCACGATCGTCGCCCATCCGCCGTGCTCCAGGCTCCGCAGCTCGGCGAGCTCGGGGTGAACCTCGACGAACATCTCGGGCTGCAGCTCGGCGAGATAGGGGACGGTGCGCGACATCCCGCCGCCCGTGTGGTGCTCGGTGAGCCGGTAGGTGGTGACGACGAAGGGGTACGCGGGCGAGCCGGGCGGGTTCGTCGGGTTCTCGGGGCGCTCGAACCGCTGGCGGGCCGGGTTCGCACGCTGCGCGTACAGGTGGTTCCCGACGGGGGACTCGTCGGGCTCGAAGTGCGCCGGCAGCGGCCCGTCGACGAGGCCGTGCGGCGCGTACAGCCAGCCCCGCCCGTCCGCCTGCATGATGAACGGGTGGTTGCCGGCGATCGCCTCCGGCCCCTTCGCATCGTCCGGCGGCCGGTAGTCCGGCCGCTTCTCGACGTCGAAGTCGGGGACGTCGATGCCGGTCCACTTCTCCTCGTCCTCGTCCCACCAGACGTAGCGCTTGCGCTCCGACCACGGCTTCCCGTCCGGGTCGGCCGACGCACGGTTGTAGATGATGCGCCGGTTCGCGGGCCAGGACCACGCCCACTCGAGGGCCGTGTAGCTCTCCTGCTCCCAGTGCGGCTTCTTGCGTGCGGCCTGGTTGACGCCGCCCGCACGGACGCCGCAGTAGATCCAGCAGCCGCAGGTCGTCGTCCCGTCGTTCGCGAGCTCCTTGAAGCTCGAGAGCGGATCGCCCTGCGCGTTCCAGCCGTTGATCTCCGCCAGCACCGATTCCGCGTTCGGCTCCTCCTGCTCGCCCGTGACCGGGTAGTCCCACGTCAGGTCGAGGACGGGCCGGTCGCGCTCCTCCTTCGAGCCGGCGAGCTTCTGCCGGATCAGGCGTCCGAGGTGGTAGTAGAACCAGAGCTCGGACCGGCAGTCGCCCTTCGGCTCGACGGCCTTGAAGTGCCACTGCAGCAGGCGCTGCGTGTTCGTGAACGATCCGTCCTTCTCGACGTGCGACGACGCCGGCAGGAAGAACACCTCGGTGGGGATCTGCTTCGTCTCGAGCTCTCCTGTCTCGATCTCGGGCCCGTCGAGCCAGAAGGACGACGACTCGATCTCCACGAGGTCGCGGACGACCAGCCAGTCCAGCTTCGCCATCGCGAGCCGGTGCAGCTTCGCGTGCGACGAGCCGACCGCGGGGTTCTCGCCGGCGAGGATGAACCCCTTGACCGAGCCGTCGAACATGTCGAAGACGCACTTGTAGATCGAGTTGTCCTGGTCGATCCGCGGCAGGTAGTCGAAGCAGAAGTCGTTCTCGGCCGTTGCGTGCTCGCCCCAGTAGGCCTTGAGCAGGCTGACCGCGTAGTTCCCGAAGTTGCCCCACCAGCCCGCGCGCGAGGTGTTCGCGTCGATGTAGTGCGCGAGGTCGTCGTACGCACCGACGTGAGGCATGGTCAGGTAGCCGGGGAGGATGTCGTACAGGGTCGGGATGTCGGTCGACCCCTGGATCGACGCGTGGCCGCGCAGTGCGAGGATGCCGCCGCCGGGACGTCCGATGTTCCCGAGCAGCAGCTGGACGATCGCCGCCGTGCGGATGTACTGCACGCCGACCGTGTGCTGGGTCCAGCCGACCGCGTAGCAGATCGCGCTCGTCCGTTCGCGGCCCGAGTTGTCGCACAGCGCCTCGGCGACGGCGACGAACTCCTCAGCCGAGCAGCCGCACGCCTCCGCGACGATCTCGGGCGTGTACCGGGAGAAGTGGCGCTTCAGGATCTGGAAGACGCAGCGCGGATGCTGGAGCGTCGGATCCTCCTCGGGAGGCTCGCCTGCGGGGAGCGCCGCGCCCCCTCCGCCGTGGCCCGCCGCGTGCCCCTTCACCTGGGTGAAGCCGCGCTCGCGCCCTCCCGCCGCGGCGTGCAGGTCCATGCCCTCGTACTGCCAGCTCGCCGGGTCGTAGGCCCGGTCCTCCGCGCTCCAGCCGGAGAAGAGGCCGTCGAGATCTTCCGTGTCGACGAAGTCCTCGGAGACGATGACCGGCGCGTTCGTGTAGTTGACGACGTAGTCGCGGAACCATCGATCGTGCTCGACGATGTAGTTGACGACGCCGCCGAGGAAGGCGATGTCGGAGCCGGGACGGATGCCGACCCACCGCGTCGCGAGCGCGCTCGTGCGCGTGAAGCGTGGATCGACGTGGATCACCTGCGCGCCGCGTTCGCGCGCCTCGACCACCCACTGGAAGCCGACCGGGTGGTTCTCGGCCATGTTCGAGCCCATGATCAGCACGCAGTCGGAGTTGGCGAGGTCCTGCTGGAACGTCGTGGCGCCGCCTCGTCCGAAGGAGGTCCCCAGACCGGGGACCGTGGAGCTGTGTCATATGCGTGCCTGGTTCTCGACCTGGACGACGCCGAGAGCGGTCATCAGCTTCTTGATCAGGTAGTTCTCTTCGTTGTCGAGCGTCGCGCCGCCGAGGTTCGCGATCCCGAGTGTCCGACGCGTCGGATTGCCGTCGGCGTCCTCCGCCTGCCAGGTCTCCTCGCGCGTCGCGACGACCCGGTCGGCGATCATCTCCATCGCGCGCTCCAGCGGGAGCTCTTCCCACTCCGTCCCGTACGGCCGCCGGTACTTGACCTTCGTCTCACGGAGGGGGCTTCGCACGTAGCCGAGCGACGCCGACCCCTTCGGGCAGAGCCGTCCCCGCGAGATCGGGCTCGCCGGGTCGCCCTCGATCTGGACGACCTCGCCGTTCTGCGCGTAGACGAGCTGCGCGCAGCCGACCGCGCAGTACGGGCAGATCGAGTGCGAGACGACGGTGTCCGCGTGGTCGATGCGCGCCTCGAGCTCGTCGGTCCGCCGGGACCGGGCTGCTGCACCGAGGCCGAGCGGGTCGTCACCGGTCAGCTGGCGGAGCAGCGGCCACGAGGCGATGCCGGAGCGCGATGAAGCCGCCACGGTGTTGTTATCTCAGAAGCCGGCCGTCGCGAAACGGGTTTGCGGCCGGTCTCGTTGGAGACTCGGGTCTGAACGATCGCGGGAAGGAGACGTCGATGGAACCGCGCCGCACCGAGCGGGAGAACGAGCTCGCCGCCACGAAGCGCCGGCACGAGGAGGAGTCGATGCGGGGGGCCGGGACGCTGCCGCCGCCTGACGAGGGCACGCCGCCTGTGCCTGCCCAGGTCCCCGAGCCCTATCCTCCCGACGAGCTCGACCTGCCGTCGCCCGACCCCCACGAGGACGACGACCCGAGCGAGACCGAGCACTCGAGCAGGAGCGCGTGAACGAACGCCTGCGGCAGGTTGCCGCGCAGCTGGCGCTGGTCGACGTCGAACTCCTCGGAGAGCAGCCCCGGCGGGCCGCAGGCCGCCCGCGTGCGCTCGAACCAGCGGGCCGCCGCGACCGCGTTCCCCTGCTGGTGAAAGGCGAGCGAGAGGATGAACCCGCAGAGCAGGAATGCGCCCTCTGCCTCGCCGAGCGGGCGGGCATCCGGCCGGTAACGGTAGGCGTAGCCGTCCTGGGTCAACTCGGCTTCGACGGCACGCAGCGTGGCGAGCGAACGCGCATCGTCCGGCGGGAGCGCGCCGCGGATCGCCGGCAGCAGCAGCGCGGCGTCCACGCGTTCGTCTCCGGCCGCGCGCTGCCATCGTCCCGACGGATGGACCGCGTTGGCGGCCGCGTCGGCGGTGATCGCATCGGCGAGTGCCAGCCACTCGGCGGCAACGCCGGCGCCGGGCTCGTGGGCGCTGATCGCGCGCAGTCCCGCCGCGCAGGTGAGCCGGCTGTGCGTCCACGCGTCCGGATGGAGCTCCCAGATCCCGGCGTCGGGCTCCCGCCAGCGCTCGGCGATCGCGGCTGCCGAGATCTCGGCCGCGCGCCACCCGTCGGTGTCGAGCCGGCCGCGTCCCGCGGCGGCGGCGAAGAGGAGCAGTGCCTCGCCGAACGGATCGAGCTGGAACTGGCTCTCGGCGGCGTTCCCGGCGAGTACGTCTCCGGCGCCCGGGTAGCCGGGGAGGTCGAGGTGGCGCTCCGGCGGCAGCGCCTCGCCGCCGGCCGTGTAGGCAGGGCTCAGGGTCGGACCGTGCTCGGTGATCGCCGCCCCGACGAAACCGACGGCGTCGTCGAGGATGCGGTCGATGCCGGCCGCGGCCGCCGCCTGCCCGGCGTAGGACTGGTCGCGGATCCACACATAGCGGTAGTCGAAGTTGCGTCCCTCACGCGCGCGTTCCGGGAGCGACATCGTCGCCGCCGCGACCATCCCACCCGACGCGCTCGTCAGGCCCAAGAGCACGGCGCACGCATGCCGGGCGTCCCGCGCCGCCACGCTCGTCTCGAGCTCCGGGACGCGCTCGCGCCAGCCGGCTTCGGTCTCCGACCACGCGGTGTCGGGATCCGGCGGCTCGGCGCCGGCACGATCGTTTGCCAGTGCGAGCACCAGGTCGTGGTGGCCGTCCTGGGGGATCTCGAGCCGGACGCGGAGCGCCATTCCGCGGTGGCCGTGGTTCTCGACGGCGGCATCCGCGCCGCAGCTCCAGCCGAGGTAGGCCGGCCCGATGCGGCCTGACCACGTGCGCGGGCCGTCGCGGCGAAGTCCACGGAGCGGGGCAGCCCCGAACTCGCCACGCGGATCGAGCACGACCTCGACCCGGGCGGTTCCCCGTCGTGCGATCACGCGGCGCAGGACGACGACGCGGTCGCGGCGTGCAGGCAGCGCGAGCGCCTCCCGGCACTCGATCACGGCGCCGTCGTCGGTCAACCAGCGGCTGCGCCAGATGAGGCTGCCGCTCTCGTAGTAGCCGCCCCAGACGAACCGGTCGACGGGCGTGACGGCATAGTCGCCGTCGCCGCCGATCAGGGTCGAGAAGACGGCGTCGTCGTGCCACGCGGGAAAGCACATCCAGACGAAGTCGCCGCGGGGCCCGACCAGCGCGGCGCGCTCGCCGTCCGCGAGCAGCGCGTACTCTCGGAGGACGTGAGGCTCGGCTGCGATCGCCGTCATCGACGCACGATGCGAGTGAGGCCGGCGAGCGAGACCGCCGCCGCGGCCGCGGCGAGCACCGGGCGGTGCGTGGTCGCCCACAGCTGGGCGCTGTGCGCGCGTGCCCGCTCGTCGAACATCCCGTGCGTGTCCGCTTCGCCCGGCACCGGTGCGAACAAGTTGTCGGGTCGGCCGTTCACGGGGAGGCCGGAGACCTGCTGGGAGTCGAAGCCGGTGCGCGCCAGGTACCAGTCGGCGAAGCGCGGCGCGAGCTTGTTGCCGACGATCGCCTTCACCGCGCTCCCTCCGACGTCGACTTCGCGACGGCGGTGGTGCGCGGCGAAGACCACGGCCCGGGCGGCGACCTCCGGCTGGAAGATCGGCGGCACCGGTTGCGGATGCTCGGGCAGTCGCGTCAGGCACCAGTTGAACTGCGGCGTGTTCACGGCGGGGAGCTGCACCATCGTGATCCAGACGGCGCTGCCGTCGTGCATGAGCTCGGTGCGCACCGAGTCGGTGAAGCCGCGGATCGCGAACTTCGCGCCGCAGTAGACGGACTGCAGCGGGATCGCACGGTAGGAGAGTGCGGAGCCGACCTGCACGACGACACCGCGGTCGCGCGGGACCATGCGGCGAAGCGCTGCCATCGTCCCGTGAACGGCGCCGAGGTACGTGACCTCGGTCGCGCGGCGGTACTCGTCCGGCGAGACGTCGAGGAACCGCGCGAACACCGTTGCCATGGCGTCGTTCACCCAGACGTCGATCGGGCCGAGGTCCCGCTCGCAACGCTCCGCCGCGGCCTCGACCTGCTCGTGGTCGGCGACGTCCGCGGGGGCGACCAGCGCGGTGCCGCCGAGTGCCTCGACCTCGCGGCGCGCCTCCTCGAGGCCCTCGAGGCCGCGGGCGACCAGGCAGACGCGCGCGCCGCGGCGCGCGAATGCGTGCGCGACCGCGCGGCCTACGCCCGCCGACGCGCCGGTCACGACGACGACCTCGGGTCCGTTTCCGTTCCCGGAGCGGCTGCGGTCGCGGGTCAGTATCCCGGCGGCCCGTCGTCGACGGTCGTCGTCGTCGTGCGGCGGCGGCCCCGCGCGCCCGCGCCGCCCCAGCTCGACCAGAAGACCAGCGAGATCACCAGGCCGATCACCCCGATCACCAGCAGGATCACGCCGACCGTGTGGATGTTGACGCCCGAGACGGTCGCGTCGACGGCCCAGGTCAGGATCGCGCCGGCGGCGATCAGCAGCAGGCTGACGCCGATACCCATGTCATCTCCTTCGTCGGACACACTGACTACCGCTTATCCCGATGCGTTCCCGCTAAACGCCGTCCGCGACCGGAGGTGCTGTCCCGCCGGCGGGACTCAACCATCTAGCGCCGGGAGAGCAGCGCGTCGACCATCTGCCGGAAGGACTGGCGGACGATCTCCGCCCGTCGTGGATCGGCGATCGCCGCCCGGGCGAAGTGCTTCGCCTGCTCGAAGCTGATGTGCGGCGGGAGCGGGGGGACGTCGGGATCGGCGCCGCCAGCACGTCCTGCGCAAACGTCCGTTTCGGCACCACCCCGGCCTCCTCCCACAGTCGCTCGACCGCGGTTACCCTCGGCGTGCGGCGCGAAACGGAGCATCCGCGCCGTTTCGGCGGCCCGATGCCGGGTATCGCGAGTCCGGGATGCAGGACGAGTCGTGGTCCACGGCGACGACCGCGCGGAACGCGTTCGTCGCCACCGCCGTGGCACTCGGTGTCGTCGTGGTCGCGATCGCGCTGTGGGAGTTGAAGGTCGTGCTCGCGCTGATCCTGCTCGCGGTGACGATCGCGGCGGCGATGCGCCCCGGCGTGGACCGGCTCGCGTCGTGGCGGATCCCGCGACCCGTCGGCGTGCTCGTCCACTACGCCGCGATGCTCGCTCTGATCGCGCTCTTTCTCTCCTTCGTCGTGCCGACCTTGACCAGCCAGGTCGAGGCGGCGCTGCAGGTCGCCCAGACGCATCATCCGGGGACGGGCGGCGGCGTCAAGGCACGACTGCTCGACGTACTGTCGCGTCGCCTGAAGCATCTCCCGTCCGCCGACAAGCTCGTCCAGCCGGCGTTGTCGGTCGGCGAGCAGGCGGTCAGAGTCATCGTCGGGATCCTCTTCACCTTTGCCGTGGCCGCGTACTGGATCTTCGAGCGGGAGCGAACGGTCGATCTCGTGACGAGCTTCCTGCCGCGACCAAGGCGCAAGAGGGTGCGCGACACATGGACGCTCGTCGACCAGAAGCTCGGCGCCTTCGTGCGCGGCGAGCTCGTGCTGATCGCCTTCGTGTCGACACTTGCCTCACTCGCGCTGATGGTCGTGGGCGAGCCCTACTGGCTGTTGGTCGGGATCGCCGCGGGGATCCTCGAGATCATCCCCGTCGTCGGCCCGCTCGCGGCTCTCGCACTCACCGTGGGTGTCGGGCTGACTTCGTCCTGGCACACCGCGCTGCTCGCCGGGTCGGCGCTGCTCGTGATCCGGCTCCTCGAGGACTATCTCGTCACGCCGCGCGTCCTCGGCGGGGCCGTCGGCCTGTCCCCGCTCCTCACGCTGATCTCGGTCTCGGTGACCGGGGTCCTCCTGGGAGGCTTCTACGTTCTCCTCTCGGTCCCCATCGCTTCGCTCGTCGCGACCGTCGTCGACGTCACGCTCCGCGGCGTCGACCCCGCCGACGTCGAGGTGCCGACGGTCATCTTCCCGTCGCAGGACACGGGCTGAGCCGGGGCCGCCGCTTCAGGCGGTCGCAGTGCCCGGTTGTGCGAGCTCGTCGCCCGGGTCGCGGCGCAGGAGGTCGAGCAGCGGGCCGATCTCGAACCCGAACTGGGCCGGGTGGCGCATCTCTTTCTGCCGGTTGATCGTGTACTGGTTGCGGCGCCCCGAGCGCGTTCGGCTCACGTAGCCCTCGCGCACCAGGTCGGCGACGATGCGCTGGGCGGCTCGTTCGGTGACGCCCACCCGGGCCGCGATGTCCCTCAGCCGGATCTCGGGGTTCGACGAGATGCACAGGAGCACCTGGGTGTGATTCGTGACGAAATGCCAACCGGCTGGTACGTTTCCACTTGACATGGCGGACGCCTAAGTCGTATGTTTTTTTTCCGGTATCATCTTACGTCATCCGGCTGACGAAACGTAGCAAGCCGTTCCGGCCGCGGTTGCTTTCCGCGGCCCCGCTCGCGATTTAGAGTCGAGTCGTGGCAGCGGCTCGCGACCGGGTGCAGGAGGCGGGTGAGCTCGTGTTGCGTCTTTCCGACGAGCTCTACGCGACGAGTGACGGGCTCGTGGAGATCGACGACGCCGACGAGGAGGTCACGAACGCCAACCTCCGTGCGGCGATGATGATCCAGGAGTCGGCGGCCGAGATCCGGCGCCACGGGCTGTGGCTGATCGCCGAGAGCGCGCAGTCGCGGCAGCTCGGCGCCCGCGAGTGACGCCCGCAGGAGCCCACCCCGCTTGGGTGATGCACGTTTCCGGAAAATAGTGTCTACTAAGGGCGGTCGGAGGCTCTCCCCGGGACGAGGGACGGGGATCGAGCCTGCGCCTCCGGCGGCTGGGGGTGAGGGGGCCCCCAGCCGCCTCTGTTCCGCTGCCCGTCGGCGGCGAGGCGAGGGGCACGGCCGGAGGTGGAAGCGGTGATTCCTCCGGCCGTGCGCGGGCGCCGGCTCCCCGAGCCGGCGCACCGACGTCCTTCCGGATCTACGCCGCGTGAAACGGCGGAATTGAAATTGAAGAAGGGCCGCCACGCGGCGGCCCTTCTCACCCCCTGTCACCGCAGTCCCCTGGTCGAAAGAGCCTGCGGCGCGCAGCCTGATACGTCGAGCTCGGATCAGAGCGCGACGATTCCCTCGCCTCCGGCGGCGCCCGGGACCGTGACGGAGCCGGCGGGCGTCAAGGAGCCGTCGGCATTCACGTGGAAGCCGTCGACCGTGCCGAGCGCGCCCGCCTGCACGTACAGGAACGAGCCGTCGGGCGTCGCCGCCGCGTCGATCGTGCCTGCGTCGGTCGTCGTGTTGCCGAGGAGCGTGAGCGATCCGCCGTTGCCCGCTGAATAGCCGCTCACCGACGCGCTGCCGGCGTTCGACACGTAGAAGTACGGACCCGTCCCGGCGATCCAGCAGGTCGCCGCCTGTCCCGTCGGGACGAAGTCGAGCGGTGAGACGGTGCCGTCGGCGTTCAGGCTGAACGTCGCGAGCGCGTTCGTGCCCGCCTCGGCGACGGCCAGGTTGCCCGCTTGGTCGAAGCCCACCGCGAAGGGGACCGTGCCGGGCTCGACGTTCACCACCGGCGACCCCGAGAGGTAGCCGATGCGCCCGACCTGGAACACGTCGATCGCGTTCGTGTTCGCCTTGGTCGTCACGATCAGCTTCGAGCCGTCGGGCGAGAAGGCGACCTGCCCGGGCGTCGTCGTGAACTGCGGCGTCGCCGCCGGGTCGAGACCGAGCGGGCGGCTCGAACCCGGAAGCGGCAGCAGAAACTCGCCGAGCACGAGGTATCCCTGGACCGATCCCCCGCCGAGCGCGTTCAGGACGTACACGAGCGAACCGCGCACCGCGACGCTGACCGGGAAGGGCCCGCCCGACGGGACGACCTGCGTCAGCGCGAGACGGTCGCCGCGAACGCGGAACACGGACACGGACGAACTGCCGGGATTCACCGCGAAGAGCAACCGCCGCGACGCGTCGTACGCGAGCGCGCCCTGCGATGCGGTGTGGTCGACGACCGACCCGGCGAGGACCCCGCCCTTTCCGCCCGTCGCGTAGACGCCGGCCTGGGTGAGCGAGCCGTCGGCTTGACGGTCGTAGGCGACGACCTGGTTGCCGGCCGTGTTGTCGGTGAGCACGAACACTGCGTGCCGGGAGTCCCGGCCGTCCTTCGTCGCCGCGAACGACGTCGCCGTGAACGCCACCGACAGCGCGAGCACGGCGGCGACTGCAAGACCCAACCGAGTCGAGGATCTCATCGACGTTCTCCTTTCGGATTGCTGTCGGTGCACAGGTCCCGCGACGGCGGTCGTCGTTACGGGCGTTAAGCCGCGTTAACAGGTGAAACGTTCGGTGCGCTCGCGAGTCGTGCGCGCGGCGGTCAGAGCGCCGAGCCGTTGGGCGGATGCTGGTCGCGCCAGGCGTCCTGGTAGCGCTCCGCCTCGTCGAACTCGCGCTCGATCTCGGCCTGTGACGAGGAGTCGCCGGCCGGCGGCTGCTCGGTCGCCGACCGTTTCTTGACCGCGGCGACCGCGACGATCAGCAGGGGGATCGCGACAAGGGCGAAGATGATCACCGGGAACACGGCGGCACCTTAGTCGATCGCGGGAAGATCCCCGGCTGCCACGCCGTCTCGTGGGCATGAGCGGACGGGTGCTGATCGCGGTGCTCGCGCTGGCGCTGGTCGTGCTGGCGGTGAGCGGGTGGCTCGTGCAGGCGGCGCGGTGGCCGTCGCGCGGGCTCCTCGCGGCTCCGAGCTCGAGCTAGAGGCGTCGGCGGAAACATGACCGTCCTCTGTGGTGCGCGCGCCTCTAGGCACGCGTACGGCGAAGCGTTAGCGTAGGCGCCCATGGCCGCGCCCAACGCACCCGCGCCCAACGCACCCGCAGCTCGGTCGAACGCGCCCGCGGCCGGGTGGCACCGGTGGGTCCCGTGGATCCTCGTCGTGCTGGCCGCGGTGATCGGCCTCGTCGCCGCGCTGAACATCTGGGTGAAGCGGCAGGCGCTCGACACGAACAACTTCACCAACGCGAGCGTTCAGCTGCTCCAGGATCCGCAGGTGCGCACGGCACTCTCGACCTACATGGTCGACCAGCTCTACCAGAACGTCGACGTCACGGCCGAGCTCGAGAAGGAGCTGCCCCCGCAGATCAAGGGTGTCGCTGCGCCGCTGGCGGGCGCGCTGCGGCAGTTGCTCGTGCGCGCCGCCGAGACGCTGCTCGAGCGTCCCCGCGTCCAGGAGGCCTGGAAGCAGGCCGTCTACCGGGCACATACCTTGTTCATCGCGGTCCTGGACGGGAAGCGACAGATCCTGCAGAACACGAACGGGAACGTGGTCCTGAACTTACGACCGATCGTCGCGCAGCTCGGCCAGCAGGGCGGCATCGTCGGCAAAGTCGCGCAGAATCTGCCGCCGGACGCCGGCCAGATCACGCTCATGAAGGGCAACCAGCTCAAGACCGCGCGCACGGCGGTCAAGGTGATCCGCTTCCTCAGCTACTTCCTCTTCTTCCTCGTGCTCGCGATCTACGCGCTCGCGGTCTACCTGGCGCGCGGCAGGCGGCGGACCGTGCTGATGGGCGTAGGGGCGAGCGTGTTCGTCGTCGGACTGATCGTGCTCATCGTCCGGCGGTTCGCCGGCAACTACCTCGTCGACGCGCTGAGCAGCAACACGATCAACAAGCCCGCGGTGGGTGTCGTCTGGGCGGTGGAGACGCAGCTCCTGCGCAACGTCGGCATCAACATCCTCATCTACGGGTTCTTCGTCGTCCTCGCGGCCTGGATCGCGGGCCCGTCGCGGCCGGCGCGGTGGCTGCGGCGCGTCTCGGCGCCGACTGCACGCAACCATCCGTGGGTGATCTACGCGGTGGTCGCACTCGTGCTGCTGCTCATCCTGATCACGGGCCCGACCGACGGGCAGCGGGTCTACCCGCTGCTGGTCGTGTTCGCCCTCGCCTTCATCGGCGTCGAGGTGCTCCGCCGCCAGACGCTCCGCGAGTTTCCCGCGCCGGTACTGCCGGAGGCCTGATTCCCGAGTCGCGTGTGCCGCCGGCTGCGGCGTTGCTCGCGTTCATGGGGCTGAACATCGCACTGCGCGTCTGGTTGCCGCACGAAGGCGCGGTCCGCCTGCCCTGGCTCGTGCCCGCCGTGGAGGGTCTGCTGCTCGTCCTTCTCGTCGGCCACCCGCCACCCGCGCAAGTGCGACACGAGGCGCGGTGGAGGCGCCTTGCGGTCGGGCTCGTCGTCGTGCTCGTCCTGGCGGCGCTCTGGGCGACTGTCATCCTCGTCTACGATCTGATCCACGGCTCCGGCGTCACGAACTCGCCGACGCGGCTGCTCGCGTCGGGAGCGCTCGCCTGGCTGGGCAACAATCTCGCTTTCGCGATGCTCTACTGGCTGCTGGACGGCGGGGGCCCGTTGGCGCGCTCGCGGAACCCGGTACCGGTCGACTTCGCGTTCACGCAGCAGCTCAGCCCCGAGCTCGCGCCCGAGGGCTGGCGTCCCGTCTTCCTCGACTACCTGCATCTCGGGTTCACGAACGCCACCGCGTTCAGCCCGACGGACGTGATGCCGCTGACGCATCGCGCGAAGTACTCGATGCTCGTCCAGTCGACGGTGGCGCTCGCCTTGTTCGGGCTGATCGTGGCCCGGGCCGTCAACGCCTTTACATAGCAGTTCGCCGGGCGCGCTTGACGTTCTCCTAACGCGCCTCTGGAACGATTCGACCCGAGGATGAGGTCGACGCGCGTCGTTCTGTCCGCTCTGATCGTCGCGCTGGCGGCGTCGAGCGCTGCCCTGGGCCGCGCGGACACCGCGCCGCCCGCGACCGTCGAGCAGATGGCGGGTCAGCTCGTCCTGGCGCGAATGCAGGGTCAGGTGCCGAGTGCATCGTTCCTCGAGCGGATCCGTGAGGGCCAGATCGGCGGCGTCGTGCTGTTCAACGCGAACTTCGGCAGCGCCGGCCCTGCGAACCTCGTGTCGACGCTGCAGGCGGCCGCCGGCGCCGGGAACCAGCCACCGCTTCTGATCGCCGTCGACCAGGAGGGAGGCGTCGTCAAGCGGCTGGCCGGCGCACCGACGCTCGCGCCGCCTCAGATGCGCCAGGCGAGCACCGCCGAGGCGCAGGGCTACGCGACCGCGCGCAACCTCGCGGCGTCGGGCATCAACACCGACCTCGCGCCGGTGCTCGACGTCGGGCACGGCGGGTTCATCGCGCCGCGCGCCTTCGGCTCGGTGCCGTCGGTCGTCGCCGCGCGCGGATCCGCCTTTGCCGCCGGCCTGGCACGTGGGCACGTGCTCGCCACCGGGAAGCACTTCCCGGGGCTCGGGTACGCGACGCTCAACACCGATCAGTCCGTCGTCAAGGTAACGGCCACGACGCGCCGGTTGAAGATCGACTGGGCACCGTTCATCGCGGCGGTCAAAGGCGGGATCCCGCTCGTGATGATGTCGACCGCGGTCTATCCTGCGCTCGGCTCGAGCCTCCCTGCGGCACTCTCGCCGAAGATCGTCAAGGACCTGCGCCGGATCGGCTTCACGGGGGCGATCGTCACGGACGCGTTGCAGACACCCGGCGTGAACGGCTACGTCACGACGTCGCGGGCCGCCGTCCTGGCCGTGAACGCCGGGAACGACCTCGTGCTCGCGGCCGGTGGGACGGACAGCTATCGCGACACCGACGGCGCGTCGATCGCCGCCTACAACGCGCTCGTCGCCGCCGCGAAGGCCGGCACGGTGAAGCCGCAGACGCTCAAGTCCGCCTACGCGACCGTCCTGGCCCTCAAGAAGGGCCTCTAGAACCGTCCCCCGGCGGCCGCGAACGCGCCTGCGATCACCCAGTAGCCGAGGACGTTCGCGTGGATGTTCGGCCCGACCGGCGCAGGCGCGCACATCCAGGTGAGCGTGCAGATCGCAGCCACGTTGACCGGAAGCTGCACGAACGGGATCACGGTCTTGTTCGTCGTCTGGAACGCGGACTGGACGTCGGCGACCGGGATGGAGAGGCCGCCGTAGGCCGACTCGAGCACCCCGTTGAAGGTCAAGGTGAGAGCGAGCGACTGCAGCGCCGCGGTCTGGCCCGCGGGGCCTTGCAGCCACGCTGCGAGGAACGGGTCGTAGTAGTTCATCCCGATGATCCGCACGGTCGGCGCCGCGGCCCGCAGCGCCTCCAGGATCTTCGGAAGATCCGATGCTGCGGACGCGATCCCGGTCGCGACACAGGTTGGATCGACCACCCCGCCGGGAAGGCAGGCGTCGACGTTGTTGGCGCCGATGTCGATCGTGACGAAGGCGACGTCGTGCGTCTCGAGGAAGGCGACCGCCGCATCGAGCTGGTCGGCGAACGGGGCGTATGCGCCGTTGCACACGCCGCCCTTCATCATCGACGTCGTCGTTTCGCCGGGGCAGCCCAGCTTCTCGAGCCTGAGGCCGCGGATCTGCAGCCTCGCCAGCGAGTAGAGGTCGTCGGCGTAGCCCTGGTCGGTGATCTCGCTCTGGCCGGAGGCGTTCGGTTGCACGCCCTGCGCGAGCGAGTCGCCGAGCGAGAGGTAGTACGGCGGGCCGGTCGTTGCCCCCGCGGCGTCGGCGGCGACGAGCGCGACGAGGCCGAGGACCGAGGCGACCAGCAGAGGGACGACGAGACGCTTGATCACGACACGACCTCCGCATCCGGGTTGCGTGCACCCGGGATCTTACGAGTCGGCGGGCGGCCCGTGGACAGAGGGGGACAACCTTCCGCGGGCCGCCCGCCCTGCCGTTCGCGTAGCGTCAGATACTGCGCCGGCACTGATTGAGACGCCGATATCCGCACGTGGTTTGGCGAAGTGGTTGAATAGGGAAGGAAGGAGGCCCGTGCCGGTCGCAGCCGAACATCCGACGGCTCACCGCGTCAGCACCGTTCGCCACGTGGTGAACGAGACGACGTACGAGATGGCGCTCCGTCACGGCGCCGACGACGACCTTCCGCTCGAGTTCATGTGCGAATGCGGCCGTGCCGACTGCGGCGAGCAGATCGTGCTGCTGCTGCGCCAGTTCGACCGCCTGGCCCCGCCCGGGTCGGTCGTCGGCCACGCTCGCTGAGCCGCGCTCTCCTTACCTGCGTGCGGGCGGGATCGTCGCGATCGGGGCGACGAACGCCTCGATCTCCGGGCGCGTGAGCCGGCTGTGCACCCGGCGGCCGCCCGCCGGATGGCTCGCGAGGCCTGCTCCCGGACGCCAGGCCTTCGCCGGCCGGATCGGGCGACGCTGAAAGCCGCCGCCGCAGTTCGGGCACACGTCGTGGAGCACCTCCTCGACGCAACTCGCGCAGAACGTGCACTCGTACGTGCAGATCCGCGCGTCGGCTGAGTCGGCCGGAAGGTCGCGGTCGCAGAGCTCACAGTTCGGTCGCAACTCGAGCATGCGCCGCGAACGGTAGATGAGATGATGGGCAGGGTGACCGCGGAGCCCAGGTCCCGAACGCCTGCGCCGGGGCGGTTCGCGCGCCGCCCGCGGGTGCGAGTCGGAGCGATCGTCGCGGTCGCGCTCGTCGTGGCGTTCGTCGTCTGGCTGTTCGTCCGTGGTGGAGAAAGCTCGTCGCCGAAGACGGCCCCCGAGCGCGCAGGTGCCGTCCCCGCCACCCCTGCCGTCCTGGGCGCGCTCGCGCGGGTGACGGGCTCCCGTGTCTACTGGGCCGGGCCGCGGGCCGGCGAGACCTACGAGCTGACGAAGACCGCGGACGGCAGGGTCTACGTCCGTTATCTCCCGCGCGGTGTGGCGGTCGGCGCCGCCGAGCCGTACCTGACCGTCGGCACCTACCCGGTCGCGCATGCCTATCCGGTGACGCGCAGCCTCGCATCCGAGAGCGGCGCGATCCGCGTCTCGGTCCCGGGCGGTGGGATCGGGTTCTACGACTCGAGCACGCCGGACAACGTGTACGTCGCGTTCCCGGGCGTGAACGAGCAGATCGAGGTGTTCGACCCGGTCGCAGGCGAGGCCCGCCGGCTGGTCCTCGCGGGACAGATCACTCCGGTCTCGACGGCCGGGGGGTCGGGCTCGGCGGCGACGGCAGCGAGCCTGGCGCAGTTGCAGGCGCTCCCGCGCACGGTCGGGCACGCGGTCTACTGGGCCGGGGCGCAGTCCGGCGTCACGTACGAGCTCACGCGTGCGCCGGGCGGCCACGTCTTCGTGCGCTACCTGCCGCCGGGCGCCACGATCGGCACCAACCATCCATACCTGACGGTCGGGACCTATCCGATCGCGGGCGCGTTCGCGCTGACGAAGAAGCTTGCGCAGGCGTCGACCGCCGTGCGGGTCGACCCGGGCGGCGGCGGCGTCGCCTTCTACGCACGAACGCGGCCGACGAACGTCTACGTGGCGTACCCCGGAACCGACCTCCAGATCGAGGTGTACGACCCGTCCGCCGGCGCAGCGCGCCTGCTCGTCGCCGCGGGCCGTATCGTGCCCGTGGGCTGAGCCGGCCCGCGAGCTTCGATGACGATCTGGATCGCCTGGCTCGTGTTCCCGGTCGTCCTCGGCCTGCTGTCGCTCGGCTGTGGACTGCTCGCCGAGCGGGCTGCAGGAGTCGCCGTCGCCGCGTCGCTGCGGCTGCCGCTCGGCTTCGCGGCCGTCGTCGTGGTCTCGGAGCTCGCGATCCTCGGCGGCCGGACGGCGCCGCTCGCCGCGCCGGCCGTCGTGGCGCTCGCCGTGCTCGGCATCGGGCTCTCGCTTCCGTGGAGGCGCCCGCGCGGCGGCTGGTGGCTCGCCGCGGCCGTGGGTGTCTTCTGCGTCTTCGCCGCACCGTTCGTGCTCTCCGGGCACGTGACGTTCGGGGGGTACATCAAGCTCGACGACACCGCCACGTACCTGGCGATGCTCGACCGCGCGATGCAGCACGGCTACGACACGGCCGGGCTGCCGCCGTCCACCTACGAGGCGACCCTCTCGACGAGCCTCGCGTACGGGTACCCGCTCGGCTCGCTGCTCCCGCTCGGGGTCGGGCGCGTGCTGGTGGCGCAGGACGCCGCGTGGCTCTGGCAGCCCTACCTGACGTTTCTCGCGGCGCTGCTCGCGTGCGGGCTGTACCGGCTCTCGGCCGGCCTGGTCGTCTCGCCCCGGTTGCGCGCGCTCGTCGCGTTCGCCGGGGGCCAGGCGGCGCTCCTGTACGGCTATGCGCTCTGGGGCGGCGTCAAGGAGCTCGCGACCGCCGCGGTCGTCGTCCTCGTCGTCGCGCTCGTCCCGGTCACCGTCGAAGCCCGGACCATTCGGGCCGTCGTGCCGCTCGCGCTCGGGGCGGCGGCGGTGCTCGCGGTCTCGAGCCTCGGAGGGGCGGCCTGGCTCGTCGTTCCGGTGGGGGCGCTGCTCCTGCTGCGGTGGCGCGTGCGCGGCGTACCGGACACCGTCCGGACCGCGCTCGCGCTCGGCGCTGCGACTGCGCTCTTTTCGCTGCCGACGATCTGGATCGCCTTCAGGTGGCTCGGCAGGTCGGGCGCCTTCACGAGCTCGGGCGAGCTCGGCAACTTGTTCGGGCGGTTGAGCGTGCTGCAGGTGTTCGGGATCTGGCCGAGCGGCGACTTCCGCGTGGCGCCGCACGACCTCGACGCCACGCGCGTCCTCGCGGCGCTGGCGGGCGTCGCGGCGCTGTTCGCGCTCGTGGTTGCGATCCGTCGCCGCGTCGTCGAGCTGCCGGTGGCCGTCGCCACGGCCGCGTTCGCGTGCGTCGTGTACGTCGGGCTCGGCTCGCCGTGGATCGGCGCCAAGGCGCTGGCGTCGGCGTCGCCGATCGTGCTCGCCGCTGCGTTCACCGGCGCCGCAGTCGTGTTCGAGGGCGGGCGGAGGGTCGAGGCGGTCGCGGCCGGGTCGGTGCTGCTCGTCGCGCTGCTCTGGTCGAACGTGCTGCAGTACCGGGACGTCGACCTCGCCCCGGGCGCACGGCTCGCCGAGCTCCAGACGATCGGCGAGAAGTTCAGTGGGGACGGCCCGACCCTGCTCGCCGAGTACGAGCCGTACGGCGCGCGCCACTTCCTGCGCAACATGGCGGCCGAGGCGCCGTCGGAGCTGCGCCGCCGGCCGATCTACCTGCGCGCGGGCGGGACCGCACCGACCGGCGCGTCACCGGATCTCGACGAGCTGACGCTCTCGTCCGTGCTCGCGTACCGCACGATCGTGCTCCGCCGGTCGGGCGTGGCGAGCAGGCCGCCGTCGGTGTACGTGCCGGTCTGGACCGGGCGCTACTACCAGGTCTGGCAGCGGCCGGCGTACACCGGGTCGATCGCCGAGCACCTCTCCCTGGGCAGCCGGCTGCAGCCCGCCGCCGTCCCGTCGTGCGGCAGCGTTCTCGCGGTCGCGCGGGTCGCGGCCGCCGACGGCGGAGAGGTCGCCGCGGTGAAGCGCCCGCCGGCGATCGTGATCGGGACGGACGGGACGGTCGGTCTCCCTACCTCGTTCGCTGCGTACGGCGAACCGACCGACGTCCTCTACCTGAGGGAGCCGTACACGGTCACCTCGAGCTTCGACGCTCCCGCGGGCGCGAACTACGGCGTCTGGGTGGGCGGGTCGTACAGGTCCGGCGTCAGCGTGGAGGTGGACGGCCGGCGCGTCGGTACGGTGCGTGACTCGCTCGGCTGGCCGGGGACGTTCACCTACCTCGGAGCGATCCGGCTCGCGCCGGGGCGGCACACGCTCCGCTTCCGCTACGACGGGCCCGGGCTGCGGCCGGGCAGTGGGGGGACGCCGCCGTTCGGGGTCGGGCCGGTCGTGCTCAGCGCCGGGACGCCGGACAGCCCGATCACGTACGTGCGCCCGTCGGCGGCACGCACGCTGTGCGGGCAGAGCCTCGACTGGGTCGAGGCTCTGCGCGGCTGAGGCTAGTGGCAGATCACGTAGGCCTGGACGGTCAGCGAGCTCCCGCCGCCGAGATTGCTGGTCACAGGACGCCGACAGCCGTCCACGTCGTCGTCCCGCTCGGATACGACTCCTGCAGAGCAACCTTTTGGTGTCTGCGCGGTGGTCACGGTCGCGCCGCCGCCCCGAGCGCTTTGCCCGCCGTGCACGGCCGCCGTCGCGGTCACCGTCGTCCCCGCGCTGGCGCCTGTCGTCGGATGGCGGTCGACCCGGGACGAGCGTCGGGTTCGAGGGGCCGGCAGCGCCCGTCGGGCCCTTCGCACCGGTCGCCCTGCTCCGGTCGCCCCCTTCGCGCCCGTGGAACCTGTCGCGCCCTTGGCGCCTGCGGCACCCGTGGCGCCTTTCGGCGCCCGTCGATCCCGTGGCGCCCTTGGCGCCGGCGGCACCGGTCGCCCCCTTCGGGCCCTGGGTTCCGGCCGGGCCCTGCGCGCCGGTCGCGCCCGTCGGCCCGGTGCCGCCTTCGGCGCCGGCCGGGCCGGTCGTTCCCTTGGCTCCCGCCGGTCCCTGCACCCCGGCCGCTCCGGCGGCTCCCTGGATGCCCTGCGGCCCCTGCGTTCCCGTCGGGCCCCTCGCGCCCGTGGGCCCGGTTGCGCCGGCCGGCCCCTGCGCACCCGTCGCGCCCTTCGCTCCGGAAGCGCCGGCGGCGCCCGTCGGTCCCTGCGCGCCCGCGGGCCCAGTTGCCCCCTTCGCTCCTGCCGGCCCCGTCGGTCCGGTCGCACCGGTCGGCCCGGCCGTGCTGCTCCCGGAACCGGGCGGCCCCTGCGGGCCGGCGGGTCCCTGCGCGCCCGTCGGCCCCGGCGCGCCGGTCGCGCCGGTCACGCCTGTCGCACCGGTCGGCCCCTTCGGGCCCGGCGGCCCGGCCGAGGCCGTGAGCGGGATCGTGTAGATGCGGCCCTTGCCGGTCTTGCAGAAGCCGAGCCGGATGTTGAGGTCGCCGACGCTCTCGTTCGACCCCTTGGTCTGGATGCAGACCCTGATGTACTTCGGTTCAGGCTTCGGCTTCGTGCGCGCCGACCCGGCAGCGGCTGCTCCGGCCCCGAGGGCGAGCGCGGTCGTCAGGACGACGAACACGCGCAGGCTCCGCCGAGCCGCCGCCCGCGACCGCACCGTGCCGCATCTGCATTGCTCCGGTTCGCCGTGACCCATCGTCGTTCGGTCGTGCCGGGGTGCTGCTCCGCCGCGCGGGATACTACGAAACCGGCCGGAAGGCGCGCTGCGACTAGCGACGCGCCGACGTGACGAGCCCGAAGGCGATCGGCGCGAGCGCCGTGGCGGCGGCGGCCACCCACGCGCCGCCGACGAGAAGCCCGACCATCCCGGCCGAGAGGAGGACGATGGCCCTGATCGGCCCGCCTTCGTGCCGATCGGGACGATTCCTGTCCCGAAAAGGCGCAACGTGCGACATCGCGGGTCGCCTCGCTTCCAGGGCCGGCAGTAGAGTCGCGGCGCGGCGGCATGAAGAAGAGGCTCGCAGGCTGGCAGCAGTGGTGGCGCGAACGCGTCACGTTCGAGCAGAAGGCCGGGATCATCGCCCTCTTCTTCGGCGCCGTCCTCGTGGCGGGATGGCTCGCCGCAGACCAGCTCTCGGGGGCAAGTGCGGGCGTCTCCTCGAGCACCGGCGCGGTCGTCGAGACGGTCGACAAGGTCGTGACCGTCCACGACCGCGGCAAGGTCGTCACCACCCGCGTCCCGGTGGTCAAGGTGGTCGAGCGCACGAGGACGGACACGCTTCCGGGGACGACGGTCGTTCGGACGCAGACCGTCTTCGGGACGAGCACGGTCGTGATCCCGAGGTACGTCAAGCACGTCGTCACCGTCACCGCCACCGAGCCGGCGCGCACGATCATCGAGACCCAGACGGTGACCCACCTCACCACGACCGTCCAGTGGCGCGTGATCACCGTCGTCGAGAAGAGCAAGCCGGTCACGGTCACCGTGCAGGCGCCGTAAGACCGTCTTAAAGGGCTGTCAGGCGCCGACGGGCGTAACGTGTGGAGAGGCCCGCGTGTCTACATCACGAAGGTGACCACTTGAGCGACGTGCCCGACACCTCGCGCCCGTACGGGCGACGCGCGTTCCTCGCGCTCGTGGCGGGCGGGATCTCGTCGCTCTGGTGGGCCGGCGCGGCCGCGGGGCCGGTCGCGCCGCTGACGTCTGCGTTCTCGCAGCTGCTCGGGAACCTGTTTCCGGTCGGCGGCTGGCGCATCTACACGATCTCAGGCTCGATGCCGATCTTCGACGAGCAGTCGTGGCGGCTCGAGATCGACGGCCTGGTGCGGCGCCCGCGTCAGCCTGACCTACGCCGACCTGCGGGCGCTGCCGCGGGCCGAGCAGGTCTCGACGTTCCACTGCGTGACCGGCTGGACGGTGCACGACGTGCGGTGGCGCGGCGTTCGCTTCAAGGATCTGCTCGCGACAGCGGAGCCGCTCCCGGAGGCGAACGCGATCAGGTTCGTCTCGCTCGAGGTGCCTTACGAGGACTCGCTGACGCTCGAGCAGGTGCGACCTGCCGGACGTGATGCTCGCGCTCGATCTCGACGGCAAGCCGCTCTCGCGGCCGCACGGCTCGCCTGCGCGCGTCGTGATCCCCGAGATGTACGGCTACAAGGGCGTCAAGTGGCTGACGCGGATGGAGCTCGTCGCGACGCAGCCGGAAGGCTTCTGGGAGCGAAACGGCTACGACCAGGACGCATGGGTCGGCCACTCCAACGGTTATGGCACCTGACACGCATCGCGTCCCTCGCTTCGGTCTCACGCTGCGGGCCGTGCACTGGGTGCACGCGACAGCGTTTCTGATCCTGCTCGCCTCGGGGCTGTGCCTCTACCTCCCGAGCCTGTCGGAGGCGGTGAACCGCCGTCCGCTGCTGAAGGCGATCCACGTCTACACCGCGGTCGCCTGGATCGTCGTGCTCGTGCTCGTGGTCGTGTTCGGCAACCGGCGCGAGCTCGCCCGCGCCGCCCGTGAGATCGACCGCTTCGACGCCGACGACCGCGCGTGGCTGCGCGGTCGGGGGGCGCCGCAGGGATGGCTCAACGCCGGTCAGAAGCTGAACGCGATCATCACGGCCGCGTTCGCGGTCCTGTTCGCCGTCTCGGGCTTCTTCCTCTGGTACGGCGAGCGCGACACGCGCTTCCGCCTCGCGAACGCCCTGCTCGTCCACGACTGGCTGATGTACCTCTCGTTCTTCCTCTTCATCGGGCACCTGTTCCTGTCGGTGATCTATCCGCGGACGCGGCATGCGCTCAACGGCATGACGCGCGGCTGGGTCGACGAGGACTGGGCGCTCGAGCACCATCGCAAGTGGGTCGAGCAGGTGCGCGCCTCCGAGCTCGCGCGTCCTCCGGCCTGATGACCGCGAGGCTCGTGGTCGCTGGTGCGGGCACGGCGCGCTCGCGCTGTGGGCCCTCGGTGTCGCCGGATGGCTCGGCACCGGCCGGGCGGAGAACTGGGTGCTGTTCGCGCTGGGAGCGCTGCTCGTGGTTGGCGTCAGGCGCCGTTCTTCCGGGACGCGAGTAGCTCGGCCATGATCTCGAGCGCGATCTCGGCCGGAGTCTCGCCGCCGAGGTCGAGGCCGACCGGCCCGCGAACGGCATCCGCGGCGTTGCCGAGCTTCTCACGGCGCTTCTCCTGCGCCCGCTTCGAGCCGAGCGCGCCGACGTAGAAGGCGCCGCCCTCGACGCCACGGCGCAGGGCGGGGATGTCGAGGCGCTCCTCGTGCACGAGCGAGACGACCGCTGTGTCCGCGTCGACGTCGATCCGGTCCGGCCACTCGACGAGGATCTCGTCGGCGCTCGGGACGCGCTCGCGCGTCGCGAGCCCGGCGCGCGGATCGACGACCGTTGTGCGCCAGCCGAGCGGCCGTGCCAGCGCGCACATCGCCTCGGCGATGTCTCCCGCTCCGACGGCGACGAGGCGCGGGGGCGGGGCGACGGACTCGACGAACACGGTCCGCGACTCCTCCTCGCGCAGGTGCGTCGACGAGCGGGACTCGTCGTGCCACCGTTCCCCCACGTTCTCGCCGGCAACGACCACGTAGCTGGTTCCGCGCACGATCGGCGGCGCGCCGGTGAAGCGCTCGACGAACACGTCGATCTCGCCGCCGCACGGAAGCCCGACGGTCCACGCCTCGTCGTCCTCGATCCCGTACGAGATCACGTGCGGCGGCTCGCCCTCGAGGATCGGCTGCGCCCGCTCCGCGACATCGGCCTCGACGCAGCCGCCCGAGACCGGAGCCGAACAGGCGGCCCGACGCGGTGATGGCGAGCTTCGAGCCGAGCGGGCGCGGCGCGCTGCGGCGCGTGCCGACCACGGTGGCGAGCGCGACATCCTCGCCCTCGCCGCGCCACAGCTCCGCCCGCTCGAGAACCTCGTCCATACGATCATGCTAGACAGGATGGAGCCGGTATCTCGCTCGATGGACTCCGTGGACGACCTCCTGCGTCGTGTCGATGCCGGCGAGCTCGGCGACCCGCTTCCGGTGCTCGCCTACCTCGCGGGCGACCGGGTGGCGCTCGATCGTCGACGAGCTGAACGCGGCACGGCGGCGTGCGCTGCTGCTCGCCGCGGCCGGAGGCGACCCGCGCCGCGAGCTCGGCGTCGACGACCGCGCGGTCAAGGCCCTCGCCGCAGACCTGCACGACCCCGACCGCGTCGCGGAGCTGCGGAGCGGGATCGACGCGGTCGTCGTCCGCGTCCGCGATCTACCGCGTGCACGCGAGGGTGCCTTGTTCCTCGCCGCCGACCCCGAGCTCGCCTGGCGTCTGTTCGCGCTCGCTCTGCTCGCCGAGGAGCTCGGCGAATGACGCCCGCAATCGACGCCGCGCGGCGCGCGGGCATCGACTATCCGCCTGCACGAGTACGACGGCGTGGAGCTGGGGGAGGGCGACTACGCGGTTGCGGTCGCGGCGGCCCTGCAGCTACCACCAGCACGGCTGTTCAAGTCGCTCGTCGTCGACGTCGACGGTTCGCTGCGCGTGTACGTCCTTCCGGCCGACCGCCAGCTGGATCTCCGCTCGGTCGGCAAGCGCGCCGTCGCTCGCCGGCAAGGCGGCGGCGGAGCGTGCGACCGGCTACGTGGTCGGCGGGATCAGCCCGCTCGGCCAGCGGCGCAGGCTCCCGACCACAATCGACGCCTCCGCGCTCGAGTGGGAGACGATCCTCGTCAGCGCCGGCCGCCGCGGCTGCCAGCTCGAGCTCGCCCCGGCCGACCTCGTGCGCCTGACAGGCGCGACGGTCGCCGAGCTCTGAGCGTCAGGCGCCCCACCAGAAGCTGGTCGCGATCACGGCATAGAAGCCGACGAGGATCACGCCTTCCTGCCACGTCGACTCGCCGTCGTTGACGACGAGCGCGCCGAGCACTGCGCTGATCAGGAGCACGAGGGCGAGCAGCGGCTCGAAGACGAGCGTCAGGTGGGTCGAGAAGAGCAGCGAGATGAACACGAGGGCCGGCGTCAGCGCCAGCGCAACCTGCAACGAGGAGCTGATGATCACGGAGATCGCGAAGTCGGGCTTGTTGCGGGCCGCGAGCTGCACGCCGACGACGTTCTCGACCGCGTTGCCCGCGATCGCGACGATCACCAGGCCGGCGAACACCTGGCTCATGTGCAAGGCGTGCGGTTGCCGGCGTGAGCGCCTGAACGAACCAGTCCGATGTGAACGCTGCTGCGATCCCTGCGGCCCCGAGCACGATCCCGGTCGTCGCCGTCGACCAGCGCGGCGGCTCGTGCTCTTCCTCGTCTGCAGGTCTGAGAAAGCCGGGCAGTGTGACGACGAAGACGATCAGCAGGACGCCGGCGCACACCAGCGAGAGCGTCTGCTCGTGCGCGCCCGCCGACGTGTGCAGCGCGTGGGTCATCGAGGGCATCGCCATCGTCGCGGCCGCCAGGAGCGTCAACGTGGAGATGGTGCGCGCGCGGTCCGAGCTGAAGCGCTGGATGCCGTTTCGCAGCCCGCCGACGACGAACGCGAGGCCGAGCACCAGCACGCTGTTCGCGAGGATCGAGCCGACGAGCGCCGACTGGACGACCGTCACGAGGCCCGAGCGCAGCGCGAAGAGCGAGATGAAGAGCTCGGGCATGTTCCCGAGCGCCGACTGCACGACTCCGGCGCTGCCCGAGCCCAGCCGCGCTCCGAGCTGATCGGTCGCCCGGCCGACGAGGCGCGCGAGCGCGCCGAGCGCGACCGCGCTGAGCACGAACGTCGCCACGGCGCCCAGCCCTCCGTAATGCGAAATCGCGGCGAGAGCCACCAGCACGCCGGTGACCGCCAGCTCGATCGCGTCACGGCGGGTCATGAGTCGCGGGAGTGTAAATCCACGAAATGGGGTACCGCGAACGAGGGCCGCCGGCCCCAAGTCTCACCGAAGCGCTGTCGATACCCCACATCGAGTTGCGGCGTTCACTTCTTCTCCTGCTCGTGGCCCTGGTCGCGCTGGGTGCGGCGACGGCTGCGCAGGCCTCGCAGCTGATCGATCGCAACGCCCACGACGTGTCGCTGGCGGTCAACGCCAAGGGCGAGGCGCTGATCACCTTCACCGCCGGCGGCAAGGTGAAGCACGTGCTGGCCTGGGGGGCGGTGAACGCGATCGCGCCGACTCCGTCGCGGCAGCAGGTTGCGTTCCACCTCGACTACGCGGGCGGCTGGGGCAAGTACCACGCGGAGTACTGGAAGACGTTCGGCCACGACTGCGGGGCGTACGACGGGCCTGCGCTGGCGTGGCTGGTCGTGGCCTGCAAGGCGCCGGACGGCTCGTACTGGGCGTTGCAGTCGTGGCAGCGCGGCCTGCCGGACTACGGGGTCGCCCCGACCGGCATCCAGGGGTCGTGGGAGCTTCGGCTGTCGCACTGGACGGGGGCGCTGCCGGTGCTGAACATCTCGACGGACTGGTCGTGGCATCGCTTCGACCACCTGTTCGGGACGTTGACCTACGGCGGCACCGGCGTGTACGGCTTCCGCTCGACGGCGAGCGGTGTGCCGCTCGACACGTTCGGCCGCAACGTCTACGTCGACACGTTCGACTCGAAGTACGGCACCGGCTGGCACCGCGAGAACAGCTTCCTCACCCACACCGGCACGGGGGCGTTCTGTTACAGCTTCAACCCGCACGGCTCGCACCCCGCCGGCACCGGCACCAAGTACCGGGCGACGGTCGAGGGCCCGGGCGTCACCCCGGACGTGATGTGGCAGGGCAGCTCGCCCGGCCCCTACGACAAGGCGGCCGACGCGGCCGCCAACCAGGCGATCGCGCGCCTCGACGACTCCCGGTGCAAGCCGAACTGAGCCACGCCCCGTCCGGCGCGGATCACTCCATCGGGGGTTGTTGCAGTCGGCACAGGCTCGACACTTCGTACGTCCCGTTCCGGCGGCGAAGGAGTAGTGCGATGGTTCACAGGAATCGGCGGCTCGTGCTCGCGGGGGCGCTCGTGCTCGGCACGGGTGTGCTGGCCGGGCTGGGGGCCGGCATTCACTGGGGCCTGGCCGTCCTGCTGCGGTAGACGGCAGCACGCTCTCTCGAGCCCACGGAAGTGGCCGCGTCCACTCATCCCCGTGTGGACCGGCGTGATGCCGGCGCGGCGCAGCTCGCTCTCCGGCTGGTCGTCTACCTGACGCTCGTCAGCGCCGGGACCTTCGCCCTCCTCGGTGTCGCGCTTCTGACCCTCGCCGGCGACCACCTGCCCCGGTCGACCTGGGCCGGGCTGGCCGCGCTGCTCGCGGCGGCGCTGTTCGTCGAGGCGTTTCCCGTGCCGATTCGCGGCGTGCGCGCAGGCGGCATCTCGCTCGCCGCGGTCTTCATCGTCGCCACCGCCTGCCTGTACGGCTGGGCCGCTGCCGCGGTGCTCGGCGCCGTCACGCGTGGCGGGATCGAGCTCTGGCAGCGACGGCCCTGGCTCAAGGTGACGTACAACACCGCCGTCTACGCCGTTTCGGGTGCCGGCGCCGGTGCGATGGCAGCCCACATCTCGAACACCCGCGAGGTCGGCTGGCTCGTCATGCAGGTCGCCGGCGCCGCGGCCACGTTCTACGTGCTCAACGTCGTGCTCGTCGCGCTGGCGGTCAGCATCTCGACCGGCGAAGGGCTCGGCAGTGTCGCCGAGCACACCGTGCAGGCGACCGTGGTCGGCTTCGCCGCGATGACTTCCGTCACGATCACGCTGTGCGTGCTCTGGGAGCGTTCCCCCGTGCTCGCGGCGACGCTCGTCGGCCCCTTCCTCGCGATCTCGCTCTACCAGCGCTCCGTCGTCCGCGCGTTCGAGGCGATGGAGCTTGCGCTCACCGATCCGCTCAGCGGCCTCGGCAACCACCGTCACTTCCGGCAGGAGCTGGAGCGGCTGCTCGACGACGCCGACCAGACCGGGCAGCCCGTGACGTTGTGTCTGCTCGACGTGGACGACTTCAAGTCGATCAACGACGAGCACGGCCATCCCGTGGGCGACCGGATCCTCGCGCTCGTCGGGCAGTCCCTGCGCGACGCGGGGCCCGCCTTCAGGCTCGGCGGCGACGAGTTCGCGGTCCTCATGCGGACTGCGAGCGAAGACGAGGCGATGCAGGCCGCGACACGCGCCGTGTCGCGAGTCGGCCACGTGAAGACCGAGCGCGGACTGGCGATCACGGTCTCCGCCGGACTCGCGCCGTATCCCTGCGAGGGGGTGGCGCGCGCCGACCTCGTCCGTGCCGCCGACACCGCGCTGTACGCGGCGAAGGCCGAGGGGAAGGCGGCCGTCCGGGTCTACCGGCCCGGCGAGGTCGGGCTGACGGAACGGCGCGAGGACGATGCCGACCGCCGGGTACGTCTACGCGCGGCGGTCTCGCTCGCCGGTGCGATCGACGTGCGCGATCCGTACACGGGTACGCACTCGCACGCGGTCGGGGAGCTCGCGGCCCGCATCGGCGACTGCCTCGGGCTCACCGCGGAGGAGGTCGAGCTCCTCCGGATCGCGGGGCTTCTGCACGACCTCGGGAAGGTGGCCGTCCCCGAGCACATCCTGTCGAAGCCCGGGCCGCTCACGGAGGAGGAGCACCGGGCGATCGCGCGTCATCCGCTCGTCGGCTATCGCATGCTCGCGTCGCTGCGCATCGAGCCCGTGGCAACGTGGGTGCTGCACCATCACGAGCGCTACGACGGCCGCGGCTACCCGGACGGGCTCGCGGGCGAGGATATCCCGATCGGCTCGCGCATCCTGCTCGTCGCGGACGCCTACGAGGCGATGACCACCGGCCGCCTCTACCGTGCGACGCGCCCGGCCGACGATGCCCTCGACGAGATCAGGCGCTGCGCGGGCTCGCAGTTCGATCCCCTGATCGCCGAGGCGCTCGCGCTCGTGGTCGGGCCCGGCACCGAGCTCGCCGCCGAGCGTCGTCCGGGCATCGCCAGTCTTTAGGCTCGTCCCTCGTGGAGGAGGAGCGTGGCGCAGAGCAGCGGGCGCTGTTCCGGCGGTGGCCTGCCGGGGTCTCGGTCGTCGTCGCCGAGGTCGACGGGCGCCGCGCCGGCCTGACCGTCTCCTCGCTCGTCTCGCTGTCGCTCGAGCCGCGCCTGATCGGAATCTCGATCGCGCTCGAGGCGTCGCTGCACGAGGTGATCCGCCACGCCGACGAGTGGGCGGTGTCGATCCTCGCCGGCGACCAGGACCACCTCGCCCAGCACTTCGCGCGCAGCGTCCCCCCGATCGCGCTCTGGGACGGCATCGACGTGCGTGAAGACGACCCGCGGCTCCTCGCGAACGCGGTCGGGTGGATCGTCGCCCGTACCGTCGACTTCTTCTCCACCGGCGACCACAGCTTCTTCGTCGGCGAGATCCTGTCGCTCGAGTCGGGCCGCGCGCCCGAGTCGCTCGTCTACGTGCACCGCGGGTACCGGGGGCTGTGATCGACGCGGTCGTCTTCGACCTCGACGGTGTGATCGTCGATTCGGAGCAGGTCTGGGACGACGTCCGCGCCGAGCTCGTCCGGGAGGCGGGGATCCCGTTCCCGCCCGAGGCGACACGCGCGATGATGGGGATGAGCTCGCGGGAGTGGTCGCGCTATCTCGTCGAGGAGGTCGGCTTGCCGGGGACGCCCGAGCAGGCGAACGCCGCGGTCGTCGAGCGCATGCTGCAGCGCTACGCCGACCGGCCGCCCTTCATCAGGGGTGCGGTCGACGCGGTGCGCCGCATCGGCGAACGCCGGCCGGTCGGGGTCGCGTCGTCGTCGAACCGCGAGCTGATCGACGTCGTCCTCGACGCGGCGGGGCTCGCCTCCCTCGTGCGTGTCGCCGTCTCGTCCGAGGAGGTCGCCCGCGGCAAGCCGTCGCCCGACGTCTACCTGGAGGCCGCGCGCCGGCTGGGCGTCGCGGCGGAGCGGTCGGCGGCGATCGAGGACTCGCACAACGGCATCCGCTCCGCGAAGGCAGCCGGGATGCGCGTGATCGCGATCCCGAACCTGCACTTCCCGCCCGACGCCGATTCGCTCGCGCTCGCAGACGTCGTGCTCGGGTCGATCGGCGAGCTGACGGAGTCCGTCGTCGACGGTTAGAGATCGAGCGTCTCGCCGTCGTCGGGGACGACGACGCCCTCGATCGCGCGGTAGGCGTCGCGGCGCTCCAGACAGTGGTTGACCGACTCGAGGTGGACGACCACGACAGTCGCGCCGGTTGCGTCTCTGACCGCGCGGACGTCGCCGGCGTCCATCACGATCGGGTCGCCGGTCAGGAACCGTGCGCCGCCGCCGTTGACGACGATCGCCCGCGGCCGGTGCCGCTGGAGCGCCTCCGCGACCTCGTCGCACCAGATCGTGTCGCCGGCGATGTAGACGCCGTCGACGACGAAGCCCGAGACCGGCCCGAGCGCCTCGGCGAGCTCGCCCTTGCCGTGATGCCCACCGGTGCGGGCGACGTCGAGGCCGAGCCAGCCGCCGGCGTCGGCCGTAGCGGCGGTGAAGCCGCGCCTGCGAAGGGGTGCGAGGCTCGCCGGTTGCGTCAACAGCGGGACGTCGGGCGGCAGCAGGCGCTCGGCGGTGCCGTCGAGGTGGTCCTCGTGCAGGTGCGTCACGATCACCCCGTCGACGTGCGCGACGACGTCTGCGGCGGGGAGCGGCAGCTCGACGAGCGGGTTGCGGACCGGGTTCGGTGTGTTCTCGATCGGCGGCCGCGCGCCCGCCGCATCGAGCATCGGGTCGACCAGGATGCGGCCGGCGCTCGTGTCCAGAAGCAGCGTGGCGTGCCGGACGAGCGAGACCTTCATACGCGGCCGAGCAGCACGCAGCCGTTGTGGCCGCCGAGGCCCATCGCGTTCGAGAGCGCGACGTCGACCCGCGTCCGGCGGGCCTCGTTCGGGACGTAGTCGAGGTCGCACTCCGGGTCGGGCTCGCGGTAGTTGATCGTCGGAGGCAGGACGCCGTCGTGCAACGCGAGCGCCGACAGGATCGCCTCGATCGCGCCGGCGGCGCCGAACGTGTGGCCCATCATCGACTTCGTCGACGACACCGCGAGCCTGTAGGCGTGGTCGCCGAAGACCTGCTTGATCGCGCGTGTCTCGGCGGCGTCGCCCTGCGGCGTCGAGGTGCCGTGCGCGTTGATGTAGCCGACGCGTTCCGGTTCCACGCCGGCACGCTCGAGCGCGGCAGTCATCATCGTCGCGACGCCGGTCGCCTCGGGCTCCGGCTGTGCCATGTGGTGCGCGTCGTTCGACGCGCCGTAGCCGAGCACCTCGGCGTAGACGTTCGCCCCGCGCCGCTCTGCGCTCTCGAGCCGCTCGAGCAGCACGGCTCCCGCGCCCTCGCCCATCACGAAGCCCGCTCTCGTCGCGTCGAACGGCCGCGATGCGCGGGGCGGGTACTCGTCCTCGGCCGCGAGGCCCCGCATCGCGGTGAAGCCGGCGAGGATCAGCGGGATCATGCACGACTCGGTTCCGCCGGCGAGCACGGCGTCCGCGGCGCCGCGGCGAATCAGCTCGGCCGCCTCGCCGATCGCGTGGGAGCCGGTGGCGCAGGCCGAGACGACCGCGTAGTTGGGGCCCTTGAGGCCGAGCGAGATCGCGAGCTGGCCCGACGCCGAGTCGACGAGGACGTTGGGGAGGAAGTTCGGCGAGACGCGGTCGGGGCCGCGCTCGCGGAGCGTGTCGGCCTGCTCGACGATGCCGGGGACGCCGCCGATCGCCGAGCCGAAGATCACGCCGACGCGGGCCGGGTCGAAGCCGTTCAGGCGCGAGTCGGTGAGCGCCTCCCGGCCGGCGGCCACGCCGAGCAGGACGTTCCGCTCGAGCTTGCGCGCCTCCTTGGCCGAGACGACGTCCGACGGCTCGAAGCCCTTGACCTCGGCCGCGATCCGGACGGGAAGGCCGTCCGTGTCGAACGCGCGGATCCAGTCGATCCCGCTTTCGCCCGCCAGCGCCGCCTTCCAGGTGGAACGCGCGTCGAGACCGAGCGGCGTGACGCAGCCGATGCCGGTTATCGCAACGCGGATCATCGCGCGAACCCTACGCTTCGCTCCGGTGCCGGCCCCAGCGATCCCGTTCCCGCCGATGGAGGCGCAGCTCGTGCGCGAGCTGCCGGCCGGCGACGGGTGGCAGTACGAGCCCAAGTGGGACGGCTTCCGCGGCGTGCTCGAGAACGTCGACGGCGAGCTCAACCTGTGGTCGCGGAACGAGCGGCCGCTGCTCCGGTACTTCCCGGAGCTGCGGCCGCTCGGAGAGCTGCTCGCGCCGCGGTCGGCGCTCGACGGCGAGATCGTGATCGCGCGCGACGGCGCGCTCGACTTCGACGCGATGCAGATGCGCCTGCACCCGGCCGAGTCGCGGATCCGCCGGCTGTCCTCGGAGATCCCGGCGGAGTTCGTGGTCTTCGACGTGCTGCTGTGGGGCGGCGAGGAGGTCTGGCGCCGGCCGCTCGCCGAGCGCCGGCTGCGGGTCGAGGCTCTCGAGGGCTTCCGGCGGTCGCCGGCGACGCGCGCGGTCGCCGATGCGCGCGGGTGGCTGGAGCGGTTCGAGGCGCTCGGCCTCGACGGCGTGGTCGCGAAGCGCCTCGACGCGGCGTACCTGCCGGGGTCGCGCGACGGGATGGTGAAGGTGAAGGAGCACAAGACCGCGGACTGCGTCGTGGTCGGGCTGCGCTGGAAGGGCGACCGGCGCGAGATCGCGACGCTGCTGCTCGGCCTCTACGGCGACGACGGTGAGCTCGACTACGTCGGCTCGTGCGCGGTCGCGGCGCGGACGCGCGAGGACGTCGCGCGGCGCGTCATGCCGCTGCTCGTCGACGCGCCCGACCGGCGGTTCTCGGAGCCGAACCGGTGGGGGACGGGCGAGCTCGAGGAGGCGGCGCTGCGTCCGGAGCTGGTCGTCGAGGTGCGGTACGACAAGGTGCAGGGGCATCGCTTCCGCCACGGCTCGAAGCTCATCCGCTGGCGCGACGACAAGGAGCCGAAGGACTGCACCTGGCGCGAGCTGCGTCCGCCGGCCGATCCGGACGCGGCCGGAATCGAGGCGCTGCTCGCGTGACGCTCTTGTCACCCTCTCCTGGAGAGGGTGACAAGAGCGCTACGACTCGTCCACAGGCGCGTCGAGGCCGAGGCGGGCGAAGCGCGGGCGGAGCGACGGCGGGCTGCGCCACATCCCGCGCATCGGGTCGCCGACGGACGCGACCCGTGCGGGCATGGTCTCGAGCGTGAACGCCTCCGGCTCGACGTCCGCGACCTCCTCCCAGGCGAGCGGCGCCGACACGCGCGCATCCGGAGTCGGCCGCACCGAATACGCCGACGCGATCGTGCGATCACGCGCGTTCTGGCCGAAGTCGACGAACACACCGACGCGGTCGGCGACCCGCCACGTCGTCGTCGCCACGCGCTGGTCGCCGATCCGCCGCTCGACCTCCTCGGCGACCGCTTTCGCAAAGCGGCGGACGTGCGGAAACTCGAGCTCGGGCCGGATCGGCGCCAGCACGTGCAGCCCGGTCGCGCCCGATGTCTTCGGGTACGACCGCAGCCCGAGGCCGTCGAGGACGTCGCGCACGACGAGTGCGATCTCCCGCACGAACGGCCACTGGCCGTCGGTCGTCGGATCGAGGTCGATCAGCAGGTAGTCCGGCCGCTCGAGCCGCTCCACGCGCGAATGCCAGGTGTGCAGCTCGATGCACCCGAGGTTCGTCACCCAGGCGAGCGCCGGCGCGTTGTCGACGACCGCGAACACCGTCGAGTGCCCGCTCGGAAACCGCACGAAGACCTCGTCGACGTAGTCGGGATGGTTCGACGGCACGCGCTTCTGGTGGAAGAAGTCCGCATCGACGCCGTTCGGAAAGCGCTTCATGTGGAACGGCCGCCGGCGCAGATGCGGCAGCACGTGCTCGGCGACCCCCTGGTAGTACGAGACGAGGTCGAGCTTCGTCAGCCTGGGGGCGGGGAAGAAGAGCTTCTCCGGGTTCGACACCGGGACGTCGTACCGACCGATCCGCACCCAGCGAGTATCGTGAAGGCGTGTTGGAACGTGGCCCGCTGACCGACGCGACGCTGGAGCCGCTCGACGACTACCTCGTGGTGCAACCCCTCGAGGACAGCGAGACGGCGAGCGGCCTGATCGTCCCGGTCAACGAGGCGGCGCAGATCCGGACCGGAATCGTCGCCGCCGTCGGGCCCGACGTGGCCGCCGTCGAGCCGGGCGACAAAGTGCTCTATCCCCGCGACGCCGGCTACGAGGTTCGCCTCGCCCGCTCGTCGCACCGCGTCCGCGTGCTGAAGCGCGAGAACGTGATCGCCCGCGTGCACGACTGACACCCGCACGCCGCGCAGGCCCGCGAGCGCGCGGGCCTACGCGAGAGCGGAGAGGGAGGGATTTGAACCCTCGACGCACCTTTCAGCACGTACGCGATTTCCAGTCGCGCTCCTTAGACCGCTCGGACACCTCTCCGAGCGCCGCGCAGCGTATCCAACGCGACGTCAATGATCTTGACGGTCAACGAACTTGACGGTATGCTCGGGACGTGGCGGCCGGGCGGTCCTGGTACGAGGATCTGGCGACGCCGGTGCTCCTCGCCGAGGCGAGGCGCACCTACGGGTCGGCCGTCCGGCGCGCGCTCGCCGCCGCCGGGTTCGACGACATGCCGCGCGCAGGCGCACGCGTCGTGGGCGGGATCGCGCGGGGCGGCGGCACGCCGTTGCGCGAGGTCGCGCTGATGCACGCCGTCTCGAAGCAGGCGGCGAGCCAGCTCGTCGACACACTCGTTGCCCGGGGCTACGTCCTGCGGGTGCCGGACGAGGACGACCGCCGGCGCCTGTCGGTCGCGCTCACCGAGCGCGGAGCCGCCGCTGCGGCGGAGATCCGGCGCGCAGTCGACGCCGTCGACGCCGCATTCGAGCGTGCAGTCGGCGCACGAGAGGTCGTGCGCGTGCGCGCGGCGCTCGGCGCGCTGGTCGAGCTCCGGCACGAGACCGGGGAGGAGGAGTAGTGCAGAACGCGCGTGCCCTGGCGCGCCTGGCCGTCGCCGGCA
Organism: uncultured Thermoleophilia bacterium; assembly: GCA_963824455.1. GTDB lineage: Bacteria > Actinomycetota > Thermoleophilia > Gaiellales > Gaiellaceae > PALSA-600. The sequence goes on from CAWGPJ010000002.1 coordinate 597,964, forward strand.
TCGTCGTCTACGTCGTGATCGACGTCGCCCTCGTCTTCCTGCGACCGCGCTTCAGCGTGCTCCACAACGCCGAGAGCGACTACGGCAGCAGAGGTCCCTACGACTGGTTGAAGCTGCACCTCCTGTTCGCGGGGATCGCGTTCGTGGCCGTGATCGTCGGCGCGCGGATGACCACACGGGCCCTGCGCCCCGACGCGCGCTGGCGGCCGGTGATCGTGCCGCTCGGGGTGCTGTCGTGGGGCGCGCTCGTGCCCGTCGTCCTGCTCGCGCACGCGCACCTGCGCGCGCAATCGCTCGGCGGTCTCTGGGAGAAGGTCTTCCTCGCGGTCGAGCTCGGTTGGTTCCTCGTGGCGTCCGCCTGGATCGCGCGGTTCGCGGAGTCGGCGGCAGGGGCGTCAGGCCCGCCCCTCCGCGACGACGTCGTAGACCTCGACGCCGGTCCGGCGGCCCGCCCAGCCTGAGAAGAGCTCGCCGAGGCGGCGCGGGAGCTCCTCGTCGAAGGTCTGCTCGGCCGCCTCGGCGTCCGCGGTCGAGTCGAAGAGCGTGATCGAGACGACGTCCCCGCCCGGCGAGAGCAGCTCGAGATGGCCGCGGTAGCCGGCGAGCGACTCGATCACGGGGCGAATCAGCGACTCCGCCTCGTCCATCGTCCGCTCCGCCTCGCCGACGTCGATCCCCTCGAAGCTCGCGACACGCGCAACCATGGCTCTTCCTCCTCCGCTCGACGGCTGTGATCTTCAGGCGGTTCTCCGGCGCAGCGTAAGCGCGCCGAGACCGAGCGCGCCGATCGTGCAGCCGACGACGACGAGGACGTCGATCGCGAGACGGCCCCCGAGCGGCTCGACCGACGTCACGCGCGCCAGCGCGTCGTACGCATACGTCAGCGGCAGCACCCACGAGATCGCGTAGAGCAGCGACGCCATGTCGTCGCGGGCGACGAACAGCCCGCAGAGCAGCAGCTGCGGGAAGATCAGCGCCGGCATGAACTGCACCGCCTGGAACTCGGTCTCCGCAAACGCGCTCACGAACAGCCCCAGCGCCATCCCGAGCAGGGCGTTGCAGATCGCGAGCGCGGCGACGAGCCACGTGCCGTGCGGCGCATTGAGGCCGAGGAAGACGAAGCCGACCGCGCACACCACCACCGCCTGCACCGCGGCAAGCAGCCCGAATGCGATCCCGTAGCCGGCGAGCAGGTCGAGCTTCGCGAGCGGGAGCGTCATCAGGCGCTCGAGCGTCCCGGTCGTGCGCTCGCGCAGCATCGTGATCGACGTGACCAGGAACATGACGATGAACGGGAACAGCCCGCAGAGCGGCGCCCCGATCGTCTGGAAGACCGCCTCACGGCCGTCGAACACGTACCGGAGCAGCACGAGCAGGAGCGCCGGAACGGCGAGCAGGAGGGCGATCGTCCGAGGGTCGTGACGGATCTGCCACAGCACGCGCCGCGCCGTCGCAAGCGTCACGCGGGCGCTCACTGCGTCCGCTCCGAGGCCTCGATCACGGCGAGGAACGCCTTGGCGAGATCGTCCTGCCCGGTGCTGCGCCGCAGCTCGGCGGGAGTGGTCTGACGGAGCAGCGCCCCGTCGCGCATCAGCAGCAGCTCGTCGCACTCGCCGGCCTCGTCCATGACGTGACTCGACACGAGCAGCGTGGTGCCGCCGCTCGCCAGCTCGTGGAACATGCGCCACAGCTCCGCCCGCAGCACCGGATCGAGCCCGACCGTCGGCTCGTCGAGCACGAGCAGGTCGGGGCGTCCGAGCATCGCGCTCGCGAGCGAGACGCGGGCGCGTTCGCCGCCGGAGAGCGTCGACGTCATTCGCGAGCCGAACGCGGTCAGCGCGACCGCGTCGAGCACCTCGTCGACGCGCCGCCGGCCCACATCGACGACCTGTGCGAAGTAGCGCAGGTTCTCGAGCACGGTGAGGTCGCCGTACACCGACGGGGCCTGGGTGACGTACCCGATCCGGCGCCGCAGCTCGGGCGACCCGGCCGCCAGGCCCAGCACGGTGATGGTTCCTCCGGCGACGATCTGGACGCCGACGATCGAGCGCATGAGCGTGCTCTTGCCGCATCCGCTCGGCCCGAGCAGTCCCGTCACCGAGCCGCTCGCGACGGTCAGCGAGACGCCGTGCAGCACCTCGGTTCCGCCGCGGACGACGCGCAGCCGATCGAGCTCGACAGCCACGACCGTCGCGCGCTACGAGGAGGCGAGCGGCCGGGTGCTGACGTGCCCGGCGTCGTCGACGCTGACGAGCATCAGCTCGGTTCCGCGCCGGAGCACGGCGGAGTCCTCGCTCTGGCTCTCGAGCGCCCACCCCTGGGCGGCCCAGGTGCCGACGGCCCCGTCGAGACGCCGGCGCCGCTCCTCGCGCGACACCTTCCTCTGCCCACCGCGCACGGCCAGCAGGACGATCACGATGATCAGCGCCGCGGCGAGGATGCCGAGCAGCACCCACACCCAGGCGGCAGTGCCGCCGGCCGAGGAGGACGACGAGGTCGTCGTGGTCGGCGTCGTCGAGGGCCTGGTGATCGTCACCGGCGGCCGCGTGGTCGTGACCTGCACCGTCGTCGCGGGGACGGTGAGCTCCGTCGTCGTGGTCGCCTGCGTCGTCGTCTCGACCGATGCCGTCGTCCCGGTGGTGGTGTCCGCGGCGTTGCCCGTGACGGCCACCGCGGCGGCGAGCAGGAGGCCGGCCGCGAAAGCGATCGCGAGCGCGGAGAGCTTGATCGAGCGCGGCACGCGCGCATTCTCGCCGACCGGCCCGGGCCGCGTCGCACTTCGGCAGAGTCGATGGTCGCGTCTTCGGAGCCGACCTTCGCTCAGGCGTGCCGCTCGAGCCACGCGAGCAGACCCGACACACTCGCGGTTGCCACGCAGACCGACGTGTCTGCGGCGCCGTAGTACATCCGTAGCGTGTCGCCGTCCTCCAGTCGTTGCCAGCCGCACGAGAAGACGACCTGGTCGACGTCGCCGATCCGCTCGTACGGCGCATCCGGGCCGAACATCCATTCGCCCGACCGGGCGAGCACTCGCGTCGGCTGGTCGAGGTCGACCAGGGCGAGGCCGAGCCGGTAGATCGACCCTGCGGCCGTCGTGTGGACGCCGTGGTACAGGAGCAGCCAGCCGTCGTCGGTGCGGAGCGGCGGTGCGCACAATCCGACCTTGTGTGCGTCCCACCATGCTCCCTCGCGGGCTCGCAGGAGGATGGTGTGGTCGCCCCAGTGGCGCAGGTCGGGGCTCCACGACAGCCAGATGTGAGCGGCGTGTCGCGGTTGTGCGGAGACCGGGCGGTGGAGGAGCGCCCACCGATCGCCGAAGCGGCACGGAAAGAGCGCTGCGTCCTTGTCCTCCGGGGGCATGATCACGCCGCGGCGCTCGAGCGTCCGAAAGTCACGGGTCGTCGCCAGGCAGACGAGCGGGCCGTCCCGCGAATAGCCCGTGTAGACGACGAAGAACTCGTCGCCGATCCTCGTCACCCTGGCGTCTTCGACGCCGAACTCCTCCGCGTGCTCCGCGCGGTGGGGCGCGAGCAGCGGCTCGTCCTCGATCGTCCAGTCGGTCAAGCCGTCGCTGCTCGAGGCGAGTGCGAGGTGGGAGAGGCCTGTGCGGTCCTCGACACGGACGACCAGCAGCGTCCGCCCGTCGAGCTCGGTGACGCCCGGATTGAAGACGGCGTTGACGGTGTGCGGCCAATCCGCCGCAGAGAGGATCGGATTGCCGTCGTAGCGCCGGAACAGCCCGTCGTGTGCTTCAGGCATCCTCCCACCTCACATGGACGGGATCGTCAAGCGAATCAGCGACGCGCCGCTCGTCGAGGCCGGTTCGGTGGAGGGCTACGGGCCGATCTTCAACGCCGGCGTGATCCATCACCACGGCCGGTATCACCTGTTCGCGCGCGGCGTCCGCGAGGGTTACCGGCGAAACGCCGGCGAGGGGCCGCGATTCCTCGACTACGTCTCGGATGTCCTCGTCTTCACCTCGAGTGACGGACGGTCGTACGAGTTCCAGCAGGCGCTGGCCGTCGGGTCGCTCGCCGGGGTGTACTGCTACGAGGATCCACGTGTCCAGCGGATCCACGAGCGCGGCTGCGAAACGGTCGTGATGACCTACACGCACCTCCCGCCGCCGGCATCGGGTCAGCCGTGGCGGGTCGGCGTCGATCGCCTCGACTACGTCGGCGACCGCTTCGTGCTCCGGCACGCCTCCGCCCGCGCGATCGGGCATCCGGACGTCCCGGACAAGGACGCCGTCGTCTTCAACACCAGTGACGGACGGGTCGCGTACATCCATCGCGTCCACCCCAACATCCAGCTTGCCATCTTCGACTCTCTCGACTCCCTGCTCACGGCCGACGACGACTACTGGACGGCACACCTGGAGGCGATCGAGTCGCACACGATCCTGCGGCCGACTCCGGGGGCGCTCGGGATCGGCGCGGGCGCTCCGCCGGTCGCGGTCGACGACGGACTGCTGCTCTTCTTCCACGAGCGCGAGGCGAACGGGCATTACACGATGCGAGTCGCGTTGCTCGACCGCGAGACCGGCCGTCCTCTGGCGGTCCTGCCGCAGGCGATCATGCGACCGACGCTCTCCTGGGAGCGTACGGGCGACGTGGACAATGTGGTGTTCGTTCAGGGCGCCGTTGCGCGGCCGGACGGGACGATCTACCTCACCTACGGCGCCTCGGACCGTCATGTCGGCGCCGCGACTGTCGAGATCGAAGAGCTGTCCGCCGCCCTCCGCGCAGCCGTCTGAACGCGCCGCACCGCCTGAAACGCGGCGATCATCGAGATCGTCGATTCCGCACCCTCGTTGTCGTTCGACCCTGACGGCGTGAGGCCGTCGTGGCAGCCGCCGCTCAGAGGGTCGAACAGGACCACCTTCGAGTCGTTCCGGCCGAGGAACCACTCCGCCGCACGTTCGCAGCGGAGTGCCCAACGCTCTTCCCCCGTCACCTCGTAGGCGCACTCGCACGCGAGAGCCATTGCGGCGGCCTCGATCGGCTGCTGGTCGAAGCCCGGAGGCGTCTCGGCTGCCGATCGGCCTGCGGCCGGCACGAAGCTGAAGTGCGTTCCGACTGTCTGCACGGCGACGAGCCACTCGAGCAGCCGTAGGCCCTCGTCGAGCATGCGGTCGTCCTCGAGCATGGCGGCGGCCGCGATGCGGGCGTGGGGGAGGAGCGCGTTCTCGTACGTGAGCCGGGGTTCCGGCCAGGGCCACTCGCCCTGCGCGGCGGTGCCCAGCTGCCGCATCGAGCGCTCGAGCTGCGCAGGCGCGACGAGGTCCGCCGGGTTGCCGCGCAGAAGGTCGACGGCGCCCAGCACGAGTGAGGCGTTCGAGCGCGGCCACGGCGACTCGAAGGAGGCGGCCCGGTCGTAGGCCGTACGAGCACGAGCCCTCGCAGCGGGGGTCGAAGCGCTCATCGAGGCGGCCGCGAGGGCGCGGACGCTTCGGCCCGTCGTGTCGTCGGGTCCGACGTCGTCGAGCCAGGTGCCGTCCGGGCGAAGACGCCGGTTGCGGAAGCGGCCGCCGGGGCGCTGGGCGAGGCAGACGAACTCCAGGTAGATGTGCACGAGGGGGGCACTCTCCACGTCGTCGGGGGCGGCGAGGACGACGAAGAGCGCGCGGGCGACGTCGTCGGTGCAGTATCCGAGCTCGCGTCGTGGCTCGATCCCTCGCGCGTGCTCGAAGATCCCGACGCCGTCGGAGAGTCGTGCCAGATGGTCGAGTGACGGCTCCGGGAAACCGAGACGGCCGCTCATCGGGCTGCGCCCACCGGCGCGAGCTGGGAGATCATCTCGCGGTAGCGGCGTCCGACCGCCGTCCACGACAGCTCGGAAGCCTGTCGGGTCGCGACGGCCCGCGCCGCGGCCGCAAGCCTCGGATCGGTGAGCAGCGAGCGCAAGGCCGCTTCCATCGCCCGCTCGTCCTCGTGAGGCACGACCAGTCCCGACCCGAGGCTCAGGAGCTCCACCGCGTGGGGGAACGACGTCGCGACGACCGGCTTGCCCGAGGCGATCGCCTCCACGAGGACCCCCGAGACGACCTGGTCCCGCGAGCGGTACGGCAGCAGGACGACGTCGGCCTCGCGGATCCCGGCCAGCACCTGCGACCGGCTCAGATAGCGGTCGTCGAAGCTGACGACATCGTCGGCGCCGAGCCTGCGCACCCGGGCCTCGAGCCTGTGCCGGTATCGCTCGCCGTCCTGCTCGATCACGCGTGGGTGCGTCTGACCGCGCACGATGTACCGCGGCATCGGATGCAGGTCGCGAAGTGCCGCGACCGCATCGATCGCGTACTCGATCCCCTTGTCGGGCCCGAGGAGGCCCCAGGTGAGGATGATGGGGCGGTGGTTGGCCCGCTGTTCGCGGCGGATGTTCGTCGCCGCCCCGTGGCTGACGACGCGGACCCGGCCAGGATCGATGTCGTGCTCGTTGAGCAGCCAGATGCGTGCCGCTTGGCTCTGCACGACGACGACGGCCGCGGCAGCGCCGAGCTCCTCGACGATCCTGCGCTGGTGACGTGTGGGCCTCCTGCGCACAGTGTGAAGGACGACCACCAGCGGCGGCGTGAGCAGGTCGACGAGCTGGAGCACCTCCATGCCGTCTTCGCCGCCGTAGATCCCGAACTCGTGCTGCAGGAGGACGGCGTCGAACGGCTCGAGCGCGTCCGCCGCCGCGACCATGGACTGCTCGTCCCCTGGGGCGAGCTCCGCGACGACCTCCGGGCCGAACTCCAGGCTGCCGGGCTCGTCGACGGCGGCGACGACGCCGCACTCGCAGCCGAGCGAGTCGCGCAACGCCGCCGTGAAGGTCGCGATGCCGCACCTGGTCGGCGGGTACGTCCCGACGAGACCGACCCTCGGTCGCGTCGGATGTCTGCCGCCTGCATGCACGGCTCGGCGTTCATTGACCTTCATGGCCGACCTCCTGCGTCTGGAGCCAGGGTGGCCGACCGGGCCGTGGGTCGGCATCGGCAATTCACCGCAGCCGTGGAGACGGTGTCGGCGCCAGGCCCTGCGGGCAGCGGAGATTCCCGCTGCGTGATCGGGGTCGGCACCGATGGCGGTGCGTGCCTCGGCGACGAAGATGGCATTGCTACCAGTACACGTGTGGGGAGGTGGCCGTGATCGACATCGGACAGGTGAACCCGGGCTCGTTCGGTCTCAGCGAGCAGCGGCTGCGTGACGACCTCGAGGACGAGCTTCTCCGCCGGATGAGGGTGGAAGGGGACGCGCCGACGGTTCATGCCATCGCCGCGAGCATCGCCCGCATCCTCGAGGAGGACCATCTGCGGATGGCGGACCAGCTCAAAGCCGTGGGGGTGGCACTCGAGCCCCCCTGTGCCGGGCGAACGATGCCCGAGTCCTGAGCGGTCTCCGGCACCGTGGGTGAGGTTCGTCGATGCGGTACTTGACCGGCAACCATCCGCTCTTCGTCGACCGGCGCGACGCCGGCCGCCGGCTTGCGGTCGCGCTCGAGCGCGAGCGCGGAGCCGCCCTGGTCGTGGTCGGGCTCGCGCGTGGAGGTGTCGAAACGGCGGCCGAGATCGCACGCGCGCTCGACGCTCCCCTGGATGCCGTCGCGGTGCGCAAGGTCGGCCACCCGCTCCATTCCGAGTACGCGATCGGCGCAGTCGCCCCGGGGGGTGAGGCATACGTCCGTGGGCACGACGGGCTCACCGACGAGGACGTTGCCGCCGCAGTCGCAGCTGCGAGAGCGCGCGCAACGCGGCTGGACGCACGCATCCACGCGGACGCCCCGAGCCTCGAGCTGACCGGGAGAACGGTGTTGCTGGTCGACGACGGCCTTGCAACGGGTGCGACCATGATCGCCGCGGCCCGCTGGGCCAGGTCCGCGGGCGCCGCGCGGGTCGTCGTCGCCGTCCCCGTGGCTCCGGTCGAGAGCCTCTCGCGGCTGCGGCGCGAAGCCGATGCCGTCGTCTGCCTCTACGCCCTCGAGCGTTTCCTGGCCGTCGGTCTCTGGTACGGCTCGTTCGAGCAACTGTCCGACACGGACGTGACTCGCCTGCTCGCCGAGAGCCGGCGGGTGGCCGTCACCTGACGTGGGATCGAGCTTCCGTCTCGGGCGCTTCGCCGGCGTCGAGATCGGCGTCAACTGGAGCTGGCTGGTCGTCTTCGCGCTGATCGCCTGGTCTCTCGCCTCGGCGGTCTTTCCCGCCCAGAACCCGGGCCTCTCTCACGCGGCGTACCTCGGGATGGCGGTGATCGCGGCGCTGCTCTTCTTCGCCTCGCTGCTCGCCCACGAGCTCGGCCACGCCGTCACCGCGCGACGCGAGGGGATGGAGATCGAGGGGATCACCCTGTGGCTGTTCGGCGGTGTCGCACGGTTCAAGGGCATGTTCCCGTCGGCGGGGGCCGAGTTGCGGATCGCGCTCGCGGGGCCGGCCGTCTCGCTCCTGATCGGAGTCGTCTGCTCCCTGGTCGCCTGGGCGGCCGCTCTGCCGACCGGGATCGACGGCGTGCTCGCCTGGCTCGGGTACATCAACCTCTTCCTGCTCGCGTTCAACCTCCTGCCCGCCCTGCCTCTCGACGGAGGGCGAGTCCTCCGCGCGCTCCTCTGGCTGGCGAAAGGCGACTTCGCCTGGGCGACGCACGTCAGCGCCACCGTCGGGCGTGCCTTCTCGTTCCTCTTCATCGGCGGCGGCCTCTTTCTCTTCGTGTTCCAGGGGGCGTTCAGCGGCGCCTGGCTGGCCTTCATCGGGTGGTTCCTCCTGATGGCGTCGAGTGCCGAGACGCGCTACCTCGCGGCCCGGGAAGCGCTCGGTGGGCTCCGTGTGCGCGACCTGATGACCCGCGACCCGCTCACCGTTCCGGCCGGCTACACGCTGGGGCGGTTCATGGACGAGGTCGCCTGGATCCACCGCTACACGACCTACCCGGTCCTCGACGACGGCCACTTCGTCGGTCTGCTCCCGTTTCGCTCCGTCGCCGCCGTTCCGCGGAGCGAGTGGGATGCGAAGGGCGTTCGCGACTGTCTCGTGCCGGACGAGCGCGTCCCGTCGCTCGCCGAGGACGAGCCCGCGATCGAGGCGCTCGGGGAGCTGTCGGACAGCTCCGTCAACCGCGGCGTCGTCCTCGACGGCGGGCGCCTCGTCGGCTTGCTCTCGATCAGCGATCTCGCCCGGGCACTCGAGGCGGGCCCACGAACGCCGCCGCGCGCCTGAGCGGGACGGTCAAGGGCCCGATAAGCCGGTGGATCGCATCGCGTGATGTCTGGCAGGATTGGGCGGATGCGCCGCGGCCTCGCCTGGCTGGTTGCGGTTCCGCTCATGCTCGCGGGATCGCAGGCGGCGCATGTGCTCGCCTACCGGATCGTGTACCCGCAGGCGAGCGTGCGGCTGCGCGTCCTGGTCGAGACCGGGCACGGTTACATGGATCTCCTGCCCCTCGTCCTGGGCGTCGCAGGAGCAATCGTCGCGCTCTCGCTCGTCGCCACGGGTCTCGACGCGGCGCGCGGCCGCGGCGCGCGCTCGCTGCCGCCGTGGGCGTTTGCGCTCCTGCCGGTCGCGGGCTTCACGCTCCAGGAGCACATCGAGCGCTGGCTCGCGTGGGGCTTCATGCCGTGGCACGAGTTCGTCGAGCCGACGTTCCTGGTCGGGATCGCCCTCCAGCTCCCGTTCGGCGCTCTCGCCTACCTTGCGGCCCGCCTGCTGCTGGGCGGTGCGGCGCGAGCCGGAGCCCGCCTGGGCGCCTCGCCGCCGCCGCAGCAGCAGCTGTGCGAGCCAGCCCTTCCGGTTCCCGCGGTGCGACCGCTGCCGCCACCTTCGTCGCTCCTCTCGCGCGGCCTCGGTCGCCGCGGTCCTCCGCTTCCTCTCGGCGCGTGATCCGAGCCGCCGCCCAGCGGGCGGCGGCTTCACCGTCAACAGGAGGAGTGATGAGACGATCGATGATGATCGGTGCGCTCGCCTGTGCGGGCGTGACCGCCACTGCCGTCCTCGGCTTCCTCGTCGCGACCGGCGGCGCAGGCGCAGCGACGAACCGGCACGCCGACAGCTCGCACACGAGTGGGATGCCGATGCCCATGGCGATGATGCCCCTCGGTGTCGCGAACTGGCAGGGGATGAAGATCGAGGCGATCCGGAGCGCCCCGGTGACCTTCGGGGTGTTTACCGGCACGAAGATGCAGCTCGTCAGGAAGACGAAGAAGGACTCGTTCCACCTGATGATCAAGCTGACCGACGCGCGCACGAAGGCGGACATCCCGTACGCGACCGTCTGGTGCACGATCCGGAAGGGGTCGAAGATCGTCTTCGACGAGCGGCAGTGGCCGATGCTCTCGGCCTTCATGGGCCCGCACTACGGCAACAACGTCGCGCTGCCGCGTCACGGCCTCTACACGCTGACGATCCTGATCGGGCCGCCGCAGGTGGCGCGCCACCCCGAGTACATGCACGTCTGGCTCAAGCCGCACCGCGTGACGTTCGCCTTCACATGGGACGGAAGATGAGCGGCCTCGTACGGCGTATCGCCCTTCTCGGCGCCATCGTGGTCGTCGCTCTCGCCGCCGCCTCGGCTGCGTTCGGGCATGCCCGTGTCAGCCCTGCCGTCTCACTGGCGGGCAAGCTCCAGCTCTACAGCCTCGCCGTCCCGACCGAGAAGGAGGGGCTGACCACCACGAAGATCGTGATGACGGTGCCGCAGGGCTTCGGGATCGACTCCTTCGTCCCGAGCCCGGCTTGGAGGCGGAGCGTGGTGTCCACCGGCACGGGCGACAACGCGGTCGTGCAGGAGGTGACCTGGATTGGCGGCAGGGTGCCGACGGGGGAAGACTCGCTCTTCCAGTTCCTGGCCCAGCCCGCCAAGGCAGCGACGTACACGTTCCACGTCCAGCAGACGTACTCGGACGGCTCGATCGTCGACTGGGCCGGCCCCGAGTCCGCGGAAGCCCCCGCGCCGACGATCAGCGCCGCGTCGTCGATCGGCGGCGGCGGCTCGTTGCTGCCGCTGTCCGGCGTCGTGCTCGGTGCGCTGGCGCTGCTCGTCGCGCTCGCAGCGCTCCTGCGCGGTGGCGTCGGAGGCGGCGGGCGGGAGGGGCGGGAGCTCGTGTGACGGCCAGCCGCCTCGCCGTGCTTCTCGCGGTGGTTGCCGGTGCGCTGGCCGTGCCGGCGACCGCCTCTGCGCACGCGTACATCGTGCGGACGGTGCCGGCCGAGAACGCCGTCCTCGCGCATTCGCCGCGCGAGGTCGCGCTCACGTACGACGAGGCGGTCGAGCCACGCTTCGCGACGATCGAGGTCGGCGACCCGCAGGGCCACGAGCTGGCGACGGCGGCTGTCCACCGCTCTCCCTCGAACCCGGACACGCTCCTCGTGCCGGTGCGACCGCACCTGCCGGAGGGCTGGTACCTCGTCTACTGGCGGGCGATCTCGGTCGACGGGCATCCGGTGCAGGGATACTTCACGTTTGGAGTCGGGCCGGCACCGGGCGCCCCTCCGCAGTTCCGGGTTCCGCACTCGAACGCCTCCGCGACGAATCCGGATGCGGTCGTGAGCCGCTGGCTCGCGTTCCTCAGCGTGATGATCGCGATCGGCCTGTTCGTGCTGCGGGCCCTCGTGGCGCGCCCCGTCGCGCGGCTCAGCGGCGGGACGGGCCTGCGCCCGCTCGAAATCGCCTTTGGAGTCGCCGTCGCGGTCGCGCTGATCGCGGTCCCCGTCTACGTCGACGTCGCGACCTCGATCGACACACAACGCTCAGTCTTCGCCGTCGCGGCTCTCGTGCCGCTCTTCCGAGTCACGGCGTTCGGCCGCGCCTGGGTCGACCTCGAGCTGTGCCTCGGGCTGTTGACGGTCGCCGCGGCAGGCGCGCTCTGGCTCGACCGGCCCGAGCGCGAGCGGCGGTCGATCGCGGAGCTTCTCTCCCTCCTCGGCGCGCTCCTGGCGGCCGCTGCGGTGCTCCTCGTCCCCGGCCTCGCGGGACATGCCGCGCAGACCGCCCCACGCGGGGTCTCGCTCCTCCTCGACTGGGTGCATCTCGCCGCCGGCTCGGTCTGGCTCGGCGGCCTCGTCGGCCTGCTCGTGCTGGGTGCTGCGCTGCCCGCCGCGGGCCGCGTGCCGGCGCTCGCCGTCGTCGTGCCCCGCTTCTCGAACGTCGCCTTCGCCTCCGTCGTGCTGCTCCTCGCGAGCGGGATCGGGGCGACGATCGTCCACCTGCCGCTGCTCGCCGCGCTGTGGCAGACGTCGTACGGCGTCGCGATCCTCGTCAAGCTCGGCCTCGTCGTGGCGGCGCTCGCCTTCGCCTCGGTCAACCTGCGGCGCAACCGGCCCGCGCTCGCCGCCGCGCGCGAGGAGGCCGCGCTCGGCGAGGGCGCCGGACGGCTGCTGCGGAAGATGGTCGCGGCCGAAACCGGGATCGTCGTCGCGGCAGTCCTCGCGGCCGCCGTTCTCTCGAGCCTCCCGCCTCCGCCCGCCGCGCTCGCCGCCGAGAACTCGAAGCTCGCGACCGTGGGGCCGGGCCACGTCGACTCGACCGTGCGGATCAACGGCTACACCCTGCGCGTTCTCGTGAGCCCGAACAGGGTCGGCGAGACCGACCGTTTCGCCCTGCTTCTCGAGCACGGCGGCCGGCCCGTACGCGCCGCGAACGTGACTCTCTCGTTCGGGATGCTCGAGATGAACATGGGAAGTCTCGAGTACCAGCTCGTCGAGACCTCTCCGGGTCTCTACACGCGAAGCGCTCCGGCGCTCGTCATGTCGGGCCGCTGGTCGCTCACGTTCCACATCACGCCCCGGGCGCGCGCGCCCTTCGACGCAACCGTGATCGACCGGGCCGCCGGATGAACGTCCGCCTGCGCTTGCTCGTCTCCTTCCTTGCCCTTCTGTCAGGAGTGATCGCCGTGATCGTCGTCCTCTCCCTGCTCCATGCGACGGTGTCCTCGTGAACCCCCGCGTCACACGCCGCCGCTTCGTCCTCTCCGCGGGCGCCGTCGCCATCGGTCTCGGCGGCGGTGCGGCCGCGCTGATCGACCGGCTCGCCTCGGGCGGAGAGCCCCGGGTCGCACTGGGCGCCGTGCCGCCCGGCCTCCCACTGCGTCAACACGCCTGGGATGCGACACTGAATCGCGACGAGCACGGCAATGCGATCGCGCCGAGGCACGTCCGGCTGCTCCTGTTCGACGTCGACGGACATCCGTCGCCTCACTCGGCGCGAGTGCTCGAGGCCGCCCTGCGCACGCTCGAGAGGCGCTTCCAGTGGGGGCCGGACGGTCTGCTCTTCAGCGCGTCGTGGGGGCCGCACTACTTCGAGCGCGTCCTCGGCGTGCGCTCGCCCGTGCCGCGCCCCGAGCCGCTCGCCAGCTTCGAGCTGCCCCGGCTCGACGACTACGACGCCTGCCTCCACCTCGCCTGCGACGACGACTCGCGGCTCGATGCGGTCGTCGCGGCGCTCGTCCACGGCCGTCCGCTCCCGGGAGCGGACGGATCCCTCGACCTTCGCGGCGTGCTCGCGCTGCGCGAGCTCCGGACCGGCTTCGTCGGAGACCGCCTCCCCGCGGCGCACCAGGACGTCTCGGGCCTCCCGGCGGGCCGGCCGGTCCCCGCGAGCGCGCCGCTCTACATGGGGTTCAAATCGGGCCTTCGCAAGAACCAGGCGTCGGAGGACGCAATCACGATCACCGCTGGGCCGTTCACGGGCGGCACGACGATGCACGTGAGCCGGATGCGGCTGCGGCTCGAGAGCTGGTACGGGCTCCTCGACGAGCGCCAGCGCGTTGCCCGCATGTACGCGCCCGAGGTGACGCCGACACAGGTCGCGCGCTTCACGACGGATGCGCCGAGTCATCCCCACGAGCTCGTGCAAGCGGCGAAGCGCTACGGCGTCGTCGGCCACGCCCAGTCGTCGGCCGTCGCGCGCCGCAACGGGATGCCGCTCATCCTCCGCCGCGACTTCGACACGACCGACGGCGGCGAGGCGGGACTCCACTTCGTCGCCCTGCAGCAGACGGTCGCCGACTTCGTCAAGACGCGGAAGGCGATGAACGCCGCCCGAGCCACGTTCGTCGACCCGTCGATCACGGAGACGACCAACAACGGGATCAACGAGTTCATCTTCGTCACCCACCGCGCCAACTACGTCGTTCCGCCACGTCCTCTGCGCTCGTTCCCGCTCCTGCCGGGACGCGAGGAAGGGCTGCGTGCCTAGGCGCTCAGGGCGCGCAGTCTGCCTGCTGCTCCTCGTGGCGCTCGCGGGCGGGCTCCGCCCGGGCCCGGCGCACGCCGACGGCGACCCGGCGAGCGACTACCTGATCGGGCAGAAGGTCTTCCTCTCCTACGACGCGAAGATCCCGAACTCCTCGCGGCAGAAGCTGCTGGCAGTCGTGAAGTCCGCGAACGCCCAGGGGTTTCCGGTGCGGGTCGCGCTCATCTGGTCGAGCTACGACCTCGGCTCGGTGCCGGTGCTCTTCCGCAAGCCCCGGTACTATGCGCGCTTCCTCGACACCGAGGACTCGTACTGGTTCAAGGCGAAGACGCGGCTGGTCGTCGTGATGCCGAACGGGCTCGGCTTCGCGCAGTGGAAGCACGATCCGTCGGCCGGCAACCGAGCCCTCTCGGGCATCGAGGTCACACCGACGCCGGCCGGGATGGCCGACGCCGCAACGGCCGCCGTCGTCAAGCTCGCGTCCGCAGCCGGCGTGAAGGTGTCGACGAGCGACGGCCCCGGCTCGGCGGCGCCCGTGGACGGCGGTGGCGGCGGCAGCAGCAGCCGGACCGAGATCATTGCCGCGGTCGTCCTGGCGCTCGCGCTCGGGATCGCCGCACGGCTGCTGATCCGGCGCCGCGCCGCCCGCTCACCGGTCGACTAGCAGCTCGGCTCCGCGCTCGGTGTTGGGCGCCTCTTCGGGCTCGCGGTCGGGGATGCCGCCCGTGACCGAGACGACGACCAGGGCGACGCCCGAGGCGAGCGAGAGCGCGGTCGCCGTGCGCTCCAGCCAGCCGGGAATCGCCGCGAGCACCCAGCCGTCGCGGAGAGTCGCCACGAGCGCGAGGCCCTGGTAGGTAGCGGCGACTCCGATCGCGAGGCCGCCGATCTTGCGCCAGTCGCGGCGGCTGTACGACGCCGCGAGCGCGACCGCGACGAGGCAGGTGCTCGCGACGAGCGCGAGTTGCCACGAGGAGACGGTCGGACGGCCGTACAGCTCGCGGCCGAGCCGAGCGACGGTTGAGGACACGAGTGCCACCACGGCGAGCGCCGCACCGACGGGTGACCCGAGCCGCGCCTCACGCAGCTTGAGGAGCGCCGGGACGCAGACGAGCGCAAGGA
Organism: uncultured Thermoleophilia bacterium; assembly: GCA_963824455.1. Lineage (GTDB taxonomy): Bacteria > Actinomycetota > Thermoleophilia > Gaiellales > Gaiellaceae > PALSA-600. The sequence continues at coordinate 613,242 of CAWGPJ010000002.1, forward strand.
GGATCGGCCAGAACCAGAGCAGCGAAGCCGGAGCCGACTGCCAGAGCCCCCCGCGGATCGCCGTCCTGCGGCCGTCGATCACGAGGGGGACGGCCCAGCGGCCGAGGTACACGTTCCCGGCAGGGTGGGCGGCCAGGACGAGGGCGTGCATCCGATCCTCGTGCCACGTCCACCGGTGCCGTGCCGTCAGCCTCTTCCAGAGCGGCGGGGTGGTCGCGGTGAGCCCGCGCGGGACGACTTCCGGCCGCAGGCGGTTGAGATACCAGGTCGCGGCGCGGGTGTTGACCGCGACTCCGGTGGAGGTGAAACGGAGATACGGCTCGCCGCGCAGGCCGACGACGACGACGTTCAGTGCGGGTGAGGCGCGCAGCCACATCTCCTGGTCGCCGTCGACCACCCGCGCCTCGAGTCCCGGAGGGAGGTACGAGATCCGGGCCAGGTAGTCGGTCGCAGCAGGCGCGACCCGTCCCGCGTGGGCGGAGGCCGTCGACGGCAGAAGTGCAGCAGCCAGCAGTGCGACCGCGAGCGCGGGCCCGGCTCTACGCACGCGTGAGCGAGCGGAGCTTGCGCGCGACGTCGGGCGCCCGGAACGGGTACACGTCGCCTGGAGTATCGCACCGCAGTCCTTTGTGCACAGTCGAGTCCGAGCAGTAGAGGCGGAGGGGGAGGGATTTGAACCCTCGACCGACGGAACCGCCGGTAACGGTTTTCGAGACCGCCGCATTCGACCGCTCTGCCACCCCTCCGCGCGGGCGACAGCGTACCGGGCATTCGGCAGGGGGTTCATCTACGATTCGCGCGCGCCCGGAGAAGTGGCCGAGTGGCTGAAGGCGGCGCCCTGCTAAGGCGTTAGGTGGGGAAATCCCTGCCTCGAGGGTTCGAATCCCTCCTTCTCCGCTCCACGCGAAGAATCACCCTTCCGAGCGATGGCCGCCAGATGGGATCTGTCCCACGATGCGGTCTGCCGGCTCCCCCTGACACTGTCCGGCACTGCACGACCTGCGGCGACCCCGCTCGAGAGAGCGGGTTCGCTGTTTCTGGAGGGATTTCGGGCGCTCAGTGCGTCGACGTGTAGACGAAGGCCGCGACGTCCTGGATCTGCTTCGCCGTCAGCTGCGACTTGAAGGCGGGCATGATGGCGCCGCCGTTCGTCACCTGGTGCACGACGATCGCCTCCGCGGGCTTGAGCTGGTCGAGGTTCGGCCCGACGGTGCCGGTCGCTCCGGCCGCCTTCAGGGTGTGGCACGTCTTGCAGCCCGCCGTCTCGAACACCTGCTTGCCGGCGACGGGGTCGCCCTGGACGGTGGGTCCGGTCGTGGCCGCGGTCGTGGTCGGGGGCGGCGCGGCGCTCGCCTCGCCCCGCTCCCTGCCGAACCCGAGCACGGCGGCCAGCATCCCGATCACGAACAGCGCGACGACGACGACGAACCAGCCCATGTGCCGGCCGGGGAAGTTCGGGTTGCGCTTCGGGAGCAGGAACGAGCAGGTCAGCGCGAACGCGATGAAGATGAAGCCGGCAGCGGCGATGCCGAGCTTCTGGCCGGTCGAAAGCCCGGACGCGAGGAGGGAGATCGTCACCGGCACTCCCGCCGGAACCTACCGCATGGGGCCGACCGCGGCCCACGCCTCGAGGATCCGCCGCTCCTTGGCCCGGTCGAGCCCGGCCGGGCGGGGGTCGGACGGCCGGTGGTCGCCGCCCGCGAGCCACTCGAGCGTCGCGGCGACGGTCTCGACGAGGGGACGGATCGTGAGGCCCGCCACGAGCGCGCGCTCGACCGGCGTCGAGAGCATCGCCGCGTACGCGGGGTCGTGGAGCCAGAGCGGCAGCTCCATCCACTCGCCGACCCCGTGCTCGGCGAGGAAGTCGGGGTCGACCCACACGACCTCCGCGTCCGAGCCGGCGGCCATCCGGCACGTCTCGATCAGCTCGCCGCGCGCGACCGGAGGTGCGACCGCGTTGAAGGTGCCCGCGAGGCCGGTCTCGGCGGCGTCGACGATCCAGGACGCGAGATCCCGCGCGTCGATCACCTGCGCCGCCGCCGACGGCGGTGCGGGCGCGAGCACGGGTCCCGGCTCGAGGAAGCGCTCGGGCCAGTAGGTGAAGCGGCCGGTCGGGTCCCACGGCCCCACGATCAGCCCCGGCCGCGGGACGAACGCGTCCGGGAATCGCTCCCGCACGACCGCCTCGCACAGTGCCTTCAGCGGCCCGTACGACGGCCCGCGGAACTCCTCCGTCTCCTCTTCGAGCGGCGCGGTGGGGGCGTCCTCGCCGGCAGGCTCGGCGAGCGACGCGTACACCGAGACCGACGAGACGAAGGTGTAGTGGCCGACGTCGCCCAGCGCGTCGAGCGTCGCCCCGACGACGCGGGGCAGATACCCGCTCGTGTCGACGACGGCGTCGAACGAGCGGCCCGCGAGCGACCCGAGATCGCCGTCCCGGTCGCCGCGCAGCCGCTCGACCTCCGGATAGAGCTCGGGGCGGGTCTGCCCGCGGTTGAACAGCGTCACCGCGTGGCCGCGGTCGAGGGCCGTGTCGACGACGTGGCGGCCGAGGAACTGCGTTCCGCCCAGGACGAGGATGTGCATACGCTCAAGCCTATGACCTGGGTCGTCCGGCCGCTCGCTCCGTCCGACTACGGCCGCGTGATCGCCGTCGTCGACGAGTGGTGGGGAGGCCGGCAGATGGCCGCGATGCTGCCGAAGCTGTTCTTCGTCCACTTCTCCGACACGTCCTTCGCGGCCGAGGAGCAGGGCGAGCTGGCCGGCTTCCTGTGCGGCTTCCGGTCGCAGTCGTTCGCCGACGAGGCGTACGTGCACTTCGTCGGCGTCGATCCCGCCCTGCGCGGCCGCGGGATCGCACGTGCGCTCTACGCGCGCTTCTTCGACGCCGTGGCGCCGCGGTCGACCGTGCGCGCGGTCACGTCGCCGGTGAACGAGGCGTCGGTCGCCTTCCACCGCTCGCTCGGCTTCGAGGTCGAGCGGGTCGACGAGAGCTACGACGGCCGCGGCGCGCCGCGTGTGCTGCTCGTCTGGCACCGGGCGTAGTCGTCACTCCTCCGGGGGATCGGCCCCGGCGCGGCGGCCGCCGACCATCTTCCGGAGGTGTCGCCGCCGCCTGTCTACCGTGGTCCCTTCGGCAAGCTGCAGGCCGAGCGGCTGCTCTGGCGCGCCGGCTTCGGGCCCCGGCCCGGGGAGGCGGCGGCGCTCGCGAAGCTCGGCCTCGCCGGCGCCGTCCACCAGCTGACGAACCCCGGGCTCGAGCGGCTCGTCGGGCCGAAGCCCCACGATGACAAGGGCCACCCGCTCGCGCCGTCCTCGGCGTGGGGCGAGGACCACGTCTGGTGGCTCGACCGCATGGTGCGCACGAGCCGTCCGCTCGTCGAGCGGATGACGCTGAACTGGCACGACTGGTTCGCGACCTCGAACACCGGCGTCGGCAGCCAGAAGCTGATGCTGCAGCAGAACGAGCTGTTCCGGAAGCACGCGCTCGGCTCGTTCCACGACCTGCTGCGCGACGTCACGGCGAATCCGGCGATGCTCGAGTGGCTGAACGGGCTCGAGAACGAGAAGGGCTCCCCGAACGAGAACTACGGGCGCGAGATGATGGAGCTGTTCACGCTCGGCGCCGACCGCGGCGCGTACACCGAGCGCGACGTCCGCGAACAGGCGCGCTCGCTGACCGGCTGGCAGAACCGCTGGCGGCGCGGCGTCGGGGCGTACGACTTCCACTTCGACGCGAGCCGGCACGACACGGGGATCAAGCACGTCTTCGGCAAGAGCGGGAACTTCGACTGGCGCGACGCGGTCGACCTCTGCCTCTCGCATCCCAAGCACCCGTCGTTCTTCGTGCAGAAGCTCTGGAGCTACTTCGTGCCGACGCCTCCCGACCGAGGCACGCAGGCGTCGCTCGAGGCGATCTACCGGGACGGCCACCAGGTGAAGCCGGTCCTCGCCGCGATCCTCGGCCACCCGACGCTCTACCTGGGGCCCCGGCTGATGAAGCCGCCGATCGTGCACACCGCCGGGCTGCTTCGACGGATCGGCGCGGGGATCACCACGACCAGCTGGGCGTGGATCGGCGACCTCTGCGGCCAGCAGCTCTTCTACCCGCCGAACGTCGCGGGCTGGGACTACACGCGCTGGCTCGACACGGCGACCTTCCGCGGACGCTGGTACGCGGTGCAGCAGATGCTCCGCGACAGCACGCTCGACCCGCAGAAGGCGAAGGAGCCGAACGACGCCAAGGAGCTCGTCGCCCGCGCCCTCAGCTTCTGGAACGACCCACCGCTCTCCGAGAGCACCGTCTACGCGCTCCAGACGTTCGCGAAGCGCGCCCTCGGCGACGCGGGCAACGCGAGCTGGAAGCAGCAGCAGTACCCGGTGCTCGTGCAGAACGCGCTCCGGCAGCTCGTCGCCATCTCCCCCGACCTGCAGACGGCATGACGAGGCGCTTCGTCTGCGACGAGTGCACGCGCGCCGACCTGCTGCGCGCCGCGGCGGGGCGCGGGCTGCCGTCGATCGAGCCGGGCATGCCGGTGCCGGCCGGCACCGGCCTGACGCGCCGCGGCTTCGTCTCGCGCTCGCTCGGGATGGCGCTGGCCGTGTACGGCGCAGGCAAGCTCTCGCTCTTCGACGAGGGGATCGCGAACGCCGCTGCGGCGACGCCCAAGCCGATCCTCGTCAGCGTCTTCCTGCAGGGCGGCGCCGACTCGCTCTCGCTGCTCTACCCCGAGGGCGACCCGCTGTACGCGAAGTACCGCGCCGCTCTCGCGGTCACGGGCGGGACGCCGTTCACCGAGGACACGCGGCTCCAGTGGCACCCGGCGCTCGCGCCGATCGCCCAGCTGCACGACGAGGGGAAGGTCACGGTGTTCCCCGCGATCGGCTACGACCACCCCGACCAGTCGCACTTCACCTCCCGCCACTACTGGGAGGTGGGCGCGACCGACGCACGCCTGCTCACCGGGTGGCTCGGCCGCTACCTCGACGCGACCGGCTCCGCGGACAACCCGCTCCAGGGCCTCTCGCTCGGCGGCTCGCTCCAGCCGAGCCTCGCGACCGGGAAGGTCCCGGTCGCCACGATCGACGCGCCGGGGCAGTACGACTTCTACACGCCCGGCGTCTGGGGGACGGTGCAGAACCGCCTGATGGACGCGATCGGCGAGCTCGGCGCGATCAGGTCGCACGACCCCCAGTTCGCGACCGCGGCCGGCGTCGCACGGCAGTCCGACCGGCTGCGCCGGCAGCTCCTGCCGTTCGCGAACCAGAAGATCGCGCCGCCGGTCACGTATCCCGCGTCGAGCGACTCGTTCCCGACCCAGCTGCAGGGCATCGCCGCGATGATCGCCGCCGGCCTGCCGCTCCACTGCGTCGCCCTCGAGGCGACCGGCTCGTACGACACGCACGCCGACCAGACCTCGGAGCTCGTGCCTGCGCTGCAGACGACCGCCTCCTCGCTCTACTCGTTCCAGCGCGATCTCGAGGCGCGCGGGATCGCGAACCGCGTCCTCACGCTCGTCTGGAGCGAGTTCGGCCGCCGCGCACAGGAGAACGGGTCGGGCGGCACCGACCACGGGGCCGCGGGCTGCGGCTTCCTGATCGGGGCGCACGCCGCCGGCGCCCAGGTCGGCGAGTTCCCCGGGCTGAGCGCGCTCGACGCCGACGGCAACCTCAAGCCGACGTCGGACTTTCGTGCCGTCTACTCGTCGCTGCTCGAGCAGTGGCTGCAGACCGAGGCGGAGCGCGTGATCCCGAACGCGAAGCGGTTTCCGCGGCCGACCCTGGTCAAGTGAGGCGGGCGGCCGCAGCCGCCGTCCTTGCCGTGGCCGTCGTCGTCGCCGGCGCCGGGTCCGTCCGGGCGGCGTCGACTCCCGCCCCGGCGCGGATCCAGGTGGTGGCCCGCGAGTACTCGCTGGTGCTTTCGCGGCTGCGCGTGAAGGCGGGCCCGGCGATCGTCGAGCTCGTGAACGACGGCCAGGACGCCCACGACCTGCGCCTGCAGCGCCGCGGGTCGCGGCACATCGCCGGGATCGGCACGGTCCCCGCCGGCGGGCACGCCGACCTCTCGCTCAGGCTCCTGCCCGGGGCGATACTCGCTCTGGTGCTCGCTCGCGAATCACCGCGCCCTCGGCATGAGCGCAACCCTGATCGTCACCCGGCGCTGACGGTCGACGACGTCGGCGACGCGGCCGGAGTGCCCGTCGTCTACCTGCACGGCGGCGGTGACTCGCGCCTCTCGCGCCACCCCGACGACGGCATCGCGCACTCGCTCGGGGTTCGCCTGCTCGCCGTCGACCGCTGCGGCCCGCCGGTCGCGGGCAGGACGCTGCTCTCCTTCGCCGGGGAGCTGCTCGCGGGCCTCGACGCGCGCGGCGTCGAGCGGTTCGCGGTCGTCGGCTGGTCGGCCGGCGGCCCGCACGCGCTCGCCGCCGCTGCGGCCGCCCCGGCGCGCGTCACGCGGGTCGCGCTCGTCGCCTCGATGCCGGTCCCGGACGGCGCCCGGGCGCTGCCCGCGCCGGTTCGCACGGCGATGCGGCTGGCGCGGATCTCGCCGCGGTTCGCGGCGCGCGGCCTCGAGCGATGGAGCCGCTCGGTCACGCCGCCGACCGGCGCGCCGGAGACCGACGACGCCTACGCGCGGGGCCGTGCCGAGTCGTTTCGCAGCGGCGGCGAGTGGCTCGCGCGCGAGCTTGCGTACCTCGGGCGGCCGTGGGGCTTCGGCCTCGCGGACGTGAGCGCCCCGGTGTCGCTCTGGTGGGGCGATCGCGACCGGGTCACGCCGCCGTCGATTGCGCTCGAGTTCGAGCGGCGGCTCCCGCGCGCCGAGCCGCACCTCGTCGAGGGGACGCACCAGGTGCTGTTCACGCGCTGGCGCGAGATCCTCGCCGACGCGTCGCGTCCATAGAATCGGACGCATGAAGACGACCGCGCTCCTCGCCGTCACCTTCGCGCTGGCGCTCGTCCTCGCCGGCTGCGGCTCGAAGAAGCAGGCGTCCGAGACCACGACGACGGCCGCGTCCACCTTCAGGGTCGGCCTCTCGACGGACACGGGCGGTCTCAACGACCGGAGCTTCAACCACCTCGCGTACGTGGGGCTGCTGCGCGCGGAGCACAACCTCGGGGTGCACGGCCGCGTGATCACGGCCGACTCGTCGCAGGACTACATCCCGAACCTGACCGCGCTCGCGCAGCAGGGCTACAACCTGATCATCGGCGTGGGCTTCACCGAGATCCAGGCGATGGCCACGGTCGCCAAGGAATTCCCGAAGAACCACTTCGCGATCGTCGACGTCTCGAACGCCGACGAGAACAACCTGCCGAACGTCGAGGGGCTGCTGTTCCGCGAGCAGGAGGCCGGCTACCTGGCCGGCTACGCGGCCGGGCTCGCCGCCAAGGCCCGCGGCGGGAAGATCGTCTCGAGCGTCGGGGGGCAGAAGCAGCCGCCGGTCGACCGCTACATCGCCGGCTTCCAGGCGGGCGCGAAGGCGTCCTTCCCGGGCGTGCAGACGCTGAACGGCTATTCGCAGGACTTCTCGAACCCGTCCAAGTGCAAGGAGGTCGCGCTCACCCAGATCGCCGCGGGCTCGGTCGTCGTGTTCCAGGTCGCCGGCGGCTGCGGGCTGGGAGCGCTCGACGCCGCCAAGGAGCAGAACGTCTGGGGGATCGGCGTCGACGCCGACCAGGGCTACCTCGGCCCGTACGTCCTCACCTCGGCCCTGAAGCGCGTCGACACCGCGGTCTACGACGCGATCGCGACCGCCAAGGCGGGGAACTTCAAGGGCGGCCGTGACGTCGTCTACGGCATCGACTCGAACGGCGTCGGGATCGGACGGTTCTCGCCGAAGACGCCGGCAGGGATCCCCGCCGCCGTGCACAAGGTGGAGGCCGAGATGAAGGCGGGGAAGATCACCAACATCCCGACGGTCGTGAAGTAGCGTCGTCGCGCGTGCCCAGGCTGACCGACGAACAGCTCGAGCTGTTCCGCGCGAAGAACTACGCGGTCGTCGCGACCGTCGGCGCGGACGGCTCGCCGCAGACGACGATCGTGTGGGTCGACGAGGAGGACGGGCGTCCGGTGTTCAACACCACCAACAAGCGTGCGAAGGGACGGAACCTGCGCCGCGACCCGCATGTCAGCATCCTCGTGTGGGACAGGGACAACCCGTACCGGTACGTCGAGGTCGAAGGCATCGCCGAGCTGGAGGACGACGTCGGCACACGCAACATGCACGCGATGTCGCGCAAGTACACCGGGAAGGACTGGCACACCCCGGTCGACCGGCTGATCGTGCGTGTCACGCCGCGGCGAATCCACGACTACGACGACGACTAGATGGTTGATCCGTGACCAGCGCGTATCCTCCGCCGATGCCCGACATCGATCACCGCAGCGCCGCGCGCGACCATCTGTGGCTGCACTTCACTCGCATGCACGAGTACGAGGCGCCGGTGATCGTCCGCGGCGAGGGTTGCTACCTCTACGACGATCACGGCAAGCGCTACCTCGACGCGCTCGCAGGCCTGTTCGCCGTCAACATCGGCTACTCGTACGGCGACGAGATCGGGCAGGTCGCGCACGAGCAGATGCGCGAGTTGCCGTACTACACGAACTGGTCGTACGCGCATCCGCGGTCGATCGAGCTCGCGGCGAGGCTCGACGAGCTGAGTCCCGACTCCGTGAACCGGGCGTTCTTCGTCTCCGGCGGCTCCGAGGCAGTCGAGTCCGCGTGGAAGATCGCGCGGCAGTACCACATGGCGCGAGGCGAGCGCCGCTGGAAGGCGGTCGCGCGCCGAACGGCGTACCACGGCACGACCATGGGCGCGCTCTCGATCAACGGCGTGCCGGCGCTACGCGCGCCGTTCGAGCCGCTCGTGCCGGACGTGCTGCACGTGCGCAACACCAACCGTTACCACCGCCCGCCGGACGAGACCGAGGCCGAGTTCACCGCGTTCCTGCTCGAGGACCTCGACAGCGCGATCGAGCAGGCCGGGCCCGAGACGGTCGCGATGGTGATCATGGAGCCGATCCAGAACGCCGGCGGCTCCTTCACGCCGCCGACGGGCTACTTCCGGGGCGTGCGCGAGATCTGCGACCGCTACGGCATCCTGCTCTGCGCCGACGAGGTGATCACCGGCTTCGGCCGCGTCGGATCGTGGTTTGCGAGCGCGAAATACGACATCAGGCCCGATCTGATCACGTGCGCGAAGGGCCTGTCGTCGGCGTACGCACCGATCGGTGCCGTGCTGGCGGGTGAGCGCGTGTTCGAGCCGTTCGCCGAGAAGACCGCGATGCTGACGCACGGGATCACGTTCGGCGGGCATCCGGTCTCGTGCGCCGTCGCGCTGAAGAACCTCGAGATCATGGAGCGCGACGGCATCGTGTCCGGCGTCGCCGAGCACGAGGGGGCCTTCCGCGAGCAGCTCGCGACCCTCCTCGACCTCGACATCGTCGGCGACCTGCGGGGAGCCGGCTACATGTGGGCGCTCGAGCTCGTCAAGGACAAGGAGCGGGGGACCGGGATCGCAGGAGGCGAGCCGGGCGCGACGCGCGCGCCCGCCGGGTTCAGCGCCGCCGAGTCGGAGACGCTCCTCCGCGGCTTCGTCTCGCCGGAGCTGTTCGAGCGGGGACTGATCTGCCGTGCCGACGACCGCGGCGACCCGGTCGTGCAGATCTCGCCGCCGCTCGTCGCGCGTGAGGAGGAGTTCTCGCAGATCGTCGGCATCCTCGGCGACGTGCTCACCGAGGCCTGGAAGCGCATCTCGTAGCGGCAGTCGGCCGGTGACGACGTGCGGGTGACGATCTGCGACGTCGGGCCGCGCGACGGTCTCCAGAACGAGCCCGAGGTGCTCGCGCCGCCGGTGCGTGCAGAGCTCGTGTCGCAGCTCGCGGCCGCGCGGCTACCGCGCGTCGAGGCCGTCTCGTTCGTGCGCGGCGATCTCGTGCCGCAGATGGACGGCGCCGAGGAGGTGGTGGCCGGGGTCGAGCGCCGCGAGGGAACGGAGCTCTCGGGGCTCGTCCTCAACGAGCGGGGCTACGAGCGCCTGGCCGCGTCCGGGCTCGACCGGGTCAACTGCGGGCTGGCAGCGACCGAGACGTTCAACCGCCGGAACGCGAACGCGTCGCTGGAAGAGGCGGTCGAGCGCGTCCTCGCGATCGTCTCGCGTGCCTCGGTGCCGGTCACGGTGACGGTGTCGTGCGCGTGGGGCTGCCCGTTCGAGGGAGAGGTCGACCCGGCGGCGGTGGCGACGCTGTGCGAGCGGCTCGCCGGCGCGGACGAGCTCGTCCTCGCCGACACGATCGGCGTTGCGACGCCGCGCCGCGTCTTGCGGCTCGTCGAGCGGGTTTCGATCCTCGGGCGGCCGGTCGGGGTGCATCTGCACAACACGCGCAACACGGGGTACGCGTGCGCATGGGCGGCGCTCGAGGCGGGCGCCGCGGTCGTCGACGCGTCGGTCGGCGGACTCGGCGGCTGCCCGTTCTCGCCGCAGGCGACCGGGAACATCGCGACGGAGGACCTCGTGTGGCAGCTCGAGCGCGACCGCGTTGCGACGGGGATCGATCTCGATGCGCTGCTCGCCGTCTCACGCCGCTTGGCCGGGCTGCTCGGGCGGACGCTGGACGGCCAGGTGTACCGCGCCGCGCGCTGGCCCGCGTAGCCGGTCTGCACCGGCCACCCGGGGTCAGACCCGGGTCTGACCCCGACTACGCTTCGCGGCCGCGTGTTCGACTCGCTCCTCGACCTCCTCTGGGACGCGCCTCAGGCGTACGTGATCGTCTTCGCGCTGTCGGCCGGCGACGCCGTCCTGCCGATCCTGCCGAGCGAGACCGCGGTGATCGTCGCGGGCATCCTCTGCACCACCGGCCCGAAGCTGACGCTCGGCTGGGTGATCCTCGCCGCGGCCGCCGGCGCGTGGATCGGCGACAACACCTCGTACGTGCTCGGCAAGTACGCCGGCGAGCCGATGCGCCGCCGCTTCTTCGCCGGCGAGCGGAGCACACGCGCGCTCGTCTGGGCACGCGGCCAGCTCGACCGCCGGGGCGGCGTGATCATCCTCGTCGCGCGCTTCGTGCCCGGCGGCAGAACCGCGACCACCTTCACCTGCGGCCTCACGCGCTACGAGTGGCGCCGGTTCGCGGTGTTCTCCGCGATCGCTGCCGTCTTCTGGGCGCTGTACGCGAGCCTGCTCGGCTACTTCGGCGGCAAGGCATTCGAGGACCGCCCGGTCCTCGCCCTCATCGTCGCGCTCGGCGTCGCCTTCGGGATCGGGCTGCTCGTCGAGGGGGCCCGCAAGCTCAGGACACGAGCTTGACGAGCACCACGATCAGCGCTGCGAGCAGCACGAGGCCCGCGAGCCCCGCGAACGCGATCCCGAGACCGCCGAGCGCCATCCTGGTCAGCCCCTGCGCCTCGATCGGCGCGTCGGCCCCCTCGCCGGCGAGCGCGCGCTCCAGCTGGCGCTCGACGTAACCCTGGATGCGCTGCTCGAAGCGCGCAGCGAAGTCGTCGGAGCGCGCCTTCGCCTCCGGCGTGTTCAGCGGCCTGTACCCGGCCCGCTGCCCGTCGACGGAGAGCTCGAAGATGTGCTCGTGCTGGATGTCCTTGAGGCTCTGCTCGCCCAGGTCGTGGACGGCGACCCCCTCCGGGAGCTGGTTCCCGAGCAGCGCACGCGTGGTCTCCGAGACGAGGATCTGACCGCCGTGCCCGGCCGCCGCGATGCGCGCCGCGCGCACCACGTCCATCCCGAGGTAGCCCTCGTCACCCACGTGCGGCTCGCCGGTGTGGAGCCCCATGCGCACGCGGAGCTCCCTGCCCTGCGGCCAATCGTGCTTCCGCAACGTGCGTTGCGCATCGACGGCGGCGGCCGCCGCGTCGCGTGCGCGCGCGAAGGAGTAGAAGAACGCGTCGCCCTGCGTGTCGATCTCGGTGCCGCCGTGCTCGCCGAACGTCGTGCGCACGATCCGCCGGTGGTCGGCCGAGACGGTCGCGTAGACCTCGTCGCCGAGCTCCTGCAGGAGGCGCGTCGAGCCCTCGATGTCGGTGAACGCGAAGGTGACCGTTCCGCCGGGGAGCTGAGGCATCGGCCTACGCTAGCGGTGTGAACCGCCTGGCGCAGGAGACGTCGCCGTACCTGCTCCAGCATGCCGCGAACCCGGTCGACTGGTACCCGTGGGGCCCCGAGGCGCTCGAGCGATCGCGCTCGGAGGACCGGCCGATCCTGCTGTCGATCGGTTACGCGGCGTGTCACTGGTGCCACGTGATGGAGCGCGAGTCGTTCGAGGACGCCGCCACCGCCGGGCTGATGAACGAGCACTTCGTCTGCGTGAAGGTCGATCGGGAGGAGCGTCCCGACGTCGACGCCGTCTACATGGACGCGGTGGTCGCGCTGACCGGCGGCGGAGGCTGGCCGATGACCGTCTTCCTCACACCCGACGGGAAGCCGTTCTTCGGCGGCACCTACTACCCGCCCGAGCCTCGCCACGGCCTGCCCTCGTTCCGCCAGCTGCTGCGCGCGGTCGCCGACGCGTGGACCGAACGGCGCGGCGACGTCGAGCGCTCGAGCTCCGAGCTTGCCGAGCACCTGCGCTCCTCGGTGCGCCTGCAGCCGTCGAGCGAGCCGCTCACGGCGTCGCTGCTTGACGACGCCGAGCGCGGCATCCGCGGCGCCTTCGACCCGCGCGAGGGCGGCTTCGGCCGCGCGCCGAAGTTCCCGCCTGCGCCCGTGCTCGAGTTCCTGCTGCGGCGCGGCGAGGAGGAGATGACGCGGACGACCCTCGATGCGATGGCGCGCGGCGGCATGTACGACCTCGTCGGCGGCGGTTTCCACCGCTACTCGGTCGATGAGCGCTGGCTCGTCCCCCACTTCGAGAAGATGCTCTACGACAACGCGCTGCTCGCGGCCGTGTACGTGCACGCGTGGCGGCGCTTCGGCGACGACCGGTACCGCCGCGTCGCGGAGGAGACCGTCGAGTACGTGCTGCGCGAGCTCGCCGTCGAAGGCGGCGGCTTCGCATCGGCACAGGACGCGGACACCGCCGGCGTCGAGGGCCTCACCTTCACCTGGGCGCCGGGCGAGGGCGCGCCCGAGAAGCTGCTCGAGCCGTTCGAGCACGGGCGCTTCATCCTGCGTGGCCCGCTCGACGACGCGACCCGCGCGCGGTTGTTCGGGCTGCGCGAGCAGCGCCCGAAACCGCTTCGCGACGACAAGGCGGTCGCCTCGTGGAACGGGCTCATGCTCGCGGCGCTGGCGGCGGGCGCGCGCGCGTTCCGGCGCGCCGACTGGCTCAGCGCCGCCGACCGGCTCGCGGACTTCCTGCTCGGCCCGCTCTCGACGGCCGACGGCCGGCTGCACCGCACCTGGCGAGACGGGGTGGCGAAGGGGACCGGCTACCTCTCCGACTACGCCGACGTCGCGTACGGCCTGCTCGAGCTGCACGTCGCGACGGGGGATCCGGAGCGGCTGCGCGACGCCCACCGCCTCGCGACGACGGCCCTCGAGCTCTTCGCAGGCCCGGGCGGCGGCTTCGTGCAGGTGCCCGGCGACGGCGAGCAGCTGATCGCACCGAAGGTCGAGCTCGACGACCACCCGACGCCGAGCGGGAACTCGATGCTCGCGTACGTCCTCCTGCGGCTGGGCCGCATCTGGGGCGACGCGGAGCTCGAGCGTCGAGGCGTCGACGTGCTGCGGCTCGTGCGTGACGCGATCCCGCGTGTCCCGACCGCGTTCGGCTGGATGCTCGTCGCGCTCGACCAGCACCTCGCAGCGCACCGCGAGATCGCGATCGTGGGCGCGCCCGATGCACGGGTCGCGCGCGCCGCCGTCGAGCGTGCGGCCCCGACCGACGTGATCGCCTTCGGCCCGGCCGACGACGTGCCGCTGCTCTCGGGCCGCGGCCTCGTCGAGGGCAAGGCGGCCGTCTACCTGTGCGAGCGCTTCGCGTGCAGGCTGCCGGTGACCGATCCGGCGGAGCTGACGTAAGCTCCGGCATCGATGGCGCTGCTCGAGATTCGCAACGTCACCCGCCGGTTCGGCGGCATCGTCGCGATCGACGACGTCTCGCTCGACGTCGATGCCGGCCAGATCGTCGGTCTGATCGGCCCCAACGGCGCGGGCAAGACCACCCTCTTCAACGTCGTCACGCGCCTCTACAAGCCCGACGCCGGCGAGCTTCGCTTCGACGGGAAGAGCCTTCTGCACACGCCCGTGCACCGGATCGCGAAGCGCGGCATCGCGCGAACGTTCCAGAACGTCGAGCTGTTCCGCACGATGACCGTTCTCGACAACGTCCTCGTGGGTGCGCACACGCGCAGCACGCCGTTCGGCGGACGCGCGGCGCGGACCCGCGCGTTCGACGTGCTCCGCTACGTCGGGCTCGAGGACGTCGGCGGACGCCCGGTGTCCGGGCTGCCGTTCGGGACGCTCAAGCGCGTCGAGCTCGCACGCGCGCTCGTCGCCGACCCGCGCCTGCTGCTGCTCGACGAGCCCGCCGGCGGGCTCAACCACGAGGAGGTGAGCGAGCTGGGCGACTTCGTGCGCAAGCTCCGCGACGACTTCGAGCTCACGGTCCTGCTCGTCGAGCATCACATGGGGCTCGTGATGAACATCGCCGAGCGCATTCACGTGCTCGACTTCGGACGGAAGATCGCCGAGGGGACGCCGCAGGAGATCCAGCAGGATCCCGGCGTGATCGAGGCCTATCTCGGCACGGCCAGTTGACCACGCTCCACTGGGAAGGCTGTCTCAACGTACGCGACCTCGGCGGCCTGCCGCGGGCGGACGGCGGGACGACGGCGCGCGGATCGATCGTCCGCTCCGACAACGTCGGCGACCTGACCGGGACCGGATGGCGGTCGCTCGCCGCGCACGGTGTCGTGCGGATCGTCGATCTGCGCTGGCCGGTCGAGCGCGAGGGCGAGCAGCCGCCGCCGGTCGACGTGGAGGTCGTCCACGTCCCGCTGCTCGGCGATGCCCTCGACGAGGCCTACCTGACCGAGCTCAACGCGAGCCTCGACGCGTCGGACGACGTCGCCGACCACTACGCATGGTCGTACGTGGACTTCCTGGAGCGGTTCCGCGACCGCTTCGGCCTCGCCCTGGGTGCGGTGGCGGCGGTGGACGGGACGGTGGTCGTCCATTGCGCCGGAGGCAAGGACCGCACCGGGCTCGTGTCGGCCTTGCTCCTGCGGCTCGCCGGCGTCGACCGGGTGGTGATCGCCGCCGACTATGCCGTCTCCGAGGAGAACCTCGCTCCGAACGGGCCCGCGTGGATCGAGGCCGTCGACGACGAGGTCGAACGCGAACGGCGCCGCAAGCTGATGCGGACGCCTGCGAGGGCGATGCTGCACACGCTCGAGGAGCTGGAGCGCCGGTACGGCGCGGTCGATCGGTACGTGCGCGAGGCAGGCGTCGCCGGGGCACAGATCGACCGGCTGCGGGCGCGCCTCGTCGACGGCTCCTGAGCGTTCGCCGCGAGAAGGAGGTCGCGCGGTCCGGCCGAAGTCTGCGGTCTGGTGCGCCGTGCAGCGATCCTCATCGCGCTCGCGTTCGCGCTTGCTCCTGCGGCGGCGCACGCGGCGGTCAATCCGCAGATCGCCGGGTTGCAGGTCGCGCTCCGTGCGCACGGCCTCTATCTCGGGCCGATCGACGGCCTGGCCGGCCCGAAGACCGCGGCCGCCGTCCACGCCTTCCAGCGGAAGGTCGGCCTGCCCGTCGGCGTCGCCACCGCGAAGACCCGCGCCGCTCTCGGCCCCCTCGGCGGGCCGCTGTTCGGCTCGCGGACGATCAAGCTGGGCGACTTCGGCTGGGACGTCGCCGTCCTCCAGTTCCTGATGACGCGCGACGGCGTGTACGCCGGTGCGCTCGACGGCTACTACGGGAGACGTACCGCCGCTGCCCTACGGCGCTACCAGGCGCGGTTACGGCTGGCCGCCGACGGCGTCGTCGGTCCGCACACGCTCGGGGCGATCGTCCACCACGACAGCGTGCCGGTGCGTTCGCACACGCCGATCGCCTCACAGGTGTACGTCGTGAAGGCCGGCGACAACCTCACCGAGATCGCCGCGCGCTACGGGACGACCGTCACGGCGCTCGCCGCCGCGAACCACGTCGATCCGGCGCAGCCGATCGTCATCGGCAAGCGCCTCGTCGTCCCGGCGCGGCCGCCCGCGCCGTCGCTCGTCGCGCAGAAGCAGGACGTGCAGGCGATCCTCGACGCCTGGGCGGGCCGCCTCGGTGTCGACCCCCACCTCGTGCGGGCCGTCGCCTGGATGGAGTCCGGCTACCAGACGCGGCTCGTCTCGTCGTCGGGCGCGGTCGGCGTGATGCAGACGCTGCCGTCGACCCGCGACTACGTCGAGACGGTGCTGATCGGGAAGCGGGTCCCGCACACCGTCGACGGCGACGTCGAGGTCGGCGTCACCTTGCTCAAACACCTGCTCACCGTCTTCCGCGGCGACCAGCGGCTCGCGCTCGCCGCCTGGTATCAGGGCGAGCGCGCCGTGCGCAGCGACGGGGTCTACAAAGTGACGATGCCGTTCGTCGACGACGTTCTCTCGCTCGCACAACGCATGTAGGCGCGGCGCAGAGGGACCGCGTCTCTAACATGGGCCGGTGGAGCTCCTCCGCCGCCCGCTCACCGAGCTCGAGGCAGAAGCACGTGCGGTTCGGGAGCAAGCCCGCGACCGCGTCGTCACGTACAGCCCGAAGGTCTTCGTCCCGCTGACGAAGCTCTGCCGCGACGTGTGCCACTACTGCACGTTCGCGCATCCGCCGCAGGCGCGGAGAGCGCGCCTTCATGACGCTCGAGGAGGTGCTCGAGGTCGCCCGCTCCGGGGCGGGCGCAGGCTGCCGCGAGGCACTGTTCACGCTCGGCGACAAGCCCGAGCTTCGCTACCGCGTCGCACGCGACGAGCTCGCTGCGCTGGGATGCTCGACCACCGTCGAGTACCTCGAGCGCGCCGCACGCGCCGTGCTGGACGAGACCGGGCTGCTCCCGCACCTCAATCCGGGCGTGCTCGGGGCCGGTGACTACGAGCGGTTGCGGCCGGTCTCCGCCTCGATGGGCCTGATGCTCGAGAGCGTGTCGGAGCGGCTACTCCGCCGCGGCGGGCCGCACTTCGGCTCGCCCGACAAGCAGCCCGCGGCGCGCCTTCGTGCGCTTCGCCTCGCCGGCGAGGCCCGCGTCCCGTTCACGACCGGGCTCCTGATCGGCATCGGCGAGACGCGTGCGGAGCGGCTTCGGACGATCGAGGCGATCGCGTCGGCGCATGCCGAGCACGGTCACGTGCAGGAGGTGATCGTCCAGAACTTCCGCGCGTGGCCGGGCACGAAGATGGCCGCCGCACCGGAGCCGCCGCTCGAGGAGCTCCTCTGGACGATCGCGTGCGCACGGCTGCTCCTTCCCGCCGACGTCTCCGTCCAGGCGCCGCCGAACCTGACCGGCGACTTCGCCCGGCTCCTCGACGCGGGGATCGACGACTTCGGCGGCGTGTCGCCGGTGACGATCGATCACGTCAACCCGGCCGCGCCGTGGCCGGAGGTCGAGCTGCTCCGCGAGGCGTGCGCGTCGCGTGGGCTCGAGCTCGCGCCGCGCCTGACCGTGTACCCGCGCTTCGTCGACGCCGCCTGGATCGATCGGGATGTGCTGCCGAACGTGCTGCGGCTCGTCGGATGCGCTCTCGCTTGCGCGCGAGGACGACTGGTCGGCCGGCGCGACCGGCCCCGTGCCGTTCCTCGTCCGCCGCGATGCGCTGCCGATCGACTCGACCGGCGAGCTCGGCGAGGACGAGATCGTCAGGCTGTTCGCCGCGCGCGGGGAGGAGCGGCAGCGTGTGCTCGCGCGGGCCGACGCGCTTGCGTCGCGAGATGAACGGTGACGTCGTCACCTACGTCGTGACGCGGAACGTCCAGTACACGAACGTCTGTTACTTCCGGTGCGGGTTCTGTGCCTTCTCGAAGGGCAAGCTCGCCGCGAACCTCCGCGGGGCGCCGTACCTCGTCCCGCATCCCGAGATCGTCAGGCGCGCGATCGAGGCCTGGGAGCGCGGCGCGACCGAGGTCTGCCTTCAGGGCGGCATCCATCCCTCCTTCGACGGCGACTACTACGCGTCCGTGGTGCGCTCGATCAAGGACGCGGTGCCCGATCTCCACGTCCACGCGTTCAGCGCGCTCGAGATGTGGCAGGGCGCCGCGACGCTCGACGTCGACCTGTCCTCGTATCTCGAGCGCCTGCGCGACGAGGGGCTCGCCTCGCTCCCGGGCACGGCGGCCGAGGTGCTCGACGACGAGGTGCGGGCGGTCATCTGCCCGGACAAGATCTCGACCGCGCAGTGGCTCGAGGTGCACGCAGCGGCGCACCGCGCCGGCCTGCGGTCGAACGTGACGATCATGTTCGGCCACGTCGACGGCCCGCGGAACTGGGCGCGCCACCTGCTCGTCGTCCGCGAGCTGCAGCGCGAGACGGGCGGGTTCACGGAGTTCGTCCCGCTCCCCTTCGTGCACATGGAGGCGCCGCTCTACCTCCGCGGAGCCGCGCGGCGCGGGCCGACCTTCGGCGAGCTGCTGCTGATGCACGCCGTCGGGCGGATCGCACTGCATCCGTGGTTCGAGAACGTGCAGGTCTCGTGGGTCAAGGCCGGGCCGCGAGGCGTCGGGGAGGCGCTGAACGCCGGCGTGAACGACCTCGGCGGGACGCTGATGAACGAGTCGATCTCACGCGCCGCCGGAGCGGAGTGGGGGCAGGAGCTCCGGCCCGAGCAGATGGAGGCGCTGATTCGCAGCGCGGGGCGGATTCCGCGCCAGCGCACGACGCTGTACGGCGAGCCGGACCCGAGCCGTGTGCGTGCGTCGTTCGGCGCGCCGCCGCTCGCCGAGCCGCAGAACCCGCACGTCAACGAGGCGCGGCTGCCGCGCCCGCGGCGGCTCGTCCGCGCGTAAGCGCGCAGAGCCTCAGGCCTCGAGCGCGAGCAGGTCGTCGACCGTCTCGCGGCGGCGGATCAGCCGCGCATGCCCGTCGTCGACCAGCACGACCGCCGGGCGCGGCACGGCGTTGTAGGTCGAGCTCATGGCGAGCGTGTACGCGCCGGTCACCGGGATCGCGACCAGGTCGCCGCGCCGGGGCTCCGGCAGCTCGACGCGCTCGACCAGCACGTCGCCCGACTCGCAGTGCTTGCCCGCGATCGCGAATGCTCCGCCGGGTGGCTCGTCCGCCCGGTTCGCGAGGAGCGCCGTGTAGCGCGCGCCGTACATCGCCGGCCGCGGGTTGTCGGACATGCCGCCGTCGACCGCGACGTAACGGGTCGCCGTCGACGTCTCCTTCACGCCCCCGACCGCGTAGAGGGTCACTCCCGCCCGGGACACGATCGACCGCCCGGGCTCGAGCACCAGCCGGGCGTCGGGGAGGCCGTGCAGGTTCCAGGCGCGCCGGAGCTCGGCGGTCAGCCCGCCGACGAACTCGGCGATCGGGATGCTCGGCTCCTCGAGCACGTGGCGGACACCGAGACCGCCGCCGAGGTCGACGATCTCGCGGTGTCCAGTCGAGCTCGGCGCGGGCACGCGCAGCGAAGGCTGCGACCCAGTCGACCGTCATCAGCGCCGCGCCGAGGTGCAACAGCTGGGAGCCGACGTGCACGTGGAGGCCGGCGCAGCCGTCGAGGAGGCGGATCGCGGCGAGCGCGTCGTCCGGGACCAGGCCGAACTTCGACCCATGGTGCGCCGTCTTCACGGCTTCGTGCGTGTCGGCCTCGATGCCGGGGGTCACCCGCACGAGCGTCCGCGCGACTCCCGCGGCCGCGACGCGGACGGCTTCGTCGAGCGAGTCCACGACGAGCAGCGCGTCCTCCTCGGCCGCGAGCTCGAGCAGGCCGTCCTCCTTGTTGTTGCCGTGGACGACGAGCCGCTCGCCCGGGATCCCGGCGCGGCGTGCGAACGCCAGCTCGCCGACCGTCGAGACGTCGGCGCCGAGCCCCTCCTCGCCCAGCAGCCGGAGGACGGCGACGGACGGGAACGCCTTCGTGCCGTAGGCGATCAGCGCCTCGGGGGCAGCGTCGCGATAGGCGCGCGCCTGCGCCCGCAGCGTCGCCTCGTCGTAGACGACGAGCGGCGTGCCGAAGCGGCGGGCAAGCTCGACGGCGGTGACGCCGCCGAGCACCAGCTCGGCGCCCGGTGATCCCGGCTCCGTCGGGAAGGAGGCCGTCGAGGGCGGCTGTCGCGGCTGGCTCGCTCACGGCTCCATGGTTACACTGGCGTCCGTGAACCTGCTGCTTATCTGACCCAGGGAGCGAACGCGGCCGGGCCGCGGAGCCCTCCCACGGCCTCTCACGCGAGAGGCTTTTTCATTTTTGGAGCCCGAGATGGAACGGTACGACGCACGCGCGATCGAGAGGAAGTGGCAGGAGGAGTGGGCGCGCGAGCGCGCGTTCGCCGTCGACAACCCTGCGCCGGGGGCCGAGGGCGACGGACGCCACTTCTACATGCTCGAGATGCTGCCGTACCCGTCGGGGACGCTGCACATGGGGCACGTTCTGAACTACACGCTGGGCGACGTCGTCACGCATTTCCGCCGCCGGACCGGCTACACGGTGCTGCGCCCGATGGGCTTCGACTCCTTCGGGCTGCCGGCGGAGAACGCGGCGATCAAGGAGGGCGGAAACCCGCTCGAGATCACCGAGCGCAACATCGCCTCGATCGAGCAGCAGATGCGCCGCATGGGTTGGGCGATCGACTGGGACCGCGAGGTCTCGGCGCACGAGCCGACCTACTACCGCTGGACGCAGTGGCTGTTCCTGCGGCTGTTCGAGCACGGGCTCGCGTACCGGAAGGAGGCGCCGGTCAACTGGTGCCCGAACGACCAGACCGTGCTCTCGAACGAGCACGTCGTCGACGGCCGCTGCTGGCGCTGCAACGCGATCGTCGAGGTGCGGAACATGGAGCAGTGGTTCTTCAAGATCACCGCGTACAGCGACGAGCTGCTCGACGACCTGGAGACGATCGACTGGCCGGAGCGCACGAAGAAGATCCAGCGCCAGCACATCGGCCGCTCCGAGGGAGCCGAGCTGCATCTTCCGGCTCGACGAGCTCGATCGCGACATCCCGGTCTTCACGACGCGGCCCGACACCGTCTTCGGCGCGACGTTCTTCGTCGTCGCCCCCGAGTCGCCGCTCGTCGACGAGCTCGTCGAGGGCACCGAGCGCGCCGAGGAGGTGCGCGCGTACGCGCGCGTCGCGGGCGCGCGGCCGACGGAGGAGCGGGCGTCACGCGAGAAGACCGGTGTCTTCACCGGCCGTCACGCGATCAACCCGGCGAACGGCGAGCGGATCCCGATCTGGGTCGCCGACTACGTCCTGATGCAGTACGGCACCGGCGCGATCATGGCGGTGCCCGCACACGACGAGCGCGACCGCGAGTTCGCGGAGGCGTACGACCTGCCGATCGTGCCGGTGGTCGACGAGAGCGGCTCGCTGATCAACTCCGGCCGGTTCGACGGCCTGCCCTGGCGCGAGGCGGTCGCGGGCGATCACGGCGTGGCTGTCGGAGCAGGGCCGCGGCAAGGCGGCGATCAACTATCACCTGCGCGACTGGAGCTTCTCGCGCCAGCGGTACTGGGGCTGCGCCGATCCCGATCGTCTACTGCGACGATCACGGTGCCGTTCCGGTGCCCGACGACGAGCTGCCCGTCCTGCTGCCGGAGGTCGAGAACTACCGGCCGAAGGGCGAGCCGCCGCTCGCGCAGGCGACCGAGTGGATCAACGTGCCCTGCCCGGCGCTGCGGCAAGCCCGGCCGCCGCGAGGCGGACACGATGGACACGTTCGTCGACTCCTCGTGGTACTTCCTGCGCTACACCGATCCCGCACGACGAGTCGGCTCCGTTCGAACGGCGCATCGCCGACTACTGGATGCCGATCGACCAGTACATCGGCGGCATCGACCACGCGAAGGGCCACCTGCTCTATTCGCGCTTCTTCGTCAAGGCGCTCAACGACCTCGGGCTGCTCGGGTTCCGCGAGCCGTTCCAGCGGCTGTTCCACCAGGGCTGGGTGCTGCTCGACGGCAAGCGGATGTCGAAGTCGCAGGGCGGCGTCACGCCCGACGAGCTGATCGACCGCTTCGGTGCCGATCCGATTCGCATCTACATCCTGTTCCAGGGCCCAGCCGACCAGGACATCGACTGGAGCCCCGACGGGATCGAGGCCACGGCCCGCTTCATCCGGCGGTTCTGGCGTGTCGTGCACGACGCGGCCGCCCGGCCCCCGTCGCCCCCCGGCCTCGACACGCGGCTCGCGCGCAAGGCGCACGAGGTGATCGTGCGCGTCACGGACGACATCGACCGGAGGTTCGTCTTCAACACGCCGATCTCCGCCGTGATGGAGCTGATCAACGAGCTCTCGAAGGCCCCCGACGACCCCGCTGCGCGCTTCGCGGCCGAGACCGCCGTCTCGCTGCTGCAGCCGTACGCCCCGCACGTCGCCGAGGAGCTCTGGGGTGTGCTCGGGCACCGACGGCTGTGGGAGGCGCCGTGGCCCGAGGCCGACGAGGCGCTGCTCAGGAGCGAGACGATCGAGCTCGTGCTGCAGGTGAACGGCAAGGTGCGGGACCGCGTGCAGGCGCCGGTCGGGCTCTCGGAGGCGGAGCTGGTCGCGCTGGCGAAGGCCTCGCCGAAGGTGCAGGCGCACCTGGACGGCGAGGAGGTACGCGCGATCGTCGTGCCGGACAAGCTCGTCAACCTCGTCGTGTAGGACGCGGACGCGGGCGCGCCGGCGCGCCTGTGGACGAAGAGGCACACACTCGGCACGAAGCCGTCACCCACGTGTGACCAGTGCACAGGCACGGTCTCCCCATGCCGCCGCTGCACGTCTCCGTCGAACGCCGCCGCCTCCTCGCGATCGCCGCGCTCGCGCTGGTCCTCGTGGTCGTGGTCTGGCGCCACCTGTCCTCCGGCGCCCCGGCGTCCGGCCCTGCGCTCCAGGTCGCACCCCTCCGGCCTCGCGCACCGGCTGCTCGAGCCGGGGCTCCCGGAGGCACCGCCGCCTCGATGCCGCAGATCGTGGTCGACGTGGTCGGTGCCATCCGCCGGCCCGGGCTGTACCACCTCCCGCGCGGCGCCCGGGTCGCCGACCTCGTCGAGCGCGCCGGAGGCCTCACGCGGCGGGCCGAACGCGCGGCCGTCAACCTCGCCGCGCCGCTCGCCGACGGCCAGCAGGTCGTCGTCGCCGTGCGTGGCGCCGGGGCTCCGGCCGGCGCTTCGGCGGCAGGTGCGGGCGCGTCCGGCGCGTCCGTGCCCACGGCGCCCGTCTCGCTCAGCACCGCGACCGCCGAGCAGCTCGACACCCTGCCCGGCGTCGGTCCCGTGACGGCCCAGAAGATCGTCGCCTACCGGGAGCAGCACGGGCCGTTCACGTCGGTGGCGCAGCTCGACGCGATACCCGGGATCGGCCCCGCGCGGCTCGACGAGCTTCGGGGGCTGGTGGTGCCGTGACGCGCGTGCTGCCTGCGCACATCGTCGCCGCTTCCGCCGCGGCCGGACTGGCCGTCGCCGACGCGTCGCGGCTGCACACGGGGCTCGCCGGGCTTGCGCTCGCGACAGCGGCAGCGGGGTTGCTGGCGGCGGTCGTGTCGCCGCGGGCGCGGCTCGTGGTCGTTGCGGCCGCGGTCGCCGTCGCCGGCTGGTGGTGGGGGAGCGCGCGGCTCGAGCGCCTCGATCGCAGTCCTCTGCAGGTCTACGTCGGCGAGGCGAACTGGCTCAGGATCACCGTCACCGCCGAGCCTCGCGTCGGGCAGTTCGGTCAGCGGCTCTTCGGCCGTGCCACCCGGTTCGGCGCCGAGCCGGTCGACGAGCGGGTCGAGCTCGAGCTGCCGCTCGGACGGGCGCCCCCGCAGGGGGCCCGCATCCGCGCGCTCGCAGTGGTCAAGGCGCCGCGACCCGCACCGGCCGGCGGGGGCTTCGACGAGCGGCTCTGGCTTCGGCGGCAGGGCGTCCACGTCGTCCTGCGCGTCGACGAGTGGCAGATCACCGGTCGTCGCGGCGGGATCGGCGGCGTCGCCGATCGCCTTCGCGCCTGGCTGCGCCGGGCGTCCACGCCCGGCCTCGCCGGCGAGCGGCGCGCGGTCGTCGCGGGGATCGTGCTCGGCGACGATCAGGGGCTGACGCCCGGGCTCAAGAACGCCTTCCGGCGCTCGGGCCTTTACCACCTGCTCGCCGTCTCGGGCCAGAACGTGGTGCTGCTCGCGGGCGGCGTGCTCGGGCTCGTGCTGCTGCTCGGATTGCCGCGCGTGGTCGGGCATCTCGGGGCGCTCGCCGCGATCGGCGCGTACGTGCTGGCCGTCGGGCCGCAGCCGTCGGTGATCCGTGCCGCGGTCGCCGGCGCGGCAGTCTCGGTCGCGTGGCTGGCCGGGCGCGAGCGGGACGGTTGGCACGTTCTGCTGCTGGCGGCGGTCGTCCTGCTCGCCTGGAGCCCGTACGAGCTGTTCGATCCGGGCTTCCAGCTCTCGTTCGCCGCGGTGGTCGCAATCTTCGTGCTGGCGCCGTGGCTCGCCCGGGTGCTCGAGGGCTACCCGCTCCCCGGCTCCGTCCGGCTGCCGGTGGCGATCTCGGCCGCGTGCGGGATCGTGACGGCACCCGTGCTGGCCTTGCACTTCGGCGCCGTGCCCGTGCTCGGCATCGTCGCCAACGCGCTCGTGGAGCCGGTGGTCGGCGTGCTGCTCGGCCTCGCGCTCGCCGCGGCCGCGGTCGACCCCGTCGCTCCGGGTCTCGCCACGATGCTCGCGTGGACCGACGGCTGGATCGCGGCCTACGTGGCCGCGTGCGCGAGACTCGTCGCGGCCGCGCCGTTCGCCCAGGTGCGCGGCGCAGCCGCCGTCGTCGCGACGACAGGACCACTCCTGCTGACGGCCTATGCTTGGCGGCGGTGGCGGACGAGCTGAAGCCTGCCTATCTGATCGCCGGCAGCGATCGCCCGAAGGTCGACCGCGCGGTCGCGCGGCTCCGTGCCCGCTTCGAGGACGACGCGGTCGAGCTTCACGACGCCGGCGAGACGACCGGCGAGGATGCCGTCGCTGCGTGCAATGCGCTCGGCCTGTTCGGCTCCGGTGACAGGCTGATCGTGGTGAGCTCGGTCGAGGCGTGGAAAGCCGACGACGCCAAGGCCGTCGCCGCCTACCTGCGCGAGCCGACGCCGAGCACGGTGCTCGCGCTCGTCGCCGCAGAGCTCAGGAAGGACGCTCCGATCGTCAAGGCCCTCCGCGGCCACGGCGAGGTGCTGGTGTGGGACGTCCCGCAGCGTGGGATCGATCGCTGGGTCGCCGAGCAGTTCAAGCTCCGCGCGGTGCCCGCTGACGGCGACGCGTGCCGCCTGCTCGTCGAGCTGGTCGGAGACGACCTCTACGAGCTCGCCGGGGAGGTGGACAAGCTCGCGACATGGTCGAGCGGCGACCGGGTGACGGCGGCGGAGGTCGAGCAGCTCGTCGCGGCGCGGGCCGGTGCCCCGGCGTTCGTTCTCACCGACGCCTGGGGGGCCCGCGACGTCGCCGCCGTCCTGCGCGCCTCCGAGCGTATGCTCGAGCGCACGGGCGATCCACGCTCTCGCACCATCCCCCGCGTCGTGGGGGCGCTCACCAATCACGTCGGACGGCTTCGAGCCGTCCAGCGGCTCGACGAGGAGGGCGTCGAGGCGAAGGAAGCAGCCTCCCGCCTCAAGCTCCATCCCTTCTACGTCCGCAAGCTCTACGCGCAGGCTCGCAACTTCAGCGTCGACGAGTTGCGGGCGGTGACCGTGCGCTTGGGCGAGCTCGACCATGCGCTCAAGGGCGGCTCGCGGCTGGCGGGCGACCTCGAGCTCGAGCGGGCGCTCGTCGAGATCACGCAACGCTGACGCGGGCTTCGGCCGCCGTCGGTGTGGCGTGGGTCAGGCAGGTGTGCGGTCGGCTGCGACCAGGTGCGCCGCCTGCGACTTCTTGCGGGCGGCGGTGTTGCGGTGCAGCGCGCCTCGCGCGACCGCGCGGTCGATCAGGTGCTCGAGGCTCCGGTGCGCCGATGCGATCGCCTCGGCGTCACCGTCCTCGACCGCCGCGGCAAGCCGCTTCGTCAGGGTCTTGATCGTGGAGCGGTAGCGGAGGTTCTCCAGCCGCTCCTCACCGGCGATCCGGACCCGCTTCTTCTGCTGCTTGATGTTCGCCATGGCCGAAGAAAAGCCCGCTGCTGCGGGCCACGAGATGGTACCAGAGGCGCCGCTCCGTCCTGGCGGGCGGGCTCGGACCGGCAGAGGCCCTCCCTATGCTCATGCTCGTGGACGACGCCCAAGCCCGTCTCGCCGTCGAACGGGAGCAGCGGCTGCGCGCCCGCAACGCGCGCCGGCATGCCCGGGGGCTGCCGACGTGGGGCGCGGTCGATCCCGTCGCCCAGCTGGCCACCTCGCCGGAGGCGGCCGAGGAGGGAATCGCCCTCGAGGCCGCCCGCCGTCGTCTCGGCGTCTCCACGGTCATCTTCGCCGTCGCGACCGGCGTCTCGCGCGTCGTGGGCCTCGTCCGCGAGATCGTCGCGACGTACTACTTCGGCGCGCGCGGGCCGATCAACGCCTTCACGATTGCTTTCCAGCTGCCGAACCTGATCCGTGCCTTCGTCGCCGACGCAGCGCTCTCGTCGGCGTTCGTGCCCGTCTTCAGCGAGCTGCTCGAGCGAGGAGAGCGACGGCGCGCCTGGCGCGTCGCCTCGTCGCTGATCTGGCTGATCCTGCTCGGCCTCGGCAGCTTCACCGCCCTCCTGATGCTCGCCGCGCCACTCCTCCTGCGGCCGTTTCACGCGGCCGACCCCCAGCTCGCCGTCGGGCTCTCGCGCGTCCTCTTCCCGATCGTCGTCCTGCTCGGCGTGTCCGGCGTGATCGTCGGGATCCTCAACTCGTACGACCACTTCACCGTCCCGGCGCTCACGCCGGTGGTGTGGAACCTCGCGATCATCCTGGGACTGGTGATCGGAGTCCCGTCGGTCGACACCGCCGACGCCAAGCTCTACGTCTACGCCGGGTCGATCCTGGTCGCGACGTTCATCCAGGTGCTGCTGCCGCTCCCCTGGTTGCGTGGGCTCGACGGCCGCCTGCACGTGGTGATCGACTGGCGCGACCCGGCGGTCTGGCGCGTGCTCAAGCTGATGGTGCCGGTCACGCTCGGGCTTGGCCTGATCAACGTCAACGCCCTGATCGACACGTTCTTCGCGTCCCGCTTCATCAACCCGAACCTCGCGCCGGCTGCGATCAACAAGGCGTTCCTGCTCTACATGGTCCCCCAGGGCATCTTCTCAGTCGCGATCGCGACGGTGCTGTTCCCGACCCTGTCGCGCCATGCGGCGCGGGGGGACCTCGTCGCGCACGCTGCGACCGTCTCGCGCGGCCTGCGTCAGATCGCGTTCCTGCTCGTCCCGTCGTCGGTGATCGCGGCCGTGCTCGCCGAGCCGATCGTGCGTCTGCTCTACCAGCGCGGCGCCTTCAAGCCCGGCCAGACCACCGTCGTCGCCGGCGCACTCGCCGCCTTTGCGCTCGGGCTCACGTTCAACGGCGCGATGCTGATGCTGAACCGTGCCTTCTTCAGCCTGCAGGAGAACTGGATTCCGACGATCGTCGCGCTGCTGAACCTCGGGGTGAACGCGGCGCTCGACTGGGCCTTCTACCGCTTCGGCGTCTGGGGGATTCCGCTCTCGACGGCGGTCGTGAACATCGTCGGTACGGTGGCGCTCTTCACGCTGCTTCGACGCCAGTACGGCGGCCTGAACATCCTCGCCACGCTGTCCTCGTTCGTCCGCATGGTGCTGGCCGGCGCCGTGCTCGCGGTCGTCGCCTGGCCGGTCTGGGACGCGCTCGACTCGGCGCTCGGAAGGTCGCTGCCGGCCCAGCTGGTCTCGCTCGGGCTCGCGCTCGCCCTCGGAGTGGCCGCCTACGTCGCCTCCTGCACGCTGCTCCGGGTGCGCGAGATGCAGGCGCTACTCTCACTGCGGGGCCGCCGGACGTAGCGGCCCGGCGCATCATGGACCCGCAGCACATCCGCAACTTCTCGATCATCGCGCACATCGACCACGGCAAGTCGACGCTCGCCGATCGCATCCTCCAGCTGACGGACACGGTCTCGGCGCGCGAGATGCGCGACCAGCTGCTCGACTCGATGGACCTCGAACGCGAGCGTGGGATCACGATCAAGGCGCAGGCCGTTCGCGTCCAGTGGAAGGGTCACGAGCTCAACCTGATCGACACACCCGGTCACGTCGACTTCACCTACGAGGTCTCACGCAGCCTGCAGGCGTGCGAAGGGGCGCTGCTCGTCGTGGACGCGGCCCAGGGCATCGAGGCGCAGACGCTCGCCAACGCCTACCTCGCGATCGAGAACGACCTCGAGATCGTCCCGGTCGTCAACAAGATCGACCTGCCGCAGGCCGATCCGGACGGCTCCGCGGCGGAGGTCGCCGACCTGATCGGCGAGGATGCGGATCGCGTCCTGCGGATCTCCGCCAAGACGGGGGAGGGGGTCGCCGCGGTGCTCGACGCGATCGTCGATCGGATCGGGGCACCGAAAGGTGATCCCGACGCGCCGCCGCGTGCGCTCATCTTCGACTCCTCGTACGACCAGTACCGCGGGGTCGTCGCCTTCGTGCGCGTGGTCGACGGTGTGTTCCGTCCACGCCAGCCCCTCAGGGCGATGGCGCTCGGGACGAGATTCGAAGCCCAGGAGATCGGCTTCATGTCACCGGCGATGCGTCCGGTGGCGGAGCTGCGCGCCGGCGAGGTGGGCTACGTGATCACGGGGCTCAAGGACGTCTCCGAGCTGCGCGTCGGCGACACGCTCACCTCCGACCCCTCGCCCGCCTCGACGCCGCTGCCCGGTTACAAGGACGTGAAACCGATGGTGTTCGCCGGGCTCTTCCCGACCGACTCCGACGAGTACCCGGAGCTGCGCGACGCACTCGAGCGACTGAAGCTGAACGACGCGGCGCTCTTCTACGAGCCGGAGACGTCACAGGCCCTCGGCTTCGGCTTCCGCTGCGGCTTCCTCGGTCTCCTGCACATGGAGATCGTGCGCGAGCGGCTCGAGCGCGAGTTCGACCTCGACCTGATCGTGACGGCGCCGAACGTCGCCTATCGCGTCCGCCTGCTGAACGAGCCGGACTGGCGCGAGGTGCACACCCCGTCCGACCTGCCCGACGGTGCCGAGGAGGTCGAGGAGCCGTTCATCAAGGCCTCGATCATCGTGCCGAAGGAATACGTCGGCACGGTCATGGAGCTGTGCAACGACCGGCGCGGCCGCTTCGACCGCATGGAATACCTGTCGCCCGAGCGCGTCCACCTCGTGTACGAGCTGCCGCTCGGCGAGATCGTGCTCGACTACTACGACCAGCTGAAGTCGCGCACGCGCGGCTACGCCAGCTTCGACTACGACTTCGACGGCTTCCGCCCCGGCTCGCTCGTGCGGGTCGACGTCCTCGTCGGCGGCGAGCCGGTCGATGCGCTGAGCCTGATCGTGCACCGCGAGTTCGCCTACGAGCGGGGGAAGGCGCTCGTCGAACGACTGCGCGAGGAGATCCCGCGCCAGATGTTCGACGTGCCGATCCAGGCCGCGATCGGCGCCCGCGTGATCGCTCGCGAGACCGTGAAGGCGCGGCGCAAGGACGTGCTCGCCAAATGCTACGGCGGCGACATCACCCGCAAGCGCAAGCTGCTCGAGAAGCAGAAGGCCGGCAAGAAGCGGATGAAGCAGGTCGGCGCCGTCGAGGTGCCGCAGGAGGCTTTCCTCGCGGTGCTCAATCTGAACGACGGAGCGCGCAGGTAGTGGCGCCGGCCTGCGTCAGGCACCTGTACGTTCATCTGCCGTTCTGCTCGTCGCGCTGCGGCTACTGCGACTTCGTCACCGTCGTCGGACGCCACGGCGAGCACCGGCGCTACGTCGATGCCGTGCTGCGTGAGCTCGAGCTGGAGCGCGCGGTGCTCGCGTCCTCCGTCGAGACGGTCTACCTCGGCGGCGGCACGCCCACCTTCACCGGTCAGGCGGCGCTGGCGCAACTGCTCGAGGGCCTGCCCGCCTCGGACGAGGTGACCGTGGAGGCGAACCCCGAGACCGTCACTTCGCGGCTCGCCGGGGCCCTTCGTGCGGCGGGAGTCGACCGGGTGTCGCTCGGCGCACAGAGCTTCTCGTCACGGCTGCTCGGGGTGCTCGGCCGCGTTGCCTCCCCGGACGACGTCCGGCGTGCGTTCTATGCTCTTCGTGATGCCGGTTTCGACAACATCTCGCTCGATCTCATCTACGGGATCCCCGGCCAGGAGCCCGCCGATCTGCGGCGCGACCTCGCCGAGGCGCTCGCGCTCGGGCCGGAGCACGTCTCCGCGTACGAGCTCGAGGCGAAGCGCGGCACGCGCTTCACCCATGCGCACGGGGCTGAGCTCGCGCAGCAGGCCGCGGCGATGGAAGGGTATTTCGAGACCGTCGTGGAGACGCTGACCGGGGCGGGGTACCGCTGGTACGAGACGGCCAACTTCTGCGTCGCGCCGCAGCACGCGGGCGGTCGCGACCTGCGGGCGCAGCACAACCTGGGCTACTGGCTCGGGCACGACTACCTCGGGCTGGGCGTGGGCGCCGTCGGCACGGTCGCCGGCCGCCGGCTCCGCAACACGCCGTCGCTCGGACGGTATCTCGACGCGCTCGCGCACGGCGAGCGGCCTCCGCGGGAGGTCGAGGAGCTCCCGCCGCGCGGTGCTGGACGCCGAGCGGGTGATGCTCGGGCTGCGCCTGGACGAGGCGCTGCCCGTGGCCGACCTGCTGCCCGCGATCGACGATGCCGAGCTCGAGCGGCTCGAGCAGGCAGGCCTCCTGTCCAGCAGCGGCGGGGCGATCGCACTCACCCGCCGCGGGCGGTTCCTCGGCGGCGGCGTCACCGCTCGGCTCCTCGCTCCTACCATGGGTGGATGAGCGAGGCCCTGTCCGACCGGCAGCAGGAGATCCTGCGGCGCATGATCGAGGAGTACGTGGCGACCGGGCAGCCGGTCGGCTCACGGTCGCTCGTCGAGCGCTCCGGCCTGCCGGTATCGCCGTCCACCGTCCGCGGCGAGCTGGCCGAGCTCGAGCGGATCGGCCTGCTCACCCATCCGCACACGTCGGCAGGCCGTGTCCCGACCGAGGCCGGGTACCGCCTCTACGTCGACGGGCTGCTCGAGCGGCAGGAGCCGCAGGCCGGGGGCGACTTTCCGCTCGACCTCTCGCTGGCGCGCGCCGAGGTGGAGCAGGCGCTGCAGGCGACGACCGAGATGCTGGCGCAGGTGACCAGGCTGCTCGCGCTCGTCTCGGCGCCGCCGCTCCAGGCGGCGACGGTGCGTCACGTCGAGGTGCTGATGCTGCAGCCGCGGGTCGTGATGACCGTGGTCATCACCTCGCTCGGCGACGTGACGAAGCTGCGCACGGAGTTCGCCGAGGACGTCGATCCGGGGCTCGCGACCTGGGCGGCCGACTACCTGAACGACCGCCTGGCTGGTGCGAGGATCGGCTCCCGCGCCGTTCGGCTGGCCTTCGAGGAGCCGGCGCTCTCGCCTCGCGAGCGGCTCTTCCTCGACGCGGTGCGACCGTCGTTCGACCACGCCGCCGACGAGGGGAGGATGCTGTTCGTCGGGGGGGTCGCCGGGCTGCTGGACGAGATGCGCGATGACGAGCTGGCCGCCTACCGGAGCCTGATGGACACGCTCGAGAAGCGCGCAGCCCTGCTCGACGTCCTGGCGCAGCGACTCGACCCCGGGCGCTCGTTCGCGCGCGTCGGGGAGGAGCTCGAGCAGCCGGGGCTCCGCGAGCTCGCCCTGGTCGGGGCGACCTACGGCGTCGCGCACCGGACGCTCGGCACGGTCAGCCTGCTCGGTCCGCTGCGCATGGACTACGACAAGGCGCTCCGCTCCGTGCGTGCTGCCGCCCGCGACCTCTCGCGCTTCGTCGAGGACGTCTACGCCGACGACTGATGGCGACCACCGACCGCGACCTCTACGAGCTGCTCGGCGTCCCACGCGATGCCGACGAGGCGACGATCAAGAAGGCGTTCCGCCGGCTCGCCCGCGAGCTGCACCCGGACGTCTCGACGGCACCCGATGCGGAGGCGCGCTTCCGTGAGGCCGCCGAGGCGTACGAGGTGCTGACGAACAGCGAGACGCGTGCCCTGTACGACCGTTACGGGCACGCCGGGCTGCGCTCCGGCGGGTTCACACCCACGGCGTTCGACATCGGCGGCCTCGGCGACCTGTTCGCGACCTTCTTCGGCGAGGACGTGTTCGGCGGCCCGTCGCGGCGTGCCCGGCGAGGCGCGGACGTCGCGGCGGAGATCGAGATCTCGCTGGCCGATGCGGCGCGCGGCACGACGGTCACCGTCCCGTTCGACGTCACCGTCCCGTGCGGGACGTGCGGCGGCGACGGCGTCGAACCGGGGACGTCGCCGGTGCAGTGCGGCCGTTGCGGAGGGTCAGGGCGTCTGCAGCACGTGTCGCGCACCGTGTTCGGGGAATTCGTGCGCACCCAGTCGTGCCCGCAGTGCCGCGGCCTCGGCCGGATCGTCGAGCATCCGTGCAAGGCCTGCGACGGCAGCGGGCGTCTGGCCGAGCGCCGGACGATCGAGGTGAAGGTGCCCGCCGGGATCTCGAGCGGCCAGCGCATCCGGGTCTCGGGCGAGGGCCATGCCGGCGAGCTCGGGGGCCGCGCCGGCGACGTCTACGTCGGGGTTCACGTCCTGCCCGATCCGCGCTTGGTGCGGGAGGGCAACGACATCTTCTCGCAGCTCGACCTGACGATCGTGCAGGCGGCCCTCGGCGCTCAGATCGAGGTCGAGACGCTCGACGGCCCCGTCGAGCTGACGCTGGAGCCCGGTGTCCAGCCCGGCGACGTCCGTGTGCTGCGCGGACGCGGCATGCCGGTCCTGCAGGGCTTCGGGCGCGGTGATCACCGTGTGCTCGTCAACGTCACCGTGCCGAGACATCTGACCGAGGACCAGCGGCGGCTGCTCGAGGAGTTCGACGCGACCAGCGACGAGCACACCTATCGCCACGACGAGAGCTTCTTCGAGAAGCTGAAGAGCGCGTTCCGCTGAGCACGCTGCGGCGAGTCGCCGTCGAGGTTCGCGATGCCCGCCTCGAGGAGGCGCGCGCCGCGATGCTCGCCCTGTTTCCCGACGGCTTCGAGGAGGTCGATCGCGACGGCGCGACGGAGCTCGTCGCCTACACCGATGGGGCCGGTGAAGAGCGCGTCTGGCACGTGTTCGGGGCGGCGCGCTCGTCCGACGTCGAGGACGGGTGGGAGGACCGCTGGCGCGCATTCCACCGGCCGGTGCGCGCGGGCGCCCTGTGGGTCGGGCCGCCCTGGGAACGGCCTCCGACGGACGCACGTGCCGTCGTGATCGACCCCGGGCGCGCCTTCGGGACGGGCGCGCATCCGACCACCAGGCTCTGCCTCGAACTGCTCCAGGAGCTCGAGCCGGGCAGATCATTGCTCGACGTCGGGTGCGGGTCGGGCGTGCTGTCGATCGCCGCCGCCCTGCTCGGCTTCGAGCCCGTCGTCGGCGTCGACGTCGAGCCGCCTGCAGTCGAGGCGACCCGCGCGAACGCGGCCGCGAACGGGGTCCGCGTCGACGCACGTGTCGTTGCGCCGGACGATTCGCTGCCGTCCGCAGCGGTCGTGGTCTCGAACATCTCGCTGGCGGCGGTGACGGCCGCTGCGGCGCGGATCGACGCGCGAACGTTGATCGCGTCGGGCTACCTGATCCCCGACTGTCCGGCGCTCGCAGGCTGGTCGCACTCCGAGCGACGGACGCTCGACGGCTGGGCGGCCGACGTGTTTCGCCGCTGACGCAGAGTACGATCAGCGGCGTGGCGACCTTCCGTGTCGGCTTTCTCGGCTGCAAGGTGTCGCATGTCGACGTCCAGGCCGTGCGCGAGGCGCTGCTCGCGGACGGTCATCGCGAGCGCGACGACGACGAAGCGGACATCGCCGTCATCAGCGGGTGCTGCGTGACCCGCGAAGCGCTCGCGAAGAGCCGCAAGGCGGCGGCACGCGCGGCACGCACGCACCGGCACGTCTACTTGACTGGCTGCGCTGCGAATCTTCCACCGGCCTCGCTCGACGGCCTGCCCGGCGCCGTGACGGTCGTCACCGGGCCGAGCGAGGAGACCGCCGCGTTCGTCGCCGGCGACGTCGGCGCGATCGGATGCGTGCAGGCGGACGCGCGCCTCGACCGGATCCGCGCGTTCGTGAAGATCCAGGACGGCTGCTCGTTCTCCTGCAACTTCTGCGTGATCCCGCTCGTGCGCGGCTCTTCGCGCAGCCGCAGCGCGGACGCGGTGCTGCGTGAGATCCGGCGCCGAATCGACCAGGGGCACAAGGAGATCGTCCTGACCGGGATCAACCTCGGCTGCTTCCGGGACCGCGAGGCGGGATACGACCTGCCGCGGCTCGTCCGGGAGGCGGGGGAGGTGCCGGGGCTCGCGCGGCTGCGCCTCAGCTCGATCGAGATCAACCACGTGGGCGAGGAGCTCGTCGCCGCGCTGCGCGAGACGCCGAACGCCGGCCGGCACCTGCACGTCCCGCTGCAGTCGGGGGACGACGGCGTGCTGCGCGCGATGCAGCGCCGGTACGACGTCGCCACCTACCTCCGCCGGCTCGAGTCGCTCTCCGACTTCAACCTGACCACCGACGTGATCGTCGGCTTCCCGGCCGAGGACGACGACGCCTTCGCACGCACGCTCGACGTGGTCGAGCGCGCCGGCATCAGCAGCGTCCACGTCTTCCCGTACTCCCCGCGTCCGGGGACGAAGACGGAGCACGACGACCGCGTGCCGGCGCCCGTGAAGCGCGAGCGCGGCGCGCGCCTCCGTGCTCTCTCACGCGAGCTGTCGGCACGTCGCTGGAACCGCAAGGTCGGCACGGCCGACACGGTGCTCGTCGACCGTCCGGGCCGCGGCTACGGTGACGACTACACGCCGTGGCTCGTCGACGCGCCTGTCGGCGAGCTCGTGCACGTGCGAGCCGCGGGCGTGACGGAAGAGGGGATCCGTGCCGCCTGAGTGCCTCTTCTGCCGCCTGTTCGCCGACGGCGACCACGTTCACGAGGCCGACGGGTTCGTTGCGATCGCCGACATTGCACCAAAGGCGCCGGTGCATCTGCTGGTGATCCCGGAGCACCACGTCGACACGTTTCGCGACGTCGCGGCGTTCGACTCCGACGAGTCGGCCCGGATGCTCGCGTTCGTCGCCGAGACGGCGAAGCTTGCGGGCTTGACCGACTACCGTGTCGTCGTCAATGTCGGCCCGAGCGCAGGGCAGACCGTGTTTCACCTCCACTGGCACGTGCTGGGAGAGCCCAAATGAGCCTGATCGCGCAGATCGAGGACGAGGTCAAGGAGGCGATGCTCGCCCGCGATGTCGAGCGTCGCGACGCGCTGCGCCTCATCCTCTCCAGCCTGCGGTCGGCCGAGAAGGACCTCCAGCGCCCGCTCTC
Source organism: uncultured Thermoleophilia bacterium (assembly GCA_963824455.1). GTDB lineage: Bacteria > Actinomycetota > Thermoleophilia > Gaiellales > Gaiellaceae > PALSA-600. The sequence goes on from CAWGPJ010000002.1 coordinate 648,723, forward strand.
CGAGGGGGAGGAGCTGCAAGTGCTGCAGCGAGAGCGCAAGAAGAGGATCGAGGCCGCGGAGGCCTTCCACGACGCGGGCCGCGACGATCGGGCCGCGAAGGAGGAGGCGGAGCTCGCGGTGCTGCAGGAGTTCATGCCCGAACCGCTCTCGGAGGACGAGCTCGAGCGCATCGTCGACGACGCGATCGCGGAGAACGGCGCGACGTCGCTCCAGGACCTCGGCCGCGTGATGGCGGACGTGATGCCGCAGGTCGCGGGCCGCGCCGACGGCTCGGCCGTCGGCCAGCTCGTTCGCGAGAAGCTCGCCTAGTCCGCGGCGGCGGCCTGCGGCCCGCTCGCCACGAAGTCCTGCGGTCGCACGAGCACCGCTGCGAGCACGGCCCCGACGGCCGCGACCAGTGCCCCGATGACGAGGATGTGGTTGAGCCCCGACACGAACGAGGCCCGGGCCACCTCGGCGATCCGCGCCCGGTCCCCGGCCGGAGCCGCGGCGATCACGTTCGTCGCCTGGCCGCTTGCGAGCTGCGTCGCCAGGTGATGCGCATTCGACAGTCCCGACAGCCCCGACAGCCCCGCGACCACGTGATTCGTGATCTGGCTCGCGAAGAGCGCACCGAGGGCGGCGATCCCCGTCGCGATCCCGAGCTGGCGGAAGGTGTTGTTGATCCCGGACGCCATCCCTGCGCGCTCCACCCGCACCGTCGAGACCGCGGTCGACGCAAGCGGTGCATTGACCATGCCGATGCCGACTCCGCCGATCAGGAATCCCGGCAGCAGCGTCGTCCAGTCGTCGCTCGTCTTGATCCCGCTCATCGACCACAGCGAGAGCGCCACGAGCGCGAGGCCGGAACCGAGTAGCCACCTGATCGGGACACGCGTCGAGAGGCGACCGGCGATCGGCGCGGCGATGAACGAGATCACGCTCAGCGGCAGGAACCGCAACCCGGTCTGCAGCGGCGACAGGCCGAGGACGTTCTGCATGTAGAGCGTCAGGTAGAGGAACATCGCGAACATCGACGACGAGATCGCGAACGCCGTCACCTGCGCGCCGTCGAAGGCCGGCCGGCCGAACAGCGAGAGGTCGACCATGGTCAGCCGGTCGCGCATCTGGGACACGACGAAGGCGGTCAGGAGCACGAACGCGGCGACGAACAGGCCGATGATCACCCCGCTCGTCCATCCTCGCTTGTTCCCCTCGATCAGCGCCAGGATCAGGCAGAAGAGCCCGCCGATCAGCGTCACGAGGCCGATCGGGTCGAGGCGGCTGTGCTCCGGGTCGCTCGACTCGCGCAGCCTGGAGACTGCGAGCAGGACCGCGCCGATCCCGATCGGGATGTTCACGAGGAAGATCCAACGCCACGACAACCATGACGTCAGCATCCCGCCGGCGAGCGGCCCGATCGCGACCGCGGCGCCGATCGTCGCCCCCCAGATCCCGAAGGCCGTCCCGCGCTCCCGGCCGTGGAACTCCTGCGAGATCAGCGCCAGCGCCGTGGCGAACATGATCGCGCCGCCGATGCCCTGGATGCCGCGGGCGATGATCAGGAAGAGCGAGTCGTTGGCGAGCCCGCAGGCCGCCGAAGCGGCCGTGAACAGGACGATGCCGATCACGAACAGCCGCTTCCGGCCGAACAGGTCGGCCAGCGAGCCGGCGGTCAGGACGAACGTCGCGAGCGCCAGTGCGTAGGCGTCCACGACCCACTGGAGATCGGAGAACGACGCGTTCAGCGCGCGCTCGATGGCCGGCAGGGCGACGTTCACGATCGTGATGTCCAGGAGGAGCATGAAGGTCGCGGTGCAGACCGCGAGCAGCGTCCACCACTTCCTCTCCACCGGCGGAAGATAGTCGTGCGGCTCGGGCCGGTGCGGAGGTTCCGGAGCGCGGCCTACACTCAGGTCGCCGATGCAGGACACGTTCGAGGTCTCCAATGCCGTCGCCGCCGAGCTCGCGGGGATGTCCGACGGCGTGCTCGACGCGCTGCGCGACCGGCTCCAGTGCACGATCCGGCTGCGCGGCAACCAGCTGACGCTGGAAGGCGATGACCAGCAGGTCACCGAGGCCCGGACCGTGCTCGACGAGCTGGTCGACCTGGTCGAGAGCGGCCACGAGGTGGGGGCGCACACGGTCGACGCCGTGCTCGGCGCGCTCGACGCCGAGGCTGACGTGCGGGAGGTGTTCGAACACGTCGTCTGGCGCCACCGCGGCAAGCGAATCGCCCCGAAGACGGTGATGCAGAAGCGCTACGTGGACGCGATTCGCCGCTCGACCGTCACCTTCGGCATCGGGCCCGCGGGCACCGGCAAGACGTACCTGGCGATGGCGCTGGCCGTCGCCGCCCTCCACGAGCGCGAGGTCGCTCGGATCATCCTCACGCGCCCCGCGGTCGAGGCCGGGGAGCGTCTCGGGTTCCTGCCGGGCGACCTGATGGCGAAGGTCGACCCCTACCTGCGGCCGCTCTTCGACGCGCTGTACGACATGCTCGACCCCGATCGCGCGAACAACCTGATCGAGCGCGGCACGATCGAGGTCGCGCCGCTCGCGTTCATGCGCGGCCGGACGCTGAACGACAGTTTCATCATCCTCGACGAGGCGCAGAACACCTCCCCGGAGCAGATGCAGATGTTCCTCACGCGCCTCGGGTTCGGCTCGAAGGTGGTGGTGACCGGCGACGTCACGCAGATCGACCTGCCTCGCGACCAGCGCTCCGGCCTCGTCCACGTGCAGGACGTCCTGACGGGGATCGACGGGATCGCGTTCATCGGGTTCGGCCATCGCGACGTCGTCCGCCACAAGCTGGTGCAGCGAATCGTCGAGGCGTACAAGGAGCACACCGACGAGCGGAACCGATGACCGGGATCGTGATCGAGGTCGAGAACCGGAGCGGGCTTCCGGTCGACGTTCCCGCCGCCCGTGAGCTGGCCCACAAGGTGCTGAGCGCCCAGGCGGTCTCGAGCGGCGATCTCGGGATCGCGTTCGTCGGGCCAGACGAGATCAGGCAGCTGAAGCGGGAGCACCTGGGGATCGACGAGGCGACGGACGTCCTCTCGTTCCCGATCGACGGCACCGCCCAGCTGCCCGACGGGCTTCCGCGCCAGCTCGGCGACGTCGTCGTCTGCCCCCAGGTGGTCGGCGAGGAGTGGCGGCGGCCACTGGTGCACGGGCTGTTGCATCTCCTGGGCCACGACCACGGCCCTGCGATGACGGAGCTCGAGGAGTCGCTGGCATGAGCGCGCGCCGCTCGCCGAGCCTTCTGGATTCCTTCAACTACGCGACCGAAGGGATCATCCACGTCCTTCGCACGCAGCGGAACATGCGCATTCACTTCGCGGTCGCGTTCGCGGTGATCGTGCTCGCGCTGATCGTGAACGTGACGAAGCTCGAGCTGATCGCACTGCTGATCTCGATCACGTTCGTGCTGATCGCCGAGATGATCAACACGGCCGTCGAGGGCGCGATCGACATCGCGACGACGTCGTTCGACCCGATGGCGAAGCTGGCGAAGGACATCGCCGCCGGCGCAGTGCTGCTCGCAGCCGTGAACGCGATCGCCGTCGGCTACCTCGTGTTCGCCGGCAAGGTGGCCGACCGCTCGTCGGACCTGCTCGACCGGCTGCGCGAGGCGCCGGCCGAGCTGACGCTCGTCGTGCTGGTGCTCGTGATCATCGCCGTGATCGCGGTCAAGGCGTTCACGGGCCGCGGCACGCCGCTCCGAGGCGGGATCCCCTCCGGGCACGCGGCCGTGGCGTTCGCGTGCTGGATCGCGGCCACCTACCTGGCGGGCGCCTCGCACCGCTTTCTCGTCTCCTCGCTGACGTTCATCATGGCGCTGCTCGTCGCGCAGACGCGCGTCGAGTCCGGCATCCACTCGGCGCTCGAGGTGGCGTCGGGCGGCCTGCTCGGCGCGCTGGCCGCCTTGATCGTCTTCCAGGTGTTCTCGTGAAGGAGCTGGTCGAGAAGGCGGAGCAGGTGGCGGTGCGGGCGTATGCGCCGTACTCGCGCTACCAAGTCGGCGCGGTGGTGCGCACCGCCGACGGACGCGAGTTCGAAGGCGTGAACGTCGAGAACGCCGCGTATCCGCTCGGGGTCTGCGCCGAGAAGACGGCGATCGTCGCGGCGGCGGTCGCCGGGTACCGGCCGGGCGATCTCGCTGCCATCGGGATCACCGCCTCGCCCTGCGGCGGCTGCCGGCAGTGGCTGTACGAGTGGCGGATCGGCGAGGTCAGCTTCAGGCAGGAGGACGGATCGATCGCGACGTACGGCGCCGCGGAGCTCCTTCCCGGAGCGTGGAGCCTGCCCGAGTGAAGTCCGGCTTTGCCGCCGTCGCCGGACGGCCGAATGTCGGCAAGTCGACGCTCGTCAACGCGCTCGTCGGCACGAAGGTCGCGATCGTCTCGCCGGTGCCGCACACGACCCGCCATCGCATCCGCGGCGTCTTCACGAACGCCGAGGCGCAGCTCGTGCTCGTCGACCTGCCCGGCTGGCAGCGGCCGATCGACACGCTGACCGAACGGATGCAGCAGCGGGTCGTGCAGACGATGGGCGAGGACGTCGACGTCGTCATGCTCGTCGTCAGCGCGCGCGACCGCATCGGCGCGGGCGACCGCTACGTCGCGCGCCGCGTGTTCGAGCTCGGTGTTCCGGTGGTCATCGTGGTGAACAAGGTCGACCGCCTGAAGGCCGGGCACATCGCGTCGCAGATGAAGCAGGCGGCGACGCTCGGCCCGTTCCACGCGTTGCATCCGGTGAGCGCCACGACGGGCGACGGGATCGACGAGCTGCGCGCCGATCTCATCTCGCTGCTGCCCGAGGGGCCGCTGCTCTATCCACCCGACACCGACACCGACCTGCCCCTGGAGGCGCGCATCGCGGAGGCCGTGCGGGAGCAGGCGTTGCGGTTGACCAGGGAGGAGGTGCCGCACGCGGTCACCGCCGAGGTCGTGTCCATCGAGGAGGGGCATGTGCACGTGCGGCTGTACACCGAGACCGAGAGCCAGAAGCAGATCCTGATCGGCAGGGGCGGGACGATGGTGCGGGAGATCGGCCGCGGCGCGCGCCCGTTCGTCGAGCGGCTGCTCGGCCGGCGCGTCTACCTCGAGCTGCAGGTGAAGGCGTCCCCGAAGTGGCGGCGCAACGAGACGATGCTCGAGCGCCTCGGACTCTAGTAGTCCGCGTCAGGCGCGGACAGCCGACACCAGCTTCGCGAGCCGCTCGCGCTCCGCGTCGGACCAGATGCGCGCGAGGGCCCGCTCCGCGGCGGCCTCGGCCGTCGGCACCGCCTCGTCCGCGACGCGGCGGCCCGCTTCGGTGAGGGTGACGAGTGCGAGCCGCGCATCCCGCAGGTGCGGCTCGCGGCCGACGAGCCCGATCCGCTCGAGCGGCTGCAGCTGTCGGGCGACCCCAGACGGCGTCACGCCGAGCCGGTCGGCGAGCTCCACGCGGCGGAGCTTCCCGTCGCGCGCGCCGCGGAGCTCGAGCAGGAGGGCGAGGTCGGAGAGGGCGACCCCGTGGGCGCCGAGGGCGGCGTCCACCTCGCGGGTCACGATCGTGCGGGTCAGGGCGAGGTCGAGGGCGGTCTCGAGGGCGCTTCCGGCGAGGGCCATGCCGTGATCATATCAACGACCGGTCAACGACCAGTCGTGCAAAGGGGTCAGACCCGGGTCTGACCCCGGTTGGACCGCGCGGGCGTGGCCGGCGAGTCCTACGCCGCGGCGAGCGTCGCCTGGCCGGGGCGCCAGTTCGCCGGGCACAGCTCGCCCGTCCGGAGTGCCTGCAGGACGCGCAGGATCTCCGGTGCGCTGCGCCCGACGCTGGCGTCCGTGACCGCTGCATGCCGAACGATCCCCTCCGGGTCGATGACGAACGTCGCCCGCAGCGCCGCGCCGTCTTCGAGCAGGACGCCGTAGCGCAGCGCGAGCTCCTGCGACGTGTCGGCGACGACCGGGTAGGCGACCTCGCCGAGCCACGGGTTCGACATGAACCACGCCCGGTGTACCCACCAGCTGTCGGTGCTCGCCGCCACGAGGCGCGCGCCCGCCTCCTCGAACTCCGGGCGCAGCTCCTCGAACGCCGCGAGCTCGGTCGGGCACACGAACGTGAAGTCGCGTGGGTAGAAGAAGAGGACGAGCCAGGATCCGTCGCCGGGCAGCTCGACCCGCACCGGCTCGGGCTCGTCCTTGACGTAGGCCTCCGCGGCCCAGAGGGGCGCCTTGGCGCCGACGTGTGCGTACATCTCTCGCCTCCTCGACGACTGCTCGTAACCACCGTCGAATCTAGGTGCAGTACGGCCCGAAGTCGTCGGTGCCGAGGACGATCCGGCCGTCGTCTGCGAGGACGAGATGGGCGCGCGTACACTCGTTCTCGATGGCGCAGGCGCCTGCTCTCCCCGGCGGCTTCGAGCTCCCGCTGAAGCAGCGGCTCCCGCGCATCGGCTCGATCGACCAGGTGGCCGTCGAGGCGCGCGCCGGCGAGCTCGCGAAGCGCAGCATCAAGAAGGAGGCGAAGGTCTGGGCGCTCGGGCTCGCGATTCGCTGCTGCGACCTGACGACCCTCGAGGGCCAGGACACGCCCGGCAAGGTGACGGCGCTGTGCTCCAAGGCGATCCGGCCCGACCCGGGTGACGCGAACGTGCCGTCGGTCGCCGCCGTCTGCGTCTACCCGAACCTCGTCCCGCCGGCGGTCGAGCGCCTGCGCGGCAGCGGCGTCAAGGTCGCCTCCGTCGCCACTGCCTTCCCGAGCGGCCAGAGCCCGGTCGACGTCAAGGTGCGCGAGACCGAGGAGGTCGTCGCGATGGGCGCCGACGAGGTCGACATGGTGATCGATCGCGGCGCCTTTCTGTCCGGCCGTTACGCGAGGGTCTACGACGAGATCGTGCAGGTGAAGGCGGCCTGCGGCGACGCTCACCTGAAGGTGATCCTCGAGGTGGCGGAGCTCGGCACGTACGACAACGTGCGGCGCGCGTCGCTGCTCGCGATGGCCGCCGGCGCCGACTTCATCAAGACGTCCACCGGCAAGCTGCCCGGCGCTGCGACCCTGCCGGTGCAGCTGGTGATGCTCGAGGCGATCCGCGACGTGCACGCCGAGACGGGCCGCAAGGTGGGGATGAAGCCGGCGGGCGGGATCCGCACCTCGAAGAACGCGATCCAGTACCTCGTCCAGGTGCACGAGACGCTCGGCCCCGACTGGCTCACGCCGGACCTCTACCGGATCGGCGCGTCGAGCCTGCTCAACGACATCCTGATGCAGCTTCGCAAGGAGCGGACGGGCGCGTACCAGTCGAAGGACTACTTCACGAATGACTGACGTCGAACGTCGACCCGACCGCTCGCCCGTCCCGGCCGACTGGACGTACGCGCCGGCACCCGAGAGCACGGAGATCGTCTCGCTGCGCGAGCGCTACGGCCTGTTCGTCGGAGGCGAGTGGGTCGCTCCACGCTCCGGCGAGTTCTTCGAGACGCTCGCGCCCCGGGACGAGAGCCCCCTCGCACAGGTCGCGCAGGCGGGCGAGCAGGACGTGTTCGCGGCCACCGCCGCGGCACGGGAGGCGTTCGCGCCGTGGTCGTCGCTGCCCGGCTCCGAGCGCGCGAAGTACCTGTTCCGGATCGCCCGCATCCTCGCCGAGCGCTCGCGCGAGTTCGCGGTGCTCGAGTCGCTGAACGGCGGCAAGCCGATCAAGGAGTCGCGTGACGTCGACCTGCCGCTCGCGTCCGCGCACTTCTTCTACTACGCGGGCTGGGCCGACAAGCTCGAGTACGCGTTCCCGAACCGGCGGCCGAGGCCGCTCGGCGTCGCGGGCCAGATCATCCCGTGGAACTTCCCGCTGCTGATGCTGTCCTGGAAGATCGCACCGGCGCTCGCGACCGGGAACACGGTCGTCCTCAAGCCGGCCGAGACCACGCCGCTGACGGCGCTCCTCTTCTGCGACGTGCTACGGCAGGCGGAACTGCCTGCGGGCGTCGTCAACATCGTCACCGGCGACGGCCGTGCAGGAGCGGCGCTCGTCGAGTCCGACGTCGACAAGATCGCATTCACCGGCTCGACCGAGGTCGGCAAGGCGATCCAGCGCCGCCTCGCGGGCCGGGGCACGAAGCTCACGCTCGAGCTCGGGGGCAAGGCCGCGAACATCGTGTTCGACGACGCCGCGGTCGACCAGGCGGTCGAGGGGATCGTCAACGGCATCTACTTCAACCAGGGCCACGTCTGCTGTGCCGGTTCGCGCCTGTTCGTGCAGGAGTCGATCTACGAGACCGTCGTCGAGAAGCTGAAGCGACGCATGGGGACGCTCCGCGTCGGCGATCCGCTCGACAAGAACACCGACGTCGGCGCGATCAACTCGCGCATGCAACTCGACAAGATCGAAGAGCTCGTTGCCGCCGGGCGCGAGGAGGGCGCCGAGATCTACCAGCCGCCCTGCCGGTTGCCCGAGAAGGGCTACTGGTTCGCTCCTACGGTGTTCACGAACGTCGCCCAGAGCTACCGGATCGCGCAGGAGGAGATCTTCGGGCCGGTGCTCTCGGTGCTCACCTTTCGAACGCCCGACGAGGCGGTCGAGAAGGCGAACAACACCCCGTACGGGCTCTCCGCCGGCATCTGGACCGAGAAGGGCTCGCGCATCCTGTGGATGGCGGAGCGGCTGCGGGCCGGTGTCGTCTGGGCGAACACGTTCAACCGCTTCGATCCGGCGAGCCCGTTCGGCGGCTACAAGGAGTCGGGATTCGGCCGTGAGGGCGGCCTGCACGGGCTGGAGCCGTATCTCGCCTTCGACGACTGAGATCAGGCCGGCGCGTCCGGGCGACGCCGCCGAGCTCATGCGTATCGACCGCGCCACCTGGACGACGATGTCGAGCCCGTCGCCGCCTCCGGCCGAGGGCGCGCCGTTCTTCGGCAGGCGGACGCGGCCGCACGACGTGCTCGTCGCCGTGGTCGACGGCGCGGTCGCCGGCTACGTCTCGATCCACCCGCCGACCGAGCTGCCCGCGAGCAGCCACGTCCAGCACGTGACCGGGCTGGCGGTCGATCCGGCGCTGCAGGGGCGCGGGGTGGGGCAGGCGCTGGTCGAGGCGGCGGCTGCGGAGGCCGCGCGACGCGACGCACGCCGCCTGACGCTGCGCGTACTCGCGCCGAACGCGCCGGCGCGCAGGCTCTACGAGCGCTGCGGGTTCGTCGTCGAAGGCGTGCTCCGGGGCGAGTTCCACCTCGACGGCCGGGACGTCGACGACGTGCTGATGGCGCGCACGCTCTGATAGACACTGAGCACGATGGCGCGGCTCCCGGTCAGGAAGACCTACAAGCTCTTCATCGGCGGCGCCTTCCCGCGCTCGGAGAGCGGCCGCACCTACGAGGCGCAGGGCCAGAACGTCGCTCGCGCGTCGCGCAAGGACGTGCGCGACGCCGTCGCCGCCGCGCGTGCCGCGCAGCCGAGGTGGGCGTCCGCGACCGCCTACAACCGCGGCCAGGTCCTCTACCGCGTCGCCGAGATGATGGAGGCGCGGGCGTCCGAGTTCGCGGAGCTGTCGGGCGGCCGCGACCAGGTCGAGCGCTCGATCGACCGTCTGGTCTGGTACGCGGGGTTCGCCGACAAGCTCGCACAGGTGATCGGCTCCTCGAACCCGGTCGCCGGCCCGTACTTCAACTTCACCATCCCCGAGCCGACCGGCGTGGTGGCCGTGATCTCGCCCGACGATCCACCGCTCCTCGGGCTCGTGTCGCGCGTCGCGCCGGCGCTCACCGGCGGCAACGCGGTCGTCGCGCTCGCGTCGGAGACGGCCCCGCTCGCCGCGATCGAGCTGGCCGAGGCGCTCGCCACCAGCGACGTGCCGGGCGGCGTCGTGAACGTGCTCACCGGCTACCGCGCCGAGCTGGCGCCGTGGCTCGCCTCTCACATGGACGTCAACGCGATCGACCTCACCGGCGCCGACGGCCTCCGCGCCGACCTCGAGGCTGCGGCCGCCGAGAACGTGAAGCGGGTCGTGAGCGGCCGCCCGGACGGCCAGTCGCTCGCCGACATCGCCGCCTTCCTCGAGCTCAAGACCGTCTGGCACCCGATCGGCGTCTAGCAGCCGTCTGTTACAACCACACCACGTGAGCGCCTTCGACCACGTCGACGCGATCGCGCCGCTCCAGATCTGGCCCGGCGTGGTCGGCCGCTCGGTGACGAGCGAGCTCGCGACCTTCTCGTACCTCGAGCTGGAGCCGAACGTGCAGGTGCCCGAGCACCGGCACGTCAACGAGCAGGTCGGCGTCCTCATCCGCGGCTCTGTGCGCTTCCGCATCGGCGGCGAGGAGCAGGAGCTCGCGCCCGGCGCCACGTGGTGCATTCGGGCCGACGTCCCGCACCAGGTCTGGGCAGGGCCGGAGGGCGCGGGCCTCGTCGAGGTGTTCGCGCCCGCCCGCGCCGACTGGGGCGACCGCGAGCGGCTCGCACCGGTGCATCCGCCGCTCTTTCCGTGACGTCGGCACGTGGCTGCTCTACGCTTCCGTAAGCAGGTGCCAGCGTCACGACGCCTCAGCCAGTGGATCTCGGAGGGTGACGGGATCGCGATCATCGTCTGCGTCGAGGACGCGGACGGCGCGCGTGCGGCGGAGGCGCAGGGCGCGAAGGGGGTGGCGATCCGCTCCTTCGTGGAGGGGATCCGGTCGGCGACCTCGCTGCCGCTCTTGTGGATCGGCGAGGGTGCGCCCCTGGACGCCGACGCGGCCCGCATCCGTCCCGACGGCGAGCTCGAGCAGAGCCACGTCGAGGCGGTGGTCGACGTTCGCGACGCGGAGGAGCTCGAAACCGCTCTCGAGGAGATCGACCCCGAGATCTTCCTGCTGTCGGCGAGCGGTGCGGGCGACGACGAGGATCCGCTCGACGCCGTGCTCGAGCTGCTTCCGGACGTGCCGGCGGGCAAGCTCGCGATCGCGCAGGTCGACGTCTCGACCCGGGAAGAGGTGCTGGCGCTCGAGCGGGCCGGAATCGACGCCGTGCTCGTCGCCGGCGGCGAGGTCCAGCGCCTCGTCGGGGACCGCCCGCTCGAGGTTTAGAGCATGTAAAGCGCCGCCGGGCCCACGCTCGGCCCCGTCTACCATGGCGCCGTGAGAGCCCTCCTCGCCGTGCTTGCCGGTGCATTTGCGTGCGGCCTCGTCGCATCCGGCTGCTCGTCGGAGGCGAAGAAGGCCGAGGCGGCGCCCGCCGCGCGCCAGGCCAAGCTCGTCTGCTCGAACCGCACCGCCTGGCAGAAGCTCGCCGACCGCGTGAAGGCGCCCGTGTACTGCCCCGGCTGGCTCCCCGACCCGCTGATCGGCGCGATCGGGAACCGCTGGAACAACATCGACTCCGTCTCGCCCGACCGCAGCTACCTCGAGAGCTTCGTCTGGCAGGAGACGGGCGGCGGCGCCGCCGGCGGGGAGCTGCACGTGAACCTGCGCGGCTACCCGGGCCGGACGACGATCCCGACCTGCCGCACGGGCGGCAGCGAGAGCATCGACGTCCCCTGTTTCGCAGACCCGCAGGGAAGGGTGACGGAGGGCGGCCTCACCGCCACCCTCTACACGGTCAACCAGGACGCCGACGAGTGGCACCTGCTGCTCGCCTGGCGCCGGTTCGGCAACCTCTACACCCTGTCCGAGCACGTCGCGCCGCCGCTGACGTACAACCACGTCGTTCGGTACCTGCACAAGGAGCTTCGGTCGCTCGTCCTCGTGCAGCCCACCTCGGGGACCTGACGATGGGCCTCACCCGGAGGCAGGTGCTCGTCGGTGCTGCTGCCGGCGCGGTCGGCGCGACCGGCGTCTACGAGCTCGTCGACCGCCTCGCATCGAGCTCGCCGAAGCGCCCGGAGGTGACGGCCTCGCTGCCCGAGCAGCACCTGCTCGACGGCGTTCGCGTCGTCGACTCGAACGACGTCGAAGTCCTCGTGCCGCCGCTCCACCACATGCTGCTCACGGCGAAGGTGACGGCCGATCGCGCCGGCCTCCGCGATGCGCAGCAGGAGCTCGCGAGCACGCTCGCCGGGATCGAAGCCGACTACGTCCCGTCGCCTGCGGGACTCGGAGTGACGGTCGCCTGGGGGCTCCCGTACTTCCGCCGTCTCGTCCCCGATGCGATGCGGCGCTACCTGCCGCACGACCGTCGTGCCGGCCTGCCGGTGATCTTCGACGCCCACCGCTTCCCGAGCGACCCGCCGTCGACGCGGCTCGAGTCGAACGACGTCGTGTTCCTCCTGCGGTCCGACACGCACGCCCACATCGACGACGCGGAGCAGCGGCTGCGCAACACCAAGCTCTTCGAAGTCACGTCGATCCGCCGCGGGTTCGCGGGCGGAGGCTTCGACGGCGGCCGGTCGCTGCCGAAGCGCCTGGCGGTCGAGGCCGGCGTCCCGGGCTCCGAGCTGATCCCGGACACGTCCGAGCTCTTCCTCGGCTTCACGTCGACGCAGAAGGCCGGGATGGGCCCGGGGAAGATCGCCAACTTCGAGACGCTCGGGTACGTGGACTTCCGTGGCAGCGACTACTTCCGAAACGGGACGCACATGCACCTGTCGCACATCCAGGAGGACCTCGAGACCTGGTACCTCAACTTCGACTTCGACGAACGCGTGACGACGGCGTTCCGGCCCAATCTCGACGTGCCGCAGAACACGCAGACCGTCCCGCAGGGGCCCGAGCAGGCCTCGACGGCCGCGGACGTCCGGCGCGACTACCGCTCGTCGCGCCGGATCGGCCACAGCGCGTCGATCCAGACGACCTCGCGGCTGCAGCACGCGGTCGTCGCGGCCGACGGGACCGTGTACGCGAAGGGAGCGGCGATCCCGATCCGTGCCGACTTCAACACGCTCGACAACTCGTTCGCGTACTCGGTCGACCCCGGGGAGACGAGCGACACGCCGATGGCCGGCGTCCACTTCGTCGTCTTCAACCCGACCGGCGACGACTTCCGCCGGAACCGCAACGCGATGGACGGTGTGTTGCCGGGCGGCACGATCTCGTTCCCGCCCCGCGACCGCAACCAGGGGTTCAACTCGGTGCTCCTGACGACCCACCGGCAGAACTACCTCGTGCCGCCGCGGCGCAACCGCAGCTTCCCGCTCGCCGAGCTCTGAAGAGGGCTTCTGACGCTCAGCCGAAGAACGGACGGGCGACTGCATACCACTCGTCCGGGACGGTCTTCAGCTCGGCCGTCGCCTCCTCGAGCGGCACCGAGATCACGTCGTCGCCGCGCAGCGCCGCCATCTGGCCGAAGGCGCCGGCGGCGACCAGGTCCGAGGCCTTCAGGCCGAAGCGGGTCGCGAGGATGCGATCGCGGGCGGTCGGGGTTCCGCCGCGCTGGATGTGGCCGAGCACCGTGACGCGGGTCTCGAAGCCGGTCCGGCTCTCGATCTCCTCGCCGAGCCGCTCGCCGACGCCGCGCTTGGCCAGCAGGCGGTGCCCGAACTGGTCGACCTCGCCACTGTCCTCGGCGCCGGGTAGCTCGCAGCCCTCGCTGACCACGACGATCGAGAAGTTCTTGCCCCTCGCGTGGCGCCGGCGGATCTCCTCGCACACCTGGTCGAGGTCGACCGGCCGCTCGGGGATCAGGATCGCATCGGCGCCGCCCGCGATCCCGCTCATCACGGCGATCCAGCCGGTATGGCGGCCCATCACCTCGACCACCATCACGCGGTTGTGGGACTCCGCGGTGGTGTGCAGGCGGTCGATCGCCTCGGTGCAGATCTGCACGGCCGTGTCGAAGCCGAACGTGTAGTCCGTTCCGGAGAGGTCGTTGTCGATCGTCTTCGGGACGCCGACGACCGGAGCGCCGAACTCCGCGAACACGCGCGCCGCCACGCCGAGCGTGTCCTCGCCGCCGATCGCGACCAGCGCGTCCAGGTGCTCGAAGGACTTCTTGACGCCGTCGATCCCGCCGTCGACCTTGTACGGGTTCGTGCGCGTCGTCCCGACGATCGTGCCGCCGCGCGGCAGGATCCCCGAGATCTCGGAGGGCCCGAGGGGCTGGAACAGCTGCCCGACCATGCCCTTCCAGCCCTCCCGCACGCCGACCACCTCGTCGCCGCGCTCCCAGGAGCGCCGCGCGACCGCGCGGATCACGGCGTTCAGCCCCGGGCAGTCGCCGCCGCCGGTGAGGACCCCGATGCGCATGGATCGCCGAGTTTACGTGCGCAGCGCGTAAACGAGGCCGACATCGAGCTGAGTGCCGTACTCGTGCTTCGGGCTCGAGTAGAGGTGGTAGGAGACCGGGAGGCCGAGGCTGCGCAGCTCACGCATGAAGTCGACCGTCTGCTGCGGCTTGAACCAGTGGCTGTGCGCCGGCCCGGTGGAGAGGAAGAAGCGGACGCCCTCCGTGCGGAGCAGGCGGGCCTCGGTGCGGGCGAGCACGGTCGGGTCGTTCGCCGCCAGCAACGCGCGCGTGGCGTTCTTGAAGGGGCCGTCGCGCAACGGCCGGAAGTAGCCGGACCAGGACTCGACGGTGTCGAACAGCCGAGGGTGACGCAGGGCGATGTCGACGGCGCCGAAGCCTCCGGCCGAGAGACCGGCGATCGTCCGGTCCCGCGCGTCGGCCGGCGTCGGCAGGTTCGCGTCGACCCACGGGACGATGCGGCGCACGAGGTCGTTCTCCCACGGGCCGGCCCACTCGCCGTCGTACCGGTCGTCGGGGCCCGCGGCGGGCATGACGGCGATGAACGGACGGAGCGACCCCGCCTCGATCGACTCGTCGGCGAAATCGACGAGGCCGGTGCCGTCCGGGTACTCGTTCGGCGAGCCGGGCATGCCGTGGAGCAGGTAGACAACCGGGTAGCGGCGCGTGGTCGAGAAGCCCGGGGGCAGGTACACGAGCCCTGGGCGGAGCTCTCCGGGGAACATGCCGCTCAGCACCCGGCCACCCCCGGGACCGGTTTGCACCTGAGTGAAGCCCGGAAGGACGAGAGCGGTGAGGAGAGCGGCCAGGAGCTGCACGCGGTCGAGGGTAGCGCTGCTTGGGGTCGCTCTCGCCGCCCTGATCGCACTGGGTGCGGCACCCGCAGGGACGCAGACGGAGCTCGACCTCGCCTTCCACTCGACCGCGCTCGACGCGACCATGCACGCGCGCGTCTTCCTGCCCGCGGGCTACGACACCTCGGGACCGCGGCGCTATCCGGTCGTCTACTTCCTGCACGGGCTGCCCGCGACGTCCGTCAGCTACTCGGGCCTGCGCTGGGTCGCGAAGGCGCTCGCAGCGACCGGCGAGCCCGCGATTCTCGTCGCGCCGCAGGGCGCGCGCGACGACGACACCGACGCCGAGTACCTCGACTGGGGCGTTGGCCGCAACTGGGAGACGTACGTCTCGAGCGAGCTCGTCCACGTCATCGACTCACGTTTCCGGACGATTGCGACGGTCCGCGGACGGGCGATCATCGGCGAGTCCGCAGGGGGTTACGGCGCCGCGGTGATCGGGTTCGACCACCTCGACCGCTACGCCGCGATCGAGTCGTGGTCCGGCTACTTCGTTCCCACCGACCCGACCGGCCTCGTGAAGCTCGACCGCGGCTCGAAGGCGGCGAACGACCGCGCGAGCCTGCATCACCTCGTCGCGACGTCCGCGGCCGAGATCAGGCGTGACCACCCGTTCTTCGCCTTCTACGTCGGCCGGGGCGACACGCGCTTCCTCCAGCAGAACCTGACGCTCGACGGCGAGCTGGCCGCGGCCCACATCCCGCACGTCTTCGACGTGTACGCGGGCGGCCACACGACGGCGCTCTGGGAACGCCACGCCGTGCGCTGGCTTCGCCTCGCGCTGGCGCACCTGGCGTCCCCGACGCCGTAACCGCCGCCTAACACTGCCTCCACCCGCGGCAAATCTCCGCGGCAATACAACGTGGCCGTGGTCGCTCCCACGTTCCCTCGGGCGCGTGCGTCATGGGTGATCGTTCCCCTGCTCACCGCGTTCCTCGCGGTCGGAGGGCTTGCCGTCTGGCGCTACGCCGACAACTTCTGGCTCTACCGCGGCTTCGCACCGCCCCACGACCCGGTCTGGGTCCGGGATCGGGGGACGACCCAGCGCATCTACGTGCAGAGCGCAGCGCTCGGCGGCCGCAGCCAGCCGGTCGACGTCTACCTGCCCCCGGGCTACGCGTCGCATCCCGGCCGCCGCTACGGGGTCATGTACCTGCTGCACGGCGTCCCGGGCCGGCCGGGTGCGTTCCTCGCCACCGTGCGGATGGGAGTCGTCGAGGACGAGCTCGTCGCCCTGCATCGCGCGCGCCCGCTGATCCTCGTGATGCCGTTCGGCTCGACGGGGTCCTTCACGGACAAGGAGTGGGCGAACGGCGTCGGCAAGAACCAGGGCTGGGCGACGTTCCTGTGGCGCGACGTCGTCAGCGCGATCGACAAGCGGTACCGGACGATCCGCTCGCCGCGCTTCCGCGTGCTGGCAGGGCTCTCCGAGGGCGGATACGGCGCGCTCAACATCGGGCTGCAGCATCCGCGTGAGTTCGGCGTGCTCGAGAGCTGGTCGGGCTATGCCAGGGCCGACCCGATCCGCTCGATCTTCGGGAACAGGCGGACGCTGCTCGAGGCGAACAGCCCGCTCGACACGCTCGCCGCCTCGGCCGGGGCGCTGCGCGAAAACCACGTCTTCATCTGGTTCTACAGCGGCAGCGACGACCACTTCCGCGCGCAGAACGCGCAGTTCGCCTCGGCGCTCGCGGCGGCGCACGTCCCACACCGCTTCCGGCTCGTCCGCGGCGGCCACAACTGGGCGCTCTGGCGCGGCAATGCCGCGCTCGCGTACCTGGCCGCGTCCCGTCACCTGGGCGCGGCCCGTGCGTAGAGCCGCGGCGTTCCCGCTCTGCTTCGCCGTCGTCGTCGCCGCGACGGGGTGGCTCTACCTGGCGCGCGGGCTCGTCTCGCTGCGCCCGCTCGTCGGCGAGGCGCTTCCGCTCGACGAGCTCGCCCGCCACTCGTCGGTGCCGCTCGGGACGTTCCTCGTCGTCTGGGGCGTGACGGCGGCGTTCCTCGGCGCGATCGCGCACTGGGCGCGCGTTCCGCGGCTCGCGGCGGCCGGCCTGTTCGCGGTCGGCGTCGGCGCGTGGCAGTACGCCGCGCTCGCGACGTCGATCGCAGTCGTGCGCCAGATCTCCGCGCAGCAGGCGCTCGACGCCGCGGGCCGGTCGTCGTCGGTGTACGCGGCGGCTGCGATCGCCGCGCTCGGGGGCGCGCTGCTCGCCGGCCCCGATCGCAAGCGTCCCGCCGGCCCGTTGCTGATCGCGGCGCTCGTCGCGGCCGCCGGCGCGCTCGACCTCGCCCACGGGATCCTCCCGGGAGAGAACGAGGGCATCGTCCGGGCCCTCACGCCCGACGCCGTCGCGCCGTTCACGCGTGCCGCCGCGGCGCTCGTCGGGCTCGGCCTCGTCGTCGCGGCGCGGGGGCTCGCCCGGCGCCGGCGGCGCGCCTGGCGCGTCGCGACGGCGCTCGCGGCCCTCTCCGCGACCCTGCACGTCCTGCACGGCCTGAACAGCGGGACGCTCGCCTCGACGGTGGTGCTCGTGCTGCTCGTGGCCCGGCGCGAGTCGTTCGACGGCCCGGCGGCCCCCGAGACGCGCCGCCTCGCGCTCACGCGCGCCGCCGTCGTCCTCGGCACGATCGCCGCCTTCGGCACCGCGGCGCTCTGGCTGAACCGGATGGTCGCCGACCAGTCGTTCGGCCTGCGCTTCGCGCTCCACGAGATCGCACGAGATGCGCTCGGCCTGACCCTCGGCGGATCGCCGCACCTCGTCGGCGCCTTCGGCGAGTGGTTCCCGGTGGCGCTCACGCTCTTGTCGGGCTTCGGCGTGATCTGGGTGGTCGCCGCGCTGATCGCCCCGTGGCGGCATCGTGTGCTGCAGGAGTCGCGCGAGCGCGACCGGGTGCGGGAGCTCGTGCGGGGCCACGGCACCGACACGCTCGCGCCGTTCGTGCTCCGCCGCGACAAGTCGTACTTCTTCGGCGACGGCGAGCGCTCGGTGCTCGCCTACCGTGTCGTGCACGGCGTCGCGATCGTCTCGGGAGACCCGATCGGCCCCGAGGAGGACCTGCCCGGCGTCGTCGGGGCGTTCGTCGAGCATGCGCGCGAGTGCGGCTGGCGCATCGCGGTGCTCGGCGCGTCGGAGAGCCGGCTCGGCCTCTACCGCGGCCACGGACTGAACGCGCTCTACCACGGCGACGAGGCGATCGTCGACGCCGGTGCGTTCTCCCTCGACGGACGCCCGATCCGCAAGGTTCGCCAGTCGGTCAGCCGGCTGCACGCAGCGGGCTACACGGCCGAGGTGCTGCGTCCCAGCGAGCTCTCGCCGTCGCTCGAGGCCGAGCTCGAGTCGATCGCGGAGCGCTGGCGCGGCGACGAGCCCGAGCGCGGCTTCGCGATGGCGCTCGACGCGCTCTTCTCGCTCGGTGACGACGATGCGGTGTTCGTCGTCGGCCTCGGGCCCGACGACAACCCGGCCGGGTTCCTTCACTTCGCGATCGCGGGTGCGGGGCGCTCGCTCTCGCTGTCGTCGATGCCGCGGCTGCGAGAGGTGCCGAACGGCTTCAACGAGTGGCTGATCTGCGAGAGCATCGCCTGGGCGCGGTCGAACGGCTACCGGCGCGTCTCGCTCAACTTCTCGCCGTTCGCACGCATCCTCGCGCCCGGCGCCGACCTGACCGGGTTACAGGGCGTGCAGCGGCGCGCGCTGCTCGCGATGAAGGGCCATTTCCAGTTCGACAACCTGCTCCTCTTCAACCGCAAGTTCTTCCCGCTGTGGGAGCGGCGCTTCGTCGTGTACGAAAACCGCCGCGACCTGCCGCGGGTCGGCATCGCCGCGCTGGCCGCGGAGGCCTACCTGCCGTTCGGGGGCGGTCGCCGCTGACTCTCGCCGCCGGGCTCGCGCTCGCCCTTGCGTCGACCGTCGCGCTGAACTTCGGCTGGGTCGTCCAGCACGACGCGGTCGCGACGCTGCCCGCGCTGTCGCTTCGCCGTCCGCTTCGCGCGCTCGGCGTGCTGCTCCGCAGCCCTCGCTGGCTGATCGGCTTCACGACGGGCATCGCCGGGTGGGCCCTCTACATCGGTGCGCTCGCGCTTGCGCCGATCTCGCTCGTGCAGGGTGTGTCTGCCGGCGGCATCGGCCTGCTCGCGCTCGCCGTGCAGCGTCGGCGCGGCGCGCGGCTGTCGGCGCGCGAAGGAGCGGCCGTCGCGCTCTCGATCGCCGGGCTCGCACTGCTCGCCGCCTCGCTCGCCGGGGGGATCGTGAACGGCCGCACGACGACCACGACTGCAGTGCTCCTCTGGCTCGTCCTGTCGGTCGCCGGGGTGGCCGTCCTCACCGGTCCGGTGTCGCGCGCGCTCGCCGGCGGTGCGGGGCTCGGGCTCGCCGCCGGCACGCTGTACGCGGCGGGCGACGTCGCGACGAAGGCCGCCGTGGGAGGCGAGGTCGTGCTGATCGCGGCCGTGCTCGCCACACACGGCGCCGCGTTCGCCGCGCTGCAGCTCGCGTTCCAGCGCGGCGGCGCGCTCGTCACGGCGGGGCTGAACACGGTCGCCACGAACGCCCTCCCGATCGCGGCCGGGCTCCTGCTGTTCCACGAGCACCTGCCCGGCGGCGTGGCCGGAGCCGCCCGGCTGGCCGCCTTCGCCCTGGTGGTGGCCGGCGCCGGGCTGCTGGCGCGGAGCGCCGACGGGCCCGTCCCAGCGGCCTGAACCGCCACCCACCCCCGTTTAGAGGTATGGCGTTCCGGGGTATTCGCGGGTACGGTATCCCTCGTTCGAGGTACCCCTCACCTCGAAAACCCCTCCAAAACGCCGTTTCAGCCCCCAGGTGAACGCCGTCCGCCCGCCCCGGTACAACTCTGCGATGCGTCGCGGGGCAATCCTCGTCGCGGCACTGTGCTCCCTCGTCGGTGCGGCCCGGCTCGCGGCGGCCGCAGGGCCGGTGCAACCGGTGCGCTTCGGCGTCGCCGACGACACCGGCAAGTACGCGAGCGACGGTGGCGCAGCCTTCTTCGCACAGCTCGCATCGCTCGGCCTCCGTGACGACCGGATGACCGTCACGTGGAGCCCGGCCCATCCGATGCTGATCGCGGACCGCGCGTTCCTCGACAAGTCGATTCCCACTGCCACGGCGGAGGGCGTGCAGGTCCGTCTCGCGGTCCGGCCGGCGACGGCAACCGCGATCGGCGTCTCCGCGATTCGCGCGCGGTCGTTCGCGACCTTCGTCGCCTCGCTGGCGAAGCGGTACCCGCAGGTGCACACGTTCGTCGTCGGCAACGAGCCGAACCAGCCGCGCTTCTGGCAGCCGCAGTTCGTTCGCGGCAAGCCGGTCGCCGCGATCGGCTACGAGCGGACGCTCGCCGACACGTACGACGCGTTGAGGGCGGTCGATCCGACGATCACCGTGGTCGGGGGCGTCCTGTCGAGCCGCGGCAACGACGACCCGAAGGCGTCGAGCAACGCGTCGCGGTCGCCGGTGCGGTTCATCGCCGACATGGGCGCCGCGTACCGCAGGAGCGGACGCACGAAGCCGCTGATGGACCAGTTCGGCTATCACGCCTACCCGCGCTCGAACCGTGACGCGGTGTCGAGCGGCTTCGACTGGCCGAACGCCGGCTTCGCCAACCTGGCCCGCGTCAAGCAGGCGCTGTGGGACGCGTTCGCCCGGACGGCGCAGCCGACGATCGAGACCGGGCTCCGCATCTCGATCGACGAGATCGGCTGGCAGACGGCCGTCCCCGCGTCTTCGCTGTCCGCCTACACCGGGACGGAGAACGTCCCGGTCACGTCCGACGCGGCGCAGGCGACGATCTACGGCCAGCTGATCGCCAGGACGGCCTGTGACCCGTCGATCGCGTCGCTCCTGTTCGCGCCGTTCGTCGACGAGTCGCAGCTCGGGGGCTTCCAGAGCGGGCTCGAGCGCGCCGACGGGACGAAGCGGCCGTCGTACGCGGTCGTCAAGGCAGCGCTCGCCGCGGGCGTGCGCTGCAGCGGCAACGAGGTCGCCTGGCGGCACGCGACGTCGGTCATCGGCGCCCGCGCACTGTTCGGGCCGGCGAACGTGACGCACTGGTGGAAGCAGCGCGTCTGGAGCTTCGGCGTTCGGGTCGGCGAGGACGCGACGTACCGGGCGTCGATCGTTCCGGCCGCCGGCCGCGGCGTGCTCTCGGTGCGGCAGGCGCTCGAGGTCAAGCCCGTGCTGAGGGCGCACGGCTATGCGAAGGCTGCGTGGACGCCGCGCGTGCGCTTCCCGTCGAGGCGGCTCGCGCCCGGCCGCTACGCCTACATGATCGTCCTCCGCGCCACGATGGACCCGGTGCGGGAGCGCGTCCTGGTCTCCCGGACGTTCGCCGTACGCTGAGAGCCTCTCGAGAGGTCACTTCGACGCGCTGATCCGGTAGATCGTCCCGGTCGACCAGTCGCCGACGAGCACGGCGCCGTCCGCGGTCGTCGTCACCGGCAGCGGGCTCGTGATGCCCGTGAGGAACGGCTGCGCGGTCCCGCGATAGCCGTCGGACGTCCGTTCCAGGGGGATGCGCTGAACCTTCCCCGTCTGCCATTCGGCCACCAGCGCCGACGCGGCGAATCGCCCACCGAGCTGTGAGGTGAGCATGGTGACGCCTCCGGCGGCGGCGTGCTCGTCGAGCACGGCGACCGGCTCGGGGACGCCGCGGCAGGCCGTCCCGCCCTGCCCGAAGCAGGCAGGGAAGCCCCAGTCCTGGCCACGGCGGACGAGCGCGAGCCAGTCCCCGGGGGTACGGGCACCGAGGTCGTCGCGCTGGTTCATCGTCGCGAGCAGGTTGTCGGTGCCGGGGTAGAAGACGAGGCCGTAGGCGGCCCTGATCCCCCGTGCGAACGACGCGAGATCGCTGCCGTCCGGCTCGAACGACACGATCGTCGCCGCGAAGCGCGACGGGGGCACGCAGTGGTCGCAGGTCGACGAGATGCCCATCACGAGCCGCCCTCCCGGCGCACGCACGAGGTTGTTGTTCTCGCCGCCGGGCACCGGGCCGCGCAGCACCGTGCGTCGCGCCCCGAAGCGCGTCCCGTCGAGGCCGGAGAAGCGCGTCACGGCGCCGAGCGAGCTGACGTAGAGGCTCTTCCCGATCCAGACGAGCCCGAGCGGGCCTTTCGGGCCGGAGACGACCTCGAGCGCGCGGCCACCGGGGCGCTGCACCAGGAAGACGCCGTCGCCGGCATGCGTGTCCGCACCCGACGCAGTCGCCCAGAGGCGGCCGCGCGTGTCGAACGCAAAGGCCGAGACGTGGGTGATCCCCTGCGCGTAGACCTCGGCGTGCAGCCCGGACGGACCGCGGAGGCCCGCGCCGATCGCGACGAGGCCGCCGTGTGCAGCGGGCGTCGCTCCGGTGCCACAGCCCGACGCGAGGAGAGCGAGCGTGGCGGCGGCGGCGGCGATCGCCTTCAGCAGAGAACTGTGCGCCAATTCACACGGGAGTCACAGGAGCGCGACGTGAAATGCAATCGAGTGCAAACGCTAGACGACAGGAAAGGAGGCGAGGTGATGAAGCTCCGTACAGTCGTTGCGAGTCTGGTCGCGACCGGTGCGATTGCGGGAGGCGTGGTCGCGATCGCAAACGCTGCGACAGGCTCGTCGAGTGGGACATCGTCCTCGAGCACGGCCGCGACGACGACGCCGTCGACGACCACGCAGACCCCGCCGTCGACGACGACACCGTCGATGACCGCACCCAACGGGTCGGGCGGCTCGAACTGCCCGAACATGTGACCGAGCCGCAGGGTTGCGGGCCGCCGGCGGCCCGCAACCCGTGTGCGGCGGGCTCTAGGATCGAGGCGCGTGGAGGTTCGCGAGCACCGAGAAGTCGAGGCGTTTCTCGAGGTTACGAGCGCGCTCCTGCTGCGCGACGAGGCGCGGCACAATCTCGTGCTCGGCATCTGCTCGACGCTCCTCAGCGCACCGGCCACGTACCCGACGGTCCACCTCTGGACGGTCGAGGGCGACGGCTGCTGCGTCGGTGCGGCACTGATGACGCCGCCGTACAACCTCGCCCTTGCAAAGCCGGCTGCTCCGGGCGCTCTGGCGGCTCTCGCCTCGGGCATCCGCGAGCAGCGGGTCCCGCTGCCCGGTGTGACCGCCGCGCTGCCGGAAGCGGATGCGTTCGCATCGGAGTGGCAGCGCCGCACCGGGGCGCGTCCGCGGGTGCGGCGGCGGCAGGGCATCTACCAGGTCACCGACCCGCGGCCCCCTACGACGGTCGAAGGGCGCCTGCGGCCTGCCGAGGGACGTGACCGTGACCTGCTGGTCGAGTGGGTGCAGGCGTTCGTCGACGAAGCCGCCGCCGATCACGTCGACCCCGCGCGGTTCGTGGACGGGCGCCTGAGAGGACCTGGTGGGATGGTCGTCTGGGAGCACGGCGAGGCCGTGTCGCTCGCCGGGTACGGCGGCCGGACGCCGAACGGCGTCCGCATCGGCCCGGTCTACACGCCGCCCGCGAAGCGGCGCAACGGCTACGCGAGCGCGCTCGTCGCCGCGCTCAGCGCTCGTCTCCTCGCCGAGGGCCGCAGCCACTGCTTCCTCTACACCGACCTCGCAAACCCGACCGCCAACCGGATCTACACGGCGATCGGCTACGAGCTGGTCGCCGAGTCGGCCGAGATCGCGTTCGAACCGGGGTAACGTCCGGTCGTCCCGTCCGCGCTGCGCTCTCGCGTACCCTGGCGTACCGTGCTGCTGGCCGCGCTGACTCGAAGCGACTGGATCGCGCTCGGTGCGGTCCTGATCGCGGGCGGCGCGCTGA
Organism: uncultured Thermoleophilia bacterium; assembly: GCA_963824455.1. Taxonomy (GTDB): domain Bacteria; phylum Actinomycetota; class Thermoleophilia; order Gaiellales; family Gaiellaceae; genus PALSA-600. Next base: position 672,457 of record CAWGPJ010000002.1, read on the forward strand.
TGCTCGCGATCTTCGCGCTCGTGCTCGCGTGGCGCGCCGATGCCCGGGCCGGGCGGGCGGGGCAGCCCGACCCCGGGGAGGAGAGTGCGGACGGGCACCTTGACGTCGTGCCGGTCGAAACCGAGACGGGACGTGCCGAGCTGCGACTCACAGCCGGTCTCGCGGTCCCGGACGGGAGCGACCGGCGCCGCTACGCGGTCACCGTCCGGAACGCCGGTCGCGGCCGCGCGGACGAGGTGCGCGTGACGGTCGAGAACGAGCAGGGCGAAACGGTGTCCGAGGCGTCGCCGCTGCCGCCGCTCTCACTCGCCGGCGGCGAGTCGGGGGAGACGGCGGCCTGGGTGCCGAGAGCGGCCGCCCGTCCGGGACTGTGCTTCGCCGTCAGCTGGCGCGACGACCGGGACAACCACGTCCGGACCGAGGTCGCTCTCCCGTTCTAGGCTCCGGCTCGCGCCCGCGCAGTGCCGAAGGTGGGAATCGAACCCACACGCCCCGGAGGGCACCGGATTTTGAGTCCGGCGCGTCTGCCAGTTCCGCCACTTCGGCCCCCCTCGATCGTAGCGTTGTTCGGGGCGCGGACGGTCGCCGCCGGAGGCCGGCGGAGCCGGCTGGGAGGCGAATGGTGCGTTCGCGGCGGCGAGCGCTGAAGGAGGGGGCTCGTGGGGGAACCATGGGTTCCCCCACGTCGAGTTCCGCCACTTCGGCCCGCCGTCGATCGTAGCGTCGTTCGGGGTGCGGACGGTCGCCGCCGGAGGCGGCTGGCGCTGATCGCCACGAGCAGGACATCTGCGCTCGCGGGCGTTAAAGTCGCCATCTACCGTGGCCGCCGACGCCTCCGCCCCGACCCTTGCGGAACGCATTCCGCGCCCGAGCGTCACCTCGGCGATCGGGCTCGCGTTCGTCGTGCTGCTCGTGGTCTGGCTGATCAAGAACTTCACTGTCGCTCCGAGCAGCTTCATCCAGGTCTCGATCATCGGCCTGACCACCGGCTGCCTGTACGCGCTCATCGCCCTCGGGTACACGCTCGTCTACGGGATCCTGGAGCTGATCAACTTCGCGAACGGTGACGTCTTCATGCTCGGTGGCATGTTCGCGATCACCTACTCGACCCACTTCTTCAACCTGCACGAAGGGCAGGGGCCGGTGATCGTCCCGATCCTGATCGTGACCCTCCTGCTCGTGATGCTCTCGTGCGGCGTGATCAACGCGGGGATCGAGTGGATCGCCTACCGCCCGCTGCGCAATGCGCCGAGGCTCGCGCCTCTGATCACGGCGATCGGCGCCAGCTTCATCATCGAGGACATCGGGTTGATCTTCTGGGGGCCGAACTACGTCCCGGCCCCGAGCGTGTTCCCGACGTCGAGCGTGTTCAACGTCGGCGGCGTCAACTTCACGTGGAACATGCTGATCGTCTTCGTCTTCACCATCCCCGTGCTGCTCATGCTGCTCTGGCTCGTGCAACGCACGCGGCAGGGCAAGGCGATGCGTGCGACGGCCCAGGACATGGATGCGAGCGCGATGATGGGCATCGACGTCAACCGCACGATCTCGTTCACGTTCCTGCTCGCCGGCGGGCTCGCCGGAACGGCAGGCTTCCTGTACGCGTTCTACGTGACCACCGTTCGCTTCGACCAGGGGTTCCAGCTCGGCCTGATCGCGTTCACGGCGGCGGTGCTCGGAGGCATCGGCAACCTGCCCGGGGCGGTGCTCGGCGCCGTCCTGATCGGGCTGATCCAGGCCTGGAACGAGGGGCTTCCGTGGCACGCACCGGGCTCCGACTGGACGGAGTCGATCGTCTTCTCGATCCTCATCCTGATCCTCGTCTTCCGTCCCGAGGGCCTGCTCGGCGAACGCACGCCCGAGGGCCAATGAGCGGCGCAGCAGCCACCACGCCGGCGGGCGCCGCCCGCGGAGGTGACGAGATCGGGTTCCGGAACCGGCTCCGGGCCCGCTGGCGCGCCCTCCCGGCCGCGAGCCGGGCGGCGATCTCGATCGGCGCGATCGTCGTCGTCTCGATCCTCCTGTTCCTCATCGATCACGCGCTCGGGTACGGCTTGCTCACGCTCGGCGCGCTCTACTGGATCCATCGCCTGCCCCAGCTCCCCTGGCGCCTGGCCGCCGAGGCCGCGCTCGTCCTCGTCTTCCTGACCGCAGGCCCGCGCTCACTCGCGGCGCTGCTCGCCGTCGGCTACGCGCTGACCTGGGTGCCTCCGCGGCACCGGGCGCCGGCCTATGCGGTGGCGGCTTTCGTGCTCACCGTCCTGTACCCGTTCTACGCCGGGAAGATGTTCACCGTCCCGATCTTCGGCGTGTGGCCCGATGTCGCGACGGGCGTCTACATGCTCGTCTTCATCATGATGGCCGTCGGCCTGAACATCGTCGTCGGCTATGCGGGCCTGCTCGACCTCGGCTACGTGGCGTTCTACGCGATGGGGGCGTACACGGCCGCCTGGTTCGCGTCGGAGCAGTTCGCGGGCGCCCACTGGCACTTCGGCTCGGTGGGGCTCGACCCGACTCTGCCCGGGGTCCACATCACGATCTGGCTCCTACTGCCGCTCGCCGGGATCATCGCCGCCCTCGCCGGGATCATCATCGGGCTGCCGACGCTGCGCCTGCGCGGCGACTACCTCGCGATCGTGACGCTCGGCTTCGGCGAGATCCTGCCGCAGATCGCGCGCAACGGCGACAGCCTGTTCGGCTTCAACCTGACGAACGGGCCGAACGGGATCACGCCGCTCGACTCGCCGGGCTTCGGGCACGGCGTCTCGAACGCGACCGGCGGGTTCCTGCCGGCCAACTACCTGACCTGCTGCAACGCAAAGATCCTCGGCCACCAGATCCAGTCGACCGACCTCTACTTCTGGACAGCCGTCCTGCTACTCATCATCACGGTGTTCTGCTCGCTGCGGCTGCAGTACTCGCGGCTCGGCAGGGCCTGGATCGCCATCCGCGAGGACGAGACCGCCGCCGCGGCGATGGGCATCCCCCTGATGCGCACGAAGACCTGGGCCTACGCGAGCGGCGCGTTCTTCGGCGGGGTCGCCGGCGCGTACTACGGCGTCTACAAGAGCGCGACGTTCCCGAACGACTTCTTCTTCAACATCTCCGTGTTCATCCTCTGCATGGTCATCCTCGGCGGCATGGGCAACGTGTGGGGCGTGATCGTCGGCGCGGCATTCCTCGCGTACCTGAACCAGGAGGGGCTCGCGAACACCGGCGCCTGGCTGAACGCGAACATCCACGTCGCCGGCTGGCGACCGAACATCGACGTCCCGCTCTACGCGTCGGGGATCTACGGCGTGATCCTGATCGTCGTCATGCTGTTCAGGCCAGAAGGGCTGATCCCGTCGAGACGTCGTGCCGCAGAGTTCCACGAGGGCGTCCACGACCAGCCGCTCTACGACATCCAGCACGACGAGGCGCATTACGACCCGCAGGGAGCGGAGGTATGAGCCACGACGGCGGCGACGTCCTCGTCGCGAGCGACGTGCGGAAGGAGTTCGGCGGCCTCGTCGCCGTCAACGACGTCACCTTCACCGTCCCGCGCGAGAAGGTGATCTCGCTGATCGGACCCAACGGCGCGGGCAAGACGACGTTCTTCAACATGCTCACCGGCGTGTACAAGCCGACGTCGGGGACGATCAGCTTCCTCGGCGAGGACGTCACCGGCAAGCCCCCGCACGCGATCACCGAGCGCGGCATGGGGCGGACGTTCCAGAACATCCGGCTGTTCCAGAACATGACGGCGCTCGAGAACGTGATGGTCGGCCGCCACGCGCGGATGAAGGCGGGCATCTTCAACTCGGTCATCCGCACGCCGTTCGTGCGGCGCGAGGAGAGGGCCGCCCGCGAGCGGTCGCGCGAGCTGCTCGAGTTCACGGGCCTCGCCCGCAAGGCGGAAGAGGTCGCCCGCAACCTCCCTTACGGCGACCAGCGCCGGCTCGAGGTCGCCCGCGCGCTCGCGACCGACCCGCAGCTGCTGCTCCTCGACGAGCCGACGGCGGGGATGAACCCGCAGGAGTCGGCGGACTTCACGGCCTTCGTCAGCCGCCTGCGAGACGAGGAGAAGCTGACCGTCCTGATGATCGAACACGACATGCGGGTCGTGATGGGTGTCTCCGACCGTGTGTCGGTGCTCGACTACGGCGAGAAGATCGCCGAGGGCAGCCCACGCGAGGTTCAGCAGGACGAGCGTGTGATCGAGGCGTACCTCGGCAAGGCGGCCGTCGAGGACATGAAGCGGCGGGGGCTCTCGTGACGAGCACCAACGGCAGAGGGACGATCCTCGAGCTGACCGACGTCCACACGTACTACGGCTCGATCCAGGCGCTGAAAGGCATCTCGATCGATGTGCGCGAGGGTGAGGTCGTGACGCTGCTCGGCTCGAACGGCGCCGGAAAGTCGACCACGCTGCGCTCGATCAACGGCCTCAACCGGCCGCGCCAGGGCTCCATCCGGTTCGAGGGCCGTGACATCACCACCGTCCCGGCGCACGAGATCGTGAAGCGCGGGATCGCCCAGTCGCCGGAGGGCAGACGGCTGTTCCCGCGCATGAGCGTGACGGAGAACCTCGAGATGGGCGCGTTCCAGCGGAACGATCGCGCCGGGATCCGTGAGGACATGGAGCGTGTCTTCGAGCTCTTCCCCCGCCTCCAGGAGCGTCGCCACCAGAAGGCGGGGACGATGTCGGGCGGCGAGCAGCAGATGTGCGCGATCGGCCGCGCGCTGATGGCGCGCCCGAAGCTGCTGCTGCTCGACGAGCCGTCGCTCGGTCTCGCGCCGATCTTCGTCGAGCGCATCTTCGAGATCATCAAGACGATCAACGACCAGGGCACGTCGATCCTGCTCGTCGAGCAGAACGCGTTGATGGCGCTCGACGCGGCCGACCGCGGTTACGTGCTCGAGACGGGACGGATCGTCCTCGCCGACCGCGCCGAGGCGCTGAAGACGAACGAGCAGGTGCGCAAGACCTACCTCGGCGAGGGTTAGCCGACGACGAGCGGGAAGTAGGGCGGGGTCAAGAGGTAGGCGATGCGCTGCGCGCCGCGGCCCCTGGCCATCTCGATTGCCGCGCCGAGCCCGTGCACGCCGACGAAGCCGAGGTGGCGCGCGGCCTGCGCGTCGCGGCAGCCTGCGATCAGCACCGCGCCGAGCCCCTCGGCGGTCGCTGCGCACGCGCGCCACTCGACGAACGGCTGCAACGGGTGCGACGCCCGGCCGGCGCGATAGCCGTCGAGAGCGGGCTCGTCCGCCGCCGCGTCCCGCTCGGCAGCGGTCAGCGCCGCGGCGTCGCGTGCGGGGGGCGGGTCGAAGAAGAGCGCACGATAGGGCGTCTGGGCCGGCCGGGGAAACCGGCGGTGGAAGGGGTGCACGAGGATCGCCGTCCCGCCGGGGCGCACCGGCGGGGTGTCGCGCCAGAGTCGCAGTGCGAGGCCGAGCCCGAGGTAGGCGGCGCTCACGGGGTTCGGCCGCTCGCGCGGCAGGAACGGCGTCGTCGGCGGAACGCCGAGCACGACCGCGTCGACCGGCTCGGGCAGCTCGACGCCCTTGAACAGCGTCCCGCGCAGCAGCGCCTCGGCGTGGGCGACGGACGGTGGGCCGCCGAAGACGGCGGCGGTCGAGATCGCGCGGGGGATCCGCTCGAGTCCGGCCTGCCGAAGCCCGCCCGGCGCGCGCTGCAGCACACGGCGCATCCGGGAGCGGAGCAGCCGCTCGATCGCCTCCTGGTCGAACGGGTACCCACCGGCCAGGCCCGAGAGCTGCGGCGTATCGAGCACGAGCGACACACCGAAGACGGCGACGCGGTCGGCGAGCCGCTGCTCGAGCTCTCGGGCGATGCGCCAGCCGGTGGACATGCTGGGCTCGAGCAGCGAGCGGGCCCCTGCCGCCAGGAGCGACGCCCGCCCGGAGGCGGCGAGCAGCGCCGCCGGGCCGCCGTGCAGGACCGTCTCGGCCGCGGTGACTGTCACGACGAGGTCGGTCTCCGTCAGCGCTCGGTTGACGAGAAGCGAGATGTCGTCGAGCTCGCCGAGCGAGACGAGGTCGTCCGCCTCGACGTCATGGACGATCACGCGGCCGCGGAACCGGCGCCGGAAGGACGGCGTCACGAGCGAGGCGATCTCCCGTGGAGTCGTCCGGCGCAGCAGCCCTCCGGCCACCAGGATCGTGACCTGCTCGGCGCCGAGGCGCGCGAGCTCGTCGGCGACCGCCGCGATCGCCGTCGGGCGAGGGTCGGTCGCCGCGCCGGGGATCGGCAGCACCGGCTGCTCGATCACGATCGTGGCCGATCCTCCGGGACGCACGAGCTCGGCGAGCGGCGGCCCGGCGAGCGGGAAGGCGAGTGCCTCTCGTGCCGCGGCCGCGACGTCGCGCAGCGGCGCCTGCGGTCGCGGTGCGCGAAGGACGAGGTCGCCGGGACCGGTGTCCGCGACCACCAGCCGGGAGTCCGCGAGCAGCGGGACCCGCGTCACGCAATCAGCCGGTGGAGGCGCGGGAACGTCGGCCGAAACCCGCGCGCCGGCCAGAACCGGGACGAGAGCAGCTTGGTCACACGCCGGTCCGTGACCATCGCCTCGTAGCCGTGCGCCCCGGCCCAGGCGTCGACGAGCCGGGCGTCGTGTGCCGGGACCACGGCATAGTGCGCCCTGCGGCCGGACGCCACCCGCGGCGGGCGGCGCCCGGCTCCTCGCTGCCCCGCGTCGTCGAGGAAGTCCTCGGTAAACGCGCTGATCTCGAGGCTCGGCACCGCCGCGTGACGATACCGTGGGCCCTGTGCCGAAGACGCTGACGGGAGCCGAGCTCGAGCTCGACGATGCGCCCGCCCGCGGGTGCGATCTCTTTCTCGTCGACGGCAACAACCTCGCCTACCGCGCCTTCTTCGCCCTGCCCGAGGAGCTGCAGACGACCGACGGGCAGCCGACGAACGCGTTGCTCGGGTTCACGAACATGCTCTTCAAGCTGCTCGCCGACTACCGGCCGAAGGGCGTCGCCGTCGCCTGGGACTCGCGGCCCGTCCACCGGGCGGCCGTCGCCGAGGCCGCGGACGTCGTCTACAAGGAAGGCCGGCGGCCGATGCCGGACCTGCTGCGCGAGCAGTTTCCGCACTTCCGTCCGATCGTCGACGCATTCGGGTACCGCAACCTCGAGTTCGAGGGCTGGGAGGCCGACGACGTGATCGCCACGATCGCCACCCGTGCCGACGCAGGGGCGATCAAGACGTGCGTCGTGTCGACCGATCGCGACGCCTTCCAGCTGTGCAGCGCGAACGTGTGCCTGATGATGACGCCGCGCGGTGTCGCCGACGTCAACGTCTACACGCCCGAGCGCGTCGAGGCACGGTACGGCGTCACGCCCGAGCAGGTGCCCGACTTCATCGGCCTCAAGGGCGACACGAGCGACAACATCCCCGGCGTCCCCGGTATCGGCGACAAGACGGCGGGACAGCTGATCGCCCAGTACGGCTCGGTCGAAGACGTGATCGAGCACGCGGACGAGCTGTCGCCTGCACGCCGGAAGAACATCCTCGAGCACGCCGAGCAGGCACGCGTCTCGAAGGAGCTCGCGACGATGCGCCGCGACCTCGACATCGACTGCGACCCGGGGCTGCTCGTGCTCGCCCCGCCGGACCGCTCGCAGCTGAAGGAGATCTTCCGGCGGTTCGAGTTCCGCGCGCTCCTGAACCGTGTCGACGAGCTCGATGCCGCCGTCCCGTCGGCGCCGCTCGAGGTGACCGGCATCGAGGTGCCGTGGCGCGAGGGTGAGCTGGACTTCCGCGGCGTGGTCGGGTACGCGGCGGACGGCGACCTCGCAGCCGTCGCGGACGGCGGCGAGGTCGTGGTCGGGCCGCGCCCGGCAGGCGACCTGCGCGATGCCGAGCTCGTCGTCCACGACGCGAAGGCGAACGGCGTCGCCGCCCGCGACGACACGCTGCTCGCCGCGTACCTGATCGATCCGGGGCGGGCGTCGTACGAGCTCGCCGACCTGGCCGCGGAGTACGGCGTCGAGCTGCGGCCGGTCCCCGAGGCGGAGGAGGGGACCGCCGAACTGGTGCGCGCCGCAGAGACGCCGCGCCGGCTTCGCGACCCGCTGCTCGAGCGGCTGGCCGAGCGCGGCCTCACCGAGCTCTACCGCACGATCGAGCTGCCGCTGTCCGGCGTGCTCGCCCAGATGGAGGCGACGGGCGTCAAGATCGACACCTACCGCATGGGCGAGATCACGGCCCGGCTGGCGGAGCGTGTCGAAGAGCTCGAGTCGAGCGCCTACGAGCTCGCGGGCGAGGAGTTCGTGCTCGGCTCGCCGCAGCAGCTGGGCCGCATCCTGTTCGAGAAGCTCGAGCTCACCGCAGGGCGCAAGGGGAAGACCGGCTACTCGACCGATGCCAAGGTGCTGCGCCGGGTGCGCGGCGATCATCCGCTCGTGCCGGTGGTCGAGGAGTGGCGCGAGCTGACCAAGCTGCTCAACACGTACCTGCGGCCGCTGCCGTCGCTGATCTCCGAGCACGACGGGCGCCTGCACACGCACTTCAACCAGACGGTCGCCGCGACCGGCCGGCTGTCGACCTCCGACCCGAACCTCCAGTCGATCCCGGTGCGCACCGAGCTCGGCCGCGAGATCCGGTCGGCGTTCATCGCGGAGGAGGGGCACCGGCTGCTGTCGGCCGACTACTCGCAGATCGAGCTCCGCATCCTCGCGCACGTGTCGGGCGAGCCGAAGCTGCGCACCGCCTTCGAACGTGGCGAGGACATCCACACTGCGACGGCTTCCGAGGTGCTCGGCGTCGACCCGGCCGCGCTGACCCCGGCGCAGCGGTCGATCGCGAAGATGATCAACTTCGGGATCGTCTACGGCATCTCAGCGTTCGGGCTGTCGGAGAACCTCGAGATCCCGCGCGACGAGGCCCAGCGCTACATCGACGCGTACCTGGCGCGCTTTCCGCACGTGCAGGACTTCATCGCGCGCACGATCGAGCAGGCCTCGCGCGACGGCTACGTGACGTCGCTGCTCGGACGGCGGCGGCCGGTCCCGGAGCTGCGCGCGTCGAACCGGCAGACGCGAGGCTTCGGGGAGCGCGTCGCGGTCAACTTCGTGATGCAGGGGTCGAACGCGGACATCATCAAGGTGGCCATGATCCGGATCGCGAGGAGGCTCACGGAGGAGGGGAGGGGGGCGCGGCTCGTGCTGCAGGTGCACGACGAGCTCCTCCTGGACGTCCCGGAGACCGAGGTCTCCAAGGTTCGCGAGCTCGTCCGGGAGGAGATGGTCGGCGCCTACGACCTCGATCCGAGGCTCGCCGTCGACGTCGGCGTCGGCGACAACTGGGCGGAGGCGAAGTCCTAGAGCACGTGCCCGGCACCAAGGTGCCAGGCACCACGGAGGGAAGCCGAGGTTTCCCTCCGTGGGCCTCCCTTCCTTCTTGTCGTGCCATCGCGAGAGCGTGATTGCGCCTCCCGCCCGGCGAAGCCGGGCTCCGGCGGCAGACGAAATCGATCTTTCAGCGCCGTCGCTGCGGGTCGGGTGGAGCGCGAGCGAGAAGTTGCTCGTCACGTCTGCAACGGAGCGACCGGTCGGCGCCGAAGCCCGGGCTTGGCCGGGCGAGAGGCCAGTTGCGAGACCGCAAAGGCTCGAACCAGAGGGAAGGGCGGGATCCGGGAGGGAAACCGACTCGGTTTCCCTCCCGGCTATACTTCGCGGCCGCTTTGGCTAGCCACGACCTCATGCAGCAGGAGCCGGGCGTCTGGGTCGAAGGGCCCGACGGCGAGCTGATTCCGGACTACGAGTCGACCTTCCCCGAGATCAACGAGGGCCAGGTCGTCCACGGCACGGTCGTCCGCGTCGACAAGGACGAGGTGCTGGTCGACATCGGCTACAAGTCGGAGGGCGTCATCCCGGTCTCCGAGCTCTCGATCCGCCGCTCGATCAACCCGTCCGACGAGGTCTCGCTGGGCGACGAGATCGACGCGCTCGTGCTCACCAAGGAGGACGCCGAGGGCCGGCTGATCCTGTCGAAGAAGCGCGCGCGGTTCGAGCTCGCCTGGAAGAACATCGAGGGCGCCGCGGAGTCCGGCGAGCCGGTCAACGGCCGCGTGATCGAGGTCGTCAAGGGCGGCCTGATCCTCGACCTCGGCGTGCGCGGCTTCCTGCCCGCGTCGCTGGTCGACATCCGCCGCGTCCAGGATCTCGACGAGTTCCTCGGCCAGGAGCTGCGCGCCAAGGTGATCGAGCTCAACCGCTCGCGCAACAACGTCGTGCTCTCGCGCCGCGCCGTGCTCGAGGAGGAGCGCAAGGAGCAGCGCCAGCAGATTCTCGACAAGCTCCAGCCCGGCGACGTGGTCGAGGGGCAGATCTCGAACATCGTCGACTTCGGGGCCTTCGTCGACCTCGACGGCATGGACGGCCTGATTCACATCTCCGAGCTGTCGTGGTCGCACGTGAACCATCCGTCCGAGGTGCTCGAGATCGGCCAGAACGTGCAGGTCAAGGTGCTCGACATCGACCGCGACCGCCAGCGCATCTCGCTCGGCCTCAAGCAGACGCAAAGCGACCCGTGGCAGCAGGTGCTCTCGAGCTACAACGAGGGCGACGTCGTGGAGGGCCGGGTGACCAAGGTCGTCACGTTCGGCGCCTTCGTGGAGATCCTCCCCGGCGTCGAAGGGCTCGTGCACATCTCCGAGCTGGCGCAGCACCATGTCGAGAACCCGCGCGAGGTCGTGTCGCAGGGCCAGCCCGTGAACGTGAAGATCATCGAGGTCGACGGCGACCGCCGCCGGCTCTCGCTCTCGCTGAAGCGCGTCGAGGACACCGACCCCGTGCAGCCCCGCGCCGACGGCGGCGAGTCCGTCCACGCGCGGCCGAGCCTCGATCTCTCCGAAGACGTGTTCGCCGATGTCCCTGAGAGCGCCGCCGTCGAAGTCGACGAGTCGGCGGTCGTCCCGGACGAGCCGGCCGACGAGGCCGGCGCGACCGAGCCCGAGGCCGAGGCCGTCCCCGAGGCCGAGGCCGTCGTCGAGGAGTGACCCGCCCGGTCGCCGTCGCGATCACCGGCGGCATCGGGAGCGGAAAGAGCGAAGCGCTGCGGGCGTTCGCGCGCCACGGGGCGGCAACGGTCTCGAGCGACGAGATCGTTCACCATCTGCTTCGGCATCCGGATGTCAAGGCCAAGGTCGTCGGACGCGTCGGCAACGGTGTGATCGCCCCGGACGGAGAGATCGACCGCGCGGCGCTCGCGACGACCGTGTTCAACGACCGGGAGGCACTCACGTTCCTCGAGGAGCTCCTGCATCCGCTCGTGGCGGCCGAGTACCTGAAGTGGCGCGACGACCTCGCCCGGCTGCCGAACCCGCCGCGCGTCTGCGTCACCGAGGTGCCGCTGCTCTACGAGGTCGGCGGCGAGAGCCGGTTCGACAAGGTCGTGGTGGTCACCGCGCCGACGAAGTTGCGGCGGGCGCGCTCGGAGCTCGCCGTCGACGAGCGGGACAGCCGCTTCCTGCCCGAGAAGGAGAAAGCGGCACGTGCCGACTTCACCTTCTCGAACGTCGGGACGCTGGAGGAGCTCGACGCGTTCGTCGAGGGCGTGATGCGAGAGCTGCAACCCGGGTGAGACGGAACGTCGTCCTCTCGATCGCCGTCGTCGTCGCCCTGGCCGCCGGCTTCGTGCTCTACGTCGTCCAGACGAACCCGGCCTGGTACGAGCGCCTCCGCTACCCGCTTCACTACTCGCAGTTCGTGCGTGTCCACGCCGCCGAGCACGGCCTCGACCCGGCGCTCGTCGCCGCCATGATCTACCAGGAGTCGAAGTTCAGGCCGAGCGTCGTCTCCTCGTCCGGCGCGATCGGCCTGATGCAGCTCACGCCGGCGACCGCCCGCGGCATCGCGATCCGGACGGGAGGGTCGAAGTTCAGGACGCAGGATCTCTTCGATCCCGAGATCAACATCCGCTACGGCGCGTGGTACCTGGACAACCTGTTCAAGAAGTACGGCAACGAGCGGCTCGTGCTCGCCGCCTACAACGCAGGCCAGGGGAACGTCGACCGCTGGCGGGCCGCCGGCGAGGGGATCCAGTTCCCGGAGACGCGCGCGTACATCGATCGGGTCGAGCACCTGACCGAGATCTACCGCAGGGCGTGGCACTCCGAGCTGTACCCGTCGAAGAGGTCGGCCCCGTGACCGACCTGCTCGAGCTGGCCGAGAACGCGAACACGTACACCCCGCTCGGACGGTGGGACGAGCGCGACCACGCCGGACGGTACGTGCTGTGGATGGGGAAGGGAGACGAGCCGGGCTGGAACGTCGCCCAGCGGTTCAGGCTCGCCGGCGACGACGACGTCGACGACGTGCGCGCGGAGATCCACGCCCGCCTGCGCTCGAAGGGGCGGACCGCCTGCACGTGGGAGGTCGGTTCGCACGCGACGCCGCACGACCTCGTCGACCGGCTGCTCGAGCGCGGGCTGGTCGACGACTCGACGCCGCTCGCGGTCGGGATGGTGCTCACCGAGCGTCCGGTCGGGCCCCGGCCGGACATCGAGGTGCGGCGTGCCGTCACAGCCGAGGACCGGCTCGCAGCCGCCAGGATCGCGGCCGTTGCGTTCGGGATGCCCGAGCCCGTGGCGGCCGAGCAGGAGGCGCCGGAGGACGAGGACAACCTGGTCTACATCGCGCTGCTCGACGGAGAGCCGGTCGCGCGGGCGACGGCCTCGTGCTCGCCCTACGGGATCACCCTGTTCGGCGGCGCGACACTGCCGGACGCGCGCGGACGCGGCGCCTACCGGGCGCTCGTCGCCGCGCGCTGGGACGAGGCGGTGCGCCGCGGCACGCCGGCGCTGGTGACCCAGGCGAGCCCGATGTCGCGGCCGATCCTCCGCCGGCTCGGCTTCGACGAGGTGTGCGAGATCCGGATCCTCCTCGACGCGTTCGATCGCGCCGCATGAGCGACCCGGCGCCGCCCGCCGGCGCGCGGCAGGGCGGCCGGGGGAGCGGCGTGGGGCCGGTCGCGCTCGGCGGCGGGAGCCTCGGCGTGCTCGGGATCGTCGCCTACCTCGCGATCGTGCTCGTCGGCGGCCGCCATCAGGCCCTGAGCGCGCTCGAGAGCGTCACGATCACCTCCCCGCGTGAGACGGCGTCGAGCATTCTCGACACGGACTGCAGGCACGCGACCGATCCGACCATGCGGCGGGACTGCGCGATCGTCGGCGACGTCGACTCGGCCCAGGCCTACTGGCGGGGCTGGTTCGCCGCGCACGGGAAGGCGTACCGGCCCGTGGGCACGGCGTTCTCGAGCGGTCTCACCGGCACCGGCTGCGGCCCGGCGAGCGCCGACGTCGGGCCGTTCTACTGCCCGGCCGACCGCCGGATCTACATCGATCTCGGCTTCCTCCAGGCGCTCGAGAGCCGGTCGGTCGGGCGCGGTGCGTCGGCGGCCGACGCGTACGTGATCGGGCACGAGTTCGGCCATCACGTCCAGGACCTCCTCGGCGGCCTGCGGCGCATCGTGGGCGGCGCGACCGGAGTCGAGCTACAGGCCGACTGCTACGCCGGCGCCTGGATGCATCATGCGCCCGATGTCGGCACCCTGACTTCGCCGGAGATCGAGCAGGCGCTGACAGCGACGTCGGCGGTCGGCGCCGGCCGCATCCAGTCGGAGGCGGAGCACCAGGTCGGCGCGGAGAACTGGGGCTGGGGCACCGCGGCCGACCGGCGATCGGCGTTCCTCCGCGGCTATCGCAGCGGCTCGCCCAGCGCGTGCGCCGCCGCGCCGGGCGCGGTAGGCTCTGCGGCGTAGGCGACGAGGGAGGCGCCGTGAGCGCGACCGACGTTGCTGCGGCAGTGAAGCCCGGGCGCAGGGCGCTGGCCGAGGCGCTCCGGCACATCGGAGTCCGGGAGAGCCCGCCCGGCTCGAACCGCACCATGTTCGGACGCTGGTTCGGCGTCGACGGCGTGCCGTGGTGCGCGATCTTCGTCTCGTACTGCTTCTCGGTCGGCGCAGGGGTGACGCTGTGCCGTGGCTGGCGCGGCGCAGGCGTGACCCCGCGCGGGGTCGCGTACGTGCCGACGCTCGAGGCGTGGCTACGGGCGACCGGCCGCACCGTTCCGCACGGCGCAGTGCCCGCTCCCGGCGATCTCGCCGTGTTCGACTGGGACGGCGGGGCGCCGGACCACGTCGGGATCGTGATCGCGGCGCACGGCCGGCTGCTCGAGACGGTGGAGGGGAACACCGCGGTCGGGAACGACTCGGACGGCGGGGAGGTGATGCGCCGGAGGCGCCGGGTCGAGCAGGTGTCGACCTTCGGCCGCGTTCGCTAGAGGCAGGCGCTACACTTGAGGGCGCAACTATGGCGACGACCGACGCGACCAAGACCGACCTGGCCGCCTGGGTGACGTTCCTGCGCGCCCATGCGGCGATCACGCGGGAGATGTCCGCCCAGCTCCAGCGCGAGCACGGGCTCACCCTCCACGACTACGAGGTGCTGCTCCACCTGTCCCGGGCCGAGGGGGCGATGATGCGCCGGGTCGATCTCGCCCAGAGCGTCTTGCTCACGGCGTCCGGGATCACGCGGCTGCTCGAGGGCCTCGAGCGCGTCGGCCTCGTCGAGAAGGCGACCTGCCAGTCGGACGCGCGTGTCTCGTACGCCAAGCTGACCGACGCCGGTTGGGACAAGCTGCGCTCCGCGGCGCGCACGCACCGCCGCGGGGTCGACGAGCTGTTCACGGGCCGCTACTCGGGCTCCGAGCTCGAGAGCCTCGCCCAGCTGCTGTCGCGGCTGCCGCTCGCCGAGGCGTCCGGCTCCGACTGCGGGTAGCCGACCTCCGCGCCCTCGAGGTCGCGTGCGAGCCGTCGGAAGGGTCCGTCGGCGGCGAGCAGCCCGTCGAAGCGCCCGCGCTGCGTGATCCTGCCGTGCTCGACGACGAGGATCTCGTCGGCCCGCCGAACCGTCGCGAGGCGGTGCGCGATGATGATCGAGGTGCGGCCGTGCAACAGCCGGTCGAGTGCCCGCTCGATCAGGATCTCGGTCGGACGGTCGATGTTCGAGGTCGCCTCGTCGAAGATCAGGATGCGCGGGTCGGCGAGCAGCGCCCGCGCGATCGAGATCAGCTGCCGCTCCCCGCCCGACAGCCCCGACCCGCCCTCGCGCACGGGGTGCAGGAGCCCTTCCTCGAAGCGCCGGGCGATGCGGTCGATGCCGATCGCCTTCGCGACGTCCTCGACCGCCGCGTCGGTTGCGTCCGGCTGGGCGAAGCGGATGTTGTCGGCGATCGTCCCGGCGAACAGGAACGGGTCCTGCAGCACCACGCCGAGCTGGCGGCGGTACGAGCGCAGCTCGAGGTCGCGGAGGTCGTGGCCGTCGACGCGGATCGCGCCCTCGTCCGGGTCGTAGAAGCGACCGATCAGCTTGGCGGTCGTCGACTTGCCGCCGCCCGTCTCGCCGACCAGGGCAAGGCAGCGTCCTGCGGGCACGTGGACCTCGATTGCGTGCAGCACCGGCTCGGCGCCGTAGGCGAACGTGACGCGATCGAGCCGCAGGTCGCCCTCGATCGCGAGCCGCCGGGCGCCGGGCTTGTCGCCGACCTCCGGCTCCGTGTCGAGCACCGAGGAGATCTTCTCCATCGCAGCGCCCGCCGACTGCACCTGTCCGTAGAGGTCGGAGAGCTCCTGGAGCGGCTGAAAGATGAGGTTGAGCAGGAAGACCGCCGAGACCAGCGTCCCGATCAGCAGTGTCCCGTCGGAGATCATCTGCGCCCCGACCCCGAGGATCGCGGCCATCGCGACGGCCCCGAGCAGCTCGATCCCTGGGAAGAACAGCGAGTTCAGGTATTGCGCGCGGGTGTTGGTCGCACGGTTCGCGGCGTTCGCGCGGTCGAACTCGTCGAGGAACACACGCTCGCGGTTGAACGCCTGGATCACCGCCATCCCGGCAACCGACTCGGCAATCTGCGCCGTCATGGCTGCGATCGTCTCGCGCACGTTCAGGAACGCGGCGTGCGACTTCACCTGGAACCACCGCGAGAGGACGAGCGCGGGCGGGAGGATCACGAGCGCGACCAGGCCGAGCCGCCAGTCGAGGATGAACAGCCCGATCGTCGCCGCGATCAGGGTGAGCGTGTTGACGACGAGCGTTGTCAGTCCCTGCGAGAGGACGTCGGACAGGGCGTCGACGTCGGACGTCAGCCGGGCGATGATCCAGCCGGCCTTCTGCGCGCTGAAGTAGCGAAGCGAGAGTGTGGTCAGGTGATCGAACAGGTCCTGCCGCAGCCCCAGCACGACGTCCTGGCCGACGCGGGCAAGACCGCGCACGAGCGTCGTCTGCAGGATCCAGGCGACCGCGTTGATCAGGAGGTACACCGCGACGTCGCGCGTCAGCCGTGCGTTGTCGTGTTCGAGCATCCCCTGGTTGATCGCGTCCTGGACGACGAAGAGCGCCGCGACCGGCGCGGCGGCTGAGCCCAGACCGACGACGCCGAGCAGCGCGACGCGCACGCGGTGGCCGCGCAGGTAGCGGGTGAGACGCGTCAGTCCGACCCTGTGGTGCCGGTGTCCGCTCACGCGGCGAGCACCTCCTCGCCGAAGAGGCTCGTGAAGGCGCCTCCGGCATCGAGCAGATCGAACGGCTTCCCCTCTTCGACGATCACGCCCTCGTCGATCACGACGACGCGATCCGCGATCAGCACCGTGCTGAGCCGCTGCGTCGCGACGAGCACGGTGCGGCCGGCGAGCGCGGGGCGGAGGTTCGTGATCAGGTGCCGCTCGGTCTCGGTGTCGACCGCCGACATCGGGTCGTCGAGCACGACCGCGCGCGCGTTCGCGATCAGCGCGCGTGCGAGCGCCACGCGCTGGCGCTGCCCGCCCGAGAGGTTGACACCGCGCTCGCCGATCAGCGTGTCGTAGCCCTCGGGCAGCTCGGCGGCGAAGTGCGCGACCCCGGATGCCTCGCATGCCGCGACGACCTCCTCCCACGGAGCGTCGGGCCGCGCCGCGGTCAGGTTGTCGCGCAGCGGGATCGAGAAGAGGATCGGCCGCTGCGTCACGACCGCGACGGCGGAGCGGAGCTCTTCGAGCCTGACGTCGCGCAGGTCGACGCCGCCGAGTGAGACGCGGCCGTCCGTCGGGTCGTAGAAGCGCGGGAGCAGGCTGAGCAAGGACGACTTCCCTGCGCCCATGGGCCCGCAGACGGCGACGACCTCGCCGGGCGCCACCGTCAGATCGATGCCCGAGAGCACCTCGCTGCCGGTCCCGTACGAGAAGCGCACGTGGTCGAACTCGATGCCGAGCCTGCCTGCGGGCAGCGACCTCGGCCGCTCGGGCTCCGGGAGCGTCTCGATCCCGTGCAGCCAGGCGAAGCTGCGTGAGGCGGACGCGGTTGCGCGCTGGGCGAGCGAGAGGATCCAGCCGAGCGCCTCGAGCGGCCAGACCAGCTGCAGGAGCAGCTGGTAGAAGAGGAAGAAATCGCCGTACGTGAGCGTGCCGCCGATCACGTCGCGGCCGCCGAAGAGGACGACGGCGGCGATCGAGACCGTCGGCAGGAAGAGGAGGCCGGGGAGGAACGTCGCTTCGACCCGCGCCTGGCGTAGCACCCCGTTGCGGACGGCCTCCGCCTTCGTCGTGAACCGCGCCTGGATGTCGTCCTCGCGGCCGAACGCCTGCACCATCTCGATCCCGACGACCGCCTCGTCCGCGGCTTCGGTGACGTCGGCCCTGAGCTGCTGGACGTGGCGCGAGATCGGGATCACGCGGCGTGCGAACACGAAGGCGAGCGCGCCGACCAGCGGCATCGCGACGAGCGCGATCACGGCCAGCTTCACGTTCACGACGAGGAGGACGATCGCGATCCCGACGATCATGAGGACCGACTGGATCCCCTGGGTCATCCCCCAGCCGATGAAGTACCGGATCGGGTAGAGGTCGTTCGTCGCGCGCGAGACGACCTGGCCGGTGGCGTGCCGGTCGTAGAACGCCCGCGGGTAATGGAGGTATGCCTGGTAGAGCAGCTCGCGCATACGCCACTCGACGCGGATGCCCGTGCGCGAAGTCGCGTAGCGGCGCGTGAAGTTGACGAAGAAGCGGATGATCGCGAGGACGATCACCGCGGCGAGGTACGGCCAGAGCGGGTCGTGGTGGCCGCCCGTCGGGGCGATCGAGTTGTCGATCGCTTGGCGGACGACGATCGGGATCGCCAGCGACAGCCCGCTGTAGACGAACGCGCACACGAGCCCGACCACGACGAGGCGGCCCTGTTCGCGCCAGAGGCCGGCCATCCGCTTCGCGGTGGGGATCGTCCCGAGGTCGGGAGGATCGACGGAGAGAGGGCGCCCGCTCACTCGGGCAAGCTACCAGCCAGATCGTTAACCAGGTTAAGGAGCCGGCGCCGCGGGTTGGGACTAGACGGGCTGCGGCAGGGGCGCCCGCCGGCCGCCGGGCGTCAGCCACCGTGCGCCCCGCACCGTCCAGCCGGCGAGCGCGAGCACGAGCAGGCCGGTCACCAGGAGGAGGAAGAGGACACGCCGTTTCATGGCAGAGAGGCTACGGCGCATCCCGCACGTGGGCATCGGCCGTGGGGATGATCCCGCATCGACCCGCGGGATGACCGTTCGTCTTTCGTCACCCTCTCCTGGAGACCGTAACGAGATCGTGACGACGGCCGAAAGCGGCGCCGTTGCTGCGGCTGCAGGAGGGGACGCTGCGGGACGTTGCAGGTTCGTCACGCTCCCCAGGTGTCGTGGCACGTCCCGAGCAGACACGGCTCGAGGGTTCGATTTACGGGCGTTTTACACAGCCGTCGCAAAAAGCCCCATTGCCCTGCGAGAGGGTGCGGTGGGATGGGACGCGTGACCCGGAGGGTCCTGCACCTGGCAGCCGCTTCCGCGCTGGTCGCCCTCGCGGCCGTGCTCCCGGCGGGCGCCGCCGAGTCCGCCGCGCCGACCGCGATCACGGGCGCAGCTCAGCAGATCGGTCCCACGAGCGCACTCGTCAACGGGACGGTCAACCCCGGCGGGGCGTCCACGACCGCCTACTTCGAGTACGGACCCGACCCGTCCAAGCTCACGAAGTCGTCGAGCACGGCTGTCGGCTCCGGCACCGCCGACGTCGCCGTCTCCACCAAGCTGACCGGCCTCACGCCCGGGACGACCTACACCTACCTCGTCGCGGCAACGAACAGCGCGGGCACCGCCAAGGGGCTCCAAGGGACGTTCACGACGCTGTCGCCGCCCGGAGTGGTCACCGGCGGCGCGTCCTCGATCAAGGCGATGTCCGCGACGCTGAACGGCTCCGTCGACCCCAACGGCCGGCCGACGACGTGGTACTTCGAGTACGGCACCTCGACCGGCTACGGGACGAAGACAGCGGCGAAGAGCGCATCGGGGACGAACGCGACCTCCGTCTCCGCATCGATCACCGGGCTGCAGGCCGGACGCATCTACCACTTCAGGCTCGTCGCGACGTCCGACGGCGGCACGACCGACGGCGCCGATGTCACCTTCACGACGAGCGGGCCGCCGTCGGTCTCGACCGGCGTCGCCTCCTCGATCGCGCCGACGACGGCGAAGCTCAACGGCAGCGTCACTCCGAACGGCCTCACCACCAGGTGGTACTTCGAGTACGGGGCGACGACGAGCTACGGGACGCGCACGGCCACGAAGAACGCCGGCTCCGGCGGAACCGCGCAGACGGAGTCCGCCTCGATCACGAAGCTCAAGGTCGCGACCACCTACCACTATCGGATCGTTGCGTCGAACAGCGCCGGCACGACTGCGGGGGCGGACCGCACGTTCTCGACGTCGCTGCCGCCCGGCGTCCAGACCGGCGCAGCGCAGAGCGTCGGCATCACGACCGCGACGCTCACCGGTGCCGTCGACCCGAGGAGCCGCCCGACGACGTACTGGTTCCAGTACGGCACGTCCACCGCCTACGGCTCCAAGACCTCGACGAAGGGCGCGGGCTCGAGCTCCGGACCGAAGAACGTCTCGGCCGCGCTGAAGCGCCTCGTCAGCGGAGCGACCTATCACTACCGTCTCGTCGCGAAGAGCGACGCAGGGACGACGATGGGCGGCGATGCGACGTTCCAGACCGCAGGTGTCACGCTCACGCCCGCCGGACGCAAGGTGGTGTTCGGGCGCGCCGTCTCGATCCACGGCACCGTCCCGGTGCGGGCGGCGGGGGAGGCGGTGACGATCTTCGCCCAGCCCTACGGCACCGGCTCGTTCCACTCGATCGCCGTCGTGCTGACGGCGGCCGACGGTTCCTGGGCATACCTTGCGAAGCCAACGATCGCCACGGCCTACCGGGCCGTCTGGCAAGGGGCGACGAGCGCGGCGGCGTCGGTCGGCGTCCACCCGGCCGTCGTGCTCACCCGCAGGGGGAAGCACTTCCTGGTTCGGGTCCGCGCCGGGCGTGGCTTCCCACACCGCGTCGTCCAGTTGCAGCGTCGCGGCGCGAACGGCAGATGGGTGACGGTGAAGCGGATCCGGCTCGGCGTGCGGTCGCGGGCGGAGTTCACCGCCGTGCTGCCGCGCGGCCGTTCGGCGCTGCGCGTCGCGATGAGCGTGAATCAGGCCGGCGTCGGGTACCTCGGCGGCGCCAGCCGCACGCTCGTCGTCACCCGCCGCTGACCGACCTGGTATCAGTCACGACCCTGACTGCGCACGAGGACGATCGAACCGCGGACCGTGTCCGCCGCGCACGCCGCAGAGCCGAGCGCCGTCGCGCCGCCGGGCGGCGCCGACTCGTCGCGCTCGCGTTTCTCGCCGTTGGCGCCGTTGCGGGCGCGCTCGGGCTCGTGCGGGCCTACCCGGCGTGGGCGAGCAGGGCGCCGGCGGCCGGCGCGGCGCCGAGCGTGGGCATGGCGACGAAGACACGGGCGACGCCTGCCGGCTCGGTCACGATCGCCTGGGCGGGTGACACCGTGCTCGGTTCGAGCTATGGGCTTCCGCCCGGCCACGGACGGCCGCTGCTCGCGAACGTGGCGCCCGTCTTCCGGGCCGCCGACATCGGATGGGTCAACCTCGAAGAGGCGCTCTCGAACGGGACGACCGGGAAGTGCGCCGGTGCGACGCCCGGCACGTGCTTCGCGTTCGGCGCGCCGACGAGCTACGCGCGCACGCTGCGCGAATCGGGCATCCGCATCGTCAACCTGGCGAACAACCATGCCGACGACTACGGCGCGGCCGGCCAGGCATCGACGCTGGCGGCACTGCGGTCGGCCCGTGTCGCCTGGGACGGGAAGCCGGGCGAGATCGAGGTGCTCCGCGTCCACGGCATCCGCATTGCCTTCCTCGGCTTCGCTCCGTACAAGTGGGCCTCGCGGCTCGACGACATCCCGGCCGCGGTGAGGCTCGTGAAGCGGGCCGCGGCCGCGGCGGACCTCGTCGTCGTCGCCGTTCACGCGGGCGCCGAGGGGCCGACCGCGGATCACGTACCCCACGGCACGGAGTACTTCCTCGGCGAGAACCGCGGCAACAGCCGCGCGTTCGCGCACGCCGTGATCGACGCCGGCGCCGACCTCGTCGTCGGCTCCGGCCCGCACGTGATCCGCGGCGTGGACTGGTACCACGGCAAGCTGATCGCCTACTCGCTCGGCAACCTCGCGGGCTGGCACACCTTCGGCCTGGGCGGCACGTTGTCCGAGTCGGGGATCATCACCGTCACGCTCCGCGGTGACGGGACGGTTGCAGGGGGCAAATGGACGTCGCTCCTGCTCGAAGATCCGGGAGTCCCCGTCGTCGACGCCGGACGACACAGCCTCGCGCTCGTGCAGCAGCTCTCCCGCGAGGATTTCGGTGCGTCGGCGGCACGCTTCACGGCGGCAGGCACGCTCGTCGTGCCGCGATAGCCGCTTCCCGTCCCGCCTTCAGTTCACGAATCCCCGCTCGGCGAGCAGGGCGTCGATGCGGGCGCGATGCGCCCGCTCCCACTCGTCGAGCGAGACCGCGGCTTCCGCCGCGAGCGCCGCCCTCGCGTCGTGCAGGATCTGACCGCAGCGTTCGGCCGGGACGACGACCACGCCCTCCTCGTCCGCCACGACGACGTCTGCCGCTCGCACCGTGACGCCGCCGCAGGTCACCGGAGCATTCAGCGGCTCGACGGCGTCCTTTGCGCCCGGCACCGGGATCACGCCGCGTGCGAACACGGGGAAGGCGAGGTCGTGCGCCTCGGCGAGATCGCGGATGACGCCGTCGACGACGAACGCGACGATCCCGCGGCGCCGTGCGACCGCGAGCACGTTCCCGCCCGCGACCGCATAGTCGACGTCTCCCGCCTCGACGACGATGATCGACCCCGGAGGGGCCCGGTGCAGAGCGGCATGGACCATGAGGTTGTCCCCGGGCGGGCAGCGGACGGTGAACGCCGGCCCGGCGACGCGCGGCGTGCCGGCCCACAGCGGCCGGATCCCGACGTCCATGACCTGTGCGCGGCCGAGCAGATCGGCCAGCGTGGTCGTGGGGACGTCGGTGAGCTCCTCGCGGTCGGCCATGCCGGCGACGGAGCCTACCGTCCGTCCCGCTCACCGAGATGGGCGAGGCGCCGGGCGCGCCCCGCCCACCGGTCAAGACGTGCTCAATGGGGCAGGTGGAGCGTGCCCCGCCGGGCCGCGAATGCGGCTCCGGCGATCGTGATCAGTGCAGCGCCGGCGATCAGTGCGTCCTCCGGGGACGGCGCCTGGATCTCGAAGCCGCTACCGGTGTCCGCCACCGGCGGCGTGGCGTAGCCGCCGGTCGAGGCATCGGTGACGATTCCGGTGCTCCCGGTATCGGGCGTGACGTACGCCGCGTCCATCGCAGCCCCACGCGCCTCGAGCGCGCGCGTCGCTGCCTGGTCGGCGGGCGTCAGGCCGAACTGCGCGTCCAGGCCCTTCGAACGGGCCTGAAGCGCGGCCGCTGCTCCCGTGTCGCCCGTGCCGTAGGCGGCGTTCATCGCCTCGGAACGGGCCTCGAGCGCGGCTGCGGCGCCGGTCCCGGCCTGGACGTTCATCGCCTCGGAACGGGCCTGCAGCGCGGCCAGTGCTGCACTGTCGCCCTGGCTCGGCGTTGCCGCCGTGGCGGCCGGCACTGCACCGCCGGTGTCAGCGACCTCCGACGCACTCGCGATCGCAGCACTGCCACCGAGTACCCCGACCGCAGCGACGGCGAACACGGCAGCGCGCGTTCGCACACCGTGCGTCTCGACGTCGTCGAACGCGGCCCTGAGCTCGTTCCGGTCGAACGTCAGCACCACGTCGTCTCCGGCCGCTCCTTCGACGAGCCTCTCGAGCTCGTCGCGGCTCCACGTGATGCTGATCGTCCCGTGCTCGCGCGAAGCGTCCCCCGCCACGACGTCGAGCATGAGCTCCGGCGTGGCCTCCGGTTCGCGAAGGACGTCCCTGATCTCCCGGCTTGGGATGCTCGCGGCGATCGCTCGTTCAGCCGGGATCCGGTCCGTCAGGCGGGCTGTGCCCACTGCTTCCACTTCGGATCCTCCTTTCGGTGCCGCTGACTGCTTGATGCAGCAGTCACATGACGTCGATCCTGTCCGGTTTCTTCCACGACGCGCATGATCGCGCTAGCCGTCACCGCGGATTGCTGTTTCAATCGAGCGGCGGATTCGTCGACCTCCGGAGGGAGCCCCCGTGGACACCTACCACGTCGTGCTGTACATCCACCTGCTCTCGCTGCTTCTGGGCTTCAGCGCGGGCATGATCGAGATGGTCTGCCTGTTCCGATTGCGCGCCGCGGACACCCTCGAGGCGGCGGCACCATGGGGTCAGCTGGCGGGGGAGATCGAGAAGGCGTTCCCGGTCGCGATTCTCGGCCTGTTCGCCACCGGGGCGTACATGACGACGGACGTGTGGACGTGGAGCACGTCGTGGATCGTCCTGCCGATCGTCGGGCTCGCCGTCCTCTCCCTCCAGGGGCCGCTCGTCGCCGGGCGCCGCGGGCACGCGGTCAAGGCGGCCTTGATGGCGAACGGACCGGGGCCGCTCGGCCGTGAGGCGCGGCTCATGACGCGCGACCGCGCGCTCTGGGCCGCCGGGCTGACGAACGAGGCGCTCGTGCTCGGGATCGTCTGGGTGATGACTCTCAAGCCCGGCTGGGGCGGTGCGATCGCCGCGCTCGCCGTGGCCTACGCCGTCGGTCTCGTGCTTGCGGCACGCCTCACCCGGGTTCCGGCGGTCGAGGCGGCGCCGGCGACCGAATCGGCCGGCTGAGGAGCAATCCGGCACGCTCGTCCGGCGGTCGCCCGGCAAGCTCGCTGCAGCCCACGCAGTTTGACGTGGTTCGCGGCCTGAAGCTAGGGTCGCGCGGCAGGCAGGCGTGAAATGCGACAACGGAGGTCTGCGGTGCCCGACTTGTCCCGGGCGACGGTGAGGATGTGTGCGCTCGTTCTGTTCGCTGGACTCGCCCTGCTCGTCGCCGGCGCGGCGACGGCGCGGTCGCAGGCCCACGCGACGCACGGCTACATCTACTGGACGAACAGCCGCGACGGCAGCATCGGGCGCGCGAACCTCGACGGGACCGGGGTGACACAGTCGTTCATCGGCTCGACGACAGGTGGCAAGCCGGGCGGCGGCGGGATGGCCCAGCACGGGGGCTACCTGTACTGGACGACGGCCAACGGCGGGAGCGCGACGACGATTGCCCGTGCGCGCCTGAGCGGCGCAGGGCTCGACACCGCGTTCATCACAGGCGGGAGCAACCCGTGCGGGATGACGATCGCGGGGAGCTACATCTACTGGGGCGGTGACGTCGGCTCCGCGATCGGGCGCGCACGCCTGAACGGTTCCGGCGCCAACGCGCACTTCATCTCGACGGGTGACGGCGTGTGCGGCGTCGCGGTGCACGGCTCGTACATCTACTGGGCGAACTGGCGCCACAACACGATCGGCCGCGCGCGACTGAACGGCTCACAGGCGAACGCGAGCTTCATCACAGGCCCCACGAACGACGCGTTCGTCGTCGTCGCAGGGTCGCACCTCTACTGGACGAACGGCGCGGCCGGCTCGAACTCGATCGGCCGGGCGAACCTCGACGGCTCCGGAGCGAACGAGCACTTCATCTCGGGCCTCAACGGCGTCGTCGGTCTCGCCATCGCGGGCGGCCACATCTACTGGACGATCTGGAATCCGCACGGGGCGGCGCAGAGCGGCTCGGTGATCGGACGGGCGAACCTGGACGGGACGCACGTGAACCGGAGCTTCATCCGCGGGGCGAAAGGGCCGTACGGCATCGCGATCGTTCCGTAGCCGCGGGCGGTGCGGGCCACGTCCGTGGCCCGCACGATTCGGGTCCGGCTCGAGTCGCCCACCGAGCAGCTGATGCCGGTCGAGGTGGCGATCTGGGCATCACGCTGGCGAGACTTTCGCTCGACGCGCTCTCGATCTGCTCATCGCCGCGACCGCACTCTCCGTCGAGCTCCCTTTGTACACGCGCAATCCCGATGATTTCGACGGTCTGGACGACCTCGTCGAGATCGTCGCGATCTGACGCGGCCGAACCGCCCTCCACGGTTTGCGCAAACGGTCGAGTAGGGCCAGCCAAGAACCCGATGGGTACGGGGATCTCGAAAGAAGTGGGCGGAACCAGACACTGCGCAAACCATCGCGCGGACGCGCTGTCCCTTTGACCGAGCATGCGGTAACGGCGTAGTACAGCAGCGCGGATCCACAATCGCTCTCGGGAATCCGCGCGACTCGACCGGCGAAATCGAGAGCCTGATGGGGCGCCTGCGAAGCCGAGGCGAGTGGCGCTTCAATGCGGCGCGGTTGAACGTGTTTGAGTTACAGACGGGATCGGGCTAGGCTGACTCGGTCGTGCGAACCGGTGCGACCTTGCGGTGCTGTGGCGATTCGGAAACTCTCAGACTGCGCGCTGTGTCGACCGCCCGCTCGGCTGGTGTCTTGATGGCGGAGAAATCAAAGCGATCGCTTGCTCGTGGTGCTGCTGGCGAGCGGGGCGAGGCAGAGGCAGGGAGCGCGGAGGGCCATGCGCCAAGTCGCGCACCGAGCGACCGGCGTGTGCGCGTCACACTTGATCTGGCGAGGGAGCAGCATCGATTCCTCCGGAGCTTCGCGCTCGACGCCGAGGCAGATGCGAGTTCGGTTCTACGAGTGCTTCTTGCTTTACTCCAGGAGGACGCTGCGCTCGCTGCCGTCGTCCACGACCGCGTCGAGCGGCGTTACTTCAGGTAGCTGACCACGGTCTGCTTAACTTGCAGTTCGGGTTGCCGTATGTCAGTATCACAGTAAGTCCGTAACGCAGCTGGAGGCCGACGTGGCAGCAGTTGAGACCGGGCTGCGGCACCAGGCGTCGTGGACGCTCGACGGCACCGGGCGTCGACTGACGAGAGTTGACGCTCTCGCCGCACGCTCGCGGGATGCATTTTGCGCGTCGTCGGTCGAGGTCGCTGGCCTCAGCACATTCGGACATCTCTCAATCACCGAAGGGAGGCAGGATGTCCGGTAGACCCGTGACGAGGGATCGCGGCTGTTCTGGCGGTGAGGCGCGAGG
Source organism: uncultured Thermoleophilia bacterium (assembly GCA_963824455.1). Lineage (GTDB taxonomy): Bacteria > Actinomycetota > Thermoleophilia > Gaiellales > Gaiellaceae > PALSA-600. The sequence continues at coordinate 698,923 of CAWGPJ010000002.1, forward strand.
AAGACTTCGCCCGCGGGCGGTTATCGATGTCGTCGTCGTGGCCCTCACACTCGCAGCAACACTTATTGTCGGCGTCGCAAGCGCACGAGCCGCTCTCGGAAACGAGCTCGGCGCCCTGCTGGTCGTCCAGCCCTGCTGTGACAACAGAGCGCTACAGGGGTCGCGTGCCTATATCCAATTGCCATCGTCACCCAGTGTCGGGACCGAGCGGCAGGTTCTTTCGGAAGTAGGCGCCGAGGACGCAGGCACCGGTACTACGCAGGTATCGCAACTTGGTGTCACGATGGACAACAACCTCGTGATCAACTTCGACCCAAACTGCTATCAGCCCTATAACACGGTAGTGGGATGGTACGAGTGGTGGGACTACGTCAACAGCACCGATCGATGCAAGTCACTCGGGCAGGTCACGACCGGCCACCTCTACTCGCTTGCCGAGCAAACGGGCGGAAAGTGGCAGTTCTTCGTCGATGGAAACCCTCAGCTCTCCTCTCCGCTGATTGAGATGCACGGCACGTACGCTCCCAACGCTGCGCGCGTTAAAGCTGGTGGCGAGGTCGTCTGGGACACGAGCCAATCCGGACCTGAGCCGGTGAACTGGCAAGCGATTTATGGCGGCAGCGGAAACATGCCCTGGCAGCGCTTCAACAATGTGATCGGCTGGTACACGATCCAGAGAAACAACGCGATCTGTAACGGCCCGCCAAACGTTTGCACCGGAGGCGCCTGGCACTTCTCCACAGATTCCTTCCCGACCACGTGGAGCGTGAGTCACTGATGCTCGCCAAGAGACACGCAATCATGGTGGCCGCCGCAGTTGTCGTCGCTGCGATCGCTGCGGCTGCATCGCTTGCGACGCTACGCAGGACATCCGATTCGCCACCGGGATTTACCCCGGTGCAGTACGCCAGCGGAGTTGGGTTGAATCTCGCGGCCGCGGGGATCCAGTCCGGATCGCCTGACGATGTTCTGCAACAACTCGTGTCGCGCGTCGCCGACCCTGACATCGCCTCGGCGTCGGTTCGTGATGTTCCTCAAACACCGAGCAGCGCTGGCGGCACTACGGTGTTCATAACCGTCACCGCTAACGGTTCCGGGCCATCCGGGATCAAGGCGACCTGGGAAGGCGAGATTCTCGCCGGCGCGTTCCGAGACGCCGCGAGCGCTCTTGGCATTGGCTCGATCGCCAACTTCGAGGTTGACGAACATCTATCAAACGGCCAAACCATGGCAACCGACAGCGGCTTCGGGAACGTCGTGGCGGGTCAACTCTTCGACACCGCGCCGGACGACACGATCGCCGCGCAGATCCGGTCCGGTCTCACCAGGGCCGGCCTGAAACCCGTCTCGGTCACCTTCGTTCACGGATTGCAAACAGCGCCCGTCGCCATCGCCGAAACAAACGACCCCGCTGCCACGGTTGCTGCATCGACGAACCCGGCGTTTTGGCAGGAGATCCTTGGCAACTATCTCAACTACGAGGGTTACTACCTGGAGATCCGCGACCAAACCGGGGATCCCGTTGCGATATCGACCGCAGCGCACCGGTCAGGATCAAGCTCCGGGTGGATTCGCCCCGACCTGCAGCAGAGAACCCGTGAGAACCCCGTTCCCACCGGAACGAGCGGCGGTTGAGGTACGAGGTTGCCTTCTTCCCGCTGTAGCGCATAGGCACTCTGGCGGCTGGCGGTGTTAAGTCGCCGGCCGCCAGATGCGGGCAGACTGCGCCGCTGACACGCTGCATGCGAGGCGAGGCAGTCGACCTCGCCTCGTGCTCCGACCTTGAGCGGGCACACCGGTCAGGCCAAAGGAGTGTCAAGCGCAGTCGAAAAGTGCACCAGTTTGCGCAGCTGAAAAGTGCACCACCTGGTGGTGGGTGAGGTGATCTCCGCTGCTCAGGGGGAGCCGCGGAGCGGCGGAGCCTGAGCGGCGGGCGCGACGTCGAGGCCGCGCTCGCGCAGGCGGTAGCTCTTGCCTTTGAGCGTGATCATGGTGGCGTGGTGGACGAGCCGGTCGATCAGGGCGGCGGCGACCATCGCGTCGCCGAGGATTTCGCCCCATTGCTCGAAGCCGCGGTTCGAGGTGACGATGATCGAGCCGCGCTCGTAGCGGCGCGAGACCAACGCGAAGAGCAAGTTGGCCGCTTGTCGTTCGAGCGGCAGGTAGCCGACTTCGTCGACGACCAGGAGGTGGTAGCGCTCGAGCCGGCGTAGCTCTTGCTCGAGCTGGTTGCGGTCCTGTGCGGCCTCCAGCCTCGAGACCCATTCTTGGGCGGTGGCGAAGGCGACGCGGTAGCCGCGCTCGCATGCCTTCATGCTGAGCGCGGTCGCGAGGTGCGTTTTGCCGGTGCCTGGCGGGCCGAGGAAGCAGACGTTGGCGCGCTCCTCGATCCAGGCCAGCTGTGCCAGGTGCAACACGAGCGGCTTCTCCGCCGACGGCTGCGCGCTCCAGTCGAAGTCCTCGAGCGTTTTCAGCGCCGGGAAAGCGGCGTGGCGGATCCGCATCCGGGCGCCGGAGGCGTCGCGGGCAAACACCTCGGCCTCGAGCAGCGTCTCGAGGAAGCGCTCGTACGGCCACTCCTGCTCGCGCGCGAGCGCGGCCGTTTGCTCGAGCCGCTCCAGCACGCGGGGCGCTTTCAGCTTCGAGAGCAGGTACGGGAGCCGCTCACCGGCCTTCGCCTTTGTCACGCGCAGAGCTCCGCGTAGTCGGCCAGCTCGGGTGGCGTCACCGTGATCCGCGGCGGCACAACCGGCGGTGGCGCCTGTGCCCGCTCGGGCCGCATGATCGGTGGCGGCAGCCAGACGCCCTGCGCGTAGCTGCGCTCGTAGCGGGCGACCTCAGCGCCGCGGTGGACGATCCAGACCTGGTCGCGGTCGAAACAGAGCTCGACCCGCTCGTGCACGAGCCGCGCCGGCGCCTGGTAGAAGCAGCCGCCGTGGCGCAGGTAGCCATCGATCGGTACCCGGCTCGTCCGCTGCCCTGACCAATCGAAGCGGGTCGGCGGCAGCGGCCGCAGCGCCTGCCGCTCCTCAGCCAGCCGCTCCTCGACGCGTACCCGGCGGGTCGCGTGCAGCCGCCGGTTGCAGACGCAGTCGCGCCACTCGGCGTACTGGCCCTCGAGCTCACGCAGATCGACGAAGCGGCGCGCCGGCCAGAAGCCGCTCTTGAGATAGCGCACCGCGGCTTCGACCGCGCCCTTCTCGCGCGGCGTCGCCGGCGTGCACGCGGTGGCGTGGAAGCCGTAGTGGCCGCGTAGGTGCAGGAAGCGGCGATTCCAGATCACCTCCTCGCCCTCGCGGCGCGCGACGACCGAACGCAGGTTGTCGTAGACGCACTCGCGCGGCACGCCGCCCAGCCACTCGAGCGCGCGCACGTGGCCCTCCAGGAAGGACTCGAGCGTCAGGTCAAGCGAAAAGAAGACGGTCTGCGCCCCCGAGTACGGCAACGAAGCAACCAGCGCGTACACGCGCCGCTCTCTACCCGCGAGCGCCGGCCGGGTCGGCATCTCCGCCCAATCGAGCTGCAAAACCTGACCCGGCCGATACCCAGTCCGCTGCGCCGGCCGCACCGCCCGCGGCCGCAGCCGCTGCAAGTGCGTCTGCACCAGCCGCAACGAGCCCGTGTAGCCATAGTCGGCGCGCAGGACCTCCGTCAGCCGCGGCGCCTTGATCCGCGGCCACTCCGCCAACAGCCGCCGCAGCACCGGCTCCAGCGGATCGAGCTGCGACCCCTGCGCGGCGCGGCAGTACCGCGGCGGCTCATCCGCCGCCGCGAGCCGTGCGACCGTCCGCCGATTGATCCCCAACCTGGCCGCGATCTCCCGCTGCGACACACCATCCGCCGCCAACGCCCGCACCTGCGCCCACTCCAACGCGCTCCGCACCTCCGCACCCCTCGCTCGACGTCACCGATCGACGCGAGCCTCAAAGCCGGCCCGGACAAAGCGTCAGCAACGACACGAGTGGTGCACTTTTCGATTACAGATCCCGGTGCAGTATTGGGCTGCGCGCGTCAAGCAGAGAAGCCCTGAGGCCCTCTCTCCCCGGACACGCCTCGTGCAGCGTGGGGAGTGTCCGACGATCTGTGTAGGCATGGATCGAAAGGAGATCCATGTCAACGACAATCCCAAGCAGGTTGGATGGAGTCCACGGATCCTTCCGCCGCCGGCGCGGAGCGTGAGAGAGCCCGGAGGGCGAGCGAAGCGAGGCGGGGGCGGCGGGCGCCGGGTCGGGAGGCCCGAGCTCGCTGCGGAGCTGAAGGCGCTGCTGCCGGACGAGCTGCTCGACGAGTCTGCGGGCGCCGGGGCACGCAGAGAGGAGGAGATCACTGGCCGGGAAGGGTCTGTTGTCGCAGCTGACGAAGCGGCTGGTGGAGCGGGCGCTGGAGGTGGAGCTGACCGACCACCTCGGCTACGAGCCGCACCAGGAGCCGCCTGGCGGGACGGGCAACAGCGCAACGGGTGGACGCCGAAGACGCTTGAGCACCGAGCACGGGCCGGTGCGGATCAACGCCCGCGCGATCGTAAGGGGAGGTTCGAGCCGCAGATCGTCAGGAAGCGACAGCGGCGCTTCGAGGGCTTCGACGACAAGATCCTGGCCCTCTACTCGCGGGGCATGTCGACGCGGGACATCGAGGCGCACCTGCGGGAGATCTACGGGGTCGCGATCGGCCGCGACCTGATCAGCCGGGTGACCGACGCGGTCATGGACGACGACGGAGCCTGGCAGACGCGGCCGCTGGATGACGTCTACCGGGTCGTGTTCTCGACGCCTGGTGTTGAAGATCCGCGACGGCGGCTCGGTACAGCGCAAGGCCTGCTACCTCGCGCTGGCGATCAGGATGGACGGCAGCCGTGAGGTGCTCGGCATGTGGTTCCAGGAAACGGAGGGCGCGAAGTTCTGGATGCAGGTGCTGACCGAGCTAGACACCGCGGCGTGCGCGACATCCTGATCTGCTGCGTCGACGGGCTGAAGGGCTTCCCGGAGGCGATCGAGGCCGTGTACCCGCACACGACGGTGCAGACCTGCATCGTGCATCTGATCCGCGCGAGCCTGCGCTACGTCCCTCGCCGCCAATACGACCAGGTCACCAAAGATCTGCGGCCGATCTACACCGCCATCGACCCGGACCACGCCCTGGCTGCGCTCGAGGCGTTGGAGCAGAAGTGGGGTGCGCAGTTGCCGCCGGTGGTCAAGACATGGCGCAACAGCTGGGAGTACGTCACCCCGTTCCTCGCTTTCCAGCCAGAGGTACGTCGTGTGATCTACACGACAAACGCGATCGAGGCGTTGAACCGGCAGCTGCGCAAAGCGATCAAGACCAAGGGCAGCTTCCCGAGCGAGGACGCCGCCCGCAAGCTGGTCTACCTCGCGATCCAAAACGCCGCGCCGCAATGGACACGGACGTGCGGCTGGACGAAAGCGCTACTCGCGTTCAAGATCCAGTTCGGAGATAGAAGGAGCCGTTTGACGGGGAGCTGACACGCGGCTGGCTCGATGGTTGGGAGTGCTCGGGTTCTGTAAATCCTTCGATCGCCCTGTGATCTTTCGGGGGTCAAAAGCGCCTGTCTATGTAGAGGGTCGTTTCGGCCGCTGTCACTTTTCGGGGGTCGAAAGGGCTTCTCTGTAGTGGGAGGTCCGCACCGATCCGGACCGTGCCCGCGGATCGTTTGACCTTGGCTCCTCTGCCGGCCCGACGATGATTGGCGAAGAACAACTCAAGAGTTGAGATCCGGCTGCTGCTGCCGCGGCGGGTGCCGCTGTCGGCAGCCCATACGTGGACGCGGTGTCGCTGCTGGCCGAGCTGCTGCTCGACGCTGCGCAGGCGAAGCGACGGGGCGTCGCTTCCGGTGGCGCTTCCGGCGGCGCTTGTGACGGCGTTATCGGCGGCGTCATGCCGCTGCCGCAGAGGCGGAGGAAGGGGCGTGAAGCCGCGTGATCCGGCGCCGCGGCGAACTCCGACAAAGAAGGACGAACCGTGGTTCTGTGTCGATGCCCGCGCTGCCGCGTGCTCGGCGCATCGGCGCCGAGCACGTGTTCGAGCTGGCACGGCATCTGACCGAGCGCGACCGGGAGGTCGCACTCTGCCTCTACAACCAGCAGGTGCTGACGACCGACCAGCTGACGCTGCTGTTCTTCTCATCGAAGCGTCGGCGCAGGACCGGCTCCTGTTCCTCTATCGGCAGCGCGTGCTCGATCGCTTCTACCCGATGTCCCAGTTCGGCGCCGGTAAGCCACGGGCGCACTGGCTGCTCGATGAGGCTGGCGCCCACCTGGTGGCCGCCAGCCTCGACCTCGACCGCAAGCAGCTGGGCTGGCAGCGTCGCGAGGACTGGCGCTCGCATCCACAGCTCGCCCACCGGCTTGAAGCCAACCGCTTCGTCACCGACCTGATCGCGGCAACCCTCCCCGATCCAACGTGCGGCCTCGGCGTCTGGTTCGGACCGAGAGAGGCTGCCGCGCGGATGGGCGAGAAGATGCGGGACGCTCCGTCCCGACGCGGATCTGATCCTTGATCTCGCCGGCGGGGCCGGTCGACCTGCTGCTGGAGTGGGACCGCGGCACCGAGACGCTCGACCGCCTCGACGAGAAGCTGCGGCGCTACCGCACGGCCGAACGCAAGCTACTACGAATACCCCGGCCCGCGCAGCATCCTCATCGTCGTCCCCGGAAGGCGGCGCCGCGACAACCTGCGCGGGCTGTGCGCCGACCTCAGCGACGGCGACTGGCCGATCCTCGCGACGACGGCAGCCCAGCTGCGGGCGGCGGGTCCGCTCGCCCGGATCTGGCGGCGTCTCGACACCGACCACGCCAGCTGCTCGCTGACCGAGTTGCCAGCGCGCCACAACCTCGCGGGCGGCGCGCTCGAGCCGGCTAACGCGCTTGGCCGCCGCTGGCGGTACGACCACCCCGGCTTCTGGGAACGGCTCTCGCCGCTCGGCCGCGCCCCGGCCGAGACCGACTTGCGTCCGCCCGGGATCGATGGCTTCATGGACGACCCGGAGCCATGTCCGAAAAGGTGGAGCGTACCGGGATCGAACCGGTGACCTTCGGCTTGCAAAGCCGACGCTCTCCCAGCTGAGCTAACGCCCCGCGAGCGGATCGTAGCGCGGGCCTACCTCGGCACGTAACAGCCGCCGGCCGGCGTCACGCGCCGCAGCGGCAGCGCGACGAGCGCCTCGCGCGGAGCCGCCGGGGTGCAGTACGGCGGGTGCGCGATCACCGTCTGCCAGCGGCCGTGGCCGGTCCGCCCCTGCAGCGCGGGCCCCTGGAGGCGAAACGACCAGTTTGCGAGCCTGACGGCGGAGCCGTGCCGGACGGCCGCCACCGGGGAGCGCTCGAGCACCTGGATCTCGGCTCCGGAGGTGCGGCAGTCGAGCTCGTAGGCGGCGTGGACGGCCCGCGAGCACACCCACGGCCCGAACGCGCCGCGCTCGACCGCGCGGATCGCGCCGCGCGCCCGCGGGCACGAGATGCCTTTCACGGCGCTGACCGGATCGAAGCCGTTCACGGTGCGTGCGAGCCCGCAGAACATCGCCTGCGGAGGTGGGGGCGGGGCGCAGGCGGCCCCGCACGCGGTGAGCAGGAACGGTCGCAGGAAAGTCGCGAGAGCAACCGTTCCGTCGTAGTTTAGGTGGGCAGGGTCGTTCGGGTTGAACCACGGCTTTCCCGCGGCGAACGGCGCCCAGTCGGCAACCGTCAGCTGCGGCCAGCGGGCGGCGGCCGCGCGGATCTGGTCGTCGATCTGCACCCAGGCCGGCTGCGTCTCCGAGAGCGTGACCCAGACCACATGCTGGACAGCCGCGGCGACGAGCGCGCCCATCACCTCGTCGAGCCCCGACCCGTAGCTCGCGGCGACGTCGTTGTAGCCGACGTCGACCACGACGATCGGGCCGAGCTGCGAGCCAAGCTGGTGCACGACGTCGAGTGCGCTCGGTGGGCTGCCGCCGTAGCAGCCCGGGTCGATCAGCTTGCGGCAGGCCTCCGTCTGGAGCTGAAGGTCGAAGCCCTGTGCGAGGATCTGCTCCGGACCGGGGTTTTGGGCCAGCACCTCGGCGACCGAGTCCCCGATCACCGTGACGCGGACGGGAGACGCGGCGCCGGCCGGCGCGAGAAGTGCGAGCAGGAGGACCAGGCAGAGACGCACCTCGGGCACGACGGTACCCGAGGTGCGGCGCCGCGACTAGGCGGCGCGCGAGAGCCGCTCTTCCTGCCGCGCTCTCTGGATGATCCGGTCCCGCTCGCCGAAGCGAAGCGTCGCGCGGGCCTGGCGCTGTTCGTCCCACAGATCGGCGATCTGCTCCTCGAGCGCCTGGTGCTCCGCGGTCAGGGAGGCGTCGTACCCCTCCGAGAGCCGACGCATCACGTCCGAGCGGCGATCCGAAAGCCTGTCGATTTCCCTCTTGATCTCGGTCAGCGTGCGCATGTGGACTGCAACGAGGCGTGCCCCTCGTCTATTCCGGCGAAACCTCGGCGGGAGGGGCTACCGGGCGAGGCCCTCGCGCACCCGGGTGACGACCGCGGCGAGCTCGAGGGGCGCCCCGGAGACGTCCTGGAGCAACTGGTCGGCGGTCGGCCCCTGGCCGAGCGCCCAGAGCTCGCGCAGCAGGTCACCGGCCTGCCGGCGGGCGAACCAGTCGGTCCCGAACTCGCTCCGGAGGAAGTCGCGAAGCTGGGCTTCGAACGCCCAGGAGCGCAGGTAGCCGGTGACGTAGAACCCTCCGTCAATGTCGTCCAGGTAGCTCTCGGCGTTGACCCGGATCTTGAGCGCGTCGCCGAGCAGCTCGGCGTACCGGCTTCTCATCGCCGGAACGGCGCCGGCCTGGAAGAACTCGATCTCGTACAGGAGCTTCGCGCTGTACCGCCTGGCGAAGTAGAGGAGCGACACGGCGCCCTCGTGGACGAGGTCCGGCACCTTCGGCACGTTGAGCCGGCGATTGAGCCAGGCGGGATCGGTGACGAGATGCTCGAGCAGCATCGCCCAGCCCTCGGTGACCGCCATGTCGCCGACCCGCTTCGCCTCGAACGGCGCGTCCGGGCTCGTGTGCCCGAAGTGCTCGGCGTGGCCGGCCTCGTGGAAGAGCGCCTCCCAGTCGTCCCGGCCGCCGATCGGCTGGATCACGAGCATCACCCGGTCGGGGACCTCGATCGGCGCACAGAACGGACGCGGCGACTTGTTCGGGCGGACCTCGACGTCGAGGTGAATGTTCGCCTGCGAGTGAAGGTCGATCCCGAGCCCGTCGAGCGTCGCTTCGAGCGCCGGGATCATCCCGTCGTTCGGATACACCTGGTCGAGCTCCGGTGCGCGGAACAGGCGCGGGACGTCCCACGGACCGGCCTCGTCGAGACCGACCCCGAGCCTGGCTCGGAAGAGGCGGTCGCCTTCGGTCTCCCACAGCGACTCGGTCTCGTCGAGGAGCTCGCGGCACTCGGCCTGCAGCTCGTCCAACCGGAAGCCGAACCGCTTGTAGAGCTCGTAGTAGTTCGGTGAACCGAGCTGTGCGACCGCGACGCGGTCGATGCCGTGTGCCTCGAGATAGACCGGGTTGAGGTTCTCGTCGAGCAGCCGCACCCGCTCGGCGTCCAGACGGCGACGGCGGTCGCGGTCCGGCTCGTTCGCGATCGCGACGCGGAGCATCCGGTACGGGACGGTCTCGCCGTCGACCGTCGCCTCGAGCGACGCTTCGGCGGCGGCGGCACGCTCCTGATGCTCGCGGGTCAGGTTGCCGAGGAAGCCCTCGCACGCGAAGCGCCACAGCTCGGTCGGGGCCGAGGTCAGGCGCAGCGCGGTCTCGAGACGCGTCAGCTCCTCGTGCCGTTCGTAGATCGGCTCGATGTCGAGCGACTCTTTGAGCCCGGCGTAATGGAGGTAGAACTCCTCGTTCAGCTCGGCGACGAACCGGTCGGCGTCCCCGCGGAGGGCGTCGAGCTCACGGCTGGTCGGGGCTTCGGCGGACACGCGCCGTAGGATAAGCGTCCGTGCGCGAGTTGACCGTCACCACCGAGCGCAGGACGCAGCTCGTCGACATCACCGACGATGTTCGGGAGGCCGTCGAGGGGTCGGCGGGAGCGGCGGTGCTCGTCTACGTCCCGCACACGACGGCGGGCGTGACGATCAACGAGCACGCGGATCCGGCGGTCGCGCGCGACTTCGAGGCCGCGCTCGAGCGGATCATCGGCGACGGCTGGGGCTGGCAGCACGTCGAGGAGGGGGAGGAGAACGCGCCGTCCCATGTCAGGGCCGCCCTGATGGGGCCGCAGGTGCTGATTCCCCTCCGGGCCGGCCGGCTCGCGCTCGGCACGTGGCAGGGCGTCTTCTTCTGCGAGCTCGACGGCCCGCGCACGCGTTCGGTGCTCGTGACCGTGCTCGCCTGAGTCCACGACCTGCCGTTAGCCTCCGGGCATGGCCGTTCCCGTCCAGCGCGACCAGGAGCTCGAGCTGACGGTCGACTCGCTGGCCTACGGCGGCAACGGCGTCGCCCGGCACGACGGCTTCGTCGTGTTCGTCCGCCGCGCCCTCCCGGGCGACCGTGTGCGCGCGCGGGTGACGAAGGTGCAGCGCCGCCATGCCGAGGCGGTCGCGACGGCGATCCTCGCTCCCGGCCCGCAGCGCGTCGCGGCGCCGTGCCGCCACTACCCCGCGTGCGGCGGCTGCCGCTTCCAGGACCTGGCCTACGAGGCGCAGGTGGCGACCAAGGAGCAGTGGGTCGCCGACTCGCTGGAGCGGATCGCCGGGCTCACCGAGCCGCCGCTCGAGCCGATCGTGCCGGCCGTCTCGCAGTTCCAGTACCGCAACAAGATGGAGTACTCGTTCGCGTCCGGCGAGGACGGCCCGGTGCTCGGCCTCCACCGGGCGGGCCGGTGGGACGAGGTGCTGGCGATCGACGACTGCCGGCTCGCGAGCGACGCCGGGAACCGGATCCGAAACGCCGTCGCCGCCTGGTCGCGCGAGGAGCGGCTCCAGGCGTACGACCAGGGGACGCAGGAGGGCTATCTGCGCCACCTGGTGGTGCGCGAGGGGCGCAACACGGGTGAGGCGCTCGTCCAGCTCGTCACCGCGAGGGGGGAGCGCTTCGACCGCGAGCGGCTGATCGAGGTGCTCGCCGAGATCCCGGAGGTGCGCTCGATCCACTGGTCGGTCAACCGCGGCGTCGCCGAGGTGACCGACCTCCCGACCGAGCTGCTCTGGGGCGAGGAGGCGATCGTCGAGCGGATCGGCGACCTGCGCCTCAGGGTCCGCCCGAACGCGTTCCTGCAGACCAACACGGAGATGGCCGAGCGGCTCTACGCACTCGCACTCGACGTCGCCCGGCTCGACGGCACCCAGACCGTCTACGACCTCTACTGCGGGATCGGGACGATCGGGCTCAGTGCGGCCTCGCGTGCGCTCACCGTGTGGGGCATCGAGATCAGCGAGGAATCGGTTGCATGCGCGATCGAGAACGCGGAGCTGAACGCGATCGGCAACGCCGCCTTCTTCGCCGGCAACGTCGGCGACGCGCTCCGAGAGCTGCGCCAACGCGCCGGAGACCCCGATCTCGTGATCGTCGATCCCCCTCGCGCCGGGCTCGCCGGCAAGGCGCTCCGCCGGCTCGGCGAGCTCGGTGCGCCGCGGATCGTCTACGTCTCCTGCAACCCGACCACGCTCGCCGGAGACGTGAAGCGCCTCGCCGACGACTACGGCTACCGGCTGACAGCCGCGCGGCCGGTCGACATGTTCCCGCACACCCCGCACGTCGAGTGCGTGACCCTGCTCGAACGCTCGACGTGACGAGCTGGGTGTGCAAGGCGTGCGGGACCCAGTACCCGGAGGCCGAGGAGCCGCCCGGGGCCTGCGCGATCTGCGAGGACCCGCGCCAGTACGTGCCGGCCGACGAGGGGCAGGTGTGGCTCACCTGGGACGAGGTGCTCGCCGCGCACGCGGCGGAGGTGCGGGACGAGGCGGGCGTGCTCGGCATCGGCATGTCGCCGGCGTTCGCGATCGGGCAGCGGGCGCTGCTCGTGAAGAGCGCCGCCGGCAACGTGCTCTGGGACTGCATCCCCTACCTGGACGACGACCTGATCCGGCGCGTCACCGCGGAGGGAGGGCTGGCGGCGATCGCGATCTCGCATCCGCACTACTACTCGGCGATGGTCGAGTGGGCGCACGCCTTCGGCTGCCCGGTCCTGTTGCACGAGAACGACACCGCCCATGTCCAGCGGCCGGATCCCGCGGTGCAGCACTGGAGCGGCGAGACGCATCCGCTCGGCGGCGGGTTGACCCTCATCCGCTGCGGCGGCCACTTCGCCGGGGCTCAGGTGTTGCACTGGGCCGACCGCCGGATCCTGTTCTCCGGCGACGTCGTACAGGTGATCCCCGACCGCCGCTTCGTCAGCTTCATGTACTCCTACCCGAACCTGATCCCGCTGCCGCCGTCGAAGGTGGCGGGGATCGCCGCCGCGCTGAGCCCGTTCGACTTCGACACGATCTACGGCGCGTGGTGGGGACGTGTCGTCCCCGACGGGTCAGACGTCGTGCGCCGCTCCGCCGCCCGCTACGTCAGGGCCGTCACCGAGCCGGGGCTGCCGTCGTAGCCGGCGCCAGATCAGGTCGGCGTTCGGCACCAGGAAGCCGAGCGCGATCGCAGGCAGCGCGGGCAGCCCCGACAGGTCGAGCCAGACCGTGAGCGCGATCGTCGCGCCGAGCCCGGCAACCAGGGCGATCCACGTGGGGACGACACGCAGCCTGAACTGCGCGGCGGCACCGAGGAAGAGCGCGAAGAACAGGAGATCGGGCACGCCGAGGTTCGCGGCCGCGTGCTCGCCCGTGACCGGGAAGGCGTAGGAGAGCACAGAGAAGACGTGCTCGTGGTGGGTGACGATCTGCTTGGTCGGCCCGCGCCACACCGAGTACGCGTCGACCCACGGGATGACGAACGCGACGAGCACCACCCACGACAGCTCCTCGAAGTAGCGCAGGAACCACCAGCCGAGCAGTGTCGCGGCCGCGAGTCGCGAGAAGTTCGCGAGCACGGGAGCGCCGGCGTACGTGAGCACGGCCGCCAGCCCTGCGCAGACGAGCCCGGCCGGGAGCAGCGGCCGCCACCCGCGCAGCGGGAGCGCCAGCAGCACGAGCGCGAAGGTCGCGGGCATGAGCACGAGGGCGATCCACGCGACGTCCCACCAGACCCCCGCCCTCCACAGATCGGCGGAGACCTTGTCGTAGGCGAACAGCGCCGCGAAGAGCGCGAGCGCTAGTAGGGCGGCAGTGCGGCCCACCACGGCCCGACCACCTTGAACGCGTTCCAGAACGCGGTCTTGGTTGTGGCCTCGTCGAGGGAGGAGTCGATGTCGGGCGTGACGAGCGCCTCGATCGTGGGCGTGAACGCCTGCAGTCCCGGCGTGCCGGCGAGCGGCCGTGCGAGCGGGAAGCCGAGGCCGTTGACGAACTCGAGCGCGTCGGTGCCCATCACCACGACCAGCTTGGGCTCGACGATCCGGAGCTCGCGTCGCAGCCAGTCGGCCGCGACGGCGAGGTCACAGCCCGCGAACTTCATGCAGTTCGTCCCGTACACCTCGGACGCGTCGACGCCGAGGCGGCGCAGGGACTTGATGATCGCGTCGCCGGCGCGCCCGCGGAAGGCGAGCCCTTCGCGCAGCTCCGACGTCTGTGCGCCGTACTTGAGCAGGAAGATGTCGGCCAGCGGGTGTCCCGTGGGCTGCGCCGCGAAGCCGCCGTCCGCCGCCTCCACGATCTCGTGGTGGAGGCGGTTGATCTCGGTGATCGCCTTGTCGAGGTACCGCTGATAGATGTCGTCGGTCGTCACGGCGGGCACGGCGGCAGGGTGGTCCTTCTCCTCTAACGAACCTTCTCCTTGACCTGGGCCACCCACTTCAGCGACTGGAGGTACGCGAGCGACTTGGGGCGCCGCAGGACCTCCGCGTGGCGGAGCGAGACGATGAACTCCTCGGGGTCGCGGAAGGCCCGCATCCGGAGCGCACCGGTGCCGACGCCCTGCAGCACATGCGCGTCCGAGCCCGCGCCCATCGTCAGGTTGTACTTGCGCGCGAAGCGCAGCGCCTCGTCGTTGTACGCCTCGAGCAGCAGCCTCGCGTTGTAGACCTCGAGCACGTCGATGTCGGCGAGATGCCGGTGCAGGGTGCGTGGGTCCGGGATCGCGTGCAGCCGGTCGAACGGGTGCGGGACGTAGACGAGCCCGCCCTGCTCGCGGATGGCCGCGATCGTCTCGTCGAAACCGAGGCCGCGCGGGATCTCGCGCTCCAGGAACAGGCCGATCACCTCGCCCTGGCCGTCGGTCTTCACCTCTTCGCCCGGGATCACGACCAGCTCGCGGCCCGATGCGTAGTCGACAGTCTCGAGCGCGCCCCCGAAGACGTTGTGGTCGGTGACCGCGATCGCGCCGAGTCCCTGCGCCTGGGCGTAGTCGACGAGCTCGGACGGATCGATCGAGCAGTCGTGCGACCAGGCGGTGTGCATGTGCAGGTCGGCGACGATCAGCGGACGGTCGCCGAGCGGGTCGGCGAGCGCCCGCCGCCGGCGCCGCATCGGCAGGCCGCCGTACCATTCCGAGAGCTCGGCGGCGACGACCTCGAAGTCGCCGTTCTCCGCCTCGATGCGGGCCGCGGCGCCCTCGCGCTCGCGGAGCACGTCGTCCTCCGCCAGCCGCGCCGCGGCGGCGGCCGCGAGCTCGGGCTGCGTCTCGACCCCGTGCGGTTGCGCGATCGCGCAGCCCGCGGCGGCGGCCTCGAGCGCGACCCGCGGCAGCCCGTCGATGCCGGGCACGAAGATCGATGCCTCTGCCAGCAGCCCGGCGCGTGCTGGGCCGTCTCGGAGCGTGCGGACCTGCACGCGGCCGGCGAGCTCGCGCGGGATCGCGGGCCGCCCGATCAGCGGGCGCGTGCGCAGCAGCACGAGGTCCCATTCGGGTAGCTCCCGCAGCGCGAGCAGCACCCCGCGCGCGACGATGCGCTCGTTCGGGCGCAGCTCGACGACGATCGTCTTCTGCTTCGTCCCCGGCGCATGGAGCGTCGAGTCGACACCGGGCGAGAGGATGCGGTAGTCGCCGGGGAACCGCTCCTCGGCCGCCTCCCGCACCGATGGCGACAGCGCGATCAGGAGGTCGAGCCGCGCGAGCAGCTTCTCCCGGAGCGACCGCGCCGGCGGGTACCCGAGCCGGCTCCTCGAGGTGAATGTCGCGACCGCGAGCGAGTCGGCGTCGCGGAGCGCGAGGTATGAGAGCGATGGAAGCCCCGGGTCGAAGCCGTGCACGACGTCGAATCCCCCCTGCGCGAGCGCCTGGCGCAGGTTCGCCTGCACGCCGACCGGCACGCCGAGCTGGGATCTCGTCGACACCGGGATCGCGGGGCCGACGGCGATCACGTCCGCGCGGCCCCCGTGCATCAGCGTGCGCCGGCCGGCGAGCAGGTCGCCGGCACGGGTCGACGGCGCGATCACGGTGACGTCGTGGCCGAGCGCTCTCAGGCCGCCGGCGATGCCCGCCACATGCTCGTTCACGTCGTGGGGCTGTGACCACGCGAACGGCGTGACGAGGCAGATGCGCATCGCTCCGGACTGTAGCTCGGAGCGATGCGCGGTCTGGTCTACCTAGATCTCCGCCGGGGCCGGGGCGGTGATCTCCCGACGGTTGCGCTCGATGAACTCCTCGACGAGCTCCATCGCGTCGTCGTCGGGGATCTGGCGCGGCGGAGACTTCATCAGGTACGAGCTCGGGCCCTCGAGCGAGCCCGCGATGCCGTTGTTGAGGGCGAGCTTCGCGAGCCTGACGGCGTCGATCACGATCCCGGCCGAGTTCGGCGAGTCCCAGACCTCGAGCTTCATCTCGAGATTGAGCGGCACGTCACCGAAGCTCGTGCCCTCGAGCCGGATGTACGCCCACTTGCGGTCGGTCAGCCACGGCACGTAGTCCGAGGGGCCGACGTGGACGTTCTTCGAGCCGAGGTCGTAATCGAGCATCGACGTGACCGCGTTCGTCTTCGAGATCTTCTTCGACTCGAGCCGCTCGCGCTCGAGCATGTTGAGGAAGTCGGAGTTGCCGCCGACGTTGAGCTGCATCGTCTTGTCGAGGTGCACGCCGCGCTCCCGGAAGAGCGTCGTGAGGACGCGGTGCGTGATCGTCGCGCCCACCTGCGACTTGATGTCGTCGCCGATGATCGGAAGGCCGGCCTTGCGGAACCGCTGGTTCCAGTAGTCCTCGCGCGCGATGAAGACCGGCATGCAGTTCACCATCGCGCAGCCGGCGCTGAGGATCTGCTCCGTGTACCAGCGCGTCGCGTCCTCGGAGCCGACCGGCAGGTAGTTGACGACGACGTCGACCTTGCGCTCCTTGAGGATGCCGATCACGTCGTCGGTCGGCCCGGGCGCCTTCTCGACGATCTGCGAGAGGTACTTCCCGAGCCCGTCGTGCGTCATCCCGCGTGAGACGGTCACGCCCGTCGCGGCGATGTCGGCGAACTTGATCGTGTCGTTCGGATGCGCCCACATCGCGTCGGCGAGGTCGAGCCCGACCTTGCCCTTCACGACGTCGAACGCGGCGACGACCTCGACGTCGCGGATGTGGTAGCCGCCGAGATCGACGTGCATCAGCCCCGGCACGAACGTGTCACGGTCCGCGTCGCGGTAGTAGGTCAGTCCCTGCAGGAACGAGTTGGCGCAGTTGCCCACGCCGATGAGCGCGACGCGCACCTTGTCCTGCGGACGGCCGTTGCCGTTCATCTCAGTCACCTCTGTGTGCCTCCATGAGTTGCTTGCGGACGTGCAGGACGCGCTGGACGACGGTGATCCATGCCGTTGCGGCCAGGAGGACGAGCGCCCAGCCGAGCATGCCCCACGGCGCGAGTACGAGGCCTGCGGTGATGACGACGACGCGTTCCGCGCGGGAGCCGATGCCGACGTCGCCGCGCAGCCCGAGTGACTCGGCCTTCGCGCGGGTGTAGGAAACGAGGAACGAGCCCAGCATCGCCACCATCGCGACCGAGACGAACACCGGGTGGTGGTTCGCCGCGAGCACGTAGGCGATCGCGGTGAGCATGAAGCCTTCGCTGACGCGGTCGGTGGTCGAGTCGATGAACGCACCGAACGGCGTCGTCTTGCCGCCGGCGCGTGCGAGCGCACCGTCGAGGATGTCGAGCGCAGAGCCGATCACGAAGACGGCCGCCGCCAGCCAGTAGAAGAGAATCTCGTTCCGGTCCTCGAACACGACGAGGATCGAGGCGAGAGCGCACAGGAGGACGCCGGTCGCGGTGAGGGCGTTCGGGGTCAGCCGCGTGCGCGTCAGGCCGACTACGGAGCGCGACGCCAGGGTGCGGGCGCCTGTGGTGTAGCCGTCCTTGATCGCGGCTGCTCTGCTCAACGGCGGGACCGTACCACCGGTCTCGCCGGATCCCTCTCCTGCGTCGCCGGACGGTCGTTTAGGCCGGATGAGCGGCAAACAGGCCGCGGAGCCGCCGGTTGTAGACGATCGCCATCGCCAGCACGGCGACGGCGATCCCGGCGAGGCAGTCGAGCCAGAAGTGGTTCCCGGTCGCCATCACGCAGAACCAGACCCAGAACGGCCACGCCGCCCAGAACGCCTTCGCCCACCACGAGCGGCAGACGCTGAAGAGCACGACGCCGACGATCAGCGCGTCCCCGGCGTGCAGGCTCGGCATCGCGGCGTAGGGATTCGCGGCGAGCTGCACGAGCCCGTCCCGGTGCTGGTCGACGAAGCCGATCCCGAGGAGGCGCGGCGGAGCGGTCGGCATGATCACGTAGCCCAGCAGGCCGATCGTGTTGGCGAGCAGGATCGAGTTGCGGAAGCCGACGAACGCGTCGTGCCGCCGGATGTAGACCCAGAGCACGGCGAGACCGACGACGGTGAACTCCGAGTTCCAGTACGTCCACGACACGATCGTCTCCAGGATGTGCCGCTGGTCGACGAAGTGCTCGAGCGTCAGCTCGTACAGGCGATGCGCGACACCCGTCTCGAGGTCGAGGACGCGGTAGCCGTTCGCGAACGCCTTCGCGGGGTTGCGGTCGGCGAGCCCGCGGGCGAGCTGGTAGAGCAGGGCGAAGCCGAACCAGATCGCCAGCTGGCGACCCAGGTCCGCCCAGCCGCGCGGCAGAAACCGGCGGCCCGCTGAAACCACCGTGGACATGCACCCGGAATTCTACTGAGGGGACTCCCGGACACCGCCCGGTAGGATCGAAAACCGCTGAAAGAAGCCGATTTGCAGCCCAAGCCCACCGCTCCCGCAACGGTCGTCTGCCCGGCCTGCGGCCAGGAGAACCCTCCCGGCGCCCGCTTCTGCCTCCAGTGCGGTGCCCCGGTCGCAGCCCCGACGCCGTCGCCCGACGAGCGCCGGGTCATCTCCGTGATCTTCGTCGACCTGGCGGGCTTCACGGCGCGGGCGGAGCGCCTCGATCCCGAGGAGGTGCGAGCCGTGCTCGCGCCGTACCACGAGCGTGTCCGACGCGAGATCGAGTCGTTCGGCGGCGTCGTCGAGAAGTTCATCGGCGACGCCGTGATGGGCGTGTTCGGCGCGCCGGTCGCGCACGGGGACGACGCGGAGCGCGCCGTGCGTGCGGCGCTCGTCGTTCGCGACTGCGCGGCCGAGCTGGCCGACGGGGGCTTGCAGCTCCGGATCGCCGTCAACACCGGCGAGGCGATCGTCTCGCCGGGCGCGCGCCCGGCCCTCGGAGAGTCGATGGTCGCCGGCGACGTCGTCAACACGGCCGCCAGGCTGCAGACGGCCGCGCCGCTGAACGGCGTCGTCGTGGGGGACGCCACGTACCGCGCCACGCGCGACGCGATCGAGTACATCCCCTGCCCGCCGGTCGTGGCGAAGGGGAAGCAGGAGCCGATCGCGGCGTGGATCGCCCTCCGGGCGACCACCGAGGCGGGCCTGCGCCCGCTGGCCAGCGCAGGGATCGTCGGACGGACGCTCGAGCTGTCGATCCTGCACGCGCTGTGGGAGCGCGCGGCCGTCGAGTGCGCTCCGCACCTCGTGTCGATCTTCGGCCCGCCGGGCGTCGGCAAGTCGACGCTCGCGGCCGAGTTCGCGCGCAGGGCGGCGCTCGCCGGGGCGCGCGTCGTCACCGGCCGCTCGCTGCCGTATCGCGAGAGCAGTGCCTACGGTGCACTCGCCTCGCAGGTGATGAGGCTCGGAGGCGGCTTCGAGAGCGATCCGCCGGCGCTCGTCTCCGAGAAGCTCCACGCCCGGGCCTCGGGCCTGCTCGCGGGAACGGGGACCGACCCGGCGGCGGTCGCGGGGCACCTCGGCGCGATCCTCGGGATCGACGCGGGCACGGAGGCGGCCGACCGCGACGCGCTCTTCTACTCGGTTCGCGCGTTCCTCGAGGCGGCGGCGCGCGAGCAGCCGACGATCATGGTCTTCGAGGACATCCACTGGGGCAACGCGAACATGCTCGACCTCGTGCACGAACTCGTCCTCCGCGCACGCGGGCCGCTCCTCTTCGTGACGCTCTCCCGCCCGGAGCTGCTCGACACACGGCCGGGCTGGGGCTGCCTGCCGGGCTACACCGCGCTCACGCTGGGAGCACTCGCCGAGGGCGAGGCGTGGGAGCTCGTGTCGCGACGGCTCCCGGACGAGCGCCAGGCCGCCGAGGTGGTCGGGATCGCAGAGGGGAACCCGCTCTTCATCGAGCAGCTGGCCGCGAGCATCGGAGAGGTCGCGACGGGGAGCCTGCCGACGACGGTCCGCGAGATCGTGGCGGCGCGGCTGGACGCCCTGCCGCGCGACGAGCGCGCGCTGCTGCTCGACGCCGCGGTCGTCGGCAAGGTGTTCTGGCTGGAGGCGCTACGCGTCCTGAACGGCGGAGGGGGCGATCTGCAGCGCCTGCTCGAGGAGCTCGAGCGCCGCGACCTGATCCGGCGCGAGACAGGGTCGATCTTCGAGGGGCATCAGCAGTTCGCCTTCACCCACGCGGTCATCCGCGACGTCGCCTACGACCTCATCTCCCGTGCCGACCGCGCGCGCCGCCATGCAGCCGCCGCCGAGTTCTTCGTCCAGACGGCCGGCGGCTCGGGCGAGGCGATCGGCGCGATCGCGAGCCACTGGCGCGCGGCCGGGGACAACGAGCGCGCGGTGGAGCAGCTGCTCCGCGCCGGCGAGGTCGCCGAGCGCGGCTGGGCGAAGGATCACGCCGTGCTGTTCTACCGGGAGGCGTTCGAGCTCATCCCGGCCGACGACACCGAGCGGCGTGACGCCGTCCGGCGCCGGCTCGCGCTCGCGAGCGCGGCCTCGTTCCACGTGTTCGACGTCAGACGGGCGGAAAGTCGGCGGGACTGACGTCGCCCGCGATCTCGTCGATCGAGTCGATCTCGTGCTGTCCCAGTCGCGTCGAATGCGCCTCGACCGTCGCGACGTCCGGTGCGTCGTAGACGCAGAACGAGCGCACCTTCCCGGTTCGGTCGACGACGATGTGGCTGTGCTCCCAGATGATCTGCGGGAACTCGTCGTCGACGAGCTCTCGTGAGCGGCGCCCGACCTTCGGCATCTCCTCTTCGACGACGTCGAAGCTGCGCACGATCATGTACCGAGGCACGATAGGGAGCCTACCGGCGGTGTCGAGGATCGTCTAGACAAGCTTTACCCGCCGATGTAGCTCATCTCGACCTTCTCGAGCCGCTCGGTCGCCGCCGAGCGCACCTCCGAATAGCGGTCGGCGCGCAGGTTCCAGATTCCTGCGAGCGCGGCGTCGAGCTCCGCGTCGGACGCTCCGGCGCGGATCAGCGCGCGCAGGTCGTGCCCGCGAACGGCGAACAGGCACGTGAACAGGCGTCCCTCCGCGGAGAGCCGGGCGCGCGTGCAGTCGCCGCAGAACGGCTGCGTCACCGAGGCGATCACGCCGATCTCCCCGCCGCCGTCGCGGTAGCGGTAGCGCCGCGCGACCTCGCCGCGATAGCCGGCCTCGACAGGCTCGAGCGGCAGCTCGGCGTCGATCGCGGCGACGATCTGCGCCGCCGGCACGACGTCGTCGAGCCGCCAGCCGTTCGTGTGGCCGACGTCCATGTACTCGATGAAGCGCAGGATGTGCGGCGTGCCGTGGAAGTGGCGCGCGAGCGGGACGATCTCGTGCTCGTTCACTCCGCGCTTGACGACGCAGTTCACCTTCACGGGCAGGCCAGCGTCGGCCGCAGCCGCGATCCCCTCGAGCACGCGGTCGACCGCGACACCGGCGTCGTTCATGGCGCGGAAGGTCGTGTCGTCCAGCGCATCGAGGCTGACGGTGATGCGCCGCAGGCCGGCATCGGCGAGCAGCTGCGCCTTCGCGGGGAGCAGCACGCCGTTGGTGGTGAGCGTCAAATCGGTGCCGAGCGGCGCGAGCATCGCCACCAGCCGCTCGAGGTCGCGGCGGACGAGCGGCTCGCCGCCCGTGATGCGAAGCTTCTGCACGCCCAGCTCGACGAACCGGCCGGCGATGCGCGCGATCTCCTCGAAGGTCAGGAGCTCGCGACGCTCCAGGAACGCGTAGTCGCGCCCGTACACCTCGCGCGGCATGCAGTAGATGCACCGGAAGTTGCAGCGGTCGGTGACCGAGACGCGAAGGTCGCGGAGCGGCCGCCCGAGCGTGTCGAGTGTCGCCACGCCGACAACGGTACCCGCGCCCACAGTGTTGAATCGCGCGGGTGCCCGCCCTCCTCGTTCTCGTCGCCGTCACCGCCGTGTGGGGCGTCACGTTCGTCCAGGTGAAGGATGCGGTCGCGGTCTACCCGCTGTTCGCCTTCCTCGCGCTCCGGTTCGCGATCGCCGGATGCACGCTCGCGGTGCCCGGCGCGGCGCGCCTCCGCTCGCTCGGCCGGCCGGGCGCGCGGGCGGCGCTCGCCGCCGGGGCGCTGCTCGCGGCCGGCTACGCACTGCAGACCGCGGGGCTCGAGCGGACCTCCGTGTCCTCGACCGGGTTCGTCACCGGCATGTACGTCGTGCTGACGCCGGTGCTCGTGTTCGCGCTCTACCGGGACCGGCTCGGGCGTGGTGCCCTGCTCGGCGTCGTGCTCGCGACGGCAGGGCTGGCGCTGCTGGCGGGAGTTCACCGTGGCTCTGCTTCGGGCGACCTGCTCGTGCTCGCAGGCGCCGCCGTCTACTCGCTCCAGATCGTGCTCATGGAGCGCTTTGCGCCGGTCTACGACGCGCTCGCGTTCACGCTCGTCGAGATGTTGAGCGCGTTCGCCGGCCTGGCGGTGGTCGCGCTCGCGGCCGGCCAGTTCCGCGTCCCGCACGGCTCGACGGTCTGGGGGGCGCTGCTTCGTGACGGGCGTGTTCGCGAGCGCGCTCGCCTTCCTGGCGCAGTCCTGGGCGCAGCGGCGGACCAGCGCGACGCGGACCGCCCTGGCGTTCTCGCTCGAGCCGGTGTGGGCGGCGTTCTTCGGCTTCGTGCTCGCAGGCGACCGGCTCGGCCCGGTGGGCTACCTGGGCTGCCTCGTGATCATGGCGGGGATCGTGGTCGCGGAGCCCGCCGCCGCCGCGACGCTCGCCCGCCTCGTTCGCCGACCGCGAGTCGCGTCGACGTGAGCGCCGTCCTACTCGCGATCGCCTCCGCGGTGCTGTTCGGGGCGATGACGGTCGCGATTCGCATCGCGCTGCGCGACGGGGAGACCCGCGCGGCGGCGCTGGCGACGATCCTCTCGGCGCTGGCCGTGGCCCTGGTCGCCGCCGCGCTGCGCCCGGCCTTCGGAGGCGCGTGGCCGTTCCTGCTCGCGGGCCTCCTCGCACCGGGCGCGTCGCAGATCCTGTTCACGCGCGCGATCCAGGAGACCGGCGCCTCCCGCACTTCGGTCACGGTCGGCGCGGCGCCGCTCGTCGCAGTGGCGATCGCGCTCGTCTTCCTCGGCGAGCCGGTCAGCGCGCCGCTGATCCTCGGTGCCGTGGCGATCGTCGGGGGCGGGGCGCTGCTCGCCCTCGAACGGAGCCGCCCCGAGCGCTTCAAGCCGATCGGCCTCGTGTATGCGGCCCTGGCGGCGGTGCTGTTCGCGACGCGCGACAACATCGTGCGGGCCCTCCACGGCGACGCCACGCCCGAGACGGCGGCCGCCGCCACCCTGCTCGCCGGAGCGGTCGTGGCCGCCCTCTGGACCCGGCGCGCCCCCACCGTGACCGAGCTCGGCCGCTTCGCCCCGGCCGGCGCGATGTTCGGCCTCTCGTACCTCTGCCTGTTCGCGGCCTACTACCACGGCCGCGTGACCGTGGTCTCACCGCTCGTCGCCACCGAGTCGCTCTGGGGTGTGGCCTTCTCGGCGCTCCTGCTCGGGGGTTCGGAGCACGTCGGAGCGCGGATCGTCGCCGGGGCGGTGCTGATCGTCGCGGGCGGCGTGCTGATCGGCGCCGCGGCTGCCTAGCGACGCAGCTCGGCGACGAGGAAGACGAGCGCGAGCATGGCGAGTGCGACGACCACGCCGGCGGTGTGGCCGAACACCCCCGCGAGGACGACGATCGGGATGCAGACGCCGAGGTTGCCCGGGTTGACCGGGGAGGGGCCGCGCTTGGGCGGCGTCCGGGCGGCGAGCCGCTCGTCGATCCGCCGGTCGATCTCCCGTTCGATCCGGTCGAGGAAGCCCTCGACGAGCTCGTCGTCGTGCGCCGGGCCGAGCTCGGCCCGGGCGGCGAGCGTCGCCTCGAGCTCGCGCTGGGCCTCCCCTTCCACGCCGCCCATGATCGCAGACAGGGGTGGTCAAAATCTGCTATAACTCCGCTTAGATTTTCTGACTGCCAGCAATCCAAGGAGAGTTTCAGTGGCGAAGACGATCGGCATCGACCTGGGCACGACCAACTCGTGCATGGCCACCCTGGAGGGCGGCGAGCCGACCGTGATCCCGAACGCCGAGGGCGGACGGACGACCCCGTCCGTCGTCGGCTTCGCGAAGGACGGTCAGCGGCTCGTCGGCGCTCCGGCACGGCGGCAGCAGGTCACCAACCCCCAGAACACCATCTTCTCGATCAAGCGCTTCATGGGCCGCAAGTTCGACGAGGTCAACGAGGAGATGACCATCGTCCCGTACAAGGTCGTGAAGGGCCCGAACGACGACGTCCGCGTCGACGCGGGCGGCAAGGAGTACGCGCCGCCCGAGATCAGCGCGATGATCCTGCAGAAGCTCAAGGCGGACGCCGAGAGCTTCCTCGGCGAGACGGTCACCGACGCGGTGATCACCGTCCCCGCCTACTTCAACAACGCGCAGCGCGAGGCGACGAAGGACGCCGGCAAGATCGCCGGCCTCAACGTGTTGCGGATCATCAACGAGCCGACGGCGGCCGCGCTCGCCTACGGCCTCGACAAGGAGGGCGCCGACCAGACGATCCTCGTGTTCGACCTCGGCGGCGGCACCTTCGACGTGTCGGTGCTCGAGCTCGGCGAGGGCGTCTTCGAGGTGAAGGCCACGAACGGCGACAACCACCTCGGCGGCGACAACTTCGACAAGGCGATCGTCGACTGGATGATCGCGGAGTTCAAGAAGGACCAGGGCATCGACCTCGGCGCCGACCCGATGGCGCTGCAGCGCCTCTACGAGGCCGCGGAGAAGGCGAAGATCGAGCTGTCGAGCACGATGACGACGCAGATCAACCTGCCGTTCATCACCGCGACTCCCGAGGGGCCGAAGCACCTCGACCTGCAGCTGACGCGCGCGAAGCTCGAGGAGCTCACGCACGCCCTGCTCGAGCGCACCGTCGCGCCGACCAAGCAGGCGCTCGCGGATGCGGGCCTGCAGGCCTCCGCCATCGACCATGTCGTGCTCGTCGGCGGCATGACCCGGATGCCGGCCGTGCAGGCGAAGGTCAAGGAGCTGATCGGCAAGGATCCGCACAAGGGCGTCAACCCGGACGAGGTCGTCGCCGTCGGCGCCGCGATCCAGGGCGGCGTGCTCAAGGGCGAGGTCAAGGACGTGCTCCTGCTCGACGTCACCCCGCTGTCGCTCGGCATCGAGACCAAGGGCGGCGTGATGACGCGCCTGATCGAGCGCAACACGACGATCCCGACCCGCAAGGCGGAGGTCTTCTCGACGGCCGAGGACAACCAGCCGTCGGTCGAGATCCACGTGCTGCAGGGCGAGTCCGAGATGGCGACCTACAACAAGACGCTCGGCAAGTTCCAGCTCGTCGGCATCCCGCCGGCGCCGCGGGGCATGCCGCAGATCGAGGTCGCGTTCGACATCGACGCCAACGGGATCATCAACGTCCAGGCGAAGGACATGGGCACGGGCAACGAGCAGCAGATCCGCATCGAGGGCGGCTCGGGCCTGAAGCAGGACGAGATCGACCGCATGATCAAGGACGCGGAGTCGCACCGCGACGAGGCGCATCGCCTCCGTGAGCTGGCCGACACGCGCAACCAGGCCGAGTCGCTCGCCTACCAGATCGAGAAGTCGCTCTCCGAGCAGCGCGACAAGCTCGACTCCGGCCTCGCGTCGACCGTCGAGGGGCGGATCATGGAGCTCCGCGCCGTGCTCGACTCGTCGGACGCCGCCGAGATCAAGACGAAGTCCGACGCGCTGCAGGAGGCCTGGACGCAGGCCGCCTCCGCGCTCTACGCCCAGGCCTCGTCGCAGCAGACGACCGGCAACGGCGGCGACGGCAGCGGCGACGCGGACCACGAGGTGGTCGAGGACGCCGAGTACGAGGTGGTCGACGAGTGAGCGGCGTGGGCCCGCCGGAGCCGACCAAGAGGGAAGGCGCCGGCTTGGCCGGCGCCGGAGCGGGAGCGCGCGGGGACAACCTCGGGCAGGAGGCGGCCGAGCAGGCCGTCGAGGAGGAGGTCGATCCGCTGGTCGCGGCGACGCGGCAGCGCGACGAGTACCTCGACGCGCTGCAGCGGCTGAAGGCCGAGTTCGACAACTACCGCAAGCGGGTCGCGCGCGACCAGCAGGAGCTGGCTGCGCGCGCCCACGAGCGGCTCGTCAAGGAGCTCGTCCCGGTGCTCGACGATCTCGAGCGCGCGCTCGAGGCGGCGTCGGAGCATCAGGAGGCGAAGCTCGAGGAGGGCGTGCGCCTCGTGCACCGCTCGCTCGCCGGGCTGCTCGCCCGCGAGGGCCTCGCGGAGGTGCCGACCGACGGCCGCTTCGATCCGCACTCGCAGGAGGCGCTCCTCTCGCAGCCGTCCGAGGAGGAGGAGGGCACCGTGATCCAGGTGCTCCAGAAGGGCTATCTGCTCGGCGATCGCGTGCTGCGGCCGGCGCGGGTCGTGGTCTCGGCGGGACCGCCGCGGGCGCAGGGGAGCGATGGCTAAGTCGCTGTACGAGTCGCTCGGCGTCACGAAGAACGCCGGCCCCGACGAGATCAAGAAGGCGTACCGGAAGCTCGTCCGCGAGTACCACCCGGACAAGAACCCGGGCGACGCGGAGGCCGAGGCGCGCTTCAAGGAGGTCCAGTCGGCGTACGACGTGCTCTCGGATCCCGAGAAGCGCAAGGCCTACGACACGCTCGGGACGACGAACGGCCGCGGGCCGGGGCCGGGGAGCACGACGTTCGACTTCGGCGACTTCGACCTCGGGGACATCTTCGGCGGCATCTTCGGGCGCGGCCGCGGCGCGGGCTCCGGCCCGGCGCCGCAGCGCGGCCAGCGCGGCAACGACGTCGAGGTCGAGGTGCGCGTGTCGTTCGAGGACGCCCTCAGGGGCGTGCAGACGACCGTGCCCGTGCAGCTCGAGCTCGCCTGCCACACGTGCCACGGGACGGGCGCCGCGCCCGGCACCACGCCGGTGACCTGCCCGCAGTGCGACGGAACCGGCGTGGTCGCGACGTCGCAGGGGCTGTTCGCGCTGCAGCAGCCGTGCCCGCGCTGTCACGGGATGGGGACGATCGTCGAGAAGCCGTGCCCGACCTGCCACGGCGCCGGGCGCGAGCGGCGGACGAAGCGCTTCACCGTGAAGATCCCGGCCGGCGTCAGGGACGGCACGCGCATCAAGCTGCGCGGCAAGGGGGAGGCCGGCTACGGCGGCGCCTCCGCGGGTGACCTGTACGTGGTCACGCGCGTCGAGCCGTCGGAGATCTACGAGCGGCGGGGCGACGACCTGATCGTGCAGGTGCCCGTCACCTACCCGACGGCGGCGCTCGGCGGCTCGGTCGACGTGCCGACCCCGGAGGGCACCGTGTCGCTGAAGGTGCCGTCGGGGTCCGAGGACGGCAAGCTGCTGCGGATCAAGGGCCGCGGCGCACCGCGGCTCAAGGGCTCCGGCAAGGGCGACGTGCTCGCCCGGCTGCGGATCCAGGTGCCGAAGCGGGTCAACAAGCACGAGCGCGAGCTCCTCGAGGAGCTGCGGAGGACGACCGGTTGAGGCTCATGGACGACCGCCCCCGCTACATGATCTCGGTCGCCGCCGACATGGTCGGCATGCATCCGCAGACGCTTCGCATCTACGAGCAGAAGGGGCTCGTGCGGCCCAAGCGCACCGCCGGCAACACGCGCCTCTACTCCGATGCGGATGTCGACCGGCTCCGTCTGATCCAGCGGCTGACGACGGAGGTCGGGCTGAACCTCGCGGGCGCCGAGCGCGTGCTGCGGCTCGAGGACGAGCTCGAGCGGATGCGCCGGCGGCTCGCACGCATGGAGGACGAGATGCGGCGCGCGCTCGACGACGTCCACCGGTCGTACCGGCGCGAGCTCGTCGTCTACCGGCCGCCACAACCACCGATGACGAAGGACTGAGCACATGGACTTCAACAAGCTGACCATCAAGTCGCAGGAAGCCGTCGCCGCGGCGCAGGCGCTCGCTCTGCGTGGCGGGAACCCCGAGCTGACGCCCGACCACCTGCTGCTCGCGCTGCTCGACCAGGAGCTGTTCGCCGACTGGCGCGGCCTGCGCGCCGAGTCCGAGGCGAGGGTTGCCGCGCTGCCGAGCGTCCAGGGCGGGACCCAGCAGCCGAGCCCGTCGGCGTCGTTCTCGCGCCTGCTCGACCGCGCCGACGACGAGCGCCGGCAGCTCGAGGACGAGTTCGTGTCGACCGAGCATCTGTTCCTCGCGCTCGAGCCGGTCCCGCGCGAGGAGATCCTCGCCTGGATCAAGCAGGTGCGCGGAGGGCAGCGGGTCACGTCGCAGGATCCCGAGGGCAGCTACCAGGCGCTCGAGAAGTTCGGCCGCGACCTGACCGACGCGGCGGAGGCCGGGAAGCTCGATCCGGTGATCGGGCGCGACGAAGAGATCCGCCGCGTGATCCAGATCCTGTCGCGGCGCACGAAGAACAACCCGGTGCTGATCGGCGAGCCGGGCGTCGGCAAGACGGCGATCGCCGAGGGGCTGGCACAGCGGATCGTCGCGGGCGACGTCCCCGAAGGGCTGAAGGACCGACGCGTCTGGGCGCTCGACATCGGCGCGCTGCTCGCCGGCTCGAAGTACCGCGGCGAGTTCGAGGAGCGGCTCAAGGCCGTGCTCACCGAGATCCGCGCCAGCGACGGCCGGATCGTGCTGTTCATCGACGAGCTGCACACGATCGTCGGCGCCGGCGCGGCGGAGGGCGCGGTCGACGCCGCGAACCTGCTGAAGCCGATGCTCGCCCGCGGCGAGCTGCGCTGCATCGGTGCGACGACGCTCGACGAGTACCGCAAGCACATCGAGAAGGACGCCGCGCTCGAGCGCCGGTTCGCGCCGGTGTTCGTCGGCGAGCCGTCGGTCGCCGACACGATCGCGATCCTGCGCGGGCTCAAGGAGCGTTACGAGGCGCACCACGGCGTCCGGATCAGGGACGCCGCGCTGGTCGCGGCCGCCGTGCTCGGTCACCGCTACATCGCCGACCGCTTCCTCCCGGACAAGGCGATCGATCTCGTCGACGAGGCCGCATCGCGGCTGCGCATCGAGATCGACTCGAGCCCGCTCGAGCTCGACGAGGCGAACCGCCGCGTGACGCAGCTCGAGATCGAGCTCGCGGCGATGGCGAAGGAGTCGCCGGCGACGCGCGAGCCGCTCGAGCGCGAGCTCGCCGAGGCGAAGGAGCGGCGCGACGAGCTGGCCGCACGGTGGGCGCGCGAGAAGGCGGTGCTCGAGCGCGTGAAGGACGCGACGAGACGCATCGACGAGCTGCGCATGGAGGCCGAGCGCGCGGAACGCGACGGCAACCTGCAGCGTGTGGCGGAGATCCGCTACGGCGAGATCCCGGAGCTCGAACGGCTTCTCGCCGACCGTCCGCAGGACGACCTGCTCGTCAAGGAGGAGGTCGACGAGGACGACGTCGCGACCGTGGTCGCGCGGTGGACCGGCATCCCGGTCGACCGGCTGCTCGAGGGCGAGACGGAGAAGCTGATCCACATGGAGGAGCGGCTGCACCAGCGTGTCGTCGGGCAGGCGGACGCGGTCGCGGCGGTGGCGAACGCGCTTCGCCGCGCCCGAACCGGGCTGCAGGACCCGGATCGCCCGATCGGCTCGTTCGTCTTCCTCGGCCCGACGGGTGTCGGCAAGACCGAGCTCGCGCGCGCGCTCGCCGAGTTCATGTTCGACGACGAGCGGGCGATGGTGCGCCTCGACATGAGCGAGTACCAGGAGCGGCACACGGTCGCGCGCCTGATCGGCGCGCCGCCCGGCTACGTCGGCTACGACGAGGGTGGGCAGCTGACGGAGGCGGTGCGGCGCCGCGCTTACTGCGTGGTCCTGCTCGACGAGATCGAGAAAGCGCACCACGAGGTGTTCGACGTGCTGCTGCAGGTGCTCGACGACGGGCGGTTGACGGACGGTCAGGGCCGGACGGTCGACTTCCGCAACACGGTGTTGATCATGACCTCGAACATCCGCAGCGTGGAGGGGATGCGCGAGCACTTCCGGCCGGAGTTCCTGAACCGAATCGACGAGATCGTGGAATTCCGGGAGCTGACGCGCGGGCAGATCGCGGAGATCGTCGAGCTGCAGCTCGATCGGCTGCGCGAGCGGCTGGCCGACCGCGGTCTCAGGCTCGAGCTCACAGACGCCGCCCAGGAGGTGCTCGCCGAGGCGGGGTGGGACCCCGCGTACGGCGCGCGTCCGCTGAAGCGCGCGATCCAGCGGCTGCTCGAGAACCCGCTCGCGCTGCGCCTGCTCGAAGGAGACTTCGCCGAGGGCGACACGGTGCGCGTGGACGCGGACGACGGCGAGCTCCGCTTCGCGCCGGCCGAGGCGCCGGTCGCCGTCTGAGCGACGATCGGTGCCTGGCACCTTGGTGCCAGGCACCCGGGCTACGCCTGGGCTACGCCTTCGGCGGCAGCTCGACGTCGTCGAGGAAGTCGGCGCCCTCCTGCACCGGCGGTGGACCGTAACGCGAGGACGACGGACACCTCTCCCGACGATCGGTGCCTGGCACCTTGGTGCCAGGCACCCGGGCTACGCCTGGGCTACGCCTTCGGCGGCAGCTCGACGTCGTCGAGGAAGTCGGCGCCCTCCTGCACCGGCGGCGCGCCGTACGCGAGGAGTACGAGCTCCTCGTCGGTCTCGTTCCGCAGCTGGAGGGCCGTCATCGGCTCGACCGCGGCGACGCCGCCCGGGCCGAGATCGACGCGCTCCGGCTCGTCGCCCAGCAGCAGCGTCGCCGTCCCCGACAGGACGACGAAGACCTCCTCCTGTGCGTGATCGCGGTGCCGCCGGCCGGTGGTCTGCGGCGGGTAGCGCCACAGCCGCGCGCGCGACCGCGTCAGGCCGACCGCCGACGTCAGGTCTCCCGCGAGCCGCGACCCGCCCTCGCCCGGCTTGGGCGGCCGCGCCTCGAACGCGAGGTCGTCGAGTGAGATCCAGTGGTAGCCCACGGGGCGATCGTAGACTCGGCGGGTGATTCTCGTCGTCGCTGCGACCGCCCGCGAGCTCGACTATCTCGACGGCGTGTCGACGCTCGTGTGCGGCGTCGGTCCGGTCGAGGCGGCGCTGAGGACGAGTGCTGCGCTCACGCGGCAGCGGCCGCGTGCGCTTCTGCACGTCGGCATCGCGGGAGCGGGCAGCCTTCCGCCGGGGACGATCGTGATCGGCTCGGAGGCCGTCTACTGCGATGTCGTCGACGCGTCGTCGACGGTGCCGCGCGTCGAACGCCAGCTTCCGGACGCCACGCTGCTCGCCGCCGCGCGGCGCGCCCTGCCCGGCGCGCACGTGGTTCCCGTGGGGACGACTGGGCGAGTGGGCGGCGGAACGGCATGCGAGGTCGAGGCGATGGAGGGATTCGGGGTGCTCCGCGCCGCGGCGCTGGCGCAGGTCCCGGCGGTCGAGCTCCGCGCCGTCTCGAACGCGGTCGGCGAGCCCGAACGCTCGCGCTGGCGGATCGACGAGGCCCTCGCCGCGCTCGCCGGCGCCGTCACGACGCTGCTCGAGGCGCTCGGTGCCTGAGCTGCCGGCGCCGCTCCCTCCGGACGAGCGCACCGTCGGCCAGCTGATCGCCGAGACGATCCGCTTCTACGGCCACCGCTTCTGGCGGGCGCTGCCGCTCGGGGCCCCGCTGGCGATCGTCGACCAGTTCGTCGTCCACCGGTCGGTCGGCGAGCAGGTGATCGTCTTCCTCATCGCGGCGCCGCTGATCTCGGCTGCGTACGTGTATGCCTGCAGGCTCGTCCACGGCGGACGCGCGACCGCCACCGTCTTCGCACTCTCGCTGCTGATCTACCTCCCTTTCCCGGCGCTGCGCGCGGTGTACCTCCTGCCGGCGATCGCCTGGTTCGCCTTCATCGGCCTCGCCGTTCCGGCCGCGCTCGTCGAGCGTCTCGGCTGGCGCGCGGCGCTCGCGCGCGGCCGGCAACTCGGCACGGCGGACTACGTGCACGCCCTCGGCTCGCTCGCGGCGCTCGTGATCGTCGTCGGCGTTGCCGAGCAGACGCTCACGGTGCTGCTTCGCACGCAGGGCGACACGAGCCAGCGCATCGCGCTCGCCCTCGCCGATCTCGTGCTCAGCCCGCTGCTCTTCCTGGGCGGCGCGCTGCTCTATGTCGACCAGGCGGCCCGTGTAGGGTCTCGGCGGTCGAAGAAGTCGCGTCGGACAACGGAAGGGAGACGAGGCGATGCCGATCTTCATCCTCCTGTCGACCCTGACCCAACAGGGCGTTCAGACCCTCAAGTCGAACCCTGAACGCCTGCGAGAGGTGAACAAGGACGTCGAGGAGCTCGGCTGCCGGGTCGTGCACCAGTGGGCGACGCTCGGCGAGTTCGACTTCGTGAACGTCGTCGAGGCGCCCGACGTGGCGACGATCGCGAGGGTCTCCGTCGCGCTCGGCTCGCGCGGCTCCACCAGGATCGAGACGCTGCCGGCGCTCGAGATCGAGGACTTCCTGCGGACGCTCGACTAGGGCGCCGCCGCGGCGGCGGCGATCTCGCCCGCGAGCCGCGCGTTCCCGACGATCAGGTCGCGGTTCGCACGCAGCGTTCGCCCGCCGCTTCGCGCGTGCAGGTACGCGAGCACGAACGGCGTCACCTGCTGGCCGCTGATCCCCCGGGCGTCCGCGTCGGCGAGCGCCTGCGTGATCAGCGGCTCGACGTCGTCCAGGCTCTCGTCGGGCGGCCGGCCGAGCAGCAGCCCGCCGCCCCCGAGCTCCCAGTGCGCCGCCGCGAGCGCGGCCGCCTCCGCGGCCGACTCGACCCGGGCCGACACCGGCGGGCCGCCGGTCGCGGAGAAGAACAGCGGGAGCTCGGCCGTGCGCCAGCCCAGCACGGGCACGCCGAGCGTCTCGAGCACCTCCGCCGTCGCTCCGACGTCGAGCAGCGACTTGACGCCCGATGAGACGACGAGCGCCTGTGCCGCCGCCAGGGCCTGCAGGTCGGCGGAGACGTCCGGGGGAGACGGCCACCCACGGTGGACGCCGCCGAGGCCCCCCGTGGCCATGAACCGGATCCCCGCCGCCCTGCAGACTGCGAGCGTGCCGCCGGCGGTCGTCGCGCCGTTCGCGCCCTGGACATGGGCGGCGGCGAGATCGCGCGGCCCCAGCTTCCGCGCCGAGACGTCGAAGCGCCCGAGCTGCGCCTCCGTCAGTCCCACGTGCACGACGCCGTCGAGCACGCCGATCGTCGCAGGAACCGCGCCTCCGTCGCGCACGGCACGCTCCGACGCCAGCCCGACCTCGACGCCGTCGCCGGCCGGGAAGCCGTGCGCGACCAGCGTCGTCTCGAGTGCGACGACGCCGCGTCCGTCGCGTTGCGCGTCGAGCACCTCCGGTGCGACTGCGATCACGGCAGCGCCCCGAGCTTCGCGCAGCACCGTGCGGCGGCCTCGAGCCCGAGCGCAGGCCCTCCGATCAGGAAGCCGGCCGCGAGCGCGTCCCCTGCGCCGGTCGCGTCGACGAGCGACGTCGGCCTCGCAGCATACGGCCGCCCGTCGACGACGATCCCGTCCGCGCCGCGCTTCACCACCATGCGTGCGTCGAGCGGCCCGAGCGCCGTGCGCTCGCGCTCGTTCGCGAACACGAGGTCCGGGGCCAGCGCCCGCACGCGTTCGCGGAACGCATCGTCGGCGAGCGTGAAGGTCGACGCATCGACCGAGACCGTGGCGCCGTGTCCCCGCGCCATCGCCGCCGCCCGCGCCGCGGCGTCGGCCACAGGCAGTCCGAGAAGCGCGTAACCGGACACGTGCAGCACGTCGCAATCGAACCACGCGTCGTCGAGTGCCTGCGGCTCGAGGTTCGTCGCGTCGCCGCGGTCCGATGCCATCGTCCGGTCGTCCGCGTCCGCGAACGAGACGACGACGCCGTTCCGGCCGCCCACGGGCCCCGCGACATCGACACCGAGCGCGCGAAGCTCCCGGGCGGCGAGCTCGCCGGCGGGGTCGTCGCCGCGCCGGCAGACGACGCGCGCTGCGGCACCGAGAGCGCATGCCCAGGCGGCGACGTTCGCCGCCTGCCCGCCGGCGCCCGTTCTGATGCGGGCCGGCCGGTCGTCACCGCGGACGAGCGGCGCGTCGAGCGACACGACCACGTCCAGGATCAGATCGCCGAGGGTCGTGATCCGCACGCGTACGATGCTCGCATGGAACGGATCGGGAGCGGAGAGAGGCTCCGCTCGTTCGCGATCGGCGGCCTCGTCGGCGCCGCCGGGGCGATCGCGACCGCGCGGCGCGTCGCCTCGCGTTCGCGCCGCCCGCGCGGCGTCCCGTCGGGGCTGGCGGCGTTCGAGGACGCTCCGTGCTTCCTCGAGACGATCGACACCGAGGCGCACGGGCCCCGCGACCCCGCGGCCCGGCACAGCTGATCGCGACGGGCGCCCGGGACGCCCGCTGCTAGCCTTGCGCCTCCCATGCCGCTGTACGAGTACAAGTGTCCGAATGGGCATCTGTTCGAGGTGATGCACGGCATGACGGAGGACGGTCCCGCGCTCTGCGAGGTGTGCGGAGAGGGCCCGCTGCAGCGAGTCCTGTATCCGGTCGCCGTCCACTACAAGGGGAGCGGCTTCTACTCGACCGACTACGGGCGCAAGAAGAAGGCGGCCGCGAAGGAAGGCGGCGCGTCGTCCGACTCGTCCTCGTCGGGAGACTCGCCGGGCTCTGGCTCGTCCGAGTCGAAGGGCGGCGAGACGAAGAAGGCCGCGGAGGCGTAGCCTCTCTGGCTACTGCGGCAGCGTGTGGCCGATCACGCAGCCGGGGTCGAACTGGCCGGTCGGAGCCTGCGGCGCCGACTTGCCGAGGAACATCTCGATCGTCGTCGGGTTGTCTTCGCTCGGCGCGCCGGTCCCGCCGCCGCCGAAGTCGCCGCCGAGCCGGCAATGCACCGAGCTCGACGAGCTCGATCTGAACTTCAACCAGCCGAGCTGGAGCAGCTGAGCCGTCGAGAGGTCGGTCGTGAGCGGCTTGACGAGCGACCCGCCCGAGAAGGGCAGGCCCAGGAGCGTGCCGACCGACGTCAGCTTGGACGTGACCGCATTCAGCACGGCCTGCTGCCGGGCGCTCCGTGTGAAATCGGTCTCCGACGGGTTGAGCTGGTTCTCGCGGATCCGCGAGTAGATCAGTGCGCGCTCCCCGTTCATGTGCTGCGGTCCCTTGGCGAAGCGCCACCCGGGCCACTGGTCGCAGCGCGCCTGCGTCGCGTAGGGGCAGTCGAACCGGTTCGAGCGGATCGGCGCCGGCACGTCGATCGTGACTCCGCCGAGCGCGTCGATCAGGTCCTTGAAGGCGGCGAAGTTGACGACGACGACGTGGTTGATCGGCAGGCCCGTGTAGTCGTGGATCGTCCGGATGGCGAGCGCCGGGCCGCCGATCTGGAACGCGGCGTTGATCTTCTGCGTCGCCGCTCCCGGGATCGGGACGACGAGGTCGCGCGGGATCGACAGGTAATAGAGGCGGTGGTGGGACGGGTCGGTGCGGAGCAGCATGATCGAGTCCGAGTGCCGATCGCCTTCGCGTCCGCCGACGGTCGCGTTGTCCGTGCCCATGAGCAGGATCGTCGTCGGGTGGGAGAAGAGCAGCCCGCTCTGATGCGTGAGCGCAGCCCTCGCGTCGGGGTCGAGGCGGCCGTTGGCATCCGAGACGCCGCTCGACACCGAGAACCAGCTCGCGACCGCCCAGACGACGACCAGCAACAGGAGCACGAGCGCGATCAGCGCGATCAGACGCCCGCGTCCGATTCGACGCCGCTTCGGGACCGCGCCCGGCCCGCGGTAATCGGTCGGCGTCTCCCGCCGAGGCCTTGCGGGCGCCGGAACCTTGCCCTTGACGCGACCGCCGCGATAGAGGCGATACGGCTTCGGGTCCGACGCCATCCGGCGGGTTAGGTTACCGAGCGGACATGAAGGCTGATCGCGTGATCGGCGTCGACCTTGGCGGAACGAAGATCCTCGCCGGCGTGATCGACCGAGACGGGCGGGTTCACGAGACCGTCGAGCGCCCGACGGTCACGACGTCGCAGTCCGCGCTGCTCGACGAGCTGGCGGCCCTCGTCCGGATGCTCCCGGACGACGGGGTCGGTGCGGTCGGGTTCGGCATTCCTTCGCGCATCGACCAGCACACGGGCATCGCGCTGGGTGCGGTCAACATCCCGTTGCGCGAGGTTGCGTTCCGCAAGGAGATGGAGCGGCGGCTCGATCTGGAGGTCGCCGTCGAGAACGACGCCAGCTGCGCCGCGTACGCGGAGTTCCGCCACGGCGCAGGCCGCGGCGTCAAGAACTTCGTCATGCTGACGCTCGGGACCGGCGTGGGGGGCGGAGTGATCGCCGGCGGCAGCCTCTTCCAGGCGTGGACCGAGCTCGGGCACATGGTGATCGTCGAGGACGGCGAGCCGTGCTCGGGCGCCTGCTCCGGACGTGGGCACGTCGAGGCCTACTGCTCCGGACGCGCCGCCGACAGGCTGGCGCGAGAGGCGATCGGCCCGACTGCCACCGCGCACGACCTCGTCGAGGGCCGGCATCCGGCGCTGGATTCGATCGGGCATCACCTCGGCGTGGCGATGGGCTCGCTGGTCAACATCTTCGGCGCCGAGCGGATCGTGATCGGCGGCGGGTTCGGCGTCGCGGCCTTCGAGCTGCTCCTGCCCGCCGCGCGCCTGGCGGTGCTCACGGAGGCGCTCGCGCCGGCAGGGCAGCAGCTCGAGATCGAGTGCGCGAGCCTCGGCGCGGCGGCCGGCCTGATCGGCGCCGGGCTCGTCGCCTTCGAGACCTGCGCCTGACGACGGACGGGCGACGTGCCGCTCGCAGTCTGCGCGACGCCGATCGGGAACCTCGACGACGTCACGCTCCGCGTGCTCTCGGAGCTGCGCGACGCCGACCTCGTCCTCGCAGAGGACACCCGGCACACGCGGGCGCTGCTCGACCGTCACGGCATTCGCGCGAAGCTGCTCTCGTTCCACGAGCACAACGAATCGGCGCGGGTCGCAGCGCTCTTGCCCCGGCTGCGGGCAGGAGAGCGGGTCGCGCTCGTCACCGACGCCGGGATGCCGGGCATCTCCGACCCGGGGATGCGGCTCGTCCGTGCGGCCCGGACCGCCGGCATCGACGTCACCGTGCTGCCCGGCCCGTCCGCCGTCACCACGGCGCTCGTGGCGAGCGGGATCGGCGGCACCCGGTTCGTCTTCGTCGGCTTCGTCCCGCGGAAGGAAGGCGAGCGGCGGGCGCTCTGGCGGGCGCTCGACGGTTGGGACGCCGCCGCCGTCGCGTTCGAGTCCCCGCGACGCCTCGGTGCGACCCTGCGCTCGCTTGCTCTACACGACGCGGAGCGGCCGGTCGCAGTCTGCCGCGAGCTCACGAAGCGGTTCGAGGACGTCGTGCTCGGATCGGCCGCCGAGCTCGCCGAGCGCTTCTCGAGCGAGCCGAAAGGCGAGATCACGCTCGTGCTCGGACCGGCGGTCGTGCATCCGGACGACGCCGATGCCCAGCGGGCGGTGCGCGAGCTGGTCGCCGCAGGAGCTCCCCGCCGGGCCGCGGCCGACGTCGTCGCGCGGCTGACCGGCGTGTCGCGCAACGAGCTCTACCGGCGCTCTCTGTGACAACTTCGTGACGTCGCTTGCGCCTGGCGGCGCCCGCACGTACCGTGGTCGCGACGTTTTCTCTCCAGACAACAGCGTGCTGAAACGCAGGAGGTTGCGATGCGACGTCTGTTCCCGCTGATGGTGGTGCTGGCCGCGCTCTTTCTCGCTCCCGGGGCAGGCGCCTGGACGTGGCCGGCGACCGGCGACGTCGTGCAGCCGTTCGCGTTCGATCCCGGCCATCCGTATGCGGCAGGGCAACACCGCGGCATCGACGTCGCCGGCGACGCGGGCAGCATCGTCGTCGCGCCGGAGGGTGGATCGGTGTCATTCGCGGGCACGGTTCCGTCCTCCGGCAAGAGCGTCACGATCCTCACGGCCGACGGCTACGCCGTCACGCTGACGCACCTGGGCTCGATCACCGTCGCCGCCGGCGCCGCCGTGCTCGAGGGCGGCGCGGTGGGGACGATCGGGCCGAGCGGCGACCCGGAGGTCTCGGTGCCGTACGTCCACCTGGGCGTGCGCCTGGCGAGCGACGACCAGGGGTACGTCGACCCGACGAGCCTGCTGCCGCCGCGGTCGACCGCCACGCCCCCGCCGGATGCGCAGCCGGGCCAGCCGCCCGTCGCGGCGCCGGTCGCCGACAGCGTCCCGGCCGCGCCCCTCGCGGCCCCTCCGGCTGCGACCGCCCCCTCGCCCACGGCGACCGCCCCGGCTCACTCGCCGCCCGAGACGGCGCCCGGCGCTCCCGAGGTCGCTGCGCCGGCCGTGGCGGCCCCGGCGCCGTCTCTGACCACGCCACGCCCGGCGGAGCCGTCGGCGATCCGGGATGCTGCCGCTCCGGCGGCCGTCCGGCCGCTGCGACCGGCGCCGGGCCACCCGCGCGCGCCGGCGCATCCCGACCCGGCCACGCCGACCCGCCGGGCCGAGCCCGCCTCGCATCCGGCAGGGGCGCCGACCGTCGCCGCTCCGACGCTCAAGCCCCCGCGGGTCGCCGCTCCCGAGCCGGTCCCGCAGCCTCGCCGAGTGCGGCCGGCCGCGGCTGGGAGCCGTCCAGCGCAGCGACACGCGACGCCGACCGCGGTGACGCCGCGCCTCCGTGCGCCGCGCCCGCCGGCTGCTCGCCGGTCGACGCCGGCCGGCCTCGCACCGGCCGCCGCCGACGCGAGACGGCCCGTGGGCGCTCCGGTCGCCGTGTCGCGAACGCGGCGCTCCGAGGCGGGGCCGCGCCCCCGCCGCGCCCCGGGCGTCGTGCCGACGGTGGTCGCCGCTGCCGCCGCGCTGCTGGCGCTTCTCGGCGCGGCCCTGCGGGGCGCGTGGCGGCGGAGGGAGCGGCGCAGACCCGTTCGTATGATTGCCGCCAGTGTCGAGCGAGCGGAAGAAGGTGCTGGTGGCGCCGGCGTGGCCGTATGCGGCGGGATTCCGGCACCTTGGGCACGCGGCGGCGTACGTGCCGTTCGACGTGTTCGGGCGCTATCACCGGCTCAAGGGGAGCGACGTGCTGGCGGTGAGTGGAACCGACGAGCACGGCACGCCCGTGATGGTCGCCGCCGATCGAGAAGGCAAGTCCTACCGTGAGGTCGCCGACTTCTACAACGCCGCGCATCGCGAGGACTTCCGCAGACTCGGTTTCGCCTATGACTGCTTCACACGCACGACCACCCGCAACCACGAGCGCGTCACGCAGGACCTGTTCAAGACGCTGTACGAGCACGGCGCGATCTTCGAACGGGCCCAGCTCGTCTCGTTCTCGCCCTCGACGGGCCACACCCTCCCCGACCGCTACATCGAGGGGACCTGCCCGATCTGCGGCTACCCCGAGGCGCGCGGCGACCAGTGCGAGAACTGCGGCAACCAGCTCGACCCGACCGACCTGATCAATCCGCGCTCGAGGATCGACGGCTCGGTGCCGGAGTTCCGGGAGACGAACCATCTGTTTCTCGACCTCCCGCGCTTCGCCGACGCTCTCCGTGGCTGGATCCAGGGCCACGGTGAGTGGCGGCCGAACGTCCGCAACTTCTCGCTCGCGCTGCTCGACGAGATCAGGCCGCGCCCGATCACCCGCGACCTGGACTGGGGCGTCCGCATCCCGATCCCGGGCTACGCGGACGATCCGAACAAGCGGATCTACGTCTGGTTCGACGCCGTGATCGGCTACCTGTCGGCGAGCCTCGAGTGGGCATCCCTCCAGGACGACCCCGACCGCTGGCGGGAGTGGTGGCAGTCGGAGGACGCGCTGCACGCGTACTTCCAGGGCAAGGACAACGTCGTCTTCCACACGGTGATCTGGCCGTCGATCCTGCTCGGCTACGAGACCGGGGGCGACGTCGGCGCCGGCCGGCCGCTGCACCTGCCCGACGACGTGTTCGCCACCGAGTTCCTGACGATGGAGAGCAAACAGCTCTCCTCGAGCCGGTCGCACGGCATCCTGCTGCGCGACTTCCTCGAGCGGTACGACCCCGACCCGCTCCGGTACTACCTGATCGCCGCGAGCCCGGAGACGCAGGACGCCGACTTCACGTGGGCCGACTTCGTCCGCCGCAACAACGACGAGCTGCTCGCCAACTGGGGCAACCTCGTCAACCGCACGCTCACGAATGCGCACCGCACGTTCGGCTCGGTGCCCGAGCCGGGGACGCTCGAAGCGGCGGACGAGGCGCTGCTCGCCGGCGTGGACGGAGGCTTCGCCACGGTCGGCGACCACATCGAGCACGGGCGCTTCCGCGCGGCGCTCGGTGAGGCGATGCGTCTCGCCTCGCAGGTCAACCAGTACCTGTCCGAGCAGGCGCCGTGGGCCCTCGTGAAGGTCGACCGCGACCGTGCGGCGACCGTGCTCTACGTCGCGCTGCGCGCGGTCGACAGCCTGAAGACGATCTTCACCCCCTTTCTCCCGCACACGTCGCAGACCGTCCACGAGCTGCTCGGTCACGAAGGCTGGCTCGCTGGCCCGCTCGAGTTCCGCGAGGTGAGCGACGACGGCGAGACGCACGAGATCCTGACCGCCGACTACACGAGCTGGGTCGGGCGCTGGGCGCCGAGCGAGCTCCGACCCGGGCAGGCACTGCAGGCGCCGCGCCCCCTGTTCAAGAAGCTCGACCCGTCGATCGTCGAGGACGAGCTCGCGCGCATGCGCGCAGACGACGCGTGATCGACACGCACGCGCACCTCGGCGACGACGCGGCCGAGGTGCTCGAGCGCGCCCGGGCGGCGGGCGTGACCCGGGTGCTGACCGTCGCGACGACGCTCGCCGCGGCCCGGGAGGCACTCGCCCTGGCCGACGCCGAGGAGGGCGTGTTCGCCGTGCTCGGCATCCACCCGCACGAGGCCGGGTCGGCGACGAGCGGCGACGTCGACGAGCTCCGCGCGCTGCTCGCCCACCGGAAGGCGGTCGCGGTCGGTGAGACCGGCCTCGACTACTACCGCGACTACGCGCCGCGCGACGCGCAGCGCCGGCTGTTCGAGTGGCAGCTCGCGCTGGCCTCCGAGGCGGGCAAGCCGGTCGTGATCCATACGCGCGCCGCCGACGACGACACGCTCGAGCTGCTGCGGCCGCACGAAGGAACCGTCGTGCTGCACTGCTTCTCCTCGCCGCCGCTGCTCGCCGACGCGACCGCCCGCGGCTGGTACGTCTCGTTCGCCGGCAACGTCACGTACAAGAACGCCTACGAGCTGCGGTCCGCGGCACGCGCCGTCAGGGCGGACCGGCTGCTCGCCGAGACGGACAGCCCGTACCTCGCCCCGCAGCCGGTGCGGGGCCGGCGCAACGAGCCGGCGTTCGTCGTCCACACCTACGCGGCGCTCGCCCAGGCTCGCGGCGTCGATGTCGGTGCGCTCGCCGCACAGATCGGCGGCAACGCCGACGCGGTCTTCGGGCTGTGAGCCTGCGGCCGCGGAAGGCGCTCGGCCAGCACTTCCTCGCCGACCCCAACATCCTCGGCGTGATCGCGCGGATGGCGGCGCTCGACGAACGAGACGTGGTGCTCGAGGTCGGGCCCGGCCTCGGAATCCTCACGCGCTTCCTCGCGGAGCGCGTCGCGTTCGTGCACGCGGTCGAGATCGACCGGCGGCTCGAGGGCGGGCTGACGGGGATCCCACGTACGCGCATCCACTGGGGCGACGCGCTGGCGCTCGACCTGTCGACGCTCGAGCCGCCTCCGGGGAAGCTCGTCGCGAACCTGCCCTACAACGTCGCGACGCCCCTCGTGGTCGAGAGCCTGGCGCTCGCAGGGCTCGACGCGTGGTGCGTGATGGTGCAGCGCGAGGTGGCCGACCGCTTCTTCGCGGAGCCGTCCACGAAGGCGTACGGCGGGGTGTCCGTGCTCGTGCAGCTCACGGCCGAGCGCACGGGCCTCCATCCGGTGTCCCGCGAGGTGTTTCGCCCGCGGCCGAACGTCGACTCCGCCCTGGTTGCGTTCCGCCGGACCGCCCCTGCTTCCACTCCCGCGGTGCGACGCGTCGTGGAGGCGGCGTTCTCACACCGCCGCAAGACGCTCGCCAACGCGGCGGCGCTCGCCGGCCTCCGCTCGCGCGAGGAGGTCGTCGCCGCGCTCGCATCGATCGGACGGGAAGCCGGGGTACGCGCAGAGGAGCTCCGGCCGGCGGAGTTCGTCGCCCTCGCGGAGGCGCTCGGGTGAGGGGCTTCGCGCACGCCAAGCTGAACCTCGCCCTGGTCGTCGGCCCGCCTCGCGATGACGGGATGCACGAGGTCGTCACCGTCTACCAGCGCCTCGCCCTCGCCGACACGCTCACGGTCGAGCCTGCCGGCACGACGACCGTCGAGGGGTTCCCCGAGGACACGCTCGTCACCTCCGCGCTCGCCGCGCTCGGCGCTCCGCACGGTTGGCGGGTCGTGATCGACAAGCACGTCCCGGTCGCGGCAGGCCTCGGCGGCGGGAGCTCCGACGCCGCCACCGCGCTCAGGCTGGCGAACGCGCAGCTCGAGCGCCCGCTCGGCGACGAGGCGCTTGGCCGGCTCGCCGCCTCTCTCGGCGCCGACGTCCCGTTCTTCCTCGAGCAGGGGCCGCAGCTCGGCACCGGGACCGGCACCGCGCTCCAGCCGCTCGAGCTTCCGCAGGGGTTCTCCGTCTGCCTGCTGCTGCCGCACGGGGCGGGGAAGCCCTCGACGGGCGCGGTCTACGGGAGCTTCGACGCGCGGCGCGGCGGGCAGGGGTTCGACGCGCGCGCGGCGGCGGTTCGGGCCGCGCTGTCCCGTATCCGTGACCCGCGCGACCTCGCGGGGCTCCCCCCGAACGACCTCGGCGAGTCCCCGCCCGTGGCGCCCTTGCTGGCCGCAGGGGCGTTTCGCGCCGACCTCAGCGGGGCCGGCCCGGTGCTGTATGGGCTCTTCGACGATCGGGCCGCGGCAGAGCGAGGACGTGACGCCGTCGCGCACCTCGGCCGCTGCTTCGTCACCGATCCGGCCTGGTAGCGTGGATCGAGGATGTCGTACGCGATCGAGCACGGCTCCACGCGCTTCGGACGGTGGCTTCGCCTGCGGCGCTTCCGCCTCACGCTCGGGCTCGCCGCCGTCGAAGGGCTGCTGTACCTGTTCGGCGTCCTCGGCTGGTGGGTGGCGGTGCTGTTCGCGCTGATCGCGGGCGGCTTCTGGTGGTTCGCCGGCCGCTCGAGCCGGTCGGACGTCGTCCGCGAGGTCGCGTGGATCCTCGTCTCGTCGCAGTTGCTCGTGCTGCTCGTGCCGCTGGCGCTCGGCATCCTCAAGGCGGTCGCGATCGCCGTGATTGCCGTGCTGGCGATCGTCGCGCTGTTCTTCCTGTTCACGGACCGGCGCTAGCCCGCACTTATACTCGGGTCGCAGTGGGGCGTAGCCAAGCGGTAAGGCAGCGGGTTTTGGTCCCGCGATC
This sequence comes from uncultured Thermoleophilia bacterium, assembly GCA_963824455.1. Taxonomy (GTDB): domain Bacteria; phylum Actinomycetota; class Thermoleophilia; order Gaiellales; family Gaiellaceae; genus PALSA-600. The sequence continues at coordinate 742,098 of CAWGPJ010000002.1, forward strand.
CCAGGTTCGAATCCTGGCGCCCCAGCCATCTCGCTGAGGCGACGACGACATGCCCGATCCGCCGCTCGCAGCCCTGATCATGGCCGGAGGTCTCGGGACCCGGATGCGCTCCGCCGTGCCGAAGCACTTCCACCCGATCCTCGGTCGCCCGCTCGTCGACTGGGTGGTCGCGAGCGCCGTCGAGACGGGCGCCGCCCCGATCGTGGTCGTGTCCTCGCCGTCCGGGAGCGAGGAGTTCGGCGACCGGCCGGTGACCGTCGCCGTCCAGGCGGAGCCGCTCGGCACGGGCGACGCCGCACGCGCCGCCGCGCCGGCGCTCGCCAGCCACGCGGGAGACGTGCTCGTGCTCTCGGGGGACACGCCGCTCCTCACGCCGGAGCTGCTCGGCGCGCTGCTCGCGACCCATCGCTCCGAGGGTGCGGCGGCGACGATCCTGAGCGCGCGGCCGGCGGACCGCCGCAGCTACGGCCGGGTCGTTCGCGGCGGCGACGGGACCGTGGTGCGGATCGTCGAAGACGCCGACGCGTCGCCGGAGGAGCTCGAGATCGACGAGATCAACTCCTCGATCTACGCGTTCCGCTCGGAGTCCCTGTGGCCGGCGCTCGAGCGGCTCCAGCCGAAGAATGCGCAGGGTGAGCTGTACCTGACCGACGCGATCGCCGTGCTCGTCGCCGCCGGGGAGCGCGTCGCTGCGCACGTCGCGCCCGATCCCGACGAGACCGAAGGCGTCAACACCCGCGTCGAGCTCGCGCACGCCGCGGCCGTGCTACGCGACCGCATCAACGAGCGGCACATGCTCGACGGTGTGACGATCGTCGACCCGGCCTCGACCTGGATCGAGCCGACCGTCGAGATCGCGGAGGACGTCACGATCGGCCCGTTCACCGTGCTGCGCGGCCGGACGCGAATCGACGAGGGCGCCGAGATCCACCCGCACACCGTCGCAGTCGACGCCGTGATCGGCCGGCGGGCGATCGTCGGCCCCTTCTGTTACCTTCGCCCCGGAGCGAGCCTCGGCGAGTCCTCGAAGGCAGGCACCTACGTGGAGATCAAGAACTCCCGCATCGGCGACCGCACGAAGGTTCCCCATCTCTCGTACCTCGGCGATGCCGACGTCGGCCCGGACACGAACATCGGGGCCGGCAACATCACCGCCAACTACAGCCATCACCCCGGCGAGCCGAAGAAACGGACGACGATCGGCAGCAACGTCAGAACCGCGATCCACAATGGGTTCATCGCTCCCGTGGAGGTGGGTGACGGCGCATGGATCGGGGCCGGTTCCGTGATCACGAAGGATGTCCCGCCGGGAGCGCTCGCGATTGCCCGGCAGCGGCAGGAGAACAAGGAGGGGTATGCAGCACGGCAGCGGCGCGACCAGTGAGCTTCCCCTTCCCGGCCTCGAGGCGCTCGAGGCCGTGACTCAGCCTGCCCCCGGACACTGGCTCGAGCGCGGGCCGCAGAAGCGGCTGATGGTGTTCAGCGGCCGCTCGCACCGTGCACTCGCCGAACGCATCGTCGAGCAGCTCGGGGTCGAGCTGGGCGAGATCGATCTCGGCACGTTCGCGAACGGCGAGACGTACTGCCGTTACGACGAGTCGATCCGTGGCGCCGACGTGTTCCTGGTGCAGACGGGCTCCGCGCCGATCGACCGTAACCTGATGGAGCTCGTCTTCATGATCCAGGCGGCCAAGCTGGCGTCGGCGAAGCGGATCACCGCGGTCATCCCGCTCTTCCCGTACGCGCGCCAGGACCGGAAGGCGAAGCCGCGCGAGCCGATCTCGGCGCGCCTGATCGCCGACATGCTCCAGCTCGCCGGCGCCGACCGCGTGCTGACGATGGACCTGCACGCCGGCCAGATCCAGGGCTTCTTCACCATCCCGGTCGACCACATGACCGCGGTGCCGCTGTTTGCTCGGCACTTCCGCGACCTCGGGCTCACGGGAGACGACGTCGTGTCGGTCTCGCCGGACGCCGGGCGCGCGAAGATGGCCGTGCGGTTCGCCGAGATGATCGATGCCGGCTTCGCGCTGATGCACAAGACGCGCCCGGCCCACGACGTCGCCGAGGTGACGGAGATCACCGGGCGCGTGAGCGGCAAGCGAGCCGTCCTGGGCGACGACGTGATCATGACCGGCGGCACCCTGCTCGCGAACGTCAACGCGCTCAAGGAGCACGGGGTCGAGGAGGTCTGGGTGTTCGCGACCCACGGACTCTTCTGCGGGAATGCGCTCGAGCGCTTCGCCGAGTCGGGCATCGCCGGGATCGTGGTCACCGACACCGTCCCGGTCGACCCGATCGCCAAGCCCGAGAACCTGACCGTGCTGACGGTTGCGCCGCTGCTCGCCGAGACGATCATGAACGTCTTCGCAGACGACTCGGTCAGCGCCATCTTCGGCGGCGAGAACCAGCTCTTCTAGCCGAGAACCGCGGCTAGACTCGGCGTGTGCCCCGCCGGCGGTTCGCGGTGCTCGGCGCAGTCTGCGTCGCCTTCCTGCTGCAGGCATCGCCGGGCTGGTCGGCAGGCGGATCGTTCACGTCGAGCGATCCGCAGCTGAACGCGATCTGGCGGGCATCGGTCCGGACGGCACAGAACATGATCGTGCCGGGCCCGATCAGCATCGACTACTACGGCCGGCCCTGTCCGATCGGCCTGCCCGTCGTGATCATCGACGGGACGCTGCGGGACCGCTGCCCGTACATCGGGGACGAAGCGGTGATCGATCGCACGCTCGACGTCTCGACGCCGCACGGGGACCTCCAGCGGGCGATGCTCGAGTGGTTCGGGTCGCATCAGCATGCCGACGGCTCGATCCCCGCATCGCCGCTCGACGGCGGCTCGGTCGTCCTCTTCGACTACAACGCGTACTGGCTGATCACGCTGCACGACGCGGTCCTCTACTCGGGCGACCTCGCGCTCGCGCGTACCCTCTGGCCGCACGTCGTGCGGTTGATCGACCGCTTCTACGCCCGCCACACCATTGCGAGCGGGCTGCTCCGGAACAGGCCCGGAGCCGCCGACTACGCGTACATCCGGCGGCACGGGCAGATCGTCGCCTACTACAACGCCGAGTACGCGTACGCGCTCACGGAGACCGCGCAGCTGGCAGGCTGGCTGGGGCACAAGGGGGAGCAGGCGGCATGGTCGAAGCGCGCGCGCGCCGTCAAGGCCGCGTTCGGCGCCGCGTTCTGGAACGCGAAGGTCGGCGCCTTCGACGACACGACCAGCGACTCGACGACTCGCCCCGAGGACGGCAACGCCTTCGCCGTTCTCGCCGGCGTCGCAACCGCGGCCCAGGCGCGGTCGGCGCTCCGCTATCTCTGGAACCACGACACCCGCAGCTACGGGAACACGATCGTCGACAACCAGGCGTGGGACGGCCCTGTCTGGGGCGAGGAGGCGAACCTTCGCGTCTACCCCTTCATGTCGTACTTCGAGGTCTGCGCGCGGTTCGAGGTCGACGACGACGACGACGCGCTCAACCTGATCAGGCGCGAATGGGGGTACATGCTCACGATGGGCCCGGGGACGATGTGGGAGACGATCGGGCCCTTCGGCGGCGCGCCCACCGGCGACCGCCCGTCGTTCGACTCGGGCTGGTCGAGCGGCGCCGCTCCCGCCCTGACGCGTTACGTCCTCGGCATCACGCCCACGTCTCCCGGCTTTGCGACGTTCACCGTCACGCCGCACACGGGTGACCTCGATTACGCCGAGGGTGACGTCCCGACCCCGCACGGCAGCATCCACGTCGCCTGGATCCGGCGGAACGGCCGGATCCAGATCGGGGTCTCCGCCCCCCACGGGACGCACTGGCAGAGAGAGCGGTCGCCCCGCAACCCGCTGCTCGTCGGCTGACCTGGGGCTGCCCGGGCCGGCGCGGGTGACTGGGGACTCCGGCCGCTCGGTACACTGCTCGGCCGTGCCTTCCGAGCGCCACCAGTTGCAGGTCGCGGAGCGCCAGGTCCTCGGCTCCGCCGAATCGCGGCGCCTGCGCCGGCGCGGGCTCGTCCCCGGAGTGCTCTACGGGCGCGAGCGGCCGGTCGCGATCACGATCCCCGAGCGGGACCTGCGGGCGGCGCTGACCACGAAGGGCGGCCTCAACGCCGTGCTCGACGTCGTCGTCGGCGACGCCGGCGGGAAGGCGCACCCGTCCGTGCTCAAGGAGTTCCAGCGCGACGCCGTGCGGGGCGTGATCACCCACGTCGATCTGCAGGAGGTCCGGCTCGACCGGCTGATCCGTGCCACCGTGCCGGTCTCGCTGGTCGGCGAGTCGGCCGGCGTGAAGGAGGGGGGCGTGCTCTCGCAGGTGACGACCGAGGTCACCGTCGAGGCGCTTCCGATGGAGGTTCCGCAGCACCTCGACCTCGACGTCTCCGGCCTCGGGATCGGCGAATCCGCCCGGCTCGACGCGCTCCAGGTGCCGGACGGCGTCACGCTGCTCGACGACCCCGACACGGTGCTGGTGAACGTCACCCATGCCACGCGCGTCGAGGAGCCCGAAGTGGAGGCTCCGGCCGAGGGCGAGGAAGCGCCGGCTGCAGGCGAGCCTGCCGCCGAAGAAGAAGCCGCCGCCGAGAGCGACGGCGACGCCGAGAGCTGAGCGGGGATGCGGCTCTGGCCGCGCCGGCACGGCACCTCGCTCGACCTGCTCGTCGCCGGCCTCGGCAATCCCGGTCCCGAGTACGCGCACAACCGTCACAACGTCGGCTGGCTCGTCGTCGACGAGCTCGCGCGCCGGCACGACGGCCGGTGGCGGGAGAAGTTCAACGGGCGCCTGGCCGAGGTCCGGATCGACGGGCACAAGGTCGCCCTGCTCAAGCCCGAGACGTACATGAACGACTCGGGGCGGGCGGTGCGGGCCGCCGCACGGTTCTTCAAGATCGAGCCAGACGCGGTGCTCGTCGTCCACGACGAGAGCGACCTCGCGACCGGCCGGTTGCAGCTCCGCCGCGGCGGGGGTCTCGCCGGTCACAACGGGCTCCGCTCCGTCGCCGCCGGGCTGGGCGGTCCCGATTTCCTGCGGCTCCGGGTCGGGGTCGGCCGGCCGGAGCGGGGGGACCCACGGCCGCTCGCCGACTGGGTGCTGTCCGACTTCGCTCCGCACGACGACGCCGAGTCGATCGTGCGCCGGGCCGCCGACGCGGTCGAGGCGCTCGACGCCGACGGTCTCGACGCGGCGCAGCGGCGGGTGAATTGACCACGCTTGCTCCGACCATGCTCTCCGGCCTCGTCGAGCGGCTGCGCGGCGAGCCCCGGCTGCAGGAGTACGCGGCCGCGTTCCCGGAGCGCGCGCGCGTGTCGGAGTCGGTCCTGCCGCTCGTCCTCGCGGCGCTCCACGTCGAGCTCGACCGCCGCCTGGTCGCGCTTCTGCCCGAGGACACCGACGCGCGCGACGCCGCCGAGGCCGTCGGGTGGTTCCTCGGCGAGGATGCCGTCGCGCTGTTCCCGTCGCGGGGAGTCCACTTCGGGTCGGGCCTCGAGCCGCCGCCGCATCTCGTCGGGGAGCGGGCACGCGCACTCGAGGTGCTCGAGCGCGGCGGGCTCGTCTGCGCGTCGGCGGCCGCGGTCGCCGAGGGCCTTCCGCCGGCGCCGCTGCGGCCTGCGCCGCTGCGCGTCGCACGGGGCGACGAGCCCGGGCTCGACGCGCTGGCAGAGCATCTCTCGTCGGCGGGCTACGAGCGCGTCGAACGCGTCGAGGACCGCGGGCAGTTCGCCGTTCGCGGCGGCCTCGTCGACGTCTTCGGCACGACCGGCCGCGAGCCGCTCCGCATCGAGCTCTTCGGAGACGAGGTCGAGCAGATCCGGGTCTTCTCTCCCTTCACGCAGCGCGCGCTGCGCGAAGTCGACGAGGCGGTCGTCTATCCCGCCGCCGAGCGGCGGCGCGAGGAGGTCGAGCTCGACCTCGGGCCCGAGGACGAGGATTCGCCGGCGGTCGTCCCGGACGACCTCGTGCCGCCCCTCGCCACCCCACCGGACATCGTCTGGCACGTCGACGACGTGCGGGCCGTCTGGGCGGAGGAAGGGCTGGCGCCGGTCGACCTCGCCGGTGCGGCCGAGCTCAGCGCGCTGCCGCAGGGACAACGGTTCAGCTTCGACGCGCAGCGCCCGGCCCTGGCCGCGCGTGGGCTCTCGGAAGCGGAGAACGAGCTCGGCGGCCTGCTGCGCCAGGAGCTCGACGTGGTCGTCACGTTCCCGCACCGCGGGGAGGCGTTGCGTCAGCGTCAGCTGCTACGGCGAGTCTCGGCGACGCTGCTCGAGCCGGGGGACGGCCCGGCCGGGCTCACGTTCGCCGTCTCGCCCGCGCGCCGCGGCTTCGTGTGGCGGGAGCTCGGCCTCGCGCTGCTCCCCGACACGCAGGTCTTCCGCAAGCGCCCGTCGCGGGCGACGGCGGCGCCCGGCCGCGCGCTGCAGAGCTTCTCCGACCTCCGCACCCACGACTACGTCGTCCACGAGGACCACGGCGTCGCCCAGCTGCTCGGGTTCGAGACCAAGGAGGTCGCGGGCGTCACGCGTGACTACCTGCTGCTCGCGTTCCGCGGGGACGACCGCGTCTACGTCCCGCACGAGCAGATCGGGAAGGTCAGCCGCTACATCGGGGCGGACGCCCGCGCTCCCGCGCTCTCGAAGCTCGGCGGCAAGGCATGGGACAACCTCAAGTCGCGGGCCCGCGAGCACGTCCGGGAGCTCGCCGGCGACCTGCTGCAGCTCTACGCGCAGCGGCAGACGCAGCCCGGCGTCGCCTACGACGTCGAGCACGAGTGGGTCGAGCAGCTCGAGGCCCAGTTCCCGTATCGCGAGACCGAGGACCAGCGCACGGCGATCGAGGCGGTGAAGGAGGACCTCGAGGCGCCGCGCCCGATGGACCGTCTCGTCTGCGGCGACGTCGGTTTCGGCAAGACCGAGGTTGCGCTCCGGGCGGCGTTCGCGGTCGCCGTCGCCGGCAAGCAGGTGCTGATGCTCGTGCCGACCACCGTGCTCGCACAGCAGCACTGGAACACCTTCAGGGAGCGCTACCGCGACTTCCCGGTCCGGGTCGAGATGGTGTCGCGCTTCCGCAAGCCCGCCGACGTGAAGCGCGTGCTGGCCGACTTCGCCGACGGCAGGGTCGAGGTCCTGATCGGCACCCATCGGATGCTCTCGCGCGACGTGATCCCGAAGGAGCTCGGGCTCGTGATCGTCGACGAGGAGCAACGCTTCGGCGTCGCCCAGAAGGAGCTGATCCGCTCGCTGCGGCTCGAGGTCGACGTGCTGGCCCTGTCGGCCACGCCGATCCCGCGGACGCTGCACATGTCACTGTCCGGGCTCCGTGACATCTCGGTGATCGAGACGCCGCCCGAGGGGCGTCGCCCGATCCGCACCCACGTCGGTGAGCTCGACGACGATCTGATCAAGCAGGCGCTCGAGCGGGAGGTCGCGCGCGAGGGGCAGGCCTTCTACCTGCACAACCGGGTCGAGACGATCGAGGAGGCGGCCGAGAAGCTGCGTCGGCTCTGCCCGAACCTCCGCTTCCTCGTCGCGCACGGGCAGATGCGGGAACGCGAGCTCGAGGACAAGATGCTGACCTTCCTCGCGGGCGAAGCCGATGTCCTCGTCTCGACGACGATCATCGAGTCCGGGCTCGACATCCCCCAGGCGAACACCCTGGTCGTCGAGCGCGCCGATCAGCTCGGGCTCGCGCAGCTCTACCAGATCAGAGGACGAGTCGGGCGCCGCGACCTGCCGGCGCACGCGTATCTCTTCTATCCGGACCAGACCGAGCTGACGCCCGAGTCGCGTGCGCGTCTGGCCACGCTCGCCGACCACACCGAGCTGGGAGCGGGCTTCGCGATCGCGATGAGGGACCTCGAGATCCGCGGCGCCGGCGACCTGCTCGGCGCCGAGCAGTCCGGCCACGTGGCGGCGCTCGGGTTCGAGCTCTACGTCGAGATGCTGCACGAGGCCGTCGCCGAGCTGAGCGGCCAGCGGCGCATCGCCGCGCGCCCGGTCCGCGTCGATGCGCGCGTCGACGCATACGTGCCCGCCGGCTACATCGCCGCCGAGGCGCTCAAGATCGACCTGCACCGCCGGATCGCCTTGACCGAGTCGGAGGACGAGCTGCACGAGCTGCGCGTCGCGACCGAGGACCGGTTCGGCCCGGTGCCCGACCCGGTCGCCAACCTGTTCGCGATCCAGGAGGCGAAGCTCAAGCTCGCGCAGCTCGGAGCCGACTACCTCGTCTTCCGCGGCGGCCGCGCGTCGGTCGGTCCGGTCGTGCTCGGATCGGCCGAATTGCGCGAATTGCGCTCCCTGATCGACACCGCCGTCTACTCGTCAGGAAGCCGTGAAGTGTCATTAAGGCACAGTGAATTCAAGGCGGCGCTCGATTTGGTCGATGCTATGCTGGCGGCGCGCCGAGCGGCCTAGTAGCGGCGCTTTTCTATGCAGAAGTACATCCTCCGACTCTCAGCTCTGCTCGCCGGTGTGGCGCTGCTCGCAGCGTGCGGCGGCGGCGGTTCGAGCGCGTCGCTGGGGGGCAGCGATGTTGCCGTCGTCGGCAACACGCACATCACTCAGGCTCAGTACGCCGCGCTGCTCGCACAGGCCAAGCTCGCGTTCGCCCAGAACAGGCGCGCCTTCCCGAAGCAGGGCACGACCGCCTACGAGGCGGTCAAGACGCAGGTGATCAACCTCCTCGTCCAGCAGGCGGAGCAGCAGGAGAAGGCGGCTGCGGAAGGCATCACCATCACCGACCAGCAGATCACCAACAGGCTGAACGCGATCAAGAAGCAGTACTTCGGCGGCAGCGAGAAGAAGTACCAGGCGGCGCTGAAGGCGCAGAAGCTGACCGAGGCGCAGGTCCACCAGCAGATCAAGCTGCAGCTGATCCAGACCGCGCTCGAGAACAAGGCGACGACCGGGGTCACCGTGTCGAACTCGGACATCGACGCCTACTACAAGCAGCACGCGTCGGAGTACAAGTCGGCGAAGTCCCGCGACGTGCGCTACATCCTCGTCAAGGACCAGAAGACCGCCGGCCAGCTCTACGACCAGCTGAAGAGCGGCAACAAGCAGACCTGGTGCACCCTCGCGAAGAAGTACTCCCTCGACCCGAGCTCGAAGAACAAGTGCGGCCAGGGCAGCTTCGCGAAGGGACAGACGGTCGCCGCGTTCGACACAGTCCTCTTCTCGGCGCCGACCAACCAGGTGCACGCGCCGATCCACGACACGCAGTACGGCTGGTTCGTGATCGAGCCGACGTCGGCCATCAAGCCGAGCTCCAAGACCCCGGAGAGCAAGGTCGCGTCGTCGATCCGGCAGACGATCCTGCAGACCCGGAAGACCGCCGCCGTCGACGATTTCGCGACCAAGCTGACGAAGAGCTACTGCTCCGGCTCGAAGGTCAAGTACCAGACCGGGTATGCGCCGAGCCCGGATCCCTGCACGGTCACCTCGACGAACGCCACCACCACCGGCTAGTCGAGCTAGGTTCCCCGGGTGTCCCTCGACGGCGCGCTGGGCGAGCTGCAACGGCTGACCGAGCGGCTGCGGCGCGACTGCCCCTGGGACCGCGAGCAGACCGAGCGAACGATCGTCCCGCACACGATCGAGGAGGCGTACGAGGTCGCGGACGCTGCGTTCGCGGGTGACGACGACAAGCTGCTCGGCGAGCTGGGAGACCTGCTCTTCCAGTGCGTGTTCCTCGCGCTCCTCGTGCAGGAGCGCGGCCGCGGCGACCTGGAACAGGTGATCCGGCAGGTCCACGCCAAGCTCGTGCAACGGCACCCTCACGTCTTCGGCGGCGAGCCGGTGCAGACGGCGGGTGGTGTGCGCTCGCGCTGGGAGGAGCTGAAGGTCGAGCAGGAGGGACGGGCCGGGATCTTCCACGACGTCCCGGAGAACCTCCCGGCCCTGCTCTACGCACGAAAGGTGCAGAGGCGGGCCGCGAGCGTCGGCTTCGAGTACCCGGACCTGGCCGGGGCGCTCCGCGACCTCGACGACGAGCTGCGCGAGCTGCACGAGGAGCTGCCCGCGCTCGACCCCCCGGCCGCGCGCGAGCCCGACCGCCGCGTCGCGGCGGAGCTCGGCGACGTGCTGTTCTCGCTCGTGAACGTCGCACGGCGCGTGAACGTCGACCCGGAGCTCGAGTTGCGAACGGCGGCGAAGCGGTTCCGGGAGCGGGTCGAGCTGGCGGAGCGAATCGCCGCCGCGGACGGCGCCGACTGGAAGATGTTGCCGCTCGACGAGCAGGACGCCTACTACGACCGGGCGAAGCTGAAGAACCCGGGCGCGTGACGCGCTAGGCCACCGAGCGAAGGCGCGCCGCGCCCAGGAGCCGCTCGAGCGAGGCCAGCGTCTCACGCCCCGTCCGGCGCAGCCCGACGTGGCGGACGACGCCGCCCGGGTCGACGATCATCGTGATCCGGCGCGTCTCGGCGACGCCGGTCAGCAGCGGGAAGCGCACCAGCTCGTTCCGGTAGACGATCTCCGCGTCGTGCCACTCGTCGGGGGTCGTCGCGAGCACGACCGCCCCGTCCGCCGCGAACGCCGCTTCCAGCTCGGCGAGCTCGCGCGCGTCGACGCGGCGGACCCCGAACGCGACGACGGCCCATCCGCCGCGGTAGTCCGCGAGCGCGATCGTCCGTCGCTGCTCGCCCCGGACGAAGGCCTCGGCCTCGAGCCACGGCGCCGCGCTTCCGATCGAGATGAGCATGCTCCGAACGCTAGGCGCCCGGCGCGTCGACGTCGTCGTCGGCGGGGACGATCTTGCGATCGTCCCCGAGGACGAGCAGTGGCTAGTCTGGATGCGCGCATGTCAGTCGAGCGCCGCAGGACGAAGATCGTGGCCACGATCGGGCCCGTTTCGTCGTCCCACGAAGTTCTCCTGACGATGGTCGACGCGGGGGTGGACGCGGTGCGGCTCAACCTCTCGCACGGCACGCACGGGGACCACGCCGCGAGCGCCGAGGTCGTCCGCGCCGTGCAGGAGGAGACCGGCAAACCGCTCGCCGTGATCGCCGACCTCCAGGGCCCGAAGCTCAGGATCGGCGATCTTCCTGCGCCTCGCGTGCTCCTGAAGGACGAGGAGGTCGTGGTCGTCGGCGACCAGCGCGCGGTCGACGGTGACCTGCCCGTCGCCCCGGCCGTGATCGGAGAGGTCCTGAGCCCCGGCCACGACGTCCTGATCGACGACGGCCTGGTCCGGCTCAGCGTCGAGGAGGTCGCGGAGGGGCGGGCGCGCTGCCGCGTGCTCGTCGGCGGCGAGGTGAAGTCGCACAAGGGCGTGAACCTGCCCGGGGTGCCGGTCCCCATTCCCTCGCTGACGAAGAAGGATCTCGACGACCTCGAGTTCGCGCTGTCGCTGAAGGTCGACTACGTGGCGCTGTCGTTCGTCCGCGCGGCCGCCGACGTGCGCGACCTGCACGAGATCATCCGGCAGCACGGATCGGCCGCGCGAGTGATCGCGAAGATCGAGAAGGCAGAGGCGGTCGAGGCGCTGGACGAGGTCCTGCGGGAGGCGGACGCGGTGATGGTGGCGCGCGGCGATCTCGGTGTCGAGATCGGCGCCGCCACCGTCCCGCTGCTCCAGAAGCGCATCATCCTGCGCTGTCTCGAGGCGGGCAAGCCGGTGATCACGGCGACGCAGATGCTCGAGTCGATGATCGAGCATGCCGAGCCGACCCGCGCAGAGGCGAGCGACGTCGCGAACGCGGTGCTCGACGGCACCTCGGCGGTGATGCTCTCCGCGGAGACGGCGACCGGCAACTACCCGGTCGAGTCCGTCCAGACGATGGACCGGATCGCGCGGGCGGTCGAGCCGTCCATGGGCTACCGCCATCAAATGCCGGAGCCCGGCGACGCGACGACCGTCGGCACGGCGATGTCGAACGCGGCCTGCGACCTTGCCGAGGCGCTCGGCGCGCGGGCCATCCTCGTGCCGACTTTCACCGGCCGCACCGCCTCGGCGGTGGCGCGCCTCCGCCCGCGGCGTCCGATCGTCGCGCTCTCGCATCATCAGGCCTCGGTGCAGCAACTGGCGCTCGAGTGGGGGGTCACGCCGGTGCTGATGCCGCAGACGCACGACGTCGAGGATCTGTGGGCGCGCTCGATCTCCTCGGCGCTCGCCTCGGGCACGATCGATTCCGGCGACCGGGTCGTGCTCACCGCCGGCACGGCCGTCAACCTGCCGGGCTCGACGAACGTGATCAAGGTCGACGTCGCCTGACGGCGGAGGGATCCGTCGCTCATCACCGAACGGGGCGTCATGCTGCGGCTCGGCGGTGTGCGGTTGCTCGCGATCGGAGGGCTCGCCCTCGTCGCGTTCCTCTACTGGAAGCCCGCGCACGCCTACCTGAAGGCGAAGCGCGAGCTCGAGAGCAGCCAGGCCGACGTCCGCTCCCTGAGGGAGGAGCGCGCCCGGCTGCAGAAGCAGATCGCCCAGGCGGGTACCGGCGAGCAGTTCGCGCGGGAGGCGAGGACGCTCGGCCTCGTCAAGCCCGGCGAGAAGCTCTTCATCGTGAACGGCATCGCCGCCTGGGAGAAGAAGCACCAGAAGCACTAGCCTCAGAGGCTTGATCGACGACCGGGAGGTGGTGGCGCGGCAGCTCGGCCGCGAGCCGCGCGCGTTCAGGCGTGTCGCCGTCCGCTGCCCCTTCGGCCGGCCGGCGGTCACCGAGCAGTTCCCGCGCGACGAGGCGGGCCGGCCGTTCCCGACGCAGTACTACGTGACCTGCCGGGCGCTCGTCGCGGCGATCTCACGCATCGAGGCCGCCGGTGGCGTGGAACGGTTCACGCAGGCGGCGCGCGAATCCCCGGAGCTCGCGACCAGCCTGGCCCGCGCCGACGCCGAGCAGCGCGCGATCAGGCCGGAGCTCGACGCCGGGATCGGCGGGTCGACCAGGGACGGCAGCCTGAAGTGCCTGCACGCGCATGCCGCCTATGCGCTCGCCCGGCCGGGATACGAGCTCGGCAACCTGATCCTCGCGGAGCTGCCGTCGCTGTGGCCCTCGACCTGCTGTACTCCCGCGGAGGCTTGAGAGTGGAGCTCGAGGTCGCGCGACACCAGTGGGACGACGGACGCCGTCGCATCGAAAAGGCGCGCCGCTTCGACCGCCGGCGCTACGACGAGCTGGTCGGCGAGATCGATCTCGTCCTGGCCGAGCTCCGTGCACGGGTCGGCCAGACGTTCACGCTCGCGGAGCTCGCGGTCGCATACGACGGGGCCGACATCTGGGTGCGCGACCTGCTCGACGACGCGGACCCGAACGGCGAGCCGGTGGCCGAGGCGGGGATCGTGGCCGATGCCGCCTTCCACCAGTACGCTCGCGGCGCGTCGGACTACCGTCCGTGACGACCGTCCGCGAGCGCCCGCGCCGGCGCCGCCGGCGGCGCGTCCCGTCCTGGGCGCTGGTCACCGTCGGCCTGCTGGGCGCGTTCGTGGTCGGGATCGCGGCCGGCGAGGCCCTGCACGACAACCCGAAGCCGGGCGGCACGCAGACGCTCGTGCGCACGCTGCGCCCGCTGCCGCTCGAGCCGGCCCCGGGTGCGACCGTCACCGTCACGGTGACCACGCCGTAGGGCCTGCGGCGTTTAGGAAGCAGCAGCTTTGGTTACTTTTTCGAGGTGGCTCCGTCCCAGCCGAAGCGCGGCGACCCCGACTGGCTGACCCTCGGCCAGGCGGCGAAGTTCCTCGGCGTCGCGCAGTCGACGATCCGCAAGTGGTCCGACCAGGGTCGTGTGCCCGCGTTCTACACCCCGGGGCGGCACCGGCGGTTCCTCCGGAGCGACCTGGAGGCGTTCGTCGACCGGTCGGGCCCGGGCGCGCCCGAGGGCAGCGGCCCGTGCGTGCTCGTCGTCGACGACAACCCGACGCTCCGCTCGCTCGTTCGGGAGAACCTCGAGCGGGAGGGCTACGAGGTCGTGGAGGCGGGCGGCGCCGACGAGGCCCTCGAAGCCGCCGCCGAGCGGACGCCCGAGCTCGTCCTCCTCGACGTCGTGCTGCCCGGGACGGACGGCTGGCAGCTGCTGCAGCGGCTGCAGGAGCTCTACGGCGCCGTGCCGGTGATCATGTTCAGCGGCCAGGTCGAGGCGTCGAGCGCCGAGGTGCAGCAACGCGGCGCCCGGGCGTTCGTGGGCAAGCCGTTCGACCCGGCGCAGCTCGTCGAGCGCGCCCGGCAGCTTCTGCCGGCCGGCTAGAGCTCCTCGAGCGCCCGCAAGAGGCCGCCGCCGATCACCCCGAGGCCCGCGATCAGCGCGATCCAGATCCCGATGCCGCGGCCGTCGGCCGGGAGCATCGAGTCGGGGATCGAGATGACGCGGATCAGGATGAACACCGTGGCGAGGATTCCCAGTGCGAGGACGACCAGGCTGTCGGGGACGGCGGGCGGGAGCTCGAAGCCGAGCTCACGGAGCACCACGATCAGCACCACCGCGAGCCCGATGAAGAAGACGAGCTTGCCGAGCGTGCCGGTGTGCCAGCCGATCACCGCGAGCTTGATCCCGACGCCGGAGCCCGCATACCACCCCATGAAGGAGGAGAGCGCGAGCACGAGCCCGGCGACCCACGTCACCTGGTCGCCGATCGCGAACACGCCGCCCGGAGCGAGCTCGGGCCGGTCTCCCGGCGCCGGCGCGGCAGCCGCGGGCGCCTCGATGTCGAAGAAGTCCGGTGGCTCCACCGGCTACACCCCGAACAGCGACTGCACCTGCTGCCAGGCCGCGAGCATGACGACGGCTGCGAGGAACACCAGGACGAAGATCGTGATCCAGAAACGCAGCCCGGAGCGACGTGCAGCGTGGCGCCGCTCGATCCGGGCGCGGCGCCGCGCGCGCTCGCGCCGGTACGCGCGATCGATCGCGAGCGGGTCGAGCGACGGGTCCTCGTCGCTCAGTGCCTGCGCAGGTCCGCGTGCCGGCTCGGCCACGGGGAAAGTCTAATCGGTTCGATCCAGGCAGTATCCGCGTGGAGATGGCGGTCGAGAATGGACGGATGCCGGTCGAAGCCCTGGCAGAAGCGGCCGCCGGGGCTGCAGGAGCGCCCGATCTTCGCTCCGCGCTCGAACTGCTCGCCCGCGCCGCGTGTGCGGCAGTCGCGGCCGACGCGGTCGTCGTGCGCCTCGTCGACGACGAGGGAAGGCTCGAGGCGCGCACGTTCGCGCCCGCCGACTCGGCGCTCGGCGCCGAGCTCGCCGCCACCCGCGTGTCTGCCGACGACGTCGCCAGGGGGCTCCTCTCGGAGCCGGCGAGACGCGCCGCCGCGCGGGTCCGGGCCGCGGGCACGCTCGCCCTGCCCGCCGTCGTACGCGACCGGATCGTCGGCTCGATCGAGGCCGTGCGGATCGGCTTCGACTTCGACGAGCAGGACCGGCGGCTCGGCGAGCTCGCCGCAGCCGAGCTGGCGCTCGCCGTGCGCGGCCATGCTCCGGACGTCGCGACCTCGGCGACGTCGATGCGGGGCCGGATGCTCGGGCTCGCGGGGGACGCGCTCGCCACTGCGGGCGATGTCGACCGCGCCGCCATGCAGGCGGTTCGGATCGCCGTCGAGGCTGCGGGCGCCCGCGCCGGTGCCCTCTGGCGGCACGGCCCGGACGGTGCGCCGTCGCTCGGCTCTGCGCAGGGCCTCGACGAGGCCGCGCTCGAACGTGCCGCTGCGCTGGCCGGGTCGTGGACCGAGGAGCGTCCTCCGCCCGCCGTCTTCGCCGACGGGCGGCTGCCGCCCGGCCTGCGGCAGGTCGCGGCCCTGCCGCTCGGCAGGCCTCCGATCGGCGTCCTGCAGCTGTTCTTCCCCGACGGGGCCGCGCCGTCGGTCGACGAGCTCGCCGGCCTGGCGGCGTTCGCGGCCCGCTCGGCGCACGCGCTGCGCGAGGGCGAGCGGCTCGAGGAGCAGGGCGGGGAGCTTCGGCGCACGCGGGCGCTGCTCCGGATCATCGCGGCGGCGAGCGCGCGGCTCTCACTCGCGCACACGCTCGAGACCGCGGTCGAGCGGATCGCGCAGCTCCTGCCGCAGGGCCGGCTCGGCCTCTACCTGCGCGCCGACGACCGCCTCGACGCCGCGGCCGGGCTCGCCCTGCCTCCGGGCCACCTCGACGTCGCGAACGCGCTGCTCGAGGCGATGGTGGGGCCGTTGCGCGCGCGCCCGCTGGTGCGTGTCCAAGCGGGGGACGACGGGCACGGGCTGGAACGCGTGCGCGCGTCCCTCGCCGCCACGGGCCAGGCAGGGGCCGTCGCCGTGCCGTTGCAGGTGCACGACGACCTGATCGGGTTGCTCGTCGCCTACCCTCGCGGCGGCGAGCTCGCCGAGGCCGACGGACTGCTGCTCACCGCGCTCGCCGGGCAACTCGCGGTCGCGGTCCAGAACGCCGCCCTCCACGAACAGGCCCAGCAGCTCTCGCAGGAGCGCTCGACCGCGTTGCGCTCGGCGCGCGAGGCCGGCCGCAGGCTCGGGTCGCTCTACGACATCTCGAACGCCTTCACCCGCAGCCTCTCGCTCGAGCGGACCGCGGAAGCGATCGCCGCGAGCTTCGCCGACGCGCTCGGTGTCGACGCGGCCGTCATCCGCGTGCCCGACGCCCGCGGCGACCTGCTCGTGCCGCGGGCCGTGCACGTCGCCGACGAACGGCTGCGGGAGGCGCTCGCCGCGGTGCTCGCGCGGCCCCAGCCGGTCCCGGCGCGGCGGCGTTCGGTGCCGGAGCTGCTCGACCAAGAGACGGCCGGCCGGCTCGGTGGAGCGCACGCGCTGCTCGTCCCGTTCCTCGCCCGCGGATCGAGCGCGGCGCTCGTCCCGGTCGCGGCCACCGGCGAGCTCCTGGCGGAGGTGATGGTGCTCTCGCTCGATCCGGGCGAGCCGATCGGCGCGGAGGGGCTTGCGGTCGCGCGGTCGCTCGCCCAGCAGGCCGCTCTCGCGCTCGAGAACGCCAGGCTCCACCAGCAGCTGACGCATTTCGCGGAGACGATGCGGCGCTCCCTGCTGCCGCAGGACCCGCCCGCCGTGCCCGGCCTGGACGTCGGGCACCGCTACGAGTCGGCGGCGCAGGTCGAGGTCGGGGGCGACGTGTTCG
Source organism: uncultured Thermoleophilia bacterium (assembly GCA_963824455.1). Classification (GTDB taxonomy): domain Bacteria; phylum Actinomycetota; class Thermoleophilia; order Gaiellales; family Gaiellaceae; genus PALSA-600. The sequence continues at coordinate 759,132 of CAWGPJ010000002.1, forward strand.
ACTTCCTCGAGCTCCCCGACGCCCGGCTGGCGCTGGTGCTGGGCGACGTCACCGGGCACGGCATCGATGCGGCGGCCGACATGGCGATGGGGAAGTTCGTCTTCAGGTCGCTCGCGCGCCGGCACGTCGAGCCGGGCGAGTTCCTCGAACACGCGAACGACGTCGTCGTCGCCGAGCTCGCGAGCGGCGCCTTCATCACGATGGCGTACCTGGTCGCCGACTCCGACGGCCGGATCGCCTGTGCCAGCGCGGGACACCCGCGCCCGCGGCTGCTCCACACCGACGGACGCATCGAGGAGCTCGGCGGCGGCGGCCTCGCGCTCGGGATCGCAGAGGGGCAGGCATACGAGGAGACGCGGGTCGAGCTCGAGCCCGGAGAGTCGGTCGTCGTCTACACGGACGGCCTCGTCGAGGCGCGCCGGGACGGCGAGCAGTACGGCGTCGAGCGGCTCGACCGTGCGCTGGCGGCGCACGCGCAGCTCGACGCGCAGGAGCTGGCGGACGCGCTCGTACGCGACTGCCGGGCCTTCTCGCGGGAAGAGCTCGCGGACGACTGCGCGATCGTGGTGATCCGCCGCCCGTGAACCTGAGGCGAACGAGTGGCCCGCCGCTCGTGATCGGCCATCGTGGTGCGGCTGCGCGGGCGCCGGAGAACACGCTGGCGTCGCTCGAGGCGGCGGTGGCCGCGCGCGCCGACCTGGTCGAGTTCGACGTCGGTCCCGATCTCCGGCTCGCGCACTCGGAGCGAGAGCGGCCGGCGGACGAGCTCACGCTCGACGAGGCGCTCGCGTTCCTCGGCGAGGTAGAGGTCGGAGTGCACCTCGACGCCAAGGCGACCGGGTACGAAGATGCGCTCGTCGACGCCCTCCGTCGGCACGGCCTCGAGGGGCGCGCAGTCGTCTCGACCGCCTTCGCCGCCAGCACGCGGCGCCTCGCCGAGCTCGCGCCGTCACTGGAGCGCGCGATCGGCTATCCGCACGACCGCTACGGCGTCTCGCGGCTCCACTGGCCGCCGCCGGTCGCGCGGGCGGGGGCTTTCGCGCTGCGGCAGGCGATGCCGCTCCGGGTCCCGCCCCTCGTCCGCGGGGCGCGGGCGACCGTGCTGTCTCTCCATCACACCCTGTGCTCCCGGGCCGCGATCGCCGCCTCCCATCGCTCCGCGGCGCCGGTCCTCGCCTTCACGGTGAACGAGCCGGCGGCGGTGCGCCGGCTCGCCGCGCTCGGCGTTGATGCGATCGTCTCGGACGACCCGGAGATGGTTCGCGAGACCCTCGGTACACTGATTCGTCCGTGAAGCGGCTGGTTTTTCCTGCAATCTTCGCTGCCGGCTTCGTGGCCGCCGGCGTGTCCGCAGGCGTCGTCGTGGCCGACGCCACCACGACCGGGGCGACGACCACGGCCCAGGCGACCACAGCGGCGACGACCACGACGGTGACGCAGACGGTGCCGACGACCACGACCACGACTCCGGCGCCGGTGCACCGTGCGGTGCTGCCCGCGCGCGTCCGCGTCGCCGGCGTGAAGGTGGGTGGGCTCGCACCGGCAGCCGCCGTCGCGGCCGTCCAGGCGGCGTTCGACCGCCCGCTCCAGGTCGTCGTCAACCGGACGCGGCTCACGGTCACGCCGCGCGACTACGCGACGGCATGGGTGCCGACGGCCGTCGCGCGCGCCCGCATCGCCGCGCCGGGCACGAACCAGCATCTCGTCGTCAGCGTCCAGGGGGCCTCGTTGCGCGCGTGGGCAAAGCAGATCGCGAAGCGGTTCGCCCGCCCGGCGATCGACGCGACGTTCGCCTTCCGGAACGGCAGGCCGCGCGTGACCAGGGAGCAGACCGGCCGCCGGCTCGATGTGCACACACTCGCGGTCCGCGTGATCGCCGCGCTGGAGTCGAACTCGCGGCTGCCAGTCCACCTCCGCGCGCGTGCCGTTCAGCCTGCGGTCACGGCGAAGTCGCTCGGCCCGGACATCGTGATCAACCGCGCGTTGAACACGCTGACGCTGTACGACGGCGCCCGTTTCGTGCGCTCGTTCCGTGTCGCCACCGGCCAGGCGGTCTACCCGACGCCGAAGGGCATCTTCGACATCGTCGTCAAGTGGGTGAACCCGTGGTGGTACCCGCCGACGCAGGACGCGTGGGCGCGTGGGCTTCAGCCGGTCCCGCCCGGCCCCGGCAACCCGCTCGGCACGCGCTGGATGGGGCTGTCCGCCCCCGGCATCGGCATCCACGGGACCGACGAGCCGTCGTCGATCGGCTACAGCGCCTCGCACGGCTGCATCCGGATGGAAGTTCCGGACGCCGAGTGGCTGTTCGACCGCGTCGACATCGGCACACCCGTCGACATCATCTGATGCGGCCGGTTCGCGCCGTCGCCGTCGTCGTGGTGGCCGCGCTCCTCGGCCTTCTCGTCTGGGACGTCGCGCACCAGCAGAACAAGGGCATCGCGACCAAGGTCGACCGCGGCGAGACCGTCGCCGCGCCTGCGCTCGATCTTCCGCGCCTCGGCGGCGGGACAAAGATCGATCTCTCCTCCTATCGGGGAAAGGTCGTAGTCGTGAACTTCTGGGCGTCGTGGTGCGTCGAGTGCAAGCTGGAGGCGAAGACCCTGCGCGACGCGGCGGCGCGCTGGCGCGGCAAGGCGGTCGTGATCGGCGTCGACACGAAGGATCTCGCCTCGTCGGCCCGGAGCTACATGGAGCGCTACAAGGTCGACTACGAGGTCGCCCGCGACGTCAGCGGCAACGAGAGCGACGTGTGGGGTGTGACCGGCTACCCGGAGACGTTCATCGTCGATCGCTCGGGGCAGGTCGTTCCGCCGCACGTCGACGGCCCGATCCCGCCGAGCACGCTCAACGCCGCGATCCGGAGCGCGATCAGGTCGTGAAGGCCCACACGGTCGCCCGGGCAGTCGCGGCGGTGGCGGTCGTCGCGCTCGGCGGCGTCCTCGTCTGGCACCTGACGCACCAGCCGGCGTCGGTCGCACGGCAGGTCGCCAGGCACCAGGTGGTGAAGGCGCCGAACTTCGACCTCGACCGGCTCACCGGCTCCGGGAGGCTGACGCTCGCGTCGCTGCGCGGCAAGGCCGTGGTGGTCAACTTCTGGGCGTCGGACTGTGCGCCGTGCAAGGAGGAGATGCCCCGCCTCGTGTCGTTCGCCGGGAGCTGGGCGCACCGCGGCGTGGTCGTGGTCGGCATCGACGTCGACGAGCTGTCGAAGGGTCCGCCCCGGGCCTTCGCGCGCCACTACAAGGCGACCTATCCGATGGTGTTCGATCCGACCGGCTCGACCGTCGACCCGTGGGGGATCGGGGAGGGGACGCCCCAGACGTTCTTCGTCGACCGGAGCGGCCGGATCGTCGACCACGTGCTCGGGCCGGTGTCGTCCACTGCTCTTGCCGCCGGCGCGGGCCGCGCGCTCCGCTCGTGAGGATCGCGGCGGCACTGCTGGCGGCGCTCGCCGTCGCCGCGCCCGCGCTCGCGGGCTCACGGCCGAACGAGGCTGCGATCGAGACGAAGCTGGTCTGTCCCGTCTGCCACGAGACGCTCGACGAGTCGAACGCCCCGGTCGCGCAGCAGATGAAGCAGGAGATCAGGCGCCGGATCGCCCAGGGGTGGACCGAGAAGCAGATCCTCGACGAGATGGTGGCGAACTACGGTCCCGGGGTGCTCTCGACGCCCTCGACGCACGGGTTCGACCTGCTCGCATGGCTGCTGCCGCTCGGCGGCGTCGCGGTCGGCGCAGTCGCGCTCGCGGGCGGGGCTTGGTACTGGTCGCACACGCGCGGCGGCGGTCCTCCCGCTCCACCGCCCGTGCCGCTTGGCCCCGAGGAGGAGGCGCGGCTGGACGCAGAGCTCGCGCACTTCGATGCTTGAGAAGCTCCCGATCGCGTTCCTGGCCGGCCTCGTCTCGGTTGCGACGCCGTGCGTGCTCCCGCTCGTGCCCGGCTACCTGTCGGCGCTCTCGGCCGTCGACGTGGCGAAGCTCGGCGAGCGGAGCGTCGCGCGGCGAGTGGTCGCCTCGAGCATCCCGTTCATCTTCGGGTTCACGGTCGTCTTCGTCGTGCTCGGCGCCGGCGCGGCAGCCGTCGGCAGTGCGGTCGACAAGCGGTCGCAGCTCGAGATCGCGGGTTTCGTCCTGATCGTGATCGGCCTCGGCTTCCTCCGCGTTCTCCCCTGGCCGGAGCGGGCGGTGGCGGCGGGCCTCGTCGGGCAGGCACAGACGTCCGGGTCGCAGCTTCTGCTGGGCGGCGCGTTCGCCGTGTGCGCGGCGCCCTGCATCGGCACCGTGCTCGCCTCGATCCTCGTGCTCGCGTCCTCGTCGGGCACGATCCTGCGCGGCGTCGTTCTCCTGGTCGCCTACTCGCTCGGCCTCGGTGCGGCTTTCCTCGCGGCGGGCGTCGCGTTCGCCCATGCAATGCGGATCTTCCGCTGGACGCGTGACCACTACAACGTCCTGCGCATGGCGTCAGGAGCGACGCTCGTCACCCTCGGCCTGCTCCTGTTCTTCGATCGCGACTGGTGGCTGCGCGTCGCGCTCGACCAGCTGTTCACGCGGGTCGGCCTCGGCACGGTCTAGAGACGCCAGCAACCCGGCGACGTCGAGGCCGCGGTGCTCGGGCGCGAAGGCCCCGAGCCGCCGGATCGCCTTCAGGCGCTGCCGCTCGGCGGCGACGGGTCGTCCGCGGCCGCGCTGGTAGGCGGAGACGACGACGTGCACGAGGCCCTGGAAGAAGTCACGCTCGGCGGCGTCGCAGGCTCGCCAGGCGAGCTCGAACGCCTCGTGCGCCTCGAAGTACGAGCCCGCACGAGCGAGCCGCAGCCCCCGCTTGTATTCGGGAGTGACAATGCTAGATTCGGGACCGGGCATGGCGACGATCCTGTTGTGTGGGGTCGATCTCTTGATCAGGACCAAGCTCGAGGCGCTCGTACCCGGGCACCGCTTCGAGACGTCCGACGGCGTGGACCCGCCCGATCTGGTGATCGCCGACGTCGCGCGTCTCGACCCCGACGACGTCGTCGACCGCTTCCCCGACGTGCCGATCCTCGGCTTCACGAACCACACCGACACGGCCGGCCTGCGACGTGCTCACGCCGCCGGCTTCGACCAGGTGATCGCGAAATCCGCGCTGTTCGAGCGTGCTCCGGAGCTGATCGATCGACTTCTGGCGTCGGTAGAGTAGCCGCCGATGACGTACATCATCGCCGAGCCGTGCATCGACATCAAAGATCGCTCGTGCGTCGACGTGTGCCCTGTCGACTGCATCCACGAGTTCGACCGGATCCTCGTGATCGACCCCGAGGAGTGCATCGACTGCGGTGCCTGCGAGCCCGAGTGCCCGGTCGAGGCCATCTTTCCCGAGGATGCGCTCCCGGAGAAATGGAACGCCTTCGTCCCGATCAACTACGCGTTTGCCGACGGCGCCGGCGAAGTGAATCGGTTGACGAACGAGTACGCGACCGAGCACAACGTCCAGAACGAGCCGATCGACTAGACGACAGAGGGGCCGGCGTTCGAGTCGAGACGTCGTTTTCCTTTTCAGCAACGAGCGAGCGATGTTTGTCGTCCGCATTGCACGTTACAAAGCAACGTGGTAGGGAATCGTGCACGCGGAATGCGAACAGGAGGTCGTAGATGACCCAAGAGGATTGGAGCGGGACCGGATCGACGGACGAGCCCGTCGACTCGTCCAGTGAGTCGATCGAGACGGCAGTGGTGACACCCGAGCCGATGTGGAACGACTCGCCGGTCGAAGAGCCGGTCGAAGAGACGCCCATCGACGAGATCGCAGAGCCGGCGCGCGCCGTTCCGGCCGCGACGCGCTCGTCATCGCGTTCGGGGACGCGCTCCAGTTCGCGTAGCGGTGCGAAGGCCAAGTCGGGTGCCAAGCGGAAGGCGGCTCCGAAGCGCAAAGCGGCTGCCAAGAAGTCGACGGCCCGCAAGACGACGGCCCGCAAGACGACCGCGCGGAAGAAGACGGCGGCCCGCAAGACGACGGCCAGGAAGACGACGGCCAGGAAGTCGACGGCCCGTAAGACGGCGGCGCGGAAGAAGACGGCGGCCCGCAAGACGACGGCCCGCAAGTCGACCGCCCGCAAGACGACCGCGCGGAAGAAGACGGCGGCCCGCAAGACGACGGCCCGCAAGTCGACCGCCCGGAAGTCGACGGCCCGTAAGACGGCGGCGCGGAAGAAGACGGCGGCCCGCAAGACGACGGCCCGCAAGTCGACCGCCCGCAAGTCGGCGGCCCGGAAGTCGACAGCCCGCAAGAGCACCGCCCGCAAGAGCACCGCCCGCAAGTCGACCGCCCGCAAGGCGGCGCCGAAGCGGAAGGCTGCGGCCCGCAAGACGACCGCTCGCAAGTCGACGGCGAAGAAGACAGCGGCTCGCAAGACGGCGACCCGCCGTCCGGCGTCGCGCTCGCGCTCGTCGTCACGGCGCAGTTCGAGGTAGACGGCGCGCCGGGCCCCTCGCCGAAGCGGTGAGGGGCCCGGCTGCCGCATCGCCTTCGCTATCGTCGAGCCGGTGCAGGCGAAGACGCTCGACCACGTTGCGTTCTGGGTTGCCGATCGCCATCCGATCGCCAAGCTCGCCGAGCGGCATCTCGGGATGCATGCGATCGTCACCGAGGAGAACTTCACGCTGCTCGGCAGCGACGCCCGGCGCGGCAAGCTGACGCTGTTCGATGCCGATGGTCCGCGTGACCCGGGTCCGTTCAAGCACGTCGGCTTGCGTGTCTCCGATCTCGCCGCCGCGCGCGCCGCGCTCCCTCCCGGCACGCCGGAGGTCTTCGACATCGGTGAGGGGATCAACGTCGTCCTCGTCGAGGGCGAGACGGACGTCGACTACGACCTCGACCACGTCGCGCTGTGGTCGCCCGAGCCGGCAGTGACCGCCGAGGAATACGTGCGCTTCGGCTTCGAGCCGGCCGGCCCGGCGCGAGTCATGGTGGGTGGTGCGTTCGTCGAGTTGCACGACGGCCCGGCCGTGGCGTCGGACCGGCCGCTCCTGAACCACCTCGCCGTGCTCGTCGATTCGGCGGACGAGGTGATCGCGGACGCGGCCGAGCTCGCGATCGAGGTCGAATCAGTCGTCGACGCGGCGAACACCTACGCGGCGTTCCTCGTCGGGCCCGAGCGCGTGCGCATCGAGTACGTCGAGCACAAGCCGACATTCAGCCTGAGGTAGTCATCGCCGGCGCCGGGATGGCCGGCCTCGTCGCGGCGGCGCGCCTGCGCGAGCTCGGAGTGAGCCCGCTCGTCGTCGAGAAAGGGACGCGGATCGGCGGCTCGATGCTGCTCTCGTCGTGCGTGATCTGGCGCCACCGTGAGTGGAGCGACTTCCGTCGTGAGTGCCCAGGCGGCGACCCGGTGCTGCAGCGTCTCGTCTGGAGCCGCCTCGACGACGGGCTGCGCTGGCTCGCGCACCACGGAGCGGCGCCGATCGCCTTCGAGACCGGGAATCCGCTCACGACGGGCTGGAGGTTCGAGCCCGCGGCCCTCGCTCGTGCCCTCGGCGGCCGCGCCGGCGAGATCCGCCTCGGCGAGCCGCTCGCCGCGACGACGCGACCGCTGATCCTCTGCACCGGCGGCTTCGGCGGCTCCGCGGAGCTCGTCGCGCGGCACATCCGGCCCGCAGGCCCGCTGCGCGTGCGGGCAAACCCGTGGTCGCAGGGAGACGGCCTGCGGGTCGGGCTCGAGCGGGGGGCGGCCCTGAGCACAGGCCTCGGCGAGTTCTACGGCAGGAACATGCCCGACGCGCCGTGGGGCGAGTCGCAGTTCGTCCCGCTCTCGCAGCTGTACGCGCGCTTCGCGCGGGTCTTCGACGAGTCGGGGGTCGAGTTCTTCCGGTCCGACGACGTCTGGTGGTCCGAGAACAACGTGGTGGCGGCCACGGCGCGCCGCCCCGGCGCCAGGGCCTTCTACCTCCTCGACGACGAAGCCCTGTCGCAGCGTGTGCGGGAGCGCTCGGTCGCCGAGATCGTCGACGGCGCTCCGGCCGCAGCACGCGTTGCGCCCGCAGGGCTCCCGTTCGTCGCGCCTCCGGGGACCGTCGCCGCCGTTCGGGTCGCCGCGTCGATCACGCACACGATCGGCGGGCTCGCGGTCGACGAGCGCGCGCACGTCCTCGACGAGGGCGGCGAACCGGTCGGCGACCTGTGGGCGGCCGGCGTCGACGCGGGAGGCGTCGCCGCCGGCGGCTACGCGAGCGGGCTCGCGCAGGCGCTCGTGCTCGGGCTCGCGGCCGCCGAGGACGTCGCCGCCCGAGCCACCTGACTCAGTTCCGGCCGACCGAGAAGGCGCAGGGGCGGCGGTCGCCGGGCAGCGGCGACGCCCCGATCTTCGAGACGACGATCATGCGCCCGTCGTCCTCGAGCTCCTGGCCGATGCGCGGCAGCTCGCCGTGCGCCTCTCGCAGGGTGTAACCGGCCGGCGACCAGACGAAGAGGAGGTAGTCGGTCCCTCCGAACGTCATCGCAGCCAATGCTATCTCCGCGTCGCGTACGGCGGCAGCGTGACGACCACGTGTGTGCCGCCGGCCTCCGGCGCGTCGATCGCGACGATCCCGTGCAGCTGCTTGACGCGCTCCTCGATCGCCTCGAACGAGCGGCGGCGTCGCTCCGGCTCGGCGTCGTCGGAGACGATCGTGGTCACGCCGCCGCCGGGAGCCTCGGCCATCGCCACGCGAATGTGCGTCAACGGTCCGCGGCGCACGGCCTGGTCGAGCAGCTCGCGGATGATCGTGTACACGGCGATCTGGGCCGACTCGCCGAGCCGGTCGGCCTGCTCGACGTCGACGTCGATCCGGATCGAGTACGTCTCGCCGATCTGCGAGGCGAGCGCCTGGAGCGCGGCGCCGAAGCCCTGGTCGCGCAGGACGACGGGCTCGAGGGCGAACGAGAGGTCGCGGAGCTCTCGAATCGTCGCCCGCTGGCGCTCGATCGCGCTCGCGAGCACGCGCTCGGCGTCCTCAGGGTTGCCGGCCCGGACGGCGTCGAGCACCGCGTCCAGCATCAGCGCGATCCCGGAGAGGTTCTGCACGGGGCCGTCGTGCAGGAAGAGGGCGATGCGACGTCGCTCGTCCTGCTCGGCCGTGATCAGCCGGTCGAGCGTGTCCTCAGTCAATGATCGCTTCGCGCAGCGCGATCGCGACCGCGTGCGTGCGCGTGTCCGCCTCGAGCTTCGTGAGGATGTGCCGCACGTGGCTCTTCACGGTCTCGGCCGAGATGAACAGCCTGGCCGCGACATCCGCGTTCGAGAGCCCGTCCGCGAGCAGCTGGAGGATCTCCCGCTCGCGCGTGGTCAGCATGTCGGTCGAGTCCTTGCCGGCGAGGAACGCGGGCATGAGCGCCGGATCGACGTACCCCTCGCCCTCCGCGATCTTCTCGATCGCGCGCACGAGCGTCTGGTGTGGCGCCTCCTTGAGGATGTAGCCCTTCGCGCCCGACTCGAGGCCGCGGCCGAGCAGCGAGCGCTCGGAATACGCGGTGAAGATCAGCACCTTCGCGTCGGGCACCTTCTCGGTGAGCAGCTTCGTCGCCTCGAGGCCGTCCATGCCGGGCATCCGCACGTCCATGATCACCACGTCGGGCTTGCGCCGCTCGGCGAGCGCGACGGCGCTCGCGCCGTCGGAGGCCTCGCCGACGACGCGGATGTGCGGCGCACGCGACAGCGACAGCCGGAGGCCTTCGCGGACGACCTCGTGATCGTCGACGATCAACGTGGTGATCTCGTCGGCCATGGGAGCGCCCATCCTATGCTGAAAGCAGTGAAAGCTGTTCGGGGCGGGCTGGGGGCGTGAGCGGCTCGGGCCGGCGGTCGCGGATCCGATGTTGGCGCGCCAGGGCGCGGACGCGGTCGCGGACAGGGTCGATCTCTCGTGCGGGGAGATAGGCACGCCCGCGCCCGTAGAGGCCCTCGTAGCGAGGCAGGAGCTCGGGCCAGTCGCGCGCCAGGCACTCGAGGAAGTGCTCGCGCGTGCCGGGCCTCAGATGGAGCAGGTTCGCCCAGATCCCGCACGCTCCGGCCTCGCGCGCGGCGGCGACGACGCGCCGCAGCCCCTCGGGGTGATCGGACAGACCCGGAAGGATCGGCGCCATGCCCACCGCTGTACGGATTCCCGCGTTCGCAAGCACCGCGAGCGCGCGCAGCCGCTGGCGGGGCGGGGACGTCCCCGGCTCGGTGGTGCGCCACACGTCCTCGTCGAGGGTGGGGACGGAGAAGGTCACGGACACCGGCGCCCGGACCGCGGCCTCCGAGAGGACGTCGGTGTCGCGCACGATCAGCGGGCCGCGGGTGATGATCGCGAACGGGTTCGCGTAGGCCCCGAGCACGTCGATGCAGGCCCGCGTCAGCCGGTACCGGCCCTCGGCCGGCTGGTAAGGGTCGGTGGCGGCCCCGATCACGATCTCGCTCCCGTCCCACGAGGATCGCGCGAGCTCGCCGCGCAGCACGTCGGCCACGTTGACCTTCACGCGGATCGAGCGGCCGTAGCGGTCGTCGGAGGGGCGTTCGGCCCGCAGCTCGAACGCGCGGACGTAACAGAAGGTGCACCGGTGCGCGCAGCCCATGTACGGGTTCAGCGACCAGGCAAAGGGCATCCCGCGCACGCGGTTGAGCGCGCTCCTGCAGGGCTCCTCGCGGTAGGCGACCCGCACCGCAGGATCATAGAACATACGTTCGTGTCGCCGCAGGCCGCGGCTATACTCGGCGCACTGATTCGCGTGGACGACGATCTGCCGCCCAGTACGCGCGCGCCTGCGGGGCGCACTCCGTGACCTTCGCTCTCGAGCTGCTCGCTCTGTTCGGGCTGATCGCCGCGAACGCGTTCTTCGTGGCGGCGGAGTACGGCCTCGTCACGTCACGGCGGACGCGGATCATGGAGCTCGAGCACCAGGGGAATCGCCGTGCCCGGCGGGTGCGTGCGATCACGTCCGACCCGCCGCGGTTCATCGCGGCGATGCAGCTCGGCGTCACCATCTCGTCCCTGGCCATCGGTGCGCTGGGCGAGCAGGTGCTCGCGCGCCGCTTCGACACGGTGATGGCGTCCTTCCTCGCGGTGCTGCTCGCCCTGCTGGTCGTCACCTACCTCCACGTGGTGATCGGCGAGCTCGTGCCGAAAGGCATCGCGCTCGGCCATCCGGAGCGGACGGCGCTCTGGGTCGCGGGGCCGGTGAGCGCCTTCTTCGTCGTCTTCCGACCGCTGATCTGGCTGCTCGAGCGCTCGTCCGAGCTGATCCTGCGGCTGCTCTCGCTCGAGCCGCCGGGCGCGGAGACCGAGGCGCACTCCGAGGCCGAGCTGCGGATGCTGCTCTCGTCGTCCGCCGAGCACGGCGAGATCGAGCGTGGCGAGCAGGAGATGCTCTACAAGGTCTTCGACTTCGCCGACAAGGAGGTCGCGGACGTGATGGTGCCCAGGCCCGAGGTCGCCGCGATCGCGATCTCGCTGCCGCCGGAGGAGGTGCTGCCGGCGGTGCTCGACTCGCCCTACACGCGCTATCCCGTCTACCGCGAGTCGCTGGACGACATCGTCGGCGTGCTCCACGTGCGCGACCTCGTCGAGGCGATCTACGACCGAGGGCTCGCCGCCGTCGACATCAGCCAGATCCTCCGGCCCGCCTACATGGTCCCGGAGACGAAGGACCTCGCGGCGCTCCTGACCGAGTTCCGCCGCACGAACCAGCACCTCGCGATCGTGATCGACGAGTACGGCTCGACGGAGGGCATCGTCACGCTCGAGGACCTGCTCGAGGAGATCGTCGGCGAGATCGAGGACGAGTTCGACCTGCCGGACGAGACCGTCGAGCGCGTCGACGACGACACCGTGCGCATCGACGGCACGTTCACGATCGACGACTTCAACGAGCGCTTCGACGTCGAGCTGCCCGAGGAGGACTACCACACGGTCGCGGGCTTCGTGTTCGGGCGGCTCGGGCGCGCCGCCGTCCCGGGTGACGAGGTCGCGCACGACGGGCTGCGCTTCCACGTCGAGTCGGTCGAGGGGCAGCGGATCGGGCGGCTGCTCGTCACCTTCCAGCCGTTTCACGAGCGCGAGGCCGGGCCCGGCGACCCCGGCACGGACGGCTGAGAGGTTCTCGCTACATTGCGCGCCGTGACCGAACCGCTCCGACGGTTGCGCGCGAACGCCGACGATCTGCCGGCTCCGCCCTCGGCGATGGCCGCTTACCTCGAGCAGGTCCGCACGTGTGCGTACACGATCACGGCCGAGGACGTCGAGGCGCTCAAGGGGGCGGGCTGCACGGAGGACGAGATCTTCGAACAGACCGTCGGCGTCGCGATCCGCGAGGGCTTCCGCCGCCTCGACGCCGCCCTGGAGGTGATCGGGTGACCCGGCTCGACGTCCTCGACCGTGGCCACGCGCCCGCCGAGGCGGCGGTGCTCGACACGATTCGCGAGCGCTCCGGCAACGAGCCGCTCGGCGTCGTGAAGACGCTGCTCTACCGGCCGGAGCTCTTCGGCACGCCGTTCTCGGAGGAGCTCGACCGCGTGATGCGCGGGCCGTCCGACTGGAGCGCGGGCGAGCGGGAGCTCTTCGCGGCCTTCGCGTCGCTGCTCAACCAGTGTCCGTTCTGAACGGGCTCCCACGGCGCAGTTGCGTCGTACGCCCTCGGTGAGGAAGTCTGGCAGGCGGTCGTCGACGACTGGCGTACCGCGCCGCTCCGCCCGGGGCTCGCCGCGACGCTCGCGTTCCTCGAGAAGCAGACGCTGCGTCCCGACGAGCTCGAGCCGGCGGACACCGAGGCGGTCCTCGCGGCGGGCGTCTCCCGGCAGGCGCTGCGTGACGCGGCCACCGTGTGCGGCCTGTTCAACATGATCGTGCGCCTCGCCGACTCGTTCGGCTGGGACGTGCCGAGCGGCGAGCGGCTCGGCCGGCGGGCCCCCGCGATGCTCGAGGGCGGCTACCTGCTGACCGCGATCGGGTCGCGCTAGCCCCAGCTCTCCTCCGTCATCGGGCGGAGCGCCGTCTCGAGGATGCGGAAGCGCCGCGGGCGCTCGAGCGCGAACACGACGATCTCGGCTACGTCCTCCGCGGTCATCATGCCTTCGAGCGCGTCCTGCGTCCGGCCGCGGCCCGGCTCGAGCGCGAAGTCGGTCGCCACTCCGCCGGGGCAGATGTTCGTGCAGCGGATGCCGTGCTCCCGAAGCTCGTGATCGAGCGCCCGCGTCAGGCCCACCTGGCCGAATTTCGAGGCGCAGTAGACCGCTTCGTTCGGCAGGCCCCGCCTGCCCGCTTCCGAGGCGAGCGTCACCACGTCCCCCTCCCGGCCGAGCATGTGCGGGAGCGCGGCGCGGATCGCGTACACCGTCCCCTTGAGGTTGACGTCGACCATCTCGTCGAGGTGCTCGCGCGAGAGGTCGAGGAACGCGCCGTAGGCGCCGACGCCGGCGTTCGGGACGACGATGTCGATGCCGCCGAACGCCTCGGCGGTCGCGTCACAGAGCCGCACGAGCGCGTCCAGGTCGCGGACGTCGCACGGCTCGGCGACCACGCGCTCGAGGCCGAGGTCGTCGCCGCTCCGCGATGCCAGGCCGAGGTTTGCGCCGCGGTCGTGCAGCATGCGCGCGAGGGCGGCTCCGATGCCGCGGCTGGCGCCGGTGATCACTGCGGTCTTGCCTTCGAGGCTCATCGATCCTCCAGGTTCTTGAGGGTGGGGTAGAGGTTGCGGTAGCGCCGGTAGCCCGCGTCGTAGGCCTGCTGCCAGCCGGGATCGGGCTCGACGCGGCTCGAGACGCGCACGCAGCGCGCGACGGCGTCCGCGGCGTCCGCGAAGACGCCGGCCCGGACGCCCGCCAGCAGCGCAGCGCCGTAGGCCGAGCCCTCCTCCGACTCGGTCAGCTCGAGCGGCAGTCCGAGCACCGCCGAGACGATCCGCAGCCAGAGCGCGCTGCGGGCACCGCCGCCGGAGATGCGCCCGACCTCGGCGCGGACGCCGAGCGAGCGCAGGAGCTCGAGCGAGTCCCTGAGCCCGTAGGCGACGCCCTCCAGCGTCGCGCGCCAGAGCGCGCCGCGATCGTGGCGGAGCGAGAGGCCGGTGAACGCGCCGCGCGCGTCGGGATCCGGGTAGGGCGTGCGCTCGCCGGCCAGGTAGGGCGCGAACAGCAGTCCCTCGGCGCCCGGCTCCCAGCCCTCGGCCTCGGCGTCGAGCGCGCCGAACTCGGCCGCGAGCGCCTTGCGGACCCAGGCGGCCGAGCCCGCCGCGCTCAGCATCACGCCCATCGCGTGCCAGGTCGCCGGCACCGCGTGGCAGAACACGTGCACCCGCGCCTCCGGGTCGGCCGCGTACGCATCGAGCGCCGCGAAGACGACGCCCGACGTGCCGAGCACGACCGAGACCGGGCCGGGGGCGGCGATCCCGACGCCCAGCGCCGCGGCCGCCTGGTCGCCGGCACCGGCCACCTCGGTGGACTCGTACGCGTCCGGCAGCCACTCGCCGGGCAGCTCGAGCGCGTCCAGCACCTCGTCCGACCAGACCCTGTGCGCGACGTCGAAGAGAAGCGTCCCCGAGGCGTCGGCGGCGTCGATCAGACGCTCGCCGGTCAGGCGGAAGCGGACGTAGTCCTTCGGCAGGAGCACGTGCCGGATCGACTCGTATGTCCCCGGCTCGTGCGTGCGGAGCCAGAGCAGCTTCGGCGCGGTGAAGCCGGTGAGCGCCCGGTTGCCGGTCAGCTCGATCAGCCGTGCGAGGCCGATCCGCGCCTCGATCTCGGCGCATTCGGCCGCCGTGCGCTGGTCGTTCCAGAGGATCGCCGGCCGCAGGACGCGATCGTCGACCCCGAGCGCGACGAGCCCGTGCATCTGGCCGGAGAGGCCGACCGGCCCCTCGGGGAGGCGGGCGAGGCAGGCCTGCGCGGCACGCCACCAGTCCTCCGGGTCCTGCTCGGCCCATCCGGGCCGCGGCGTCTGAAGCGCGTAGCCCTCCTCGGCCGTCGTGAGCACCCGCCCGTCGTGCGACACCGCCACGGCCTTGACGCCGGACGTGCCGACGTCGAGGCCGATGAGGCAGTCGGGGTCGGTCAAGCGCCGAGGGCGGCGTAGACGAGCTCGTAGGCGCGGACTGCGTCCTTCGCGTGCTGCGCCTTGCGGAGCTCGGCTTCGTCGATTCGGGCGGCGATCCCGTCGATGAAGCGCCACTGCAGCACCGAGCGGGAGACGGCGGAGGCGGCGTCCTCCGTGTACGGGTAGAGGTCGAACCCGAGCCGCTCGCCGTGGTCGCCGTAGCCGGCGCGCCGCAGCTCGAGGGCCAGCTCGAGCGTCTCCATGAACGCGGTCGCGCCGACCATGTTGTCGTCGTCGAAGGTGCCCCAGCCGGAGTTCGCGTGCTGGTGGCCGAGCAGTCCCTCGGCCGCCAGGAGCGCCGCGTACTCGGCGAGGTTCTCGCCGTTCATGATCAGGTGCTGCCAGTCCATGTTGACCTTGACGTTGTCGATGCCCTGGCCCCGCAGCTTGTGGATCACGTGCAGGGTCATCCCCATGTTCCGCATCAGGATCTTCATCGCCGGCTCGGAGTTCTTGTGCTCCAGGAACACGGTCACGCCGCGCTCACGCGCGTGCTCCGCCGCCTGGCCGATCCCGTCCACGAACCGCGCCCACGACTCCTGGTACGGGGTCTGGAAGGGATAGTTGTAGCCTTCGATGCCGGGCCAGATGATCATCGCCGCGCCGACCTCGGCGGCGAGGTCGATCGCCTCGCGGGTGAGCCCGAGCGCCGCGGCACGGGTCGCGTCGTCGGGCGACGACATGCCCCCCTTGCCGAAGCGCGGGTCGAGGTGCAGGCCGCTCGCGATGCAGTAGATTCCGTGCCCGTCCAGGGCCTCCCGGACGGCGTCGAGGTTCTCGCCGGAGAGCTCCTGCGGGTAGTGGAACTCGTAGTCGTCGATCAGGTCGCCGAGGCCCTGGACGGCGGTGCGGACCTTGCTCACCGTCGTCGCTCCGGCCAGCTCGGGCTTGTAGCCGCCGGGGTTGAACCGCGTCGCCATGGCGCCGAACGCCCAGATACCGAGGCTCGTCTTCATGCGGCGAGCCTAACGGCCCGCTGCGATTCGTGAAGCCCTTGGCCTTGACTGTGGCATCATTATCCGCGAACTTGACACGACCCCTGACCCCCCTCCGTCAGCGACAGTAGAGGAGACGAACTTGAAGAAGGCTCTTGGCAGACCACTGGTTCTGCTGCTCATCGCCGCGGTCGGCGTATCCGCCGTGATCGCCACGTCCGCTCTGGCGAGCACGAAGACCCACAAGGCCAGCATCCAGGTGTGCGTCCTCCTGCCGGACACGAAGTCGTCCGTGCGTTGGGTGCAGTTCGACGCGCCGGACTTCGCGAAGGCCCTCAAGGCCGCCGGCGTGACGTACTCCATCACCAACGCGTTGAACGACCCCCAGAAGCAGAAGGCACAGGCCCAGGCTTGCCTGGCCGCCGGCGCCAAGGTGGTCGTGGAGACCGCGCTCGACAACGGGTCGGCCGCGTCGATCGAGAAGCTGTTCACGTCGAAGGGCGGGAAGGCGATCGACTACGACCGTCAGGTGACGGGCGGCAGCGCATCCGTCTACGTCACGTTCGACGGCAAAGCCGTCGGTCAGGCACAGGCCAACGGCATCATCAGGGCCATGAAGGGCCGCGGGACGTACCCGGGTGGCACCGTCGCCGAGCTCTGGGGCGGGCCGACCGACCAGAACGCGTTCTGGTTCAAGAGCGGAAACGACGCCGTACTGAACCCGCTCTTCAAGTCCGGCAAGATCAAGAAGGGCCCGCAGCAGTTCGTGCCCGACTGGCTCGCGACCAACGCGGGGCCGATCTTCGCGCAGATGCTGGTGAAGACGAACAACAAGATCGACGCGGCCATCGCGGCGAACGACAACATCGCCGGCGCCGTGATCGCGGACGAGAAGGCCCGCAAGATCGGGCCGATCCCGCTGAGCGGCCAGGATGCGACCCCGCAGGGGATCCAGTACATCCTCGCCGGCTGGCAGTCGGGCACCGTGTACAAGTACGTCCCCAACGAGGCGAACGCCGCTGCTGCGGCCGCGGTCGCGTTGCTGCACGGGAAGAAGCCGAAGACGAACGGTTACCGGCTGAACGGGAAGAAGCACGAGCCGACGCTCGCGCTGCCGGTGATCTGGATCACGAAGGCGAACTACAAGCGGCTCTTCACGGACAAGTTCCTGAAGAAGAGCGACGTCTGCATCGGGCAGTACGCGAAGTACTGCAAGTAGGAACGGCTGTCTGACGGTGGAGGCGCCCGACTCGGGCGCCTCCACTCGTTACACTCGGAACCCGCGCCACCGTGACCGAGACGCCCCTCCTCCAACTGCGCAACATCACGAAGTCGTTCGGCTCGGTGCAGGCCCTGACCGACGTCGACTTCGAGGTCTCGAGCGGGGAGGTGATGGCGCTCGTCGGCGACAACGGCGCCGGGAAGTCGACGCTGATCAAGTGCGTCGCCGGAACTCACTCCGCCGACGAAGGCCAGATCCTGTTCGACGGCAAGGAGGTGCACATCCACGGGCCGAGGGACGCCGCGCGGCTCGGAATCGAGGTCGTCTACCAGGATCTCGCCCTGTGCGACAACCTCGACGTCGTCCAGAACATGTACCTCGGCCGGGAGGCGCACGACGCGCTCCAGCGGCTCAGGGAGCCGATCATGGAGCAGAAGACGACCGAGACGATGAGGTCGCTCGCGGTGACGACCATCAAGTCGATCCGGCAGCCGGTCGCGACGCTCTCGGGTGGCCAGCGGCAGTCGGTCGCGGTCGCCCGGGCGGTGATGTGGAACTCGAAGCTCGTGATCCTCGACGAGCCGACGGCGGCGCTCGGTGTCGCGCAGACGGAGCAGGTGCTCGCGCTCGTACGGCGGCTCGCCGAGCAGGGTCTGGCCGTCGTGATCATCTCGCACAACCTGCACGACGTCTTCGAGACCGCGCACCGGATCACGGTGCTGCGCCTCGGCAGGAACGTCGGCGTCTACGAGCGGGCGACGACCACGCAGCAGGACGTCGTCGCCGCGATCACCGCCGGCATGCCGACCAAGGTCTCCGGCATTCCCGAGACCGCTGGAGCGGCGCCGTGACGACCGACGTGCAGGTCGTCGGCCAGGATGCGCCGGCTCCGGCACCCGACGAGAGCGCCGAGGACACCGGCCTCCTCCACCGCGCGATCGAGAACGTCAAGACGGGGAACCTCGGCGTGCTGCCGATCGTGGTCGGCATGGTGTTCATCGTCGTCTTCTTCAGCATCAAGGCGACGAACTTCTTCACCGCCGCCAACTTCGACAACATCATCGTCCAGATGGCCGGCACGGCGATGCTCGCCTACGGCGTCGTCTTCGTCCTCCTGCTCGGAGAGATCGATCTCTCGATCAGCTACGTCGCGGGCATCGGGGCACTGGTCGTCGCCGAGCTCCAGCTGCCCGGCAGCGGCCACCAGATCAACGGGTTGCTCGCGATGGTCGCCGCAGTCCTGGTGTGCGCCGTGATCGGCGCCGCCCAGGGGTCGATCGTCGCCTTTGTCGGCGTCCCGTCCTTCGTCGTCACCCTGGCCGGCTTCATGATCTGGCAGGGCGTGATCCTCCAGCGGCTCGAGCAGCCGGGCTCGATCATCATCCAGGACCGCTGGATCAACTACACGGCCAGCTACTACTTCTCGGACATCGCGGGCTGGATCATCGCCGGCATCGTCACCGGCATCTACGCCTTGACGGTGCTCGGCGGCGTGATCGGCAAGCGGCGGGCCGGCGTCGCGATCGGCCATCCGGGAGTCGTGATCGCCAAGCTGGTCGGGGTGGCCGTCGCCGCCTTCGGCACCGTCGCCATCGCCAACCACGCGCAGATCCCGCACGGGCTGCCGCTCGCCGGCGTCCTGGTCGTCTTCTTCCTCGTCGTGCTGACCTTCCTCGCGAAGCGGACGACCTTCGGGCGGCATGTGTATGCGGTCGGCGGCAACGCCGAGGCGGCCAGACGGGCCGGTATCAACGTTCCGCGGATTCGCATCCTCGTGTTCATCATCTCGAGCGCGATGGCCGCGGTCGGCGGCATCATCCTCGCCGCCAACGTGAACTCCGTCGACCTCAACTTCGGCGGTGGGACGCTCCTGCTCAACTCGATCGCGGCCGCGGTGATCGGCGGCGTGAGCCTCTTCGGCGGCCGCGGCGAGGTGCGGGCGGCCTTCCTCGGCGCGCTCGTGATCGCCACCGTCTCGAACGGGCTCAACACGGCCGGATACGCCACGGGCGTGATCTACGAGGTCACCGGCGTCATCTTGCTGCTGGCCGTCACGCTCGACACGATCGCGCGCCGGCTGCAGGTCCGCTCCGGCCGCTGACTACCCTCCGGCGACGTAGCGCTGCGCGGTCGCGAGCGCCCGAGCGCCGACCTCGCGCCCGAGCTTCTGCCCTGCGGTCACGTCGGCGGGGACGTCGATCCCGTTCTCGACGCTCGAACGGCCGGCCCGCGTCGCCTCGGCCGCGAACGTGCGGCCGGTCAGCTCGGTCAGCACACGGTTCGCGGCGGCCGCGAACGTGCTCGACTCGGCGACCCACCCGGGCGATGCCGGCGTGTCGGCGGCGGGCCTCCAGGCGGCGCCGAGCACCCACTTCCCGCCCGACAGGACGGCGACCTGGCCCACGTCGGCGCGCAGGGCGGCATGGCGCTGCCCCGGCGCGCTCGACGCCGGCGTGATCAGCTCGATCAGGCCCGGCACGAGCGGGAGACCGTCGGCGTTGTACGACGGGACGCCGTGCTCGCTCGACTGCCCCTGGAAGGCGAGGTAGCGGATCATCGAGATCGGGCGCGGGGCCTGGTAGGCGCGCTTGGCGCCGAACGCCGTGACCGCCGCGTCGGCGAGGGCGCCGTTGAGCGTGAAGTAGAGCCGGACGTCGTGCTGCAGGCGCCCCGCGGGGCTCGACGTGCCCTCGCGTAGCGCCGCGGCCAGCGCGTCCCAGGCGACCGGAGTCGTCGTGGCGACGACCGGGCGCGACCGGTGCGCGGTCGCCCGGATCACGTCGACGGCGGCCTGCCTGTAGGCGGCGCCGGACGGGTCGCCGAGGTGCGGCGGTCCGGGATCGACCGGCAATCCGCGCTTCGACGCCGGGAGGCCGAAGCCGCGGACGTGACCCCACTGCGCCCCGACGAAGCCCTGCACGGCGGCCGGAACCGGTGAGAGGCCCTTCGCAGCGATCTGCCGCAGCGCGAGCGGTTGCCAGAAGGTCGCGTCGTGGACCGTCGAGCCGGGCTGGGCGAGGACGAGCGGCGCGTTTTGCGGCACGTAGCTCGAGTCGACGTAGTGCTGCGCCTCGAGCGAGCCATCCTTTCGGCCCGCCGCGATGGCGG
The DNA here is from genome assembly GCA_963824455.1 of uncultured Thermoleophilia bacterium. GTDB lineage: Bacteria > Actinomycetota > Thermoleophilia > Gaiellales > Gaiellaceae > PALSA-600. The sequence goes on from CAWGPJ010000002.1 coordinate 779,470, forward strand.
CCGCGGCGATGCGGTTGCCGAGCGCCGCCGGCGAGTCGCCGCGGGTGGACGTGAAGCCGGGCGAGTCGCAGAGCGCCCGCATCCGCTTCGTCAGCAGCGGGAAGGTGCGGTCGAGGCTGGAGTCGAACGAGGCCTGCCAGAGCAGCAGGTGGTAGGCCGCGTAGCTGATTGCCGTCTCCCGCGCCCGCTGCACGTCCGCGGCGTGGGCCTTCCCGGTGACGAAGTACCCGGTGGCCTTCGGGTCATAGGCGGCCCACGCGTCCCACATCGCGGCCGAGAGGTCGAAGAGATCGCGGGCCTGCACCGGCTGCGAGGCGTTGCCGGCCCGGAGCACGGCGACCGCCGTGCGGTCCCAGACCGTGGCGATCGACGAGCCGCCGGGGCTCGCGGGCGTGCACGAGGCGACGCGTGCGGGTGCCCGCCTCGGGCTCTGAAGCGGCGTCCGGGCGGGCGGGACGACCGGGACGATCTGGTCGGCCGCGACGTCCTCGAGCTCGGTCTCCGCGCCCCACGGGTAGCGGACGATCAGCTGCTTCACCGAGGTCGCCGCGCCGAGCCCGAAGTGGACGCGCGGGTCGGCGGACGAGAGGTAGCTGCTCCCCGCCTGTACCTGCTGCTGGAGCCGGCGCCCGTCGGCGAGGACGGCCGTGACGACGGCGCCGGGCGCGAACCTCGTGAGGCTGACGTCGAGCCAGTGGCCGCTGCGGCCGGAAGGCTGCAGCAGCACGAGCTTCCCCCCGATCGTGTTGATCGCGATCTCCAGGCGGCCGTCGTTGTCGACGTCGGCGGCGGCGAGGCCGCGGCCGTTCAGCAACAGGCCCTTCGTCCCGAAAACCCCGCGCGCGTTCCCGAAGCGCTCGAGAGAGCCCTTGTCCGGTGCCTGCGTGAGCACCCGGACGGGCTCCGCGTCGGCCGCGAGGCTCGTGACGGGGATCGCCCCTGCCGTGAGGACGAGGTCGGGCTTGCCGGAGTTCGTGAGATCGACCCACGAGGCGCCCCAGCCGGCGAAGTCGCTGCCGAGGGCCTGGTCGAACGAGGGACGCGCGTTGACGAAGGCCGGGGAGGAGGCGTCGAGCTGGCGGTACGCCGCCGACGGCTCGTGCCGCGAGTTGGTGACGAAGATGCTCACGCGCCCGTTCGTGTCGGCCGAGGCGATGCCCATCCCGGCGAACGGGTCGGCGACGCCGGCCGGGGCGGCCCGCTCCTCGAAGCGGAAGCCGAGCGCTTCCGGATCTGCCTTGGCGCCGCCCGGCCAGGGGACGTTCACGTACAGCTGGTTCGGATCCTCGTCGTTCGCGACGTACAGGTCGGGGCGGCCGTCGCCGTTGACGTCGAGGAACTGCGCGCCGAGGCCGTGACGCGGGTCGGCCGACTCGAGCCCCGCCTGGACGCCGACCTCGCGGAAGCGGGCGCGCCCGTTCGGGCCGTCCCCCTCGTTCAGGTAGAGCAGGTCGCGGACCCCGGCGTAGTTCGTCGGGAAGCCGGCGATCGAGTTCGGGACGGGGGTGTTCGGATCGGTGTACCCGGCGATGAAGACGTCCGGACGGCCGTCGCCGTTGACGTCCGCGACCGTGGCGCCCGTGTACCAGCCGTAGGCGTCCATCCCGGCTGCCTTGGCGCCCTCGGTGAACGTGCCGTTGCCGTTGTTCCAGAGGAGGTCGATCCCGGTGGTCGTCGTGACGACCAGGTCGGGCCGGCCGTCGCCGTTCAGGTCGGCCGCGACGCAGCCGTCGCCCTGGACTGCCAGGTCTGCGTGTGCCGGCCTGCTCACGTTGCGGAACGTGCCGTGGTCGTTCTCGAACAGCTGCGTCGTCGGCAGGCCGCCGTGCGACTGCCACTTCCCCGTGTCGGAGTCCGAGTACGAGTTGACGGCGAACAGGTCCTCCCAGCCGTCGCCGTTGTAGTCGAGCCAGCAGACTCCGCCGCCCATCATCGCCCGGTAGTCGTTCGACGTCCCGAACCGGAACGAGCCCTGACGGAAGTCGAGCCCGACCTGGGAGGCGACGTTGCGGAGCCGCAGCCCGCCGGCGCTCGCCTCGAGCGCGCTCGCCGGGATCGTCTTCTCCGGTGTCGCTGCGGGCGCGCTCGTCCCGGCCGCCGAGACGATCAGGAACCGGCCGCCGCTCTGTTGCAGCTGGAAGGTGTGGGTGAAGCGCACGAGCGCGTCCTCGTGGACGGTCGCCGGCGGGAGGCCCCGTACGACCGTGCGCTGCACGGTGCCGGTCGCGTGCGCGACCACCGTCGGCGGCCCCTGGTCCTGGCCCGGCTCGAGCCGGAGGCTCAGGCGGTCGATCCGGTAGGTCGGCACCGTGACCGGCTGCGTGGCGACGACGGCGATCTGTTGCCTGAGGTCTGAGAGCATCGTGCTCGTCGCCGCCTGGGACGCGAGTGCCGCGTCGTGCTGCCGCAGGGCGCGTGCCTGGAGGTCGAGGTCGGCGGCGAGGTCACGGGCGATCGCGTCCGCGGTCCGAGTGTCGAGCTGGGTCGAGACCCCGCTCGAGTGGAGGATGGTGATCTGGGGCAGCGGGGCGGTGCCCGCCGGGAGGGCGGCCGTGGCGACGGGCGACGGGCTCGCGACGACGAGCACCGCCGCGTAGACGGCGAGGCCGGCGGCCCCGGCGAGGACGAGCGTGCGCCGTGACAGGCGCGGAAGCGGGCGCGGCAGCGCGGCGAGCACAGTCTGGCCGATGCACACGATCGCGAGCGAGCCTAGGAGGGCGACCTTCGACCAGTACTCGGTGCGCATCGGCGCGATCAGCAGCGTCGACACGACCCCGATCGAGACCGCGTAGAGGACCCGCGTTCTCCCGCCGCGCGGGGCCGTCTTCGGGTCCGTGATCATGAAGAAGAAGAAGACGAGGACCTCGGGGGACGTGACGAGCAGCCACCAGAAGGTGAAGCCGCCGATCGGCCCGAGGTGCCAGCGCGCGGACATCTGATGGCCCGCCGCCGCGAGGATCCCGATCCCGACCGCGAACGTGGCCCAGAAGGTGAGCGCGACCCGCAGCAGGGACAGCCGCGAGAGGATCGCGAAGCCGCCGGCGAGGATCACCGCGAGCGCCAGCACGAGCCAGGGCGACATCGGCCCCCACCAGAAGTCGAGCGGCTCCGCCTTCGTCACCGGGAGCAGCAGGAAGCAGACGACGAGCCCGATGTTCGACGGGTTGAAGACGTGGTTGCCCCGGAAGGTGATGAGGTGCTTCGAGAGCAGGGAGAAGGCGGCGGTCCCGGCGAAGATCCACCAGCCGCGCATCGACCACCAGTCGCCGTGCTGGGTGCCGGGCACGCGCAGCACGAAGGCGACCCCGTTCCCGGTCAGCATCGCGCTCGCCGGCCAGAGCAGCACGTGCTGGCGCCACATCGCGATCCCGATCTCGAGCACCGCGCAGGTGAGGATCGCGACCAGGATCTGGGCGATCGAGACGCGGAAGTGGAAGCCCACCTGGCCGATCACCTGCAGCGAGATGATCGTGGCCGCGAGGTGGAGCCGCGGATCGCGGAGCTTCGGCAGCAGCACCGGGTAGCTGCGGCCCTTGATCGTCAGCGTCGGCGGTCCCGCCGGGGCCGGTACCGCCTGTGCTCCCATCAGGCCGTCAGGGTAGCCCGCCTGCGCCGTTCTTTACCATCTCGCAATGCGCCTCGAACGGGCCCGCGCCATCGTCGACTCCGTCATCGGAGAGGCCCCCGGGCCCCTGTCGGTGTTCGTCGCCGACGTCCACGGAGAGCTCGTTGCGGCAGCCACGATGGACGGGGCGGCGCCGGACACGCGCCTGAACGCGCAGCGGAAGGCGTACACGGCCGCGCGCAGCGACGCCCGGTCGACGCGCGAGCTGGCCGAGAAGGTCCGCGACGACCCGGTCGAGCGGGCGAGCTTCGACCCCTTCTTCACCTTCTTCCTCGGCGGCGTGGCCGTGTTCGAGGACGAGCGCCGGGTGGGGGCGGTCGGCGTGAGCGGCCTCCCGGGCGAGGAGGACGAGCGCCTCGCCCTGCTCGCTATCGAACGATCCGCGGGTCGGTGAAGACGTCGAGTGAGTCGCGGCTCCGCGTCGAGAACTCGGAGACGATCGCACCCTCCGGCCCGGCCCGGAACGAGTGCAGCGTGTCCGGCGGGACGATGCACTGCTCGCCCGGACGGAGCGTCAGCTCCGGGGCGTCCCCGACGCGGAGGTGGACGACGCCGCGGCGCACGCGGAACGTCTCTTCCTTGCCCGGGTCGTCGCGGACCGGGGGGTGGCGGTGCTCCGGGCAGGCCTGGCCGGGGAAGAGCACGAGCTCCTTCGCGCACACGCGCTCCGTGTTGACGTAGACGACGATCTGCAGGCCGGCCTCCTCGAGCCGGCCGAGCCCGAAGTCGGTCACCTCGATCTCCGCGCGCTCGGCCTCGGTGAGGACGATCCCGGCCTCCTCGAGCTGCGCGGCGGCGCGTGCCCGGGCCTCGTCCGCCGTCACAGCCGCACGACCTCGCCGCTCGTCGCCGACGCGTGCAGCGCCTCGAGCGCGCGGGCCTGGGCGACGGAGTCCTCGGCGCCGAGCAGCAGCTGCGCCTCGCCGCGAATCGCGTCGCTCAGGTTCTCGAGCTCGAGCCGGTAGGAGTCCGCGAAGTCGAGCTCGATCCGCTCGACGCCGTCCTCGCGCCGCAGCTCGATCCCGGGCTCGTCGCAGTGCCACGGGTCGTCGACGAAGAGCGAGCCCTCGCTCCCGATCGCCTCGAGCTCGTCGCGGTCGACGAGCGCCGTCCCGCAGTCGAACGTCGCCAGCACGCCGCCCGGAAAGCGCAGGCTGCCCGTGAGCACCCAGTCGGTGCCGGTCGGGCCGAACCACGCCTGCGCGTAGAGAGTCTCGGGCTCGCCCGCCAGGAGCCGCGAGCCGCTGACGCAGTAGCAGCCGACGTCCATCAGCGCGCCGCCCTCGAGCCCCTCTTGCAGCCGGATGTTCGCCTCCTCGTAGAGCGAGTAGCTGAACGCCGAGCGGACGAGGCGCAGCTCGCCGATCGCACCGTCGTCGACCAGCTGCTTCAGGCGGTGCGTCTGCGGGTTGTGCCGGTACATGAACGCCTCGGTGAGGAGACGGCCGGTACGTCCCGAGGCGGCGAACGCCGCCTCGGCGTCGGCGATGTGGCGCGTGAGCGGCTTCTCGCACAGCACGTGCTTGCCGGCCTCGAGCGCCCTGATCGACCACTCGACGTGGAGGGTGTTCGGCAACGAGATGTAGACGGCCTCGATCCCCGGGTCGGCGAGCAGCGCCTCGTAGCTGCCGTAGGCGCGCGGGATCTCCCACTCGTGCGCGTACGCCTCGGCGCGCGCGGCGTCGCGGCTCGCGACTCCGACCAGCTCGACTTTCGGTGACGCATGCGCTCCGGGGATCAGCTTCTGGTTGATGTCGGCGGTGGAGAGGATCCCCCAGGTGACGGGACGGCTCATGCACGTACTATCGCGAAATGGCAGACATCGGCGTTGGCATGCTGGGCTACGCGTTCATGGGGAAAGCCCACTCGAACGCGTTCAAGAAGATCGCCTACATCACCTGGCCGCCGCCGCTCTCACCGCGGCTCGTCGGGATCGCCGGACGGAACGAGGACGCGGTCGAGGAGGCGGCACGGCGCTACGGCTACGACTACGCGACCACCGACTGGCGCGACCTGGTCGCCGACGAGCGGATCGGCCTGTTCGACAACGGGGGCCCGAACTCGCTGCACGCTGCACCGACGATCGCGGCGGCGGAGGCCGGCAAGCACGTCGTCTGCGAGAAGCCGCTCGGCCGCGATGCTGCCGAGAGCTACGAGATCTGGCAGCGTGTCGCCGCGACCGGCGTCAAGCACCTCTGCGCCTTCAACTACCGCTTCGTCCCGGCCGTCCGGCTCGCGCGCGAGATGATCGAGGCCGGCGAGCTCGGCGAGGTGCGGCACTTCCGCGGGCGCTACCTCCAGGACTGGGCCGACGACGCCGGGCTCGACACCTGGCGCTTCCATCCCGACGAGGCGGGATCCGGCGCGCTCGGCGACCTCGGGACGCACGTGATCGACCTCGCGCGCTTCCTGAACGGCGAGATCGCCACCGTGAGCGGGTTCCTGAAGACGTTCCTGCCCGGGCGCCGGGTCGACGACGCGCTCGAGGCGGCAGTCGAGTTCGAGAACGGCTCGGTGGGGACGATCGAGTCGACGCGGCTCGCGCTGGGGCGGCGCAATGCCTTCCAGTGGGAGATCAACGGGTCGAAGGCGTCGCTCGCGTTCGACATGGAACGGCTGAACGAGCTGCAGGTCTTCCGCGCCGACGGCGACCGCGCGCGCGGCTTCAAGACGGTGCTCGTCTCGGAGGCCGACCACCCGTTCTGGCAGCACTGGTGGCCGCCGGGCCACATCATCGGGTGGGGAGACACCTTCGTGCACGAGCTGCACCATCTGCTCGAGGCGATCGCGACGGACGGCGACGTGGCGCCGTACGGGGCGACGTTCGAGGACGGCTACCGCGCCGCCGAGGTCGCCGACGCGATCGTGCGCTCGGGCGAGAGCGGCGCGCGCGAGTCGGTCACGTACCGCTCGTGAGCTCGTCGAGGACGAGCGTCGCCTTGCCGCCGCGGTAGTCGAGCGCCTCGCCGAAGCGGTCGAGCGGAAAGCGCTCGGCGATCAGCGCGTCGAGCACGCCCGGCCAACGAGCGCGCACGCGGTCGAGCGCCGCCACACCGGCGCGCCAGTCCGACCGGTGCGCGTTGACGCTGCCGAACACGACGCGGTTCTCGAGGATCAGGTCGACGCCGAGGACGCGCCCGTCGAGGCCGACCCGCTGCTCGCGGCCGTCGATGCCGAGCACGCAGACCACGCCGCTGCGGCGGACGAGCGCCAGGCTGTCGGCCGTCAGCTGCGCATCCCCGACCGCCTCGATCACGAGGTCGAAGCCGCCGGACTCGCCACGCAGCGTCGCGAGCTCGTCGGTCGCCAGCGAGACGTAGCGCGCGCCGCAGGCCTCGACGAGCGCCGCCCGCCGGTCGCCCGCGGGCTCGATCGAGGCCACCCACACCTGGACGCCGGCGAGGCGGAGCAGGAACGTCGACAACGTCCCGACCGAGCCGGCGCCGAGCACGAGAGCGCGCTCGAGCCTCCACGGCTGGCGCCCGCCGATCGTCTGCGCGTGCCGCAAGGCGCGTGCGCAGATCGAGGTCGGCTCGGCGAGCACCCCCAAGCGGCCGAGCGAGCGCGGGATCGCGACCAGCTGCAGCGGATCCTCCGCGACGAGCTCCTGCGCAAAGCCGTCGAGGCGCGTGATCCCGCGTTCGCTGTACTCGCCGGTCAGGCACGAGTCCGGTGCGCCTTCGTCGCAGGCGAGGCAGCGCCCGCAGGAGCGGCGGACAGTCGCCGTCACGAGATCGCCGCGGGCAAAGCCGTGCCCGTCGCGCTCGACGACGGCGAGAGCCTCGTGCCCGAGCACGAGCGTGCGCGCTCCGTCGGGCGGGACGCCGAACAGCCCGTGGACGATCTCCCGGTCGGTGCCGCAGACGCCCACCTCGAGCACGCGCAGGAGCACCTCACCCGGCCCGGCGGCGACCGCCGGGACGTCTGCGATGCGAGCGGAGTTCGCGACTCCCGGGTCGGTGACGAGCGCCTGCACTGCGCGCTAGGCGGCGGTCAGGCCGCCGTCGACGACGAGCGCCGTCCCGGTCACGAACGCCGCGTCGTCGGACGCGAGGTAGGCGACGGCGGTCGCGATCTCGTCGGCCGTGCCCAGCCGGCCGAGCGGCTGCCGCGCGCGTAGCTCGTCGAGCGACTCGCCGGCGTCCTCGACCAGCCGCCGCACCCACGGCGAGTCGACGGTGCCGGGACAGACCGCGTTCACGCGGATGCCGTCCGCGACATGGTCGACGGCGAGCGCGCGGGTGAGCGAGACGACCGCCCCCTTCGACGCGCAGTAGGCGGCCCGCCGCCTGAGACCGACGAGACCGGCGACGGAGGCGACGTTGACGATCGAACCGCCGCCGCGCGCGATCATGCCCGGGATCGCGTGCTTGCAGCAGAGGAACGTGCCGCGGGCGTTGACGGCGAACACGTCCTCCCACACCTCGAGCGACGTCTCGGGTGCAGTGGTCGTCGAGCCGATTCCGGCCACGTTGACCAGGACGTCGAGGCCGGTCATCGCCGGTGCGACGTCGGTCTCGCTGCGCACGTCGAGCTCGAGCGGCTGCCCGTCGAGCTCCGCCGCCAGCTCGGCGACGGGCGCGAGCCGGATGTCGGCGAGCACGACCGCCGCCCCCTCGCCGGCGAGCCGGCGCGCGACGGCAGCCCCGATCCCGGAGCCGGCTCCCGTCACGAGCGCGCGCCTGCCCTCGAACCTCATGCCGAGGATGCTCGCAGGACGGCGCCTTCCGACGCGGAGGCGACGAGCGCGCGGTAGCGGGCGAACACACCGCTCCCGTAAGGCAGCACCGGAGGTCGCCAGGAGGCGAGCCTGCGCTCGAGCTCGTCGTCGCCCAGCTCGAGCTCGACGACTCCCGCGTCGACGTCGATCGCGATCGCGTCGCCGTCCGCGACGACGGCGAGCGGGCCGCCGCGGGCGGCCTCCGGCGCGACGTGCCCGACCATCAGCCCGCGCGTCGCGCCCGAGAAGCGGCCGTCCGTCACGAGCGCGACCGAATCGCCGAGCCCGGCGCCGACGACCGACGACGTCACGCTCAGCATCTCACGCATGCCCGGGCCGCCCGCCGGCCCCTCGTAGCGCACCACGAGCACGTCACCGGGCTCGATCCGCCCGGCGCGGACGGCGCCCGCGCAGGCCTCCTCGCTGTCGAACACGCGCGCGGGGCCGCGGTGGGCCCGCCGGTCGCCGGTGAGCTTGACGAGGCTGCCGTCGGGAGCGAGGTTGCCGCGCAGCACGTGCAGCGCGCCCGTCTGCCTGAACGGCTGCTCGAGCGGGAACAGCACCTCGCCGTCGGGCGGCCGGGCGCCGGCGGCGCGGGCGGCGAGCGTCCTGCCCGAGACCGTGGGCGCCTCGCCGTCGACGTGCGCGCCGCGGATCAGCTCGCGCAGGAGCGTCGCGGTGCCGCCGGCCCGCTCGAGGTCCTCCGCAGCATGGCGCCCCGCCGGGACGAGGCTCGCGAGCACCGGAGTCGAGCTGGAGACGGCGGCGAGGTCGTCGATCGTCAGCTCGGCGCCGGCCTCGCGGGCGATCGCGAGCAGGTGCAGGACCGCGTTCGTCGAGCCGCCGGTGGCGGCGACGCCCGCCATCGCGTTCAGAAGGGCGCGGCGGTCGAGGAAGCTCCCCGCGGCAGGCCCCTCCTGCGCGAGGTGAACTGCGAGGGCGCCGGTGCTCCGTGCGGCCTCCGCCTTCCGGTCGCGGTCGGCGGCGGGGATCAGCCCGGCGCCGACGGGCGAGATCCCGAGGAGGTCGAGCGCCACCGCCATCGTCGTCGCCGTGAAGTTGCCGGCGCAGGCGCCGGCCCCGGGGCACGCGAAGCGCTCGAGCTCGTCCAGTTCGGCGCGGGTGAGCAGGCCGCGCTCCTCGGCGCCGACCGCCTCCCAGACGTCCTGGATCGTGACCTGCCGCTCTCCGAGGCGCCCGGCGCGCATCGGCCCGCCGTACAGCACGACCGCGGGCTTGTCGAGACGCGCCAGCGCCATCAGGGCTCCCGGTGTCGTCTTGTCGCAGCCGACGAGGCAGACGAGCGCGTCGAAGTCGTGCGCGTGGGCCATCAGCTCGATCGAGTCGGCGATCACCTCGCGCGAGATCAGCGACGCCCGCATCCCGGGCGTCCCCTGCGACTGGTTGTCGGAGACGGCGATCGTGTTGAACTCGAGCGGGACCCCGCCGGCGGCGGCGATGCCCTCGGCAACGTGCGCAGCGAGCTCGCGCTGGTTGAGGTTGCAGGGCATCGTCTGCGTCCACGTCGAGGCGATGCCGACGATCGGCCGGCCGAGCCGCGAGGGGTCGATCCCCATCGCCCTGAAGTGCGCACGCGCGGGAGCGCGGCCCGCCGCCGAGACGAGTCCCGCGCGCGCCCGGCGGCGGAGCGACTCCTGCTCCGTCGACGTCACTCGGGCGCCTCAGCGCTTCTTGCCGGGGTTGAGCAGGCCCTTCGGGTCGAAGAGCCGCTTCAGGCCCACGTGCAGGCCGTACGCCGTCGGGCCGAGCTGGCGCGGCAACTGGCCGCGCTTGAGCCAGCCGATTCCATGCTCCCCGGACACGGTGCCCCCGAGTGCATGCGCGAGGTCGAACAGGTCGCGGCAGGCCGCGTCGGCCCGTTGCTCCTCGTCCGGGTCGTCGGGAGAGAAGAGGAACGTAGAGTGGATGTTGCCGTCGCCTGCATGTCCGAACGAGAGCGCCGGCACGCCGTGCTGCGCACCGATCCGCTCGGTCTCGCGGGCGACGTCGCGCAGCCGGTCGAGCGGGACGGCGATGTCCTCGCTGAACGCACCGCCGCGCTGGGCGAGGATGGCGAACGCGACGCCGGCGCGCCAGCGCCAGAGCGACGCCACTTCGTCGGCCCCCTCGGGAGCGTGCACCGCGACGGCGCCGTCCGCCAGCGCCTCCTTCAGCTCTCCCGCGACGCGGCGCGCCTCGCCGGCGGCGCCGTCGGCCTCGGAGATGACCATGAAGCCCGCCCCCCCGGGCATGCCGAACGGGTACGCGTCGCCGGAGAAGCGAAGCGTGACGCCGTCCATGTACTCGATCGCGGCCGGGACGACGCCCGAGCCGAGGATGCGCTCGATCGCGCCGATCCCGGCCTCGGCATCGCGGTAGAGGCCGACGACGGGCAGCTCGAGCTCCGGAGCCGGCACCAGCCGCAGCCAGGCGGCGGTGACGAGCCCGAGTGTCCCCTCGGAGCCGACGAGCAGGCCCTTCAGGTCGTACGCGGCGACGTCCTTCCGCAGCGGGCCGCCGAGCGTGACGACGTCGCCGGGCGGGACGACCGCCTCGAGGCCGGTCACCCAGTGCCCGGTCACGCCGTACTTGAATGCATGCGGGCCGCCCGCGTTGCAGGCGATGTTGCCGCCGATCTGCGAGATCTCCGCCGCGCCCGGGTCGGGAGGGAAGCGCAGTCCGCTCTCGCGCGCGAGCCGCTGGATGTCGCCGGTGGTGACGCCTGCCTCGACGTGCATGCGCCAGAGCAGCGGGTCGAACTGCCTGATCCGATTCAACCGCTCGAACCCGATCACGATCCCGCCCTCGACCGGGATGGCGCCGCCTGCGAGGCCGGTACCGCCCCCGCGTGCGGTCAGCGGAACGTCGTTCTCGTAACACCATCGCATCACGGCCGCGACCTCGTCGACCGACGACGGCATGACGACGGCGTCGCAATGGCCGACGACGCCGCGGCCCATCAGGTCCGACAGGAAGCGTCCCTGCGGCTCGAGCAGCGAGTCGGGCGAGACAACCGACGCGAGATCCACGTCGGCGAGCGTACCCTGTCGCGGGCATGGTCAACGCCAACGAATCGAGGAGATGCATTTGAGGATCTTGCTGCTCGCCGCGGTGTGCGCGGCACTCGCGGCGCCGGCGGCGTTCGCAGCGGCACCGACGCTGCAGGGAACCGTTGGGCCGGGCTTCACCATCACGCTCAAGCAGAACGGGAAGGTCGTGAAGACGCTGAAGGCGGGAAAGTACGTCTTCAAGATCAGCGACAAGTCGAACATCCACAACTTCCACCTGACCGGTCCGGGCATCAACAAGAAGACGTCGGTCGCCGGCACGGGCTCGACGACGTGGACGTTGACGTTGAAGAACGGCACCTACAAATACGTCTGCGACCCGCACAAGACGATCATGCACGGGTCGTTCAAGGTCACCTAGATGGTTGACGGCCTGGCCGGCGTCGTCACCCGCCGGCCAGGCCGATCTCCTCGACCCGGTCGCGTGAGATGCGCCACGCGCGCAGCTCGTCGAATGCGAGCGAGTAGATCAGGAACGGCCGCCCGGCCCAGAGACCCGAGAGCTCGCGGTCGGTGCGCGACGGCTCCGGCTTCGTCGCCGGATGCGAGTGAAACACCGCCAGCTCGTAGCCCTCGTCCTCGAGGAACCACACGGCCGGATCGATCTCGAGCTCGTAGCGGTACGGCGACGCGAGCGCGTTGCGCCCGCGAACGTAGCGGTCGGCGACGCCGTTCTCGAAGACGATCACGCCGCAGCACTCGTTCGGCGCGTCGTCCGTCGCGTGCGCGCGCAGCTCGGACCTGATTGCCTCGCCGACTACCACCAGAGCACCGCCTCGTCGATCTCCTCGCCTCGCCAGAAGTGCGCGGACAGGTACTTCCAGCCGCCGTCGGCCAGGATCGCGACCACGACGGCCCCTTCCGGCAGCTCCTCGGCGATCCTGCGCGCCACATGGACGACGGCACCCGACGAGACGCCGGCGAAGAGCCCTTCGCGGTCGAGGAGAGCGCGCGCGGCGGCGGCAGCTTCGGTGTTCGACACGAGCAGCTTCCGGTCGAGCGCCGAGACGTCGAGGATCGGCGGGACGTAGCCCTCCTCGAGCGAGCGCAGCCCCATCACCGGATCGCCCGGCAGCGGCTCGGCGGCCACGACCTGGGCGCCCGGGAACGCCTCCTTGATGCGTGCGCCGGCGCCCATGAGCGTCCCGCCGGTGCCGAGGCCGGCGACGACCGCATCGACGCGGGGGAGGTCGCGCGCGATCTCCGCGCCCGTCCCCTCGTAGTGCGCGCGCGGGTTCGCCTCGTTCGCGTACTGGAACAGCATCACGAACCGCTCGTCGGCCGCGGCGATCTCCTGGGCGACGCGGACGGCCCCGTTCGAGCCTTCGTCGCCGGGCGACTCGACGATCGTCGCGCCGTACAGCTGCAGCAGCGACCGGCGCTCCGGCGTCGCGTTCGCCGGCATCACGCAGGTCAGGCGGTAGCCCTCGAGCTTCGCAACGAGAGCGAGCGAGATCCCGGTGTTGCCGCTCGTCGGCTCGAGCAGCTCCTGCCCGGGCTCGAGGTGCGCCGCCCGGACCATCGACAGCGCGACCCGGTCCTTGATCGAGCCCGTCGGGTTCTGGCCCTCGAGCTTGGCGTAGATCGTGCGGCCCGCCGGGGCGACGTGTTGCAACTCGACGAGCGGCGTGTCGCCGATCAGGTCGAGTAACGAAGCTGCTACCACGTCGTCCTCGCGTTCCTGGGCCGCCCATGACGCCAGGAGGACGGAGGGGACAGTGTGATCAACACGGCCCCGAAAGGCATCGTGGCGTCAGCGGCGGCAGGCGACCGCGGAGGGCGGCTCGGCCGCCCGGGAGCCGTCGCCCGCCAGGAGCGTGAGGGCGCCACCGGCCATGGCGGGCAAGAGGATGACCGTCGAAGTCCCGCTGACCGGCGTGTCGAGCCCGTCGCGCGTGCGCACGTCCTCGCCGTCGACGTACACGTTCACGAACGGCTGCAGCTCACCCTCCGCGTAGACGCGCGTCCCGAGCGCCGGCACCCGTCGCGTCAGGTCCTCCATCACCTCGCGGACGGTCGCGCCGTCCGCCTCCACCTCCCGCACGCCCCCCGCCTCCGTGCGAAGGACGGGCGGAACACGCACGACCGTCATCGCGCGCAGAACTCGACGTAGTCGATGTACTCGGTGATCGAGGGGTGGTCGCCGCACACCGGGCAGTCCGGGTTGCGCTCGATCCGCACCTCGCTGAACTCCGTCGAGAGCGCGTCGAAGAGCAGCAGCCTTCCGACGAGCGGCTCGCCGATCCCCGCCGCGAGCTTGATCGCCTCGTTCGTCTGGAGCGAGCCGACGATGCCGGGCAGCACGCCGAGTACGCCGCCCTCGGCGCACGACGGCGCGAGCTCGGCCGGCGGCGGCTCGGGGAAGAGGCAGCGATAGCACGGGCCGTTCCCCGGCGAGAACACGGTCACCTGCCCCTCGAAGCGGTAGATCGAGCCGTGCACGACCGGGATGTCGTGCCAGACGGATGCGTCGTTGACGAGGTATCGCGTCGGGAAGTTGTCGGCGCCGTCGACGATCAGGTCCCATCCGTCGGCGAGGATCCGCTCGACGTTCTCGGACGTGAGGCGCTCACGGTACGTGACCACGTCGACGTCCGGGTTGAGCGCCTCGATCGCGCGCTTCGCCGAGTCGACCTTCGGTGTGCCGAGCGTCTCCAGAGAGTGGGCGACCTGCCGCTGCAGGTTCGTCTCGTCGACGATGTCGGCGTCGACGATCCCGATCCGCCCGATGCCGGCCGCAGCCAGGTAGAGGGAGGCGGGCGAGCCGAGCCCGCCGGCGCCGATCAGGAGCACGCGGCTGTCGAGCAGCTTCAGCTGGCCCTCCTCGCCGATCTCCGGGATCAGGATGTGGCGCGAGTAGCGCGTCCGGCGGTCGGGCGACAGCGTCCGCGGCATCACGATCTCGCCGCCGTTCCGCTTCCAGTCGGTGAAGCCGCCGGCGAGCGAGTGCGCGTTCGTGTAACCGAGCTCGCCGAGCGTCTTCGCGGCGAACGCCGAGCGGTTCGCGGCGGCGCAGTAGAGGACGATCGGGGTGTCCTTGTCCGGGACGACGCCCTCGATCCGCGACTCGAGGAACCCACGCGGCACGTGGACCGCGGCGGGGAGATGGCCTTCCTGCCACTCGTCGGCCTCCCGGATGTCGATCCAGACGGCGCCGTCGAGCTCCCCGGCGGCACGGGCGTCCACCTCGGAGATCTCCGACTTCGTGCGCTGCAACAGCTCCCGATAGGTGGTCATGACTTCAGAAACGGTAGCTGCACCCCGGCGCATTCCCGCTACGTTGGCGCCGTGTCGTCTGCCACTCGGGCTCGTGCCGTCGCCGCGGTCGCCGTGGTCGCCGCCGCCGCCGTGGTCGTGGGGGTCGTCGAGGCAACCGGGCAGGACCCGCCCCAGCCGACCGCGCGTTCCTGCGGCAAGCGGCAGCCGTACTTCGTGGCCGGGGTCCCGTCGGCCCACCAGGCGGCGATCCGCCACGCGTTCTCGCTGCCGGTGCGCCAGGCGGCGATCGCGATGGAGCCGATCGTCCAGGCGGCTCCCGGCGACCCGGCCGTGCAGTTCAACTACGGGCTCGCGCTCTTCTGCGCCGGCTACCTGACCGAGGCGGGCCAGGCATTCCAGAGCGCGAAGACGTCCGGGAGCAACACGTTCTACGAGATCCGCGCCGACTCGATCCTGCACCCGCAGTTCTTCTCGCAGGGCTACCCGGTCTTCGAGCCCGACGGGCCCGTCGATCCGCTGATCCTGCGCGGGATCGCCGCTCAGAGCGCAGGTCACCAGCACACGGCCGAACGGCTGTTCGCACGGGCGGCACGCCTCCATCCGAACGACGACCAGGCGCAGGTCGCCGCCGCCGTGGGGCGCTTCGACGAGTCCGACCTCTCGGCGTCGTTCTCGCGACTCGGCCCGCTCGTCAAGCGCTTCCCGAAGAGCGTCTCGGTCCGGTACCACCTCGGCCTACTGCTGGCGTGGACCGGCCAGGGCGCCCAGGCACTGGTCGAGTTCGAAGCTGCGAAGCGGCTTTCGCCGCACACGAGGCTCGGCCGGGAAGCGAATGCCTTCGTCCAGCGTCTTGAAAGCGGCAGGACCGAGGGACTGCAAAAATGAGCCGGGCGGCCCTGGCGTCCGTCCGGCCCCGATGCGACAGTTGCCCATCCAGCGAGGGGGAACGATGGGAACGAGGGCCCGCCGGACGGCGGAGATCGACGAAGAGCCGCAGGTCGACCAGGAGACGACCGAGGTCGAGCTCTACGCGGAGCTCGACGCGATCACGGCCGAGGAGGTCGACGAGCCGCCCGAGCTCGAGTTCGAGTTCACGACCGATTCGCTGCAGCTCTTTCTGAAGGACGTCGGACGCGTCGACCTGCTCACCGCTGCGCAGGAGGTCGAGCTGGCGAAGCGGATCGAGCGCGGCGACCACCTCGCGAAGCAGGAGATGATCGAGGCGAACCTGCGCCTCGTCGTCTCGATCGCAAAGCGCTATCGCAACCAGGGACTGCCGTTCCTCGACCTGATCCAGGAGGGAACGATCGGGCTCGTGCGCGCCGCCGAGAAGTTCGACTGGCGCAAGGGCTACAAGTTCTCGACCTACGCGACGTGGTGGATCCGGCAGGCGGTGGCCCGTGCGCTCGCCGACAAGGCGCGGACGATCAGGATGCCCGTCCACGTCGTCGAGAAGCTGAACAAGATCGTGCGCGCCGAGCGGAAGCTGCGGGCCGAGCGCGGGCGAGAGCCCCTGAGCTCCGAGATCGCCGCCGAGCTCGACATGACCGTCGAGGAGGTCGAGGCGATCCGCCGGACGTCGCAGGTGCCGGTCTCGCTCGAGAAGCCCGTCGGCGACGAGGAGGAGTCGGAGTTCGGGCACTTCATCGAGGACGACAGCGCGCCGCTGCCGGACGAGGCCGCGGACACGGCGTTCCGGATCGCAGCGCTCCAGAAGTGCCTCTCCGCGCTCTCGCAGCGCGAGCGGCGCGTGCTCGAGCTTCGCTACGGGTTGAACGGCGAGTCGCCCTGCACGCTCGACGAGGTCGGCCGCACCTTCCGGGTCACGCGGGAGCGGATCCGGCAGATCGAGAACCAGAGCCTGAAGAAGCTCCGCGCGCTCGCCGACAGCGAGAAGCTCCGCGAAGTCGCATAGTTCGTCGGGAGGGAAACCTTCCCGGTGTCCCTCCCGAGACCCTCCCTTCCCGGTGGCGCGACGCCGCGACGCGTGTCTGGCCTCCCGCCGGGCGGAGCCCGGCTCCGGCCGCGCAGCGGCGGCGTCACCAGACGGGTGCTCGCAGAGTCGGGAGGGAGACCTTCCCGGTTTCCCTCCCGAGACCCTCCCTTCCCGGTGGCGCGACGCCGCGACGCGTGTTTGGCCTCCCGCCGGGCGGAGCCCGGCTCCGGCCGCGCAGCGGCGGCGTCACCAGACGGGTGCTCGCAGAGTCGGGAGGGAGACCTTCCCGGTTTCCCTCCCGAGACCCTCCCTTCCCGGTGGCGCGACGCCGCGACGCGTGTTTGGCCTCCCGCCGGGCGGAGCCCGGCTCCGGCCGCGCAGCGGCGGCGTCACCAGACGGGTGCTCGCAGAGTCGGGAGGGAGACCTTCCCGGTTTCCCTCCGAGACCCCCCTTCCCGGTGGCGCGACGCCGCGACGCGTGTTTGGCCTCCCGCCGGGCGGAGCTCCGCTCCGGCCGCCAAAGCTGCTCGACCACGAGGAGTCGGACGTCACGGGTAGATAGGCTCGCGGCATGTCGGAGCCCTGGTTCGACGAGCTGGCGGAGCTCCTTCGCATCCCGTCGATCAGCGCCAACCCGCTGCATGCGAGCGACGTCCTGAAGGCCGGGCAATGGGTCTGCGACTTCATCACGGATGCCGGGGGAAGCTGCGAGCTCGTCGACTGGAACGGCCAGCCGCTCGCGATCGGCGAGCTGAAGGCTTCGACGGAGGGCGAGGCGCCGACCGTGCTCTGCTACGGGCACTTCGACGTCCAGCCGCCCGACCCGGTCGAGCTGTGGGACTCGCCGCCGTTCGAGCCCGAGATCCGCGGCGAGTACCTCTACGGCCGCGGCGCCGTCGACGACAAGGGTCTGCTCTACCTCCTGCTCGCGGGCGCGCGCGAGCTCGCCCGCGCGGGCGAGCTGCCCGTCAACGTGCGCTTCTGCTGCGACGGCGAGGAGGAGAGCGGCGGCCACTCGATCGTCGAGTTCGTCGAGCGCGACGAGCGGGGTGCCGATGCGGCAGTGATCTTCGACAGCGGGATGGTGCGCCGAGACGTCCCGGCCTTCAACATCGCGACACGCGGGATCGCCTACTTCCACGTCGTCGTGCGGACCGGTGAGCGCGACCTGCACTCGGGCGTCTACGGCGGCGCGGCCCTCAACGCCGCGCACGCGTTGATGCAGGCGCTCGACGCGCTGATCTCGCACGACGGGACGCTCGCCGAGCCGCTGCGGCAGGGAATCGCGGCACCGACGGCTGCCGAGGTGGCGAGCTGGGCGAGCCTGCCCTCCGGCGCCGACGAGCTGGCCGAGGCAGGCGCGCGCGCGAAGGACGCGAAGGCTGCCGAGGACTTCTATCCGCGGACGTTCGCCGAGCCCTCCCTCGACGTGAACGGGATCGTGAGCGGCTCGCCGCACCTCCAGAAGACCGTCCTCCCGGTCGAGGCGGCGGCGAACGTCTCGATCCGGGTCGCGCCCGGGCAGCGCACGGACGTGATCGCCGGCGAGGTGGAGCGTCTGCTTCGTGCAGCCGTCCCGGCCGCCGCAGACGTCACCGTCGAGCACCTCTCGTCGGCCGAGCCGGGGCTCGTGCCCCCCGGGTCGAAGGCGATCCAGCTCGGCCTCGACGCCTTCGAGCGCGCGCTCGGCCGCCGGCCGCTCCTGATCCGGTCGGGCGGCACGCTCCCGATCGTGCCGGCGCTGGTCGGCAAGGGGATCCCGGTCGTGATCACCGGCTTCGGCCTCCCCGACTCGCAGATCCACTCGCCGAACGAGCGGCTCCTCGTCGAGTACGTCCCGCTCGGCATCGCCGCGGCGCGAGAGCTGTTCCTCGCGTACGCGTCCCTTTGATCGACCTCCACAGCCACGTCCTGCCCGGGATCGACGACGGCGCCGCCGACCTCGCCGAGGCGCTCGAGATCTGCCGGGCCGCGGCCGCCGACGGGATCGAGATCCTCGCGGCGACGCCGCACGTCCGCCACGACCATCCGACGACACCGGAGCAGATGGCCTCGGCGCTCGCAGCGGTGCGGGCCGTCGCCGGCGACACGGTCGCGCTGCTGCCCGGGGGCGAGCTCGACATCGCTGAGCTCGACCGCCCGGTGGAGGAGCTTCGCCGCTTCGGACTCGCCGGCAACCCGGGCTACCTGCTCGTCGAGACCCCCTACCACGGATGGCCGCTCGACATCGGCGTGCGCTTCGACCGGCTGCTCGCCGCCGGGATCACGCCGGTGCTCGCCCATCCCGAGCGAAGCCCTGACGTCCAGCAGCGTCCCGAGCTCGTGGCGGGCCTGGTCGCCGCGGGCGCGCTCGTCCAGGTGACGGCCGCGTCGGTCGACGGGCGCTTCGGTCGCGTGCCGCAGCGCTCGGTGCGCCGGCTGCTCGACGACGGCCTCGTGCACGTGATCGCGAGCGACGCCCACGCGGCGTCGGTCCGCGCGATCGGGCTCACGGCCGCCGCACGGGCGATCGGCGACGCGCGGCTCGCCGGCTGGCTCACCGTCGGCGTCCCGCGCGCGATCGTCGACGGGGGGACCGTGCCGCCGCGGCCGCCTAGAGGACGGCCACGGCGGTGGTCGCTCAGGTCAGGCCGCTAGTTCTCGGTCTGGGGGTTGCCCGGCTCGTGGTCGCCGACGTGCCTGGCCGGCGTGGCCTCGATCTGGGCGAGCGTCGAGGAACGCGGGGCGCGGACCCGGATCGTGATCCGGTCCCCGGCTTGCAGATGCGACGCATCGATCACGGTCGGCACCTTGCCCTGCCACAGCAGGAAGATCGTGCCGTCGTCGTAGGAGAAGCTCTGGTCGAGTGACTGACCGAGCATCGTCTGCAGGCCGCGCCAGTTCCCGCTCGTCACGTGCAGCGCGATGCGACCACCCGACTGCGGGCCGGTGACGGTGCCGACGTACAGGTAGAGGGGGCGCGAGGCCGTCTTGGTCGACGCTCCGTGATCGCCGACCGTCCCGGCCGGGGTGGACTCGATCGTCTGCAGCGTCGATCCGTGCGGCGCCCGGACGTTCACCTGGACGCTGTCGCCGGCCTTCAGGTCGGTGACCGAGCCGACGTGCGCGACGCCGTGCGACCAGACGAGGATCTCGGTCGACGAGCCGAGCGCGAACGTCTGATCCTGCGACTGGCCGATCAGCGCCTTGAGCGCCGCGTGGTTGCCGCCGGCGACCTGCACCTGAACGTTGCTCGAGCCGGCGTTCACGAGCTGGCCCCTGAACAGGAACAGCTGCCGCTTGGGGCCGCCTGTCGCCGTCGCAGCCACCGCGGCGCCGGCCAGCGCGACGAGGGCGAGGGACAGGATCAGGCGATGCTTCATCGTGGGTTCCTCCTGCGTGGGTCGAAACGGGCTGACGCCTGCAACCTTCGACCCGTCGCGCAAGCCGGCCGTTCTCGCTTCGTAAGCCCGAGGAAAAACCTCGCGCCCCCTCGCGGCCCTACCAGGGGGGCGGGTTGTGCACCCAGCGGCCGCCGACCATGGTCGCGACGATCTGCGCGTCGAGGTCGTCCCAGGGGTCGCGGTCGAGGACGACGAGGTCGGCCAGCATCCCGGGCACGAGCCGCCCGCGCCGACGCTCGTCGTGCGAGAGCCAGGCCGGGGCGACGCAGGTCGCGCGGAACGCCTCGTCGACCGTGACCGCCTGCTCGGGATGCCAGGCGGGCCGCTCGTCGATCGTTCGGCGGACGCCCGCGCGGATGCCGGCGAGCGGGTCGAGCTCCTCGATCGGCGCGTCGGATCCGTTCGCGACCAGCGCGCCCGAGTCGAGCAGTGACCGGAACGCGTAGGCTCCGTCGGTCTTGCCGGACCAGTTGCGGTCGGCGAGGTCGCGATCGGACGGCGCGTGCGAGAACTGCACCGAGGCGGCCACCCCGATCGCGCCGAACCGGCCGACATCCTCGGGCGCGAGCAACTGGGCGTGCTCGATCCGCTGGCGGAGGCCGAGAGGCTCCCACTCGGCGCGCGTCCGCTCGAACGCATCGAGCGCCTCGCGGTTCGCGCGGTCGCCGATCGCGTGCACCGCGACCGGGAAGCCGCACGCGGCGCCGCGCCGCACGATCTCGGCGAGCTCGTCGCCGCTCGTGATCTGCACCCCGCCGCCTTCGAGCATCCACGCCGTCTGCGAGCCGAGCGTCCCGTCCATGAAGACCTTGAGATAGCCGAGCGTGAGCAGCGGGCCGCCGAGACCCGAGCGCAGGCCGAGCTCTCGGGCCTGCTCGGCGAGGCCCGCGGGGATCGACTGCCAGACACGCAGCGAGAGGGCGCCGGAGGACTCGAGCCGCTGCCACAGGCCGAGCGCGCCGAGCCAGCCGTCCTTGTCGTGCACGGCCGTGACACCGCGGCTCGCGGCGACGCGCACGCCGCGCCGCATCGCCTCGACGTATTCCTCGTCCTGGAGCGTGAGGTAGCGGTCCTTGAAGCGCCAGGCCGCCTCTTCGCGCAGCACGCCGGTCGGCTCCCCGGCGCCGTCGCGCTCGACCACGCCGCCCGCCACCTCGAGGTCGCCGTCGGCGCGCGCCAGCGCAGCCGAGTTGAGCCAGAGCGAGTGGTAGTCCTTCGCGATCAGCGCGGCCGGCACGTCTCCGGTGATCGGGTCGAGGTCGTGACGCGTCGGCTCGCGCGCGGGAGCCCAGTCGCCGCTTCGCCAGCCGAAGCCGCGCAGCCATCGTCCCGACGGCGGGCGCGGCGCCGCGCGCAGCCGTTCGAGCGCGTCGTCGAGCGAGGCGCAGCCGTCGAGTGACACCTCCGCTTGTGCGACCGCCCAGGTCGGGAAGTGGACGTGCGAATCGGTCAGGCCGGGCAGCACCGTGTAGCCGCACAGGTCGACCACCTCCGGGGACGGAAGCGCAGTCTCGTGCACGCCGACGCCGCCCGCGACGACGTCGCCGGCGATCGAGAGCGCGCGCACCGTGGGCAGCTGCGGGTCGAGCGTGCGAACGAGCCCGTTCTCGAGGATCACGGGCCGAATCTACTGGCCGGCGACGAGCAGCAGCATCACACCCGACGCGGCGAGCAGTGTCGCGATGACGACGAGCGCGAGCAAGGGGGCGGCGACTGACACGGTCCCTGTATCGGCGGGAGCGCCCGTAGACTAGAGCGCGCCTTGAGTGCGCTCGATCCGCTGACCGACGAGCAGCGCGAGATTCGCGAGCTGGTGCGCGCGCTGGCGCGCGAGCGGATCGCGCCGCGGGCGGCGGAGATCGACAAGTCGGCGGAGTTCCCGTGGGACGTGGTCGAGCTCTATCGCGAGAACGACGTGTTCGGCGTGTTGTTCGACGAGGAGTTCGGTGGGATCGGGGCGTCGGCGTTGATGACGCTCGTCGTGATCGAGGAGCTGTCGAAGGTGTGCGCGACGAGTGGGCTGATCGTGGCGGTGCAGGAGCTCGGCTCGCTGGGGATCAAGCTCTCCGGGAGCGACGAGCAGAAGCGGCGGTTCCTGCCGCGCCTGGCCTCGGGGGAGTGGCTGGCGGCGTATGCGCTCACCGAGCCGGGGTCGGGCTCGGACAGCGCGGCGATGCGGACGACGGCGCGTCTCGACGGCGACGTCTACGTGCTCGACGGCGGCAAGCGCTTCATCACCAACGCCGGAGTGGCGTCGCTCTACGTGGCGTTCGCGAAGACCGATCCCGCCCTGGGGCACGGAGGGATCTCGGCGTTCGTTGTCGAGGCCGAGACGCCCGGCCTCGAGGTGGGGAGGATCGAGCCGAAGATGGGGATCAAGGGGTCGACGACGGGCGAGGTGTTCTTCGACGGCTGCCGCGTCCCCGCCGCGAACCGCCTCGGCGAGGAAGGGGAGGGGTTCCGGATCGCGATGCGCATCCTCGACCGCTCGCGCCCGGGGATCGGCGCGCAGGGGCTCGGGCTCGCTCAGGGGGCGACCGACTACGCGCTCGACTACGCGCGCACGCGGGAGACGATGGGTCGGCCGATCGCGGAGCACCAGCTGATCGCCGGGATGCTGGCCGACATGGAGACGCGCTGCGAGGCGGCCCGCGGCCTCCTGTACAAGGTCGGGCGGATGATCGACGAGGGCGACACGGGACCGGAGCTGACGAAGCTGTCCGCGATGGCGAAGCTCTTCTGCTCCGACGTCGCGATGCAGGTCACGACCGATGCGGTGCAGGTCCTCGGCGGCTACGGCTACATCTCGGAGTTCCCGGTCGAGCGGATGATGCGCGACGCGAAGATCACGCAGATCTACGAGGGCACGAACCAGATCCAGCGCATCGTGATCGCCCGCGAGATGCTCAAGGAGGACCGTGCCTCGCTCCTCGCCGGCGTCTCCTAGAGGCTCTGGGGTCGGCCGCACCTTCGGGCGGGTCGCGGAATCCTACGAGCGGTTGCGGCCCGAGTATCCGGCGGCGGCCGTCGACCGCGCCCTCGCCGGGCTCGGGCTCGGGCCCGGCGCCACCGTCCTCGACCTCGCGGCCGGCACCGGCAAGCTGACGCGTCCGCTCGCGGCCCGCGTCGGGCACGTGATCGCGGTCGAGCCCGACGGCGAGATGCGTGCCTACCTCGACGGCGACGCGCGGCCGGGCGTGGCAGAGGACATACCCGTCGGGGACGGAGAGGTGGACGCGGTCTTCGTCGGGGATGCCTTCATCTGGTTCGATCCGGAACCGGCTCTCGCCGAGATCGTGCGTGTCCTGAATCCGGGCGGTGGTCTTGCGCTGCTCTGGCGCGACTGGTACGGGCGCGAGCAGCCGCCGCTTCCCGATCAAGTCCGCGACCTGCTCACGGATCTCTACATGCGCTTCCGCGGCGGCCGCCCGCCTGCAGGCGACTGGCGCGACGACATCGCCCGCTCGCCGTTCGGCCCGCTCGAGCACGCCGCCTTCGAGGAGCGCTCGATCATCTCGGGGCAGGACCTCGCCGGGCTCGAGCTCACGCGGAGCTCTCCAGCCGCACTCGCGAACGGCGAGCGTGCCGCACTCGCGGCCCGCATCCGCCCATTGATGGCAGCGGAGTATGCGCTCACCGTGGTGACGACAGTCGATTGGACGACGCTCCCGTGACGCGGCAGGTCACGCTGTCCTCGGCCGATCGCGTCCTCTTCCCCGGTGACGGCATCACCAAGGGCGACCTCTTCGACTACTACGGCCGCGTCGCCGACGCGATCGTCCCGCACCTGCGCGACCGGCCGTTCACGATGAAGCGCTGGCGGGAGGGGATCGCCGGCGGGGCGTTCTTCCAGAAGCAGGCGCCGAAGGGGATCCCCGACTGGATCGAGACGCGGCAGTTCCGCACCTGGCCCCGCGGCGGGAAGGGCGAGTCGCGGCTGGTCGACTTCCCCCTCGTCGATTCGCGCGACGCGCTGCTCTGGATGGTGCAGATGCACTGCATCGACATGAACGCGTGGTACTCGCGCGTCGACAGGCCCGACCGCCCGGATTTCGTGCTCTTCGACCTCGACCCTCCGGATGAGCCCGACGCGTTCGCGCTCTGCATCCGCGTGGCGCACTACGTGCGCGCGGCGCTCGACGAGCTCGGCCTGCGCTCGTACGTGAAGACGAGCGGCTCCGACGGCATCCACGTGCTCGTCCCGATCACGCGCCGGTCGACCTTCGAGGACACCTACGCGTTCGCGGAGCTGCTCTCACGGCGGCTCGAGGCTGCGCACCCGGGCGAGGTGACGACCGAGTGGCTGAAGAAGAAGCGCTCCGGCGTCCTCGTCGACCACCGCCAGAACGGGTGGGGCAAGACGATCGCCTCGGTGTACTCGGTGCGGCCCAAGCCCGGCGCGCCCGTCTCGACGCCGCTGCGCTGGGAGGAGCTGGCCGACGACGTCCGGCCGCGTGACTTCACGATGCCGGTTGCGCTCGAGCGGGTCGCACGCGAGGGCGACCTGTTCGAGCCGGTGCTGCGCGGGGGCCAGTCGCTCGGCCCCGCGTTGAGAAGCCTACGGTCGGCCGCGTGATGCTCGCGACCGACTGGGTCACCGTCTCGTCGATCGGGACGGCCGCGGCGACGTTCGTGCTCGCGGTCGCGACCTTCGCCTCCGTCCGATCGGCCAACCGGGCGGCGCGGGTGGCGGAGCGCTCCCTGCTCGCCGGGCTGCGGCCCGTGCTCCTGCCGTCGCGCCTGGACGATCCGGCTCAGAAGGTCGGCTTCTCCGACGACCGCTGGTTCCTCGTCCCGGGCGGCGGCGGGATCGCCGAGGTGACGGACGAGGTGATCTACCTGGCCGCCTCGCTGCGCAACGTCGGCACCGGGATCGCCGTGCTGCACGGCTGGTACCTGCACCCGGAGCGGCTCGCCGGCGTCTCAGACCACGTGCCGCTCGAGGACTTCAGCCGGCTGACGCGCGACCTCTACCTCGCGCCGGGAGAGGTCGGGTTCTGGCAGGGCGCCTTCCGCGACCCGTCCGACGAGGCGTTCGTCATGGCGCGACGGGCGATCGAGGAGCGGCGGCGGATCGGCGTCGAGATCCTCTACGGCGACCACGAGCTCGGCCGTCGCGCGATCAGCCTCTTCTCGTTCACGCCGCGCGACGACAGCGGCTGGCTCGTCACGGTCGCGCGCCACTGGACGGTCGACGGCCCACCGCCTCGGTGAACCACTTCGGGAAGGGGACCCACGGTTCCCTTCCCGAGGCCCATCCCTCCCTTCGCACCCGGTGTCGCGGTGGCGCGCTTCGCCTCCCGGAGCACGGTGCCAGGCACCTTGGTGCCAGGCACCTTCTCTACGCCTGTCTCAGTCTTCGAGCGCTGCGCGCACGCGCTTGCAGCTCGCCCGCCAGGGCGCCTCGGGAACCGGCGGGAGGACGTCGTCCCGGACCATCGCGAACGAGCTCGCGGGCTGGTGGAGCAGGGTGCCAGGCACCTTGGTGCCTGGCACCTTCTCTACGCCTGCCTCGGCTTTCGAGCGCTGCGCGCACGCGCTTGCAGCTCGCCCGCCAGGGCGCCTCGGGAACCGGCGGGAGGACGTCGTCCCGGACCATCGCGAACGAGCTCGCGGGCTGGTGGAGCAGGGTGCCAGGCACCTTGGTGCCTGGCACCTTCTCTACGCCTGCCTCAGCCTTCGAGCGCTGCGCGCACGCGTTCGCAGCTCACCCGCCAGGGGGCCTCGGGAACCGGCGGGAGGACGTCGTCCCAGACCATCGCGAACGAGCTCGCCAGCTGGTGCATCCGCGCCGGGCGTGCGATGAACCACATGTGGAAGTGCTCGCTCCCTTCTCCGAAGCGGCAGACGTGGACTCGCCCGATGTCGCCCGCCGCGAGCACGGCGCGGTGGACACGCAGGAGCAGCGGGCCGAGCTCGGCGGCCAGCTCGTCGGGAAGGTCGGGGAAGTCGTGGTGCGCACGGGTCTCGAGCAGCACGACCATCGGCAGCCCGCTGCGAGGGAGCGCACGCACGATCCAGTGCTCGTCCGACCAAAGCGCGTCCGCGTCGCCCTCGCTGCAGCGCCGGCAGCCGACCCCGCCGTGCGCCGTGGCGCCGGACCTCCTCCTCCGCCGGCCGCTCGAGCCCGCGCGGGACGACGCCGCCCACGAACGGCCACGTGTCCCACTCCTCGACCGGAGGGGCCCGGAGCGCGCCGTGCGCGCGCTCCCAGAACTGCTCAGGCGTTTCGGGCACGTGTGCCTTTCGCGGCCCGGGAGTGCTCGTGCGTCGGGTGTCGGAGGAGGGAGCGGTTGCCGCCGGAGGCCGGCTCGGCCGGCCGGGAGGCGAAGCACGCCACCGCTACTGCGGGCGCCGAGGGAGGGATGGGTCTCGGGAAGGGAACCGTAGGTTCCTCTTCCCGAACGATGCTCAGGGCTTTCCGGCACGCGCGCGCAGATCGGCCTTGTGGGCCCGCTTGGCCGCCTGGTAGCGCTCGAGCGCCTCGGGCGAGTCGACGTCGCCGAGCGTCGGATGGGCGGGCACCAGATCCTTCGCGACGCCGACGCCGAACCGCTTCGCGAGCACCGAGCCGAGGGCGGTCACCTTCATCGGGCCGAAGCCCGGCAGCGCTCCGATCCGCTTCTTCAGGTCGGCACCGTCCTTCGCCTCCGTCCAGATCCGGGCTGCGTCGCCGCCGTAGTCCTCGCTGACCACGGCCGCGAGGTCGCGTACACGGTCCGCCATCGCGCTCGGGAAGCGGTGGATCGCGGGCCGCTCCGCGAACAGCGGCGCCAGGTCGGCTGCCGCGAGCTTCCGCGGGTCGAGCGTCTTCGCGCGCTCACGGAGCACGTACGGCCCGGCGAACGCCTTCTGCACCGGTACCTGCTGGTCGATCGCGAACCCGACGAGCAGCGCGAACGGATCGTCGGCGAGCAGCCTGCATGCCGCCGGATCGTCGGTGAACCAGAGCGCATCGGGCATGCCGCGATCCTACGCGCCCGGCAGAATCCGGTGCGTGGAATGGCCGGCCGCCTTCTACGCACTCAGGCGCGGCGAGGGCTGTGCGTTCTGCGAGCAGGGACGGCCCGACGAGACGCGCCACGGCGTGCGCTACTTCGCCGGTCAGGTGGTCGATGCGTACCTGCAGCGCGCCGCGATCCAACGCGGCTATACGGTCGCCGTCTGGCGGGGACGTCACGTCGCCGAGCCGACTGACCTCGGCGCCGACGAGGCGGTGCTGTTCTGGCAGGAGCTGCTCGCCGTCGGCCGGGCCCTGATCGACTGCTTCGAGCCGGTGAAGCTCAACTACCAGCTGCTCGGCAACTCGCTGCCGCACCTCCACGCGCACGTGATCCCGCGGTACGCGCTCGATCCGCGGCCCGAGTGGCCGTTCCCGTTCCCGGACGACGAACCGCCGCCGTTTCCCGGGGACGAACTGCGCGCCGACGTGGACCGGCTGCGCGCGGCGGTCAGCGCCGGTGAACGCCCATCGTGATCGCCGCGCCCCACCCCGTCGCGGCTCGGCGCAGTCCCAGCATCGAGCGCTTGCCGCCGTTTACGAAGATCGAGTCCTGCGCGTTGCGCGTGTCGCGGTTCGGCCGCGACGAGTACGGCTTCCGCTCGTACACGGCGTCGGTGATCCGGTCGGGGAAGAACAGCTGACCCGTGTGCACGACGTTGCCGCCGACGTGCACCTTGACGTGGATGTGGACGGTGCGTCCCGTGTACCAACCGGGGTAGACGGTGACGAAGCTCGCGAGTCCGGCGGCGTTCGTCGGCTGGATGCCCCGCATGAACGTGCGACTCGAGGCGCCGGCGCCGAATCCCGAGTAGACACCGGACGCGTCCGCGTGCCAGACGTCGACCGCCGCTCCCCTGATCGGACGGCACGTCGACGCGTCGACGACGGTCAGCCGGAGCGCGAGCGGCGTACCGGGGTGCCCGTCGGTGATGTTGCGCCGCACCTTCTCGCCGGCGATGTAGTACGGGCCCTCGGTCAGCTCCGGCGTGAGCACACACGACACGAGCCCCGTCGAGACCGCAGTGGGCCCGTCGCCGCCCTCGGCCTGCGCCGCGGCGATCCCGCCGCCCGCGGCCGCCGCCAGCAACGTGCCGAGCCGGGCCAGCGACCTGCGTCGGGTGAAGCGCTCCTCGTCCACGTCCGGGACGGTAACGGCGCCCCCTGTGAGCGGGCTGGGAATCAGTACTGTGGCCGATGTGGATCCGCTCG
Source organism: uncultured Thermoleophilia bacterium (assembly GCA_963824455.1). Classification (GTDB taxonomy): domain Bacteria; phylum Actinomycetota; class Thermoleophilia; order Gaiellales; family Gaiellaceae; genus PALSA-600. Next base: position 807,633 of record CAWGPJ010000002.1, read on the forward strand.
GCGTCTTCTCTCCTGTGACGCGGGCGTGGTTCGAGCGCACGTTCGAGGCGCCCACGCCCGCCCAGCGGCTCGGCTGGCCCGCGATCGCATCCGGCTCGCATGTGCTGATCCAGGCGCCGACCGGGTCCGGCAAGACCCTGACCGCGTTCCTCTACGCGCTCGACCGGCTGGCACCGGCGCCGGGACAGGGCCTGCGCGTGCTCTACGTCTCGCCGCTCAAGGCGCTCAACTACGACATCGAGCGCAACCTGCGTGGGCCGCTGGCCGGGCTCGAGTCGCAGGTTCGCGTCGCCGTGCGGACGGGGGACACGCCGGCCAAGGAACGGCGCGGGCTCGTCAGCGAGCCGCCCGACATCCTGATCACGACGCCCGAGTCGCTGTACCTGATGCTGACCTCGCAGGCGCGCGAGACGCTGCGCGGCGTCGAGACGCTCATCCTCGACGAGGTGCACGCCGTCGCCGGCACGAAGCGCGGCTCGCACCTCGCGTTGAGCGTGGAGCGCCTGGAGGCCCTGCTGGACGCGCCGATGCAGCGGGTGGGGCTGTCCGCCACGCAGCGGCCGCTCGAGGAGATCGGCCGCTTCGTCTCGGGCGGGCGGCCGATCGAGCTGGTCGACGCCGGGTCGCGCAAGGAGCTCGACCTCGAGGTCGTGATCCCCGTCGAGGACCTGCGGGAGCTCGGCTCGACCGGTGCGCTCTCCCATCCGGCGCCCGCAGACGGCCAGGAGATGGACATCGGGACCGAGCGCGGCGTGCAGTCGATCTGGCCGTCGATCTATCCGGAGATCCTCCGTCTCGTCGAGCAGCACCGCTCGACGATCGTGTTCGTCAACAACCGCCGGCTCGCGGAACGCCTCGCGCTCCGTCTGAACGAGCTGGCGGAGCGCGAGCTCGCGCGCGCCCATCACGGCTCGCTCGCGCGCGAGCAGCGTGTGCTCGTCGAGGAGGACCTCAAGGCCGGTCGCATCCCCTGCCTCGTCGCGACGTCGAGCCTCGAGCTCGGGATCGACATGGGCGCCGTCGACCTCGTGATCCAGGTGGAGTCGCCGAAGTCCGTCGCGCGCGGGCTGCAGCGGATCGGCCGCGCCGGGCACGAGCTCGGGCAGGTGTCGAAGGGGCGCATCTTCCCGAAGTTCCGCGCCGACCTGCTCGAGAGCGCGGTCGTGGCGCGCGCGATGCGCGACGGCGAGATCGAGGAGACACGCATCCCCGCGAATCCGCTCGACGTGCTCGCGCAGCAGATCGTCGCGATCGCGGTCGACAGCGAGATCACGGTCGACGAGCTGCACGCGCTGGTCACGCGGGCCCACCCGTTCCGCGACCTGTCGCGGTCGCAGCTCGAGAACGTGCTCGACATGCTGGCGGGGCGGTATCCGTCGGACGAGTTCGCCGAGCTGCGCCCGCGCATCGTGTGGGACCGCACCGGCGGGACGATCAGGGCGCGCGACGGGGCCCGCCGGCTGGCCGTCACCAACGCCGGGACGATCCCCGACCGCGGATTGTTCGGCGTGTTCCTGGTCGACGGCAGCGGCAGGGTGGGCGAGCTGGACGAGGAGATGGTCTACGAGGCGCGCGCCGGGCAGACGTTCCTGCTCGGGGCCTCGAGCTGGCGGATCGAGGAGATCACGCGCGACCGCGTGCTCGTCTCGCCGGCTCCCGGCGTTCCCGGAGCCGTCCCGTTCTGGAAGGGCGAGGGAGTCGGCCGTCCCTTCGAGCTCGGGCAGAAGATCGGCGCCGCTTCGCGGGAGCTGTCGGCGCTGCCGGAGTCGACGGCGGCGGAGCGGCTGCGCGGCGAGTACCACCTCGACGAGCGCGCCGCTCGCAACCTGCTCACGTTCCTCCGCGAGCAGCAGGACGCGACCGGGGCCGTCCCCACGGACCGCACGATCGTGGTCGAGCGCTTCCGCGACGAGATCGGCGACTGGCGCGTATGCATCCTCACCCCGTTCGGCGGCCGCGTGCACGCGCCGTGGGCGATGGCGATCGCCGCGAAGCTGCGCGAGGCGCACGGGCTCGAGGCGCAGTCGATCTGGTCGGACGACGGCATCGCGCTGCACTTCCCCGAGACCGATGCCCCGCCTCCCGTCGACGAGCTGATCGTCGAGCCCGGTGAGGTCGAGGACCTCGTCGTCGCGGAGCTCGGCGACACCGCCCTCTTCGGGTCGCGCTTCCGCGAGAACGCGGCGCGCGCGCTCCTGATCCCGCGCCGGCGTCCCGGCGTGCGCACCCCGCTGTGGCAGCAGCGCCTGAAGGCGCAGTCGCTGCTGCAGGTGGCGCGGCGCTACGGGTCGTTCCCGGTCGTGCTCGAGACGTTCCGCGAGTGCCTGCAGGACGTCTTCGACCTGCCGGCCCTGCGCGGCTTGCTGGCGGCGCTGCAGACGCGCGAGATCGACCTCGTCGAGGTCGAGACGCAGACGGCGTCGCCGTACTCGGCGTCGCTGCTCTTCGACTACATCGCCACCTACATGTACGAGGACGACACGCCGCCCGCCGAGCGGCGCGCGCAGGCGTTGAGCCTCGACCGCGACCTGCTGCGCGAGCTGCTCGGCCAGGAGGAGCTCAGGGACCTCCTGGACCGCGATGCCGTCGAGGAGGTGGAGCGGCAGCTTCGCGGCGACCCGGCGACACCCGATCAGCTCCACGACAAGCTTCGCGTGCGGGGCGACCTCCGGGCGGGCGAGTACGAGCCGGCGCTCGCGGCACCGCTCCTCGACGAGCGCCGCGCCGTCGTCGTGCGCATTGCCGGCGAGGAGCGGCTGATCGCGGCGGAGGACGCCGGCCGCTACCGCGACGCCCTCGGGGCGATGCCGCCCTCGGGGCTGCCGGGCGTGTTCCTCGACCGCGTTCCCGACGCGCTGCGCGGCCTCGTGCTTCGGTTTGCGAAGGGCCGCGGGCCGTTCACGACCGCCGAGGCGTGCGCCCGCTTCGGGCGCGACGTCACTCCCGAGCTCCAGCAGCTCGAGCTCGACGGGGCCCTCGTGCGCGGCGAGCTGCGACCGGGCGGGACCGAGCGGGAGTGGTGCGACCCCGACGTGCTGCGCCGCCTGCGCCGTGCATCGCTCGCCGCGCTGCGCCGTGAGGTCGAGCCGGTCGAGCGGGAGGCGCTGGCGCGCTTCCTGCCCGCCTGGCACGGGATCGGCAGGCGGGCGACGCTGCGCGAGGCGCTCGTCCCGCTCCAGGCCCTGCCGCTGCCCGTCGCGCTCTGGGAGTCGCAGCTCCTCCCGCGGCGCGTGCCCGGCTACCGGCCGGAGCACCTCGATGCTCTCTGCGCGAGCGGCGAGGTCGTGTGGCTCGGCGCCGGCGCCGACCGCGTGGCGCTCTACTTCCGCGAGGATGCGGCTGCGCTCGGGCGCGTCTCCGGTGCACCGTCGTCGGCGGACGCCGTCCACGACGCGCTGCGCGCCGCGCTCGTCCACGCGCTCTACTGGGACGAGCTGATCGCGGAGTCCGGCCTCGAGGAGGCCGACGCGCTGCCCGCGCTGTGGGATCTCGTGTGGGCCGGCGAGGTGACGAACGACGCCTGGGCGCCGCTGCGGGCGACGCGCCGCAACGGGCTGCCGAGCGCGGAGCGGCGCCCGCGGCGCTTCTCGCGCCGCCGCGCGGGCGTGACGACGGCCACCCAGGGCCGCTGGTCGCTGACCGGGCGCCTGTTCGCGGCTGCACCCGACCGCAGGGCGCTGGCCGAGCTCCTGCTCGAGCGGCAGGGCATCGTCACCCGGGACGGGGTTCGCGCCGAGGGCATCCCCGGCGGCTACGGGGCGGTGTACGCCGAGCTGCGCGCGCTCGAGACGCTCGGCCTGTGCCGTCGCGGCTACTTCGTCGAAGGCCTCGGCGGGGCGCAGTTCGCGCTCGGAGGTGCGGTCGAGCGGCTGCGCGAGGTGCGCGAGCGGGGCGAGGGCGTCCCGATCGTGCTGGCGGCCGCCGATCCGGCGCAGCCCTACGGAGCCGCGCTGCCGTGGCCGAAGCGCGCCGGCGCGCGGGCCGCGCGCGTCGCCGGGGGCCTGGTGGTTCTGGACGCCGGCGAGCCCCTGCTCTACGTCGAGCGCGGCGGACGGTCGCTCGTTCCGCTCCGCGAGCCCGACGAGAGCTGGCTGCGCCCGGCGCTCGACGCGCTCGTCGCCCACGTTCGCGCGGGCGGGGCGAAGCGGCTCGCGGTGGAGCGCTTCGACGGCGAGCCCGTGGGCGAGAGCGAGGTGCTGCCCCTGCTCGTGGACGCCGGCTTCCTCGCCGGCCCGCGCCGCGCCGTCCTCCGGCCCTGACTGCTACGAGGCCGCGTCGAGCTCCTCGTACAGGCGCTCGCCGCGGCTGAGCCGCCGCGCGATGTCGAACGTCTGCCGCTCGGAGCGGCTCGTCGCCGAGTGGGCAGCGAGGTAACGCGCCGCGGCGAGCAGCGGGACGGCGGCTTCGTCGCGGTTGACGAGCGCGTGCTGGGTGGTCGCGGCCTCGACGCACTGGATCGTGTGGAAGTTGCGGTTCTCGCGCACGAGCCCGGCGCCGAGCGCGGCGATCAGCTGCGCGGAGTCGCCGCCGGCGGCCAGGAACGACGCGGTGATGCGCGCGGCGTCGTCCACCCGCTGCTGGCGGTCGAGCACGGGTAGCAACTCGTCCAGGAACGCCTCCGGGTCGCCGCTCCGCGGCACCGGCAGCCGCGCCGCCGGCACGTTGAGGAAGCGATCGAGGTGCACGCTCGCCGCCGCGTCGAACACGCCGCGGAGCAGCTCGACCGAGGGCGAGCGGCGCAGGCCCTGCTCGACGGCATTGGCGAACGTGAACGTGTGCAGTGCGGTGTCCCAGTCGCCGAACTCGTTGCTGGTCGGGAAGCGCGCGATGCGCGTCGCCGCCGCGAACGCGACGGCCGACGCGAGCTCCACCTCGGTGGCGCCTCCGGCGAGCGCGTCGAGCAGTGCCTGGACGAGCCCGGCAGGGTCGGCCGAGAGCACGATCTGCACGAGGTCTGCGCGGCCTGCCCAGCTTCCGCGCAAGCTCGCACCATCTCCGAGCACCGCCGGCAGTGCGTCGAACGCGCGCTCGAGGTGGACGACCAGGTCGACCGGGTTGCGCCAGGCGTTTGCCTCCTCCATCCGCTCGGCGCCGGCGAGCTGCGCGGGCAGCGAGGCGAGCACCGGCTCGGCCTGCTCCCAGCCGGCGATGTCGAGGGCCTCGAGCGCCTTGTTGACGAAGTCGAGTGTGTGACCGCGGTCGAGGTAGCGGTGGTCCGTCGCCGCCGCGAAGAGCATGTCGGCGAGCTCACGCCGAGACGCGCCGCTGCGCACGGCCGACGCCAGCGCGCGCTCCGCTCCCTCGGCGTCGCGCACCTCGACGAACCGCCTGAACCAGCCTGCGAGCCGGCCGGCGTCCGGTGCGGCTCCGGGCAACGGCTCGAGCGTGAAGTGCGGCGGCTGGTCGACCGAGTCGCGTGCCACGTCGGCGAGCCCGTGATAGAGGGCGGGGGCGCGGTCCACCGGTTCGAGCTGAGGGGCCAGCCGCATGAAGCAGGTCAGCGTCGTCAGTCCCCGGAACCAGCCGCCGCCCCGGCGGTTCACGCCGAAGGCGAGACCGGCGCGGAACAGCTCGGCCCCTGAGGGGTCGTGCTCGAGCAGCGCGATCGTCGTCTTGGCGACGACGAGAGGAATGTCGCGCTCGAGGCCGTCCTGCAGCCGGCGCCGGGCGGTCGCGACCGGATCGACGTTCGGAGAGAGGTCGACGAGCACGTCGTCGCCGTCGATCACGACCGGAAAGCGGCGGAGATCGTCGGCGAACTGGTCGAACGTGCCGCCGGTGCGCAGATCGAAGCGCGCGTGGTGCCAGTGACACGTGAGGATGCCGTCGCAGACCGATCCGCGGTGCAGCGGAAACCCCATGTGCGGGCAGCGATTGTCGACGGCGTGGACCTCGTCGCCGTCGCTGAACAGGCAGAGCGTGTGGCGGTCGACGTGGACGACGAGCCGGCCGGCGTCGCGCACGTCGGCAAGCGACCCGGCGCGCGCGAGCCGTGTGGGTGACGCGGTGGTAGCCATCCGTCCAGGCTAGAACCTCAAGTAAGGTTTAAGTCAAGTGAGCGACGAGCTGACGATCGGAGAGCTTGCGGAGCGAAGTGGGGTCGCGCCATCCGCGCTGCGCTTCTACGAGGAGAAGGGGCTCGTCGTCTCCGGGCGGACCGACGGCAACCAGCGCCGGTACGACCGCGCGATGCTCCGCCGGATCGCGTTGATCCAGGCCGGCCGAGCCGCCGGCATTTCGCTCGCGCAGATCGGCGAGGCCCTCGCGACGCTCCCTCCAGACCGCACACCGACGCGGCGCGACTGGGAGCGGCTCTCGCGCCACTGGCGCGAGGACCTCGAGCAGCGCATCGCGACGCTCGAGGCGCTGCGCGCCCGGCTGACGACGTGCATCGGCTGTGGTTGTCTGTCGATCGACCGGTGCTCGCTCCTCAACCCGGACGACGAGGCCGCGGCTGCCGGTCCGGGCGCGCACTATCTGCACCAGGACGCGCGTGCCGGAGGGTGACGCGATCCATCGCGCTGCGCGCCGGCTGCAGCCGCTCGTCGGTCAGCGCATCGCGGCCGAGTCGCCGCACCCGCGCGCACGCGCCACGGGGGTGGCCGAGCGGATCGACGGCCGGCGGCTCGAGTCGGTGTCCGCCGCCGGCAAGAACCTCGTCCTCCGTTTCGAGGGCGGCATCGCCGTGCGCTCGCACCTCCGCATGTCCGGGCGCTGGAGCGTCGGGCCGAAAGGCTCGCGGCGCCGGGCGGGAAGGCCGTGGCTCGTGCTGGCCGGGGACGACCTCGAGGGGGTGCTGTGGAACGGCCCTGTGCTCGAGCTCCAGCTCCGCGCGCTCGACCGGCTCGGGCCCGACATCCTCGAGCGGCCGGCCCGCCTGGACGCGATCCTCGCACGCCTGCGCGCCGCCGATCCGGCCCGTCCGCTCGGCGAGACGCTGCTCGACCAGTCGCTCGTGTCGGGGATCGGGAACATGTGGATGGCGGAGACACTGTGGGCCGTCGGGCTCTCTCCGTGGCGGCGGCTGGCCGACGTCACGGACGACGAGCGGCGGGCCGCGCTCGAGGAGGCGGCGGCGTCGATGCGCGCCGCGCTCGAGCGCGGCCGCGGGCCGCGGCGCGCCGTCTACCGGCAGGCGGGGCGGCCTTGCCCCCGGTGCGGGACGGCCGTCCGGTCGCGCGGCCAGGGCGACGCGAACCGCATCGCCTACTGGTGCCCATGCTGCCAGAGGTAGGAGAGCGGAGCTGCGGCGCGTAGTACGCACGCGTGGCGTTGCGAGCCCCGCACCTCTACGAGTCCCTTCGCGCCTTCTGTCTCGCTGCGTTCGCCGCGGAGCGTGGTGCCCAGGTCCCGTTCGCGTTCGAGGAGCACGCCTCTCCGACCGGCCCGTCGCTGTACGAGTACCGGCCGCTCGTACGCGCGTTCGTCGACGAGCAGGCGCCGACGCTTCGCCGTCTGCCCGACGCGCGCAACGCGATCGACGACCTGAAGCGCGAGCCTGCGGCGGCGATCTTCGCGCGGGCGCACGCCGGGCTCCGCCAGGAGCCGGACGACGCGCTCTTCCGCTCGATCCTGCTGCCGATGCTCACGTGGACGGCCGAGCGGTGCGGAGGCTTCGACTGGAACGACGAGGCGTTCGACGCCGCCTACGCGGATTTCGAGCTGACGCTGTTCGGCACCGCGCGGACCTACCTCGCGATCGCGCCGGCGGTCGGCATCTCCGCCGGCTCCGACATCGACCTCGGTGCAGGCATCCTGCTCCGTCCGGCGGTGAACGGGGAGCTCGCGCAGCTGTGGCCGGAGGCCCAGGGGCTGCTCCCGCCCGAGTTCGGCCGAGACGTCGACCGCCTGCTCGTGCTCACCCTCGGCCGCGAGCTACAGGCGGACGAGGACGCACCGGACGCGGCCGCCGAGCTCGCCGACGCGGTCACGGCTCTGCGTCTCGCGACGGGCGGCGCGATCGCCGCCGGGCCGGTCGTCTTCGAGCGGCTCGACTACCGCCCCCTGCGAATCACGCCCGTCCTCCCGATCGCCGCGACGCAGCCGCCGGGCGAGCCGATCCGGCTCGACCAGGTGCGCGCGAAGCTCGCGGCCGAGCTCCGAGAGCGCCTGACGCTCGCCGACTCCGACCGTCGCCTCGGCGAGGCGCTCGACCGCTTCGAGCTGTCGCTGTTCGCCGAGGAGCCGTTCCGCTCGGCCCAGGTGCGCGAGAGCCTCGACTGCGTCCTCGGCGAGCACGGCGGCCCCTGGGCGTCGGCGATGCGAACCGCGGTGCTGCTCGCCGACAAGACCCGCGAGCGCAGCGAGCTGGTGGCCTCGTTGCATGCCGAGCGGCTGCGGCGCGACGCCCGCGACGCGGTCCGGCGAACGCTCGTCGAGACGCTCCTGCACGGGAACCGCGAAGAGCTGGTGGCCGCCCTCGACGAGACGCTGCTCGGCCTGCGCGCGCGGCCGGCGTCGGCACTGCGCGTCGCATAGAAAACGTTCCGAAGGTGGCACGAAGCCGGCACGGGCCGGCGGCTACGGTCGAACGATGGACGCCGCCGTGCGCGTGCTCGCCCGGCTCGACCGCATCGAGCGGCTCGACGGCGCGGGCGCAGCGGCCGGCGAGCTGCTCACCGAGCTTCGAGCGCTGGTCGCCGAGGCGGAGTGCTGGGCGCGAGAGGAGGGCGATGCGCGCGCCCTCGCTGCGGCGCTCGAACTTCGACGGCGCACGGAAGGAATGTCCACCGGAGGCCCGAACCCATGACCGATGGGTCTCGCCCGCCTGCTTCCGCGCCCGAACGTGCGCCCCGCGACCGCGGGCGAGCCGGGGTCGATGCGCGTGATCGCGCTCGCGAACCAGAAGGGCGGCGTTGCGAAGACGACGACGACGCTCAACCTCGCAGTGGCGTTCGCAGAGCAGGGCCACCGGGTGCTCGTGATCGATCTCGACCCTCAGGGAAACCTGACGATGTCCCAGGGGCTCAACCCGGACACGATCGAGCATTCGATGTTCGACGTGCTCGTGCACCGCCTCCCGATCGACCAGGTGATCGAGACACGGGAGATCGACATCGCGGTCTCCTCGATCGATCTCGCCGGCGCCGACATGGCGCTGTCGAGCGTGATCGGTCGCGAACGCGCGCTCGCGAAGGCCCTGGCGCCGATCGGGGACCGCTACGACTACATCCTGATCGACACGCCGCCGTCGCTCGGGCTGCTGACGATCAACGCGTTCGTCGCCGCCGACGGCGTGATCGTCCCGGTCCAGACCGAGTACCTCTCGCTGCGCGGCCTCGTCCAGCTCGAGAACACGCTGGCGATGGTGCGCGAGAACTTGAACCCGGACGTGCACATCATCGGGATCGTCCCGACGATGTACGACCGGCGCCTGACGCACTCGCGCGAGGCGGACGAGATCCTGCGCGAGAACTTCGGCGACCTGGTCTACGCGACGCGCATCCGCAAGACGGTTCGCTTCGCCGAGGCGCCGGTCAAGGGATCGTCCGTGCTGGCCTACGAGCCGAACGGCGAGGCCGCCGCGATGTACCGTGACCTCGCGAAGGAGGTGCTCGATGGCGAGAAATCGCGCCAGTATGCGTGAAGGCCCGCTGGCCGACCTGTTTCGCGCCACGGAGGCCGCGAAGCGCGGAGCGAAGGAGGAGCGGTCGGGCCAGCAGCAGCTGCCCACCGAGCCCGAGGCGGTCGAGGGCGAGCCCGAGCCGGCGCCGCTCCGCGTCGCCGCTCCCGCCGTCGTCCCGGACGAGGCCGTGGAGCCCGCGCCGCCGCCCGCCGAGCGCGTCATCCCGCCGCGCTGGCTCGACCCGCTCCCCGACCCGCCCGCCCGGCTCGAGCGCGCGCGCGACGCGAGCTCCTATCTCGCGGTGATCCGCGTGGCCGGCGTGGGAGGGGCAGGCCTGAACGCCGTCGACCGGATGATCGACGCGGGCATCACCCAGGTCGACTTCATCGCCGTCAACACCGACATCCAGCAGCTCCAGATGTGCGACGCGCCGACGAAGATCCACATCGGCAGCGAGCTCACGGAGGGGCTCGGCTCGGGCGCCGATCCCGCGATCGGCCGGCACGCCGCCGAGGACGGGTACGACTCGATCAAGCGGGCGCTCCGCGGCTCGGACATGGTGTTCGTGACCGCCGGCGAAGGCGGAGGCACCGGCTCCGGCGCGGCGCCGATCGTTGCGCGCATCGCACGTGAGCTCGGCGCACTGACCGTCGGCATCGTGACGATGCCGTTCAAGTTCGAGGGCTCCAGGCGGCGCAAGCAGGCCGACGACGGCGTGCGCGAGCTGCGAGAGGCGTGCGACACCCTGATCGTGATCCCGAACGACCGCCTGCTGGAGGTGCTCGACCGCTCGACGTCGATGCTCGAGGCCTTCCGGATCGCCGACGACGTGCTCCGTCACGGCGTTCAGGGCATCTGCGACCTGATCACCAACCCCGGCCTGATCAACCTCGACTTCGCCGACGTACGCACGGTGATGAAGGACTCCGGCTCCGCCCTGATGGGCATCGGCTACGCGTCCGGCGAGGGCCGGGCCAAGGAGGCGGCGGAGCGCGCGCTGCACAGCCCGCTGATCGAGACGGAGATCGCGGGAGCGCGGGGGATCCTGCTCTCGATCGCCGGCGGCGACGACCTGACGCTCTACGAGGTCAACGAGGCCGCGGAGGCCGTGCGCGAGGCGGCGACCGACGACACGAACATCATCTTCGGCGCGACGATCGACGACCGGCTGACCGGGCAGATGTGGATCACGGTGGTGGCCACGGGGTTTGGTGCCTCGAAGTCGTCGCGGCGCGGCACGTTCGTGACCGCGGCGTCGGGTGCGAGCGGCGAGATCCTCGAGCCGCCGTCGTTCCTCCGCGACTCGTAGCGCCTCAGCTCAGGGCGATCATGTGCGCGCTCAGCAGCGCGGCGAAGGCGACCGACGCACCGACCGTCGCAGCGCGCACCATCCAGCGCCGGTAGACCGGCCGCGACTGCGCCAGATAGAGGATCCCGAGTGAGCCGGCCGCGATCGAGACGACCGACTCGAGCGCCTGCATCGCGAGCCCGGTGCCGAGCGCCGCCGGCATGCCGATCCCGCGGCCCGCGAGCGCCACCGCGACGGCTCCGGAGCCGACGCCGATCGCGCCCGGAGTGATCGGGACGGCGGACGCGACGTCGAGCGCCGGAAGGATGACCAGCGCAGCGAGCACGGGGTGGGGGAGGCCGAGGGAGGCGGCGACCGCGATCGTCGCGCCGACGCGGGCGGCGGCCATCGCGAACGTCCAGCCGAGCAGCGCCGCGATCGCGCGCGGTGACCGCTCGAGCGCCGCGAGCCCCTCGACGAGCTGCGCGATCCGCGGGTGGCGGAGCCGTCCGGAGAGCAGCCCGACCGCGGCGAGCGCGCCGACGGCGCCGCACAGGACGAGCACCGGCCACCACGGCACGGCGCCCGTCAACGCCGCGACCACGACCAGCGCGGCGAGGGCCAGGCAGCGGGCCGCGCTGATCGCGGCGTAGATGCCGCCCGCGGTCCAGAGGCGCCCGGGGGCGTCGATCGCCCGCGAGCACAGTGCCACCTTGACGGCGTCGCCGAGCCGGGCGGGCGCGAAGGTGTTCACCATCGCCCCGAGGCCGAGCCTCGAGGCGGCCTGGCGCGGGCAGATCCGTGCTCCGGCGCCGCGGAAGGCGGCCGTCCAGGCGCCGACCGTGCAGACGAAGGCCGCCCCGAAGCAGCCTGCGGCGACGGCCAGCCAGCGCGGGTCGGCGTCGCCGAGCGTGGCCAGGGCCGCCGACAGGTGACCGCGTGCGGGTCCGGGGAACGTCACGGCGAGCGCGATCACGAGGATCGCGCCGCCGCAGAGCAGCAGCTGGGGGCGGGTCGGCTTCATCAATCCGGGGCTTCGGCACGTTGTACGCGCGACCTCGCATCGAGAACGTTGCGAAAGCGTGAAGATTCAGCGTTGATGGGTGGGCGCTCCCGCAACGTAGTCCGCAGGGAGATGAACCAGGTATGAACGGCGCCGTGGCCGCGGGCCACCCGCTGACGGCGGCCGCCGGCGCCCGCGCGCTCGAGGAGGGCGGGAACGCCGTCGACGCGTGCGTGGCGGCCGGCTTCGCCGCCTGGGTCGCGGAGAGCCCGCTGACCGGCCCCGGAGCCGGGGGCTTCGCGCTCGTCCGGCCGGCCGGGAGCAGGGCGCCGCGTGTCGCCGACTTCTTCGTCGCCGAGCCGGGCCTCGGGCGGAAGCGCGGCCGTGCATCGGAGATGGAGTCCGTCGACATCGGCTTCGGCGGCGGCGGCTCGACCACGCAGGTGTTCCGGATCGGGGGCGCCTCGTGCGCCGTTCCCGGCGCCGCGGCGGGTCTCGAGGCCGTGCACGCGACCTACGGGCGGCTGCCCTGGCAGGTCGTGCTCGAGCCCGCGCTCGAGCTCGCCCGCGTCGGCGTCGAGCTGAACCGCGCACAGGCCCACCTGCACGCGATCCTCGACCTGATCCTGCGCCACACCGGCGAAGGCCGGCGTCTCTACAGCAGGGCGGACGGCGGACGCCTGCTGCCGGGAGACCTGGTGCGACTGCCGGACCTGGGCGCGACGCTCGCACAGATCGCAGCCGAGGGAGCCCGCTCCCTGTACCACGGCGAGCTGGCCCGCCGGATCGTCGCGACCGTGCGCGACGAGGGCGGCTCGCTGAGCCCCGCCGATCTCGCCGCCTACCGCGTGATCTGGCGGCGCCCCGTCTCGGTGCGCTTCCGCGGCCACGACGTGCTCTCGAACCCGCCCCCGTCGTCGGGGGGCGTCCTGATCGCCTACGGGCTTGCGCTGCTCGAGCGGCTGCCCGACGCGCCCGCCGGAAGCGCGGCCGCGATCGCCACCCTCGCGAACGTGATGCGCGAGCAGGCCCGCGCGCGCTCGAACGGGTTCGAGCGGGGGCTGCGGCGCGGCGGACTGGCGCGGGGCCTGCTCGACGACGACCGCCTGGCCGGCGCGATCGAGCGCATCCGGGCGGGCGGCGACGGGGCGCGGGAGCCCGCGCCCGCCTCGGGGACGACCCACGTCTCGGCCGTCGACGCAGACGGCAACGCGGCCTCGCTCTCGTCCTCGACCGGCTCGGGCTCGGGGGTGATCGTCCCCGGTACGGCTGTCCACCTGAACAACATGCTCGGCGAGTACGACCTCGTCGGAGGCGGCCCGGCCCGCGCAGGGCGCCGGCTGACGAGCATGATGGCCCCGACGATCGTCGTCGGCGCCGGCGGCCCGCGGCTCGTGGTCGGGAGCGCGGGCTCGATCAGGCTGCGCGGGGCGATCATGCAGGTGATCGTCAACGTCCTCTCGCATTCGCTCGGCGTCGCCGACGCGATCGACCGTCCGCGTGTCCACGTCGACGAGCCTCACCTGCACTGCGAAGGCGGCTTCGACCCGCAAGAGCTCGACCGCGTCGAGCGGCTCGGCTACGACCTCGTCCGCTGGCGGCGCCGCAACCTGTTCTTCGGCGGGACGAACGCCGTCGAGGTGCTTCCGGGCGGCGTGGTGGCCGCGGCGGGCGACGCGCGGCGCGGCGGCGGCGGGATCGTCGTCGGCTGACGACGGTCCGGCGCTTTCAGGAGCTCGAGACCTTGCCGTTGCGCCCGGCGAGCTCGCGCAGCCGGCGCTCCTGGCGCATGGCCTCGATCGACAGCTCGAAGAGCTCGACCAGCCGTGCCATCCGGAGGCGCGGCGACGTCGACGCGAGCAGCTCCTGCTTCGCCTCGACGCCGAAATCGACACGGGCGGCGAGCTCGAAGTCGAGGAGCTCGGAGTCGGCGGCGGGCACCTCGACCTCGCTCTCGGCGACCCGCGCCAGCTCGCGGAAGAGCGCGAGCGCCTTGTCGGCCGTCGCCGCGTCGGGCGGGTCGTCGTCGTCCGCAACCGGTTCGACGACCCCCGTCCTGAACGAGCGGCCGTCGGTCAGCTCCAGCAACCGGAACCGGTCGCCCCCCTCGACCACGATGTTCAGGCGGCCGTCCTCGAGCTCGAACAGCTCGAGCACCGAAGCGCGGGTGCCGATCTCGTGAACGGCGCCGTCCCCCGTCGCGAGGACGAGCCCGAACTCGGACTGCGACTCGTGGCACTCGCCGATCAGCTCCAGGTAGCGGGGCTCGAAGATGTGCAGCGGGATCCGCTCTGTGGGGACGAGGACGATCGGGAGCGGGAAGAGCCCGAGCTCGGACACGACCGAAGCCTACGAGGTCCTCACCGGGTAGGGTCCAGGCCGATGAGCAGCGAGACCGGGGACGCCGCCTTCCCGCTCTTCCGCAGCGCCGTCGAAGGGCTGCGGCCGTACGAGCCGGGCACGCCCGTCGAGGAGGTGCAGCGCGAGCTCGGGATCGAGCGCGTCGTCAAGCTGGCCTCGAACGAGGGCCCGCTCGGGCCGTTCCCGGCCGCGCTCGAGGCGATGCAGCGCGGCGCGGCCGAGCTCAACCGCTATCCCGACGGGGGCGCCTTCCGGCTGCACGAGGCGCTCGCCGGCCGTCACGGCGTCGAGCCGGGTGCGATCTGCGTGGGCGCGGGAGCCGACGGCTGCATCGACATGCTCAGCCAGGCGATCCTGGATCCCGGCGACGAGGTCGTCTGCGGCTGGCCCTCGTTTCCGAGCTACGTCATCTACGCGCGCAAGCAGGGCGCCGAGATCCGCACCGTGCCGCTGGTCGACCACCGCTACGACCTCGACGCCCTGCTGGCGGCCGTCTCGCCACGGACGAAGCTCGTCTACATCTGCAACCCGAACAACCCTACGGGCACGATGAACACCTCCGACGAGCTCGACGCCTACTTCGCGCGGGTGCCCGGGCACGTGCTGACCGTCGTCGACCAGGCGTACTTCGAGTACATCGACCGCCCGGACTACCCGGACGCGGTCGAGCGCTATCTGCGCGCCGGCGCGCGCGGTGGCGGTACTCCGGACGTTCTCGAAGATCTACGGGCTCGCCGGGCTGCGGGTCGGCTATGCGGTGGCGGCGGCGGACGTGCGTGGGGCGATGGCGAAGGTGCGGCGGCCGTTCGACATCGTCTCGCCGGCGCAGGCGGCGGCCCTGGCGTCGATCGACGCCGTCGACGAGCTGGCCCGCCGGCGTGCGGCGAACGCCGACGGCCTCGTGCGCCTCGAGTCGGTGCTGCGGGAGCACGGGTTCGACCCGGTCCCGTCGGTGGGAAACTTCCTCTACGCCGAGACCGGCGGCGAGGCCAACGTGCTCTACGAAGGACTTCTGCGGGAAGGGATCGTCGTGCGGCCACTTGCCGGCTTCGGTGCGCCAACTGCGGTGCGCATCACGGTCGGCACCCCGGACGAGATCGAGGCGCTCGCGCGAGCGCTTGACCGCGTGCCCGCGCTCGCGTGACCTCGGCCGCGCACGCGGCCTCGGCGCGCCGCCAACGCCTGGGGGTGCTGCACGGGGTCGAGTTCCGCCGGCTCTTCGTCGCCAACCTCACCTCGGGGGTCGGGACCTGGCTCGCCCTGCTCGCGCTGCAGATCGAGGTCTACGATCGCACGCATTCGGGCTGGTGGGTCGGCGCGCTCCTCGCGGCGAACATCGCCCCCGCGATCGCGGTCGGTCTGCTGCTCGGGCCGCTGGTCGACCGGCTCTCGCGCAAGGGGTTGATGATCGGCTCCGACCTCGGCCGGCTCGCCGTGTTCGCGGCCCTCCCGTTCGTGCACGACACGGCGATGATCGTGGTGCTCGCGCTCGTCGCCGGGATCGGCAACGCGTTCTTCCGGCCGGCCGTGCTCGCGGGCGTCCCGAACCTCGTCGGCGACGACGACCTTCCGGTCGCGAACGCGCTCCTGCAGTTCGTCGACTGGGGGACGACCGTCGTCGGATCGCTGGCCGGCGGCGCGATCGTAGCCCTCTCTGGGACGAGCCTCGCCTACTGGGTGAACGCGGTCACGTTCGGCATCTCGGCGGCCTTCGTCGCCGGCATCCCCGCGCGGCTGCTGCAGAGCGAGCGTCCGATCGGCCGCGGCCACTGGCACGACGTGCGCGAGGGGTTCGCAGCCGTCCTCGGCTCCCAGGAGCTGCTCACGGTGCTGGTGGCGTGGACGATCGCGCAGATCGGGATCGGCGGGATCAACCTCGCCGAGATCTTCCTCGCCCGCACCGAGTACGAGACCGGCAACTTCGGGTTCGGGCTGATGGTGGGCGCCTCCGGGGTCGGCCTGATCGTCGGCGGCCTCTGGGCGCGGTCGGCGGCGCAGCTGGTCGGCATGCGCTCGGCGTACCCGCGGGCGCTGCTCGTCTTCGCCGTCGGCACGTTCGGGGCCGCCGTCGCGCCGAACGTCTGGGTCGGCGCGATCGCGCTGTTCGTCTACGGGCTCGGAAACGGCGTCGCCGTCGTCCTCAACATCACGCTCGTCCAGCGCGGCGCGCCGGATCGGATCCGGGGGCGCGCGCTCACCTCGATCATCGCCGTCAACTACGGGGTGCTGCTCACCGTGTTCGTCGCGGTCGGCCCGCTGACGAACGCCGTCGGTGCGCGGGTCGTCTACGCGGTCTCCGCGGGCGCGCTCGTCGCCGCCGCCGTCGCGGCGGCCCTGCTGCTTCCGCGGGAGGGAGGATCGCGGGCGTGACGGCGCGCGGCGACTGGACCCGCGAGGGCCTCGCCCGGGCGGTGCGCTCCGGCGACCGCCGTGCCCTCGCACGCGCGATCACGCTGGTCGAGAACGGCGACCCGCTCGCCTACGACGTCGTCGCCGACCTCTATCCGTCGACGGGGCGCGCGTACTCGATCGGGCTCACCGGGCCGCCGGGGGTCGGCAAGTCGAGCCTCATCTCGGCGCTCGTCCGTCTCGTGCGCGATGCGGGGCGGAGCGTCGGGGTCGTCTCGGTCGACCCCTCCAGCCCGTTCACGCAGGGCGCGCTGCTCGGCGACCGCATCCGGCTCACCGACCACTTCCTCGACCCCGAGGTGTTCATCCGCTCGATGGGCACGCGCGGCCACCAGGGCGGGCTCGCGGAGGCGACGCTCCAGGCGATGCTCGTGCTCGACGCCGCCGGCAAGGACATCGTCTTCCTCGAGACGGTCGGCGCCGGGCAGAGCGACGTCGGCGTGCTCTCGATCGCCGACACGGTCGTGCTGGCGCTGATGCCGGGCTCCGGCGACTCGATCCAGGCGCTCAAGGCCGGGATCATGGAGATCCCGGACGTGATCGCGATCAACAAGATGAACCATCCGCTCGCGAGGACGATGCTCGGCGAGGTGCGCCAGGTGCTCTCGCTGGGACCGGCGGAGTCTCGTCCGCCGGTCGTGCTCACCGAGGCGGTGACGGGCGAAGGCGTCGCCACGCTCTGGGAGAAGATCGGCGAGCATCGCGCCCGGCTCGAGTCGAACGGAGAGCTCGAGCGCCGCCGCCGCCGCAACCTCGCGCGCGAGGTGTTCCAGGTCGCGTCGATCAGGGCGCGGCGCCACCTCGAGGAAGCGGTGGAGGACGACCCGGCGCTGCGGCGCCTGCTCGACGAGGTGCAGCAACGCCGGCTCGACCCGCTGACGGCCGTCCGTGAGATTCTCGAGCAGGTGTTCGAGATTGACTGAGACGCTGACGGCGCCGACGCCGGCCGACATCGAGGCGGCACGCCTACGGATCGAAGACCGCATTCGCGCGACCCCCGTCTACAGCTCCGATGCGCTCACCGCGCGAACGGGCCGGCAGGTGTGGCTGAAGGCCGAGAACCTCCAGCGCACGGGCTCGTTCAAGATCCGCGGCGCGTCGAACAAGCTGGCGCTGCTCGACGCCGCCGAGCGCGCAGCCGGCGTGGTCGCCGCGAGCGCCGGCAACCACGGCCAGGCCGTCGCGCGGGCGGCGCGCGAGCTCGGAGTCAAGGCGACCGTGTACATGCCGCTCGACGCCCCGATGGCCAAGGTCGACGCGACGCGCTCGTACGGCGCCGAGACGGTGCTCGCGGGCGCAGGGTTCGACGAGGCGCTGGCCGAGGCCTACGAGCACGCGCGCGAGACCGGGGCGACGTTCGTGCACGCCTTCGAGGACGAGGGCGTGATCGCCGGCCAGGGGACGATCGGGCTCGAGCTCGCCGAGCAGCTTCCCGCGGCGGGCACGTTCGTCGTCCCGATCGGCGGCGGCGGGCTCGCCTCGGGCGTCGCCATCGCCCTGCGCGCGACCCGGCCCTCGGTCCGCATCGTCGGCGTCCAGGCGGGCAGGCAGGGCCCGACGATCGCCGACGGGATCGCCGTCAAGTATCCGAGCGAGTCCCTCGCCCGTCTGCTCGACGACCTGCTCGACGACCGAGTCGACGTCGCCGACGACGAGATCGCCGACGCGATCACGCTGCTGCTCGAGCGTGCGAAGCTCGTCGTCGAAGGTGCCGGCGCCGCGTCCGTCGCCGCGCTGCTCGCCGGCAAGGTCGGTGGCGGCGACGGCGTGTGCGCCATCCTGTCCGGCGGCAACATCGACCCGACGCTCCTGATCTCGGTGATGCGGCACGGGCTCGCGCTGGCCGGGCGCTACCTGATCGTCCGCACGCTGATCGACGACCGCCCCGGTGCGCTCGTCGAGCTGCTCCAGCTCGTCGCCGCCGAGCGCGGCAACGTGCTGTCGGTCGAGCATCACCGCGAAGGCACCGACGTGCACGTCGCGCAGACCGGCGTCGAGCTGACGGTGATCACGCGCAACGAGGAGCACTGCAGCCGTCTCTGCGCCGCGCTCACCGGCCGCGGCTACGTGCTCGACCGCCTGTCGTAGAGTGTCCAGCGGCGTTACCCTCGGGCGATGGCCGTCTGCCCGAGTTGCGGGCGCGAGAGTCCGCTCGACGCCAGGTTCTGCCCGGCGTGCGGGGGCGCGCTGTCCGCGGCCGGGCCGGCACGCGAGGAGCGAAAGGTCGTGAGTGTCGTCTTCGTCGACCTCGTCGGCCACACGAGCAGGTCGGAGTCGGCCGACCCCGAGGACGTGCGTGCGAGGCTCGCGCCGTATCACGCGCGGGCGCGGGACGAGCTCGAGCGTCACGGAGGGGCGGTCGAGAAATTCATCGGCGACGCCGTGATGGCGGTGTTCGGCGCGCCGGTCGCACACGAGGACGACGCCGAGCGGGCGGTGCGGGCGGCGCTCGCCGTTCGCGACGCGATGGTCGAGCACGGGCTCGACGTCCGGGTCGCCGTGAACACGGGGGAGGCGCTCGTCGCGCTCGATGCGCGCGCGGCCGAAGGCGAGGCGCTCGTGGTCGGCGACGTGGTCAACACCGCCTCTCGCATGCAGTCGGCCGCACCCGTGAACGGCGTCCTCGTCGGTGCCGCGACGCATCGTGCCACCGACCGGGTGATCGCGTACGCGGAGGCCGAGCCGGTCGTGGCGAAGGGCAAGAGCGAGCCCGTCGCGGTCTGGGTGGCCCTTGGCCCGCGTGCGCGCGTCGGCGTCGACGTCGTCCAGCACGGCGGCGCCGCGCTCGTCGGACGCGAGGGCGAGCTCAGGCTGCTGCGCGACGCCTTCGAACGCACGCGCAGCGAGCGCGCGACGCAGCTCGTGACGCTCGTCGGCGTGCCCGGGATGGGGAAGAGCCGCCTCGTCTGGGAGCTCTTCCGGCATATCGACGCCGAGCCGGACGTCGTCTGGTGGCGGCAGGGACGCGCGCTCGCCTACGGGGGAGGCCCGTTCGGCGCGGTCGCCGAGGCGATGCGGGCCCACGTCGGGGTGCTCGAGTCCGATGCGCCCGAGGAGATCGATGCGAAGGTCGCCGACGCGGTCGGCGCGCTGTTCGCCGACGAACGGGACCGCGAGTGGCTCGGCGGACGGCTGCGGCCGCTCGTCGGCCTCGAGGCGGCCGCGCCGGGCGGCCGTGAGGAGTCGTTCGCGGCGTGGCAGCGCGTGATCGAGGCGATCGCCGATCGCCGTCCGCTGATCCTGGTGCTCGAGGACCTGCACTGGGCCGACGACGGGACGCTCGACTTCGTCGAGCACCTCGTCGACTGGACGAGGGACGTGCCGCTGCTCGTGCTCTGCACGTCCCGCCCGGAGCTGCTCGAGCGCCGGCCGGCATGGGGCGGCGGGCGCCTGAACTCGCACACGATCGCGCTGTCGCCGCTCTCCGACGACGACACGGGACTGCTGCTCGGAGAGCTGCTCGGCCGGCCCGTGCTCGACGAGGACGTGCGCGGCAGGCTGCTGCAGCAGACGGCTGGCAATCCGCTGTACGCCGAGGAGTACGCGCGGATGCTGAACGCGGCCGTCACAGCGGAGCTCCCCGACTCGGTGCAGGGGATCATCGCGGCGCGCCTGGACCTGCTCGAGCCTGCCGAGAAGCGGCTGCTGCAGGCTGCGTCCGTGCTCGGCAAGGTGTTCTGGCGCGGCGGCGTCGAGGCGCTCGGCGCGAGCGATGCGGACGTGCTTCTGCAGCGCCTGGTGCGCAAGGAGTTCGTCCGCCGCGAGCGGACGTCGTCCATGGCCGACGAGCCGGAGTTCGCGTTCCGGCACGCGCTCGTGCGCGACGTCGCCTACTCACAGCTCCCCCGCGCCTCACGGGAGGAGAAGCACCGGCTGGCGGCCGAGTGGATCGAACGGTCCGCTTCGCGGCCGGACCTCGTGGCGCACCACTACACGGAGGCGCTCGGGCTTGCCGCCGCGGCGGGCCTCGAGACGTCCGCGCTCGAAGTTCCGGCGCGGGCGGCGCTCCGAGCGGCCGGCGACCGGGCCCGCTCGCTCGGCGCCTACGACGAGGCGACCGCCCTCTACCGGAGGGCGCTCGCCTTCCGGCCCGCCGGCGACGAGCGCCGGGAGCTGCTCCTCGCCGCCGTCGGGACGGCGTCGCCATCGCTCGACCCTGCCGCCCGCGAGCTGGCCCGGGAAGCAGTGACGTGCTGCGAACAGGCCGGCGATCTCGCCGGCGCCGCCGATGCGGAGACCGCACTCGCGCTCATCGCCTGGCACACGGACGACACGGCGGGAGCGGCGGGCCACGGGGAGCGCTCGATCGCGCTCGCCGAACGGAGCGGCTCGGACGCCAGCCTGGCCGCCGCGCTCGCGGAGCGGGCGCGGGTGCTGATGCTCGCCGGCGACGACGAGCGGGCGATCGAGACCGGCGAGCGCGCCGTCGGTCTCGCCGAGACGGCCGGGCTCGAGGAGACGGCGGTCGGCGCGCTCGTCACGGTCGGGACGGCACGCGGGAACATCGGCGCGGCCGGCGGGATCGAGCTGCTCGAGCGCGCCTTTGTCCGCGCCCGGGAAATCGAGGCCCCGATCCCGATGTTCCGCGCCCTGAACAACCGGTGCTATCTCGTCCGGCGCTTCGAGGGCCTGGCGGCGGCGAGACTCGTCTACCGCCAGATCGAGACGGAGGTGCTCCAGCGGTTCGGGATGCGCTCGATCCGCCACTGGTTCGACTCGGCGGCCGCGTGGGACGCGTACCAGGCCGGGGAGTGGGAGGACGCGCTTGCGCACTGCGAGTCGTACGACCACCACTCGGCGGCGCCCCACTATCTCGACCCCGAGGTGTGGACCGCGCGAGCGCTGATCGCGCTCGCGCGCGGCGACGAGCGGAGGGCGGTCGAGGACCTGGAGCGCTCGCTCGCCCGGATCCGCGAGCGCTACTGGAACGACCCGCAGGTCGCCGGGCCGACACTGGTCTACGCCGCGCGGTTCGCGCTCGTGCGAGGCGACCGGGCCGGCGCCGAGCGGCTCGCCGAGGAGCTCGAGGGGCGCGGCCCGGTTGCGACCGCGTTCGCGGTCGACGCCTCCACCGAGATCGCCTGGCTCGCAGTCGACGTGGACCGCCGATCTCGTCAAGGGCGGCGCCCGGGGGTCGGTCTGGTTGGCGGCGAACGAGGCGATCGTCGAGGGGCGCCTGGCGGACGCGATCGCGCAGCTCGATGCCACCGGCGTCCACACCGAGGCCGCGTACGCCCGCCTGCGGCGAGCTCGCGTCGAGCCGGGGCCGTGGCTCGACGAGGCCGAGGCGTTCTACCGCGAGGTGGGGGCGACGCGGTTCCTGGACGAGATCGCGGCGCTCCGTGCGGGCTCGTCCGCTACGCCCCGCAGCGCCTGAACGAGACGACGTCGCCGTCGAACGTCGCGACGCCGCCCTCCGCGACTGGCGCGCACGTCGAACCCCTCGCGCTTCAGAACCGACGCCGCGATCGTGGCTCGCGCCCCCGACTCGCAGACGGTGACCACCGGGCGCGACCGCTCGAGCGCGCCCGGGCCGAGCTTGCGGAGCAGCCGGTAGGGGATGTTGCGTGAGCCGGGGATGTAGCCCTCGTCGCGCTCGGACGACTCGCGCACGTCGACGAGCTGCACGTCGGCCGTCTCGAGCAGTCGCCTGAGCTCGACCACGTCGACGACTGCGAGCGTCTCGGGCGCCTGCGCGTCCACCACGTAGCCGTCGAGTTCGAGGATCCCGACGGCCCAGAGCTTCCGTGCGGCGGAGAGCGCCTCGTTGCGCGAGCCGGCGTGCAACACCACGCGCTCGCCCGCGTCGAGGACGAAGCCGGCACGGGTCCCGAACGACGTGCCCGCCTCCGGGACGTTGATCGCCCCCGCCAGATGCCCCGACGCGTAGTCCGCGAACGGCCGGACGTCGAGCACCGTGGCGGTGCCGGGACCGGCGAGCTCGACGGGGTCGGCGGGCCGGGCGAGCCAGGGCCCGCGGTTGAGCTCGACGACTCGCTCGGTGGTCGGCGGGCGCGGTGCGGCGATCGAGGCGGACTCGAGCACGAACTCCTGGACGTCCCGGAATTTGAGCGCCGGGTTGGTCGAGCGCTCGCGGCCGATCGTCGAGCAGCGCTCCGGGCTCATGCGGCCGCCGCAGAGCGAACCGGCGACGTGACCGGGATAGACGTCGACGTCGTCGCCGAGCCCGGCCAGGCGGCCGAGCGAGGCGAAGAGGTCGCGGGCGCCGTCGCGTGCGGCGACGGCGAGGTCGGGACGCGCCGCGTCGCCGACGAACAGCGAGTCGCCGGTGAGCACGACCGCGCCGTCGACGACGAACGCGCAGTGCTCGGGCCGGTGGCCCGGCGTGTGCAGCACGCGGATGCGGGTCGCGCCGACCGCCAGCTCGTCGCCGTCCGCGAGCGGCTCGAAGGCGTAGGCGGGCTCGGCGACCGGATGGATCGCGACCGGAAGCCGGTGCTCGAGCGCGAAGCCGTCCGTGGCCCGAGACGTGGTCGGCGTGTGTGTGCGTCTCGAGGACCGCTCGATGCGCACGCCGTCTGCGGCGGCCGCCTCGAGGTACTGCTCGATCTGGAACGACGGGTCGACGACGACGGCGACGCCCGCGGCACGGTCGCCGACCAGGTACGAGGCGCAGCCCAGATCCTCGTCCACGAATTGCCGGAAGAGGAGCACCTGGGCGAGCCTAGACGAGGCCCGAGGTGCTTGGCGATCACCATCCGCTGCACCTCGTTCGTGCCCTCGCCGATCTCGAGGATCTTCTGGTCGCGGTACAGGCGCGAGATCGGGTACTCGTCCATGAACCCGTAGCCGCCGTGGATCTGCAGCGCGTCGTTCGCGACCCGGTGCGACAGCTCGCCCGAGTAGAGCTTCGCCATCGCCGCGGTGCGGGCGAACGGGCGGCCACTGGTCCTTCTCCCACGCGGCCTTGTAGACGAGGAGCCGGGCCGCCTCGATCTCGGTCGCCATGTCGACGAGCTTCTCTGGACCGACTGGAAGCGTGCCGATCGGCCGCCCGAACTGCTCGCGTTCCTGCGCATAGGCGAAGGCGAGGTCGAAGCAGCCCTGCGCGAGCCCGACGCCCATCGCCGCGACCGAGATGCGGCCGCCGTCGAGGATCTGCAGGAACTGCCGGAAGCCGTCGCCGCGCGGGCCGAGCAGGTTCTCCTCCGGCACGCGGGCGGCCTGGAACGCGAGCTCTCGCGTGTCGGACGCGCGCCAGCCGAGCTTGTGCATCGGCGCCGAGATCGTGTAGCCGGGCGTCCCGTTCGGGACGATCAGGTTCGAGATCTCGCCGTCGCCCGTGACGGCGGTGATCGTCACGCATGCCGGTGATGTCGGTGCCCGCGTTCGTGATGAAGATCTTCGAGCCGTCGATCACCCACTCGTCGCCCTCGAGGCGCGCGGTCGTCCGCGTCGCGCCGGCGTCCGAGCCCGCGTTCGGCTCGGTCAGCCCGAACGCGGCGAGGCGCCGGCCCGACGCGAGCTCGGGCAGCCACGCGGCGCTTCTGCTCCTCGCTGCCGAAGCAGGTAGATCGGCAGCGTGCCGAGCGAGTGGTGCGCGGCGACGGTGATCGCGACCGACGAGTCGATCCGGGTCAGCTCCTCGATGCAGATCGCGTACGAGAGCGTGTCGGTGCCGGCGCCGCCGTACTCCTCGGGGATCGTCATCCCCATCAGCCCGAGCTCGGCGAGCTCGGCGACGATCTCGTACGGGAACCGCTTCTCGCGGTCGAGCTCCTCGGCGACCGGAGCGATCCGCTCGAGCGCGAACCGGCGGACCGTGTCGCGGAGCGAGCTCGTGCTCGGGGTCGAGGTCGAAGTTCACGCCGAGGCGAAGGCCTGCGCGAGCTCGACGATCAGCCGCACGCCGTAGCCGGTGCCGCCCTCGTCGAGCATGTAGTCCGGGACGCTTGCGCTGGAGGTACGCCGGGGCCGGCCATGTCGACG
This sequence comes from uncultured Thermoleophilia bacterium, assembly GCA_963824455.1. Lineage (GTDB taxonomy): Bacteria > Actinomycetota > Thermoleophilia > Gaiellales > Gaiellaceae > PALSA-600. The sequence continues at coordinate 832,209 of CAWGPJ010000002.1, forward strand.
TGCGCCCACGGGCCCTCGCCGGCGAACTCCTGCAGGAACATCGCGGCCAGGACGGGCGCCGCCCTCCCGGAGCTCGGAGGCGTTCTTCATGTCGGCGAAGGTCGAGTCGATGTAGCGGCGGTAGCGCCGGTGCAGCGGGAACCGCGCAGCCGAGGTCGCCGCTCGTGACCGTCGCCGCGCTCGATCCGCGCGGCGAACGTCTCGTCGTTGCAGAACCAGCCCGCGATACAGGTCGCCGAGCGCGACCGACATCGCGCCCGTGAGCGTCGCGAAGTCGACGATGTGCGTGGCGCCGGTCGAGCGCGCGTGATGCAGCGCGTCGGCGAGCACGAGCCGTCCCTCGGCGTCGGTGTTGATCGACCTCGATCGTCTTGCCGTTCGAGGCGCGCAGGATGTCGCCGGGCCGGTAGGCGTCGCCCGACTGCATGTTCTCGGTGGAGGCGACGACGGCGACCGTGCGCACCGGCAGGCCGAGCTCGGCGATCGCGGCGATCGCCTCGATCACCGCCGCGCCGCCGGCCATGTCGCCCTTCATGTCCTGCATGCGGAGCGCCGGCTTCAGCGAGATGCCGCCCGAGTCGAAGGTGATCGCCTTGCCGACCAGGCCGAGGACGACGTCGGCGCTGCGCCCCGGGCGGGTCGTAGCGAACCACGATCAGCTGGGGCTCCTGTGCGCTGCCCGACGCGACGGCGGCGAACGCGCCCATCCCCTGCTCGTCGATCCAGTCGCGGCCGTGGTGCTCGGCGGCGACATGGTCGAACGTGAAGCTCGACGCGTGCGCGGCGAGCGCGGTCGGGGTGAGATCGTTCGGCGGCCGGTTCGACGAGGTCGCGGGCAGCGGCTCGACGTGCCGCGAGACGGTCGACTGGCGGACCGCGAGCTCGTGCAGCTCGTCGGGCGCGTCGAGCGCCAGCGCGACCTCGGGCGCGCCCGGCGTAGCCGCTCCTTCGCGAGGCCGGCGTCGTAGGCTCCGAACGCGGTGCCTTCGACGACTGCGCGCACCTGTTCGGCCGGGGAGCTCGCGAGCGTCCATATCGATCTGCCACGCAACCGTGCCGCCCTCGCGGCGGAGCGCGCGCGCGGCGGCGGCCGCGGCGGTGCGCAATCGCGTCCGCGTCGACGTGCGCCGCCGGTGTCCGACGCGAGCCCGTCGGGCCGTGGCGCGACCTCCCCGGCCGGGAGGTCGGGGTCGAGGCGCACCGCGCGGTCGCCGGCAGCGGCCCGTCTGAGCTCCACCCGCATCGGGTCGCGCGATGCTATCGAGTGGCGAGGAAGCAGGCCGGGCGTGTCGAATCGGTCTGCGCGATGCCTGCTCAGCGGGGCGGTGACAGCATCTTCCGCGAGACGGTCGAGAGCCTCGGTGAGGAGATCGGGCGCATCGTGGCCGAGCGCCAGGCGCTGCGGGAGGGGGGCGCCGACGGCGCCGCGCTCGAGGAGAACCGCCGCCGTCTGGCGTCGGCCCAGAACAGGCTCTCGCAGCTTCTGATCGAGCGGCACCTCGGCGAGCGCGGCGTCGCCTGAGGTAGCGTCCGGCGGGTCAAGCCGTCGACGCGAGGAGCATCGGAATGCCAGCCAAGGAGTTCTTCGACAGCCTGCCCGGGCGCGCAGACGCGGACAAGCTCGCCGGCGTCAGCAACTCGTACCTCTTCGACATCGAAGGCGAGGGGCAGTGGCTCGTCGACGTCCGCGACGGCGGGCTGACGGTGGCCGACGGCGGCGGGGACGCCGACGTCGACGATCACCACCTCGAGCGAGACGTTCGAGGACATCGTCGCCGGGAAGCAGAACCCGACGACCGCGTACATGACCGGGAAGCTGAAGATCAAGGGCGACATGGGCGCCGCCCTCAAGCTGCAGAAGCTGTTCTAGTCGTCGGCGAAGGCGAGCTCGACGAGCGTCGCGCCTGCCGCGACGCGGTCGCCCTCGCGCACGTGCAGCGACGTCGACGACCGCCGTCGTAGGGCGAGACGAGCGGCGTCTCCATCTTCATCGCCTCGAGGATCACGAGCGGGTCGCCTGCGCCGACACGATGCGCCCTCGGCTGACGAGCACCCTGATCACCGTGCCGGGCATCGGTGCGGTGACGGTCGACGTCGCGCCCGACGCGTGCGCGTGGCCGGCGGCCGCGGCGTCGACGTCCGGCGGCGGCGCGGGCGGCGGGCGAGGGCAGGTTCAGGCGGAACGGCCCGCGCCAGACCGGTCCGGCAGCGCGGCCGGCGGCGGGTGAGAGCGGCGGGTGCTCGACGAGGAAGGCGGTCGTCGCCTCGCCGGCGCGAAGCTCCGGGTGCGCGACCAGCCAGCGGAGGAACGGGAGGTTGGTCGTGACGCCCTCGACGCGTCGTCTCGGCCAGCGCGGCGGCAAGCCGGTCGAGCGCCTCTCGCGGGTCGCGCCGGCCGCGATCAGCTTCGCGATCAGCGGGTCGTACGCCGTCGAGATCGTGTCGCCCTCCTCGACGCCGGCGTCGACGCGGATCGACGCCGGCAGCCGCAGCCGCTCGATCGTCCCGGCCTGGGGCAGGAACGTGCGCGGGTCCTCGGCGTAGAGACGTACCTCGACCGCGTGCCCGTGGCAGCTGCGGGCCGCACGTCGAGCCGTTCGCCGTCGGCGATCCGCAGCTGCCAGTCGACGAGGTCGACGCCGGTCGACCTCCTCGGTCACCGGATGCTCGACCTGGATGCGCGCCGTTCAGCTCGAGGAAGTAGAAGTCGCAGGCCGTCGACGACGAACTCGGCGGTTCCCGCACCGACGTAGCCGACGGCGCGTGCGAAGCGCACGGCGGCGTCGCTCAGGCGCGCGCGGAGCGCGGTGATCGACGGCCGGCGACGGCGACTCCTCGAGCACCTTCTGGTGGCGGCGCTGCACCGAGCAGTCCCGCTCGCCGAGCGCGATGACGGTGCCGTGCGCGTCGGCCAGCAGCTGGATCTCGACGTGCCGCGGCCGCTCGAGGTAGCGCTCGAGGTAGACGCGGTCGTCGCCGAACGCGGCCGCAGCCTCCCGTCTGCGCCGCCGCGATCGCCTCGTCGAGCACTGCAGCGATCGCGCACGATGCGCATGCCCGCGCCCGCCGCCGCCCGCGGCAGCCTTCACGATCAGCGGCGGTGTGTCGACCTCGGGAACGGCCGGCACGCCGGCGTCGCGCGCGATGCGCTTCGCGGCGACCTTGTCGCCTCCCGCTCGCAGCGCGTCGGGCGGCGGCCCGATCCAGGCGCAGCCCTGCCTGCTCGACGGCCTCGGCGAAGGCGGCGTTCTCGGCGAGGAAGCCGTAGCCGGGATGGATCGCGTCGGCGCCCGCCTCCGCCGCTGCGCGGACGTGCTCGTCCGCGTCCAGATACGAGGCGATCTCGACCACGCGGTCGGCGGAGCGCGCGTGCAGGGACGTCAGGTCGTCGGGCGCGACGACCGCGACGGTCGCGATGCCGCGCGCCCGCGCTGCGCGGAAGACGCGCAGGGCGATCTCGCCGCGGTTGGCCACGAGCACCGCTCTCATGCCGGTGACGGTAACGAGCGGCGGATCCCGACCAGGGTCGCGACGCAGAGCACCGACGAGCAGCAGGTAGGGCACCGCGTCGCTCGTCGCGTGCGCGAGCGGCGCCGCCGCCCGCCGCGCCCGAGCGTCTGTCCCGGGCGCCCAGGCGAGGTTGATCAGGGCGAACGTGTAGCCGTAGCCGAGGCCGCGTTGCTCCGAGCGGTGGGTGAGCATCGTCATCGCCGGAGTGAACAGCGTCCCGAAGGAGAGGCCGCCGCAGCACGACGAGCGCGGCGAGCACCAGCCGGTGGTCCGGCCACGGGCAGCAGCGACGCGATGACGGCCGAGGCGGTGAGGCCGGCGAGGATCGGGCGCAGCGTCCCGATTCGGTCGGAGATCCGCCCGAGCGCCACGTTGTTCACGGCCTCGACGGCCGCCGAGCAGAGGAAGGTCGCGCCGATCGCGACCGCGCCGAACCCGAGTGCCGCGAGCCGCAGCGGCGCCAGCACCGACAGCGTCCCGAAGAGCAGCGACGGCAGGACGACGAGCCAGCAGCCGGCGAGCATCCTCCGGTCGGCGATCGCGCTCACGAGGACGCCCGGGCCCTGCGTTTCCGACGGCCGCGCACCGGGCGTGGCGGCCGCCCAGGCGACGAGCCCCAGTGAGAGCACGCCGACGACGCCGAACGTCCAGCCGATGCCCGCGACCGAGGCGACGCCGCCGAGCACGGGCCCGAACAGCGCTCCCGCGACCGCCGTGCCGAACGCGGTCCCGATCAGCGTGCCGCGGCGGCCGGGCGGGGCGGCGCCCACGAGCCAGGTCATCGCTCCGGTCCACGAGAACGCGCTCGCGACGCCTTGCAGGAAGCGTGCGAGGTCGAGCTGCCACGCGTGCTGGGCGACTCCGAACAGCACGGTGCAGGCCGCAACCACGCTCAGGCCGACGATCACGGTCGGCTTCGGCCCGACGCGGGCCGCGACGATGCCGCTCGGGATCGCGCCGATGAGCGCGCCGGCCGGAAACGCGGCGGCGAGGACGCCGGCGCCGGCCTTCCCGAAGCCGAGCGTCGTCGTGTAGTGGGGGAGGAGGGGTGTCAGCGCCGCGAAGAACAGCGTGTCGAAGAACACGATTGCACTCGAAAGGAGGAGTAGCCTGCGCACCCTTTCGAGTCTACGATCGGTAGATGCACTTGTCGGCGGGCCCCTCCCCCGCCGCGTTCGCATTTCGGGCTTGTGCCGCAGCCTTCATCGTGCTCGCCGCACTGCCCTCCCTCGCGAGCGCGGGCACCGTCTTCCTCCTCGACGGCAGGGGCTGGGGGCACGGCGTCGGCCTGAGCCAGTGGGGCGCTGAGGGATACGCGCGTCACGGCTACGCGTACCCGCGCATCCTCGCCCACTACTACCCGCATACGGAGCTGACCAAAGCGCCGCCGCGGGACGTGCGCGTCCTGCTCGTTCGCGGCCGTTCGACGATCCGCGTCAGCTCACACCTCGCCGTACCTGCTCGTCGACGCACGTGGACAGAAGCTCCACCTTCCCGCACGCGCAGTCGTCGTCGGGCGCCGCTTCATGCAGCAGCATGCGCACCTGCACCAGCCGTTTCGCTTCGAGCCGGGTGCGCAGCCGCTCGAGATCAACCTCGCCCCGTACCGCGGAGACGTGGTGGTGAAGCGGGAGGGCGGCGGTCTCATGGCCGTCAACGTGCTCCCCCTCGATCGCTACCTCCGAGGCGTGGTGCCGTGGGAGGCCCCCGCGGGCTGGCACTTCGCCACGTACGAGGCACAGGCGGTCGCTGCACGCTCCTATACGCTCGCCACGCTCCATCCGGGCCGGGACTTCGATCTCTACCCCGACTCCCGGTCGCAGATGTACGGCGGCGTCCGCGCGGAGCGTCCGGAGACGAACCAGGCGATCGGTGCGACCGCCGGCCAGGTGCTGACCTACGACGGCCGGATCATCACTGCCTACTACTTCTCGAGCTCGGGCGGACGAACATCGGCGGTGCAGGACGCGTGGCCGGGGATGGCGCCCGAGCCGTACCTCGTGTCGGTGCCCGATCCGTACGACTACATCTCGCCGCATCACGTCTGGCCGACCCGTGTGCTCACCGCGGCTCAGGTCGGATCGGTGCTCGGCGTGCCGAGCGTGCGCGACGCGCAGGTCGTGCTCAACTCGTCCGAGCGTGCGCAGTCGGTGCGCGTCCTCGGTGCGAACGGCTGGCGCACGTTCCCGGCAGGCGGTCGTCATCGACAAGTTCAAGCTCGGGTCGAACGACTTCGACCTCAGCGCGCTGACGCTCGACGCAGCGGCCGGCCCTGCGCAGTTCGGCTCGCACTTCCAGGTGACGGGGTGGGTTCGCGGCCTCGGCAAGGCGCGCCTCCAGGAGCTCACGGCCGCCGGCTGGGAGACGGTCGCGCACATCCACGCCGCGCCCGACGGCCGGTTCGCAGTCGCGGTGCGTGCGACCCGGTCGGTCGAGCTCCGGCTCGCCTACAACGGCGCAGCGGGCGACGCGGTGCCGTTCACCGTCCAGCCGCGCGTGTCGCTCCGGGCCGACGGGACGAGCCTCCACGTGGCGGTCGCGCCGCGGCTCCCGCTGCAGGTCGAGCGGCTCACGGCCGGCGAGTGGCGGCCGGTCGCGCGCGGGGACGGGCTGTTCAACCGCACGCTCCGGCCCGGCAGCTACCGCGTCTCGGTGCACGGCAGCTCGGCCTACGCCCCGACCGTCTCCGCGCCGGTCGGGCTGCACGCGTAAGCCGCGGCGTGCCCGGTTCACACCGGGCCCCGAGGGACGCTTCTCGAGCGAGCGGCGTTCGTGCGGGCGCAGCGCCTTGAGTCGCCCGCGTGCACCCTCGCGGAGACGGCCAAGAGCGTTCCGTACACGCAGATCAAGGGCCTCCAACGCATCGAGATCAAGGGTCTCCTGTCGGGTAAGTGGCGTGTCTGGGGAACGGGCAACCCGCGGTACTGGGCCAACCTCGACACGAAGCGACCGAAGAAGAAGGTCGGATTCGTCGTTGACGTCGGCCGGAAGGTCAGTCCCATCGTCACCCCCGACAAGGCCGACGCGTTCGAGTCTGTAGTCCGCGACCGAGCGAATCTCGGAGCGGGCAACGCGCGTCAGATGACGGGTCCCTTCATTTGACCAGCCGCTCTTGGCGCCGTAGCTAAGGCGCCGCCGAATAGGCCTGCCCGGTAGTCACGACCACTCCTCTGGCGTCATGCAGAACATCGAGGCAGCGATGACTTGACAGTCATAGGAGATTCATTCCCGAATCCTGGCGCAAGCGTCGAATTTCGATTCTCAGCCCGCTCTCGTACAGGCGATGAGGCTCGCCCGAGAGACGGAAGGCTCGACTAACTGTGCACTGCGACGCGGAAGACCTGGACGTTGCCGCCTGCACGCTGAGAATGTGACAGGTACACCGATGACTTCTGCGCACCGGCGCGGTCGAAGCAACATGGGCGAAACCACCTGTCACATATCCATTTCGCTCGACGGTTTTGTCGCAGGACCGGACCAAAGCCTCGAGCACCCTCTAGGCCGTCGCGGTATCGAGCTGCATCACTGGCATCTCGACGAGCCGCTGCACGACGCCGACGCCCGCGCACGCGACCTGCTGCTGCGCCCACGCGGCGCGTACGTGATGGGACGCAACATGTTCGGGCCGATTCGCGGCCCGTGGCAGGCCGACTGGCGCGGCTGGTGGGGCGACGAGCCGCCGTACCACGCCCCGGTCTTCGTCCTCACGCACTACGAGCACGAGCCGATCGAGCTCGCGGGCGGGACGACGTTCTATTTCGTCGGCGACGGCTTCGACGCCGCGTTCGCGCTCGCCTCGGAGGCCGCGGGTGATCGCGGCGTCGACATCGCGGGCGGCGCGTCGACCGTGCGCCAGGGGCTTGCGGCAGGCGTGATCGACGAGCTCGTCCTCGACTTCGTCCCCGTCCTGCTCGGCTCCGGTGAGCGGCTCTTCGACGGCGTCGCCGATCCCCGCCTCGAGCCGGTCGAGGTCATCCACTCGCCGCTCGCGACGCACGTGCGCTACCGCGTCGGCCCGTGAGCCGGGGGAGCCGAGGCTCGCCGTGTCCCCTGGAAGTCTTTGCGACGTGCTGGGCGCAGGTGAGGTTGCTGCCGCTTGGCGATACCGTTGTCCCCGAGAGAGCCGTGAGTCAGAAGACCCATCCCAGTTCTACGGCCCCTGACGATCTGGTCTCTGTTCGGGCTCTGGCTGACCCGACGCGTAGGGAAATCGAAGCACTCGCCGAGATCTTCGATCAGTATCGCGCTCACTACGGCGAAGCTTCCGATGCCTTCCGATCAGCGTCCTGGCTGGACGAGAACCTCACTACGAGCCGCCTGCGCGCGTTCGTTGCTGAAGACAGTGCGAGGTTCGTCGGCTTTGCGATCACGATGGATGTCCCGGCTTCATTGCGGCTCACGCACTTCTGGCAGATCAGAGACCTGTTCGTCTTGCCGACGTACCGACGGCTCGGAGTCGGTCGTGCCCTCCTCGCTTCCGTCCGAGAGGCGGCAAGTGCGTCGGGCGCGCTCCGACTGGTCTTGCAGACTGAGGACGACAACAACCCCGCTCTCCGTCTCTACGCCGACAGCGGCTACGCCCCGATCAGAGGCTATTGCTCACTCATGCTGCCGCTCGGCCAAGAACCCGGGTAGGGCCTACCGGATACGCGATGGGTCGAGCCGCTCGGGGGGCTACTCCCGAACAGTTGGCGCAGGCGACGAGGAGGCCAATGCCCCGATCAGTTCCCCACCGCCGGGTCGGGCAGGAACGCGCGGACCTCTTGAGCACAGCGGCAGGCGGCGGCGAGCTTGGCAGCCCACTGCAGCGCCTCCTCCCGTGAGGGCACGTCGACAACCGAGAATCCGCCGATGTACGCCTTGCTCTCCGGGAACGGACCGTCGGTGACCGTCCCATCGGTGGCCACCACGCTCAGCTCCTCGTGGGAATGCAATCCGCCGCCGAACACCCACACGCCGGCGTCCATAGCCTCATGGACCACCGCGTGCGCGGCCTCGGCCACATCCGGCAACTCCTCCTCGGGGAAGGTCATTGCCCCGTCATCGAACGAGATCAGATATCGCGACATCTCGTGACTCCCTTTCTCGGCGGCCTGCTCCGGCCGAATTTCGTACGCCTGCCACAAATCTGTTCGCGGTAGAGACCGGCAGAGCACCGGAAACCCATCGACTCCGGCCAGATCCGGTCCCACGTCTTCAAAGGCATTCGTGAACGCCTGCGCCAAGCGAAAGTGCTGGCGGTCCGCCCGATAGAGTCCTACGAGGTCGAAGCAGCCTCGACGAGCTCAGCCTGAATCGCTGCGCGGGTTCCCTGGATGTCGAAGCACTCGTACTGGTTCTCGCGCATGAGACGCCGCGCGATGTCGATCGCCTCGCCGTCCGTCAGATCGCCTGACGCCACCTCGGCTCCGAGCGCCCGCCTCAATCCGCGCCGCGCTTGGATCGAATAGCCGACGACCGCCGTGGGCCAAAACGTGTCGCCGCCGAACACGAACAGCTTGTTGGCTGGGACTGCGTGCAGGAAGCGGCGCACGAAGTCTGTGGCGGTGTAGCGATCAATCGACCACGCCCAGCACAGATCGACCCAGACGTTGCGGTAGTGCTTGGCGATGGCGATCAGCTCGTCGGTGTACGGATAGGCGGTATGCATCAGCACGAACCGCGCCTCGGGGTAGCGAGTAAGGAGCGGGCAGAGGTTGGCCGCCCGAAGCCAGTCGATCGGCATGTTCCCTGTGCCCGCGCGATAGCCGGTGTGGAGCTTGAAGGGCAGGTTGTGCTCGATGGCAAGCTCGACGCCCCGCGCCAGACACCAATCGCCGAGAACGAGAGCGTCGGCCGAGATAGCGGCGGGCGGCCACGTTGCCGCTGCTCGCTGCGTCGCATCGTCGGCACGGGTTGCGAGTACGGCTGCGAGCGCACGCCCGGCGTCCGCATCGGAACGCTCCGTCCACGTGAGCGTCCGGTGGTAGGCATGCGCTGACTTGACGGCAATCGAGGTCGGGCCGAATCGCCGGAACACCTCGCTGAAAGCCTCGCGCAAGCTCTCCAGGTCGGTGACCTCGATCCCGGTCTCGTCGTGAAGCTTCTCGACCGGGATCTCGCCCCGACACGGCGCCCACCAGCACAGGTCATGGAGGAAGAACTCGCGCTGGTCGGACTTCCACCGCCGCGTCCGCTCGAAGTCATGAATCTGCACATGGTCGAGCCGCGCCACGCTCGCCAGCAGCCGATACATCTCGCCCGGCTGCCGAAGCTGCTCGAGTTTGCGCTGCGCCTCTTCGAGTCCCTCGGCGGTGAGGGAATCGAGGCCGTACACCTCGCGGGCAGTCAGCCGAACGCCCTCACCGTAGCCCGTGTGCTGCATGGCCTCCCACGCCTCGCGGACGTCGGAGAACCGAGACTCGATGTCGCCGGCCGCCGGGTCGAAGAGCCGCTTGATCGCATCCGGGCTGGCACCGGCGACCGCGAGGTCAGCGGTCGGATAGTGGAAGAACAGATCCTGGAGGATGTCCGGGCTCCGGTCGCCCCAGCCCGGCTCGCCGGCTTCTCTCATCTCTTCGATGAGCCTGGAGTTGTCGCCCGCCCAGTCATCCTCGGCGAACAGGTGCTCATGCGTATCGACCAACTCGAGCGAGTCGATGACCAGATCGAGCTCAGTCCGAGTCCTCACGACGTCTCCTCCAGGAGCGAACTGCATCGCACTCTCATGCGCGGCGTTCGTATCGCTCACGCGGGTGCGGGGAGGACCAGCGTGTTGCCGACGTGTCAGCCCCCGATGCTCGGGGCTGCCGTGAAGTCGTTGAGCGCGTAGGTGCGTGTCTTGGGGGGCCGGCCGCCTTCGTCCATCAATGGTTGGACCACCGGCATGAGGCGGTCGTTGAAGAAGGCGTTCCACGCCTCCTCCGACTCCCACACGTCGAAAATGCGGAACACACCGGCTTGTTCGTCGAATCCGGCCGTGTGGACGAGGCCACCCAACGGCGGATTGTCGCGAGTGCCCAGTAGCTCCTGAACGCGGTCGTAATTCGTCGTGGTCCGATCGTCGCCCTCGATCGGGAATTCCTGAATCACCGCGAACGCCATGGTCGGCCCCCTTCTCGGGATAGGTGCCGCCGAGTCTATGAGATCCGCTGCGGGCGGCCAAGAGCGTGGCGGAGACGATGCGTGCTTCGGTCCCGGCTCAGCGAGCGAGACAGCGACTCAGAGGTGGTCTGATGCCGTGTACCTCGCAGAACTGCATCGTGCCGGTGAGACGGTGCGTGCCCCGGTCGAAGCTCACGCGGACGACCCTTCCACGCGGCCGTGCAGCGTTCGACGGCGCCGAGCACGTTCGACAGACCGTGATCCACTGGAATTCCCACACGACGACGATCTTCCGCGGGTAGGGGATGTTCCAGATCCCCACGACCGCAGGGTTTCCGAAGACGCGTGCAAGCGTCCGGGCTGAACTGGCCCCCACCCATGACGGGATGCCGTCGTGCGGCTTCGCGACTCCCGACGGGACAAGCGTGAGGGAGAGCACTCCACCCCCGACGGCCATGAGGAGTGCAAGGCGTCTGACCATGCCTCCTTTACACCGAACGAGCACCGTCAGTTCCAACTACGGGCGCGTTGTCGACCAGTTCGGCGACCTCGACGAAGCTGACCGTTGGACGCACACCGTAGAGGTGGGTGACGCGGTCGACCAGCTCGTCGTTGAAGAACCCGCGTGCGGCGTCCTCGGACTCCCAAAGGTAGACGTTCGTGGCGCGGTGGTTCTGCTCGTCGATGGTGAAGGCCTTTTGGCGGAGTTGCGGCATGCTCTCGAAACTGCCGCGTGCATCGCGGGCGATCCCTGCGATACGCGCGCGGTCGAACTCTTCCCCGTACTGAAACTCGACGATGACACCGTGCATCGGTTGCACTCCTCTGGTAACGAGACGGAACGAGAGATGAAAACGCTCAGAGTTTGGCCGGCATTCCAACACTCGCCCGCCGCAGTGTCGCGTAGCATCTGCGCGCGTGGAGGCAGGAGTACGCACCGGAGGATGTCTCTGCGGAGCGGTCCGCTACACCGTTCGCGGTGACCCTGTGCATGTCCGGCGTTGCCACTGCGCGAATTGCAGAAAGGAGTCCGGCAGTGCGTTCACCGTGTACGCGCACTGGCCCGTCGAGGCGTTCGAGATGAGCGGCGAGATCTCGAGCTATGACGGTCGTGGCTTCTGCCCCCGCTGTGGGTCTCGGCTCTTCGACACCGCCGACGCCGATGACACGTTCATCGAGATTCGGATCGGAAGCCTGGATGAGGCGCCGTTCGAGCTGAAGCCGGAAGACGAGATCTGGGTGAAGCGGCGCGAGAGCTGGATAGCGCCGGTCGAGGGCGCAGCGCAGTACAGAACGAGATGCTCGATGTGAATCTCGGGGCGGAACGGCTCGCCTGCGTGCAAACCGGTCAGCGCAAGACCAGGAGGTCGAGCCAGTTGCTTCGGTCTTCCGGGCTCGCCGTGTGCTCGGCATCACGTACCGCACGGCGGAGGCGTTCCTTGCCGCGGACGAACTCGTCCTCGGTGAGCTGGCGCATCGTGGTGTCGGCGCGGCGGAAGGTGTCCACCTGGCCGAGGAAGTCCGCGAGGCTGCCCCGGTACCTCTCGCGAACCTGCTCGAGCGCCTCGCGGTGGAATCCTGCGGCAGCGAACGCCTTGCACGTCTCCTCGAGGGACGGGAAGGTGTCGATCGTCCGGGCGGTCTCGGGGAACCACCGGACGAGCTCGATCCCGCTGTAGTTCGTGCCCGAGATGCCTCCTCGGATGAGGACGGGGGCACCGGGCCGGAGAACGCGTCGGATCTCGTGTGCGGCAACTCCGAGGTCCGGGATGTGGTGAATGACCAGGGAGAGCCAGGCGGCGTCTGCCGACCCATCTGGCAGCGGCAGGGCGCTCGCGTCTCCCTCGAGCACCCGGATGGCCGGTGTGCGCGGGATCCGGTCCCGCATCGCGGCCGACGGCTCGACCGCGAGCACGCCGAGGTCGAACCAGTCGCTGAAGGCAGCGGCGAACGCGCCCGTCCCCGCACCGATGTCCACCAGAGTCATGCCGCGCGACGGGCGCAGGTGACGTCGTACCGCCTCGCGCCACTCCGAAAGCCCGTCCCGCGGGACCTCACGGACCGCCTTGAACGCCCGAGCGGTCTGCTCGTCATAGCTGATCCTGGCCATGTCATGCCTCCTCGCTGACGCCGACCCGGTGACCGTCACGCAGCGGAGACTCCCCGGGCAACCCCTGGCTCGGTGGACGGCGTCATTCGGTCGCCGAAAGGCGACTTCCAGGCGAGCTCTGGCTACTTGTCAGGGCGCGGGGCGTACACGCCCCATCCGGTTCCGTCGGGGTGCCGCGCCGGCCGCTTCTCGAGGAATGCGCGCAACCCCTCCTGCCCTTCGGGGCTCGCGCGGCGCTCCGCGATGCGCCGGGCGGTCACGTCCGCGGGCAGCGGCGCACGCGCCAGCTCCTTCGCTGCGCGTGCCGCCTCCGGCCCGGCGGTCAGCAGCTCGCCGACGATCCGGTCGACGGCCGCGTCGAGATCGTCCGTGACCTCGTGCACGAGCCCGATGCGCAGGGCCACCTCGGCCGAGAAGCGCTCCCCCGTCACGAACCAGCGCCGCGCCGCCGACGTGCCGATCTTCGCCAGCGCGAACGGCGAGATCACCGCCGGCACGATCCCGAGCTTGACCTCGCTGAACGCGAACTGGGCGCCCGGCTGGGCGACGACGATGTCCGAGCAGGCGACGAGCCCGCAGCCGCCGCCGAACGCGTGACCTTGCACGCGTGCGACGACCGGCGCGTGGCATCCGTCGATGGCGTCGAGCATCGCGCGCAGGCGCAGCGCGTCCGCGACGTTCTCCTCGTAGGAGAGGTCGACGGACGAGCGCATCCACTCGACGTCCGCTCCGGCCGAGAACGACGGCCCGTCGCCGCTGAGCACGACCGCGCGTGCGCCGCCGACGTCTGAGAACGCCTCCGTGAGCTCGGCGATCAGCGACGCGTCGAACGCGTTCCGCTGCTCCGGCCGCGTCATCGCGACACGGAGGACCGGTCCGTCACGCTCGGTCCGGAGCGCGCTCATGCGGTGGGCTCGTCGAACGCGAGCCCGAGGCGGGCCAGCTCCGACGCGGTCGAGACGGTTGCCTCGAGATCGAAGACCTCGACGATCTCGGGCTCCTTGCCGATCAACTCGCGCGCACGGGAGGGGAGCTCCTGCTGCGCCGCCGCGACGGACTCCCAGACGTAGACCGCGCCCCAGCGCTCCGTCGCCTCGTCGGAGACCCACGCCTTGAACAGCAGCCCCGGCACCTTCTCGAACTGCGGCACCGACTCGTCTTGGAGATAGCGTCGGAGCTCGCCGACGTTCGTGAGCGAGTCGGCGAGGTTCCAGAGTACGAGGCGGACGACCACGGCGCTCCCTCACCCCTACATGCGGAAGATGCCGAAACGCGTCTCGGCGATCGGCGCGTTGAGCGCTGCAGAGATGCCGAGCGCGAGCACACGACGCGTGTCGAGTGGATCGATCACGCCGTCGTCCCAGAGGCGCGCGGTCGAGTAGTACGGGTTTCCCTCGGTCTCGTACTTGGCGCGGATCTCGTCGCCGTTCGCATCGCCGACCATCGCCAGCACGGTGGCCGCCTGCTCGCCGCCCATCACCGAGATGCGCGCGTTCGGCCACATCCAGAGCTGGCGTGGGGAGTAGGCGCGCCCACACATGCCGTAGTTGCCGGCGCCGAACGATCCTCCGACCACGACGGTGAACTTCGGGACCTCGGCACAGGCGACCGCCATCACCAGCTTGGCGCCGTCGCGCGCGATCCCTCCCGCCTCGTACTCCTTCCCGACCATGAAGCCGGTGATGTTCTGCAGGAAGAGGAGCGGCACGCGACGGGCGCATGCGAGCTCGATGAAGTGCGCGCCCTTCTGCGCGCTCTCCGCGAAGAGCACGCCGTTGTTCGCGAGGATGCCGATCGGGTAGCCCTCGAGGTGCGCCCAGCCGCACACCAGCGTGTCGCCGTACAGCGCCTTGAACTCGTCGAAGCGGGAGCCGTCGACGATTCGCGCGATCAGCTCCCGCGCGTCGAGCTGCGTGCGGTGGTCGTCCGGGATGAGACCGTAGAGGTCGGAGGGATCGACCGCAGGAGGCTCCGGCGCGAGCACCGGCCACGGCGTCTCCGGTTTCCTCGAGTGCACGTTCGCCACGATGCGGCGGGCGATCGCGAGGGCGTGCTCGTCGTCGGCGGCGAAGTGGTCGGCGACGCCCGAGCGGCGCGTGTGCACGTCCGCGCCGCCGAGCTCCTCGGCCGTGACGTCCTGTCCGGTCGCCGCCTTCACGAGCGGCGGGCCGCCGATGAAGATCGTGCCCGTGCCCTGGACGATGACGGTCTCGTCGCTCATCGCGGGGACGTAGGCACCGCCCGCCGTGCACGAGCCCATCACGACGGCGATCTGCGGGATCCCCTGCGCGGACATCCGCGCCTGGTTGAAGAAGATGCGCCCGAAGTGATCGCGGTCGGGGAACACCTCCGCCTGAAGCGGCAGGAACGCCCCACCCGAGTCGACGAGGTAGATGCACGGCAGGCGGTTCTGCTCGGCGACCTCCTGCGCGCGCAGGTGCTTCTTGACCGTCAGCGGAAAGTAGGTGCCGCCCTTGACCGTGGCGTCGTTGGCCACGATCACGCACTCGCGGCCCTCGACGACGCCGATGCCGGTGACGATGCCCGCGCTCGGCGCCTGGTTGTCGTAGACGTCGAGCGCCGCGAGCGCGTTCAGCTCGAGGAAGGCGGTGCCGGGATCGACGAGGCGGTCGATGCGGTCGCGGGCGAGCAGCTTCCCGCGGGCGAGGTGGCGCCCGCGCGCACGCTCACCGCCGCCCGAGGCGACCGTTGCGGTCCGGCCGCGAAGCTCCTCGACGAGAGCCTCGAGGCGGGCCTGCCGGCGCGGGAAATCGTCAGTCCGTTCGAACCTGCTTCTCAGGAGCGCCATCGCGGGCACCCTAATGTGTACGGCCGACTACCGACTCGACCGTCCCGGGCATGCGGCATCCTGAGGGCAGATGAAGTCGCGCAGGCTGCTGCTCCTCGCCGCCGCCGTCGGCGGCGCGGCTGTCCTCGCCGTGGTGCTGATCGTGGTCGCGGCGGGCGGCTCGTCGAAGAAGGCGACCACGACGACGACCACCGGGACGAGCGCGGCCGACGCCGTCTCTCTGTTCGCCGGCATCGCGCAGCGCGCCGAGACCCTGGGGAAGTCCGGTGCGCCGGCGGCGATGCTCGTCTTCGAGGATCCCCAATGCCCGTATTGCGCCGTGTGGAGCCTCAACGATCTTCCGACGGTCGTCGACCAGTTCGTGAGGCCGGGGAAGCTGAAGCTCGTGTACCGCGGCATCGCGATCATCGGCCCGAACTCGGTCAAGGGGCTGCGTGCGATCTTCGCGGCCGGTGAGCAGAACAAGCTCTGGAACGTCTCCGAGGCGCTGTACCAGATGCAGGGGTCGGAGAACAGCGGCTGGATCACCGACCAGGCGATCCGGAGCGCCGCCGGGGCGGCCGGCGCGAACGGGGCGCAAATCCTCGCCGACTCCGGATCGAAGAGCGTCACCGCGCAGCTCGAGCTCGCGGCGCGCGAGGCCACGACGTACCAGGTGCGCGGTACGCCGACGTTCGTGATCGAGCAGCCGCCGGCGCTGCCGAGACAGCTCAACGTCACGAGCCTCGATCCGGGCGCCTTCGCCGCCGAGCTCGACCAAGCGCTGGCTCAGTGACCCCGGTCAGGGCGGCGATTCTCGTCCTGGCGATCGCCGGCGCCGGGATCGCGGGGTATCTGACCTACGCGCACTACGCTGCCGTCGCGCCGATCTGCACCACGGGCGGCTGCGAGAAGGTGCAGCGGTCGAGCTACGCGGAGATCGCGAGCGTTCCCGTGGCGCTGCTCGGGCTCGCCGCGTACTGCGCGATCGCGGCGACGGCGGTGCGCCGCGGGCTCGCGGCGGCGACGGCCGGAGCGGTGCTGGCGCTCGGAGGCGCCGCTTTCAGCGGCTATCTCCTGTGGGCCCAGCTCGGCCCGATCGGGGCGATCTGCCAGTGGTGCCTCGCCAACGACGTCGTGATCGCTCTCGTCGCCGTGCTCTCGGTCGTGCGGCTCGCCACCGAGCCCGACTAGCTCTGCGATCCCTCGAACGAGGGTCTCCGGAGGCGCGTTCGCGCCGATTCCTGCTTCGAGACCAACGAGCGGAGCGGAAGGACGAACCGGAGACTGCCTGCGGCGCTTGTCGTCGCCGTCGCGCTGATCGCGTCGGCGGGCGGGAGCGCGCGCGCCAGCCAGTCGCTCGGCGACCGCAACGTCAGCAGCCCGACGATCGCGGTCGACTCGCACGGGACGGCGGTGATCACCTACACGACTGCGGCCGGCGTCACGAGGCACGTGCTCGCATGGGGGGCGATCAACGGGCTCGCGCACCCGACCGGTCCCGGCGACGTTCAGGTCGCGTTCGAGTTCGACTACTCGGGCGGCTGGAAGAGCCACAACGACCCGCGCTTCTGGAAGAGGCTGAAGGACGTCTGCGCGCCGTACACCGGCCCGCCCCTGCCGTTCTTCGTCACCGGGTGCGATGCGCCGGACGGGAGCTACTGGGCGCTGCAGCGCTGGCAGCGCAACCTGCCGATGCGGGGCTTCGCGCCGTGGACGGCCGCGCAGAAGGCGGTGGAGCTCCACCTCTCGCACTGGAGCGGGCCGCTTCCGGTGCTCGAGGTCTACGAGCACTGGACGTACCGCGGAACGCAGCAGGGCTTCTTCGGCCGGCTGACGTACGACGGCCAGCCCGTCTACGGGACGCGCTCCGCGTCGGCCACGGTCTCGGATGCGTTCGCGCGCAACATCTACATCGACACGTACGACTCCGACTACGGCCCGGGGTGGAAGCACGACACGGCGATCGCGACGCATCCGGGCGACGGCGGCTTCTGTTACACGTTCGTCCCGCAGGCGCCGCCCGCGGGCTATCCGAGCAGGAAGCCGAACGGCAACGGGCTCGGGACGAGTTACCGGGTGACCGTGATGGGCCCCGGCGTGACGCCGATCGTGCAGTGGGTCGGGCAGAAGCTCGGGGCGTACAACGGTGCCCAAAATGCGGTCGCAACGCAGGAGTTCGACCGGATTCTGGGCGGCGACGCCCACTGCGCCCCCGAGCGTTGATTGTTTGCAAGTGCGGAGGACTTTCGGCCCCACGTCGCGAAGGGATCGGGGCGCGGCCACTGCCCTCCCCCCCGGCCGCGCAAAGGGGCCGTGCCCGGCGCCGCAAGCGGGTGCGGCCCCGCCCCTCATTCCCGGGGACGGCGGCTGCGGCGTTCTGTAGGGTCACGCGCAGTGAGCAGGTTCGCGGACGCCCTGAACGCCCAGATCGCAAGCGAGTTCGGCGCGTCGCAGCAGTACATCGCGGTCGCAGTGCACTACGACGCGGAGACGCTGCCGGCACTCGCCGCTCACTTCTACCGCCAGGCGGTCGAGGAGCGAAACCACGCGATGATGATCGTGCAGTACCTGCTCGACGCCGGCGAGGAGGTCGTCACGCCGGCGGTCGCGGCGCCGCAGGTCTCGTTCGCCGACGACCGGGAGCCGGTCATGCTCGCGCTGACGCAGGAGAAGGCCGTGACGGGGCAGATCGTGAACCTCGTCCGGATCGCGCGCGACGAGGGGGATCCGGTCGGCGAGCGGTTCCTCGGCTGGTTCCTCGACGAGCAGCGTGAGGAGGTGGCGAGCATGAGCTCGCTGCTCGCGGTGATCGACCGCGCCGGCACCGACAACATGCTCCTCGTCGAGGAATACCTCGTCCGCGGCACGGTCAGCGCCGACGAGCCGTCGGCCCCGGCGCCGCCCGCGGCCGGCGGCGCGCTCTGACCCCGCCGCCACCCGCCCGATGACGAGCGTCAGGCTGCACCTGGCGAACGGCGAGACGCAGACGCTGGAGCTCAACCCGCCGCATACCGTCCAGACGATCCTCGACACGATCGAGAAGGGACGCTGGATCAACGTGGACAACCGCAAGCACTTCCAGGGGCGTCACGTCGTCTGGGTCGAGGTGCTCGCGCCCGACCCCGCCGCGTAGGAGGAGCGCCGGCCCCGGCGCACCTCCGAGGGGGAAACCGGGGCCGCACTCACCGTGCCGCAAGGGCCGCCGGGTCGAAGCGGCCGCTCGCGGCGACTCTATGCCGATCCCGGGCGGCCACGCGGCGTCTACCGACGGGCGCGCGGCAGCGGAGACCGCAAACGCGACACGAATATCACGTCTCTAAGTTCGCGGTTCCTCGGCCCCTGGTTCGTTAACCGCGTGAACTGTTAAGGTCGTTACTTCGGTGGGCCGACGCCCAGGGGCCCCTGACCTCCCCAGGTGCGAGTCTCGTCAACCCCACTCGAGAGGACGCCGAGGCTCGCACCACCCCCATCGCAGGACCTGCCGCGAAACGGCGAGCGAAACCCCCGCTCGCACGGGGATTTCGGCGTACGACGGCAACAGGGGCGGCAGGACTCGAACCTGCAACCCCCGGTTTTGGAGACCGGTGCTCTGCCAATTGAGCTACGCCCCTCGGTTCGCGCGGCAAGTGTAGCCCCGGCCCGCCAGTAGCATGGAACGCCGTGCCGCTGGCGGTGCTGTTCACGGTGCTCACCGTCGTCTTCGCCGGGATCGCCCTCGGCAGCGCCTCGGCCGGGCGGTGGGTGATCGCCGCCGCCGCCGCGGTGCTGGCCGCCTGGATGGCCACGTTCGCCTGGCAGGCCCTGAGGAGAACGCGCTCCTAGGTCGTATTCTCACCTGGATGGTTGCGGGCTCCGACACCCAGTCGCTGTGGCTCGAGTTCCGGCGCACGCACGACAAGGGGCTGCGCGACCGCCTGATCCTGACCTACGCGCCGCTCGTCAAGTACGTCGCCGGGCGCCTGGGCTCGGGCCTGCCGGCGCACGTCGACGAGAGCGATCTGGTCTCGTACGGCCTGCTGGGCCTGATCAGCGCCATCGAGCGCTACGACCCCGAGCGGGACATCAAGTTCGAGACGTATGCGATGTCCCGCATCAAGGGCGCGATCATCGACGAGCTGCGTGCGCTCGACTGGGTGCCGCGTTCGGTGCGCTCCCGGGCGCGCGAGATCGAGCGCGCCATCGCCGAGCTCGAGTCGCGGCTCGGGCGCGCGCCGACCGACGAGGAGATCGCCGTGAAGATCGGCATCTCGACCGAGGAGCTCGAGGAGTCGCTCACCGACATCTCCCGCTCCTCGATCGCGGCACTCGACGAGCTCTGGTCGGGAAGCGGCGAGGGCGATCAGGTCTCCCTGCTGGACACGATCGAGGACACGACCGGGCCGCGCCCGGCGGAGGCGCTCGACGAGACCGAACTCCGCGAGGCGCTCGCCGACGCGATCGCGCGGCTCCCGGAGCGTGAGAAGCTGGTCGTCACGCTCTACTACTACGAGGAGCTGACCCTGCGGGAGATCGGCGAGGTGCTGGGGGTCACCGAGTCGCGTGTCTCGCAGCTGCACACGAAGGCCGTCCTGCGGCTGAAGGCCCGCCTCGCCGGGGCGACAGCCCGGACTTAACCCCACCTCACCGGATTCACAGGGTCCGCTAAGGATCGGCCGTCAGGCTTGATCCCGTGGAACCCTCCTCTCGGATCGCCAGAGCCCGCCGCCGTGCCCGCACCGCCCGCTACATGATCGGCGCGGTCGCGGTGGCGGGCTTTGCGGTCTTCGGAGTTGCCGCGCGCGCCGCGCATCCCGCGACGAGCCACGCCGTCCAGACGGCCGACGACAACCAGGCGGAGGACTCCTTCGGCTTCGGCACGCCGTCCCTCGGAAGCTCGGGCGACTCCGGCTCGGCGCTGCCTCAGATCCAGAGTGCGGGCTCATGATCCGCTTCCGCTCCATGGGCTGCACCGTGGAGCTGCCCGACGCTGCTCCGGTCGAGCGCGTGAGAGCGCTGTTCGACGAGCGCGACCGGATGTTCAGCCGGTTTCGTGCCGACTCGGAACTGTCCCGCCTCAACTGCACGCCGTCCGGCGCCTCGTTCGTCAGCAAGGAGTTCGCGCTGATGCTCGGCCACGCGCTCGCTGCGGCGAGAGCGACGGGCGGCCTCGTCACCCCGGCGGTCGGCGCCGCAGTGGCGGCGGCCGGGTACGACACCGACTTCGATCGGCTCCCCGCCGACGGGCCCTCCGTGCGGCCCGTCAGGGTGCCGCCGCTGCAGTCGCTGTCGCTGCGCGGGCCCCTGCTGGTACGCGCGGAGCCGATCGAGCTCGATCTCAACTGTGTCGTCAAGGGAGCGACCGTTGACGACGCACTCGCGCTGCTCGGCGGCGGCTTCGTGGCGGCCGGCGGCGACCTGGCGACCTCCGCGCCACTCGTCGTCGGGCTGCCCGGTGGCGACGCCGTCACCTTGCATGGGGGCGGCCTCGCCACGAGTAGTGTCACGAACCGTCGCTGGCGGCGCGGCGGCGTCGAGCAGCACCATCTGATCGACCCCGACACCGGGGCGCCTGCCCGCGTCCCCTGGCTCGACGTCTCTGTCGCGGCGGGCTCGTGCCTGGCGGCGGACGTGGCCGCGAAGGCGGCGCTGTTGCTCGGTGCGGCCGGCCCGTCGTGGCTCGACCGGCGCGGGCTGCCCGGACGCTTCGTCGACTGGACGGCGGGGTGCACGTCAACGAGAGCTGGAGGCAACTGGCCTCCGAGCCGATCGCGGCATGAACGGCATCGCGTGGTACGTGGCGCGGTCGGCGGGGATCGTGGCGTTCCTGCTGCTCACGGCGTCGGTCGTGCTCGGGCTGCTCATGTCGACGCGCGCGAACCTCGGGTGGCCGCGCTTCGCGGTCGAGGATGTCCACCGCTTCATCGCCAAGCTGACCGGCGTCTTCATCGTGATCCACGGAGGAGCACTGCTCCTCGACCAGGTCGTGCCGTTCTCGCTCCGACAGGAGCTGGTCCCGTTCGCGTCGTCGTACCGTCCGTTCGGCGTCGCGCTCGGAATCGTCTCCGCCGAGCTGCTGGCGCGCGATCGCGATCACGAACGCGCTGCGCAAGCAGTTGCCCCATCACGTCTGGCGGCGAATCCACATGCTCTCGATCGTCGTCTGGCTGGGGACGACCGCGCATCTGCTGCTCGTCGGGACGGATCGCACGGATCCGTGGCTGCTCGGGCTCTGCGCGTCGTCCGTGACGGCGGTCGGGCTTGCGCTCGCGCCGCGGCTCCAGCGCACCGCGGCGCCCGCGGGCACCGCATAGGATTTCGGGAACCTCGTTCACCGTCAGGAGGACTCGATGCCCATCGAAGCCGGGAAGATCCGCAACGTCGCCGTCGTCGGTCACCGTGGGACGGGCAAGACCTCGCTCGTCGAGGCCCTGCTGTTCCAGGCCGGGGCGACGAACCGGCTCGGCTCGGTCGAGGCCGGGACGACCGTCTCCGACTGGGAGGAGGACGAGCAGCGACGACAGATGTCGCTGTCGTCGACGCTCAGCCACTGTGACGTGGCAGGAGCGCAAGATCAACCTGATCGACACGCCCGGCGACTCGGGCTTCCAGGCGGACACGGTCGCGTCGCTCCGCGTGGTCGAAGGTGCGCTGGTCGTCGTCTCGGGCGTCATGGGCGTCGAGGTGAACACGTCGCGCGTCTGGAACCGCGCCGAGGATCTCGAGCTGTCGCGCGTGCTGTTCGTGAACATGCTCGACCGGGAGCGCGCCGACTTCTATCGCGTGCTCGCGGCGCTCGGTGAACAGCTCTCGGACCGCTGCGTGGCGATCCAGCTCCCGATCGGCTCCGAGCACGAGCTGCGCGGCGTCGTCGACCTGCTCCACAACTGCGCGTACCTGGATCCGTCCGGCGCCCGCGAGGGCGATCCGGTCGAGATCCCGGCAGAGGTCGCGGACACGGTCGCCGAGTACCGCACGAAGCTGCTCGACGCGGTCGTCGAGACCGACGAGGCGCTGATGGAGCGCTACCTCGGCGGCGAGGAGATCGCGCCGGGCGACATCGCGGCGGCGCTCAAGAACGCGGTCACGCGCGACGAGATCTATCCGGTGGCCTGCGGCGTCGCGACCAAGAACCTCGGCTCGCACGCGCTGCTCGACCTGCTCGTCGAGGGTGTCCCGAGCCCGGCGAAGAAGGCCTCGCCGATCGACACGGACGCGACGACGGCCGCGTTCGTCTTCAAGACCGTCGCCGATCCGTTCGCGGGGCGGATCTCGGTGTTCCGCGTGTACGCCGGCGAGGTGAAGGCGGACACGACGCTCGTCAACCATCGCGACCACTCGAAGGAACGCCTCGGGAGCCTGATGACGCTCCAGGGGAAGGAGCACGAGAAGGCGGACGGGTTCGGGGCCGGCGATCTCGGCGCGGTCGCGAAGCTGAAGGACGTGCAGACCGGCGACGTGCTCGTCGATGCCGAGCACGACCTCGAGCCGCCGGCGATCGGGTTCCCGGAGCCGGTGATGAGCTTCGCCGTCACGGCGAAGACGAAGGGCGACGAGGACAAGGTCGCGCAGGCGATCAGGCGCCTCGCCGAGGAGGACCCGACGCTGCGGCTGCGCCGCGACCCGCAGACCGGCGAGGAGCTGCTCTCGGGCATGAGCCAGATCCACGTCGAGGTCGCGGTGGAGCGCGCCAGGCGCCGCTTCGGCGTCGAGATGGAGCTGCACCAGCCGCGCGTCCCGTACGTCGAGACGATCAAGGGCTCGGCCCGCGCGCAGGGCCGGTACAAGAAGCAGACCGGCGGCCGCGGCCAGTTCGGCGACTGCCACGTCCTGCTCGAGCCGATCGACGGCCACGTCGGGTACGAGTTCGTCGACAAGATCGTCGGGGGCGTGATCCCGCAGGGGTTCCGGCCGGCGGTCGACAAGGGCATCCAGGAGGCGATGCAGCACGGCGACCTCGCCGGCGCGCCCGTCCAGGGTGTGCGCGTCTCGCTGGTGGACGGCTCGTACCACTCGGTCGACTCGTCGGAGATGGCGTTCAAGATCGCCGGCTCGATGGCGTTCCGCAGCGCCTACGAGAAGGCGGATCCGGCGCTGCTCGAGCCGATCATGGAGCTCGAGGTGACCGTGCCGGACGAGGCCGTGGGAGCGATCAACGGCGACCTGAACTCTCGCCGCGGGCGGCTGCACGGGATGGAGCCGAAGGCGGGCCTCACGACGATCAAGGCGGAGGTGCCGATGGCCGAGGTGCTGACGTACTCGCAGGCGCTCACGTCGATGACCGGCGGCCGCGGAGACTACAGCATGCACTTCCTCCGCTACGAGGAGGTCCCGGCGCACATCGCGCAGAAGCTGATCGAGGCCGCGAAGAAGGAAAAGGAGGCCGTGCCGGCCTAGAAGGCACGAACCGCGCTACTCTCGGACGGCCATGACGCGTGTCACACGGGTGACGGTCGACCGTTCGTGCGCGATCTGCGAGCGGACGCTCTTGATGGGCGAGCGCGCCGTTCGCTTCTCGCCGAACGGCGGCGACGACTACGTCGACGTCTGCCCGCTCTGCCAGGAGACGGCGTTCGGGCACGGCTGGATTCGCGAAGGCGCGCCGACGTCGCCGACCGTCTCGGCCGACCGCCGCCGGCGCCAGGGCGGAAGCTGGCTGTCGGCGTTCCTCCGGCCGCGGCCGCGTCAGGAGGAGGGGACGGTCGCATCGGAGCCGATCCTGCGCCGGCTCTCGGACCAGGAGCTCGCGATGGTGGAGGCCGCCGATCTCTTCAACGCGTCGCAGTACCGCAGCACCGTCGCCGGCATCGCCAAGTCGCTCGGCGACCCGACGGTCTCGGTGGTCGTGCTCTCCGGCGTCAACTCGGAGGTCGTCGTGACCGTCGCGTGGGACATCTCCTGGTACCAGTACCGCGTGACGCCGGAGTCGGAGAACCCGGTGCGGCTCGAGGGGAGGGGCCACGACCCGGCGGGCCTCGAGGCGTCGTTCACGGAATGGAACGCGCACATGGCCGAGGACGGGCGCATCGTCCCCGACATCGCCCGGCTGTGAATCACGCGCACGTCGCACGCGCCGACGACCCTCCTAGACTGAGCCCGTGATCTACTGCGTCATCCCGCGCGAGCTCGAGGCAGAGCTCTTCGACAAGATGGTCGAGTACTACAGGGACAACCCGAACGTGACGGTGATCCTCGACCGCCGCGAAGGCCCGGACCGGCGCAGCGGGCACGAGGACGGGGCGTTCAAGGAGCGCCGCGAGACGCGCGACCGGCGGCGTCCGCGGTTGCCCGGCACGTTCCCGAGCACCGACCTGCCGGACGACTGACCACGCTATGGCGAGCGCGACCGCGACCTTCGAATCGCTGAACCCCTCCACCGGCGAGGTGATCGAGGCGTTCCCGCGCTCGACCGCCGACGACGTCGACCGCGCGGTCGCGGCGGCGCGCGGGAGCGTGGGAGGACTGGCGCCTCGTGCCCGCGCCCGAGCGCGGCAACATCCTCTTCCGCTTCGCCCAGCTCCTCGAGCGCTCGAAGCCGGAGCTCTCGGACCTGATGACGCGCGAGATGGGGAAGGTGAAGGCCGAGGCCGGCGGGGACGTCCAGGAAGCGATCGACATGAGCTACTACATGGGCGGCGAGGGGCGGCGCCTGTTCGGACAGACGACGCCGTCCGAGCTGCGGGACAAGTTCCAGATGAGCGTGCGGATGCCGGTCGGCGTGGTCGGCGCGATCACGCCCTGGAACTTCCCGATCGCGATTCCCGCCTGGAAGCTGACCCCGGCGCTCGTCTGCGGCAACACCGTCGTGCTGAAGCCCGCAGAGGACACGCCGCTGCTCGCGCAGCGCTTCGTCGACCTGCTGCACGAGGCGGGACTGCCGGAGGACGTCGTGCAGGTCGTCCACGGCTTCGGCGAGGAGGCTGGGGACGCGCTCGTCCGCCATCCCGACGTCCCGATCATCACCTTCACCGGCTCGCGCGAGACCGGCGTCGCGGTCACCAAGGCGGCAGCCGACCGGCTCAAGCACGTTCACCTCGAGCTCGGCGGCAAGAACGCGATCATCGTGCTCGACGACGCCGACGTCGACCTGGCGGTCGACGGGATCACGTGGTCGGCGTTCGGCACGGCGGGGCAGCGCTGCACGGCGGCGTCGCGGGTGATCGTGCAGCGCGGCGTGTACGGCGAGCTGCAGAAGAAGCTCGTCGCGCGCGCCGAGGCGATGCGCATCGGCGCGCCCTGGGAGGAGGACACCGAGATCGGCCCGGTGATCAACGAGGCGGCGGTCGAGAAGATCCACGCCTACACGGGGATCGGCGTCGACGAGGGTGCGAAGCTGCTCACCGGCGGCGAGCGGCTCGAGGGGCACGGCTTCTACTACCGCCCGACCGTCTTCGCCGAGGTCGATCCGCAGATGCGGATCGCGCAGGAAGAGATCTTCGGGCCGACGACCGCGCTCATCCCCGTCGACTCGCTCGACGAGGCGATCCGGGCGGCGAACAGCGTCGAGTTCGGTCTCTCCTCCTCGATCTTCACGCGTGACGTCAACAAGGCGTTTCGCGCGATCCGCGACCTGCAGACCGGGATCACGTACATCAACGCCGGCACGACCGGCGCCGAGGTCCATCTGCCGTTCGGCGGGATGAAGCAGACCGGTAACGGGCACCGCGAGGCGGGCCAGGCCGCGCTCGACGTCTTCACCGAGTGGAAGTCGGTGTACGTCGACTACAGCGGCAGGCTGCAGCGCGCGCAGATCGACAACGCCGCGGAGTGACGCGCAAGCTCGTGGTGTTCGTCCCGGCGTCGTCGCTCGACGAGGTCCGCGATGCGCTCTTCGCCGCCGGGGCGGGCCGCATCGGCGGCTACGAACGCTGCTCGTGGTACACGGAGGGCACGGGCACGTTCCTCGGCGGCGAAGGGACGAGCCCTGCCGTCGGCGCCGCCGGCCGGGAGGAGCGGATGCCGGAGCTTCGGCTCGAGACGGTCTTCCCGGACGAGCTGCACGAGCAGGTGGTCGCCGCGCTGCGCGGTGCGCACCCGTACGAGGAGCCCGCGTTCGACGTCTACACGCTCGTCTCGTGACGGTTCGTCTCTACACCGACGGAGGAGCCCGCGGCAACCCGGGGCCGGCCGCGTACGCCTACGTGATCGAGGACGAGGAAGGCGACGTGCTCGCCCAGCACGGCGAGCGGATCGGCATCGCGACCAACAACGTCGCCGAGTACCGCGGCCTGATCGCCGGCCTGGCGAAGGCGGCCGAGCTCGGAGTCGGGGCGCTCGAGGTGATCTCGGACTCCGAGCTGATGGTGAAGCAGATGCGCGGCGAGTACCGCGTCAAGAACCAGGCGCTGCGCGAGCTCCAGCAGGCCGCGGCGCGAAGTGCGCGGGGCGTCGGCACCGTCTCCTACACGCACGTGAGGCGCGCCCACAACGAGCTCGCCGACCGGCTCGTCAACGAGGCGCTGGACGCGGCATGAGCGCGCACCCGTTCCGGCTCGCCGTGGAAGCCGAGGACTTCGAGGCGGCCTTCGCGACGCTCGCGCCCGGCGTCGTCTTTCGCAGCCCGGCCGTGTACAAGCCCTACGAGGGACGCAACACGGTGGCGGCGCTGCTCTCCGTCGTCGCCAGGACGTTCGAGGGCTTGCGCTACACGAACGAGTGGCGGGACGGGGACACGACGGTCCTCTTCTTCGAGGCGTCGATCGGAGATCGCGACCTGCAGGGCGTCGACATCCTCGAGCACGACACGGACGGGTTGATCGCGCGCTTCACCGTGATGGTGCGCCCGCTCTCCGGCCTGCAGGCGCTGGCCGCGGCGGTGGCGGCCCGGCTCGAGGCCGAGTAGCCGGGCGCCGAAACCGGGCGCGGCTATACTTCGGCCGCTTCGCGGATGTAGCTCAGTTGGCTAGAGCGTCTGCTTGCCATGCAGAAGGTCGTGGGTTCGAGTCCCATCATCCGCTCTCTCTCTCTCTCTCTCTCTCTCTCTCTCTTGAATACCCTGGCAAAACGGCATCTTTGGATGTCTCGTCAGACAACAGATGACCTTCTGCACGCGCTCTAGACGCGTTCAGCTCTCTGGCGGACTCGAACCGTCGCCCCTTCACGAACCATGAACGTGAGGACGGGGTCGACTTATGCGGGTTTCCGTGTTGCAGTGCGGGTTCGCGGGCTTCGCTTGCCCACGATTGGTGCCGCTTGTGCGACGGCGAACACGAGCAGCGCGATGCCGCTGCCGAGGAGTGCGCCGGCGATGACGTCGCTGAGCCAGTGAACTTGGAGGTATGTGCGACTCCAGGCCATGCCGACAACTCCGAGGCTCGCGAGCGCCCACCACCATCTGCGGCGCGTGCCGGGTGTAGAGAAGAGCAAGACGAGCGCCAGGCAGGTCGTGCCGGCGTAGGTGGCATGGCCGGAGGGGAAGGACGTGCCGGCGGCGTGGACGAGGCCGTCGGGCGGACGGGGGCGATCGATCAGTGCCTTGAGAAGGACGGAGAACAGCGGCGCCAGGCTCTCGGCGCCGGCGAAAGCGGCGAGAGCGAGCCAGCGGCGTCGGCACAGGAGAAGCAGTCCGACGAGCGTGAGCCCGAGCGCGCGGCCGAGTCCGCGCCCGAGCGAGTTGAACGCGAGCGCGAGGTCGGTGAGCAGCGGAGTCTCGAGGCGATGCATTGCGTCGGACCAGCCGCGGTCGACGCCGAGCGGTCCTGCCGGTACGAGGATGGCGATCAGGACGACGAGCGCAAGCATCCCGCCGGCTGCCCAAAGAGCATGAGTCGGCTGCGCGAAAAATGACTCAGCTGCGATTCGCGCTGGCCTGTTGCGACCGGCTGGGAGCCGGCGGGCCGCCCGCATCTTCACATCTGCGGTGCGGACTTGGTGACCGAGCTCGTGCTTCTGTTCGAGGGTTCTGTCGGGCATCTTCAGCTCCACTCGTTGGTGTCGGACTGCGCCGGCACGAATCTGCAAATGCCTCACAACGATCGCGGCTGCTGCTGCCATGCGACTGCCTCGCCTGTGACTCGCGCTGCCAACAGCGCGATGGCAGCGGCGCCAGGCGGCGTGGCATCGGGTTGGCATCGTCGCGCGACAGGGTTCGGTCGTCAGAGATGTTCGACCGAAAGGAGTAGTCAATGGCTCAGGAAAACGTGGTGGTCGTTCGCTTCACGGAGCCGAGCAAGGCCCACCAGGCGCTGAGCGTGCTGAAGGAGTGCGCTGCCAACGACCGCATCGGGCTGAAGTCAGCGGCCGTCGTCGAGCGGACGACAGCGGGCGGCCTGCGCATGCTGGACGACTGGGACGATCTCGGCCCGGTCGGGATGGCAAGCGGCTCGCTGATCGGAATGCTCATCGGCGTTCTCGGCGGGCCGGTCGGGGTCCTGCTCGGCTGGGGCGCCGGCGCGACGGTCGGAGGCGCGTTCGACATCGATCACGCTGTGACCTCGGACGAGGCGCTGACGGTCCTCGGCACGGCGATCCCGGTGGGATCGACTGCCCTGATCGCAGAGGTCGAGGAGTTCGCCGTCGAGGTCATCGACGGCGAGATGAAGAAGCTCGACGGCGAGGTGACCCGCCGCCCCGTCGACGAGGTGATGAACGAGCTCGAGGCGGCCGAAGAGGCTGCCGACGCCGCGGCGCACGAAGCGCGGAAGGCCGTGCGCGACAAGCGCAAGGCCGAGGTTCACGCCGACGTCCAGGAGCGCGTGGGGAAGCTCAAGGAGAAGCTCCACGTCTCCTGACGGCGGCCGCGCCTGTGGCTCGTCGAAGCCCGCCGGCCACTGAGGTCGGCGGGCTTCGTCGTCTCTAGGGTCGCGGCAGCCGGACGCGGAGCGCGCCGGGGCGGATGGCGAAGCGGAGCGGCGGGGTGAGATCGACCGCCTCGCCGTCGATTCCCGCGTGCGCCGGAGCGGGGGCGGGGATCTCTAGCTGCGTCGCGCTCCAGGTGTGTCCTGCGCTCGGGCCGCGGCTCGGCGAATCGAGCACGAGGACGCCGAGCCGGCCGCTGTCCAGTTCCGGCCGCGTGCCGAGTGCGTGCGGGGGTTGGAGGGCATACGGGTTGTTCGAGACCAGCACGACAGCCGGGTCGCGATGTATCCAGCCGCGGTCGTCCACGAGCTCCAGATCGGTCGCCGGCGCGCTTGGGCCGAGTACGCGCACCGCTGTCTCGAGCAGCGTGCGCGCCTTGGCGTTGCGATAGGTCGGCACCCGTACCGCGTCGCCGTAGATCCCCAGCGACACGTTGTTGAGGAAGAGGCGGCCGTTCACCTCCGCGACGTCGATCCGACGCTCGATTCCGTCGGTGAAAGCGCCGAGCGAGCGGACGAGGTCGCGCCGGTCCAGGCCGAGGTCGAGCGCGAAGTGGTTGCGGGTGCCGGCGGGGACGCAGACGAACGGAAGCCCGTGGGCGAGGGCCGCTGCGGCGACGACTGCGAGTGAACCGTCGCCGCCCGCAACTCCGAGCGCATCTGCGCCGTCGGCGACCGCGCGGGCGACGAGCGTCGCGAGGCTGTCGCCTGGGCGCAGGACGATCGCTTCGATCCCGCGTTCGCGCGCCCTCTCGGCGAGATCGGCGCGCGCCGCCTTACCGCCGCCGGAGCGTGGGTTGACGAAGAGGAAGGGCCGCGTCATCCGGTGCGGCCGAGCCGCTGCGCGCGCTTCGGCTGTGCTGCCGGTGGCTCGTGGCCGAGCACCAGCACGTCGATGAGGGTCGCGACGGCGGAGGTGAACGGCACCGCAAGGATGACGGCGAGCCCGCCGAACAGCACACCCACGATCGACACGCAGAGCAGTGTCACGAGCGGCGAGAGCCCGACCGTCCGGCCGATGTGGGGGTTGACGACGTAATTCTGGAATTCGCGCACGACGACCAGCCAGAGCAGCGAAAGCACCGCGATGTGCAGAGACTGCGGGACGCCGACGGCCAGGACGAGGATGGAGCCGAAGAGCGGGCCGATCATCGGCACGATCTCGATCAGGCCGACGAACGCGCCAACGAGCAGCCAGTAGTTGAGGCCGACGACGTAGAAGCCGGCCGAAAGTACGGCGCCGACCGCGAACACCATCGCGAAACGGAGCCGAGTGTACGCTCCGAGCCGGCGGTCGAGGGCAAGGTAGGTCTCGCGCGCCTTCTCGCGCCTCGACTCGGGCGAGAGGGTGGTGAGCAGCGCGATGATCGAGTCGCGTTCGGAGACGCAGTACCAGGTCGCCGCGAGCGTGAAGAAGATTCCGACAACCGCCTCGCCGGCCTTGTGCCCGTAGGTTGCGACCGGGTGAACGAGCTCGCTCGCCGAGGGGAGCCGGGCGAGATGCCCCTGGAGCCAGACGAGCACGCGGTCGCCGATGCCGGTCGTGTGGGAGCGACTTGGCGCTTGACCGAGGGCGTGGCCGATCTGGTGGAGCGCGGGCGGCACGGCGAGCCAGACGAAGAGCGCGATCGCCCCGCCGACGACGAGGAAGTGAAGTAGGATCGCGACCGATTCGGGGACGCGGTGCCGGCTGAGCCACTCGACGCCGGGCCGAATCGCGGCCGCCAGCGTGAGCGCCAAGAGCAGGAGGATGAGGACGGTCCGCACCTGCCAGACTGCGAAGGCGAGACCCGCAACCGCGAGCGCGGCAGCGGTTGCCTTCGCCACGCGGACGGTGATGTCGCGGTCGCCTGTCGCGTCCGCGTGGGCAGCCGCCTCGTGGGTATCGGCGGTTGACGGGACCGACGCCATCTCAGAGCGGCGCCAGGGCCGCGCGTCGTGAGGTGCTTTGCGGGAAGATTCGCCCGGCGTTGAGCAGGGCGAGCGTGACGAGCGCGCCGAAGGCGAAGCCGCCGACGTGGGCGAAGAACGCGACGCCGCCGCCGTTCGCCCCTGCCGAGGTGAGGCCTGCGTGCCCCTCGACGAGCTGGTAGAGGAACCAGCCGCCGAGATAGACCCAGGCGGGGACCTGGACGAAGAAGACCAAGACCAGCGTCCGGATGCGTGCCGTCGGGTAGAGGATGAAGAAGGCGCCGAGCACGGCGGCGATCGCGCCGCTGGCGCCGAGGTTCGGGACGCGGGCGGCGGTCGCCGTACCGAAGAGCAGAGTGACGGCCGCTTGGGTCATCGTCGCGACGAAGCCGCCGGCGATGTAGAAGGCGAGGTAGCGGAGGTGCCCGAATGCGTCCTCGACGTTCTTGCCGAAGATGGCGAGGAAGAGCATGTTGCCGAGGATGTGGTCCCAGTTGCCGTGCATGAACATCGAGGTGAACCAGCTCACGCCCCACGGCTCGGGCGCGTGGCAGGCGTCGTCGACCGCGCACGGGTAGAAGGAGGCGTGGTAGACGGCCGAGTTCAGATTTGGCAGCTCGTACAGGATCCAGACCCCGAAGTTGGCGGCGATCAGCGCGACGTTGACGATCGGGAACTGCCGTGGGTGGAGGCCGTCGGAGAGCGGGAGCATCGTGACCCTCCTAGGACGCGACGAGGGTCGCGGGCTGGGCCGGCGGCGGCGCGTCGGCAGTGGGCTGTAGTCCTGCCGCGGCGTAGGCATCCGGCCCTTCGAGTGTCTCCGCCTGGAAGAGCGCCTCGGCGAGGGAGTCGAGCCGCTCGCGGTTGTCGCTGAGCAGCCGCACCGCTTCGTCGTGCGCCTCGCCGACGATGTGCCGCGTCTCGTCGTCGATCCGCTGCCGCGTCCGCTCGGAGACCTCCGAGACGCCGGGCATCAGCGCGGAGCCGTCTCCGTCCTGCGGCAGGACGGAGAGGAAGCCGATCTCGTCGCTCATGCCGAAGCGGCCGACCATGTTGCGCGCGAGCGAGGTCGCCTGCCGGATGTCGGACTCGGCGCCGGTCGTCTGGTCGCCGTAGACGACCTCTTCCGCTGCGCGGCCACCTGTCGCGACCTTGATGTGCGCGAGCAGGCTCTGCTTGTCGTAGTTGAAGCGGTCGCTGCCGGGCGCCGAGATCGTGACGCCGAGGCTCATGGTGCGCGGGATGATCGAGATCTTCCGGACCGGATCGGCGCCGGGCGTCAGCATCCCGACCAACGCATGGCCCGCCTCGTGGTAGGCGGTGAGCCGTTTGTCGGCGGGGGTGAGCAGGAGCCTGCGCGCCGTTCCGAGCTCGATCTTCTCGAGCGCGTCGGTGAGGTCGCCCATCGTCACCTGCGCGTGCGCGCGGCGCGCCGCGAGGAGTGCGGCCTCGTTGGCGAGGTTGGCGAGGTCTGCGCCGACCATGCCGGCGCTCGTCGCCGCGAGGGCGTCCAGGTCGACGTCCGGCGCGAGCGGGATCTCGCGCGTGTGCACCCGCAGGATCTGCTTGCGGCCCTCCTTGTCGGGCGCCTGAACGGGGACGCGCCGGTCGAAGCGGCCCGGCCGGAGCAGCGCGGAGTCGAGCACGTCGGGTCGGTTGGTGGCGGCGAGGACGATGACGCCGGTGGAGGCGTCGAAGCCGTCCATCTCGGTCAGGATCTGGTTGAGCGTCTGCTCGCGCTCGTCGTTGGCGCCGCTGAAGGCGCCTGAGCCGCGTGAGCGGCCGATCGCGTCGATCTCGTCGATGAAGACGATCGACGGAGCGGCGGCCTTCGCCTGGGCGAACAGGTCGCGGACGCGCGAGGCGCCGACGCCGACGATCATCTCGACGAACTCGGAAGCGGACATCGAGAAGAAGGGCACGCCGGCCTCGCCGGCGACGGCGCGCGCGAGCAGCGTCTTACCGGTGCCCGGGGAGCCTGTGAGCAGCACCCCGCGCGGGATGTGGGCGCCGAGCCTGAGGTACTTGTCCTGGTCGCGGAGGAAGTCGACGACCTCCGTCAGCTCGTCCTTGGCCTCGTCGATCCCGGCCACGTCCGCGAAGGTCACGTGTTCCTCAGTCGGCTCGTACCTCCGCGCTTTCGTCTTTCCGAACGAGAACATGCTGCCGCTGCCCGACTGGCGCATGATCAGGTACCAGAGCCCGAAGAACAGGATCGTCGGGCCGAAGCCGGCGAGCAGCGTCTCCCACCACGGCGTCCCCGGCGGCGCCTTCGCCGTGACCACGACGCCCTTTTCCTGCAGCAGCGTGTCGAGCGCCTTCGTGTCGGCGAAGTCCGGCACTCGAGTCGAGAACTCGGTCGCCGGCTTGGCGTTCTTGTCGCGGGCGGGATAGCGGATCGCGTGTCTGAGCGTCCCCTGGATCGCCGTCTCCTGTGCGGTGACCGTCGAGACGTTCCCGGCCTGCACCTGCGCGAGGAAGGTGGGCGAGTACGGGATCGTGACACGTTGACGCGCGACCGCACCGTAGAAGAGGAGGACGAGCGTCCAGTTGAGCGCCAAGAGCAGCAGGAGCGCGCCGAGCTCGCGGCGGCCGATCTGAGGCTTTCTGTTCGGCGGCCCGTCTGCCGCGTCGTCGTGGGTCGGGGGCGGGTTCATCTGAATCTCCTTCGCGGTCGGAATCACCGAGAGCGTGCGACCCGTCGCTGCCAACCGACTGCCAACCGCGCCTGCCTGGATGCCAGTGTTCGAAGGTGCGAGACTCGTCGCAGGAGGAGCAAGAGACCCAATGCCAGAGCTGCTGGACATCAGGCTTCTGGGCCCGTTCGAGGTTCTCGTGGGCGGGACGCTCGCCGACGTCGGCGGCTCGAAGCGGCAGGCGCTGCTCGCGATGCTGGCGCTCCGGGCCGGCCGGGTCGTCGGCGTCGACATGCTCATCGACGGGCTCTGGGGCGCCGACCTCCCGTCTGCTCCTCGAAACGCGCTCCATCATCACATCGCCCGGCTTCGGGCCGCGCTCGGAGAAGAGTCGATCGTCGGGTCGTCCGACGGCTACGCCCTCCGGGACGCGGGGGTGGATGCTGCGCGGTTCGAGGAGCTGCTGGCCGAGACGCGCGCTGCACTTCGCGACGGCGACGTCGTCACGGCAGCGGATGCAGTCGAGGCTGCACTGGCCCTCTGGCGCGGGCCCGCGCTGCAGGGCCTGACCGGCACGGCCTGGTTCAGCGCCGAGGCACGCCGACTCGAGACGCTGCGCGTCGACGCGCTCGAGGAACAGTTCGAGGTCGCACTTGCGCTCGGCGAACATCGCGAGCAGACACCGGCACTCCGGTCGGCGCTCGCCGACAACCCGTTCCGAGAGCGGCTGTGGGGCCAGCTGATGCTGTCGCTCTACCGCAGCGGCCGCCAGGCGGACGCGCTCGAGACGTTCCAGGAGGCACGGCGCGTGCTCGCCGACGAGCTCGGCCTCGAACCAGGCCCTGACCTGCGGCGGCTCCAGGAAGCGATCCTCGCGCACGACCCTGCGATCGCCGCCGTCCCGGTCGACCGCAGGCGCCGCGGCAACCTTCCCGCACAGTCGACGTCGTTCGTAGGTCGCGAGGAAGAGCTCGACCAGCTCGCAGCGCTTCTCCACGAGCACCGCCTGGTGACGCTCACCGGGCCACCCGGTGTCGGCAAGAGTCGGCTCGCGGTCGAGACGGCGCGCTCGCTCGAGCGGGACTTCCCGGACGGCACCTGGCTCGTCGACTTCGCGCGCGCAGCCGGCACGGCGGACGCAGTGCGGCTGCTCGGAAATGTTGTCGACGTTCGCGGCTCCGACCCGCTCGCCCGCGTCGTCTCGCGGCTTCGACACTCAGCGGCGCTCGTCGTGCTCGACGCGTGCGAGCACGTGCTCGAGGAGGCGGCGCGGATCGTCTCGACGATCCTGGCGGAGTGTCCGGGCGTGCGGATCGTGGCGACGAGCCGCGAAGCGCTGCACGTCGCGAGCGAGGTACGAGTCCCCGTCGCGCCACTCGGAGTCGCAGCTGTCGATCTCTTTCTCGAGCGTGCGCGCGCGGCCCGGCCTGGATTCGACGCCGACGACGAGACGGTCGCGCTCGCGGCAGAGATCGCGCGGCGCGTGGACGGGCTGCCGCTTGCGCTCGAGCTCGCCGCCGCGCGCACGAACGTCCTCGGGCTCGCCGAGCTCGTCTCCATCCTCGAGCGCCGCGAGGCGCTGCTCCACGACAGCCCCACCGCCGATCCGAGCCGCACCGCACTGCGAGAGCTCGTGGAATGGAGCTACGACCTACTGCACGGTGACGAGAAGACGCTGCTGCAGCAGCTCGCCGTCCACCGCGGCGGCACGTCCCTCGCTTCACTCGTTGCGGTTGCGGCAGCGCACGGTCTCAACGAGGCGACGGTCGCCTATCTCGTCGCCGCGCTCGTCGACAAGTCGGTCGTCTTCGCGTCGTTCTCGGCCGGCGCCGCCCGCTACGACATGCTCGACACGGTTCGCGAGTACGTGCTGGAGCGTCTCGCCGAGAGCGGCGGCCTTGCCGCCGCCCGCGCCGCGCACGCCGAGTACTTCGCGGAACTGGCCGGCGAGGCGCGCGTCGAACTGCGCGGGTCGGAGTGGCTTCGCTGGGAACGCCGCCTGCAGGTCGAGAACGACAACCTCTGGGCCGCGCTTGTCTACGCGTGCGAGGCGTCCGACGCCGGTTTGGCGGAGCGGCTCGGCGGCCTCGGCCTGCACTTCGCGCTCGGGGAGCGGGTCTCCGAAGGACGCCGCTTCCTCGAGGTCGCTCTCACCGCGAGCGGCGAGGATGCGCCGATCGACCTGCGGATCGAGCAGCTTGCGGTCCTCTGCTACCTCGCGACGGAGGAGCTCGACCTCCCCGCTGCGCTGGCGGCGGGCGAGCGGGCGCTGGCGCTTGCGGCAACCGCTGAGGCGCCGCGAGAGCTGGGGCTCGCCCAGCTGGCGCTCGCGCTCACCCTGGCGCAATCAGGAAAGGCTGAAGCGGCTGACGCGCTCGCGCGCGACGCGCTCGCCACGCTCGAGTCGGCGGGCGACGACTGGGGCAGCGCGACGGCCGGCATCATCCGCGCCACGGGTGCGGCGGCCGCGGGCGACGTCGCCACCGTCGCCGCGATGGCGACCGCGATTCACCGCCACGCGGACGCGATCGACTACGACGCATTTCGCGTCCCCGGCCTGCTGCTCGAGGCATGGGTGGCGGAGCGACGCGACGAACCCGCGGCGGCGGTGGCCGGGTACCGGTGTGCGCTGGAGCTCTCCGCGCGAATCGGGTTCGGCGATCACGCGGCGTTTGCGCTTGCCGGACTGGGGGCGAACGCGCTCGCAAGCGGCGACCTGCATGGGGCCGAGGAGCTGCAGCGGCAGGCGCTTGCGACCGCCGAGGCGGCGCGCGCGACCTGGGCTGCGTCTCACGCTCGCATTCAGCTCGCGCGCGTTGCCGCCGCGGCCGGCGATACAGCTGCCGCCGCGCGTCTATATCAGCAGGTGCTCGAGTGGTCGCAGACGGAGCGGCCGCACGAGGCGCGGGAGAGCCTGTTCCTCGCGCTCGCCGGCAGCCCGGCGACCGCAGCAGAGCTCGGACTGGCCGAGCTCGGCGAGACAGCGCTGACGTAGAGCTGGCAGCGACGCCGCCGCGCCTGGCAGAGCGTTGGCAGCGGCGCCCACGAGCCTTCGTGCTGTCAGAGAACACACGACAGGAGGCTCGGAGTGAGCACAACGACAATCGAGGAGCAGCTTGCACAGGTCCGCCACCGGATCGAGCAGCTGCACGCCTCCGGAGCCGCGCCGCGGCTTCAACGTCACCTCGACCTGGTGGAGGACGTCGAGCAGAGGCTCGCCCAGCTGAAGACGAGGCTCGACGTCGCCGAACGGTCGCTCGCCGCAGACGTCTCCGACGACTGGGCGACGTTCGCCGCCGCCGTGGAGGCGGAGCTCGAGAGCTGGGACACCTACCTCGAGCGGCTGCAGACGACCGTCGCCACGAGAGCGTGGCACGCCCGCGAGCAGGCCGAGGCGGCGATCGGCGAAGTCCGCGGCCGCCGGTTGGCCGTCAACGACAGCCTCGCGCACGGGGTGCGGGAGCGCGTCAGCGCGGCGCGCGACGAGCTCGAAGAGAAGGCCGACGAGCTGTCGGCGAAGTTGAACTGAAAGGAGTGACAGGCATGAACCTGGAAGCACATCTGCAGGAAGGCGAGCGGACGCTCGCGCACATCTGGAAGGCGACGGCGTTCCGCGGCGCGGTCGCGATCGCCTTCTCAGCCGTCATCGTCATCTGGCCGAAGATCGGCCTGACGGCGCTGATCGCGCTCTTCGGCGCGTTCGCGCTCGTCTCGGGGATCGCGACGATCGCAGGAGCGTTCAGCGTTCCGCTGCCGGGCAAGCGGCGCGCGTGGCTCGTCGTCGAGGGCTTGCTCGGAGTCGCGGTCGGTGTCGTCGTCTTCATCTGGCCCGGCCTCTCGGCGCTCGGGTTGCTGTACGCCATCGCCGCCTGGGCAATTGCGATTGGCGTCGTCGAGATCGTCCTCTCGTTCAGCCTGCCGATCAGCGGCCGGCGGTCGCTGCTGCTCGGGCTGAGCGGACTGCTCGCGATCGCCTTCGGCGTGATCATGTTCGCCGAACCGGGCGCCGGAGCGATCGCCCTGCTCGCGCTCATCGCGGCGTTCGCGCTCGTGAGCGGCGTGATGCAGATCGCGTACGCGTTCGAGCTGCGCCGCGTCGCCGGCGAGCTCGAGCGCCCCTTCCGCCCGCGCACGACGGCCAAGCCCATCACACACGGCTAGAGAGGAGGGAGCGAGATGCTGACCATCCCCGTTGCGATGTGCGTAGGGGCGCTGATGGTCCACGCGGGCATCGCGAAGCGCCAGCTCGCGTGGCGGCCGCGGCGCACGAACCGTGAGAGGAGGCGGCGGCCGTGAGCGAGCAGATCCTCATCTGCTACGACGGCTCGGAGGACGCGGAGCGGGCGGTCGACACGGCCGCCGCGCTCCTCGGCCCCCGGGACGCGGTGGTGCTGACCGTCGCCCCGGCGATGACCTTCGCAGAAAGCATGGCGGCGACATCGTCGGTCGTGCCCGGAGGCGCCTTCGAAGACCTGAACACAGCCGATGCGCTTCGGCGTGCGGAAGCCGGCGCTGCGCACGCGCGTCGCGCCGGCCTGAACGCCGAAGCACGTGCGACGATCGCCTCGACGACCTGGCAGGGGATCGTCTCCGTGGCCGACGAGCTCGACGCAGCAGCGATCGTGATCGGATCCCGCGGGCTCGCTGGCTTTCGCGAGTTCGCGCGCGGCAGCGTCTCGCACGACGTGGTCACGCACGCGCGGCGACCCGTGCTGATCGTTCCGCCGGTGACGGCGTGATCCAACACGCCGCGCACCGCCCACTCGAGCCGAACCCTGCGCTCGTTCGTCATGCGCAAGAGCGGGCGCAGAGCGTTCAAAACCGGCTCGCCGACCGGATCACCGCGTTCGCCGGCTCGATGGCGTTCGTCTACATCCACCTCGCCTGGTTCGGCTGCTGGATCGGCCTCGGGGTCGAGCGCTACCCCTACGGCCTGCTGACGATGATCGTCTCGCTCGAGGCGATCTTCCTCTCGACCTTCGTGCTGATCAGCCAGAACCGGGCCGACGCGAAACGTCAGGCGATCGCCGACCAGCAATGGCAGACGGTCCAGGAAGAGGACACACAAAACGAGGAACTGCTCGATCTCTCGCGCCAGATCCTCGACCTGACGAAGGCGATTCACGCAATGGCAGCGCAGATCGAGCCGGTGGCAGCGTCGTGGCAGAGCAGGTCGGCAGCCTCGACTGCGAATCCACCGAAGGAGTAGCGATGACCACCATGGCAACAGGTCCGAAGACCGTCGCGCCGGCGCGCTGGAACGTCGATACGGACGCGAGCTCCGTCGAGTTCGCCGTCAAGACGTTCTGGGGGCTCGGGACCGTCAAGGGCCGCTTCGACAGGTTCGCGGGCACGTACGACGTCGGTCGCGACGGTGCGGAGATCGAGCTGACGATCGACGCAGATAGCCTCGACACCGGAAACCGCACGCGCGACAAGCACCTGCGCTCGGCCGACTTCTTCCACGTCGCCGAGCACCCGCAGGTGCGCTTCACGTCGACCCGCGTCCGCCCCTCCCTCAACGGGGAGATCGACGTCGAGGGCGAGCTCGAGGCGGCGGGGAAGACCGTCCCGCTCGCGTTCTACGCCACCTCGCGCCGCGTCGATGATGACACGCTCGAGCTGGAGACGACGGTCGAGCTCAACCACCGCCGGCTAGGGATGAGCGGCGGCCTGCTCGGGATGATCCGGCCGCCCGCGACACTGCACGTGAAGGGACGCGTGACGCGATGACGACCCGCCATCGCGTCGCGATCGTCGGCGGCGGCTTCGGCGGGCTCGCCGCAGCGAAGGCGCTGCGGCGCGCGCCCGTCGACGTGACCGTCGTCGACCGCCAGGCGCACCATCTCTTCCAGCCGCTCCTCTACCAGGTCGCCACGGGCGTCCTGTCGCAGGGGAACGTCGCGCCGCCGCTTCGGGACGTCCTCCGCCATCAGGACAACGCCGAGGTCGTGCTCGCCGAGGTCGACGACGTCGACCTCGAGCGCCGCGTTCTTCGCTGCCATCTGCTCGACCGGACCTGGGAGGTCCCGTACGACAGCCTCGTCGTCGCAGCAGGCGCGGCGCAGTCGTACTTCGGCCACGACGAGTTCGGCGCCTATGCGCCCGGCATGAAGACGATCGACGACGCCCTCGAGGTGCGCGGACGGATCTTCGGCGCGTTCGAGCTCGCCGAGCTCGAGGACGACGAGAGCCGGCGCGCCGCGTGGATGACGTTCGTCGTCGTCGGCGCCGGCCCGACGGGCGTGGAGATGGCAGGTCAGATCGCCGAGCTGTCGCGCTACAGCCTGCGCTCGAACTTCCGGCGGATCGACACCGCGGCTGCGCGGATCCTCCTCGTCGACGCGGCGCCGCGGATCCTCCCGAGCTTCGACGAGCGGCTCGCCCGGCGGGCGGCCGCGAAGCTCGAGGAGATGGGCGTCGAGATCAGGACCGGGACGCGGGTGACCGGCATGGACGCCGACGGCGTCGAGCTCGAGACGGAGAACTGTGTCGAGCGGCTGCCGGCGGTCACGAAGATCTGGTCCGCCGGTGTGCAGGCGTCCCCGCTCGGGACGATGCTCGCCGCGCAGGCCGGGGTGCAGCCGACGCGTTCGGGACAGGTCCCCGTCGAGCCGAACTGCGCGCTGCCGGGTCGTCCCGAGGCCTTCGTCGTCGGCGACCTGATGTCGCTCGACGGCCTGCCGGGCCTCGCGGAGGTCGCGATCCAGTCGGGACGGCACGCGGCCGCCGAGATCCGGCGGCGCGTCGAGGGAGACGCGCAGCCGCGGCCCTTCCGCTACCGCGACCTCGGCACCCTCGCGGCCGTCTCGCGCTACTACGCCGTCGGCGAGCGTCGCGGCGCGAGGATCTGGGGCTTCCCGGGCTGGCTCGTGTGGCTCGTCGTCCACCTCGCCTTCCTGACCGGCTTCAAGAACCGCGTCGGTGCACTCTTCCACTGGACGATCAGCTTCTTCGGACGCTCGCGCCCGGAGCGCACGATCACCGCGCAGCAGGTCTTCGCGCGGCGCGCGCTTGGCGGAGGTGAGCTCCGTGGGTGAGACGATCTCGCCGCGCCGGCGCCGTCTGATCTTCGCCGCGCTGCTCCTCGTCCTGTTCATCGCGTCGCTCGACCAGACGATCGTGTCGACGGCGCTGCCGACGATCGTCGGCGACCTCGGCGGGCTCCAGCACCTGTCCTGGGTGGTCACCGCGTACCTCCTCGCCTCGACCGTCGTCGGCCCGCTGTACGGAAAGCTCGGCGACCTCTACGGGCGCAAGCGCGTCCTGGAGGTCGCGCTCGTGCTCTTCCTGCTCGGCTCGGCGCTCTGCGGTGCTGCGCAGACCATGCCGCAGCTGATCGCGTTCCGCGCCGTGCAGGGTCTCGGCGGTGGCGGGCTGATCGTCGTCTCGATGGCCGTCGTCGGCGACCTCGTCGCGCCGCGCGACCGCGGTCGCTACCAGGGCTTGTTCGGGGGAGTCTTCGGCATCTCGACCGTCGCCGGCCCGCTGCTCGGTGGTTTCTTCGTCGACAACCTCACTTGGCGGTGGATCTTCTACATCAACCTGCCGCTCGGCGCCGCCGCGCTGGCCGTGATCTCGAGCGCCTTCCGTTCGCAGCAGGCGACGGAGCGGCACCGAATCGACTGGCTCGGCACGATCGTCCTTGGCGCGGGGCTGTCGGCGGTGATCCTCTACACGAGCCTGGGCGGCACGACGTACGCCTGGACATCGGCGGCGATGCTCGCCGCGATCGTCTGCGGCGTCGCGCTCCTCGCGCTGTTGCCGCTCGTCGAATCGCGCGCTGCCGAGCCGATCCTGCCGCTCGAGCTGTTCCGCAACGAGACGTTCCGCACGACGAGCGCGATCGGGTTCGTGATCGGCTTCGCGCTCTTCGGCTCCGTCACCTTCATCCCGCTCTACCTGCAGATCGTGAAGGGCCACAGTCCGACCGGCTCCGGCCTGCTGATGACTCCGATGATGCTCGGTGTGCTCGCGACCTCGACCGCGAGCGGATTCCTGATCTCGCGGTACGGGCGCTACCGCGTCTTCCCGATCGTAGGGACGGCAGTCGCCACCGTCGGGCTGTACCTGCTGTCGAGGCTCGGCGTCGAGACCTCGACCGGAGTCGCAGCCGCCTCCATGCTCATTCTCGGCCTCGGGCTGGGAATGGTCATGCAGGTGCTCGTCCTCGCGGCGCAGAACGCGGTCGACTACCGGCTCCTCGGCGTCGCCACTTCGGGCGCCACGCTCTTCCGGCAGGTAGGCGGCTCGATCGGCGTCTCCACCTTCGGCGCGATCTTCACGAACCGGCTCGGCCACGAGCTCGCGCAACGGCTGCCGGCCGGCGTGCACGCGCCGTCGCACGCGAGTCCTGCACTCGTCCGCCACCTGCCGCCCGCCATCCACGCGCTGTACGTGGAAGCTGTCGCCGTCGCGCTCCACCCGGTGTTCCTCACGGCGGCGGCGATCATGGCTGTCGCGTTCGCGCTGGCCTGGCGATTGCACGACGTCCCGCTCCGCGAGAGACCCGGTCTCCCCGCCGGCGTACCTCACGCCAAGGCGCACCTCAGCGTCGGCCGCCCGCAGGCCTCGGAATGAAGCAGACGGCGACAACGAACGCGACGGCGAAGGGCGAGATCGTCGTCACCGTCGAGATTCCGCGCGGTTCTCGTAACAAGTACGAGTACGACGCCGAGCTGGAAGCGATCGTTCTCGACCGTCGGCTGTTCACATCCACCGTGTATCCGGCCGACTACGGCTTCGTCGGAGGGACGCTGGGCGAAGACGGTGATCCGCTCGACGCGCTCGTCCTCGTGGAGGACCCGACCTTCCCCGGGTGCCGGATTCGCAGCAGAGCGGTTGCGATCTTCCGCATGCGCGACGAGAACGGCGGCGACGACAAGCTCGTCTGCGTGCCGAGCGGCGACCCGATCTGGGCGGGAGTACGCGACGTCGGCGACATCAACGAGGCGTTCCGAGCGGAGATCGAACAGTTCTTCCGGGTGTACAAGGATCTGGAGGGAGTTCGCACTCATACCGCCGGCTTCGGCGACCGGAGCGAAGCGCTATCCGTCCTCGCCGAGGCGCGCGCACGGGCAGCCGATCAAAGCGGCTGACGCCGAGCCGTCAGCGCGTCTCCTCGCGACGGCGGGTGTCATTGTCGCGCAACGTATCGTCGCCGGAAGAGGAGGTACGCGAGACCGCCGGCCGGCAGCGGGAGCCAGAAGGCGACGATCCGGTAGAGGAGGGTCGCGGCGAGCGCATCGGCGGCGGGCCGAGCGAGTCGGCGACCTCCTTGCAGAGCGTCTCGTAGCCGAGCCGGTAGCGGTACTTCAGGTACATCAGCCGCAGAAACGTCTCGATCGGAATCGTCGGCCGCCCGCTCCTCGCCGTCAGCCGGGAGCAAAGGGCGCCAAGAAGCGATCGTCGTCGAGGATCGCGTCCACCTTCGCGAGCTCTGCCGGCAACTCGCGCAGCTCCGCCGGCAAGACCGCCTCCCACAAGCTCTCCCCGACCACCCGCTCGCGCAGCCGGCGTGACGGTCGCACCGTGTAGGAGCGCCGCCGTCGATCCGGTGACGACGAAGCGGACGGCGTGCTCGTCGAGGAGTGCGAGCAGGGCGTCGATGTCGGGCGGCGTGCGCCGCAGCTGCTGCGCCGCGTTCAGCGGCGGAAGCCGCCTTCCGAGTTGATCACCTGGCCGGTGATCCAGTGGGCGTCGTCGCGGCAAAGCCAGGCGATTAGGCGGGCAGCGTCGTCGGGCTCGCCCCAGCGACCGAGCGGCATCGCCGGCGCCGCGGATGTCTCTGCGAGTCCCCAGCCTGTGTCGGTCGGGCCGGGATTGACGGCGTTCACGGTGATGCCGCGCTCGATCAGCGCGGCCGACAGCGTGGCCGTCGCCTGGTGGAGTGCACCTTTGGAGACCGCGTACGCCACTTCTGTCGGCATGCCCCCGAGGTGCTGGCCGGAGGTCATCAGGACCACTCGGCCGCCCGGCCTGCCGTCGTGCTGGGCGGCGAACTCCTTGACGAGCAGCAGGCTTGCGCGGACGTTCTCGTGAAGGAAGGCGTCGAGCTCGGTCGCCGTGAGGTCGTACAGAGTGCCGCTGCCGCTCCGCGCGTGGTTGACGATCAGGATGTCGACGTGTCCGAACGCGGCGTGCGCGGCCGAGATCACGCGGGCGGGTGCGTCGGGATCGGAGAAGTCTGCCGCGACGTGCTCGACGCGGCCGCCACCGGCGGCGAGCTCCTGGAGGACGCCGTCGATGCCGGCGGGGTCGGCTCCCCACGGCTGTGCCGCGTCGTGTTGCGGCCACGACTGGACGCAAGCCGCGGCGCCGTCTGCGAGCAGCCGACGCGCGATCGCGAAGCCGATTCCGATGCGACGGCTGACGCCGGTGACGACCGCCGCCCGACCGGCGAGCGGCTCAGCCCGCACCACGTCCCTCGTCGGATACGAGCAGTTCGCGCAGCTGCGCGGGGCTGACGTTGCCGCCGCTGCAGATCAGGGCGACCTGCCGGCCCGCGAGGCGGTCGCGCATGTTCAGCGCGGCGGCCAGTGGTGCTGCGCCGGCGGCTTCGACCAGGTTGCGCGTCCCGGCGAGCATCTGCAGCATCGCGCGACGGATCTCTTCGTCCTCGACGAGCACGAACGTGGGGAGTAGCTGCCAGAGAATGCGCTGCGGCAGCTCGAAGCCGACGCGGGTGGCCAGACCCTCGGCGAATGTCTCCATCCGGTCCTCGGCCAGCCGCCGCTCATGCCAGGAGCGATAGGCGGCCGGCGCCGCTGCCGACTGAACCCCGATGACCTCGAGGTCGCGTGCTGAGGCGTCGGCGACGATGCAGGCGCCCGCGGCGCCGCTGCCGCCGCCGACGGGAACGATGACAACGTCGATCTCGGGTTGCTGCTCGAGGATCTCGAGCGTGATCGTGGCGACGCCGGCAATCAGGTGCGGCTCGTTGCCCGAGTGGACGTAGCGCAGGCCCTGCTCGGCGGCGAGCCGGGCGCAATGCTCGCGCGCCTCGTCGAAGTCGCGACCGTAGGTGATGATCTCGGCGCCGAGTGCGCGGATCGCTTCGACTTTGACCGGATTTGCCGCTTCGGGCACGCAGACGGT
The DNA here is from genome assembly GCA_963824455.1 of uncultured Thermoleophilia bacterium. Lineage (GTDB taxonomy): Bacteria > Actinomycetota > Thermoleophilia > Gaiellales > Gaiellaceae > PALSA-600. The sequence continues at coordinate 877,119 of CAWGPJ010000002.1, forward strand.
CGCCCGGACGGCGAAGAGCCGGGCTGCGTAGGCGATCGATTGGCCGTGGTTGCCGGTGGAGGCGGTGATCAGGCCGAGGCCGCGCTCCTCGGCCGAGAGCTGCGCGACGAGGTTGACGCCGCCGCGCACCTTGAAGGCGCCGACGGGCTGGTGGTTTTCGTGCTTGACCCAGACCTCGGTGCCGATGAGCTCGCTCAGGGTCGGGTAGTGGTAGAGCGGTGTCTGCTGAAGGTACGGGCCGATCCGCTCGCGGGCAGCGCGTACGTCGTCGAGTGTCGGGGTCGGCGGGCTCAGTGCTTGGGGCACCATGGGTTCACGGGTACGTTCGCGCAGGGGTCGGGCATCGACGGTTGTGGTGGCGGCGCGGGTGCTGTGACGGTGGTGAGGGTCGGGTAGCGCGCGCGCATGGTGGCGAGATTAGAGCCGGTGAGGGCGCCGCTGTCGGCGTGCAATGCCTGGGCGAGTGCCCGTAGCGGGCCGATCACCGGACGGGCCGTTCCGTCGGAGCACGTGCCGAATGCGGCGGTGGCGCAGGCGATCTGAGCGCCGAGCGCTCCGAAGAACGCCGCACGTCCGTTCCGACCGGCGTCGGCGAGGTCGCCGTTGGTGGCGTTGCCGAAGAAACCGTCGCCCGCGAAGCGGTTGCCGGCGACGAGATTGCCGTAGTCGTCGAAGAAGCAGAGCGGCGTTTGCCCGATCGTCGCCTGCACGCCACCCTGGCAATGGGCACCCGGGGTGGCCGGCCGGCCGAGCCAGGGGAAGGGGGTGAGGACGATGCCGTAGGCGCCCTGGTCGCGGATGACGTTATCGGCGATCGTGTCGTTCCGCCCGCCGGCGACGACGACGCCGGCTCCGATCAGCCGGAGCACGCCGCCCTCGCCGCCGGGGACGTTCGGGTCGTCGTTGCTCTGGATGAGGTTGTGCTCGACGAGGGTGCAGGAGTGGCCGCCGACCGGACAGGTGCCGTCCTGCGGCGGCGGTGAGCTTTCGTCCTCTTCAGACGCGAGGTCGACACCGGAGGTGTTGTCCCGGAAGATCGAGTGCTCGATACGCAGGCGGCCGCCGGCGTTGATCGCGCTCAGCGCGATGACGCTGTGCTGCGCGATGTCGCGATCGAAGACGGCGTTGCAGTCTGGGCAGGCGCCGATGTGGAACGCGGAGTCGGCCATGTTCGAGGCGTAGCTGTGCGTGATCTGCCCGGGTCCGCTCGAGTTCGAGACGAAGATGCCGTACAGGGCCGGCTGCCTTCGCGTCGCGAAGGTCGAAGTTGCGGTCACGAAGGAGCTCTCGAACGTGCCGAGGTCGAGCTTTCCGCTGCCGTAGCCGCCGTCGAAGGCGAGCTGGCGCCCCTGCCGGCCGCCGACGTAGTTGCAGATGGTCAGGTTGTCGACGCTGACCCCGGATGCGGTCACGACGATCCCGTTTCGTCCTTGCCGGCCCGGGCCGAGGTTCTGCCAGGCCGCCTGCGGAGTGCAGGGTCGCGGAGCGCCGCGGCGGGTGCCGTCGACGACCACCCTGGACCGCGACATGCCGCGGATGTGGATGTCGGCCGTGGTCACGTGCACACCGTCGCGGCTTCCGGCACGTTCGTGGAAGTCGCCGGGGCCGACGAGGATCCAGTTCCCGGGCCCGGCCGCATCCACCGCCGCCTGGATGGTTGCGAACGATCCCTTCTTTCCCTTCCAGGTGCCGACGAGCAGCACACGGCGGGAGCGGGCAGCGTGGTGCGAGCCGAGAGCCTGCGGCACGAGCGCAGTGAGGAAGACGGCAAGGACCGTGATCGGTATGCGTAGACGCATCGCCTTCATCTCCGTTCAGTCGGTTGCCGGCAGCGGCAGCGCATCGGGGCGTTGGTCGGCGGCGGTGTCGTGCAGCCCTGCGCTCGGGATCCAGTCGAGCCAACGGGGCAGGTACCAGTTCCAGTCGCCGAGCAGCTTCATGGAAGCCGGCAGCAGCACGCCGCGGATCACAGTTGCGTCGAGCAGCACCGCGACGGCCAAGCCGACGCCGGCCTGCTTCAGATCGAGCGAGCTCGCGGTTCCGAACAGCGAGAAGACGCCGACCATGACCAGGGCTGCGGCGGTGACGACGCCGGCGGTCCGGGTGATGCCGTGGCGCAGCGCGTCGTCGGTGCTCATTCCCGCGTCGACGCCTTCGCGCACGCGGCTGATGATGAACACGTGGTAGTCCATCGACAGCCCGAAGAGGACGACGAAGAGGAACACCGGCAGCCAGGCGATGATCGAGCCGACCGAGTGGAAGCCGAGGATGCTCTCCGCCCAGTGCCGCTGGAAGACGAGCACCAGCACGCCGTAGGACGCGGCGACCGAGAGCAGGTTGAGCGCGATCGCCTTGATCGGGATGACGAGCGAGCGGAAGGTGGTGAGCAGGATCAGGAACGCGAGTGCGAGCACGAAGGCGATCACGTACGGCAGCCCGTGCGTCAGCTTGTGGCTGAAGTCGAGATCGCGTGCCGTGTCGCCGGTAACCGCTGCCTGCACACGGGGCACGCGGCCGAGCGTCTCCGGGATCAGGGTCGCGCGCAGCTTCTCGACGGACCGCTTGCTGGCGGTGTTGTCGCCGAGGCCGGTCAGCGGCAGCTCGATCGTGCCGACCCGCCCGTCGTGGCCGCCGCCGAGCGTGAAGGGCGGATGCGCCACGCCTTGGGCAGCCGCCAGCTGCTCCAGGTGGGTGGCGGCCCGCTTCACCTGCGCGCGCTCGTTTGCCGGGAAGGAGAAGACGACGAGCGCCGGCGCGGACGTGCCGGGGAAGTCGCGGCTGATCTGGGACTGCACCGCAGACGACACGCGTGGGTTCATCGCCTCGGAGCTCGGGTAGGCGGCGCGCAGGCCGAGCGCCGGGATCGCCAGCGCGAGCAGCAGCAGCAAGGAGCCTGCAGCCCAGAGTGCCGGCCGACGCAGGACACGGTCGACCAGGGCGGGCCAGAGCCGCGACTCGGACGTGTTGGCGTGCAGGTGCGGCAGGAAGGGGATCTCGCCACGGTCGATGCGTGGGCCGAGGAGCTCGAGCAGCGCGGGCAGGACGGTGATCGAGCCGGCGACCGCGCAGGCGATGACGGCGATCGTGCCGCTGGCGATGCCGTTGAAGATGCTCGAGCCGATCGCGAACTGGCCGGCCATCGCCATCGCGACGGTGGCGCCGGCGATGAGCACGGTGCGTCCTGAGGTGCGGGCGGTTCGCTCGAGCGCCTGGTGGGAGCCGAGTCCGCGGCTGCGCTCCTCGCGTGAGCGGACGACGTAGAAGAGGGCGTAGTCGACGCCGACCGCCATCCCGATCAGCAGCACGACCGTCTTGACGCTGCTGTCGAGCGGGAAGACCTGGCTGATCGGCCCCATGAGCCCGAAGGCGGCGACGACGGCAGTGGCGGCCAGCAGCACCGGCACGAGCGCGGCCACGAGCGCGCCGAAGGCGATCAGCAGCACGAGCAGCGTGACCGGGATCGACAGCCGCTCGGCCCGGGAGAGATCGCTGTTGCCGCCGTCGCGGCTGTTGTCGTCGAGCACGGCGGTGATCTGCGGGCTCGACGCCCTGGCGACCGCGGCTGCCAGAGCGTCGGTCGAGAAGCCCCGCCCGATCGGCCCGGAGACGAGCACCGAGTGTCCGTGGTCGGCGACGCTTGCGGTCAGCCGGCCCCCCAAGGCCCGTTCCATGCTCCCCTCGACCGAGGCGACGGCGGTGCGGAAGGCCGGGGCGTCTGCCCGCAGCAAGTCGCTGTGGAGGTAGGCGCTCTCGCTCTGGGCCGGACGTGCCTGGTGCACCTTGAGCATGGTCTCGGCCTGGGCCGAGTTGCCGGTCGCACCGCTGTTGAGGCTCTTCGAACCGGTCAGCGAGAGGGCGGCGACGCAGGCGGCGACGAAGACCAGCCAGCAGGCGAGTGCTCGCCAGGGATGACGGGTGCTCCAGCGGGCGATCGCCGTGATCGCACCGGAGCGGTCGTGGGTGTTCGAGCGTCCATCGATCATCACTGCACCTCCGACGCGGTTCGAGATGGCCACGACTCGCGACGCAGACAGTCGGCAACCGCCAGGAGCGAGGCGGCCAGGAGCGCCGCCGATGCGACGACCGCGAGCAGGAGGCCGTCGCCGGCGGACGCGTGCGCGAGCCGGAAGCCGTGGAAAGACGAGAAGGCGCGTCCGACCTCGTGGTACTTCCTGGTCGTGAGGGCGAGCGCTGGGGTTGCGATCAGCGGCAGCAAGTAGGCGACGCGCGAGAGCCACAGCACCGAGGCAATGGCCGCGAGCGTTCCTGCGACGGCCAGCCCGAGTGTGACGTGGCCCTCGCCGAAATGCATGCCGCTGTACGAGCGGTGGAAGACGACGACCTGGACGTCCGCCCAGTCCATCAGGCAGGCGCCGGCGAGAACGAGGCTCGCGGCGGCGGTGAGCAGCGGCCCGCGCAGCAGGCGAGCGGCGGACTTGATCTCGGCCTTGGGCATCGTTTCTGGCATGCCTTCGAGGCTAGGTGGCGCGCCTACGCAACCGCCTCGGACGAAGGTCGGAGCGAAGCGTCATCCGATTGGCGGGTTCGGCGACAGCAAACGAGCCGCGCAGAACAGCGCCCGCGCGCCCGACGAGAGGCGCGACACTTCGGTCTGTTCGGTTAGCGGGCTACTCGCGGAGAAGTGGGAACGTCGCTGCCACGCGGAAGCCGCCGCTGCCGTTGCGTCCGGCTTCCACCTCGCCGCCGTAGGCGGCCGCGCGCTCGCGCATCCCGATCAGGCCGCGCCCCTGGTCGTCGCCGTTGGCGCCGGCAGATGCGTGACCGTCGTCTGTCACCTCGACCTTCAGCGCCTCCGAGCCGTACTCCAACGTGACGCTTGCGTGCTGCGCGTTCGCGTGCCGCAGCGTGTTCGTCAGCGCTTCCTGCACGATGCGGTAGGCGGAGAGCTCGAGTCCTGGGGCGAGACCGACGCGGTCGCCCTTGACCTCGAGGTCGGCGACCAGGCCTGCTGCCCGCACCTGGTCGAGCAGAACGTCGAGGCGGCGCAGCGTCGGCTGTGGTGCCAGGTCGTGTTCCTGCTCGCCGATACGGCCCAGCACGAGTCGCAGCTCGTCGAGCGCGCGGCGAGCGGTGAGCCCGATGGTGTGCAGCGCCGTCTCCGCGTCGGCCGGATCGGAGGCGAACACTCTCTCGGCGGCGGTCGCTTGGACGACGATGACGCTCAGGTTGTGCGCGACCACATCGTGCACCTCGCGCGCGATCCGCGCCTGCTCCTCGGCGGCCGCGCGGCGGGCGTTCGCCTCATGCTCTCGCTCGAGTTGCGCTGCCCGCTCCTCGACGGCCCGAAGGTAGGCCCGGCGCGTGCCGATGTTGTCGCCAAGCAGCCAGGCCGCGATGAGAAGGGCGAGCCGCCCCGCGACGAGCGCGAGGGCATGCCAGCTGAGCGGGCTCCAGTTGACCCGATAGCTGATCGCCGCAAGAAGGACGAGCAGGGCGAGCCCGCCGGCGACGACCGCGGTCCGTCTCGGACAGTGGGCGGCAACCGTGTAGAGGGCGACGAGGACCGCGAACGGCCACCAGCCGTTTTGGTAACCGACCTCGACAGCCGCTGCCACCGCGACGACGACGGCGAGCACCGGGATCGGGAACAGACGCCTGGCGGCCAGCGGGAGGGTGGCGAGGGCGGCGAGGATGGCGATCAGCCACGGACGCGGGCCGACGTACGTCGAGGCCGCGGTGAAGCCGGCGACCGCGATCGCGGCGGCCAGCAGAACGTCGAGCGTCAACGGATGGACGCGAGCCGCTCTGACAAGGCTGCCGCCGAAGTTCACGAGCTGAAAGTACTCCTCGCCCGACGCGCCGACCTCATCCATTCGTCGGATGACGACGCTCCACTCGCGGCGTAGCCTTGACGAGGTGGGTGCCGCTGTATCCCCGCTGAGGACGATCCGGGTTCTGCTCGCCGACGACCAGGAGCTCGTCCGCGACGGCTTCCGCATGATCCTCGACCACGAGGACGACATCGAGGTCGTCGCAGAAGCAAGCGACGGACGCCAGGCCGTCGATCAAGCGAACCGGCTCCTGCCGCACGTCGTCCTGATGGACGTGCGGATGGACGTGATGGACGGTCTCGAAGCGACACGGCGGATCATGCAAAGCGGCGTCGAGACACGGGTGCTCATCCTGACGACGTTCGACGTGGACGAATACGTCTACGAGGCGCTGCGCGCCGGCGCCAGCGGCTTCCTGCTCAAAGACGTCAGCGCCGCTCAGCTCGTCGACGGCGTCCGTGTAATCGCCGGCGGCGAGGCTCTGCTTGCGCCGTCGGTCACGCGGCGCCTGCTCGAGCGGTTCACGCCTGAGCTTCCGTCCGTCGACCGAAAGCTCACTGCCGCGATCGAGTCGCTCAGCCCGCGCGAGCTCGAAGTCTTGCGGCTGCTCGCGAGCGGCTTCTCCAACGCCGAGCTCGCAGCCCACTTCTTCGTCAGCGAGGCGACGGTGAAGACACACCTCACCCACGTCTTCCGCAAGCTCAACGTCCGCGATCGCGTGCAAGCCGTGATCGCGGCCTACGACGTCGGCTTGGTTCGTCCCGCCGTGCACGCCGACCCGTCCTGATGCCCGTCATGGAGCCGGAGATCGTTGCGGCAAACACCGCCGATGCCGGGCCGCTTCACGAGATCCTCGTCGATTCCAAGGCGCAGCATCAAGACCGTGCTCCACGCACGGCCGGCGATCGATGGCAAGGCCCGCCCACACACCGCTGTTTGTCGGATCGACGATCCGACTTCCGTCGGAGGTGGCGCCGGTGTACGCACACCTAGCCTGGAGTCATGCCCCTCGCGACCGACACAGACGAGTTCGTCGTCGCGACGGACGGGCTGACCAAGCGCTTCGGCGAGCTCACCGCCGTCGATCATGTCCAGCTGCGCGTGCCGCGTGGCTCGGCGTTCGGCTACCTCGGCCCGAACGGCGCCGGCAAGACGACGCTGATCAGGATGCTGCTCGGCCTGACCGAGGCCAGCGAAGGGCAGATGACCGTCCTCGGACGCCCGGTGCCGGCAGAGCGCGACCAGGCGCTCGCCCGCGTCGGCGCGATCGTCGAGGAACCCCGCTTCTACGGGCACATGACAGGACGTCAGAATCTGTACGCGGTCGCCGCCGCGCGCGGCAGCGCGGCCGCCGCGCTGATCGGGCCCGCGCTCGACCGGGTCGGGCTCACCGCGCGCGGCGACGACCGCGTTGCCACCTACTCGATGGGCATGCGGCAGCGGCTCGGCATCGCCGCCTGCCTGCTCGCCGACCCCGAGCTCTTGATCCTCGACGAGCCGATGAACGGCCTCGACCCGGCCGGCATCCTCGAGTTCCGCGGCCTGATCCGCGGCTTCGTCGACGAGGGCCGGACGGTCGTCCTGTCCTCGCACCTGCTCGACGAGGTCGAGAAGACCTGCGACGCAGTGGCGATCGTCGATCACGGCCGCGTCATCGTCCAGGGCTCGATCGCCGAGCTCGCCGCGGGGGGAACGCATCGCCTCGTGGTGGCGACCGGCGACAACGAGCGCGCACGCGCGCTGCTCCTCGACCGCCGTGACGTGAGCGACGTCGCCGGACGCGACGCGGAGTTGACCGTCACGCTCCTGAACGGCGCGCCGGGGGAAGCTCTGACGGCGGCGATCGTCCAGCAGCTCGTGCAGGCGCAGATCCCCGTCTACCGCGTCGACCCCGAGCAGCCGACCCTGGAGGAACGCTTCCTGCAGGTCACCACTCGCCTCGGCGACGCCGAACCGCAGCACGCAAAGGAGCGACAGTGATGATGCTCGATACAGCCAACGCAGGCAGCCCGCTTCCGTCGCTGGCGCTGATCCGCGCAGAAGTTCTCAAGCTCGTGACCCGCCGCGGCCTGATGGTCGCCGCGCTCGTGCTTGCGGTCGGGACGACGATCGCCACCTACGCGCTGCTCGAGCTGCTCCACCTCGGCAACCCCGCCAAACACGGGCCCGCAGGCGGGACGCACAACTTCAGCCAGGCGATGTGGCTGATCACCCAGCTCGGCTCGATCGCGGCCATCCTGATCGGCGGCACCACCGGCGCCGGCGACGTCGCCTCCGGCTTCTTCCGCACCCTGGTGGTGACGGGACGGTCGCGCGCGGCCCTCTTCGCCGCCCGCATTCCATCGGGGCTGGGCGTCGTGCTCGCGCTCGCAGTGATCGACTACGCGATCGTCGCCGCCGCGACGTCCGTCTTCGCCGGCAACAAGCCGACACCGTCCATGCAGCTCTACGTGCACACAGGAGAGTGGGTGATCGTCTACCTCGGCGTCGTCTACCTCGTCGCCCTCGGCCTCGGCTCGCTCCTGGGGTCGCGCTCGACGACCATCGCCGTCCTCGTCGGCCTGCAGCTGGCGATCACGCCGATCTTGCAGGGCGTCCACGGGCTGTACGGGCCGCGGGAGGCCGTGCTCGGCGTCGCCATCTGGCAGCTCGCTCCCAAGATCGTCCAGACCGGTGCCCCGCACAGCGACCTCGCGATGAGCCACACCGCCGCCGCTGCCGTGCTGGCTGCCTGGGCCGTCGCGGCGCTCGCCGCCGGATGCTGGAAGACGCTGACGAGGGACGCGTGAACACAACCGCCGATCAGGAACATCGACAAGAACACCGAGACGACAGACCGAGAAGACGGGTTCCTGCGACGTTCCGATCCCCCGGCGCGATCCGGCGACATGGCAGCGATCCCCGTCCGCACGCACGATCTGCCACGGCGGAACCGGGGTCGCTCGGCGCGTGGATCCGGATGGAAGCCGGGACATCCCGGCCGTCGCCGGCATCGCGCCGACCGGCGCTGGTGGGCGTCTGATGCCTTCCGCGTGCCTGTCCCGTTCGCGCTGCCCGCGTTCCGGGAAACGATGCGTCCTCAAGCCGTTACCGACACAGGCGGCGGAAGGGCGATGTGCGATCCATCTTACGCAGGCTCGGACGGGCCGCTAGTGCCGCACGACCAGTCGGGTTAGTGTTGAGCGGCCCGCACCGCGACAGGGGGGCCGCACCGCTCGGTAGGCGTGGCCCGGTCCATCCTCGAGCGTCCGGTCTGCAACTCGACCCGCGAGACGAATGCCGCTCCCCGCCTCCGATTCCACAGCTCTAGAGACGCTGCCCTCCGCAGGCCGAGTGCACGTCCTCGGCGCAGGCCCCGTCGGCCTGATGCTGACGGCGCTGCTGCAGTCGATGGAGGGAGTCTCCGTGCGGCTCTACGAGAAGCGGCACGAGTACACGCGGACACGGATGGTCCAGCTCGCGCCGTACCTCGTGGCGGAGTCGGTGGAGAGCTACCGCACCGATCCCATCGACGGAGACAGCGTCGAAGCCATCTTCGACCCGCAAGAGCTCGACCAGGGCATCGAGTTCAGGCAATCCATTCCCGCAGATCTGATGGCGCTCCTGAGCGACTGGGCGCAGGGGTTCTGTCCGCTCAACTCCATCGAGCGCTCGCTCAGCGACCTGATCGATACGCGCGGGTCGAACGGCGTGCAGCGGACCGCCGCTGTCGTGACGGCGGACGACGCGATGGCGATGCTCGAGCCGGGTGACCTCCTGATCGACTGCACAGGCAGCAGATCGCTCCTTCGAGATCACCTGGTGCCCGGATCCCTGGAGGCGGACGGAGACGCGAACACGCTCAAGATCCGACTCGAGTACGCCCTCGTCATCACCTTCCTCTACGGGCAGCCGTACGACTGCAACGAGTACTGCAAGTACTACAAGAACGTCGAGAACGCGCACTACAAGTTCATTCCCATGGTCCACCGCACGCACTACGACGGCAGCGTCAGCCACGTCACGGGCATCGTCAACATCAGCGCCCTCGAGTACGAGGCGATGCCGTCCCGATTCGACGGGCAGTGGCTTCGCGCCAACGCTCCCGACGTCGCCCAGTCGATGGACCGGTTCATCGACAAGATCAAACAGGAGACCCAGGGCGAGATACTCGGCGAGCTCGAGATCGTCCGGATCCCGCTCGACCTGTATCGCGCTCGAAATGCGACCAGCCGGGGCTGGCTCACAGCAGGGCCGAGCGACCACCCGTTTGCAAGCTCACCGGTCTTCCTCGCCGGCGACTCGGCCGTTGGCTCTCCGTACTTTCAGTCGATCTCGCTTGGTTTCGAATGCGCGATGTACCTGGCCGGGCTCATCGCCCAGCGTGACATGCCGGTCAAAGACATGCTTGATCGCTACGAGCTGTACATCTACAAGCAGTGGCTTCGCGTCTACATGCGCAGCAAGATGATCAAGCACAACAAGGATCTGTTCGAATCCCTGGACGACCCACTGGCGCTCCTCGACAAGCTGCACATCTACTAGAGGGAGTCGCGTCATTTTGACAGCCGCTTCGACGACGCCGACGGACATCACTCGCACGGTCGTCGCCAGCTTCGACCGTTGCGAGAGCGAGAGGCTGCGCCGCATCATGCAGAGCCTCGCGTTGCACCTGCACGCGTTCGCAACCGAAGTCGACCTGACCCAAGACGAGTGGGAGGCGGGGATCCGCATTCTCACCGAGACGGGCCACATCACCGACGAGCGGCGGCAGGAGTTCATCCTCTGGTCCGATGTGCTCGGCCTGTCGATGCTGGTCGACGCACTCGAGAACACGGCTCGGCAGGGCGCGACCGAGTCGACAGTCCTCGGGCCGTTCTACGTACCGGGGGCGGACGTGCGCGAGTTGGGAGCGTCCATCGCCGAGGAGCCTGCGGGCGAGCCGGCGTGGGTGCACGGATACGTCCGCGACACCAGTGGAAAGCCGATCGCGGGCGCCGACCTCGATGTCTGGCAGAACGGCGACGACCGCCTGTACGCGGTCCAGAACCCTGATGCCCCCGAGCACCATCTCCGCGGTCGCTTCCGCACCCGCGACGACGGCAGCTACGCGTTTCTGGCGGTGCGCCCGGTGCCGTACACGATCCCCGACGACGGCCCGGTCGGACGCATGCTCGCGGCGACCGGGAGGCACCCTTGGCGCCCGGCTCACATACACATGATCGTCCGGGCACCGGGATACCGCACCGTCGCCACGCACATCTTCGACGCCGGGAGCGAGTACCTCGACTCGGACGCCGTCTTCGCGGTCAAGCCCTCGCTGCTGCGCGACTTCGTCCCGCGAGCCGAGGACGACCCCGAACGGCCCGCGGGAGTCAGCGGATCCTGGTGCTCGGTCGAGAACGACCTCGTTCTCGAGGCTGCCCGCCGGCCGCCCGGCGAGCCCACCAGCGCTCAAACGCTGCCCGGGTAACAGAGCGTCTCTCCGGCCAAGAGGCTTGCGCTACATCATGACGTGATCAATGATGAGTGCTCGGCTTCTGCGGGTCGAGGGCAATGAGGGGACAGCGGCGGCGGCTCATCGGGGCAAGACGAACGATCACGGCGTCGGCCGCGCGCCGGCTGACGGCTCTGCTCATCGTCGCCGTCGCGGTGATCGCGGCGAGCCCACTCGCCGGCACGGGGGCGAGCGGTGCGCCGGCGCGGGCCGCGAAGAGCTGCCCACCCGGCTACGTCGACGCGAGCCTCAGCTGGGGTGAGAAGTGCCTGCACACAGGCGAGCTCTGCAAGGTCGGCAACCCGGAATACCACCACTACGGCTTCGACTGTCCCGCGAGCGGGAAGCTCGTCGCCTACGACGGCGCGAACAAGACGCCGACGCCCCGCAGTGACACGAAGACCTCGGTCGCAGTCGGCCGGACCGTGCTGTTGGGAACCCGCACGCGAAGCCGTGGATGCAAGCGAGGTGCGCTACCCGACCGGCGCTGCTCGCCGGGTGCCTACTACAGCAAGCTGACCAGGGGCGTGATCTGTTCGGCCGCCTTCCATACGTCGACGATCCGCAACGTGCCGGAATCGGAGAAGCACCAGGTCGAGCTCGAGTACGGGATGACGCCGCGAAGCTACGGCTACACGATCGAGATCGACCACATCGTGCCGCTCGAGGTCGGCGGATCGAACGAGATCGCCAACCTCTACCCGGAGCCCGGCTCCGGCACGGCCGGCTACCACTTCAAGGACCGGCTCGAGAACCGCCTGCACGACCTGGTCTGCACCGGCGCGCTGACGCTGCGTGCGGCTCAGCACCGAATCGCGGCCAACTGGGAGAAGCTGTACCTCGAGATCTTCGGGATGAATCCGTGAGCGCCGGCCGAACGGGAAGCAGCGCTACCTGCCGTCGACGTGCTTCTGCTGCCTCTGCGCGAGGCCGACGACCTGCGCCGGGTCGACCGTCTTCGACACACCGGCCGCGGTCACCGTGGAGAGGATCCGTCCGGACCGCCAGAACACGACGAACACGTCGACCGAGAGGCTCTTCGACTTCTGGGTCACCTTGTACAGACGTGCCTCGTTGCCGAGGCGGGCGCCGACCGAGAGCCTGCGCGCGGCGCTGCCGTTGGCGGCCTTGACGTTCGCTTCCACGTACTGCAGTGCCGCATGCGCGCCGGCGGGAGTCGCGTAGACGGTGGCATCGGAGGCCGCCTTGACCATTCCGAGTGTGCTCCCGGATCGGGTGTAGTCCACCGAATAGCCGGTGACGTAGCCGAACCGGGCGAACGTCTTCGGCGCCACACCCTTCGCCGCAGCCTTCTTCGTCACGTAGTGCGAGCTGCCGCGCGCGAAGCCGCCCGGCAGATCGGCCAGCCGCAGGACATCCGACTTCGGATCGGTCCCGGCGCCGGACGCCGCGGCCGTAGACACGCACACCGCGATCGCGATCGCTGCAAGAGCCCTCCCGGCCACAGACGCATCCTGTGTGCGTCTTCGCCGGCGGTCAAGGCCCGACTTCACGATCGGCGTCACGGCGGGTCGGCGATCCCGCTGCGCGTGCTCGTCCTCACCGTTCGCGGGCCGTGCCAGTCGAGCTCGAGCAGGTAGCGTGAGTTCGCGAGCGCAGGCACGTAGGCGACGACGCGGTTCGTCGCCGTCTCGATCACGTCGCCGTCGTCGGCGATCCAGAGATAGCGGCCGTCCAGGCTGTGCTGCAACCAGCCTGCGTGCCCGCAGTCCCCTCCGCAGGGGTGCTCGGTCCCCTTCATCGAGTGCGTCAGCCGGACGGTTGCGACGAGCTGTGGTGGGTGCGCCGGCACCTGTGACACGTCGAAGACGTGGACCTCGCTGTTCGGCACGTCGATCACGGCGAGGCGGCGGCCGTCCGGCGTGAGCGAGATCCCGTGACTCGGAGTGCCGAGCGAACGCCTCCACGGCTCGCGGATCGGGATCGTGTAGAGCAGCCGCCCGGTTCGCAGGCTCGAGACCTGAAAGCCGAGGAACCCGGTCGCGGTCGTGTACGCGAGCCCTCGTCGTTCGTCGACCGTGAACGGCCGCACGCCCGGCTCGAGCGGTCCGATGCGGAGAAGCACGCGATACGAGACCGCCGATGCGACGACGAGGTAGCGCGAGTTGCGCGGACCGAGATAGACGAACCTGCCGTCGGGGGAGACGATCGTGTTGTGCGGCCCGGGCGCCGCGTGGATCTCGTGCACGACCCGGCCGGACGCCGCCGCGACGACGTACCAGACGTCGCCCATGCTGCGCTCGCCCTCGGGGACGAACAGCCTGCGGCCGTCCCGTGAGGCGGCGAGGCTGTCCGTTCCCGTCGGGAAGGCGCGCTGCCACAGGACTCGGTTGCGGCGCAGGTCGTAGGCGAGCAGCCCCCCGTGTCCCGAGGAGCCGCCGTTGCCGCCGATGCTCGCGAACAGCGTCGCCGTGCGCAGGTCGACCGCGACCCCGCGGAGCGAATGGAGCTCCGGCACCCGGACGCGCTCGACGAGACGGAACGGCGGCGCGGCCGTGAAGACGTCGATCTCGCGGTCCGGGAACACGTATTCGAAGCGGTGCGCGCCGGCGGTGCCGGGCTCCCCGGGGCGGCGAACCAGCACGCGGGCGGGCTCTCCCGCGCTCAGCGCCCTCGGCAGGAAGGGAGCGGGCGGCGGCGGCCCGCCGTTCGAGCCGCAGGCGCTGAGCAGCGATGCGAGAGCGGCAGCCCCGAGCACACGTCTCATCCGGACAGGATGACGTGGATGCCCGTAGTCTCGGAACGTGGGAGAGACCTCCCCCGAACGCTATGTCCGCCTCGGCCTCCGGGTCGGACGGCACGTCGAGGGCATCGTCGATGCGTACTTCGGGCCGCCGGAGCTCGCCGCGGCCGTCGACGCCGAGCCCCTCGCCGAGCCCGCAGCGCTCGTGTCGGCTGCCGAGGAGCTGCTCGACGAGCTCGACGACGGGTGGCTGCGGGATCAGGTGGCCGGCCTTCGCACCTACGCCGGCGTGCTCGCCGGCGAGTCTCGCTCCTACGCCGACGAGGTCCTCGGGTGCTACGGGGTGCGTCCGGTTCGAACCGACGAGAGCGTCTTCGAGGCGGCCCACCGCGAGCTCGACCACCTGCTCCCGGGGAGCGGGCCGCTCGTCGAGCGTCACGAGCGCTGGGAGGCGTCGATCCGCGTCCCGCCCGAGCGTGTGGAGCGGGCTCTCGCCGCCGTGATCGACCGCGCACGGGCGGCCACCGGCGCGCTGGTCGACCTGCCGGGCGGCGAGGGCGTGACGCTCGAGATCGTCACCGGCGAGCCGTGGCTCGCGTTCTGCTTCTACACCGGCGGCCTGCAGAGCCGGATCGCGGTCAACAGCGACCTTCCGCTGTCGGCGATCGAGCTGCTCGTCCTCGCCGCCCACGAGACCTACCCCGGCCACCATGCCGAGCGCGCCTGCAAGGACGCGCTGCTCGTGCGCCGAGGCGGCCTGCTCGAGGAGTCGATCGTGCTCGTCCCGACGCCGCAGTCCCTCGTCGCGGAGGGGATCGCGACGCTGGCCCCGCCGCTGCTGTTCGAGACCGACGACGGCGGCGCTCTCGGGGCGGTGCTGCACGACGTGGCCGGTGTCGAGTTCGACCTGGATCAGGGGCTTGCGATCGAGCGCGCCCGGCAGCCGCTGCGGTGGGCCGAGCTGAACGCAGCGCTGCACCTGCACGAAGACGGGGCGAGCCCGCAGGACGTCCGCGCCTACCTCGAGCACTGGGCGCTCATGAGCCCCGGGCTCGCGTCGCACATGATCCGCTTCTTCGAGGAGCCGACCTCGCGAACCTACGTCGTCACCTACCCGGCCGGGCGCGAGCTCTGCGGCGCCTTCGTGGCCGGCGATCCGAGCCGGTTCCGCCGGCTGCTCACCGAGCAGGTTCGCGTGGGCGACCTGGACGCGGCGCACGACGGCGTTGCGCCGTCTGACAACTCGCAATCCGGAGCGCCGGAGGTTACGGTCCGGTGACCGGCAGACAGACACGCAGGCAGGGCGTGAGACCAGGGAGGGATGAGATGAGCTCGACCAAGACCGATTCGGAGACCAAGCCCGAGGCGAGTGCCGTGAAGCCGCCCGAGCCGGTCCAGCACTTCACGGTCGCGGAGCGGGTCGCCCGCGGCAAGGCCGAGCGGGTGGACGTGCCGAGAAGCGCGCACGCCACCTGGGAGCCGTCGGCCGCGCGCCCCGACCCGGTCGCGCTGCTCGAGGAGCAGGCGGCGTCGCGCGTGCCGGAGCTCGTGCCGATCCGCTACGGGCGGATGCTCGTGTCGCCCTTCACCTTCTATCGCGGGGCCGCCTACCTGATGGCCTCGGATCTCGCCGCAGGCCCGCGCACCGGTCTGCACGCCCAGCTCTGCGGCGACGCTCACCTGTCGAACTTCGGCGGCTACGCGGCGCCCGACCGGCGACTCGTCTTCGACATGAACGACTTCGACGAGACGCTGCCGGGCCCGTTCGAGTGGGACGTGAAGCGGCTCGTCGCCAGCTTCGCCGTCGCGGGCCGGAGCCGCGGCTTCGACAACGGCGAGCGCGAGGTGATCAACCGGACGGTCGCCCGCGCGTACCGCGAGGCGATCACCTCCTACGCGGCCATGCGCACGTTCGACGTCTGGTACTCGCGCATCGACGTCGAGGACCTGACGCAGATGGCGCAGGGCCTGAGCTCGACGGCGATCAAGCGCTTCGAGAAGAACGTGGCCAAGGCGCGGTCGAAGGACAGCCTCTCGGCCTTCTCGAAGCTCACGCAGATCGTCGACGGCGAGCCCCGCTTCGTCAGCGACCCGCCGCTGATCGTCCCGGTCGAGGAGCTCGTCGGCGCGACCTACGACGAGCTGTTCGAGAGCGCCCGGACGGTGCTCCGGTCGTACCGGCGCACGCTCGACGGCGACCGCCGCCACCTGCTCGAGCGGTTCCGCTTCGTCGATCTCGCCCGGAAGGTGGTCGGCGTGGGAAGCGTCGGGACGCGCGCGTGGATCGCCCTGTTCGTCGGGCGCGACAACGAGGACCCGCTGATCCTGCAGATCAAGGAGGCGCAGGCCTCCGTGCTCGAGCCGTTCCTCGGCAAGAGCAAGTTCGCGAACCACGGGCAACGCGTCGTCGAGGGCCAGCGCCTGACGCAGGCGGCGAGCGACCTGATGCTGGGCTGGATCCGCACCGACGGGTACGACGGCGTCAAGCGCGACTTCTACATCCGGCAGCTCTGGGACGGAAAGGCGTCGGCGCTCGTCGACGTGATGAGCGCCCGGACGATGACGTTCTACGCCAAGCTCTGCGGGCAGACGATGGCACGGGCGCACGCACGGTCGGGCGATGCGGCCGCGATCGCGGCCTACCTCGGGTCGGGCAACACGTTCGACCGCGCCCTCGGCGCGTTCGCCGAGGCGTACGCCGACCAGAACGAGCGGGACTACGAGGCGTTGAAGGCTGCGGCCGAGTCGGGCCGCATCACGGTGCAGACGGGGCTGTGAGCCTCACATTCGGGAAAGGAGGACGGCCGTGAGCGATGTGGTCGAGCGCGTCGAGGGAACCGTCGCGGAGAGGATCGAGAAGGATGTCCTCGGCCCGATGGCCGATTTCCGCGACCCGGGCCAGGAGTGGAGGAGGCTCTTCTCGGAGCTCTACGGAACCTTTCTGCTGGTGCTCGTCGCGGCCGGCGGCGGGATGATCGGGCAGGCGTTCCCCGGCACGATCAGCCGCACGGCGGCCGTGGTCGCCCCCGGCCTGATGGTGATGGGGATCATCATGTTCATGGGCAAGGTCTCGGGCGCCCATCTCAACCCCGCGGTGTCGATCGCGTTCTCGTTGCGGGGCGACTTCCCGTGGCGCCGCGTACCGGGGTACGTCCTCGTCCAGCTGATCGGTGCGACCCTGGCGGCGCTCGTGCTCCGCGAGGTCGTCAAGGTGTCCGCGAAGTACGGATCCAACTACCCGGCGAGCGGCTACTCCAACTGGCAAGCGGCGGTGATGGAGGCGCTGCTCACGCTCGGGCTCGTCAGCGTGATCCTCGGCACCGCATCGGGTGCGCAGAACATCGGGATCTTCGGCGCGCTCGGCGTCGGGGGCTATATCGGCCTCGCCGGGTTGTGGGGAAGCCCGATCTCGGGCGCTTCGATGAACCCGGCTCGCACGTTCGGGCCCGACCTCGTCGCGCGCGACTTCGGCGGCTACTGGGTGTACGTCGTCGGCCCGCTCGTGGGCGCGATCGTGGCGGTCGGCTTCGCGTACGTGCTCCGCGGTCCCGGAGGGGGGAAGGCGGGCTCGGCCGCCGCGCAGGGCGGGCTCCAGACAGAGGTGCGGCGAGAGGGGCAGGCGTAGCGCTCCGCCGGCCGCAGCCCTACGGCGGCGTGATCGGGGGGGCGCCGTCGAACTGACCGTACGCGTCGTCCATGAAGTGGGCGGTCGCCATCATGTGGACGTCGAGGCTGCGGGCGGTGCTCTTCGCGATCGCGACCTCGAACCACGCGGGAATCGTAGGGTCGAAGAACGACACGAGCCAGACCGGCTGTCCGCGCACGACGCTGCTTCCGAGCAGGTGGGCGTTGGTCACCTTCGTCCACGTCGGGACGGGTTGGGTGAGGGGATCCGACTGGACCGACTCGATCCAGCGTCCACCCGGTGCGCGGTCCCACCGGCGGCCGCCGATCACGATCCCGCCGTAGCCGCCGAGCACCTGGTACTGGACGCGGTCCGGGGCTGCGATCCGCCACACGCTCGTGATCGCGTGCTGCGGGTCCGACTCGAGGTGCTCGACGTAGCCGAGTGACCGGAGCGAGCGCCACGCCCGTCCGGCGCGCTCGACGAGCGCAGTCGCGTCGGGCGCCGGCCAGACCGACGGCAGCGGCTGCTTCCAGCTCGTGTCGAGGCCGCGGCCGCTCACCTTCACGACGATCGCCGGCGGGTCGGCGGGCGCGGAGACCGACGCGCGGTAGCAGCCGGCGCCGCACGGCACGCCGTCGGCGGTCCGGCCGCCGACGACGAACGACACGCGCAGCCCGCTCGTCCCGTGCCCGGACTGTCCGAGCGCCGACGCCTGAAGCTCGAGTGCCCCGCTTCCGGGAGTGACCGCGAGCGCGAGCACCGTGCCGGCGTCCTGGTGCATGAAGACGACGGCCGAGGGAGGAGGCGAGGGGAAGCCGTTCGGTTCGCTCGTCGTCGTCGGTTGCGGCGCCTGCGTCGTCGTCAACGCGACGGCTGCGCTCGTCGCGGTCGACTCCGGCCCGGGCGTTCGCTGCAGCAGGACGGCGACGATCACGACTCCGGCAACGCCGACGCACAGGGCTGCGAAGCTCGCGAGCAACCGGACGATCACGTCGGCCCAGGGTAGCCACCCCCACCCGGGGGATTGCCGCAGGCCCGGTGACGGATGACGCTGCGATTGCCCGACGCCAAGGCGAGGCGAGCGGCATCTGCGGCCATATGTGGAAAGGCGAAAAAACCATGCGTCTCGTTCGGGCGTTCGTCATCGTCGGCGTGCTGGCCGGTGTGCTGGTCGCGGCGGTCGGTGCGTTCGGGGCGGTCTCGGCCTGGCGGCGGGACGTCCACCGCACCGCGCTCGAGCAGCAGATCGCCGACGCGAGGATGGCGACACAGAAGGAGAGCGCTGCGATCACAGGAGTCGGCGACCTCCGCCGGGCGTCCACCCGGCGGGGGGTAGCGGCGACCTTCGGCTCGGTCGCAGCCGAGCAGTCCCGCCGCCTCGGCCGTCTCATCCAGCTCAGCCCATCCGACCGAGACGGTGACTTCGTCGTCGCCGACGAGTTGCACGACGAGGCGGTCGCGCTCGTGTCCCGCGGAGTCGCGCCGCGCGCTGCCCCAGGCGTGCGTGCCGCGAAGCTCGCGCAGGCTCGCGCGACGCTCCGGTCGATCGACGCGCGGCTGCGTGAGGGCAGCGTCGCCGTCTCGGTCGAGCCCTGGCCCGCGAACACGACTGAGCGACTCGAGGCGATCGCGCTCCTCATCGTTGCGGCGATCGGCTTCTGGCGGCTGGTGCAGATCACGCGGCGTGTGGCCGGGTTGCGGCGCACGATCGAGAACCCACGTGAGATCGAGCGGCTGCACGACGCGGCGCACACCGACAGCCTCACCGGCCTCGGCAACCACCGAACCTTCTACAACCACCTCGCACGCGAGATCAAGCGGCGGGCCAAGGTCGGCTCGACGTTCTCCCTGCTCGCCATCGACCTCGACGGGCTCAAGCGCGTCAACGACGAGCAGGGCCACCTCGCCGGGGACGAGTACATCAAGACGGTCGCCCACGCGATTCGCCTGGAGGTCGACCGCATCGGCTCGATCTACCGAACGGGTGGCGACGAGTTCATGGTGCTGCTGCCGAACCGGCGTGCGTGGAGCGCGCTCGCGATCGCGCACAACATCCAGCGCGCGGCGACGGACGCAACGGGGCAGCGGGCTCTCAGCGTCGGCGTCACGGAGTCCGCGGCGACGGAGAGCGCCCGTGCGCTCATCCACCAGGCCGACATCGCCCTCTACGAGGCGAAACGCAACAAGCTGCTCGCCGTCATCTACCGGCCGGCGCTCGATGCGTCGAGCGCAGAGGGAAGCGACGCGTCGCTCCCCACACCGAACCAGCGGGCGCTCGCTGCGGCGCTGGCGCACGCGATCGACGCGAAGGACAGCGGTGAGCGGAATCACTGCGAGACGGTCGCCGAGTTGAGCGTCGGGATCGGCCAGCGCGTCGGTATCGCTGCAGCGCAGCTCGAACGGCTGCGTCTCGCCGGCCTCGTCCACGACGTGGGCAAGATCGGGCTCCCGGACGTGATCCTCCAGAAGACGGGCGCGCTCGAGTCGGCGGAGCGGACGGAGCTGGAGCAACACGTGACGATCGGGCACGCGATCCTCCTCGCCGCCGACCTCGACACCGAGGCCGAGTGGGTGCTGCACCACCACGAGCGCTACGACGGCACCGGCTACCCGGCCGGGCTCGCGGGCGAGGAGATCCCCCTCGCCTCGCGGGTGCTCGCGGTCGCGGATGCGTTCGAGACGATGACCGGCGGGCGGCCGTACCGCACCAGGCTCTCGACGGAGGCGGCGCTCGCCGAGGTGATGGAGCACAGCGGCTCGCAGTTCGACCCGGACTGCGTCGAGGCGCTCGCCGACCTGCTCGGCCGCGTCGGCGCCGAGGTTCGCATCCCCGTCGGTTAGAAGTCTTTCCATAGGATGGCCGCGGGTGGTCATCGACGGACACAACGACCTCGTGCTCCGCCGGTGGCGCGGCGAGCCGTCGCCGCACATGGATCTCGACGCCGGGCGCGCGAGCGGCTTCGCCGGGGGTTTCTTCGCGATCTTCGTGCCGTCGCCGCACCCGCCGGGGATGCCGTCGATCCCGTATGCGATGCCGCTCGCCGATCCGATCCCGCAGCAGGAGGCGGCCCCGGTCGCCGAGGAGCTCTTTGCCACCCTGTCCGGGCTCCCCGTACGGCGTGCGCTGTCGGTCGGCGACTTCCGCGAGGGCGAGGTGGCCGCGATCGTCCACCTCGAGGGCGCCGACCCGCTCGCGTCCGACCTGTCCGATCTCGAGGCGTGGTACGAGCGCGGGCTGCGGTCCGTCGGCCTCGTGTGGTCGCGTCCGAACGCCTTCGCGGAGGGCGTGCCCTTCGTCTTCCCTGGCTCGCCCGACACCGGCCCCGGCCTCACGGACGCCGGTCGCGCGCTCGTCGAGGCGTGCAACCGGCTCGGCATCCTCGTCGACCTCTCGCACCTGAACGAGGCCGGCTTCTGGGACGTGGCGGCGACCTCGGACGCGCCGCTGGTCGCCACCCATTCCAACGCGCACGCGCTCTGTCCCTCGTCGCGCAACCTCACCGACGAGCAGCTCGGCGCGATCCGCGACTCGGGCGGCGTCGTCGGCGTCAACTTCGCCGTGACGTTCCTCCGCGAGGACGGGCACGAAGTCCGCGATACGCCGATCACGGAGATCGTGCGCCACGTCGACTACCTTGCGGAGCGCATGGGGATCGATCACGTGGCGTTCGGCTCGGACTTCGACGGCGCGGTCGTGCCGGACGCAGTCGGTGGTGTCGAAGGGTTCCCGCGCGTCGTCGAGGCGCTCGCCGCGGCCGGCTACGGCGACGACGCCCTCGCGAAGGTGACCCACGAGAACTGGCTGCGCGTCCTCGGCACGACCTGGCAGGCATGAGGACGCGGACGCTCGGGCCGATCGAGGTCACGGTGGTCGGCCTCGGCTGCAACAACTTCGGCGGCCGGGTCGACGAGGCCGGCACGCGGGCAGTGATCGACGCCGCCCTCGACGCCGGCGTCACGTTCTTCGACACCGCCGACGTCTACGGCAACGCCGGCGGGAGCGAGACGTTGATCGGGAAGATCCTCGACGGCCGGCGTGACCGGGTCGTGCTCGCGACGAAGTTCGGCAAGCCGATGGGGGACGGCGCATCGCGCCGCGGGTCGGCCACGTACATCCGTGCGGCGATCGAGGCGTCCCTGCAGCGGCTGCGAACCGACTACATCGACCTGTACCAGCACCACGAGGAGGACCCCGAGACGCCGCTCGAGGAGACGCTCGGTGCGGTCGCGGAGCTCGTGGCGGTGGGCAAGGTGCGTGCGTTCGGCACCTCGAACTACGCGCCGCGATCCGTGCGACGCGCATCCGAGATCGCCGCACGCCTGGAGTTGCCGTACGTGTCTGAGCAGAGCGAGTACTCCTGGCTCGAGCGTGGCGCCGAGCGCGAGCTGCTGCCGACCTGCGACGAGCTGGGGCTCGGCTTCATCCCGTACTTCCCGCTGGCGAGCGGACTGCTCACCGGCAAGGTGACGCGGGAGCGTCCTGCGCAGCCTGGGACGCGCCTCCACGGGCGTGAGATCGACCCGCAGATGCTCGACCGGGTGGAGCGCTTGCGCGCCTTCGGCGAGGAGCACGGCGTCCCGCTGCTCGAGGTGGCGATCGGCGGGCTGGCGGCGGTCGCACCGGTCGCGTCGGTGATCGCGGGCGCGACGAAGCCGGACCAGGTGCGCGCGAACGCCGCCGCCGGAGCCTGGGAGCCGAGCCCGACCGAGCTGGCCGAGCTGCTCGCGCTGTAGCGAGACCCGACAACCCGGGTGCCTGGCACCTAGGGGCCAGGCACCCGGGTGACGTCGCTCAATCGAGCTTCGCGACGACGTGCTTGATCTGGGTGTACTCCTCCATCGAGTACGCCGACATGTCCTTGCCGTAGCCGGAGCTCTTGTAGCCGCCGTGCGGCATCTCCGAGGTGATCGGCACGAGGTGGTCGTTGATCCAGACCGTCCCGAACTGGAGCCGGCGCGCGGCGTTCAGCGCACGGCCGACGTCGCGCGTCCACACCGACGCCGCGAGCCCGTAGCGCACGCCGTTCGCCCAGGCGATCGCCTCGGCGTCGTCGCCGAAGCGCTGCACGGTCACCACCGGCCCGAAGACCTCCTTCTGCACGATCTCGTCGTCCTGCGAGACGTCGGTGACGATGGTCGGCTGCACGAAGAAGCCACGGTCGCCGTTCGTTCCGCCGCCCGTCAGCACCGTCGCGCCCTCCGCCCGATCGAGGAAGCCGAGGATGCGGTCCTGCTGGTCCTTCGAGATCACCGGGCCCATCTCGATGTCCTCCCCGTCGGCCGGGTCTCCGACCTTGAGCGCCTCGATCGCCGGCACGAGCGCCTCCAGCAGCGCGTCGTAGATCCGGGGGCCGGCGATGACACGCGACCCGGCGGTGCAATCCTGGCCGGAGTTCGCGTATCCGGCGACCTTGATCCCCTCCACCACCGCCGCGGGATCGGCGTCGTCGAAGACGACCATCGGGGCCTTGCCGCCGAGCTCGAGGTGGACGCGCTTGAGCGTGTCGGCGGCGTTCTTGGCGATCAGCTTGCCGGTGGCGACGTCGCCGGTCAGCGAGACGAGCCCGATGTCGGGATGCTCGACGAGCCGCTGGCCCGTCGGGATGCCGTCGCCGGTCACGACCTGGAGCACGCCTTCGGGGATCACGCCCTTCGCCAGCTCCATGAAGCGCAGCAGCGACATCGGCGTCTGCTCGGACGGTTTCAGGATCTGCACGTTGCCGGCTGCGAGCGCAGGACCCAGCTTCCAGACCGCCATCATCAGCGGGTAGTTCCACGGGCAGATGCCCGCCACGACGCCGATCGGCTCGCGCCGGACCATCGACGTGTAGCCCTCGATGTACTCGCCCGTCGACTTGCCCTCCAGGATGCGCGCCGCCCCGGCGAAGAACCGCAGGTTGTCGGCCGCGAACGGCATCTCCTCCCGCGCGAGGGAGATCGGCTTGCCGACGTTGCGCGACTCGATCTGCGCCAGTTCCTCGGCGTTGGCCGAGATCACGTCGGCCAGGTTCAGAAGCAGCTCGGAGCGCTTGGCCGGCGTCGCCTCGATCCACGTCTCGAGCGCCTTCTTCGCGCGCTCGACCGCCGCGTCGACCTCCTCGACGCTCGCATTCGGCACCTCGCCGATCGACTCGCCGGTCGCAGGGTTCAGGACATCCAACGTCGCTTCCATCGTTGCCATGGGCTCGAACCTCCTATTCGGTACGAAGGATTCCAGTTTCGCGCGTCAGGCGCTGGGCGACTGCCACCGGGATGACCGTCAGCACGATCACGACCAGGGCGACCACGTTGACGATCGGCAGGTCCTGGCCCTGCCGCAGGTTGTCGAGGATGAAGATCGGCAGCGTCGTCTGGGCGCCCGCGGTGAACGTCGTCACGATCACCTCGTCGAACGAGAGTGCGAACGCGAGCAACGCGCCCGAGACGAGCGCGGTCGAGAGCACAGGCCAGGTGACGTAGCGGAACGTCTGCCAGCCGTCGGCGCCCAGGTCCATCGATGCCTCGTACAGCGACGGAGCCGTGCGCCGGAGGCGCGCGAGCACGTTGTTGTAGACGACGACGACGCAGAACGTGGCGTGGCCGATCACGATCGTCCAGATCGAGAAGCTGACGCCGGCAAACACGTAGAACGAGTTCAGCGCCATCCCCGTGATGATGCCCGGCAGTGCGATCGGGAGGATGAGCAGGAACGACACCGACTCACGGCCGAAGAACCGGAAGCGGTGAATGGCGAAGGCCGCCATCGAGCCGAGGACGAGGGCGAGCGTGGTCGCGATCAGCCCGACCTCGACGGAGAGGCGGAGCGAGTTGCGCACGTCGGGGTCGTGCCACGCGATGCGGAACCAGTGTGTCGTCCAGCCGGGGATCGGCCAGCTCTGGACGTTCGACTTGTTGAAGGCGTAGACGCCGATCAGCACGAGCGGGAGCCAGAGGAACGCGATCACGAACGCGGTCCAGATCCAGAGGGCGATGCGGGTGCCGCGGGCTTCGGTCACAGGGCCTCGAAGGCGCCGAGGCGCCGCGCGATCACGAGGTAGACGCCCATCACGGCGACGGGGATGGTGGCCAGCGCCGCCGCGAAGGGCACGTTGGCGTTGATGCCGATGTTCTCGTAGACGACGTTGCCGATGAAGGTCGAGTTCGTGCCGCCGATCAGGAGCGGCGTGATGAAGTCTCCGAGCGTCAGCGAGAAGGTGAAGATCGACCCGGCGACGACGCCCGGGAGCGCGAGCGGGAGGATCACCGAGCGAAACGTCCGTGAGCCTCGCGCGCCGAGGTCGCGAGATGCCTCGATGTACGAGTGGGGGATGCGCTCGAGGGCGCCGTAGACCGGTAGCACCATGAACGGGAGCCAGACGTACGAGAAGACGAGCCACATCGCCCAGTTCGAGTAGGCGATGTTCGCCGCCGGGAGCCCGGTCTTCCTGAGCGACCAGTCGAGAGCGCCCCCGCCGGAGAGGATCGTCTGCCAGGCGTAGAT
The DNA here is from genome assembly GCA_963824455.1 of uncultured Thermoleophilia bacterium. Classification (GTDB taxonomy): domain Bacteria; phylum Actinomycetota; class Thermoleophilia; order Gaiellales; family Gaiellaceae; genus PALSA-600. Next base: position 902,199 of record CAWGPJ010000002.1, read on the forward strand.
GCGGACGAGGTAGCTCGACCAGAGCGGCAGCACGACGAGGATGAAGAGGAGGCCGCGGAGCCGCGCAGGTGCGACGCGTGCCATGAAGTAGGCGAGCGGGAAGGCGAGGACGGCGTCCGTGACGGTCACGGCGGCCGCGATCCCGATCGTGCGCCCCGCGATCCGCAGGTAGGTCGGGTCGGAGAGCGAGAAGATGATCCGGTAGTTGTCGAGCGTCCATTGGTGGACGAGCACGCCGGTGAACGAGTTGACCGTCCACAGCGAAGAGACGAGCAGGACGGCGAGCGCGCCCAGGTAGACGACGGAGAACGCGACGACGGGCGGCCCGAGCAGGCCGAGGCCCTTGAGCCACGGCCGCCGCCAGATCGACGCTCCGAGGCGCATGCGGGCCCGCCGAACCGGCGGGCCCGCTCCGGGAGTGGCCTGGGCGTCCAGCGTCACCGGCTAGCCGGTGATCTCCGTCCAGGCGCGCTGCCAGGCGCTGTAGTCCATGCAGCCGTTGCCGGGCTTCCAGCCGCACTGCGGGACCGGCGTCTTCCAGAACTTGATCTTGTTGTAGTACGCCGCCGGCTCGTTCAGGTGGTACTTCGCGCACGAGCCCTTCTGCATCTTGTTCATGTACGAGCACGCCTTCGGGTTGACGGGCGTCTCACCGAAGACGAGCGCCTGCTTCGCCTCGACCTGCGGCGTCGTCACGTACTTCATCCACATGTAGGCGCAGTTCGGATGTGGCGCCTTCTTGGCGAGCATCCAGGTGTCCGCCCACCCGGTCGTGGGCAACGGGACGACTTCCTTGATCGGCGCTTTCGCACCCTGAAGCTGCAGGGTCTGGTAGGGCCAGCCGGCGCCCATCCACACGTCGCCGTTCTTGAACGACGTGATCTCGTCGGTGGAGTAGTTCCAGTAGCGCTTCAGCAGCGGCTTCTGCTGCTTGAGCAGCGCGACCGTCGCGTTCAGCTGGCTCTGCGTCAGCTCGTACGGGTCCTTGATCCCGAGGCTCGGCTTCGTCTGCTCGAGGTAGAGGGCCGCGTCGGCGATCTGGATCGGGTTGTTCGGCACCGTCAGCTTGCCCTTGTACTTGCCGCTGTAGATCGCAGCCCAGCTGGTGGGCGCCGGCTTCACCTTCGACGTGTTGTAGATCAGCGTGTTGGGGCCCCACTGCACGGACACGCCGTAATGCACGCCTTTCACCGTGTTGTGTGCCGGCGACTTGAAGGCGGGCAGGAAGTTCTTCCACGACGGGATCAGGTTGACGTTCACCGGCTGGACGTCGCCCCCGTAGATCAGGCGCAGGCTCGCGTCGCCGGAGGCCGAGACCAGGTCCCACTGCCCGCCGCCTCCGCCGCCGCCGGCCCGCATCAGCGCGACCATCTCGTTGGAGCTACCGGCGTCCTTCCGGTGGATGATGCAGCCGGTCTGCTTCTCGAACTTGTTCGCGAAGCTCGGGTCGCTGTACGCCGACCACTCGATCAGGTTGAGAGAGCCCTCGCCCTTGCCGATCTTCGTCGGCGTGCTCGTCCCGTTGCCGCGCGAGACGGCGGCCGCCGGCACGGCCAGCACGGCCACCGCGACCAGGGCGAGAACATGCGCCTTGTGGATGCGTTTCACGTCGGTCCTCCTCCTTGCAGGGGGGTCGTCTCCGGTCGAGAGATGTCGAAGGTGTGCTCGGGAAGCCACGTCAGGCGCACACCCTTCCCGCGCTGCTCGAGCGCGTCGGCCGACGACGTCTCGAGGTTCTGGCGCAGAGCGACGAGCTCGCCTCCGGCGTCGAGCTCGACGACGTAGCGGGTGACGGCGCCGAGGTAGACCACGTCGCGGATGCGCCCGGGCTCGCCCTCGCCCAGGTCGCCGTCGAGCATGACGATCTTCTCGGGGCGGACGGTGAAGCGGCGCCCGTCGCGATCGAGGATGTTCGAGGTGCCGACGAAGCCGGCGACGAACTCCGTCGCCGGCCGCTCGTACACGTGGGCCGGCGTGCCGGTCTGCTCGATGCGGCCCTCGTTGAAGACGGCGAGGTGGTCGCTCATGGTCAGCGCCTCCTCCTGGTCGTGCGTCACGTAGAGGAAGGTCATCCCGAGCTCCTGCTGGAGCCTCTTCAGGAACACCTGCATCTCCTGCCGCAGCTTCAGGTCGAGCGCTCCGAGCGGCTCGTCGAGCAACAGCACCTTGGGCTGGTTGACGATCGAGCGGGCGAGCGCGACCCGCTGGCGCTGGCCTCCCGAGAGCTGGACCGGCTTGCGCGGGCCGTAGCCGTCGAGGCGCACCATCCGCAGCACCTCGTCGACTCTCGTCGCGCGCTCGCGGCGACCGACGCCCTTGACCTTCAGCCCGTAGCCGACGTTCTCGGCCACCGTCATGTGCGGGAACAGTGCGTAGTCCTGGAAGACGGTGTTCACGTCACGCGCGTACGGCGGGCGCCGCGTGATGTCCTCGCCTCCGAGCGTGATCGTTCCCGTGTCGGGCTGCTCGAACCCGGCGATCATGCGCAGTGTCGTCGTCTTGCCCGACCCGGACGGCCCGAGCAGCGTGAAGAACTCTCCGTCGGCGACCTCGAGGTCGATGCTGTCGACTGCGACCACGTCGCCGTACGTCTTGCGCGCCCGTTCGACGCGGACGTCAGCCGCCAAGGCACTCCTGGAGGATCTCCAGGCCGCGGTCGAGCTCGGCGTCGGTCACCGTGAACGGGACGAGGATGCGGATCACGTTGCCGTAGATGCCGCAGGCGAGGAGGATCAGGCCGCGCTCCCGCGCCGCCTTCGTGACCCGCGACGCCTCCACGGCATTCTGCTCGGGGAGCTCGAGCGCGAGCATCGGGCCGAGCCCGCGGACGTTGCTGCCCTCGGGGGCCATCTCGAGCAGCCGCTCGCGGACGTGCCGGCCGACCTCCTCGGCCCGCGGCCGCAGGCCGGGCAGCGCGTCGAGCACCGCGAGCGCCGCGGCGCACGACGCGGGATTTCCCGTGAAGGTGCCGCCGAGACCGCCCGGCGGGACGGCGTCCATCACCTCGGCCCGCCCGGTGACCGCCGCGAGCGGAAGACCGCCGCCCAGCGTCTTGCCGCTGACCATCAGGTCGGGCTCGACGCCGTAGTGCTCGATCGCCCAGAGCGGCCCGGTGCGTCCGCAGCCGGCCTGCACCTCGTCGTCGACGTAGAGGATGCCGTGCTCGTCGAGCACCTCCTGCAGCCGCTTCGGGAACTCGGGAGGCATCGGGATGAAGCCGCCCTCGCCCTGCACGGGCTCGAGCACCGCGCAGGCGACCGACTCGGGATCGACGTCGCCCTTGAACAGATGTTCGAGCGCCGCGACCGCATCGTCCGACGTCACCCCGCGATACGGGTACGGGGCCGGGGTGCGGTACACCTCCGGGGCGAACGGGCCGAAGCCCTTCTTGTAAGGAACGACCTTCGACGTCATCGTCATCGCGAGCAGCGTGCGGCCGTGGAACGCGTTGTCGAAGACGATCACCGCGGGTCGTCCAGTCGCGACACGCGCGATCTTGACCGCGTTCTCGACCGCTTCTGCGCCCGAGTTCAGCAGCAGCGACTTCTGCTCGGCGCCGCGACAAGGCGAGACCTCGGCGAGCCGCCGGCAGACCTCGACGTAAGGCTCGTACATGCCGACCATCGCGCACTGGTGCAGGTAGCGGTCGACCTGCTCGTGCACGGCCTGGACGACGGCCGGGAGCGAATGCCCCACGTTGGCACAGCCGATCCCGCCCGCGAAGTCGATGTACTCGCGGCCGTCGACGTCCCAGACGCGGGCCCCTTCGGCGCGGTCGACGAAGAGCGGCTGGGTGGAGATCCCGCGCGCGACGTAGCGTTCGCGGGCGGCCTGCAGGCGATCCGTGGCTGTCTGCTCGCGGAGCGACACGGCAAGCGCGACTGTATACGGCTCCTCCGGGAGGAGCCAGGGCTGGGCCGGGAGGGCGATATACGATGGCCGACTCCGGGCGCCTTGGCCGAGTGGTTAGGCAGCGGCCTGCAAAGCCGTTTACAGCGGTTCGAATCCGCTAGGCGCCTCTACTGCAAAGGGATCCGACCCGGGGCTCCCCACGAGAGGTCAAGAACGCGCTCGATGGCGCGGGTGCGACCAAGTCGACCCGGCCGCCGAGGCAGGCGGGGCGCCTACGGATACTCGATCAGCGGCGTTGGTGCCGACGTAGGACGGGCGATCTTGATCGTGCTCAAAACCGCGCCCGAGGGGAGCCTGACCACGCTCGTCGTCGCGAGCCCCAGCGCGTACGCACTTCCGCCTGTGACGAAGACCTGCTGAACCGGCGCCTGACCGAAGAGGTGGAAGGCGAGCACGCCTGCAGTGGTGTACGCGCTGAGCCCGTCTCCGATCGGTTGTGACGCCGAACTGCCCGCGGTCGTGTCCCAGCTTTCGCCAACCGCGAGCAGCAGACCGCCGGCGAACGTGACGCTGCTCGTCCCCGGATCGATGAGCCGGTCAGTCCAGGTTCGCGTGTCGACGATCGTCAGTCCGGCCGGCTTGACGGTCTCTTGGTATGTCTTCTTCGAGTCGAGCCAGGCGTTGTCGTTCTCGCCGGTCACGGCGAGCAGCCCGTTCCCCAGCCAGACGGCGTCTCGAGCCGGTCCTGCGACCACCTTGTCCGCGCGGGCAAGGGTTCGAGTCGGGTCGTGGTACGAGGCCGTCAACGTCTCCAGGTCGACGGCGGCCACGGTGCCGTCTCCTCCGGCGACATAGGCCGTGTTCCCCACCGGGTCGACGGCCAGCCCCGGCTCGGAACCGGTGAACAGCGACTCGGCCGGTGAAACCTGGGCGGCGCCCGACTGGATCTGCGCCAACACCAGAGACCGGACTCGCCCCGAGACAGCGGCGCTGACGAGTGTGGTGGCACCGACGCTGCCGTCGATCGGCGCAACCAGGAAGACAAGTCCTGAGGGTGTTCGCGCTACCCGCTCCGGGAAGAACGGCCTGACCGCCTCCGGCAGCGTCTTACGCCATCGAACCCGCATCGCGACTGGATCGACCAACGCGATCGACGCCTGATCGACTGCCAGCAGTGCCCGAGGAGAGACCCAGGCGACCCGCGGGTCACTGAAGCCCTGCAGCCGCACCGAGCCTACGACCTTCAGCTTCATCGGGTCGACGAACCACAACGTCCCTGTGCGGCCGCCGAACACGACGCGCGAGCCGCTCGGAGACCGATCCCAGTAGGCGAAGGAAGGGATCGTGACGAAGCGTGACCCTAACGGCCGCAGGGTCAACGGATCGAGCAAGACCACCCGATCCGAGCTCTGCCCGCCGGCGATGCCGAGCAAAGGGGCGCGCACCAGTCCGCCGCCGGCGGACACCGCCGCAACGGCGGCCACGCTTGCAGCGCACGCCAACGCGGCGGCACGCTTCATCCGTCACATGTTGCCACCCAGCACGCCCACCTGCACCGTGTCCGCGCCGCTCTCGGGAGACCGGCCGCTCGACGGCGAAACCACCACTCGATCCGTCGACCTTCGAGCATCGCGGCGGCCGCCAACCACCGATCCACCGTCCACCGAGGTGGCTCGATGAGTCCCTGCCGCGACGCCCACAGCCGCCGCGCGTTACCGCAGACTCCGCATCGTGCACCCCATGTGTTCGAATCGGCCAGGCGCCTTCGTCGTGGCGGGCGGCGGCTCGGTGCGCGGGCCGCGAGCACGCCGCCCGCGAGCACTGCACCGGCAGCCACGTCGAGCCAGAAGTGGTTCCCCGTCGCCAGGAGGGCGAACCAGACCCACACCGGCCAGAGGAGGAGGGCCACCCTGGCCGCGGGCGAGCGGACGATCGAAGCCACGACCGCGCCGATCACCAGTGCGTCGGCGGCGTGCAGGCTGGGCATCGCGGCATACGGGTTCGCGAGCAGCGTGACGAGCCCCGAGCGGAAGGTCAGCGCCCCCGTCGCGAGCGTGTCCTCGTATCCCAGGCCGGGGAACATCCTGGGCGGCGCCATCGGCAGCGCGAGGTAGCCGAGGAGGCCGATCGCGTTGACGACGAGGAGGGTGTTGCGGAGCGCCGGGTAGTCGTCGTTGTGCCGGAGGTAGACCCAGACGACGACGGCCAGGACAACGGCGAACTGCGAGAGCCAGTACGTCCAGCCGGCGAGCTCGACCAGGGGACGGCCGATCCCGAGCACGAAACGCTGGAGGTCGAGGTCGTACAGGCCGCCCAGCCTGCGCTCGAGGGCGATGACGTCCTCCGCGTTGGCCAGGGCGACGCCCCGGCCGCGGTCGGCCAGCCCCCTGACGACCTCGTAGCAGAGCGCGAAGCCCACCCAGAGCCCGAGCTGCTGGAACAGGTCTCGCCGGCCGCGTGGTAGCGACATCCTGCTTCGAGGATCGCCCGCGGCACGCGGGACGGCATCCGGCACGGCACCGAGCGTCGGCGCGGGATCGGGGCGCCCGCGTGTGGGTTTCCCACAACCGGTGGGCACGTTTTCCCGATGCCCCGCCGGGGCCCTCGGACGATGGTGTCGGGAAGGCCGCGATGTGCGGCCGCGATGCGCGAGGGAAGGAGGATCATGGCAACCATCGAGAAGCGGGCGTTGTATCCCGCTCCCGGCGAGGCCGGCAGCCCCGTCGAGCTGAAGGCTCGCTACGACAACTTCATCGGCGGCCACTGGGTGGCCCCGGTGGAGGGCGAGTACTCCGAGAACGTGACACCTGCCACGGGCAAGGTGTTCACGCGTGTGCCGCGCTCGACGCCCGAGGACATCGAGCTGGCGCTCGACGCCGCGCACGCCGCCAAGGATGCGTGGGGTGAGGCCTCCACGACGGAGCGCTCGAAGGTGCTGAACCTCGTCGCCGACGCGATCGAGGAGCACCTCGAGCTGCTGGCGGTCGCGGAGAGCTTCGACAACGGCAAGCCGGTGCGGGAGACGCTGGCAGCGGACATTCCGCTCGCCGCCGACCACTTCCGGTACTTCGCCTCGGTGATCCGCGGCGAGGAAGGCTCGATCTCGGAGATCGACAAGGACACGGTCGCCTACCACTTCAGGGAGCCGCTCGGGGTGGTCGGTCAGATCATCCCGTTCAACTTCCCGCTGCTGATGGCGGCGTGGAAGCTCGCCCCGGCGCTCGCAGCCGGGAACTGCTCCGTGATCAAGCCGGCGAGCCCGACGCCCTGGTCGATCCTCAAGCTGATGGAGCTGATCGAGGACATCGTCCCGCCGGGCGTGATCAACGTGGTGAACGGCCCGGGCGGCGAGATCGGCAAGGCGCTCGCCACGAGCAAGCGGATCGCGAAGGTCGCGTTCACCGGTGAGACGGCGACCGGGCGGCTGATCATGCAGTACGCCGCCCAGAACATCATCCCGTCGACGACCGAGCTCGGCGGCAAGTCGCCGAACATCTTCTTCGCCGACGTGATGGAGGCCGACGACGAGTTCCTCGACAAGGCGGTCGAGGGCCTCGTCCTCTATGCCTTCAACAAGGGCGAGGTGTGCACGTGCCCGTCGAGGGCGCTCATCGAGGCGTCGATCTACGACGAGTTCATGGGGCGCGCGCTCGAGCGGATCGCAGCGATCAAGCAGGGGCATCCGCTCGATCCGGCGACGCAGATCGGGGCGCAGGTCTCCACCGCCCAGCTCGAGAAGATCGAGAGCTACGTCGGCATCGGCAAGGAAGAGGGTGCCGAGCTCCTGATCGGCGGCGAGCGGTCGCACCTCGGCGGTGAGCTCGAGGGCGGCTACTTCTTCCAGCCGACCGTCTTCAAGGGCGAGAACCGGATGCGGATCTTCCAGGAGGAGATCTTCGGGCCGGTCCTCGCGGTGACGACGTTCAAGACCGAGGCGCAGGCGCTCGACATCGCGAACGACACGATGTACGGGCTCGGCGCCGGAGTCTGGACGCGCGACACCGCCAAGGCGTACCGGATGGGCCGCGGGATCAAGGCGGGGAGGGTGTGGACGAACTGCTACCACCTCTATCCCGCACATGCCGCCTTCGGCGGCTACAAGGTCTCGGGCGTCGGGCGCGAGAACCACAAGATGATGCTCGACCACTACACCCAGACCAAGTGCCTGCTGGTGAGCTACGACCCGAAGCCGTTGGGCTTCTTCTAGGAGGAACGGCGATGCCGGACGAGAGCGCACTCGAAGCCACGCCGGCCGCGCTCGCCGAGCTCGCATCCCTGCGAGAGCGGCACGGCCCGCTGATGCTCTTCCAGTCCGGCGGCTGCTGCGATGGCAGCTCGCCCTTGTGCCTGCACGAGGGCGAGCTGCTCGTCGGCCCGAACGACGCCCTGCTCGGTGAGATCGACGGCGTGCCCTTCTACATCGACGCCGAGCAGTACGAGCGGTGGAACCGGCCGAGCTTCGTGCTCGACCTCGGCCACGGGACACCCGACGCGTTCACGCTCGAGGCGGCCGACGGCGTGCACTTCGTGACGCGCAGCTCGGCCTGCGCGGTGTAGCGGCCGGCCCTCGTCGCATACACTCGGGACGTGGATGCCGACGACCTGCGGGCGCTCGAGGCGGTCGGTGCCGGGGCGGAGTTCGCTGGCGGGCAGGTGCTGATCGAGCGCGGCCAGCGGGGCTCGGGGCTGTACGTGATCCTCGAGGGGACCGTCGTCGTCGAGACCGCCGAGGCGACCCGTGAGCTCGGTCCGGGGGCCGTGGTTGGCGAGCTGGCGCTCTTCTCGCCCGACGGCAGGCGCACCGCTCGCGTCCGTGCGGCGAGCGACGTGCGCGTCGTCGCCGTCGACCGCGTCCAGGTCGAGCAGCTCTGCGCCGACGACGAGGCGTTCGCCGACCGCCTTCGCCGCGCGACCGTACGCCTCGACCTCTAACGCTCCGCCTCGGCCTGCCGTCCGAAGACGGAGCTCTCGACGACGTAGAACAGCGCGATCAGCGCGTACAGGACGACCGCGAGGGTCGCCGAGACGAGCGCGCTCAGCGTTGCGACCGCGTAGATCAGGGTTCCCGGACGGAAGGAGCGCGAGATCCCCGAGACCAGGCGCTCGTCGGCGGTCGGCGCGATCAGCCGGCGGCCGCGCGCTGCATAGAACCAGAGCGCGGCGTAGCAGACGGCCATCGCCGTGTAGGTGAGCCCGTAGAACAGCGCGGCCGCCTTCGACTGCTCGCGCAGGTTGTCGGCGAGGACGCGCGTGGGGAAGGGGGTGAACGCCACCACCATCAGGAACATCACGTTGATGAACAGGAAGGTCCGGTCGACCCTGTCGATCTGCGTGAACACGGTGTGGTGGTTGACCCACACGATCCCGAGCGTCGCGAACGAGATCGCGTAGGCGGCATACGACGGCCACGCCTGGACGAGCTGATGTCTGACGGAGCCGTCGCCGCTCAGGTTGACGTCGAGGATCAGGAGCGTCGCCGCGATCGCGAAGACGCCGTCGCTGAAGGCCTCGAGGCGCCCCGTCTCGCTCACGCCGCCAGTTTAGGATCGTGGTGTGTCGTTCTCGGGCGCGATGATCCAGAACGCGATCTACATCGCGCAGCAGCCGCCCGAGTGGCCGATCACCGCAGACGACTGGGAGCGCGCCGCCGTCGCCCGGCTCGATCCGGGAGCGTACGGGTACATCGCCGGCGGCGCCGGGTCGGAGTCGACCTTGCGTGCGAACCTCCAGGCGTTCGACCGCCACCGGATCCGGCCGCGCATGCTCTCCGGCAACGCCGCCCGGGACCTGTCGGTCGAGGTGCTCGGACTGCGCTCGCCGGCGCCGTTCCTGCTCGCGCCGATCGGGGTGCTCTCGATCGCCCACGAGGACGCCGAGCCGGCGGTCGGCCGTGCGAGCGCCTCCTCGGGCGTGCCGATGGTGCTGTCGGGCGCCGCGACGCGCTCGCTCGAGGAGGTCGCCGAGACGGGCTGCCCGCGCTGGTACCAGCTGTACTGGCCGAACGACCGCGAGCTCTGCGAGAGCTTCGTCGCCCGGGCCGAGGCGGCCGGGTACTCGGCGATCGTCGTGACGCTCGACACGCTGACGCTCGGCTGGCGGCCGCGCGACCTCCGCTCGGCGTATCTGCCGTTCCTGCGCGGCGAAGGCTGCGGCGTGTACTTCAGCGACCCGGTGTTCCTCTCGCGGCTCGACAGGCCGCCGGGCGAGGACATGCTGACCGCCGCGGCCACGATGCTGACGCATTTCCCGAACCTCGGTCTCGCGTGGGACGACCTCGACTGGCTGCGCGCGCAGACGTCGCTCCCGCTGCTCGTCAAGGGCGTCCTGCGCGCGGACGACGCGGAGCGCGCGCTCGCCCACGGCATGGACGGCGTGATCGTCTCGAATCACGGCGGCCGGCAGGTCGACGGCGCGGTCGCCGCTCTCGACGCGCTGATCGAGGTGCGCGACGCGCTGCCGGACGCGGTCGTCCTGATGGACGGCGGCATCCGCTCCGGCGCCGACGTGGTCAAGGCCGTCGCGCTCGGGGCCGACGCGGTGCTGCTCGGCCGGCCGTACGCCTACGCCCTCGCCGTCGGTGGACAGCGCGGAGTCGAAGAGCTGATCCAGAACCTGATGGCGGAGCTCGACCTCACGCTGGCGCTCGCCGGGATCGCGTCGGTCGGCGAGCTCGACCGCTCGTGGCTCGACTCTGCACGTGCCTGATCTCGGCGTCGTCCTCGGCGGGCCGGGCCGGGTCGCGCTCGAGGAGATTCGGGTCGACGAGCCCGAGGCGGGAGAGGTGCTCGTCCGGATCGACGCGACGGGGGTCTGCCACTCCGACCAGCACGTGATCGACGAGGACGGCTGGGGCCACCCCTTCCCGGTGCTGCTCGGCCACGAGGGCGCGGGCACCGTCGAGAGCGTCGGGCCTGGCGTCGACGCGTTCGCGACCGGAGACCGCGTCGTGCTCGGCTGGAAGACCGCGTGCGGCGCGTGCGCGGCCTGCCTGCGCGGCGCGCCGCGGCGCTGCCGCAGGCCGCCGGCGGCAAGCGGCCGGCTGCACCGTTCCGACGGGGCGGTGCTGACGCCCGTGCTCCGCACGGGGACGATGGCCACGCGGACCGTCGTCCCGGCGGTCGCGGCCGTGCGCATCCCCGACGAGCTGCCGTTCGAGCAGGCGTGCCTGATCGGCTGCGCCGTCGCCACCGGCGCGATGTCGGTGCTCGAGACTGCGAAGGTCTGGGCCGGGGCCCGGGTCGCCGTGATCGGCTGCGGCGCCGTCGGCCTGTCCGCGATCCAGGGCGCGCGCATCGCAGGAGCGTCGGAGATCCGTGCGATCGACCTGGACGAGCGCAAGCTCGAGCAATCGCGGCGGTTCGGCGCCACGCACGTCGAGGCGGGCCCGGTCGACTTCGTGTTCGACGTGGTCGGGCGGCGGTCGACGTTCGAGCAGGGCCTCTCGCTGCTCGCCACGGGCGGGACGTACGTGCTCGTCGGGCTGTCGCCGGCCGGCGAGCGGGGCGAGGTCGGCCTGCCGGAGCTGTTCGCGAAGCGGGCGTCGATCCTCGTCTCGCACGGCGGGGACTACCTGCCCGAGGAGGACTTCCCGCGGCTCGCGCGGCTCGCGCTCGACGGCGAGCTCGACCTCGCCGGCATGGTCACCCGGACGGCGCCGCTCGACGGCTGGCGCGACGCGCTTCAGGCGATGCACGACGGCGACGTGATCCGCACGGTGCTCGTCCCGGCGCCGGAGCGGGCTTGAGCCACCTCGAGTACCTGCAGCGAATCGTCTCGGGGGAGGAGCAGGGGGCGCTCGTCGGCGACCTGATCGGGATGCGCATGGTCGAGGCCGAGGCCGGCCGTGTCACGTTCGAGCTCGACGTCGGCCCACAGCACTCGAGCCCGCCCGGGACGCTGCACGGCGGGATCCTGTGCGACCTCGCCGACGCGGCGATGGGGTGCGCCAACCTGACGAGGCTCGAGCCGGACGAGCTGTTCACGACCGTCGAGCTGAAGATCAACTTCCTGAAACCCGTCTGGGAGGGGAAGCTGACCGCGGTCGGCTCGGTGATCAAGGGCGGCCGAACGATCGCGCTCACCGAGTGCCACGTCACGGACGAGGATGGGTCGCTGGTCGCATACGCGACCTCCACCTGTATGACGATCCGCGGCTGAGACCGTAGAATCGCAGTCGTGGACCTGCGCGATACGCCGGAAGAGGCCGCCTTCCGTGCCGAGGTTCGCGCGTTCATCGAGGAGAACCTGCCGCCAGCGTCGAGAGCACGCGGTGCGCGCCGGTTCGAGGACGCCGACCGCGAGTGGAGCCGCTCACTCGGCGAGGCGGGCTACGCGGGCCTGACCTGGCCGAAGGAGTTCGGCGGTGCAGGCGCGCCCTACAGCCACCAGGCGATCTTCCTCGAGGAGGTGGCCCGCGCCGAGGCGCCGTCGCATCTCGGCGTGATCGGCCTCGGCATGGCAGGCCCGACGATCATCGCCTGGGGCACCGACGAGCAGAAGGACCGCTACCTCGCGAAGATCCTGAGCGCCGACGAGATCTGGTGCCAGGGCTTCTCGGAGCCCGATGCCGGCAGCGACCTCGCCGCTGCGCGAACGCGCATCGAGGACCGCGGCGACCACTTCCTCGTCAACGGCCAGAAGGTCTGGTCGTCGTTCGCGCACATCGCCGACTTCTGCATCCTCGTCGGTCTCGGGCTACCCGACGAGCCGCGCTACAAGAACCTGACGTACGTGATCGCCGACATGCACGCCCCGGGTGTCGAGGTGCGCCCGCTCGTGCAGATCACGGGACACCCGGAGTTCAACGAGATCTTCTTCACCGACGTGCGGGTGCCGAAGGAGAACCTGCTCGGCGAGATCGGCGGAGGCTGGCAGGTCGCGATGACCACGCTGCTCCACGAGCGGGGCACGCTCGGCTTCGCGCTCGCCGCGACGCTCGACGTGGCCGTGCGCAAGCTGCTCGCGCTCGCGAAGGAGCGCGACGTGACCGACCCGATCCTGCGCGACCGCATCGCACGCGAGTGGATCGAGCTGCAGGCGCTGCGCTACACGAACTACCGGGCGCTCACGACGCTGCAGAAGACGGGCATCCCCGGGCCCGAGGGCTCCGCGTCCAAGCTCGTCTGGTCGGAGAACAATCAGCGCCTCACCAAGCTCGCGCTCGAGATCCTCGGCTCGCACGCGCAGCTGACCGACGGCGGCGGGTACGCCGACGGGTACTGGCAGTACCAGCAGCTCCGCTCGCGCGGCAACACGATCGAGGCCGGCACGAGCGAGATCCTCCGCAACATCGTCGCCGAGCGCGTGCTCGGCCTTCCCCGGTCACGTTAGAAGGACGCGCCCATGGACTTCTCCTTCACCGCTGAGCAGGACGACCTCCGCCGCGAGGCGCGCGCGTTCCTCGAGGCGAACCCGTCGCCGTCGCTCGAGCAGCTCGGCGAGCTCGGGTGGGTCGGGATCCTGCGGAGCGGCGACTTCACCTACCTCGACGCCGCCGTGCTGTTCGAGGAGCTGGGCCGCGTGCTGTACGACGGGCCGTTCGTGCTGAACGAGGTCGCCGGTCAGGGCGGCGACGCGGTCTGGTCGATCGAGATCGACGGCTTCGTGCCGTACCTCGAACAGGTCGACCGCGTGCTGACGCCTGACATGCGCGGACGCGCGGCTCAGGGGGAACCGGTCGCAACGGTCGACGAGACACTGCGACTCGGGCGGCTCACCGCCGACGGCGCCGAGCCGGCGAGCGGGGCGTGGGAGGACGTGCGCCGCCGGCTGCTCGCGGCGCTGGCGCTGGAGGCGGTCGGGATCGGGTCGAAGGCTGTCGAGCTGGCCGTCCAGTACGCCGGCTCGCGCGAGCAGTTCGGCAAGAAGATCGGCACGTACCAGGCGATCTCGCACCCGCTCGTCGACGCCTACGTCGCGGTCGAGCTCTCGCGCTCGCTCGCCTACTGGGCGGCCTGGGCGGTTGCCGAGGACGACGCGCAGGCCGGTGTCGCGGTGGCGGCGGCCAAGTCGCAGGCGTCCGAGGCCGCCGTGCTCGCGTGCGAGCGCTCGATCCAGGCGCACGGCGGAATCGGCTTCACCTGGGAGCATCCGCTGCACCGCTACTACAAGCGCGCGCTGTGGCTCGAGGGCGCGCTCGGGTACGGCCGCGAGCTGCGCGCCGGGGTGGCCGAATCCCTGCTTGCCTCGTAACCGGCGCTTCGACCGGCATCGGCCGCACGACGGCGGAACGGCTGCTCGGGCGCGGCTGGAAGGTCTACGCATCCGTCCGGAGCCCGGGTGACGCCCCTCCGGGTGCGGAGGAGCTCGTGTTCGACGTCACCGACCCCGCCGCCGTCGCAGCCGCCGCGGCGAACGTGCAGTCGCTCGACGGGCTCGTCGAGAACGCGGGCATCGCGATCGCGTCCCCGCTCGAGTTCCTCCCGCCGGAGGAGCTCACGCGCCAGCTCGACGTCAACGTCGTCGGGCAGCTCCGCGTGCTGCAGGCGTTCCTGCCGGCCCTGCGGGCGAACCGCGGACGAGTCGTGCTCGTGGGCTCGGTCGCGGGACGGTCGGCGTTGCCGTTCCTCGGCGCGTACGCGATGAGCAAGTTCGCGCTCGAGGCGATGGCCGACTCGCTGCGCGTCGAGCTGCAGCCGTGGGGCATGCACGTCGCGATCGTCGAGCCGGGAACGATCGCGACCGCGATCTGGACGAAGCCGCAGAAGACGGCGGAGAGTCTTCCCGAGCGGGCCGTCGAGCTGTACGGCGAGCGGCTCGGGCGGTTCCGGCGGCTCGCCGCCGCGCGGTCGGCCGGGCACGCGGTCCCGCCGGCCGCCGTCGCCCGGGCGATCGAGCAGGCGCTCACGGCCCCCAAGCCGCGCACGCGCTACGTCGTCGGCCCGGATGCGAAGAAGCGCGCCCGCCTCCAGCTCCTGCCGGACCGCGCGCGCGACCGCGTGCTGACGCGCTTCCTCTTCGGGTCGTAGGATCCACCTCATGGGGTATTCGGTGAGCTCGCTCGACGCTCTCGGCGACGGCTACGGGTTCCGCAAGATCCGCAAGGAGCTCGGTGTGACGGCATTCGGGATCAACGCGCTCGTCTTCCCGCCCGGCTACGACGGGCCCGCGCACTTCCACGACGTGCAGGACGAGGTCTACTTCGTCCACCGCGGGACGGCGACGTTCGTCGTCGACGGCCGGGAGCACCTGGTCGAGGAGGGCGGGATCGTCCACGTCGAATCGACGACGCCGCGCCAGATCTGCAACCGCGGCGACGAGGACCTCGTCCTCGTGGTCGTCGGCGGCAAGGACGGGTACGTCGAGCGCGACGGGAAACTCGTCGACCCGGAACGCGACCTCGAGCGGCGGCAGGCGCTTTCGAGAGGAGAGCTCTGATGGACGGCCTGATGATGGACTACCAGCTGACGCTGCCGAGCCTGCTCCGCCGCGCCGAGACGTACTCGGCGGGGTCGGAGCTCGTCGCGCGCCTTCCCGACCGGAGCTTCCAGCGACGGACCTACGGCGAGTCCTGCCGGCGGTCGCGCGCGCTCGCCGTCGGCCTCAAGGAGCTCGGGCTCGCGCGCGGCGACCGCGTCGCGACGCTCTGCTGGAACCACCTCGCGCACCACGAGGCGTACCTGGGCGTTCCGAGCGGCGGCTTCGTGCTGCACACCCTCAACCTGCGCCTGCACCCGAACGACCTGGCGTACATCGCGACGCACGCGAACGACCGCGCGGTGATCGTCGACCGCAGCCTGGTCCCGCTGCTCGACCAGTTCAGGGAGCGCACGAACATCGAGCACGTCCTGGTGGTCGAGGACGGCTACGAGGAGCTGCTCGCCGGCGTCGATCCCGACGACTGGGAGGACCCTGAGCTGGACGAGAACGAGGCGGCGGCGATGTGCTACACGAGCGGCACGACCGGGAAGCCGAAAGGCGTGCTCTACTCGCACCGCTCGACGATGCTGCACACACTCGGCGTCGCGGCCGCCAACCCGATGGGGCTCGGGATCTCGGAGCGCGACGTGATCCTGCCGGTCGTCCCGATGTTCCATGCGAACGCCTGGGGCTACCCGTACCTGGCGACGATGATCGGCGCCAAGCTCGTCTACCCGGGGCCCTTCCTGGATCCCGAGAGCCTGCTCGACGCGTTCGTCTCCGAAGAGGTGACGTGGACGGCGGGCGTGCCGACGATCTGGCTCGGGATCCTGCAGCTGCTCGACGCGAATCCGGGACGCTGGGACCTCTCGAAGATGAAGGGGATGCTCGTCGGCGGCTCCGCGGCGCCGCGCGCGATGATCGCCGGTTTCAAGGAGCGGCACGGCATCGACGTCGTGCACGGGTGGGGGATGACCGAGACGTCGCCGGTCGCGACGACGTCGCAGCTTCCCGGAGACCTCGCGAACGCCGATCCCGACACCCGCTACGACGTCGTCGCGATGCAGGGGCGGCCGGTCCCGCTCGTCGAGCTGCGACACCGCGACGCCGAGGGGAACATCCTGCCGTGGGACGGCGAGGCGATGGGCGAGCTCGAGACACGCGGGCCGTGGGTCGCCGCCGCCTACTACGAGACGCCGGAGCAGGCCGACCGCTGGACGGAGGACGGCTGGTTCAGGACGGGCGACGTCGTCACGATCCACCCGCTCGGCTTCATCCAGATCAAGGACCGCTCGAAGGACGTGATCAAGTCCGGCGGCGAGTGGATCTCGTCGGTGGAGCTCGAGAACGCCCTGATGGCGCACCCGGCGATCGCCGAGGCGGCCGTGATCGCCGTCCCCGATGCGAAGTGGGACGAGCGGCCGCTCGCCGCCGTCGTGCTCAAGGAGGGCCAGACGGCGACCGCCGACGAGCTGCGCGCGTTCCTCGCGTCCGACTTCGCGAAGTGGTCGCTCCCGGATCGCTTCGAGTTCATCCCCGAGATCCCGAAGACGAGTGTGGGCAAGTTCCGCAAGACGGAGCTCCGGGAGATGTTCGCGCAGGATCCCGCGACCGCGACCGCGTCCTCGTGATCAAGACGGTCTGGCTCGACAACCCGCCCGTCAACGCGGTCAACGGCACGATCATCGACACGCTCTGGACTGAGCTCGAGCAGCTCGACTCCGAGGTGCGGGTCGTCGTGCTCCGCGGCACGGGCGACCGCGCGTTCTCGGCCGGCGCCGACATCTCGGGGTTCCAGGGCGCCGGCGACGCGAGCGGCCGCCCCGGCGGGATCCAGCCGGTCGCGAACCTGATCGAGGCGGCCCCGGTTCCCGTCGTCGCCGCGATCCACGGCTACTGCCTGGGCGGCGGCCTGGAGATCGCGCTGGCGTGCGACTTCCGGATCGCGCACGTCGATGCGCAGCTCGGCTTCCCGGAGGTGAATCTCGGCCTGCTCCCGGGCGGCGGCGGCACGCAACGCACACCGCGGCTGATCTCGCCCGGACGGGCCCGCTGGCTGATCCTGTCGGGCGAGCGCATCCCGGCCGGCACCGCTGCCGAGTGGGGGCTCGTCGAGTTCGTCGTCGACGATCTCGAGGCCGGCATCGCGCGCTACGTCGAGCCCCTCGCCAGGCAGTCGCCGCACGCGCTGCGGCAGATCAAGTCGGTGCTGCGCGAGACGCGAGACGAGCGGAGCGACGACCGGGAAGCGCACGCGTTCGCCGACTGCCTCCAGTCCGAGGACGGCCAAGAGGGCGTCGCCGCGTTCCTCGAGAAGCGCGCGCCGAGGTGGGCCGGGACCGCCTAACCGCGCGTCGGCGTCGCGGCGTCCGCGAGCGTCACGCTCGCGACGTGCACGCCGTAGGCGTCGCGGGCCTTTCGCTCGAGGTCGAAGTCGAGCCAGTTGCGCTGCGTCGAGGCGGCCGCGGCGAGCAGGATCTCGCTCGCCGGGAATCCTGCGAGGGCGTCGCCGATCGCCTGCAGCGGATCGTCGCTGCCGATCGTCCCGCGGGCGGTGATGCCGAGGCGGCCGAGCGCGTCCGTCGCCTCGGTCAGACGCAGATCCGCGTCCGCCCGATCGCCGTCCTCGGCGTCGGTGAGAAAGTGCACGGGGACGCGAGCACCGGAGCGACGACGAGCACGTCGCTCACCCGCCCGGCGACCGAGTGCTGCACGGCGTCGCACAGTGCCGCCCCGTCGCACCGGACGTCGGCGACCACGAGCAGCCGAAACAGTCCGTCGAGGTGCGGGTGGAGGCGATGGGCGTTCGCCCGTGACCGCGGATAGAGGTAGGACGCAACGCCGGCGATCGCGAGACCGACTGCCGCCGCCACACCGAAGCCGATCCAGCCGAGCGTCGGCGGCTCCGTGACGAACACGGCCACCAGGAACAGGACGACCAGGTAGGCGAGGACCGGTGCGAAGAAGAACACCAGATACGGTCTCGAGCGCATCGTGCACCTCCAATCCGCGGGTCATCGTCGACGCTAGAGGGACTCGGTCGCGACGACCTCCGCGAGAACCCGGAGCACGCTGCGGGAAGTGCGCAGCGTCTGACAGAGTTCGCCTCGATGACCCGATGAGAGCGGCCGTTCTGCACGAGATCGGCGGCGACCTCGAGATCGAGGACGTCGCCGAGCCCGAGGGAGACGCCGTCGTCTCCGTCCGCGCCGCGGGCGTCAACTTCGCGGACCTGTTGATCCGCAACGGGCTCTATCCGCAGATGCCGGAGCTGCCGTACGTGCTCGGCTCGGAGGTGGCGGGCGAGCTGGACGGACGCCGCGTGCTCGCGTTCACGCGCGTCAACGGAGGCGGCTACGCGGAGCGCGTCGCGGTCGATCCCGACTGGACGTTCCCGCTGCCGGAGGGCGCGTCGTTCGCCGCCGGCGCCTCGTTCCTGCTCACCTACCTGACGGCGTACATCCCGCTGCACCGGCAGACGCGCGTGACCCCGGCGAGCACCGTGCTCGTGCACGCGGCGTCCGGCGGGGTCGGCAGCGCCGCTGTCCAGCTGGCGAAAGAACCTCGGTGCGCGCGTGGTCGCGACGGCGAGCACGCAGGAGAAGCGCGCCGCGGCGCGCGACAACGGCGCCGACGAGGCGCTCGGCTACGACGAGCTCGAAGACGTGCGCGCCGACGTCGTCATCGACCCGGTCGGCGGCGACGTGTTCACGCGCTCGCTTCCTCTGCTCAACCCGCTGGGCGTGATCGTGGCGATCGGCTTCGCCGACGGGCCGTGGCAGGATCCGAGCGTGCAGTGGCTCGTCGGCCGGAACGCCGGCGTGGTCGGCATCTACCTCGCGCGGCTGATGCGGCTCGAGCCCGGATTCGTGCGCGAGTGCACCCTCGAGCTGCTCGGGATGTGGACGAGAGGCGAGATCGACCCCGTCGTCGGCGCCCGCTTCCCGCTCGCCGAAGCCGGTGCGGCGCACGCGCTCATCGCCGGGCGCAAGCACGTCGGGAAGGTCGTCCTCGAGCCGTGAAGGGGCTGGTCACGGGCGGCGCGGGCGGGATCGGCCGGGCGATCGTCGCGCGACTGGAGGCCGAGGGGTACGAGGTCGAGTCGCTCGATCTCGTCGACGGGTTCGACGTCTCCAGCGCGACCGCCTGGTCGACGGTCGGGCCGGTCGACATCGCGTGCCTGAACGCGGGCGTCCTCACGGGTGAGAGCGACATCAGGGCGCTCACCGACGGTGGGTACCGGCGCGCTCTCGGCGTCAACGTCGACGGGGTCGTCTTCGGCGTGCGGAGGCTCGCGCAGGTCATGCGCGAGGGGTCGATCGTGGTCACCGCATCGCTCGCAGGGCTCACGGGGATGCCCTCGGACGCGATCTACTCGCTCACGAAGCACGCGCTCGTCGGATTCGTGCGCAGCGTCGCGCCGCAGCTCGGCCCCGTGACGATCAACGCGGTCTGCCCGGGCATCGCCGACACGCCGATGATCGACGCGCAGCGGGATGCCTTCGCGGCGGCGGGGTTTCCGCTCGTCGCGCCCGGTGCGGTGGCCGAGGCGGTGTGGCGCGCGGCCACGAGCGGCAGGAGCGGCGAGGCGTGGTTCGTCCAGCCGGGGCGTGAGCCCGCTCCGTTCCGGTTCTCGTCGCTCCCCGGCCCGCGGTCGGAGGGCGGGCGGGTCGGCCCGCCGCCGCCCCTCAGCCTCTAATTGAGGTGCGGGTCGAACGGCATGTTCTTCATCAGCGCGATCGAGCCGCCGCCGCGCTCCACCGCCTCGCGCCAGAGCGCATCCGGATCGTCGGCGAACGGGTCGTCGCTCTCCGCGGGGACGACGATCCACGACGGCTCGGCGAGCTCGGCCTCGAGCTGTCCGGCGCCCCAGCCGGCGTAGCCTGCGAACAGCCGGATGCGGCGGATCGAGAGCTCCTCGGGCTCGGCGTCGGCGCTCATGAAGCCGACGTGGTCGAAGATCGGCGCCGCCGCATCGTCGACGTCGGCGAACTCGGCGAGCGCCATGAACGACTGCGGCTGAACCGGGCCGCCGACGAAGACGGGACTGTCCGCGCCCGGGATTCCCTCGAGGGCGGGCATAGCGTCCGTCGCCGGGACGTCCGACGGGCGGCTGAGCACGAGGCCGAGCGCGCCCTCGTCGTCGTGGTGGGCGATCAGGACGACGGTCTTGCGGAAGTTCGGGTCGAGCAGGGACGGCGACGAGACCAGGAGCTTCCCCTTCAGCGACTCCATGCTCATGCGAAGCTCCACCCGTCCCCGTCGGAAAACGTCTTCAGCACGCGGCGGGCCACGACCATGCGGTGGACCTCGTCCGGCCCGTCGTAGATCCGGCCGGCGCGCGCGATCATCAGCATGTGCCCGAGCGGCGTCTCGTCGGTCAGGCCGCGGGCGCCGTGCACCTGGACGGCGCGGTCGATCACGTCCTGCAGGGCCTGCGCGGCGAAGAACTTGATCGCGGAGATCTCGACGCGTGCCTCGTCGCCGCCGTCGATCTTGTGCGCCGCGTCGAGGGTCATGAGGCGGCACGCGTGGATCTGCGCGTAGCTGTCGGCGATCCAGTTCTGCACGGTCTGCTTCTCGGCCAGCGGGCCGCCGAACGCCTCCCGCTCGAGCGCGTAGGAGCACATCAGCGCGAAGGCGCGCTGCATCTGGCCGAGCCAGCGCATCACGTGGTGGATGCGGCCGGGGCCGAGGCGCTTCTGCGCGATCCGGAAGCCGGAGCCCTCTCCGCCGAGCGTGTTCGCCAGGGGCACGCGGACGGCCGTGTAGCGCACCTCGCAGTGCGTCGTCCAGCCGCGGCCGGCGTGGCCCAGCACCGTCACCGGCCGGACGATCTCGACGCCGGGCGTGTCGGCCGGGACGATGATCTGCGTCGCGCGCGCGTGCGGTGCGGCGTCGGGGTCGGTCACCGCCATCACGATCCCGAATGCGGCTCCCTCGGCCCCCGACGAGAACCACTTGTGGCCGTCGATCACCCAGTCGTCGCCGTCGCGCACCGCCCGTGTGCGCAGTGTCGTCGGGTCGGAGCCGGGAACCTCCGGCTCGGTCATCGAGAAGAACGAGCGGATGTCGCCGGCGACGAGCGGGTGCAGCCAGCGCTCCTTCTGCTCGTCGGTGCCGAACAGGTGCAGGATCTCGGCGTTGCCCGCGTCGGGCGCCTGGCAGCCGAACACGAGCTGGCCCCAGAGCGAGCGGCCGATGTGCTCGTTCAGGTAGGCGTAGTCGAGGAAGCCGGTGCCGGTGCCGCCCGCCTCGGGTGGGACGTGCGGCGCCCACAGGCCGAGCTCGCGCACCTCGTCGCGGAGCCCGCGCGACGAGCTCGCCCGCGGCGTCGTCCTCGCGGTCGAGCACAGGCTCGTTCGGCAGCACACGCTCCTCCATGAACGCCCGCGTGCGCGCCAGGCGCTCGGTCGGTGGAGCCCAATCCGTCAGGCGTCACCGCATTAGCATCGCACCAACGTGAGGCTCGGGTTCTACATGGGGTACGCCCAGCCGGGCACGAGCCCGCTCGAGCTGATCGAGCTGGCCCGGGCGGCCGAGCGGCTCGGCTACGACTCGGCATGGGCGGCGGAGGCCTGGGGGGTCGACGCGATCACGCCGCTCGCCTGGCTCGGCGCGCTGACCGAGCGGATCAAGCTGGGCACGGCGATCATGCAGCTCCCCGGCCGGTCGCCGGCGAACGCCGCGATGACGGCCGCGACGCTCGACCTCATGTCGGGCGGGCGGTTCCTGATGGGGCTCGGGACTTCGGGCCCGCAGGTCGTCGAGGGGTGGCACGGGCAGGAGTGGGGGAAGCCGCTCGGGAAGACGCGCGAGTACGTCGAGATCGTCCGCGCGGCGCTCCGGCGCGAGCGGCTCGAGCATCACGGGGCGCATTACGACATCCCGGTTCGGGGCGGCACCGGGCTCGGGAAGCCGCTGCGGCTGATGGTGCGGCCGCTGCGCGCCGAGATCCCGATCTACCTGGCTGCGATCGGGCCGAAGGCCGTCGAGCTCGCGTTCGAGATCGCTGACGGCTGGCTTCCGATCTTCTGGTCGCCCGAGCAGGCGCGGTCGGTGTTCCCGCTCGAGCGGGCGAGGCCGGGGTTCGACGTCGCGCCCTGCGTGCCCGCGGTGCTCACCGACGACGTCCAATCGGGCCGGGCGGCGCTGAAGGAGTACTACTCGTTCTACATCGGCGGCATGGGCGCGCGCGGCAAGAACTTCTACAACGACCTCTTCGCCCGCTACGGGTACGAGGCGGAGGCACGCGAGATCCAGGAGCTGTTCCTCGGCGGCGAGCAGCGCGAGGCGGCGGCGAGGGTGCCGGACGCGTTCGTCGACGAGGTCGCGCTCGTCGGGCCGAAGGAGCGCATCGCCGACCGTCTCGCGGCGTGGCGCGAGTCGGGCGCGACGACGATCCTCGTCTCGACGCGCGACGAGGCGACCCTGCGCGCGGTCGCGGAGGCGGCGGCGTGAGGGGTCGGACCCGGGTCTGACCCCGGCGCCTTCCGATCAGACGCCGAGTGCCTCGCGTGCCGCGGCGGCGAGCGCCGGGACGCCCTCCTCGAACAGCGCGGCGCGCGCGTCCTCGGCGCCCAGCTCGCCGCGCACGTACCGCCCGTAGATCGCCTCGCAGAACACGGCCGCCTTCCAGAGCGCCAGCGCCTCGAACCAGGCGAGCGGCCCGAGGTCGCGCCCGCTCACGCGCGCGTACCGGTCGACGAGCTCCGACCTCGACGGGAACCCCTCGCTCGCCGTCACCGGCGAGGTCCCGAGGGCGCTCGGCCGCCCGCCGGGCTCGCTGTACGTCGCGAGCAGGTAGCCGACGTCCGCACGCGGATCGCCGATCGCGCCCATCTCCCAGTCGAGCGCCGCCTCGATCCGCGTCGGGTCGTCGCGCGCCACCATCATGTTCCCGAGCCGGAAGTCGCCGTGGACGACCGTCGGCGGCAGCGGCTCCGGCAGCGCCGCGGCGAGGGCGCGGCCCGACCTCGTCGACGTCCGGCACGGGCCGCGTCCGGTTCAGCTCCCAGAGCTGCGCGAACCGGCGCACCTGCCGCTCGGCGTAGCTGCCCGGGCGCGCGAAGGCCGCCAGGGCCGGCACAGAGACGTCCGCCGCGTGGATCTCGGCCAGCGTGTCGACGAGGTCGTCGCCGAGCCGGTGCCGCGCCGCCGCGGTCTCGAGCCCGGGCGGGAGCGACTGCGAAACGACGTGTCCGTCGAGGAAGCGCATCACGTAGAACGGGACGCCGAGGATCGACTCGTCGGCGCACACCGCGACGATCTCCGGCAGGCGATCGAACCCGCCCTCGCGCACCGCGATCTGCAACCCGGCCTCGCGCACCATGTCGTGGGCCGACGGCGGAAGCGGCGGCCGGGGCGGGCGCCGCAGCACGAACCGCTCGCCGGCCCGCTCGAGCAGGAACGTGAAGTTCGACCCGCCGCCGTCGCCGATGCGGTCGCGCGCAGCGGGCCCGCGCCGAGGCCGTTCGCGTCGAGAAACGCCTCGACGCGGTCGACGACGATCAGCGGCTCCACAGAGCCGATGCTATGCGCCCGCGATCACCGCCACCCCGCCGAGCGCGAGCACCACCCCGACGCGCTGCGTCCGCGTCAGGCGCTCGCCGAGCAGCACGTGCGCGAGCAGCACGGTGGTGACCGGATAGAGCGAACCGAGCACCGAGACGAGCGCGAGCAGCCCGTGACTGCTCGCGAGCGCGAACAGCGCGTTCGCCGACACGTCGGCCAGTCCCACGGCGGCGACCACAGCGATCGACGCCCGCGGGATCCGCACCGGCGCCCGCAGCAACGCGGCGACCAGCACGAGCACCGACAGCGAACCGACGCGTGCCCCGAACAGCGTCGACAGGGCGTCGCCGTGACGGCTGCCGAGCCCGAGGAAGTAGACGAAGAGGCCGAGCGCAACCGCCGCGACGACCGCGAGGACGATCGCGCGCGCCCGCGCCGGCGACTCGTCGACCGCACGCCGCTCCTCGAGCGACGCGAGCACGGCGCCGGCCAGCGCCGCGACGGCGCCGCAGGCGCGCGAGCGCCGCCGGCCGCTCGCCCGTCGCCAGCGAGAGCGACGAACGGCACGAGCGCGCCGCAGGCCGCGATCGGCGAGACGACACTCATCGTCCCCAGCGACAGCGCGCTGATAGAACGCCGCGAGCCCGATCGCCGCCGCCGACCCCGGCGAGCAGCCCGAGCGCGAACGAGCGCGAGCCGACGTCCCCGCGGACCGCGACCGCGGCGATCAGCGCGACGAAGCCCGCCGCCTGCGACAGCAGCGTGACTCCGAGCACCGGCAGGCGCCGCGACAGCGAGCCGCCGGCGAAATCGGCGACGCCCCAGACGACCGACGAGCCGAGCGCGAGGAGGAGACCGAGCCCGGCCAGGCCTGGTGCCGCTTACAACCGCTCGACGAGCATCGCCATGCCCTGCCCGCCGCCGACGCACATCGTCTCGAGCCCGATCGTCTGCGTCGAGCGTCTCGAGGTCGTTGAGCAGCGTGCTCATGATTCGCGCGCCGGTCATGCCGTAGGGATGGCCGAGCGCGATCGCCCCGCCGTGCGGGTTCAGCTTCTCGCCGAACGGGTCGATGCCGAGCTCCCGGCACACCGGGATCACCTGCGCGGCGAACGCCTCGTTCAGCTCGACGACGTCGACGTCGTCGATCGTCATGCCGGCCTGCGCGAGCACCCTCCGCACGGCCTCGATCGGACCGACGCCCATGATCTCCGGCGCGACACCGGACACGCTCGACGCGATGATGCGCGCGCGCGGCTCGATCCCGAGCTCCCGCGGCGCGCTGATCCGACATCACGATCACCGCCGCGGCGCCGTCGTTGAGCGGGCAGGAGTTGCCGGCGGTCACCTTGCCTCCGGGCTTGAACGCAGGCTCGAGCGCGGCGAGCTTCTCGAGCGTCGACGAGCGGCCGCGGCCCGTCGTCGGCCTCGGCCCCCTCGTACGGCGTCAGCTCGCGTGCGAAGAACCCGGAGGCCTGGCGCTGCAACGGCGCGCTCCTGGGAGCGCTGCGCGAAGCGGTCCATCTCCTCGCGCGAGCACGTTCCACTGCTCGGCGACGTTCTCGGCGGTCAGGCCCATCGGGATGTAGACGTTCGCGATCGGAGCGTCGTCGCCGAAGAGCGCGGGGTGGAGCTCGTCCTGCGACTTCGGATAGCCGTCGACCTGGGAGATCGACTCGACGCCGGCGGCGACGAACGCCTCGCCCTCGCCGGCCCTGATCGCGTGGAACGCCATGCGGATCGTCTGCAGGCTCGAGGCGCAGAAGCGGTTGACGGTCGTGCCCGGCACCGACTCGGGCAGGCCGGCGAGCAGCGCGACGCGGCGCCCGAGGTTCATCCCCTGCTTCTCCTGCGGGAAGCCGCAGCCGACGATCACGTCGACGATCTCCTCCGGCGGGCAGCTCCGGGCACCCGGTCGAGCGCCGTCGCGCACCGCGAACGCGCAGAGGTCGTCCGGCCGCGCGTCGACGAGCGAGCCCTTGCCCGCGCGCCCGATCGGCGTGCGCGCGGTGGAGACGATGACGGCTTCCGGCACGCCCCAATATTGACCGAGGAGTCAAATCGTCGGTTGACTTGACCGGCTTCATGGGGTCGCTGCTTGCACTCCGCGACGTCGACGCGCGCTACGGGCAGGTGCAAGCCCTGCGAGGCCTGTCGCTCACCGTCGACGACGGGGAGATCGTCGCGATTCTCGGGCGCGAACGGCGCCGGGAAGACGACGACGCTGCGCGCGATCTCGCACACGGTCGTCGCGAACCGGCACGCTCGAGTTCGACGGGCGGCCGCTCGGCCGCCGCGGGCCGGAGGCGACGGCGCGGCTCGGGATCGCCCACGTGCCCGAGGGGCGCGGGACGTTCTCGGAGCTCACCGTGTCGGAGAACCTGCGGCTCGGCGCCTACGTCCGGCGCGGGTCGCTGCGCGACGACTTCCGGCGCGTCTTCGACTACTTCCCGTGGCTGGACGAGCGCGGGTCACAGCAGGCCGGGACCCTGTCGGGCGGCGAGCAGCAGATGCTCGCCCTCGCGCGCGCCGTCATGCAGCGCCCGAAGCTGCTCCTGCTGGACGAGCCGTCGCTCGGCCTCGCTCCGCTCGTCGTCTCCGAGGTGTTCCGGATCGTGAAGGAGCTGAACCAGCGGGAGGGGACGGCGGTACTGCTCGTCGAGCAGAACGCGCGCATCTCGCTCGCCACGGCATCCGCGCCTACGTGCTCGAGGTCGGGAGCGTCGCGCTACGAGGGCCCGAGCGAGGAGCTCGCGTCTCGCGATGCGATCCGGCGCAGCTACCTGGGCTACTGACGGTGAGATGACGGCGATCTCGCTCTTCCAGCGCACGACCTGGCGGCCGCGCATCGTCGT
Organism: uncultured Thermoleophilia bacterium; assembly: GCA_963824455.1. GTDB lineage: Bacteria > Actinomycetota > Thermoleophilia > Gaiellales > Gaiellaceae > PALSA-600. The sequence goes on from CAWGPJ010000002.1 coordinate 928,778, forward strand.
GGATCGTGCCCGCTGGCGATCCTCGCCGGCTGCGTCTTCCTCGTCATCGGGTCGCTCCGCAGCTCGCTGTTCGCGCAGCAGACGGTCTCCGGGCCTCGCGAACGGCGGCATCTACGCGAGCCTGGCCGTCGCGCTGGTGCTCATCTACCGCGCGACCGAGGTGATCAACTTCGCGCAGGGCGCGCTCGCGACGTTCACGACCTACATCGCGTGGCAGCTGATCGCCTGGGGGCTCACCTACTGGCCCGCGTTCGCCTGCACGCTCGCGATCGCGTTCGTCGGCGGGTTCGCGGTCGAGCTGGCGGCGATCCGGCCGGTCGAGCGCCGCGGCTCCCGGCTCACGGTCGTGATCGCCTCGATCGGGCTGCTGATCCTCGTCGAGGGGGCGATCGGGTGGATCTGGGGAAACGAGGTCAAGTTCATGCCCGCGCCGTTCCCGGCGCGCATCTACCACGTCGGCGGCGTCGCGTTCTCGCTGCAGGATCTCGGCACGATCGCGATCTCGATCGCCTCGGTCTTCGTGCTGTGGCTGTTCTTCCAGTTCACGAAGCTCGGGCTCGCGATGCGCGCGGCCGCCGTCCGGCCCGCCGCGGCGCGGCTCGTCGGCATCCGCGTCAGCTGGATGCTCTCGCTCGGCTGGGGGCTCGCCGCGATGCTCGGCGCGGTGGCCGGGATGCTGGCCGCGGCGAGCCCGAGCGTGCTGCTGCAGCCGTCGATGATGGACGGCATCCTGATCTACGCGTTCGCCGCGGCGGTGGTCGGCGGGCTCGAGAGCCCGGCCGGCGCAGTCATCGGCGCGCTGGCGATCGGCGTCATCCTGAACCTGCTCGGCAGCTACGTGAGCTGGGTCACGCCGCAGCTCCTGCTGCCGGCGGCGTTCGTGCTCATGCTCGCCGTCCTGCTCGTGAAACCGTCCGGGCTGTTCGGCCGGACAAGGACGAGGAGGGTATGAGGATCTCCCGCTCGACTGCGTTCGGGATCGGTCGCGGCTGTCGGTCGTCGCGGTCGTGATCGCCCTGCTGCCGTTCACGCTGTCCGACTACCACCTCTCGACCGGGGCCGACGTCGGCGTCTTCTTCGTGGCGATCCTCTCGCTGAACATCGTCACCGGCTACACGGGCCAGATCTCGATCGGCCAGGGCGCGTTCATGGCGGTCGGCGGCTACACGACCGCGATCCTCACACACGACCACGGCTGGAACGACATCGCGACCCTGCCCGTCGCGGCGCTGGTCGGGTTCGCGGCCGGCGTGATCGTCGGCCTGCCCGGCGCTGCAGGCTGCACGGCGTCTACCTGGCCCTGACCACCTTCGCCGTCGCGCTCGCCGTGCCGCAGATCGCGAAGAACTACCCGAACTTCACCGGCGGGACGGAAGGGCTCGCGCTGCCGACCCACAGCGGACTGTGGCTCTACCGGACGGCCTGGATCATCGCGGGCATCTGCTTCGTCGCCAGCTAGCTGCTGCTCCGGGGGCGCACCGGGCGGGCGTTCCGGGCGGTGCGGGACAGCGAGATCGCCGCCGCCTCCTCGGGGGTCGCCCTGCCGATCTACAAGACGCTCTCCTTCGGCATCTCCGCAGCGATGGCCGGCGTCGCCGGCTCGGTGTTCGTGCTCGTGAACAACTTCGTCAACCCGGACGTCTTCGGTCTCACGCTCTCCCTGTACATCCTGATCGGGGCCGTCGTGGGCGGCCTCGGCTCGCTCTGGGGGGTGATCGTGGGCGCCGCCTTCGTCGAACTTCTCCCGATCGCCCTAACCGACTCCCACATCGGTTCGTCGCAGTCGGTACCGGTGATCTTCGGAGTCGTCGTCATCGTCGTGATGGCTGTCATCCCGCTGGGGGCGGCCGACTTGCTCCGAAGGCTCTTGCAATTCGGATCCAGCACCAGAGAAAGTCCGAAAAGTCCCCTAGGCACGGAGGCGCGATGAACAGAAGGATGAAGGGAGCGCTCGCTTTGCTGGCGCTCGCAGCTACGGCAGTCGTCGTCTCCGCGGCGTCCGCCGGTCAGGCGGCGACCCCCGGTCTGACGAAAACGGCGATCACGGTCGGCGGCACCTTCCCGCTCACGGGGCCCGCCGCCCTCTACGGCGTGATCCCGAAGGCCGAGAACGCGTACTTCCAGTACGTGAACGCCCACGGCGGCGTGAACGGCCGCAAGATCGTCGACAAGGTCTACGACGACCAGTACAACCCCGCGATGACCGTCCCGCTGACCAAGAAGCTGGTCCAGCAGGATCACGTCTTCGCCGTCTACGGCAGCCTCGGCACCGCGCCGACGCTCTCCACGCGGGACTACCTGAACAAGGCGGGCGTCCCGCAGGTGCTCGTCGCGACGGGCGACTCGTACTGGGGAGCCCAGTACAAGAAGTACCCGTGGACGATCGGCTTCCAGCCGGACTATCCGGGCGAGTCGCGCGTGTACGGGAAGTTCATCGCCAGCAAGGTGCCCCAGGCGAAGATCGGCGTCCTCATGCAGGACGACGCCTACGGCGAGAACTACTACAACGGCCTGCTCCAGGGCCTCGGCGCTGCGAAGTCGAAGATCGTCGACGTCGAGAAGTACGACGCGACGCAGACCGACGTCAGCCAGCAGGTCGTGAAGCTGAAGGCGGCGGGGGCGAACGTGTTCGCGCTCTTCGCACTGCCGACGCAGACGATCGACGCGCTCGTCGTGACCACGAAGATCGGGTGGAAGCCGGTCACGTTCATCAACAACGTCTCGGCGTCGCCGCTCTTCATGGGCCTGGCGATCAAGAGCGGGGCCAACGTGGACGGCGACATCTCGGCGACGTACCTCTACGACTACATCAACAACCCGAACACGGCGACGTCGAAGCTGTACAAGTCGATCCTCGCGACCTACGACAAGGGGGCGGACCCGACCGACGCCAACAACCTGTACGGCGTCGCGAGCGCGTGGACATTCGTCCAGGCGCTCAAGCAGGCGGGCTCGAACCCGACCCGGGCCGGGCTGATGAACGCCCTGACCCACCTGAACACCGTCAACCCGTTCCTCTACCCGGGCGTGAAGCTGCAGACGACGCCGAAGGAACGGTTCCCGATCGACCAGCAGATCCTCGAGCACTGGCAGAACGGCGCGTTCCACCCGTTCGGCCACATCTTCTCGAAGGCCCGCTGAGCTACCACGCAACGGTGGCGGCGCGACGTGAGCGCCGCCACCGTTAGCTTCCCCGCATGGTCGAGCTCGAGGAGGGGATCCGGCGGATCACGTTCCCGCTCCCGTTCGGGCTCGATCACGTGCACTGCTACCTGCTCCGCACGAGTGGCGGCTACACGCTCGTCGACACCGGGCTCGGCACCCGCGATCCCGAGGCGCGGTGGCAGCCGGTCCTCGACGGCCTCGACGCGCCGCTCGAGCGCGTGGTCGTCACGCACATGCACCCGGACCACGTCGGCGGTGCCGGAGACATCGCCGCGATCGCCGGCGTCCCGGTGATCCAGGGGCGGGAGGACTTCGCGCAGTGCCTCGCCGCATGGGGCCCGTCGCGGTCGCCGGGGCGCCTCGCTGCCCACTGGGCGGCGAACGGGATGCCGCCGGCCGAGGTCGAGACCGTGACCGAGGACTCGACCTCACTCGCGCAGGCGATCCACTGGGTCGAGTCGCCGGAGCTCGTCGACCCCGGGGCGGAGATCGACGGCTGGACGGTCGAGCTGCTGCGCGGCCACGCCGACGGCCACATCGTCCTCCTCCGTGACGGGGTCCTGATCGCCGGCGACACGATCCTGAGCGGCATCACCCCCACGATCGGCCTCTACCCGAATGCGCGGCCGGACCCGCTCGGCGACTACCTGGAGACGCTCGACCGGATCGAGGAGCTCTCACCCCGGGTCGCCTACACGGGGCACAAGGAGGTGATCGCCGATCCGGCCGGCCGCGCGCGCGAGATCCGCGCGCACCACGAGGAGCGCCTCGCCGCGACGATCGGCGCGCTCGACGATGCCCCGAAGACGGCGTACGACGTTTCGCTCGTCCTCTTCGCGCAGGCGCTGTCTCCGGTCGAGCGACGCTTCGCGGTCGCCGAGTCGCTGGCCCACCTGGAGCGGCTCGTCGTGTCCGGCGCGGCGGCGCGGTCGGACGGCGGGTACGTGCGAGGCTGACGGATACCATCGACGGCGTGAGACCGCTCAGGATCGGTGTTCTCGCCCTGCAGGGCAACTTTCGCGAGCACGTCCAGATGCTGCGCCGGCTCGGCGCGGAGACGGTCGAGGTGCGCAAGCCCGAGCAGCTCGACGGGCTCGACGGCCTCGTCGTCCCGGGCGGCGAGTCGACGACCTTCATGCGCCTGATGCGCCTCTACGGGCTCGACGACGCGATCAAGGCGTTCCGCGGCGCCGTCTTCGGAACCTGCGCCGGGATGATCGTGCTCGACGCGAACCATCTCGGGCTGCTCGACCTCACCGTGCTCCGCAACGCGTTCGGCCGGCAGGTTGCCTCGTTCGAGGCCGATCTCGCCGTCGAGGGCGAGGAGGAGCCGGTCCGTGCGATCTTCATCCGCGCGCCGTGGATCGAAGAGCTCGGGCCGGGGGTCGAGGTGCTGGCCGAGCTCGACGGGCGCCCGGTGCTCGCGCGCGAAGGCCGGTTCCTCGTCGCGTCGTTCCACCCCGAGCTCACGGACGACACCCGGCTGCACGAGCGGTTTCTGGCGATGGCGAAGGAGGGTCAGCTTGTCCGGGCATAGCAAGTGGTCGTCGATCAAGCACAAGAAGGGCGCCGCCGACGCGAAGCGTGGCCAGCTGTTCTCGAAGCTGTCGCGGGCCATCCTGGTCGCGGCCAAGGAGGGCGGCCCCGATCCGGGCAACAACCTGGCGCTCCAGAACGCGATCGAGAAGGCGCGGTCCTACTCGATGCCCAAGGAGAACATCGACCGGGCGATCGCCAAGGGGTCTGGTGCGGACGCCGACGCGAACGCGTTCGAGACGATCGTCTACGAGGGCTACGGGCCGGAGGGCGTCGCCCTGATCGTCGAGGCGCTGACCGACAACAAGAACCGCACGGCTGCCGACGTCCGCCACCTCTTCGCCAAGCACGGCGGGAACCTCGGCGCGACCGGCGCGGTCGCCTGGCAGTTCGAGCGGCTCGGCGTGGTCGTGGTGGCCGAAGGCGCCGATGAGGAGCAGCTGCTGCTCGTCGCCGCCGATGCCGGTGCCGACGACGTCCGGGCCGACGGGTCGTCGTTCCAGGTGACGTCGGCTCCCGAGGCGCTGGCCGCGCTACGCGCGGCCGTCGAGCAGGCCGGTTTCCCGGTCGAGTCGGCCGGGCTCCAGCTGGTGCCGAAGACGACGGTCTCGATCGACGACGAGTCGAAGGCGCGGCAGGTGATGAGGCTCGTCGACGCGCTCGAGGAGAACGACGACGTGCAGGACGTGTACGCCAACTTCGACATCCCCGAGCGGGTGCTGGAGGCCGTCGCGACCTGACGCGCGACCGCTGCCCGGAGAGGAACTGTCCGGGTCGGCGCCTAACCTCTCTTCGTGAAGGTCCTCGGCATCGACCCAGGGACGGCTGCGTGCGGGTACGGGATCGTCCACGAAAGCGACGGGCGCCTCCGGGCCACCTGCCACGGGTGGTGGCGAACGCCGGCGCGGGAGCGGCTCGAGGCGCGGCTGCTCACGATCTTCACGGGCGTCCAGGAGCTGATCGCCGAGCACGCGCCGGATGCCGTCGCCATGGAGGAGTCGTTCGTCGGCGCCGACGCCCGCATCGCGCTCTCCGTCGGGCAGGCGCGGGGAGCCGTCCTCGTCGCCGCGTCGTCCGCCGGCGTCGCGTGCACCGAGTACACGCCGGCGCACGTCAAGCAGGCCGTCTGCGGCTACGGACGAGCCGACAAGGAGCAGATCGGGCGGATGGTGCGCGCGATCCTCGCGCTCGACGAGGTCCCGGCGCCGGACCATGCGGCGGATGCGCTCGCCGTGGCGATCTGCCACGCGACGGCGCCGCCGCTCCCGAGCGCCGTGCCCTGAGGCGCGGGAGCGGAGGATTCGCGTCCGGCCCTGCGAACAAGCCTTCGAACCGATCGCCCTGGAGGTGGCAGGCACATGAAGCAGTGGCAGACCTATCTCGCCGAGATGCTCGGCACGTTCGTGCTCGTCTTCGGCGGAACGACGTCCGTCGTCGGCGCGCTCAGGGGCGGGCTCCCGCCGCTGCTGGTCGCGCCGTTCGCCTTCGGGCTCGCGCTGATGGCCGGCCTGTACGCGTTCGCCGAGGTCTCGGGCGGGCACTTCAACCCGGCCGTCTCGATCGGCCTCTTCCTCGACCGCCGGATCGACGGGATCACCACGCTCGCCTACATCGTCATGCAGCTCGTCGGCGCGACGCTCGCGTCGCTCGTCCTGCTCGCCGCCAGCTCGAAGCAGGCCGTGGCGCAGACGGCGACGACGCCGGTCGCCGGGGACGGCCCCGCCTTCGTGATCGAGCTCGTCTTCTCGGCGATCTTCGTCGCGGTGATCCTCCAGTCGACGAAGAGCGAGCGCTTCGGAGGGAGCGCGCTCGTCTCGATCCCGCTCACCCTCCTCATGGTCCACTTCGCGGCGATCCCGTTCAGCGGCTGCGGCGTCAACCCGGCGCGGACGTTCGGCCCGGCCCTGGTCGGCGACGTCTGGACCGGCTTCTGGATCTACATGATCGCCCCGCCGCTCGGTGCGGTGATCGCGTGGGTGGTCCACACCGTCGTGGTCGGCGGCCAGACGAACCTGGGTGCCAGCCTGTCGTCCGGTGACGGCGGCGCGGCCGGAGCCGCATGACGCGGTGAGCCCGGGGGTCGACGCCGGGCCGATGCAAGAACGTCCGTTCGCATCCCTAACGTATCCGCCATGATCGCGAGCTTGCGCGGGCGTCTCGCCGGGCGGACCGGGGCCGGCCTGATCGTCGACGTGAACGGTGTCGGCTACCTCGTGCACGCCGCGCCGTCGGTGCTGCGGCTCGGGGGCGGCGAGATCACGATCGAGGTGCACACGATCGTCCGCGAGGACGCGCTGCAGCTCTACGGGTTCGCGACCGCCGAGGAGCGCGAGCTGTTCGAGCTGCTGCTCGGCGTCTCGGGCGTCGGGCCGAAGGTCGCGCTCGCGATCGTCTCGGGGTCGACGCCGGCCGAGCTGCGCCGTGCGATCGCACGCGACGACGTCAGGCGCTTCCAGGCGATCCCCGGCGTCGGCCTCAAGACCGCGCAGCGCGTCGTCCTCGAGCTGAAGGAGAAGCTGAGCGTCACCGACGCGCTGGCGTCGGAGGAGAGCGAGGCGACGCTCGCCCGCGACGCGCTCGTGAACCTCGGCTGGACGCTCCTCGATGCCGAGCGGGCACTGGCAGAGGTCGACGTGACGCTCCCGGTCGAGGATCAGGTCCGCGAGGCGCTGCGGGCGGCAGCATGAGACGGAGCGGGGAATGACCCAGTTCCTCGCGCCCGTGCTCGCCGACGCCGAGGAGGAGGTCGAGCGGTCGCTACGCCCGCGCACGCTCGGCGACTTCGTCGGCCAGGAGCGTGTGAAGGAACAGCTCGAGATCGCCCTCGAGGCGGCGCGGGCGCGCAGCGAGGCGCTCGACCACGTGCTGCTCGCCGGCCCGCCCGGTCTCGGGAAGACATCGCTCGCGCAGATCGTGCGCACGGAGCTCGGCGTCGGCATTCGCCAGATCGCCGGGCCGGGCCTCGAACGCAAGGACATCGCCGCGATCCTCACCTCGCTCGAGCCGCGCGACGTGCTCTTCATCGACGAGATCCACCGCATGAGCCGCGCTGCGGAGGAGATCCTGTACCCGGCGCTCGAGGACTTCCGGCTCGACATCGTCGTCGGCCAGGGGCCGGCTGCGCGCACGCTGACCCTCGACCTGCCGCCGTTCACGCTCGTCGGCGCGACGACCCGGACCGGGCTCTTGACGACCCCGCTCCGCGACCGCTTCGGGCTCACGTTCAGGCTCGACCTCTACTCCGCGCTCGAGCTGTCCGCGATCGTGCGACGTTCGGCGCGAATCCTCGGCGTCGACGTCGCCGGCGAGGCGGCCGAGCTGATCTCCGCCCGCTCTCGCGGCACGCCGCGGGTGGCGAACCGCATTCTCCGCCGCGTCCGCGACGTGGCCGAGGTGCGTCACGAGGGCGCGGTCACCGTCGGCGTCGCCGAGGAGGCGCTCGCGCTGCTCGAGGTCGACGGCGCCGGCCTCGAGCGCTTCGACCGCGACCTGCTCCGTGCGCTCGTCGAGAAGTTCGGCGGCGGGCCCGTCGGGCTCTCGACCCTGGCGGTCGCGCTCGGCGAGGAGCCGGAGACGATCGAGGACGTCTACGAGCCGTACCTGCTGCAGCTCGGCTTCCTGCACCGAACGCCCCGCGGCCGCGTCGTCACCGACCTGGGTCGCGCCCACGTCGGCGCGACGGGCGGCGGCGACAGGCTGTTCTGATCGCTACGGCCGAACGGGCGCCGTCCGTGCCGCGCGGCGATGGGACGTGCGCAGGCGGCGTGTGAGCGCGGGTGCGGCCGGGGCCGTGAGCAGCGCCATGACGTCCAACCAGACGTAGCCGGAGGCGACGCCGCTCGGCGGGTTCCCATCGGGGATCCTGCGGCGCCTACCGGCGCCTCACGGGGTGAACAGCTTCCAGTGTCCCTCGGAGACGACTTCGACGGTGCCGTCGACCACCTTGATGGCGGTGTCGTCGTCGATCGCGTATGCCGGATTCGACAGGCCTGCGGCCCACTGTTCTGCGGCTGCCATGGTGTTCTCCGGCAGATCCGGATGATCCACATGCGGGAAGATCGAGAAGTCGACGATTCCCAAGGCTCTGTCCCCACCGTCGGGAGGGTTCCAGACCTTGAACTCCTCACCGATACGCGGGGTCATCACCATGCTCCCGGCGCTCAAGCCGACCCAGACGGCGCTCAGCGCGGGCAAGAGGTCGGCCAATCCCGACTCCCGCATGTGGTGGGCGAGGTACAGGGAATCTCCGCCGTTCACGAGCAGGACGTCGATCTCCTCGACCAAGGGGACCCAAAGCTCGCGGTCGAGCGTGGGCAGTGCCGTGAGCTCGAGCACTCCCTGGGACTTCCACCCCAGTTCGCACATTGGTGTGGTGGCTTGCCCGGTGATGAACCTCCATGCCCCGCGAATGCCGCCTGGGGCGTGCCCGTACGACGCAGTGGGAATGCAGAGCGCGTCGCAGTCGCCAATCGGCTTCCCGAGCAGCGCGAGCATCGCGTCGTTGATGCTCGGGTTCTTGATGCCGGCGGAAGTGAGGAGAAACTTCAAGGGCGGCGCTCCTTCGCTCGAAGTGTTTGCGCGGTTGCCGTCAAAGAGACTCGGCGGAGGCGCGCAAATCATCGCTCGCCGACGGGACCGGCACATCGTGACGCGCGGGCAATCGTCGGGTGAGGCCAACGAAGTACGGCGCGACGAGCAGCGCCATCACGTCGAACCACACGTAGCCCGAGGCAACACCGGACGGAGGGTTGCCGTCCGGGATGCCGAGCCCGGGAAGCCGGATCGCCCAGCGCCACGTGCCGATCGACGTCCCGTAGAGCTCGAGCGACGCGACGACGAGGAAGACGGAGGCGTAGACCGCACGGTTGCGGCTGCGCAGCAGGAAGACGAGCAGCAGCGGCACGCCGATCGCGCCCGCGACGTCGCGGCGCGGGAGCACGGTGAGCCCGAGCAGTCCCCACGTCGCCGCCGCGACGGCCGCCGTGGCGACGAGCGCGCGGTGGTGCCGGTGCACGGCGAAGGCCAGCGAGAGCCCGGTCAGGTAGACGAGGCCGTGCGCCGGCGGCACGAACAGCGGCAGGTTGTGCAGCCGGTAGTGGTAGACGCCCCAGATCAGCGATCCGGTCACCTCGCCGATCGTCGCGAAGGCGACGACGGCCAGCGTCTGCGCGCGCCGCTCGGCGGGCAGCCGCGAGAGAGCGCCGAAGAGGACGGCCCACGTGAGCACCCCGAGGGCGAGCTGCTCGTGGTAGTTCGAGTAGTGGTCGAGCGCGAGCAGGGCGGCGAGGTACGCCGCGCCGGCGGCCGCGGCTACGGCCTGAACTGGAGCTCGTGCCAACTCGGCACCGGTGCGAGCTCGAGGAGCGGCCGGCCCCCACCGCCCGGGTGCTGGTAGGCGAACTCGGCGTCCTCGTCGTCCCACACGACCTCGAGCGCGCCGCGCTTGACCTGGTGATCGAGCCACGCGCCGCGGAAGATCAGCTTGCGCAGCCAGTAGACGAGCGACTCGTCGTCGACGAGGGAGATGCGCTCCCAGTTGCGGACGAGGTAACGGCCGAGCTGCGAGGCCGGCTCCTCGATCACGCCCGAGGCGGCGAGCGCGACGAGGTCCGCGGTCTCGTCCTCGTCGAGCTCCGGTGACGACACGACGCCGAGCTTCACGGCCGCTGCGATCACGCGCCCTTCGAAGTCGGTCGAGCTGAACGCGAAGCGGTAACCGAGGAACTCGACGATGTAGTCGTTCCCCGAGCTGTAGTTGGCGTCGGGTACGGGCAGCGCGTCAGGCACGATCTCATGGTAGTGAACCCTCTGGCGGACGCATCGACCTGGGAGCGGGTGCTCATCCTCGCGCCCGCACTCGTGATCGGCGGCGGCATCGTGCTGGGCGTGCTGATCCTCCTCGGGCGCGCGTTCATGGCGACCGTGCGCGAGTCGGGCCACCCGCGCGTCCTCTGGGGCGGCGTCGCCGTGCTCGTCGGACTGGTCGTGCTGCTGACGTGGCTCGGGGTCGACCTGCCTAGAGAATGACGACCGGCGTCCCGACCGACACGCGCTCGAACAGCCATTCCGCGTCCGGCACGTGCATCCGGATGCAGCCGTGTGAGGCGCTGTAGCCGATCGACGACGGTTCGTCCGTACCGTGGATGCCGACACCCGGTGCGTTGAGCCCCATCCAGCGCGTGCCGAGGGGGTTCGACGGGCCGGGCGGAACCGGCTTCAGGCCCCTCGCCCAGGCGTCGTTGGTCGGCGGATACCACCAGGGGTCGAGCTGCTTGTCCATGATGTGCCACATGCCGGCGGGGGTCGGGTAGACCGCCTGTCCGGTCGCGACCGGGAACCGGCGCACGACCTCCGTGCCGCGGTAGAGCGTCAGCGTGTTGGTGGCACGGACGATCACGATCACCGGGCCGTAGGCGGCGACGGTGCGCCTCGCCGCGACGGGATGCTCCGGCAGCCGCGCCGACCTCGAGCCGGCCGACTCGAACGCTGTGACGAGCTGTGACCGCATCGCCTTCGTGTCGACCGCGGTGCCGGGCTTCGCGGGCGTGAACAGCGGCCCGGCGTCCGTCGCGCCGGTCAACGTCGCGTCGACCGCCGCCCTGTCGTAACGACGGGCGAACCGGTCGACGAGGGACGCCACCTTCGCGCCGGAGAGCCGCGTCGGAAGGGCGATCTCGCTCCGCGGGGTCGCGGCGAGCGCCGAGGACACGGCGGTCGCGATCGCGGACGCCGCTCCCACCTGTGCGGGCGTCACGAAGACGCGTCCGTCGGGCGTCGCGATCGTCACCGGCCGGGCGAACGCCGCCTCGATCCGTGCGCGGGCCGGCTCGGCCGAGAGCCCGCCCACCCGGACACCCGAGACCGTCACACCCGCGGCGATGAGCGGGCTCGGCGTCGAGGCCGGAGCGACTGCGGAGGCCAGCCCGGCCGCTGCGAGGATGGCGACCGTCGTCCTCAGCACGGGGACGCATTGAAACAGGTTTTCGCTGCTTTTTCGACTATTCCGTCCGGCCCGGGCCGTACCGTGGGCTGCCCTCATGGCACCCACGGCCTGGCAGCTCGAGCCCTGCTCCCACGAGCGTGTGGAGACGCTGGCGTCCGTGCTCGCCCTGGACGAGGTGACCGCCTCGGTGCTCGTGCGCCGCGGCTACGGCGACCCCGCCGAGGCCCGCACGTTCCTCGAGGGGGCGTTCCCCGGGCACGACCCGTTCCTGCTCGGCGACATGCCCGAGGCGGTCGCGGCGATTCGCGCCGCCGTCGACCGCGGCGCGCGCATCTGCGTCCACGGCGACTACGACGCCGACGGCATCTGCGCGACGGCGCTGGCCGTTCTGCTGCTGCGCGAGCTCGGCGCCGGCGCGGCCTGGCACCTCCCGTCGCGCTTCGACGAGGGGTACGGGCTGAACGCGAGCACCCTGACCCGGCTCGCCGAGGAGGGTTTCGACCTCGTGTTGACGGTCGACTGCGGGATCACCGCCGTTGCAGAGGTCGAGCACGCGCGCTCGCTGGGCCTCGACGTGATCGTCACCGATCACCACCGGCCGGCCGACGCGTTCCCGTCCTGTCCCGTCGTCGCGACGCTCAAGGGCGCCTATCCGTTCCCGGGGCTGTGCGGAACCGGGGTGGTGTGGAAGCTGGCCGAGGCGCTGCTCGGCGGCGGTCATCCGTTCCTCGAGCGCCACCTCGACCTCGTCGCGCTCGCGACGGTCGCCGACGTCGTGCCGCTGCTCGACGAGAACCGTGCGATCGCGCGCGCCGGGATCCGGCGGCTCGCGCAGACCGCCAGGCCGGGCCTGCGTGCGCTGATGGCGGTCGCACATGTCGATCCCGCGACGGTCGACGAGTCGTCGATCGGGTTCCGCCTCGCGCCGCGCATCAACGCCTCGGGCCGGTTGTGCCGCCCCGAGGCGGCGCTGGCGCTGCTCCTGACCGAGGACCCCGGCGAGGCCGCGCGCCTCGCCGACGAGCTCGAAGGCCTGAACCGCGAGCGCCAGGTGATCGAGGAGCGGATCCTGCGCGACGCGATCGAGCAGATCGAGTCCTGGCCCGAGTCGCGCCGGCGGCAGCACGGCTACGTCGCGGCCGGTGCGGACTGGCACGAGGGCGTGATCGGCATCGTCGCCTCGCGGCTCGTCGAGCGCTACGGCCGGCCGGTGGTGCTGATCGCGGGCGCCGACGAGCGGTGGAAGGGATCGGGCCGGTCGGTGCCGGCGTTCGACCTCCACGCGGCCCTCCGAGCGTGCGCGTCCCACCTGGAGCGGTACGGGGGCCATCGCGCGGCTGCGGGCCTGTCGATCGAGCCGGACCGCGTCGACGCGTTCGCCGCCGCCTTCGCCGCCTGTGCCGACGAGGCGCTCACCGACGACGACCTCGCGGTGCCGACCCGGGTCGACGCCATCGTCCCCGGCGCCAAGCTGACACTCGGACTGTGCGCAGAGCTCGCGCGACTCGCGCCGTTCGGGCTCGGCAACCCCGGCGTGACGCTCCTAGTCGACGGCTGTGAGCTCGCCGACCTGCAGACGGTCGGCGACGGGAAGCACCTGCGCTTTCGCGTGCGTCAGCGCGGCCGGGACGCCGGCTCGGCGATCGCGTTCGGAAAGGGCGGCGAGCTCGACCGTCTACGCCGGCCGGGACGCTACGACGTCGCCTTCCGGCTCCAGGAGAACCGGTGGAACGGTGTCACCTCGCCGCAGCTCGTCGTGCGGCGCGTCTTCGACGCGGACGACCGCTACGACGATCTGCGCGACTGGCTCGCGACGGAGTGGCGTGCGGGCGAGGCGGCCTGGTCGCCCGAGGCGCGGGCGATCTTCACGGAGCTCGAGCTCACGGCGGGCGGCTTGCGGCGCAGCCTGCTCGAGTCGCCCAGCTTCCGGGCGCTGCTCGCGCTGCCGCAGCCGATGGCCGACGCGGCCTAACGCGGTCTACGCAGCCTTGCCGATCGCGACGCGGCTGCGGCGCGGCTTCGCTGCGGGCCGGCTCGAGACGGCGTCGAGCTCGCGCAGGACACGCGCGATCTGGTTCAGCTTCTTGGTCTGTCTGCGTCGGGCGAACACGGGCTTTTCGAGTTCATCGTCGATCGCGATGTTCCTGCGCATCCCGCTGGCGGGGGATGGAGCGCAGAACACCGGCGGTACACTGGCTTCATGGCAGTCCTCGAGCGGCATCAGGACCTCGTCGAGGAGCTGGTCGCCGAGGTCGAGGCGTACAAGGTCGACGTCAACCGCGAGCTGCTGGCACACGCCTTCGACTTCGCAGCGCACGCCCACGCCGGGCAGGTGCGCCAGTCCGGGCAGGAGTTCATCTTCCATCCGTGGGGTGTCGCGAAGATCCTCGCCGGCCTCCAGCTCGACGAGCCGACGCTTGCCGCAGCCCTGCTCCACGACGTCGTCGAGGACACCGGAACGGACATCGACGAGCTGCGCGCCGAGTTCGGCGATGAGATCGCCCGGTTGGTGGAGGGCGTCACCAAGCTGACCCGCGTGCAGTTCCAGAGCCGCGAGCATGCGGAGGCGGAGAACTACCGCAAGCTGATCGTCGCGATGGCCGAGGACGTGCGCGTGATCCTCATCAAGCTCGCCGACCGGATGCACAACCTGCGGACGATCGAGTACCTCGGCAAGCAGAAGCAGGTCCAGAAGGCCCGTGAGACACTCGAGGTGTACGCGCCGCTCGCGCATCGTCTGGGCATTCACGCTCTCAAGTGGGAGCTCGAGGACCTGTCGTTCCAGACGCTGCATCCGCGCAAGTACGAGGAGATCAAGCAGATGGTCGCGGAGCGGCGCGCCGATCGCGAAGAGCACGTCCGCGAGGCGGCGATCGTGCTGCAGAAGGAGCTCGACAAGGTCGACATCCCGGCCGAGATCTCGGGTCGGGCGAAGCACTTCTACTCGATCTACGACAAGATGGTGAAGAAGGGTCGCGAGTTCAACGAGATCTACGACCTGACCGCGATGCGCGTGATCGTCGAACGCGGCGGGGACGAGGGGACGCGAGACTGCTACGGCGCGCTCGGGCTGATCCATTCGCTGTGGAAGCCGATGCCCGGCCGGTTCAAGGACTTCATCGCGATGCCGAAGTTCAACGGCTACCGCGCGTTGCACACGACGGTGATCGGGCCGCAGGGACGGCCGCTCGAGATCCAGGTGCGGACGCGCGAGATGCACGAGACCGCCGAGTACGGCGTCGCCGCGCACTGGCTGTACAAGCGCGGGGCCAAGCAGAAGGACGCCGAGTGGGTCGCGTGGGTCAAGCAGCTGATGGACGAGGGCACCGCGGACGAGGCGGATCCGCGCGAGTTCATGAAGGCGTTCAGGACCGACCTCTTCGACGAGGAGGTGCACGTCTTCACGCCCAAGGGACAGGTGAAGACGCTGCCGGCCGGGGCGACGCCGATCGACTTCGCGTACGCCGTACACACGGACGTCGGGCACCGTACGGTCGGCGCCAAGGTCAACGGCCGCATCGTCCCGTTGCACTACCAGCTGAAGAACGGCGACTTCGTCGAGATCCTCACGTCCAAGCAGGGGCGCGGCCCGTCGCGCGACTGGCTCTCGCTGGCGAAGAGCTCGCGCGCGCGGAACAAGATCCGCCAGTGGTACTCGCGCGAGACGCGCGAGGAGACCGAGCAGAAGGGGCGCGACGCGCTCGAGCACGCGCTGAAGGCCCAGAACCTGCCGTATGCCAAGCTGCGCGGCTCCCCGACGCTGGCGCAGGTGATCCGCGAGGTCGGCTTCAAGAAGGCGGACGATTTCTACGTCGCGCTCGGCTCGGGCAAGCTGCAGCCGGGCTCGATCGTCAACAAGGTGATCCAGCGCCTGAAGACGGAGCAGGTCGTGGACGAGGCGCCGGTGGTGATGAAGCCGCCGAAGTCGCCCGCCGTCCAGGGGGCCGAGATGGGTGTCGCCGTGCCGGGCGTCGAAGACGTGCTCGTCCGTCTGGCGAAGTGCTGCACGCCGGTCCCGGGGGACGAGATCATCGGCTACATCTCGCTCGGCAAGGGCATCACGATCCATCGTGCGGACTGCCCCAACGTCCGCGCGCTGCGCCGCAACCCCGAGCGGCTCACCGAGGTCGGGTGGGACGGTGCGACGGCGGCGAAGAGCTTCCGTGTCCAGATCGCCGTCGATTCCTGGGACCGCGCGAGGCTGCTGGAGGACGTTGCCCGGACGTTCGCCGAGCACGGCGCCAACATCGTGAGCTACGTCGGTGTCGTCGAGGATCAGCTGGCCAAGAACCGCTACACGGTCGAGGTCGGCGACGTGAAGAGCCTGCGAACCCTGCTCAACTCGCTGCGCAACCTCGATGCGGTGTTCGACGCCTACCGCGTCACGCCGTCCTAGAGGCCTGATGCGCATTTGCGTGGATCGCATTCACCCGGTCGCCGCAGCGGGCTTCACCGCCGCCGCGGACCTCTACGAGCGCGCGCGGCCCGGCTACCCGCCGGAGGCCGTCGACTGGCTGGCCGGGCGCGTCGGCCTCGGGCCGAGCCGTACGGTGGTCGACGTCGGAGCGGGCACCGGCAAGCTCACGCGGCTGCTGCTTCCGACGGGCGCACACGTGATCGCCGTCGAGCCGCTGCCGGCGATGCTCGAGCAGCTGATCGAGACGGCTCCCGGCGCCGAAGCGATCCTGGGGACGGCGGAGGAGCTGCCGCTTCCGGACGGCAGCGCGGATGTGATCACGGTCGCGCAGGCCCTGCACTGGTTCGACCAGAAGCGTGCGCTGCCGGAGTTCCGCCGTGTGCTGCGCGGCGAAGGGCTCGTCGCGCTCGTCTGGAACAGCCGCGACCTCGACGATCCGCTCCAGGCTGCCCTCGGCCGGCTGCTCGAGCCGGCCCGGAACCGGGTGCCGGCGCAGCGCGACAGTGTCTGGCGCGCGCCGTTCGAGCGCTCGCCGCTCTTCGGGGCGCTCGAGGTGCGCCGCTTCCCCTTCGCGCAGCAGTTCACTGCCGACGACCTCGCCGACCGGGTCGGCTCGACGTCGTTCGTGGCGGCGATGAGGCCGGAGGAACGCGAGGAGCTCCTCGTCTCCGTGCGGGCGCTGGTCGACGGCGTCCCCGAGCCGTTCCCCTTCCGCTACGTGACCGAGATCTTCGTCGCCGAGGCGACGCGCTGAACGAGGTACCGGGGGCCGGGCCCCGGTGCGGGCATCGTCTACAGCGGCGAGCGCTGGAACTCCGCGATCTGCTCGCGGAAGGCGGCCGGGACCGGGACCGGTCTCCGGCCGGCGAGATCGATCAGGACCAGCGTCTGCTTGGCGGTCGCCATGAGCACGTCGTCGCCGTCACCGTCCTCGGCGAGGCGGTAGGCGGCATGGTCGTAGGTGATGCTCGTGGCCCCGATCCGCTCGACGCGCACGAAGACCTCGAGAAGGTCGTCGAACCGCGCAGGTGCGACGTACTCGACCACGGAGGCGCGCATGGCGAAGTCGTTCGAGCCGAGGTTCGCACGACCCAGATGGCGGTGGAACTCCGTCCGGGCGAGGTCGAAGTACGGCATGTAGCGGCCGTAGTAGACGACACCCTGGGCGTCGGTCTCCGAGAACCCCACCCGCAGGTGCGCGGCGTAGCGGAACGGCGGCCGGCGGTCGGTCACGTGGCCGAGCTCGATCACGCGGCGATCCTAACCGTGGTGCCGGGCGCCGTTACTCAGCCGCGGATGACGGCGATCACCTCGTCCCGCTTCGCGTCCATCAACTCCCGCGACCGCGCCTCGAGGTTCAGACGCAGCAACGGCTCGGTGTTCGACGGCCGCACGTTGAAGTGCCAGTCGTCCGCCTCGATCGAGAGGCCGTCGAGACGGGAGACCTCCCCTTGCGTCCCGAACTGGGTCTCGAGGCGTGCGAGCGTCGCCGCGACGTCGTCGACCGGAGTGTTGATCTCGCCGGTGATGAAGTAACGATCCCGATAGGGCGCGAGGATCTCGCTGAGCTTCCCGCGCTTCGACACCAGCTCGCACATGAGCAGGAACGGGATCACTCCTGAGTCCGCCTGCGAGAAGTCGCGGAAGTAGTAGTGCGCCGAGACCTCGCCCGCGAACACGGCGCCGACCTCGCGCATGCGCTGCTTGATGAACGCGTGCCCGACGCGATTGACGACCGGAACTCCGCCGGCCGCCTCGATCGCCTCCGGCACCGCCCAGGACGCTCGCACGTCGTAGATGACAGTCCCGCCGTGGTCCCGTTCGAGAATCGACTCGGCGAACAGGGCGGTCGTGAAGTCACCCGGGACGAACTCGCCGGTGTCGTCGACGAAGAAGCACCGATCGGCGTCGCCGTCGAACGCGACGCCGAAGTCGGCGGTCTCGCTGGTCGTCTTGGCGATGACGAACTCGCGGTTCTCGGGCAGCAGCGGGTTCGGCTCGTGGTTCGGGAACGTCCCGTCCGGCTCGAAGTAGCACGGGACGACATCGAGCATCGCCAGGCGTTCGAGCACCGGCGGGAGCATCGTCCCGGCCATCCCGTTCGCGGCGTCGATCACGATGCGCAGCGGTCGCAGTGAGCCGACGTCGACGAACGAGAGCACCCGCTCGACGAACGAGCCCCAGATGTCGACCTCGCGGATCTCACCGCGTTCCGCGTCGGCCCAGGTGCCGCGGAGCGCACGGTCGCGAACCTCGAGGAGACCCGAGTCGCCTCCGACGGGCAGTGCGCCCGCGCGCACGATCTTCATCCCCGCGTACTGCTTCGGGTTGTGCGAGGCGGTGACGGCGATCCCGCCGTCGAGGCCGAGCTCGCCGACGGCGAAGTAGAGCATCTCGGTCCCGACGAGCCCGAGGTCGAGGACCTCGGCACCCGCATCCGCTGCGCCTTCGCGCACCGCGCCGGCAATCGACGGCGACGACACGCGCATGTCGCGACCGACCGCGATCGTGCGCGGCTCGAACTGCTCGACATAGGCGCGACCGATCGCGTACGCGCCGGCTTCGTCGAGCTCCGTCGGATACAGGCCGCGAACGTCGTACGCCTTGAAGATCTCGGGCGCAAGCACGCGGTTGACGATAACGACAGCGGCCGGGAAGGGCTTGTGCGAAGTGGAGCGAACCTGCAAAGTGGACGTCGCAGGCAACCACTCGAAGGGGACGCTCACGTGGACAAGTTGAACGCACTCTCGCTGGGCAAGAAGCTCGTGCTGATCGCAGGCGTGCTGCTGCTGATCGACACGTTCCTGAACTGGCAGCAGGTCGACACGGTGTTCGGAAGCGCCGGCCAGAGTGCCTGGCACGGCTTCTGGGGCGTCCTGCTCGGCCTGATGACGGTCGCGCTCGTCGCGTGGGTGGCGCTCCGCGCATTCGGCAGCGTCCAGCTTCCCGAAGGGCTCCCCGAAGGGCTCATCTCACTCGTGCTCGGTGCGTTGATCCTGCTGTTCTCGGTGATCAAGGTGATCAGCGACAGCTACGTGCACTGGCCGGCCTACGTCGGCATCATCCTGGCCGCGATCGTCACCTACGGCGCGTGGCTCGTGTTCCAGGAGAGCGGCGAGTCGTTCCCGTCGATGTCCTCGGCCTCCACCTCGGGCGGGGGCACGGCCACCACCTCGACCACGGAGGCCGCGCCGGCGCCGCCTCCCGCCGCACCGCCTCCGGCGGCTCCGGCCCCCGAGCCGCCCGCAGCAGAACCGACGCCTCCACCGGCGCCGTCGGACGAGGGGCAGAGCGCCTCGTAGCGCTGCCCGGCACATCCCGGGTCGGGCCGGTAGCGAGAAACGGCGGTCAGCCGAGCAGGATGTCGCGGATCGTCTGGGTGCTCGCCTGGTCGGGCGACTCGCTGATGATCGTGGCCGGACGCTCGAAACCGGCAAGCGCGTCGCGGAGCGGCTCCGCCCTGAGCGTCCCCTCGCCGTAGGGGAGGTGCTTCGTCTCGTTTCTGTTCGCGAACTGGATGTCCGAGAAGTGAATGTGGAACGGCGCAGCGGCCTCCAGCACGGCATCTGCCTGCTGGAGGGCGGCGGAGAACGGCTCGACCGAGGTGAATGCGCCGTCCGAGGTCGCATGCATGTGGGCGAAGTCGAGCACCGGCCGCACCCATGCGACCCGCGAGGCGATCTCGACGACGTCGTCGAGCGAGCCGAGGTCGCGCACACGCCCCATCACCTCGATCCCGAACGGGACCGCACGGTCCTTGCCCTCGAGCCGGGCGCGGAGCTCCCCGAGCTGCTCGCAGACGGCATCGATCGCGTCCTCGCGGCTGCGGCCGAGCAGGAAACCGGGATGGAAGACGACCAGCTCGGCTCCCGCCGCCACCGCGATCCCGGCCGAGTGGTCGAGCATGCCGACCGCCATGTTCAGCTTCTTCCCGCGCTCGGCGTGGCCCATGAAACCGGCGATGGGTGCATGCACGCTCAGGGCGATGTCGTGCCCGCGGCAGAGGGCCCCGAACGCCTCGGCGAACTCGTAGCTCATCCAGAAGCGCCCCTCGAAGTCGATCTCGCACGCGGAATGGCCGTGGGCAAGCAGCGCCTCGACCGCCGCCTCGGGCGACTCGCGGCTCGGGACGCGCGCCGGCCCGAAGTGCAGGCGACGGGACATCGAGACGAGCGTAACGATCGGACGGTCCGTCCGATCCCGTTCCTACCCTTCGTGCATGCCCACGCACCCGTCTCGTATCGATCTGCTCGAGCTCGACATCGACCTGCGGCTGGCCGACCTCTGGCGGGAGGCTGCGGGCATCAGCGAATGGACGCTCGACGTGGTGGCCGCCTTCATGCGGGCCGCGTACGGCAAGGGGTACTGCGACGCGTTGACCGAGGAGTTGCCCGGCTCGCTGTGTGCCGAGCACGGCTACCGCGTGCCGGGGCGCCGACCCCAGCATGCTCCCGCCGACGCGTAGGGCCCGCGACGCGGCTGGACGAGCACCATCCCGCTGGGCCCTCCCGCTAGACTCACCGTGTGTCCACGCGCAGCCCTGCGCGGCTGATCGTCGCCCTCGCCGTCGCGGCCGTTCTCGCGATCTTCCTGCTCTACACGGCAATCGCCGGCAAGTCGACTCCGGAGCTGAGCCCGAGCCAGCTCGCGACCCACCCCGGGTCCGCCTCGGTCGTCGGCATCGTCGTCGGCCCCGTCTCCGGCGACTCGCACGCCGCGGGCGGGCTGCGGTTCGGGCTCCGTGACCGCGGGACGTCGAAGGGTGTCGTGGTTCCCGTCGTGTACCACGGCGACTCGCCGCCGCCGCTCTTCAAGGCGACGCGCGAGGTGGTCGTCACGGGGACGTACACGCACGGTCGCATCCACGGCACGAACATCCTCACCAAGTGCCCGTCGAAGTACACCGCCGCGCAGCCGAAGGCATAGAGGATGGCTGACCTCGGCCGCGCAGCGCTCGTCGTCAGCTTCGGGCTCGCGCTCTACGCCTTCGTCGTCGGCGCGATCGCCGCTCACCTGAACCGCCGCCGGCTCGCCGACTCCGCGCGCAACGCGCTCATCGCCTGCTTCCTCTCCACGCTCGTCGCCGCGGGGGTGCTCGCGAGCGCGCTCGTCCGCCACGACTTCTCGTTCGTCTACGTCGCGCAGCACACGAACCGTACGCTCTCGTCGATCTACTCCCTGAGTGCGTTCTGGGGCGGGCAGGAAGGATCGCTGCTCCTCTGGCTGCTCGTCCTCACCGGGTACGGAGCGCTGGCGGTCGCGATCAACCGGCGCCTGCTGCGAGACCTGGTCGCGTGGGTCGTGCCCGTGCTCGGCGGGATCGCGACGTTCTTCGCGTTCATGCTCGTCGCGGTCGCGAGCCCCTTCGACACCCAGACCGCGCCGCTCGACGGCGCCGGCCTCACGCCGAGCCTCCAGAACCCGTACATGGTCGCCCATCCGCCGATGCTGTACCTCGGCTACGTCGGGCTGTCCGTCCCGTTCGCGTTCGCGGCCGGGGCGATGCTCTCCGGGCGCCTCGACGAGCGATGGATCGTCGCGACGCGGCGCTGGACGCTCGCGGCGTGGACGTTCCTCGGCTTCGGGCAGCTGCTCGGCGCACACTGGGCGTACGTCGAGGTGGGGTGGGGCGGATACTACGCCTGGGACCCGGTCGAGAACGCCGCTCTGATGCCGTGGCTCGCCGCGACCGCGTTCCTGCACTCGGTGATGGTCCAGGAGCGCAAGGGGATGCTGAAGGTCTGGAACATGGTCCTCGTCGCGCTCGCGTTCGAGCTGTCCGTGTTCGGCACGTTCCTGACCCGCTCGGGCGTCGTGAACTCGATCCACTCCTTCGCCCAGAGCTCGGTCGGCGGCTGGTTCCTCGCGTTCGTCGTGATCTCGTCGGCGGTCTCGGTCGTGCTGATCCTCTGGCGGCTGCCGCTGCTCCAGGCGCGCACGAAACTCGAGTCCGCCCTGTCCCGGGAGGCCACGTTCCTCTACAACAACCTGCTGCTCGTCGCGCTCTGCCTGACGATCCTCTGGGGCGTGCTCTTCCCGATCGTCACCGAGCTCGTCAAGGGCGAGTCGCGGACGATCGGCCGCCCCTACTACGACTTCTTCCTGCGGGCGTTCGGGCTGCCGCTGCTGCTGCTGATGGGAATCGGGCCGCTGATCGCCTGGCGCCGGACGGGCGCCCGTGCGCTCCTGCGGAGCCTCGCCTGGCCGATCGCAGCCGCGGTCGTGACGGGGGTCGTGCTGATCGTCGCCGGCGCCGGCTCGTCGCGCCCCGGACTGATCGCCTACTCGTTCTCGGCCTTCGTGATCGCGGCGATCGTGGTCGAGCTGGTCCGGGGCACCCGGGCGACCGGCTCGCTCTTCCGCCTGATCGGCCGCAATCGCCGGCGGTACGGCGGCTACATAGTTCACTTCGCGATCGTGCTGCTCGCGATCGGCATTGCGGGATCGAGTGCGTACGGGACGAACGTCGAGCGGCACCTGAAGCCCGGGCAGTCGACGAGCGTCAACGGCTACCACATGACGTACGTCGGCGTCGACCCGATCCGGAACGACCCGAACAGGACGGGCCAGTACGCGGTGCTCAGGGTGTCCGGCCCGTGGAGCGGGACGCTCAAGACCGGCAACGTCACCTACACCGGGTTCGACGAGACGGACAACGACGTCGGGATCAAGACCGACTGGCTGCGGGCGCAGGACCTGTACGTGATCGCCGACTTCCAGAAGCACTCGAACGTCGTCTTCTTCAACGTGCTCGTCAAGCCGCTCGTCAACCTGATCTGGGCGGCAGGGATCGTCTTCCTGCTCGGCGCCCTGGTCGCGATGTGGCCTGACGCCCGCGAGCAGCGCCGCCTCGTGCTGCGCCTCGCACCTGCGCGGGCGTGAGCGCAGTCACACTCGTGATCGTCGTCGTGCTTGCGGCGGCGGCGGTGCTGGTCGTGTGCCTGCCGTTCCTGCGCGAGCCCGAGGTCGACGACGACCGCCTCGACGCTCCGAGTGCAGAGGAGGAGCTGCGGCTGACGCTCGCCGAGGAGCGCGACCGCGCGTTGGCCGCGCTCAAGGAGCTGGAGTTCGACCATCGCACCGGCAAGGTGGGCGACGAGGAGTACCGCGAGCTCGTCGGCCCGCTCCGACAGTCGGCCGCCGAGGCCCTGCGCGCCCTCGACCGGGCGCAGGAGAAGCAACTAGAGCACGAGCGTCTGGACGAGCAGGAAGGTGTTCAGGACGATGATCACCGCCGCGACCACGATCGCGGCCGCGGTCGTCGCCCGCCTGTTGACGAGCAGTCCCATCACGTCGCGGCGTGCCGTGAAGTTGACGAGCGGCACGAGCGCGAGCGGGATTCCGAACCAGAGCAAGACCTGCGAGATGACGAGCGTCCGTGACGGATCGAGGCCGAGCGCGATCAC
Organism: uncultured Thermoleophilia bacterium; assembly: GCA_963824455.1. Lineage (GTDB taxonomy): Bacteria > Actinomycetota > Thermoleophilia > Gaiellales > Gaiellaceae > PALSA-600. The sequence goes on from CAWGPJ010000002.1 coordinate 952,245, forward strand.
GATGAACGCCGGCGCCATCGATCAGGCGGCGCCACAGGATCGGGATCGACGAATCCCTGCATCACGACCCGTCGCGAGAGCGTCCCGACGGCCGAGCTCGAGAGCCCCGACGCGACGAGTGCGAGCGCGAAGAGGGCGCTCGAGGCGCCGCCGAGCACGGGCTGCAGCGTCTGGTGGGCGCCCTCGAGCGAGTCGACGTTGCGATGGCCGCTGCCGTAGAACGTGCTCGCCGCCATCACGAGCATGGCGACGCTATGCGGCGTCCTGCACGAAGCGCAGGTCGGGCAGGTTCCGGTACTGCTCCTCGAGATCGAAGCCGTAGCCGACGAAGAACTCGTCCGGGATCGTGAAGCCGACGTACCGCACCGGCAGGTCGTCGACGAGGCGGCGGTAGGGACGATCGAAAAGCGTCGCGATGCCGAGCGAGGCCGGGTTTCGGAGCGCGAGCGAGCCGACGAGGTAGTTCATGGTCAGCCCCGTGTCGATCACCTCGTCGACGAGGACGACGTGCCGGCCCTCGATCTCCTCGTTGAGGTCCTTGAGGAACCGGACGCCGTCGTGCGCTCCGTCGTGCCCGTAGCCGGCAAGCTCGACGAAATCGAGGCCGTGCAGGATCGGCAGCGCGCGGGAGAGGTCGCAGATGAACGGGATCGACGCCTTCAGCGATCCCACCAGCATGGGCTCGAGCCCGTGAAAGTCACGCGCGAGCTCGGCTCCGATCTCACGGACACGTACCGCCAGCTCGGCGGCGTCGAGGAACACCTCCCCGATGCGGGGATCGTGGACGGCCGGTTCGGTCAGGACGCCTTCTGGAGCCCGAAGCGCGCGGCGAGCCGCTCGAAGTCGCGCTCGTAGAACAGCTTGATCTTGACGTCCGGGTAGAGCTCGCGGAGGCGGCGCAGCTTGCGGTTCTTGCGGGTCACGAGCGACTGCTTCATCACCGTGACCTCGAGGTAGAGATCCTGGTCGGGGAGGTAGAAGTCCGGCGTGAACGCCTCGGTGACACGACCCTGTTCGTCGCGCGCGAGCACGAAAGTCGTCGGCTCGTACTCCCAGCGAACGCCGTACCAGTCGAGAATCTTCGCGTACTCGAGCTCCGCCGGGTTCGCGAAGCGCGGCGGCTCTGTTCCGCAATATGCCTGGAAAACTGGCGTTTCCGGCAGCACTGAATTCAGGGTAGCAGCAGGCCCGGATGCTCCTGCAGGCCCGATTGCGCCAATTCCGGTCCGCGGTTTGCACCGTCTAGAGTCTGCGCAATGGAGCTGACGCTCGCCCACGTCTCGGACATTCACTGCGGCGATCCGCACTTCGTCCCCGACCTGATGGAGCGGGCGATCGCGGAGATCAACGATCTCGATCCCGACATCGTCGTCTGCTCCGGTGACCTGACGACGTTCGGGTTCAAGGAGGAATTCGCGCGGGCCCGCCGTTACCTCGACCGCTTCACGTGCGATGCGCTGGTGACGGTGCCGGGGAACCACGACTCGCGGAACGTGGGCTACGTGCATTTCGAGGAGCTGATCGGCGAGCGGAACTCGGTCATCCGGAGGGCCGGCGCGACGGTCGTCGCGGTCGACTCGACGGAGCCCGACCTCGATCACGGCCACATCGGCCGCGGTCGCTACGGCTGGATCGAGGAACAGTTCGCCGAGCCGTCGGAGCTGAGGGTCTTCGTGCTCCACCACCATCTGCTGCCGATTCCCGGCACCGGGCGAGAACGCAACGTCGTCTACGACGCCGGCGACGCGATCGAGTGCCTCCAGCGCGCCGGAGTCCAGCTCGTGCTCTCCGGTCACAAGCACGTGCCGTACGCCTGGAAGCTCGAGGACCTGTTCGTCGTCAACACCGGCACGGTGTCGACCCTGCGGCTTCGCGGGAACACCCGGCCCTGTTACAACGTCGTCGAGGTGGAGGGCTCGCATGTCGCGGTCTGGCGCCGCTATCCCTTCCACGGCCAGGAGCAGATCATCCAGTTCGACCTCCGCTCCGGCGAGTACGAGAAGTACACGGGCCGGATCGAGCGCGAGGTGAGCGCGGGGAGGTGAGCGCGGTGCGCGCGGTCGCCCTGGTCGACGGCGAGCACTATCCCGACGTGGTGCGGGAGGCGCTCGCAGCGCTTCCGTACGAGTGGGTCGGGGCGATCCTGGTGGGCGGGGCGGAGAAGCTGCGGTCGACGCCCGACTACGGCGTGCCGATCGTGGACGGCTTCGACGGAGCCGAGGTCGTGGTCGATCTCTCGGACGAGCCGGTGCTCGGGCCGGCCGAGCGCTTCCGCTGGGCGTCGCGCGCACTGGCGGCGGGCTTGCCCTACGTCGGCGCGGACTTCCGCTTCGATCCGCCTGTGCTCGAGCCGTTCGAGCTCCCGGCGCTGTCGGTGATCGGAACCGGCAAGCGCGTCGGCAAGACTGCTCTCACCGGGCACCTCGCGCGGCTCCTGGCCCGTGACCGTGACGTGATCGTGGTGGCGATGGGCCGCGGCGGCCCTCCCGAGCCCGAGCTGGTCTCGACGCCGCCAACCGTCGCGGACCTCGTGGAGCGCTCGCGGGCGGGCCGCCACGCGGCCTCCGACCATCTCGAGACCGCGGCGGTCTGCGGGGTGACGACGATCGGCTGCCGGCGAGCCGGCGGAGGCCTGGCTGGTGCGGTATCGCGGTCGAACGTCGCCGCCGGCGCACGGCTGGCCGCCGGGCTGCGACCGGACATCGTCATCTTCGACGGCAGCGGGGCCGCGATCCCGCCGGTCGCGACCGACCGTCGCATCCTGGTCGTCGGCCCCGGGCAGGAGGCGGACGCGTACCTCAACACCTACCGCCGGCTCGTCTCCGATCTCGTGGTCGCCGTGAACTGCAACGTGCCGGATGCAGTCCCGGCAACACTTCGCCTGCGGCCGGCGGAGCCGCTGTCGGGCCGGGTGGCCGTCTTCACGGCCGGAGGGACGGACACGTCGCACCTCGAGGCCGACGTCGTCGCGGTGTCGACGAGCCTCGCCGACCGGCACGCGCTCGCGCGCGAGCTCGCGAGCATCGACGCCGACACGTACCTCGTGGAGGTGAAGGCCGCCGCGGTCGACGTCGTCGCAGAGCACGCGCTCGCGCACGATCGCCGCGTCGTGCTCGCGTCGAACGACGTCGTCTGCCTCGACGGCGACCTCGACGGCGCGCTCCTCGATCTCGTTCCCTCGAAGGTCGGCGCCCGGTGAGCCGGCGCCGGCACGGCGACCCGCTTCCGCTCGGTGACGCGGAGCTTCCCTATTCGAAGGGGCTGATGGCCCGCGCGCTGATCGCCGTCGGCGTCTCCGCCGACCGCGCGTACAACCTGGCACGCCGGATCGAGGTCGACCTGGCGGAGCGGCGCGAGCGCACGATCGACCTGCCGCGGCTCGAGGAGCTCGCGCGCGAGACGCTCGGCGACGCGGAGGGAGAGCGCGCCGTGAAGCGCCTGAGCCGGCTCGCCGACCTGCAGGCGCTCGACGTGCCGTTGATCGTGCTCATCGGCGGGTCGACCGGCACCGGCAAGTCGACGATCGCCGCCGAGGTCGCCCACCGGCTCGGCATCACGCGCGTCACGTCGACCGACTTCATCCGCCAGACGATGCGCGCCTTCTTCTCGGAGGAGTTCATGCCGACGATCCACCGTTCCAGCTTCGCCGCAGGGGAGGCGGTGATCGGAGAGGTCAAGGGCGACCCGACGGTGGCGGGGTTCGTCGAGCAGTCGCGGCACGTCAGCGTCGGGATCGACGCCGCGATCCGGCGCGCGCTGACCGAGGGATGGTCGATCGTCCTCGAGGGCGTCCACCTCGTGCCCGGGCTCGTGCCGGCCGAGGTCGACGGGGCGCTGGTCGTGCACGTGATCGTCGCGATCCCCGACGAGGAGGCCCACCGCGTCCACTTCCACGTCCGCGATGCCGCCACGGGCGGGATCCGCGCGATGGACAAGTACCTGGATCACCTCGATGCGATCCGGACCGTCCAGGCGCACCTCGTGGAGCGCGCGATCCGCGAGGGCGTCCCCGTCGTCGAGAACGCGAACGTGGAGCGCGCGATCGACGAGGTGGTCGAGTTCGTCCTCATGGCCGCCGACCGCGCACGCCAGGCCGTCTGAGCTAGCCTGCGCTCATGCCGACGACCGACGAGGTGATCGAGGCGCTGCGCCAGGTCGAGGACCCCGAGCTCGGGATGGACATCGTCGAGCTCGGTCTCTTCTACGGTGCCGAGGTCGAGGGCGAGAACGTCAAGGTGACGTACACGCTGACCTCGATGGGCTGCCCCGCGGGCGCCATGATCCAGGAGGACATCGAGCGCTTCGTCGGCGAGATCCCAGGCGTCGGCCGCGTCGACAGCGAGCTCACCTTCGAGCCGCCGTGGACGCCCGATCGCATGTCGGACGACGCCAAGTTCATCCTCGGCTTCGGATAGAGGGTCGGGCAAGACAAGCTGCGTACTTGAGACGGCGGCGGTGATGTGCCGTCACACGATCCGCCGGCCGCTCACAACCGTCGCGCGGATCCGCAGCCAGTGCGGTTTCGCGCCGGGTGCCCATGGGCGCAGCTCGAGACGGTCGAGACGGTCGATCTCGGTCCTCGTGGTGACCTCTTCGACCGGCCCAGAGGCGATCACGCTCCACCCCGACTCCCCGCCTGGCTCGACGCCGTCGATCTCGAACGCCGCCTGTCCCGCGAGCAGCAGCGCCGTGAGCTTCGATCCTCGTCCGGAGCGAAACACGATCGACTGCGACGCACGGTCGTACGCGTAGGTGACGGGGCAGATGACCGGCGGCGACTTCCAGCCGGGCGGACTGACCGCGAGCCTTCCGAGAGTCGATCGAGCCAGCAGCGCGACGCACTCCTCGCGCTCGAGCTCCACGAGCCGGCCCGTCCCTTCCAACGGATCATCCGACACGCTGCGAGTATCTCCGAACCGCTTACCGACGACCAGCGGCCGAGAGCCGCGCGTCGGTGGCAGTCGACCAGACGTAGGTCGCGAGTGCCAGGCGGGGTGGGCCGGCGAGCAGGGGAGTCCAGTCGTTCGCGTCGGCCCAAGCTGCGGGGTCGAGGATGATGTCGCGGACTGTTTCGGCTGCGCCCACGCCGCCGAAGACGAGGATCGCCTCGGTCGTGGCCAGGAAGACGATGTGATGGTCGAGCCCTCGCTCGACCGGGTCGAATGGCGGTCCGGCGGCGATGTGGCGCTTCGCAGCGGCGATGGCGCTCTCCTTCAACGGCAGGACGACTGCGATCTCGTCGTCGTGGTGCCGGGCTGCGAGCTCGCCGATCAGGCTGCTGATCTCATGGAGGATCCCGGGGCCGAGCGGCGCGACGAGGAGCAGCTCACCGCCGCGGCGCTCGAGGACGACGGTCGGCTGGCCGCGAAGCCGCAGCGGGCCGGTGCGTTCGATCCGGACAGACGCGATCTCGAGGTAGCTGATCGATTCGCTGACGGCTCGGCTGCCGACGCTTCCGCTCAATTCGAGCATGGTCTCGGTGGGCGTCACCTTGCCGGTTGCCGGTGGCTCACCCGGTCGAGACCAGCAGATCGCGTAGGACGACGTACCTCCGAGCATTCAGTGATCCTCGGCCGGCTGGTCGTCGGTTGCAGCGGGGATTGTCCTGAGCCGCGTGCGGGAAACTACAGTTGTCCCGCCGCCCGGAATGGGTCGGCGACCGCCGTCGTCCTGAAACGGGACACGAAGTCGTCCTTCGGCTTCGGATAGCAGCTCGAGGGATTGCCGGGCCGGCCGGCCCGGCCGACATGAGTCCTGGGAAGGGCCGATGTGGCCGCAGTCACCAGGCCCTTCCCCTCACCGAGGGGCCTGAACAGCCTGTTTGTGTCAGGCGGTCGAGACCGCCCGAACTGCACCCTGGAGCTGCGCGCTGGTCCTCGGCAACCCCTCTTGCCCGAGGGCCGCGCGCTCCGGCTATCCGGCGCCGATCGCGCGCAGCCCGGCCAGGTCGTCGGCGGTCAGCCGCTCGAGCAGGTCGAGGCCTGCCGCGTTCTCGGTGAGCTGGTCCGCCGTCGTGGCGCCGAAGAGCACGGAGGCGACCCCTGGGCCGGCCGCGGCGAAGGCGATCGCGAGGGCCGCCGGGGTCGTGCCGAACTGCACGGCGAGCCGGCGGAGCTCCCCGGCCGCGCGGACGGCCGCCTCGAGCTGCGGGCTTGCGACCTCGCCGCTCATCCGTCCGCCGTCCGCCCCGACGGCGTACTTGCCGGTGAGGATGCCGCCGGCCAGCACGAACGAGGCGACCACGGACGCCCCTGCGCGGTCGAGCGCGTCTCGAGCGGGACCGCCTTCGACGTGCTCGCGATCCGCCAGGCTGTAGGGCAGCTGCGCCGCACAGGGTGCCGGTACGCCCTCGCGCCGCCCGATCTCCGCTGCGCTCGCGAGTCGGGCCGGCTCCCAGTTGCACGTGCCCCAGGCGCGTACCTTGCCCGACTCGATCAGCTCGCCGACTGCCCGGACGATCTCCTCGACGGGCGGCTCGCTGCGGCTCGGGCACGAGTAGAGGAGGTCGAGGTGGTCGAAGCCCATGCGCGCGAGCGATCCGTCGACCTCCTGCGCCGCGCTCTGCTCCGGCCAGAACTCCCACCAGAGCTTGTTCGAGACGACGACCTCGTCGCGCTTCCATCCGGACGCGCGGAAGAGCTCGCCGAAGACGACCTCCGAGTAGCCGGTGCGAAGCGGGGCGGCACCCGTCTCGTCGTCGTAGCGCGCGTCGTCGAGGAAGTCGATCCCGAGCTCACGTGCCGCCCGCATGACGGCCACGCCACGGTCGCGCGGGATGCGCTCGTACGTCCGCCACGACCCGAGCGCGAGCCGCGAGACGCTGAGGCCCGAGTCGCCGAGCGGGCGATGGGGAAGGCTGCCGCCCACACGGCGAGTGTACGGCCGTGCGCCCCGCTCTCACGACCGCGAAGGGCGCTGTCGGCTATTAGTTGCGCATGGCCGATCCACCTCCCGAGCTGGCCGCGCTCCGCGCCGAGATCGCGGCGGTCGACCGCACGATCCTCGACGCTCTCAATCAGCGCCTCGAGCTGGTGACGAGCGTTCGCGCCCACAAGGACGCGACGAACGTCCGGTTCGTCGATGCGGAGCGCGAGTCGGCCCTCCTCCGCGAGCTCGCGAGCGTCAACCGCGGCCCGCTCTCCGAGCGGGGCGTGAACGCCATCTTCTCCGCCGTCCTCGACGTGATGAAGCAGGAGCTCCAGGTCGATCGCCCGTCCGCGCAGGCCGTGCGCCCGCAGGGGGCGGGGATCGAGCGGCTGGCGATCATCGGCACGGGGCTGGTCGGGACGTCGGTCGGTCTCGCCGCCGCACGTGCCGGCGTCGCCTCCGTCGCCGCCTACGACGCCGACCCGGACCGGCTCCGTCAGGCATCCACGCGCGCCGCGCTCGCCGCTCGCTCCTCGGTCGCCGACGCCGTTCGCGACGCTCAGCTCGTCGTCGCAGCCGTGCCTGTCGGCTCGGCCGTCGCGACCGTGCGCGAGGTGCTCGCCGCAGCCCCGGACGACGTGACGGTGACGGACGTCGCGTCGACCAAGCGCGCGCTCGCCGACTCGGTCGACGATCCGCGCTTCGTGCCCGGCCATCCGGTGGCGGGCGGCGAGACCAGCGGGCCGGACCGCGCGACCGCGGAGCTCTTCGACGGGGCGACCTGGTTCCTGACGCCGGCCGCTTCCACGGACGGTGCGTGCGTCGAGACCGTCGAGAGGTTCGTGGCGGCGCTCGGGGCACGGCCGCTGCGCCGCGACGCGGCGGCGCACGACCGCCTGCTCGCCCTGACGAGCCACCTCCCGCACGCACTCGCGAACGCGCTGATGCACGTCGCGGCGGGTGAGCCCGGGGCGCTCGAGTCGGCGGGCGCGTCGTTCCGTGAGATGACGCGTGTCGCGGGCGCGAACAGCGCAGTGTGGGCCGACATCTTCATCGAGAACGGCGACCTGATCGCCGCCGCGGTCGCGTCGCTCCGAGCCGAGCTCGAGTCGCTCGAGGGCGCGCTCGCCGGCGCCGACCGGGACGCTCTCGAGCGGTCGATCGCCGGTGCGCAGGAGGGGCGCAACGAGCTGCTCCGCCACGCCTACCGGGCCGAGGCCGGGCAGCTGCACCGCATCCGCATCCGCGTGCCCGACCGCCCGGGCGTGCTCGCCCGGATCACGCAGATCCTCGGCGCGGCGTCGGTCAACATCGAGGACTTCGAGCTGCGCCACGTGTCGCCGGAGTACGGCGGCGTGCTCGTCATCCTCGTGATGGGAGCCGAGACGGCCGAGCTCGCGCGCACGCTGCTGCGCAGCGAGGGCTACGCGGCCGCGTAGACGGTCAGCCCGGGATCTGCAACACGATCTTCCCGAGCTGCGCGCCGGCCTCCAGCCGTTCGTGCGCGGCGGCCGCCTCGGCGAGCGGGAAGACGCGATCGACGACGGGCAGCGCGCGACCGCTCACCACGAGGTCGTACGCGCCCTTGAAGTCCTCGGGCGAGCCCATCGTCGAACCGAGGACCGAGAGCTGCTTCCACCACACACGGTGGAGGGCCGCCGGCGGATTCGGCCCGGTGGTCGCGCCGCAGACGACGATCCGGCCCTCCGGCCGCGCCGCGTCGAGCGTGCGTCGCCAGGTCGCCTCCCCGACGTCGTCGACGACGACGTGCGCACCGCCGCCGGTCACGTCCTTCACGGCCGCGACGACGTCGCCGGTCGCATGGTTCACGGTTGCGTCCGCGCCGAGCTCGGTTGCGCGGGCGAGCTTCTCGTCGCTCGACGACGTGACGAACACCTTCGCGCCGAGCGCTTTCGCGAGCGCAAGCGAGGCGGTGGCCACACCCCCGCCGATGCCCCAGACGAGCACCCACTCGCCCTCCTCCAGCCGGGCGCGGGTCACGAGCATCCGGTACGCCGTCTCGAAGGTCAGCGGGAAGGCGGCTGCCTCCTCGAAACCGAGGTGATCGGGGATCGGGTGCACGAAGTCGCGCGGCACGGCGATCAGCTCGGCGTAGGTGCCGTCGGTGTTCTCGCCGACGATGTGCTTCCGCCCGTTCTGCACGATCGCGGGATTGATCACGACGCGCTCGTCCGTCCCCGCGATCACGCCGGCGCCGTCGGCGCCGAGGATGCGCGGCTTCGGCACCGAGGGCAGACCCTTGCGGATCCAGACGTCGAGGTGGTTCACCGATGCGGCGCGGAGCTCGACCAGCGCCTCGCCCTCGCCGGCCACCGGGTCGGCGACGTCCTCGTAGCGGAGCACCCCGGGCCCGCCTTCCTCGTGGATGCGCACCGCTTTCATCCGGGCATGATCCTCGCATGAACGTCGACGAACTTCGCCGGCACGCGGCCGGGCTCGGGCTCGACGCGATCGGCGTCGCCCGCGCCGAGGCCTACGCCGATACGGAGCGGCACATCAGGGAACGCCGCGAGCGCGGGCTGTTCGCAGACATGGGGTTCACGATGGCGCAACCCGAGCGGTCGTGCCATCCCGAGTCGTTGCTCGACGGCGCGCGCAGCGTGATCTCGGCAGCGCTCTGCTACTGGACACCGGAGCCGCCGCTCGAGGTGGGGGAGGGGCGGCTCGCCCGCTACACGTGGCACGACGCATACGCCGAGCTCCGCGAGAAGCTCACGCGCATCGGTGAGCTGCTCGGCGGCCGCTGCCGCGTGCTCGTCGACGCGAACCAGCACGTCGACCGCGAGGCCGCAGCGCGGAGCGGCGTCGGCTTCTACGGCAAGAACACGATGCTGATCACGAAGCGGCACGGCTCGTGGGTGGTGCTGGGAACGGTGGTCACCGACGTCGAGCTCGAGCCGACGGCGCCGCTCCGGACGGACTGCGGCGAGTGCCGCATCTGCATCGACGCCTGCCCGACCGGAGCGCTCGACGAGCCGGGCGTGCTCGACGCGACGAAGTGCCTGTCGTACTGGACGCAGGCGCCGACTGCGATCCCGGAGCCCTACCGGGCCGCGCTGGGCGCACAGGTCTACGGCTGCGACATCTGCCAGGACGTCTGCCCGTGGAACCGGGGAGTCGCACGCCGGCGCGGCGACGACGCCGAGGACGCGGCGGGGCACGTCGACCTGGTGCGCTGGCTCGTGGAGGACGGCCGTGCGCTCGTCGACGATTACGACCGGCTGTACGTGCCACGCAACGAGCCGCGGTGGCTGCGGCGCAACGCGATCGTCGCGCTCGGCAACACCGATGCGGGCGGGCATCGCGACGTGCTCGAGCGCTACGCGTCCGGCGACGACGAGCTCCTGGCCGAGCACGCCCGCTGGGCGCTGCGTCCTTGCATCGCACCCGCCGAATCGCACCCGGATCGACGAAGGTCATTCTGAAAGGCACGCTCAGGTCGCCCTTGCGCGGGACGGCCGCAGCTCGGCCGCCAGCTCGCGGGCGCGCTGGGCGACGCGGGCTCGCAGATCGTGCGGCTCGAGCACGATCGCCTCGCCGCGGTAGGAGACGACCTCGCCGACGAGCCACTCGGCGCTCCCGACAGCCTTCTCCGCGAGCGCCGACCCGTCCACGAGCGGCGTGGCGCCCTTCTCGACCTCCCAGCGCGCCACGACCGGCGAGTACCAGATCCTCGCCGTCGTGGCCTGCTTCAGCTCCGAAGGGTCGAAGCCCTCGCGCGGCGTGAAGGACTTGCGCAGCAGCTTCGCCTTCCGCATGCGGTCGAGCCGGTACGAGCGCGGCTGGTCGCGCTCGATGTCCCACGTGTGGACGTACCAATGCGGAAGCCGGCGCTCGATCGCGTACGGCTCGACCGTGCGCGTCACGACCTCTTGCTCCTCGGGCTTCAGGTACTCGATCTCGACCAGGCGCTGCGTGTCGATGCCCGCGGTCAGCGTCGCGACGAGGTCCTCCTCCTCGCCGGCATGCGGCGCGGGCGTCTGCGAGAGCTCGAACTGCCCGAACGTCTCCTCGAGCTTGGCGCGGACGCGGTCGAGCGGCGAGTGCGCGCCGGCGGCGATCATCGGTCCGACGAACTCGAGCGCCAGCCTGATCGCCCGCGCCTCGAGCGGCGTCAGGCGCGGCGGCCGGCGGAAGGTGTCGCCGAACAGCTCCTTGTCGACCCAGACCTCGTCGCCCCGCAACTCGGCGTACACCGCGTAGCAGCCGCCGCCGAAGTTGACGAGGTTGAGCAGCGACAGGTGCTCCTCGAGCTGCTCCGGGGGGATCGCGAAGCGCTCGACCAGCTCCGACGCCGGCAGCACGCCGGTGCGCTCGTCGCCGCACGCGGCGAGCAGGTAGGCGAGCAGCGACTGCAGGACGCCGAACCGCTCGGGCGCGACCGGGCCTGCCGCACGCTCGACGGCCGCGGAGCTCACGCCCGGCGCGGCCGGCCCGGCGGGGGTCGGCGAGGCGCCCTCGTGCGCGGCGCGGGCGGCGCGCGCGCCCTCGACCACCAGACGCCGCAGCTCCGAGGGCTCGAGCGGGATCGCGCGGCCGTCCTGGCGCAGGATCCAGCGGGCGAGCAGCTCGGCCGACGCGTAGCGCGTCGTGAACACGTCGCCGTCGACGTCGTTGCGCTCGCCTCCGTAGGCACGCTCGACCCACCACGCGGTGTCGGGAGCGACCTCGATCCGCGCCTCGCCGGCGTCGTCGCCGAACTGCCACTCGGCGCGGCCGCGGTACTCCTCGACGTCGAACTCGGGCGGCAGCCTGAAGTCGCGTTCGCGGCGCGTGGCGAAACGGATGTCGGACCGGATGCGGGAGACGCGGAAGGTCCGGATGTCCCGTCGGTCGAGATCGTGTCCGATCACGTACCAGGAGCCGTTCTCGGGCAGGAGCGCATAGGGATTCAGGGTCCGCTCCTGCTCGCTGTCGCGGTAGATCGACCAGTAGCGGAACTTCACCGTGCGCTGCTTCGAGATCGCGCCCTCGAGCTTTCCGAGCCGGCCCTGGAGCTCGGGCGAGTAGTCCGGGTCGCGGACGACCGCACGAACCGCGGTGCCCGTCGGCGGCGCCGCGAGGCTGCCGGCCGAGCGTCCGAGCGCGAGGTTCTGCAGCGCGAGACGGAGCGGCTCGGCGTACGCGAAGCGCCCCTCGAGCAGGTAGAAGCAGGTCTGGAGCGCCGCCAGCTCCTCGTCGTCGAGCTCGAGCTCGGGCAGGAAGTAGCGCTCCGAACGCAGCGTGTACAGCTCCTCGCCCGTGAACTCGTCGCGCTGGCTGTCGAGCGGCACGCCGAGCGCGACGAGCTCGGCGCGGTCGGAGTAGAAGCGGCGTGCGAATGCCTCGTCGCTCATCTCCTGGTAGCCCTCGACGTTCGACTTGATGTCGCGCGCGGTCAGCGGCCGTCGCTCGGCCATCAGGAACGCGACCAGCGACAGCTGACGGATCAGCTTGTCCGTGTCGTGGGACATCTGGCCGAGCCTATCGGCCGGACGGTGTCAGCGCGTCACGCAGCTACGCGACTGCGTTCGAGATGCTGGTGCGACGGGCAGTAGTCGCGCTCGGGAAGCGGCGTGCGCTGGCAGGGCTTTCCCTTGCGCGTCGTCGCACGACAGCGTGCGACGCCGCCGTCGAATGCACCGGCCTCGATCTGGCCCTCGACGAAGTCGACGGCCGCGTTCACGCCCTCCGACACGGCCCAGGCGACCTGCGCCTGAACGGTGATCGGGAAGTATCGCCGGATGTCTCCGAACAATGCCTTGTCGGGCTTCGCGAAGTAGTGGGGGTCGGCGGCGAGGCGCTGCATCGTCCCCTCGCACGCGCCCAGCACCTCGCGACGGTATTCGAGCCGCGTGCCCGGGTCGGCGTAGGGGTCGATCAGGTCTCTGATCGAGCGGTAAATCGCTCGCGAGTACTGATACATGCAGTGCTGGATGTGCAGGATCCGCTCGTCCATAGGCGTCACGTGTTCTCCTTAAGACTCGAGCTGCGGCCCTTTACAGGCGTCACATTTCGTCATGTTCGCGGCGTTCGGATGCGACCCGGGGGCCACTCTACACCGTCCCCGGCGCTGTTACAAATGTTTTCCGACTTGCAAACGAATCATCGTGCGATCTGTCGCGAATAGGCACCGCCGAAACCGGCGGCGCGCACGGTCGGGACCGCGGTCTCGGCGTCGGTCTGGGAGGCGTAGATCCCCGCAAACACGACGAAATACCCCGGCTGCAGGCTCGCGAAACGGCTCGAGTCGAGCACGCCGACCTGTGCCAGGCCGGCGTTGGCGGCCGCCGTCTCCTTGGCGAGCGCCTCGATCCGGCCCGTCGTCTTCGGGTAGGAGACGAGCACGATCGTCCAGCCGTTCGCATTCCTGGGCCATGTCGTGCGCCCCGGGCGCGCTCCGCCGCGCCCGGGGGCCGTCGGGAGCTTCCCGGCGCCCACGCGCGCCCGGAGCCGTCTCGGAGGCTCGGCCGCCGGCGCACGCACCGAAACCGCGGCGGTCGCCGCGTCGAATGCCGGCGCGCCCGGGCCGGCGCGCCGCTCGCTGACGGCGATCGCGGCCGCGGCGCCGGCCATCGCGATCAGGAGGGCCAGCAGCGCCGCCCAGACGAAGTCGCCCGGGTACCAACCGACGACGCGCAGCCAGCGGCGGCGCAGCGCGGGCACCGCGCCGGAGACCTGGGGCAGGCGGAGGCCGCAGTCGAGGCAGTAGGTCTGGTCGGCGGAGCGGCGGGCGCCGCAGCGCGGGCAGCTCTCGTCGGTGCCCGCGATCGCGGCGAACCGCTCGTTCTCGCGCGTGTCCGGGCCGGCCGACACCCCGGTCAGTCGTCGGGCTGCGAGGCGAGCACGGTGTCCTCCGACGGGACGTCGGGCCCGGCCCCCGAGTCCGCGTCGAGCGTCCGGCCGCAGTTCGGGCAGAAATGCGAGCCGCGAAGGATCGGCACGCCGCACTCGCAGCGTGGCGCGTGACGGCGTGCGTGCAGGAGGTCCTCGATCTCGGCCAGTCGGGCGTCGATGCCGACCACGCCTGCGCAGCGTTCGGCGAGCAGGTCCTCGCGGAAGCCGCCGCGGCGGTACATCTCGACCAGCAGGCCGCCGAGCTCGGTGAGCGCCTCGATGCGCGCCTTCTTGAGCAGCCGCCGCTCACGGCGGAGCACCCCCGGGTTCGGGCGCCGCGGTGCGATCCCCTCGGCGTCGGACCGCCGGCGATGAAGCGGCGACATGCAACCGAAATCTTAGAGATCGATCACGACGAGACGCTCTTCGGTCATCTCGCGCACTGCCCACGCCGGGCCTTCCTTCGTGTTTCCCGACGCCTTCACGCCGCCGTAGGGCATCTGGTCGGCGCGAAACGTCGGCGCCTCGTTCACCGTCACACCGCCGAACTCGAGCCGCTGCGCGGCGTCGAGGCACGTTCGGATGTCGCGGGAGAAGACGGCTGCCTGGAGCCCGTAGCGGGTCGCGTTGGCGAGCGTGACGGCCTCGTCGAGACCGCTCGTGCGCGTCAGCGTGACGACCGGCCCGAACACCTCCTCGCACTGCACCTTGTCGTCGGGCGCCGGAGACGCGATCACGGTCGGCTCGAGCAGCCCGTCGGCCGTCTCGCCGCCGCCCGCCAGCACCTCGCCGTGCGACTCGCCGATCCACGCCGCCACACGGTCGCGTTCGCCCGCGGAGATCACGGGGCCGACGTCGGTGTCCTCGTCGGCAGGGTCGCCGACCTTGAGCGCTCGGACGGCGGGCACGAAATCGGCGACGAACGCGTCCCACGCCGCCTCGTCGACGTAGATGCGCTGCACGGAGATGCAGCTCTGGCCGGCGAACGAGAACGCGTTCGCCGCGAGCCTGGCCGCCGTGCCGTCGGGCGCATCGGCGCAGACGATCGCGGGCGTCGCATTGCCGAGCTCGAGCTTCACCCGCTTGCGGTGCGCGCGCTCGGCGAGCTGCCACCCGACTGCCCCCGAACCGGTGAACGTGATCAGCTTCACGCGCTCGTCACCGACGAGCTCGTCGCCGATCGGCGCCGCGGAGCCTGCAACGACGTTCAGCCACCCCGGAGGCAGGCCGGCCTCCTCGGCCAGCCCGGCGAGGAGCAGCGCCGACAGCGGGGTGGCGCCGGCGGGCTTGAGCACGACCGGGCAGCCGGCGGCGAGCGCCGGCGCAACCTTGTGAGCGACGAGGTTGAGCGGGAAATTGAAGGGCGAGATCGCTCCGACGATGCCGATCGCCCGGCGCAGCGTGAACGCGAGCTTCCCGTCGCCCGCCGCCGACGCGTCCATCGGCACGACCTCGCCGGCGAGCTTTCGCGCCTCGACCGCGGCGAACGTGAAGGTCGAGTTCGCACGCGCCGCCTCGACCCGAGCAGCCTTCATCGGTTTTCCGGCCTCCCGGGAGATCGTGCGGGCCGCCTCCTCGCTGCGCGCCGCGAGCAAGGCGGCGATCGCATCGAGCAGCCTTGCCCGCTCGTGCGCGGGCAGCGGGCGCCGGAGCGCGTCGTCGGCGGCGTCGAGCGCCCGCCGGGCCTCGGCCGCCCCGCCGGACGCGACGCGGCCGACGACCTCGCCCGAATAGGGCGAATGAACCTCGAGCCAGGATCCGGTCTCGATCCGCTCGCCGCCGATCGGCAGCAGGTGGTCGCTGACGGTCGTCGCCATGCCGACCAAAGACTAAATGTGAGAATGCCCGCCGTGAGCGCGGTGCGGATCGGGGCGCCCCTGGCCTGGGTGCTGGCGACGGTCGTCCTCGTCGTGGGCCTCGGAGTCCCGACCTCCCGGGAGATGGTCCTGACGTGGGTGCTCACGGGCATGATCGCGTTCTCCGCGACCAACCTCCGTCTGCGCCTGCCGCGACTGGTCCGCGACTGGTTGCCGTTCATCGCCCTGCTGCTCATCTACGACCTCCTGCGCGGGATCGCGGACGGGCTGCTCTTCCCCGCACACGAGTTCCCGCAGATCCGCCTCGAGAGCAGGTTGCTCGGCTCGCCGATCCCGACCGTCTGGCTGCAGACGCACCTCTGGCACGGCGCGAACGACGTGCACTGGTGGGATTACCTCTCGTGGTTCGTCTACCTGACGCACTTTCTCGTCACCTTCATCGCAGCCGCTGCGCTGTGGACGTTCGCGCACGATCGGTTCCGCCGCTACGTCTGCATGGTGTGCACGCTCACGATCGCAGGGTTCGCGACGTACGTTCTCTACCCGGCGATGCCGCCGTGGATGGCCGCCCAGCACGGGAGCATCGGCGAGGCGAACCGGATCGTCCCGATCGTCTGGGCGAAGGTCCCGATCGGGCACTCGAACGCACTGTTCGAGCACGGCATCCACTACGCCAACAACGTCGCGGCGATGCCGTCGCTGCACTCGGCGTACGCGATGCTGTTCACGCTCTTCTTCTGGTCGGTCCTGCCCTGGTGGACGCGTCCGCTGCTCGCGCTCTACCCGGTGGCGATGGCGTTCGCGCTCGTGTACATGGGCGAGCACTACGTCGTCGACTGCCTTGCCGGCTGGGTGTACGCCGGCGCGTCGTTCCTCGTCGTGAACGCGATCCTCGACCGGCGCGGACGGGTCGTCGGCGTCGAGGGGGCGTACGCGGACTGATGGAGATCGTCCCGCTGCACTTCTGCGACGTGACGGTGGACGGTGCGGTCTGGCCGGTGTACGGCTGGGCGATCCACCGCGACGAAGGGACGATCCTCGTCGACACCGGCATGATCGACTCGACGCCGGAGCTCGACCGGCAGTGGTCGCCGTCGCTGCGCCCGTGGCCGGCGCTCGGGAACGTCGTGGGGGTGATCAACACGCACCTTCACTTCGACCACTGCGGCGGCAACCGGCGCTTCGCGGGCATTCCGACATTCGTGCAGCGAGAGGAGCTGGCTGCGGCCCTGGCCCCGGACTACCTCGAGGAGTGGGTGCACTTCCCCGGCGCGACCTATGTCGAGGTCGAGGGAGACGCCGAGCTGTTCGAGGGCGTCTCGGTGCTCTTCACGCCGGGACACTCGCGCGGCCACCAGGCGGTGGTCGTCGAGACGCCGGAGGGGCGGACCGTGCTCGGCGGCGACGTCACCCACTCGATGCGGGAGCTGATCGACGGGGCCACGCCGTCGATCCGACGCATCCACGAGCTCCGGCCGGCCCGGGTCTACCTCGCACACGACGAGAAGCCCTGGCTGCCGGTCTACGCTTGACGGGCATGGACGCCTACGTCGTCGACGCCGTCCGCTCGCCGATCGGGCGCCGGAACGGCACGCTCGCCGCGATGCGGGGCGACGACCTGGCCGCGCAGCTTCTGAACGGGCTCGTCGAACGGGTGGCGCTCGATCCGGCGCTGGTCGACGACGTGCAGATGGGGTGCGTCACGCAGATCGGCGAGCAGGGCTGGAACATCGGCCGGATGGCGCTGCTCGCGGCCGGCTGGCCCGTCGAGGTCTCCGGCACGACCGTCGACCGGCAATGCGGCTCCTCGATGCAGACCAACTTCAACGCGGCAGCCGCCGTCGCGGCCGGGCAGCTCGACGTCGTCGTCTCGGCAGGCGTCGAGATGATGTCCCGGGTGCCGATGGGCTCGAACGGGGGAGACGTCTCGTCGCTCGTCACCGACCGGTTCGAGATCGTCCCGCAGGGGATCTCGGCCGAGCTGCTCGCCGACGAGTGGAGGCTCGGCCGTGAGGCGCTCGACGAGTATTCGCTCACCTCACATCGGCGCGCGATCGCGGCGATCGACACCGGCCGGTTCGAGCAGGAGATCGTCCCGGTCGAGCTGCCGGAACCGCCCGCTCCCGGGCCGGGGCCCGGCAGCCCGCCCGGGGCGCGGGGGAGCGCCGTCGCGGCGCCGGCCGTGTTCGCGGTCGACGAGACCCCGCGCAGGGACACGTCCGCCGAGGCGCTCGCGGCGCTCTCTCCGGCCTTCCGGCCCGGCGGTGTGGTCACCGCCGGCAACTCCTCGCAGATCGTCGACGGCGCCGCCGCGGTGCTGATCGCGGGCGAGGCGGCGTGCGGACGGCTCGGTCTCGAGCCCCGTGCGCGGTTCGCCGGCTTCGGCCTCGCCGGCGTCGACCCCACGCGGATGCTGCACGGCAACCCGCAGGCGATCCGCAAGGCGCTGGCGCGCGCCGGGATCACGCTCGACGACGTCGCCGTGTTCGAGATCAACGAGGCGTTCGCCTCCGTCGTCCTCCAGACAGTGGCCGACCTCGAGCTCGGCGAGCGAATGGCCGACGTCAATCCCAACGGCGGCGGGATCTCGCTCGGGCATCCGCTCGGCGCGACCGGTGCTCGCGTCACCGCCACGCTGCTCGGCGAGCTCGAGCGCCGCGGGGCGCGCTACGGCGTCGCGTCGATGTGCGTCGGGTTCGGCATGGCGATCGCCGGCGTCGTCGAGCGCGTCTGACGGCGGCGGAGATCCGCACCGTCGGGGTCGCGGGCCGGAAGTCTGGTGAGGGCTTCTACCGCTACGACTGACGGCGTATCTCGACGCGGCACCGGCGTGCCGCGAACGGGATCGTGCTGCCCTGCACGACGACCGAGGCGAGCACGACGACGAAGACGATCTGGTAGATCCGCCGGGCGTCGTCGACGTGCGCGGTGATCGTGAACGCCGCCAGCAGGATCGGCACCGCTCCCTTCAGCCCACCCCAGATCACGAACAGCCGCTCGCCGGCGCGCAGCCGGACCGGGAGCAGCAGTACGCCGGCGACCAGAGGTCGCGCGAGCAGTGCCAGGACCGCCGCGACCGCGAGGCCCTCGCCGAAGCGCGCGAACGCGATCGACGAGATGCCGATCGTGAGGCCGAGCGCCGTGAAGACGACGATCTCGGCGAGCGCGGCGAGCCCTTCCTCGAACACCTCGATCTCGTGCTTGAACGGCAGCTCGAGATCGCCCACGATGACGCCGGCGATGAACACGGCGATGAAGCCGGAGCCGTGTGCGACCGCGGCGACGCCGTACACCATCCCGGCGAGCGCCAGCGTGCGCAGTGTGTTGAGCCCGGGCGAGGGCAGCTCGATTCGCGGCATGAGATAGGTCGCGACCACGCCGCCGGCAATGCCCACGGCGCTGCCGATCGCGATCTGCTCGGCGAAGACGCGGACGACGACCCAGAAGGTCGCGTCGGCGTGCTGTGCGAGGTCGATCAGACCGACCATGAGCGCGATCCCGACGGGGTCGTTCGCGCCGGACTCGCCCTCGAGGATCGTCCGCGTCCGGCCGCGGATCTCGATGTCGCCGAGCACGGAGAACATCACCGCCGGGTCGGTGGGAGCCACGGCGGCGCCCAGCAGCCCCGACGTCAGCCAGCCGAGGCCGAACGCGACGTGGACGAAGACGGCGATCAGCCCGGCACAGGCGAAGGTCCCGAGCGCACCGAGGCTCACGATCGGGACGACGGCCGGGCGGATGCGGCGCAGCCCGATCGACGCGCCGCCCTGGAAGAGGATGACGATCAGCGCGACGGTGGCGATGCGCTCGACGGTCTCGACGCGGACGGCGAGCGACGGGAAGAGGGCGGAGGCGCCGGCCGCCGCCAGGAGGAAGAGCGCGCCCGCCGGGACGGCGAGCCGCGCGCTCACCTTCGCCAGGAAGAGCGCCGCGAGCAGCGTCGCGGAGACGAGGAGGATCGCCAGCCCGAAGGTCGTCAGATCGTGCACGGGAAGCCGACGCTACAAGCTCGGCCGCCGACAGCCGTCACCGGCGGCCCGCAAACTCCTTACAACTCCCTCACGACCGGCATAATCGCTGCAGAAAGACTTCTTTCAGTCGATGCGCCGGCTCTGTCTCATCCTGCTTGCGGGGCTCATCGTCGTCCCGGCCGCACTGGCGGCCACACGGGCGGCGGGCGACGGCGCGCTCGAGCTGCGCGCGGTGTACGGCAACGTCACGATCACCGGCGACGGCGTCCTCTGGGGGCAGATGGACCGGGGCGCGCTGATCGTCACCGACCCCGTGGCGAACGACGGGGACGTCAACGTCTCGGGCTCCGACAGGCCGCCGAAGACGCTGCCCGACGGCTCGACCCTGTACGCGGGCCGCGACCTGACCTTCCGCATCACGGGCGGCACCTACAAGCTCCAGTTCCTGAACGCGGCGGGCATCGACCTGACCACGGTCGGGGTCGGCAAGGCCAGGATCGTCCCCTCGCTGACGGTGCTCGACGACGGCGACTACGCGCTCGACGGCGGCAAGTGGAGGCCCGTTCCCATCGTCGACCCGATCACGGTCCCCTTCGGCACGCCGAAGATCAGCGCTCCGCCGCCGACGACGACGACGACGGGGCCCTAGTTTGAGCGCTCCGACCGCGAACATCCTCGTGGTCGAGGACGAAGGGTCGATCGCCTCCTTCGTCTCGCTCTACCTCAAGAACGCCGGCTACGGCGTGCGGACGGCGGCGACCGGCGGCGACGCGCTGGCCCGGGTGGCCGAGGAGGTCCCGTCGCTGATCGTGCTCGACCTGATGCTGCCGGACATCGACGGGATCGAGGTCTGCCGGCGGATCCGCCAGTCGAGCGACGTGCCGATCCTGATGCTGACCGCGCGCGACGAGGACGTCGACAAGATCATCGGGCTCGAGGTCGGGGCCGACGACTATCTGACGAAGCCGTTCAACCCGCGCGAGCTCGTTGCGCGCGTGAAGTCGATCCTCCGCCGCGCGGCGCCCGAGCGGCGCGAGCGCGAGACCGAGGTGATCGTGCACGGCGACCTCCGGGTGGACTCGGGACGGCGCGAGGTGACGGTGGGCGACGAGGAGGTGCAGCTCGCGCCGAAGGAGTTCGACCTGCTCTGGGAGCTCCTCGATCACCGGGGGCTGGTGCTGACGCGCGATCAGCTGCTCGAGCGCGTCTGGGGCTACACGTTCGCCGGCGACACGCGGACGGTCGACGTCCACGTGCGCCAGCTACGCCGCAAGCTCGGCGACGCGTCGCCGATCGTCACGGTGTGGGGAGTCGGCTACAAGGTGTCGCCCGCGAAGGACGCGCGCAAGGAGAAGACGAAGACTTAGGACCATGCTCAGGTCTCTGAGGTCGCTGCGAGTCCAGCTGCCGCTCATCTTCCTCGCGGGAATCGTGCTGGCCGGCGTCGTCACGACCGCGATCTCGGTGCGGCTGTTCCAGCAGTTCGCGCGCGACCAGGCCATCTCGCAGCTCAGCCGCGAGGCGCACGGGATCGCCGCGCTGTACACGAACGCGATCAAGGAGAGCTACGGGAACAAGTCCGGCGACCGCAAGGCGCCGACGTTCGCCGCCGCGAACCTTCGCCTCGCGACGGGCGCCAAGCTCTACTGGGTCGGGCCGAACCAGCCGTTCCCCGGGCAGGAAGCGAACCTCGGGCTGCCGCGCCTCCCGGAGAAGACGATCGACTGGACGTCGGGGCGGTCGCTCTCGTTCGAGCTCAAGCCGCCGAGAGCCGGACGCACCTACATCGCGGTCGCGAACCCGCTGATCATCGGCCGGACCTCGCTCGGGGCGATCGTGGTCGCGCAGCCGAAGACCGACATCAGCAAGCGGGTGCGCTCGCTGATCGAGCGGCTCGCGCTCGCCGGCCTGCTCGGTCTCGCGGTCGCCGGGCTGCTCGCGTGGTACCTGTCGCGGCGGATCGTGCGGCCGGTGCTCCAGCTCTCGAGCGCGGCGGACGAGGTCGCGGCCGGCAACTACGACGTGCGGGTGCCGCCGCACGCGCCGGGCGAGCTCGGCCACCTCTCGGAGCGGTTCGGCGAGATGGCCCACCGGCTCGCCGAGGTCGAGGCGATGGAGCGCAACTTCCTGATGTCGGTGTCGCACGAGCTCCGCACGCCGCTCACCGCGATCCGCGGCCACGTCGCCGCGCTGCGCGAAGGCGTCGTGGAGGACGCCGAGCTCGAGCAGCAGTCGCTCGAGACCGTCGAGCTGGAGGCGCAGCGGCTCGAACGGCTCGTCGGCGACATCCTCGACCTGGCGAAGCTCGACACGCACCGCTTCGCGGTGACCAACGAGGAGGTCGACATGGGGGAGCTGCTCTCGCAGGCGTTCGAGCGCTACCGCGACGAGGCGCAGCGGCGCTCGATCGACTACCGCTGCGAGCTGCGCGACCGTCCGGTGATCGAGTCGGACGGCGACCGCGTCCTCCAGGTCGTCGGGAACCTGCTCTCGAATGCGTTCAAGGCGACGCCCGACGGCGGGCGTATCTCGCTCGAGCTCGCGCAGAGGAACGGGACGGTGCGCGTCGCGATCGAGGACTCCGGGCCGGGCATCGCACCTGAGAGCCGTGAGCGGATCTTCCGCCCCTTCGTCTCGAACGTCGGCGGCGGGACCGGGCTCGGGCTGCCGATCGCACGGGAGCTCTCGGGCGCGCTCGGCGGCCGGCTCGATCTGCAGAGCGAGATCGGCAAGGGCACGCGCTTCGAGCTCGTGCTTCCGGTGCGAACGGCTTAGTGCGGCGGGTCAGGCGGTCTCGCGCAGCGGCAAGATCGCCGCCGGGCTGCCGGCGAGCGCGGCCTCGATCCGGTCGAGCCGTGCGTTCATCGCCCGCCAGCCCTCGGTCAGCAGCTCGACCAGGAGCGCCAGGTCGTCGATCCGGGCAAACCGTTCCGCGTCGAGCGTGGACTCGATCCGCTCGAGCCGCCGCGCCGCGTTGTTCGAGAGCCCTTTCACCTCTGCGAGCCGCCGCGCGATCGGCGCCGCCTCTTCGCGCAACCCGTCGCGGAGAGCCTCACGCAACTCGTCCATGGAGCCGACGCTAGCGTCCGCACCGGATGGACAGCCGCGAGCTCGACTACGACCTGCCGCCCGAGCTGATCGCGCAGCGGCCGTCCGAGCGGCGGGACGACTCGCGGCTGCTCGTCTTCGACCGGGGGACGGGTGCGATGCGCGACGGAGCGTTTCGCGAGCTCCCCGGCCTGCTTCCGGCCGGGACGCTGACGGTGGTCAACGACACGCGCGTGATTCCCGCGCGGATCCCGCTCGAGTCCCCGCGGGGCGAGGTGCTCCTACTCGAACCGCGCGAGGGCGACGTCTGGGAGGCGCTCGCGCGACCGACGCGGCGGCTGCGGCCGGGTCGCCGGGCCGGCCCGGTCGAGCTGCTCGAGCACCTCGGCGGGGGCCGGTGGCTCGTGCGGCTCGCCGGCGAGCCGGCGGGCCGGGTCCCGCTCCCGCCGTACATCACCGAGCCGCTCGCCGATCCGGAGCGGTACCAGACCGTCTACGCGCGCGAGCGGGGATCGGCGGCGGCGCCGACGGCGGGGCTGCACTTCACGGCGGAGGTGCTTCGGCGGCTGGACGTGGAGCCGGTGACGCTTCACGTCGGTCTCGATACGTTCCGGCCGCTTCAGGCGGGGGTGCTCGAGGAGCACCACATCCACGGCGAGCGGTACGAGGTGGGCGCGGCGGCGTGGGAGCGGATCCGGGCGGCGGAGCGGGTGCTCGCCGTCGGCACGACGACGGTGCGGGTGCTCGAGACGGTCGCGCACGGTGGACCGCTCGCGGGCCGGACGGAGCTCTTCATCACGCCGGGCTTCATCTTCGAGCGTGTCGACGCGCTGCTGACGAACTTCCACCTGCCGCGGTCGACGCTGCTGGCGCTGGTGATGGCGTTCGCCGGCGTCGACGAGGTGCGCGCCGCCTACCGGCATGCGATCGCCGAGCGCTACCGCTTCTACTCCTTCGGCGATGCGATGCTGATCCTGTGACGGCGCTGTTCCGTGACGCTCACCTGGGGACGGGACATGCCCCGTTTCGCGGACGAGTTTCCGCACTGACGGCCGGATGAGCGGCCCTGTGGATGAGTCGTCACAGTTCCGTAACCCTCTCCTGGAACAGGACCGGTCCCCGCCGGCCGCGTCTTCGAGGTGCAGGCGGAGGATGGGCGGGCGCGGGCCGGCATCCTCCGGACCACCCACGGCGACATCCACACGCCCGCCTTCATGCCCGTGGGCACGAAGGGGACCGTGAAGACCCTCGACCCCGACGAGCTCCGCTCGCTCGGCGCGCAGATCGTCCTCGGCAACACCTACCACCTCCACTTCCGGCCCGGCGACGAGCTGATCGCTTCGCTCGGGGGCCTGCACCGCTTCATGGCGTGGAACCGGCCGATCCTGACCGACTCGGGAGGCTTCCAGGTCTTCTCGCTGCGCGACACGATCGCGCGCGTCGACGACGAAGGCGTGACCTTCCGCAACGTCTACGACGGACGCGCGACCCACTTCACCCCCGAGCTCGCCGCGCGCATCCAGCAGAACCTCGGGAGCGACATCGCGATGTGCCTCGACCAGGTGCCGCCTCCGGTGATCTCGCGCCGCGACCTCGCAGAGGCGGTCCGCCGCACGACGCTCTGGGCAGGGCGGCAGGCGACGGCGCCGCGCGCCGACGGGCAGCTCCGCTTCGGCATCAACCAGGGCGGGATCGACGAGGAGCTTCGGCGGCGCTCGATCGAGGAGATCGCCGAGCTCGGCTTCGACGGCAACGCGATCGGCGGCCTCGCGATCGGCGAGGACCGCGCGGCGACGTTCGACACCACCGACTGGGCCGCGGCGCTCCTTCCGGCGGACCGCCCGCGCTACTTCATGGGGATCGGCGACCCCGAGGGGATCCTCGAGGTCGTCGAGGCCGGTGTCGACCTCTTCGACTGCGTCCTGCCGACACGGACCGCGCGCACCGGCAGCGCCCTGACGACGAACGGGCGGATCAACCTCCGGAACGCGCGTTTCGCCCGCGACGAGGGCCCGCTCGAGGAGGGATGCGACTGCGCCGCCTGCGCCCGGTTCACGCGTGCGTACATCCGCCACCTCGTGAACCAGAACGAGCTCCTCGGCCTGCGTCTCCTCTCGGTGCACAATCTACGATTCGTCGTCGCGCTCACCCGCGGTGCCCGCGAGGCGATCGAGCGGGGCACGTTCGACGCCTACAAGCGCGACCGGCTGGAACGACTGCAGTGACAGGCTTCCTGATCCTCATCCTGATCCTCGGAGCGGTGTGGGTGGCCTTCGTGCTCCCGACCCGACGGCGCCAGCGCGCGCACGCGAGCATGCAGGACTCGGTCGTCGTCGACGACGAGGTCATCACCGCCGGCGGCCTCCACGGCACGGTCAGGGAGGTCGGCGAGAGCGAGGTCCGGCTCGAGATCGCCCCCGGCGTGGTGGTCACGCTCGACCGGCGAGCGGTGGCCGCGGTCGCCCGCGAGGTGGAGATAGAGCTCGACCCGAAGGGGGAGGACAAACGCCCCGATCGGGCTAACGGGGCCGACGAGAGCCCGCGCTAACCTGTGCCAACGTGTCGTCGCGGCGTTCTCATCTGACGCTCGTCGTGCTGATCCTGGCGGCCCTGGTCGGGGTGTTCCTGATCGGGTGGTCCGGGTCGCCGTTCCACAAGCAGCTGCGCAAGGGTCTCGACCTGCAGGGCGGCCTCGAGGTCGTCCTCAAGGCGCAGCCGCCGAAGGGGCACCAGCTGACCTCGTCCGACCTCGACCGGTCGGTCTCGATCATGCGGAACCGCGTCGACAGGCTGGGCGTGTCGGAGCCGCACATCCAGAAGCAGGGGTCGAACGAGATCGTGATCCAGCTCGCCGGCGTCCACGACCCGGCGGCCGCGGCCAAGCTGATCGGTTCGACGGCGAAGCTCGAGCTGTACGACCTCGAGCCGGCGCTCGTCCCGCCCTCCGTGTCGGCGACCGGGACGCCCGTGGCGACCACGAGCCTGTACGACCTGCTGTCGCGTGTCCAGGCGTCCGCGAAGCAGGGTGAGCCGAGCCAGTACGCGCTGTTCAAGAAGACGACGAAGACGACCGGCGTCGGCAAGAACAAGACGACGACGACGACGTGGAAGCGGATCGGCGGTCCGGTCGCGACGCTGCATCGCGACCCGACCACGGGGAACGCCGGCCTGCTCGATCCCTACGGCGGCAAGGTGCCGAAGGACGCGAAGGTGCTCCCGGTGCCGGCGAAGACGGTCGTGATCACCTGCAACGCGCAGTCGGCGACCGTCTGTCCGGGCGACCCGAACGGGGTGCCGGCGGCCGGCCAGACCGACTACTACCTGTTCAAGAACGGCTCCTACCCGAACGACCGCTACGCGACCGACGGCCGCTACCCGAACATGGACGGCAACCAGCTGAGCCTGTCGGGCACGCGCCAGGACTTCGACCCGACGACCGGTGACCCGGTCGTGCTCATGCAGTTCAAGAGCAAGGGCAACAAGATCTTCAAGGAGGTCACGAAGAACGAGGCGATCCGCGGCTCGATCCAGCAGACGCCGCAGCACTTCGCGATCGTGCTCGACAACCAGATCCGCTCGTGGCCGCAGATCGACTACACGCAGTACCCGCAGGGCATCGACCCGACAGGGAACGGCGCGCAGATCACCGGCCTGCAGAGCCTCTCCGAGGCGAAGAACCTCGCCCTCGTGCTGCAGACCGGCGCGCTGCCGGTCAACTTCGTCACGCTCGAGCAGACGGACGTGTCGGCGACGCTCGGCAAGGACTCGCTGACGCAGGCGCGCAACGCGGCGATCGGCGGCCTGATCGCGGTGATGATCTTCCTGCTGATCGCCTACCGGTTCCTCGGCCTGGTCGCGGTGCTCGGCCTCGGGATCTATGCGGCGCTGATGTACGGCGCGATCCTGCTGTTCGGCGTCACGCTGACGCTGCCGGGCTTCGCCGGCCTGATCCTGACGATCGGGGTGGCCGCTGACGCGAACATCGTGGTCTTCGAACGCATCAAGGAAGAGGTGCGCGCGGGGAAGCGCATGCGCAAGGCGATCGCCGACGGCTACGCGAAGGGCTTCCACACGATCATCGACGCGAACGTCGTGACGGTGATCACGGCGCTGATCCTGTTCGCGGTCGCCTCGGCGGAGGTGAAGGGCTTCGCGCTGATGCTGCTGATCGGCACCGTGGTCTCGCTGATCACCGCCGTCGCGGCGACGCGCGCGATGCTCGGCCTGCTCTCCGGCTTCCGCTGGTTCGAAAACCCGAGCTTCATGGGCGCTGCGGGCCAGCAGGGGCTCAAGTTCCTGCAGATCGACTTCATGCGGCGCCGGCGGCTGTGGTTCGCGATCTCGGGCGTCGTGATCGCGATCAGCATCGTGTCGCTCGCCGTCCGCGGCCTCAACCTCGGCATCGACTTCAAGGGCGGCGTGCAGGTCACGTTCAAGACGCCGACCTACACGTCGCTGTCCGACGTTCGGGCGCAGACGGCGGCGATCGGTCACGGCGACGCGATCGTCCAGGGTCGCGGCACCTCGACCGGAGGGGGCGAGAACTACAAGAACTTCCAGATCCAGCTCAAGAAGCTGAACAGCACCGACCAGAACAAGCTGACGCAGCTCCTGAAGACGAAGGCGAATGCCCAGGCGCTCGGGACGAAGAACGTCTCCTCCAGCTTCGGCCGCCAGATCGCCCGCGCGGCGATCCTCGCGATCCTCTTCTCGCTGCTGATGGTGACGCTCTACATCACCATCCGGTTCCACGGCCTTGCGTTCGCGGTGCCCGTGATCGCGGCGATGATCCACGACGTCCTGATCACCGTCGGCGTCTACTCGGTCACCGGGCGGGAGGTCACCGAATCGACGGTCGCCGCGGTCCTGACCGTGCTCGGGTACTCGATCTACGACACGATCATCATCTTCGACCGCATCCGCGAGAACGTGCCGATCCTCCGGCGCGCACCGTTCGCGACGATCGCCAACATCTCGCTGTGGGAGACGATCCGCCGCTCGCTGGCGACGACCTTCATCACCCTGCTCCCGGTCGGCGCGCTGTTCCTGTTCGGCGGCGCGACCCTGAAGGACTTCGCCTTCGCGCTGCTCGTCGGCATCACCTCCGGCGCCTACTCGTCGATCTTCATCGCCGCTCCGCTGCTCACGATCTGGAAGGAGCGCGAGCCCGAGTACGCGAAGCGCAAGGCGCAGGCCGCAGCGTTGCCGGAAGGTGCCGCCGCCGACACGCTCGTGGAGGAGGCCGAGCAAGAGCTCGTCGACAGCGAGGCCCCGGAGACGGCGGTGGACGTCGTCGAGTCCGGCGTCGGTGCGGTCGTCGACCGGCCGCCGGCCGACGACGCCGACGCGAAGCGCGCCCGCCGCCGCCAGCGCCGGCAGTCGCGGCCCCATGGACGCGCCAGGTAACGGCCCCTCCGAGGGCGACGCGCTCGAGCGCATCGTCGCGCTGCTCGGCCCGCGTATCGACGACGTCCGCTCGCTGCTCGAGGACGCGACCTCGCGTTGGCGCGGCGACGCGGTGCGGGCGGGGGAGGGGACACGGCGGCGCGTTCGCGATCTCGCGCGCGAGATCGGCCTCGTCACCCGCGACGAGTTGGACGAGCTCGAGCTCCGGGTCGCCCAGCTCGAGCACCGGCTGCGCCTGCTCGAGGACTGAGGGCGCCGTCCGTCCGCGCCT
The DNA here is from genome assembly GCA_963824455.1 of uncultured Thermoleophilia bacterium. GTDB lineage: Bacteria > Actinomycetota > Thermoleophilia > Gaiellales > Gaiellaceae > PALSA-600. The sequence continues at coordinate 980,462 of CAWGPJ010000002.1, forward strand.
GCTACCTTGATGTGAGTAGGGAGGCGGGTCGGCCGTGCTCCCGTGAGGTCACGTCTCCTTCGTCGGACACGGGATCTCGACGTCCGAAGGAGTTGAGACAACTGACAGGTTTTCGTTCACTCGGCGCGTCCGAGGCCGTCTGCGAGGTGCTCGCGGACCGGGGCATCGACTCGCCGTTCCAGATCCAGTCGCTCGTGATCCCGGAGGCGCTCCGGGGCGGCGACGTCCTCGCGAAGAGCCCGACAGGCTCCGGGAAGACGCTCGCGTTCGCGATCCCGATCGTCGAGCGCCTCGACCCTGCCGCGCGCCGTCCGGGGGCGCTCGTGCTCGTCCCGACGCGCGAGCTGTGCACGCAGGTGACCGAGGAGTTCGAGCTCGTTGCCCGTAACGGGATCAAGGTCGCGTCCGTCTACGGCGGCGTGCCGCTCAAGGCGCAGGCCCGGACGGCATGCGACGCGCACGTGATCGTCGCCACGCCCGGCCGGCTGCAGGACCTCGTCGATCGCAAGCTGCTGTCGCTCGACGCGATCACGGTGCTCGTGCTCGACGAGGCCGACCGCATGCTCGACATGGGCTTCAAGCCGCAGGTCGACAGGATCGTGCGCCTGCTGCCGCCGAAGCGTCAGACGATGTTCTTCTCGGCGACGCTCGACGGCGAGGTCGGGGAGCTCGCGCGCCGCTACACGCACTTCCCGGCGCGGTTCGAAGGCGAGCTGCCCAAGGAGCGCCGGAGCGGCGAGGTCGACCACCGCTTCGTGCCCGTCACCGCCGAGACGAAGGTGCCGACGCTCGTCGACCTCCTGCGCGAGGAGGATCGAGGGCTCGCGCTGGTCTTCGTGCGCACGAAGGCAGGCGCCGACCGGCTGGTCGAGAAGCTCCGCCGCCACGACGTCGACGCGGTCGCGATCCACGGCGACAAGGGACAGGCACAGCGGGAGCGTGCCCTCTCGCGATTCGATGCGGGGAAGGTTCGGACGCTCGTCGCGACCGACGTCGCGGCACGCGGCCTCGACGTCGACCGGGTGACGCACGTGATCAACTACGACCCGCCCGAGGACCCCGACGCCTACACGCACCGTGTCGGCCGCACCGGCCGCGCGGGCCGGGGCGGCGTCGGCATCACGCTCGTGCTGCCCGAGCAGCAGGCGGACGTCTCGCGCGTCGCGCGCCTGCAGGGGCATGTCGAGCGGTTCGAGGAGTCGGGGATGAAGGTGGCCCGGCCGCGTGTCGTCTACTCGTCGCGCCGGGGGAGGTCGTCGAAGTGGTAGAGCGCAGTGAACGGTTGACGGCGAAGCAGGCCGCGGCGCTCCACGAGGAGCTCGGCGACACTCGAAGGCCCGCGACGGGCGGAGGTCGTCGCGGCGATCAAGAAGGCGCGCGAGTTCGGCGACCTCTCGGAGAACTTCGAGTACCACGCCGCGAAGAACGAGCAGGGCCTGCTCGAGGCGCGCATCCGCACGCTGCGGTCGCGGCTCGACCACGCGGAGATCGTCGAGGACGCGTCGTCGGACGAGGTCGGCATCGGCTCCCTCGTCGATGTCGAGACGGACGTCGGGCGACTCGATGACCGTCGAGATCAGCGCCGTCGGCGGCGCGGGGACGGTCTCGCCGACGTCGCCGCTCGGCGCCGCGCTCCTCGGACGCAAGGTCGGCGAAGCGGTCGACGTCGAGGCTCCGCGCGGCGCCTGGCGCGCCACCGTTCGCCGGATTCACTAGACCGGCCTGCCTGCAAGACTAGGCGGGTGGCTGTGCCACCCAAGCAGCGCAACCTGAGCCGCATGAGCGAGATCGCGCAGGTCGCCGTACGGCACGGGTTCGGCTACTTCGTCGACGGCCGCCGCAGGGGTGAGCTGAACGGCTCGACGTCGCGCGGCCGCCACCTGCGCGAGATGCTCGACGAGCTCGGCCCGACGTTCGTCAAGTTCGGGCAGCTGCTCTCGACTCGGCCCGATGTCGTCCCGCCGGACATCATCGCCGAGCTCCGCAGCCTGCAGGACGACGTCCGGCCGTTCCCGTTCCCCGACGTCGAGCGCACGATCGCCGCCGAGCTGGGGCAGCCGCTCGAGCGTCTGTTCCTCGAGTTCGAGGAGACCCCGCTGGCCGCCGCGTCGATCGGCCAGGTTCACGGCGCCGTGCTGCCGAACGGTAGGCGGGTGGTCGTGAAGGTGCAACGGCCGAACGCGCCACGCCAGATCGAGGCGGATCTCGCGTTGATGTACCAGGCGGCGCGGCTCGCGAAGGAGCGGATCCGGGCGCTCGACTTCATCGACGCGAACGAGATCGTCGACGAGTTCGCCCGTTCGATCCGCCAGGAGCTCGACTACCGCCTGGAGGGACGGAACGCCGACGCCTTCCATCGCAACTTCGCCGGTCACCCGCACGTCGGCGTGCCCCGGGTCTACTGGACCTATTCCCGCGCGCGCGTGCTGACGCTCGAGCGCCTCGAGGGGACGCAGCTCGCCGATCTCGATCTCGACAACTGGGCACTCGAGCAGCGCCGGCGGCTCGCGTATCTGATCGCCGAGACGTGGATGACGATGATCTTCCGCCACGGCTTCTTCCACGGCGATCCGCATCCGGCGAACATCCTCGTCCTGTCGCCCGAGCGGATCGGGCTGGTCGATTTCGGCCTCAGCGGGAAGCTCACGGACGACGACATGTCGAAGCTCACGCTGCTGTTCATCGACGCCGCGGCCGAGAACATCGAGATGCTCCCACGGAGGCTCTCCGACCTCGGCGTCCGCTACCCGAAGGAGCGCGAGGACGAGTTCGTCGCCGAGCTGCGCGAGCTGTACCACCGCTACTACGGCGCCAGCCTCCAGGAGATCGACCCGATCCAGATCATCCGCGAGGGCTTTGCGCTCATCTACTCGATGAACCTGCGGCTGCCGACACGCTTCGTGATAATGGACAAGGCGATTGCGACGCTCGGGTCGGTCGGCGTCGAGCTGTACCCGGACTTCAACGTCTTCGAGGTCGCGAAGCCGTACGCACGTGCCCTGATGGTCGAGCGGTTCACACCGCGGCGCGTCGCCACGCGGGCGCTGGCGCGAGGGGTGGAAGCTGAGCCAGGCGACGGCCGACCTCCCGTATCTGCTGCACGACACGCTCGAGCAGGTGCGCGACGGTCAGATCGAGGTCGGCTTCGTGCACAAGGGCCTCGACGAGTTCATGGCGAAGCTCGACGTGCTGGCAAACCGGCTCGTGATCGCCCTGATCGTCACGGGCGGGCTGATCGGCTCGAGCCTGATCGGCATCTTCGCCAAGTCCGGCCCGCACGTCCTCGGACTGCACGTGATCTCGGTCGCGGGCTTCGGCCTGTCGGCGATTCTCGGCATCTGGCTGCTCTGGAGCGTGATCCGCTCCGGCCGCATCTGATCGCAGGTACCCCGGCAGGAGGCGGCTGGTCCGGTCCCGCGGGCCACGGGTGCTGCGGACGACTGAGGAACGATCGGCACACAATTGCGCCGATGGACGACTGGTCGGCGCACGCCCCGCGGGCTACCGTCGCCGCATGTCGATCGCAACCGCGCTCCTCGTCGCCGACACCGAGCCCGAGACCCACCGCTTCCTGACCCGCCACCTCCCGCAGGACGGGTTCCGGCTGGTGGGCTCGAAGGGGTTCCCCGACCTTGTCCTCGCGGGCGACGTGGCAAGCGTCGAGCGTTGGGTGGAGCAGGCGCCGGTGATCGTGATCGGACGCGAACAGGCCGATTCGGTCGACCGGATCCGTGCGTTTCGCCGTGGCTGTGACGACTACCTGGCGCCGCCGTTCGACTACCAGGAGCTGGTCGAGCGGATCCGGGCCGTGCTCCGCCGGGTCCACCCGCCGGCGCCTGCGATCGTCGACGCGCCGCCTGTCCGGATCGATACCCGTACGCGCGATGCGCGCATCGCCGGGCGGCCGTTGAAGCTGTCGCAGAAGGAGTACGACCTGCTGCTCCGCCTCGCGAGCGAGCCGGATCGCGTCTTCACCAAGGCGGAGCTGCTGCGCGACGTCTGGGGCTATCGCGTGGCCGGCCGGACGCGAACGCTGGACTCGCACGCTTCACGCCTGCGCCGAAAGCTGCGCGAGGCGTGGGACGAGGATGAGCTCGTCGACAACGTCTGGGGCGTCGGCTACCGGCTCCTCGGGAGCATGCGCGATGGGTAGCGTCTCCCCGTGGGCACCGCCGACAAGGCCGCGCTGTTTCGGAGCCTCCACGGTGCGTCCCCGCTGCTCGTCCTTCCGAACGCGTGGGACGTCGAGAGCGCGAAAGCGCCGGCGGCGCTGCCGGGCTGCCGGGCGCTCGCCACCACGAGTGGCGGCGTCGCGCGGTTGCTCGGCCGCGTACGCCGAGGCGGTGCGGGTGGCCGGCGAAGCGCTTGCCTCGTAGCGTTACAGCTCCGACCGCCCGATCAGCCGTGCGCCCCGGTTCCGTGTGAAGTAGGAGAAGCTCCAGCGCACGAGCACGAGCAGGCGGTTCTCGAATCCGATCAGGTACGCGATGTGGACCGAGAGCCAGATCGCCCAGGCGGGGAACCCGCTCAGGCGGATGCCCTTGATGTCGGCGACGGCGCGGGACCGGCCGATCGTCGCGAGGTTGCCCTTGTCGCGGTAGCGGAACGGGTCGTTCGTGCGCCCGCGGATCGCCCGCGCTGCGTGGCGGCCCTGTTGCATCGCGACCGGCGCCAGGCCGGGCAGCTCGACGACGCCGCCGGCGCCGTCGTCGACGACGACCATGTCGCCGAGCGCCCGCACCTCCGGGTGCCCGGGCAGCGTCAGGTCCGGCTCGACGCGGATGCGGCCGGCACGGTCGACCTCGAGGCCCGCAGCGCCGGCGAGCGCTCGCGCGAGCGGTGACGCCGTCACGCCGGCGGCCCAGACGGCCGTGCGGCAGAGCACTTCGTCGGCGGCCCCGTCCGGCCGGCCGATCATCACACGGCCCGCCTCGACGCCGACAACCGGCGTCTGCAGGAGCACGGTCACACCGAGCTTCGTGAGCGAGCGTTCGGCGCGCTGCGAGAGCGACTCGGGGAACGAGCTCAGGACGCGCGGGCCCGCCTCGACGAGCAGGACGCTCGCTCCCCGCGGGTCGACCTCGCGCAGCTCGCGATGCAGGACGTCCCGTGCAAGCTCTGCGATCTGGCCCGCCATCTCGACTCCCGTCGGCCCTGCGCCGACCACGACGAACGTGAGCCACGCCCGGCGCGCCTGCTCTTCGCCCTCGACCTCCGCGGCCTCGAACGCGCCGAGGATCCGCGAGCGCAGCTCGAGCGCGCCCTCGAGCGACTTCAGCTCGGGTGCGTGAGGCGCCCAGTCGTCGTGACCGAAGTAGGAGTAGGCGGAGCCGCCGGCGACGACGAGCTCGTCGTAGTCGAGGAGCACGCCCTCCGCGCCGTTCGGCAGGTGGTCGAGCCGCACCCGGCGGCGCTCGAGGTCGAAGCCGGTCACCTCGCCCATCAGCACGCGCGCGTTTCGCTGCCTGCGCAGGATGCGCCGCAGCGGCGTCGCGATCTCGGGAGCCGAGAGGCCGCCGGTCGCGACCTGGTAGGCGAGCGGCTGGAACAGGTGGTAGTTCTGGCGGTCGACGAGCGTCACGTCGAGCTCGGCCCGGCGCAGTCCCCTCACGGCCAGCAGGCCGCCGAAGCCGCCGCCCACGACCACCACGCGCCTGCGTCCCGCCGCCATGCGGAAAGCATTGCTCAGAGCGCGATCGTCGCGCCTTCGAGACGGAGCAGCCGACGCTTGCGGGCGAGCCCGCCGGCGTAACCGGTGAGCGATCCGTTCGCCCCGATGACGCGGTGGCAGGGCAAAACGATCGGAATCGGGTTGCGGTTCATCACCGTCCCGACCGCCCGGGCGGCCGACGGGTGCCCGGCCTCGCGGGCGAGGGCGCCGTACGTCGTGGTCAGCCCGTAGGGAACGCGCGCCAGGGCGCCGAGGACGTCCTCGTGGAACGGCGCGACGCGGAGGTCGATCGGGAGGTCGAACTCGCGACGCGCGCCCTCGAAGTACTCGTGAAGCTCCCGCCGGACGTCGTCGAGGGGCGCGCGCAGCACGCGGAGGCCGAACACGCGCGCGAGCTCCTCCTCGAAGCCGTCCGCGCCGTAGGAGATACGGCACAGGCCGCGGTCGGTGGCGGCGATCGCAAGCTCCCCGACAGGCGAGTCGACCAGGTCGTAGCGGACGTCGACCAGCCGCTCTGCGAGCGCGGCGGCCCGAAAGCGTGCGTCGAGCTGATCGTCGACGGTCATTGGCTCCTCCTCAGTCTGCGGACGCCGGACGACGCCGCCGCGCGGGCCGCCTCCTCGGACGAGCCGAGGGCCGCGGCGATGTCGTCGTAGGGAAGGTCGTAGGCGTAGCGCAGCACGACGGCTGCGCGCTCGGTGGGCGGGAGGCCGTCCGTCAGGTGCTCGATCTCGCGGAACGCGTCCCGATGCAGCTCGACGGCCGGCTCCGCATCGACGCGGGGGGCGGGCTTCGCGCGCAGCTCGTCCATTGCCACCCTCGTCGCGATCGTGAACACCCAGGCGCGGAGGTGCCGTCCGTGCTCGAGCCGGTCGTACGCGCGCAGGGCACGCAGGAACGTCTCCTGCCAGGCATCCTCGGCCCGCTGTCCGAGCAGCCGGCGCAGGTACGCGAGCACCTCGTCGCGGTGAGTCAGGTAGAACCGCTCGAACGGTGGGATTGCGGCTGTCCTCGGTCTCGCCATCGCCACCATCATCGAATGAAACGTGGGAGGGTGCCGCGTCGTGAGATGTGCCGTCGTCGGTCACGTCGAGTGGGTCGAGTTCGTGCGGGTGCCGCACGTCCCGCCGGCGGGCCAGATCGTCCAGGGTGAGCTGCGGATCGAGGAGCCGGCCGGGGGAGGGGGCGTGATCGCGCGCCAGACGGCGCGGCTGGCCGGGCGTTGCGAGTTCTTCACCGCCCTCGGTGACGACGAGCTCGGGAGGCGCGCGGAGCGCAGGTTCGCCGAGCTCGGTGTCGACGTGCACGCGCAGCGCTTCGGCACGACGCGGCGCGCCTGGGTGCACGTCGACAGCAACGGCGAGCGAACGATCACGCTCCTGACCGAGAAGCTCCGGCCGCGAGGGCCGTTGCCCCTCGACGGCTACGACGCGGTGTTCTTCGTCTCGGGCGACGCGGAGGCGCTCCGCTCGGCCCGCCGCGCGCCGTTCGTCGCCGCGACGGCGCGAGAGCTGCCGACGCTCCACGAGGCCGGCGTCCCCCTCGACCTGCTGGTCGGCAGCGCGCGCGACGACGGCGAGCGCTACGACGGCTCGGTGGAGGCACGGTTCGTCGTGCTCACCGAGGGCCCGCACGGCGGCACGGCGAACGGTGAGCGGTACGAGGCGGCACCGTTGCCGGGCCCGATCGTCGACACGTACGGAGCGGGTGACTCGTTCTCGGCGGCGCTGTGCTTCGCGCTCGCACGCGGGGACACGCTCCGGGACGCACTCGCGCTGGCGACCCGCGCCGGCGCCGCCGTCGTCACCGGGGAAGGCCCGTACAGCGCGCAGCTAACGTTGTCGGGGTGACCGCCCGCGTCTCCTGGATCTCGCTGACGCCGGTCAAGGCGCTCGGACTGCGACTCGTCGACCACGTCGACCTGCTCGAGAGCGGGATTCAGGGCGACCGGCTGTTCTATCTGGTCGACGACTCGAACCGGCTCGTCAACGACAAGCGGCACGGCCCGCTGCAGACCGTCCGCGCGTCCTACGACGCCGCCGGGTGCCGGCTCACGCTCTCGTTCCCGGACGGCTCCGAGGTCGCGGGGATGGTCGAGGCCGGCGACGAGGTCATGACCACGTTCCACGGGACCTCCAGGCCCGCACGGCTCGTTGCCGGGCCGTGGAACGAGCCGCTGTCGGAGGTCGCCCGCGCGTCGGTGCGCCTCGTGCAGCCGGGCCGTCCCGCACCGGACCGCGGGCGAAGCGGCGCGGCGACGCTGCTCGGCGAGGCCTCCCTGGCCGCGATCGCGGGCGTGCTCGGTGTCGAGTCGGTGGACGCCCGCCGTTTCCGCATGAACTTCGGCATCGACGGCCTCCCGCCGCACGGCGAGGACGGCTGGATCGGCCGTCGCGTCCGGCTGGGGGAGGCGGTCGTCGTTCCCGCCGGGAACGTGGGCCGGTGCGCCGTCACGACGCAGGACCCGAGCACGGGCATCCGGGATCTCGACACGCTCGGGGCGCTCGCCGACTACCGCGACGGCGTCCCGACGACCGAGCCGCTCCCGTTCGGCATCCATGCCGCCGTGGCCACGGCCGGCCGGGTGCGGACCGGCGACGTCGTCGAGCCTTTCTAACGCGGGGGCGTCCAGATGTACGGCGTGGTCGTCGTCACGGGGACGAAGCCGAGCCGCTCCAGGATCGGGCGACTGTCGTCGGACGCGTCGACCTCGACGTAGCGGAAGCCGCGACGCTCGGCGAGGGCGGCCCGGTAGCCGACGAGCGCACGGTAGATGCCCCGGCCGCGCCACTCGCGCAGGGTTGCTCCGCCCCAGAACGTCGCGAACTCCGTCTTGCGTGCGAACCGCACCCAGGCCGCGCAGACCACGGTCTCGCCCGCCTCGGCGACGACGACCGTGAGCGAGTCGGGGTCGGCGGCGCGCTCGCCCTCGAGCATGTCCGCGAGGTGGCTCCGGTCCTCGTCCCAGACGGTGCGCTCGAGCTCGGCGATCCGGTCGAAGTCCACGCGGCTCGTCACCTCGCGCAGGACGACGCCTTCCGGCAGGCGCGGCTCCGCGGAGATGGCCGCGATCTCGGCGATCACGACCGTCTCGGTCTCGTCGGGCACGAAGCCTGCTGCACGCAGCCGGTCCGGGAGGTCGCGTGGGAGGTCGTGCTCGTGCAGCTTCCATTCGAACTGCTCGCGCTGCGCTGCGAAGGCGCGCACCGTACGGGCGATCAGCTCGTCGAGCGCCTGACCGTCGAGCCCGCCGAGGTCGCGGTACTCGACGAACCCTCCGCCGGCGAAGCCGTGATACAGGAGCAACGGCCCGTCGCGGGCGACGCTCACGCCCGCGGGCGGCCGGTCGACCGGATGCCCGCGCAGCTGCAGGTCGTAGAGGTCGAGCAGCTCGGCGGCGGTCGCGCGCGACATCGCGCGAGTCTACGAACGTAGTACGGTTGGCGCGCGGCCGCTGCGGCCGACCGAACACGTCCCACGAGCGAAGGCGAGGAGCCAATGCCGATCGGCATCCGCATCAAGTTCCCGGGAGTCACGCAGGAGGACTTCGATCACGTTCACGACCACGTGAACCCGGACCGCACGCCTCCGAAGGGCCTGATGTTCCACGCGTCGGGCCCGATCGACGGCGGGTGGGGCGTGATCGACTTCTGGGAGTCACGCGCCGAGTTCGACGCATTCTCGAAGCAGATCGAGGCGGGGATGGCCGCGTCGGGCGTCGAGATGCAGTCACCGCCCGAGATCAAGGAGTTCCCGGTCCACGAGACGATTCACGCGTAACGCAGCGGTCGCGGTGGCGCTCGCCGTCGTCTACGCGCGCTTCCTGCGCGGGCCGATCCTCACCTGGGGCGCAACCGGCGGGGAGGCGTCTGCGCCCCTTCCGGGCGACGAGCTGCTCGAGGACGCGGACGGCGTCGCAACGCGGGCGATCGACATCTCGGCACCCCCGGACGCCGTCTGGCCCTGGCTCGCGCAGATGGGGCCGGCGCCACGCGGGGGTGCGTACACGTACGACTGGATCGAGAACCTGCTCGGCCTCGACATGCACAGCGTCGACCGCGTCCTGCCCGAGCTCCAGCATCCACAGGTCGGCGACACGATCACGTACGGCCGAAACGTGATGCGCGTCGAGCGGGTCGACGAGGAGCGCGTGCTCGCGTGGCGGTCGACCGACGGCAACTGGGTCTGGACGTTCGTGCTCGAGCCGCAGGGAGACTCGACACGTCTCGTCAGCCGGAACCGCTTCCGCCTTCCGACCCTCGCCGCGCGGATCGGGATGCTCCCGATGGAGCCCGCGTCGCTCGTGATGGAGCGGAAGATGCTGCGCGGGATCAAGGAACGGGCAGAACGGCTCGCCGCAGACGGGCCCTGCACGACTTGACGCACTGCGCGGCGATCGGCAGCGTTTCCGTCCGTGCCGATCCCGACCGAACCGATCGGAAGCATCCCGCGGCCGCTCGCGCTCCTGCAGGGCATCGAGGCGTTCGGGGCCGGGGAGATCTCGCGCGGCGACCTCGACCGGCTCTACGACGAGGCCGTGCGCGACACCCTCGCCGAGCTCGAGGCCACCGGCTCCCCGATCGTCACCGACGGCGAGCAGCGCAAGCCGAGCTTCGCGACGTACCCGATCGCGGGGCTCGACACGCTGGAGCCGCAAGGTGTGCCGATCACGTTCGCCGACGGCCACGTCAGGCAGCTCCCGGTGATCACCGCCGGCCCGTTCCGCTACGCGACGCACGCCGACACGTACCTGGAGCAGGCGCGTCCGTTCACGAGCCTGCCGCTCAAGCAGGCGGTCATCTCGGCGTCGGCGCTGAGCCTGCTCTATCCAGCCGGTGGCATCGACGATTACCCGCGCGACGCGTTTCTCGACGACCTCGTGAACGAGGCCGAGGTCGACATCAGGCGGTCGCTCGCCCTCGGCGCCGACAGCGTGCAGGTCGACTTCACCGAAGGCCGGCTGGCGGTGAAGCTCGACCCGTCGAAGGGGCTGCTGACCGACTTCATCGCGCTGAACAATCGGGTGCTCGAGCGCTTCGACGCCGAGGAGCGAAAGCGAATCGGGGTTCACACGTGCCCCGGCGGCGACCAGGACTCGACGCACAGCGCCGACGTCGACTACGCCGACCTGCTCCCGCATCTGTTCACGCTCCAGGCGGGACGCTTCTACATCCAGCTCGCGAGCGAGGCCGACCGCCCACGCGTGCTGGCGGCGATCGCCGAGCACTCCCGCGACGACCAGCAGATCTTCGTCGGCGTCACCGACCCGATCGATCCGCTGATCGAGACGGCCGAAGAGGTTCGCGACCGCGTGCTCGAGGCGGCCGAGCACATTCCGGTCGCCCGGCTCGGCACGACCGACGACTGCGGCTTCTCGCCGTTCGGGGACGACACGTCGACGGCGCGAGAGACCGCGTTCGCGAAGATCGCCGCGCGGGTCGCGGGTACGGCGCTGGCGGCCGAGCAGCTGGGCCGCTCCTAGCCTCCTGTTCCGGGCGCCCGAAGCCGGGCGTAATAGCGGCGGCGTAGACAATTTCGGTGGCCGCGTCCCGTCGAATCAGCAGTCGAGCCGTCGAGTTCACGTTCACACCGAGCGGTCGGCGCTTCCGTCATACGGGCCTGATCGCCCGGGACGCGCCGCGACCGGCAAGCCCTACCCCGTACAGCTGATGGCCGCCTCGTGGCGTGCGATATCAGCCGCCCTCGTCGCCACGAACGCGCCGAAGGCGTGCTTGTCGACGTGGGTGCCGAGCAGTCGGACGTGTGCCATGTAGAAGTCGGCGGGCCAGCCGGCCCATGCGTCGCCGTAGCGATGGATGATGCGGGCGAAGCCGGGGCGCGCGCGTGTGGCGAGCGTGAACGAGCGAACGACACCCGGCTCTTGCGTCTGCATCCCCAGGGTCGTGAAGGTCGCGTGGCGATTCCACACAAAGACGGTCAGTTGGGAGTAAACGCGCGCCGTCTGACCGTTCGTCCAACGGCAACTCGACGGCCCCCCGCTCCCGACACAGACGACCTGCCCCATCTTGGGGTGTTCTTCCGGCAACACCCGTTCGCAGCGAGCAGGCGACCAGAACCGCGGCGGCGCCTTCGGCACGGCCGCGACAGCGCCGGCCGCGATCAAGCCGCCGAGTACGAAGGCGGCGACCGGTAGCGGGATCAACCGATTGGCGTACACGGCTCGACCATACGAGGCCGTCCAATGAACGGCCAGGGTGTTGGCCTGTCGACCAGCGGGGTGGTAGCCCCCGGGGCCGCAGGCTCCCGGCTCGGGCTTCCGTCTACGCGGTTTCCGGACGCCACGAATCCGACGGACTGATCACGCGACATCGACCCCGAAGGGGTAGACAGGTGGGTGGTAGTGGGCTAGAGTGGGGCGAAGTGGACCGATGCTCCTCGGCGAACACGACCATTCCCTCGACGAGAAGAACCGCCTCACCCTGCCTGCGAAGCTGCGCGGGCCGTTCGAGGACGGCGTCGTCGTGACCAGCGGGCTCGACGGCTGCCTCGAGGCGTACCCGCGCCCCACCTGGGAGGCGCTCGCCGCGCGCATCGGCGCGCTCGACTCGCTCTCGGCCGACTCGCGGCTGCTGAAGCGCCGCGTGTTCTCGGGCGCTTCGCAGGGAGAGCTCGACCGGCAGGGCCGGCTCGTGCTTCCGGCCAAGCTGCTCGAGCGGGCGGAGATCGCGCGCGACGTCGCGGTCGTCGGCGTCCACGACCACCTCGAGATCTGGGATCGCAGCACGTGGCAACTGAAGCAGCAAGAGGCCGAAGGGAGAGCGGAAGATGTTGCCGAGCGTCTTGCCAACCGAGACTGATCACGTCCCCGTCCTCGCCGGCGAGGTGGTCGCGGCGCTTGCACCGGCGCCGGGCGACACGATCGTCGACTGCACCTTCGGCGCGGGCGGCCACGCGGCGCTGCTGGCCGGCCGGCTGCGCGGGGAAGGAAAGCTGATCGCGATCGACCGCGACGAGACGGTCACTCCGTTCTTCGAGCGGTTCCGTCGCGAGACGGGCGTGAAGGCGCGCCTGCTCCACGGCGAGTTCTCGTCCGTGCTGGCGCAGCTCGCCGGCAACGGCGTGCGCGCCGACGTCGTCCTGCTCGATCTCGGCGTGTCGTCGATGCAGCTCGACCGGCCCGACCGCGGCTTCTCGTACGCGGTCGACGCCCCGCTCGACATGCGCATGGACCCGAGCGCCGAGTACTCGGCACGCGAGCTGGTCAACGAGGCGCCGGAACGTGACCTGGCCGACATCTTCCGCCGCTACGGCGAGGAGCGCTACGCGCGCCCGATCGCGCGCGCGATCGTCCGGCAGCGGGCGCAGCACCCGTACGAACGCACGGGCGAGCTCGTGCAGACGATCAAGTCGGCGATCCCCGCGCCCGCACGGTTCGGCGAGGGGCACCCCGCGAAGCGTGTCTTCCAGGCGCTTCGCATCGAGGTCAACGACGAGTTGGGCGCGCTCGAGCGCGCGCTCCCCTCGGTCCTCGAGCTGCTACGGCCAGGAGGCCGGCTCGGCGTGATCTCGTTCCACTCGCTCGAGGACCGAATCGTCAAGCAGTTCCTCCGCGAGCAGGAGCACGGCTGCACGTGCCCACCCGACTTTCCCGAGTGCGTCTGCGGCCGCGCCCCGACGCTCCGCGCGACGCCGCGGCGGGCGATCCGGCCCTCGGCGGAGGAGATCGCCCGGAACCCGCGTGCGCAGTCGGCGCGCCTGAGGGTGGCGACGAAGGTTGGCTAGCGTCGCGCACGCATCGGCGGGAGCGGTCGCCGAGCCGCTGCCCCGGGCCAAGAAGACGCGATCGCGTTCGCGTGCCCGGCGCCGCGCCCGTGCGCGCGGCGGCGTCCTCTGGATCGCGATCAGCGGGATTCTGCTCGCCGGCGTCGTATTCGTGAACGTGGCGGTCTTGCGGCTCAACCTCGCCATCGACTCGACGAACGCCGAGCGCGTGAAGCTGCACGCCGAGGACGCGGCGCTGCAGTCGCAGCTGTCGAGCACGCTCGCGTCGCCGCGCATCCAGTCGCAGGCGGCCAGGAAGCTCGGTCTGGTGTACGCCGACCCGTCGGACTACGGTCACGTGAACCTCGCGCCTTGAGGGAGAAGCAGGCCAACCGCCGGATCCGCCTGCTCCTCCTCCTCTTCGTCCTCGTCTTCGGTGTGACGCTGGCGCGCGCTGTTTGGCTGCAAGGGGTGCGCGCGGCCTCCCTGAGCAAGCTCGCCGAGCACCAGCACCGGGAGGTGGTGACGATCCCGGCCGACCGCGGGACGATCTACGACCGCACCGGCCTCCAGCTCGCGATCGGCGAGCAGATGACGACCGTGTACGCCGACCCGCGGCAGGTCGCGAACCCGCAGGCGATCGCCGTCGCGGCTCACAAGCTGTTCGGCGTCGACGCGAATGCGCTCTACCCCGAGCTGACGAACAAGCAGAGCCAGTTCGTCTACGTGCAACGGTTCGCCGATCCGAAGGCGGCGGCGACCTTCCTCAAGTACGGCTTCACCGGCGTCGGCTCGTACCCGGAGGAGAAGCGGATCTACCCGCAGGGCTCGGTCGCGTCGCAGGTGATCGGCTACGCGGGCACCGACAACCAGGGGCTGGCCGGGCTCGAGGTCGAGTACAACAAGACGCTCGCGGGCCGGCCGGGCAAGCAGACGGTCGTGCGCGACCCGTTCGGACGCGCGATCGACGTGATCGGCGGTACGAGCGGGCACGACGGACAGGCAATCGTCACGACGCTCGATCACGTGATCCAGTCGAACGCAGAGTCCGTCCTGCGCCAGACCGTCGCCCGCTGGCACGCCAGGTCGGCCGAGGCGGTCGTGCTCGACCCGAGGAGCGGCGAGGTGCTCGCGCTCGCACAGGCGCCCGGCTACAACGCGAACGACGCGAACCGCGTCCCCCAGGTGCTCCAGCGCAACCGCTCGATCACCGACATGTACGAGCCGGGATCGGTGTTCAAGCTCGTGACGATCGGCGGTGCGCTGTCGGATGGAATCGTCACGCCGAGGTCGACGTTCCGGCTGCCGTACTCGATTCACGTCGCCGACCGCGTCGTCCATGACGCCGAGTACCGCCCGACCGAGACGATGAGCGTCGCGCAGATCCTCTCGCACTCGTCGAACGTCGGCGCGGTGACGATCGCGGAGCGCCTCGGCGCCCCGCGGCTGCTCGACTGGATCAAGCGCTTCGGCTTCGGCCAGAAGACCGGCATCGACTTCCCCGGCGAGAGCCCCGGCGCAGTGTTGCCGCTCGACCAGTGGTCGGGCTCGACGATCGGCAACGTGCCGATCGGCCAGGGCATCGACGTGACGCCGATCCAGCTTGCCTCCGCCTACGCGGCCGTCGCCAACAACGGGGTCTGGATCGAGCCGCACCTGATCGAGCGAATCGGAGAGCGCCCGGTCGCGCCCGCGAAGCGGCGGCGCGTCGTCTCGCTCCGGGTCGACCGCGAGCTCAAGTCGATGCTGACCGGTGTCGTCGACGAGCACGGGGCGACCGGGACGGCGGCGGCGATCCCCGGCTACACCGTCGCCGGCAAGACGGGGACGGCGCAGGTCCCGGGCCCACACGGGTACACGACCGGCGAGTACGTGGCCTCGTTCGTCGGGATGGTTCCGGTCGACAAGCCGCGTCTCGTCGTCCTCGTTGTCGTCGACGAGCCGCAGGGGAACATCTACGGCGGCAGCGTCGCGGCTCCGGCCTTCGAGCAGATCGCGAAGTTCGACCTCCAGTACCTCGCCGTACCACCGAACGTCCCCGTCGCGTCCCAGCGCTAGCGTTCCTCCGAGATGCAGCTCGACCGCCTCATCGCGGCGCTCGGTCCGAGTCGGGTGGTGAGCGCGGCCGCGCTCGACGTGAGCGATCTCGCGTACGACACGCGGGCGGTCTCGCCCGGTGCCTTGTTCTTCTGCGTCCCCGGCGTGAAGGCGGACGGCCACGACCTCGCAGGTGCCGCCGTGGCTGCGGGAGCGGTCGCGCTCGTGGTCGAGCGGCCTCTCGACGCCCCCGTGCCGCAGCTCGTCGTCCCGAGCGTCCGGGCGGCGATGCCGCCCGCCGCGAACGCATTCTTCGGCGCGCCCTCCTACGAGCTCGACGTCGCGGCGGTCACCGGGACGAACGGCAAGACGACGACCGCATTCCTCCTGCACGCGATCCTCACCGCCGCGGGCCGCCGGCCGGGGTTGCTGACGAACATCGAGCGGCGGGTCGGCGGCGAGAGCGTCCCGCTCGGGCTGAACACTCCCGAGGCGATCGACCTCCAGCGACTGCTGCGAGCGATGCTCGACGCCGGCGACCGCTCGTGCGCGATGGAGGCAACCTCGATCGCCGCGAGCCACGGTCGCCTCGCCGGGACCCGCCTCGCGGTCCTCGTGTTCACGAACCTGACGCAGGACCATCTCGACTTCCACGGCACGATGGAGGACTACTTCGCGGCGAAGCGCGCTCTCTTCGACCAGGCGGAGCGCGCGGTCGTGAACGTCGGCGACGCGTGGGGGAGACGCCTGGCGGACGAGCTGCCCGGGGCACGGACGTTCACGCCGCAGGACGACCTCCCCGACGTCGGGCTGCGGCTGGCCGGCCGCTTCAACCGGACGAACGCGCTCGGTGCGATCTGGGCCGCGCGGGAGCTCGGGATCGGCGAGGAGCCGATCCGTGCAGGCATCGCAAACGTGACGGCGGTGCCCGGCCGGTTCGAAGCCGTCGACGAGGGCCAGCCGTTCGCGGTGATCGTCGACTATGCGCACACACCGGACTCGCTCGCGAACATCCTCGAGGCCGCGCGGGCTCTCGGCGACGGGAGGCTCGTGGTCGTGTTCGGGGCGGGCGGCGATCGCGACCGTGAGAAGCGCCCGCTGATGGGGCGTGTCGCGCGGTCGCTCGCCGACCGTGTGATCGTGACCACCGACAATCCGCGCTCCGAGGACCCGGCCCGCATCGCCGAGGAGGTCGCCGCGGGGTTGCTCGACATCGTCCTCGACCGTCGAGACGCGATCGAGACAGCCATCGCCGACGCCCGGCCGGGGGACGTGGTCGTGATCGCCGGCAAGGGGGCCGACCGGGAGATGGAGATCGCGGGCGGGGCGGTGCCGTTCGACGACCGCGAGGTCGCCCGGGCGGCGCTCCGCCGGGCCGGGGCGGCAGCGTGATCCCGCTCGAGCTCGGGCTCGTCGAGCCGCTCGGCCGCCTGATCGCGCGGCCGTGGGCGAGCGAGGTCACCGGGGTGCAGGTCGATTCCCGGCGCATCGAGGAGGGCGACCTGTTCGTCGCGATCGGCGGCGGAAGCGACTTCGTCGAGCATGCGCTGGCGCGCGGTGCTGCGGCGGCGCTCGTCCCGCACGATCACGCGGCCGCGCTCGGAGCGATGGCGGGAATCGTCCGCGCCCGCTCCTCCGCCCGGGTGGTCGCGGTCACCGGCTCGACCGGCAAGACGTCGACCAAGGACATCCTGTTCGCGCTCTGCGCACCGAGCCTGCGCACGATCGCGAACGAGGGCAACTACAACAACGAGATCGGTGTGCCGCTCACGTTGTGCCGTCTCGAGCACACGACCGAGCTCGTGATCGCCGAGATGGGCATGCGCGGCCTCGGTCAGATCGCCTGGCTCTCGTCGTTCACCAGGCCGGACATCGCGGTGATCACGAACGTCGGGCCCGTGCACCTCGAGCTGGTCGAGACGATCGAGAACGTCGCACGCGCGAAGGCCGAGCTGATCGAGGAGTTGCGCCCGGGCGGGGTCGCGGTCGTTCCCGGCGGCGAGACGCTGCTCGAGCCGTACCTCGCCCGCGACGACATCACCGTCGATCGCGTCGACCCGTGCGCCGAGCTGCCGTTCACGACCAGCTTCGGCGCCCGTCACCAGCTTCGGAACGCACGCACGGCGCTCGCGGTGGCGCGCCACCTCGGCGTCCCGCTGCCGGCCGAGCTGACCGTCGAGTTCTCGCGGCTGCGCGAGGAGGAGCGGCCGCTCCCGGGCGGCGGGCTGCTGCTCAACGACTGTTACAACGCGAACCCGGTCTCGATGCGCGCGGCGCTGGAGCATCTCGTCGAGCGGGGGCGGGGTCACCGCCGGGTGGCGGTGCTCGGCGAGATGGCGGAGCTGGGAGTCGAGGCGGACGCGTATCACCGCGAGATCGGCGACCTCGTGCACCGGCTCGGCATCGAGCAGGTGATCGGGGTCGGCGAGCACGCACGGGCGTACGGCGGCGACTGGGTCCAGTCGGCGTCCGATGCAGCGGCGCGGCTCCGCGAGGCGCTGCGGCCGGGTGACGTCGTGCTCGTCAAGGGGTCGCGCTCGGTGGGACTCGAGGCGGTGGCGGAGAACCTGGTCGCGTAATGGCGAAAGTCCTGATCGCGGCGCTCGTCGCGATGATCCTGGCGATCCTCGCCGGCCCGAGGTTCATCGCGTTCATGCGCAAGAACGAGTTCGGCCAGCACATCCGCGAGGAGGGGCCCGACCACGCCGAGAAGCAGGGGACGCCGACCATGGGCGGCCTCCTGATCGTTGCGGCGGCGTCGATCGCCTTCATCGCCGTGTCGCGGTTCACGCTGCCGGCGCTGACCATCTTCGGGACGATGCTCGCCTGCGGCGCGATCGGCTTCCTCGACGACTTCACGAAGCTGCGGCACCGCCGCTCGCTCGGGCTCTCGGGCCGTTGGAAGATGCTGCTGCTCGCGGCGATCACGGTGGCCGTCGGCTTCGCGACGCACCACCAGCAGCTCCGGCAGGGCATCTACATCCCGATCGTCGACACGTGGGTTCCGCTCGGTCCCTTCTACTACGTGCTCCTGTTCCTGATCATCGCCGGGTTCGCGAACGGCGTGAACCTGACCGACGGCCTCGACGGGCTCGCCGCCGGGACGGGGATCATCGCGCTCGCGACGCTCACGGCGATGGCGGTGACGATCTTCGTGCGCTCCGCGACGCCGACGCACGGGCGGATCGAGAACCGCCTCGACGTCGCCTACATCGGGGCGGCGCTCGTCGGCGGGTGCATCGGCTTCCTCTGGTACAACGCCTTCCCGGCCGAGTTCTTCATGGGCGACACCGGCTCGATGGCGATCGGGGGCGCGATCGCGGCGATGGCGATCATGATGAAGGTGGAGTTCCTGCTCCTCTTCGTCGGCGGCATCTTCGTGGTCGTGGCCGCCTCGGTGATCCTGCAGGTGCTGTCGTTCAAGTGGTGGGGACGGCGGATCTTCCTGATGGCGCCGTTGCAGCATCACTTCGAGATGAAGGCCTGGTCCGAGACGAAGATCATGGTGCGCTTCTGGATCGTCGCCGGGATCCTCTGCGGAGTCGGCTTCGCGCTCTTCTACAAGTACTACCTGCCGCAGTTCCGCCCGCCACCCGTGAGAGCGATCGTCTACGGCCAGGCGAGGTCCGGGCGGTCGGCGGCGGAGCGCCTGCTCGAGGCGGGCGACGACGTGGTGGTCGTCGACCGTGCGCTCGGCAACGAGGACGACCTCTCCCTGCTGGACGGCGCCGGCCTGCTCGTCAAGTCGCCGGGTGTCCCGGGCGAGGCCGCGCTCGTCGCGGCCGCCCGCCGGCGCGGCGTGCCGGTCTGGTCGGAGGTCGAGCTCGGCTACCGGCTGCTCCGCGGCGCGCGCCTGATCGGCGTCACGGGCACGAACGGCAAGACGACGACCGCCGAGCTCCTCGGGGCGATCCTGCGCGCGGACGGCCGGGACGTCGCGGTGGCCGGCAACGTCGGCACGCCGCTGACGAGCGTGCGCAGGGCGGACTGGGTGGTGTGCGAGCTCTCGAGCTTCCAGCTCGAGGACGTGCACGAGCTCGCCTGCGAGGTCGCCGTCCTGCTCAACCTCGAGCCGGACCACCTCGACCGGCACCGCACGTTCGACGCCTATCGCTCGCCAAGCTGCGCATCTTCGAGCGGGCGGGCACCGCCGTCGTGCCGCGGGGGTTCTCGTTCGGCAACAGTTATCGACCGATAACAGTTGTCGAGTTCTCGGCCGGTGACCCGCTTCCGGCCGAGCCGCTCATCCGGGGCGCGCACAATCGCGAGAACGCCGCCGCGGCGGCGGCGGCGGCGGGCGCGGCCGGCGTCGGGGACGCGGCGATCGCCGACGCGCTGCGTGCGTTCCCGGGTGTTTCGCACCGGCTCGAGCTCGTCGGCGAACGGGACGGCGTCCGCTACGTCAACGACTCGAAGGCGACGAACGTCGCCGCCGCGCGCCGGGCGCTCGCCGCGTACGTCGACGAGCCGGTGCGCCTGATCCTCGGCGGCTCGCTCAAGGGCGAGGACTTCGCGCCGCTCGCGGCTGCGATCGGCCCGAACGTGCGCTCGATCCACCTGATCGGCGAGGCCGCACCCTCGCTCGCGGCCGCCCTCTCGGGCCGCGAGGCGCTCCTGGACGGCGACCTCGCGCGCGCCGTCGCGCATGCGGCCCGGCTCGCGTCGCCCGGCGACGTCGTCCTCTTGAGCCCTGCCTGCGCGAGCTACGACCAGTTCGAGAACTTCGAGCGTCGCGGGGAGGCGTTCCGGACGCTCGCAGCGGCCTCCTGAGGTCGTCGCCTGGGGTGCCCGGCACCGAGGGTGCCAGGCACCCGGCCAGGGTGCCGGCCACTAGGAGAACGGTCTCCGCCCGCGAAGCAGACGGATGGAGTGAAGCGGGGAGAGCTCGACTCGAGGCTGTTGATCCTGGTCACGCTGGCGCTGGTCGCCTTCGGGCTCGTGATGGTCTACAGCGCGACGTCGGCCGCGGCCGCGGTGGGCGGCAAGGACCCGAGCTACTACCTCAAGCGCCAGGGCATGTACGCGGCGCTCGGGATCGTCCTGATGATGGTGGCGCAGCGCTGGGACTACCGGCGGCTTCGACTGCTGGCGCCCCTGTTCGTCGGCGGCTCGCTCGCGCTGCTCGCCGCCGTGCTCGTGATCGGCCCGCCCGTCAACGGCGCCCGCCGCTGGATCTCGTTCGGCCCCGCGGTCTTCCAGCCGTCCGAGCTCGCGAAGCTGGCGCTCTGCGTCTGGGCCGCCGCCTACCTGGCCCGGCGCCCGGCGCCGCGAGACCCTGAGGGAGCTCTGGCGCCCGATCGGTGCGCTGGCGAGCGTCTTCTGCGTGCTGCTGATCCTCGAGCCGGACCTCGGCACCGCGATCGCGCTCGTCGTGATGCTCGCGGGAATGCTGCTCGTCGCCGGGACACCGGGCCGCACGCTCGGCGCTCGGGGTCGGCATCGCCGCCGCGCTCGGGACTGCGGCGATCTGGATCGAGCCCTACCGGCGCGCGCGCTTCTTCGCGTTCCTGCACCCGTGGCACGACGCGCAGGGGACCGGCTTCCAGATCGTGCAGGCGATGATCGGGATGGGCTCGGGCCACATCTTCGGCGTCGGCCTCGGCCAGGGCGTGCAGAAGATCTTCTACCTCCCCGAGGCGCACACCGACATGATGCTCGCGAACATCGGCGAGGAGCTCGGCCTCGTCGGCGTGACGGCCGTGATCGGCGCGTATGCGCTCTTCGCCTACGCGGGCCTGGACATCGCCGCCCGCTGCCGCGATCCGTTCGGCAAGCGGCTCGCGGCCGGCCTCACCGTGCTCGTCTGCGGGCAGGCGGCGATCAACATCGCAGCCGTCCTGGGGGTCGCGCCGCTGACCGGCATCCCGCTGCCCGTTCCTCTCCTACGGCGGCTCGAGCCTCGTGGTCCTGCTCGCGGGGGTCGGAATCCTCCTTAACATCGCTCAGCGTGGAGGCGCAGCGGCAGCTTCGGTGCCTGATCGCAGCCGGCGGGACGGCCGGTCACGTTCTGCCCGCGCTCGCAGTGGCGGAAGCGCTGACGACGCGCGGCGTACACGTGACGTTCGCCGGGTCGCCGGATCGCGTCGAAGCGCGGCTCGTTCCTGAGGCCGGCTACGAGCTCGACACGTTCCGCGATCAGCGGCTTCCCGCGGAAGCCGTCGCCGGCGCTCCTGCACGCGCTCCTCCAGGCGGGCGCGGCGCCGCTGGCATGCCGGTCGATCCTGCGGCGCCGCCGCCCGGACGTCGTGCTCGGCGGCGGCGGGTACGTCGCCGGGCCGATGGTGCTCGCCGCGCAGATCGATGGGGATCCCTGCGGCGCTCTCCGAGGCCGACGCGCACCTCGGGCTCGCCAACCGGCTCGCCGCGCCGTTCGCGAAGCGAGTCTTCCTCGCCTACCCGGCCGACGGCCGCGGCCCGCGGCCGAAATACGAGGTGACGGGCGCCCGATCCCGGCGCGGTCGCGGCCGATCGACCGCGAGGCGGCACGCGAGATCTTCGAGCTCGATCCCGACGACCGCATCCTCGGCGTGTTCGGCGCGCTCGCCGGCGCGCACGCGCTGAACGAGTTCGTCGTCGAGACGTGGGCTCACGCCGGGCCGGCGATCCTGCACATCTACGGGCAGGCGCGACTACGACCTCGTGCGGCGCAAGGTCGCACGGCCCGACTACCGTGTCCTGCCCGAGACCGACCGCTTCGGCGCCGCGCTCTCGGCCGTCGATCTCGTCCTCTCGCGCTCCGGCTCGTCGGTCTGGGAGATCGCAGCCGCGGGCAAGCCGGCGATCCTCGTTCCCTACCCGTTCGCGACCGACGACCACCAGGCGCTGAACGCCGCGCACTTCGTCCGGGCGGGCGGCGCGATCATGGTGCGCGAGCTCGACCTCGACGACGTGCCGGAGCTCGTGCGCTCGCTGCTCGACGACCCGGGCCGGCTGTGCGCGCATGGGCGCGGCGATGCTCGCCGCCGCGAAGCCGAACGCCGCGGACGAGATCGCCGACGGGCTGGTCGCGCTCGCGGGCCTGTGACGCAGCCGCTCGCCGGACGCAGGCTGTGGTTCGTCGGCATCGGCGGCGCCGGGCTGAGCGCGTACGCGCAGCTGGCACGGGCCTGGGGCGCCGAGGTCGGAGGCTGGGACCGTGCCCGGACGCCGTACCTCGAGCCGCTCGGCGGAGCGCCGGATCGAGATCGCGCCCGAGCCGGTCGTTCCGGACGGGTGGGAGGCTGTCGTCTCGTCCGCCTACCCCGACGTCCCGGGGCTGCGCCGCCGCGACTTCCTCGGCGAGCTCGTCACCGGCCGGCGATCGATCGTCGTCGCGGGCAGCCACGGCAAGGGGACGACTGCGGCGATGATCGCCTTCGTCCTGCGCGAGACCGGGCGCGATCCGGCCTGGCTGATCGGCGCGCCGGTCCCGCAGCTCGGGGCGAACGCGGGAACCGGGGCGGGCTGGCTCGTCGTCGAGGGCGACGAGTCCGACCGCACCGTCTTCTCGCTGCCTGCCGAGATCGCGGTCGTCACGAACATCGAGCTCGACCACCACAGCGAGTTCGCGTCCCTCGCGGAGCTCGAGGCAGCGTTCGACACGTGGCTCGCCACCGCCGGGACGGTCGTGCGGGACGCCCCGCCCTACCAGGGCGAGCTCGCACTGCCCGGCGAGCTGAACCGCCTCAACGCCGGCTCCGCGCTGGCCGCGCTCGACGCGGCAGGCGTTCCGCGCACGGAGGCAGAGCCCGCGCTCGCAAGGTTTGCCGGCACCGGCCGCCGGTTCGAGGTGCACGAGCGCGGCGGCGTCACGATCGTCGACGACTACGCGCACCATCCGACCGAGATCGCACGCGACGATCGACGCGGCCCGCGAGCGCTTTCCCGGCCGCCCGCTGCGCGTCCTCTTCCAGCCGCACCTCTATTCGCGGACGAGGCATCTCGCGACGGAGCTCGCCGAGGCGCTGGCGGACGCCGACGACGTCACCGTGACCGACGTCTACGCCGCCCGCGAGCAGCCGGTCCCCGGAGTCACGGGGAAGCTCGTCGTCGATGCGCTCTCCGATCGCGGCGTGCTCGCGGCCTGGACGCCGACCGTCGAGGACGGCGCGGCGCGACTTCGTCGACGGGTGCGCCCGGGCGACGTCGTGCTCGTGGTCGGGGCGGGGGACGTCGACCGCGCCGTCGGCCTGCTCGAGGCGGCGTAGATGGAGGCCCGGGTCCCGCTCTCGCGGCTCACGACGATCGGCACCGGCGGTCCTGCACGCTGGCTCGCACGGCCGGCGACGCTCGACGAGCTGCGGGAGGCACTGGCCTGGGCGGCGGCCGAAGGCGTCTCGGTCGAGGCGATCGGGCTCGGCTCGAACGTGCTCGTGCACGACGACGGGGTCGAGGCGCTGGTCGTGAAGCTCGACGGGCGAGCTCGCGGGAGCGCGGGTCGAGGGCGAGACGGTCGTCGCCGGCGGGGGTGCGCCGAACGCCGTGTGCCTCCACCGCGCGCGTGCCGCCGGGCTCGGCGGGCTCGAGTTCGCGTCGGCGATCCCGGGCACGACCGGAGGCGGGGTGCGGATGAACGCGGGCGCGTACGGGCGCGAGTTGCGCGACGTGCTCGTCGACGCGGTCGTGGTCGACGCCGACGGCGTGCGCACCCTGACGCCCGCCGAGCTCGACCTGTGCTACCGCCACTCGCGCCTCCGTCCCGGCGAGGTGGTCGCGCAGGTGCGGCTCGGGCTCCGGCCGTCGGCGCCGGAGACGGTCAAGGCGCTGACGGCAGAGCTGCTCGCACAGCGCAAGGGGACCCAGCCGACGAACAAGCGGACGTTCGGCAGCGTGTTCAAGAACCCGGAGGGCTCGCCGGGCGCCGGACGCCTGATCGAGGAGTGCGGCCTCAAGGGCCACGCGGTCGGCGGCGCCCTGATCTCGCCCCGGCACGCGAACTTCATCGAGAACGCTGGGGGCGCGACGTCGGCCGACTGCCTGGCCCTGATGGCCGAGGCACGGCGCCGCGTGCTCGAGCGGTTCGGGTACGAGCTCGAGCACGAGGTGCGCTTCCTGGGCCCGCTGGCCCTGTAGGGAAGCAGCCGCGGGCGGCGAAGACGGCAGTCGTGTCAGCAGCGAGGCCGAGCGGGGAGGCCGCGGCCCTGAGCCCGCGGACCGCGGCGGCTCCGCCGTGGTTCCTGCGTCACCTGCCGTCGACCCGCTCGATCGTCGCGGGCATCGCGATTGCGGTGTTCGCGATCGGCGCCTACGTCGTCGCACGCGAGTCGTCGGTCTTCGCCGTGCGCACCCTCGACGTCCGCGGCGGTACCGCCGAGACGCGCGCCGAGGTCAGGTCGGCGCTCGCGCGAGAGCTCGGCACGAGCCTGCTCAAGATCGACCGCTCGACGATCGCCGCCAGGCTCGCCCGCGTCTCCAGCGTCCGCAGCTTCACCTACGACCGCGCCTTCCCGAACACCCTCCGCGTCGTCGTCCGGCGCGAGCTTCCGGTGCTGGTGCTGCGGCAGGGCAAGCGCGCGTATCTCGTCTCCGCGAGCGGGCGCGTGCTGAAGCCGCTTCCGCATCCGCTGCTCTCGCACCTGCCGCGCCTCTGGGTCAGGGGCGGCGTTCCGGTCGTGGTCGGCGAGCAGCTGCCGTCGACCGAGTCGGCCGCGGCCCATGCGCTCGCCGCGGCGAGCCACGCCGGCCTCCCGGGCGGCGTGCGCACGATCGTGCAGTCGCACGGCTCGTTCGCGCTCGAGCTCGGCGCCGGCCTCGAGCTCCGGCTCGGGCAGCCGGCCGACGTCGCGCTCAAGCTCGCGATCGCGAAGAAGATCCTCCGCGCGACCGGCGCGGCGACCGATCCGGGCTACCTCGACGTCAGCGTTCCCGAGCGCCCCGTTCTGTCGGTCAACTCTCAAGTCGGAGGTTGAGCTTTAGGGTGAGACAGATCGAGGGTTCGGTAAAGTCTGTTGACATGGCAGGAAACCGGCCCTACCCTCCCGAAGGAGGGAGTCGCTCGACGGCCCCACCCTGCACTCGAGCTTGAGGTCGAGCAGAATCGAGATGAGAGAACGCTCCGGTAACTACCTCGCGGTGATCAAGGTCGTCGGCGTCGGCGGCGGCGGCACGAACGCGGTCAACCGCATGGTCGACGCCGGGCTGACGGGCGTCGAGTTCGTCGCGGTCAACACCGACGCGCAGGCGCTCCTGATGTGCGACGCCGACGTCAAGATCCACATCGGCGCGAAGGCGACGCGCGGGCTCGGCGCCGGCGCCGATCCGACGGTCGGCCGCGAGGCGGCGACCGAGTCGCGCGACGAGCTGAAGGAGGCGCTGAAGGGCGCCGACATGATCTTCGTCACCGCCGGTGAGGGGGGCGGGACCGGGACCGGCGGCGCACCGGTGATCGCGGAGCTCGGACGGGAGCTCGAGGCGCTGACCGTCGGTGTCGTGACGCGGCCGTTCAACTTCGAGGGGCGCCGCAGGGCACAGCAGGCCGAGCAGGGGATCTCCGAGCTCGCGGACAAAGTGGACACGCTGATCGTGATCGAAAACGACCGCCTGCTGCAGGTCGTGGAGAAGAAGACCCCGCTCGCCGATGCCTTCAAGATGGCCGACGACGTCCTGCGCCAGGGCGTGCAGGGGATCACCGACCTGATCACCGTGCCCGGGATCGTCAACCTCGACTTCGCCGACGTCCGCACGATCATGCGCGACGCTGGCTCGGCGCTGATGGGCATCGGGATCGCCCAGGGCGAGAACCGCGCCGCCGAGGCGGCGCGCACCGCTGTCTCGTCGCCGCTGCTGGAGTCGTCGATCGAAGGTGCGACCGGGATCCTGCTCAACATCACCGGGCCGTCCGATCTCGGGTTGTTCGAGGTCAACGAGGCGGCCGAGGTGGTCACCGGCGCAGCCGACCAGAACGCGAACGTGATCTTCGGCGCCGTGATCGACGACCAGAACGGGGCGGAGGTCCGGGTGACCGTGATCGCGACCGGCTTCGGGGCCCAGCGCCGCCGCCGGCTCCGCGCCCAGCTGCCGGATACGACCTCGCCGCTCGGCGGGCGCACGCCCGAGTTCGACCCGGGCGACACGCTCGACGTGCCCTCGTTCCTCCGCGACGGGTAGACGTCGGGGGGCTGCGCGTCGGCAGGCGCGCCGTCGAATCCGCGGAGACGACTAGCATCGCGCCGGGGATGCAGACGCTCCGCCGCACGCCTCTCTACGACAGGCACGTTGCGCTCGGCGCACGGCTCGTGCCGTTCGCCGGCTGGGAGATGCCCGTGCAGTACGAGGGGGTGATCCCGGAGCACGTGGCCGTCCGGACGGACTCCGGTGTCTTCGACGTCTCGCACATGGGCGAGATCGAGGTCGAGGGGCCGACCGCCGGTGAGTTCCTGCAGGCGACGCTCTCGAACGACATCGACCGCCTGGCGCCCGGCGACGCCCAGTACACGCTCCTGACCAACGAGACGGGCGGGATCATCGACGACCTGATCGTCTACCGCCTCGACGGCCACCGTTACCTCCTGATCGTCAACGCCGCGAACCGCGACGCCGCCCTCCGTTGGCTCCAGGAGCGTGAGCTGCGCGGGTCCGACGTGCGGGACGTCTCGGACGACTACGCGCTGCTCGCGGTGCAGGGGCCGCACGCGCTCGAGCGGATCGGGCTCGAGCGCCGGCCGGCGTTCACGTGGGCGATGGGCGAGGTCGGCGGCGTCGAGGTGATGATCAACCGCACCGGCTACACGGGTGAGGAGGGCGTCGAGCTCGCGTGCATGGAGGACGAGGCCGGCGAGCTCTGGGACGCGATCGTGGCAGCCGGGGTCGTCCCGTGCGGCCTCGGTGCGCGCGACACGCTCCGCCTCGAGGTCTGTTACCCGCTCCACGGCAACGACATCGGGCCGCAGTGGGATGCGATCTCGTCCGGGCTCGGCTGGGCGTGCGCGCTCGAGACCGGCTTCACCGGTGCGGAGAGCCTGCGCGCGGTCAAGGCGGCCGGCCCCCTCGAGAAGCTCGTGCCGATCCGGATGACGGAACGCGCGATTCCGCGTCGGGGAATGACGATCGAAGGTGGGGGCGAGATCACGTCGGGGACGCACTCGCCGACGCTCGACGCCGGCATCGCGCTCGGCTACGTCCCGTCGGAGCGTGCGAAGGTCGGGACCGGGCTCACGGTCGACGTTCGCGGCAGGTCACGGGCAGCGCAAGTCGTCAAGAAGCCGTTCTACATGCGAGAGGAGAAGGCGTAGTGGCCTCAGCCGAGTCGTATCCCGAAGATCTCTCGTACCACCCCGAGCACGACTGGGCCCGGTTAGAGGGCGACGAGGCCGTGCTCGGCGTGACGTGGTACGCGCAGGACTCGCTCGGCGAGCTCGTCCACTACGAGCCGCCCGACGAGGGCGCGACCGTCGGCAAGGACGAGAGCTACGGCGAGGTCGAGTCGGTCAAGGCCGTCTCCGACCTGATCTCGCCGCTGTCCGGCGAGGTGATCGAGGTCAACCGCAAGGTCGTCGACGCGCCCGAGACGGTCAACGAGGATCCCTACGGTGACGGCTGGCTGATCCGCATCCGGGTGACGAACCCCGCCGAGCGCGACCAGCTCCTCGACGCCGCCGCCTACCGCAAGCTGCTCGAGGAAGCTTGAGCTACCTCTCCCTCACCGACGCCGACCGCGAGGCGATGCTCGCGGCGATCGGCGTCGGGTCGATCGAAGAGCTGTTCCGTGACGTGCCCGCGGGCGTCCGGCTGCAGCGCGACCTCCAGCTCTCGCCGGCGCTGTCCGAGGCGGAGCTGCAGCGCCGCCTCGGAGAGCTCGCCTCACGCAACGTCGCCGACGAGATCTGCTTCCTCGGCGCGGGTGTCTACGACCACCACGTCCCGGCCGTCGTCGACGCAGTTCTGCAGCGCGGCGAGCTCCTGACCGCGTACACGCCCTACCAGCCGGAGATGAGCCAGGGCGTGCTGCAGGCGATCTTCGAGTACCAGACGGCGATCTGCGAGCTGACCGGGATGGACGTCTCGAACGCCTCGGGGTACGACGGCGCCACCGTCGCCGCCGACGCGTGCTTCGTGGCCAAGCATGCCACCGGCCGGTCACGGATCGTGATCACGGAGGCGACGAACCCGCAGGTACGGCAGGTGGTGAAGACGTACGCGCCCGGCTTCGGGCTCGAGGTCGTCGAGATCCCGCACGAGGGGGGAGCCAGCGATCCCGACCGCGTGCGCGAGGCCGCAACCGGCGCCGCGGCCGTGCTCTTCCAGCACCCGAACTTCTTCGGCTGCCTCGAGCCGGCCGCCGAGCTCGCGGCAGCTGCCGACGAGGGCGGCGCCCTGCCGGTCGCGCACGTCGACCTCGTCTCGCTCGGGATCCTCGAGCCGCCCGGCGCCTACGGCTGCGCGATGGCGATCGGCGAGGGCCAGTCGGCAGGCAACGCGATGAGCTACGGCGGCCCGCACTACGGCTTCCTCGCCTCGCGCGCCGACCTCGTGCGCCGCCTTCCCGGCCGGATCGTCGGCGAGACCGTCGACACCGCCGGCGAGCGCGGCTACGTGCTCACGCTCCAGACGCGCGAGCAGCACATCCGCCGTGAGAAGGCGACGTCGAACATCACGACCAACCAGACGCTGCTCGCGCTCGCCGGGCTCGTGCACCTGAGCCTGCTCGGCCCCCAGGGGCTCCAGGAGCTCGGCGAGGCCTGCCTCGCGCTCGCCGGCTACGCGAAGTCGCGGCTCGTCGATGCGGGGCTGGAGCTCGCGTTCCCCGAGCGCCACACGTTCAAGGAGTTCGTCGTTCGCACCGGGCGCGACGCGCGCGAGGCGCTGAAGTCCGCCCGCGCCGACGGCATCTACGCCGGCTATCCGCTCGGCCGCGACTATCCGGGGCTCGACGACTCGCTGCTCGTCGCGGTGACCGAGAAGCGGACCGTGGCGGAGATCGACCGTCTCGCGGAGGCTCTGGGCTCGTGAGGCTGATCTACGAGAAGTCGAAGCCGGGCCGCCGCGGCCTCGCGCTGCCGAGGCCGGACCTTCCCGTTCCCGAGCTGCCGGCCGAGCAGCGGCGCTCGGCGCCGCCCCGGCTGCCCGAGCTGGCCGAGCCGGAGGTGCTGCGCCACTTCACCGAGCTCTCGACGCGCAACTTCGGCATCGACACGGGCTTCTACCCGCTCGGCTCCTGCACGATGAAGTACAACCCGCGCATCAACGAGCGGCTGGTCGGGCTGGCGGGATTCGCCGGCCTGCACCCGCTCGTCGAGGACGACGCCGCTCAGGGGGCGCTCGAGCTCGAGTGGGAGCTGCAGGAGATCCTGCGCGAGCTCACCGGCCTCGACGCGGTCAGCCTGCAGCCTGCCGCCGGCAGCCAGGGCGAGCTCACCGGCCTGATGCTGTTCCGCGCCTACTTCGCCGAGCGGGGCGAGGGCGACGTCAGGCGCAAGATCGTGATCCCCGACACGGCGCACGGGACCAACCCGGCGAGCGTGACGATGGCCGGCTACGAGCTGACACCGGTGAAGACCGACGCCCGCGGGAACATCGACCTCGACGACCTTCGCGGCAAGGTCGACGGCGCCACCGCCGGGCTGATGCTGACGAACCCGTCGACGCTCGGGCTGTTCGACGAGAACATCGAGGAGATCGCGCGCGCGTTCCACGGCGCCGGCGCGCTCATGTACTACGACGGCGCGAACCTGAACGCCGTCTGCGGGATCTCCCGGCCGGGGGACATGGGCTTCGACGTCGTCCATTTCAACCTGCACAAGACGTTCTCGCAGCCGCACGGAGGCGGTGGGCCCGGCGGCGGCCCGATCGCCGTGCGCGGGTTGCTGGAGCAGTTCCTCCCGGTGCCGGTGGTCGTGCGTCGAGGCTCCGGCTTCCGGCTCGACTACGACCGTCCGAAGTCGATCGGCCGCGTCCGCGCGTTCACCGGGCCCTTCGGGGTCTTCGTGCGCGCCTACGCCTTCATGCGCTCCTACGGGCCCGGGCTGCGGGAGATGAGCGAGGTCGCCGTGCTCAACGCGAACTACCTGCTCGCGCGGCTCAAGGAGGCATACGACCTGCCGTTCGACCGCCTCTGCATGCACGAGTTCGTGCTCAGCGCGCGCACCCTGAAGCGCGAGCACGGCATCACGGCGCTCGACGTCGCCAAGCGCCTGATGGACTACGGCTTCCATCCCCCGACCATCTACTTCCCGCTCGTCGTCCCGGAGGCGCTGATGATCGAGCCGACCGAGACCGAGGCGAAAGAGACGCTCGACGCCTTCGTCGACGCGATGCTGGCGATCGTGCGCGAGGCGGCCGACAGCCCCGAGCTCCTCCGCGAGGCGCCGCACGACCGGCCGGTGCGCCGTCTCGACGAGGTGCGGGCGGCCCGCGAGCCGATCCTGCGCTACCGCTTCGACGTAACGAACGAAGGTGCTCCCGAGTCGGTAGGAGCGAGACACGACGACGGAAGGGAGATCGCTTGAGCAACAAGGTCGAGAAGAGCAACGCCGAGTGGAAGGCGGAGCTGAGCCCGGAGGCCTACCGCGTGCTGCGCGAGAAGGGCACGGAGCGGCCGTTCACCGGCGAGTACGACCACGTCTTCGAGCCGGGCACCTACCACTGTGCCGGGTGCGGCGCGGAGCTGTTCCAGTCGGAGGCGAAGTACGACTCGGGCTGCGGCTGGCCGGCGTTCTACGCGGCCGCAACCGGCGACGCGGTCGACGAGGAGACCGACACGAGCCACGGGATGGTGCGCACGGAGGTGCTGTGCGCGTCGTGCGGCGGGCACCTCGGTCATGTGTTCGAGGACGGCCCGCATCCGACGGGCCTCAGGTACTGCATCAACTCGGCCGCGCTGAACCTCGAGGAGAAGTGACCCGCCCGGAGGCGGCGGTCTGCTAAAGGCCGGCGCCCGGGCAGCCGATGACTTCGGTTGGCATGTCCACGGTCGACTATCGGCTGCTCGAGCGCTGGGAGGCTGCGCAGCGCTGGCGGCGGCGCGCCCGGGAGCACGACGTCGAGGACGACGGGGTCGAGGAGCTCCTGGCCCGGGCGCTTCGGCACCTCGACCGCCGGCGGGCCGAGGCTTCACAGCCGACGGCCGTCCGCCGGCTCGACCTCGACGACCGCTGACCGCTACGCAGCGGCGAGCTGACCGCAGGCCGCCGCGACATCGCGCCCGCGTGTGAGCCGATTCGTGGCCCGTCCCGTTACCACTCCTTGACACGATCTTGAGGACGCCGAAGCGTCATCGCATCACGCGAAAAAGTCATCGCGTTACCGTCGACTTGTGGCTCGCATCTCTCGGCAGCACCGCGCTCCCGGTGGGCTCGACCGCAAGCTCGTGAATCCGCCGATCGCGGGCGCCACGCCGCTGGGTCTCGTCTTCTGGGGATCGCGGGGGCTCGATGGGGTGCGCCGCCAGGAACGGGAGGTCGGGAAGCTCTTCGACGGTGGTTCCGTCGACTCGTCCTCTGGGGAACCCGAGCATCCGCGCTTCCGGATCGGCTGATGACCGGCGCGACCAGGCCAGGCGGACGCTCGTCCGGTGGAGGTGCAGTCGAAGACCATCCGCCGCCGGGACCTTAGGCCGCGGCGTCCGCTGGCTCTCCCGAGTGCGCTCGCCGCCGAAGAAGGGAGTCCAGATGGCAGACAGCAGCTATAGCGTCGAAGCCCGAGCGGGGGCTCGGAGCGGCTCGCTCGGCGCGAGCATCTTCCCGGGCGCGTTCGCCCTCGCGGGGCTGTTCTTCGTCCTCTACCCGGCGATTCGCCCGTTCTCGGGCGAAGTCGGCCTCGATGGCGCACGAGCCTTTGCATCGTCGAGGTGGATCGTCGCCCATTCGCTCGGGATTCTCGGCTTCATCCTGCTCGGGCTCGGCACGCTCGGGCTCTACCTCCGCTTCGAGGAATCACCGTTGGCGAAGCGGATGCTGACCGCGCTCGCGCTGGTGTGGCTCGGCGTGGGGCTCACGATCCCCTACTACGGCGCCGAAGTGTTCGGCCTCCACGCCGTCGGCCAGCGCACGGTCAGCCAGAACGACCCGGCGATGCTGAAGCCCATGGCTCACGCCATTCGCTTCGAGGCGGGGATCTACTTCATCATCTCCGGTCTCCTGCTTCTCGCCGTCGGAGGGATCGTCCTGGCGGCTGCCGTTTGGCGGTCACGCCGGTTCAACCGCTGGAGCGGAGTGCCGCTCGCTGTCGCCCTCGTGCTCTACATCCCTCAGTTCACAGGGCCGCAGTGGGTGCGGGTCGCGCACGGTCTCTTGATGCTCGCGGGCTGCGCCTGGCTCGGCTGGGAACTCGCGCGGACGGGGGAGGCGGCCTGAGGAATGGACAGAGCCCGAGAGCAGGTTCGCCAGAGGAAGGTCCGCGACGTGAACGTCGCCGGGCGCATGGGACGCTGGAGCGCTGCCCACTGGAGGACCGCAACCTTCGGCTGGCTCATCTTCGTCGTGTTGGCGCTCGTCGCCGCCTCGACGGTCGGAACTCGAAAGCTGTCGGCTGCAGAGCAGGCGCAGGACGGTTCCGCGCGGGCCGATGCCATTCTGGCGCGCGGCGGCGTTCAGCCGCGGGCAGCCGAGAGCGTCCTCGTTCGGTCGAAATCGACTCGGCCGGGCTCGCCTGCGTTCAGCGCCACCGTCCATGACCTCGTCGCAGCGCTGCGTCGCATGCCGGAGGTAGCTCGCGTCCGTGGTACTGCGGTTTCGAGGGACGGGCGCTCCGAGCTCGTCAGCTTCGAGGTCGCCGGCAAGGCGGGCAACGCGTCCTCGAGGATCGCTCCGGTGCTCGACCGAGTCGCCGCCGTCGAGCGGGCGCACCGAGCTTTCACGCTGCAAGAAGTGGGTGCGGCGGGCGCGAACAAGACCGCAAACGACGTCATCAGCCAAGACCTGCGCCGCGCCGAGGTCACCTCCGTGCCGGTGACCTTCGCGATCCTCTTGTTCGTCTTCGGTGCCTTTGTCGCCGCCGGTCTGCCGGTATTGCTCGCCCTCTCGGCGGTTCTGGCCACGATCGGGCTCGATGCCATCGTCAGTCACGTCATCCACGCTTCGAGCACGACGTCGAGCGTCGTCGCGCTGATGGGGATGGCCGTCGGCGAAACCGTAAGCCCGGCGCACACGATTGCACGCGTCGATATTCCGCTCGCCGGTAACGGCGACGATGCGGCGTCGTTCGCGGCGCTCGACACGCTTCGCTCGAAGGTGATCCCGGAAACGATCGGTTCCGTCGCTGGCGTCCAGGCGGCGGTCGGCGGTGACACCGCGACCACGGCCGACTTCCGGCACACGATGGACGCCGGCACGCCCTATGTCCTCGGTTTCGTACTGCTGGTTTCGTTCGTACTCCTGCTCGTGACCTTCCGCTCGGTCGTCGTGCCGCTGACGTCGGTGACACTCAATCTGCTCTCGGTCGGCGCCGCCTATGGAGCGCTGGTCTGGATCTTCCAGGACGGCCACCTGCACGGCCTACTCGGCTTCCAGCCCACCGGATCGATCGTCACCTGGATGCCGCTCTTCCTCTTCACGGTGCTATTCGGCCTCTCGATGGACTACCACGTCTTCATCCTCAGCCGCATCCGCGAGCAGGTGCAGCGCGGTGTTCCCAGTCCGGATGCGGTCGAGCGCGGCATCCGTACCACGGCCTCCACCGTCACGAGCGCTGCCGCGGTGATGATCGCCGTGTTCGCGATCTTCGCCTCGACGCGCACGCTCCAGCTCAAGGAGCTCGGCGTCGGGCTCGCCGTCGCCGTCTTCGTCGACGCCACCGTCATTCGCGGAGTGCTGCTGCCGGCCACGATGACCATCCTCGGAGAGCGCAACTGGTATCTACCGCGGTCTCTCGGACGACTCCTGCAGCGGGCCACGCCAAACGTCGCCGAGCACGCACCGCCTGCTTCGATGACCGATGAAGAGCGGAGGGCGGCGTGATGAGCGCGACCGAACGCACTCGTCCTATGGAAGGAGCGGAGCGATGACCGTAGACACGACCACCTCCCGCATCCGTCGTCAGCGTGTCCAGGGGGCGTTGATCGGCGGCATCTTCGGCTTCGCGTTCCTGATCGCGAACGCGCGAACGCCGCTCGGAGCAGCCGCAGCGGAGCTCTTCCGCGCGCTTGCGATCATCGGCCTGATCGCGCTCCTGCTCGGCAGGAGGCGCGCACTGAGTCGGCCGCCACGGAGCCGGCGGACTCGAGGGGGCGAGGAGCGGATCGATCTCTTCGGCCACCGCTACTGGCTGATCGTCGCGGGCGAGGTCACCGCTCTGGTAGCCGGCTACGTCGTCATCTGGCTGATCGATGCCCCCAGCGAGACCTATCTGCCCTGGACGGTCTTCGTCGTCGGGCTCCACTTCATTCCCTTTCGCCTCGTGGGCGTCTGGCAGGGCAGCATCGCGCAGACCGCCGGGATCCTCATCGCGCTCGGCATCGCCGGGCTTGCGCTGGCCTCCGCCTCCGACACGCGCTGGATCCCCTTTGTCAGCGGCGTTCTTGCCGGGGTGACGCTACTGGCCGGAAGCCTCTTCTCGATGCGCCGCGCACCCTGAGACAAGGGCCCGACGGCCGGGGGAGCGCGAGCTCGGCGCTCGAGAGGCGCCCGCGAGCTGACCGCAGGCCGCCGCGATATCTCGGCCGCGTGTCAGCCGCACGGTCGCCGGGAGCCGGGCGCGGTCGAGCACCGCCTTGAAGGCCGCGATCCGGTCGCGCGGCGAGCCGTCGTACATGCCGGTCGGGTTGTAGGGGATCAGGTTGACCTTGAAGACGCCCCGGTCGAGAACCGACGCCAGCGCGGCGGCCTGCTCGTCGGAGTCGTTCACGCCGTCGAGCATCACGTACTCCACGAACACCTTGCGCCTGCGCAGGGCGTGGTAGCGCCTGCATTCGGCCAGTACGTCTTCGAGCGGGTAGCGGTCGTTCACCGGCATCAGCTCGCTGCGCAGCGCGTCCGGCGCCGCGTGCAGGCTGAGCGCGAGGCGGATCGGCTCCTCGACCTCGTCCACGAAGCGGGTGAGCCCGGGGAGCCAGCCGACGGTCGAGATCGTCGTGCGCCGGTGCGTCACGCCGACGTCCGGCAGCCGGCGCGCCGCGCCGAGCACGGCGTCGAGGTTGAGCATCGGCTCGCCCATCCCCATGAACACGACGTGGTCGACCGGCTCGGTGCGGCGGAAGTGCAGCGCCTGGTCGAGGATCTCCCAGGTGTCGAGGTTGCGGCGGAAGCGCATCTGGCCGGTCGCGCAGAACGTGCACGTCAGTGGACAGCCGGACTGCGAGGACAGGCATACCGAGCGGCGGCCATCGCGGTAGCGCATCAGCACCGACTCGACGGGGTGGCCGTCGTGCGTGTGGAAGAGCGCCTTGACCGTGCCGTCGTTCGAGCGGGCCTCGTGCGCGAGGGTCAGCGTCGAGAAGGGGGCGAGCTCGGCCAGGCGCGCCCGGGCGGCTGCCGGCAGGTTGGTCATCTGCGCGTAGGAGGACGCGCCGCGCGACGCCCACTCCCAGACCTGGCGGACGCGGTAGGCGGGCTCGCCGTCGAGCGCCTCGGCGACCCGGTCGAGGTTCACCGTGCCCTCACCCAGGCGAGCACGTCGTCCGCGTTCCGGTCGGGCGGAAACACGGGGTAGAAGACCTTCACGATGGATCCGTGCTCCGCGATGAGCGCGAGGCGCTTGTAGAGCGTGTGCCCCGCCACCTCGAACGCCGGCAACCGGAGCACCTCGCGCAGCAACAGGCCGCTGTCGGAGATCACCGGATACGGGATGTGGTTCCGTTCCGCGAACTCGCGCTGGTCCTCGATCGGCTGCGACGACACGCCGGCCACGCTTGCGCCGAGCTCGCGCAGCTCCGCGGCGTGATCGCGAAAGCCGCACGACTGCGGTGTGCAGCCGCGCGCGCCCGGGATCGCGTCCCAGCCCGGGAGCGAGGGCTCACCGACCTTGCCGGTGCGCGGGTAGACGTAGAGCACCGAGAACGACGAGACGTCGACCCGCCCCTGCGACGATTCGAGTACGAGGTGCGGAAGCTCGAGGCCGAGCAGGTGGTCGGCCCCGCCGTCGTCCACCGGCACCGGGAGGCCCGGCGGCAGGTTGTAGAGATCGTGCGGCTGCAT
This sequence comes from uncultured Thermoleophilia bacterium, assembly GCA_963824455.1. Taxonomy (GTDB): domain Bacteria; phylum Actinomycetota; class Thermoleophilia; order Gaiellales; family Gaiellaceae; genus PALSA-600. The sequence goes on from CAWGPJ010000002.1 coordinate 1,016,936, forward strand.
CGTCGCGACTATGGTGTCAGGCCGTGATCGACCTCCGCTCCGACACGCAGACGAGGCCGTCGGCGGGGATGCGCCGGGCCATGGCGGAGGCCGAGGTCGGCGACGAGCAGGAGCGCGAGGATCCGACCGTGCTCGAGCTCGAGCGGCGCGTCGCGGAGCTGCTCGGCCACGACGACGCCGTCTACCTTCCGACGGCGACGATGGGAAACCAGATCGCCTTGTCGATTCTCGGCGAGCGCGGGACCGAGCTCGTGGTCGAAGAGACCGCGCACATCATGGTGTCCGAGCTCGGCGGCGCGGCGGCGTTCTCCGGCCTCCAGACGCGTGGGTTGCCCGGCTATCGCGGACACCTGACGCCGGAGCAGGTGCGCGCGACGACGCACGCCGACGGCAGCTTCCACACTCCCAGGACGTCGGTCGTCGCGGTCGAGAACACGCACAACACCGCCGGGGGCACGGTGTGGCCGCTCGACGAGCTTCGCGCCGTCGTCGCCACCGCGCGCGAGCTCGAGATCCGCGCGCACCTCGACGGCGCCCGGCTCCTCAACGCGGCGGTCGCGCAGCGTGTGCCGCCGGCCGAGCTCGCGGGACAGTTCGACACCGTCACGTTGTGCCTGTCGAAGGGGCTCGGCTGCCCGCTCGGGGCGCTGATCGCGGGCCCGGCGGAGCTCATGCACCGCGCGCGGCGCGAGAAGCACCGCTTCGGCGGAGCGATGCGGCAGGCGGGGATCCCCGCCGCGGCCGGCCTCTACGCGCTCGACCACAACGTCGAGCGCCTCGCGGACGATCACGCGCGTGCCCGCCGGCTCGCGCAGGGCTGGGCCGCGGCCGGCCTGCCCGTCGACCCGGGGCTGGTCGAGACCAACTTCGTCCAGCTCGACGTCGGGTCGCTCGGCCTCGGCGAGTGGGAGGCCGTCGGGCTGATACGCGACGCGGGCGTCCTGCTCTCGCGGACGATGAGGCCCGGCGTCCTGCGCGCGGTCACGCACCTCGACATCGACGACGACGACGTCGCCCGGGCGCTGCGGCTCGTGCCCGAGGCGCTGGAGGCACACGTCCGGGCAGCCTGAGACGCTCGCGCCGGCGCTCGAGCGGCTGATCGCCGAGCGCCAGGCCGACCGCCTGCCCTCGGTCGCCGCCGCGGTGGTGCGCAAGGGTGAGGAGGTGTGGTCCGGCGCGGTCGGCACCGCGAACTACGACGAGGAGCGCGCCGCGACCTCCGGCACGCAGTACCGCGTCGGCTCGGTCACGAAGACGTTCACGGCGACCGCGATCATGCAGCTGCGCGACGCCGGCAGGGTCGACCTGGACGACCGGCTCGAGCGGTACCTCGACGATGTCGCGAACGGCACGCCGACGTTGCGGCGCCTGCTCTGCCACCTGTCGGGCCTCCAGCGCGAAGCAGGCGAGATGTTCGTCGACGGCACGTCGCCGACCGAGGAGCAGCTGATCGAGTCGATGCGCTCCGCCGACTTCGTCCTCCCGCCGGCCGAGGCCCACCACTACTCGAACCTCGCGTTCGCGCTGCTCGGGCAGGTGGTCGCGCGCGTCAGCGGCGAGACCTACACCGACTACGTCGACGAACGGATCATCCGCCCGCTCGGCCTGACGCGGACGACGTGGACGCCGGCCGAGCCGTACGCGCAGGGGTACCTCGTCGACGAGTACGCGCGCACGGTCTGGCGCGAGCCGAACCTCGATCTCGGGGCGACCGCTCCGGCGGGACAGCTGTGGTCGACGCCGGAGGACCTCGGGCGATGGGCGACCTTCCTCGCCCGCGGCGCGGACGGGGTGCTCGGCGCCTCGACGCTGGAGCAGATGTGCTTCCCGCAGGTCATGTACTACCCGGACCGCTGGGTGCTCGCCTGGGGCCTCGGCCTGATGCTGTTCAACGACGACGGGGTGATCTACGCCGGGCACGGCGGGGCGATGGCCGGGCATCTCGCCGGCGTGTACGTGAACCGCAAGACGGAGGTCGGAGCGGCCGCCGTCACCAACTCGGGAACGCGTGGCGACATGGACATGACGGCGGTCCGGCTGGCGTCGAAGACGGCCGAGCTGTGGCCGGAGCCGGTCGAGGAGTGGCGGCCGGAGGACGACCCGGGCACGGCACGCCTCCTGCTCGGGCGCTGGTGGTCGGAGGGGAGCGAGTTCGTCTTCTGGTGGCAGGACGGCGCGCTCAGGGCGCGGATCGAAGGCGCCCCGGCGGGCCGGGGCGAGACGACCTTCGAGCCGGACGGCGACGGGTGGGTCGCGGCGGCCGGCCGCGAGAGGGGCGAGCGGCTGCGCGTCGACGGCGATCGGCTGATCTGGGCGGGCTACGCGTTCACGCGCATGCAGCAGCCGTTCCCGGGCGGCGGTCACACGAGCGCGTAGACGACCACGACGCAGCCGTAGACGGCGACGAGCAGGAACCCCTCCCAGCGCCGCGAGCGTCCGTCCCAGATCACGAGCGTCGCGAAGGCGGCCGCCGCCGTCATCGTCGCCAGCTCGACGACACGGAACGAGAGCGGCAGGCTCGTACCGACCAGCGGCGACAGCAGGGCGACGGCGGGCGCGACGAAAAGGGCCACCTGCATCGAGGAGCTGATCGCGATCTCGGTCGCGAGCTTGATGTTCCCGCGATGCGCGATCACGATGGCGCCTCCGTGCTCGGCGGCGTTCCCGACGATGGCGATGATCACCGTCGCGATGAAGAACTCGCTCAGGCCGAGCGAGCTCCCGAACCCGTGCAGGGAGTGCACCAGGATCTCGGAGATCGCCGCGGTGACGAGGGTCGCGAGCCCGAGAAGGGCGAGCGCCTGCAGCAGCGACCATGCGCCGGCCCGCGGCTCGTGCTGTTCGTCCGCACGGTGGATGCGCAGGTTGCGCACCGTGATCACGATGTAGGCCGTGAGGAGCGCGATCGCCACCGGGATCGTCAGCACGTACAGGCCCTCGTGATCGAGCGATCCCCGCCATCGCGGGACCGACGGGATCAGCAACACGGCCACGGCGGCCAGCACCGTCACGAGCTGGAGCCGGAGCGAGCGGGTGTCGATCTCGCCGTCGCCGCCGGCGATCATCGCCGCGCCGAGCACGAGCAGGATGTTCGAGACGACCGAGCCGGTGAGCGATCCGCGCACGACCTCGGGCAGCCCGTCGGCGACCGCGACGAGGGCGATGATCAACTCGGGAGCGTTGCCGAAGCTCGCGTTGAGGAACCCGCCGAGCCCCGCGCCCGTGTGCTCTGCGGCCTGATCGGTCGCCTCGCCGATCAGCCACGCGAGCGGAACCAGCGCGGTCGCCGAGAGGATGAAGAGCGTCGTCGGACCGGCGTGGCCGACGTAGCGGGCGACGAGAGCAACGGGCGCGAGCACGAGGGACGACCAGAGGATCCTCCGCGCCACGCGGGTAGCGTAATCGCTGGTGCTTCGCGCAGTCCTGTTCGACTGGAACAACACGCTCGTGCATCTCGAATGGGACGACGCGCGCGTTCTCGAAGGTCATCGCGCGGCGCTCGGCGCCGACGATCCGGCGTTCACCGAGCGCTGGCGCGCCGCCGTCTTCGGCGACCACCGTCACCGGCCGTACGCCGAATTGCTCGCGGAGCTCGGAGTCGAGGATCCGGACGCGTTCATCGACGCCGAGCACGAGGTGTGGCGGCCCGCCCACGAGGTGCTGGCGACGGCGCGGGCGCTCCTCGACTCGCTCCGGTCGCTCGGTCTGCGGACGGCGATCGTCGCCAACTCGTGGCCCGATCCCGGTCGAGTGCTCCGCGGCGACGTCGAGCGGTTCGGTCTTGCCGACCGCCTCGATGCGATGGTGTTCAGCGAGGAGGCCGGAGCCCGCAAGCCCGACCCGGAGATCTTCCTGGAGTGCTGCCGCCGCCTGGACGTCGCCCCGGTCGAGGCAATGCACGTCGGCGACAGCCTGGAGGCGGACGTCGCCGGTGCGCATGCGGCCGGGCTCAGGACCGTCCAGGCGCTGTGGTTCGTCGCCGACACCACGTCGTCGGCCGTCGAGCCCGATGTTCGCGCGTTCACGCCGATGGACGTTCTGAACACTGCGCGGCGACTAGCGCTCGCGACGCAGTAAGTCAAGTCTTGCGAGTGTCCGGCGACGTTCGGACAATGCACACATGACGCCCCAGCAGATCGCCGAGTCGGCGCTCCCGCTCCATCCGCAGGACGAGATGGAGTGCCGCCGCTGCGGTGTCCACTGCGACAAGGTCGTCTACCCCGGCGCCTGCCTCGAGCGGACGTGTCCGTTCGTGTACTCGTACGAGGCCTGGGGCCATACCTACGTCGGCTGCATGCAGAAGGTGTTCGACGTCGAGATCGACCTGGACATGCTCCGTGCGGCCGAGCGGCGCCGGCCGGGCTTCGGGGCGATCCGCGCCGTGCGCCGCCCGCTGCCGATGTGCCGTGCCGAGATCGAGCGCACCTACGAGTCGCGGCTCGACGAACTCGGCTGCATCAACCCGGAGTTCTCGGAGCTGCCGGTCGGCGAGCCGACGTTCCGCGTCTTCGCCCGGATCACGGCCGGCTGAGCAGCGCGTCGACGCGGCGCCGCCTGACGGAGCGCGCGACGAGGTAGACGAGCCCGCCGAGGAGGAGGAGCGGGACGCCGAACGCCAGCGCGTAGAGGGCGCCGATGCCGGTCCAGTAGGCGCCGACGCCGATCCCGTGCAGCGGGCTGTGGCCGTGGTGCGCAGGCACGGGTGACGGCGGCGTCGAGACGTGGACGCGGACGGTCGCGAACTGCGCGGCGCGCAGCGTCGCGGCCTCGGCGCGCTGGAGGCGCTGGATCCGGGCCGTGAGCGAGGCGATCGCCCGGTCGCGCTGCGGTGTCTCGGGCTGGGCGCGCAGGGTCGCGAGCTGCTTCTGCAGGCGCGCGATCGTGCGGTTGGTCGAGTCGATGCCGGCCTGCAGGTCCTGGATGTCGACCTGCTCGGAGGTGATCGTCCCGAGCTGCGATAGACGCGTGACGGCCTCCTGGACGTGGCGGCGCGGGATGCGGAGCACCAGGTCGGCCGTTCCGGCCTTGCCGGATGCGGACGCGTGCACGGAGGTCGGATGCCCGCCGAGCGTGCTCGTGATCCGCAGCGCGGCCTTGACCGCGGTCGACACCGCGCGGGCCGAGGCGACGCGGAGGCCGATCGTCGCGCCGTAGCGCTGGGCGCGCGTGGGCGACGGGGCCGGCGCGAACGACTTCGGCGCTGCCGCCTTGCTCCCGGTCGCCGCGTTCGGCGCCCCCGCGCCCGGTGTGGTGGCGCCGCCGTGCACCGCCGTCTCGGGCTGGAGCGCGAGCCCCTGGCGCGTCTGCGCGCCCGAGTGCGGGCGCGCGAGGACGACGGCTGCTGCGAGAGCGGCGGCGACCGGCACGAGCAAGACGAGCGAGCGGCGGCGGAGGAAGCGGCGCGGGGGAGCGGTTGCGGCGTTCGCTGCGATCAGGCGCACGCGCTCGCGGACCTCGGGGGGTGCCGTCAGGTGAACGGCGCGGAGCTCGGCGACCAGGTCACGCTGCGACATCGAGAGCCTCCTCGAGCTTCTTCAGCGCCCGGTTGAGGCGCGTGGTGCAGTTGGTCTCCGAGATGCCGAGCACGCGCGAGGCGGTCCCGGCGTCGAGGTCGAGCGCGATGCGCAGGGCAACGACCTCGCGCTCGCCGGCCGTGAGGCGCCGGAGGGCGTTCTCGAGCTCCGGCGAGAGCCCTTCGGCGAAACGCACGTCGAGGCGCTCGTCGGCCGCGGCGAGCTGCTCGCGGCGGCTGCGCCGGCGCTCGGAGCGGAAGTGGTCGAGCGCGACGGTGCGGGCGACCTGGCAGAGCCAGGTGCGCACCGAGCCGCGCTCGGGGTCGAAACGCTGCCAGAGGCGGAGCGCGCGCTCGAACGTCTCGCCGGTCAGGTCCTCCGCGACCGCGCGGTCGGACGTGAACCAGGCGAGGTAGCCGTACACGTCGTCGAGGTGGCGCTCGGCTGCCTGGGCGAAGGTCATCTCCACCCTCATTTACGCCGCTCCGGCGGCCGCCGTCACACTTTCGTCGAAACTCCGGGGTCAGACGCGGGTCAGACCCCGGGCGTGGACGGCGCGGGCCTTTTCCAGCTCTTCCGCCGTCACGCCGCTCCGGTTGACCCCCGGGACCTCGAGATAGGCGTCGAGCCCCTGAAAGGCGGGGTGCGCGAGGAAGACCCCCAGGCCTTCGCCGATCTCGCCCTCGAGGATGTTGGCGTGGCGGTCGCGGTTCGAGCCGAGCGGCGTCGCGCTGTCGTTGACGTGCAGCGCGCGCAGGCGGTCGAGGCCCATCCCCTCGTCGATCGCGGCGACCAGCTCGTCCACGACCGCGCCGTCGGTGATGTCGTACCCCGACGCGAACAGGTGGCAGGTGTCGAGGCAGATCCCGAGGCGGGGGTGACGGTCGAGGCGGTCGAACAGGATCTGCAGCTCCTCGAGCGACCGTCCGATCGTCCCGCCCGTGCCCGCCGAGTTCTCCATGCACAGCCACGTGTCGCTCTGCGGCCGCGCGAGCACCTGCTGCAGAGCGTCGACCGTCCGGTCGAGCCCGGCCTCGAACCCCGCTCCGAGGTGCGACCCGACGTGGAAGATGACGGCGTCCGCGCCGATCGCCTCTGCCGCGTCCATCGTGTACCCGAGCGTGTCGATCGACTTGCGGTGGATCTCATCGTCCGGCGCGGCGAGGTTGACGAGGTAGAGCGCATGGCACACGACTCCGACGACGCGCGCCTCGACCCGCCGCTCGCGGAACCGCGCCACCGCCTCCGGCTTGTGGTTGGTCGGCTTCCACATCCGGGGCGACTGCGTGAACACCTGCACGCACTCGCCGCCGATCTTCTCGACCCGGTCGATCGCGGTGTCGATGCCACCGCTCGCTGAGACGTGAGCCCCGAACCGCACCCGCGCCTACGATAGTGCCCTCATGACTCCCCGCGTCCGCATGGCTCCGAGCCCGACCGGCTTCCTCCACATCGGCGGCGTCCGCACCTTCCTCTTCAACTGGCTGTTCGCACGCCGGCACGGCGGCGAGATCCTGCTTCGGATCGAGAACACCGACACGAGCCGGGAGGTCGCCGAGGCGACCGAGCAGATCCAGTCCTCACTCCACTGGCTCGGCATCGACTGGGACGGCCCGGCTCGCTTTCAGCTCGACACCGCCGACCACGCGCGCGAGCTCGCCCGCCGGCTCGTCGACGACGGCCACGCGTACGAGGACGACGGCGCGATCCGCTTCCGCCAGCCGCGCGAGGGAACGGTGTCGTGGGTCGACGCCGTCCGCGGCGAGATCCAGTTCCGCAACGACCAGCTGACCGACCTCGTGATCGTGCGGTCCGACGGGCGCCCGACCTACAACTTCGTCTCGCCCGTCGACGACATCGAAGACGGGATCACGCACGTGATCCGCGGCGAGGATCACGTGTCGAACACGCCCTCCCAGATCAACATCCTGCGTGCGCTCGGCGCCGACCTGCCCGTCTACGCGCACGTGCCGAACATCCTCGGGGACGACGGCCGCAAGCTGTCGAAGCGGCGCCAGGCACTGGCGCTCGACGACTTTCGCGCCCAGGGCTACTACGCGCCGGCGCTGATGAACTTCCTCGCGCTGCTCGGGTGGAGCTACGACGACCACACGACGCTGATGTCCCGGCACGAGCTCGTCGAGCGGTTCTCGCTCGAGCGCGTCGGGCCGAGCCCGGCCACGCTCGACACGAAGAAGCTCGACTGGATGAACGGCGTCTACCTGCGCAACCTCCAGCCCGAGGAGTACGCGCTGCAGCTCTGCCACTGGCTCGACGAGCGGGGAATCGACTGGTCACGAGACCTGGTGCATGCGACGGCGCCGCTGGTGCAGGAGAAGATCGAGCGGTTCGACCAGTACCCGGACTACGTCCGCTTCTTCTTCGAGCCGGTGGCACCGGACGGCGCCGACCCCGCGGTCTGCGAGGCTGCGCAGGCGAAGCTCGCCGGGGTCGACCCGTGGGTCGCGGCGTCGATCGAGGAGGCGCTGCGCGCGCTCGCCGACGAGCTGGAGGAGAAGCCGCGTGTCGCGTTCCAGCCGATCCGGCTCGCCGTGACCGGCTCGAAGGTCTCGCCCGGGCTGTTCGAGAGCCTCGAGCTGCTCGGCCGCGAAGAGACGCTGAGCCGCCTCGGTGCCGCGGCCTCTCAGGGCCGGTAGGCGAGGACGGCCGCGGCCGTCGCCAGCAGGCCCGCCGACCAGACGGGCCACAGCCCGAGCGTCGCGCCTGCGACGAAGGCGAGCGCGCCGGCGAGCGCCAGCCCGACCGCGAGCAATGCCGGCGCGAGCGCGGGGGGCGTCGGCTCGGGTGCGCGCTGCCGCTTCGCCGGCGGCGTGGCGAGCCTCAGCCGGGCGAGGCGCACGCGGAAGAGCGCCCCACGCCACTCCGGCAGGAGCGGCTCGACGCCGTCGGCGCCCCAGGCGCTCGCCGCCTCCGCGACCTCGGCGGTCGCGTCGCGGGCACAGACCAGCGCGTCGGCGAGCTCGGCGTGCGCGCTCGCCGCGCCGGGTGGGGGCTCGAGGCCGTGCAGCGCCTCGCCGGCGACGTGCAGCGAGTACTGAAGCCGGCGCAGGGCGCTCGGCGCCTCGTCGTCGTCGAGCCCTTCCGGCTCGCCCGCAAGCAGGTCGAGGTGCGACAGCGTCGACGCGAGCCCAGGCCACAGCTCGCCCATCGCGACGTCGTACCGCTCCCCGGTCCCGCTCCTCGCCGCCAACCGTCAGATCGTACCGTTAGCATCGCGGCCCGATGAAGCGTCAGGTCAGGGCGCTGGTGGTGGACGACGATCCGTCGCTCAGGCTCCTCTGCCGGGTCAACCTCGAGCTCGCCGGCTTCGCCGTCGACGAGGCCGGGACGGTGGCCGAAGCCGAGGCCGCCCTGGCGGACGGCCCTGACGTCGTGCTGCTCGACGTGCACCTCGGCGGAGACGAGTCGACCGGCCTGCTCATCCGGATCCACGACGCCGAGATCCCGGTTGCGGTCGTGACCGGCTCGGTGGACGTCGCCGAGTACCGGGGCGTGGCCGACGCGGTGCTGTCGAAGCCCTTCCTGCCGTCGAAGCTCGTCGAGATCGCCAAGCGCCTCGCTAGGGTTGCCGAATGAGCACCTCGCAGATCCTCAGTCCGACCGAGTTCGAGTCGATGCTCGAGCGCTACCTGTACGAACGCTCCGAGGAGGGGCGTGCCGTTCGCGTCGGCGAGAAGGAGGTCTCGGAACAGGCGGCGATCGTGCGCCGCTATGCCTCGCTGTTCACGCGGGAGCAGCTCGACGCCCTCCACGAGGCGGAGGAGGCGGCGGGCGGGGACGAGCGCGAGCTGCTCTTCCGCCTGCGCAAGACGTGCGAGGGCGGTCTGATCGCGAACGAGCTCACGGAGGCGGAGGACGAGCTGGAGAACCGCCTGCTTGCGGCGCGCGTCACCTTCGAGGGCGAGGAGATGCCGTTGCGCACTGCGCAGGCCAGGCTCGCGGTGCTGCCGGCGTACGCCGACCGGGAGGCGCTCGGGACGATCCACGCCGACGCGAGCGAGGCCTTCAACCCCGACCGGCTCGAGTTGCTCCGTCGCGGCGATGCGCTGGCCGGCGAGCTGTCCGGGATCCCGGGGGCGGTCGAGCGCAACGAGGACGAGAAGGGGATCTCGTTGCGCGACCTCTCGGCCGCGCTGGAGCGCGCGAGCATCGCGCTCACCGACCGCTACGACGAGCTGCGCCAGAAGTGGTTCGACCGGCTGCTCGGCCCGGAGCGCGAGGCGGTGCCGTCGAGCAGCCACTCCGCGTACGTGCGTCGGCTCTCGCCGCTGGAGGCGACCTACACGAAGGAGCGGGCGACGGACGTGTGCCTCGACACGCTCCGGCAGCTCGGCTTCGACCTCGACGCCCAGCCGAACATCCGGCTCGATCTCGACGACCGCCCGCAGAAATCACCGCGCGCCTGTGTGATTGCGAGCGATCCCCCGACGGTGGTGCATCTGATCACGCGCGCGCAGGGCGGGCTGCACGACTACCAGGCGTTCCTGCACGAGGCGGGGCATGCGCTGCACTACGGCGGCCTCGATCCGTCGCTGCCGTACACGTTCAGGCGCATCGCGCGCGATCACGCGCTCACCGAGATCTACTCGTACATCGTCGAGGCGATCTCGCAGGAGCCCGGGTGGCACGAGCGGTACTTCCAGCTGTCGGCGGGCGATGCGGCCGCCAACGCCGAGGCGACGATCTTCCTCGAGGCGTTCCTGTTCCGGCGGTACGAGGCGAAGCTGCGCTTCGAGCTCGACTTCTGGACGCGGTTCCAGACCGACGGCGGGACGTCCACGGGCTACGCCGACCGGCTCACGGCGGCGACCGGCTACCGGTACCGGACGCAGGGCCACCTCGCCGACATGGACGAGGGCTTCTACTCGGCCGACTACCTGAGGGCCTGGATCCGGTCGGCGCAGCTGCGCTCGCACCTGCTGTCGGAGATCGGCGACGACTGGTGGTGCAATCCCGCGACAGGCGACCTGCTTCGCGACCTCTTCCTCGAGGGCACGAAGCCGACGAGCGAGGAGATCGCCGGCCGGCTCGGGTTCGATCCGCTCGACACGACGCCGCTCCTGCACGAGCTCGGCGCCTGACGCGCCCAGAGGTCGGGAAAGGACACGTTCGCTAGACTGCGCGCGCTTAGACGGCCCATTCGTCTAGTGGCCTAGGACACCGCCCTCTCACGGCGGCGGCACGGGTTCGAATCCCGTATGGGCCTCTTCGGAAACGGTCCGCCTGAAACGAGTCAGCTCGGGCAGCCGCTGGCCCGAATACCGCGGTTCGCGTATTCCCGGACCGAGTGTGAGCAGAGTGGGCACCGTCAGGGCGCGATCTCAACGACGACGCCGTAGCCGCAGAACGAACAACGGAGCTCGAGCGGCGCACGCGACAGCGGTCGGCCGGAACCCGTGCGGACCGGCGACAAGATTCGTGCGAAGTCGACCCCGTCACGTGGTACGCAGGCCCCGGCTGAGCAGAACACCGAGCGACTGCGCACGCTTCGGGAACGACTCGCCAGGGTGAGAGAGACCACCGAGCAACAACTCGAGGCGTGGAACTCGCGAGCGGCGGACACCCTGACCCGCACCGTTGCGGTCTTTCCGCAATCGGCCGCGTAAAGGCCCCGATTCCCCGCGGGCCGGCGGTGGGGAGGCTCGGCCCATGACCTTCGAGCTCGCTTACCGCCAACATGACGGAGTCGCCGTGAGGCTCACCTGGGACAAGGTCACCAACTGCGTTCGGGTCAGCTACACGGACGAGAGAAGCGGAGATGCCTTCGCTGCAACCGTTCCGAGCAGTCAGGCGCTCGACGCATTCAACCACCCGAGCCTCTACCGGGCCTGAACTGCGTCCGCGGCGAGACCGGCCCGGTCCGCGAACCTACTTGGCGATGTCCTGCTTCGTGAGGATCGAGTATTTCGAGCCGTGCACGGCGACGACCACGCGAACCCCGTTGCGCCCGTTCGTCGGGATGACGACGCACACATACCGCCCGGCCGAACCGGTCGTATCGGCCTTGCACTGCACGGCCTTGACTGCCTCGGTGCCGACATAGCGGTTGACGTCCGATCGGATCTTGCCCTGCAGGCTTGCCCGGTCGAGGGTCCCGCAGCCCGCGGCAACGACGACGAGCAGTAGAAGCGCAAGGGAGGCTCGGATCATGCGGGCCATACGGCGGATGATCGTGCGCGAACCGACGCGGCTCATCGGCGCGAGGCCCGATCACGATCGGTAGTTAGCCGCAGGCCGGCGCTGGCACGAGGCTCTTCGGCGGAGAGTTCAGGAGATCTCGAGCCGGAGCAGGATCTCGTCGCCGTGGAGCGCCCCGGTCCGTTCGAAGCCGTAGCGCTCGTAGAACGGGACGGGGCTGCCGTCGCCCGGGACCGCGCTCGTCCACATCGCGTCGACGTCACGGCTGCGGAAGTAGTCGACCACCAGATCGAGCGTTGTCGTGCCGAAGCCGCGTCGCTGGTAGCGCTCGTCGATGAGGAGCTTCCAGAGATAGTGGGCGAGGTACTCGGGGCCGTCGACGTCGTCGGCGATCATCACGAACCCCACCGGCGTGTCCTCGGAGTAGACCGCCCAGCAGAGGGCGTGAGCGCCCGGCTCGTTCGCCGCCTCGAGCATCGACTCGCGGACACTGCTGACGAACCGTCGCTGTTCAGGGGTCACCGCGAGAGCCTCGACTGCTTCCCGATTCATGTCGGTGATCGGCCTGAGCGAGACCATCGCACGAGCCTAGACGACCCCGCCACGGACGAGACCGGCGCCGTGGCCGGCGCCGGTCTTCCGTTCCGGCGCTAGCCGATGCCGCGGAGCCCGGCGCGATCGTCGGGCCGACCGACCGGCCTGATGACGACCTTTGCGTGGTGCTTCGGCGCGACCCGGACCCACCAGCCGTCGTGGTAGCGGTACTGCACGGCGGCCGGGGTGGTGAGCGGGTGGTACCGCAGGTCGTTGATCCATGCTCCGTCGTGGTGGCGGTACTCGCCGCGCGGCAGGCCGGCGGTAGCAGCCTGCGCGATCACGAGTGCGAACACGAAGGCCGTGAGCCCTGCGACCAGCCGCTTCGGTGCGTGAACGTGCTTCATCTCCGGCTCCCTCCTGGTTCCTCGCGGGCCGTGAAACCCGCGTATCGCTGAGAGCGGGAGAGGCGGCAGGAAATACACGTGCACGGCACCGCCGGGATCGACGAGAATGACCCTTCACCACGAGAGGAGGCTGTGATGCCGGTGGAGACCTCCGAGCGCTCGGATCTCGCGAACGAGCTGCTCGAGCAGATCGGTCGGACGGTCGGTCAACGGGCCCAGGCTTCCGCCGTCTTCGGCGAGCCGGTCGAACGGGAGGGCCTGACGGTGATCCCGGTCGCGAAGGCCCGCTTCGGCTTCGGCGGCGGCGGCGGCGCCGGGAGCTCCGAGGGGGACGAAGGCTCCGGTGGAGGAGGCGGGGGCGGCGCAGCCGTCACCCCGATCGGCTTCATCGAGGTGCACGACGACCGGGCCACGTTCAAGCGGATCTCGACACCGATGGACCTCGTTCCGCTCGTCGCCGCCGGCGCCGTCGCGGCGCTGACGGTGAGGCGGCTGATCGGCTAGCCGGCGGCGCCGAACCGCTCGACGAGCAGTCCATGGCGGAGGCCACGGTCGCTCACCGTGAGCGCGGTGCAGTCGAGCTTCGCCATCACCGTCCGGACGATGCACGCGCCGGCGAGGATCACCTCTGCGCGCCCGGGCTGCAGCCCGACGATCTGCCGGCGCTCGTCGGCGGTCCGCGAGCGGTAGAGCTCGATCTGCCGCTCGACCTCCTCCCGCTCGAGAACCGTGCCGTTCACGCGGTCCGCGTCGTACCGCGCGAGCCCGAGCTTCACCGCAGCCAGGTTCGTGATCGCGCCACCGAGAGCCGCGACCGCGTCGGGGCCGTCGCGCCCGTCGAGCGACGCGAGTTCCGTGGCGATCGCGTCGAGCGCACCCGCGAGCAGCTCGTCCGCGACGACGCCGTCGAGACCGAAGCGCTCCGTGAAGCGAACCGCGCCGACCGGCACGCTGAACCGCTCGTCGATCCGGCCGTCGTGGCTGAACGTGAACTGCGAGCTGCCGCCGCCGGTGTCGAAGACGACGAGCGAGCGCACCGCCGACAGTCCGAGCGACGAGGTGACCGCGAGGTAGGCGAGGCGGCCCTCCTCCTCGCCGGAGATGACCTCGATCGTCACTCCGGAGCGCTCCTCGACCCGGCGGAGGAACTCGGCGCTGTTCGGGGCGAGCCGCAGTCCGGCGGTGCCGACCGCTGCCAGGCCGGCGACTCCGCGCTCCTTCGCCTCTGCCGCCATGTCCGCGATCGACGGCCGCCGTGCGCGCCATCGGCTCCGGATTCAGCCTTCCCGTCGCGTCGAGCCCTTCGCCGAGCCGCGTCACTTCCGAGCGGTCGACCACCGTGCTCCACGTGCCGTCGGCGGCGAGCTCGCCGATGTGGAACTTGACGGAGTTCGTCCCGACGTCGATCACCGCATACCGCGTCGAGCCGAAGCCAGTGAGCTGCTCGAGCCCGCGCGGGAAGTTGACGTTCGCCTCCGGGTTGAATCCCGCTGCGCGCACCGTCGCCGCGACGAGCGCCGCGTCCTCGGACTCGATCGCGATCGTGCGCGTCGCGCCGGCGTCGGTGGCGACGTCGGTCAGCTCGGCCATGCAGCCGTTGAGCAGGAAGTGCTCGCGATGCTTGTGCACCGCGACCGCCTGCAGCTCCGGGCTCGGGCCGACCACCTCGCCGAGCAGCTGCTCGAGCGTGTACGCGTCCCGCTCGAGCGGCGGATGGCCGGCTCGAAGCGAGTCGAGCACGGTGGTGAGTTCGGAAGCGGGGAGGGGAAACGGTGCCTTGAGCACTGGCTGCCAGCGCTCGAGCCCGTCCCCGTTCACCTCTTCGAGGTGCTTGACGTCCAGCAACCCGTCGCGCACCTTGACGCACTCGTCGCTGGCCGGGGAGAGCAGGTACAGCTCGTCGGTCTCCTGGATGCGCTCCGACGGGAGCCCCGTGAACGGGCTCCCGTCGGTCGCGAGCTCGACGCCGAACGTGCGCCACTCCCAGCGCGGCGTCATCGGGGAAACGCCGCCGGGCCCACGATCAGCTCGTTTCCGCCTCCGCGGCCAGCAGCCCCACGGCGACGAGGTCGCTCGGATGGATCCATTCGTCCGCCAGCACGAAGCCGCCGGCGCGCATGATCGCGTCGCGGAGCGGGATCGCCCAGCGGTGCTCGAGCAGGGCGATCGCCGTCGCCGTCCCGGTGGGGATGGCGTCGGCGGCGTACCAGATCTCCTGCTCGTCGAAGACCTTCCCGTCCTCCATGGCGACCGCCCCGGCGACGGCGCCGGCCTCCATCCCTTCCTCGCCGTCCATTCCGAGCCCGATCAGCGCCCCGACGACGGCGCCGAACTCCTGCGCCTCCTCGGGGCTCAGGTTGCTGGCGTGGAGGATGTCGACGCTGTCGTCCTCGTTCTTCTTCACCACCGCGGCGTCGATCACGCGGACGAGGTCCGCGTCCTTGAGGCGCTTCAGCTCTTCGAGGATCTCGCCCTGGAACTGGGGGTCCTCGAAACCGAGCATCAGCATCTGCACAGGTCCGATTGGCATCTCGCTCCTCCTCACAGTCCCTGCAGGATCTTCTGCTTCTGGACTTCGAACTCGGCGTCGGTGAGGACGCCCTGCTCGTGGAGTTGCGCGAGCTGCTTCAGCTTCTCGATGCCGTCGTCCCCGAGCCCGCCCGACGCCGGAGGCGCCGCCTGCTGCGGCGCCGCCTGCTGGGCCTCCAGGTCCTGCAGCCGAGCCTCCTGGTCAGCCTCGCGCTGGCCGCTCTGCGCACCGCGCTTGCCCGCGTAGTACGCGGCCCCACCCACGACCGCAGCGCGCGCGAGCGGGCGCCGCCGCATGAAGATCGACACCGCGAGCAAGGGATAGAACATGAACATCGTTCGTCCTCCTTTCTCTGGCTACGCCAGCGCCTTGGCCTTGATCGCGTCGAACTCGGCCTGCGTGATCGCGCCCGAGTCGAGCAGCTCCTTCGCCTTGGCGATCTCGCCTGCACCGCCCCCGCCGCCGGCCGTCTCACGGACGTAGTCGTCGAACTGCGCCTTCGACCGGGTCGCCTGGTCGATGTTCCGCTGCGCCATGCCCTTGCTCTCGACGATCAGGTAGATGAACACGCCGAGGAACGGAAGGATGATCACGAAGATCACCCATGCGGCCTTCGCCCAGCCCGAGATGTCGTGCCGGCGGAAGACGTCCGCGAACACCGTGAACAGGAGCCAGAACCACAGGATCCACAGGAAGAACACCAGCATCGTCCACATCACGTCTGCGAACGGGTATGACGCGCCTAGCATCGAGCCCCCTCGAATGGTTGTCGGAGATTCCAGCTGAAACCTATGCCATCGCGCGTCATCCCGTGGGGATGACGCCGGCTCCCGTCCGCGGTGTCTAGTCGCGGCGGAGCCGGTCGGCGAGCGTCTCGTCGAGCGACGGCTGCGGCGGCGCCGGGAGCTTGGCGTCGACGAGCGCCGTCAGGTCGGCCGCGAACGCCTGAGTCTGGAGCGCGAGCTGGCGCTTCAGCGAGTCGAGCCGGCTCAGCTCTGCAGTGGCCTCGGCCAGCGCGATGCTCGACTCGTTCCGCGCCTTCTGCAGCGCCCAGCGGCCCTCGGCGATGCGGAGCTCGACTTCCGCACGCACGACGGCGAGCACGCGCGCGCCGGCGCTGAGCGCCGCGTCGACGATGAGCTTCGAGTTGTGCGCGGCGAGCTGTGCGCGCAGGTCGTCGTTCTCGCGCTGCAGACGCTCGATCTCGAGCGCGAGGTCGACCCGCTCGTCGCCGCGCCGCAGGCGGCGCTGAGGGCGCGCAAACGGCGCCACGACGCCACGCCGGGCCACGTCAGGTCCTTCAGCCGCAGTCACCTTCCCGAACAACTCCCGCTCTGACTCTAAGTCATCCCGGAGGCTCAGGCAATACGAGGTGAACACGAGACGAATCGGCGTAGTCCGACTCGTCTTTCGTGTTTGTGGCTGTCTCGGCGTCTCGGTTGGTTTCGGTGGGTCTTGTTGCCCCGAAACGTTGCCCCAGAGTCTCTGGGGCGACTTCAGATGTAGGACCCGAGCAGGTTGGTTCTGGTGATTGGGGGTTGGTGGCCGAGGGCTGAGTGTCGGCGTCGATGGTTGTAGTGCCAGAGCCAGCCGTCAAGGGCGGCGGTGCGTTCGCGGCTTGAGCGGTAGATGGCGCCGTAGGCCCAGCCGTTGAGCATCGTGCGGATGAAGCGCTCTGCCTTTCCGTTTGTCTGCGGCCGGTAGGGGCGGATGCGCAGGTGTTGGATCCTCAGCCGACGACAAGCGATCGCGTGTGCGATGGAGATGTAGGCGCCGCCGTTGTCGCTGATGACCGCCTCGACCCGGATGCCGTAGCGGCGGTAGAAGCGGGACGGCGCGGCGGAGGAAGCCGATGGCGGTAGTCGCTTTCTCGTCTGCGAGCACTTCGGCGTAGGCGAGGCGGCTGTGATCGTCGACAGCGATGTGGACGTACTCGTACCCGACGGTGCGCCGCGGCTTGCCGGCGGCGTCGGTGATGACCGGGTTGTGGTGTTGGCGGCCGCCCGCGGACACGCCGGCCGGCGCCGCCGACGATCCGGCCGAGCTTCTTGACGTCGACGTGCACGAGCTCGCCTGGCCGTGCCCGCTCGTAGCGGACCGCCGGCTCGAGACCGAGCCGGCCGAGGCGGCCCATCCCGATCCGGGTCAAGATCCCGGAGACGGTCGAGAGCGGCATGCCGAGCGTCTCGGCGATCTCGGCAGCCGTCATCCGCAGACGTCCGCAGTTTCGCGATCACCGCGATCCGCTCTGGATCGGTGCGGTTGGCACACCGTCGCTGGAGCTGAGGAGCGATCAACGAGGCCGGCTTCGCCGGCCGCCTTGTACCTGCCGACCCACTTGCGCGCGCAGCGCACACTGACACCGGCCGCCTCAGCCGCCGCCGTCACCGACCAGCCCTGCAACGACAACACGCTCGGCCAGCTGCCGCCGGCCGATCCAACTGAGAGCCGCGTTACGGTGAAGCCTCATCCGGATGCCTCCTTGGAGCTCGAGCTGCCTTCGTCAGCTGCTCAGCCTCCAAGGCGGCCCGGATGAACCAACCCGCTCAGGAACTACATCTAGAGGTCGCGGGCGACCGGCGGGACCGAGACGTCGAGCGCGTCCGTCTCCGGGCTGGTCGAGTCGTTCGGCGCTCCGGCCGGGTCGAGGCTGCCGATCGTGACGACCTGCTCCACCTTGGCGGCGTAGGAGTCGATCTCGGCCTGGGTCGCGTGCTTCGAGAGCCGCGTCGAGAGCGCTGTCGCGAGGTCGCCTGGCTCGATCGCGGCGCCGTACGGCGGGTGCACCGTCCTCGACTCTGCGGCGTCCAGCGTCGCCCCGGTCAGCACGATCGTGTCGCCGCGCCGGCGAACGAGCCGTCCTCGAGCGCGAACGAATCGACCACCACAACGACGTCTGCCACGTTCCTAGTATCGCGCTGCGGTCGTTTTCGAATCTCCGCCGCGATACTAGAAGCGAATGGCCGCAACGACCGACAAGCTGCTGACCACGCGTGAGGTCGCCGACCGGCTTCGGCTCTCACGCGACTCGATCTACCGGATGGTCGAGGCCGGACGGCTGACCGGCACCCGGCTCACACCGAACGGGCCGCTCCGTTTCGCGGAACGCGACGTCGCCGAGCTGCTCACCCGGGGCGGACCCGGTGAGCCGCCGTCGCCTGCAACGGCTCGAAGACGCCGGGGACGCGCAACGGATGCAGTTCGCGGGTCCCCGGGCAACCGGCCGCCCGCCATGGTGAGCTGGCAGTTCGGGTATGGCGGCGGGCCGATCGTCTGGGGCTACCCGCCGCCCCTCACCGACCTCGCGATGGAGACGACCGGGTGGCCGCCGCGATGACCGAGTTCGTCGATGACGCGGAACCGATGGTCGTCCAGCACGACGAGTATCTGAGGACGTTTCACTCGCTCGATGCGGGTGCGATCGGGCTCGCCGAGAGGCTCGGCGTCGAGATCCCCGAGCGGGCCGACGACCCCGAGGCGGTCGCGCAGAACGAGACCGAGACCGACGAGACGGACGACGCCGCCGAGGTGACGGACGAGCCGGTGCCCGACGAGGCGGAGGTGGCGTTCGAAGACGACTCGCTGTTCGTCTCGTGGTGGTCGAGGTTCCATTGAGGCTTCTCAACCGCAGCGACGAGGTGCGCGCGGGCGCACGCGCCGACCTCGAACGCGAGGCCGCGAAGATCGCCGAGCGGCTCGCGGAGATCGACGCCGAGCAGGCCGAGGTTGATGCCAAGCGTCACGCCGACGCTGTCGAGACTGCGCGGAAGGCGGTCGCGAAGATCCAGAGAACGGCCGAGACGGTTCGCGGCGAGCTGCAAGACGCACGCGAGATACTCGCGACTGCTGAGGCACGGATCGCCGAGCGCAACGCTGCGGCGGGACTCGTCGCGCTCGGCGAAATGAGCCTCGCCGAGGGCGAAGCACGCGAGGTGGAGATCGACGCCGCGATCGCGGACGCCTCGCGCGAGCTCGCGCGGCGCGAGCGCGCCGCCTTGCACATTGCCGAGAGGTTGGCCGAGGCCGGACGGGCACTCGCCGAGCTGCTCCCCGACGCCGAGGGCGAGGCCGTTCGTGTCGCCACCGATCCCGCGCACGCCGTCTACGTGGCCGAGCAGGCGCGACGGCGCAAGGAGCAGGTCGAGTGGGCTGCGAAGTCACCGAACTACGGGCTCGGCCAGGTCGCCGAAGAGATCCGTGAGGAGGCCCGCGTGCTCGCCGCGGAGCGCCGCCGCGAGCAGCTCGCGCGCCACGATGCGAACCCGTTTCGCCGCGCCGTGATCGAGCGGGCGCAGGTCGTGCCCGCGAGACCGCGCCGAGGTTCTGAGCCCGAGATGACGGGGATGGTCAACCGTCCACCCGGAGGCTTCCGTCGCCTCCACGGGGCTCCTGAGGGCCTCCACGGGCACCTCAGCGAACACCTGTTCGTGCAGCTATGGGCCGGCAGTCGAACGCGCCCGGCTCAGTAGATCGGCGGCCGGGCGCGGCCGGGCCTCCCGAAACTCACGGTGGGCACTCGTCCGCGAAGGTCATCCCTCTCGCCCGTGTGCGGAAACGCAGGCTGCTCCGCCAGCTCGGGCTGCGCGCCGGTGACCTCGACTCGCTCGGCCGCAGCTACCTCGACCTCTACTGCAAGTGCGCGACGAAGCTCGACCTGCTCGACCGCTTCTACGCCGAGCACGGGCTGATCGACGACGACGGCGTGCCGCAGGCGAGCGTCGCCTTCTACACGTCGCTCGTGAACAGCGCGCGCAACGCGCTCACGAAGCTGGAGAAGCACGTACAGGCGGCGCGGCCCGACGCGGTGGCCGACCTGCACGCGTACCTCGCGCAACGTCATGGCGACGACGACGCCTGAGCGGGTCGGGCTGCTCGAAGCCTGCGACGACCCGTCACTGCTGAACTTCAAGCTCTGGCCGCGTCAACGCGACCTGCTCGAAGCCGTCGAGCGCAACCGGATCAACGTCTGGGCGACCGGCCGCAGGAGCGGAAAAAGCACGATGGCCGCGATCGTTCTCCTCCACGATTGTCTGCTCCGCCCCGAGCTGCAACGGCACGTCCGGCCGGGCGAGCGCCGCTACGCCGTCGCCGTCGCGACGAACCTCCGGCAGGCGCGTCTCGTCGTCTCAGCGGCACGGTCGATCGTCGAGCGATCACCGGCGCTTCGCCCGCTGATCGACACCGTCAGCGACGACGAGATCGCGTTCAAGAACAGGACGGCGCTGACGGCGTTCCCCTGCACGTCACGCGGCGGCCGCGGCTGGCCGATCTCCTGCCTCGCCTTCGACGAGGCCGCACACTTCGTCGACACCGAAGGCAACTCGGCCGCAGAGCAGGTGTGGAGGTCGCTCGTCCCGTCGTGCGCGCAGTTCGGGCTCGACGCAAGGATCATCGTCTCCTCGACGCCGTGGGGCGTCACCGGCCTGTTCGCCGAGCTGTACGAGCAGGCATCGAGAGGCGAGCTGGAAGACGCGGCGGCGTCGACGTTCTCCACCCGCGAGATGAACCCGACGATCCCGGCCGAGCTGCTCGACGCCGAGCAGGCACGCGACCCGGAGACGTTCAAGAGCGAGTACGAAGCGTCCTTCGAGGGTTCCGGCGGTGCGTTCCTCGACCCGCAGCGGATCGCCGCCTGCGTTGCCGAGCGTGGCGATCTGCAACCGCAAGACGGCACCCGCTGGGTCGCCGGGCTCGACCCGGCGTTCTCGTCGGACCCGTTCGGTGTCGCGATCGTCGGCCGTGACCTCGCCCATCACGACCGGCTGCTCGTCGGTGCCGTCAGGGCGTGGAAGCCGACCCGGAGCGGCTCGTTCGATCACCGCCGCGAGGTCGAGGACGCGGTGCTCGGCGAAGTCGCAGAGCTGTGCGTGTGCTTCGGCGCTGTCGGGGTGACGGATCAGTTCTCGGCGCAGCCGGTGGTCGACGCGCTTCGCAGGCGAGGCGTGTACGTCCGCTCGGTGCCGATGACCGCGGTCTCGAAGTCGGAGACGTTCGCGGCGCTCCGTGCACGCGTCAACGACGGCTCGATCGAGCTGCCCGACCATCCAGACCTTCTTGCAGAGCTGCGACGGCTGAGAACCCGCTACAGCGCCGGCCACGCGTCCGTGGTGAGCCCGCGCGTCTCCGGTTCGCATGGCGACCTTGCCCAGAGCGTCGCGATCGCCGTCGCAGAACATGACCGGTACGGCCGCGCAGGATCGACGGAGGGCGCCTCGGTCGGCTTCGAGCGCTCCGCGATCCGGCCGGGGCGCAACCCGTACGGGCTCACCGGGATGCCGCCCGAGCTGGTCGACGCACTCTCCAGCCCGCTCCGATCGTCGGAGGACTTCTGATGCCGTACCGCCCCCTGTACCTGCTGCGGACTCTCCCGAACGGATGCGTGATCGCGCGCTCGCCGAAGGTCGGTCGGGCCGCCGTGGCGCTCGTCGACGGCGGCCACCGTCATGTGCTCGCACGGCTCGTGTTCGGGCCGGTCGAGGGCGGCCGCAACGTTCTCCGAACCTGCTCGACGCCGGGCTGTCTGCGGCCCGACCATCTCCGGCTGCGCAAGCCGCCGCCGGAGCCGCGCCCCCGCAGGCAACGCACGCACTGTCTGCGCGGGCACCTCTTCGACGAGGCGAACACGCACGTCGGATCGGACGGTCGGAGAACCTGCCGCGCCTGTCTGCGGGAACGGCAACGGGCACGGCGGGCACGTCTCCGTGAGGCGGAGCTGTGCGCAAGGTAACCGTCGAGCTGTCCGGCCCGGCGTTGGTCGTGGTGCTCGAAGTCGAAGCAGAGGCCCGCGCGATCCGGGTGTGCGGCGGCGTGACGGAGGAGATCGCACTCGAAACGTGGATCGCGATGAGCGAAGCGCGCACCCTGATCGCCGATGCCGTGCGTGCTGAGAGAGTCTCCTGGATTCGCAGAGAGGGCACACGCCGACCGACCCTGTAGCGTGCACGCCGTCGTCTTCGAGCGACACATCGCAGCATTGCGCTCGGGTCCGCTTCGGCGGGCCCGTTGCGTTTGTGAGGTTCCGTCCGAACCGCCTGCGAGGCTTCGCGGCGCGATGTGTAACTCGGAGAAGATTTGCGGCACCTCGATGTAGCCGCGCTCGCGACCGCGCCGGCCCGGATGCGTCCGCGCTCGTGGACGAGTGACGGAATGACCTACGGGATCAACGCGCGAGGACGCCGCTTCTGCAATGTCCTCACGCGGACGGACCCGGAGCCCGCGACTGTTCCGCCGCCCCCCGACCGGCCTGGCGCGCAAGCGGCCGACCTCGTGGCGGCGATGGAGAGGCTCCGGCAGGGCCGGGTCACGCTCCGCGAGGTCGACGCGTACATCGCGTCCGAACGGAAGCGGGTCGCCGCGCTCACCGCGATTCGTTCTCTGCGATCGCAGCGGCGGCTGCCTCTGTTGCGTGTTCTCGCTTCCCGTCGCGGATCGTCACGGTAGCCGTCGTCGCGTAGGTCGAGCCGCGTTCGCGTTGCGCGCGCCGGTCCGGCGCGGCCACGACGATCCGCCGACGACGATCCTGAAGCCGCGGAGGCGGCCGCGTGAGCGGCGAACTCGTCGTCCCCGAGGGTGGCGTGCCGTTCGGCGGCGTCGATGGCGTGACGCTGATGCCGGTCGGCCTCAGCATAGAGCGCGAGATCCCGTTCGAGGAGTACGAGGAGATCGGCCGGATACTCGGCGGCTGGCGTGACCTGACGGCGTGGGCGATCGGCGACTGGCTTATCGCCGGTAAGGCGATGTTCGGCGAGCTGGCGGCTCAGGCGGCAACGGCGACCCGCCGCTCCGAGACGACGCTCGAGCAGTACGAGCATGTCGCGGAGAACGTGCCGCACGAGCGCCGACGGACCACGCTCTCGTGGACGCATCATCTGAAGGTCGCGGCGATGGAGCCGCCGAGCAAGACCGCTGGCTTGACGCGGCCGAGGCGAACGGGTGGGGCAGCAACGTGTTGGGCGAGATGATCCGCGCCGGGCGGCCTGATCGATCAGGCAAACGTAGGACGGCCGCTGAGGTCGAGGTTCTCGAACATGTGGAGGAGGTCGCCCGGGCTGTTCTCAGGGCACGACAGCGCCGAGGTGACGGCTCCTCGACGGTGCCTGACGCGGTGCTTGACCGGCTGGCGAACGCGCTCGGGGAGCCAGTAGAGGATGAGCAGTTGCCGCTGGTCGACGTTCGGCGAGACGGCGCGTCTACGGGTCGGAGCCGACGTGAGCGGCGGCGCGCTCGGCTACTCGTTCGCGCCGCTCCAGAAGTGGCTGCGCGCCGAGCGCCGCCACGGAGGTCTCACGGCGCAAGACCTCGACCTGATCTCGTTCCTGTACGAGACGGCCGAGACGGGCAAGCTCACCCGCCGCGAGGAGACGCCGCGGCTCACGCTCGAACAGATCATGTCGGCGATCGGCTGGACCGACGAGCAGGAGTCGCTCCGGCGCCGCCTCAACCGTCTCCGCGTCCGTCCTCGTGCGCCGTTCGGCTACCGCACCGAGGGCAACTCGCGCACGCGCCAGGTCTACGTGTTCAGGCTGTCCCCTGACGACCCGGCAGACGTGTCCGCCCGCCGTCCGCCCGTTCCGGCTGCAACTCGTCCGCCCGTTCGCGCCGCAGAAGTGCAGCAGACAAGCCGTGTAGCAGCGTCGGCGGGCGCAGGCTCGTCCGCCCGTTCGGAAACGCCAACGGCGGCAAGGTGTCCGCCCGTTGATGCTTCGTGTCCGCCCGTTCGGGAGGGCGCAAACGCTGACGCCGCAACGGGTTCCGCGTCGGCCGCTGACGCGCCTTGTCCGCCCGCCCTAGACGTAAGAGAAAGAGCAAACCCCTCAGTAAAGGTGCGATACCGCGAAGAGCAGTCTGAAGAGACACCGACGTCTGTAAGTGAAGGGACCCACGCGCACGCGCACGCGCACGAGGACGACGAGCGCCTGTGGGCGCTGCGTCTCACCGACGAGCCCGCGGACGACGCGCCGCGCTTCCGTCGATGCCCGAGGTGCTCGAAGCGGTCAACCGCGGCCGCGGGCTCCGCGGCGCCGAGCCGCTCGACGCGCTGCCGTCGTTCCACGAGCCGCTCTTCGCCGCCGACGAACAGCTGATCGACCGGATCGGCGACGACGTGTTCAAGGCACCGACATGAGCGCGCTCGGCTGGCTGTCACCACAAGCTCTCGCCGACCTCGACTCGCTGATCGCCGAACGCGTCGCCGCCGAAGTTGACCGGCGTCTCGCGTCACTAAACACGGAGTCGTCGCCGTACATGAGCGTCGTCGAGGTCGCCGCCTACTTGCGCTGCTCGCGGCAACGCGTTGACGATCTGTTGTCGCAAGGACGGCTCACACGGCACAAGGACGGCCACCGAACGCTGGTCGAGCGGGCCGAGCTGGTCGCCTACTTGGAGCGCCGAGGTTGACGGGTCTTCACCGAGCGGGCGACCTTCGGTCGGCGAGGTTCCTCCGGCGGCTGATCGACGGACGAGTCGAAGACCTGCGACGGCGAGTACGAGGCGGACGCCGAGATCGTCAACGTGCCACCGTCAGGACCGGGTACGACGTCCTCGACCAGCCACAAAGCGCTGATCGGTGGACGCTCGTCGAGATAGCGCAGAACGCGTCGGCGCAGCTCAGGCTCGGCTCGCACCCGCGCCACGAACGCCTCGAACGCCGACACGACGTCCTCGACGAAGTTTGCTCGGTTGAGCAGCGTGAGCCCTGCGGCTGGACCTTCAGATGGTCGTGTCGGCGACCGTGAGTGAACGCGAATCCGCGAACCGCGAACTTGTGCAGCAACGTCGAACGAAACTCGCTGTAAGCGCCGACCAGCACCGCGTACTTCGGCTGCGGGAAGAAGTCGCGCACGAACGCATCCCACTTCTCAGACTTGCCCAACCCGCGAACGTCGGCGCAATAGGCCAGGGCGAGCGCATCAATCAACGCCGCCGCCTGGACGAAGGTCCCCATCCGCACGTCCATCGCATCGCTGTGCACGAGATCGTCGAGCTGAAGTCGAAAGCCGCCGCGCTCGAAGTACGCGCCGACCCGTTCCTCGTCAGCCGCATCAACAGTCTCGCTCACCTCTGCATTGTCACCGCCGCCCCTGACACCTGCCGCCGGACTCTTCCGTTCGAGGTGCTCGTGCAGGCGGTCGGCGTGTTGCCCCGATGTTGCCCCGTGTCGCGCAAACCCGCATCGTTGTGCGGAAAACCCGACGCCGTGGTGACTGTGAGTCAGGTACGATCGGTGTCGGAAAGCAACCAGAACGGTCAGTGAGTTGATGGCCGGCTGGCAACAGAATGGCCCCGCGACGTTGGCGCGTCCGGGGCCCGGCCACGGAGGTTGAGTCTCTATGACGGCAAGAGCATCTCAGAGCAAGGACCGGCGCAGGCTCGTCAAGACGAAGACGCCCGGGATCTACAGGCGAGACGACCGCGACTACGTCGTCATCTACCGCGACGCGAGCGGTCGTCAACGGAAGCGGATCGCGCGCACACTCGCCGAGGCGCGCACGATGAGGGCGTCGCTCGCGACTGACGTGCATCGCGGCGAGTACGTCGAGCAGTCGAAGGTGACGTTCGCCGACTACGCGCGTGACTGGATCGGCAACTACAACGGCAGGACGAGTCGCGGCATCCGGCCGGGCACGTTGCGCGACTATCGGCACGCACTCGGCGTCGACAAGGACGGCAAGCCGACGGGTGGCGGCGCGGTCGCGCACTTCGGGAACATGCCGCTCGCGCAGATCCGTGCGCAGGACGTGAAGCAGTACGCCGCCGAGGTCGCTGCACGCGGCGTCGCGCGCAACACGGTCAGGCTCGCGGTCGCGCCGGTGAAGTGCCTGCTCGCTGACGCGTTCGAGGAGGGGCTGATCCGCTCGAACCCGACGGCCGGGTTGCGTCTCGGCAAGACGGTCGCGAAGTCGCCGGTGAAGACGATGCGCGGGCTGACCGAGGAGCAGGTGCTCGCGGTTCTCGCCGAGGTGCCTGCCGAGGATCGGCTGTTCTTCGAGCTGCTCGCGCAGACGGGCATGAGGCCGTCGGAGGCGCTCGCGTTGACGAAGGCCGACATTGACTTCGGCCGGAAGCGTCTGTCGGTGACGAAGCGGCTGTATCTGGGCGAGCTGGACGAGCCGAAGTCGCGGAACGGTGTCAGGCAGGTTCCGTTGTCGCCCGGGCTCGCCCGGCGGCTGTGGACGCGGCTCGCGACTGCTGACGGCGACGAGGTGGTGTTCGCTGACGCGTCGGCGTCGAGGCTGTACCGGGTGGTGCGTGCGGCGGGTGAGCGTGCGGGTGTCGAGTGGCCGGTCGGCCTGTACGCGTTCCGGCACTGGTCCGGCGATCATGTTCAGGCGCGGTGTGCCGCGGGAGGCGATCCGCAGGCTGCTCGGCCACCACTCGTGGGACTTCACCGAGGGCACGTATCTGCACTTGGACGACGACGATCTGCCTGACGGCGTGGTCGTCGGCGACCTCGTCGCGGTCGCGCGGCCCGAGCAGCAGGTCAACGTGGAGGCGACGTCGTGAGCGACCACGAGTCTCGGCGGCCTGGAGGAATGACGGTCGAAGAGGCGATCAGGGTTCAGATGCGGAAGGCGATCCGGCGCACGATCTGGCTGTGGCGAACCGACCCCGGCCCCGATCCGGTCTATGGGCGCGAGGTGGTCGCGGAGTTGAAGGTGCAGCTCGCCGGGTACGGCGGCGGGCGCGCTCCGCTCGATGTTCTGGGACCTCGTGTTGCCCCATACGTTGCCCAGAGCCCTCATCGGCGGCGTAAACGGCTTGCCTTCAGGTTTGCGGCGGGGGCGGCTGACTCTAAGTCAGTCGCGCGGCGAATGCCAGAGGAGCGGCCGATCCTCTACGTGTTTCGCAGCTCGAGCTCCGCTTCCGCCTGTGCGACCGCCGCGGCGGCGCGCTCGGCGGCGGCCTTGCCGGTCTCGGCTTCCGCGCGGAGCGTGGAGGCCGTTCGCTCGGCCGTGCGCGCTGAACGCTCGGCGGACCGGGCGGCCGCGGAGAGCCGGCGTGACTCCTCGCGGAGGCTCCTGAGGCGTGCGCGCGCCGCCTGCGCGACCTCGTCGGTCTTCGTCCGACGGGGGCGACGGGTTGCGATCCCGTCGAGCGCGTCGAATCCCGTCGCCTGCACCTCGCCGGTCAGCCGGCCGCGCTCGAGCAGCTTTCGGGTCGGCGGGCTCGCGGCCGCGGCCCGGAGGGTCTGGCCGAGACGGTCGAGTGCGCTGCCGGAGACGGGCGGGTCGAGCTTCGTGCGCGCCGCCTCCACGAGGTCTCGTACCGCTTCGTGCTCGGCGGCCTGCGCCGTCCCGACCTCGCCGTGGCCGGCACGCCCTGCCAGCGCCTGTTTCTGCGCGTCGCGCAGCCCGGCCGACGCCGCCAGCAGCCTCGCCACCGCCTTCGGCTCGAGGCGCGCGAGCCGGTTGGCCGCCCAGGCGACGGCGACCGGCTTCTTCAGCTTCGCGACCGTGGCCGCGGCGTCCGACTGGTGCGCCTGGCGGAGCCGGCCGGCGAGCGCGTCGCGCTCGGCGACGAAACGGTCGAGCGGAACGCCGTAGAGCCGGTCGAGCTCACGCTCGAGGTCTGGGACGGAGGCGAGCCGGGCCATCCGGCCGCAATGGTCTCAGATCGGGGCCGCCCGGAAACGGCCCCGGGGAGAGCTTTCGCTCTCCCCGGGGCCGAGAATGCCTGCAGGGTCCCGGACTTAGGCGACCTTGATGAGCGACTTCGGCGGCGTGATCACCTTGAGGGTCGGGGCCGAGTTGCCCTTGACCCGGTAGATGGTCACCGGGTTCGAAGTCACGTCGCCGTTCGAGTTGAAGGACACGTTCCCGAGGATCGAGTTCTTCAGGTGGACCTTGAACAGCTGCTTCGCGACGTCGGCCCTGGTGCCGTTCGACATCGAGATTGCCTGGAGCATCACGAGGGTTGCCTGCGCCGCGTACACCGAGTACGGGTCAGGCGCGCCGTACGCCTTCGTGAAGCTCTTGACGAATGACTTACCTGTGCCCTTGAGGGCCGAGTTCGGCAGGCCTGCGACCGAGATGGTCACGCCCTGGGCCGCCGAGCCGGCCTCCTTGATCGTGGCGGACGCCGGCGTGAAGCCGTCCGGAGTCATGATCTTGACACTGGACGGAACGCCCGCCCGGATGTCCTTGATCAGCTTGCCGCCGTTCTCGCAGATCAGGCCGCCGAGGAACACGCCCTGTGCCCCCGACGCCTTGATCTTGACCGCCAGCGCCTGGTACGAGGACGCCTTGCCGTCCCATGCCGTGAAGCCGACGGTCTTGATGCCGAGCTTGGTCGCCGCGTTACGGAAGTTCGACGCGACGCCGAGGCCGTACGCCTCCTTGTCGTTGAGGATGAAGACCTTCTTCACCCCGAGCGACTGCGCGAGGAGAGCGTCAGCGGCGCCCTGGTAGTCGTCGGCAGCGACGACGCGGACGTAGTTGCGCTTCCCTGTGGGGTAGTACTTGCCAGGCTCGCCGGCAACCGTGCCCGGTCCGCCGTGCGTGAGGCCGACGTACGTGTTCGCCGGGCTGATCATCGCAACCGGACCGTTGGGAGCGCGGTTGAGCACCGGCGCCACGATCTCGGCGGCGCCCGAGTTGAACGTCCCGATCACGCCGATGACGCTCGAATCCTGAGCGTAGGCGTTCGCGTTCGCGGACGTCTTACCCGAGTCCCACTTGCCCGCCTGGGCGGTCGAGTCGTCGCAGCTCTGGTAGGCGAGCGTGTACTTGCCGGCCTTCCAGCCGTGCTGCTTCAGGATGTACTGAATCGCCTTCGTCATCTGGACCGTCTGGGTACGACCGGATCCCTGGAGTGGAAGGTCGGAGGCGATCAAGTACTGCCCGCTCGGATTCTGGATCGCCGAGCACGACGACGCGGGCAGCGGAGTCGCACCGCTTGAGTGAGCGACCGCCACACCGACCATCACGGCCAGAGCGACTGCCGCCAGACCCACGGACGCTCCCACGCCCGCGTAAATTCGCTTCTTCACTCGTCCTCCTGTCTGGGGGGTCAGGGGGTTGTGTGGGAAGTGTAGAGAGCGGGGAGACGGGATCCAAACGCGTTCAGGCCCGGTAGCGGTAGCCGAACCCCCGCAGCGTCTCGATCGGCGCCTCCCCGGGCGCCCCGGGGAGGAGCTTGCGGCGCAGGTAGCCGACGTACAGCTTCACCTGGTCGCCCGAGACGCCGTAGGGGTCGCTCCAGACCAGCTTCAGGAGCTGGTCGCGGGACAGGACCTGGTTCCGGTTCTGGACGAACGTCGCGAGCAGCCTGAACTCGAGCGGCGTCAAACGCACCTCGCTCCCGCGGACGGTCACGCGCCGCGCCCCGTAGTCGATCGCCAGAAAGTCGTCCGAGTAGGACTCGTGCACGGTTGCCGCCCCGCCGGAACGGCGCAACTGTGCCTGGACCCGGGCGAGCAGCTCCTGCCGGCCGAAGGGCTTCGCGACGTAGTCGTCGGCGCCCGCGGTCAGGCCCCGGACCTTCTCGAGCTCGCGCGACCGGGCGGTCAGCATGATCACCGGGACTTCCGACAGGTCCCTGATCCGCTCGAGGGTCTGGTAGCCGTCGAGCTCGGGCATCGAGACGTCCAGCAGCACCAGCGCCGGGGGTGAGGCCTGCAGCGACTGCAGCGCGGCCCGGCCGCTCGCCGCCTCTTCGACGTCGAAGCTCGCACGCTCGAGCAGCTCCCGCAGCAGCAGGCGGATGTCGGCGTCGTCGTCGACGATCAGGATCCGCGCTGCGCCGCTCATACCGTTGTCATACCTGTTTCCGGGCGGTGGACATTGCCGGTCGGCCCGGGTCCGGCCGACCGGCGCCATGATCCAGATCGATAACCTGGCTAACGAATCGTGCCGGGAAGCGTCTGATTCTCCGATGCTGATCGAAAGCCGTCTCTGCTCGCGCGCACGCTTCTGGGTGTCACTTCGCCTCGACGGCCAGCTCTCCGAGCTCGAGGGCGCGCTGCTCGACGCTCATCTGGCGGGCTGTGCCGCCTGCCGGTCGTTCGCCGAGGCCGCCGAGCTGACGACGGAGGAGCTCCGGGCCGCACCGCTCGAAGCGCATGCCGAGGTCCCGGTGAGCCGGATGCGCCGCCGCGTCGCCCGTCCCTTCACGGTCGCCCTCACAGCGGCGTTGCTCGCCGGAGCGGCCGTTGCGGGCGGCTTCGTGCGGAACGTCGTCGCCCCGGCGTCTGAGTCGGCGAAGGCTCCCCGCCCGGTTGCCGTGGTCGCGAGCAGGTTCGAGCTCAACGACCAGGCGCGACGGCTCTGGTCGGCGTCGCTCGACAAGAAGTCGGGCACCGGCGACTTCAACGTCTAGACCGTCTAGCGGTAGACGGCGGCGAGCGCGGCCGCGAAGGCGGCGAGCGTCACGACTGCTGCGCGCTGGATCGTCATGCCTCGGTTATCGGCCGGGCTCCGCCCCGGCTGGAGAGCTTTCGTCGCCCTCCGGCGAGAGCAGGCTCCTCGGCCAGAGCCTCTTCGCGGCGACCACGTTCACCTCGGCGCCGAGCAGGGCAATGTGCACGGCGAGGTAGATGAACGAGAGGAGCCCGATCACGAGCGCGAAGGTGCCGTACACGTTCGCGGCGTGCTTCACCACGCGTGCGACGTAGTAGCCGCCGAGCAGCTGGAGCACCTCGTAGCCGATCGCCGCGACGAGGGCGCCCTTCCACAGGCCGGACCAGGGGATGTGAAGGGTCGTCAGCACCTGGAAGGCGATCCAGAAGAGAACGAAGTCGAGCAGCGTCGAGAGGACGATGGAGGCAACCTTCCATTCGACCCCGTAGTGGGCGCCGACGGTGCCGACCCCTGCGAGCGCCGTCGCCGCGAGCAGGCTGCCCCCGAGCACGGCGAGCAGGACGAGCGCACGGAGGCGTGCGCGCACGAAGCTCGGCCTGCGCGTGCGCGGAAGGCCCCAGATGCGGTCGATCGCGTAGCCGGCCGCGAGCACCGCGCCCATCCCGGCCCAGAGGGCGGCGATCAGCCCGACGACGAGTGCGACCGTGTTGCCGGTGAGCGAGCCCGACTTGAGCTGGGTGCCGATGATCGGGAGCTGTCCGATCGCAGAGTCGATGATGTCCTGCTGCAACTGCGGGTTGCCGTGAAACACGAATCCGAGAATCGTGGTCAGCACCAGCAGGAGCGGGAAGATCGAGAAGAAGCCGTAGTAGGTGACCGTCGCGGTGAGATAGCCGCCCCGGTCGTCCGCGTACTTCCGGTTGACCGCGATCGGAAAGGCAAGCAGCGGGTGCGCTTGCTGGAAGCGGTCGAGCCGCTCGAGCCGGGACTGGAGCGC
Source organism: uncultured Thermoleophilia bacterium (assembly GCA_963824455.1). Classification (GTDB taxonomy): domain Bacteria; phylum Actinomycetota; class Thermoleophilia; order Gaiellales; family Gaiellaceae; genus PALSA-600. The sequence continues at coordinate 1,048,372 of CAWGPJ010000002.1, forward strand.
GTCCACGGTCACGGGGCGGGTGCTACCGTTCGCGCGTGGGCGACATCGGCCCGTCGGAGATCCTGCTTCTGCTGCTGGTGGCCCTCCTGCTCTTCGGCGGCAAGCGGTTGCCCGAGATCGGACGCTCGCTCGGCAACGGCATGCGAGAGTTCAAGGAGTCGCTCTCCGGAGCCCACGACGAGGAGCATCACGACTCCGCGCCCGACGAGTCGATTCGCTGAGACGCTCCGCGCTCGGGGCGCACCTGCTCCAACCTTCGCCACCATCGTCCGTCTTAGGTAACGCTGCCTGCGGAATGCTCCGCGAGTGGTGGAGCGGGCGGCCCGAGGATCGAACGCCGGATGAGACTCGGGCCGCCCGTGCAATCGCGTATGACGGGCCAAGGGGCACCCGCGCTTTCAACGCAGCGCCCCCTCTTGGCCCTGCCCCGCCTCGACGGCGGGCGAGGCCCTTCCGGCCGGTGAGGCTGCGGGGCGAGGACTCGAACCTTGACTACCTGATCCAGAGCAGCCTCTGCAGGTCAGATGGGCCGAGACACGCCGAGAAGTTAGCGTGTGTTCGAGTCGAAACCGCCGCCTGCCATCGTCGTGCATCCGCTCGTGGACAAGCGTGCTGATGGAACTGCTCGTGGAGAGGTTTGCGGGTTCGGGAACGAGCGCTACCCGAGGGGTGCGCGGCGCGACTGTGCGAGCTTCGCAGCCTGCGTAGCGCGTCGAGGCCGTAGCTATTACGGAGGTGGGACGACGCGGTCCGGTGCAGTCTTGCTGTTCGGCGGTCGGGAAGGTTCCTTCCCGGATTCGATGACGCGTTCACCGCCGCTCGCACCGAACTTGTCGGCGTTCGCGATCGAAAGGGGTCCATCATGCTCGCTGTTCTTCTCGGGGTCTCCACCACGTGGCTGACGGGAGGAGTGCTCGGCTTCCTGATCTGGCTGGCGCTGCTGATCTTCCTCGGCGTGCGAACGCTCAGGCACGGCCATTGGGTGATGTTCCTTGTGGGGATCGTCTTCCCCCTGTTCTGGATCATCGGCGCACTCATCCCGGCACGCTCGGTGATCGCGTCCGGCTGATTCCGTTGAAGGTCTACCCAGACGTTCCGGCGAAGCGCAGATCGACGATCCTGCGAGACCTCGCGCTCCTGACCCTGGTCGTCGTCTTCGCGTTGATCGGACTCAAGGTGCATGACGCGGTCGACGGCCTGGCAGTTCTCGGGTCGGGGGTGAAGGATGCAGGTCTGTCGGTTCAGAACGGCTTCGGTTCCGCCGCTGACGCCGTCAAAGGTGTGCCGTTCGTCGGTGGAAGCCTCTCCGGTGTGTTTCAAGATGCGGGTGCTGGAAGCGGCGGCAACGTGGCGAGCCTGGGTCAGGCAGGCGCGGACAGCGTCCACGATCTCGCAGTGACGCTCGGCCTGCTCGTCTTCGCGCTCCCAACGGTGCTGGTACTCGCGATCATGGTGCCTCCCCGCATTCGGCAGATCCGCAGGCTGACAGCTGCAAGCGTCGCTATCGGCGACACGAATGACCCGGAGCTCCGTCGGCTGCTCGCGATGCGGGCCGTGTTCGGCCTCTCGTATCCGGCACTGCTCAGCTATACGCTCGACCCGTTCGGTGATCTCGCTGCAGAACGCTACGACTCCCTCGTCACCGCGGCGCTCGACGACGCCGGTATCCGGCGACCGTTCGATGACCCCCCGCTTGCTGCCGGGCCCGCTTCGCCCCTTTGAACCGACTTTCAACGTCGACTGGGAAGGCCCAAGCACCTTCTCGGCTCCCAGCCGTTTGCCTTGCCTGATCCATCCGCCTGGGTCTCGGCGCAAGATCGCCGAGTAGATGGCCGATCGGGGCGGCGCACCGCAAAGCCGTAGCTATTACGGAGGCTGGCCCACGGCGTCCAGGTCAGACTTGACTTGGGCCGGACGGGAAGGCCCCTTCCCGGAGGTGGTATGTCGTCTCCGCCCCCTCGATCCGACACCCTCGCCCGGCCCGCTTTTCGTGAACGGCGAGGTGTGCACGAGAGAACGCGACAACACGCACACGAAAGAGGAGAACAGATGGATGAGATCGGACCGGTCGACTACGTGATCGTTGCGTTCCCGGGCAACCAGTTCGCGGGTGAGATCGTGCCCGGTCTCTCTGACCTCGTCGAGGCGGGCACGATTCGCCTTATCGACGCGGCGTTCGTCGGCAGGGACGAGGGTGGAGAGGTCTTCACTTTGGAGGTCACCGAGCTCGCTCCGGATGTCCGGGACGCGCTCGACGTTCTGAACATCGAGGTGCAGGGGCTGTTCAACGACGATGAGCTGGTGGCGATCGGCCAGGAGCTGGAGCTGAACTCCTCGGCTGCGGTGCTGGTCTGGGAGAACGTGTGGGCCCGGCGGGTCGCGCAGGCGATGCGCGATGCGGGCGGCGTGCTGGTCGCGTTCGAGCGTGTCCCGCACGACGTTGTGCAGGCGGCGCGTGAGTGGGCGCTGGAAGGGGCCAAGGTCTAATCCGAGCTGGAGGTTTGAGATGAGAGGACGCAGAGGTCCCGGCCTGATCGGGACGGCGGTGGTCGTGGGTGGGGCGGCGCATATGGGCGCGAAGAGTGCTCAGAGGAGTCAGGCTGCCGCACAGCAGGAAGCCGCGCAGAACGCCCAGATCGCGGAGCTCCAGACTCAGCAGGCTGGGGCCGCGCCGCAGCAGCCGGTAGCTGCTGCTCCGGCCGAGCCGGACGCTGCCGCCGAGATCCAGAAGTATGCGGCGCTGAGAGACCAGGGCATGCTGACCGACGAAGAGTTCGCGGCGAAGAAGAAGCAGATTCTCGGCATCTAAGACAGCGCAGTCGGCGGAGGGATCCACATCCTCTCCGGTTTCGGCATCTCGCGCATTCGGAGTCTCCGATCCTCAACCAGGCGAGCTTGCCGTGGCTTTCGTGGAGCTGCGGGGCAAGGACTCGAACCTTGACTACCTGATCCAGAGTCAGGCGTCCTACCATTAGACGACCCCGCAGGGCGGCCGCATTGTAACCCCGGCCCGGCCGGGCGAGGCTCCCTCAGAGCTCCAGGCGGTACAGCGGAACGAGCCGCTTCTCGTCCTCCGTGTCGATGTGCGCGATCACCTCGACGTAGGGCTCGAGCCCGGAGCCGACCAGCTTCGCCTTCAGCAGCCCGTCCACCTGGTAGATGCCCGAGGAGTTGTTCATCGTGATCGAGATGCGGATCGGCTTCTCGTCGCCGTCGGAGATCTCCACCTCCTCGATCGCCGCAGCCGATAGCGAGTGGATGCCGACGTGCCCCCGCTCGAACGCGATGCGCGAGCGGCCCTGCTCCATGTCGAGCGCGTCGGACACGCGCAGGATGCCGGCCTCGAGTGTGAGCGGCTCGCCGTCGGCGCGGTGGCTGATGATCCCCTGCAGCACCTCGGAGACGACGACCGTCAGCTCGGGCTCCTCGTACATCCCGTCCAGCAGCTCGCGGAGCTTCGGCTCGGCGAGGAACAGGCTGAAGTCCTCGTGGCCCTTGCGGTGGACCGACATGCCGACACAGTGCGTCAGCGCGGTGAGCGCGACGACGACCTCGGCGTCGTCCCGGGTCATGCCGTAGTCGGTGACCATCGCGGGCTCGATCCCGTGCTTCGTCAGCTGCCGGAGGAGCTTCAACGCGATGTTCGTGACAATCTGGATGTGGACCCACGAGTGGTCGTTGATCTCCATCCGCGCCACCGCGTTGACGTTGGCGACGTGCCACCATCCCTTCAGCTCGTCGTCGCGGTTCACCCGTTCGATCACGTTTCGGAGCTTCCGGTTCGCCCGCTCGGGAACGCGAATGCGCATCTGGCGCACGGCCTCCGCCGGCGTGAGCCGCGCCTCGCGCGCCGCCTCCTGCGAGGCGGGCGCGTCGATCCGCTCCCGCACCTCCGAGTCGAGCTGGGTCTGATCGTCCGGCACGGCTGACACCATACGCCGGACGTGGACGAAGGGCTTCAGGGCGAGCTCGGGGGGCCGCCCGCAGGTTTCTGGCGCCGCTTCGCCGCAACCGTCATCGACGGCATCGTCGTCGGGATCGTGGACACGATCCTCCGGGTCGTGCTGGGGAACGCCGCCGGGCAGCTGCTGAGCATCGTCGTCGGGTTCGGGTACTTCACGTACTTCCACGGGCGGACGGGCCAGACGCCGGGCGACGCGGCGCTCGGGATTCGCGTCGTCGACGTGCGCGACCATCCCGGCCGGCCGATCGGTTACGCACGGGCGTTCGGCCGCGCCGTGGTCGCGATCGTGTCCGCCCTCGTCTTCTTCATCGGGTACCTCTGGATGCTCTGGGACGCCAACAAGCAGACGTGGCACGACAAGGCCGTCGGCTCGGTCCCGGTGTATCTCCGGGCGTAGGCTAGAGCCGCGCGAGCGCCGTGGCAACGAGCGCGAGCGCATCGTCGAGCCGCTCCCGGTTCGCGGGCGCGTTGAGCCATCCGCTCGCGCCCGAGGGGTGCGGCAACGGGACCGCGACCGCGTCTCCGACGTCGTAGCTCGCGCCGACGAAGTCGGTCACCCGCTCGAGCCCGAGCAGCTCCCTCGCCGCGAGGCCGCCGACGGTGACGATCAGCCGCGGTCGCAGCACGGTGAGCTCCGCCTCCCGCCAGCGACGGCACAGGCGGCGCTCGTTCGGCGTCGGCGTGCGGTCGCCGCGGCCGGACACGGCGCGTCCCGGATAGCACCGCGTCACGGACGCGCAATAGAAGGTCGCGTAGAAGGTCTCCTCGTCGAGATCGAGCCACCGCCGCAGCGTCCGGCCCGCACGGCCTCGCCACGGTCGCCGCTCGGCCCCCTCGACCGCCCCCGGCGCCTGGCCGAACAGGTATGCGCGCTGGCCCGTGCCCGGCACGGCGACCGGCAGTGACTCGAGGCGGTGTCCTGCCTCTGCGCAGAGGCGGCAGGCAGCGAGATCGCGCTGCAGGGCGGCGAGGGTCCGGTAGCGCTTCACGTCGCCCGGACCGCGACGAACCAGCGTCCTTCGTGCAGGACCTCGCCGCCCAGTTCGGCGGCGAGAGCGTCGGGATCGAAGACGCGCTTGAACACCGGCCAGGTCGTGCCGTCCGGGAGCGGGCGCTGCTCCCAGCGTTCGGCCGGGGCGACGCCGTCGTGGCGGCTCCCCAGGACGACGAGCTCGGAAGCGACGCGCCGCGTCTCGGCGAGAAAGGCACGTCGCTCTTCTTCGACCAGGTGACAGTAGAAGTAGCTCGTGAAGATGCGCTCGAAGGCGCCGTCCGCGAAGGGGAGGGCGAGCGCGTCGCCCTGCACGAACGTCACCGAGGGAAGCCGCCGGCGCGCCTCGGAGAGCATGCGACTGCTCTGGTCGAGCGCGACCACCTCACCCGGAAGCCGCTCGGTCAGGTAGCCGGTGCCGCACGCGACGTCGAGGGTGCGCGCGGGCGGCAGCGCGGCGACCGCGGCCATCGCCGCATCGAGCTCCGCCCGCCATCCCTCGCGGTCGAGCGCCGAGCTCGTCCACCAGTCGTCGTAGATCGGCGCGCGGCGGTCGTAGTACTCCTTCACCGCTCCCTAGAGTACGACTCGTGCGTCCGCTCGAGTCCGTGCCGAACTTCAGCGAAGGGCGGGATGCCGCGACGATCCAGGCAATTGCAGACGCGCTCGCCTCGCGCGCGCGCGTGCTCGACGTCCACGTCGACGAAGACCACAACCGCTCCGTCTTCACCGTCGTCGGCGGCGACGAGGCGCTCGTCGATGCGCTGCTCGCAGGCGTGCGCGAGGCGGTCGACCGCATCGACCTGCGCCGGCACGAAGGTGTGCACCCGCGTGTCGGTGCCGCCGACGTCGTTCCCTTCGTGCCCGTTCGTCCGGACGACCGTCCGCGCGCAGAGGCTGCCGCGGCGCGCTTCGGCGGCCTCGTCGCGGCGGAGCTCGGACTGCCGGTCTTTCTCTACGCGCCGCCCGAGCGCGGCCCGGCCTTCTACCGGCGTGGCGGGACGGACGGGTTGCAGCGCCGGCTCGACAGCGGCGAGCTCTCGCCGGACTTCGGGCCGGCGCTGCTCCACGCCGCCGCCGGTGCGGTGATCACCGGTGCTCGGGCGCCGTTGATCGCCTTCAACGTCAACCTCCGCGGGACGCTCGAGAGCGCACGCGCGATCGCCGCCGTCGTACGGGAGCGGGACGGCGGCCTCCCCGGGGTGCGCGCGCTCGGCCTCGAGCTGCGCCGGGCCGGTCTCGTCCAGGTCTCCATGAACATCGAGGACTGGGAGGCGTCGGCGCCGCACGAGATCGTGGCGCGGATCGCCCAGGAGGCCGAGGCGCGCGGCGCCGAGGTGGTGGGGTCCGAGCTCGTCGGCCTCATGCCGGGCGGTGCGGTGGCGGCGGCCGCAGGCGCCTCGCTCCGGCTGGAAGGGCTCGACGCGTCGCGCGTGCTCGAAGTCAGGCTGCTGGAGGACTGATCGCGGCCTACACTCGCCCTGTGCCGGTGACGGGCGAGCTGACGGGCAGCGATCTCACCCTCGAGGACGTCTGGGCGGTCGCGGTCGAGCGCCGGGGCGAGGTCGGCCTGGCGGCGACGGCCGAGGAGCGGATGGCGGCCGCGCGGCGAGTGGTGGAGCGCGCGGCGGAGGGCTCTGCGGAGCACACCTACGGCGTGAACACCGGATTCGGCCGGTTCGTCACGATGCAGATCCCCGAGGAGCTGACGGAGGAGCTGCAGGTGAGGCTGCTGCGCTCGCACGCCTGCGGCGTGGGGGGGCCGTACCCGGACGAGGTCGTGCGCGCCGCGATGCTGCTGCGCGCCAACACGCTCGCGAAGGGCAACTCCGGTGCACGGGTCGAGACCGTCGTGCTGCTGCTCGAGTGTCTCAACCGCGACGTCCTTCCGGACGTGCCGTCCCGGGGATCGGTCGGAGCGTCCGGCGACCTCGCCCCACTTGCGCATCTCGCGCTGCCCCTCATCGGCGAGGGGCGTGCGTGGTACGACGGCGAGCTCCTGAACGGTTCCGCGGCGCTCGCCCGGGCGGGGCTCCGGCCGGTGCGTCTCGTCGCGAAGGAAGGCCTGTCGCTGATCAACGGCACGCAGTTCATGACCGCGCAGGGCGCGCTCGGTCTCGTCCGTGCGCGCCGCTTGTCGCGCGCGGCGGACTGTGCGTGTGCGCTGTCGCTCGAGTCGCTTCAGGGCTCGCGCAACTCGTTCATGCCGGAGATCCACGCGCTCCGGCCACTGCGCGGACAGGCGGCGTCCGCACGTAACGTGATGCGGCTGCTCGACGGCTCGGCGATCATCGAGTCGCATCGCTGGTGCGATCGCGTGCAGGACGCCTACTCCTTGCGCTGCGCGCCGCAGGTCCACGGCGCGGCGCGCGACCTCCTCGACTACGTCGACTACACCATCACGACCGAGTTGAACGCCGCGACCGACAATCCGCTCGTGCTCGCCGACGACGAGCTTCTCGTCTCGGCCGGCAACTTCCACGGGCAGCCGCTCGCGTTCGCGCTGGACGCGCTCGCGATGGCGGTCTCCGAGCTCGCGAGCATCTCCGAGCGGCGCCTCGAGCGGCTCGTCAACCCGAACCTGAGCGAGGGGCTTCCCGCCTTCCTCACGACCGACGGCGGGCTGAACTCCGGGTTCATGATTCCCCAGTACGTGGCCGCGTCGCTCGTGTCGGAGAACAAGTCGCTGTGCCATCCGGCCTCGGTCGACTCGATCCCGACGAGCGCCGGCCAGGAGGACCACGTCTCGATGGGCAACGCGTCCGGCCTGAAGGCGTGGCAGGTGGTCGCGAACGCCGAGCGGGCGCTCGCCATCGAGCTGCTCGCCGCCGCGCAGGCGGTCGAGTTCCTGGCACCGCTCGAGCCAGGGCGAGGGGCACGTGCGGTCCACGATGCCGTGCGGCTCCGCTCGCCGCGCCTGCGTGACGACAGGCCGCTCGGTCCCGACATCGAGGCCGTTGCGGCGGCCGTCCGCGACGGCTCTCTCGTCGCCGCGGTGGAGGCCGTCGTGGGTGAGCTCGAGTGAGCAAGCAGCGCCGCCTGCACTGGAGCGCCCCTGAGCGGTCGGCGACGCGGCATCCGTACCGCGACACGGCGATCGTCTACGGCGCGTTCGCCGTCATCGTCGTGGTCGTCGCCTGGCTCTCGGGCAGCGGGCTCGCGCGCGGGCTGATCGTGGCGGCGGTGTTCTATGCGGCGGCGGTCGGATGGAGCTTCTACCGGCTGCGGCGGCGGTCGCGTGGGGTGCGCGGCAGCCTGCCCGGGAACCGGGTGCAGCCGTGACGCTTGCGGCTTCCCTCGAGGCGCGGGTCGAGGCGCTCTGCGGCGACCTCTCGTCGATTCGTGCGCCACGGGGAACCGAGCTCAACGCGCGCTCATGGGCCACGGAGGCGCCGCTGCGGATGCTGCTCAACAACCTCGATCGCGAGGTTGCGGAGAAGCCCGAGGAGCTCGTCGTCTACGGCGGCTCGGGCAAGGCGGCGCGTTCGCACGAGGCGTTGCGGGCTATCGTGCGAACGCTGCTGCAGCTGGGCGAGGACGAGACGCTGCTCGTGCAGTCGGGCAAGCCCGTCGCCGTCTTCCGCACGACGCCGTCCGCACCACGCGTGCTGATCGCCAACTCTCTGCTCGTCCCGCACTGGGCGACGTGGGACGAGTTCCGGCGGCTCGAGGCCGAGGGGCTGACGATGTTCGGCCAGATGACGGCCGGCTCGTGGATCTACATCGGCACCCAGGGAATCCTGCAGGGGACGTACCAGACCTTCGCCGCTGCGGCCGAGCAGCATTTCGGCTCGGCGTCGCTCTCCGGCCGCACCATCCTGACTGCCGGTCTCGGTGGGATGGGGGGCGCCCAGCCGCTGGCGGCGACGCTTGCCGGAGCGGCCGCCCTCTGCATCGAGGTCGACCCGGCGCGCATCGAGCGGCGCCGCGAGCTGCGCTATCTGGACGAGGCGACCGACTCGCTCGACGACGCGGTGGCGCGCGTTCGGTCCGCGGCCGCCGATGGACGGGCGTTGTCGGTCGGGCTGCTCGGCAACGCCGCCGACCTCGTGCCCGAGCTCGCACGCCGCGGCGAGGGGTTCGATCTCGTCACCGACCAGACCGCCGCGCACGACCCACTCACCGGCTATGTGCCGCAGGGGCTCGACGTCGACGCGGCGGCCGCACTTCGTGCCGCGGACCCGGACGAGTACCTCCGGCGTGCCAGGGCCTCGATCGGGGTCCACGTCCGGGGGCTGCTCGAGTTCGTCCGGGCCGGCAGCTACGTTTTCGATTATGGCAACAACCTGCGAGGTGAGGCCGAAGCAGCCGGCGTAACGGACGCATTCACATACCCGGGATTCGTCCCGGCCTATATCCGGCCGCTCTTCTGCCGCGGGATCGGCCCGTTTCGCTGGGCGGCGCTCTCCGGCGATGCAGGCGACATCGCTGCGATCGACGAGACGCTGCGTGGGCTGTTTCCCGACGACGCCTTGCTGCAGCGCTGGCTCGAGCTCGCGCCTGCCCGAGTCGCCTTCCAGGGTCTGCCGGCCCGGATCTGCTGGCTCGGCTACGGGGATCGCGCACGTGCCGGCCTCGCGATCAACGAGCTCGTCCGCTCGGGGCGCGTCAAGGCGCCCGTCGTGATCGGGCGCGACCATCTCGACGCCGGTTCGGTCGCATCCCCCTACCGTGAGACGGAGGCGATGCGCGACGGCTCGGACGCGATCGCGGACTGGCCGATCTTGAATGCGCTCGTCAACGTGGCCGCCGGTGCGAGCTGGGTGAGCGTTCACCACGGAGGTGGGGTCGGGATCGGCAACTCGATCCACGCCGGAATGGTCGTCGTCGCGGACGGGAGCGACGAGATGGCCGAGCGGCTCGAACGCGTGCTCACCACCGACCCCGGGATGGGTGTCGTGCGGCACCTCGACGCCGGATACCCGGAGGCCGAGGCGGCCGCGCGCCAGCACGGGCTGGCCCGTCCGGGCGCCGGCTAGGCCGCGCGCGGTGTCGCGGGGGCTCCTCGTCCGCGATCTGGCCCAGGTCGCGACCCCGGCCCCGCGGACGGTCCCCGCCCGAGGGGCCGACCTCGGGGCGGTCGGCGTGCTCGAGGACGCGTACGTCCTGTGCTCGGGCGGCACGATCGAGGCGGTCGGTCGCATGCGCGACCTCGTGCCGCCCAGTGGCGAGGTCGAAGAGCTCGACGGTCGTGGGCTCTGCGCCGTGCCCGGGCTGGTCGACTGCCACACCCATCCGGCCTTCGGGGGCGACCGGGTCGGGGAGTTCTCGCTGCGCGCAGGCGGCGCGACGTACGAGGAGCTCCACGCCGCCGGTGGAGGCATCCTCTCCACGGTCGCGGCCACGCGCAGCCTCGGCGAGGGCGGGCTGGCGGCACGCGTCGAGCGGCACGCGCGCTGGATGCTCAGGCACGGGACGACCACGTGGGAGGGCAAGTCGGGCTACGGCCTCGACCACGACACCGAGCTCGCCTCGCTGCATGCGATCCGTCTCGCCGGCGGCTCGCCGACGTGGCTCGGCGCGCACGCGGTCCCGGCCGAGCAGCCCGACGCCGACGCGTACGTCGACTGGGCGATCGCCGAGGTCCTGCCCGACGCGGCGGCGGTGGCCGATGCGGCCGACGTGTTTCTCGAACGCGGGGCGTTCGACGCCGCCCAGGCGCGGCGCTACCTCGAGGCGTGTGCGGCGTCCGGGCTCGTCCTGCGGCTCCACGGCGACCAGTTCACGGAGAGGGGCGCGATCCCGCTCGCGATCGAGCTCGGCGCCCGGTCGGTCGACCACCTCGAGGCGACGGGCGCAGCAGGCATCGCCGCGCTCGCCGCGAGCGGCGTCGTCGCCGTCCTGCTCCCGGCGAGCGCGCTCTTCCTCGACCGCCCGCAGGCGCCGGCGCGGGATCTGGTCGCCGCCGGCGCGGCGGTCGCGCTCGCCACCGACTTCAACCCGGGCAGCTCGTTCACGACCAGCCTTCCGCTCGTCTGCTCGCTCGCGTGCACGCAGCTCCATCTCGCGCCGGCCGAGGCGCTGACGGCGGTGACGGTCAACGCGGCGCACGTGCTCGGCCGCGGCGACCTCGTCGGCCGGATCGCCGCCGGGATGCGTGCGGATCTCCTGCTGGTCGACGCCCCCGACTGGCGCTACCTCGCCTACCACCTCGGCGGCGACGTCGTCGCCGGCGTGATCCGCGCGGGCAGGGTCGCTCACCGGCGGTAACCTGGAACGGCACATGCCCACCCGCAAGCAGCGCCGCCGGCGCGAGAAGAGCTTCCGGCACGAGTACGAGACCGTCCTCCTCGACTCCGACGGCACCGAGCGTCCGATCGACGAGGAAGAGCTGCGCACGGAGCGTGAGGCACGCGCCCAGTCGAAGGCGTCGGCCAAGGCGACTCCCGCGAAGGGCACCGGGACACGCGGCGGCTCGCGGGCGGGCCGCGAGGTGCAGCCGCCGTCCTGGCACCGTGCGCTTCGTCGCGGCGGACTGATGGGCGGCCTGATGCTGCTCGCGTTCGTCTTCCTGTTCAAGAGCTCGCCGCTCGGCGTCCGCATCGCGATCGGGGGCGCTCGTACGCGGTCGCGTTCGTCCCGCTGACCTACTGGATCGACCGCACGACCTACCGCGCCTACCAGCGCCGCCTCGCGAAGCAGTCGCAGGGCGGCAAGGCGGCCGTCAAGAAGTAGCGCAGACGCGCTGCTGCGTCCCGAGCGGCGACAGGCGTTCCGCCGGCGGGCCCGTGGCAGCCCGCCGATAGACTCAGACGCCCTCAATGACACTGGTCGTCGACACGTTCGTGATGGGCCCGTTCGGCAGCAACTGCTACGTCCTGCGTCTCGAGCGCGGAGCCGCGGAGGCCGCCGTCATCGATCCCGGCGACGACCCGACCGAGCTCCGCCTGGAGCTCGCGCGGATGGGGACGCGAACGGCGGGAATCCTCGTCACCCACACCGACGTCGACCACATCGGCGGGGTCGCGGCGCTCGCCGAGGGCACCGGGAGCCGAGGTCTGGGCGCCCGCACTGGAGGCCGAGGCGCTGCGCTCCGGCGAGCCGCGCGGCGGGATGCGCGTTGCCGCGCACGACCCCGCACACACCGTGTCGGGGGGCGACGCGCTCACGGTCGCCGGGATCGACTTCGAGGTGATCGACGTCCCGGGTCATTCGTCCGGCCACGTCGCGTTCCTGGCAGGAGACGAGCTGTTCTCGGGCGACCTCCTGTTCGCGGGCTCCGTCGGGCGGGTCGACCTCGCCGGCGGAGACTGGGACACGCTGCTCGACTCGGTGCAAGCGCCTGGTGGACCGCCTCCCGGCCGAGACGATCGTGCTATCCGGGCCACGGGCCGACGACGACGCTCGGGCGAGAGCTGCAGACGAATCCGTTTCTGCGCGAGCTGCGCGCCGCGCAGCCGTGAGCTCGAAGTTCCAGGCGCCGCGGGGGACGCACGACGTCCTGCCGGCCGACGCTGCGTGGTGGCATGTCGTGCGCACCATGGAAGAGGTCACCGGCCTCTACGGGTGGGGCCGGATCCAGACGCCGGGCTTCGAGGACACGCGCCTCTTCGCGCGCACGTCGGGCGCCGCGTCGGACGTCGTGCACAAGGAGATGTACAACTTCACCGACCGCAGCGACCGTCCGCTGACGCTGCGGCCGGAGGGCACCGCGCCGATCGCACGTGCCTACGTCGAGCACGGCCTGCACCGCGAGCCGCAGCCGGTGAAGGCGTACACGATCGCACCCATGTACCGCTACGGGGCGCCCGGCCTCGGCCGCTTCCGCGAGCACTACCAGCTCTCCGTCGAGGCGATCGGGTCGGCCGATCCCGCGATCGACGCCGAGGTGATCCTGCTGTACGCGCGAGCTCCTCGGCCGGCTCGGCGTGACGAAGTGGGAGCTGCAGCTGAACTCGATCGGCGACGCGGCCTGCCGCCCGCGGTACGTCGAGAGGCTGAACGAGTGGCTCGACGCGCACGCCGACGTGCTCGACGACGACGCCCGCCACAAGCGCGCGACGAGCCCTCTGCAGGTGTTCGACGTGAAGGACGAGCGCGTGCGTGCCGCGCTCGCCGGCGCGCCGAAGATCGGCGAGTCGCTCTGCGACGAGTGCCGTGCGCATTTCGCCGCCGTGCAGTCACAGCTCGACTGCGATCGGCGTGACGTACGTCCTGACCCCGACCCTCGTGCGCGGCCTCGACTACTACACGAGGACGACCTTCGAGTTCGTCGGTCCCTTCGGCAACGCCAACTCGACGATCTGCGGTGGCGGCCGCTACGACGAGCTGGTCGAGGCGATCGGCGGCCCGCCGACGCCGGGGATCGGGTTCGGCGCCGGGATCGAGCGGCTGCTGCTCGCGCTCGAGAACGAGGACGTCGCGTTCGAGGCCGCGCCGCTCGACGTCTTCGTCGTCCGTCGGCGACGGCGCGTCCCGGGAGGCGCGCTGCGCGGCTCCTGCTCGAGCTCCGGCGCGCGGGACTCTCCGCCGACACCGATTACGCCGGACGCTCCTTCAAGGGCCAGATGACACAGGCGGGACGCACGCGCGCGCAGACGGTGGTGATCCTCGCGGCGAGCAGGCCGCGATCCGGCGCGGCGGCACTGACGAGCGCACGGTTCGGTCTCGACGAGGTGGTCGCTACCCTCATCACGCCATGACGTGGCGTGACTCGATCGGAAGCAAGCTCACGCCCGACGACGTGGGGCGGACCGTCACGCTCGCGGGCTGGGTCGCGCGCCGCCGCGACCATGGGGGGCTGATCTTCGTCGACCTGCGTGACGAGGGCGGCGTCGCTGCAGCTCGTGATCAACCCGGAGCGGTCGCGCCGGCGGCGCCGACGCGGCGCACGACCTGCGCAACGAGTTCGTCGTGCGGGCCCGCGGCGAGGTCGTGCAGCCGAAGCGCCGAGACCGTGAACCCGCGGCATGGCGACGGGCGAGATCGAGGTGCAGGTCGAATCGTGCTCGAGGTGATCAGCCGCTCGACACCGCTGCCGTTCCAGCTCGACGAGGAGGGAGTCGACGAGACGCTGCGGATCCGCTACCGCTGGCTCGACCTGCGCCGCGAGCGGCTCCAGCGCAACATCCGGATGCGCGCGAAGGCGGTCTCGATCATCCGGCAGGAGATGGAGGCCGCCGGTTTCGTCGACATCGAGACGCCGATCATGGGCAAGCCGACGCCCGAAGGCGCGCGCGACTTCCTGATCCCGACACGGCTGCAGCCCGGGCGGTTCTTCGCGCTGCCGCAGAGCCCGCAGATCTACAAGCAGCTGCTCGTGATCTCGGGATTCGAGCGCTACTACCAGATCGCCCGCTGCTTCCGGGACGAGGACCTGCGCGCCGACCGGCTCCAGGAGCTCACCCAGCTCGACGTCGAGATGGCGTTTCCCGACAGTCGACGAGCTGTTCGCGCTGGTCGAGCGGATCATCGCGCGCATCTGGAAGGAGTGCCGCGGGGTCGAGCTCGAGACGCCGTTCCCGCGCATGCAGTGGGAGGAGGCCGACCGGCGCTACGGCTCCGACAAGCCCGACCTGCGCTTCGTGCTGGAGATCGAGGACGCGACCGCGGTCACGCGCGGCTCCGAGTTCGGCGTGTTCGCGAACGCGGCGTCCGTGCGGTACCTGCGCGTCGACCGGGAGCTCTCGCGCGGGGAAGTCGCGAAGCTGGAGGAGCTCGTGCGGGGCTGGGGCGCGAAGGGGCTCGCCTACATCGTCTTCCGCGCGGACGGCGAGGTCGAGCTCGCCGATCGCGAAGTTCCTTTCGCCCGAGGTGCTCGCCGCGCTCGGCCGGCCGGGAACGACCGTCCTCTTCGGCGCCGGCGAGCACGCCGAGGTCTCCCGCGATGCTCGGGTTCCTGCGCCTCCATCTCGGCCGCGAGCTCGGACTGGTCGACGAGGACGCCTGGCGGTTCACCTGGATCACCGACTTCCCGATGTTCAAGTGGGATCCCGACCTCGAGCGCTGGGACGCGGAGCACCATCCGTTCACGCGCCCGAACCCGGAGTCGCTGCCGCTGCTCGACTCCGACCCCGGCGCCGCGAAGGCGATCGCGTACGACCTCGTCGGCAACGGGCTGCGAGCTCGCGGGAGGGTCGTTCCGGATCCACGAGCCCGAGCTGCAGGAGCAGGTGTTCGACCTGCTCCGCATCTCGCCCGAGGAGCAGCGCGCCAAGTTCGGTTTCCTGCTCGACGCGCTCGCGATGGGAGCGCCGCCGCACGGCGGGATCGCGTCCGGGATCGACCGGCTCTGCATGGCGCTGCTCGACGAGCCGTTCATCCGCGACACGATCGCGTTCCCGAAGAACCAGGCGGCCGTCGACCCGATGTCGGGCGCACCGACGCCGGTCACCTCGGAGCAGCTCGCCGAGCTCGGCATCGACGTCGTCGAGAGCGAGCAGGTCACCGACAGCTCCTAGCGAAGGATCACAGCCGGTGCTCGACCGCCAGGGATCGCGCTTCGTTCTCGAAGTCCTCTTTCTGGCCGCGCTCGCGACCGGGCTCGCGCTCGCCAGGCTGGACCCGCTCGAGATCGTCGGTGCGATGGCGCTCGGCTGGGTGGTCGTCGCGCTCCTCGAGTGGGCGGCGTGGCGCGGTGAGCCGCACTACGGATCCGGTCTCCCGCCGCGGTACTACGTCCCCAGCACCAACCTGCCGCCCCCGCAGCCGCTCGAGCAGGTGTACGCCGGCTATCCCGATCCCCAGCGCGAGGAGGCGCCGACGTGGATCGCGTCCGCCGATCTGCGCGAGCGGGTGCTCGGCGAATGGCCCGTCACCGCACCGCCCGAGGCAGACGACGGAGACGACCTGGAGGTGGTTCCCCTGCCGCCCGCCGCCCCGCCGCCCAGGCCGGTCCCGGGGCCGGCGGCCGCGGCTCCGCCGCCCGCCGCCGCACCCGCGCCGCCGCCGTCACCACCGGTCGTCCCCGTGCCTCCACTCGCACCGGTCCGCGAGTACGGGACGGCGAGCCACCAGCTCGAGCCGTTCGCCGCCGCGCAGCCCACGCGCCGCCGCTTCGGGCGACGGACCGTGGTCGAGGCGTTCGTCGTCGAGGTTCCGGCCCGGGTCGTGCCGGCGGTGCTGCCGAGGACGACCGCGACGGAATGAGCTCGCGGCTCGCCGAGCGGCAGGTCGCGCTCGCGGCGGTGGCGATCCTCGCCGCCGTGTGCGCGGTTGCGGTGTCGGCCGCGACGCGCTCCGGCCACTCGACCGCCCCGCGTCCCGAGGGGTCGTTCACCGCGCTCGCCGGCTCGGCCGGCCCGGCCGTCTTCGGCCGGCACACCGCGTGCGGGACGATCCTCGGCCCCGACACCGAGGGCGTCGCGCACCCGACCCTGCCGTGCGGCGCACGCGTCTTCATCACGTACGACGGCAAGACGGTGCTGACACAGGTCGTCGACCGCGGGCCGTACTCGCCGGGCCGCCAGTTCGACCTGACCGACGCCCTCGCGCGGCGGCTCGGCCTGCGAGGCGTGCAGCTCGTGCACTGGGCGTATGCGACGCGGGGCGGCTGACCACGGCTACAGTCCGGCAGTTGCCCGACACCGTTCGCGACGCCGCGCATCCATGTAGAACCAACACCATGTGACAGGGAGCCCGCGTCGGGCGTGGAGCGCCTCGCGTTCCTCCGTCCGCACGGCACCCACCTGGCTTGTCCAGGTTCACACGGGCGCGGCCGGGCCGGCGGTGTCAGAGCACCACGGAGGAGGCCTTCGGGCCTCCTCCGTCCACGTACCGCCAGTACGCTGGACCGGCGATGCGCGAGCTGATCGGAGACTCGGCCCGCGGGACGGAGTGGGCCCTCGTCCGCCTTCGTGTCGAGGGCGACACGATCGTCGACGCGGATGCGGCCGGCGTCGCCGAGGACCTGAGGGGCCTCTCGCTGCTCGAGGCGGCCGCCGTCGGCGGGGAAACCCTGCCGGTGGACGCACTCGCGAACGCGCTCGCACCTGCGGTGCGTGCGGCGCCGGACCCGGCCCGCGTGGCGGTCGCGATGAGCGGCGGTGTCGACAGCGCGGTGGCGCTGCTGCGGGCGGGTGCGGATGCGGTCGGCGTGACGCTGCGCCTCTGGCTCGATCCGAACGGCCCCGACACCGAGCGCGCATGTTGCTCGCCGAGCTCGGTGATCGCCGCCCGCGAGACGTGCCACCGGCTCGGCCTGCCGCACGTGACGCTCGACCGCCGCCGGCGGTTCCGCGAGGCCGTGGTCACGCCCTTCGTGCGCGGCTACGAGCGCGGCGAGACGCCGAACCCCTGCCTGCGCTGCAACGGCGACTTTCGCTTCGCCGAGTTGCTCGCGTTCTCACGCCGCGTCGGCGCGGCACGCCTGGCGACCGGCCACTACGCGCGCGTCGTCGAGCGGGGCGGACGGCCGATGCTCGCGCGCGCGGCCGACGAGCAGAAGGACCAGAGCTACATGCTCGCGCGCCTCGAGCCTCGCCTGCTCGGGCGTCTGTGGTTCCCGCTCGGCGACCAGACGAAGGAGGAGACGCGTGCGGAGGCGGCGCGGGCCGGGCTCTCCGTGGCCCTCCGGCCCGACTCGCAGGAGGCGTGCTTCCTCGCCGGCGGCGACTATCGCTCCTTCCTCGCGCGGCACGGTCTCGAGGCGCGGCGCGGGCCGATCGTCGACGAGGACGGAACGGTGATCGGTGAGCACCGCGGCCACTGGACCTTCACGCCCGGCCAGCGGCGCGGGCTCGGGATCCCGGCCCCGGCGCCTCTCTACGCGATCGCCGCCGACCCGCGCACGAACACCGTCGTGGCGGGGCCGCGTGCCGCGCTCGCCCGCTCCCACGTGTCGGCCCGGGGGCGTCTGTTCGTCCCCGTGGAGCGCGCCTCGGCCAAGCTTCGCCACCGCTCGGCGGCGATCCCGGCCGCCGTCCGAGAGACCCCGGCCGGGTTCCGGCTCGCGCTCGACGAGCCGGCGTACGGTGTGGCCCGCGGGCAGGCAGCCGTCCTGTACGACGGCGACGTCGTCGTGGGATCCGGCGTGATCACCGGCTCCGGGTACTAGGGTCCCAGGGCGCCCATGGCCGACGAGATCACGCTGACGCTTCCCCGCCGGCCCGAGTTCCGCCGGGTGGCGTCGTTCGTGCTCGGCGGGCTCGCGGCCAGGCTCAACCTGACGATCGAGAGCCTCGAGGACATCCAGCTCGCGGTGGACACGCTCCTGGCGCGCGTCGAGGGGCCCGCCGGCGACGTGACCGTAAGCCTGATCGTCCGCGACGACGCGCTCGTCACGCGCGTCGGCCCGCTCGAGGACCGTCTGCTCGGTGAGATCGAGGGCGCGGCCGGGGACGGGCTCGACGTGCGCAGGGTCCTCGACACGACCGTCGACCACGTGCTCGTCGACGGCGACTGGGCCGTGCTGACGAAGGCGGTGACCATCGCGCGATGAGCGCCGACAGCGACAGGACGCTGCTCCGGCGGTACCACGAGGACGGTGACGTGCACGCACGCGAGCAGCTGATCGAGCGGCACATGGCGCTCGTCCGCTCGCTCGCCCGCCGCTACAGCTACCGGGGCGAGCAGCTCGACGATCTCGTCCAGATCGGCGCAATCGGCCTGATCAAGGCGATCGACCGCTTCGACGTCGACCGCGGGGTCGAGCTGACGACGTATGCGACACCGAACATCATCGGCGAGATCAAGCGCCACTTCCGCGACAAGGGCTGGTCGGTCCGGGTGCCGCGCGGCCTGCAGGAGCTGAACGTCCAGCTCTCCAAGCTCATCGAGCAGCTGACCGTGGAGCTCGGCCGGTCGCCGACGATCCCGGAGCTGGCGGAGAGCGCCGGCGTCGACGAGGAGGACGTGCTCGAGGCGCTCGAGTCGGGCCGTGCATACACCGCGCTCTCGCTCTCTCAGGGCACCACGTCCGAGAGCGGGGAGGAGCTCGACCCGCTGGAGACGCTCGGCGCGGTCGAGCACGAGTACGAGGTCTCCGAGGACCGGGCGGTGCTCGCGCCCGGCTTCAAGGCGCTCGACGATCGCGAGCGGCTCATCCTGCATCTGCGCTTCTTCGAGGGCCAGACGCAGTCGCAGATCGCGCGCCAGGTCGGGATCTCGCAGATGCACGTCTCGCGGCTGATCCGGCGCGCGATCGCGAAGATCAGGGCCGAGATCGGCTCAGAGGAGCCGGTCGAGCCGGCCCCGCGCCCCGGCAGCCCCTGAGTTTTCGCTCCGTACACTGTCGGCCGTGCCCATGACCACGGCGGAGCTGCGCGAGGCGTTCCTGCGCTTCTTCGAGGAGCGCGGCCATCTCCGCTGCCCCTCGTACTCGCTGATCCCGCGCGACGACGACCACTCGACGCTGCTCACTTCGGCCGGGATGCAGCCGCAGATGCCCTTCTTCCTCGGCCGCGAGACGCCGCCCGCTCCGCTGACGACGACCGCACAGAAGGTCTTCCGGACGGTCGACATCGACGAGGTGGGGCGCGACACCTACCACCTGACGTTCTTCGAGATGCTCGGGAACTTCTCGTTCGGGCAGTACTTCAAGCAGGGCGCGATCGAGCTCGCGCACGAGTTCGTGACCGGGCGGCTCGGGCTCGACTGGGACCGCGTCTGGGTCAGCGTGCACGCAGGCGACCCGGCGCTCGAGCTCGGCCCCGACGAGGTGGCGATCGAGCAGTGGCTCGCCGTGGGGATGCCCCGGGAGCGGATCGTGCCGCTGCCCTCGTCCGAGAACTTCTGGTCGGTCGGCGGCCCCGGTCCCTGCGGGCCGGACTCCGAGCTCTACTGGGACTGGGGGGACGACGCCGGCTGCGGCGAGCCCGACTGCGCACCGGGTTGCACGCGCTGCGAACGCTTCCTGGAGTTCTGGAACCTCGTCTTCATGGAGTACGAGCTGCGCGCGGACGGCACGCTGACGCCGCTGCCGAAGCAGAACATCGACACCGGTCTCGGCCTGGAGCGGATGGCCCGCATCCTCCAGGGCGTTCCATCCGTCTACGACACCGACGGCTACCAGGCGATTATGCGCTGGATCGCGGAGGAGTCCGGTGTCGCGTACGGCGAGACACCGGATGCGACGAAAGCGCACCGTGTGCTCGCCGACCACGGCCGCGGGATGGCGTTCATCGTCGCCGAGGGAGTGACGCCGTCGAACGAGGCCCGCGGCTACGTCCTCCGCCGGATCGTCCGGCGCGCCGTTCAGCACGGCCTGCGGATCGGGCTGCACTCGCCGTTTCTGCCGGGGCTGGCGGACGCCGTTATCGCGCAGATGGGCGACGCGTACCCCGAGCTCGTCGAGCACCGCGGCGAGATCCACGACGTGCTCGCGACGGAGGAGGATCGGTTCTCGGAGACGCTCGCGCGCGGCATGAAGGTGTTCGACGGGCTCGCCGACCGCGATGCGATCGAGGCGCAGGAGGCGTTCACGCTCGCCGCGACCTACGGGTTCCCGATCGAGCTGACGGAGGAGCTCGCCGAGGAACGCGGCCAGCCGGTCGACCTCGACGGCTTTCGGGCCCTGATGGAGGAGCACCGCGTGGTCTCGCGCGCGGGCGGCGAGAAGAGCGACCTCCAGCGGGCCGCGGAGTTCGCGGCCGCCGCCGGCTTCCAGTCGGAGTTCGTCGGCTACGGCCGGACGGACGTCCTCACCCAGCTCGGGGCGCTCGAGGACTTCGGCGACGGGACGTTCCTCGCCAAGCTGCGCGAGTCCCCGTTCTACGCGGAGAGCGGCGGTCAGGTGACCGACGGCGGCGAGCTCGTCCACGAGGAGTCGGGCGCCGTCGCGGTGCTGCGCGCCGCCTACAAGCTCCGTGACGACCAGGCGCTCGTTTTCGAGGGCGCCGGCTTCGCAGCGGGCGATCGCGTACGCGCGCTCGTCAGCTGGTCGCAGCGCTTCCCGACGATGGCGAACCACACGGCGACGCACCTGCTGCACGCGGCGCTCCGCGAGGTGCTCGGCGACCACGTCCACCAGGCCGGCTCGGCGGTCCGGCCGGACAAGCTCCGGTTCGACTTCACGCACCCGCAGGCGCTGACGCCCGAGGAGCTCGAGCGGGTGGAGCGCGTGGTCAACGAGAAGGTCTTCGAGGCGATCCCGGTGCGGACGTTCGTGACGTCGATCGAGGAAGCACGATCGCTCGGCGCGATGATGCTGTTCGGCGAGAAGTACGGCGACGAGGTACGCGTGGTCGAGATCGACGGGTTCTCCCGCGAGCTGTGCGGGGGCACCCACGTGCGCTCGACCGCCGAGATCGGGCCGTTCGTCGTCCTGTCGGAGGCGTCCGTCGGCGCCGGTGCGCGCCGGATCGAGGCGGTGACGGCCGGCGAGGCGTGGTCGGTGCTGCACGGCCGCTCACGCGAGCTCGACGCCCTGCGCGTCGAGCTCGACCAGGCCAGGCGCGAGGCGAAGAAGCCGAAGGCGCCTGCGGCGGGGCCCGACATCGTCTGGCAGGACCGCGTCGACGGGGTGTTCGTGGCCGAGGTGCGGGGCGCGCGCGGCGGCGACCTGCGCGATCTCTCCGACCAGCTGCGGCAGCGGGAGGCGGCGGTCGCGGTCGTGCTGGCGTCCGCCGACGAGGGAAAGGTGGCGCTGGTCGTCAACCTCGACCGTTCGCTCGAGCAGGTCGACGCGGTCGCGGTCGTGCGGCAGCTCGGCCCCATCATCGGCGGCGGCGGCGGCGGCCGGCCGACGCTGGCCGAGGCGGGAGGGAAGAACGTCGGTGCCGTGCGCGAGGCGCTCGAGGCCGGCCGCGACGCCCTCGCCGCGGCGATCCGGTGAAGGTGCTCGCGCTCGACTACGGCTCCGCGCGGACCGGGGTGGCCGTATCCGATCCGACCGGGACGGTCGCCCGTCCCGCCGGGGCGGTCGAACGGGCCGCCACCGATGCGGGGTTCGCACGGCTCGTCGCCGTGATCCGGACCGAGGCGCCGGAGCTCGTCGTCGTCGGCATGCCGCTGACCCTGAGGGGCGAGCACGGCGAGCAGGCACGCGAGACGACGGCGTTCGTCGAGCGGCTGCGCGCCGCGCTCGATGTTCCCGTGGACACGTACGACGAGCGCTTCACGTCTGTTCTCGCCGACGGCGACGACGCGCGGGCCGCTGCGCATCTGCTGTCGAGCTATCTCGAGTGGCAGAGCGCGAGCAGCTGAGCCGGGAGCGCCCGTCTCGGCGGCAGGTCCGCCGCAGGCGCGCCGTCGCGGTCGTCGTCATCGTCCTGGCGGCGCTCGTGATCGCGGTCGCGGTGAGCGCCGCCTGGCCGCGTCTGCACCGCCACAGCGCGGCGCCTCCGCCGCCTGCGCCGCCGCCGAGGCAGTTCCGTGTCGTATTCCCCGAGGGCTTCACGCGCGCTCAGATGGCCGAGCGGGTCGGCGTCGTCGCGGGAATCGCGAAGCGCAAGAACGGCGACCGGCCGGTCCGGCTGTCGACGGCGGGCTACGAGAAGGCGACGCGGCGCCTCGTCGTGCCGTGCTTCTCGCCGCGCGTGCGGACCAAGACCGAGGGGTTCCTGTTCCCCGCGACCTACGACTTCCTCGCGACCACGACGTCCGCACAGCTCGCGCGTGACCAGGTGCAGGCGTTCTGCCGGAACTGGCGGTCGCTCGACCTGCGGTACGCGAGCTCGAAGAACCTGACGCCGTACGACGTGCTCACGATCGCATCGATGGTCGAGAAGGAGGCCGAGGCGCCGAGCGAGCGGCCGCTGATCGCCGCCGTCATCTACAACCGCCTGCGCGAGCGGATGCCGCTCGGCATCGACGCGACGTTGCGCTACGGCCTGAACATCTCGCCCGACCAGTCGATCACGGAGTCGCAGCTGCAGAGCCGGAGCCCGTTCAACACCCGCAACCGGCTCGGCCTGCCGCCGACGCCGATCGCCAATCCCGGCCTCGCGTCGCTCCGGGCCGCCGCACACCCGGCGAAGGTCGACTATCTCTACTTCGTCCGCAAGCCCGACAAGGTGCATCACTTCTTCACCGACAGCGCGACCGCGTTTCAGCAGTACGAATGTGCGCACGGGTACGGATGCTGACCCGCGTCGCGCTCATCGGCCGCCCGGTCGCGGAGTCGCTGTCGCCGCGGATGCAGAACGCTGCCTTCGCCGCGCTCGGCCTCGACTGGGAGTACCTCGCCTTCGACGTCGAGGAGCCCATCGCGGCCGTCGCGGCGCTCCGCACACTCGGCTTCGCGGGCGCGAACGTGACGATCCCGCACAAGCGGGCGGTCGTGGCCGCGTGCGACGAGGCCGAGGGCGGCGCGCTCAACACGCTCGTGTTCCGCGACGGCCGCGTGCTCGGCTTCAACACCGACCGCGAGATCCTTGCCGGCATCGACGCAGCGCGGGCCTGCCTGATCGGCGCCGGCGGCGCTGCCGAGGCGCTGCTCGAGGCGCTGCCGGCGGACACGCGCATCTACTGCACGGTCCGGGAGCTGGCCGCCCGACGCCTCCGGCTGCGACCTGATCGTGAACGCGACGCCGGTCCGCGACGAGCTGCTCGTCGAGCCGCAGGCGGAGCAGGTCGTCGTCGATCTCGCCTACGGCCCCGAGGAGACGGCGCTGGTCGCCGCCGCCCGCCGTGCCGGGTGCGAGGTGGTCGACGGGCGCGAGGCGCTCGTGCGCCAGGGCGCCGCGTCGCTGCGGATCTGGACCGGCCGCGAGCCGCCGCTCGACGTGATGAGACGCGCGGTCTCGTAGGCTCTCGCGCATGCCGCTTCGTCTTGCCAGCGCCGGCGAGTCGCACGGGCCCGCGCTCGTCGCGATCGTCACCGGGCTGCCCGCCGGGCTCGACCTCGACCGCGACGCGATCGACGGCGATCTGCGACGGCGGCAGGAGGGCTACGGCCGCTCTCCGCGCCAGCGCATCGAGCAGGACCGCGTCGAGGTGCTCGCCGGCCTGCGCCACGGCCGGACGCTCGGAACGCCGCTCGCGCTCGTCGTTCAGAACCGCGACCACCCGAACTGGGCCTTCGGCATGGCACCGTGGCCGCCCGAGGGCGACCCGTCCGGCAAGGGAACCAAGGCGGTGACGCTGCCCCGGCCGGGCCACGCCGACCTGGCCGGAGTGCTCAAGTACGGCCACGACGACGTCCGCGACGCGCTCGAGCGGGCGTCCGCGCGGCACACGGCCGTGCACGTGGCCGCCGGGGCGGTCGCGAAGGCGCTGCTCGGCTCGATCGGGATCCGCGTCGCCGGTGCTGCGGTCGACGAGGCCGGCCTGCAGGCGCGGATCGACGAGGCGCGCGCCGACCGGGACACCGTCGGCGGCATCGTCGAGGTGCGGGCGACCGGCGCTCCGCCGGGGCTCGGCTCGTATGCGGAGAAGGAGGACCGGCTCGACGCGCGGCTCGCGGGGGCGCTGATGGGGATCCAGGCGGTGAAGGGCGTCGAGATCGGCGACGGCTTCGCCCTCGCAGGGCTTCGCGGATCGCAGGCGCACGACGAGATCGGTCCCGACCGGCGCCGCTCGACCAACCACGCCGGCGGGATCGAGGCCGGCGTGTCGAACGGCGAGGAGATCGTCGTGCGGGCGGCGATGAAGCCGCTGCCGACGTTGATGAAGCCGCTTCAGTCGGTCGACCTCGCCACGGGGGAGCCCGGTCAGGCGCTCGTCGAGCGGTCCGACGTCGCCGCCGTCGAGGCGCTCGCGGTGGTCGCCGAAGCGGCCGTCGCCTGGGAGCTCGCGGTCGCCGCGCGCGAGAAGTTCGGCGGGGATGCGCTCTCCGACTTCGTCGCGGCCCACCGTGCGTACGTCGAGCGGATCGAGTGGTCGTAGCCACCGTGGCGCTGAACGCGCTCGACCGCCACCTCGCGCTGATCGGCTTCATGGGCGCCGGGAAGACGACGATGTCGGGTCGGCTGAGCCCGCTGCTCTCGCGGCCCGTGGTGCACGTCGACGACGAGGTCGAGCACCGCTACCGCGACTCGATCCCGCAGATCTTCGACTCGCAGGGGGAGGAGGGCTTCAGGCGCGTCGAGGCGCACGTCCTCGGGGACGTGCTCGGTCAGCGGCACCCGACGGTGATCGACGTCGGCGGCGGCGCTGTGACCTTCGCCGACAGCCGCACCAGCCTCGAGCACGGCGCGTTCACGGTCTGGCTCGACGTCGACGTCGACACGGCGTGGGCACGGGCCCGAGACAGCGACCGGCCGCTGGCGCAGGACGAGTCGCGGTTCCGGGAGCTGTTCGCCGAGCGGCTTCCGCTCTACCGCACGGCGGCGCACGCGCGGGTCGAGAGCGGCGACCTGGACGGCGTGCTGCTCGCCGCCGCCGGGGTCTACTTCGAGCCCGGGGCGCTCGACAGGCTCGGTGAGCTCGTCCCCGGTGACGGCCCGGTGGCCCTGGTCGCCGACGAGCACGTCCTCGGCCTGCACGGCGGGCGTGCCCGCGCTGCGCTCGGCGACCGGCTCGTCTCGACCCGGCCGGTGCCGGCGGGCGAGCAGGCGAAGCAGCCGGGCATCGTCGAGCGGCTCTGGAACGAGCTGACGCTCGACCGCGACGGCACCGTGGTCGCGCTCGGGGGCGGCGCCACCACCGACGTGGCCGGCTTCGCCGCTGCGACCTACCTCCGCGGCGTGCCCTGGGTCCCCGTCCCGACGACGCTCGTCGGGCAGGTCGACGCGGCGATCGGCGGCAAGACGGCGGTCGACACGGCGCGGGGCAAGAACCTCGCCGGCGCCTTCCACTGGCCGGCCCGGGTCGTGATCGACGACTCGCTGCTCGCGACGCTCCCGGAACGGGAGCTGCGGAACGGCGAGAGCGAGCGGCTCAAGACGGAGCTGCTCGCCGGGAGGGCGCTCGACGCGCGGGGCGCCGCCGCCTACAAGTGCGCGCTCTGCCTGCGCGACCCGTACGACCGCGGGCCGCGGCGCTGGCTCAACCTCGGGCACACGTTCGGCCACGCCCTCGAGGCCGCGGCCGACTACGAGCTGCCGCACGGCGAAGCGGTCGCGCTCGGCCTGCTCGCGGCTCTCCGCCTGAGCGGCCGCGACACCGCTCCGGTCGAGGCCGCGCTGGGCCCCCGGCCCGTGCGGGTCGACCGCGATCGCGCCTGGAACGCGCTCCTTCGCGACAAGAAGCGGTCGGGAGGCGAGATCAACCTGGTGCTGCTTCGGGAGGACGGTCCGACCGTCGAGGCGCGGTCCGCGGACGAGGTTCGCGCCGCCCTCGATAGCCTGATCGGCTGAGGCGATGCAGATTCTCGTCCTGAACGGAGCCAACCTGGACGCGCTCAGCCGGCGCGACCCGAAGGTCTACGGCGGCATCAGCCTCAACGAGCTCGAGAGCCAGATCTACGCCTGGGCGCACGCGCTCGACATCAACGCACGCTGCCGGCAGACGAACAGCGAGGGGGAGTTCATCGAATGGGTCCACGATGCGTACGACAATGTCGACGGTGTGATCGTCAACCCCGGCGCCTGGAGCCACTACAGCTACGCGATCCGCGACGCGCTCGAGCTCGTCGACGTCCCGATCGTGGAGGTGCACCTCTCCGACATCGAGCATCGCGAGGAGTGGCGGCGGCACAGCGTCGTGGCCGAGCTCGCGGCGCACCGGGTGATCGGGAAGGGCCCGGACGGCTACCGGGAGGCCCTCGAGTTCCTCGCCGGGAAGGACGGCGCGTGACCTCGCGGCTCGAAGCGCTGTCGGCGCGGCTCAAGCTGCCGCTGCTCGTCACGAACCTCGTCAACGTCCGCTACCTCACCGGCCTGTCCAGCTCGAACGCGGCGCTGCTCGTCCGCCCCGGGGGCGAGGTGACGCTCTACACGGACTTCCGGTACATCGAGGCGGCCCGGGCGATCGGCGGGGTGGACGTCCAGCTGACGAAGAGGGCGGTGATCCAGGACCTCGGGGAGAGGCTCTCCGGGCGGATCGAGTTCGAGTCGGACGCGCTCTCCCACGCACAGTGGGAGCGGCTCGGCGCCGGCAAGGTGACGCCGGTGCCGACCGTCGGCCTGGTCGAGGCGCTCCGGGCGGTGAAAGACGACGAGGAGCTGGCGGCGATCGGGCGTGCCGCCCGCGTGGCCGACCGGGCCTTCGAGGCGCTGACGGCCGAGACGTGGGTCGGGCGCAGCGAGAAGGAGATCGGCTGGCGCCTGCGCGAGTTGCTGCACGCACACGGCGCCGACGACGCGAGCTTCGAGTCGATCGTGGCCTCCGGCCCGAACGGGGCGAAGCCGCACGCGAGGCCGACCGACGCGATCGTCGAGCCGCGGTCGCTCGTGGTCGTCGACTTCGGGGCGATGGTCGACGGCTACGCGAGCGACTGCACCCGGACGCTCTCGACCGGAAGCCCGCCCGAGCGGCTGCGCGAGGCGTACGAGGTCTGCCGTCTGGCGCAGCGGCGAGCCTGCGACGGGATCAGGGCCGGCCTGTCGGGTGTCGAGGCGGACCGTCTCGCCCGCGAGCCGATCGCCGAGGCCGGCTTCGGCGACGAGTTCGGCCACGGCCTGGGCCACGGGGTCGGGCTCGAGGTGCACGAGGCGCCCCGCCTCGCGACCGAGTCCACGGATGTGCTCGCGGCGGGCAACGTGGTCACGATCGAGCCGGGGATCTACCTCGAAGGTGTCGGCGGGGTCCGTATCGAGGACCTCGCGATCGTCAGAGAAACGGGCGTCGAGCTGTTGACGTCGTTCCCGAAGGAGCTGATCGAGGTCTCATGAGCACTGCTGTCTCCGATACGACGGCCACGTCCGAGACGCTGACCGTGGTCGACAACCGCACGGGCCGCGAGTACACGCTTGCGATCGAGAACGGTGCGATCCGCGCCACCGATCTCGGGCAGATGGGCCTGCTCTCGTTCGACCCTGCGTTCCTGAACACCGCTGCATGCCGCAGCGCGATTACCTACATCGACGGCGACGCCGGGATCCTGCGCTACCGCGGGTATCCGATCGAGCAGCTCGCGGAGGAGGCGGGCTTTCTCGAGACGGCGTACCTGCTCTTCGAGGGCGAGCTGCCCACCTCCGAGCAGCTCGCGAAGTGGGAGGCCGACGTCCGCTCGCACACGTACGTGCACACGAACGTGACGAAGTTCCTCGAAGGCTTCCGCTACGACGCGCACCCGATGGGGATGCTGCTCGGCGCCGTCGGCGCGCTCTCGACCTTCTATCCGGACGCGAAGCACGTGGCCGACCCCGAGAACCGGTACCTGCAGCGCATCCGCCTGATCGCGAAGCTGCCGACGATCGCCGCGTACATCTTCCGCCACTCTCGCGGCCTGCCCTACGTCCTGCCGCGCAACGACCTCGAGTACATCAACAACTTCGTGAACATGACGTTCGAGATCGGCGGCCGCCACGAGGCGAACCCGGTGCTCCAGCGCGCCCTCGAGATCCTCCTCATCCTGCACGCCGACCACGAGCAGAACTGCTCGACGAACGCCGTGCGCGGCGTCGGCTCGTCGCAGGTCGATCCGTTCTCGGCCGTGTCGGCGGGAATCGCGGCGCTGTACGGCCCGCTGCACGGCGGTGCCAACGAGGCTGTCCTCCGCATGCTCGACGAGATCGGCGACACGAAGAACGTGCCGGCCTTCATCGAGCAGGTGAAGGTGGGGCACGGGCGGCTGATGGGCTTCGGCCACCGCGTCTACAAGAGCTACGACCCGCGTGCGAAGCTGATCAAGCGTGTCGCGGACTCCGTGTTCGGCGAGACGGGGCTCAACCCGAAGCTCGAGATCGCGCTCGAGCTCGAGCGGATCGCGCTCGAGGACGAGTACTTCGTCTCGAGGCGCCTCTACCCGAATGTCGACTTCTACTCGGGCCTCATCTACCAGGCGATGGGCTACCCGACCGACTACTTCACGGTGCTCTTCGCGCTGGGCCGGCTGCCCGGCTGGATCGCGCAGTGGGAGGAGATGCTCACCGACCCGGAGCAGAAGATCGCCCGGCCCCGGCAGCTCTACGTGGGCGCCGGCGAGCGGCAGTACGTCCCGATCGCCCAGAGGTAGCCGTTCGCTACGCTGCCGCGCCGATGGCCGAGGTCGTCTCAACCAACCAGTTCCGCAACGGCATGCACATCGAGCTCGACGGGCAGACGTGGCGCATCGTCGAGTTCCAGCACGTCAAGCCCGGGAAGGGCGGGGCGTTCGTGCGCACGAAGCTGAAGAGCCTCGGAAGCGGCTCGGTCGTCGACCGGACGTTCCGGGCGGGCGAGAAGTTCAACCGCATCCGCACCGAGACGAAGAACATGCAGTACCTCTACGACTCGGGCGACGAGGTCGTCTTCATGGACGAGGAGACGTTCGACCAGCTCTCGATCCCGCACGCCGAGCTCGAGGACGAGCTGCCGTTCATGCAGCCGTCGTCGTCGGTGCAGGTGCTGTTCGTGGACGGCAGCCCGACCGGCGTCGATCTCCCCGCATCGGTCGTGCTCGAGGTGACGGACACGGAACCGGGCGTGAAGGGCGACACCGTCTCGAACGTCACCAAGCCGGCCACGCTGGAGACGGGGGCAGTCGTGCAGGTGCCTCTGTTCGTGAACGTGGGCGACCGGATCAAGGTCGACCCGCGCGAGAAGCGCTACATCCAGCGCGCGTGACCGGGCGCGGGCCCAAGCGACGCCGGGACCTGCCGCGGTCCAGCGCCGAATCGGCCGGTGCCGCTCCGGCCTGATTCGGCGCGCTCCCGGAAGAACCGGGAGGGACCTAGAGGGGGGAGTCGAAGCGAGCCGCGAGCCGCAGTGCCGTGGCGGGTTCGTAGCCGCGATCGATCAGCTTCCGCAGGCGCGTCTGGAGCACCTGCTCGGCCGCGTCGACCGACAGCAACTCGAACTCGTCACGGGTCCACCGCCGCTCGGGCTCCCACGCCTCGAACTCGTCCCACGTGATTTGAACCGCAGACATCAGGCCACTTGTTTCGGCCTCGGCTCCGTCGTCCTTGAGTAGCGGGACGGTATGAACGGGCCGCGGTAAGGTGCCGCCATGCCGCGCCTGGTCGACACCACGATCCGCGTCCTCGGGCAGGAGCCCCTCTCCGGGCTCGTTCCGACCGCCGACGTCCTCCGGCTGGCCGAGGTGCTGGACACCGCCGGCTTCGCCTACCTCGAGGTCTCGGGCGGCGGGGTCTTCGACAGCGCGGTCCACCGCGGCGTCGAGAGCCCCTGGGCCCGCATCCGGGCGCTCAAGGCGCGGGTCGAGACGCCCCTCGCCCTGGCGCTGCGGGGACGGTTCCTGGTCGGGTCGCGGCCCGTCGGCGGCGATTTCGCGCGCCGCTTCGTGGCCTGCGCGGCCGAGAGCGGAATCGACGTGTTCCGCCTCCACGACCCGCTGAACGACGTCGACAACCTGCGGGAAGCGGCCGGGGCGATCGTCGACGCCGGGCGCGAGTTCGACGCGGGCCTGCTGTACGGGAGCGGCCGCCACGAGGCCCTGATCGCGGCCGCCGAGCGGCTCCCGGAGCTGGGCGCCGCGCGCATCCTGCTTCACGACCCCGCGGCGCTCCTGCAGCCGCACCGGGCGAGCGAGCTGACCGCGGAGCTGCGTGAGGTCTCGGGGCTGCCGGTCGGCCTCTACGCCCAGGGCGCCGCCGGCAACGCCCTGGCGGCCGCCCTCGAGGCGGCACGCGCCGGAGCCGACCTGATCGGCACCGCCGTCTACCCGGTCGCCCTCTCCCTGCACCGGGTGTCCGCCGAGGCGGCGGCCCTGGCGTTCGCCGGGCTCGGGCTCGACACCGGCGTCGACCTGGCGCGCCTCTGGGAGGCGGCCGACCTCCTCGACGAGCACATCGGCGACGAGCCGGTGGCGCCGCTCGCCCCGCGCATCGCCGTTCGCGCGGCGCAGAACAAGCTCCCGGTCGGGCTGGTGGCGGCCCTCGAGATGCAGCTGCGCGGCCAGGCCGCCGGCGACCGCCTCGACGAGGTGCTCGCCGAGGTCGACCGCGTGCGCCGGGAGATCGGCTCACCGCCGCTCGCGGCTCCGATCGGCCAGATCGTCGCGTCGCAGGCGCTGCTCAACGTGCTGAGCGCGAACCGCTACTCGACGACGGTGGACGAGCTGCGCGACCTAGCGCTCGGCCGCTTCGGGCGGACGCCGGGGCCGGTCGACCCGGCTCTCGTGCGCGCGGCGGAGCTGGTCGACCCGGGCGAGGCCGTGCCGGTCGACCTCGACGCGCTCCGCGAGGAGGCGGACGGCCTCGCCTCGAGCGAGGAGGAGCTGCTCCTGCTGGCGCTGTTCGGCGAGGAGGCGGAGCCGCTCCTGCACGCGATCCGCCAGCGCTCGAGCGGCGGCGAGTCGCTTGCGGCAGGCGGGGTCGATCGCGCTCGGGCCGAACGGATCCGTGACGTCGTGCGGATCGTGCAGGAGACCGGCGTCGGCGAGATCACGATCGAGGAGGACGGCATGCGGGTGAGCGTCCGCAGAACCGTCGAGGCGCCGGTGACGGCTGCCCCCGAGAGCGCCCCGCCCGGTGAGCTCGACCTGCCGCCGCTCCCGCTGCTCGACGACGAGCTCGTGCGCGTCGAGAGCCCGATGGTCGGCACCTTCTACCGTGCGCCGGCTCCGGGCGCCGCGCCGTTCGTCTCCGAAGGCGATCCGGTCGAGGTCGGCCAGACCCTCTGCATCCTCGAGGCGATGAAGCTGATGAACGAGGTCAAGGCCGACGTCGAGGGGATCGTCCGCAACATCCACGCCCAGAACGCCGAGCCCGTCGAGTACGGCCAGCTCCTGTTCGAGCTCGAGCCCGTGAACGGCCGACCGCTCGACGCGATCTAGATGTTCGGTCGGGTCCTGGTTGCGAATCGCGGCGAGATCGCCGTTCGCGTGATCCGGTCGCTGCACGAGCTCGGGGTCGAGGCGGTCGCGATCTACTCGACGGCCGACCGAGACTCGCTGCACGTGCGGATGGCCGACCAGGCGGTCTGCGTCGGCCCTCCCGCCGCTTCGGAGAGCTACCTGAGCATCCCGAGCGTCGTCGCCGCCGGGAAGACGACCGGCTGCGAGGCCGTCCACCCCGGCTACGGCTTCCTCGCGGAGAACCCGGCGTTCGTGTCCGCCTGCGCCGAGAGCGACCTCGTGTTCGTGGGGCCGCCGGCGGACGTGATGGCGACGATGGGGGACAAGATCGCCGCCAAGCAGGCGATGGTCGCCGCCGGTGTCCCGACCGTGCCCGGCACCGACGGTGCGACCTCGATCTCGGCCGTGCGCGGCGCCGCCGACGAGATCGGCTACCCGGTGCTGCTGAAGGCGAGCGCCGGAGGGGGCGGGAAGGGGATGCGGCTCGTGCACGCCGCCGAGGACCTCGTCGATGCGTTCGGGACCGCGGCCTCCGAGGCGGAGGCGGCGTTCGGCGACCCGACGCTCTACGTCGAGAAGGCGCTCGAGCCGGCGCGACACGTCGAGATCCAGGTGGTCTGCGACGAGCACGGCGACGTGCTCACGCTCGGCGAGCGCGAGTGCTCGATCCAGCGCCGCCACCAGAAGCTGATCGAGGAGTCGCCGTCGGCGGCGTTGACGCAGGAGCGCCGTGCGGAGATGGAGGACGCCGCCGAGCGCGCCTGCCGTGCCGTCGGCTACCGCAACGCCGGCACGTTCGAGTTCCTGCTCGGCCCCGACGGCCGCTTCTACTTCATCGAGCTCAACGCACGGCTCCAGGTCGAGCATCCGGTCACAGAGCTCGTGACGGGCATCGACCTGGTGCGGGAACAGCTGCGCGTCGCGGCCGGGGAGCCGCTGGCCGCGTACGGCCGCGCCGCCCGCAACGGCCATGCGATCGAGGTCCGGCTGAACGCGGAGGATCCGGACGCCGGCTTTCGGCCGTCGCCGGGCCTCATCAAGGCGTTCCGCCCGCCGCTCGGGCCCGGCGTGCGCGTCGACACGTTCGTCGAGGCCGGATCGACGATCACCCCGTACTACGACTCGATGATCGCCAAGCTCGTCGTCTGGGACGTCGACCGGCCGTCGGCGATCGCCCGCGCCGAGCGTGCGCTGCGCGAGACGCTCGTGGACGGCATTCCCACGACCCGCGACGTCGCGCTCGAGGTGCTCGCGAGCGAGGCGTTCCGGAGCGGCGACTACTCCACCTCGACGCTCGAGGCACTCAGGGCGGTCGCGGCGTGACGGTGCTGTCGCGGCGCCAGGCGCGGCGCCAGGCGCTCTTCCTGCTCTACCAGTGGGACCTCTCCGGGCAGGAGATCGGCTCCCAGTACGGAGGCGAGATCGACCCGTGGGCGCGCCGGGTCGCCGAGGACGTGGCCGCCCAGGCGGACGCGCTCGACGTGCGCATCACCGCGGCGGCCGAGGGCTGGACCGCCGACCGGCTCGGCGTCGTCGAGCGGAGCGCGCTGCGCGTTGCCGTCCACGAGCTCGAGACCGGCGACGTGCCGGCGGAGGTGGCGATCAACGAAGCGGTCGCGTTCGCCAAGCGCTATGCATCCGACGACGCTGC
Source organism: uncultured Thermoleophilia bacterium (assembly GCA_963824455.1). Classification (GTDB taxonomy): domain Bacteria; phylum Actinomycetota; class Thermoleophilia; order Gaiellales; family Gaiellaceae; genus PALSA-600. The sequence continues at coordinate 1,081,637 of CAWGPJ010000002.1, forward strand.
GAAGCTCGTGAACGGCATTCTGGGTCGAATCCAACGAGAGGAGGCTGCATGAGCCGTAGGCTGGACGGAGGCTCACAGAGAGCGCAGGTGCCGGCTCGGCCGGCGCCGGAGCGGGGTTTGAGCCGTAGGCTGGACGGAGGCTCACAGAGAGCGCAGGTGCCGGCTTGGCCGGCGCCGGAGCGGGGTTTGAGCCGTAGGCTGGACGGAGGCTCACCGAGAGCGCAGGTGCCGGCTTGGCCGGCGCCGGAGCGGGGTTTGAGCCGTAGGCTGGACGGAGGCTCACAGAGAGCGGAGCCGGAGCGCGCATGAGCTCCGAGGAGTCGCTCCGCAACGCGGAGAACCTGCTGGCGCGGCTCGAGTCGGTGCGCGCGCAGCTCGAGCACACGGACGACCCCGAACAGGCGATCGCGATCCTCCAGGACCTGATCGACCACGCGAAGGAGGCGGAGGCCGAGCTGATCCGCGCCAAGCGCGCGGCCGAGACCGAGGCCGCGGCGCCGCCCGGGCCGGATGTCCCTGCAGCCTGAGCAGCTCCGTGCGCTCGTCGAGGGCTTCCTCGACGAGCTCAGCCTCACGCCGGAGCTCGGCGGCCTGGCCTCGCCGGTCCGCTACGCGATCGGCGGCAAGCGCGTGCGCCCGGTGGTGTGCCTCGCGACGGGCGACGCCCTGGGCCTGGAGGTCGAGAACCTGTTGCCCGCCGCCGCGGCGGTCGAGCTCGTGCACTCGTTCTCGCTCGTCCACGACGACCTGCCGGCGCTCGACGACGACCGGGAACGCCGTGGCGAGCCGTCGGTGTGGGCGGAGTTCGGTGAGGCGGAGGCGATCCTCGCCGGCGATGCCTTGCTCGCCGAGGCGTTCCGGCTCGCGTTGACCTATCCGACCGCCGATGTCGCGCGCGAGCTGGTCGGGGCGACGCTGCGGATGATCGGCGGCCAGTGGCTGGACCTGCGCGGCGAGGCTGACAGGGACGAGCTGCACCGGCTCAAGACGGGCGCGCTCTTCACGGCCGCCGTCGGATGCGCACTCGCGGCAGGCCAGGTGCCGAAGGCGGAGCGGGAGCCGTGGCGCGAGTTCGCCGGCGAGCTCGGCCTGCTCTTCCAGGTCGTCGACGACCTGCTCGACGGGGACGGCTACGTCCTCGACGTCGGCGAGGACGGCGCGCGCCGACTCGCGGACGAGGCGGCGGAGCGCGCCCACGCACGACTCGGGCAGCTCGACGCGGACACGGACGTCCTCGCGGGGATCGTGGACGACCTCGCCGCGCGCACGAGCTAGAGCGGCGAATAGCCTTCCGGGGTGGAGCTCCGCGGCCGACTCGGGGCGCTCGCCGAGCGCAACTTCCGGCTCGTCTTCTCGAGCACGTCGATCTCGGCGTTCGGCGACGGCGTCTCGACGGTCGCGCTCGCGTTCGCGGTGCTGCACATCGGCGGCTCCGCCACCGCGCTCGGGCTCGTGATCGCCGCCAGGCAGGCCGCGGCCGCCGCGATCACGATCGCCGCCGGCGTGTGGGCCGACCGGCTGCGGCGCCACCTCGTCCTGGTCAGCGCCGCGACCGTCCAGGGCGTGGTCCAGACGGTCGCCGGGACGCTGGTGATCGCAGGGAGCGCCAAGGTGTGGATGCTCGTCGCGCTCGCGGTGGGCTACGGGCTCGCGGACGGGTTCGTGCTGCCGACCTCGCAGGGTCTGATCCCGGCGATCGTCAGCGCAACGCGGCTGCAGCAGGCGAACGCGCTGCTCGGCCTCAGCCGCTCGGTCCTCGGCATGGTCGGACCGGCGATCGGCGCCGTGCTCGTGGCGGCGGGCAGCCCGGGCGGCGCGCTGCTCGTCGACGCGGCGACGTTCTTCGCCGCCGCGCTCCTGCTCGTGCGCGTCGCGATCCCGAAGCGCGCGGACAGCGTCGAGCCGGAGCCGTTCCTCGCCGAGTTGCACGAGGGCTGGAACGAGTTCCGGCGGCAGACCTGGATCTGGACGACGATCGTCTTCTTCGGAATCGGCAACTGCGCGGCGGCGTCGACGTTCGTGCTCGGTCCGCTCGTGGCGAAGGAGCACTACTCCGGCGCCGGCACGTGGGCGTGGCTCGTGGGATCGTTCTCCGCCGGGACGATCCTCGGCGGCATGGTCGCGTTGCGGTACCGGCCGGGCAGACCGCTCGCGGCGTCGTGCCTGTTCACGATCCCGTGGATGCTGCAGCCGCTCGCGCTCGGCCTGAAGCTCCCGGTCCAGGCGCTCGTCGCGATCGCGGTGCTCGCCGGCGCCGGCCTCGCGGTGCATCTCGCGCTCTGGTTCACGGTCTTCCAGCAGCAGGTGCCCGAGGAATCGCGCTCGCGCGTCAGCTCGTACGACTCGCTCGGGTCGTTCGTGCTGATGCCGATCGGGTCGGCGATCGCCGGGCCGGTATCGGTCCTGATCGGGATCCCGGCGACGCTGTTCGCCGACTTCGCGGTCCAGGTCCTCTGCTTCGGCGTGATCATCGGCCAGCCGAGCGTGTGGGCGATCAGGAGCGGCCCGAGCAGCAGGTGGCAGGCGGGTGCCGAAGCGGCGGCTTGACGTCGTGCTCGTCGAGCGTGGCCTCGCCGAGTCCCGCGCACAGGCGCAGGCGCTCGTGCTCGCCGGGCTCGTCCCCGGCCACTCGAAGCCCGGCGAGCAGGTCGCACCCGACGCCGAGCTCGAGGTGACCGCGCGGCCGCCCTACGTCTCGCGCGCCGGGCACAAGCTCGCGAACGCGCTCGACGCCTTCGGCGTCGCCGTCGACGGCCTCGACTGCCTCGACGTCGGCGCGTCGACCGGAGGCTTCACCGACGTCCTGCTGCAGCGTGGCGCCGCCCGGGTGATCGCGCTCGACGTCGGCTACGGGCAGCTGCACGACCGCATCCGGCACGATCCGCGCGTGACCGTCCTCGAGCGCGTGAACGCACGGACGATCTCCGGTCTGCCGTTCGCGCCGCAGCTCGTCACGTGCGACGTCTCGTTCATCTCGGTGCGCCTCGCGCTCCCACCCGCGCTGCGCCTCGCCGCCCCGGGCTGGCAGGCGCTGGTGCTCGTCAAGCCCCAGTTCGAGGCCGGGCGGGCGGAGGCGCCGAAGGGCGTGGTCCGCGACCCGGCGGTCCAGTCACGTGTCGTCCGCGAAGTCGCAGAGGCGCTCGCGGCGGCCGGGGGCGAGCCGCAGGGGGTCGTAGACTCCGGCCTTCCCGGACCGAAGGGCAACCGTGAGTTCGTCCTCCACGTCGCCGACCGACCCCACGCCGTCATCCCCGACGAGCTCGACCGCTGGATCGCCGATGCCGTCGGTTAGGACGGCCGCCGTCGTCACCAACGGCGACCGCGTGGCCGACGGCGCGCTCGGCCGGCTCGAGGCGGTCGCCTCGCAGAGCGGCGTCGAGCTCCAGCTCGACGAGGCAGCGCCGACGAAGCCGGACATCGCGATCGTCCTCGGCGGCGACGGCACGATGCTGCGCGCACTCACCCGCTTTCTCGGGACCGGCATCCCGGTGATCGGGGTCAACTACGGCCGCGTCGGCTTCCTGACCGCGATCCGGGCGGCCGAGCTGGAGAACGGCGTGCGGCGCGTGCTCGCGGGCGAGTACCGGGTCGTCGAGCTCTCGACGCTCGAGGTGACGCTCGGCGAGACGCGACGGGTCGCCGTCAACGACGTCGTGGTCGCGGGCGGCACGCTCGGGCGGATGGTCGAGCTCGGGTACGCGATCGGCGGCGAGGAGCTCGGCGTGCAGCCGTGCGACGGCCTGATCTGCGCCTCGCCGGCAGGCTCGACCGCGTACAACCTGTCGAACGGCGGGCCGGTTCTCGTCTGGGGGATCGACGCGATGGTGCTGACGTTCGTCGCGCCGCACACGCTGCACATCCGCCCGCTCGTCGTTCCCCGCGGCCCCGAGCTTCAGATCACGAACGTGACGCACGGTCTCGAAGCAACGGTGCTCGCGGACGGCCACCCGGTCGGCCCGTTGCCCGAGGGCGCGAGTGTGTCCGTCCGGCTCGGCGCCGAGCGGAGCCTGCTCGCGACGCTGCCCGAGGTCACGTTCTTCCGCCGTTACGCCGCCACCTTCGGCCGATGAGCGACGGCAGCTGCCCTCCGTAGCATCTGTCCGATGCTGCGCCGTCTGCGGATCTCGAACCTCGTCCTGATCGAGGAGGCCGAGCTCGAGCTCCACCCCGGCCTGAACGCGATCACCGGCGAGACCGGCGCGGGCAAGACGATCCTGGCGGGCGCGTTCGGGCTGCTGCTGGGCGCCCGCGGCGACAGCACGCTGATCGGGGCGGCCGGCGACGAGTCCTACGTCGAGGCCGAGTTCGACGCGGCGCCCGACGAGGCGCTCGGGCCGCTCGCCGACCTGCGCCCGGAGGGGGAGGACGGGCTCGTGCTCGCGCGGCGCGTCTTCGGCGACGGGCGGACGCGGGCCTACGCGTGGGGCAGGGCGGCGGCTCGCGAGGACGTCGCCGCGGCGGCCGAGGCGCTGATCGCGATGAGCGGCCAGTTCGAGCAGCGCAGGCTCTCGCGGCCCGCCTACCGGCTCGAGGCACTCGACCGGTTCGCCGGGCTCGACACGGCCGATGCCCGCGCCGCCTGGAAGCGCGCGCAGGAGTCGCGCAGGCGCTACGAGGCGCTGACGCTCGACGCCGCTGCGGTCGGGGCGCGGCTCGCCGAGCTCCGCGCGCTCGCGGAGGACACCGACGGCCTGGACGCGGCCGTCGAAGACGACCTGCGCGCCGAGCGGGAGCGGCTCCGCCACGTGACCGAGCTCGCCGCCGGCGCGGCGGGCGCGGCGTCGGCCCTGGCTCCCGAGGACGGCGAGGGGGCCTCGGAGCTCGTGGCGGCGGCCGAGCGGTCGCTTCAGCCGGTCGAGCGCCTTGCGCCCGAGCTGCAGGCGGCGGCCGACACGCTCCGCCAGTCGGAGCTCCACCTCCGCGAGACCGCCTCCGAGCTGCGGAGGTTCCTCGCCTCGCTCGACGCGGAGCCCGGGCGCCTCGAGCACGTCGAGGCCGAGCTCGACCGCTTCGCCGGCCTGCGCCGCAGGTTCCGGGCCGAGACGCTCGCCGAGCTGGCCGAGCGCGGCGAGGCGGCGCGCGCCGAGCTGGCCGCGCTCGAGGGCGGCCGCGACCCGGTCGACGCGGCGGCGGCCGAGCTGGCGGCGGCCGAGCACGAGGTCGCCGGCGCGCACGAGCGGCTGCGGGAGGCGCGGTCGGCTGCCGCCCCGGCCTTCGCGGGCGCCGTGGCGGCGGAGCTCGGCGGCCTCGGGTTGGGCGAAGGCGAGTTCCGCGTCGAGCTCGAGGAGCGCGAGCCGGGCCCGTCGGGAGCCGACGACGCCGTCTTCCTGATCCGGCCCAACGCCGGATTGCCCTTCGCGCCCGTGTCCGAGACGGCGTCGGGCGGCGAGCTCTCCCGGATCGCGCTCGCGCTGGCGGCGGTCGCGGGCGGCGAGACGCTCGTCTTCGACGAGATCGACGCCGGCGTGGGAGGGACGACCGCGCACGCCGTGGCCGACACCCTGCGCCGGCTCGCCGAGCGCTCCCAGGTGGTCACGATCACGCACCTGCCGCCGATCGCGAGCGCGGCCGACCGCCACTTCCGGGTCGAGAAGGCGGTCGGCGACCCGACCCGCACGCGCATCGACGCGCTCGACGACGCCGAACGGCGCGACGAAATCGAACGCATGCTCGGCGGCGCCGAGTTCCTCGCGTCGCTCGGCGCCGAGCCGCGGTGAGAACGGCCAGCCGCGAGCTGCTCGCGCCGCGGTCGGACGTCTGGGCCTTCATCGCGGAGCCGTACAACCTCTCCGACTGGTGGCCCGGGATCACCGGCGTCGAGCCCGACCGGCGCGGACTGGCGCCGGGCGCGCGGTGGAAGGTGATCGTCGCGTCGCGCAACATCTTCGTCGGCGTGCGCCGGCGGGAGTCGATGCTCCTCGTCCGGGTCGTCGAGCCCTACGAGCGCTTCGCCTGGCACGTGCTCTCGCCCAAGGAGGACGCGGAGGTCTCGCTCGCGGCCGTCGGCGACGACCGCACCCGCGTCACGGTGAGCTCGAACCGCAGCTCGCCCGAACGGGCGCTGCAACGTCTGTACGACCTCGTGCAGACCGCGGCGGAACCGCCGCCGTCCTGAACGCTCCCTACGATCTCGAGCGGGATGTCGGGGCAGGCGCTGCTAGGCTCATGTTCCGTGAGTCGTCTCACGGGTGGACGGGCGGAGAGACCCTGAGCGCGAAGTTCGTCTTCGTCACGGGCGGGGTCGTCTCGTCGCTCGGCAAGGGCATCACCGCCGCATCGCTCGGCCGGCTGCTGAAGTCCCGGGGCCTCAAGGTCCAGGTTCAGAAGTTCGACCCGTACATCAACGTCGACCCGGGGACGATGAGCCCGTTCCAGCACGGCGAGGTGTTCGTGACCGAGGACGGCGCCGAGACCGACCTCGACATCGGCCACTACGAGCGCTTCATCGACGAGAACCTCTCACGGGCCGCCAACCACACCGCCGGCGCCGTCTGGGACCGCGTCCTCCGCAAGGAGCGGAAGGGCGAGTACCTCGGCTCGACCGTCCAGGTGATCCCGCACATCACCAACGAGATCAAGGCGCGGATCCGCTCGGTCGCAGAGGCGACCGACACCGACGTCGTGATCACCGAGATCGGCGGCACGGTCGGCGACATCGAGTCGCTGCCGTTCCTCGAGGCGATCCGCCAGTTCCGGCGCGAGGCCGGCCCGGAGAACGTGCTCTACCTCCACGTCACGCTGGTGCCGTTCATCGAGACGGCGGGCGAGCTGAAGACGAAGCCGACCCAGCACTCCGTCAACGAGCTGCGCCGCATCGGTATCCACCCGGACGTGCTCGTCTGCCGCTCCACCGAGCCGCTGCAGCGGGAGATCCGGGACAAGATCGCCCTGTTCGCCGACGTCGACGTCGACGCGGTGATCACGAATCCCGACGTGTCCGACGTCTATCTCGTGCCGATCGCGCTGCACGACCAGGGGCTCGACGAGCTGGTCTGCCGGAAGCTCTCGATCGACGCGCCGCCGCCCGACCTCGAGGAGTGGCTCGACCTGACCGAGCGCATCAACGAGCGCGAGACGCACGTCGAGATCGCCCTCGTCGGCAAGTACGTGAAGCTCCACGACGCCTACCTCTCCGTGCACGAGGCGCTCAAGCACGCCGGGATCGCGAACGGCTGCCGCGTCCACGTGCGCTGGGTCGACGCCGAGGAGATGACGCTCGAGGAGGCGCGCGCCGAGCTCGCGGGCGTGGACGGCGTCCTGGTCCCGGGCGGCTTCGGCTCCCGCGGCTGGGAGGGCAAGGTGCTCGCCTGCCGGGTGGCGCGCGAGGACGGCATCCCGTACCTCGGCATCTGCCTCGGCATGCACGTGGCCGTGTCCGACTTCGCGCGCCACGTCGCCGGCCTCGAGGGCGCGAACTCGACCGAGATGGACCCGGAGACACCGCACCCCGTGATCGACCTCCTGCCGGAGCAGAAGGAGATCGAGGACCTGGGCGGCACGATGCGGCTGGGCGCGCAGGCGGTCGAGCTGGTGGAAGGCTCCCGCGCGCGCGACGTCTACGGCGACGAGGAGATGATCGCCGAGCGGCACCGCCACCGGTACGAGGTGAACAACGCCTACCGGCAGCAGCTCGTCGACTGCGGCCTGCACATCAGCGGCACCTTCCAGGAGGGGCGCCTGGTCGAGATCGTCGAGCTTCCGGACCATCCGTGGTTCGTCGCCTCGCAGTTCCATCCCGAGTTCAAGTCACGTCCCACGCGTCCGGCGCCGCTGTTCAACGGGTTCGTGGCGGCGGCCCACGACCGCGCCCGCACACGCACGCACGCCGAAGTCGCGTAAGCGCCCGTGCCGTCGGCCGTCCTCGATCTCTTCACCGAGCTCGCCGCCGTGCCGAGCCCGCCCGGCGACGAGCGCGCCGTCGCCGACCTGGTGATCGGCTACCTGCACGACTGCGGGCTCGAGCCCGACGAGGACGATGCCGGGCCGGCGATCGGCTCGAACGCCGGCAATGTCTACGCGCGCCTCGAGGCGACGGCGCCCGGCGAGCCGCTGCTCTTCTGCGCGCATCTCGACACCGTGCCCGCCGACGGCGGCGATCGAGCCGGTGGTCGAGGACGGGACGGTCCGCAACGCCGCCGGGACGATTCTCGGAGCCGACGACAAGTCCGCCGTCGCGGCGATGCTCGACGCCGCGCGGAGCGTGCTCGCCGAGAGCCGCCCGCACGCCGGGATCGAGCTCCTGTTCACACCGCGTGAGGAGGTGGGCCTCGAGGGTGCCGCCGCCTTCGACCACGAGCGGCTGCGAGGCGCGGGTCGGCTACGTCTACGACCAGGCGGCGCCGATCGGCACGGTGATCCTGGGCGCCCCGTTCTCCCGCTCACTCGAGGTGACGTTCCACGGGCGCGCAGCTCACTCGGGGATGCATCCCGAGGAGGGGCGCTCCGCGATCGCAGCCGCGGCTCGCGCGATCTCGGAGATGCGCCTGGGCCGGGTCGACGAGATCTCGACTGCGAACGTCGGGACGATCTCCGGCGGGACGGCGACCAACGTCGTACCCGAGTGGTGCACGTTCATCGCAGAGGCGCGGTCGCACGACGAGCGGCGCCTCTCCGACCTCGTCCAGGAGATGCAGGACGCGGTGACGTTCGCCGCCGGTATCGCCGAGTGCGAGGCGGGAACGGTCGTGCGCAAGAGCTACCGGGGCTACCGCTTCGGGCGCACGGACCGGTCGGTCGCGCTCGCTGCGACAGCGCTCGAGCGCTGCGGTCACGACGTGCGCTACGAGCTGTCGGGCGGCGCCGCCGACGCCAACGTGTTCAACGACCGCGGCTTCCAGGTCGTCAACCTCGCGAACGGGATGATCGACATCCACACGCCTGCGGAACGAATCACCGTGTCCGACCTCGAGGCGATGGTCGACGTGACGCTGGCGCTGATCGACGCGGCCGTCGCGTAGATGCGCCCGCTCGTCGCAGGAGGATAGGCTTCCCGGCCGTGCGCATCGGCGTCGCCAAGGAGGTCAAACCGGACGAGTATCGCGTCGCGCTGACCCCGGCGGGGGCGCTGGAGCTGATCAATCACGGCCACGAGGTGGCGATCGAGACCGGCGCGGGGGAGGGAAGCTCGTTCGCAGACGACCAGTACGCACGCGTCGGAGCCCGGATCGCGAGCGTCGACGACGTCTGGGAATCGAGCGACCTCCTGCTCAAGGTGAAGGAGCCGATCGAGCCCGAGTTCGGGCGGCTGCGCGAGGACCTGATCCTCTTCACCTACCTGCACATCGCTGCAGACGAGCCGCTGACGCGTGCGCTCATCCGCTCCGGCGTGACCGCGGTCGCCTACGAGACGGTCGAGGACGGGCGCTCGCTGCCGCTGCTCGCTCCCATGTCGGAGGTCGCGGGCCGGCTCGCGCCGCAGGCCGGCGCGCACTTCCTCGAGAAGCCGCTGGGCGGACGCGGGCTGCTGCTCGGGGCGGTGCCGGGTGTCGCGCCGGGCCGCGTGGTGATCGTCGGCGGCGGCGTCGTCGGCTACAACGCCGCGGTGATCGCGCTCGGGCTCGGGGCGCAGGTGACGATCCTCGAGCGCTCGATCGACCGCATGCGCCACCTCGAGGAAGTTCTGTCGGGACGCGTCACGCTGCTGATGAGCTCGAGCCTCGAGGTGAGTGAAGCGGTGGCACACGCCGACCTGGTGATCGGCGCGGTGCTCATCCCCGGCGCACTCGCGCCGAAGCTCGTGACGCGGGAGATGATCGGGTCGATGCGGCCGGGTGCCGTCGTCGTCGACGTCGCGATCGACCAGGGAGGCTGCTTCGAGACGTCGCACGCGACCACGCACGCCGATCCCGTCTATCTCGTCGACGAGGTGATCCATTACTGCGTCGCGAACATGCCGGGCGCGGTGCCGATCACGTCGACTCATGCGCTCACGAACGCGACCCTGCCGTACGTCGAGGCGATCGCCAACCTCGGCCTGCGGGACGCGGTCGCCGCCGATCCGTGCCTCGCGAAGGGCGTCAACGTGATCGACCGAAAGGTCACGTACGAGGCCGTCGCCGAGGCGCACGGCATCGACTACACGCCGCTCCAGGCGCTGCTGCCGCTCTCGGCGGTGTAGGCGGACGCTACGTCTTCGCCGGGAAGAGCTTCACGACGACCCAGGTGACACCGGCGGCGAGCCCGATGATGAAGCACACGAACACGGCGATTCCGAGGAGTCCGAGCACCGTGTGCACGGAAGTAGGATAGCCCGGTGCCGCGCGCGTGCGTCATCGTGCTCGACGCCGTGGGAGCAGGCGCGCTGCCGGACGCCGGCGAGTACGGCGACGAAGGCTCGAACACGCTCGCGAACGTCGCGCAGGCGGTCGGCGGCCTCGACCTGCCGACGCTCGAGGCGCTCGGCCTCGGCAACGTCGAGCCGCTCGAGGGGTGCGCGCCGCAACCGGGCGCGCCCGCGGTTGCCGGCAGGCTGCTCGCCCGGTCGAAGGGGAAGGACACGACGACCGGGCACTGGGAGCTGATGGGCGTGGTCACGCCGCACGCGATGCCGACCTATCCGTTCGGGTTTCCCGACGAGGTGATCGACCCGTTCATGAACCGGACCGGGCGCGGCGTGCTCGGCAACCGGCCGGCGAGCGGCACCGAGATCATCCAGGAGCTCGGCGAGGAGCACCAGCGGACGGGCAAGTGGATCGTCTACACGAGCGCCGACTCGGTCTTCCAGATCGCCGCACACGAGGACACGATCCCGCTCGAGGAGCTGTACGACGGTTGCCGTGTCGCGCGCGAGATCCTCACCGGCAAGCACGCGGTCGGCCGCGTGATCGCGCGGCCGTTCGTCGGCGAGCCGGGCTCGTACGAACGTACGCCGAACCGCCACGACTTCTCGCTCGAGCCGAGACGCCCGAACTATCTCTCGCAGGTGCGGGCAGCCGGCCACGCCGTTTACGGCGTCGGCAAGATCCCCGACATCTTCGCGCACGTCGACGTCGACGACGAGCATCCGACGCGATCGAACGTCGAGGGGATCCAGAAGACCGAGGAGCTGCTGCGCACGATCGACGACGGGTTCGTGTTCACGAACCTCGTCGAGACCGACATGCTCTGGGGCCACCGAAACGACCCCGTGAACTTCCATCGCTGCCTGCAGGACTTCGACCGGCGCCTGCCCGACCTGCTCGACGCGCTGCGGCCCGGCGACCTGCTGATCGTCACCTCGGACCACGGCTGCGACCCGACCACGCCGTCCACCGACCACTCACGGGAGTACGCGCTGCTGATCGCGTACGTCGAGGGCCGGAACGCGGCCGGGCTCGTCCACGAGGACGGCGAGCTCGCGGACGTCGGCGCGACGGTCAACGCGTGGCTCGGCGGCGGCCCGGCCCCGCGCGGCGTGCCGGGGCGCCCGATCGTCGCGCCGTGATGCGGCTCAACGATCCCGGCCTCGTCGCGAACGAGTACGCGGACGACGCGCGTCTCCGGCGTCGCGCGGCCGCGTACACGGGTGCAGGGACCGTGGTCGACGCGCGGCGCACGATCGTCGAGGCCGTTGCCGAGGCGAGGCCTTCGATCGTGCTCGAGGTCGGCTGCGGCTGGGGGGAGCTCGCGCAGAAGATCCGTGACGAGGTCGGCGTCGAGGTCGTCGCGACGGATCAGTCGCCGCACATGGTGGACCTCGCGCGCTCGGCCGGCTTGGACGCCTCGCTCGCCGACGTCCAGGAGCTCCCGTTCGCGGACGGGGTGTTCGACGTCGCCGTTGCGGCCTGGATGCTCTACCACGTGCCCGACATCGACCGCGGACTCGCCGAGCTCGCCCGCGTCCTGCGTCCCCGTGGCCGGCTGGTCGCCGCCACGAACTCGGTCACCCATCTGCAGGAGTTGCGCCTGCTCGTCGGCAGCGGCCGCTCGACGATCCAGTTCTCGCGCGAGAGCGGCGATGAGCTGCTCGCGCGGCACTTCGCCCGCGTCGAGCGCACGGACGTCGACGGAGAGCTCGAGTTCGCCGACCGCGCCGCGGTCGAGGACTACGTGCGCGCGTCGATCTCGATGTCCCCGTTCGTCGGCAACCTGCCTGCATCGGTCGACGAGCCGTTCCGCGCGCGGCGTGCGACCTCGGTGTTCGTCGCGGAGAAAGCAGCGTGACGCCCTCCTCCGACCCGGCCATGGTCCGGGAGCAGTACGCACGGGAGGACAACCTCCGGGCGCGGAAGGCGCTCTACGAGGAGGTCACCGGCGAGAACGGACCGGACGTGCTCTGGCGAGCGCTGCAGGAGCGACGACCGCGATCCGTGCTCGAGGTCGGCGGCGGGACCGCCGAGCTCGCTGCGCGGATCGTGGCTGAGCTCGATGCGTCTCTCGTGTTCGTCGACCAGTCGGAGCGCATGGTCGAGCTCGCACGGGCGAAAGGTCTGGATGCTCGGGTGGGCGATGTGCAGGCGCTGCCGTTCGCCGATGGATCGTTCGACGTCGCGGTCGCGGCGTGGATGCTCTACCACGTCCCCGATCCCGAACGCGCAGTCGCCGAGCTCGCCCGCGTGCTGACGGACGACGGGGCGCTGTTCGCTGCGACGAATTCCGTGCACCACCTGTCGGAGCTCGCCGAGCTGATCGGGATGGACGTCGGACCGCTCACGCGGCAGTTCAGCCGCGAGAACGGTGAGGAGCTTCTCCGGCGCCACTTCCGGGACGTCGAGCGGTTCGACGTCGACGTCGAGGTGACCGTGCGCGAGCGGGCCAAGCTCGTCGCTTACCAGCAGTCGCTCTCTACGCTCTCGCGGCCGGTGCCCGAGGCCGTCGCGCTCCCGTTCGTCGTCCACGGCCGGAGCTCGATCTTCGTCGCGACGCGATGATCCGGCCGGCGGAGCTCATCCACCGCAAGCGCGACGGCGAGGAGCTCCAGGACGACGAGCTGGAGGAGCTCATCCTCGGCTACGCGCGCGGCGAGGTTCCCGACTACCAGATGGCCGCCTTCTGCATGGCGGTCTACTTCCGCGGGCTGTCTGCGCACGAGACGTACGTGCTGACCGACGCGATGATCCGCAGTGGCGACACGATCGACCTCGGCGCCGAGCTCGGGCGCAAGGTGGTCGACAAGCACTCGACCGGCGGCGTCGGCGACAAGACGTCGCTGGCGGTCGGCCCGATCGTCGCGGCCTGCGGCGTGCCGTTCGGGAAGATGAGCGGCCGCGGCCTCGGCCACACCGGCGGCACGCTCGACAAGCTCGAGTCGATCCCCGGCTATCGAACGGAGCTCGGCCTCGACGAGTTCGTCGCGCAGGTGCGCGACGTGGGCCTCGCGATCATCGGCCAGACGGGCGACCTCGTCCCGGCCGACAAGCTCCTGTACGGCCTCCGCGACGTGACCGCGACCGTCGACCAGCTGTCACTGATCGCGGCCTCGATCATGTCGAAGAAGCTCGCCGCCGGCGCGCAGGCGATCGTGCTCGACGTCAAGGTCGGCGACGGGGCCTTCATGAAGACGATCGAGGATGCACGGCTGCTCGCCGACGCCATGCTCTCGCTCGGACGGCAGGCCGGCAGAGAGGTCGTCTGCCTGCTCACCGACATGGACCAGCCGCTCGGGTCCGCGGTCGGGAACGCGGTCGAGGTACGCGAGGCGCTCGACACCGTGCGCGGGCGCGGGCCGTCCGACTTCACCGAGCTGGTGCTCGACTCCTGCGCGCGGCTGCTCGCGCTCTCCGACCTTGGCATCGACGAGACCGAGGGCCGCCGGCGGGCCCAAGTCGCCGTCGCCGACGGGACCGCCGAGGCGGTGTGGGCCCGCTGGATCGCCGCCCAGGGCGGGAACGCCGACGAGCGCGCCCTGCCGGTGCCGCCGGTCGAGCTCGACGTGCCGGCGCCGGCCGCCGGGTTCGTCCGCCGCGTCGGAGCCGTCGCGGTCGGCAACGCCGCCGCCCACCTCGGCGCCGGACGGCGCACGAAGGAGGACACGGTCGACCACGCCGTCGGCGTTCTCTGCCTCGCCAAGCGCGGGGACGCCGTCGAGCGGGGTCAGCCCCTCGCCCGCGTGCTCGCGCGTGACGACACGGCCGCGGTGGCGGCCGCCGCGGAGCTCCTCGCCGCCTACGAGATCGCAGCCGAGCCGCCCCCGGCCAGGCCGGTGCTGCTCGAGGTCGTGGACTGACCGCCACCCACGGGCGGCCCGGCCAGATCCGGCGGTACTGCACCGGGGCCCGGCTAGCGTGGAGGGATGCCTGAGCTCCCCGAGGTCGAGTCGGTCCGCCGCCGGCTCGCCCCACTGCTCGAGGGCCGCCGCTTCGATCGCGTGACGATCTCGGACACGCGGCTCACACGGCCGCACGACCCGCTGGCCGTCGCCGGCGAGCTGGAGGGCGAGCGCGTCGCCTCGCTCGAGCGCCGCGGCAAGTATCTGATTGTCCGGTTCGAGTCTGGTCGCGGTCTCCTTATCCACCTCCGTATGACGGGGTCGCTGCGCCACGGCGAGGCGGGAACGCTGCCGGACGATCCCTACCGCCGAGCCGTTGTCAGTTTAGACGACGGATCGGATGTCGCCTACCGCGACGTGCGCAGGTTCGGCACCTGGCTGCTGCTCGAGCCGGGTGAGCTCGATCCGTACCTCGATGCGCGCGTGGGGCCGGAGCCGCTCCTCGACACCTACCGTGCGCGTGACCTCGCGTCGCGCCTCGCGCACCGGCGGGCGCCCGTGAAGGCGGCGATCCTCGACCAGCGCACGGTCGCGGGCGTCGGGAACATCTACGCCGACGAGGCGCTCTGGCGCGCCCGTATCCATCCCCTGACACCGGCCGCGGCTCTCGGGACCGACCAGGTCAGGGCACTGCACCGCGGCATTCGCCGTGCGCTGCAGCAGGGAATCGCACGGCAGGGCTCGACGCTCCGCGACTACTTGCTGCCCGACGGTGAGAGCGGTGCGATGCAGGACGAGTTCAAGGTGTACGGACGCGGGGGCGAGCCGTGCGAGCGCTGCGGCACGCCGATCGGCAAGACGCGGGCGGGCGGACGCGGAACCTGGTACTGCCCGACCTGCCAGCAGCTGCCGGTCGGGGCAGCGGGGACGGGCCGGACGCGCCCCTAGACTGGCCGGATGGCGGGACGCGCTTCGAAGACCGACGCGATCGTGCTCAGGTCGATGCGCTACGGCGAGGCGGATCGCATCCTGCACCTGTACACCGCCGACCGCGGCCGTGTCGGCGCGATCGCGAAGGGCGTCCGGAAGACGAAGTCGCGCTTCGGGGCCCGGCTGGAGCCGCTCTCGCACGTCGAGTTGCTGCTCCACCAGGGGGGCGGAGAGCTCCTCACGATCACCGGCGTCGACCTGAAGCGCTCCCATCACGCGATCCGGGAGGAGCCGTACCGCCTGAACGTCGGTCTGATCGGCGCCGAGGCGATGCTGCGCCTCCACGGCGAGCCCGAGCCGAACGAGCGCGCGTTCACTGCCCTCGAGCGTTTCCTCGACGTGCTCGACGACGCGCCGGTCGCTGGCTCGAAGCCGGCGGTCGACCCGCTGGCGCTCTCGTTCCAGCTGAAGCTGCTCTGGCTCGCCGGCTACCTGCCGCACCTCAGGAGCTGCGTCGAGTGCGGTGCGCACGACGGGCTCGTCGCTTTCTCGGCCCGCGCGGGCGGTGCCGTCTGCAGGGCGCATTCCGCCGGTGGGCTCGCACTCTCCGCGGAAGGGCTCGCCGCGATCGAGCAGCTGCTGTCGACGCCCCTCGCCGATGCGCCCGGCGCCGCCCTCTCCGACCGGGCGCGCCGCGACGCGCTCGCCGTCGTCACGTCGTCGTACGAGGAGCACGGCGGGTTCCGTCTGAGGACGCTCTCTGCGTGAAGCGCGACCTCGGCGACGGGCTCGAGCTCGACGACGCCAAGGAGCGGATCGACCTCGAGGAGGTGCACCGCTTCCTGTCGGAGGTCAGCTACTGGGCGAAGGGGAGGCCGCGCGACGTCCAGGACCGGCTCGTCCGCGAAGCGTCGCGCGTCGTCGGCCTCTACGACAACGGCCGGCAGGTGGGCTTCTGCCGCGCGGCGACGGACGGCACCTCGTTCGTCTACCTCGCCGACGTCTACGTGCTCGAGGAGTATCGCGGGCGCGGCCTTGGAGAGGAGCTCGTGCACGAGATGGTGGATCGCGGGCCGTACGCGAGCCTGAGGTGGCTGCTCCACACCACGAACATGCACGCGCTCTACCGCAAGCTCGGATTCGGCGACCCCGACTTCAAGTTGATGGAGCGGCCGGCCGGCTACGCGAGCCGCTCGACCAGCCAGGCGAGCGAGAGCGGGTAGCGCCAGGTGATGCCGCCGTGCTTGCCGTCGAAAAGCTCGAAGCGGACCGCCTCGTCCGGGACGCCGGCGGCGGTGAGTGCGTGCCGGTACGCCGTCGCGCCGAGGTCGAGGTAGTACTCGTCGCCGCGCCCGGCGTCGATCCAGATCCCGCGCAGTCGCCGGAGCGTCTCCGCGTGGGCCGGATCGTGCGCCATGCGCACCGGGTCCCACCGGAGCCAGCGTTCGAAGACGGCCGGGTGTAGCTCGCCCGTCGCGACGTCGAACGGCAGGTCGACCGTCCCGTCCTCGTTCGCCGAGTAGGCCGCCGCCATCGCCCAGACGTTGAGAAGCAGCGGGTCGTCGCGGTTGTCGAGCACCGGGCGGCCCGAGCGAAAGTCGCGCCAGAACGCGTCGAACGATCCGTCGTACTTGTCGCGAAGCGCGCGCGCCGCCGGTGCGAACTCACCCTGGTAGCAGAGCTCGAAGGCCGCGTCGCCGGCGTGCGTTGCGAGCGCGCCGAACAGGTCGGGCCGGAGCAGCGGCGTGACCATCGCGCCGTAACCGCCCGACGACTTCCCCTGGATCCCGCGGTGCCGGGCGTCGGCGAGTGTCGGGAAGCCGTCGTCGACGAACGGGACGATCTCATCGCACAGATACGTGTGGTAGCGGCCGATAGCGGGCGAGTCGAGGAACTGCGAGCCGCCCACGGAGGTGAACGCATCGACGAGCACGACGACGGCGTCCGGAGCGAGACGCTCGACCGCCTGGGGGAAGGACTCGGTCCACGGACGGACGTTGAACCACGCGTCCACCATGCCGGTCATTCCCTGGATGACGTAGACCGACGGATAGCGGCGCGAGGCGTCCGCGGGCGACCAGACCCAGAGCGGGCGCTCGTGCGGGTCGCCCAGCGGATTGCCCGCCAACGCTCTCGACGCGAACGGCAGTCGTTGCCAGCGGTCCGTACGATTGGCGCTCATGGCCGAGCGAACGTACCAGGAGACGATCCTCGCGCTCGAGCGCTTCTGGGCCGACCAGGGATGTGTCCTGCTGACGCCGTACCACACGGAGCTGGCGGCCGGGACGATGAACCCGGCGACCTTCCTGCGCAGCCTCGGCCCGAATCCCTGGCGGACCGCGTACCTCGAGCCCGTGATCCGCCCGCTCGACGGGCGCTACGGCGAGAACCCGATGCGGTTCCAGCACTACTTCCAGTACCAGGTGATCCTCAAGCCGAGCCCGCCCGACGTACTCGACCTCTATCTCGCGTCGCTCGCCGAGATCGGTCTCGACACCGTGCGCCACGACATCCGCTTCGTCGAGGACGACTGGGAGCAGCCGACGGTCGGCGCCTGGGGGCTCGGGTGGGAGGTCTGGTGCGACGGCATGGAGATCACGCAGTTCACCTATTTCCAGCAGCTCGGCGGCCTCGACCTCGACCTCGTCCCGGCCGAGATCACGTACGGGCTCGACCGGCTGGCGATGCTCGTCCAGGGGAAGCCGACCGTGTTCGACCTCGTGTGGGCCGACGGTGTGACGTGGGAGGACGTCTACCGCGAGAACGAGCGGCAGTGGTCGCACTACAACTTCGAGGCGGCTCCCGTCGACACGCTGACGCGGAGGTTCGGAGAGTACGAGGAGGAGGCGCGCGCGCTCGTCTCACTCGAGCTGCCGCTGCCGGCCTACGACCAGGTGCTGAAGGCGAACCACGCGTTCAACCTGCTCGATGCGCGCGGGGCGATCTCGGTGGCGGAGCGCGCGGCGTACATCGCGCGCATCCGGGATCTCGTCCGCGACGTCGCCCAGCTCTACCTCTTGCAGCAGGAGGCCCGTGCCGAAGCTGCTGCTTGAGATCGGCTGCGAGGAGCTCCCGGCGGCCGCGTGCATGGAGGCCGGGCTGCAACTTCCGTCGCTCTGCCAGGAACAGCTCGGCGTCGTCCCCGACGAGCTGTGGATCGCGCCGCGAAGGCTCGCGTTCCCGGCGACCGTCCCCGAGCGGACCCGGGAGAGCTGGGTCCAGGGACCGCCCGAGAGCCTCCGCGACCGGGCTGCGGCCGGGTTCGCGCGCAGGCACGGCGTCACCGTCGACGCGCTCTCGGTCCGCGACGGCTTCCTGGGCCTCGAGCTGCCGGGCGTCCCGATCGAAGAGGCGCTTCCCGAGCGCCTCGCCGCGATCGTCACCGGCCTCCAGTTCGCGAAGTCGATGACGTGGGGGGCAGCTTTCCGCTTCGCGCGTCCCGTCCGGTGGATCTGCGCGAAGCTCGACGACCGCACGATCCAGGTTGCGCTCGAAGGCCTCGAGCGCGGCGGCTTCTCGTACGGGCACCGGCTCACCAGCCCCGGCCGGATCGAGATCCGAAGCGCCGTGGACTACCTCGCGACCCTTCGCGCCGTCGGTGTCGAGCCCGATCGCGCGGTGCGCTACGAGCGGATCGTGGCCGGGCTCGACGAGCTCGGGGCCTGGAGCGACCCGGCCGGCAAGCTCGACGAGGTCGTCTACCTGGTCGAGCAGGCGCGCGTGCAGGAGGGCTCGTTCGACGCGCGCTTCCTCGAGCTGCCCGAGCGCGTCGTGACCACGACGATGCAGTCGCACCAGCGGTACTTCCCGCTCGGCGGCAACCGCTTCGCGTTCGTCGCGAACGGCGGCGATCCGGAGGTCGTGCGCGCCGGCAACGAGTTCGTCCTGCGCGGGCGCCTCGAAGACGCCGAGTTCACCTACCGGCGGGACCTGGCGACGGGGATCGACGGCCTCGCCGAGCGGCTCAGGACGATCACGTTCCTGCGCGGGGCGGGCACGTTCGCCGACAAGACGGAGCGGCTCGTCGAGCTGGTCGCGAAGCTGGGCGGCGACGACGCGGCGATCCAGGCGGCGCTGCTGGCCAAGGCCGACCAGGCGTCCGAGCTCGTCCGTGAGTTCCCGGAGCTCGAGGGGCACATCGGCGCGACGTACGCCCGCCTGGCCGGCGTCGCCCCGGAGGTCGTCCGGGCGATCGACGAGCAGTACCGGCCGGAGAGCGCCGGCGGCCCGCTCCCGGAGAGCCCCGCCGGGGCGGTGCTCGCAGCGGCCGACAAGCTCGACACGCTCAACGTCGTCTTCGGCCTCGGGAAGCGCCCGACGGGGTCTCGCGACCCGTTCGGGCTGCGCAGGGCCGCGATCGGCCTCTGCCGGCTCGCCGTGGAGGCCGGCGTCGTCGTGCCTCGCGCCCTGGTCGCCGCCGAGGCGCGCGACTTCGTCGAGGAGCGACTCGAGGGGCTGCTCGACGTCCCCGTCCAGTTCGTCCGTGCGGCGCGTGCCTCGGCCGCCACCGACCTCGCGGGGGTCGCGCGGCAGGCGCGGATGCTGGCGGCGGCCGAGCGCTCCGATGAGTTCGAGGCGGTCCAGACGGCGTTCGACCGGGCTCATCGCCTGGCCGGCCGCGCGGAAGCCGAGGCGGCGGCGGAGCTCGACGAGTCGCTGCTCGAGGAGGGCGCCGAGCGGGAGCTCGCAGCCGCGCTCGCCGGAACGACGATCGAGGTCGACGACGGCCTCTCCGCGGCCGCTGCTCTTGCTCCGCACGTCAGCCGGTACTTCGACGACGTGCTCGTCATGGCCGACGACCCCGCGGTGCGGGCGAACCGGCTGCGCCTGCTCCTCGACGTCCGCGACGCGATCGGCCGGCTGGGGGACTTCAGCCAGATCCAGCGCGCCGGTTGATGGCGGTCGAGCTGCACACGGTCTCCGACTCGACGGGAGAGACGGCGCAGCGGCTCGTCCAGGCGCTCGAGGCCCAGTTTCCCGACCAGGAGTTCCGCGAGGTGCGGCACCCGCGCGTCGAGACGGCCGCCGACCTGCAGCTCGCCGTCGACCGGATGCGCGGGCGGCCGGCGGTCGTCGTCTACACGCTGGTCGAGCCGGGCCTGCGCGAGACGATGCGCACGCTCTGCCGCCGCGCGAAGCTGCACTACTGCGACCTGCTGGGGCATCCGATCGCCGCCGTCGCCAAGGTGTCCGGGCAGGCGGCGCGGATGGAGCCGCGTGCGCGTCCGCCGCTCAACGACGCCTACTTCAAACGGATGTCGGCGATCGAGTTCGCCGTCAAGCACGACGACGGTCTCGCGGGGGGCCTCGGGGAGGCCGACGTCGTGCTCGTCGGCGTCTCGCGCACGTCGAAGACGCCGCTCTCGATCTACCTCGGCTACCTGGGCTGGAAGGCCGCGAACGTCCCGCTCGTGAAGGGAATCGACCCGCCCGCCGACCTCTTCGAAGTCGCGCCCGAGAAGATCGTCGGCCTGACGATCGACGCCTTGCGGCTGTCGGAGATCCGGGAGGAGCGCATCCGCTGGATGCGCGGCGACCGCAAGTACGCGAGCCTCGTCGAGATCTACGAGGAGCTCGACTACGCGGCCCAGGTGCACCGGCGACTCGGCTGCCCGGTGCTCGAGGTGAGCGAGCTCTCGATCGAGGAGATCTCCCTCCGCATCATCGGGCTGGTCGAGCAGCGGCGATGAAGCCGAAGCCGCCCGTCCCGCTCTGGCGCTGGGGGCTGTGGTACACGGCCCTCGGAGCGGCGCTCGTGCTGTTCTACGGCCTGTTCACGCCGTTCTGGTTCGGCCTGCGCGCTCTGGCGTGGGTCGCGGAGTTCCGGTCCCGGCGCAGCCGCGGGCGATAGGCTCCCCTTCCCCCGATGGCGATGCGTTTCGTGTTCGGTTTCGACGAGCCTGCGGACGGCGGGCGCGAGCTCCTGGGCGGGAAGGGCGTCGGTCTGGCCGAGATGACGGGGCTCGGGATCCCGGTGCCGGCGGGGTTCACGATCACGACCGATGCCTGCCGCGCCTACCTCGAGGCCGGGCGGCTGCCGGACGGCCTCGAGGCCGAGGTCGAGCAGCACCTGGCGCTTCTCGAAGCCGGTGTCGGAAGGCGGTTCGGCTCGGAGGACGATCCGCTGCTCGTCTCGGTGCGGTCGGGTGCGGCGGTCTCGATGCCGGGGATGATGGACACGATCCTGAACGTCGGCCTCGGCGAGTCGGCGGCTGCCGGGCTGGCCGCGCGGACCGGCAACGCTCGCTTCGCGTACGACTCGTACCGGCGGCTGATCCAGATGTTCGGGGAGGTCGTCGCCGGCGTCGACGGGCACCGCTTCGAGAGCGCCCTGACCACGCTGAAGCGCGACCGCGGCGTGCAGCACGACACCGAGCTCGGCGCCGGCGATCTCGTCGAGCTGGTGGCGACGTTCCGGCAGATCTACCGCGAGGACGCCGGCGAGGAGTTCCCGGACGACGCGCGGGTGCAGCTCCTGCGCGCCGTCGAGGCGGTGTTCCAGTCGTGGAACACGCCGCGCGCGCAGGTGTACCGGAGGGCGCACGAGATCCCGGACGACCTCGGCACGGCGGTCAACGTCGTGCAGATGGTGTTCGGGAACAAGGGCGAGCGCTCGGGCACTGGGGTCGCGTTCACGCGCGACCCGTCGACGGGGGAACCGGGGCCGTTCGGCGAGTACCTCGCGAACGCGCAGGGCGAGGACGTGGTCGCGGGGATCCGGACGCCGGAGCCGATCGAGGCGATGCGCGAGCGTCTTCCGGGAGCGTATGCGCAGCTCGTCGACACGATGGCGCAGCTCGAGCGCCACTACCGCGACATGCAGGACATCGAGTTCACGGTCGAGGACGATCACCTCTACCTGCTCCAGACACGGTCGGCGAAGCGGACCGCGGCAGCCGCCCTGAGGGCCGCGGTCGCGATGGTCGAAGAGGGGCTGATCACGCGCGACCAGGCGGTGACCCGCATCGACGCCGGCACAGCTCGACCAGCTCCTGCACCCGATGATCGACCCGGACGCACGCGTCGAGCCGGCCGGGCGCGGGCTCAACGCCTCTCCCGGGGCCGCGAGCGGTGCGGTCGTGTTCGACTCCGACCGGGCGGTCGAGCGCGCGAAGTCGGAGCCGGTGCTGCTCGTCCGGAACGAGACGACACCCGACGACATCCACGGCATGATCGCCGCGCAGGGGATCCTGACCGTCCACGGAGGCATGACCTCGCACGCCGCGGTGGTGGCGCGGGGCATGGGCAAGCCGTGCGTCGCCGGCTGTGCCGACCTGCACCTCGACGAGGCGGCCCGGACGGCGACCATCGGCTCGCAGCCGCTCCGCGAGGGGGACGTCCTCACGATCGACGGTGGGACGGGCAGCGTGTTCGTCGGCGCAGTGCCGCTCGTGCCCCCGCAGCCCGGGGAGGACTTCGAGACGGTGCTCGCGTGGGCGGACGAGTGCCGCCGCCTGCGTGTCCGCGCCAACGCCGACACCCCTGCCGACGCGGCCCGGGCGCGTGCGTTCGGGGCCGAGGGGATCGGGCTCTGCCGCACCGAGCACATGTTCTTCGGCGACGAGCGGCTGCCGGTCGTCCAGGAGATGATCCTCGCCGACGGCGAGGCCGACCGCCGCGCGGCGCTCGACCGGCTCCTTCCGTTCCAGCAGTCGGACTTCGAGGGGATCTTCGAGGCGATGGCGGGGCTGCCGGTGACGATCCGGCTGCTCGACCCGCCGCTGCACGAGTTCCTGCCGGCGGAGGAGCAGGCGGCCGACGAGCGCATGCGCGCGCGGATCCGCGCCCTGCACGAGCAGAACCCGATGCTCGGCACGCGCGGCTGCCGGCTCGGCCTCATGTACCCGGAGATCTACGAGATGCAGGTCCGGGCGATCGCCCGCGCCGCCTCGGCCGTCCGGGCACGGACCGGGACGCCTCCGCTCGTCGAAGTGATGCACCCGCTCGTCGGCTTTCGGGAAGAGCTGGCCCGGCTGCGCCGGCTGACCGAGGCGGTCTGGGCCGAGGAGGCTCCGGGCCTCGAGCACCTCGTCGGGACGATGATCGAGGTGCCGCGCGCCGCCCTGCGCGCCGACGAGATCGCGGAGGTCGCCGACTTCTTCTCGTTCGGCACGAACGACCTGACCCAGACGACGCTCGCCTTCTCCCGCGACGACGCGGAGGGCAACTTCCTCACCCGTTACCTCGAGGACGGCGTCCTGCCCGCGAACCCGTTCGAGACGATCGACGCCGGCGGCGTCGGCGACCTGATGCGGATCGCCGTCGAGCGCGGCACGGCCGTCTCCCCGGGGCTCAAGCTCGGGATCTGCGGCGAGCACGGCGGCGACCCGCGCTCGGTCGCCTTCTGCCACTCACTCGGCCTCGACTACGTCAGCTGCTCGCCCTTCAGGGTGCCGCTCGCCCGCCTCGCCGCCGCCCAGGCGGCGCTCGCCGAGACGCCGGCGGCCGCGTACGTGACCGGGGGCGGCTGACCGTTCGATTCGGACGGCTCTTGTTCCGAACGTTGCAATCTGTGGACAACTCGGGCACAATTGCCCGGCACGAACGTCTGTGGCGAGCATCGACACGGCGAGGGGGAGGCAGCGCAAACTCGCCGACACGATGCGCTAGCGGTGGGCGGGGTGGGGGCTCCGCCCACTGCCCTCGCTCTCACCCGTGGATCTGCGTGTAGGCGACGGCGAAGCTGAGCGCCACCACCGCCGCGGCCGCGAGGATGCTCAGCTCCGTCGACCGCGCAAAGTGCGTCATCGCCCACATCAGCGCGAAGCCGGCGATCAGCCCGCCGATGTGCCCGCCGATCGAGATCCCGGGGACGGCGAAGGTGAAGACGAGGTTGATCACGATCAGCGCGATGATCTGGCCGTTCGAGGAGATGATCCCGCGCCGCTCGAGCGCGAACAGGGCCCCGAAGACGCCGAAGATCGCCCCCGAGGCCCCGACCGTCGGAGAGTTGGGCGTGAGGAGCAGGGCGCCGGCGGAGCCGGCGATCCCGGACGCGACGTAGATCAGCAGGAAGCGCCAGTGCCCGATGATCTGCTCGAGCACGACGCCGCCGAAGTAGAGCGCGAGCATGTTGAGCCCGAGGTGGATCGGCCCGTAGTGGAGGAACGCGGCGGTGACCATTCGCCACCACTCGCCTGCGCCGACGCCCATCACCGGCCCGGCGGAGGAGAACGCGCCGAGCTTGAAGAGCGCGCCGTGCTCGTAGATCCAGTTGTTCTGGCCGTCGAAGGTCCCGCCGATCGCGAGCTCGGCGAGGTACACGCCGACGTTGAGCGCGATCAGCGACCACGTGACGATCGTCGCGCCGCGCGCGAGGCCGCTGAACCGGATCGGCCGCTGCGCCGGACGGATCACGCGCTGCCTGCCGGCATGCTCGGGGCAGCGAAGCCCGACCGGCGCCGGAGTCATGCACTCGTAGCAGATCGGCCGTCCGCACTCGGAGCACGACAGCCCCGTCTCGCGGTCCGGATGGCGGTAGCAATAGCGCGGCTCGTCCACGCGGCTAGCGTATCGGGGTGCATGTCCACGTCGCCTTCACCCCGGACGAGGAGGCGTCGGCGCCGGTCGGCATCGTCGTCGACGTCGTCCGGGCGACGTCCTCGATCGCGCAGGCGCTCGCGGCCGGTTACGAGCGGGTGCTCTGCTGCGAGGAGATCGACGACGCCCGTGCGCTCCGGTCCGAGCTGGGCGACGAAGCGGTCGTCGGAGGTGAGCGGAACGCCCAGGTGATCGACGGCTTCGACGTCGGCGCCTCACCGCGTGACTTCGCGGCCGGGGCGAGGGCGGCCACGCTGATCCTCACGACGACGAACGGGACGCGTGCGATCCTGACGGCGGTCGAGCGCTGCGGCGTCGTGCTGCTCGGGTCGCTGCTCAATCTGAGCGCCGTCGCGGGACGGGCGAGCTCGAACGGCGGCGGCGTGGCGATCGTGTGCTCCGGCTTCAAGGGGGCATTCGCGCTCGACGACGCCTACTGCGCGGGCCGCATCGTCGCCGCGCTCGGCGGCGAGCGGACCGACGCCGCGATCGCCGCCGAGCTGGTCGCCCGCGCGTGGCCGCAGCCGCTCGACGGGCTGAACGCCCGGACGTACGGGCCGCCCGGCCTCGAGGCGGACATCGAGTTTTGCGCCCAGATCGACCGGCTCGACGTCGTTCCGCGCTTTGCGCGGATGGTCGGGCCGGCCGCCGAGATCGTGAAAGGAGACCGAGGGTGACGCAGCAGCAGACCTTCCCGTTCGGCCAGGAGCACGTCCGCGTCTATCGCGAGACCGGTGGCGAGACCGGTCACGTCTGGAAGGAGGGCTCGACCGTCCTCCTGCTCACGACGGTCGGCAGGACGACCGGCAAACCGGGGACGACGCCGCTGATCTACGCCCGCGACGGCGATCGCTACGTCATCGTCGCCTCGCAGGGCGGTGCTCCGACGCATCCCGGCTGGTACCGCAACCTCGTCAAGACGCCGGAGGTCGAGGTGCAGGTCGGGCCCGAGGTGTTCCGCGCGCGGGCGACGACGGCGCAGGGGGCGGAGCGCGAGCGGCTCTGGCGGAAGGCGAACGAGGTGTGGCGCCACTACGACGAGTACGCGACGCGGACGGATCGCGAGATCCCCGTCGTCGTGCTCGAGCGGCTGTAGCCGTCGCCTACGAGGCGGCGGCGGCCGTCCAGCTCCGGCAGATCGCGTCGACGTGCCGGTGGTCGGTGCCGCAGCAGCCTCCGACGACCGTGATGCGCGGCAGGCTCGCGCGCAACGCGGCATAGAGCGAGCCCAGCTCGGCCGGGTCGCCCTCGTCGAGCGAGTCCGACTCGTCGAGCTCGGCATGGCTCTTCGACGAGGCGTTCGCCCGCACGCCCCCGATGCGGTCGACCCACGGCGCGCCCGCCTCGATCGCGCCCGCGAAGTGCGTCGGGTGCGCGCAGTTGATCATGAAGTACGCCGCCCCGTCCCCGGTCTCGGCGTCGACCTGCTCGATCGCCTCTCCCAGAGCCTGGCCGCTCGGGAGGCGCCCGTCGGTCTCGACGGTGAACGACACCGCGACCGGGATCCCGGCCGCCGCGGCTGCATGGACGACGCCTGCGGCTTCCTCGGCATAGGTCAGCGTCAGCACGCTGAGCATGTCGGCGCCGGCTGCCGCGAGCGACTCGGCCTGCGCGCCGTGGTACGCCGCCGCCTCTGCGACAGTCATGCGCGCCGACGCCTGGTAGCCGTCGCCACGCGGGCCGATGCAGCCGCTGACGACGATCGGCGGGCCGTCGTCGCTGCGCAGCCCGTCGACGAGACGCACGCCGTCGCGGTTGACCCGCTCGAGGGCATCCTCCGAATAGCCGAGCTTCGCGCCCCAGTCGCGGTTGGCGCGCCAGGTCGGCGTGTCGAGGAGCAGCCCGACGCCGAGCCCGCGCGCGAGTGAGACGTACGAGGCGTAGTAGTCGCGGAGCAGCTGCCGCCCCTCGTCGTCCTCGAGCAGGGCGAACGACGCGAAGTGGGGCAGGTCGACGCCCTGGTGGAAGATCAGCGTCGTCTCCATGCCGCCGTCCGTGATGGTGAGCTCGCCCTGGAGTTGCGGGAGCGGATCACGGGCCATGCGCTCCCCAGCCTATCCGGACGCTTGACAGGGGAACAGATGTTCGTGTAGAACATACGTTCCCGTGATCGCCACCGTCCTCATCCCGGCCTTCGACCTCCGGGCGGCGCTCCGCCACCGGCCGGGGGTGCAGGCGAGGCCCGCCGCGCTCGCGCCGCCGCCCGGGACGGAGCCGCTGATCGGCTCGGTGACGGCGGCCGCCGAGGGGGCCGGTGTGCGGCCGGGAATGCGCCTGTCGGAGGCGCTCGCGACCTGCCCGTCGCTCGAGCTGGTCGAGCAGGATCCGGCCTCGGCGGAACAGGCGTGGGAGGAGATCCTGCGCCGGCTCGAGGACGCCGGCTTCGCGGTCGAGCCGGAGAGCCCCGGTGTCGTCTACTTCGACTCGCGAGGGGTGGAGCGTCTGTACGGCGGGCTCGAGCCGGCGCTCAAGCGGGCGCTGGCCGCGGTGGGGACGGCGTGGGACCCGCGCGCGGGGGCGGCCGAGCGTCGGTTCGCCGCCCTGGCGGCGGCGAGCGTCGCCCGGGCGGGCCAGGCGCTGATCGTCTCCGACGATCGTGCACGGTCGTTCATCGCCCCGCTGCCGCTGCAGCTCCTCCCGCTCGACCCCGCCCGCTACGAGGAGCTCGAGGAGCTCGGAGTGCGCACGATCGGACAGCTTGCCGGGCTGCCGGGTGGCGCCGTCGCCGAACGATTGGGGCCGGTCGGCCGGCGCGCCTGGAGCCTGGCAGGGGGCGAGGAGCCCGGAGACCGCAAGGTCGCGCCGAGACGGCCGGTCGCGGCCCTGCACGAGACGCTCGAGTTCCCGGAGGCGGTCGGCAACGAGCTGACGCTGCGCCGGGGGCTTGCGGTGCTGCTCGAACGGCTGCTCGCCCGGCCGGAACGCGCGGGGCGTCCGCCGAGGAAGCTCGCGCTCTGGGCGCGGCTCGTCGGCGGAGCCTCGTGGCGCCGGGCGGTGACGCTGCGCGAGCCGACCACCGATCCGGTGCGGCTGCGCGCCGCGCTCCTGCCGAAGCTGGCCGAGCTGCCGGCGCCGGCGCTCAAGCTCCGGCTCGAGGTGTCGGCGCTGGCCGAGCACACGGGCGAGCAGCTCGAGCTGGTGGCCGCCGAGGGGATGGTGCTGCAGGGGCGGCTGCGCGAAGGGCTGCGACAGGTGCGCGCGGCGGTCGGTGCGGGTGGAGTCTCGACGGTGGTGGAGGTCGCACCGTGGTCGCGCATCCCGGAAGCGCGCGCGCTGCTGGTACCGCGCGACGACTGAGAGGTCGGGCCCGGATGCGATTCGTCGACTGGGCGTGATGGACGAGCGTGATGGAAGGACACAGGGAGTGCCGGTAGCCGTTGCTACCGGCACGACCGAGGACACAGCAGCGCGCCGTCCAGCACGTCCGGGCGGCTCAAGTCGTATGCGGGCCCGGCCTCTCAATGCTCCGCGCCCGGCGCTCGTCGAGGCGCACGCCGACGGGTTGCCGCGCCGTGTGAACCGGCAGGAGGTTGCGCTCGTGCGCGAGGAGTGGCGCGTGGTCGACCGCTGGTGGACCGACGAGCCGGTGCATCGCCGCTACTTCGACGTCGTCCTCGAGACCGGGGAGAACGCCGTCGTCTACCACGACGACGACGCGGGCGCGTGGTTCACGCAGCGGGCGTAGCGGGCGCGGGCCGGGAGCCGCGGATGAACTCGACGAAGCCGGCGTCGGGCGCGTGGAAGTTGAGCACGCGTGCCGTCCCGCCGGCGCTGCGAAAGCCGTGACGGGCACCGGGCGGCGCGGCGACGAGCGTCCCGGGGCCGGCGCGCACCGTGTCGTCGCCGAGCGTGAACTCGACCTCACCGTCGAGCACGAGGAAGGTGTCGTCGTGGTCGTCGTGGGTGTGCGGGTCGACCGTGAACGTCTCGTCGAACGCGATCTCGAGGACCGAGAGCCCGGGCAGGTCGATCCGGATCGTGATCGTGCGGTTGCCGCGGGCGTAGCGCTCGCCGTCGCCGGCGCGGCTGATGACCGGGTCCATGGGGGGATCGTATGACGTTCGCGTCGCGGGACGCGTTCCCGGCGCGCGGCGGGGTCGGCGACGAGCGGCGCTTCGACCCGGTGGCAGGCACCAAGGTGCCGGCCACCGGCAGGGTGCGGGCGCCGTACGTCGAGCTTCACGCCCACTCCGCGTACTCGTTCCTCGACGGGGCGTCGCTGCCCGAGGAGCTCGCGGCGCGCGCCGCCGAGCTCGGCTACGACGCCCTTGCGCTCACCGACCACGACGGGGTCTACGGCTCGCTGGAGTTCGCGCATGCGGCGAAGCACTTCGGCGTCAGGCCGATCACCGGCGCCGAGGTGACTGTCTCGGGCGGCAGGCACCTGACGTTGCTGTGCGAGACGCAGGACGGCTACACGAACCTCTGCCGCATCCTCACCGATGCGCACGCAGGCACGCGGCCGGAGGGCAAGGAGCACCGGGTGCTCCTCCCGCCCGAGACGACGATCGAGCACGTCGCGGCCCACGCGGATGGGCTCGTGTGCCTGTCCGGGTGCGCGCGTCATGGGGTCGGGGTGCACGACCCGGACGGGATCGCGCGGCTGGCGAGAGTATTCCGCGACTCGTTCTACGTCGAGCTGCAGCGTCCGTTCGAGCGTGGTGACGTGCGCCGGAACGCGCAGCTGCAGGAGCTCGCCGAGCAGCTCGGAGTGCCGACCGTCGCCACGGGCGACGTGCATGCGCATCACGAGCGCCGCGCCGAGCTGCAGGACGCGTTCGTGGCGATTCGGCATCGCACGTCGCTCGACGGCAGCGAGCGCGAGCGGCGCGGGAACCACGAGGCGGTGCTCCTTTCGCCAGAGGCGATGCTCGAGCGTCTGCCGTGCGAGGCCGCATTGCGCACGCGCGAGGTGGCGGGCCGCTGTCGCTTCGACCTCACGCAGGAGCTCGGGTACCGGTACCCCGACTTCTCCGACGGCCCTGATCCGGCCGACGTGCAGCTGCGCGAGATCTGCGATCGCGCGTTCGCCGATCGGTACGCAGGTGCAAACGGCCTCAAGCGGCGGGCGCGGACGCGGCTCGACGACGAGCTGCAGCTGATCGCCAGGCTTGGGCTGAGCGGGTTCTTCCTGCTGCACTGGGAGGTGCTGGAGCTCGCGCGGGAGTGCGCGCTCGAGGTGCGCGGGCCCGGCAGCCCCAGGCATGCGCTGCCGCCGGGACGGGGGAGGGGGTCGAGTGTCGGCTCGATCGTCTGCTACCTGACGGGCCTCTCCCATGTCGACCCGGTCGCCTCCGGGCTCTCGCTCGGCCGCTTCATCAACGACGAGATGGCCGCCGTGCCCGACATCGACCTCGACTTTCCGCGGGACATCCGCGAGAAGCTGATCGTCCGCGTCACCGAGCGCTACGGCCGCGAGCATGCCGCGCTCGTCGCGAGCTTCGCGACGTACCGGAGCCGCGGTGCGATCCGCGACGTGGGGAAAGCGCTCGGGCTGCCGTTCGCCGAGCTCGAACGGCTCGCGCGGGTCACCGACGGCTGGGAGGCGTCGCACGTCGGCGAGGAGCTCGAAGGGGTGCCCGGCTCGCACTCTGGCCCGCGGTGGGACGCATTCCGTCGGCTGACCCGCGAGATCTCCGGCCTCCCGCGCCACATCAGCCAGCACCCGGGCGGGATGGTGATCTCGTCGCGCCCGCTCGTCGACCTCGTGCCTGTTCAGCCCGCGGCGATGGCCGGGCGCCAGATGTGCCAGTGGGACAAGGACAGCTGCGGCGACGCAGGCTTCCTGAAGATCGACCTGCTCGGACTGGGGATGCTCTCCGCGGTCGAGGAGTGCATCGACCGGATCGCCCGCCTCCGCGGGGAGACGGTCGATCTCTCGCGCATCCGGTTCGACGACCCGGACGTCTTCGCGGAGATCCAGGCGGCGGACACGGTCGGCGTGTTCCAGATCGAGAGCCGTGCCCAGATGCAGAGCCTGCTGCAGACGCGGCCCGAGAACCTCGACGACCTGACGGTGCAGGTCGCGCTCGTGCGGCCGGGGCCGATCCAGGGGAAGGCGGTGCACCCGTACATCGAGCACCGCCGGCGCCGGCGCGTCGATCCGTCCTTCGAGCCGCCGGTCGAGCACGAGTCGCTGCGGGAGCCGCTTCGCGACACGCTCGGCGTCGTCGTCTTCCAGGACCAGGTGCTCGACGTCGCGATGGCGTCGGCGCGGTTCTCGGTCGGCGAGGCGGAGGGCCTGCGCCGGGCGATGAGCAGGAAGCGCAGCGAGGAGGCGATCGAGGCGTACCGGCCGCGCTTCGTCGCGGGGTGCCTCGGCAACGGGATCGACGAGCAGACCGCGCACGCGATCTACGACAAGCTGGTCGGGTTCTCGGGCTTCGGTTTCCCGAAGTCACATGCGGCTGCGTTCGGGCTGCTCGCCTACCAGTCGGCGTGGCTGCGCCGCTACCACCCGGCCGAGTTCCTCTGCGCGCTGCTGAACGCGCAGCCGATGGGCTTCTATCCGCCGTCCTCGCTGGTCCGCGATGCCCAGCGGCGCGGGGTGGAGGTCCGCCCGCCGCACATCAACGACTCCGGGGCGGAGTGCACGGTCGAGGACGGCGCGGTGCGTGTGGGGGTGGGGTACGTGCAGTCGGTCGGCGAGGACGATGCGAAGACGGTCGAGGCGGGCCGGCCGTATCGCGGGCTCGACGATCTCGCGCGGCGCGCAGAGGTGCAGCGAGGTGTGCTCGAGGCGCTCGTCGCCGCCGGTGCATGCGACGGCTGGGGCCCGCGGCGCGAGCTGCTCTGGCGGCTCGGGGTGACGGCCCGCGGAGAGGCTCTCCCGGGCGGCAACCGCCAGCTCGTGCTGCCGCTGCAGCCGACGACCGAGATCCCGGAGCTCCCGGAGCAGACGAGCTGGGAGCGGATGCTGGCCGACTACAGGCTCACGTCGTTGTCGGTGGGTGTGCATCCACTCGAGCTTCTCCGGCCACACCTGCCGGCCGGTGTCGCGACGAGCGCGGAGCTGGCGGAGCTCCCCAACGGGTCGGCGATCCAGATCGCGGGGCTCGCGATCGCACGCCAGCGCCCCTCGACCGCGAACGGGATCGTGTTCATGCTGCTCGAGGACGAGCACGGCCAGGCGAATCTGATCGTCCCGCCGCCGGTGTACGAGCGTCACCGGGCGATCGTGCGCGGCGAGCCGCTGCTGCTCGCCGGCGGCAAGCTCGAGCGGCACGACCGCAACATCAACCTGCTCGTCGCCGAGCTCTCCTCACTCGGGCCGCTCGCCCGCCGTGCGGCGAGCGAAGCCGAGGTCGTGCGGGCACTCCCGCGCGCCCATCACTTCGGGCACCGCTGATCGACCCGTCCCGAACCGACGGTGTCGCACCCTCGGCACCGGTGCCGCCCAATGACGGTTGCTCACCCCTCTGTCACCGTGCCTGGCACTGGTCGCGGCCCGCCTGTCCGCTGGTCGATCGGGCGGGCGTGGGCCGAAAGGTTGTAGGCGGAGTTGACGAGGCCGACGTGGGTGAACGCCTGCGGGAAGTTGCCGAGCAGGCGCCGCTCGCCCGGGTCGTACTCCTCCGACAGCAACCCGAGGTCGTTGCGCACGGCGAGAAGCCGCTCGAACAGAGCCCGCGCCTCGTCATCGCGCTTCAGCATCAGCAAGGCGTCGACCAGCCAGAACGAGCACGGCAGGAACACGCCCTCGCCGCCGTCGACCCCGTCGACGGCCCTGCTGCCGTTGGTGTGATAGCGCTCGACGAATCCTTCGCGCATCAGGTTGCGCTGGATCGCCTCGACCGTCCCGGCCACCCGCGGGTCGGTCGGCGGCAGGAACCCGACGAGCGGGATCAGAAGGGTCGAGGCGTCCAGGTTCGTGGAGCCGTACGACTGCGTGAACGTGTTCAGCTCGGCGTTGAACCCTTCGCGACAGACCTCGTCGTGGATCTCCTGCCGGATCCGCCGCCAGCGGTCGAGCGGGCCGGGCAGCCCTCGCCGTTCGACCGTGTCGACGGCGCGGTCGAACGCGACCCAGGCGAGCACCTTGGAGTGGGTGAAGTCCCGGCGCGGGCCGCGCACCTCCCAGATCCCCTCGTCCGGTTGCTCCCACGCGCCCTCGAGGAACTCCATCAGCGTGCGCTGGAGGCTCCACGCATGTTCGTCCGACGGCAGCCCGGTGAAGCGCTCGCCCTCGGCCCGCGCATGGTGGAGGACGTCCATCAGCTCGCCGTACACGTCGATCTGGAACTGCTCGTGCGCGGCGTTGCCCACGCGCACCGGCGCCGACCCGGCGTACCCGGGCAGCCACGGGACGTCGAACTCCGGCGTTCGCCGCTCGCCCGCGACGCCGTAGAGGATCTGTGCGTGCGCGGGATCGCCGGCGACTGCACGCAGGAGCCACGTCCGCCACGCGCGCGCCTCGGCGTCGAACCCGGCGTTCATGAGCGCGAACAGGGTAAACGTCGCGTCGCGCAGCCAGCAGAAGCGGTAGTCCCAGTTGCGGACGCCGCCGATCCGCTCCGGCAGCGAGGTCGTCGGCGCGGCGACGATGCCGCCGGTCGGCTGGTACGTCAGCGCCTTCAGCACGATCAGCGACGTGTGCACTGCCTCGCCGTGGTCGCCCGCATAGGAGCAGCCGCCCATCCACTCGTGCCAGAACCGGTCGGTCTCCTCGAGCGCGCGCTCCGCCTCTGCGGGCCGCGGACGGTGCTCGTACGACTGCATCCAGGTGAGGACGAACGGCACGCGATCGCCGGCGCGTACGACGAAGCCGGCCTGATGCGACATCCCCTCGGGCTGCAGGTCGACCGGCGTCGTCAGCGTGAGCGCGTCAGGGCCGCCGATCGCGAGCAGCGTGCGCTCGTCGAGGCGG
The DNA here is from genome assembly GCA_963824455.1 of uncultured Thermoleophilia bacterium. GTDB lineage: Bacteria > Actinomycetota > Thermoleophilia > Gaiellales > Gaiellaceae > PALSA-600. Next base: position 1,115,098 of record CAWGPJ010000002.1, read on the forward strand.
CGCATCCACGGCAGCACGGACCCGTAGTCGAACCGGATCAGGAGCTCCGTGCGCATCTCGACGCTTCCGTCGAGCCCTTCGACGATCCGCACGAGGTCGGGCCTCCGGTCGCGTGGCGGCATGAAGTCGATCACCCGCACGCGGCCCGTCGGCGTCTCCCACACGCTCTCGAGGATCAGCGTGTCGGGCCGGTAGCGGCGCTCGGTCGCCGGCCCGCCCCGGGCGGGAGCGAGGAGCCAGCGGCCGTGCTCCCGAGAGCCGAGGAGCGAGCCGAAGCACGACCCCGAGTCGAACCGTGGGAAGCACAGCCAGTCGACCGAGCCTGTTCGCCCGATCAGCGCCGCCGTGTGCAGGTCGCCGACCAGCGCGTAGTCCTCGATCCGCTCGGCCACCGGCTAGCGATTCTCCAGCTCGAGCCGGAACGGGGCCAGGCGCTTGCCGACCGCCTTGTCGAAGTCGCGCAGGTAGTCGTCGACGAGCGGCTCCGAGAGCGACCGGGCGAAGTTGTCGCGCAGGTCGGCGAGGATCTCCGTTCCGGTCTCGAGTGCGTCGAGGTAGTCGCCGTAGAGCTCCTCCGCCTCGTCGCGCGACGCGCGGTTGTACGCGTCGAGCTTCGCGCGCGCGTCCTCGATCACGTCCGCGTGCTCGCGCTCGAAGCCGTCGAGTTGGCGGCGGATCACGTCCGCGAACCGGCTGCGGCGGCCGATCATGCGAGCGTCCGGTAGAGGGCGAGGTGCCGTGCCGCGGCCGCATCCCAGGTGAGCTCGCTGCGCGCGCGCTCGGCGCCGGCCCGTGCCGCGGCCAGCTCGGCGGGACTGTCGAGCAGCGAGCGCACCGCCTCCGTCAGCGCGTCGACGTCGCCGGCCGGCACGACGCGTCCGGCGCCGAAGTCGCGAACGGGCTCGCCGAGCCCGCCGACGTCGTAGACCACCGCGGGGATCCCGGCGCCGAGAGCCTGCAGCAGCGCACCCGACTGGTCGAGCTCCGCGCGGTACGGGAACACGGCGACCGTGGCGTCGCCGAGCGCACGGTCGAGCTCCCGGGGCGAGAGGAAGCCGAGCCGCCACTCGACCCGGTCGGCGTCTCGCAATCCGTCGAGCGGCATCGCAGGGTCGCCTGCGACCAGCAGGCGCGCGTGCGGGAGGCGCCGCGTCACTTCGATCGCATCGGGAAGCCCCTTGTACGGGCGGACGACACCGAGCGAGAGGAGCGTCCGCCCGTCGTCTTGCCGCTGCGCCGAGCTCGGGTAGACGGGGTGGGGGATGATCGTCGCGTCGACGCCGAGCTCGGCGAGCGCCGCACGTCCGCGTGCGGTGTGGACGACGACGCGGTCGAAGCGGTGCAGCAGCCGCGTCCAGAGGTCGCGCTTCGACGCGGTGCGCCGGGGCAGGAGATCGTGGGCGGTGAAGACGGACGGCGCCCGCAGCCGCAGGTGCGCGTCGAGCTCCGGGAAGGCGAGCCACTGCACGTGCACGACGTCCGCCTCGATCCGGCCGAGAGAGCGCAGCACGCCGAGGTGCTCGACCGCCTTCACCGGCAACCGAAGCCGTGAGCGCTTGAAGACGCGGGACGAGACCGGGTAGAGGCCACGGTCGGCCGCGTAGCCGGCCGGGACGGGCACGGTGCCGAACCGGAAGCGGGACGTCACGAGCTCGACGTCGGCTCCTGCGCGGGCGAGAGCCGCGGCCAGCTCGTGGTCGTACCACGGCGTGAATGCGGGCGGGTCTGCGACGACGACGCGCACCGAAGTAGCGTAGACAGGTGCTCGTCCGGAGCTGGAACCTCTTCCACGGCAACACCGTTCCCGCCGGACGGCACGCATACCTCGACGAGATGGTGAGCCTGGCGACGGCGGACGACCCGGATGTGCTCTGCGTGCAAGAGGTGCCCGCATGGGCGCTCACCCGCTTCACCGCGGGCAACCTGGCCGCCGCGCCGAGCCTCGGCCCGCTTCCGATCCCGGCCGCGATCGGTCGCGCGCTCACCGCGCCGAACCACGGGCTCTTCCGCTCGCTCTTCGCCGGCCAGGGCAACGCGATCCAGATCTCACCAAGGCTGCGCGTGCTGCGCCACGACGTCGAGACGCTCAACACCCGTGCGTTTCGCGCCGCCCAGAGCAGTGCGCTCGGGCTCGACCTCGTGATGCGCCTGGCGTGGGCGAAGGAGCGGCGCGTCGTCCAGGCGGTCCGTCTCGCCCACGACGACGGCCGGACGTTCGTCATCGCGAACGCCCACTGCACGAGCTCGCGCGACTCACGCGTCCCGGCGGCCGAGCTGCAGCGGGTCGCACGGTTCGCGCTCGAGCTCGCACAGCCGGACGACGTCGTCGTCCTCGCAGGCGACTTCAACGTGGCGGGAGCCGCACCGGTCTACGAGCAGCTCACGGAGCTGTGGGGGTTCTCGCCGCCCGGCCCGTGGATCGACCACGTGCTCGTGCGCGGCGCCGACGCGTCGGAGCTGCGCGTCTGGGACGCGGACCGCAGGAAGCGCGGGACCGTGCTGCTGTCCGACCACGCACCGGTCGAGCGGGAGATCAGATGAGCTGGGAGTCCGAGCGCGCGCGCTTTCCGGTGCTCGAGCGGTATGCGTACCTGAACGCCGGAACGAACGGGCCGCTCGCGCGCGCGACGATCGACGCGGTGGCGGCGCTGCACGCGTGGGAGGCCGTGAACGGCCGCGGCGGCAAGGCGTACTTCGACGAGATGCTCGAGCGCCGCGAGCGCGTGCGCGGGCTGTTCGCCGCGCAGATCGGCGTTCCGCCGCTCCACGTCGCGCTGACGGACTCGACGACACGGGGCGTGCAGGCGGTCGTGGCCGCGCTCGGCCTCGAGCGGGGCGACGAGGTGGTGACCACCGATTCCGAGCACTTCGGGCTGCTCGGGCCGCTCCTCGCGTCGGACGCCACGGTGGAAATCGTCCCGATCCGCGACCTGCCGGTCGACGCGGTGCTCGACGCGGTTGCGGCCCGGGTGACGCCCCGGACCCGGCTGCTCGCGCTGTCGGCGGTCGTGTGGCTCGACGGCCGCGTCATCCCGTGGGCCGAGCTGCGCGGGCAGACCGGCGTGCCGGTGCTGGTCGACGGCGCACAGTCGGCCGGTGCGATCGCGGTCGACGCCCGCCCGGCCGACTACTACACGGTCAGCGCCCAGAAGTGGCTCTGCGGACCGGATGCGACCGGTGCGCTGTACGTCCGCGACCCCGAGTCGCTCCGCCCGCGCCTGCTCGCCTACCCGTCGACCGCGTCGTACGACCTGCGCACCGGGGAGTGGGAGCCCAAGCCGGGCGCGGCGCGGTTCGACACGGGCTTCACACCGCCGGCGCAGCTCGCCGGTCTCGAGGCGGCGCTGACCGGCCTCCCGGACGGCCGCTTCGCACGCGCCCGCTCGCTGGCCGAGCGCTGCCGCGAGCTGCTGCTCGCCGCAGGCCATGACGTGGTGACCGCGCCGGGCCAGGCGACACTGGTGTCGTTCCGGTCGCCCGGTGACCCGGTCGAGCGCCGCCTCGCGCTCTACGAGCGGAAGGTCGTCGTGCGCGATCTCCCGGGCACCGACCTGCTGCGGGCGTCCGTCGGCTGGTGGAACGACGAGGACGACCTGGCGCGTCTCGTCGAGGGGCTCGCCCGCTAGGCCGCTTCGGTGCGAAGGCCGAGCTCGCCGGCGATCGGCTGCAGTGCGGCGATCACGTTGGCGATGTGCTCGTCGAGCGGCAGCTCGAGCAGGTCGGCGCCCGCGTAGACGTCCTCGCGCGAGACGCCGGACGCGAACGACGGCTGCTTGAGCTTCTTCCGGACCGACTTCGGCTCGAGCCCCTCGAGCCCCGTCGGCCGCACGAGGCCGCATGCGTACACGAAGCCCGACAGCTCGTCGCAGGCGAAGAGCACCTTCTTGAGCGGCGTGTCCCGCGGCAGGTCGAGGTGGTTCGCGTGCGAGAGCACGGCGTCGATCACCACCTCCGGGTACCCGGCCTCGCGGAGGATCGGCGCGCCGTCCTGCGGGTGCTCGTCGAGCGTGGGGTGGATCTCGTAGTCGAAGTCGTGCAGGAGGGCGGCGACACGCCAGAGCTCCTCGTCCTCGCCGAAACGGCGGGCGTAGAAGGCAGTCGAGGCCTCGACTGCGAGTGCGTGCCGTAGCAGTGCCTCGCTTTTCGTGTAGGCGGTGAGCGTCTCCCAGGCTTGTTCGCGAGAAGGAGTCAGGGCCTCGCTAGCATAGTGCGCTCCCGTGTCCTCGACCGTCGTCAGACCGTTGGCGGAATCGTTCATGATCGAGGGCGGCTATCCGCTCTCCGGCCATGTGCGCGCCTCGGGGAACAAGAACGGCGCACTTCCGGTCCTGGCGGCGTGCCTGCTCTCGGACGAGCCGGTCACGCTCTCGAACATCCCGCGCATCCGCGACGTCGAGACGATGTGCGGCCTGCTCGCGCAGCTCGGGGCCGAGGTGGAGTGGATCGGCGCGAACGAGGTGCGCGTCCACGCCGCCGACGTCGGCTACGAGGTCGACGCGGAGCTCGCGAGCCAGATCCGCGCCTCGTTCCTGCTCGCCGGCCCTCTGCTCGCGCGCCACGGGCGCGCGGTCGTGCCGCCGCCGGGCGGCGACGTGATCGGCCGCCGCCGGCTCGACCCGCACTTCCATGCCTTCCAGGAGCTCGGCGCCGGCTTCGAGATGATCGACCGGTACGAGATCTCCGGCGTGCTCCAGGGCGCGCACCTTCACCTCGACGAGCCGTCGGTGATGGCGACCGAGAACACGGTGATGGCGGCGGCGCTCGCACCCGGCAAGACGATGATCTCGAACGCGGCCAGCGAGCCCCACGTGCAGGACCTCTGCCGGTTCCTCGTGAAGCTCGGCGCCCGGATCGAGGGCATCGGCTCGAACGTGCTGCACATCACCGGAGTCGAGAGTCTGTCGGGCGGCACGTACGCGATCGGCCCCGAGCACGTCGAGGTCGGCAGCTTCATCGGGATGGCGGCCGTCACCGGCGGCGAGATGACGATCGACGGGATCGTCGGCGACGACCTCTGGCCGATCCTGCCCGTGCTGCGGCGACTCGGGATCGAGGTCGACCTCGGCCCGGACTTCGTCCACGTCCCGCCGGCGCAGCAGCTCGCGATCGTCGACGACCTCGGCGGCGCGATCCCGAAGATCGAGGACGGGCCGTGGCCGCAGTTCCCCGCCGACCTGACGTCGATCGCGGTCGTGGTCGCCACACAGGCGCGGGGAACGGTGCTCGTGTTCGAGAAGATGTTCGAGAGCCGGCTGTTCTTCGTCGACAAGCTCGTGTCGATGGGAGCGCGGATCATCCTGTGCGACCCGCACCGCGTCGTCGTCACCGGGCCTGCGCGCCTCTACGGCCAGCGCATGTCGAGCCCGGACATCCGCGCGGGGATGGCCATGGTGATCGCCGCGCTGTGCGCCGACGGGGTCTCGACGATCGGCGACGCCTACCAGATCGACAAGGGCTACGAGCGCATCGACGAGCGGCTGCGCGCGCTGGGTGCGCGCATCGAGCGCGTCGAAGGCTGACGGCGCGATGGGCGACACGCAGACGGGCGTCCGGCTGGCGCTCGCCGCGCGGGGGACGGCCAGCGTGGCCACCGGCGTCCCGGTGCTCGACCATCTCGTCGGCGAGCTCGCACGCGGCGGTCGCTTCGACGTGACGCTGGAGGTCGCGCCCGAGCGTGCCGACCAGGCGGTGTCGGCGGCCGGCCGTGCGCTCGGCGGCGCGATCGCAGCGCTGCTCGACGGCACGAGCAGCGGTCGCGGCTGGGCCGTCGTCCCGTTCGACGAGGCGCTCGCCGCCGCGGTCCTCGAGCGCTCCGAGCGCCCGATGCTCGTGTCGAACGTCGACTTCTCCGACCTCCGGGTCGGCGGCCTCGAGACGGACGTGGCGTCTCAGTTCCTGCGCGAGCTCGTCGATGCGGCCCAGCTCAACCTGCACGTGCGGCTGAACGAGGGAACCGACCCCCAGCACGTGCTCGCCGCGATCTTCAAGGCGGTCGGCACCGCGCTCGGCCAGGCGTGCCGCCCCGAACTTTGAACAAGGAGGCTTCGTGAGCAAGCAGATCGTTCGCACCGAGGCGGCGCCGGCGCCGTTCCAGGGCGCCCCGTACTCGCAGGCCGTCGTCGCCGGCGGGCTCGTGTTCGTCTCCGGCCAGCTCGGCCTGAAGCCCGGCGCGAAGGAGATGGTCCCCGGCGGCATCACCGAGCAGACGCAGCAGGTGATGGCCAACCTGCAGGCGGTGCTCGAGGCGGCGGGCTCGTCGGCCGAGCGCCTCGTCAAGACGACCGTCTACCTCCAGCATCTCGGCGACTTCGCGGCGATGAACGAGGTTTACGCCCGGTACGTGGGCGACGAGCCGCCGGCCCGGGCGACCGTCGAGGTGGCGCAGCTCCCGTCGGGCGCGCTCGTCGAGATCGAGGCCGTCGCGACCGTCTGAGTTGGCGTCGGAGATCGAGGACTACGTCCGCTCGCTCGGGCTCGACGCCTACACGGTCGGAGGCGCGGTCCGAGACGAGCTCGCGGGCGTCGACTCGAAGGACGCCGACTTCCTCGTCCCCGGCGTCGACATCGCCGGGCTGCGGGCCGCGCTCGAGCCGCACGGCCGCACCGAGGAGCTGAACGTCGCCGGCCGGGCCGTCGGCGTCCGTTTCTATCCGGCCGACCGGGCCCTGCGGCGCAAGGTGCGCAGCGGGATCGAGCTCGCCCCGCCGCGGCGTGAGGTCTCGACGGGGCCCGGCCGCCACGACTTCGAGATCGTGGTCGACCCGACCGCGACCGTCGAGGACGATCTCCGGCGGCGCGACTTCACGATCAACGCGATGGCGCGCCGGCTCGCCGACGGAGCGCTCCTCGATCCCTTCGGCGGCCGGGCGGACCTCGAGCGGCGTGTCCTACGCACCGTCTCGAAGGCGAGCTTCGCCGAGGACCCGCTGCGGCTCGTCCGTGGGCTCCGCTTCGTCTCGCAGCTCGACCTCGAACCGGACGAGGAGACGCTCCGGCAGATGCGCGAGGAGGCGGACGCGGTGCGCCTGGTGTCGGGGGAGCGGATCGGCGGCGGGCTCTCCCCCGACGGCCTCGGCGAGCTGTCCAAGCTGCTTCTCGGCGCGCGCCCGCTCAAGGCGCTGCGGCTGGCCCGCGACACCGGGGTGCTGGTCGCGCTGCTGCCCGAGCTCGAGCCGTCGATCGGCTTCGACCAGGAGAGCTCGCACCACGGGCTGACCGTCGACGAGCACAGCTTCGCCACCGTGCAGGCCGCGGCCGACCTGCAGATGCCGCTGCGCATCCGGCTCGCCGCCCTGTTCCACGACGCCGGCAAGCCGCTGGTCGCCTGGCGGGGACGCGACGGGCGCCTGCACTACTACGCCCGCCCCGGCCGGTCGGAGCGGTCGCACGAGCAGGCCGGCGCCGAGCTGACGGGCGCGGCGCTCTCCCGGCTCCGCTACCCGAACGACATCCGGCACCGCGTGGTGCAGATCGTCCGCCACCACATGCTCACACCGAAGGGCGACGCCGCCCGCGCCAGGCGCGTGCTCGCGCGCTACGGCGACGAGCTGACCTTCGACCTGCTCGACCACAAGGAGGCAGACCTGCGCGGCAAGCGAGCCGCCGGCGAGCCGCCGCCGGCCGAGGACCTCGCCGAGCTCGAGGCATTCCGCAAGCTGGTCGCCGGCGAGCTCGCAAGCCCGCATCGCCTGAACGACCTCGCGGTCAGCGGCACCGACCTGCTCGGGCTCGGGTACGCGCCGGGTCCGGCGCTCGGGCACACGCTCCGGACGCTCCTCGCGGAGGTCGTCCAGGATCCCTCGCTGAACACGCGCGAGGCGCTGCTCGCCCGGGCCGAGGAGCTCCGGGGGTCGTGATCCGCTGGGAGGAGCCCGGGTTCGCCGTCGGGTTCACGACCCGCCTCGGCGGCGTGAGCAGCGGCCCGTATGCCTCGTTGAACCTCGGCCGCTCGACCGGTGACGACCTCGCGCGCGTCGACGAGAACCGGCGCCGGGCCTGCGCCTCCCTCGGCGCGGATGCCTCGCTCCTCTCCACGAACCGCCAGGTCCACTCGGCGTCGGTCAACGAGGCCCGGCCCGGCGTCCACGGCCGGACCGGGGACGGGCTCTGGAGCGACCGGCCCGGGAGCCCGATGCTCGCGCTCGCGGCCGACTGCGTGCCGATCGCCGTGGCCGCGCCCGGGCGGCTCGCGCTCCTGCACGCGGGCTGGCGCGGCCTGTCCGGCGGTCTCGTCGCCGCTGGGGCCGCTGCCGTTCGCGGCGACGACGAAGACCCCGGGCTGGCGGCGGTGATCGGGCCGTCCGCCGGGCCGTGCTGCTACGAAGTCGGACGCGAGGTGTCCGACCTGTTCGACGACGATCTGACCGACGGCGGCAGGCTCGACCTGTGGAGCGCAGCCGAGCGGCTCCTCCGGGCCGCCGGCGTGGCGCGCGTCGAGCGGCTCGACCTGTGCACGATCTGCCGTCCGGAGCTGTTCTTCTCGCACCGCCGCGACGGACGCCCGCGCGGCGTGCAGGGGGTGATCGGCTATGTCGCCTGACGCTGTGCGGGCGCGGCTCGCGCGGGTCCGGGCGACGGTCGGCCCGCAGGTGACGGTCGTCGCCGCGACCAAGTACGTCTCGCTGGCCGACATGCGCGTGCTCGCCGAGGCGGGCGTGACGGATGTCGGCGAGAACCGGGCCCAGGACCTCGAGGCGAAGCATGCGGAATACGGCAGCACGTTCCGCTGGCACTTCATCGGGCACCTGCAGTCGAACAAGGTCAAGGTCGTCAACCGCTGCTGCGAGCTCGTGCACTCACTCGACTCGCACTCGGCCGCGCGGCGTCTCGAGATCCCGGCGCTCGTGCAGGTCAACCTGGCGGACGAGGCGGCGAAGTCGGGCATCCGCCCGGACGAGCTCGACGAGTACGTCGGGGCGGGCGTGGTCGGCCTCTCGACGATGCCCCCGGCGGCCGCGACGGCGGAGGAGTCGCGGCCGTTCTTCAGGAGACTTCGTGAGCTGGCCGTGGCAAACGGCCTCGCCGAGCTCTCGATGGGTACGACGCAGGACTACGCCGTCGCCGCCGAGGAGGGCGCCACGTATGTTCGCGTCGGGTCGGCGCTGTTCGCTCGCGAGGACGATCCGGAACGGGTCTAGACTGCCCGCCGTGGCCCTCGGCGACCTGTGGAATCGCACCCTCGTCTACTTCGGGATCGCGGAGGAGGACGAGGACTGGGAGGACGAGGACGGGTACGCGGCCGAGGAGAGCCTCGAGCAGACGTACCGCGAGCGTCCGAACGTCCGTCGGCTGACACCGCGCCGGCGGGGCCACGACTACGACGACTGGACGGAGTCGCAGTCGGACTCGGACACCGAGCGCGTGCCCGCGGTCCGCCCGACCAGGCTGCGCGAGGGGCGCCCGCAGATCGAGGCGGTGCCGAACCCGTCGAGCGTGCGCGTCCACCTCGTGCTGCCCCGCAGCTTCAACGACGCGCAGCAGATCGCCGACCGCTTCAAGCAGGGAATGCCCGTGATCCTGAACCTGCAGAGCGCGGACGCCGAGCTCTCGAAGCGGTTGATCGACTTCACGAGCGGCCTCACCTATGCGCTGAACGGCGGCATGCAGCGCGTCGCGGACAAGGTCTTCCTGTTGACGCCGCGAAATGTGGAGGTCTCCGCGGAGCAACGGGCCCAGCTGCTCGAGCGCGGCGGCTTCTTCAACCAGGCGTAGGAAAAGGGGACAGCGGCGCGAACGGGGCGCCATGGTGCTCGACGCTGTCGGCGCGGTCCAAACGTTCATCTATACGTTCGCGTCGGTCTACGCGCTCGCGTTGATCCTGTACGTGCTGACGTCGTGGATCCAGCTCCCGTACTCGCTTCGCGGAGCCCATCGGTTCCTCGCCGACGCATGCGAACCGTATCTGCGCTTCTGGCGGCGACTGCTGCCGCTGTCGTTCGGCGCCATCGACTTCTCGCCAATCGTCGCGATCCTGGCACTGGGTGTCGTCGCTCGGATCCTCGTCGCGATCCTGAACAGGTTCTAGGAAGGAGGGGGAGATGCGGTACACCCCGGTTGAGCTCAGGCACGTACGACTCGGGCGCTCGCTGTTCGGCTACAAGCGACGCGAGGTCGACGGGCTGCTCGAGGACGTCGCGGACAGCTACGAGGAGGTGTGGCGCGAGCGGGGCGAGCTGACCGACCGGGTCGAGGACGTCGACAAGCGGCTCGCGGAATTCAGGGACCGCGAGCAGCTCCTCGCCTCGACGCTCGTCTCCGCCGAGAAGGCGGCCGCCGAGGCCAAGGACGCGGCCAGGCGCGAGGCCGAGCTGATCGTCGCCGAGGCGCACGGCGAGGCCCGCTCGATCATGCGGGCCGCCCAGAACGAGCGGGAGCGCCTCTTCGGCGAGGCCCGGCGCGTCGAGGCCCTCCTGCGCGCTGCGCTCGGGATGGTCGACGAGTCGAAGGCGGAGCCGCTCGCCGACGGGGAGCGGTCCGAGGAGGTCGAGAGCCCGTGGCCCGTGCACGAGGACACGAGCGAGTTCGAGGCCATCCTCTCGCCGGGCGCGGTCGCAGCGGCCCGCGAGGAGCAGAAGCCCGAGCCGGTTCCGCCCGAGGAGCCCGACGCCGAGCCGGCCGTCGAAACCGAAGCCGAGGCAGAAGCCGCAGCCCAGGCCGCGCCCGAACCGGAGCCGGCGCCGGAGGAGACGGAGCAGCCGGACGACCAGACCGAGGGCCGGGTCGCGCTCCCGCCGGTCAGCGAGGACGACGGCGACGACCGCCCCTGGGGCTCCGAGTAGCTCGGTCATCTACGCTGGTGCATATGAGCGTACGCTCGACGGAGCTCACCGAAGAGCGGAGGCGCCGGCTCTGCCGGCGCCGGAGCGGGACCAATGGCCAACCGAAGGTTGCCCATTGAGCGGGCCCACGCGCATCCGGCTCCGGGTCGCTCCGGGCGCCGCCCGGAGTGTCGTCGTCGGGCGTCACGGGGACGGCTGGAAGGTGCGCGTGGCGGCCGCGCCGGAGCACGGCAAGGCGAACGACGCACTGGTCGACCTCCTCGCGACGGTGCTGCCCGTCAGCGGGAGGGACGTCGCCGTCGTCTCGGGCCGCGCGTCGCGCGACAAGATCGTCGCGGTGTCCGGGATCGACGCGCTCGAGGCGGACGAGGCGCTCGCCCGCGCCGCTTCCGAAACGGGGGCGGCGTGACCTCGCTCGACACCGGCGATCTCTCCCAGCGGCTGCTCGAGGAGCGGGAGCGTCTCGTGAACGCGGCGCGCTACCTGCAGCGTGAGAGCCCGGGGTCGATGGAGGACGAGCTCGGTGAGATCTCGGGCGGGGGCGCAGGCGACAACCACCTGGGAGACATGGCGACGGTCACCTACGACCGCGAGCTCGACCAGGGCCTCGAGGAGGGAGTGCAGCAGACGGTCGCGCAGATCGACGCCGCGCTCCAGCGCATCGACGGAGGGACGTACGGCCGGTGCGAGATCTGCGGCAAGCCGATCGCGTCGGAACGGCTGCGGGCGATCCCGTGGACGACCACGTGCATCGACGACGCGAAACGTTGAGCGAGCGGCCGCCGGTGCACGAGCCGACCCCCGACGTACGGGTGGGGTCGGCGACCGACGGGCTCGCGCCGCTCTCCGTCGCGGAGCGCTCGCTCGCCGCCGGCCCGTGGCAGTGGGCCGGCCTCGCCGCGGTTGCCTTCGCGGCGATCGTCGCCGACCAGGTGACGAAGCACGTCGTGACCTCGACGCTCGCGATCGACCAGTCGGTGCACGTGTTCGGGCCGCTGTCGATCCACCACGTCCAGAACACGGGGATCGCGTTCGGGTTCTTCGCCGGCTCGACGTCGATCGTCACGATCGTGACGGCGGTCGCCGTCGTCTGGATGCTGGTGTTCTTCGCACGCTCGGGTGCGCGCCACCCCGTCCTGCCGGCGGCGTTGGGGCTGCTCGCGGGCGGGAGCATCTCGAACCTCGCCGACCGGGCCCGCCTCGGTCACGTGACCGACTTCATCGACTTCTCGCACTGGCCTGCCTTCAACCTCGCCGACACGTTCATCGTCGTCGGCGTCGCGATCCTGCTGGTGGCGCTCGTGGCCGCCGACCGGTCGCCCCGGCCGCCGCGCCGCACGCTCGACGTCGCGGCACGATGAGGCTGACTGTGCCGCCGGAAGCGGCGGGACAGCGCCTCGATCGCTTCCTCGCGGCGCATCTCGGCTCGCGTGCCGCCGCGGAGCGCGCGGTCGAGCGGGGCGCGCGCGTGGACGGCGCGCAGCGCATGAAGAGCTATCGGCTCGCCGGCGGCGAGACGGTCGAGGTGCAGGAGCCGGAGGCACGGCCCGCAGTCCCGCCGCCCGTTCCCCCGCGGATCGCCTGGGAGGACGGGCAGCTCCTGGTCGTCGACAAGCCCGCCGGCCTGGTCGTCCATCCGGGCGCGGGCCACTCGGGGGACACGCTCGTCGACGCGCTCCGCGGACGCATCGCCGGAGGCGACCCGGAGCGGCCCGGAGTCGTCCACCGGCTCGACCGGGACACGTCCGGCCTGCTCGTGCTCGCACGCTCGGAGGAGGCGCACCGCCGGCTCGAGAAGCTCGTGCGCGAGCGGGCGCTCGACCGTACGTACCTCGCGCTGGTCGTCGGCCGGCCACGCTCGCGCGCGGGCCGGATCGAGGCTCCGATCGGGCGGGACCGGAACGATCCGACGCGTGTGTCGCTGGAGACCGACACCCCGCGGGAGGCGGTCACGAACTTCGAGGTCGAACGGCTCTGGGCAGAGCGTGCACTGCTGCGGGTCCGGCTCGAGACGGGGCGGATGCACCAGATCCGCGTCCATCTCGCCGCCGTCGACCTGCCCGTCGCGGGCGACCCGGTGTACGGCGTGCGCGTGGAAGGCCTCGACCGGCAGTTTCTCCATGCGAGCGAGCTCGGGTTCCCCCACCCGTTCACCGGCGAGCGCGTCGAGGTGCGCTCCGAGCTGCCGGTCGACCTCGCGGGCTTTCTCGCACGGCCCGAGTAGCTACCATTCGCGCGTTCCACGTCCCTCCGACCCGGTGGACCACCGAGGCGGACGGTGGCAGGCGTCTGGTCGCCTGCTTTCCGCCGCGGCCGCCGGCAGAAACGTCATACGAACCGCAGAAAGGGGCTCCCGTGCCCGTCGTCTCCATGAAACAACTGCTGGAGGCCGGAGTGCATTTCGGCCACCAGACCCGCCGCTGGAACCCGAAGATGAAGCGCTTCATCTTCACCGAGCGCGGCGGCATCTACATCATCGACCTCACCCAGACGCAGGAGCTGCTCGACGACGCCTACAACTTCGCGCGCGCGATCGGCGAGCGCGGTGGGTCGATCCTCTTCGTCGGGACGAAGAAGCAGGCGCAGGACGCCGTCTCCAGCGAGGCGACCCGCGTCAACATGCCGTACGTGAACAACCGCTGGCTGGGCGGGCTGCTGACGAACTGGCGGACGATCTCGGACCGTATCCAGCGCCTCCACGAGCTGCGCAGCCTGAAGCAGGAGTCCCAGCTCGAGCTGCTGCCGGCCAAGGAGCGCATCTCGATGGAGGCCGAGCTCGAGAAGCTCGAGGCGAACCTCGGCGGCGTGGCCGACATGCGGCGTCAGCCCGATGCGATCTTCATCATCGACCTGCGCAAGGAGCAGCTCGCGGTGCGCGAGGCCAGGCGGCTCGGGCTGCCCGTGATCGCGCTGGTCGACACGAACTGCGACCCGGACGAGGCGGACTACGTGATCCCGGGCAACGACGACGCGATCCGGTCGTGCGCGCTGATCGTGCGGGCGATCGCCGATGGGATCGAGGCCGGGCGCCAGAAGGTGTCGGCGGCCGAGCTGCGTGCGCCGCGGAACGGCGCCTCGCAGCCCGAGGAAGCTCGACCGGAGGCCGCCGGCGAGGCGGCTGCGGCCGCGGAGCCTGCACCGGTCGCTGATCCTGCACCGGCCGCGGAGGCGGCGCCCGCCGAACCCGGCGAGGAGGGCAGCGCGTGACCGAGATCACCGCCACGATGGTGAAGGAGCTGCGCGACGCGACCAGCGCCGGGATGATGGATTGCAAGCGTGCGCTGCAGGAGACCGAAGGCGATTTCGACGCCGCCGTCAAGCTGCTCCGCGAGCGCGGCATGGCGTCGGCCGCGAGGCGCGCCGACCGCGAGACGAGCGAGGGGAAGGTGGGCGTGATCGTGCAGGGCACGACCGGCGCGATCGTCGCCGTGGGCTGCGAGACCGAGCCGGTCTCGTCGAACGACGACTTCCTGGCGTTCGCCGAGAAGGCGCTCCAGGTGGTGCTCGAGCGCGGCGAACGGCGCCGTCGAGGACCTCGAGAGCGAGCGGGTCGAGCTGGCCGCGAGGCTGGGCGAGAACATCCAGGTCGTCGGAGCCAGGCAGATCGAGGCCCACGACGGCAGCGTGCTCTCGTACTACGTCCACGCGCCGGCGAACAAGGTCGGGGCGATCGTCTCGACGAGCGGCGGCGACCCGCAGACGGCGCGCAGCCTTGCGCTGCACCTGACGTTCGCGCGGCCGACGTACGAGAGGCGCGACCAGGTGCCGCAGGAGCTCGTGGATGCCGAGCGCGAGATCCTGCGGAGCTCGGACGAGGTGCAGAGCAAGCCGGAGGCCGTTCGCGAGAAGATCGTCGAAGGGATGCTCAACAAGCGCTTCTACGGCGAGTCCGTGCTCAGCGAGCAGACGTGGTACCGCGCAGACGAGTCGACCGCGACGGTCGGCACGTTCCTGAAGGAGAAGGGGATCGAGCTGCGCGACTACGCCTGGTACGCGGTTTCGTAGACGAGACCGTTGGCCGCCTCACTCCCCCAACTGAAGCAGCCGCTCGTCTTCAGGCGGATCCTGCTCAAGCTCTCCGGCGAGGCGCTGATGGGGTCGTCCGACTACGGCCTCGACGCGCAGACGGTCGACTCACTCGCGCGCGAGCTGGTCGAGGTGCGCGAGACGGGGCTCGAGATCGCCCTCGTGATCGGCGGCGGCAACATCTACCGGGGGATGGCGGCCGCGGCCGAGGGCATGGACCGCGCGACGGGCGACTACATGGGGATGCTCGCCACCGTCCTGAACTCGCTGGCCGTGCAGGAGGCTCTCGAACGCCACGGCGCCGACACGCGGGTGCTGTCGGCGATCACGGTGCAGGAGGTCGCGGAGCCGTACATCCGGCGGCGCGCCGTCCGCCATCTCGAGAAGGGGCGGCTGGTGATCTTCGCGGCCGGGACCGGGAATCCGTTCTTCACGACCGACACGGCGGCGGCGCTGCGTGCGCTCGAGATCGGCGCGGAGGCGATCCTGATGGCGAAGAACGGCGTTCCCGGTGTGCTGGACGGCGATCCGCGCACCTCGCCGGATGCCGCGCTGATCCCGGCGATCACGCACCTCCAGGCGATCGAGCGCGGCCTGAAGGTGATGGACACCACCGCGCTCTCACTTTGCATGGACAATCATCTGCCGATCCACGTCTTCGAGCTCGCGCCGGGCAACGTCTCGCGGGTGAGCCGGGGCGAGCCGATCGGCACGGTCGTGGCCACACCAGCAGAAGGAGAACGAGAAGGGTGATCGAGGATTTCGTGTCGGACGCGGATCATCGGATGGACAAGTCGGTCGAGGCGACGCTCGAGCACTTCAATTCGGTGCGGACCGGCCGGGCGGCGCCGGCGCTGCTCGATCGGATCACGGTCGACTACTACGGAACGCCGACGCCGCTGAAGAACCTCGCGACGATCAACGCGCCCGAGCCGCGGATGCTCACCATTCAGCCGTTCGATCCGTCGTCGATCAAGCAGATCGAGAAGACGATTCAGGAGTCCGACCTCGGACTGACCCCGTCCAACGACGGCAAGCTGATCCGACTCCCGATCCCGCAGCTGACCGAGGAGCGCCGCAAGGAGCTGGTGAAGCTCGTGCGGCACATGGCCGAGGAGGGGCGCGTCGCGGTGCGAAACGTGCGGCGGGACGCGATCAAGCATCTCGAGGAGCTGGTCAGGAACGGCGACGTCGGCGACGACGAGGAGCGGGCCGCCGAGCAGCGCGTCCAGAAGGTCACCGACGACCACGTGACGCGCATCGACGACCTGCTGAAGCGCAAGGAAGCCGAGATCATGGAGGTCTAGGAACCTCCGTGAGAATCCTCTCGCGCATCCGTACCCTCAGCCGCGTCCGGCCGGCGCCCGAGCCGGCCTTGCCGGAGGTGGCGCAGTCCGTGGCGATCATCCTCGACGGGAACGGCCGCTGGGCGCGGCGTCGGGGCCTGCCGGTCGCCGCCGGCCACCGCGCCGGGGCGCGCACGGTCCGGCGCACCGTCGAGGCCGCGATCGACGTCGGGATCCACGACCTCGCCGTCTTCGCCTTCTCGACGGAGAACTGGTCGCGCTCGGAGGAGGAGGTCGACGCGCTGATGGACATCTTCGCGGAGACGATCGAGCGTGAGCTCCCCGATCTCGCCGAGCAGGGTGTGCGCGTCCGGTTCATCGGCCGCCGCGACCGTGCGCCGGAGGCGCTCCAGGCGCGGATGGGCGCGATGGAGGACCGGACGGAGCTGAACACGCGCATCAACCTCTGGGTCGCCTTCGACTACGGCGGTCGGGCGGAGCTCGTCGAGGCGGCGCGGCGGCTCGTCGAGAGCGGTGTCGAGCCGCAGGACATCGACGAGAACGTCTTCGCCGCGAACCTCTACGCGCCGGAGCTTCCCGACCCGGACCTGCTGATCAGGACGAGCGGCGAGCAGCGGATCTCGAACTTCCTGCTCTGGCAGATCGCCTACACGGAGCTCGCGTTCATCGACAAGTACTGGCCCGACTTCGACGAACGCGACCTGCGGCGCGCGCTCGCGGAGTACGCGTCGCGCCGCCGACGGTTCGGCGGCCGTTGAGCTCGTTCCTCTCGCGGATCCTGGTTGCTGCAGCGCTGCTTCCGGTGGTGCTCGGCGCGGCCTATCTCGGCGGCTGGTGGATGTTCGCGCTGGTTGCCGTCGCGACGCTCCTGTCGCTGCACGAGTTCTGGCTGCTCGCCCGTGCGCACGCGCCGCTGGCGCTCGCCGGGTACGTCGGCGTCGGGCTCGCGCTCGTCGGCGCGCAGGTCGGCGGGCTCCAGTGGATGGTCGGCGGCGCGCTCGCAACCCTTCCGCTCGCCTTCAGCCTCAAGGTCGTGTCGCGCGCGCGTCAGGCGCCGACGGCGGCCGTCAGCACCACGGTGCTCGGTGCGGTCTGGATCGGCCTCGGGCTCGGGTTCCTGATCCTGCTGCGCGCCGTGCCGGACGAGGGACGGCTCCTGCTCTTCACCGTGCTGATCGCCGTGTGGGCCGGCGACACGCTCGCGTACCTCGGCGGACGGCTGCTCGGCCGGCACAAGCTTGCGCCGTCCACGTCGCCGGGCAAGACGTGGGAGGGCCTCGCGTTCGGGACGGCGGCCACGATCTTCGTCGCCTTCGTCGCGCTCTACAAGCAGCACTACCTCACGATCGGCCAGTCGATCGAGCTCGGAGTCGTGCTTGCGGTCGCGGCGCCGCTCGGCGATCTGTTCGAGTCGCTGATGAAGCGCGACGCCGGGGTCAAGGACTCCGGCCGGCTGCTGGGCGGCCACGGCGGGATGCTTGACCGGCTCGATGCGTTCCTCTTCGCCGCCCCGGCGGCGTACTTCGCGATCCTCGCCCTCACGTAGCGGCTCGGCGCGGCACACTTCCGTAACGGTGGCTGCCACCTCGCCGATCCGGCGCTGAGCAGGGAAAGCCACGGTTCCTGTGACAGTTCCGTGAAGGTGGCTGCCACCCGGGAGCTCGTCCGGGTGCCGGCCGGGCACACTTCACGTGTGAAGCGGATCGCAGTGCTCGGCGCGACCGGCTCGATCGGCCGCCAGGCCCTCGAGGTGATCGCGGCCGACCCGGAGCTCGAGCTGGTCGCCGCCGGCAGCGGCTCGACGCCGATCGACGGTCTCGCCCCGCTCACCCAGGTGGGCGGCGACCCGACCCCGATGCTCGAGCGGGCCGGGCCCGACGTCGTCCTCAACGCGACGCTCGGATTCGCCGGCCTGCCCGCGACGATGTGGGCGCTCGAGCATGGCGTGACGCTCGCGCTCGCGAACAAGGAGAGCCTGGTCGCGGCCGGAGACCTCGCGCTCGCGGCCCGCGCCCGCGGGGGCGGTGCGCTGCTCCCGGTCGACAGCGAGCACTCGGCGCTCTTCCAGTGCGCGCTCGCAGGCACCCCCGAAGGGATCGTGCTGACCGCCAGCGGGGGCCCGTTTCGCGGCTGGGCCCGCGACGAGCTCACCGACGTGACCGCCGAGGAGGCGCTCGCGCACCCGACGTGGTCGATGGGAGCGAAGATCACGATCGACTCGGCCACGCTCGCGAACAAGGGCCTCGAGGTGATCGAGGCGCACTACCTCTTCGGATTGCCCTACGACCGGATCGAGGTCGTCATCCACCCGACGTCGATCGTCCACGGGCTGGTGCGCTTCCGCGACGGCGCTGCGCTCGCGCATCTCGGCTACCCCGACATGCGCGTCCCGATCTCGTATGCGCTCACCTACCCCGACCGCGCGCCGACACCCGTCTCACAGCTCGACCTCGTCGCCGCCGCTCCGCTCGAGTTCTTCGAGCCCGATGTCGAGACCTTCTCGCTGCTGGCGCTCGCGCGCGAGGCGGGTGAGCGCGGCGGGACCTATCCCTGTGCGTTCAACGCCGCCAACGAGGTGGCGGTCGCGGCGTTCCTCGAAGGGCGCGTCGGATTCCTGGAGATCGCCTCGCGCGTAGCGGAAGTCCTCGCGCGCGTGGACGGGGCGCCCGCCCGCGACCTCGACGAGCTCCGCGAGGCGGATGCCCGGGCCCGCGACCTGACGGCACTTCCTGTATGAGCCGTAGGCTCGACGGAGGCTCACAAGGAGCGGAGGCGCCGGCTTCGCCGGCGCCGGAGCGGCTATGAGCGTCTTCATCGCGATCGTCGGCCTCGCGCTGCTCGTGCTGATCCACGAAGCAGGGCACTTCTTCGCCGCGCGGGGGGTGGGGATGACGCCGCGCAAGTTCTACCTGGGCTTCGGCCCGCCGATCGCGCGGACGAGACGGGGCGGGGTGGAGTACGGCATCGGGTCGATTCCGCTCGGCGGCTACGTGAAGATCCCGGGGATGAGCCGCCCGTCGCCGGGTGGCCTCACCGCAATGCTGCCGGAGCAGGACCAGGTCGAGCACCGCGCCGAGCTCGCGCGGCTCGACGCCGCGATCGAGAACGGCGACGACGACGACGCGCGTGCGGCGCTCGAGGAGCTGCGACCTGCGCTCGGGACGACGTCGGCGTGGCAGGAGCTGGAGGGCCAGCTGGCACGCGACGCGTACTGGCGGCAGGCGACCTGGCGCCGGCTCGTCGCGATCGGAGCCGGGCCGGCCGTGAACCTCGTCTTCGCGATCGTGCTGTTCACCTGCCTGTTCGTCGTCGCGACCACGAAGGACACGAAGGTCATCGGCCGCGTGCTCCCGAACACCCCTGCCGCGGCCGCCGGCGTGCACAAGGGAGACGTCGTCGTCTCGGTGGCCGGGGCCCGTGTCCCGCTCAAGCAGATCCCGACGCGCATCAGGGCGACCGACGGCAGGCGCTTCACGCTGGTGGTGAACCGGGACGGCCGCCGCGTCGCGATTCCGCTCCGCGCGCAGCTGAGCGACGGCGTCTACCGGATCGGCATCGAGTTCGAGTCGCGCACAGGCGCCGGCGAGTCGGTCCCGGCGGCGGCCCGCGACGCGCTCTCTCTGACCTGGAGCGTCACCTCCGACACGGTGACCGGGATCGGGCACCTGTTCGCCGGGAAGGACACGAACCAGGTCTCGAGCTCCGTCGGGATCGTTCGGGTCTCCGCCGCAGCGTGGCGCGAGGGGCTGCGCAACTTCCTGATCGTCCTCGGCTTCATCAGCCTCGCGCTCGGGCTGCTCAACCTGCTGCCGGTGCTCCCCCTGGACGGAGGTCACATCGTGATCGCACTGGTCGAGAAGCTGCGCGGCCACACCTTCAAGCAGTCGGTGTACATGCGCTACACGGTCGTCGGGCTCGCGTTGTTCGCGGTGCTGATGTACTTCGGCCTGCGCAACGACCTGTTCGGCGGCGGCGGGTAGACGCCGCTCAGGTCCCGCCAGCCCAGGAGCGGGATCTCCATCTCGGCGGGCGAAAGACCGCCGTGCTGGCCGTGCAGGTGCTGGTCGAAGCGGCCGGGCTCGTGCCAGTAGACCGCCTCGCCGACGCGCGGGAGCACGACCAGGTCGCCCACGCGGGCCCTGAGACGCTCGCCCGGCACGTCGAACGCCCCCGCGGCCACGAGCTCCTCGGTCGTCAGCACGGTCGCGGTGCCGTCGAGTCGCTCGGCGAGACCCTCGCGCACCCGCGCCAGCTCACCCGGGCGCACGTGCAGGAACAGGTCGCGGCACGACCCGGCCGGTGCGAGCGGCTTCCCGTCGGCGCCCGTCGCGAGCAGCCCGGGCAGCGCCGGCCACACCTCGTTCACGTAGACGGTGCGCACCGGGTCGACCGGCGTCATGCCGTGGTCCGAGGTGAGCAGGACGAGCGTCCCCGGCGGGAAGGCCGTCCCGGCGAGCGCGTCGATCATCGCCCCGAACGTCGGCAGCGCAGCCGGGTCGCCGGGCCCGAGGTCGTGCATGAGCGTGTCGACGTGGGGGAGGTAGACGAGCGCATACGCGCGCTCCGCGGCCGCGAGCGCCCGGGCGGCCAGCCCGTAGGCCTCGTCGAGCGAGGAGTACGCGAGGCCGCGGACGCTCTCGAGCAGCACGCTGCTCGCCGTCGACCCGGCGATCTCGGCCGGGTGCACCGCACACGAGTCGACTCCCGCGGCCGCGAGACGCTCGTAGAAGCCGCTCTCGGGATACAGAGCGGCCGGATCGAGCACGCCGGCGAGCGTGTCGCGCCGTTTGTCTCCCGCGAAGCAGAAGAGGAGCGGCGTGATCAGGCGCTCGAGGCCCGGCTCGAGCTGGTGCCACTCGTACAGCCCGTGCTCGGCGACCGGGAGGCCGCTGTGGATCGTCGCCACGTGCGCCGTCGTCGTGGAGGGGAACTGGCTCGTCAGCTGCGTCAGGAGCCCATCGCCCCGGGCACGCTCGAGCGCCGTGCTCGCGGTCAGCCGCTCGAGGAAGTCCCACCCGAAGGCGTCGAGGTAGACGAGCACCACCCGGTCGGCCGGCTCGCCCAGGAACGGGTCGTGGAGCGGCGTCGCGCCCGCGGGCGCGTTCCCCGTGAGGATCCGCTCGATCGTCGCCGGCAGCTGGTCGAAGCAGCGCCGGTGCCGCTCCGGGAGCGTGAACCCCTCCATCGACCCCACGCTACCGCCCCCGGATACCCTGAGCCGGTGAGCAGCGAGCGCTCCGTCGACGTCGGCGGCGTCCAGATCGGGGGCGGCGCCCGGGTCGTCGTGCAGTCGATGACGCTGACGAAGACGCACGATGTCGAGGCCACGACGGCACAGATCGCGGCGCTCGCGAGCGCCGGCTGCGAGATCGTCCGCGTCGCCGTTCCGAAGACGGAGGACGCCGACGCCCTCCCGAGGATCATCCGCTTCTCGCCGATCCCCGTGATCGCCGACATCCACTTCAACGCCTCGCTCGCGCTGCGCGCCATCGACGCCGGGGTCGCCGCGGTTCGCATCAACCCCGGCAACATCGGCGGTCCCGACAAGGTCGCCGAGGTGGTGAAGGCGGCCAAGCGCACCGGCACGCCGATGCGCATCGGCGCGAACTCCGGGTCGCTGCCGAAGCACCTGACCGGGCTCGCGCAGCAGGACCAGGCCGAGGCACTCGTCGAGGCCGCGCTGGAGGAGGTGCGGCTGCTCGAGCAGCTCGACTACCGCAACTTCAAGATCTCCGTGAAGTCGAGCCACGTGCCGACGATGATCCGCGCCTACCGGCTGCTCGCCTCGAAGGTCCCGTACCCGCTGCACCTCGGCGTCACGGAGGCGGGCACCCCGTACTCCGGCGCGATCAAGAGCGCGGCCGGGATGGGCGCGCTGCTCGTCGACGGGATCGGCGACACGATCCGGGTGTCGCTGACCGCCGACCCGGTCGAGGAGGTGCGGACGGCCTACGAGATCCTGAAGGCGCTCGGCCTGCGCGAGCGCGGCCCGATCATGATCGCGTGCCCCAGCTGCGGCCGCGACAACGTCGGCGTCCAGCAGCTGGCCGAGCGTGTCGAGGAACGGCTTCGCGACTATCCCGAGGCGTTCGAGGTGGCCGTGCTCGGCTGCGCCGTCAACGGCCCCGGGGAGGCGGGCGACGCGGACTTCGGGATCGCGGGCGGGCGCGACGTCGGCTTCATCTACGGCCACGGCCGCGTGCTGCGCAAGGTGCCCGGCGACGTGCTCGTCGACGAGTTGTTCAGCGAGATCGACCGCTGGATCGCCGACGGCATGCACCGCCCGAAGCGGCTGAAGATGGCCAAGCCGGCGGCGCTGGCGATGGCCGAGGCGTCCGCAATCCCGCTCCAGGACTGAGGAATTCGTCCGCCGCCCGCGGGCGGTAGCCTGGGAAGGCAACGATGATCGCCCGCGCCTCCCAGCTCTTCCTGCCGACCCTGCGCGACGCGCCGGCCGACGCCGAGGCGGTCAGCCACAAGCTGCTCGTGCGCGGTGGGTTCATCCGCCAGGTCTCCGCCGGAGTCTGGACGTTCCTGCCGCTCGGCTGGCGCGTGCACCGCAAGGTCGAGCAGATCATCCGCGAGGAGATGGACGCGATCGGCTGCCAGGAGATGCTGATGCCGGTGTTGACCCCGCTCGAGCTCTGGCAGGAGACGGGGCGCGACTTCATCGACGAGCTCTTCCGGCTGAAGGACCGCAAGGGATCCGACTACATCCTCCCGCTGACGCACGAGGAGACCGTGACGTTTCACGCGCGCGAGCTCCAGAGCTATCGACAGCTCCCGCAGATGCTCTACCACTTCTCGATCAAGGAGCGCGACGAGCCCCGTCCCGGCAAGGGTCTGATCCGCCTGCGCGAGTTCATCATGAAGGACGCCTACTCGTTCGACCGCGACGAGGCCGGCCTCGACGAGAGCTTCCGCAAGCAGCGCGCGGCGTACCACCGAGTCTTCGACCGTCTCGGCCTCGACTACCACGAGGTGGAGGCCGAGCCGGGGATGATGGGCGGCAAGGAGTCGTACGACTTCCTCGCGCCGTCCGGTGCCGGGGAGAACACCCTCGTCACGTGTGAGAACGGGGACTTCGCAGCCGATCTCGAGATCGCGCACACGATCCCCCGGCCGCCGGAGTTCCCCGCGTCGCTCGCTGCGCTCGAGGAGGTCGAGACGCCGGGGGTGACGACCTGCGAGGCGCTCGCCGAGTTCCTCGGCATCGACGTGGCGGCGACCTCGAAGGCGATGCCGCACGCGAAGCTGGACGGGACCGTCGTGCTTGCGCTGATCCGGGGCGACGACCGGCTCGAGACGGCGAAGCTGGCGGCCGCGTTCGGCGAGCCGCTCTGGCCGGCGACGGACGAGCAGATTCGGGCTGCCTTCGGCGCGTCGGGCGGCTCGCTCGGCCCGGTCGGCTTCGACGGCGACGTGATCGCCGACCTCACGCTGCGGGAAGGGCAATACGTCGCAGGCGCCAACCGCGACGGCTTCCATCTGCGCGGTGTCCAGGCCGGGCGCGACTACGAGGCGCGCTTCGCCGACTTGCGCGCGTCGGCCGAGACCGATTCGTGCCCCGATTGCGGCGGGGCGCTGCGTTTCCAGACCGCGATCGAGGTGGGGCACATCTTCAAGTTCGGCACCCGCTACTCGGAGCCGCTCGGCGCGACGTTCCTCGACGAGGACGGCAGGCAGAAGCCGCTCGTCGGCGGCAGTTACGGCATCGGCCCCGCCCGGGTCATGGCGGCGCTGGTCGAGCAGGGCCACGACGACAACGGGATCATCTGGCCGAGGTCGGTGGCGCCGTACGACGTGCACGTGGTGGTGCTGACGGGCGCGGAGGAGATCGGCGGGCAGGCCGCGCAGCGGCTGTCCGAGGCCGGGCAGGATGTGCTCGTGGACGATCGCGACCAGCGTCCGGGGGAGAAGTTCGCGGACGCGGACCTGATCGGGATCCCGGTCCGGGTCACCGCCGGCCGCAAGAGCCTCGAGGACGGGGCCGTGGATGTCCGGGAGCGGGCGACCGGGGCGGAGCGGCGTGTGCCGGTCTCCGATCTGGGGAAGGAGGGGTAGCGAACATGGCGAGGCGCCGGCGATACGCGAGCGAGGCCTTCGGCCCGGCGGTGGAGCGGTTGATGAACGAGTCGGGGGTGACCTACCGCGCGCTCGCCGCGAAGACCGGCCTGTCGGCCGGCTACCTGAACCACCTCGTGCACGGGAACCGTCCGGTGCCGTCGAACGACGTCGTCCGGACGCTGGCCGAGGCGCTGGACGTCGAGCCCGAATACTTCCGGGAGTACCGGGTGCGGGTGATCACCGAACGGCTCGAGACGATGCCCGAGCTCGTCGACCGCCTCTACAAGCGCCTCAGCGGCTGAGAAAAGTTAGGGCCTCCGTGCCCTAACCCCGAACGCGCCCGGGCGTCTTAGCTTCATGCCCGGTGGGGTCCCGGCAAACGACCACTGGGGGGTTGGGGGCCCCACCGAGCGCCTGCTCGAAAGCGGCGGCGCCTGCCGTCGCCCCCGATCCTCAGAGAATACCGCGATCCGTCGTGTGGATAAGGGATCATTCGTGGGTGCTCGCGATCGCGTCGACGGCGCTTGCGCTCGCCGCTCCGGCGTCGCCGGCGGCTGCGGGCAAGGCAGGCCCGCTCCGCGGCCCCAAGTACATCGTGCCGGGCCAGCGGGTCCGGTTCCATCTCAGCCCGGCGGGCCGTCGGATGCAGCTCTGCTACCAAGCCGGCTCCGGACGGAAGACGTGCTACCGCAGCGGATCGAGCTGGTACGTCGTCATCCGGCCGAGTGCCGTCCAGTACTTCACGGTGCGCTCCGGCGGGCACGTCGTCGGACGCCTCATCTACGTCGACGGGAAGCTGCGGACGAAGATCTGAATCAGTTGAAGTGGGTGAGGCCCGGCCAGAGCGCGGACCACGACGCCGCCGGCCGGCAGAGGAGCAGCGGCAGGCCCTGCTCGTCGTTGTCGAGGCCGACGCCGTTGTCCACGGTCGCGACTCGGCGGCAGCCGGTGAAAGCGGGCGCCGCGTCGGACGGGCCGTCGAAGCCGATCACGAGCGCCTGGTCGTCGCCGGCCGGCGGCCGTCCCCACTCGCTGAACCCGTTGTGGCCGCTGTAGGCGCGAGGCAGCCCCTGTGATCCTCCGAGCACGTCGATCGCACCCGCCTCGCCGTAGTTGGCGGTGAAGATCGCAGTCCGCCTCCGCTCGGCGGCCGGGAGCGCCTTCCAGGCGTGCGACACCGTGTCGATGAAGCGCGGCCAGCCGACGGTCTCGCCGAGGTCGGGGTTGAGCGCGAGCGGCGCGCTTCCCTGCAGAGAGCGCTCGGGCAGGAGCGGCAGCGCGACGTAGGCGCTCACTGCCGCGCTGAGGACGATCGCGGTCACGAGGACCGGCAGGCGTGATCTCGCCCTCGTCGTCCAATCGGCTGTGGGGAGCGCGCCGATGCCGAGCAGCACCGGATCGAGGCTGGCAAGGTAGTAGGCCTTGCCGTCGCCGACGAGGTACGCGACCCCGAGAACGACGTAGCCCACGGTGACGAACCGCAGTCCGCGCAACCCAGGGCGGCGAAACGGAGCGACGAGCCCGGCGACCCAAACCGGGACGAGCAGCGGGCTGACCATGACGAGCTGGAACGGCACGAAGCCGATCCGTCCACCCTCGGCCGAGCCCGCGATGTTGCGCGCGATGGTGAGCTGGGGCCATCCGTGCGTCTGCTGCCAGATCACGTAGGGCGCCCCGAGCACGACTGCCGCGGCGATGCCGCCCACGGTCCACCACGAGCGCACCACCGATCGCGGGCCGATCGCGGACAGCGTCCCGACGACGACGATCGCGACGAAGGCGACTTGAGGCTTCGCCTCGCTGCCGATGCCGACGACGACGCCGGCCGCGAGCATCGACGGGCCGCTGTCGCGGACGATCGCGCGGATCACCAGCCACAGGAAGGCGGTCGTGCCGAGCAGGTCGAAGGTCGTCGTCGTGACGAAGTGCCCGACGGCGAGCGCGACCGCCGATGATGCCGTGCACGCTGCGGCGACAATCTGGGCGCGTGCGTTGCCTCCGAGCTCGCGCGCGACGAGGGCCGCGAGGATCGTCGTCGCGGCCGAGGCCAGCGCCGACGGGATGCGAAGGAGGAACGGCCCGGACGACAGATGGTGCATCGTCCACGCGAGCAACGGGACGAGCGGCGGCTGGTCCGGATATCCGAAAGCGGGATGCGAGCCGGCGACAATGAAGTACAGCTCGTCGCGGTGGAAGCCGTACCGTGTGCTCGTCGCCGCGAGGACGGCGAGCAGGGCGCCGGCGAGGGCGAGCACCCAGCCCGACAGGCGATCGGGCCGCCGTCCGGGTTCTGCCGTCGCGGTCACCCGGTGCCAGACTACGCGGTGGTGGATCCGATCTCTCAGCCCGCCTTGCGCGAGGAACGGCGGGTCGTGACCGCGCTCGCGGCGGACCTCGTCGGCTCGACGTCACTCGGCGAGTCGCTGGATCCCGAGGAGGCGCGGCTGCTCGTCGGGGACGCCGTTGCGCGGATGGTGCACGCCGTCGAAGGATTCGGCGGCACGGTCAAGGATCTTGCGGGGGACGGCGTGCTCGCACTCTTCGGCGCACCGACCGCCCACGAGGACGATCCGGAGCGCGCACTCCGCGCCGCGCTCCAGATCGCCGACGAGATCCGGACGTACGGCGCCGAGGTCGAGCGCAGCTTCGGCGTCGAGGGTTTCGGGGTTCGCGTCGGCGTCGAGACCGGCATGGTCGTCGTCGGGCCCGTCGGTGCTGGCAGCCGTGTCGAGTACGGCGCGGTCGGCGACGCCGTCAACGTCGCCGCGCGGCTGCAGGCCGAGGCCGCGCCGGGGGCCGTGCTCGCAGGCGCTGAGACCGCGCGTCTCGTGGCCGGGCTGTTTCGGCTCGGAGAGCCGCGACCTCTCGAGCTCAAGGGCAAAGCCGAGCCGGTGGTCGCCGTCGAGGTCGTGCGTGCCCTCGGCGTCCCGCGTTCCGGCACCGACTCGCTGCTCGTCGGCCGGGCGGACGAGCTCGAGCGCGCCCGCCGGACGGTCGAGCTCGTGCTGAGCGGCTCGGGCGGCATTCTTCTCGTCGGCGGCGAGGCCGGCATCGGGAAGAGCCGCCTCGTTGCCGAGGTGCGCCGCCTCGCCGAGACGATCCCGAGCGAACGGCCGCCCCTCTGGCTCGAGGGACGCTGCGTCTCCTACGGCGAGTCGATGCCCTACTGGCCGTTCCGCGACGTGCTGCGCGACTGGCTCGGGCTCGCCGCCGACGATCCGGAGCTGCGCTCGCGGCTCTTGCTCCGGCGCGCGTGCGAGCGCGTCGCCGGCGAGCGGGGCGGCAGAGCTCTATCCGTATCTCGGCAGCCTCCTCGGGCTGACGCTCGAGCACGATGCCGCCGCGCGCCTCGCCGAGCTCTCGCCGGAGGCACTCCAGTACCGGACGTTCGAGGTGGTCGAGGAGCTGCTGCGGCTGCTCGCCGCGGAGCGGCCGGTGATCGTCGCCGTCGAGGACGTCCACTGGATCGATCCCACGTCGCTCCTCCTGCTCGAGCGGCTGCTCGGGCTGACCGAGGAGGCCGCGTTGCTTCTGGTCGTGACGCAGCGCCCCGACCCCGATCACACATCGTCGGAGGTGCGGGAGCTCAGCGCGCGCCGGTATCCGCACCGGTCGCACGAGCTCGTCCTCGAGGCGCTCGGCGGCGACGCGGAGCGCGAGCTCCTACACGGGCTCGTCGGCGCCGACACGCTGCCGCCGGAGCTCGAGCACCAGGTGCTCGAGCAGGCCGAGGGGAACCCGTTCTTCCTCGAGGAGCTGGTACGCAGCCTCGCCGACGCGGGCGCGCTGGTGCGCGCGAACGGCGGATATCGCTTCGACCACAAGACCGAGGTCGAGATCCCGGCCACGGTCGAGCAGGTGATCCTCGCCCGCGTCGACCGGCTGCCGGCCGGCTACCGGACGACGCTGACCGCGGCCTCTGTGCTCGGGCGACAGTTCGGGCTCCCGCTGCTCGAGGGCGTCGTGCCCGACGAGGGCCTGCGCGACTCGCTCCGCGAGCTGCAGCGACTCGACCTCCTCCGCGAGAGCCGGCGGTGGCCGCAGCCCGAGTTTCGCTTCAAGCACGTGCTGATCCAGGAGGCCGTGTACCGCACGATCGTCGGCGCGGAGCGCCGCCGCCTGCACCGGGAGGCCGCAGAGTGGCTCGAGCGGCGCCGCGAGGAGGGCGGGGAGGAGGCGCTCGGCATCCTCGCCCGCCACTGGCTCGCGGCGCAGGACGAGTCGAAGGCGATCGACTACCTCACACGGGCCGGCGACAAGGCTCGCCAGGAGTACGCGCTGAGCGAGTCGATCGAGCACTACCGCGAGCTGCTTGCGCTGCTCGAGCGCCGCGGCGAGTCGCGGGAGGTGGCGCTCGTGCTCTTCAAGCTGGCGCTCGCGCTGCACGCCTCGCTCCGGTTCGCCGAGGCGAACGAGGCCTACCAGAGGGCCTTCGAGCACTGGGAGCCGCCGGCACCCGCCGCCGAGACCGCCGAGCTTCGGATCGCGACGAGCTTCCTGCCGAACGACCTCGACCCGGCGTCGGCGATCGCGTGGCCGAACATCCAGCTCTGCATGCAGCTCTTCGATCGCCTCGTCGAAGCATGGCCGGAGCGGACGATCGTGCCGTCGCTCGCCGAGCAGTGGGAGATCGCCGACGACGGCCTGCGCTACGTCTTCCGCCTGCGGCCGGGCCTGGCGTGGTCGGACGGGGCGCCGCTGACGGCGCACGACGTCGAGTTCGGCATCAAGCGCGTGCTCGACCCGGAGCGACCCGGGTCGTCGGTCGCGATCTACTACGTGCTCGAGAATGGCCAGGACTACGCGCTCGGCCGCAACTGCGACGCCGACCGGATCGGTGTCAGGGCCCTCGACGACCTCACCGTGGAGTTCAGGCTCGCGGCGCCCGCCCCGTACTTCATGAGCGTCATGAACCGGCCCGACGGCGGCCCGCAGCCGAGACACGCGATCGAGGCACTCGGCGACTCCTGGACCGACGTCGGCAGGCAGGTCGTGAGCGGTCCGTTCAGGATCGCCAAGCGCACCGACGACGAGCTCGTTCTCGAGCGCCGGCCCGGCTACGCGAACGTCTCGCGCAGCGGGAACGTGCGCCGCGTCGTGATGCGCCGCGCGGGTGTCGAGGAGTCGCTCGAGCCGCTCGCGAGGGGCGAGCTGGACATGATCACGGTGCGCTACACGCCGCGTATGGCGGATCAGGTGCCGCGCAGCAAGGTGATCGAGGCGGTCGTCGGCCCTGCTGCATGGACCGGCTATCTCGCGTTCGACCACGCCAACCAGGCGACGGGCAACGTCGACTTCCGACGGGCACTCGCGCACGCCATCGACCGCGAGCAGCTCGCGTCGCGAGTCGCCGGGAAACATGCTGGTCGCGACCGGAGGGCTCGTCCCGCCCGCTCTGCAAGGGCACACTCCGGACATCGTCCCGCGCTTCGATCCGGAGCTTGCACGGGACCTGCTCGCCCGATCGGGCGTGTCGCCGACGGTGAAGCTTGCCGCTGTCGAGCAGTGGGCTCCGCTCGTCGAGGAGATCGCCGCGGGATGGCGGCAGGTGCTCTCACTCGAGGTCGAGGTGCCGACGTGGACCATCGATCAGGCATGGCGGCTGCCGCGGCCGTGGGAGGTCTTCATCGCACCGATCGTCGTCACCGGCTGGCTGCCGGGGTACTCCGATCCCGAGTACTACCTGCGCCTGCTCCTGCACTCCGAGTCGAAGACGAACGAGGGCGGCTTCGCCTACGGCCCGTTCGACGAGCTGATCGAGCGCGCACGGCAGGAGCGGAGCGACCGGTCGCGCCTCGAGCTCTTCCACGAGGCGGACCGCGTCGCCGTCGCCGACCGGGTGGCCCTGATCCCGATCGTGTACGGGCGCAGCATGGCGTTCGTCCGCCCGGCCGTCTCCGGATGGTGGGAGTTCGGGAAGTCGTCGGCGGCCTTCGCCGACCTCGTCGTGTCGTAAGGGCTACGGCTCGACGAACTGGTACAGCGCGGCGACGAGCGCGCGAAGCCGAACGCCACGTTCGGTCAGCCGGTACTCGGTGCGCGGCGGCCGGCCCTCGACGGTCACGCGTGCGAGGACGCCCGCTTCCTCGAGCTCGCTGAGACGTGCCGCGAGCGTCGCCGGCGGGACCTGGCCGAGCGCCTGCGAGAACTCGCCGAAGCGGGTGGCCCCCTCCGACGAGGCCCAGAGGATCGAGACGGCGAAGCGGCGTTCGAGGAGGTCCGCCGCGCGGCGGACCTCCTCCGGCATCGGCTTGCAGCTACGGCAGCGCACGTGCAGGCGCCGCCGCCGGTTCGAGTGCGAGCGCGAGCACCTCGTCGAGCGTCATCACCGGGTGGAAGCGCAGCTCCGCCTTCACGTCCTCCGGTACGTCGTCGAGGTCGGCGCGGTTGCGCTCCGGGATGATCACGTCGGTCAGCCCCGCGGCGTGGGCCGCGAGTGCCTTCTGCTTGAGGCCGCCGATCGGGAGCACGCGCCCCTGCAGCGTCACCTCGCCCGTCATGCCGACCGTGTGCTTGACCGGGCGGCCCGAGAGGAGCGACGCGATCGCGGTCGTCATCGTGATGCCGGCGCTCGGGCCGTCCTTCGGGATCGCCCCTGCCGGCACGTGCACGTGGAACGCGCGGTCCTCGAAGGCGTCTTCGTCGAGACCGAGCTGGTCTGCGTGCGAGCGAACGTACGTCAGCGCGATGCGCGCCGACTCCTTCATCACGTCCCCGAGCTGGCCGGTGAGCACGAGCCCCTCGGAGCCCTTCATCGCGGTCGCCTCGACGAACAGCACGTCACCGCCGGTCCCGGTGACTGCGAGCCCTGTGGCGACACCCGGGACGGCGGTGCGGTCGGCCGACTCCTGGTAGAAGCGCTGTCGCCCGAGCGCGTCGCGGACGAGCTCGAGGTCGACGTGCACCGGCGCCTCTACCTCTCCCGAGACGATGCGTGGTCGCCGTCTTGCGCAGCAGCTTCCCGAGCTCGCGCTCGAGCTGCCTGACGCCGGCCTCGCGCGTGTACTCGCTGACGATCGTCTCGAGCAGCTCCGGCCGGATGTCGACCTCCTCCTCGAGCAGGCCGTTGCGGTCGCGCTGGCGTGGCCACAGGTAGCCCCTGGCGATCGCGACCTTCTCGTCGACGGTGTAGCCGTCGAAGCGGATGACCTCCATGCGGTCGAGCAGCGGGCCCGGAATCGTGTCGGCCATGTTCGCCGTGGCGATGAAGACGACCTGCGAGAGGTCGAGCTCCACGTCGAGGTAGTGGTCGCGGAACGAGTGGTTCTGAGCCGGGTCGAGCACCTCGAGCAGCGCGGCGGACGGGTCGCCGCGCCAGTCCGCGCCGACCTTGTCGACCTCGTCGAGCAGGATGACCGGGTTCATCGTCCCGGCGTCGCGCAGGGCGCGCACGAGGCGACCCGGCAGCGCGCCGATGTACGTGCGCCGGTGCCCGCGGATCTCCGCCTCGTCGCGCACGCCGCCCAGCGACATGCGCACGAACTCGCGGTTCAGGGCGCGTGCGATCGACTCGCCGACCGACGTCTTGCCGGTACCGGGCGGGCCGATCAACGTGAGGATGGCGCCGGAGCGCTTGTCTTCCTCGATGCCGCGCTCCTCGCGCAGCTTTCGCACGGCCAGATACTCGACGATCCGGTCCTTGACGTCCTCGAGGCCTGCGTGATCGGCGTCGAGCACCTCCCGCGCGTAGGCGGGGTCGAGGCGCTCCTCGGAGCGCTTGCCCCACGGCACGGCGAGCAGCCAGTCGAGGTACGTGCGGATCATCTGCGACTCGCCACTCTGGTCGCCCATGCGCTCGAGACGGCCGGCTTCGCGCTCGGCCTGCTCGCGGACCGCCTCGGGCATGTCCGCCTCGGCGATCCGCTTGCGATAGTCCTCGGCGGCCGACCCGTCGTCGTCACCGAGTTCCTTCCGGATCGACTCGAGCTGACGGCGCAGGATGTACTCGCGCTGCTGCTTCTGCGCGCCGGACTCCACGTCCTCACGGATGCGGCGGCGCACCTGCAGCTCGGCGAGGCGCTCGCGCTGCAGGCGCAGCGAGAGCTTCAGACGCTCGACGACGTCGATCGCCTCGAGCAGCTCGACCTTGTCGGCGAAGCCGATGTCGGGCGCGTAGGCCGACGTGTCGGCGAGGGCGCCGGTGCTCGTGATCGCCCGGACGAACTCGCGAATGCGAGGGTCGGCCTCGCGGAGGTCGAGGATCTCCTCGACGACGGCTCGGTACTCGCGCTCGAGCTCGACGGTCTGGACGCGCGGCGGCTCCTCGTCGACGTGCTCGTCGACCTCGACCCGGAGCCGCCCGTCGGGGCCGGTCTGCGCGGCGCCGGCGACGCCGCGGTGGAGGCCGTCCAGGGTGACGGCGGCGCCGCCTCCCGGCAGGCGCATCCGCCCCGAGACCTCGGCGACGGTGCCGACCTGCGCGTACTCGCCCTCGTGCACTGGCACGAGGAACACGCGCTCGTCGTCACCGACATCGACGGTCAGCGTCACCGACATGTTCGGGAAGACGACGCTGTCCTCGAGCGGGATCAGCAGCAGGTTGGGCAAGAGACTCTCCTCGTCAATTGGTTCAATCGTTGTATCTACTTCAACGATTGAAGCACACGCCTATTCCGTGCCGCGTCCCCCGGAGCCACTGAGCGAATGAGACAGGCCCGCGACGCCGACGCCGCGGGCCCGTCTCGCCTGACCGGCTCCCCCTCTGAGCGCGTGAGACCGATTAGGAGGTTCTCCTAACTAGCAGCATGTTTGCCAGGTATTGAAACCGGCTCTGCGCCGGGGGCAAGGCCAGGGTTTCGGCCCGACTCCAGGCGGCGGGTAGCGTCAGCCCTCGGTGCGAAGCGCCGCCCTGAGGCCTTCGAGATCCTCCGAGCCGAAGACGATCCGGTTGAGCGTCGCGACGTAGACGAGATCGAGGTCGACACCCGCGCGTGCGATCGACCGCGTGAGGTCGGCCAGCACCCCCGGCCGGTCCTCGACCTCGACGACGACGACTTCGCGCTCTCGGGTGACGGCGAGCTGGGAGAGCGTCAACGCGTGCCTTGCGGCCTCGGCGTGCGGGACCAGAACGTGTAGCTCGACGCGCTCGCCCGTGCCGATGCAGGTGGCCGCGGCGAGGTTCACGCCGGCGTCACTGATCGCCGTCGCGACCCGCGCCAGCGCGCCGGACTCGTTCTCGAGCTCGATCACCAGGTCGTACGGAATCGCTGCCTCACTTCCCTGGAGCGCCGGAACCGCCCTGGTAGCGTACGTCCCGTCGCGGGGCGTGGCGCAGCCTGGTTAGCGCGCTAGTCTGGGGGACTAGAGGTCCCGAGTTCAAATCTCGGCGCCCCGACTACAGAAGGGCAAATTGGCCCGTGTCGATCTCGACCTGGAGCTCCCGAAGTGCCGGCTCCGCGACTCGACGCTTCTTGACCCTTGGCCCCTTGACCGCCTTAGGCTGGAGCGAGGGGCGGAATGTCGAGTTCCTGGCCTGGGTCGCTGAGTACGAGGCCCTCCTTGACCGCCGTGTCCGCAGCGGGTCGATGAAGGCGGCGACGGCGCGTGCCTACGAGGACACGCTACCCGCTCGCGAGCCGAGGTCCCGAGGCACAGGCAAGTCGATGGGACGCCTGATCGGGGATCGGTTGGGACAGTCAGAGCTCCCGGACGCCGGTGGAGCGTCGCGCGCTCGGTGGAGGACTTGCCGCGCCGGAGGGTAACGGCGAGTCTTCGGGCGATGGCCGTTTCGTCGATTCTCCGTCTTCCGTCGCCGGTCCGGGCGGGCCTGTTCGATCTGGATGGGGTCTTGACCGACACCGCGTCCGTGCACGCCGCGGCCTGGAAGGAGATGTTCGACACGTTCCTGCGGGCGCGGGCGGCGCGCGAGGGCGTCACGTTTGTGCCCTTCGACCTGGTTTCCGACTACGACGAGTACGTCGACGGCAAGGAGCGCCTGGACGGGATTCGTTCGTTCCTCGCCTCGAGGGGCATCGAGCTCCCCGAGGGGAGCTCGAGCGACCCGCCGGGGTCGGACACGATTGGCGGCCTCGGTAACCGCAAGAACGAGCGCCTGCTCGCGAGGATCCGTCGAGACGGCATCGGGGTCTTCGACGGATCGGTGCGCTTCGTCCGGGCGGCCCGTGAGGCAGGGCTCCGCCGCGCGGTGGTCTCGGCGAGCGCGAACTGCCGCGAGGTCCTGGAGGTCGCGGGAATCGCCGAGCTCTTCGAGGTGGAGGTCGACGGGATCGTCGCGGAGCGCGAGCATCTACGCGGGAAGCCGGCGCCCGACATGTTTCTCCGCGCCGCTGCGATGCTCGGTGTGGAGCCGGCGGCAGCGGCCGTCTTCGAGGACGCACTGGCGGGCGTCGAGGCCGGGCGCGCCGGGGGCTTCGGCCTCGTCGTCGGGGTGGATCGTGTCGGCCAGGCCGACGCGTTGCGGGGCCACGGCGCTGACGTCGTCGTCGCCGATCTGGCCGAGCTGCTCGCGTGATCGAGCATCCGACGTTCGAGGTCGATCCGTGGGCGGTCCGTGAGACGGCCCTCGACCTCGAGGTGCTTGCCCAGACCGAGTCCGTGTTCGCCCTCTCGAACGGGCATATCGGCCTGCGAGGCAACCTGGACGAGGGCGAGCCGTTCGGTCTTCCCGGCACGTACCTGAACTCGTTCTACGAGTTTCGGGAGCTTCCCTACGCCGAGGGCGGCTTCGGGTACCCGGAGTCCGGCCAGACGATCGTCAACTCGACGAACGGCAAGATCATCCGGCTGCTCGTCGACGACGAGCCGTTCGATGTCCGCTATGGGCAGCTGCTCTCGCATGAACGAGAGCTCGACCTGCGGGCCGGGTTGCTTCGCCGGCGCGCCGAGTGGCGCTCGCCTGCGGGGACCGCCGTCCGGGTGCGATCGACGCGGCTGGTCTCGTTCGTGCAGCGGGCGGCCGCGGCGATCCGCTACGAGGTCGAGCCGGTCGAGGGCGCGGTCCGGATCGTCGTCCAGTCCGAGCTCGTCGCGAACGAACTCGGACGGCCGAAGTCGGACGACCCGCGGGAGGCCGCCGCCCTGAAGTCGCCGCTCGTCGCCGAATCGGCCTATCACCACGACGTTCGCGTCGTCCTCGTCCACTCCACGCGATCGAGCAAGCTCGTCCTCGCGGCGGGGATGGACCACGTGGTCGAGGGACCGGACGGGACGGATGCGCGCGGGGAGAGTGGGCCCGACGTCGGCCGTGTCACCGTCGCCGCAGATCTCGCGCCGGGCGAGCGCCTCACGATCGTGAAGTTCGTCGCGTACGCGTGGTCGAGCCGGCGCTCGCAGGCGGGGCTTCGAGACGAGGCCGTCGCCGCCCTCGCAGAAGCGACGCACACCGGCTGGGACGGGCTGGTCGCCGGGCAGCGGCGCTATCTCGACGAGTTCTGGGGCGGCGCCGACGTCGAGCTCGAGGGCGACGCCGAGCTGCAGCAGGCGGTGCGGTTCGGGCTCTTCCACACCCTTCAGGCGGGTGCGCGCACCGAGCGGCGCGCGATTCCGGCTAAAGGCCTGACGGGCCCCGGCTACGACGGGCACACGTTCTGGGACGCCGAGCGATTCATCTTGCCGGTGCTGACCTACAGCGCTTCACGGGCGGCGGGGGATGCGCTGCGCTGGCGCCACTCGACGCTGGATCTCGCCCGGCAGCGTGCCGCCCAGCTCGGGCTCGCAGGCGCGGTCTTCCCCTGGCGGACGATCAGAGGCCAGGAGTGCTCGGGCTACTGGCCGGCCGGCACGGCTGCGTTCCACATCGGTGGAGCGATCGCGGACGCGGTCATTCGGTACCAGCGGGCGACGGAGGACGAAGAGTTCGAGCGGGAAGTCGGCCTCGAGCTCCTCGTCGAGACTGCTCGTCTGTGGCGGTCGCTCGGCCACCACGACGCCGATGGTCGGTTTCGCATCGACGGGGTCACGGGCCCCGACGAGTACAGCGCGATAGCCGACAACAACGTCTACACGAATCTGCTCGCCCAGCGGAACCTCCGCGCCGCCGCCGATGCGGTCGCGCGCCACCCCCGGCACGCCGCGTCGCTCGGAGCGGACCTCGAGGAGGCGGCGGCCTGGCGTGACGCTGCCCGCGACATCGTCGTCCCGTGGGACGACGCGCTCGGCGTCCATCCGCAGTCGGAGGGCTTCACGAGCCACCAGGTGTGGGACTTCGAGAGCACGGGTGACGACCAGTACCCGCTCCTGCTCCACTTCCCGTACTTCGATCTCTACCGCAAGCAGGTGGTGAAG
The DNA here is from genome assembly GCA_963824455.1 of uncultured Thermoleophilia bacterium. Lineage (GTDB taxonomy): Bacteria > Actinomycetota > Thermoleophilia > Gaiellales > Gaiellaceae > PALSA-600. The sequence goes on from CAWGPJ010000002.1 coordinate 1,151,519, forward strand.
CAGGCGGACCTCGTGCTCGCGCTGCACGTGCTCGGAGACGCCTTCACCGATGAGGAGAAGGCGCGCGACTTCGCCTACTACGAGGCGTTGACCGTCAGGGACTCGTCGCTCTCAGCGTCGACTCAGGCGGTCGTGGCGGCAGAGGTTGGCCATCTCGACCTCGCCTACGACTACTTCGCCGAGGCAGCTCTCATCGATCTGAGCGATTCCGAGCGCAACACGCGCGACGGGCTTCACATCGCGAGCCTCGCCGGCGCGTGCATCGCGGCGGTCGCCGGCTTCGGCGGGCTACGAGACCATGGGGACCGGCTCAGCTTCGCGCCGCGCTTGCCCGCGCGCCTCGAGCGCCTCGCCTTCCGCGTCGTCTTTCGCGGGCGGCGGCTCCACGTCGAGGTGACGAAGACGCAGGCCAGCTACCGCCTCGAGGGAGATCCGCTCGAGGTCGAGCATCACGGCAAGACGATCGAGCTGAAGACGAATGGCCCCGTGACGGAGTCGATTCCCGCGGCGCCGAGTCGGCCTGCGCCGACCCAGCCGCGCGGGCGCGCGCCGGCGCGGCGCGGCCGGAGCGAGCAGTAGCGCAAAGCTCGGGCCGACAAGAAGACCGGAGGCCGGAGCGACCGAACCGAGCTGCTTCACAAGCCGCGTCGAGCCCTCGATCATCTCGGGCTGCTCCGGATTGGCCTGCGCGTCATCGGAAGACACAAAGATGTCGATGTCAGCCTCGACCTTGAAGGGAGCCAATATCGGTGTCGCGGTGGTGGTGCGAGGGGGCCGGGAGGATCGGCGGCATGGCTCTTTCCTTCCTCTACCTCGCCGTCCGGGCTCTGTTGGACGCGCTGGTTCGTAGCCGGCGTGGCCTGGACGTGAAAGAGATGGAGCTGCTCGTGCCGCGCACGCGTCTGCGTCGACCAGCTGAGCCACCTACATGTCCCGTTGAACAAGCAGGCTGCTCAGGCGCGTCGAGCTTCCGCAGGCGTCGCCTTTCCCGCGGGCAGGGGGTTGTGCCAGCGGCCGTGGCGGTCGATGAGCCTGCCGGCCTCCTTGGGCCCCCAGGTGCCTGGTTTGTAGGGATGTGCCGGGTGGTGGGTGGCGAGGACTGGATCGACGACCGCCCAGGCCGCCTCGACGGAGTCTTCTCGGGTGAAGAGCGCGCCGTCGCCGGCCATGGCGTCACCGAGCAGCCGTTCGTAGGGCGCCTCCTCGTTCGGCTGCGCGTCGAGCAGGAAGAGCTCACGCTGGTCGCCGACGAACTCCTCGCCTGTCCGCTTGACGCGGGCAGCGAGGGCGATGGCCGCGTCCGGGGCGAGCCGGAAGCGGAGGTAGTTCGCCGGGCCGGCCGCCGGCCAGGAGTCAGCGAAGAGCTGCTGCGGCGGCGGCTTCAGCTCGACCACGATCTCGGTCGCCGTCTCGGGGAGGCGCTTGCCGGAGCGGAGGTACCAGGGCACACCGGCCCAGCGCCACGAGTCGATGGAGAGCCGCAGCGCGCAGAAGGTCTCCACGTCGGAGTCCTTCGCCACGCCGGGCTCGTCCCGGTAGCCGACGAACTGCCCGCGCACCAGGTCGCCGGGCTCCAACGGCCGGATGGCCTTGAAGACGTCGAGCTTCTCGCTCTGCAGGGCGCCGTAGCCTCTGTGGGTCGGAGGCTCCATCGCGAGCAGGGCGACGATCTGGAAGAGATGGTTCTCGACCACGTCGCGCAGACAGCCGGCTGTCTCGTAGAACGCGCCGCGGCCCTCCACGCCGAACGTCTCCGCCAGCGTGATCTGGACGTTGGCCACATAGTTGCGGTTCCAGATCGGCTCGAGGAAGGAGTTGGCGAAGCGGAAGTAGAGGACGTTCAAGATCGCCTCCTTGCCGAGGAAGTGGTCGATCCGGAAGATCGAGTCCTCCGCGAAGACCGATCGCGCGACGCGGTTGAGCTCCCTCGCCGAGGCGAGATCGCGCCCGAACGGCTTCTCGACGATGACGCGCGCCCCGTCCGCCAGGCCCGCGCGCCCGAGTCCCTCGATCACTGTCCCAAACAGCGAGGGCGGGATTGCCAGGTAGTACGCAGGGCGGCGGGCGCCGCCAAGCGCTCCCTCGAGCGCCGTGAACGTGCCGGGATCGTTGTAGTCGCCGTCGATGTACACGAGCAGCGCGATCAGACGGTCGAGAGCCTCCTCGTTGTCGATCCCGCCGGTGTCCTGCGCGATGCTGTCGCGGACCCGCTCGCGGAGGCGCTGGAGATCCCAGTTCGAGTAGGCGACGCCTATCACCGGGACAGCCAGGGCGGCTCGCTTCACCATCGCATACAGCGCGGGAAAGATCATCTTGTGGGCGAGGTCGCCGGTCGCGCCGAACAGAACAAGCGCATCGGCCGATCCCGCACTGCCGTCGGCCTCGCTCATCTCAACTTCCCGCCGTTCATGGGACCGGCCCCCGCCGTCGGGGCTCCTCAGGGTCGGGGTCGGTATGGAACGGGGCCACCTTCGCCGGAGAGACGTACGTCGGCTCGCGGCCCGGGCTCGGTCGGGGCGTGTCGCCCCTTCCGATGGCCTTGTCGTTTACCGGGTCGAGGATCCGGTAGGCGAGCAGTTTGACGCGGTCGGTGACGAGGAACCACGCGAGCGCGTATCCCCAGACGAACAGTGCCCAGGCCCATGGGAGGGGTGTCATGAACAGGCCGAGCACCGCGATCAGGGTCGCGAGCATCTGCGTGCCGAGCACGGCGAGGAGGAGAATGCGCGCGGGGGGTATCGACCAGAACGGGCCGCGGGTTCGGGTCAGGAAGATCGTCAGGTGCCCGGCCACCGACAGCATCAGGTACATCAGCGTCTGGAGCTCCGGATGGGGGAGGTGAGCGACGCTGTCGCCGATGGAGAAGAGGCCGAACGCGGCGATCGGGCCGACGACGCCGAGCACGGTGGCGATCCCCAAGACGAGGTGCATGTCCCAGGCCTCGGGCTGATCGCGGTAGCGCACGTTGTCATAGGCGATGGAGAGGATGGCGCCGTCGTTGAGCAAAGCGAGGATCACGATCATCACCGCCGTGACCGGGAAGAAGTTGAAGATCAGGATCACGAGCGTCACGAACAGGAGCACGCGCAGCGTCTCGGCGATCCGGTAGATCGCATAGCTGTTCATGCGCTGGAAGATCTTCCGGCTCTCTTTGACCGCGTCGATGATCACCGACAGCCCCGGGGTCGTGAGTACGATCGCCGCCGCCGCGCGGGCTGCGTCGGTCGCTCCCGACACGGCGATGCCGCAGTCGGCTTTCTTCAGCGCCGGGGCGTCGTTGACCCCGTCGCCGGTCATACCGACGATGTGGCCCTGTCTTTGCAGGACGTCGACGATGTGGAACTTGTGTTCGGGGAACACCTGGGCGTAGCCGTCGGCGCTCTCGATCGCCTGGGCCGCCGCCGTCGTCTCCTTGCGCTCCACGTCGCCCAGGCCGGAGGCGTCGAGAATGCCCGTGCCCATCCCCAGTGTCTTGGCGGTCTCCCGCGCGATCGCGAGAGCATCGCCCGTGACCATCTTGACCTCCACGCCCAGCTCTCGCGCGGTGGCGATTGTTGCCTTGGCGTCCGTCCGCGGCGGGTCGAACAGGGGCAGCACGCCGACAAACTGCCATGGCCCAGGTCCGTCGGCCCGGGCCACGCCCAGCGAGCGAAAGCCGCGCGCGGCGAACTCGTCGACCGCCCTGTCAACCTCCGCCTGCACCTTGCCGGCGTTGGCCGAGAGTTCCAGGATCACCTGCGGTGCGCCCTTGGTCACCTTGAACGTCTTCCCGTCCCCGGCTTCGACGGCGGCCTCCGTTCGCTTGCTGACCGCGTCGAAGGGGTGGAAGTGAACGACCTGATAGCCCCCCAACGCCTGCTCGTCGCTGAGTCCGCCCAGGACGGCCAGGTCGATCGTGTCGTCATCGTCGCCGCGTGAGGCCAGCGCGGCGTCGAGAATCACCTGCCGGGCCGGGAGATCGTCGATCGCGAAGGGGTCGCCCAGGGTCAGCTTGTTCTGGGTCAGCGTGCCGGTCTTGTCGGTGCAGAGCACGTCGACGCCGGCCAACTCCTCGATCGCGACCAGCCGGCTCACGATCGCCTTCTTCGTCGCGAGCAGGCGCGCGCCGACCGCCATCGTCACCGACAACACCGTCGGCATCGCCACCGGGATCGCGGCCACCGTCAGCACCAGGGCGAACTGCAAAGTGGTCAGAACCGCGTCGCCGCGGAGGATCGAGGCGACGATGATCACGGCGACGAAGATCCCGGCCAGGAGGATCAGGTAGTTGCCGATCTTCAGCACCGCGCGCTGAAAGTGGCTGACGGTGTGCGCCTGCTCCACGAGGAGCGCCGTCTTGCCGAAGTAGGTGTTCGCGCCCGTCGCGTAGACCAGCGCGCCGATCTCACCCTGACGAATGATCGAGCCCGAGAACACCGCTCCGCCGGGCTCCACCGTGGCCGGCAACGACTCCCCCGTCAGCGCCGACTGGTCGACCTCGACCGGGTCGCCCGCCAGCAGCCGCGCATCCGCCGGGACGATATCGCCAAGTCGCAACCGGATCGCATCCCCAGGCACCAGCTCGCGGGCCGCCGGAGTGATCCACTTGCCGTCGCGCTTGACCCGGGCCTTGATCGCGAGCCTGGCCTTCAAGGCAGCGATCGCGTTGCCCGCCTGGCGCTCCTCCCAGAACCCGATCGTCGCGTTGGCGACGAGCAAGAGCAGGATGATGAAGAAATCTGGCCAGTGCCCGACGACGCCCGAGAGGACCACGGCCACCTCGATCATCCACGGAATAGGACCCCAGAAATAGGTGAGGAACTTCAGGAACGGACTGGCCTTCTTCTCCTCGATCTCGTTCGGCCCATACTGGATCAGCCGCTTCTGCGCCTCGGCTTCAGTGAGGCCATCCGGCGACGACCTCAACCGGTTCAGCACCTCCGACAACGGAAGGGCCCTCAAACCGTCCTGCGCGTCGGGCTTCGCTGCCGCCTTCTCCTCGGCCTGAGTTGCATTCCGTGTCACGACGACGATCGTCCTGCTCTTCGTGTTTCCAGCGTGCCGGCGGCTGCTTCCGACGGCAGGAAGGCCGGGATATCGAGGTGTGCGACGCCGATCCGGTCGTCGGCCAAGATCACCCGTGGGTGCTCGTTTGCGAGCACCACTACGCCGGCCGAGTAGCAGAGCCGATGTCTGTCGGTGCCCGCCTCGACGATCTTGCTCACGCCGTGGTAGATGAACAGCCAGCCGTGCCGGGTGAGCACGGGCGGGGTGCCGCCGCCGATCTTGAGCTGCTCCCAGGGCGCGACCGGGGCCGCCAGCCGGTGGTGCGAGGTGAACTGGCCGAGGCGATACGGCGCATCGCTCTCCAGGGTCATCGGGCTGTAGGAGCTCCAGCTGCTTTCGCGATCGGGGGTCGAGCTCACGGGTCGGCGGGTGGCCGGCCGTCTCCTCCGGACGGGTGCCGGGAAAGAGCGGCCGGTGGAGGATCGCCAGCTCGGGTCGGCCCGACGGGTTGAGGATGGCGAGAGGGAACAGGCAGGCATCCTTGTTCTCCACGCCCTCGAACTCGAGGCCCTCATACGGCCAGAAGGTTGCGAGTCCGAAGCGCTCCCACCGAAACAGATCCTCGGATACGGCCACGGCTTCATCGCGGATCGCTAGAGCGCGACAGTAACAGTAAGACGTCGCAGCCAGAGTTGTTCTCGGTGAGAGAACGGCTCAGGACTCGACGATCGTGGGCCGCCGTCACTGGTTGACCCACCAATCGAGTATTCGCAGAACGGGCTCTAACATTCGACTACATCAGTGCGTGATGTTGTTTGGTAGGGTGCCCTGGCGGACGACCCGTTCCTAGACAAGGGGGAGCACATGAAGCTCTCGGCACGCATGCACGGACGTCACGCCGACCAGACGAAGTCACAAGAAAGCCTGATGTGTCCGCTCTGCGGGCAAACGGGCCGCGCGGCCGCCGACGAAGACACGGCCGTCGCGTTCACCATCCACGGAGAGGACCGCGGCCAGCCGGTGTGGAAGTGCTTTGTCTGTGGTTCAGGCTTCGTGGTCAAAGGGGCCAATACGAAGGCGATTCCCGCCGACCGGTGGGCAGAGATCCGGGCCCGCTACGAGCGGTCGAGCGTTCGCGCTTGAATGCCAGCCCGAGCAAGTCCCCCGGCAGGTCGCGCTTATCTCGCGGACGAGGTCGCACATCTCGAGGGGCCGCCCGAGGTGCTCTACGACCTCACCACCGAGCCCGGAGCGTGGAAGATCGTCTCGATAATCAGCGATCTGACCCCTCGCCGAGCTGCTGGTTAGCCGCGAGCCAGATCGGTCGCAGGGCCTGCCGGAAACGGCGGCTTTCGCCTCTACCGGCCATGCGCCTACCGGACGCCGGGTCTTCCCGCGACCCGCCGCCAGCCGAAAGTGCTAGTCAGGTTTCGGCTGGCACTTGCCAGCGAGTTCGCGGACGGGCCGACGTTGTAGACGTATGTTTGTCCGAGCCTCAGACGGCGGAGCGCGCCGTTTCCTATTCTCGTCGGAGCCGGATTGCGTTGAGGTCGCGCGCGCGCACGTCGTCGATCCGCCGGACGAGCTCGTCGGCGTCGTCGTGCTCGGCGTGCAGGTAGCGACCTGCGAGTACGTCGTACTGGCCGGTGGCGAGCTTGCGGACGAGCTCGGGCGCGAGCTCCGGTGGCGTCCAGGGCGCGTCCTCCGCGAACAAGCCCATGTCCTCGGTCATCTCCGTCCGCACGAGCCCGGGGCTGAAGAAGAAGACCGGGATCCGGCCGGCAAGCTCGTTCGCCAACGTCTCGCCGTAGCGGCAGACCGCGGCTTTGCTCGGCGGGTAGGCGGTGCGGTCGCCGCCCGGCAGGTAGGCAGCGCCGCTGGCGGTGATCACGATCCGGCCATGGTTGCGCTCGAGCATCCCGGGGATCACGGCGCGGCAGCAGAGGTGCACGCCGAGGACGTTGACCTCGTACACGCGCCACCAGTCGGCCGGGTCGATCTCCCAGGACGGCGCGTGCTCCTGGTCGACGCCGGCGTTCGCGACCAGCAGGTCGAGCTCTCCCGCCTCGGCGACCGCTCGCTCGACCGACCCGCGGTCGGCGACATCCACCTCCACCCACGCCCCGCCGATCTCCTCCGCGACCGCCTCAACCTGCTCGCGGCTACGTGCACCCACGACGACGTCCCAGCCGTCGCCCGCGAGCGCCCTCGCAATCCCCGCGCCGATGCCGCGGCCGCCGCCGGTGACGAATGCCCTCATTCCCGGGCAAACCTACCGGGTCACTTGCGGTCGGAAGAGGCGCCGGAAAGCCGCAACTCATCGAACGCGGTTTGAGCAGGCCTCGGGAAGCGGCACGTGGGTGATCAGCCCGCCTTCAGCACTCTCTCGAGAGCCGCTTTCGTCTGTGGGCCGTAGACGCCGTCGGCGGGAATGCCGGCGGCCTGCTGAAACGCGATCAGCGCCTGCTCGGTCTTCGGTCCGAAGTCGCCGTCGACCGTGCCCGGCGAGTGGCCTGCCGCCGCGAGTGCCCGCTGGAGCGCCTTCACGTCGGCGCCGCTCGTTCCCTGTTTCAGCAGCCCGGAGGTCAGCGCCGGCACCGTCGTCGACGGCGGCGCGGTGATCGTCGATGGTGTGGTCGTCGTCGATTGTGTCGTCGGCGGGGTCGTGGTCGGGAGCGGCGGCTTCGAGCTCTTGTTGCTGCTGAACAGATCGGCTCCGAAGAAGGCGATCACGACGATTACGGCGAGCGCCGCCAGCCCGAGCAGCGCAAACCATCTGCTCGGCTGGCGGGCCGGTGGAGCCGGCAGCACGCCAGCCTCCCGCGTCCCGCCTTCGAGCCAGTCCGGCTCGTCGACCGCCTCTTCCGAGGGCGCATCGCGCGGAGGCGCAGACGGACGCAGGTCTGCGCCCGCGAACCAGTCGTCCGGGTCGGATGCGCTGCCACGTCGGTCGTCCCGACCCGTCATCAGCGGCTCCAGAGGATAACCCGGGTAGATCTTCGAGGAGGGCGTTGACAGGGTCGCACGGCAGATTCGTCGCGATCCAGGCCGGGACGACGTCCTTGCATCGTCATCGGCTCTGGCAGCATGTTCTGGATCTCCACGCCCGCGGCTGGCAATCCGACTAGTTCATATCGTGATGTAACTCTGTTACGGTCGTGCCAGTGCCCGCCTCGAAGCTCGGGCGGTCATGAGGTGCAAACGGCGCGGGCTCCGTACCCACCCTCCCCATGAGGGCCGAAGCTCGCGCCGTCGCCACCAACGCCGCTACGGGCAACCCGAACGTCAAGGGACTGGTGTACATCGATGCCTTCATGCCGGACCAGGGCGAGACCCTCGTCGGCCTCGCAGAGAGTGGGGGGTCGTGCATCGGCGGCGAGGAGCGAGAGGAATCACGGTGGGGCGGGCCTGTGTCGCTACCCGCTTGGCAACGCCCTGGTCAAACGTCGCGGCGCTCGGTGACCATCGCGCCGGCGACGGCCGCGACGGCGATGTAGGCGAGGAAGACGAGCACGCCGGCGGTCACGGACAGCTGGTGCGGCGTGTCGATCTGGGTCAGGACGCTCGCGGCCTGGCCCGGCAGGAAGCGCCCGGCCGAGGGGACGAGCGCGAAGAGGATGCTCTCGACGAACAGCGACCAGATGAGAAGGCCGACCAGCGCCCCGACCTGGTTGCGTACGACGGCGCCGATGGCAACGCCGAAGACGCCCCAGAGGACCGTCGCGGCGATCGCGCCGGCGAAGACGAGCGCGATGTCGCTTCCACCGAGCAGCGACGTCACCCCGCGCGCGTCCATGCAGATCGTGCCGATCGCGTACGAGAGCCCGATCCCGACCGCACCGAGCGCGAGGCCGAAGACGGCGATCGCGATCAGCTTCGCAACCAGCACCCGCGTGCGTGCGGGCGAGGCGAGGAACGTCGGCCTGACCGTCCCGTGCCGAAACTCGGTCGTCAGCGAGAGCACGCCCAGGATCGCTGCGAAGGCCGACGCGATCGAGCCGTTCGCGAGCAGCTGGAACTGGTTCTTGCGCTCCAGGAAGTAGGCGTGGTCGGCGGCGAGGCCGTTCAGCAGCGTCACGAGCACGATCAGCCCGACCATGCCGATGATCAGCGCGAGCGCCGTCCGAGTCGTGCGGAGCTTCAGGAGCTCGGAGCGGACGAGCGCTGTCATACGGCCGCCTCCGAGGTCAGGTCGAGGAAGACCTCTTCGAGCGACGTCGTCTCCTGTACCAGCTCGTGCAGCTCGATGCCGGCGCCCGCGGCGAGTGCGCCCACCTGCGCGCTCGATGCGCCCGCGACGAGCAGCTCGTCGCCGTCAAGTGCGGTCGTCTGCAGCCCGGCCGCGTGCAGGACGCCCTCGAACTCTGCGCGCTGCGGCGTTCGCACGTGCACGGCGCCCGCGACTCGCGCGGTCAGCTCGTGGAGCGGCGACTCGGCCACGAGCCTGCCCTTGTTGATGATCACCACCCGGTCGACCGTCTGCGCCACCTCGGCGAGCACGTGACTCGAGACGAACACGGTCTTGCCCTCGGCGGCGAACGCGCGCAGGAAGTCGCGGAGCCAGCGCACCCCTTCGGGATCGAGACCGTTCGCCGGCTCGTCGAGCACGAGCAGCTCCGGGTCCCCGAGCAGCGCGGCCGCGAGCGCGAGCCGCTGACGCATGCCGAGCGAATACGTCTTCACACGCCGGCGCGCAGCCTGCCCGAGCTCCACCATCCGCAGCACATCGTCGACGCGCGCCGCCGGCGTCCTGGTTGCGAGCGCCAGCATCCGCAGGTGATCGCGGCCCCGGCGGCCGGGATGGAAGTCGCTCGCCTCCAGCACTGCTCCGACACGGCGAATCGGGTCGTCGAGCTCGCGGTAGCGGCGGCCGAAGACGAGCGCGGCTCCCCGCGTCGGCTCGGCGAGGCCGAGCAGCATGCGGAGCGTGGTCGTCTTCCCGGCGCCGTTCGGGCCGAGGAATCCGGTGACGGTCCCGGAAGCCAGCTCGAACGTGAGCCCGTCTACCGCGACGAGCTTGCCGAAGTGCTTCGTCAGCGAATCGACGCCGACAACCGACGAGGCGGAACCCATCATGCTCAGGGTCGCCGCTTCGGGCCGGCCCGGCGTCGGGGTTTCTCCGTAGAACGTGTAAGGGTCGAGTAAGAGCGCGGGTCGGGGGCAATCCGGACGAGTTCGTGGCCAGTACTTGAGTCCACAAACAGTCGAGTACCAAGGAGATCGCAATGAAGAACCTCTTCGCACTCGTCGTCACTGCCGCGGTCGTCTCCCTCCTCGTCGGCGTGGCGATTGCCGCAGCGACCCCGAAAGCCGGCTCGGCGACGGTGACGACCGCCCGCACCGGTCTGGGCCGGGTCGTCGCCGATGGGCGGGGCCGCACGCTGTACCTGTTCGAGAAGGACACACGCAGCCGGAGCGCGTGCTCCGGTACGTGCGCGGTCTACTGGCCGCCGCTGCTGACCAGAGGCAAGGCGTTGGTCGTCAAAGGGGTGCAGCGGTCGCTGCTCGCCAGCATCAGGCGGCCCGACGGGACCCGTCAGGTGACCTACGCGGGACACCCGCTCTACCTCTTCTCGGGAGACGCCGTGCGCGGCCAGACGAACGGTGAAGGCCTTCGCGACTTCGGCGCCGGCTGGTATGCGCTCACTCCCTCCGGCAAGAAGATCGATCGCGACTGAGGACGGCCTCGCAAGAGACCCACGGGCGGATCGCCGGGAACACCTGCGATCCGCCCGTGATCCCGGTTGTTCTTGGTGCGGACAACCCGCAGCAGGCCTCGGGGTCTAGCACGACGCGCGCCCCTCGGCGAGACGGGACGATGGCGGCATGATCCTGCTTGCCGCGTACAGCGTCTCCCTCCTTGTCGCTGCCGTAGTCGCGAGCCTGCTCATGGTTGCCGCCGGTATCGGCGAGAAGCGGCTGCGCTGGCAGGCGGTGAAGTGCCCGGTGTGCCATCACCGGCGCGACGAATGCACCTGTCGCTGGCGATGACGCTGGCGATATGTCGGTGGGTCTCAAACCCCATCCCGCCGAGCGCGAGCTGAACGCGCCCGCGGTCGTTCCCCCGAGGCTCCGTGTCCGACCCGGAGGGCTCTCGGAGCGTGAGGCGGAGCGGCGCCTCGCGACGTTCGGCCGGAACGAGCTCGTCCGGCGGGGCGGTCGACAATGGCCGCGCCAGCTGCTCCAGCAACTGACGCATCCGCTCGCGTTGCTGCTCTGGCTGGCGGCCGCGTTGGCGCTGGTCGGAAAGACGCCGGTCCTGTGCGGGGCGATCCTTGCCGTGATCGTGCTGAACGCGGCCTTCGCCTTCGTGCAGGAGCGGCAGGCGGAGCGCGCGGTCGAGGCGCTGAAGACGTATCTGCCCCCGCAGGCGCTGGTGCTGCGCGACGGTCATCGCCGAACGATCGACGCGGCGCTGCTCGTTCCCGGCGACGTTCTGCTGCTCGCCGAGGGTGACCGGGTCTCTGCGGACGGCCTACTGCTCGAGGGCGCGCTCGAAGTCGACCTGTCGACGCTGACCGGCGAGTCGCAGCCCGTCTACCGGTCGGCCGAGCTCGCGGACTCGACCTTGCCCGCGATCGAGGCGCGAAACCTTGTGTTCAGCGGCTCGGCGTGCATCGGCGGGGAAGCGAAGGCGGTCGTCCTCCGCACGGGGATGCAGACCGAGCTCGGGCGCATCGCGTCGCTCTCGGAGCGGGTGGAGGTCGAGCTGAGCCCGCTCGAGCGCCAGGTGCGCCGTGTTGCGTGGTTGATCGCCGTCGTCGCGGTGCTCGTCGGCATCGCCTTTCTCCCGATCGGCTGGCTCGGCGCCAGCCTCCCGCTGTCGGACGCACTCAACTTCGCCATCGGCCTGATCGTGGCCAACGTGCCCGAAGGGCTGCTGCCGACGATCACGCTCGCGCTCGCGGTCGGGGTTGCGATGCTCGCCCGCCGCGGCGCACTCGTGAAGCGGCTGAGCGCCGTGGAGACGCTCGGTTCCGCCGACGTGATCTGCACCGACAAGACGGGCACGCTGACCGAGAACCGCATGCGGGCGGTCAAGATCTGGACACCGCTCGGGGAGACCGACCTCGACGGGGGTGCCGATCTCGCCGCCACGGTGGAGACGAACCCGGTGCTCGGCCTCCTCGCCCGCGCCACGGCCTCCTCGAGCACTGCCGAGGTCGACCCGGCGCGCAGGACGAAGTCGCGCGGTGAGGCGACCGAGATCGGCATGCTCGAAGCCGCCGGGGACCTCGGCATCGATGTCGCGCTTCGCCGCCGCGAGCGCAAGCGCCGCAGGCTCTACCGCTTCGACCCGAAGCTCCGGCTCATGTCCACGGTGGACGAGCGCGAGGACGGGACGCTGACGGTGCACGCGAAGGGAGCACCCGAGGAGGTGCTGCGTCGTGCCACCCGTATCGGCGGCCGCACGAACCATCGCCCGCTCGAGCAGGCGGACCGCGAAGAGGTCACCGCCGTTCTCGAGCGTTACGCCGCCCAGGGGCTGCGGGTTCTCGCCGTCGCCCGCCGACGTCTCCCGGCCGGCGCTCCGCCGCCCGAGCGCCGCGAGGACGCCGAGCACGAGCTCTGCCTGCTGGGGCTGGTCGCACTCTTCGACCCTCCGCGGCCCGAGGTCTCCGAGGCGGTCCGGCTCTGCCACGGTGCCGGAATCCGCATCCACGTCGTCACCGGCGACTACGGACCGACTGCCCGTGAGATCGCGAGGCGCGTCGGGATCGCGAGTGACGGCGGCTACGTCATCACCGGCCGCGAGCTCGAGCAGCTCACCGAGCACCAACTGGACGAGCTTTTGCGTGAAGACCGGGAGATCATCTTCGCCCGCAGCTCGCCCGAAGCCAAGCTCCGCATCGCAGACGCGCTCCGCGCCGGCGATCACGTGATCGCGATGACCGGCGACGGCGTCAACGACGCACCGGCCTTGCGGCGGGCCGACATCGGCGTCGCGATGGGCCTGACCGGAACGGACGTCGCCCGTGAGGCTTCGACCATGGTGCTCACCGACGACAACTTCGCCACCATCGTGACCGCCGTCGAGGCAGGACGTCAGGTCTTCGACAACGTCCGCAAGTTCATCCTCTACATCTTCGCCCACGCGACGCCCGAGGTGATCCCATTTCTCGTCTTCGCGCTGTCGGGCGGGACGGTACCGCTGCCGCTGACCGTCCTGCAGATCCTCGCGATCGATCTCGGCACCGAGATCCTGCCCGCGCTCGCTCTCGGCCGCGAGCCCGCCGAGCCGGACCTGATGGAACGTCCACCCCGTGGGCGACGCCAAGGGATCATCGACCGCCCGCTGCTCACCCGCGCCTGGCTGTACCTGGGCCTGATCGAGGCCGCACTCGTGCTCGCCGGCTTCTTCTTCGTCCTCCTCCGCGCAGGCTGGAATCCCTCCAGCGACGTCGGCGCCGGCTCCCCGCTGCACCAGGCCTATCTGCAGGCCACGACCATGACGTTCGCGGGGATCGTCGCCTGCCAGATCGGCACCGCTGTCGCCGCGAGGACCGAACGTGCGTCTCTTCGGGCCGTCGGCTTCCTCACCAACCCGCTCCTCCTCTGGGGCATCGCCTTCGAGCTCGTCTTCACCGCAGCGCTGATCTACGCGCCGATCTTCCAGGCCCTGTTCGCGACCGCCGCACTCGGCCCGGCCGAGATCGCGTTCCTGCTCCCGTTCCCCTTCATCGTCTGGGGAAGCGACGAGCTGCGGCGCGCGTACGTCCGTCGCCGGCACACGGCTCCAAACCGGTAGAGGCCGGTCGTCAGTAGTTCGAGGTAGTCGCGCTGCTCGTTTCGTCCGATGACGCCACTGCTCCCGTGAGGTAGGAGTCGAAGGGCCTGCCGTTCACTTCGAAGGGAGGTCAACATGCGCGTCCAGGATGTGATGACCAGGGACGTGATGACGGTGACGCCCTCGACCGAGCTGAAGGACGCCGCACTCCTGCTCTTCACGAATCACATCTCGGGTCTGCCGGTCGTCGAGGGCGGCCGGCTGCTCGGTGTGCTCTCCGAGACGGACATCGTCGGCAAGGAGACGAGCGGCCACAGCAACGGCGAGGTCACCCCGGACGAAGCGCGCCATCTCCGCCGCGACCGCCGGGCGACGACGGCCGGTGAGGCGATGACAACCGAGGTGATGACGGTCGAGCCGTGGGTTTCGATCTGGGCCGCGGCCGACCTCATGGTCGTTCACCGTGTCAACCGGCTGCCCGTCGTGAACGAAGCCGGCACGCTGGTCGGGATCGTCACACGCGACGACCTCGTCCGTGCCTTCGCACGCTCCGACCGAGACGTCGAGCGCGACATCCGCGAGCACCTGCTCCCCTCGGTCGGGCTGGGAGACCGCGAGCTCGAGATCAAGGTCGAGGACGGCCACGTCACGGTGAGAGGGGAGATCGAATCGAAGGCGATGTGCGACTGCCTCCACGCGAGCGTCCGGCTGATCCCGGGCGTCGTCGACGTCGACTGGGAGGTAGGGAGGCCCGCGGCTGCGTCCATTTCGGCCGAGGTCGAGCGTGCTCTCGCGAGAGGCGCCTGACGAGGGCTTTTCGGGGAGGCCGGAGCTGCCCCGGAAGGTGGAGGGCCGCGATCACACGGCCCTCCCTCGCCGGACCGGACGTTCAGCCAGTAGCACCGTCGACGACTCGCCCTTACCTTGCAGTGGGGCGCGGCGCTTCCTACCTTGGAGCGGACCCGGCAGTGTCGCGCCCTCAGTTCATCCTGCAGCGACGACGCGCTTCACGACCCAGCGGTGCTTCCCGATCCTGCGGTCGCGGACGAACCCGAGCCGCTCGTAGGTCGAGAGCGCCCCGTTGAAGAGGAAGCCGGCGGGAACCGCGCCGGCGGCCTCCGGGTAACCCTCGACGGTCCCGCCGCCGAGGCCGGCGATGAGGTCGATCGCTCCGGCGAGCGCCGCGGTGGCGACGCCCCGGCGGCGGTGCCCCTTGCCGACGTAGCAGCATCCGATCCGCCAGTCCGGAGGCGTCGTCGCGCCCTTCTCGTAGGCCGCGCGGTTCTTGATCCGCGACACCTCGCCGAGCGCGCCGAACTGGCACCAGCCCAGGCAGTCCTCGCCCTCGAAGACGAGCGCGGCGTGCGCCGTTCCTGCGCGGACGCGCGCGAGCTTCCGCTCGCGGTTGGTCGCCGCCGTGGCGTCCTTGTCGCCGCCCTCGGGATGGAACCCGATGCACCAGCAGCCGCCGAAGACGCCGTTGTTGTGCTCGACCAGCGCGGCGAACGCGGGCCACGTCGACTCGTCGAGCGCCTTGACGGTGCGCACGGACTCGAAGGGTAGTGGCCGATGAACTTCCGCCCCCGGGCCGGTCGTACCTCTCGAGCACCGTGGCCCACGTGGGGCGCCACGGGCCGAAGGGGGCAGTAGGAGAAGGGCCGCGAGTGGGGCGGCCCTTCTTCGTGCGCCCGGAGAAGGAAAGGCCGCCACGACCGAGGGCTACGGGACTGCCCGGGCAACGCCGATCCAGCCTGCGTGGGCCGCGTTCTCGCCGAGTTCCTGCTGCAGGTCGTCCTGACCGGGTGGGTCTACCAGGACGCACGGCGGCGCGACTGGCAGGGCGACCGGTTCGCGGACACGCCCTTCAAGTGGGCGCTCGGCGCCTTCTTCCTCTGGATCGTCGCCGTTCCCGTCTATCTCTACAAGCGAGGCGAGCGGCCGCTGCGAGGCGAGGATCGCACGCGCGGCTGAAACCGGTCCGGCCCGACCGGCGTCGAGAGGGGCGACGAGGCGACCGCGGTCGCACTCGACTCGCTCGGGGCCTTGGCTCGAGGTGGGGGCCGGCCCGACGAGCCTGGGGGTAGAAGGCCGCCTCACGGCGGCCCTTCTCACGCGGGCCATGCCGCACCGACCCAGAGCCCGGGCGATCGCTGGCAGAATGCAGGCGATCAGGGCTACCTGGGGGTCCGAACGACGTGCTCGAGATCGGCAGCAGTCTTCGGGAGGCTCGGCGCCGCCGGGGTGTCGGCCTGCCCGAGGCGTCCGCTGCGACGATGATCCGGGCGCGGTATCTCGAGGCGCTCGAGGAGGAGCGTGTCGAGGTCCTGCCGGAAGGCCCGTACCAGCGGAGCTTCCTGCGCGAGTACGCCGAGTTCCTCGGTCTGGACGGTGACATCCTGGTTGCGGAGTGGATGGTGCGGTTCCCCCCGCCGGCGCCCGAGGTCCCGCCCGCCCCGGCGGCGACCGATGGGCTCGGAGCGGCGCTGTCGCGGCTCGACCGCCGGGGCGCTCTCGTGGCCGTCCTCGCGATCGCAGCCGTGGGAGTCGCGGTCTGGCAGCTCGGCGGGTCAGGCTCCGGCAAGGTTCACACGCCGCCGGCCCTTGCGGTGCCGACGACGACCGCTCAGCCTGCCGCGCAGACCCAGCCGGCCGCGCCGCCCGCCAAGCAGAAGCGTCACGCCGCGCTCGCGGCGCTGGCCCTGACCGCGGTTCGCGGGCCCTGCTGGTTCATGGCCCGCCTCGGCTCCAGCGTCGGCCCGGTCGTCACCGAGCGGACCCTGCAGCCCGGCGAGACCGCCAGGTTCGGGCTCAAACAGCCGCTCTGGATCCGGCTCGGGGCGCCGTGGAACCTCGCCGCGGCGATCGGGGGCCACTCGATCACGTCTGCGTTGCCGTCTCTGACCGGCAACGTCCTCGTCACGGCCCACGGCGTCACCCCCGCCTGAGAGGACTTCTCAGCTGGGCGTCAACTTCCGGGCCTCTCCGGCCGATAACGGAGGCATGACCGTTGGACGCGCAGTCGGAGCCGCCGGTCTCCTGATCGCGCTCGCGATCGGCGCGTGGCTGTTCGCGCTGCAGAGCAAGAACGAAGGCCCGACCTCTCCCGCAGTGACCCAGGCCGAGACGCAGGCACTCGTCGCGTCGGCCGGCGCGAACTTCTCCCAGGTGACCGAGGCCCTCCAGGGCCAGCTCGCCCAGGCCGGAACCTATGCAGGCGCGGAGCTCCCTGCGGGCTCCGGCGTCACGCTGGCCAGCGCGTCGGCGACCTCGTACTGCCTCGAGACGACCATCTCCGGCACGGTCGTGCACGAGGTCGGCCCGGGCGGCTCTGCCGCACCGGGGCCTTGCTAGACGCTCGCGGCGAGCCGCTTGCGCAGGTCGAGCAGGCCCGGCGTCAGCTCACGGCGCTGATAGCCGTCGAGGTCGGCGACGGCCTGGCGGAGCAGCCGCGCACGCTCCCGGTCGATCTCGACCGGTGGGTCGCCGAGACGGGAGCCGGCCGTCGAGAGGACGTCGGCGAGCTCCTCGTAGTCGGCGATCGCCTGCTGAGAGACCTCGACCCGGCTCTCGTTCGCCCCGGAGCGCCTGAGCGCCTCGTAGGTCGTGCCGATCAGCTTGTCGATCGACTCGACGAGGGCGTTGACGTCGTCGCCGAGCAGGATGAGCTCGTCGCCACCGATCGAGAGCGCAAGCGGCCGCAGCCGCGGCTCGCGCGGTGCGGCGTTTTCGGGGTCGCCGATCACGGCCATCGCTCCACTATCGGCAGCGGCGCACGATTTCCTGAGAGTGGGTGTCGCCGAAAGGCCCCCGCCGCCGCGGTCTGCCAGGTCGACTGTGAGTCAGCCGTCGACCGCGACAACAGGGGCAAGCGACCTTAACGCGAAGACCGGCCGCCCGTCGCGGCAGGAGCCGGCGGATCGGCCGAGAACCCTGAAGCCCCTTTTCAGAACAACAGTGAGGTGAACCGCATGTCCAAGGACACTCAGAGGTGGGCCGCCGCCGGGCTCGGCTTCGCCGCGGCCGTCGTGTGGACGACCGTCGGAGCGGAGGCCGCCCTGACCTGCCTCCTGGCCGCCGGGCTCTTCGCCGGCGCCACGATCGCCCGCGAGGGTGGGGTGGTCGGCCGGATCACCGGGGCGGCGCGCGAGACACGGCGGCGGGTGCAGGCGGCCGTTCCTCCGCAGGCACCGCCGCGGGCCGCGCGCACGAAGCCCAAGCAGCAGCCGCAGCGCCGGCCGCAGCCGGAGGCGCCGCAGCGGAAGCCCGAACCGGTTCCGCTCGCGCGCCCGTACGACCACGACGAGCCTTCGGGCGAGCACGTCTACGAGGTCGCCAACTACGGCTGGTAGCCGAGCCCCGGCCGCGCCGCGGTTGTGGCCGCGGCCCCGTTCGAGCACAATCAAGGCCCCGCATGCGGCGCATCCTCGTCCTGTGCGCGCTGGCCGCGCTCCTGCCATCCGGCGCGGCACAGGCAGCCGCGGGACGAAGCGTCGTCGCGTTCTACTACCCGTGGTACGGGACGCCGGCGCTCGACGGAGCGTGGGAGCACTGGTCGCAGAACGGCCGCCACCCGCCCGACGACATCGCGTCGGCGTTCTACCCCGCGCAGGGGCCGTACTCGTCCTCCGACCCGCTCGTGGTCGCGCAGCAGATGCAGGAGATTCGCGATGCGGGAATCGACACGATCGCCGTCTCGTGGTGGGGGCGCGGGTCGCCCGAGGACGCGCGTCTCGGGGCGGTCGTCGCCGCTGCCCGCGCGGTCGGGCTCACGGTCGACGTCCATCTCGAGCCCTACGCGGGCCGGACGGTGGCAGGGACGGTCGGCGACGTCGCCTACCTCCGGTCGACCTACGGGATCAGGACGTTCTACGTCTACCGTCCGCTCGACTTCCCGGTGGTGGAATGGGCGGCGGCGGCACCGGCGCTGCATGCGGGCGGTGCGACGCTCTTCGCGCAGACGGCGCTCGTCGGCGCGGCGGCCGCGGCGAGATTCGACGGCGTTTACACCTACGACATCGTCACCTACGGCGGCAACACCTTCTCGCGCCTCTGTCACGAGGCTCACCACGTGCACCTGCTGTGCGCTCCGTCGGTCGGCCCCGGGTACAACGCCCGCCGCGCCGACGGCGACCCGCGCGTGAAGCTCCGGCGTCAGGGCCACACGTACGACTCGATGTGGCGCGCTGCGATCGCAGCCGGGCCGGAGCAGGTGACGATCACCTCGTTCAACGAGTGGCACGAGGGGACGCAGATCGAGCCCGCCGCGCCGGCCGGATGGCACGCCAGCTACCACTACGCCGGCTACGACGGCGCGTACGGGCTCACCGGCGCCGCCGCGACGACCGCGTACCTCGAGCGCACTCGCTACTGGTCCGACGTCTTCCGCAGGACGTCGCCGGTGCAGCTGAAGACGAGAGCACGGTAGACGTCGTCCGCGGCGACGTCGCGGAGCTGGAGATGCTCGAGGTCGACGGCGGCGTCCGGCCACGTGTCGAGGGCGAGCGATGCCGCGCCGTTCACGGTGCCGATGCGCTCGAGCTCGTCGATCGGGAGCACGCCGCGCCGCCCCGTCTGGCGGCGCGCGATCCCTTCCAGCTCGCGCAGCTCCTCGAGCGGATCGATGCGGACGTTGGAGTCCGACCCGATGCACAGCTCGATCTGACGGTGGACGATCCGCTGCACGGGGAGAAAGCCGTCGCCGAGACTGGCCTCGGTCGTCGGGCAGACGCAGATCCGCGCACCTGCCTCCGCGACCAGGTCGAGCTCGGCCCCGTCCGCGTGCGTCGCGTGCACGATCGTCGTTCGCCCGCCGAGGCAGCCCTCGCGCGCGAGCAGCGCGATCGGTCGCAGGCCGTGCTCCGCCAGGCACTCCTCGATCTCCCGCGGCTGCTCGTCGGCGTGGACGTGCAGCGGCAGCCCGTGCGCCGTCGCATAGGCGCCGAGCTCGCGCAGCGCGTCCGCCGGGCAGGCGCGGACGGAGTGGGGGGCGACGGCGACGGCGATGCCGTCGGCGCGCAGCTGTTCGAGCTGGGCGAGATAGTCGGCGACCGAGGCCTGCCGGAAGCGCGGGCTTCCGCCTCGCAGGTAGCAGGCGAAGACGCAGACGAAGGCGATCCCGGCCTCCGCGGCGGCCGCGGCGGCCGCCCGTGCCGCGGCGAGCCCGAGGTAGTGGAACTCGCCGACCACGGTGAAGCCGTTGGCCCGGAGCTCGCGGTAGACCTCCACGTACTCCTGGCGAACCCGCTCCACGGTCAGCGACTCGGCCAGCGCGACCATCCCGTCGCGCCAGCCCCAGAAGTCGCGGCCGGCATCCCGCCCTCGAAGAGCCCGCTGAAAAGCGTGACAATGGGCGTCGACGAACCCTGGAATGGCAAGGGAGGACACGGCCGTATCCTGTCAGCGTGACCCGGAGCCAGCTGCCGAACGCCCTGACGATCGCCCGGCTGCTACTGATCCCCGTCTTCATCGTGCTGATCACGACGAGCGACGGGGGCTATTCGTGGCCGGCGGCCATCGTTTTCGCGATCGCGGGTATCACCGATCAGGTGGACGGGTTCCTGGCCCGGCGGTGGCACGTCGAATCGGCGTTCGGGAAGATCGCCGACCCGCTCGCCGACCGCCTCATGATCGACACCGCGGTCATCCTCCTGCTGTACGCGGGACGGCTGCCCTGGGCCGCACTGCTCATCCCGCTCCGGGACGTGGTGGTGCTGGTCGGGACGCCGATCGTGCTCGGCCGGGGCTACGAGTTCCAGGTGAACCGCGTGGGTAAGGCCGCCACCTGGCTGCTGTTCGCCTCGCTCGCGCTCGTCATGGTGACCCATGAGGGGACGCAGTGGCCGCTCTGGATCTTCTGGGCCGGGCTCGTGCTCGCGTTCGTCTCGCTCGGCGACTACGTGCTCAAGGCACGGCGCGAGGTGCGGTTCTCATGAAGGCCGTCGTGATGGCGGGCGGCGAGGGCACACGGCTCCGCCCTCTGACCTCGATCCAGCCGAAGCCGATGGTGCCGATCGTCGGCAAGCCGTGCATGGAGCACATCCTCGAGCTGCTCGGCTCGCACGGGTTCGAGGAGGTGGTCGTCACGGTGGCGTTCCTGCCGCAGGCGATCCGCTCCTACTTCGGGGACGGGGCGGCTCTCGGCCTCGCGCTCGAGTACTCGGTCGAGCCGAGCCCGCTCGGGACCGCCGGTTCGGTGCGCCACGCCGCCGCCCGGCTCGACGACCCCTTCCTCGTCATCTCCGGCGACGCGCTGTCGGACATCGACCTCTCCAAGATCGTCGACTTCCACCGCACGAAGGGAGCCGCGTGCACGATCGGGCTGAAGGCGGTCGAGAACCCGCTCGAGTTCGGGATCGTCGTCACGGGCGAGGACGGCCGCGTCGAGCGCTTCCTCGAGAAGCCGACGTGGGGGCAGGTGTTCTCGGACACGATCAACACCGGCATCTACGTCCTCGAGCCGGAGGTGCTCGAGCACGTGCCGACCGACCGCCCGTTCGACTTCTCCAAGGAGCTCTTCCCGCTGCTGCTCGACCTCGGCCTGCCGATCTACGGCTGCGTGTGCGACGGCTACTGGCAGGACATCGGCAACCTCGACCAGTACCGGCAGGCGAACTTCGACGCGCTCGACGAGACCGTGCGGCTCGAGATCGGCGGCCTCAGGCTGCCGGGCGAGATCTGGCTCGGCGACGGGGTGGAGATCGACGACATCGAGGGCGTGGAGGGTCCGGCGTTCATCGGCAACTACTGCACGATCTCGCCGGACGCGACGGTCGGGCCGTACACGGTGCTCGGCCCCGGGTCGACGCTGCGCGAGCGCAGCCGCGTCTCGCACAGCGTCATCGACGCGAGCTCGTACATCGGGCGGAGCGCGGTCGTCGAGGGCGCGGTGCTCGGCCGCGGCTGCGACGTCCGCGCGCACGCGCGCGTGCACGAGGACGTCGCGATCGGCGACCGCGTCACGCTCGGCGACCAGTCGGTCGTGCACGCGGGCGTCCGCATCTACCCCGACAAGGAGGTCGAGTACGGCGCCCAGATCCACGAGAGCCTGATCTGGGAGTCCCGGGGGACGTCGCGCGTGTTCGGCAAGAACGGCGTCGTCGGCCTCGTCAACGTCAACCTGACGCCCGAGGTCGCGCTGCGGTTCGGGGCCGCCCTCGGCACCGCGCTCAAGCGGGGGTCGCGGGTCGTGGCGAGCCGTGAGAGCGCGGCCGCGTACCGCATGGTCAAGCGCGCGATCATCTCCGGCCTCAACTCGACGGGCGTCCAGGTCGCGGACCTGCGCACGCTGCCGGCGCCGGTCGGCCTGCACCTGCTGAAGACACAGGGCTACGACGCCGCGTTCCACGTCGGCGCCGCGTCCCACGACCCCGAGGCGGTCCAGATCAGGCTGTTCGAGCGGCCGGGCGTCGCCCTGTCCGCCGTGCTCCAGCAGGAGATCGAGAAGCACTACTCCCGCCAGGAGCTCCGTCGAGCGTCGTTCTCGGACGTCGGCGCGATCTCGTATCCGGCGCGGGCGCGCGAGAGCTATGCGACCGACCTGCTCTCCCACCTCGACGTGCCGGCGATCCGCGAGCGTGGCTTCCGCATCGTCGTCGACTACGGCTACTCGGCGGCGAGCTACGTCCTGCCGCTGCTGCTCGGCCGGCTCGGCGTCGAGGCGGTGACGGTGCACCCGTTCCAGTCGGAGTCCGCCTCGGGGCCGGCGAGGCTGAGCGAGTCGATCGCCCACGTCCGCAGGCTCGTCCGGGCGGTCGACGCCGACCTCGGCGTCGTCTCCGACCGGTCGGCGGAGCGCATCTTCCTCGTCGACGAGCGCGGGCGGGAGGTCCCCGCCCAGCTGGCGCTCCTGCTGTTCCTCCGTCTGCTGCGTGCGAACGGGCACCGGGGGAAGGTCGCCGTCCCGGTGACCGCGACCAGCCGCGTCGAGGAGATCGCCGGGTCGAGCCTCGAGATCGTCCGCGCGCCGGCGTCGCTCCAGGAGCTCGCGCGCACGGCGGCCGAGGACGGGGTCATCTTCGCCGGCGCGGTCGGGGGCGGCTGTGTCTTCCCGGACTTCCTGCCGGCCTACGACGCGATCGCGTCGCTCTGCAAGCTGCTCGAGCTGCTGGCGCAGCGCCGCGAGCGTCCGCTGTCCGAGTTGACCGCGGGGCTGCCGCGCTCGACGCTCGTCCACGAGCAGGTCCCCTGCCCTTGGGGCTCGAAGGGAACCGTGATGCGGGTGCTGAACGAGCGGTTCTCCGACCACGAGGTCGACCTGCTCGACGGCATCAAGGTGTTCTTCGACGACCGCGGCTGGGCGCTCGCTCTACCCGACCCCGACGAGCCGATCGTCCATCTCTACGCCGAGGGCGAGCACGAGCGAGAGCTCGCGAGAGCTCCAGGGCGAGCTCGAGGCGGTCGTCACCGGCGTGCTCGAACAGGAGGAGATCGCCGCCCGGAGCTGAACCCTCAAGATGAGGTTGACGGTTCTGAGAACCTCTGCTGGAATCAGCGACTCCATCCCGCGACCGAAAGGCGGCACCGTGGAACCCCTCCCAGACCTGGGCTCGCTCTCCGACGAAGGCCTGAAGGAGCTCATCGACGATCTCGAGCAGCAGGAGCGGGAGGTCAGCTACGAGCGCCGCCTGCTGCACGGCAAGATCGACATCCTGCGCGCCGAGCTGGTCGCGCGCCTGCAGAGCTCGGGCGGCCGCAGCGTCCTCGACCAGGTCGACGTCGACCGGCTGACGGACATCCTCGCCGGGAAGGCGTCGCCGCCGGCATGACGCCATGAGCGTCGTCTACTGCCAGGAGTGCGGTTTTCAAAACCCGGAGGCGGCGAACTTCTGCGCCCGGTGCGGCGCCCTGCTGCAGAAGGGGGAGGGGTCGGTCGAGACGACGCAGTCGCTCTCGCCCGAGGAGGTGGGCGAGCTCGAGCATGAGCCGGTCGTCGGCCTCGAAGGACCCGCGCTCGTCGTCCGCCAGGGTGGCGGCAGGGCGGGGGAGAGCTTCCGTCCGTCGGCCGACCGGACGCGTATCGGGCGCTCACCCGAGTGCGAGATCTTCCTCGACGACGTCACCGTGTCGCGCAACCACGCCGTGCTGATCGCCCGACCCGAGGGGTTCGTGGTCGAGGACCTCGGGTCCCTGAACGGCACGTTCGTGAACCGGCGCCGGATCGACACCGCCGTGCTCAAGGGCGGCGACGAGCTGCAGATCGGCAAGTACCGGATGACGTTCATCGCATGAGGACGGCGCCGGCATGAGCGTAGGCTCGACGGAGCTCACGAAAGGGCGGAGACGCCGGCTCTGCCAGTGCCGGAGCGGGGGTATCGGGCAACCGAAGGTTGCCCGATGAGCGCCGCGGCACCGGCACCCGAGCGTCGCGAGCGGCCTCTTCGCATCGGCGAGGTGGTGCGCCGTCTGAGCGCCGAGTTTCCCGACATCTCGATCTCCAAGGTCCGCTACCTGGAGGACGAGGGCCTCGTCACGCCGCGCCGCACGCAGGGCGGCTACCGGCTCTTCAGCGAGGACGACCTCGAGCGGCTCGAGACCGTCCTGCGGCTGCAGCGCGACGAGTTCCTGCCGCTGCGCGTGATTCGCGAGGAGCTGGAGGCACCCGGCCCGAAGGACCGGAAGCGCCGCAAGCCCTCGCCGCTCGGCGGAGCCGTCGAGATGATCACGTTCGACGAGCTCTGCGAGCGCGCCCAGATCACGGCCGAGCTCGGTCGCGAGCTCGACGAGTTCGGGATGCTCCAGCCGCGGGGCTCCGGCGGCGCCAAGCGCTACCCGGCCGACGACGTAGACGTCGCCGCGACGTGTGCGCGCCTGCAGCGCTTCGGCGTCTCGCCGCGGCACCTGCGGACGTTCCGCACCGCCGCAGGCAGGCAGGCGGCGCTCCTCGACCAGCTCCTCGCACCGGCCTTGCGCGCGCGCAGCCTCGAGCGCCGCGCCCAGGGGTTGCGCGAGCTGCAGCAGCTCGCCGAGCTCGTCGGCGAGCTCTCCTCACAACTCTTCTGGCGCGACCTGCGAGACTTGGCGCAGTGACCGATCTCCGCTCCAAGGTCCGCGAGGTCCCGGACTTCCCGACGCCGGGGGTCGGCTTCAAGGACGTGACGCCGCTCCTCGCCGACCCCGAGGCGTTGCAGAGCACCGTGCGCCAGCTCGCCGACTGGGTGAAGGCGAAGGACCCCGACCTCGTGCTCGGCGCGGAGGCGCGCGGATTCTGGCTCGGAGCGGCGGTCGCCGCGAAGGCGGGAGTCGGGTTCGTGCCCGCACGCCGCCCGGGGAAGCTGCCGCCCGAGACGGTCAGCGCCCGCTACGTCCTCGAGTACGGCGAGAACTCGCTCGAGCTGCACCCGGACCTGATCCCGCGCGGCTCGAAGGTCGTGATCCACGACGACGTGCTCGCGACCGGCGGGACGATCGAGGCGATCAAGAACCTGGTCGAGCAGATCGGCAGCGAGGTGCTGGGGGCCTGTTTCATCATCGAGCTGTCGTTCCTCGGGGGCCGGGAACGGCTCGCCGGGACCGATCTCTTCTCGCTGATCGAGTACTGATCTCGCCGATCGCCTGCGGCCGCCGGGCACCATTCGGGGGATGTCTCCATCCGCCGAAGGCGCTAAGAACCCGACATGTACGACGCGCTGACGGCGTCCTACACGTTCTCCTGTCCCACGCACGGGGCGACGCACGTCAGGCTGTCGCGCTTTCGGCGGCTCGAGGAGCTCCCCGGCGCCAAGCATCCGGCCCTCTACCGCATCGACTTCGCCTGCGGCTGCGGCTGCGATCATCCGGGTCTCGTCACACACGACGAGCTCGACTGGGCCCCGCTCGGGATCGAGGCGGAGACGACGTTCCTCAACCTGATGACGTCGCGGGTCGAGCCGGTCGCCGCCGAGCTCGGCGACCGCGCGGTCTCGCGCATCGGCGCGGGGGAGTGGCCGTGGAGCTTCTACTGCTGGCCGGAGGAGCGGCCGCGCCCGGTGTTCCCCTCGGCGTTCAGGCTGCTCGCACCGGCCGAGCGTGGCGACGCGGTCGGCGTCGCGGTGCGCTGCCCGGTGTGCGGCAAGCTGTCCGTGAACCTCGTGTCGCGTTCGCATCTCGACGTGCCGTTCGTCAACGACCGCGAGGTGGGGGTGGTCGAGCACCTCTTCGCCGCCGACGCCGAGGCTGCGCTCGACGAGTTTCGCGCCGACCTGTATTCGGCGTCGTTCGACGCCCGGCGCCTGTTCCTGTAGCTACAGCGTGACCGAGCCGTCGTCCCCGATCGTCCAGAACGGGTTGTGGGCAATCTCCCACGGGTGGCCGTCCGGGTCGGCGAACACGCCCGAGTAGCCGCCCCAGAAGGTGGCCGCCGGCTCGCGCGTGACCGTCGCCCCGGCGGCCCGCGCCTCGGCGACGATCGCGTCGACCTCCTCCGGCGAGCGCGCGTTGTGGGCGAGCGTGATCCCGCCGAAGCCGCCGCCGTCCCCGAGGCCCGTGTCGCGCGCCAGCTCGGCGCGGTCCCACAGCCCGACGACCATACCGCCCGCCTGGAAGAAGACGACGTCGGCGTCGGGTTCGGCGCCCGTCGTCCAGCCGAGCCGCTCGTAGAAGGCGCGGGCGCGCTCGAGGTCGGCCACGCCGAGCGTGACCAGGCTCAGGCGCTGTTCCACAGCCCGATTCCGCCGGCGATCAGGGCCTTCCCTCCCGCCAGGGATCGCCGCCGGGCACCGGGTCGCCGATGCCTGAGGGGCCCATGCCGAGCTGCTCCGATCCGACCAGGGGCTCCGCGCTCCTGCTCGCGCACTGCGGCGCCTTCGCCGGCGACCGTGCGAGTGCGTACGAGCGGCTCGAGGACGAGGTGGGGGGCGACCTGGCCCGTCTGCTCGTCTTCGCCCTGTCGGGCGATCACGGGCGCCGCGGATCGTCGTCGCCCTGAACGCGGACGAAGAGGAAGATCAGGAACCCGGCCGCGCAGCCGACCACGAACGACATCGCGCTGCCGTAGCCGACTGCGGCCCCGCCGATCCAGATGAAGAGCCCGAAGAGGAGGGCCCACAGGAACGAGGTGACTCCGCGATCGAACGCCGGCAGGTGCATCGGGGTGATCGTACCGATCCAGGACCAGAAAAATTCACCGAGCCGGTGGCGCTTTTGTCCACCTCCCCCGTGAACCTTCGGCTTCCGCCTACGGCCCTCGGGAGCGGCTTCGACCTACTCGCGCTCCGTGCTCGGTGCAAGAGGGAAGTTACCGACCCGCCACCGGGCAGGCAAGCGCCGCGGCGACGAAAAGCGCGCATTTTGCGCGCGGAAATCTGTCCACATTTCCACACTGAATTTCGTCCCTGGGGACAAGCCTGGGGATTCGCCCGAAGCCCCCGTGTGGGGCGGCCCCGGCGCGACGGCCCGCTTTCCGTCGACTTGACAGAACACCGGTTATCGTGCATCGGCTCGAACCCTCGAATTGGGGTTTGAGCCGGGGTTCCTGCGGCTATTACCGGACAGGACGTTGACGGCGGAGCCGGACATCTTCCAGCTGAGCGACGAGTTGCGCCGTCTCGTGGACGCGGCCGAGGAGCGCGGCACGCTGCTGCAGTCGGAGCTCGGCGACGCGCTCGAGCTGCTCGCGCTCGGGCCGCTCGAGGTCGACAGCCTCCAGCACGAGCTCGAGCAGCGGTCGATCGAGATCGTCGACGACACGGCGGCGGAGCCGCCGCCGGCGCCGAGGAGCGAGCCGCCGCTCGAGACGACGACCGACGCCCTGCAGCTCTTCCTGCGCGAGGCCGGACGGCATCCGCTCCTGACGGCGGCGCAGGAGGTCGAGCTGGCCAAGCGCATCGAGCGTGGCGACCGGGTCGCCAAGCAGCGGATGATCCAGTCGAACCTGCGCCTGGTCGTCTCGATCGCGAAGCACTACCGCAACCAGGGCCTGCCGTTCCTCGACCTGATCCAGGAAGGGACGCTCGGGCTGATCCGCGCGACCGAGAAGTTCGACTGGCGGCGCGGCTTCAAGTTCTCCACCTACGCGACCTGGTGGATCCGCCAGGCGGTCGCGCGCGCTCTCGCCGACAAGGGGCGAACGATCCGCATGCCGGTGCACATCGTCGAGCGCCACCAGAAGCTGAACCGGGCCGAGCGAAACCTGTGGTCGGCGCTCGGCCGTGAGCCGACGCTCGAGGAGATCGCGGCCGAGGCGAACCTGCCGCTGCCGCAGGCGCTCGAAGTGCGGTCGGCCGCGCGCGCGTCGGCGTCGCTCGACGCGCCGGTGTCGGACGGCGAGGACGCGCTGCTCGGTGACTTCGTCGCCGGCGACGGTCCCACGCCCGACGAGCTCGTCGAGAGCTCGCTGCGCTCCCAGGTGCTGCTCGACGCCCTGCGCGCGCTGCCCGACCGCAGCCGCACGGTGGTCATGCTCCGCTACGGGCTGGGTGACGCCGACCCGAAGACGCTCGAGGAGATCGGGCGCCGGCTCGGCCTGACGCGGGAGCGCGTGCGCCAGATCGAGGTCGAGGCGCTGAAACGGCTCGCGACCCTCCACGAGATGGAGGCGGTCGCTCGCTGAGGGCGACGGTCAGGTCTGGAGGTACAGGGCGAGCCCGGGCGCGACCGCACGGAGCTCGCGGAGCGCGCGCGTCTCGAGCTGCCGGACGCGCTCGCGTGTGATCCCGAGGTCGGCGCCGACGTCCTCGAGGGTCTGCGGCGGCTTCCCGTCGAGCCCGAAGCGCCGTGTGACGACGTGGCGCATCCGCGGGTTGAGGCGCTCGACCGCGGCGGCGAGCTCGACCGCCCGGGCCCGGTTGGCGCTGACGCCGTCCGGCGACTCGGCCCGCTCGTCCTCGATCAGGTCGGCGACCATGCTCTCCCCGTCCCCCACCGGCGTCTCGAGCGAGACCGGATCCTCGACGAGGTCGAACAGCTCGCGCACCCGCTCGACCGTGAAGCCGGAGTCCTGCGCGATCTCCTCGGTCGACGGGTCGCGGTTGAGCTTCTGCGCCAGCTGCCGGCGCGACCGCTGCGCGCGTCGCACCTGCTCGGCGACGTGCACCGGCAGGCGGATCGTGCGGCCCTGGTCGGCGAGCGCCCGGGTGACGGCCTGGCGGATCCACCAGGTCGCGTAGGTGGAGAGCTTGAAGCCGAGCTTGTAGTCGAACTTCTCGACCGCGCGGATCAGGCCGAGGTTCCCCTCCTGGATCAGGTCGAGGAGCGGGACGCCCGCCTTGGTGTAGTTGCGCGTGATCGACATCACGAGCCGGAGGTTCGACTCGATCAGGCGGCGCTTGGCGGCCTCGTCGCCGAGGTCCTTGCGGCGCGCGAGCTCGCGCTCTTCGGCCGGCGTGAGCAGCCGGCCGTCGCCGATCTGGCGGACGTACAGCTTGAGCGGGTCGTCGGTCCGGAGCCGGTCGTCCTCGCTGAGCCCGGCGTTGGCCGGCTCGTCGTCCTCGTCTGCCTGCTCCTCGGGCTCGTCGAGCGCCGGCAGCAACTCGAGCGTCGGTTCCTGGGCGTCGGGAGGCTCTGGAAGCGGATGTTCCACGCCTCTCCTATCGGCGCGCGCCGAACCGGGCTTGAGGTTTGTATGAGTTGTAAAGGATTCCTCAATCCGACCGCCAAGTCCCCTATCGTCCGGACGTAGGAGACGTCCTAGGAACCGACTGCATGTGCGGCATCGCGGGATACAGCTTCCGGGCTCGGTCGAGCGTCGAGCGGACGCTCGCTGCCCAGGCGCTCCTCGCAGGGATCTCCGAACGCGGCGCGGACGCCGTGGGCTACGCGTACCGCTCGCCCGG
Source organism: uncultured Thermoleophilia bacterium (assembly GCA_963824455.1). Taxonomy (GTDB): domain Bacteria; phylum Actinomycetota; class Thermoleophilia; order Gaiellales; family Gaiellaceae; genus PALSA-600. The sequence continues at coordinate 1,180,979 of CAWGPJ010000002.1, forward strand.
TGAGCGGTACCCGACCGTGGTCAAGCAGCGCACGCCCGCCTCGCAGTTGCTCGACCGCATCTCGGTGCCGGAAGCGGCGCACCAGCTGCTCGTCCACGTGCGCGACTACACCAAGGGCCATCCGTCGATCCCGGCCAACAACCACCCGGTGCGGCACGGCCCGGTGATCGGGATCCACAACGGGATCATCGTCAACGACGACGAACTGCTCGCCTCCTACGACTGCGCGCGCGCAGAGCCGCGCATGACGGTCGACTCGGAGGCGATCTTCGCCGAGGTCGCGCACTCCCGGAACGACCCGCGCGCGCTCGAGCGCCTGCGCGGCGCGATGGCAACCGCGTGGCTCGACGAGCGCGAGCCTGAACTGACCTTCCTCGCCCGCGGCGTCGGCCGTCCGCTCTGGCTCGGTGAGGGCCGCAACGAGGTGTTCTTCGCCTCGACCAAGACCGCACTCGAGGTGGCCGAGCGCTACTGCGGCGTCAAGCTGCGCAAGCACGAGGTGCGCGAGGGCACGCTGCTCGTGCTCGCCGACGGCGCCGTGGTGCGCCGTGAGCGCTTCCGTCCCGATCACGAGTACGTCGAGGCCGACCCGCTGCCCGCGGTTCGCGCTCCGTCGGAGCGGGACTTCTGCCTCACCGCGCTCGCGCTGCTCGTCTCAGCGGCCGCCTAGCTGCCCAGTCCCCCGTCGGCCTCGACGGTCACGCCCTCGTCTGCGAGGCGCTCCCGCACGAGGTACTGGAACGTCGCCCACGCCCCACGCCGGGCGTCGAACAGCCGGTAGACCTGCCACTCGGTGAGCAGCGAGTCGTCCTGGAGCCGCGCCTCGCGCCAGTCGCCGAACTTCGGCAGCCGCCGCAGCCGGCGCGCGAGCGCGGCGCCTTCGGTGATCGCACGCTCGAGCCGCTCTTCCGCGAGCGTGACCTCGAACCCGGCCTCGCGCAGGGCGGCGGCGAGCGAGCCGAACGTGTGCCAGTAGAGCGACGCCGAGGGCATCGCCCCGCGCCGCAGCTTGATCTCCCCCACCGTCGGGGCGCGGCCGAGCTCGTCGCCGAGCGCCCGGAGGGCGGCGAGCAGCTCCTCCCGGGTGACGAACCTCCGCGGCATCAGGCCCGCGGCCCGCTTCGCCGCGTTCCACCTCCCGAAGTGCTCGATCACCGTCTGCGGGTGCACGTTCGCGCCGGGATCGGCCGCGAACTCCTTCATCGTCGGCGACCGGCCGAGCCGCTGCGCCGACGCGCGCAGCTCCTCGAGCAGCTGCTCGTCGGAGAAGCGCCGCCGCATCCCGGCCTGGAAGGCGGCGAGCGCCTCGGGGTCGATCTCCGGGATGTCGGGCCGGCGAGGCACTGCAAGAATCGTAGAGCGTCGTGAGCGGGGTGCAAGTACGGGCGAGTCTGGTTACGGTGTCGGCTCGATGCGCCCCCCGCTGACCCTCGAGCTCGAGACCGCGGCCTTGCGCGCCGCCGGGGCCCTCTCCCGCCTCGCCGGCCGCGGCGGCGGCACGACCATCCCCGGCAAGCTGCTCTGGAAGCTCGACCCGGGAGCGATCGACGCGCTGGCGCGTCGGCTCCCGCGCGGCTCGGCACTCGTCTCCGCCACCAACGGCAAGACCACGACGACGGCCATGGTCGCCGAGATCCTGCGGCCGGGCACGCGGGTCGCGCACAACGCGTCGGGTGCGAACCTCGTCTCGGGCGTCGCCTCCTGCCTCCTCGCCCAGCGCGACGCCGAGCTCGGCCTGTTCGAGGTCGACGAGGGCGCTCTGCCGGAGGTCGCGCGGCGCCTCGAGCCGCGCGCGGTGCTGCTCGCGAACCTGTTCCGCGACCAGCTCGACCGCTACGGCGAGCTGGAGCTGGTCGCAGCCCGCTGGCGCGCGGCCGTCGCGGAGCTGCCGGGGACCGCGCTCGTCGTGAACGGCGACGATCCGCCCGTCGCCGATCTCGCGGCGGGCGCCCGCCGTGCGCGCGTGTTCGGCATCGACGACCCGTCGCACGCACGGCCGGCGCTGCAGCACGCGGCCGACTCGAAGTACTGCCTGCGCTGCGGCACGCCGTATGCCTACGCGGCTGCGTACGTCGGCCACCTCGGCGACTACCGCTGCCCGAAGTGCGGCCACGCCCGGCCCGCACTCGACGTGGCGGGGACGGAGATCGAGCTCCACGGGCTCGAGGGCGCCGCCTTCACGCTGCGTGCCCCCGAGGGCACGACACGGATCGAGCTCGCCGTCCCGGGCCTCTACAACGTCTACAACGCGGTCGCGGCGGCGTCACTCGCGCTCGAGCTCGGTGCGGAGGTCGGCGACGTCGCCTCGGGCCTCGCACGCTTCTCCCCCGCCTTCGGGCGCTTCGAGCGCATCCAGATGGGAGACCGGCGGGTCCTCATGCTGCTGGTCAAGAACCCCGCCGGTGCGAACGAGATCGTCCGCACCCTGCTCGACGCGGAGTCGCCTCGCGTGACCGTGGTCGCGCTCAACGACGAGATCGCCGACGGGCGCGACGTCTCCTGGATCTGGGACGTCGACTTCGAGCCGCTGCTCGCGACGCTCGATACGCTCGTCGCGAGCGGCACGCGCGCGGAGGAGCTCGCGCTCCGCTTCGCCTATGGGGGCCTCGCCCGCGAGCGCATCGAGGTCGTCCGCCCGCTCGGGGACGCGCTCGACCGGGCGCTCGAGCTCACACCCGCGGGCGGCGAGCTCGCCGTGCTCTCGACCTACACCGCGATGCTCGCGCTGAGGCGGCTCGTCGCGTCACGCGGTCACGTCGCGAACTACTGGGAGCGGGCAGCGTGAAGATCCGCGTCGGTCATCTCTACCCGGACTACCTGAACATCTACGCCGATCGCGGCAACATCGCCGTGCTGGCCGAGCGCGCCCGACGCCGCGGGCACGAGCTCGACGTCACCGCGATCGGTCTCGGAGACGCCGTTCCGGCGGGCGAGGTCGACCTCTTCTACGTCGGGGGCGGGCAGGACCGCGAGCAGGAGCTCGTCGCCGCCGACCTGAGCACGAAGGCGGAGCCGTTGCGCCACGCAGTCGAGGACGGCGCGGCGTTTCTCGCCGTGTGCGGCGGCTACCAGCTGCTCGGCCGCTCGTACCGCGACGTCGCCGGGGTCGAGCTGCCGGGGATCGGGCTACTCCCGCTCGAGACCGTCGCCGGCACGCGGCGCATGATCGGCGACGTCCTGCTCGACTGTGCGTGGGCAGGCGAGACGCTCGCCGGGTTCGAGAACCATGCAGGGCGGACGCTCCTCGACGAGGGTGCCGAGCCGCTCGGCCGGGTGCTCGCCGGCTTCGGCAACGACGGCACCTCGGGGCACGAAGGCTGTCGCGACCGGCGCGCGTACGGGACGTACCTGCACGGCCCCCTCCTCCCGCGTAACCCGTGGTTCGCCGACCGCGTGCTCGGGGACGCGCTGGCACACCGCACCGGCGCCGACGGTCCGGTCGAGCTGGAGCCGCTCGAGGACGGGCTGGAGCAGGCCGCGCACGCGGTCTCGGCCGGGCGAGCGCGCGCGCGGGGAGGCCGGTACTAGACCCTATGGCGGCTGCGCCTGACGGTGCCAGGCACCGAGGTGCCTGGCACCGGGCTCGTCGAGGATGGGCTCGGGAAGGGAACCGTAGGTTCCCTTCCCGACGGGCTACCGGGCCCAGAGGCTGCCCAGGTAGACGGCCGGGTCGCCCGGCTGCCGGCGGATCAGGAAGCGCTTGATCGGCGGGTGCACGACCACGTCCGCGAGCTCGTCGGGCGAGAAGAGCCGCGCTCCTTTGACCGCTGCATCCTTCGTCTCGACGTCGTGCAGGGAGCGGTGCGAGAGGTCGGCCGCGAAGATGATGTGGACGACGTGCTTGCGGGAGCGCAGCGACTTCGGTGCGATCGAGTCGACCAGCGCGATCGGGCCCTCGAACTGGACGTCGGCCGTCACCCCGAGCTCCTCGCGCAGCTCGCGACGCAACGCCTCGACGAGCGTCTCGCCGGAGTTGACCCCGCCGCCCGGAAGCAGCCAGTACTCCTTGCCGGGCTTCTCCTGCCGGCAGAGCAGGATCCGGCCTTGCCACGTGAGCATCGCGCTGACGCGGATCCGCGGCTCCACGGCGTAACTATGACCCCGACGAGCCGAACCCGCCGGCGCCGCGCGCGCTCGCGGGAAGCTCGGTCACCTCGACCGGCTCGAGCGCCGGCACCGGGAGGACGACCAGCTGCGCGATGCGCATGCCAGGCTCGACGACGAAGGGCTCGTGCGGATCGGTGTTCAGGAGCGCGACCTTCAGCTCGCCGCGGTAGCCGGCGTCGATCAGGCCCGGCGTGTTCACGATCGAGATCCCGTGCCGGACGGCGAGCCCGGACCGGGGCTGGACGAAGCCGGCGTGGCCGTCCGGGATGGCGACCGCGAGGCCCGTGCCGACGAGCGCCCGCTCGCCCGGGGCCAGCTCGACCCGCTCGCACGCGGCCAGGTCGAGGCCGGCATCGTCCGCATGCGCGCGCGTCGGCAGCACCGCCTCGGGATGCAGCCGCTTCACCGCGAGCTCGATCAGGCGGTCTCCTGCTCCTTCGTCCCCTCCGCGCCGGCGATCAGGAACGGCGCGAAGCGGACGAGGTCGCGACGGCGCAGGCGGGCGACCACGAGCACGCCGTCCGGCGTGTCCTCGCGGTCCTCGACGGGCGCGCCGAGCGCGTACAGCTCCGAGAGGCGGGCGCCCTGCTCGTACGGCACGAGCAGCCGCACCCGTTCGTAGCGGTCGTCGAAGCGCCGCGCGAGCTCGGCGCGCAGCTCGTCGAGACCTTCGCCGTCGAGCGCCGACACCTGCAGCGCATCGGGAAAGCGGTTCCGCAGCCGCCGGCGGCCGAGTGGATCGACGCGGTCGATCTTGTTCAGCACGAGCGCCTTCGGGAGCTCCCCCGCTCCGATCTCGTTCAGCACGTCGTCGACCGCCTCCCGCTGGCCGTCCTGTTCCTCGTCCTCCGCCGAGGCGTCGAGCACCTGCAGCACCAGGTCAGCGACGAGCGTCTCCTCGAGCGTCGACGCGAAGCCCTCGACCAGCTGGTGCGGCAGGCGGCGGATGAAGCCGACCGTGTCGGTGACGAGGTAGCGGCGGCCCTCGTGCGCGAAGCCGCGCGTGGTCGGGTCGAGCGTCTCGAACAACCGGTTCTCGACCGAGACCTCCGCGCCGGTCAGCGCGTTCAGCAGCGTCGACTTGCCGACGTTGGTGTAGCCCGCCAGCGCGATCGTCGGCACTTCGGTGCGCCTGCGCTCGCTCCGCCGTGTCTCGCGCTGCCGCTCGAGATCGTCGAGGCGTCGCTTGAGGAGCGAGATCCGGCGCCGGGCGAGCCGGCGGTCCGTCTCGAGCTGCGACTCGCCGGGCCCGCGCGTCCCGACCCCGCCGCCGAGACGCTCGAGGTGCTGCCACATGCCCCGCATCCGCGGCAGGTTGTACTCGAGCTGGGCGAGCTCGACCTGGAGCTTTCCCTCGGAGGTGACGGCGTGCTGGGCGAAGATGTCGAGGATCAGCTGCGTGCGGTCGACGACGCGCGTCTTCAGCTCGTTCTCCAGGAACCGCTGCTGCGCAGGATCGAGCTCGTCGTCGACGAGCAGGCTCTCGGCCGAGGCTGCGTGGAAGCGCTCCTTCAGCTCGTCGAGCTTGCCGCGGCCGACGTACGTGACGCGGGCCGGCTTCGCGCGCCGCTGCACGATCTCGCCGACGGGCTCGACGCCGGCGGTGCGGGCGAGCTCCCGCACCTCGGCGAGCTCGTCGTCGGCATCCACTCCCTGACCGAGCACCGCGAGCACGAAGCCGCGTTCGACCTCGGTGCCCGCCAAACGTGGGATCATCGGCCCGATTATGCCCGGAGCCGAGCCCGTGAACCCGCTGGCCGCGAGGGCGCTCGCGCTCGTCGACATACCGTCGGTCTCGGGCTCGGAGGCGGCGATCACCGAGTACGTGCGCCGGTCGATCGAGCTCGATCCCGTCTTCGACGACGGCGAGTCGCTGGTCTACGCCGTGCGCCGCGGCAAGCCGCTCGTGCTGCTCGCCGGCCACACGGACACCGTCCCGGCGCAGGACAATCTCCCGGGCAGCATCGCCGACGGCGCAGTCGTGGGGCTCGGCGCGAGCGACATGAAGGGCGGCGTCGCCGTGATGATGGAGCTGGCGGGCTGGGCGGTCTCCGCTGAGCTCGTCTACGACCTCGCGCTGCTCTTCTTCCCGCGCGAGGAGCTCGGCCCGTCCGTCAACCCGCTCCCCGGCGTGTTCTCCGCCGTCCCCATGATCGGCGAGGCGTCGCTGGTGGTCGTGCTCGAGCCGACCGACAACACGCTTCAGCTCGGCTGCCTCGGGAACCTGAACGCGCGTGTCGTCTTCGAGGGGCGGGCGGCGCATTCGGCTCGGCCGTGGTACGGCGTGAACGCGGTCGGCGTGGCGTTCGACGGCCTCCGCCGCGTCCTCGACCTCGAGCCGCGCGAGGTCCGGATCGAGGGCCTCGTGTTTCGTGAGGTGCTGTCGGTGACCGAGATCCACGGCGGCATCGCGTCGAACGTGATTCCCGCGTCCGTGGAGGTGACGCTCAACTTCCGCTACGCGCCGGATCGAACCGCCGGCGAGGCGGAGGACCGGGTGGCGGAGCTCGTCGGCCACGAGGTGGAGATCCTCGCCAACTCGCCGCCGGCCGCCGTGCCGTCGCTCGGCCGCCCGGTCCTCTCCGCGCTTCGCGCGGCGGGCGGGTTCGCGGTCGAGCCGAAACAGGCGTGGACGAACGTCGCCGACTTCACCGCCCGCGGCCTCGATGCGGTCAACCTCGGACCCGGCGCCACCCGCTACGCGCACGCCGCCGACGAACGGGTCGAGATCGCCGAGCTCGAGCGCACGCTGGAGGCGCTGAAGCGGTTCCTGTCGGGGGTACCCTTCCAGACGTGATCGCCAGTGCTGCGGCGTACGGCCATGGCCCCGTCGCAGCCCTCGGCGACAGGCACGTCACCCGCCGGCCGCGGAGGCTCGGGACGTGATCCCTCTCCTCCTCGCGGCGATCGCGATCGGCGGCGACCCGTCCGTCCATCCGTGGCCGATCGGTCCGGGGCCGCGATACCGGCCGCCGGCGCGGCAGCTCGACGGCCGCCCAGTCGGGACGCTGCGCTGCGCCTCCGGGCGGGCCGTCTTCCGCGTCCACGTGGAGGTGTTCGTCAACCGCCGGGTCGTGATCGTCCCGTCCGGCATCGGGCGCGGGTCGAACTGCGACTACCCGATCCGGACACGGTCGCCGATCGGCGTGCTCGACGTCGCGCGCCGCCCTGCGCTGACGATCGGAGACCTGTTCCGCCTGTGGGGCCAGCCGCTGACCCGTCATCGCGTCGCCTCGTTCCGGTCGCGCCTCACGGTGCGCGCGTACGTCGCCGGCAGGCTCGTTCGCGGCGACGCGGCCCGTGTTCGGCTGACGCCGAAGGCCCAGATCGTCGTCGAGCTCGGCGCGTACGTCCCGCCCCACCGTTCGTTCCTCTTCCCGCCGGAGCAGCCGTGAGAGCACGGATCTCGATCCTTGCGCTCGTCTCCGTTCTCCTCGTCGCGTGCGGCGGCGGCCCGCCCTCCTCCACCCCGACGATCGCCCCCGCCCGCACCTACGGGCTGTCCGGCTTCACCCCGGCCGCCGCGGTGAAGCCGGACACGCCGACGACGGTCTCCTTCACGATCAAGAGCCCCGACGGGAGCCCGCTGACGGCGTTCAAGCGCGGCTCCGGCCCGCACACCGGCGTCCATCTGATCATCGTGCGGAGCGATCTCGCCTACATCGTGCATCGGCACCCGCCGATCGGAGCTGACGGAACGATCAGCCAGCGCATCACGTTTCCGGGACCGGGCACCTATCGCGTCGTTGTCGACGTCTACCCCCGAAGCGGCCCGCAGGCGAACTTCCAGCTGTTCCACACGCTCCACGTCAGCGGGCCCTACGAACGCCGGGCGCTTCCTCCTCCGGCACGAAGCGTGACCGCGAACGGCTACAGGTTCACACTCGATCAAGTGTCGAAGCTGCACGCGATCCAGGCAGCCTTCCTCGAGGTGCGCGTCACGGATCCGAAGGGCCGCCCCGCGCAGTTCACGCCCTGGTACGGCGCGCTGGCCCACGCGATCTTCTTCCGCAAGGGCTCGCTCGACTACTTCCACACGCACGTCTGCGCGAGGGGCGCGAGCGGGTGCACGAGCCTGCTCGGCGGCGCGAAGGTCACCGGCACGTCGACGACGCCCGGGAAGCTCACGGTCGGCGTCCTCGTTCCCGTCCCGGGCACGTGGCGGCTGTTCCTGCAGACGCAGGTGAACGGCCACATCCTGACCGCGCCGTTCACGCTCGACGTCGCCGCATGAAGTCGGCCGTCCGAGGCCGGTCGTCGGCCGGGGCGGTCGCTTCTTGCGTCGCCGTGCTGGCCGCGCTCGCGATCGGAGCGTCGGTGGCACGTGCCGATGCCGACCCGGCCAGCGACTGGCTGATCCAGCAGGACGCCTTCTACCCGTACACGACGAAGGTCTCGACGACGCAGCAGCGAGCGCTCGACGCGGCCCTGGCGTCTGCACGCAAGGCCGGGGTTCCGATCAAGGTCGCGATCATCGCCGGCCCCAACGACCTCGGCGCCGTGTCCGTGCTCTTCAGGCGGCCCCCGGACCAGTACGCGAAGTTCCTCGGGACCGAGCTCAGCTTCGTCAACAAGGGGCGCGTGCTCGTCGTGCTGCCGACCGGGTACGGGCTCTGGTGGCACAGGCAGCTGCCCGCCCGCGAGGTCACTGCGATCGACGCGCTTCCACCGCCCGCCTCGTCGGACGGCGACACGATGGCGGCGGCCGCCGACACGGCGGTGCAGCGTCTGCTCGCCTTGCACGGCGTCCAGGTCGCGCGTCCGCCCTCGACGCACAGCTCGACCAACGCCGACCGTCTGAAGATCGCCGGCGGCGCGCTCGGGCTCGTCGCGATCGGGCTCGGCGCGTCGATGTTCCGCCGGCGGCGAACCTGAGCCTGCCGCACGATACGGTCTGAGCAGTGACCGTCCCGCTCTCCCCCGTGCTCGCCGGCCTCGAGCAGTACCCCTTCGCGCGGCTGGACGACTGGCGCGCCGAGCTGCGCCGTCGCGGGATCGAGCCGATCGACTTCGGGATGGGCGATCCGCGCGAGCTCACGCCGCCGTTCATCCGGGAGGCACTGCTCGCCTCGGTCGACGAGGTGTCGTCCTATCCCCGTGCGACCGGCCTGCCCGAGCTTCGAACGGCGATCGCCGGCTGGACCGAGCGGCGCTTCGGGGTGACGGTCGACCCGGCGTCGGAGGTCGTGCCGACGCTCGGCTCGAAGGAGGCGATCTTCTCCTTCGCGCAGGTCGCGCTCGGCGCGAAGCGCGCGGTCGCCGTGCCCGAGCCGGCATACCCCGTGTACGAGCGCGGCGCCCTGTTCGCCGGCGGCTCGGTCGTGCCGGTCGCACTGAGCGAGCGCACGGGCTGGCTGCCGGACCTCGACGCATTCGACCGGTGGGACGAGATCGCGGTGTTCTGGGTCTGCTATCCGAACAACCCGACCGGGGCGGTCGCGCCGCTTCCGTTCTACGAGGAGCTCGCGGAACGCGCACGCCGGCACGGCTTCCTGCTCTGCTCCGACGAGGCGTACTCGGAGCTCTGGTTCGACGAGCCGCCGGTGTCGGCGCTCCAGGTCGCCGACCGGACGAACGTGGTCGTCTTCAACACGCTGTCCAAGCGGTCCTCGATGACCGGCTACCGCTCCGGGTTCGTGTGCGCCCCGGCGGAGATCTGCGATGCGCTCCGGCGCTTCCGCCCGACAGTCGGAACGGCGCCGCAGGAGTTCGTGCAGCGCGCATCGGTCGCGGCCTGGTCCGACGAGCGGCACGTCGAGGAGGTGCGCCGCCTCTATCGGCGGAAGCGCGACACGCTGCTTCCGGTCCTCGAGGCGGGCGGGCTTCGGCTCGCGGGCTCGGCGGCGACCTTCTACCTCTGGCTCGACGTCGGGGGCCCGTCGGAGGCGTTTGCGCGCCGCCTGCTCGACCACGGCATCGTCTGCGCTCCGGGCTCGTTTTTCGGCCGGGCCGGCGAGGGCTACGTCCGTTTCGCGCTCGTGCCCACGCAGGCGGAGTGCGAGCGCGCGGCTACGATCCTTCGTGAGGTGCTGTGAGCACCGACGAGACGATCGCTGCGCTCGACCGGGGCGAGCTGCGGGTCGCGGAGCCCGACGGCGACGGCTGGCGGACGAATCCGGACGTGCAGTCGGCGATCCTCGACTACTTCCGCTCGCGCCAGATGGAGCCTCGTGAGGTCGGCCCCTTCGAGTATCACGACAAGATCCCGCTGAAGAGCGGCTACGAGCAGCTCGGCGTCCGCGTCGTGCCGCCGGCGGTCGCGCGGTACGGAGCGTTCCTGTCGCCGGGTGTCGTGCTGATGCCGTCGTACGTGAACATCGGCGCGTGGGTCGGGCCGAACACGATGGTCGACACGTGGGCGACGGTCGGGTCGGGTGCGCAGATCGGCGCCGATGTCCATCTCGCGGGCGGCGTCGGGATCGGGGGCGTTCTGGAGCCGCCCGGGGCGAGCCCGGTGATCGTCGAGGACGGCGCCTTCATCGGCTCGCGGTGCATCGTCGTCGAGGGCGTTCGCATCGGCGCGGGCGCCGTGCTCGCGCCGAACGTGACCCTCACCGCCTCGGTGCCGATCATCGACGTCACCGGGCCGGAGCCGGTCGAGCACCGCGGGCACGTGCCGCCGCGGTCCGTGGTCGTCCCCGGAACGAGGCCGAGGGACTTCCCGGCGGGCACCTACCACCTCGCCTGCGCGCTGATCATCGGCCGGCGGAGCTCGTCCACCGATCTGAAGACGTCGCTGAACGACGCGCTGCGCGAGTACGGGATCGGCACCGGCTGAGCAGCCGGGACGTGGTGGTCAGCGGACTCGGACGGCCGGGCCAGTGAGGAGCGCGCGCCCGTCTTCGAAGCGCACGCGCAACGGCCCGCCGGGGAAGTTGACGGTCGTCGCCTCCGCGCCCAGCGCGGCAGCGACGGCGACGGCGCTCGAGCCGGAAGACGCGGTTTCTCCGACCCCCCGCTCCCACACCCGCGCCTCGATCTCCTCTCCCGCCCACCGCGCGACCTGCACGTTCGTGCGCTGCGGGAACCGTTCGTGCGTCTCGAGCAGCGGGCCGATCCGGGGCAACTCGGCCGGGTCGCCGAGCACGACCGCGTGCGGGTTGCCGACGTCGACCGGGGTGAAGCGGATGCCCGCCGCCGCGTCGGGGTCGCCGACGACGACGGGCCCCAGGTTCTGCTCGACCTGGGTGCCGTCGACCATCCGTGCACGAACGATCCGCGGGCCGACGTGCACGGTCACCTCCCCGGCGCCGGTGCGGTCGGCGAGCCACCGGGCGGCGATACGCGTTCCGTTGCCGGACATCTCGGCCTGTGTGCCGTCCGGGTTCCAGATCGTGATCGCCAGCCAGTCGTCGCCTGCTTCGAGCACCTCGAGGATGCCGTCCGTATCTCCGGCCTCCGCGAGCACGACGGACGCCGTCAACGGTGTGTCGTCAGTGATCAGATAGATGTTGCCCTGGGCGTTCCAGCGCGACGATCTCATCGGCGATCTCCTCCGCGGGACGGCTGCCGTCGAGCGTAACGACGCCCGGCAGCCGCCGGAGCCACTTGCGCTGGTAGCGGGCGAGGCGCTTCGTCGCGCGGGTGGTCGCCTCGATCGCCTCCGCCTCGGGAAGGGTGGCGAACGCCTCGAGGCCGAGCACCTTCGCCGCGGTCGCCGACAGGGGGCCGCTCCACGCCCGCCGTGCCTCGTCCGCGGCTCCGTGCGCGGCAAGCCGCCGCGTCCGCTCCTCGATGCGGTGGTCGAGCTCGTCGAGCGGCAGGTCGAGGGCGAGCAGCAGCGTCGGTCGCCGAAACTCAGTGCCCCAGAGGTCGTCCCGCTCGGGCACGAGCGAGCTCCGGGAGGCGGCCAGCTCGAGCGCGCGGACGACGCGCTTGCGGTCGTTCGCATGCACGCGGGCCGCGGCCGGCGGGTCGCGCTCTGCGAGCAGCGCGTGTGCGCGCTCGGCGCCGAGCTCCCGGTACGTCTCCTCCCAGCGCTCGCGCTCGCCGGGAGCGGGCGGCGGCGCCAGCCGGAGCTCGGAGAGCGCGGCGCGCAGATACAGGCCCGTGCCGCCGACCACGAGGGCGCGGCGGCCGGTGGCGAGCGCAGCGTCGATCGCATCGTGCGCGAGCTGCTGGTAGCTCCCGACGGAGACGCGCTGCGACAGCGGGACGGCCCCGACGAGCTTCGTCGGGTACGGCGGCGCAGCGGTCAGCACCGGCAGGCCCTCGTAGAGCGCAGCGGAGTCGGCGGAGATCGCGTCGGCGTCGAGCAGCGTCGTCAGGCGGCCGGCGACCTCGGTCTTGCCGGACGCAGTCGGCCCGAAGAGCGCGACGACGTCAGGTATCGGCGCGCGCCGGCTGCTTGAAGCCATGATCGACCTCGTCGGCGAGCTGCTGCCTGACGAACGGGCGATCGTCCTCGGGGTGAGCGGCGCGCCACTCCCTGAACCACCCGACCGCCTTCGGAATGCCCGCATCGAGCGACGTCTGCGGTGTCCACTCGAGCAGGTCGCGCGCCTTGCTGATGTCGGCGACATAGTGCGTGACCTCGCCGAGGAGTGACGGAGACAGCGTCACCTGGGGCTCGACCCGGAGCTCGTCGGCGATCAGGTTCGCGGCGCGAACGAGTGTGTTGCCCTCTCCGTAGGCGAGGTTGATCGTCTCGTTCGCGAGCTCGCCGGCCGCGAGCCGGTAGACGCCCTGCGCGATCCCGGCCACGCAGTCGTCGATGTAGGTGAAGTCGAGCAGCTTCTCCTCGCCGCCGTAGATGGTGATCGGCTCGCCGCGCGACAACGAGTGCATCCACAGCGGCAGCACGCGCTCCATCCGCCAGAGGTCGCTGTCGTAGCGGCCGTAGACGTTGGAGAAGCGGAAGACGAGGTAGCGGAGGCCGTAGCAGCGGGCGTACGAGTAGATGAACGCCTCGCTCGTGATCTTGGATGCGGAGTACGGGCTCTCCGTGTATGCGAAGTCGGCCGCCTCCTCCGCGTACTCCTCGAAACGGTGGACGTCGCCGTAGACCTCGCGCGTCGACGAGAAGATCAGCGGCAGCCCGAGCTCGCGCGCGTACTCGAGGACGTTGAAGGTCATGATCGCGTTCTCGAGCGCACGATGCGGCTGGCGGACGAGCTGGTGCACCTTGGCGTGGGCGGCGAGGTGGACGACGAGGTCGGTCCCGGGGTACTCGACGCCGCCGATGCCGCCGCGGAACGCCGGATAGTGCCCGGCGAGATCCTGGAGCAGTGTCGGGAAGGCCTCGGGGACCCAAGGATTCAGGCGCTTGTCGACGCCGAACACCGTGTGACCGTCGGCCTGCAGCCGCAGTGCGAGGTTGGTGCCGATCTGGCCCGACGACCCCGTGACGAGCACGCGCATCGGGGAATCCTGCCTCAGGCTGCGGCCAGCGCGTGCTGGATGCCGCGCAGCGTGGTCGACGTCGAACTGGTCACGAGCACGTCGACCGAGCTCCCGGCCTCCGCGTCGCCCTCGAAGTTGACGGTGGTGTTGCGCCGCGTGCGGCCCCGCAGCAGTGCGCCGTCGGTGCGTGACGGGCCCTCGACGAGCACGTGCTCGATTCTCCCGACCCTCGCCTCGTTGCGGCGCCGGGCGCTCGCCTGCGTGACTTCGACCAGCCGCTCGAGGCGGTCGATCTTCACCTCGTGCGGCACCTGGTTGGCCATCGCCGCCGCCTCGGTTCCCGCGCGGGGCGAGTACACGAACGTGAACGCACCGTCGAAGCCCACTTCTGTGACGACGTCGAGGGTCTCGACGAAGTCTGCTTCCGTTTCGCCGGGGAAGCCGACGATGATGTCGGTGCTCAGTGCGAGATCGGGGATCGCGCCGCGCAGCTTCTCGACGAGCGCCAGATAGCGGTCGCGCGAATAGGTGCGGCGCATCGCCTTCAGGATCCGGGTCGAGCCCGACTGCAGCGGGAGATGGACGTGCTCGCACACGGCCTCGCACTCGGCGATCGCCGCGATCACGGGGTCGCGGAAGTCTTTCGGGTGAGGGCTCGTGAATCGAACTCGCTCGATCCCCTCGACGGCGTCGACGGCGCGCAGGAGCTCGCCGAACTCGGTGTGGACGCCGGGCAGCAGGTCGCGACCCCACGAGTTGACGTTCTGGCCGAGCAGTGTCACCTCGCGGACGCCCTCCTCTGCCAGGTGTGTCACCTCGGCGACGATCTCGCCCGGCCGGCGCGAGACCTCGCGCCCGCGCACCGCGGGGACGATGCAGTAGGAGCAGACCGAGTTGCAGCCCATGGAGACCTGCACCCACGCCTGGAACGAGCGCTCGCGGTGCATCGGGAGCGTGGCCGCGAACGAGCGCTTGTCGACGCCGAAGCTCCCGCGGGCAACCCCCTCCCCGCCCGCACCGAGCCACTCGCCGAGGTGCGCGATCGACCCGGGGCCGAAGGCGACGTCGACGAACGGGTAGAGCTCGAAGATCCGCTCGCGTTGCGCCTCGGCGTAGCACCCGCCCACCGCGACCACCCGGGCCGGGTCGACGCGCTTGCGTGCCGCCTCGGCGCCCAGGTACGCGGCGAGCTTCGTGTCGGGCTTCTCGCGGATCGTGCAGGTGTTGAAGACGACCACGTCCGCGTCCTCGGGCGTCGTCGCCTCGCCGAGCCCGAGCTCCTCGAGCAGCCCCTTGATCCGCTCCGAGTCGTGGGCGTTCATCTGGCACCCGAACGTATGTACGTGATAGCGCTTGGCCACGAGACGAGGCGAGGATAGCCACGTCTCGGTGCAGGTCGGCGGCGTCGCTCTACCCGGCGAGCGCGCGCAGGGCGTTCAGGATGACGGCGACGTCGATCGCCTCCTGGAGGAGTGCCCCTGCGACCGGCGGCAGGAGACCGATCGCCGCAAAGCCCATCGCGACGAGCGAGGCGGCCATCCCGGCCAGGACGCTCTGCCGTGCGATCCCGAACGCACGCCGGCTGAACGAGACGGCGTCGGCGACGCGATCGACGCGGTCGACGAGGATGACGGCGTCGGCCGTCTCCGACGAGACGGTGGCGCCGACCGAGCCCATCGCCACGCCGACATCGGCGATCGCCAGCGCCGGGGCGTCGTTGATGCCGTCCCCGACCATCACCACCGACCGCAGCTCCGGTCTCGCACGCATGGCCCGGACGACGTCGAGCTTCTCCTCCGGGGTCTGCTCGGCGTAGACGCGGTCGACCCCGAGCGCCTCTCCGATCTTGCGCGCGACCGACGTCTTGTCGCCGGTGACGAGGGCGATCTGCTCGATTCCCGCCCGGCGCAGACGCGCGACCAGGCCGTCGGCGTCCGGACGTAGGCGGTCGCCGATGAGCGCAACCCCTGCGGCCGTGCCGTCGATCGCGATCAGCACCTTCGCATCCCCGTCGAGGTCCTCCGGCAGCCCGGCAGCGACTCCATGCTCCGTGAGCCAGGGCCGGCTTCCGACGAGGACGTGCCGGCTGCCGACCACGCCCTCGATTCCGCTCCCGAAGACCTCCCTCACATCGTGCGGGACCTCGAGGGCGAGGCCGCTGTCCTGCGCGCCGGAGACGAGCGCCTTGGCGAGGGGGTGTGACGACAGCCGGTCGACGCTCGCCGCCAGACGGAGCGTCTCCGTGGGGGCGAAGCCGTCGAGTGCGAGCACACGGTCGAGCTGCGGCCGGCCGAGCGTCACCGTTCCGGTCTTGTCGAGGAGGACCGACCGCGCGTTTCCGAGCCGCTCGATCGTCGCCGCCCCCTTCACGACGACACCCACCCGCGCGCAGCGCGACAGACCCGAGATCAGCGCGATCGGGGCGGCCAGGATCAGCGGGCACGGTGTGGCCACGACGAACACGGCCAGCGCCCGAACGGGATCGCCCGAAGCTGCCCAGGCGACGGCCGCCACGAGAGCGGTCACCGGCAGGAAGAACGCCGCATAGCGGTCGGCGACACGCACGAACGGAGCCCGCTCCTGCCCCGCCGCCTCGACGAGCCGCACGAGCCCGGCGTAGGTGCTCTCCGCCGCCGGTCGCAGAGCCGTCACCTCGAACGGCGCCCCCGCGGAGGCCGTGCCGCTCCGGACCTGGCCGCCGCGCTCGACCGTGACCGGCAGGGGCTCACCCGTCAGCGCCGACTCGTCGACCGTCGCGCCCTCGCTCTCGACCATCCCGTCGACGGGGACGACCTCGCCCGCACGGACGAGCACGCGGTCACCGGGCACGACGACGTCGACCGAAATCTCGACGAAGTCGTCTCCTCTCCGCACCAGCGCCTCCCGCGGCGCGCGCTCGAGCAGCGAGGTCAGCTCTCGCGCCGCCCGCCCGTTCGCGAGCTCCTCGAGCGCGTTTCCTCCCGCGAGCATCAACGCCACGACCGCCCCCGCCAGGTACTCCCCGAGCGCGAGCGCTCCGGCCATCGACACGAGCGCAATCGCGTCCACACCGATGTCGCGGCGCAGGAGCGATCGAACGACCGACAGCGTCAACGGCACGAGCAGCAGCGCGGTCGTCGCCGCCCAGCAGAGGTCGGCGACCTCCTTCGCCCCACCTGCCCAGGCGGCAATGCCTCCGACGACCCCGACCAGAGCCGCGAGCGCGACGAGCCGCCGTGATCTACGGCGGAGCTCCTCGCCCCACGAACCATTCGCCCGGTCGTTCGACATCGCTCCTCCTCCTCGAGCATGCTGTGCGCCGCCCGGCCCGGGGATCCGGGGAGGCACTGACCGCGGAGCGGTACTTTTGCGCGATTCGCGACCGAACGGCGGAGGCTAGCGTCGGCGTCAGGACCAGGCGATCGCGAAGGGGGCGACGCCGTGACGGGAACGAACCTCGCCGGCCGGGCCGGCCGTTTCAGCACGAGCCACTGGAAGACCGCCGCCTTCGGCTGGCTGGCGATCGCGATCGGCTGCGTCGTGGTGGGGAGCGTCGTCGGCAGCCGCCAGATGAAGCCCTGGGCGATCGCCAACGGGGACTCCCGGCGGGCTGAGCAGGTCCTCGACCAGGCCGGGTTCGCGATCCCTGCCCAGGAGAGCGTGCTCGTCCAGTCCCGCGGAGCCACCGTCGACGAGCCGGCATTCACCTCCGCCGTCGCCGGCGTCGTTCAGGCCCTCTCCGAACAGCCGAACGCCGAGAACGTCATCTCGCCGGTCAACCGGCCGAACGCGGGGCTGATCTCACGCGACCGCCACTCGGCGCTGGTCCAGTTCTCGATCAAGGGACCGGCGGATGCCGCCGCCGACAAGGTCGGCCCCATCCTCGCCGCCATCGACAGGGTGCAGGCGGGATATCCCGGCGTGCTCGTGCAGGAGTTCGGAGAAGCCTCCTCGCAACACGAGCTCAACGGACGGTTCGCGAGCGACATGAGCCGGGCCGAGCTGACGTCGCTGCCGCTGACGATCGGGATCCTGATCGTCGCGTTCGGCGCCCTCGTCGCAGCGGGGCTTCCCGTCCTGCTCGCCTTCGCAGCCGTCCTGGCCGCGACCGGGCTCAACAACCTCGTCAGTCACATCGTGCCGACCGACAAGCAGACGCTGGCGGCGGTCATCCTCATGATCGGGATGGCGGTCGGCATCGACTACTCGCTCTTCTACCTCCGGCGCGAGCGCGAGGAGCGCCGGCGCGGGCTCGAGCCCCACGCCGCGCTGCTCCGAGCCGCCGCCACGTCGGGCCAGGCAGTGCTGATCTCCGGGGCAACCGTGCTGATCGCGATGGCTGGGATGTTCGTCTCGGGCAACTCGCTGTTCGACACGATCGCCATCGGGACGATGATCGTCGTGCTGGCGGCGATGATCGGATCGTTGACCGTCCTCCCCGCGCTCCTCCACCGACTCGGCGACAGGGTCGACACGGGCCGCGTGCCGTTCTTCCGCAGCAGGCCGAGCGACGACGGACGCTGGGGCCGGTTCATCACCCGAGTCCTGCGGCACCCGGTGATCGCGGTCGTGCTCTCGGCGGGTGGCCTGCTGATGGTTGCCGTCCCCGCGTTGTCGATGCACACCAAGCTTCCGAACCTCACCGATCTTCCGAACGACCTCAGGATCGTGCAGACGTACGAGCGCATCCAGCAGGCCTTTCCCGGGTCGCAGACCCCGGCCGTCGTCGTCGTGAAGGCCCCGGACGTCCAGACACCCAGGATGCTGCGCGCCTATGCCCTCTTCCGGAAACGTGCGCTCGCCACCGGCGAGCTGTTCGCTCCGTTCACGGTGATGGTGAACGGCGATCACACCGTGGCCCGCATCGACTTTGCGATCGCGGGCAGCGGGGACGACGCCGCCTCCAACCACGCACTGCACACCCTGCGGGACTCGATGATCCCGCCGATCGCGGCAGGCCTGCCCGACACCGTCGTCGCCGTCACCGGCGTGACGGCCGGCACCTACGACTTCAACAATCAGATGCGCAGCCGCCTGCCCTACGTCTTCCTGTTCGTCCTCGGCCTCGCTTTCGTGCTGCTTCTGCTCACCTTCCGCTCACTGGTGATCGCCGCAACCGCCGTCGTCCTCAACCTCCTCTCCGTCGGCGCCGCCTACGGCATCCTCGTCGCCGTCTTCCAGCACGGCTGGCTGGCATCGCCGCTCGGTTTCCAGACCAACGGAGCCGTGGTCAGCTGGCTGCCCCTCTTCCTGTTCGTCGTGCTCTTCGGGCTCTCGATGGACTACCACGTGTTCATCCTCAGCAGGATCAAGGAGCTCCACGACGCCGGAGCGACGACGGATGACGCGATCCGGCTCGGCATCACACGCACGGCCGGAACGGTGACGAGCGCGGCCGTGATCATGGTCGCCGTCTTCGGGCTGTTCGCGACCCTCAGCATGATCATGATGCAGCAGATGGGATTCGGGCTCGCGGTCGCCGTCCTCATCGACGCGACCGTGATCCGCGCCGTGCTCGTCCCCGCGACCATGAAGCTGCTCGGGGAATGGAACTGGTACCTCCCCGGCTGGCTCGCCTGGCTGCCCAGCCTCACCGCGGAGGCGATGCCGCAGCCGTCTCCCGGTCGGGGCGCGCTCGCACCGATCCCGCCTCTACGCTGACGAGGTGCGCTGGGACGACGCCGAGTGGGTGCCGTGGCGCCCGGAGGACGCGGCGCGGCGCTTCGCGGCGGTGGAGGCGCCGTGGGCCGTCGCCGCAGGCTGGGCGATCGATCTCTTCCTCGGACGCGCCCGCCGAGAGCACGAGGACCTCGAGGTCGCAGTGCCGGCGGGGCGCTTCTCCGAAAGCGTCCGCCGGCTCTCGGAGCTCGAGCTCTACGTCGTCGGACCCGGGATCGTCGAGCCGCTCGAACGTGCCGGCAACCTGCTCGGGACGCATCATCAGACCTGGGGGCTCGACCGCGCCGCGAACCGGTGGCGGATCGATCTGTTCCGAGAGCCCTCGGACGGCGACACGTGGATCTGCCGGCGCGACGAGCGGATCCGGCTCCCCTACGCCGAGCTCATCGAGCACACGGCGGACGGCATCCCCTACGTCCGGCCCGAAGTCGTCCTCCTCTTCAAGGCGAAGGATGCGCGACCGAAGGACGAGTCGGATCTCGCTGCCGTGCTGCCCCATCTCGACCGGGCACGACGTGGACGGCTTCGGGACTGGCTCGAGCTCGTCCATCCCGGGCACTTCTGGCTGGGCGACCTCGAGAGCTGATCAGGCGGCGTCGACGCGCTCCCGCCTCTGCTCGAGCTTGTTCGCGGCAACGTCCACGGCGCGGCTCTCGCGGATCACCGTCACGCGGATCTGGCCGGGATACTCGAGGTGGGCCTCGATCTCCCGCGCGATCTCGTGCGAGAGGAGCACCGCCCCGTCGTCGTCGATCTCCTGCGGCTTGACGAGGACACGGATCTCGCGGCCGGCCTGCAGCGCGTACACCTTCTCGACGCCGGGATGGCTCGCCGCCAGCTGCTCGAGTGTCTCGAGCCGCTTGACGTAGTGGTCGAGGCTCTCCCCGCGCGCACCGGGACGGGAGGCCGAGATCGCATCGGCGGCGATCAGCAGCACCGCCTCCACCGTCTGCGGCTGCACCTCGTAGTGGTGCGCCTCGATCGCGTGACAGACGGCAGGGCTCTCGCCGTAGCGGCGGGCGAGCTGCGTCGAGATCTGCGCATGCGATCCCTCGACCTCGTGGGTCATCGCCTTGCCCAGGTCGTGGAACAGCGCGGCCCGCTTCGCCGTCCTCACCGACGCCTCGACCTCCGCGGCCATGATCCCCGACAGCTGGACGACCTCGAGCGTGTGCTTGAGCACGTTCTGGCCGTAGCTCGTCCGGTAGCGGAGTCGGCCGAGCACCTTCACGAGCTCGTCGTGCACCTCGCCGCAGTTCGCCTCGAAGACCGCCTGCTCGCCCGCGAGCCGGATGTGGTCGTCGAGCTCGGCCTTCGACAGGTAGTACATCTCCTCGATCCGCGTCGGGTGGATCCGCCCGTCCTCGATCAGCTTCAGGAGCGTCAGGCGGGCGATCTCGCGTCGGATCCCGTCGAACGACGACAGGACGACGGCGTTCGGCGTGTCGTCGATGATGAAGTCGACGCCGGTGATGTGCTCGAGCGCCCGGATGTTGCGGCCCTCGCGGCCGATGATCCGCCCCTTCATGTCGTCGGAGGGCAGCTCGACGAGCGTGACGGTCGTCTCGGCGGCCGCGCTGGCGGCGACGCGCTGCAGCGCGTCCGCGACCAGGTTCCGCGCGCGGCGCTTCGCCTCGACCGCAGCCTCCTCCTCGAGCTGCCGCACCCGGCCGGCGAGCTCGTGGCGAACGTCCTCCTCGGCCTCCTCGAGGATGCGCCGCCGTGCCTCCGTGCGGGTCATCTTCGCGACGCGCTCGAGCTCGCGGCGCTGCCGGTCGTTGCCCTGCTTGAGCGCCTCCTGGAGCTCCTTGAGGTGGATCTCGCGGTCGGCGACGCCCTGCTCGCGCCGCGACGAGATCGAGCAGCCGCCGGTCCGCCTCCTCTTCCTTCTGGATCACGCGCTCCTGGATCTTGACCGACCTCGTCGCGCCGCTCCCTGAGCTCCGCCTCGAGCTCGGCGCGCACCTTGACCGCCTGCTCGCGCGACTCGATCTGCGCCTCCCGCCGCGTCGCCT
Organism: uncultured Thermoleophilia bacterium; assembly: GCA_963824455.1. GTDB lineage: Bacteria > Actinomycetota > Thermoleophilia > Gaiellales > Gaiellaceae > PALSA-600. Next base: position 1,202,101 of record CAWGPJ010000002.1, read on the forward strand.
CCGCTGCCCGCTTCGCCTCGTCGAGCATCATGTCTCGCGTCCGGCGCGCCGCCTCGATGCGCGTTGCCGGTCGCGAGACGCAGGCCGGCGATCGTGCCGGCGGCGCCGACGAGCAGTCCGATCACGACTCCCAGCAGAACGTCCATGGGCTCTCCTGCAGGCTCTCGCCCGCACGGGACTCGTCGCCGGTCGGCGCGTGCTTCGGCGCGCCGCGGCGCGCCGCCTCGGTATCAGCTCAGGTAGGTCGCTCTCGTCGGGCGGAGACTGCTCGTGAGATTGAGTTGGCCACGGGGTTCAAGACGCGTCGTCGATCGGTTGGAAGAGCCTACGTGCAGGAAAAATGACAATTTCGGGTAGAAGCGCCAGCCTACAGATCAAGCTCCCTCTCGCGCAACGTCCGGACCGGCGGCCGCCTCGACCGAGTCGGGCTCGAAACCGCGCCGGAGAAGCAGCGCGACGGTCTTGCGCCCTCCGCCGTGCCGGTCGGCGACGGCGGCTGCGCGCTCGCGCTCGGGCGCGAGGGCGGCCAGCGCGGCCGCGACGTCGTCCGCCCCGATCCCGCGGCCCACCAGGTCGTGCCGGATCGCAGCATCGCCGTACCCCCGCTCCGCCAGCGTCGCCGCACGCGCGGTTGCGAGCCGGCCGTCATCGACATAGCCGATCCGCTCGAGCGTCTCGATCGCCTCCGCCCGTGCCTGCCGGTTCACGCCGGCCTGTTCGAGGCGCGCGTCGAGCTCGTGCCGCGACCGGTCCCGGTGCGCGAGCGCCTGTGTGGCGAGCTCGACGGGATCCCGCTGCGTCCTCCCCGTCGCCTACCCCCCCGCCGCGACCGCGTCTTCCTCGTCGTCGGTCACCGGCACGGCGTCCGTCGGATCCGCGACCGGTAGCAGGCGCGCCGAGACGACCTGCCCGGGCGGGGACTGCGCCTGGATCGCCTGCAGGATCCCCTGGACGACGTCCGGATGCTCGCGCAGGAACGCGGTCGCGTTCTGCCGCCCCTGTCCGAGCCGTTCGTCGCCGAACGAGAAGTACGAGCCGGACTTCTGCACGGCCTTCCGCTCCAGGCCGGCGTCGAGCACCGTGCCCTCCCACAAGATCCCCTCGCCGTAGATGATGTCGAACTCGGCCTGCTTGAACGGCGGGGCGACCTTGTTCTTCACCACCTTCACGCGGACGCGGTTGCCGATCGCCTCGACGCCGTCCTTCAGCGTCTCGATGCGCCGGATGTCCAGGCGCACGGACGAGTAGAACTTCAGCGCGCGCCCGCCCAGGAGTGGTCTCGGGGTTGCCGAACATGACGCCGATCTTCTCGCGGAGCTGGTTCGTGAAGAGGCAGATCGTGTCGGTGCGGTTGAGCGTCCCGGCGAGCTTGCGCAGCGCCTGGCCCATCAGGCGCGCCTGCAGGCCGACGTGGGAGTCGCCCATCTCGCCCTCGATCTCGGCCTTCGGGGTCAGCGCGGCGACGGAGTCGATCGCGACCACCGCGAGCGCGCCGGAGCGGACGAGCAGCTCGCAGATCTCGAGCGCCTGCTCGCCGGTGTCGGGCTGCGAGACGAGCAGCTCGTCGATGTTGACGCCGATGCGCTTCGCGTAGCCCGGGTCCATCGCGTGCTCGGCGTCGATGAAGGCGCAGATGCCGCCGCGCCGCTGCGCCTCGGCGATCACGTGGTAGACGAGCGTCGTCTTGCCCGACGACTCGGGGCCGAAGACCTCGACCACGCGGCCCCGCGGCAGCCCACCGATGCCGAGCGCGAGATCGAGCGAGAGCGAACCGGTCGAGACGGCGGCGATCGAGGTCTGCGCCGCGTCGTTCATCTTCATCACGGCGCCCTTGCCGAACTGCCGCTCGATCTGCCCGAGTGCGACATCCAGTGCCTGTTCGCGTTCCACCGTCTACCGACCTCCTAGCCCAACCGATTCCAAGACTCGATACTGCGCCCCGCCGGGCCGCAGCACCGAAGAGTAGACAGCCGCATCGGACGGACTGACCCGGCGAAGGTCGGGCGGCGGCGGACGGAGACCGGGCCGTTCCCGGAAGCGCGCGACGGTGACGTGCGGGAGCCACGGCCGCTGTTCCGGCCGGTACAGACCGCGCCGCTCCAGCCTGGCCGCCAGGTCGCCCGCGAAGGCGGTTGCGGCGCCGTCGTCGTCGCCGAGCACGACCATCCCGACGCTTCGCGTCTCGCGGTAGCGGAGCGCCCGGAGCACGATCGGCGCCGCCGAGGCGGCGGCGCCGGCGAGCTCGCGCGCGACGGCCGGGACGTCGCTCTCGGGCCGCCGGCCGAGGAAGGCGAGCGTGACGTGCAGGCCCTCCCGGCCCACCGGCCGGGCGCGGACGACGTGCTCGGCCTGCCAGGCGACGAGGCGGTCGAGCGCATCGCCGGGGAGCCGGAGAGCGCAGAAGAGGCGGACGTGAGCACCGGCTGCCACGCTAGCGGCCTACGTGGAACGTGTCTGTGCCGGCTCCGTGACGATTCTGCGGCACCTGGTGGAGCGCCGCCGCCGCCGCGCGGCCGCGGATCGTCTCGCGGTCGCCCGGGAGCCCGAGCTGCGACGCGTGCTCACCCTCCGGTCCGACGACGTGCAGGCAGACGAGCCCGACGGGCTTGTCCTCGGTCCCGCCTCCCGGCCCGGCAACCCCGGTGACGGCGACGGCCACATCCGCGCCGAGCCGGCGGCGTGCGCCGTGTGCCATCGCCGCTCGCCGTCTCGGCGGAGACGGCGCCGTGTGCCTCGAGCAGGCCGGCCGGAACGTCGAGCAGCGCTCGACTTGACGTCGTTCGAGTACGCCACGACCGACTCCGACGAAGACGTCGCTCGAGCCGGGCACGTCGGTCAGGCGCTTCGCGACGAGCCCGCCGGTGCACGACTCCGCCGTCGCGAGCGACAGCCGGCGCCGTCGCAGCAGGTCGATCACGAGCTCCGGCGTCGGGACCTCGTCCCGGCTGAACAGGTAGCGGTCGAGCGGTTCGGCGGTGAGGTGCGCCTCGATCTCGTCCGCCCGCGCGTCGGCGCCCGGGGCGACGAACAGGTCGACGTGGATCTCGAACTCGCGCGCGCAGATCGTCACCTCCACCCCGTCGCCGTCCCCGCCCGCCTCCGCGAGGGCGCTGCGCGACGTGCGACTCGGAGGCGCCGTAGTAGCGGAGCGACCGGCGCTGCGGGGCCAGGGCCCGTTCGACGATCCGGCGCAGCGGCTCCGTTTCCAGCGCCCGCGGCCAGAGCGCCTGGAGCTCCCGCGGCGGCCCGGGGAGCACGACGGCCACACCGGCACCGCGCGCCAGCACCAGCGCGGGCGCCGTGCCGGCGAGCCCGACCACGATCGCGCCCTCGGGCAGCGTCGCCTGCTTGCGGACGCCCGCGCTCGAAGTCGGCATACGGGCCGGCCGATCCGGGCGGCGACGCGCCGGGACGTCTCCTCGATCTGCGTCGCGAGCGCCTCCTCGACGGCGCAGGTCGGCGCCCATCGCCTGCGCGATCAGCTCGACGGTGCGGTCGTCGTGCGTCGGCCCGAGCCCGCCCGACACGCAGAGCAGGTCGTACTCGAGCCCCTCGGTGAGCGCCGCCTCGAGATCGGCGGGATCGTCGCCGACGACGGTGATCCGGACGGGCGTGATCCCGAGGCGTCAGCAGCGAGGCCGCGAGGAAGGGCCCGTTGCGGTCGTTTCGGTCGCCGCGCACGAGCTCCGAGCCCGACGCGACGATCGCGGCCCGTGGCCCTGCTACGCCGGACGCCACCCGGTGGGGGTGACGATGATCACGCGCGGCTGGCTCCCCGGAACGTGCACGAGGACGCCGCGGACGCGGATCGAGAGGTTCTCGGGCGAGGAGATCGCGACCCAGAGCCGGCTGCCGCGGATCGCCCGCGGAGGGTCTCCCTGCTGGATCGTCCCGTCGAACTTGACCGGCCCTTCGGCGCTTCCGGCGTGGACGGTGAGCTGGGTCGAGCCCTGCGTCCCGGTCACCTCGAGCAGCGGCGCGGGCGGCTGGTTCTTCTTCGTCGTCGTGGTCGCGGCGGGCGGCGTGGCGGTCTTGTCGCTGCCGCCGCTCCACTTCCATGCCGAGAAGACGACCACCGTGAGGACGACGATCGCGCCGAGCGCGATCAGGACGAGGTTGGTCTCCGACCTCCGGTTCCTGCGCCCGGGCCGCGCGTTCGATCGCCGGGGCCGCGGCTCGTGCTCGTCGCCCGCGACGAAGCGCGAGTTGAACTCGTCGACGTAGAGCTGGCCGTCGAGGCCGAGATACTCGGCGTACGTCCGCAGGAAGCCCTTGACGTAGGTCTGGGCGGGAAGCAGCTCGAACTGCTCGTCCTCGAGCGCCCGGAGGTACTTGCCCGCGGATCTTGGTCGCGACCTCGGCCTGGGCGAAGTCGATGCCGCGGCGGACGCGCGCCTCGCGAAGGCTGTTGCCGATCTCGAACAAGGCCCCGCACAGGGTAGTCGGTCGCGCCGGTCCGCGCCCACGCTACGACGCCCAGCGGAGCGCGCCGTAGACCGCGAGCGCGACGCCGCCGGTCACCCCGACCCAGAGCCCCGCCCAGGCGATCACCTGCGCGAGGCGGGCGAAGCCCCGGCCGCCGCCGAAGACGCTGCGCGCCGTCTGGAGCCGGGCGCCGCGGGCGACGAGCACCGCGAGCACGCCGAGCACGATCGCGATCGGAACGCTCACGTACAGCGCGCTGCAGCAGGCTGACGCTCTGGTAGCGCTGCGCGGCCAGCGCACCGACCGGGATCGCGGCGAGCGCGACCAGGCCGAGCAGCGTCGCGAACGCCGACCGGCTACTGCTTCTCATATGGGCGGCCGGCGGCTGCCGGACCGATCGAGCGGCCGATCACACCTGCGACGGCGATGATGGTGAGCACGTACGGCAACGCCTGGAAGAGTGTCCCCCACTGGTCGCCGTACGCGTTCGGGAGCCGGTCGCCGAGCGCACTCGAGAAGCCGAAGAGCAGCGTGGCCGCGTACGTCAGGAACGGGCGCCACTTCCCGAACACGAGTGCCGCCAGGCCGATGAACCCGATTCCCTGCGTCATGTTCTCGTTGAACGAGTGGACGAAGCCGATCGACAGGTAGGCGCCGCCCAGCGCCGCGATGCCGCCCGAGGCGATCACGGCGACGTAACGGACCTTGTAGACCGAGATGCCGACGGTGTCGGCCGCGCGGGGATGCTCGCCGACCGACCGCAGGCGCAGACCGTACGGCGTGCGGAACACGAAGACGTACGTCCCGATCAGGAGCACCCACGACAGCCAGATCATCAGGTTCAGCTGCCCGAAGATCGGCCCGAGGAAGTACCAGTTCTGCATGAAGCTGAGGTGGATGTCGGGGATGCCGTAGTTCGTGATGTTCCCCGGCGTGCCCGAGTCGCCGTACTTGTCGATGAAGATGTAGCCCGTGATGCCGAGCGCGAGGAAGTTGAGCGCGGTGCCGGTGATGATCTGGTCGACCTTGAGGCTGATCGACCAGACGGCGTGGATCGCTGCGAGCACCATGCCGGCGAGCGCGGCGCCGACCAGCGCGACCACCCATGCCAGGCCACCCGCCCACGTGTGGGCCCAGATGATCGTCCAGATGCCGAAGAACGCACCCGTGAGCAGCATTCCCTCGAGCGCGACGTTCACCACGCCGCTTCGCTCGCAGTAGAGACCGCCGATCGCCGCGTAGATCAACGGCGTCGCGTACCGCAACGTGGCGGCGATCAGCGCGCTCCAGACGACGACGATGTTCAGGTTCGTCACCGAGGAGTAGGTGGAGAGCACGCCGAAGAAGATGCCCGCGATCCCCGCGGCGACCGCTCCGAAGCCGACGCGGTTCTCGTCCCGGGAGACGGCCCAGATCCCGGCGAAGATGGCGAGGATCCCGACGACGATCGCGACGACCGGCGAGCGCAGCGTCAGCGGGCGGAAGCGCGAGCCAGAACGCGAGGGCGCCGAGACCGATCCCGACGATTCCGACGGCCTTCGGCCCGCGCCAGTCGATGTGCCCGATGCGTGCTGTGATCGCGGTCACGTAGCCTTCCTCTTGCGCCGGAAGACGCCGCCCGAGACGAGCGTCGTCAGGTTGAGGCCGACGAACAGGATCACGAGGCCCTGGATGATCGTCGTCAGGTTGCCGGCGAGGTTCGGCGAGAAGACGCTCGGATCCAGCTGGCGCCCCGACGTCCCGTTGATCAGCGCGCCGAAGAGCAGCGACGCGAAGCCGATCCCGACCGCCGTGTTGCGTCCGAGCAGCGCGGCGGCGAGCCCGATGAAGCCGACCTGGCTGACCGGGATGTCGAGCTGCCCGATCTGGTACTCCCAGCCGGTGATGTCGAGCGCGCCGCCCAGGCCGGCGAAGAGCCCCGAGATCGCCATCGCGAGGAAGTAGTTGCGCGCGACGGACACGCCGCCGTAGCGGGCCGCCTCGGGGTTGAACCCGACCGCGCGAACCTCGAAGCCGAGCGTCGTCCGGTTGATCACGACCCAGTACAGGACCAGCATCCCGACCGCGATGAAGATCCCGATCGACAGGCCCTGCAGCAGCTTGGGCCCCCAGAAGATCGGCAGCTTCGCGCCGGAGGCGATGGTGTTCGAGATCGGGATCGACGGCTGCGACGTGTTCTGCAGCGGTCCTTGCTGGCCGAACAGCCACTCACCGACCCAGATCGCGATCCAGTTCAGCATGATCGTCGTGATCACCTCGTGCGCGCCAACGGTCGCCTTGAGCAGGCCGGCGATCCCCGCATACAGCGCACCTGCGAGTGCCCCCACGACCAGGCAGAGCGTCACGTGCGCGAACGGGTCGAGGTTGACGAACGACGTGCCGAGCCAGACCGCGAAGTACGCGCCGACGAGGTACTGACCCTGGCCGCCGATGTTGAACAGGCCGCATCGGAACGCGAAGCCGAGCGCGACTGCGGTGCAGATGATCGGGGTCGTGATCAGCAGCGTCTGCTGCAGGTTCATCGCGGCGACCGACGACGTGTCCCACCAGAACCACACGTGCTGCGTGGAGAACGGGAGGCGGATCGAGTACGAGCCGAAGTGCGACGAAGAAGCTGAGCCCCGTGCCGTCGAAGATCGAGCGGTAGACCTTCAGCGGGTTCTTGCCGACGACGGCGACGGCGATGCCCGCCATCAGGAAGGCGAAGATCGTGGTGACGATCGGCCCGAGCGGCCCGCTCACCTTCGAGCCGTAACGGGAGATGAAGTTCTGCTGCGGCGTCGTCCCGCCGAGCGGCCCGGTCGGCGTCGGCGTCTCCTCGAACTCCTCCTCGAGCAGCTCGTCGCTCACGACAAGCCTCTCATGCCGCCTCCACCCTGCCGCCGGTCATCGCGAAGCCGAGCTGCTCCTCCGTGGCGGTCGGCGGGAACTCGCCGGCGATGCGGCCCTCGTAGATGACGAGGATGCGGTCCGAGAGCGACAGGATCTCCTCGAGCTCGAGCGAGACGAGGAACACCGCCCGCCCGGCGTCGCGCTGCTCGACGAGGCGGCGGTGGACGAACTCGATCGCGCCGACGTCGAGGCCGCGGGTCGGCTGCGCGGCGATCAGCACCTTCGGGTCGGCGTCGATCTCGCGGGCGAGGACGACCTTCTGCTGGTTGCCGCCGGAGAGCGCGCCGGCCGCCGTCCCCGGCGAGCCGCCGCGCACGTCGAACTCGGCGACCAGCCGCTTCGCCCGGTCGAGCATCGCGCCCAGCCTCAGGAACCCGAAGCGCGAGTTGGGCCTGCGGCGGTAGGCGTGCAGCCCGAGGTTCTCGGTCAGCGAGAACGGGAGCACGAGCCCGCGGCGGTGCCGGTCCTCCGGGATGTGCCCGATCCCGGAGTCGAGCACCTCACGGGCGCTCGCGTGCGTGATGTCCTTCCCGTCCAGCACGATCCGTCCCGCGGAGGCGTGGCGGAGGCCCGCGATCGCGTCGATCAGCTCGCTCTGCCCGTTCGCATCGACGCCGGCGAGGCCGAGGATCTCCCCGGCACGGATCGTGAAGGTGACGTCGCGTACCGCCTCGAGCCCGCGGTCGTCGTAGACGGTCAGATGATCGACCTCGAGCAGCGGCGCTCCCGGGCTCGACGCGACCTTCTCGACCTGCAGCAGGACCTCGCGGCCGACCATCATGCGGGCCAGCCCTTCCTCCGTCGCCCCGGCCGCCGGAACGGTGTCGACCAGCTTGCCCCGGCGCAGCGTGGTCACACGGTCGGCGATCTCGAGCACCTCGTTCAGCTTGTGGGAGATGAAGATGATCGACTTCCCCTGCGACTTCAGCGACCGGATGATCTCGAACAGCTCCTGCGCCTCCTGCGGCGTCAGCACGGCGGTCGGCTCGTCGAGCACGAGGATCTCGGCGCCGCGGTAGAGCGCCTTCAGGATCTCGACGCGCTGCTGCTGCCCGACTGTGATCCGGTCGATGCGGGCGTCGGGATCGACGGCGAGCCCGTAGCGCTCCGACAGCTCGTTCACCCGCTTGTCGGCGGCGCCGTAGTCGAGCAGCACGCCGGCGTGACGGGGCTCCGACGCGAGCACGATGTTCTCGGCGACGGTCATCACCGGGATGAGCATGAAGTGCTGGTGCACCATCCCGATCCCGTGCTCGATCGCCGCCTTGGTCGAGCCGAGGTCGATCGGCTCGCCGCGGAGGAGAATGCGCCCCGCGTCCGGCGTGTAGAGGCCGTAGAGGATGTTCATCAGCGTCGACTTCCCGGCGCCGTTCTCCCCGAGCAGCGCGTGCACCTCACCCGGGAGAAGGTCGAAATCGATGTGATCGTTGGCGAGCACTCCCGGGAACCGCTTCGTGATTCCCTCGAGCGCGAGGATCGGTGCCTCAGCCATGCGGGGCGATCCTATGCAGATCGGCCGCGGCTCGTCGAACGGGGACGGGGCGGCCTTGACCGCCCCGTCCCCGGTCTGTGCTTCGCGTTACTTGACGGTGCTCGGGATGCCCTTGATCTTCCCGGCCTTCAGCCGCACGTACTGCGCCGCGACGGCCGCGCGGATCTTGGCCGGAACCCTCGAGCTCCACTTTCCGTAGCCGACGCCGTTCACATCCGCGCCGAACTGCTTGTTGACGCCCGTCTTGAGCGTGCCGGCCTGGGCGGCCTTGATCGCGCTGTAGACGGCGACGTCGACCTTCTTCAGGGCGCTCGTCATGATCCACGGTCCCAGGTACCCCTGGTCCGCGTCGACGCCGATGCCGAAGATGTTCTTGCTGTGCGCCGCGTCGAGGACGCCGAGGCCGCACGAGCCGGCGACCTGGAACTCGACGTCGGAGCCGGCGGCGATCTGGTTGAGCGCCGCTTCCTTGCACTTCGCCTGGGCGGTGAAGCTGTTCGAGTAGTCGTTCAGCGTCTTGATCCCGGGATCGGCCTTCTTCGCGCCGTACTGGAAGCCGGCGATGTAGCGGTCGACCGGGGGGATCTTGATGCCGCCGACCGAGCCGACCGCCGCGCTGCCGTGCTGCTTGGCCCAGAGGCCCGCGGCGTAGCCGACCAGGTACCCGGCCTGCTGCTCGCGGAAGAGCAGGCCCTCGACGTTCTTGGGCTTGTGCTTCAGCGTCGAGACGTCGACGTCGACGATCGCGAACTTGCTCTTCGGGAACGAGGTCGCGACCGCGTCCATCGCGTCCGTCATCAGGAACCCGACGCCGATCGTGATTCCCGCGCCGCTCTGGGCGCAGGTCTGGAGGTTGGGGATGTACTGGTTGGACGACTGCGACTGGATCACGCGACCCTTGACGCCGGTCTTCTCCGCTCTCTGGAGGCCGACGTATGCGAGGTGGTTGAACGACTTGTCGTTCAGGCCGCCGATGTCGGTCACGAGACAGGCGGAGAAACTCGCTTTGTGCGCCGCCGACGCTGTCGAGCCGCGAGTGGCCGCGACGACGGACGCCAGGAGCACCGTCACGATCGCGAGCGTCGCGACCGTGAGCCAACGCTTCCTCACTTGGATGAACCCTCCTCTATCCGGACGTTTTGGGGAGTGCGGGGTTTACCCTAACCCCAAGGCTCAGACGCGTGAAAGACCGGCTGGTTAGGGGCGTCAGTGCTCGGCCGGCGCCGCTGCGATCCGCTCCAGCTCGTGCTCGGAGATCAGCACCCGGCGGGGTTTCGACCCTTCGTAGGGCGAGATGATCCCCCGCCGCTCGAGCATGTCGATCAGGCGGCCGGCCCGCGTGTAGCCAACTCTGAGGCGCCGCTGGAGGAGGCTGACGCTCGCCGTCTGGGCGGTCACGACGACCTCGATCGCCCGGTCGAGGAGCGGATCCTCGTCGGGGTCGAACTCGTCGCCCGCGTCGTCCACGTCGTCGGCGAACACCTGCGGCGCCTCGAGGAAGCTCTCGTCGACCTCCTGCTCGCGCTGGCCGCGCGTCTGCTCGACGATCATCGCGATCTCCTCCTCGGTGACGAACGCGCCCTGGACGCGTTGCACGCGCGAGGTCCCGAGCGGCTTGAAGAGCATGTCGCCCTGGCCGAGCAGGCTCTCCGCGCCGTTCGAGTCGAGGATGACGCGGGAGTCGGTCTGAGACGACACGGCGAAGGCGATTCGCGAGGGCACGTTCGCCTTGATCATGCCGGTGATCACGTCCACCGACGGGCGCTGCGTCGCGAGGACGAGGTGGATGCCGACGGCGCGCGACTTCTGGGCGAGCCGGATGATCGAGTCCTCGACCTCCTGCGGGCTCACCATCATCAGGTCGGCGAGCTCGTCGATCACCACGAGCAGGTAGGGGAGCTCCTCCTCCCCGCGCTTGCGGAACGCGCGGTTCGCCTCGCTCAGGTTCCTGGCGCGAACCTGCGCGAGCCGCTCGTAGCGGCGCTCCATCTCCGTCACGACGTTGAGCAGGACTGCGGATGCCTCCTTGGGGCTCGAGACGACGGGCGTGAGCAGGTGCGGGATCGACTCGTAGTGATTGAGCTCGATCCGCTTCGGGTCGATCAGGATCAGCCGCGCCTCGTCGGGTGTCGCGCGCAGCAGGATCGAAGTGAGGATCGTGTTGATGCAGCCCGACTTGCCCGATCCCGTCGTCCCCGCGATCAGGATGTGAGGCATCCGCGCGAGATCGGCCCAGACCGACGCGCCGGAGATGTCCTTGCCGAGCCACACCGAGAGCGGGCTCGCCGCCTGCGGCAGGTCGTCGAAGATGTCGCCGAGCGTGACGAGATTCGGGCTGAGGTTCGGCACCTCGACGCCGACGGCTTGCTTGCCCGGGATCGGCGCGAGGATCCGGATCTCGGTGGTGGCGAGCGCGTAGGAGAGGTCGTCCTTGAGCTGCGCGACCTTCCCGACCTTCGTCCCCGGCGCGAGCTGGAGCTCGTACCGCGTCACGCGCGGTCCCGCGATCTGCCCGACGACGGTCGCCTCGACGGCGAAGTGCGCGAGGCAGGTGACGAGGGCGTCGGCGACACGCTGGCCGGCCTCGCCGTTCGGGCCGGCTCCCGGCTTGGAGACGCGGAGCAGCGAGCGCTCGGGGAGCTTGTAGTCGGCGCGGGCGGGCGCGGGCGGGTCGAACAGCGTCTCCTGCGTGTTCTCGGCGGTCTGCTCGTCGACGTCGTCGTCACGGACGTCGGGGAGGAGCACGGGCGGCGGACCGGAGACCGAGTCGGAGATCAGGTCCGGGTAGTCGCTCTTGACGTCGACGGGCGGCGCGTGCGGGCGCTCCACGGGGAGCGGCTCGGGGGGCCGCAGGTCGGTGATCGTCGCGGTCGCTGCGCGCACGCGGGTGTGAGCGACGTGAACGGCGTGCCCGGTGCGCCGGACGATCGCGCCGAGGCTCGCACCCGTCAGCAGCAGGAGGCCGGCGATCGTCAGCAGGACGCCGAGGATCGTCGCGCCGGTCGTCCCGAGGCCGATCGCGACCGCCGACTCGAGCGCGCGCCCGACGGCGCCGCCGTGGGACTCGCCGAGCGTGAGCATGATCCCCGTCAGCGAGACGGCGAGCCCGAGCTGGAACGGGCGGACGTCGATCAGCATGCTGCGGGCGACGACGAGCGTGCCGAGCGGCACGAGCACGACCGGTGCCAGGTAGGCGGCGTCGCCGATCGCGTCGCGGACGAGGCGGGTCACCGGGCCGCCGCTCCAGCCGAACCAGAGCACGGCGGCGAGGAACACCCCGGCGCCGGCGAGCGCGAGCCCGATCAGCTCGGGATGGTGGTGCGATTGCGAACGTCCTCGACGGCGCCGCGTGCGCTTCTTCACGCGGCTGGGCGTCTTCGGGGACGTCTTGTGGACCCGCCTTCTGCGCGCCATCCCGGCGCACTTCTCTGTCAGCGCGCTCAGTCCTGCCGCGCGAACGAGGCGGTCAGCATCCCGAAGTAGGTCGGCGCCTCGTAGCTCAGGAGCTCCGGCCGCCAGTCGTCGCCGATCGCGCCGTGGAGCATCAGCAGCTGCCAGAAGCTGTCGGCGAGCGCGGTGAGCGCGACCTGCGGGTCCCAGGACGACGAGCTCGCCGAGGCCGTTTCCGCGCACGAGCCGCACGATCGCCTCGTCGTAGGGGGCGGAGTGCTCCGAGTAGCCGTAGGGGCCGTCGGAGGAGTGCCCGTGGCCGTGGTCGGCGCTGGCGACGAAGGCGATCCGGCGGCCGCCGGTCGCTCGAGCCAGCGCGGCTCCGGCGCGAACATGGAGCTCGTTCGGGAGCGCGCGGCACGGGGTGACGACCACTGCGGGCGCGCGCAGGAACGAGAGCGGGATGCCGGCTCCCCAGTCGATCGGCATCTCGGAGTCGCCGGCCGCCGTCGTCCCGAACGTGACGCCCGCGGCGGGCAGGCCGTCCTCGCGCAGTGCCGCGAGGCACGCCTCGGCGAGCTCGGGGTCGCCCGGCCCCTCGTAGAGCCGTTCGTCCTCGACGAACCGCGACGCGTGCTCGGACAGGCGCGCGGCACGGACGACGCCGAAACGGTCGTCGAGCAGCGTCCCGTGCGGTGTGGCGATGATCACCGCCTCCGGCTCGGCCGCGTCGAAGCGGCGCGCGAGCTCGTCCATCCCGCGGCGCGTCTCCCCGTCGGGGTGGTCGAACACGAGCCCCCCGTGCGGCGCGATCGCGGCGAAGACGAGCGTCACTCGAGCGACCCGATCCGCTCGACCAGCAGCTCGGCGAAGCGCTCGCCGTCGAGATCGAGCCCGACCTTGGCGTTCGGCTCGCCGAAGTGCTCACGACCGCGCCAGTCGACGTTCGTGCGGCCCCAGCTCGACCCCGTCGAGCAGTCGACCTCGATCGACGCGGGTCGCACCTCCACGAGCCCCGGATCGACCAGGTGCGCGATGCAGACCGGGTCGTGCATCGGCGACCCGCCGAATTCGGGGTAGCGCACACGGTGGAAGCGCGAGTAGAAGTCCAGCAGCTCGGCGACCATGGCGCCGACCCGGCCGGTCCCGCGCAGCCGCTCGGTGTCGGTCTCGGTGACGAGCGCGCGATGCGTGACGTCGAGGCCGATCATCGTCGTGTCGAGCCCCGCCGAGAACACTCGCTGCGCGGCCTCGGGGTCGGCCCAGATGTTGAACTCCGCCGCGGGTGTGCGGTTGCCCTCGCCGACCGAGCCGCCCATCAGGACGATCCGCTCGGGCACGACATCAGGGTGCAGGGCGAACAGCAGCGCGATGTTCGTCAGCGGCCCGGTGGGGACGAGCGTCAGCCTCCCGTCGCGCGCCCGGATCTGGTCGGCGATGAAGTCGACGGCGTGCTGCTCGCCGGTCCGGGTCGTCGGTGCCGGCAGATCCGGCCCGTCGAGGCCGGACTCGCCGTGGACGTGGGCGGCGACGTCGCGCGGCCGGACGAGGGGCCGGTCTGCGCCCGCGTGCACGGGGATGTCGGCGCGGCGGGCGAACTCGAGGACGCGCAGCGCATTGGCGGTCGTCTTGTCGAGCGTCTGGTTGCCCGAGACCGTCGTCACGCCGACCAGCTCGAGCTCGGGAGAGGCGAGGGCGAGCAGCAGCGCGATCGCGTCGTCGTGACCGGGGTCGCAGTCGAGGATGATGGGCGTCGGTGTCATGGCGCGAGTATCGCGTCAACCTCGTCGGCGGTCGGGAGGGAAGGTTGCGCTCCCGGCCGGGAGGCCGCGAGTGCGCCCGCCGCGCACGCCCGTTCGAGCGCCCGGGCGCGCGGGCGCCCCTCGAGCAGCGAGACGACGAGGCAGGCGGCAAAGGCGTCGCCCGCCGCAGTGCCGTCGACCGCAGTCACGGCGGGCGGCTCGGCGCGCGCGACCTCCCGGCCGCCCTCGTAGAGCACTGCGCCCTCGGCGCCGAGCGTGACCGCGACGAGCGCGCCCTCGGAGACGGTCTCGTGCTCGAGGCGGTTGACGATCAGCAGGTCGGGCACGAGGTCGACCGGCCGCGCGGGCGCAGCGTTCAGCGCGAAGAACGACGACTGCGCGGCGGCGGCGCGCACGACGTGGTCCGGCACCTCGAGCTGGCAGAGCACCGCGCCTTCGACCCGGCGCGGCTCGAGCCGGCCGTTGGCACCCGGAACGACGACGATCTGGGTCTCGCCGTCGTCGGCGACGAAGATGAGTGCGACGCCGGTCTCTCCGCTGCGGGTGATGTCGAGGCTCACCCCCGCCGCGGTGAGCCCGGCCAGCGCCTCGTCGGCGAGTGCGTCCTCACCGACGGCGCCGACCATGCGCACCTGCGCGCCGAGTCGTGCGGCCGCGACCGCCTGGTTGGCTCCCTTGCCGCCCGGGATGCGGGCGAAGGTGGCCGCGGCGAGTGTCTCCCCCGGCCGCGGCAGCCGTTCGACGCGTGCGACCAGGTCGAGGTTGATCGAGCCGACGACCGTGAGCTCGACCACCGAAGGGCGGTCAGGCGGCGATCGCGCGCAGATCGTCGAGCGTCGGCCCGAGCAGGTTCTCGCGCAGGTCGAAGAGGCCGGCCCAGAGGGAGCCGATCTCGACGCTCGAACGCCAGTGCACCGTCGACGAGAGGCCCTCGAGCGCGCGAACGAGCACCGCGAGCTCGAGGTACGCCGCCGCAACCCGGTTGCGGGTCGACGCTGACCCCGGCTCGGAGGAGCACCGGCTTCCAGTCGACGAGCTCGGCCGGCCCGGCCTCGCCGAACCACGACCGCCCCTCGGCCGTCCCCGCCTCGAGCTCGAGCAGGTAGCGGCCGAGCGGCCGCTCGAGGCCGCTGAGCGCCGTCTCGACGCGGTCGGCCGCGCGCCGCAGCGCCGCCTGCCGCCGGCCGGGTGTCGACGGCTCGGCCTCCCCGCGCGACCAGCGCTCGAGCAGCCGGCAGAACGCGAGCGCCGACACCTGCACGGCGAGCAACTGCTGGATCAGACGCTGAGCGGTGCGCGGATCGACCGCGTGCTCGACGATCACCTCGGCCCAGTCGGGCTGCGTCCCGAGCGTCGCCACGTCAGACCTCCACGACCACCGGGAGGATCATCGGCCGGCGACGGGTGCGGTCGTAGACGAGCTGCCCGATGCCGTCGTGCAGGTGCTCCTGCAGCAACTTGATCTCGCGCACGTCCTGGCCGAGCAGGTCGCGAACGATCTCGTGCGCCTCCTCGCGCATCTCCGAGAAGAGCTCGTCCGACTCGGCGAATCCGCGGGCGATCAGCTCGGGGCGCGTCGAACTCGCCGTCGGACAGCGTCGTGACGACGATCAGGACGCCGTCCTCCGACAGGTGGCGCCGGTCGCGCAACGCGACGTCGGAGACGTCCCCCACGCCGATCCCGTCGACGAACGTGACGCCGGCTTCGATCTTGCCGGCGATGCGCACACCTTCCGAAGAGAGCTCGACCACGTCGCCGTTCTCCGCGATCACGATCGACGACGCCGGCACGCCCGACTCTTGCGCGAGCCGGCCGTGCGCCGCGAGCATCCGGAACTCGCCGTGGATCGGCATGACGGCCTTCGGGCGAACGAGGCCGAGGAGCGTGCGCAGCTCCTCGGCACGCGCGTGCCCGGACACGTGCACCGGGGCGTTCTCCTCGTGCAGCACCTCGGCGCCGTTGCGCGTCAGCCGGTTGATCGCGTCGTGGACGCGCAGCTCGTTGCCGGGAACCGGCCGCGCCGAGATGATCACGGTGTCGCCGCGTTCGACGTGCACGGACGGGTGGTCGTTGTAGGCGATGCGGGTGAGCGCCGACAGCGGCTCGCCCTGCGAGCCGGTACAGAGAACGAGTTGCTCCCGCGGCGGCACGTCGTCGAGGTCGGCGGGACGGACGAGCAGCTCCTCGGCGACCTCGATGTAGCCCAGGTTGCGTGCCACGTTCAGGTTGCGGCGCATCGAGCGGCCGACGACCGCCACGCGGCGGCCGCAGTCCACGGCGACGTCGATCGCCTGTTGCATGCGGTGGATGTTCGAGGCGAAGCTCGAGACGAGCACGCGGCCCTGCCGTGCCGGGATGATCTGGCGGAACGCCTCGCCGACCACGCGCTCGGAGCGCGTGAAGCCTGGACGCTCGGCGTTCGTCGAGTCGCCGCACAGCAGGTCGACCCCGCGGTTCCCGAGCTCGGCGAGCTTGCCGACGTCGGTGCGAAGGCCGTCCACGGGCGTGTGGTCGAGCTTCCAGTCGCCGGTGTGGAAGACGCGTCCTGCCGTCGTCTCGATCGCGATCCCGACCGTGTCGGGGATCGAGTGCGCCATCCGGACGAACTCGAGCCGGAAGGGGCCGATGTCGATCGGCGGGCCGTCGGGGTCGACCTCCCGCAGCTCCGAGGCGCGCAGCAGGCCGTGCTCGTCGAGCTTCGACTTGACGAGGCCGAGCGTGAGACGCGTCGCCAGGACCTCGCGCACGCCGACCTCGCGCATCAGGTACGGGAGCGCCCCGACGTGGTCTTCGTGCGCATGAGTGAGGACGACTGCGCGAACCTGCCCGCGGTCGCGCAGGTAGCCGAAGTCGGGAAGGATCAGGTCGACGCCGAGGTGCTCGTCGCGCGGGAACGCCATCCCGGCGTCGACGAGGAGCCTGTCGTCGCCGAGCTCGTAGACGGTCATGTTCTTGCCGACCTCACCGAGGCCGCCGAGGGGGATCACACGCAGGACGTCCGCCATCGCGGACTGAGTCTAGGCGTGGACGAGCAGGCCGAGGCGCTCGAGGCAGCCGCGGACCTGCTCGGTCTCCGTCGCGTCGGCCGGGACAAGCGGCAGACGATGCCCACCGACCCGGTGGCCGAGCAGGGTCAGGGCCGCCTTGATCGCGATCGGGTTCGTCTGGACCCGGAGCAGCTCGTAGACGGGGCCGAGCTCGGCGTCGATCTCGCGTGCGCGGGCGATGTCGCCTTCGAGGGTCGCCGTCACCTGCTCGGCGACACGCGGCCCGACGACGTGCGTGTGCACGCATACGCCGCCGGTCCCGCCGAGCTCGAGGAAACACTGGAGGAGGTTGTCGTCACCGGCGTACAGATCGAGCCCGGTGGCGACGATGTGGCGCGCCTGGTCGAGGTCGTCGTTCGCCTGCTTGACGGCCGTCACGGTCTCGATCTCGGCCAGGCGCGAGATCGTTTCCGGCTCGATGTTGACCACGACCCGGGACGGGATGTTGTACGCGACGATCGGCCGGTCGCTCGCGCGCGCGATCGCCTCGAAATGCGCAACGATCCCTCGCTGCGGCGGCTTGTTGTAGTACGGCGTCACGACCAGGAACGCGTCGGCCCCGAGCTCGTGCGCCTCCTCGGTCAGGTGCACCGAGTGTGCGGTCGAGTACGTTCCAGTGCCGGCGACGACGGTCGCCCGGTCGCCGACCGACTCGATCGCCGCGCGGATGAGGTCAAGCCGCTCGTCGTCGGTCAGGGTCGGGCTCTCGCCGGTCGTGCCCGCGACGACGAGCCCGTCCGAGCCGTTGTCGACGAGGTACCGCGCCAGCTCCTGGAAGGCGTCGAAGTCGACCGCGCCGTCGTCGTGGAACGGCGTGACGATCGCGGTCAGGACGCGGCCGAGCACCACCGGCAGGATACTCCGCCGCGTGGCCCGATTCCTGCTCGTTCACGGGGCCTGGCACGGAGGCTGCCCTGCGACCGGGTCGGGTTGACGCAGCTCGACTACGCCCGGGCGCTCGGGCCGTGCCGGGATGCGGTGGTCGTCGGCCACTCGCTCGCGGGCCTGACGATCCCGTTCGTCGCGGCGCTGCTGCCGGTCGAGCGCCTCTGGGAGGAGGCCTTCGCCGACGGCTCGAGCGGGCCACTCGCCCTTCTTCACGCACCCCGCCCGAGCTCGCCGACCTCCTCCAGTCGGTCGCCTGAGCCACGGCTGCCGGCAGCGCGTCCTCTCTCCAGGAGAGCGTGACAGACCCGCAACATCTCTTCCACAGGCGAGTGACAGCCATCGTTTGCAGGCGGTCTCTGCGGTCGTCGCAACCCGGAGACTCTCCTGGTGACGGTGTCAGAAGTATGACGTGAGCCGCACGACGCGCTCGGCCACCCGCTCTGCCTCGCCGGCGAGTCGGAGGAACTCCGCCTCGTACGGTCGGCCCGCGAGGCCGACGAGCGCCTCGGGCGCGGCCTCGCGCAGGCGTGCCAGAACGGGCTCGACGTTCCGCCGCTCGTAGAGGACATCCGCCGCGAGCGCCAGGTCGAACGACCGTCCCAGCGGCCGCCGCCAGTCGTGGAGGGCTGCGACGAGCGTGAGCCCGTTCCGGTCGGCGTTCCGGCGCAGCAGCGCCACCGCATCACCTGCCCAGTCGAGCGCCGTCACGTCGGCTCCACGGGCCGCCGCGACGAGCGACGGCAGGCCGAGCCCGCAGCCGAGCTCGACCACGCGGACACCGTCGAGCCGCTCCGGCAGCACCTCGGCGAGCGCGATCGCCGCCGGCCACAGCTCCGCCCAGTAGGGCAGGAACTCGTCGTGCGCGAACGACTCCTCGTCGAGCAGATCCTCGGCCGCCCGCGGCCGCAGCAACGACAGGCGCGCTCCGCCGACGTCGACCGTCTGTTCGACGAGGTCGGTCAGAGCAGCTTGTCGAGGCCGACGGTGACGCCGGGCGGAAGCGTGCCGAGCCGTTCGAGCGCCAGCAGGACGCCCGGCACGTAGGCCTCGCGCGAGAGGGCGTCGTGCCGGATCGTCAGCAGCTCGCCCGGCCCTCCGAACAGCACCTCCTGGTGCGCGACGAGCCCCGGCAGCCGCACCGAGTGAATCGGCACGCCGCCCCCCATCGCAGCCGCCGTCGCCTTCGCCGTCCCCGACGGGGCGTCGAGCTTCGTGGCGTGGTGCAGCTCGACGATCTCCGCCGCCTCGAGCGCGCGCGCCGCCTCAACCGCGAACCGCATCATCAGCACGGCGCCGACCGCGAAGTTCGGCGCGTAGAAGACGGCCACCCCCGCTTCCCGCGCAGCAGCCTCGACCTCGGCGACGTCCCATCCCGACGTTCCGACGACCGCCGGCACACCCGCCTCGACGGAGCGGAGGACGTTCGCGACCACCGCGCCCGGCGCAGTGAAGTCGATCGTGACGTCCGCCGCGGCGAGGTCGCCGACCAGCTCGTGCCCGGCCTGCTCGAGCGCCGGCGCGAGCACGGAGCCGACCTTCCCGCCGCGCCCGTTGAGGACGATTCTCATGCCGCGCGCGCGAGCGAAGGCGTGATCCCGTCGAGCGCCGCCACGAGGCGCGCCTCGTCCGGGCCGATGCAGGCAGCGGACAGCTTGTCCGGCGCGAGCAGCGTTGCCGCGAGTGCACAGACGGACTCGGCCTCGACCGCGTCGATCTCGGCGACGATCCGATCGAGCGACAGCAGCTCCGAGTCCGAGATGAGCGACTTGCCGAGGCGGTTCATCCGCGTCGACGTCGACTCCATCGAGATCAGGATGCGCCCTTTGAGGTTCTCCTTGGCCCGCACGAGCTCGCGGTCCGGGAGGTTCCCCGAGGCGATGTCGGCGATCTGGTCGGCCGCGATCGCCAGCGCCTCGGCCAGGTTGTCCTCGCGCGTGCCGACGTACACGCCGATCTGGCCGGTGTCCGTGTACTGCGAGACGAACGAGTAGACGGCGTACGCGAGGCCGCGCTTCTCACGGATCTCCTGGAACAGCCGTGACGACGCCGACCCGCCGAGGATCGCGTCGAGCAGCGAGACCGCGAAGCGGCGACGGTCGGAGCGCGAGATCCCCGGCGCCCCGAGGCAGACGTGGTACTGCTCGGTCTCCTTGCGCTGAAACCGCAGCCGGGGCCGCGGCGCCTCCACGAGCGGCGCGCGCACGATCGGGCCCGACGGCTCCCCCGCGGAACGGCGCCCGAGCGCCGACTCGAGCAGTCCGAGCAGCTCGCCGTGGTCGACGTTCCCCGCCGCCGAGACGACGATGTTCCCCGGGACGTACTTCGCGTCGTGGTAGCGGGCGACCGCATCCTCGTTGATCGACGAGATCACATCGGCCGTCCCGATCACGGGCCGACCGAGCGAATGGTCGCCGAAGACCGCCTCCGAGATGAGGTCGTGCACGAGATCCTGCGGCGCGTCCTCGTACATCGCGATCTCCTCGAGCACCACTTCGCGCTCGGCGTCCAGCTCCGCGAACGCCGGGGCGAAGACCATGTCGCTCATCACCTCGACGGCGGTGGCGAGATGGTGATCCGGGATGCGTGCGTAGACGAGCGTGTGCTCGCGCGACGTCGCGGCGTTCAGCTCACCTCCGAGCCCGTCGAAGATCTCGGCGATCTCGAGTGCGTTGTAGCGGTCGGTCCCCTTGAACAGCAGATGCTCGATGAAGTGGGTGACCCCGGCCTCGGCGGCCTCCTCGTCCCGCGAGCCGGCACCGATCCAGTAGCCGACCGCGGCCGAGCGGACGTGGTCGAGCCGCTCCGAGATCACCCGCTCGCCGGAGTCGAGCTCGCTCAGGACCCAGTTCTGCACGGCGGGATCGTAGTGCCCTACTCGGCGCGGTACACGACTCGGGTGCGTGGATCGAGAAGCAGGGCCGGGTCGACGCCGGGAAGTGCGATCACGGCCGCGATGCCGAGGCCGGCCGACACGCCGCCGAGGAGCGCCGTCAACGTCGGCGACGGGATCGCCACGACTGCCGCCAACACCGAGACGCCGACGGTGCTCGGCCAGCACGCGTCGAGCGCCTGCCGCCAGCGGGGGGCGAGCGTGGCGTGGCCCGGAGGAGGCCGCGGCTCCGACTGTTCGGGCACGAGCCGGGCCCGCGGGTCGGCGAGCGCGACGAAGGTCGTCGCGAACGTCCCGACGAGGAACGCCGCGAGCGCGGGCCCGGCGGCTGATCCTGCCAGCCTCGCCACGAGCAGCCAGAGGATGCCCAACCCGATCCGGATCGGCGCCACGAGCAGGGTCCGGACGCGCAGCGAGTGGAGCGTCACGCGCGGCCGCCCTCCGCGTCGTCCGGGAGGGCGGCCGCGCCGACAGTCCCTCGTCTACGGCTCGCTGCGCGACTCCTCGCGCTCGCGGCGCGGGCCGCCCCGGCCGCCGCGTCCGCCCCGGCGGTCGCGGTCGCCGCGCGGGCGCTCCTCGCGGGGCTCGCGCGGCGGAGCGTTCTTCGCCCGCTCGACGAGCTCCTCGGGCGAGACCAGGGAGCCGTTCTCGTGCTTCTGGATCAGCTTGAGGCCGATGCGGCCGCGGGCCTTGTCGACCTCCTGCACCAGCACGTCGAGCACGTCGCCGCGCGAGATCACGTCCTCGATGTGGTTGACACGGCCGGGCCCGACGTTCGAGACGTGGAGCAGGCCGTCGGTGCCCTTCTTCAGCTCGACGAACGCACCGAAGTCGGTCGTCTTCACGACCTTGCCGGTGTACTGGTCGCCGACCTCGGGCTCCTTCGTGAGCGCGCGGATCGCCTCGATCGCGGCGTCGCCCTTCGTGCCCTCGGTGGCGTAGACGAGGATCGTCCCGTCTTCCTCGATGTCGATCTGCACCTCGTACTCGGCCTCGAGGGCGCGGATCGTCTCGCCGCCCTTCCCGATCACCATGCCGATGTACTCCGGGTTGATCTGGATCGTCGAGATCCGCGGTGCGTGCGACGCGAGCGCCTCCCGCGGCTCCGGGATCGCCTCGAGCATCCGGCCCAGGATGGCGCCGCGCGCCTCCTTCGCCTGGGTCAGCGCCCGCTCCAGGATCTCGCGGCTGACGCCGGTGATCTTGATGTCCATCTGCAGGGCGGTGATGCCGTCGCGCGTGCCGGCGACCTTGAAGTCCATGTCGCCGAGATGATCCTCGGCGCCCTGGATGTCGGTGAGGATGACGTAGTCGTCGCCCTCCTTGACGAGACCCATCGCGATGCCGGAGACCGGAGCCGAGATCGGCACGCCGGCGTCCATCAGCGCGAGCGTCGAGCCGCACACCGAGCCCATCGACGACGAGCCGTTCGACTCGAGCGTCTCGGAGACGAGACGGATCGTGTACGGGAACTCCTCCGCCGACGGGATCACGGCCTCGAGCGCACGTTGCGCCAGCGCGCCGTGGCCGATGTCGCGCCGCTTGGGCGAGCCCATGCGCCCGGTCTCACCGACCGAGTAGGGCGGGAAGTTGTAGTGGTGCATGTAGCGGCGATCCGTCTCCAGCGAGAGGTCGTCGATCCGCTGCCCTTCCTTGGCGGTGCCGAGCGTGAGCAGCGTCATGATCTGCGTCTGGCCGCGCGTGAAGAGGCCGGAGCCGTGCGTGCGCGGGCTCACCGAGACCTCGACCTCGATCGGGCGGATCTGGGTCTCCGTGCGGCCGTCCGGGCGGCGCTTCTCGACGGCGATCTTCTGGCGGACGAGGCTCTTGTAGATCGAGTCGCACGCCTTGCGGATGTAGCTCTTCGTGAGCGCGTCCGCCTCGCCCTCCTCCCCGCCTCCGGGGAACGTCAGGTGGACGGTGTCGACGATCCGGTCGAAGAGCAGATGGCGCTTGGCCGACTTGAGCTCCTTCGAGTCCTGCTCTGCCTCCGTGAGCCCGCGCAACTCGCTCTCGAACTGCTCGCGCACCAGGCCCTCGACGGCCGTCGAGCGCTGCTTCTCGAGGATCATCCCGAGCGACATCCGGACCTGGAGCTCGCGCAGGACGTCGTCGGCGGTCGAGACCATCGTGAGCTGGCCCGCCTCCTTGGCGACGATGTCCTCGACGACCGGCGCGGCCTCGCGGATCCCCTGGGCGTGGATGCGGCTCCAGATCTCGTGGCCGTACGTCTGCTCGAGCCGCTCGGTCACCGCGCCGTCGAGCCACTTCGGCTTGCCGGCCCTGGCGCGCAGCTCCTCCTGCGCCTCGCAGAGCTTCACGATCTCGCGGTGGGCGATGTCGAGCGCCTCGAGCAGCTTGTCCTCCGGCACCTGGTTCGCCCCGGCCTCGACCATGGTCAGGCCCTCCTTGGTGCCGACGACGATCAGATCGAGTTCGGACGAGTGCTCCGTCTCCTCGAGCGTGGGGTTCACGACCAGCTCGCCGTCGAGCAGGCCCATGCGGACTGCGCCGATCGGCCCCAGGAAAGGCAGCGGCGAGACGGTCAGCGCCGCCGAGACGGCGTTGATCGCGAGGATGTCGTGCGCGACCACGAGGTCGGCCGAGAACACGGTCGCGACGCACTGCACCTCGTTGCGGTAGCCCTTGGGCCAGAGCGGCCGCACCGGCCGGTCGGTCATGCGCGCGGTCAGGATCGCGCGCTCGGTCGGGCGCCCCTCGCGCTTGAAGAAACCGCCGGGGATCTTCCCGGCGGCATACATGCGCTCTTCGACGTCGACCGTGAGCGGAAAGAAGTCCGCGCCTTCGCGTGCTTCCGTCCGCCCCTGTGCCGTGCCGAGCACGACGGTCTCGCCGCTCCGGACGAGGACGGCGCCGTCGGCCTGCTTGGCCAACTTGCCGGTCTCGAAGGAGATTTGCTTTCCGCCGATCTCGACGGAAACGGAAACCGGCACCCCGGCGGGGTGCTCGGCCTCGATGATGCTCATATTCCCTATTCCTCCACTGTGCGTTTTGCCGTTGCCGGCAGTTGTGAAGGGTGGAGGTTTGAGTCAGCTCCTGCGCACGGAGCTCGCTCAAACTTCCACCCTCCCTGAGTATCAGGCCGGAGCTAGCGGCGCAGGCCGAGCTCCTTGATGAGGGCGCGGTAGCCCTCGACGTCCTTGCGCTGCAGGTAGTTCAGGAAGCGGCGGCGGCGGCCGACCAGCTTCAGCAGCCCGCGCCGCGAGTAGTGGTCGTGCTTGTGCATCCGGAGGTGCTCGGTGAGCTCGTTGATCCGCTGCGTCAGCATCGCCACCTGGACCTCCGGCGAGCCCGTGTCCGTCTCGTGCTTGCCGAACTTCCCGATGTGAGCCTGCTTCTCTTCCTTGGTGAGGGTCATCTGCCTCCTGACGTCGAACGGTGTCGCCCGGGGCCCAAGCACGCCGCGAAGGAAGACGCGAGTCGGCCGAGGCCGGGTCGCGAGTAGGGTAGCGAATTCGTGTTGGATTCGACGTTTTTGCAGGCCTGCGAGGACGCCGCAGCCCGTTTCGAGGTCCCCGCGCTGGCGGTCGGAACGGCGTCCGCCGACGGCACGATCGAGCTGCACGCGGTCGGCTGCGAGCTCGAGACGCGATTCCGGATCGCGTCGATCACGAAGCCGATGACGGCGGCGCTCGCCGTTTCGCTGCTCGACCTCGACGCCCCGACCGGCGTGTGGCCGGACGACGTCCGCGTGCGGCATCTGCTGTCCCACATGAGCGGCTTCGACTGCGAGCTCGGCGGCGAGCTCCGCTTCGGGGACGGAGACGACGCCCTCGACGCCGCAGTCGAGGAGCTTCCCACCGTCGACCGGCTCGTCGCGGCCGACACGGCGTGGTCGTATGCGAACACCGGCTACTGGCTCGCCGGCTGGCTCGCCGCCGAGTCCGCGGGCTCGACCTTCGAGGATGCCCTGCGGGAGCACGTGCTCGGGCCGGCGGGGATGGCGAACGCCGGCTTCGACGCCCCGGACCTGCCCGGGAGCGGACCCGGCGCGACGACCGATCCGTACCCGCGCGCCCGCCGCCCCTCCGGCGGCGTCGTCACGGACATCGGCGACGTCGTGCGCTTCGGACGCTGGCTCTCGTTCGATCCCGGGGCCACCGTGCTCCGGCGGCCGCTCGGGAAGCCGGTCAGCGGCGTCTACGGCCTCGGGCTGTTCGGACAGCGGGTCGGCGGCGTCGAGATCTGGGGCCATCCGGGCTCCGCCTTCGGCTTCCAGTCGAGCCTGCTCGTCGCTCCCGGCCCAGGCGCCGTCTTCGCCGGGCTCTCGAACTCGGGGAACGGGTCACGCGCGCTCACCGAGCTCGAGGAGCTCTGGCTCGAGCGCGTGACCGGCTCGCGCCGCGAGCGTCGCGACACCGTCGAGCTGCCGCCCGAGGTGCTGGACGGATTCGCCGGCACGTACGCGAACGGCGAGCTCGAGGCGGTGGTGGCAGCAGGCGGTCACGCCTTGACCGCACGGGTGACCATGGACGGCGACGAGCTCGAGATCGACGCACGGGCGATCGGGCCGAGGCGGTTCGAGGTCGTGGGCGGGCCGTTCGACGGCGACCGCTTCGACTTCCCCCTCGACGGCTTCGGGCGCTTCGGCAGCCGGCTGGCGAGGCGGGTCGTGTGATCGCGGCCGTCGCCGCCGGCCATCCGGCGACCGCCGACGCCGGCGCGGAGCTGCTCCGGGCCGGCGGAAGCGCCGCCGACGCGGCCGTCGGAGCATCGCTCGTCTCCTGCGTCGCCGAGACGATCATGACCGGGCTGCTCGGCGGCGGTCATGCGATCTACTACGACGCCTCGACCGGGGCCGCGCGCAACCTCGACTCGTTCGTCGCCGTCCCGACCGGGCAGGGCGAGCCCATGCAGGAGCTCGAGGTGCGCTTCGGCGAGGAGACGGTGCGCTACGCGATCGGCGCCTCGTCGTGCGGGGTGCCCGGCGTGCCGGCCGGGCTCGACGAGCTCTGGCGCGCGCACGGAAGGCTGCCGTGGACGGACGTCGTCGCCCCGGCGCTCCGGGTGGCTGCCGCCGGCTCCGTCTTCACAACCGCACATGCCGCCTGCCTGCGGATGCTCGAGCCGGTGATGACGATGCGCGAGGGCGCGCGCGTCTACGCGCCCGGCGGGGGGCTGCTCGGGCCGGGCGAGACGCTCGCCCAGCCGGGGCTCGTGCGCGCGCTCGAGCTCGTGCGCGACGAGGGCCCGCGCACGTTCTACGAGGGGTCGATCGCGCAGGCGCTGCTCGAGCTGGTGCGCGAGCGCGGCGGCACCATCACCGCGTCCGACCTCTCCGGCTATCGGGCAACCTGGTCGGCGCCGCTCGCGGTCGAGTTCGCCGGTCGCCGCATCCTCACGCGCGGCGGGATCGGCGGCGTCCGCGAGGCACTCGGCGCGCTGCGGGCGCCGTTCGGGCCCGACGAGCTGCTCGAGGTGCTCGATCGGCCCGGCCCGGGCGGCGGGCAGACGACGAACATCTCGGTTGTCGACGCCGTCGGCAACGCGTGCGTCCTCACGACGAGCCTCGGTCTCGGCTCCGGTGACTGGGTGCCGGGCCTCGACCTCCACCTGAACAGCATGCTCGGCGAGGTCGACCTCGTCCGGGAGCCGCTGCATCCGGGCGCGCGGATGGAGAGCATGATGTCGCCCTCGCTCGCCTTCGACGCCGGCGGGCTCGAGCTGGCGGCGGGATCGGCCGGCGGCACGCGGCTGCGTACGGCGCTGGTCGGGGTGCTCGCGGCCGTGCTCGCGGAGGGCGTCGACCCTCAGCCCGCGATCGACCGGCCGCGGTTCCATCCCGTCGGAGAGGTCGTGAACGCGGAGCCGGGCGTGGACGAAGCGTGGCTTCAGACCCTGGAGCGGCGCGGGCGGACGGTGCGCCGGTGGCCCGCCCCGCACCATTTCTTCGGCGGCGTGAGCATCGTCGCCCGCGGGACGGCCGGGGCCGATCCGCGTCGGAGCGGCGCCGTCAGCCGCCCGTGAGCGGTCTGGTTGCGGCCCGCGTCTCCTCGACGTCGCGCGCGATCTGAGCGACGAGCTCGTCCTCGCTCGCGAAGGAGCGTTCGTCCCGCAGGCGCCGCCAGAGCTCGACCACCAGCCGCCGGCCGTAGAGGTCGCCGGACCAGTCGAGCAGGAAGGCCTCGATCCGGCGCTCCGAGCCGCCGTAGTGCGGGTTCACCCCGATCGAGATCGCGGCTCGGTGCTCGCCCGCGGCGCCGGCGTAGATCCCGAACCGCGGAACGAGCAGGTCGGGGGCGACGCGGAGGTTGGCGGTCGGGAACCCGAGTGTCCCGCCGCGCTGATCGCCGCTGACCACGATGCCGTCGACCTCGAGCGGGCGCCCGAGCAGCGCCGCCGCCTCGTCGACGAGGCCGGCGCCGGCGAGACGCCGGATCTCGGTCGAGGACACCCCTGCGACGATGGGAACGTCGCGCCCGTCGTAGCCGAGCGCGCGCAGGGTGTCGAGGTCGCCGGAGCGGCGGTGGCCGAAGCGAAAGCCGCTGCCCGCGACGACGACCTCGGCGCCGATCGCGCCGAGGTACCGGTCTGCGAACTCCTCCGGGGTGAGCGTCGCGAGCTCAGGGGTGAACGGGACCACGAGGGTGGCCTCGACACCGCAGGCGTCGAGCAGCTCCAGCCGCCGTTCGAGCGTCGCGAGCAGCTCGACGCGGTTGCCGAGCACCGTGCGGGGATGCGGGTCGAAGGTGACGACCGTCGTGCGCAGGCCCGCCTCCGCGGCCGTCCGGATGACGGCCCGGTGGCCGCGGTGGACGCCGTCGAACGTTCCGAGCGCGACCGCCCGGGGGACACGCCCGAGCTCCGCCGGTGTGCGCGCGACGTTCATGCCACGTCCTCCCCGTTCGATGCTGCGACCGCCAGCACGCCCGCGCGCACCGGCGCCGGAACACGATCGACGGCCTCCGCGGGGAGCCGGGCGAGGGCCGCACTCACGTCGATCAGCGGCGCAACGGCGGGATCGTCGGCGGCCTCCTCGACCGAGAACGGGCCGACCGCCGTCCGGCGGAGCGTGGTGCAATGGCCGCCCAGCGCCTCGGCGACCGAGCGCACGTAGGTGCCCGAGCCGACGCGCAGCGACAGCCGTGCGGTCGCTCCGTCGTACGCCTCCACGACGAGCGAGTGCACGATCGAACGTCGCAAGGGCATCTCGACCTCGACTCCCTGCCGCCGAAGCCGGTAGGCGCGCTCGCCGCCGACCTTGACCGCGGACGCAGCCGGCACGCGGAGCTCGACCTCTCCGCGCAGGCGCTCGACGGCCGCCTCGAGCTCCGGCTCCCCCGGCGCGGGATGGCGCTCGATCACCTCGCCCTCCGGATCGCCCGTCGTCGTCGTCGACGTCAGGTCGACGTCGGTCACGTAGCGCTTGTCGAGACCGACGAAGCACGGTGCGAGCCGCGTCGCCGCCCCGGAGAGCAGAACGAGGAGGCCCGAGGCGAACGGATCGAGCGTGCCTGCGTGGCCGGTGCGGGCGCCCGTGCGTCGCCGCAGCGCCGCGACGATCGCGAACGACGACGGTCCCGGCCGCTTGTCGACCAGGGCGATGCCGACGGGACGCAGCCCTCGCGGCGGCACCGGGCCGTGACCTCAGTCCGCAACGGCCGCGAACTCGCGGCGCAGAAACGTGACGATCTCGGGGATCTCGAGCGCCGACTCGAAGCCTGCGGCCTGGCGATGGCCGCCTCCGCCGGCCGCGCGCGCGACGGCCGAGACGTCGATCTCGTCGCGGCTCGAGCGGAGCGAGATCCGGCGCTTCGGCCCGTCTTCGCGCGGCGGCTCGCGAATCAGCGCGACCATCTCCGATCCCTCGACGCTGCGGAGGTAGTCGATGATCCCTTCGGAGTACGGCTCCTCGGCACCGACTTCGGCGAAGTCCTCCTTCAGCAGGTACGAGACGACGAGGCGTCCGTCCTCGTACAGCTCCGCCCGTGCGAGCGCGCGGGCGAGCAGCTTGAGCTTCGCGAACTGCACCGTCTCGTAGACGAGCCGGAAGATCCCGTGCACGTCGGCGCCGGCCTCGACCAGGTCGGCGGCGAGCCGGAGCGCCCGCGGGGTCGTGTTCGAGTACTGGAAGCGGCCGGTGTCGGTGACGAGCGCCACGTACAACGCCTCGGCGATGTCGGGCGACAGAGGCACGTCGAGGGCGGCGAGGACGTCGCGCACGATCTCGGCCGTCGACGAGGCATCGTCGACGATCAGATTGACGTCGCCGAACCGCGTGTTGTCGTGGTGGTGATCGACGTTCACGACCGTCGGCGCGCGCTCGACCGCCCCCGGCTCGGGCCCGATGCGCCGCGCGCTCGCACAGTCCAGCGCCAGGAGCACCCGCTCCCCGAGATCGTCGGGCAAGGCGCGCCGGAGACCGTCGAGGTCGAGGAACCGGTACTCGCCGGGGATCGGCGCTTCGCCCGACAGGTACATCACCGTGTCCTTGCCCAGCTCGCGGAGGGCCATCGTCATCGCCAACATCGATCCGAGCGCGTCGCCGTCGGGATTCTCGTGGGTGACGACCAGGAACTGCTCGTTCGAGCGGATCGCGCCGGCGACCGCCTCCACGTCGTTCTCTGTCGTCGTCGTCGGCTGGCTCACGGGCTCCGGCAACTCGGCCGTCAGTTCGTCGATCAGCTTCGTCATGCGGACGCCGCGCTCGACCGCGTCATCGTAGGCGAACGTCAGGTGGGGCGTCCGGCGGAGGCTGAGCTCGCGGTTGATGCGTGCCTGGAGGACGCCGTGCGCGGATTCGAGCCCCTCGAGGGCGGCGCGCCGCTTCCGCTCGCTCCCGAAGGCGGAGACGTAGACGACCGCCTCGCTCAGGTCCGGCGTGACGCGGACGCCCGTCACCGTGACCATCCCGATCCGCGGGTCCTTGAGATCGCCGATGCCGCCCGCGACCACCTCGCGCACGGACTCGTTCACGCGCCGCATGCGGTCGGTCATGACCGCTGTAGTCTCGACGGAGGCGGCCCAGGAGCGGAGGTGCCGGCTTGGCCGGCGCCGGAGCGGGTCACTCGTCGTCCTCCGCCGAGACGAGCAGGCGGTCGCAGCGGACGAGCACGGGCTCTCCCGACGCCAGCCACCGCTCGGCGCCGGCGGCCAGCTCGTCCGCCTCACGGGCGGAGCGCGCCGCGCAGGCGACCGTGAGCGTCGCGCGCTGCCAGAGATCGTGGTGGTCGGCCTCGGCGACGGAGGCGCCGAACCGTTGCCGCAGCACGTCCTTCGCCGAGCGGACGTAGTGGCGCTTGCCCTTCAACGATCCGGCTTCAGGGAAGTGGAGCTCGACGGTGAGGATCGCGACGTAGCCCGAGCTCAAGACTCGCCGGCGTCGTCCCGCGTCCCGCCGGCCGGCGACTCGTCGAGCGACGTCCGTTCCACCTCGCGCGTCTCGAACACCTCGAACACGTCGCCCTCGCGCAGGTCGTTGAAGCCGTCGAGCAGGATGCCGCACTCGAAACCCTCGGTCACCTCGCGCACGTCGTCCTTGAACCGGCGCAGCTGCGCGACCGTCGTCTCGTGAATGCGCGTGCCTTCCCGGAAGAGGCGGACGTTGGCGCCGCGGCGCACGACGCCGCTCGTGACCATGCAGCCCGCGATCGTGCCGAGCCGCGAGACGCGGAACAGCGCGCGCACCTCGACCTCACCGATGATCGCCTCCGTCTCGACCGGCGAGAGCAGCCCGACGAGGGCCTGCTCGATGTCGGCGGTCAGCTGGTAGATGACGCGGTACAGCCGGATCTCGATGCCCTGCCGCTCGGCGGCGGCGCGAACCTCGGCGGACGGCCGCACGTTGAAGCCGATCACCATCGCGTTCGAGGCGGCGGCCAGGTTGACGTCGTTCTCGGTGATCGCGCCCACGCCGGTGTGGATCACGTTGACCTGCACCTCGGAGTGGCTGATCTTCTGCAGCTCGCCGACGATCGCCTCGACCGAGCCCTGGACGTCGCCCTTGAGCACGATGTTCAGGTCCTGCACGCCGCCGGCCTGCATCTGCTCGAACAGCTTGTCGAGCGAGACGCCGCGGCTCGCCTGCTTCGAGCGCGCCTCGCGTCGGAGGCGCTCGCTCCGCTGCTGGGCGAGGTCGCGCGCGCGCGACTCCTTCTCGACCACCCGTCCGAGCTCGCCCGCCGGCGGCGGCCGGTCGAAGCCGAGGATCTCGACGGGATCGCCCGGCTTCGCCTCCTGGATGCGCTCGCCGCGATAGTCGTAGAGCGCGCGGACGCGGCCCCAGGCGTCGCCGGCGACGATCGCGTCGCCGACCTTCAGGGTGCCCCGCTGGACGAGCATGGTCGCGACCGGGCCGCGTCCGACGTCGAGGCGCGACTCGATGATCGGGCCGGAGGCCTCGGCGGCGGGGTTCGCACGCAGGTCGAGCTCCGCGTCGGCGACGAGCAGGATCTTCTCGAGCAGGTCGTCGAGGTTCTCGCCCTGCTTCGCGGAGACGCGCGCCACCTGCACGGTCCCGCCCCACTCCTCGGGCTGCACGTCCTCCTGGGCGAGCTCGCCGAGCACGCGGTCGGGATTCGCGTCGGGAAGGTCGATCTTGTTCACCGCGACGACGATCGGCACCTCGGCCGCGCGCGCGTGCGAGATCGACTCGCGCGTCTGCGGCATGACGCCGTCGTCCGCGGCGACCACGAGCACCGCGATGTCGGTCACCTTCGCGCCGCGCGCGCGCATCGCGGTGAAGGCCTCGTGGCCCGGCGTGTCCAGGAACGTGATCCGGCGGCCGTCGATCTCGGTCTGGTAGGCGCCGATGTGCTGCGTGATCCCGCCGGCCTCCGTCTCGACGACGGTCGTCTTGCGGATCGCGTCGAGCAGCGTCGTCTTGCCGTGGTCGACGTGGCCCATGATCGTGACGACCGGCGGCCGCTCGCGGAGCAGCTCCTCCGCATCGTCGAACGTCTCGGGCTCGACGTCCTCGTCCTCGGCATGCTTGATCGTGACCTCGCGCTTCAGCTCCGCCGCGATCAGCTCGACCTCGTCGTCGGTCAGCGACTGCGTCGCCGTCTTCATCGTGCCGAGGTTCATCAACAGCTTGATGATCTGCGGCATCGCCACCCCGAGCGCCTGCGAGAAGTCGCGCAGCGTGACGCCCGACTCGACGGTGACGGGCCCCGAAGGCTGAACGACCTCGCGCGGCTGCCTCGGCGCGCGCTCCGCCGGGCGGTCGCCGGGCCGCTGGCGCTGGCCCTGGCCGGGCCGGGCGCCGCCCTGGTCGATGACGACGCGCCGCCGCCCACGCGGGCCGCCGCCGCGCGGCCGGATCGGTCTATTCGGCTTGCCGTTGGCCATCGGTGGTCAAGTGTAGAGGCGTGACAGGGACGGGTCGACGCGCACGGAGCGTCGCAGGACGCGGTTGAAGGCGTGGCGCGAGCCTGCGCGCTCGAAGCAGAGCAGCCGCCGGCACGTGTAGGCGCCGCGTCCGGGCCCCGCTCCCGGCGTCAGGGCGTTCCCCCGCGCGTGGAAGCGCTGGAGCTCTGCCTGGGGCAGCTTGCGGCCGCAGCCTGCACACGTGCGGATCGGCGCGGAGGCTACTGCGACTCCTCGTGCGGGACGGTCTCGACCGGGATGCCCGCGTTCGGGTCGTCCTCGACGTAGCGGTGCGCCGACTGCGCGGCCCCGGTCTCGAGCGTCTCGTCCTCGCCAATCACCGGTGCGTCGCCCGGGCCGGCGGGGAACTCCCCGGGCGGATCGCTGCCGAACTCGGCGGAGTCCTCGGTGACCGCCTCGGGCTCGGCGGTGTCGGCGAGCTCCTCGAGCGCGGGCTCCGACTCCACCACGAGCGGGTTGTCCTCGTCGTTCGGCTCGTGCAGCGCGAGCTCCTGGTGCGCCGGGACGCCGCAGTAGCGCGATCCGGGCAGCGCGGCGTTCGGGCAGCGCTTGCCGTTCGTGAGCACCGCGGCGCAGCGGCCGGAGAAGTCCTCGCCGTCTCCGCCCTCGCCGCCGAAGGCGGCCTCGGCCTCCTGCTGAGCGAACTCGGTGTCGGAGGTGATGTCGATCTTCCAACCGGTGAGCCGCGCGGCGAGACGGGCGTTCATGCCCTCCTTGCCGATCGCGAGCGCGAGCTGGTCGTCGGGCACGACGACGGTCGCCTCCTTGCCGGCGTCGTCGAGGTAGACCTCGCGGACGCGTGCGGGCGACAGCGCCTTCGCGACGAAGCGGGCCGGCTCCGGGTTCCAGGGGATGATGTCGATCTTCTCGCCGCGGAGCTCGGAGACGACCATGCGCACGCGCGAGCCGCGCGGGCCGACGCACGCACCGACCGGGTCGACGCCCTGCGTATGGGACTCGACTGCGATCTTCGAGCGATAGCCCGGCTCGCGGGCGACGCCCCTGATCTCGACGAGCCCGTCCGCGATCTCCGGGACCTCGAGCTCGAACAGCGTCTTGATCAGCTCGGGGTCGCGGCGCGACAGGATCACCTGCGGGCCCTTCGTCCCGGTGCGCACCTCGCGGATGACGGCCTTGATGCGCGAGCCCTGCTCGTAGCGCTCGCCGTCGACCTGCTCCGGGCCGGGCAGGAGCGCTTCGACCTTGCCGAGATCGACCAGGATGTTCCGCCGGTCGCCGGTCTGCTGGACGATCCCGGTGACGACCTCGCCGACGCGGTCGATGTACTCGTCGTACATCATCTCGCGCTCGGCCTCGCGGATCCGCTGCAGGATCACCTGCTTCGCGGTCTGGGCGGCGATGCGCCCGAAGTTGTCGGGAGTGACGTCCTCGCGCTCGATCAGGTTCTCGGGGACCTCCGACCAGTCGATCTCGAGATCGTCGTCGGAGAGCAGCGTGTGGTTCTTCTCGCCCGTCTCTTCCTCGAGCCGCTCCAGCTCCTCGAGCGTGCGCTCGCGCGCCTCGTCGAGCAGCCGGGCTTCGATGTCCGTCGGCAGGTCGATGGCGAAGACGCGGAAGTCGCCGCGATCGTCGAGCTCGACGGTCGCGTGCCGTGATGCGCCCGGTGTCTTCTTGTACGCGGCGAGGAGCGCGTCCTCGAGCGCTGCGACGAGCGTCCCGCTCTCGATCCCCTTCTCGCGCTCGATCTCGCGAACCGCTTCAACGATCTCCTGGCTCATCGTCCTGTCCCTCCGTCGATCAGATTGGCCCGCACGATCTCGTCGTACGGTATGTCCACCGTCTCGCTGCCTTTTCGGATCTGGACCGCGCGCGGCGCCGCGGCGACGACCTCACCGCGGACCCGGCCGGCGCCGGTCTTCACGCGCACCGTGCGCCCGACGGCGCGTTCGAAGTGCGGCTGGGTGCGCAGCGGCCGGTCGAAGCCGGGCGACGACACCTCGACCGAGTAGTCGTCCAGGTAGGGGCGCAACAGGTGCGTGACGCGCTCGCAGAGGGCGTGGTCGACTCCCGCCGGATGGTCGACGAAGACGCAGAAGCGCTCCTTCCCCGTCAGTTCGACTGCCAGCACCTCCGTGCCGGGCAGGGCAGGCTCGACCAGGCGCGCCACCTCGCGCCGAAGCATCCGTTCCTGTTCCTGCTGTGCAATCGCCATGTCGAACCCCCATCGACGAACCGCATCTACAAAAAATGGGCGCCGCGCGCCCATCCCGAAAACGCCCGAAATGTGGTGTCGGAAAGGTAGCAGAGACCTGCGGAAAGAAGGTGCGGAAAGACGGTGCCTGGCACGAAAGTGCCAGGCACCGTGCGGGTCAGCCGTCGAGGACGATCGTGACCGGGCCGTCGTTGACGAGCTCCACCTGCATGCGCGCGCCGAAGACGCCGGTCTCGACCTCCACCCCGAGCCCTCGCAGCTCGTCGCAGAAGGCCTCGTAGAGCGGCTCGGCGTCCTCCGGCCGGGCGGCGGCCGAGAAGCTCGGGCGATTGCCCTTCGCCGTGTCCGCGATCAGGGTGAACTGGCTGACGACCAGCGCCGCGCCGCCGACGTCGAGCAGCGAGCGGTCGAACCTGCCGTCGTCGTCGGGAAAGATGCGCAGCCGCGCCGTCCTCCCCGCCAGCCGCCGGACGCCCTCCTCCCCGTCGCCGGCCGCGATCCCGAGCAGCACGACGAGGCCCCGGCCGATCGAGCCGCCCGGCTCGCAGGCCGCCCGTGCGGCGCGCTGCACCACAGCCTTCAATCGAGCTCGCGAATCCGTGCTGCGTACTGCGCCGACCCCGGCTTCATCGAGCTCGCCAGCTTGAAGTGCCCGTTCGCCTCGGTCGACTTCCCCTGCCTCTCGAGCGCACGCCCCAGTGCGTAGTGCGCGTAGTCGTCGGTCGGCGCGAGGTCCTCGACGATCGCGCGGAACTCGCGCTCGGCCTCCTCCCAGCGCGACAGCCGGAAGTAGGCGATCCCGAGCGCCTCGCGGATCGACGCCTTCCCGGGCTCGAGCCGCTTCGCCTTCTCGAGCGGCACCGTCGCCTGGGCCGGCATCCCGCCCCGCAAACGCCTCTGTCCTTCCCGGAACAGCTCGTAGGCGTCGCTCATCCCGCCAGCAGGTCCTCGACGGCGTCGAGGATCGCCCGCGCGATCTCCGCCTTCGGCGCCTTCGGGACTGCGCGCTCACCTGTTCGGCTGACGACCACGACCTCGTTCTCACGCGAGTCGAAGCCGATGTCGCCGCGGCCGACGTCGTTGTAGACGACGAGGTCGGCGCCCTTGGTGTCGAGCATCGTCCGCTTGCGCTCGAGCCCCTCGTCACCGTGCTCCGCGCCGAAGACGACGAGGACCTGCCCGGCGCGCTTGCGGCTTCCGAGAGCGGCCGCGACGTCCTCGGTCGGCGACAGCTCGACCGTCCATCCGTGCGCGTCCTTCGGGCGCTTCTGCGCCAGCGCCTCCACCGGCCGGTAGTCGGCGACCGCGGCCGCGAGCAGCGCGATGTCGACGTCCGGCAGCGCGAGGGCCGCGTCGAGCATCGCCGCCGCGGTCGGCGTCGGGATCGTCTCGACGCCGTACGGGGCCTCGACGTGCAGGTTGGCGGCGAGCAGGATCACCTCCGCGCCGCGGCGCCGCGCCTCCTCCGCGAGCGCGACGCCCATCCGCCCGGACGAGCGGTTGCCGAGGAAGCGGACGCTGTCGAGCGGCTCACGGGTCCCGCCCGCGGTCACGAGCACCCGCCTGCCCGCGAGCGTTCCCGGCGCGACGAGCTGCGCGGCGCGGACGGCGATCTCCTCGGGCTCGGCCAGCCGGCCGACGCCCCACTCGCCCTCGGCGAGCTCGCCCTCGTCGGGGCCGACGAGCTCCACCCCGCGCCGGACGAGTGCCTCGACGTTCGCGCGCGTCGCCGGATGGGCCCACATCCTGGGGTTCATCGCCGGGGCGACCAGGACCGGCCCGCGGTGCGCCAGCGCGGCCTCGGTGAGGACGTTGTCTGCGAGCCCCTGGGCGAGCTTCGCCAGCGTGTTCGCGGTGCACGGCGCCACGATCAGGAGGTCGCCCCGCGTCAGGTGCGGATAGAGATCCTCCGCCCGCGGGCGGCGTGCGAGCGCGAGGAAAGTCTCCTCCGAAACGAACCGCTGCGCCCCGGGCGTCACGAGCGGGATCACCTCGTGCCCGGACTTCACGAGCAGGCGCGTCAGCTCGCACGCCTTGTAGGCGGCGATGCCGCCGCTCACACCCAGCAGGATCTTCGGCACGACCAACTCATTGTGCCGTGAAAAGGAGCTGCTACTTGGTGTATTCGTAGACGATCTTGCCCTCGGAGATCTCCTCCAGGGCCATCGTCAGGTAGTTCTTCGACCGCGACTCGATCAGCGGCGGGGCGAACTCGTCGAACGTGCCCTCGCCGAGCTGGTGGTGATAGTTGTTGATCTGCCGCGCGCGCTTCGCTGCGACGATCACCAGCGCATAGCGCGAGTCGACCTCGTTCATCAGTTCGTCGATGCGGGGATGGATCATGACCGCGACATGGTAGCGGTATCGGCGAGTTGCGGTCCGATCACCGCTGCGAGCTCGTCGGCCGCCTGTTCGCGGTCGACGTTGCGCGACGACGTGGTCGAAGCGCGGCTGGAGCTCGAGCTGCCGGCGCGCGTTCGCGATCCGCTCCCCGATCTCCCCCGAGCTCTCCGTCGCACGCTCGCGGAGCCTTCGTTCGAGCTCGTCGACCGGGGCGGTGACGAAGATCGTCACCGCACGCGGGTCGCGTTGCGCGACGTGGAGGGCGCCATCGGTCTCGAGCTCGAGCATCGGCGCCTTGCCGCACGCACGGAGCCGGTCGATCTCCGACTGCAGGGTGCCGTAGCGGTTCCCGACGTAGTCGACCCACTCCAGGAACTCGCCCGCGTCGATCCGGCGGTCGAACTCCGGGCGGTCGAGGAACCAGTAGTCGACGCCGTCTGCCTCACCGGGCCGGCGCGGCCTCGTCGTGGCCGAGACGGCCAGCGCCAGTGCGGGAAAGCGCGGCAGGACGAGCTTGATCAACGTCCCCTTGCCGGCCCCGGACGGGCCGGTGACCACGAAGACCGGGGGCCCCGGCTCAGCGGCCGTTGAAGAGGGCAATCAGCTCGTGGCGCTGGCGGTCGGACAGCCCGCCGACCGTCTTCGACTGGCTGATGCGGCACTGGTTGAGAAGCCGCGCCGCCTTCACCCTGCCGAACTTCGGCACGGCGACCAGCATGTCGAACACCTTCGCGGTCGACACGTACTCGGGCGGGTTGCCGAGGATCTGCTCGATCGACACGGTGCCCGACTTCAAGTCCTTCTTCAATTGCGCGCGCTTCACGCGAATATCGTTTGCACGCTTGAGCGCTTCCATCCGCTGGTCGAGCGAGCGAACGGGAGCTTGGACTTGAGCCTGGGGGGGCGTCATGGAAGGTCAGCATCCTACCAACCTGTGACGCGGCTGCAACCACCCTCGGTCGATCTCAGTTGGCGGAACTGACAACGGCTGCGTGTGCAGCACAAAATGCATCGTCGACACGCGAGCAGCCGGCGTCGCGTACGGCGTCGTCGAGCTCACGACGGACGCGTTGCGGCGCGTCCGGGTCCGCGAACAGGACCGTGCCGAGCGCGACGTGCGTTGCACCGCACGCGATCAGGTCGAGCGCATCGCGGCCGTTCCACACGCCTCCCATGCCGACGATCGGCAACGTCGTCGCGCGTCGTGCGGCGAAGACCGCGGCGAGCGCGACCGGCCGCAACGCCGGGCCCGAGTAGCCTCCGGCGCCGCGTGCGAGCGTCGGCGAGAGTCGAGCGTCGAGCGTCAGCCCGCGCAGCGTGTTCACGAGGCTGATGCCGTCGGCACCGGCTGCCTCGACCGCGCGCACCACCTCGGCGACGTCCCATGTGTGCGGCGACAGCTTCGCGTAGAGCGGAAGCGTCGTCTCCCGGCGGCACGCGGCGACGATCTCGGCCGCCGTCTCGGGCGCCTCGTCGACGTTCGGGCACGAGAGGTTCAGCTCGACCGCGGCCACGGCCTCCGGAGGGAGCTCGGCGCACGTCGCCGCGTAGCCGGCGCTCGAGAAGCCCCCGACGGAGACCCAGATCGGCTTGGAAAGGGCGTTTCCGAGCGCCGGGAGCACCTCGCGGAGGAAGGCGTCCCGGCCGGGATTGGCGAGCCCGATGGCGTTGAGCATGCCCGCGTCGGTCTCGGCGATCCGCGGTGGGGCGTTCCCCTCCCGCGGCTCCGGGGTCACCGTCTTCGTCACGAAGGCGTCGAAGCCCAGCGCGACCTCGGGGGCGACGAGGGCGTCGAGGCAGCCGCTTGCGTTCAGGAGGAGCATGCGGCCAGCACCGGTCCCTCCACGCACAGCCGTTTGAGCTCGCCGTCGATCTCGACGACGCACCCGTAGCAGGCGCCGAACCCGCACGCCATCGGCGCCTCCCAGGCGAGCTGCGCGTTCGGCGCAAGCTCGCGGACGGCTTCGAGCATCGGCTCGGGCCCACATGCGAGCACGTCGCGACCCGGCTCGATCAGCTCCGTGACCAGCACGGGATCGATCACGACGTCGGCGCTCGGCAGCAGCGCGGCCGCTTCGGCGTGGTGCTCCGTGCGGAAGCCGAGGACGGCCGGCGGCCGGTCGAGCGCCTCGGCGAGGTACGGCAAGGGCGCGATGCCGATGCCGCCGCCGACGAGCAGCGGCCGCGCGACGTCGAGGCGGAAACCGTTGCCGAGCGGACCGAACACGTGCAGCGCATCACCGGCGCCGAGGGCGGCGAGCGCACGCGTTCCCGGACCGATCGCGTCGAGCAGGAACCACAGCTCGCCTCGCGGTGCGAGGCACAGCGACATCGGGCGCGGCAGCGGACGGCCCGGCGCCTCGAGCATGAAGAACTGGCCCGGCGCTCCCGGTTCGGTGCCGCCCCGCTCGACGCGCAGGAGCGCGTACGGGCCGACGGCCTCGACCGCGACGACCCTACGCTGCCCGCGCGTCGGCCTCGACATCGATCCGCTCCTGCAGCGACAGCGTGACGTCGGCGTGCGATTCGGCGATCGCCCGTGTCGCGGCGGCCGCGGCGGCGATCGTCGTGATGCACGGGACGCGCGCGACGAGCGCGGCCTCTCGGATCAGGTAGCCGTCCGACCGGGGCTCGGCGCCGCCGCCCGGTGTGTTGACGACGAGGTCGCAACGGCCCCTCCGGATGAGATCGACGACGGTCGGCGCGTCGCCCGGCTCGCTGACCTTGCGCACGTCGGTCACGTCGAGCCCGGCCGCGCGCAGCGCAGCCGCGGTCCCCGCCGTCGCGCTGAGGGTGAAGCCGAGCGACGCGAACGCGCGCGCGACGTCGGGCAGGGCGGCCTTGTCGTCGTCGCGTACCGAGAGGAAGACCGTCCCTCCAGCCGGCAGCGGGCGCCCGGCGGCGCGCTCGGCCTTCGCGAGCGCGGTCGCGAGGTCGAAGGCGCTCACCATCACCTCGCCGGTCGAGCGCATCTCCGGGCCGAGAACCGGATCCGCGCCCGGGAAGCGCGCAAACGGGAGCACGGCCGCCTTGACGCTGACCTGGCGCGGCGCCTGCTCGGGCGGGAGGCCGAGGTCCGAGAGGCGGGCACCGGCCGCGAGCCGGCACGCCGCCGCCACGAGATTGACCCCGATCGCCTTGGAGGCGAACGGCACCGTCCGCGACGCGCGCGGGTTGACCTCGAGGACGTAGAGCTCGCCGCCGACGACGGCCATCTGCACGTTCAGCAGCCCGACGACACCGAGCGCGGGCCCGAGACGCCGCACGACGCCGGCGATCTCTGCGAGCGTCTCGTCGTCGATCGACTGCGGCGGCAGCACGCAGGCCGAGTCGCCGGAATGGACGCCGGCCTCCTCGACGTGCTGCATGACCGCTGCCACGTGGACGTCGGCGCCGTCGCAGAGCGCGTCGACGTCGAGCTCGATCGCGTGATCCAGAAAGCGGTCGACGAGTGTCGGCCCGTGCACGCCGCGGAAGGCCTCGGCCACTGCCTCCGGCCCGCTGCAGACGCGCATGGCGCGCCCTCCGAGCACGTAGGAGGGTCGCACGAGCACCGGGTAGCCGATCCGCTCGGCCGTGCGAATCGCCTCGTCGGGCGTCCGCGCGATCCCCCACTGCGGGCACGCGATGCCGAGCGCGTCGAGCAGGCGACCGAACCGCTCGCGATCCTCGGCGAGGTCGACGGCGTCGAACGGCGTGCCGAGGATGCGGTGCCCCGCCGCCTCGATCGCGCGTGCGAGCTTGAGCGGCGTCTGGCCGCCGAACTGGATCACGACGCCCTCCGGCTGCTCGCGTTCGCACACTGCGAGCACGGCCTCTGCGTCGAGCGGCTCGAAGTAGAGCCGGTCGGAGGTGTCGTAGTCGGTGGAGACCGTCTCCGGGTTGCAGTTCACCATCACGGCCTCGTACCCGAGCTCGCGGAACGTCTGCACCGCGTGCACGCAGCAGTAGTCGAACTCGATCCCCTGCCCGATGCGATTCGGGCCCGACCCGAGGATGACGACCCGCTTCGCGGTTCCCCGCGGCGGCGCCTCGTCGCGCTCGCCCCAGGTCGCGTAGTAGTAGTTGGAGGCAGCTTCGACCTCGCCGGCGCACGAGTCGATGCGGCGGTAGACCGGCCGCTCGCTGCGCTGCCGCGTCTCTTCCGCGTCGACGTGCGCGAGCTCGCGCTCGAACCACGGATGGAGATTGGCCGGCGACCAGTCGAGCGGTCCCTCGAGCCCCCGCTTCGCCTTCACGAACGCCTCCAGGAACGTGCGGCCGATTCCCATCGTCTCGCCGACCGCCTTCATCTGCGTGCCGAGCGTGCGGTCCGCGCCCGGGAACTTCTCGAAGGCGAAGCGCGGGATCTTGACGACGACGTAGTCGAGCGCCGGCTCGAAGCTGGCAGGCGTCGTGCCGGTGAGGTCGTTCGGGATCTCGTCGAGCGTGTAGCCGACCGCGAGCTTCGCCGCAACCTTGGCGATCGGGTAGCCGGTCGCCTTCGACGCGAGCGCCGACGACCGAGACACGCGCGGGTTCATCTCGATCACGCGCAGCTCTCCGCTGACGCGGTCGCGCGCGAACTGGATGTTCGACCCGCCCGTGTCGACGCCGACCGTCCGCACGACCGCGATCGCCGCGTCGCGCAGCTCCTGGTACGCCTCGTCGGCGAGCGTCATCTGCGGCGCGACGGTGATCGAGTCGCCGGTGTGCACGCCCATCGGGTCGAGGTTCTCGATCGAGCAGACGATGACCACGTTGTCGGCCCGGTCGCGGACGACCTCGAGCTCGAACTCGTCCCAGCCGCGCACCGATTCCTCGACGAGCACCTGCGAGATCGGCGACTCGGCGAGCCCGCGTTCGACCTGGCGGCGCAGCTGCTCTGGTGTCTCCGCGAACCCGCTGCCGTGCCCGCCCAGCGTGAACGCGGGCCGTACCACTGCCGGCGTCTCCAGGCCGGCGAGGTCGTCGAGCGCGGTGACGATCCGCGACCTCGGCACCCGCAGCCCGGCGTGCTCGACGCACGCCTTGAACAGCTCGCGGTCCTCGGCGCGCGAGATCACCTCGACGTCGGCTCCGATCAGCTCGATGCCGAGCTCCTCGAGCACCCCGGCCTCGTGCAGGTCGCGTGCGAGGTTGAGGGCGATCTGCCCGCCCATCGTCGGCAGGAGCGCGTCGGGCCGCTCGCGCTCGAGCACCGCCGTCACTCCCTCGACGTCCAGGGGCTCGAGGTAGGTGCGGTCGGCGAAGCCCGGGTCGGTCATGATCGTCGCCGGGTTGGAGTTGACGACGATCGTACGGAAGCCCTCGTCGCGCAGCACCTTGAGCGCCTGGCAGCCCGCGTAGTCGAACTCGGCCGCCTGCCCGATCACGATCGGGCCTGAGCCGATCAGGCAGATCGAGTCGATGTCCTGTCTACGCGGCAAGGCCGGCCACCCACCCTTCGAGCACGACCTGGGCGTCGTGGGGCCCCGGTGAGGCCTCCGGATGGAACTGCGTCGACCGGGCGCGCAGCGCCGGCAGCGCCAGGCCCTCGACGGTGCCGTCGTAGAGCGACGCGTGCGTCACGCCGTCGTCCTCGCCTGCGGCGACCGCGAAGCCGTGGTTCTGGGACGTCACGAGCACCCGGCGCGAGCGGTGCTCGAGCACCGGATGGTTGGCGCCCCGGTGCCCGAACGGAAGCTTGTAGGTCGTCCGTCCGACCGCGCGGGCGATCAGCTGGTGACCGAGACAGACGCCGAGCACGTCGGTCCGGCCGAGCAGCTCGCGCACCATCCGCGTCTCCTCCTCGAGCGGCGCGGGGTCGCCCGGCCCCGGCGACAGCAGCACACCGTCGTAGCCGGCGACCGTGTCCGCGTCGACGTCGTGCGGGAAGACGTCGACGGCGGCACCTGCGGCCGCCAGCCTGCGGATGATCGACCGCTTGCACCCGTAGTCGACCACCGCGACGCGTGCTCGGCCGCGCCGCGTGTACGTGAACGGCTCGCACGTCGAGACGTCGCGGGCGAGCGGCGTGCCCGACATCTCCGGCTGCGCCCGGACCTCGCGCAGCAGCGACGCCTCGTCGTATGTTCCGGTGGCGAGCGCCGCGCGCATCGCGCCCCGCTCGCGCAGGTGCAGGACGAGCGACCTCGTGTCGACGCCGGTCGCGGCGACGACTCCGTGACCGCGCAGCCACGCAAGCCAGCCGGGACCGCGCGCCTCGCGCATCACGACGCCGCGGGCGTGTACCCGGCTCGACTCGCATCGCCCGGGATCGGTCCCGTAGTTGCCGACCATCGGCGCCGTGAAGCACACGATCTGCGCCTCGAAGCTCGGATCGGTCGCCACCTCCTGGTAGCCGCTCATCGACGTCGTGAACACGGCCTCGCCGAACGCGCAGCCGTCCGCCCCGACCGACTCGCCGGCGAACCCCGTCCCGTCCTCCAGCATCAGCACAGCTGTCATGCCTCGTGCACCACCCGGCCGGCGGCGATCGTCATGCGCACGCGCCCCGTCAGCCGCTCGTCGAGTAGCCATGAGTTCGAGGAGCGCGAGCGCAGCTTCGCTGCGTGGACGCGCCAGCTCGCGTTCAGATCGAGGAGCGTGAGGTTGGCGGGCGCGCCGACCGCGACACGCGGCCGCTCGAGGCCGAAGATCGCCGCCGGCCCGGCGGACATGCGCTCGAGCACCGTCTCGAGGCTCACGATTCCCGCCTCGACGAGGTACGTGTGCAGAGCGGCGAACGCAGTCTCGAGGCCGATCACCCCGAACGGCGCGGACTCGAACGGCACCTCCTTCTCCGCCGCCGCATGCGGCGCGTGGTCGGTGGCGACGGCCGCGATCGTCCCGTCGCGCAGCGCATCGATCAGCGCCGCCCGGTGCTCGCCGCTCCGCAGCGGCGGGTTCATCTTGAAGTTCGGGTCGAGCGGCCTGATCGCCTCGTCGGTCAGGCACAGATGATGCGGCGTCACCTCGGCCGTGACCGGTGCGCCTACCGCCTGGGCGCGGCGGAGATGTTCGACCGACTCGAGCGCCGACAGATGCATCAGGTGCAGCGGCTGTCCGGTCTCGCGCACCAGGTCGACGTCGCGGCCGACCATCAGGCTCTCGCCGAGCGCCGGCCACCCCGCGATGCCGAGCTCGCCGGCAACGTCTCCGGCGTGCGCGTGCGCTCCGCGGGTGAGCGTGGGCTCCTCGCAGTGGACGGCGATCGGCCGGCCGGTGACCGCGTTGTACTGGAGCGCGCGCC
Organism: uncultured Thermoleophilia bacterium; assembly: GCA_963824455.1. Lineage (GTDB taxonomy): Bacteria > Actinomycetota > Thermoleophilia > Gaiellales > Gaiellaceae > PALSA-600. The sequence goes on from CAWGPJ010000002.1 coordinate 1,245,967, forward strand.
GCATCACACCCGCGGCCGCGACCGGATGCCCGTCGTCGGTGAAGCCGGCGGCTCCGGCCTCGGCAAGCGCGCCGAGCTCCGCGAGCTCCGCACCGGCCTGGCCCTTCGTGAGCGCGGCCAGGAACCCGACCGGGACATGCGCCTCGGACTCCGCGCGCCTGCGCAGGCCCTCCAGCAGCGCCGGATCGTCGACCGGCGGATCCGTGTTCGGCACCGCCAGGATCGCGCAGAACCCGCCGGCCGCGGCGGCCGCGGTCCCGCTCTCGATCGTCTCCTCGTCCTCGCGCCCCGGGGTCCGGAGGTGGACGTGGGGGTCGATGAACGCGGGTGCGAGCACGAGGCCGGACGCGTCGATCGCTCGATGGCCGTTCGCATCGACCTCGGCCCCGATCTGCGCGATCACGCCCTGGTCGATGCGCACATCGAGCCGCGCGTCGACCCCCTCGACCGGGTCGAGGACACGCGCGCCGCGCACGACGACGTCGTCGACGCCGCTCCGTCCGACGAGGACGGTCATGCCGTCTCCACCGTCGCCGCGACGGCGACGGGGCCCGCCGTCAGCAGGTCGTAGAGGATCGCCATCCGGACGACGAGCCCGGCCCGCACCTGCTCGAGCACCAAAGAGGCGTCGGAGTCGGCCACCTCGCCGTCGAGTTCGACGCCGCGGTTGATCGGGCCGGGATGCATGACCACCTGGCCCGGCCGGACGCGGGCCGCGGTGATGCCGTAGCGCGCCGCGTACTCGCGCAGCGACGGGACGAAGTTCGCGCCCTCGAGCATGCGCTCTCGCTGCATGCGGAGGACGTAGACGACGTCGGCGTCGGCGATCGCCTCGATGTCGTGCGACACCGGTGCGATCCCCGGCGGCAGCAGCGCCGGCGGCCCGACGAGGATCGCCTGCGAGCCGACCAGGTTGAGGGCCTGCACCAGGGACCGCGCGACGCGCGAGTGCAGGACGTCGCCGACGATCGCGACCTGCAGCCCGTCCAGGCGGCCGAACGCGCCCCTGAGCGTGTACAGGTCGAGGAGCGCCTGCGTCGGGTGCTGGTGCTTGCCGTCGCCCGCGTTGACCACGCGCGCGGCCGTCAGGCGCGCGACCAGCTCGGCGGCGCCGGCCTCGGGATGGCGCAGGACGATCACGTCGGGGTCGTAGGCGGACAGCGTCAGCGCGGTGTCCTTGAGCGACTCGCCCTTGTCGACCGACGAGCCGGAGGCGCGCAGCGTCACCGTGTCGGCCGAGAGCCGCTTGGCGGCGAGCTCGAAGGACGACGACGTGCGCGTGGACGACTCGTAGAACACGTTCAGCACCACCCGGCCGCGCAGGGTCGGGAGCTTCTTCGTCTCGCGCTCCTGAGACTCGGCGAACGAGCGCGCGGCGGAGAGGATCCGCTCGACGTCGTCACGGGTCACGTCGGACATCGACAGCAGGTGCCGTCGCTCGCGGGTCGCCGGCGGCAGGAGCTGGCCGCCGACGAGGCGCAGGTCGGTCATCGCGTCGCCTCCTCGGCCGGGATCAAGAGGACTCGGTCGACCTCGTCGACCTCGACGAGCTCGACCTGGATCCGCTCGCCGACGCCCGTCGGCAGGTTCTTGCCGACGTAGTCGGGCCGGATCGGGAGCTCGCGGTGGCCGCGGTCGGCGAGCACGGCCAGTTGCACACGCTCGGGGCGGCCGAACTCGAACAGCGCCTCGATCGCCGCGCGGATCGTCCGGCCGGTGTAGAGGACGTCGTCGACGAGCACGACCGTGCGTCCCTCGAGTTCGAAGTCGAGCTTCGTGTCGCGCACGAGCGGCTGCGCGCGCCGCGGCGCTCGGCCGGCGCGGACGTGCACGTCGTCGCGGTGGAAGGTGACGTCGAGCCGGCCCAGCGGGACGTCGACGCCGGCGCGCTCTTCGATCAGGAGGCGAAGACGCTGGGCGAGCGGCACGCCACGCGTCTGGATGCCGACCAGCGCGACCGTCTCGAGGTCGTCGTTGCGCTCGATGATCTCGTGCGCGATCCGCGTCAGGGTCCGGCGGATCGCCTCGTCGTCGAGCAGGAGGTGCGGCGGCGCCGGTCCGACGGCAGGGTGCGACATTCGACTCCTTTCCGGCCTCGCTGGACCGGGTTAAAGGGGCTGTGCGAGTGGCACGGTACCTGCTCCGCCGGACGGATGGAGGATCTACCCTCGTCAGCCGTGGACCGCGACCTGCTGAACCGCTACGCGCGGCTGATCGTCGAGGTCGGCGCGAACGTCCAGCCCGGGCAGATCGTGTGGGTCGTCGCCGAGCCCTCCGCGGCGCCCCTGGTCGAGGCGGTCGCCGCGGCGGCGTACGACCGGGGCGCCCTGTTCGTCGACCCGTGGTACTTCGACCCCTACGTCAAGCGCGCCCGCCTCGAGCACGCCGACCCGGGCACGCTGGACGTCGTGCCTCCCTGGTACGGCGAGCGACTGCTGGCGCTCGGGGAGAGCCACGGCGTGCGGATCTCGATCACGCCGCAGGTCCCGCCCGGGCTGCTGGCGGGCATCGACCCGGCCAGGGCCGGCCGCGACGCGCTCCCGGCCCACCGCGAGAACTTCGAGGTGATCAACGCCCGTACCACGAACTGGACGGTCGTCCCGTGGGTGTCGCGCGAGTGGGCGCAGACCGTCTTCCCGGAGCTCGACGCCGGCGACGCCGTGGCGCGGCTGTGGGAGAAGCTCGTCTACGTCCTGAGGCTCGACGAGGCGGACCCGCTCGAGGCGTGGCGCGCACGGCTGCAGGAGCTGCACGACGCGGGGCGCCGGATCGACGAGCACCGGTTCGACGCGCTGCGCCTCGAAGGCCCCGGCACCGACCTGACCGTCGGGCTGCTTCCCACCTCGCGCTTCTCGTCCGAGACGCCCGGGATGCAGACGGTCGACGGTGTCGTCCACGCCCCGAACCTTCCGACCGAGGAGGTCGCCTCGACGCCCGACCCCCTGCGCGTGGACGGGGTCGTCGCCGCGACCAAGCCGCTCGACGTCGAAGGAACGCTCGTCACGGACCTCGTCGTCCGTTTCGAGGCCGGGCGCGCGGTATCGATCGAGGGACGGAACGCGGGTGCCCTGCGCTCGCGCACCTCGGTCGACGACGCGGGCTCGAGGCTCGGCGAGGTCGCGCTCGTGGACGGGTCGGGCCGGATCGCGAAGACGGACACCGTGTTCTTCAACACGCTCCTCGACGAGAACGCCGCGAGCCACCTCGCCTTCGGCAACGCCTACGCGATCTCGGTCGCGCCGGAGGATCGCGACCGCATCAACAAGAGCGAGATCCACATCGACTTCATGATCGGGAGCGACGACGTCGCCGTCACCGGCCTCGCCGCCGACGGCTCGACGACACCCGTCCTACGCGGCGGGATCTGGCAGCTCTGACGGCTGCCCGCGGTCGGCCCGCGGCGGCCGGGCGCCCTTCTTGACGAGCCGCGGGCCGCCGCGCTCGGGGAACGGGACCTCGATCACGTCGAAGTCGCGCGGAACGACCGTGTCGGGGAAGACCGCCTGCGCCTCGCGTGCGAGCTCCGGCCCGAAGTAGCGCGTCGACAGGTGCGTGAGCGCGAGCAGCCGCACGCCGGCGTCGCGCGCGATCTCGGCCGCCTGCAGCGCGGTCGAGTGGGACGTCTCGGCAGCGCGCGCCCGCTCCTCCTCGCCGAAGGTCGCTTCGTGCACGAGCACGTCGGCGTCCTCGGCGAGCAGCCGCACCGCCTCCGCCGGGGCCGTGTCGCCGGGCAGGACGATCCGCCTCCCGCGGCGCGGCTCGCCGAGCACGGCATCGGGCGTGAGCACACGTCCGTCGGCCAGCGTGACCGACTCGCCGCGCTGGAGCTCGCCGCGCTCGGGCCCGTTCGGCACGCCGAGGGCATCTGCCGCCTCGGGGTCGAACCGCCCCGGGCGCGGATCCTCGACGACGGCGTACCCGACCGCGGAGACCCCGTGGTGCACCGGGAAGACGAGGATCCTGTAGCCGTCGCACTCGAGCGTCTCCCCCGCCCGCACCTCGACGGTCTCGAGCGGGTAGGTGAGGCGGCCGAAGACCCGGCCGAGGGCGCCGAACAGCTCCCGCAGACCGGGCGGGCCGTAGACCGTCAGCGGCAGCTCGCGCTGGCGCAGCGCGAACGTCTTCAGCATCCCGGGAAGACCGAGGTAGTGGTCGGCGTGGTAGTGCGTGATGAAGATCTGCTCCAGGTCGGGCAGGCCGACGACCGACCGCATCAGCTGGCGCTGTGTGCCCTCGGCGCAGTCGAAGAGCAGGCGCTCGCCTCCTCGCCGCACCAGCAGGGCCGTCGCCGACCGCGAGGCGGTGGGAGCGCTGCCGGAGGTGCCGAGGAAGACGATGTCGAGGTCCACGCCGCAGCGATTCTCCCAGGCGCGGGGTGCACATGGCCCTGCACGTCCTGCCGGTCAGGGCAGGACGAGCCGCTGCCCGGCGTGGACGTCGGCGCCCGAAAGGTGATTGGCCCGTTCGATCCGCCAGATCGCGCTCCGCACGTCGCCGCCGTAGCGACGCTCCGCGATCGCCCAGAGCGTGTCGTTCGGCCGCACGGTCACGACCTGCTTGGCGCCGTGGGCCTGGGTCGACCGGGCCACCGCGCTCCAGACGAGGACGGCGACGCCGACGAGGATGAGGATCCGTACGAACATCTGTTCGCCAGCCTAGCGAACAGATGTTCGATCGTCAAGGTGTCCTCAATTGCCGGTGACGAGCGGCGGCGCCGGCCCGGCCGGGACGATCCCCGCGAGGAGCGCGTCGAGGGCGAACGAGCTGCCGTAGACGTCGAGCGGCGCCCAGTAGGACGGGCGCCCGGCCGGGCAGCGCCCGCCGTCCTCGGCGATCTCGTCCTGCACCGCGCCGGCCGAGAGCTTGGGGACGAAACCGGCGTAGAAGAGGCCGCTCTGCCACCCGGCCCGGGAGGTCTCGTCGACGAGCTTGAAGAGGTTGACCGAGCGGACGTCCGCGTCGCACTCCGAGAAGTCGACGAGCTTCGTGTACCACTGCGCCTGGTAGCGCTGGGTGTCGTACGGGGGCCGGAGGCCGCCGTTCACCCCGGTCGACGTCTCGGCGCCCGTGTAGCCGGGCCGGCCGGCCGACGACGTCTGGATCCCAACCTCGTTCAGTTGCACCGGCAGCCGGCCGATCAGCCCGACCGTCGCCTGTCCCGTGCCGGAGAACGCCCGGTAGAAGGCCGAGTAGACGCGCGGGAGGTTCGCGACGCTGAAGCTGAACCGGCTCCGGTAGCCGGTGGCGAATGGCAGCGACTGCGGGATCGGGTACGGGTGGAGGTCGAGGCCGTCCATGAGCGGCCGGGAGCGCCTGCTCGCGCGGTACCACTGCCCGAGGTAGCCGAGCCAGTCGATCGGGTCGGTGGAGGGGTTGTCCCTCTTCTTTGCGGGCCGGTTGCCGCGCGGGGAGAGCCCGAGCCCCCAGACGAAGATGTCCGGCGACACCGCTTTCAGCGCGTCGTAGCCGGCCGCGAGGAACGACCCGCAGCGGGCGGCGGAGACGTTGCGCCCGTGCCTCGACTGCGGGTTGGCGAACAGATCCTGGTTGCACTCGTTCATCACCACGTACTGCGTGACGCCGGGGTACGTCCTCGCGAGCATCTTCAGGAAGGCCGCGAACCGCCTCGGCCCCTTCGGATCCGAGAGCTCACGAGCGTGGCGCGGGTAGACGTCGAACTCGATCGTCACGCCTGCCTCCTCCGCAGCGGCGAGCGCCACCGGCAGGTCCGCCTCGTCGGTCGGGTCGAGCCCGTCGGCGGCCGTCTCGTCCCAGCGGATGGTGATCGTGTTGGTGGTCAGCCCGAGCCCGGTCATCGTGTCCCAGAACGGGCCGGTGCCGTCCTCGTAGAGGCCGGCGTTGTCGTTGACCCCGAACGCGACGCCGTCCGCCGATGCCTGCGCGGCGCCGAACGCGAGCGCCGCGACGAGGGCGACCGATGCCGCTGCGAGTCGTCTCATCGGGATCGGCGGGAACGGTACTGGCTGAGCCGGGGAATTCGCGCTACTTCGGCGTCTCGACGCGGCCGCCTGCCAGGATCGGCTCGAGCGCGTCGACCAGCCGTGCGGCGCCGAACCGGACCGGGTCGTCGGCCGGCAGGCCCGTCTCGGCCTCGGCAGCCTCCACCGCGGCCCGCGCCGACGGCTCGTCGAGATCGCGTGTGTTGAGGGCGATCGCGAGCACACGGGCCGGCCGCGCGAGCAGGCTCATGCGCTCGTGCAGGTCGACCAGGTCGCCGAGCGACGGCATCGGGAAGTCCTCGTTCTCGTCGACGACCGTCTGTCCGGCCTGGTGGCAGAGCACGTAGGCGTGCGGGGCCGAGCCGTGGATCAGCCCGAGCGTCACGCCGGAGTACGCCGGGTGCAGCAGCGACCCCTGCCCCTCGACGAACAGCAGCTCGCCGCCCCGCTCGACGCCCTCGAGGACGAGCCGCTCGGCCGCGCCTGCGATGAAGTCGGAGACGACCGCGTCGACGGAGATGCCCCAGCCCGCGATCGCGATCCCCGTCTGGCCGGTCGGGACGAACTCGCTCGCGATCCCGCGCCGGCGCGCCTCGCGGTCGAGCTCCAGGGAGACGGTCATCTTCCCGATCGCACAGTCGGAGCCGACCGTGAGCACGGTCTTCCCCGGGTGGGTCAGGTTGGCGCCGGTCGGGACGTTGAGGCCCGGCGGCGGCAGCCGCAGGTCGCGCAGCTCGACGCCTCGCGCACGGGCCAGCGCCGTCAGCTCCTCGTCGCGGTTGAGGAACTCGTGCAGGCCGTTCTCGAGGTCGAGGCCGGCGTCGATCGCGTCCACGAGCAGCCGCCGCCAGGCGGGCGGGAAGCGACCGCCCTGCGTCGCTACGCCGACCAGGGCGACGGTCGGCGAGTAGCGCATGGCGTCGGCGACCGTGCCGACGACGGGGAAGCCGTCCTGCTCCGCGCCGGCGCGCGTCGAGTCGAGGATCGCGACGACCTGCTCCTTGCGATAGCGCAGAACACCGCGGGCCGTCTTGCCGTAGTGCGGGTCGCCGGAGCGCCCCTCGGCGAGGATCAGCACTCTACGCGGGCGCGACACCGAGCCCCGCCTGCTCCGACGGCACCTGGATTCCGTCCTCGAACACGACCCCGGGCCACGGATCGTGGGCCAGGAGCAGGTTGCCGTCGAGGTCGACATGGTCCATGAGGCTCGAGACGTGCGCACCGGCGGCGATCCCGAGGCCCGACTCGACCATGCAGCCGAGCATCAGCCCGAGCCCGAGCGCGCGCGCCGCGTGGACCATCCGCACCGCCTCGCGGATGCCTCCCGACTTCGCCAGCTTGATGTTGATGCCGTGCGCGCGCTCGGCGCACGGGGCGACGTCGGCGAGCGTGTGGCAGTCCTCGTCCACGTAGATCGGCACCGGCGAGCGCCGCTTCAGCTCCGGCCCGTCCGGATCGCCGGCGGGCAGCGGCTGCTCGCAGTACTCGAGCTCCATCTGCGGCAGGTACTCGAGCGCCTCGTCGAGCGTCCAGTACTCGTTCACGTCGCACTGGAGCGGCAGGCTGGTCGCTGCACGGACGGCGCGGACGCGCTCGAGGTCGAGCCCGTCGCGGCCCCCGAGCTTCAGCTTCAGCCGGCGAAAGCCGCGTCCCTGCGCGCGCTGCGCGCGGCGCGCCATGTCGTCCGGGTCGCCGAGCCACACCGTCCACGAGGTCGGCGGGCCGACGCGGCGCAGCCCGAGCAGGCTGTGCACCGGCCGCCCGGTGAGCTTGCCCTGCAGATCGTGGAGCGCGCCGTCGACCGCCGCGCGTGCCGCCTGCTCGCCGGGCGGCAGCCGGTCGAAGATCTCGTCGAGCGCGAACGGATCGTCTCCGAGCGTCACGCTCTCGAGCCACGCGAGAGCAGAGCCGGCGGACTCGTGGTAGCGGTCGATCGGCGCCGCCTCGCCGAAGCCCGAGACGCCGTCGTGGCGGATCTCGACCTGCACGACCTCGGCCACGTCGTCGGCGCCGCGCGAGATCACGAACGTCTCGGCGAGCTTCAGCGTCGCCTTGCGTGCCGCGAGCTGCACGGCGCCAGACTAAACAGAAGCAGCGATGTGTCGGTCCGATGTCGATCCGGTGTCGATCCCGCGTCCCGCCTCGCAGGTGAACGTGACGCGGCGTAACGTCGCTCCGTCGTGGCGAACCCCACCACGTTCGAGATCTTCCGGGCCGTCGACGACGTCCAGCGCTTCGCTCCCGGCGACGTGATCTTCTCCGCCGGCCAGAGGGGCGACTGCATGTACGTCGTGCGCGACGGGACCGTGACGATCGAGGCCGAGGGCCTGCCGATCGAGGAGATCGGCCCCGGGGGCATCTTCGGTGAGCTCGCGCTGATCGACTCGGCGCCGCGCAGCGCGACGGCCACCGCGACGGCTCCCTGCGAGCTCATCGCGTTGAACGAGCGCGCGTTCCTCTTTCACGTCTCGCAGACGCCGTTCTTCGCGCTCAACGTGATGCGCGTCCTCTCCGAGCGATTGCGGCGCGTGTCGGCGCAGGCGCCGATAACGGCCGGCGTGCGCGCTGCCTCGACGACCGTCTAGTCCACGCGTGGCAGCGCGGCGATCACCTCGGCGGCGTCGGGAAAGCGCCCCTCGCGCTGCTTCGAGAAGACGAGGTCGCCGTCGGAGACGACGTCGTACTGGCTCTTCTCCCCCTCGATCATCTCGGCGACGTGGCCGACGGCGTTCAACTCGGCCACGAGACTCGCAGCCCGTTCGTCGTAGCCGCTTCAGACGGGGCAGTACAGAACGCGCACGCTGGCCACGGGCTGACTCTAGCCGCCGGTGTGCTGCTCGCGCCTCCACACGACGTAGCGCACGACGACCTCGACCGGCGAGCGCGACGAAGACGGCGATCCACCACGGCGAGACGATCAGCGCGATCGTCACCGCGAAGAAGAGCCAGCTGATCGCGAGGACGCCCCACTGGCGCGGCGTGCGCCCGAGCCAGGTCACGGCGGCAACGACAACCGCGTCCGTCAGCGACGGTGGAGCACGACCGGGTCCGGACCGATCGTGATCGGATCGGACAAGAGCACGTACCGCACGCTCGGCAGGTCGATGCCCCGTGCGCTCGCCGCGTAGAGGTAGATGTTGCGCGCCCCCGGCAGGACGACTCGCGAGACGGAGAGCTCGTTCCAGAGGGCGACTGCGCAGCGCTCGTAGAGATCGCCCGCCAGGCGGTTCGCCTTCGCTCCCCACCGGTCGGCGCTGATCTTCGCGTCGAGTCCCACGAACTCGAGGCTCCGTCCGTCGCCGAGGCCGACGGCGATCACGTCGGGAAGGTCGAACCTCGAACGCCCGGCGCGGTTGTCGACGACGGCCCGGATCAAGACGAGCGGGTCGTGGAGCGCCTTCGAGCAGGCAAGCGCCCGCGGAGCGCGGTCGGCCGGGGCGGGAAGCGTGAGCGTCAGCGTCGTCTTGCCCTGACGAAAGACGTAGGTCAGCTGCGTGAGGCGCTCGGCGCCGGGGGCGGCGACAAGCACCCCGGCGATCGCGGAGACGATCCCGACCAGCAGCGCCGCACGCCAGCGCATTTCGGAGAGTCTGACCCCCGGCCGGCCCGGATTCAAACCGCGGCCGCCTTGATCTCCATCTCGCATGACGCGTTCCCGTCACGCTGCCGTGTTTGTATTACGTTTTGTGGTACGCTGTCTGGGTGGCCAGGACCGTGCAGGCTCGACTCGACGAGCGCTCCGAGCAGGACCTGGCGGTTCTCCGCAACGAGGGCCACAACGACTCCGAAGCAATCCGGCTGGCGCTCCACGAGTCGGCGGAGCGACGGAGACGCAAGAGCGCTCTTCGGCTGGAAGCCGAGGCCGCGGCGGCCGACCCGGAGGACATCGCAGAGGCGAGCCGGGTCCGCGAGGAGATGGACGCGATCGCCGCTGCCTGGAACGACGCCGGGTAGCGCGTGGTTCGCGGCGAGGTCTTCCGGCTGCGCGTTCCTCGCGGTACTAACCGAGGCTCGGAGCAGCGAGGCACCCCGTATGCCGTCATCGTTCAGGCCGACGAGCTGCTCGCGCTCTCGACCGTGCTCGTGTCGCCGACGTCGACGGCAGCGCCCTCCAGATCGTTTCGGCCCACGATCGAGCTCGACGGCTCCCCGACGCGCGTGCTCGTCGAGCAGACGACCGCTGTGAGCCCCGAGCGGCTTGGCGAGCCCGTCGGGCGTCTCAGCGCGAGCGAGCTGCGTGACCTCGATACGGCCCTCGCGCTCGTGCTCGGGCTCTGACTCCGAGGACGGCACCGCCCGTGCGCGAGCGAGCCCGTTTGGCACGTTGTCGACCTGTGGCGGCGCGTGCTGATGAGTCGCCCAGCTTCTCGTAGCGCGGCCTTTCAGTACGGGGGCTGGATGTCCGGGAGCATCGGGAAGTGGCGCACGTTGGTCGTCAGCAGGTCGGCGTCGAGGAGGAGCGCGGTTGCGGCGATGAGGTAGTCGGCGCCGTCGATTCCGCTGTGCGCCCGCCGGTGCTTGCGCGCCAGGTCGCCGGCCGTTCGAGCGACGTCCTCGCCGACGGCGACCCACGACACCGCCGAGAAGAACTGCTCGAGCGCAGGGAGTTCCTCGTCGCGTACTCCCGCGACCAGCTCGAAGCGAACGACCTCGCTGGCGGCAAGCGTCTCGTCGTTCTCGATGAGGTCTCGCAGAAGGTCGACTGCGGCCTGGTCGCCTCGCAGATGGTCGATGGCGACTGTCGTGTCGAGCAGCTTCACTCGAGCCCGAGGAGGGCCAGCCGTTCGCCGAGGTCGCCGCGAACCGAATCCACATACGCGCTGCCGGTGAGGCGGCGGCCGCGCCACGAGCCGGCGCTTGCGGCGAGTGCCTGGAGCTTGTCGGCCTTGGTCGGCTGTCCGAAGGTGTTCCGCACGGCGCGCCGCACGAGCTCGGACCGTGAGGCGCCGGTCACGCGCGCGACGCGATCGAGGAGCTCGAGCTCGTCGCTTCCCAGGTAGATCTGCGTCCGGCCCATGGCATCACTATACACCACTATGTGGCGCGGGACTACTGGCCGAGCAGCTCCACGTAGTCGAGCTCGAGCACGGTGGTAGGCATGCTCGGCCGACCGCGCGTTGTCTGTGTCGGCGAAATCTCGCCGACAGCACCGGGGACAGCACCGAGCGTGTTCTCGCGGCATCGCCGACACGCATGACCGACCTGATCAAGCGGAGTCTGCTCACCCGTGCGGGTCTTCATGCGCCCGGCAGGAATCGAACCTGCGACCTTTCGCTCCGGAGGCGAACGCTCTATCCCCTGAGCTACGGGCGCGGGGAGACCGACAGTCTAGTCCCTCCCTACCGCCCTCCTCGCTGCTGCTCCGCCCGCCACTCGTCGCGGGTCGGGAGCCGGCCCGCCCGCCGCGCCTCGAGCACGCACGCCATGTGCGCGTGGCGCCGCCGCGAGAGGTCGCCTTCGGGTGCGATCAGCGCATGCTCGCTCGTCGCGTGCAGCATCCCGTCGCAGAAGGGGCAGACGTAGCTCGCCGGCTTGAGGTTCTGCGCCGGCCGCATCTCCCACCAGCGCGCTTCGTCCACGGCGCCGACGATACCCTCGGCCGGTGATCCGTCGGCTCGCCCACGCGCTCGACCCGCGTCTGCCGACGCAGGTCTGGCTGCTGCAGATCGGCGGCGTGATCAACTCGTTCGGGAACGGCGTCGTGCTGCCGTTCCTCGTCATCTACCTGCACAACGTCCGCGGCTTCTCGCTCGGCGTGTCCGGGCTCGTGGTCGCGACCTCCGCAGCTGCGCAGCTGACGGCGGGGATCGCCGCCGGGCCGCTCGTCGACCGCCTCGGCGCACGGCGGGTGCTCGGCGTGGGGCTGATCATGCAGGCCGTCGGCATGGGGCTGTTCCCCCTCGTCCGCAGCCCGTGGGAGGCGTTCCTGCTGATCGCGATCGAGGGGGCGGGGAGTGCCGGCTTCTGGCCGAGCCAGTCGACGCTGATCGCGCACCTCACCCCGGCGGAGCGCAGGCACGCGGCGTACGCCCAGCAGCGCGTGACGATGAACCTCGGCATCGGGATCGGCGGGCTCGCGGGCGGGCTGATCGCGTCGGGTACGAGCGCGATGTCGTTCACGGTCCTGTTCATCCTCGATGCGGCGACGTTCCTCTCGTACGTCGTCGTGCTCGCTTTCATCCATGACGACGCGCCGCACGAGCACCACGCGGAGGCGGCGAATGCGTCGTACCGCCCGGTGCTGCGCGACCGCGTCTTCATCGGCCTGTGGGTGCTGAACTTCCTGTTCGTGACGGCCGGCTACTCGTTGTTCAACCTCGTTCCGCCGTTCGCACGCGACCAGGCGCACCTGAGCGAGCACCAGATCGGCGCCCTCTTCTTCGTCAACACGATCGTGATCGTGATCGCGCAGCTCCCGATCTCGCGCGCGATCGAGGGACGGCGCAGGATGCGCGCGCTCGCGTTGATGCCTGCACTGTGGATCGTCTGCTGGCTGCTCGTCGACCTCGCCGGCTGGCGTCTCGAGGGCACGGCGGCATTCGTGCTGATGGGCGTTGCGCTCGCGATCTTCGGGATCGGCGAGTGCTTCCACGGCCCGGCGCACCAGGCGCTCGTCGCAGAGGTCGGGCCGCCCTACCTGCGCGGCCGGTACTTCGCGGTGCACTCGCTGTCCTGGGGCCTTGCCGGCTCGGTCGGCCCGGCGGTCGGCGGCTTCGTGCTCGCCGCCGCGCCGTTCGCGCTCTGGCCGGTCGCGGCCGGTGTCTGCGGGGTCGCCGCCGTCGGTGCGCTCCGCCTCGAGCCGCGCATCCCCGGCGGCCTCCGCCGCATCCCCCACGCCGAGCCCGAGCCGCCCGTGCTCGCGCTCGCCGGAACGGGATGAACGGGGGAAACCCGACTACAATCACGAACATGCCGACGTTGCCGGTGATCGAGGACCCGCTCAGTACCGATGCCGAGCCTGCCTCGCATCCGGCGGTCGCGTGCCCGCGAAACGGTCGTCACGCTCCCCGTGGCGCCGTCGCCGCCCGCTGAGCTCACCGCAGCCGACCTCACCTGGATCCACCTCGACGCACCGACCGTCGGTCAGGCTCAGGAGCTCGCCGAGCGCTTCGGCTGGCACCCGCTCGACGTCGAGGACGTCCTCTCGAAGCGCCAGCGGCCGAAGGTCGACGACTACGCCGAGGAGGGCTACCTGTTCGGCGTCCTCCACTTCCCGATCTACGACCGCACGATCCAGCGCCTGAACGCGGCGGAGCTCGACATCTTCGTCGGGCCGGACTACCTCGTGACGCTCCCGACGGTCGAGCTGCTGCCTGTCATGCGGCTGTTCCGGCGCTGCGAGGAGGACGAGGACTTTCGCGTCCAGCTGTTCTCGAAGGGCTCGGGCCGGCTGCTCTACGAGGTGCTCGACGACCTGCTCGACTACTGCTTCCCGATCCTCGACAAGATCGGCCACAAGCTCGACGCGCTCGAGGACGACGTCTTCGAGGGCCGCTCGGAAGAGGTCGTGCGCGACATCTCCAACGTCAAGCAGGAGATCATCAGCTACCGCAAGATCATCAAGCCGGAACGTTCGACCCTGCGGCTGCTCGAGCGTCACATCGAGCGCTTCCTGCCGGAGGAGCTCGAGCTCTACTTCGACGACATCGTCGACAGCACCGAGCGCATCTGGGACATCCTCGACAACTACAAGGAGGTCGTCGAGGCGCTCGAGGCGACGAACGAGTCGGTCATCTCGCACCGGCAGAACGACGTGCTGCGCATCCTCACGGTCTTCTCCGTCGTGCTGCTGCCGCTGACGCTGATCACCGGCTTCTTCGGGATGAACGTCGACTTCCCGGGCTTCGACACGGCGTGGGCGTTCTGGACGATCGTGGTCGTGATGGTCGCTTCGCTGGGCGCGCTGCTCGGTTTTTTCCGCTACAAGCGCTGGCTCTGAGCGGCAGCGGTCAAGCCTGCCGCGGGCGCTGCCGACAACGACCGTGAGCGCCGCGGGTCGGTGTTCTCTCGACCCCTCTGCCGCAAGAGGGAAAGAGTCCACCCGTGGCCTGCGGCGCTCATTCGCCCGACGGACTACGCTCGCCGGGTGAGCCCGAAGCCGCTGTGGGCGCCGTGGCGCCTCGAGTACGTGCAGCACGCCGACGAGCTCGACCGCTGCATCTTCTGCGAGCCCGACGAGGAACTCCTCCTGCACTCGGGCGAGCACGCTCTCGTCGTCCTCAACCTCTTCCCGTACGCGTCGGGGCACCTGCTCGTCGCCCCGCGCCGCCACGTCGACGATGTCACCGGCCTCGCCGACGAGGAGGCGCTCGAGATCCACCGGCTCACGACGCGCGGCATCGAGGCGCTCCGCGCCGCCTATGGGCCGCACGGCTTCAACCTGGGCTGGAACCTCGGGCTCGTCGCCGGCGCGGGGATCCAGGACCATGTGCACCTGCACATCGTCCCGCGCTGGGGCGGCGACACGAGCTTCATGCCGGTGCTCGGCGACGTGAAGGTGATCCCGGACGCGCTCGTCGCGACTCGCGCCAGGCTCGCCGAGGTCTTCTAGTCGACGAGGCGCGAGGTGCCCGACAGGATGTCGTCGGCGATCTTGCTGAAGATCGGCGCCATGTCGGCCGGCGTCGGCTGGGAGTAGTAGTCGCCGCTCGTGGCGATCCTCTGCAGCGCCTCCTCGGCCGTGATCGCCGGCTGCTCGGGCCCCTGCACGTAGTTGCCCTGCGCGTTCTTGTTCAGGCCCTCGCAGGCGGCATGGCCGACGTCGTAGCCGATCGAGTAGACGATCGTCCCGGCCGCCTGGATCGCCTGCGACGAGGCGATGCCCTGGTGACACGGTGTGGCACGGTACGGCGAAGATTGCGGATACGAGGTCGGGCCGGTGTTCGCGGCGCCGTCCGACATGAAGACGATCACCTTCTGCACCCCCGGCCGGCCGTCCTTGGCCAGCTCCGCCTGGGCAGACTCGAGCGCGTTCGCGTACGACGTCGTCCCGTTCGGCTGCACGCAGTTGATCGCCGTCGTGAGCGACGCGTAGTCGCTCGTCAGCGGAACGAGCACGTAGTGGTCGTTCGGCGAGGTGTATGCCCCGGCGGTGTACGGGCATGCGCTGCTCGTGCTCGAGGCGGGCGGCAGCACCGCGAAGCCGATGTGGTCGATCGACGGGTCCATGATGCCCAGGAACGCCAGCAATCCGTCACGCGCATTCGCCATATCCGTGCACTGCGGATGGTCGTCGGCGCCCGTGTCGGTCGTGCACATCGAGCCCGTTCGGTCGAGCACGAGCATGATGTCCAGCGGCCTCGAGGCGCACGGGGAGCAGGCGGTGGCCGCTGCGTGCACCTTGAGCGAGCCGATCCCGAGCACCTTGGCGAAGATCGTCGGCACGGTCGCCGACTCGGTCACCGAGACGGCATTCGCGGGCGAACAGCCGGGCGCGGACGAGATGCAGGACGTGGACACGCTCATCTGCACGTTGTCGACTCCCGACGGCACGTTGTTCCCGCCGGCCCCGTACTGGTTCGCGAGCGCCGTTGCCGCGGCCACGGTCGGCAGCCCGTCGGCGCCGGCGAGAGCTGCCGCGTCGGCCGACGCCTGCAGCCGCCGCTGCACCAGGTAGGCGTGACCCACGTCCAGGACGAGCGCCGCGATGCCGAGCAGGACGACCAGGAACAGGACGACGATCACGAGCGACTGCCCGCGCTCGTCGCGCAGCATGAGCCCGCGACGCCTCACAGGAACTTCGCGAGCGCCAGGACCGCAGGCCCGAGGATGACGATGAAGAGCGTCGGGAAGATGAAGATCGCCGCGGGGAACAGCATCTTCACCGGCGCCTTCGCGGCGCGCTCCTCCGCCAGCGCGCGCCGCCGCTTGCGGGCGTCGTCGGCCAGGTTGCGCAGCGTGCGCGCCAGCGAGAGCCCGAGCTGCTCGCCCTGGATGATCGCGCGCACGAACGACGCGACCTCGGGCGAGTTGATCCGCTTGGCCATCCGCTTCAGCGCACGCTCGCTGCTCTCCCCCACCCGGAGCTCGGTCAGGACGAGCGCGAACTCGTCGGCGAGCGGGCCTGAATCCGACTCGACCAGCCGCTGGATCGCGCCGAAGAGCCCGAGCCCCGCCTCGACGCACACGGCGAGCAGGTCGAGTGCCTCGGGGAGTGCGATGCTGATCGCCTCCCGCCGCGACCGCGCCCGGCGGTCGAGGTAGTAGCCGGGGAACACCCAGCCGGCCACGGCGCCGACGGCGACCAGCACGAAGATCAGCCCCCCGCTCAGACTTGCGAGAGACCCGAACGCGATCGCCGACAGCACGCCGAGGCCGACGAGGCCGAGCCTGAGCGCGGCGAACGACTCCGGGGTCATCTTCCCGGCCAGTCCGGCCGCGGCGATCCGGTTCGGGAGATGCTCGCGCATCTGCTGCGTCGTGAACCGGCGGCCGACGTCGTCGAGGACGTCCGCCGGGACGAGCGGGCCGCGGCTCCGGCGCGCCGGAGCACCCGAGAAGCGGCGCACCATCGCGACCGACGCCGTCCGGCGGCGCCCTTGCGGCGTCAGCGAGTCGGCGACGACGAACACGGCACCGGCGAGCGACAGGCCGGCGAGCAAGAGCAGCAGCATCGTTTACCCCTTTACCGTCCCGATCCGCCGCAGCGTGATCGTCCCGAAGGTCATCATCACGAGCCCGACCGCGACCATCATGTGGCCCGCCGTGGTCGTCCAGAGCGGGTGCATGTAGGTCGGGTTGAGCAGCGTCAGCCCGGCCGCTGCGACGAAGGGCAGGATGGTCAGCACGTTCGCGGACATCCGCACCATTCCGGTGAGCGCGCGCACCTTGCGCCGGAACTGCTCGCGCGAGCGCACCGTCTCGGACACGAGCTCGAACAGCTCGGCGAGGCTGCCGCCGACCTGACGCTGGATGACGATCGCGTCGAGGACGAACCGCAGATCCTCCGAGTGGATGCGCCGGCCGAGATCGGCAAGCGAGTCCTCGAGCGACCGCCCCAGGTGCACTTCCGTCAGCACCCGGCGAAACTCACGTGCGGCCGGCTCGCCGAGATCGTTGGCCACCGTCTGCAGCGCTGCGTCGAACCCGTGACCGGCGCGCAGCGAAGCCGACAGCGTGTCGAGCACCTCCGGCAGCTGGTTCTCGAACGCGCGCGATCGATGAGCGCCCTTCAGGTGCAGCACGACCCACGGGACCACGCCTGCGGCGACGCCGACGACCACTGCCGTCAGGGCGCTGCCACGCGTCGCGGCCAGCGCGTAGGCGATCAGTGCCGCCAGCACGTCGAGCAGCACGACCGCGCCCGGTCTCACGTCGATCCCTGCGCGCTCGAGGACGGCCACGATCCTCCGGTGGATGCCGACCCGCTCGAGGCGGCGCTCGAAGCCGGCGAGCATCGAGTCGCGGTCGATCCTCGCCCGGATGGCCGGCTTCTGCCTCGGGGCGTACGCGTTCATCCGGCGGCGCACAGCCGCCCGGCGGTACGCGGTCATCGCCATGAACACGGCCGCGAAGATGAGTGCGCCGACCGCGAGGGCGACGAGGACGCTCATGCGGTCCGCCCCCCTCCGACCGTCGCCAGCCGATACGAGCCGGGCGCCGGGTCGAACGCCTCCGGAGCGATGGTCACGCCGGCGTCGGCCAGCTTGCCCGTGAACTGCGGGCGAATGCCCGTCGGCACCGGCCGGTCGTAGAGCACGCCTGCAGCTCCGCCGAGCGGCTTGCACGAGAAGATCTCCTGCAGCGTCACCATTTCCGACTCCATCCGCAGCACCTCGGTGACGTGCGTCACGCGGCGGCTGCCGTCCACCACGCGCGAGATCTGGATCACGACGTCGAATGCGCTCGCGATCTGCTCGCGGATCGCCCGTAACGGGAGCTCGACGCCGGCGGTCAGCACGAGCGTCTCGAGCCGCGAGAGCGCGTCGCGCGGCGAGTTGGCGTGGATGGTGGTGAGCGAGCCCTCGTGGCCCGTGTTCATCGCCTGGAGCATGTCCACCGTCTCCGCACCGCGGACCTCGCCGACGATGATCCGGTCGGGACGCATGCGCAGCGCGTTGCGGACGAGCTCGCGGATGCGGACCTCGCCCTGGCCCTCGATGTTCGGTGGGCGCGACTCGAGCGAGACGACGTGCCGCTGCTGCAGCTGCAGCTCGGCCGCGTCCTCGATCGTGATGATGCGCTCGTTGTCCGGGATGTAGCCGGACAGGATGTTGAGCAGGGTCGTCTTGCCGACTCCGGTGCCGCCCGAGATGAGCATGTTCAGCTTGCCGCGGACGCAGGCGCTGAGCACGTCGACCAGCTCGGGCGTGAGCGAGCCGAGGCTGATCAGGTTGTCCGCCGTGAGCGCATCCGCCGAGAACTTGCGGACCGTCAGCACCGGCCCCTGCAGGGCGAGCGGGGGGATGATCACGTTGACACGCGAGCCGTCGGGCAGCCGCGCGTCGACCATCGGCGACGCCTCGTCGACCCGGCGGCCGACGCCGGTGACGATGCGGTCGATCACGCGGAGCAGGTGGTCCTCGCTCGCGAAGCGCACATCGGTCTCCGACACGATCCCCCCGCGCTCGACGAAGACCTGGTCGTGGCCGTTGACCATGATCTCGGTCACCGTCGGGTCACGCAGGAACGGATCGATCGGCCCGTAGCCGAGGACGTCGTCGACGACCGCCTCGACGAGCCGCGTCCGCTCGTCCGAGGTGAGCCGTTCCGAGCGGCGGGCCAGTTCGTTCTCGACGACCGACCGTACGCGCCTCCGCAGCTCTTCCGGTGCGTCGTCGAACGAGCCGAGCTCCGGCCCGATCTTCGTCACGCACACGGAGTGGAGCAACGTGCGCAGGTCGGCGAAGCGATCGAGCAGGCGGTCCGACGTCGGTGTCCCGATCCGGGCCTGCAGGACGATCGCCTCGTCGTTGCCGTCGTTCCCGTGGATGCGCTGCTGCAGCGACATGTCAGTTCCTCCCGAAGCTGAGAATCCGCGCCGCTCGCGGCGCCTGGCGGGCGGCGGGCCAGCGCTCGCCCCCCACGATCGACCGGGCGAGCTCGAGCATCCCTGCCGAGAACGGCGCCTCCGCACTCTCGAGCACGGCCGGCGAGGCCTGGTTGACCGCCTGCGGCACCGCCGGGTCGAGCGGAAGCACGAAGTCGACCTTCCGGTCGAGTGCCGCCTCGACATCGCCCCGGTCCATGACCACCGGATTGGCACGGTTGAGCACGATCCGCAGCCGGTCGGCCCCGAACGACAGCAGCTCGAGCGTCTTCAGCGTCAGTCGCACGTTCTTCAGCGTCGGGACGTCGGGGTTGCAGAGCAGGAGCAGCTGGTCGGTCTGGTCGAGCGTCGCGAGCATCGGGCCGTAGAAGAACGGTGCGGTGTCGACGACCACGAGGTCGTACGACGTGCGGGCGACCGTGAGCAGCGAGCGGATCGCGTCCTCACGCACGAGCTCGGCCTCTTCCGGGTTGAGCGGCGCCGGCAGGACGCTGACACCGGACGAATGCCGCTCCGTGTAGACGGAGAGCTTCTCGGCGTCGAGCTCGGTCGGCGTGCCGATCAGCTCCCGAACCGTGCTGTTCGGCGAGACGCCGAGCATGATCGCGGCGTCGCCGAACTGCAGGTCGAGGTCGACGAGGAGCGTCCGCTTCTTGCCGAGCGCCGAGGCCGCCACCGCGAGGTTCGTCGCCACGACCGACTTCCCCGAGCCGCCTTTCGGCGAGAATACGGTGACGACCCGCCCGCCGCCGCTCTGCTCGTCGCTGCGGCGCGCGGCGTGCACGGCCTTTTCGATCGAGAAGATCGCGCTCTCGCGTGTCGTCGGCAGCGACAGAACGTCCGCGATGCCCGCGTCGAGCGCCCAGCGGACGAGGTCGGTCGTCGGCCGCTCGGCGGCGAAGACGACCGGAGCGGACGTGTGCTCCCGGACGGCCGCGAGCTGGGCCCTCGGCTTCGTAGCCGGATCGTGCACGAGCACGATCACGTCCGCCCGGCAGTCCGCGCTGCGCGCACCCGCCGGCAGGAGCTCGAACGTCTCGACCTCCGCGAGCTGGGACTCCAGCGCGGCGGCGGTCGGGCCGCCGACCACCGCGACCTTCAGCGTCTCGTCAGCGAGCACTGGAGCCCTCGACGATCGCGGTCGCGGTGACCGGGGCAGAAGCGGCGTTGGACGGATGCACCGACGGCCGCAGGAGCAGCGACCAGTCCGCGTTCTTCTCCATCCAGAACAGCTTCTGGGCCTGGGCCGACGTCAGCTGGAGCTGGATCGACGTCGTGCCGGACGAGCCGGCGGGCGCCTTGACGACGAGCAGGTCCCGCACGGCGATCACGCCGTAGTGGGTCGCCGACCCCTCCGGGCGCGCGACCGAGCCGACGACGTCGACCGTGTTGCCCGCGCGCACGATCCCGGCGAGCAGCTGGTTCGAGTCGCCGGGCAGAACGAAGATCCGCAGCGGCCCGTGGATCGTCGACACCAGGCCCTCCTGCTGCGTCGTGCCGAACCGCTTGGCGACGATCTGCTCCCCGTGGTAGGTCGGCTGGATCGCGACCAGCGTCGCGAGCGCCGCCTTGTCCGGGACGACGCCCGACGCGACGGCGTCGGCCGGGACGCGCCGGCTGGTCAGCCAGCCGGCGTGCGCGAGCTGCGTTCCGGTGGTGCCGACGGGGATGTCGCGGGCCGCGACGAGGACGGTCCGGTACGTGGCCGGCCCCGTCGTCGACTGGTTCGACTTCGAGCTCGAGACGTAGATCAGCGTCAGCGCGACCGCCGCGATTGCGAGCACGGCCGCGATCAGGATGTTCTTCAGGTTGGTCGTAAGTTCCGGCATCGATGTGTGTCTCCCCTCAGGTGTGCCGCTCACTCCACCCGCTCGGTCGTCGAGCTGTGCAAGTTGCCCGAGGCGACGACGATGCCGAGGAGGTTGATCTGGTACGGATAGGTGGCAGTGACGGTCACGTTGTCGCCGGACTGCCAGTCGGATGTGACGGTGACGGAAAGCTTGGACGGGTTGAGATCGTTCGCTGCCCCGAGCACGGCGTTCGTCGCCGACTGCGTCGGGTTGGCGGCGGTGCGGCTGACGGCCGCCTTGCGCGCGCCGGCGCGGACCGCGTCGGTCAGTGCGACCGAGTTCATGAACGCGATCCCGAACTGGACGATCCCGAACAGGATCAGGAACAGGATCGGTGCCACGAGCGCGAACTCGACCATCGCCTGACCGTTCTCCGTCCGTGTGATTCGCCGCATGTGTCTCTCGCCGTTTCTGTGGAAAAGGGGCGGCGGTGGGCGCCCATGTGAGCCCACCGCCGCGTGGATCAGCTCGTTACGGGTTGGTCAGCTCGTGGCCGATGTTCCCGAGCGCCGTGCCGATCGCGCTCGAGAACGTGCCCAGGGCGATGACGAGGCCGAGAGCGACGAGCACGCCGATGAGCGAGTACTCGACGAACGTCTGCCCGTCCTCGCTCTTCAGCGCCGTGTACAGGCGCAGGATCGCGCCGTTGATCGCGTCCGCAATCACGATTTGGTGCCCTCCCTTTGATTCGTTGGCAGAAGCGAACTCGCATCTGCTCCACCCGCGACTTCCAGGTGGAGGCCGCCCGATCACCGTAGGAAGGGTCTTCCGTGGGCAATCCCCCCGGCCGGATAGCCGTTGTCAACCGGAGGTCCAGCTTCGCCCGCCCGGCGTCACTCGTTCGAGGGAGGCCAGGCTAGAGTCGTGCCGTGCGCACGGCACCCGTCCTGCGCGGCGGGCCCGCGCTCACGGCCGTGTGGCTCGTCGTCGGCCTCTTCCTGTTCGCGTGCGGCATCGTCTGCTTTCTCGAGTCACGCCTCGGGCTGCCGCCGTGGGACGTGCTGCACCAGGGGATCGCGAAGCACACTCCGCTCTCGTTCGGCGTCGCCAACGAGGTGGTCGGCGTGATCGTCCTCTGCCTCGCGTGGCTGCTCGGATCCCGGCCGGGGATCGGGACGGTCGCGAACGCCGTGCTGATCGGCGCGTTCGTCGTCGTGCTCCAGCCGCTGCACGCGGCGCACGCGCTCGGTGACGCCCCGCTCGCCGGCCGGATCGGTGTGCTCGCGGTCGGGCTGGTTCTGTTCGGGGTCGGCTCCGCGCTCTACATCGGCGCCGGGGTCGGAGCGGGGCCGCGCGACTCGCTGATGCTCGTCGGCTCGAAGCGCACCGGGTGGCGCGTCGGCGCCGTCCGGGCCGCGATCGAGTCGACTGTGCTGCTGGCCGGCTTTGCGCTCGGCGGGAAGATCGGTGTCGGCACGGTTCTGTTCGCGCTGCTGATCGGCCCGAGCGTCGAAGGCGCGTTCGCCCTCGCCTCGCGCTCCCGGCTGGCGCGCCGCCGCCCGCGGCGTGTGTGAAGCTTCGGCCGACGCGGATGAGCGGCGCCCCCGACCCGAACCAGCCCCTGCGGGTGGCCCGTCGCGACGCCCAGCGCAGGCTGCGGCGCCGGCGGCGCCTGATCGCCGTTGCCGCCGTCGCGGTCTTCGCGGCGGCCGGGGCGGCCGCCTACGTCTGGTCGTCGCGGGCGGGCCACCACCCGGCGCCGCCTCGGGCCGTGCCGGATCCGAGGCCGCAGCCGGTGCGCGTCCGGCCCCCGGCGGCCCTCCGGCCGCACCGCGCCGTCGTCGCTCCGCGCTACGCCGCCACCCCCGCGAGCCGCACCGCCGCCGTGCCGATCCTCATGTACCACGTGATCGCGCCGGCACCGGCGGACGCGCCGTACCCCGGCCTCTACGTGACCCCGCACGACTTCGCGGCGCAGGTCGACGAGCTCGTCCGCGCGGGCTTCCACGCCGTGACGCTCGACCAGGTCCGCGCGGCCTGGCTCGGGCAGGCCGGGCTGCCGCGGAGGCCGATCGTGCTCACGTTCGACAACGGCTACCGGTCGCAGTACACGGAGGCGCTGCCGATCCTCCGCCGCGTCCACTGGGTCGCGGACGAGAACCTGCAGCTCACCGGGCTGCCGCCGAGCCAGGGCGGGCTCACGGAGCGCCAGGTCCGGGCGCTCGTCGCTGCGGGCTGGGAGCTCGACACGCAGGGGTACGACCACGCCGACCTGACCCGGCTCGACCCGGCCCAGCTCCGGTTTCAGATCGCCGCCACGCGTGCGCGCCTGCGGCGGCTGTACGGGGTCGGCGTGTCGTGGTTCTGCTACCCGTCGGGGGAGTACGACAGCGAGGTGGTCGCAGCGGTGCGGGCGGCCGGGTTCGTCGGCTCGACCACGGTCGTCCCGGGCTGGGCGCGCCCGGACGACGATCCGTATGCGCTGCCGCGCCTGCGTGTCCTCGCCGGTACGAGCCCGGGTGAGCTGCTCGCGCAGATCGCGAACGCGCGCGAAGCTCCGGCGCCGGCGTCCTGATCGCGGACGATTGACCGAGGCTGCGGGACGCGAGATGCTCCCGCCCGCAGGCGGCAGGCGATCGAGGAGGTCACGATGGCAGGCATCGAGGTCAAGAGCACCGGCTCACCCGACGAGACACGCCCGTTCAAGGACAAGGGCCGCGCCCACGTCCTGAACGTGAAGGACCAGACGGTCCTGTACGGCGTGTTCGAGCCCGGCTGGCGCTGGTCCGAGCACGTGAGGCCGATCGCGGGCACCGACACGTGCCAGGCACGCCACGCGCTCTACTGCGTGTCGGGCCGGATGCACATCGTCATGGACGACGGCACCGAGGCCGACCTCGGCCCCGGCGACGTGATGGTGATCGAGCCCGGGCACGACGCCTGGACGGTCGGCGACGAGCCGTGCGTCGCGGTCGACTGGGGCGGCGCTTCGAGCTACGCGAAGCCCTCCTAGGGTTCGAGCGGCATGGGGGCTGGCGGCGCTGAGCTCCGCGCGAGCCACAGCCGCCTCGCCTCCGCCACCGGCACGATCGCGAGTGCGACCACGAAGCAGATCAGCCACTGCCGAAAGTCGAGATGCACCGTGTGCAGGACCCGCTGCAGGATCCCGAGCTCGGTGCCGAGCACGATCGCGGCCAGCGAGCCGAAGGTGCACCTCACGAACATCTTGTCCTCGAACACGTCGAGCGAGAAGACCGAGCGCCGCTCGTCGCGAGTCGACAGTGAGAAGAAGAGGTTCGCGAACGCGAACGAGGTCAGCCCCATCGTCCGCGCGACCGTCGAGCTGCCGTAGTGGTGGTCGGCCCAGGCGAGCAGTGCGAGCGTGCCTCCGCCCATGACGAGACCTGCCACGCAGACCCAGATCAGCAGCGGACGCGGCAGGATCTCCTCGTTCGACGGGCGCGGCTTGCGCCGCATCAGCCCCTCGGCCGGCCGGCCGTAGCCGAGGCCGATCGACTGCAGCACCTGCGTGGTGAAGTTCACGTACAGCGTCTGGAGCGGCACGAAGGGGATGCCGGCCACCACGTTGAAGATGCTCGCCCCGAGGAACGTGACGATGAATCCGACGAGCACGCCCATCTGGAAGCGGATGTACTTGGTCAGGTTGTCGTAGAGGCCTCGACCCAGCTCGACGGCGCGGACGATCGTGGAGAAGTTGTCGTCGGTGAGGATCATCGTCGCGGCCTCCTTCGAGACCTCGGTGCCGGTGATCCCCATCGCGATGCCGATGTCCGCCTTCTTGAGCGCCGGCGCGTCGTTCACGCCGTCGCCGGTCATCGCGACGATGTCGCCCCGGTGCTTGAGAGTGTCGACGAGCCGCACCTTGTCCTCGGGCGCGACACGGGCGATGACGCCGATGTCGTCGATCGCCGCGTCGAGCTCGGTGTCCGACATCGCCTTGAACTCGGCGCCGCTGATCGCCCGGCCGGGGATGCCGAGATCCTGTGCGATCGCGGCCGCCGTGACCGCATGGTCGCCGGTGATCATGCGGATGCGGATCCCGGCGCCGTGCGCCGTCGCGATCGCCGTCTTCGCGGTCGGCCTCGGCGGGTCGACGATCCCGACGAGCGCGAGCACGGTCATTCCGTCGAGCAGCGGAAGCAGGTCTGCGGCCGGATCGAAGCCGCCGGGCTGGAAATCCTTCCGGCCGACCGCCATCACGCGCAGCCCCTGGCTCGCCAGACGCTCGTTCTCGTCCATGTAGCGCTGCTTGAACTCGTCGTCCACCGGGACGATCGCGAGATCGTCGGGAGCCGGGCGCGAAGCTGCGCGGGCGAGCAGCTGGTCGGGGGCGCCCTTGACCAGCGCGCGCACGACCTCCTTGCCGGAGTCGTCGTGCATCCGGTGGAACGTGGCCATCAGCTTGTAGGCAGCGTCGAACGGGAGCTCGGCGATGCGCGGGTAGCGCTGCCGCGTCTCGACGGCATCGAGCCCGCCCTTCTCGGCGAGCACCACGAGCGCCCCCTCCGTCGGGTCGCCGACGAGCTCTCCGTCCTTCACGACCGCGTCCGCGCAGAGCGCCATCGGCAGCAGGAACTCCTCGAGCGGCACTTCTTCCTGCCCGAAGACGTGCTTGATCTTGCCGTCGGTCGCGTAACCGCCGCCCGAGATCGTGTAGCGGCGGCCGGGGATCGTGAGCTCGACCGCGGTCATCTGGTTCAGCGTCAGCGTCCCCGTCTTGTCGGAGTTGATCGCCGAGGTGGAGCCGAGCGTCTCCGTCGAGCGGAGCCGCTTCATGATCGCGTTCGCCTTCGCGAGCATCTGCGTGCCGTACGAGAGGATCGTGGTCACGACCGCCGGAAGGCCGGTCGGGATCCCCGAGATGGCGAAGGCGATCGCCGCCGTGAACACGGTGTCGAAGCTCTCGCCGCGAGAGAGGTTGAGGACGATCGAGATCACGACGGCGGCGCCGGCGATGAACAGGATCTGGCTGGTCAGCCTCTTCAGCTGCTTCGTCAGCGGCGTGTCCGTCTCGCCCTCGCCCTGAAGCATCCCCGAGATGTGGCCGACCTCGGTCGCCATGCCCGTCGAGGTGACGATGAAGCTGCCCGTGCCTCGCGTGACGTTCGTGTTCATGTAGACCATGTCGATCCGGTCGCCGATCGGCGTCTCCGGCTCCTCGATCGAGGCGACGCCCTTCGACACCGGCATGCTCTCGCCGGTCAGCGCCGACTCGGCGATCTCGAGCGTGGCCGCTGACATGAGACGGCCGTCGGCCGGAACGACGTCACCGGCCTCGATCGAGACGATGTCGCCCGGCACGAGCTGCTCCGCCGGGACCTCGGTCAGCTGCCCGTCGCGGAGCACGCGCGCCTTGACGATCATCATCTTCTGGAGCGCGGCGACGGCCTCGGCCGCCCTGCCCTCCTGCCGCAGCCCGAGGACGGCGTTGAAGAGCGTGAGGAAGATGAGCACGAGCCCGGTCCCGAGCTCCTTGAGCGGGTACAGGCTGCCGACGCCGGCGACCAGCAGGACGATCTGCATCGGGTCCTGGTACTGCCGGACGAATGCGTGCCAGCGCGGCTCGGTCGCCGCCACGGCGAACTTGTTCGGCCCGACCGACGCGAGCCGCGCCGCAGCCTCGGCCCCTGGAAGGCCGCGCTCGGCGTCGACGCCGAGACGCCGCGTGACCTCGTCCGGCTCGAGCGCGTGCCACGTGACCCCCTGCGGCGGCGCGGAGACCGTGGTACCGGTGGGCATCTGTTCGTCGGTCGTCGCCATCGCTCTCTTGTGTCCTTTCGTCTCGTCCCCCGCGAGTCGCCGGGAAGCATCGCACGGTCTCCACCTCTAGCCGAACGCAGCCGCCTCCGCACCCTCTGAGGGCTGGGGGTCGGGCAGGCGCATCATCCGGAAGGAGTTGCCGAGCCCGAGCAGGGCCGCAAGCAGCGGCACGAGCAGCGCGACCTGGAGGCCGCGGTGGCGCGCGACGGTGTTGATGTCGACGATCTCGTCCTGGACGTCCTTCGGCTGCCCGGCAAGCTGCTCCTGGAGCTGCGTGTTCGACATCACCTCCGCGTCGTGCTTGACGGCGTGTGCCACCTGCTGCTGCTCAGCCGGGTCGAGGACGGTGCTCGAGTTCGCCTGATGGGTCGCGGACGCGGACAGCGTCGCGAGCAGGATGGCGCCCGCGAAGGCGAGGCCGAACGAGAGGCCGAACGAGCCGCCGGCCGAGTTCACGCCGGCCGCTTCGCTGACACGCTCGTCCGAGATCGGCGAGAGCGTGTAGTTGTTGAGCTGCGAGACGAGCAGGCCGAGACCCGAGCCTGCGATCAAGAGCGGCACGACCAGGTACCAGCCGGATGTCGCACGCGGCACGATCGGGATCAGGATCGCGACGCCGATCGTGACGAGCGCGAAGCCGGCCCGGATGATGCTCGCCGGACGACGCCGGCCCGCCTTCTTCGCCGCGAGCAGCGCCAGCGCGAACATGCTGAGCGACAGCGGGGCGATCGAGAGCCCGGCGCCCATTGCGCTGTACTCGAGCACCATCTGCAGGTAGATCGGCAGGGCGATCATCAGCCCGCCGAGCGCGATCTGCTGCAGCAGCTGGCCGGAGATCCCGAAGGTGAACAGCCTCGCCCTGAACAGGTCCGGGTCGAGCAGCGTCGGCTTGCCGTGGCGCTTCCGGCGGACGAGCCAGTAGCCGAGGCCGCCCATCGCCGCCGCACCGAGGACGATCAGCGCCGCCACCGACTCGCCGCCCTCCTGCCAGACGAGGATGCCGAGGACGATGCCGCCCATCCCGATCACCGAGAGGATCGCGCCGACCACGTCGATTTGCCGTGGGCCCGTGTACGGGACGTCGCGAACGAGCTTGATGCCCGAGAGGACGACGATGATGACCAGGTCCTCGAGGAGGAAGGCGATCCGCCACGAGAGGTACGTCGTGATGAAGCCGCCGATCAACGGGCCTACGGCGGCCGCGATCGCGGCCGAGGCGCCGACGAGCCCGTAGGCCTGCTTGCGGGCGGCGCCGTCGAAGTTGCCGTGGATCAGCGACTGCATCGCCGGCAGAAGCAGCGACGCACCGATCCCGCCGATGATCGCCCAGAAGACGATGATCGCAGTCAGGTTCTGGGCGAGCGCCATCGAGAGCGCCCCGATCGCATAGCCGAGCAGACCGAGGACGTACGCGCGCTTCCTTCCGATCAGGTCCCCGACCTTGCCTCCGATCAAGATGAACGCGGCCGACACGAGCGCCTCGAGCGCGATCGCCGACTGGACGCCACTGACCGTCGTGTCCAGGTCGTGGACGACGGCCGAGATCGAGACGTTCATCAGCGAGGTGTCGACCACGAGCACGAACATCGCCATCGCGAGCAGGAGCGCAAGACGGCGCTGACTGCTGGACGACTGGTTGGGTACGGCGACGGCGGCGTACTTGCTCATCGTGGGGACCCTCTCAGATCCGCCTGCGCCCCGGTCCAGACGAGACGATGATCGGGAAGTTGAAGCCGAAGAGGAGTGGGTCAGCACCGTCCCGCCGACGAAGCGGTCGCGGCGGAGGAACCCGAGCCCGGCCCAGAGCCCGCGGGTCGAAAGGCACGTTCAAGGTCACGTAGAGCGTTTCCGGGGCGGGCGTCCGGCGCGTCCATCGAACGGCGCCGGACGCCTGGCTTCGTCAGTGGCTGAGGAAGACGTTCATCGTCGCCACGCGCGCGTGGTCACTCGTGGCGCCGAGACCTGCGTGTGGCGGCGACTATCCAACAGCGCCGACCCGACGCACGGCTCGGTTGCCGTGAGCGGGTGGATGTCGACGACGCTCCCCTCGACGACGTTCTTCCACGAGCTGCGTGCGGGAAACGTGAGGTCGCGCCGTAGGCTTGACGGGGAACTGGGCTCCAGGCTCGACAACACCCGCGTCGCGGCCGCGCTGGACGAGTACGCGTCCCTTCTCGACCTGGCCGGCGCGACGTCCTATTCGGCCCGTGCCTATCGCAGGGCGGCCGCGCTGATCCGCGACCTCCCGGTCGACGTCGTCGAGCTCGTTCGCGGCGGTCGGGCGCGCGAGCTCAGAGGCATCGGCCCGGGCATCGAGGCGAAGCTCGGCGAGCTGGTCGAAACCGGCGGCATCGCCGAGCTCGAGGAGCTGAGGCAGTCGACCGCGCACGAGCTGGTCGCGTTCGGGCGGTTGGCGGGATTCGGCCCCGGACTCGCCTCCGCGATCGGCGAGACCCTGGAGATCCGGACGGTTCACGAGCTCCGCGCAGCCGCCCGGGCCGGCCGGCTTCGCGAGGTGCCGGGCATCGGGCCGCGCACCGAGGCAAAGATCCGCAGCGCGCTCTCGCGGCCCGCGCAACCGCCGAGGAACCGGGTGCTGCTCGATCGCGCGCTTGCCCTCAGCGGGGCGATTGCGAGCGGCATGGACGGACATGTCGCCGGGGCGACCCGACGCTGGAAGGACAGGATCGACGGGCTGGCGGTGGTCGTGCCGACCCGCGACCCGGCCGACGCCCGGGCCCGGTTTGCCGCCCTGCCCGAGATCGTCACCATGATCTCGCGCGACCGGGGCCTGACCGGGGACGGGATCCCGGTCGAGCTCGTGCTGACGCCGCCCGAGCGCTTCGGGACGGCCCTCCTCCGAGCCACCGGGCCGGCCGACTACGTCGAAGCCCTCGGTCGGCTGCCCGACGCGCCGGACGAGAGGACGGTCTACGAGCTCCTCGGTCACCCGTATCTGTCGCCCGAGCTGCGGGACGCGCCGCCTTCCGCCGCCATGGAACGACTCCTGCGCCTCGACGACATCCGCGGCGACCTGCACTGCCACACGACCTGGTCGGACGGGCGCGCATCCGTCCGCGACATGGCGGAGGCGGCGTGCGCGCGCGGCTACGCGTACGTCGCGATCTGCGACCACACGACCAACGTCGGCGTCGTACCGGGTCTGACCGCCGACGACGTGAGACGGCAGGGCGTCGAGATCGCGGACGCCAACGAGGCGCTCGCACCGTTTCGCGTCCTACGGGGGATCGAGTGCGACATCCTCCCCGACGGGAGCCTCGACCTACCGGACGAGATCCTGGCGGAGCTCGACTGGGTGCAGATCTCGCTTCACGCCGGCCAGCGCGCACCGCGACGCGAGCTCACCGCCCGCGTCGTGCACGCGATGGAGCATCCGTCCGCCCGCTGCCTCAGCCACCCGACCGGGCGGTTGATCGGGCACCGTCCCGAGAACGCCCTCGACCTGGAGAAGGCGATCGAGGCCGCCCTGCGGACCGGAGTCGCCCTGGAGGTCAACGGCCTTCCTGCCCGGCTCGACCTGAGCGCGGAGCACACGCGGCTCGCCGTCGAAGCGGGTGCGTCGATCGTCTGCTCGACGGACGCCCATTCGCCCGCCGGACTCGGCAACATGGCGCTCTCGGCCCACACCGCCCGCCGCGGTCACGCAACCCCGGAACGGGTCGTCAACACCCGTGCGCTCGAGGAGCTGCTGGGCCGGTGACTGGCGAATGAAGGGCACGGTGCCAGGCACGTCCGTGCCTGGCACCGTGCTTTTCGGCAAGAAGCGGGCGATGGGGCTCGAACCCACGACCCTCAGCTTGGGAAGCTGATGCTCTACCAACTGAGCTACGCCCGCGTGACGTCATCCTAGCCTCGGACACTCAGATCGTCCGCGGGGACGACGAGGCGCCCGGCGTCCTGCCCTACACTCGTTCGACCGAGACAGGAGGGGACTGATGGCAACGACCACGGCGAGCGGAGAGCAGCTCGAAGAGCTTCGCGCCGGCTTTTCCGGCGTCATCCTCGACCCACAGGCAGACGGCTACGACGACGCCCGGCAGGTGCACAACGGGCTGATCGACCGGCGGCCCGCGCTGATCGCCCGGTGCCAGAACGCGGCCGACATCGCCGACGCGATCCGCTTCGCGCGCGCGAACGGGCTCGGAGTCAGCGTTCGCGGCGGCGGGCACAACGTCGCGGGACGCGCCGTCGCCGACGACGCGCTCATGATCGACCTCTCGCCGATGAAGGGCATCCGCGTCGACCCGGCCGCACGGACGGCCAGGGCGCAGGGCGGGGTGAACTGGCGCGAGCTGAACCGCGAGACCGCCGCCCACGGGCTCGCCGTGACCGGCGGCGCGATCTCGACGACGGGTATCGCCGGGCTCACGCTCGGCGGGGGCCTCGGCTGGCTGATGGCGAAGCACGGCCTGGCCGCCGACAACCTGCTCGGCGTCGAGCTGGTGACCGCCGACGGCGCGATCGTCGACGTGTCGGCCGATTCCGACCCCGACCTCTTCTGGGCGCTGCGCGGGGGTGGCGGGAACTTCGGCGTCGCGGCCTCCTTCGAGTACCGTCTCCACCCCGTCGACATGGTCGTCGGCGGGCTGATCGCCCATCCGATCGACGCGGCGGCCGACATGCTCCGCTTCTACCGGGACGCATCGTCTGCGGCGTCCGACGACCTGACGGTCTTCGCCGCGGTCGTGCATGCGCCCGACGGCTCGGGCATGAAGATCGCCGGCATGATCGTCTGCCACACCGGGACACCCGAGGAGGCTGAGCGCGAGCTCGCCCCGTTCAAGGAGTGGGGATCGCCGCTGATCGTCGAGGTCGGCCCGATGCCGTACCCGGTGATCAACACGCTCCTCGACGCCGGCTACCCAGCGGGACTGCGGAACTACTGGCTGTCGAGCTTCACGGCCGGCATCTCCGACGGCCTGATCGACGTCGTCGTCGAGCGCTTCGCCTCGGTGCCGTCACCGCTGACCGGGATGGTGTTCGAGCACTTCCACGGCGCGGTCTGCCGTGTCGGGGTGGAGGACACGGCGGTCCCGCACCGCGAGCCGGGCTGGAACCTCCTGATCCCGTCGGTGTGGCTCGACCCCGCGGACGACGACGCCAACATCGCCTGGACACGCGAGACCCACGCCGCGCTCCGACCGCATCTCAGCGAGCGGCGATGGCTGAACTACCTCGGCGACGACCAGGGCGACGACGCGATCCGCGGCGCCTACGGCCCGAACTACGACCGGCTCGTCGCGGTGAAGCGGACGCACGACCCCGACAACGTCTTCCGCAACAACCACAACATCGTCCCGTGAGCAGGGCGCTTAGGGCGCGCCCGTCCGGTCAAGCCGGCGCAGGCGCACCCTCGTACACGTCGATGAAACGACGGTAGTTGTCGGCGATCTTCGCGATCGCCGACTCGCGGTCGAAACCATCCGGATCGGCGGCGTACGCCTTCACCGACTCGGAGAAGATGGAGCGCCCGATCGCGAACCCGATGTAGCCGTCGAGCCCGGCGCCGGCACGCAGCCACTCGTCGACCTTGGCATCCGAGGCGCCGCGGCCGAGCACGACGCACGAGACGTGCTCGCGTCCCTCGCGACGTGCGAGCTGAGCGATCTCGCGGCAGGCCACACGGTCGTCGAGGCCCTCGATCTTCCAGATGTCCGGCTCGACCCCGCCGTTCTGGAGCTGCAGGATCGTCTCCAGCATCAGCTCGGCCCGCAGCTCGGTGTCGTACCGGTCCGTGCTGCCGCCGACGCGCTCGAGCTGGGCCGGCTCGGCCGGCACGAGCAGCTCGAAGAGGAACTTCCGGCGCCGTTCGTGCAGCCACTCCGAGAGCCGGCGCAGCCGCGCGGTCTGGCGTGCGTTCATCTCGGCGTCGCCTTCGGGGTTGTAGCGGACGAGCACCTTCGAGAAGTCGGGGTCGAACTCCTCGATCTTCTCCCCGAACTGCTCGCCGTACTCGAAGTCGAACTCGTTCTGTCCCGACTTCTCGACCGGCATCGCCAGCTTGAAGCCGCCCGCCCTCGCTGCGCGCGCGACGTCGGCACCGTACTGCGCGTCGACGAGGATGCCCGCCTGGTCCTTCGGCACGCCGGACGCGACCGCGTGCTGAAAGCCCTCCCAGATCAGCTGCTTCGCGCCCGGCACCTTCGCCGGGTCGCCGACCATCTTCTCGAACGAGCCGCGATGGTCGAAAGCGAGGATGTAGAGCTGCTCGTCGTAGCCGAGGCCGTCGATCCCGATCGGGCTGGTCATCTGAACTCCTTTCCCGTGAAGTGCGTGAGTTTCTCGAGGTTGTGGCGCGCTTCGATCCGGCGCACTGTGCCGGAGCGGGAGCGCATGACGATCGAATCGGTGACCGCGCCGTCGCGCACGTAGCGCACGCCCCGCAGGAGCGCGCCCGTGGTGACGCCGGTCGCGGCGACGAACACGTCCTCCCCCGCGACGAGGTCGTCGGTCGTGAGCACGCGGTCGAGGTCGAACCCGGCGGCGAGCAGCGATGCGCGCTCGTCGTCGTTGCGCGGCCAGAGCCGCCCCTGGATCCCGCCGCCCACGCACTTGAGCGCCGCCGCGGAGATCACGCCCTCCGGCGTGCCCCCGATCCCGTACAGCAGGTCGACACCGGTCCCGGGGCGGGCGGCGGCGATCGCCGGCGCGACGTCCCCGTCGCGGATCAGGTTCACGCGGGCGCCGGCTTCGCGGAGCTCGCCGATCAGGCTCTCGTGCCGCTCGCGCTCCAGCACGACGACCCGCAGGTCGGTCGGCTTGACGCCCTTCGACCTGGCGACGGCATGCACGTTCTCGGCCGGCGTTGCGGTGATGTCGACGGCGTGCACCGCGTTGGCACCGACCGCGATCTTCTCCATGTACACGGCCGCGCCCGGGAAGAACATCGTGCCGCGCTCCGCGACCGCGATCACGGCGATCGCGTTGGGCTGGCCGAACGCAGTCAGCCGCGTGCCCTCGAGCGGGTCGACGGCGACGTCGACGGCGGTGCCGCGCCCCTCCCCCACGCGCTCGCCGTTGTAGAGCATCGGCGCCTCGTCCTTCTCCCCCTCACCGATCACGACGACGCCGTCCATCGTGACCGTGTCGAGCATCGAGCGCATCGCGTCGACGGCGGCCTGGTCGGCTGCGTTCTTGTCGCCGCGGCCGATCCAGCGCCCGGCCCCCATCGCGGCAGCCTCGGTGACGCGTACGAGCTCGAGCGCGAGGTTGCGGTCGGGTGCCGGCCGGGCCATTGAGGGTGATCCTAGAGCGCGCCTACATCCGCTCGGGCGCCTCGACCCCGACCAGCCCGAGGCAGCGCGAGATCACGCGCCCTGCCGCGCGGCAGAGCTGCAGGCGGAACGCCTGCGCCGGATCGCCGAGAACGCGGCACTCCTGGTAGAAGCGGTGGAAGTCGTCGGCGACGCGAATCGCGTAGGCCGGCAGGAGCTGCGGCCCGCGCCGCTCCGCCGCCTCCCGCACCGTCACCGGGAAGTCGGTGAGGCGCTTGATCAGCTCCTTCTCCTCGGCCGCGAGCTGGTCCGGCGGCGGGCCGCCCTCGACGGCGCCCTCGGCATTGCGCAGGATCGCGGCGATCCGCGCGTGCGCGTACTGCACGTAGAAGACCGCGTTCTTGTTCGACTTCTCCGCGGCCAGGTCGATGTCGATGTCGATCGTCTGGTCGGGCCCGCGGTTGACGAGGTACCAGCGCGCCGCGTCGACCCCGATCTCGTTCATCAGCTCGTCCAGGAACACGACGTTGCCGGCGCGCTTCGACGCCTTCGCGGTCGCGCCCCCGCCGGTCAGGTGGACGAACTGGTAGAGGAGCACCTCGACGCGCCCGGGGTCGTAGCCGAGCATGCGCGCGACCGCCGCGTACCAGCGGGCCGTCGCATGATGGTCGGCGCCGAGCACGTAGATCGCACGGTCGTAGCCGCGCTCGAGCTTGTCGACGAGGTATGCGACGTCGGCGGCGCGGTACGTCGGGGTCCCGCCCCGGTCGGAGGAGCGGACGAGCACCCAGTCCTGGTCGTCGCCGTAGGCCGACGACCGCGCCCACAGGGCTCCCTCCTTCTCGTAGGTGTCGAGACGTGGAAGCAGCTCGGGGAGCCGCTGTTCCAGCGAGCTCTGCAGGGCCCAGCCGTCGAAGTGGATCCGGAAGCGCTCCATCGTCGACTCGATCGAGCGGAGCATGCGCTGAACGGGATCGTCCTCCCCGGCCGCCAGTTGGGCGACGTAGTCGCCCCGGTAGCCGTCCTCCGGGACCGGCTCGCCGCGGCGCGACGCTTCGACTGAGGCGCGGAAGCGGTCGATCTGCGTGCCGCTGTCGTTGTAGTAGTACTCGCGCTCCACCTCGTTGCCGGCGAACTC
The DNA here is from genome assembly GCA_963824455.1 of uncultured Thermoleophilia bacterium. Lineage (GTDB taxonomy): Bacteria > Actinomycetota > Thermoleophilia > Gaiellales > Gaiellaceae > PALSA-600. Next base: position 1,280,859 of record CAWGPJ010000002.1, read on the forward strand.
GAGCAGGCGCGCAACCGAGTCGCCGAGCGCGCCGTTCCGGCCGGCGGAGACGACGATCGGCCCGGTCGGGTTCGCAGACACCATCTCGACCTGGATGCGCGCCGGCGGATCGGTGAAGCCGCCGCCGTAGGCGTCGTCGATCTCCCCGAGTGCGTCGACGAAGAACGTGTCCGACAGGCGCAGATTGACGAAGCCCGGGCCGGCGACCTCCGCGGCCACGACCTCGTCCAGCTCGATCATCCGTGCGGCGAGTTGCGCCGCCAGGTCGCGCGGCGGCGCGCCCGCGGGACCCGCCGCCCGCAGCGCGACGCTCGTCGCGAAATCGCCGTGCTCGGGCTTCTTCGGCCGCTCCAGCTCGACGGGAGCGCCCGCGAGCTCGTCGAGGCGCGCCGCCAGCCGCTCGACGCTTGTCCGCCGCCTCGACACTCCTCCTAGTATCGTCAAGGTGGATGGACGACGGCTCCGAGCGGCAACTCAACATCCACCTCGACCCACAGCACCTGGCCGGCGTCTACGCGAACTTCGCGAACATCACGTTCTCGGACTACGAGTTCACGCTCACCTTCGCCCGCATCGATCACGAGGTCGAGGAGGGCGACGTCCCGGGCGTGGTCGTGGCGCGGGTGAACATGTCGCAGCAGTTCGCCCGCGAGCTGCTGGCGGCGCTGCAGGACGCGTACTCGAAGTACACGACGGTGAAGGGGATCCAGTCACTGCCGGAGACCGACCGCCCGACGGACTAGCGTGCTTCGCCGCGCTGCTGCCAGCGCCGAGCCATCACGATGCGCTGCATCAGCGTCGGGTGGTTCTCGAGCCACAGGTAGTCGAGTAGCGGCGGGTTCGGCTGCTCGAGACTCGTCCGCTCGAAGCTCTCGAACAGCCTCTGCGCGGCGGCGGGGTCCCGCGTCGCGTTGAGCGCACGCCAGTCGGCCTCGGCCTCGTACCGCCGTGAGACGGCGTTCTGCAGCGGCATCGTCGCGAGGCCGACCACCGCGAGCACGAGGATCGCGTACGGCAGGTTCGCCGGGTCGGCGATCCCGCCGCGCCGGCGCGTCGCGACCGCGACGATCCAGAGCGTCGGCAGCACCACCAGCGCCGACCAGCCGATCGCCTTCAGGACGTGCCGGCTGCGCACGTGGCCGAGCTCGTGGGCGATCACGACGTCGATCTCGCCGCGCGAGAGCCGCCCGTCGAGCGCCGTGTTCCACAGGACGACGTGGGTCGACGGCCCGAAGCCGCTCGTGAACGCGTTCACCTGGTTCGTCCAGGATGAGACGTCGACGACGCGCACCGGCGTGCCGCCCACGCCCTCGAGGCGCTCGAGCCGTGCGACGTCCGCCTGCAGCTGTGGATTCTCGAGCCTGTGGCTGCCGGCGGCGGAGATCCACCCTTCGACGAAGGCGAACAACGCCGCGATCACGACGATGGTCGGCGCGGCCGCCAGCCACCAGCCGCGCGGCCAGCGTCCGGCGAAGCCCACGAGCAGGACGATCCCGAGCATCACCGCCCCGGTCTCGGCGGCGAGCAGCGCCCACTGGGAGTCGAGCCAGGCGAGCACGTCGAACGGCCCGAGGCCGAAGTGGTGATCCCACCACAGCGACGCGAGCCCGAACGGCAGCCCGACGAACCAGAGCGTGACGAAGACGACCACGCCCGCGACGATCGCGCTCGTGATCCGCCCGAGGCCCATCGCGCGGATGCTCGGCGGGAGGCGCCAGGTCAGCACGACGAGGGCGCCGAGCGTCGCCAGCGTGCCCGCGAGCCAGAGGACGTCGACGCCGCGCCAGTAGCGGGCCGACCGTCGCAGCTCGGCGTCCGAGAAGAACGCATGCTCGTCGACACCCGACAGGTGGAGCGACGGGACGCTCGTCCGGGCGAGCAGCCACGCGCCGACGAGCCACAGAGCGGCACAGGCGACGACCGCCAAAGTCTTGTGAGAGCTTCTCGCCGTGCGCGCCGCCGTCGTCTCCGATGTCCACGGGAACCTGCACGCCCTGGAGGCCGTGCTCAGCGACATCGTGCGCGAAGGCGCGGACGAGGTGTGGTGCCTGGGCGACGTCGTCGGGTACGGGCCCCACCCGAACGAGTGCTGCGCGCTCGTCCGGGCGCGGGCCGACGTCTGTCTGTGCGGCAATCACGATCTGGCCGTGGTCGGCGCGCTGGACATCTCCGACTTCAGCGACGACGCCGCGGTCGCCGTGCGCTGGACGCAGGGCGTGCTCGAGGCCGGGCACGCCCAGTGGCTGCGGTCGCTCGCGCCCCGCGCCGAGCGCGGGGGGGTCGAGCTCTACCACGGCAGCCCCCGCGACGCCGTGTGGGACTACGTCCTCTCCGACGAGGTCGCCGTCGCCAGCCTGCGGCTGACCACGGCGACGGTGGTACTCGTCGGCCACAGCCACGTCGCGCTCGCGCTCTGGGTCGTGGACGATCAGCTGGACGGTGGCCAGGCGCCCGGCGGCACGGAGCTTCCCCTCCGTGAACGGCGCTCGCTGCTCAACCCCGGCTCGGTCGGCCAGCCCCGCGACGGGGACGCCCGGGCGGCGTGGCTGCTGCTCGACCTGGACGCCGGGAAGTGCCTCTTTCACCGTGTCGCCTACGACGTCGACGGCGCGCAGGCGGACGCACGTGCGGCGGGGCTGCCGGAGACGCTCGTCGCCCGGCTGCGTGTCGGGCTCTAGGAAACGGTCGAGACGGTCGTCGCCGCGGCGGGCTCGGCCTCGGTACCGAAGGTGATCCCCTGACGGGCGAGCGCGATCTGGACGTCCTCGCGTGCCTTGAAGATCCGCCACTTGACGGTCGCCAGCGTGATCTCGAGCGAATCGGCGATCTCGTTGTACGAGAGCCCGACGACGTCGCGCAAGAGCAGCGCCATCTTGAGGTCGACCGGGAGCGACTCGATCGCGCGCCAGAGCGCGTCGATCGTCTCGACGCGCTCGACCGGCTGGTCGACCACCTCGAGCGGCGGGATGTCGTCCAGGTTGACGGGCGTCAGGGGCCGGCGTTCCTTGGCGCGGAGCTCGTCGAGGACCCGGTTCTTCGTCACCTGGAAGAGCCAGGTGGTGAACTTGCAGCGGAGCGAGAAGCGCGGGAGCCCCTGGAAGACGCGGAGGAAGACCTCCTGCGTCAGATCCTCGGCGAAGATCTTGTCGCTGGTGAGCCGCAGAACATAGTTGTAGACCGGCGTCTCGTACATCCGCACGATGATCGCGAACGCACGCTCGTCACCCTTCTGGGCTTTCCGCAGGACGGCTGGATCTGGCTGGGGGAGCGCCAACGGAGCGGCAGTATAGCCCTGTCCCCGGCCTGCTCCCGGCGGCTTACGAACGATTTACGAGATCCCAACCCGACATAACAGAAGGCTTTTCGACCCCCAGGAGGCCGAGCACGGTCGGGGCGAGGTCGGCGAGCTCGCCGCCGTCGCGCAGCTCGAGGCCGGGCGCCGTCAGGACGAGCGGCACCAGGTTCGTCGTGTGGGCCGTCTGCGGGCTGACACCGTCCGCCGCGAGCAGCTCCTCGGCGTTCCCGTGATCGGCCGTCACCAGGGCGACGCCGCCCAGCTCGGTGACGCGGTCGACGACGAGGCCCAGGCAGCGGTCGGTCGTCTCGACCGCCCGGATCACCGCCGGGATCACCCCCGTGTGGCCGACCATGTCGGGGTTCGCGAAGTTGACCACGCAGAACGCGTAGCCGTCGCCGAGCTTCTCGACGACCGTCTCGGCGACCTCGGGCGCCGACATCTCGGGTTTCAGGTCGTAGCTCGGGACGTCGCGCGGGCTCGGGATCAGCTCGCGGTCCTCGCCGGGCCAGGGCTCCTCCCGTCCGCCGTTCAGGAAGTAGGTCACGTGTGCGTACTTCTCGGTCTCCGCCACGTGCAGCTGCCGCAGTCCGTGCGCCGCGAGCACCTCCGCCAGCGTCTCCGGGACGTCCTGCTCGTCGAATGCCGCCGGCGCTTCGAGGTCGGCCGCGTAGTGCGTCATCGTCGTCACGTCGTAGCCGCCGTCGAGCAGCATCCTCGTCAGCTGGCGGCCGCGGTCGGGCCGGAAGTTGAAGAAGATCGCCGCATCGCCGTGCTCGAGCCTGGGCGCGCCGGGGACGACGATCGGCTCGATGAACTCGTCGGTCACGCCGGCGTCGTAGCTCGCCCGCACGGCGGCGACCGGGTCGTCGGCCTGGGCGCCTTCGCCGGCGGTGATCGCGTCGAATGCGCGGCGTGTGCGCTCCCACCGCCGGTCGCGGTCCATCGCGTAGTAGCGGCCGACGACCGTCGCAATGCGGTCGACCGGCAGCTCGGCGAGGTCGTTCACCGCCGAGGTCGGCGACACGTCCCGCCCGTCGGTGAAGGCGTGGATCCACGTCCTCTCGGGGGCGATCTCGAGCAGCGCCTGGAGGTGGTCGATGTGCGAGTGCACGCCGCCGTGGGAGACGAGGCCGAGCAGGTGCACCTTGCGGCCGCGCTCGAACGCAGCCCGGATCGCGGGCAGCCCCGCGAGCGAGCCGTCCTCGACTGCGCGGTTGACCCGCATCAGGTCCTGGTAGAGCCGGCGGCCCGAGCCGATCGTCAGGTGCCCGACCTCGGAGTTGCCCATCTGCCCCGGCGGCAGCCCCGCCGCCTCCCCGGACGCCTCGATACGGGTGTGTGGGAACCTCCTCCAGAGGCGGTCGAAGACCGGCGTCGAGGCGAGCTCGACCGCGTTCCCCGGGCCCGGCGGCGCACAGCCGAAGCCGTCGAGGATGACCAGCGCTACGAGCGGGAACCGGCCCGGCAAATCGCCTCGAAGGACTCGAGCTCGAGAGACGCCCCGCCGACCAGGGCGCCGTCGACGGCCGGCTGGGCGAGCAGCTCGCCGGCGTTCTCCGGCTTGACCGAACCGCCGTACAGGACGGGCACGTCGAGCACGGACTTGACGATCTCGTGCGCCTCCTGCGCCAGGTCGGGCGTGGCCGTCCGGCCGGTGCCGATCGCCCACACCGGCTCGTAGGCGACGACGAGGCTGTCGTCGTGCCCGAGCACCGACGTCTGCCGCCGGAGCACCGCCTCGGTCTCCCCCGCGTCGCGCTCCGCCTCCGTCTCGCCGACGCAGGCGATCACGTGCAGGCCGGCGGCGAGCGCCGCCTCGGCGCGGCGGGCGACGGTCTCGTCGGTGTCGCCGAACAGCTGCCGCCGCTCGGAGTGGCCGACGATCGTCCCGTAGACGCCGAGCTCGAGCAGCATCGCCGGCGAGACCTCGCCGGTGAAGGCACCCTCCGCCGCCCAGTGGCAGTTCTGGGCGAAGACGCCGACCTCGGTGCCGGCGAGCACCTGCACGGCGTCCGGGAGCGACACGTACGGCGGGCACACGACCACGTCGACATCGACCGGCCGCGGGATCGCCCGCAGAGCGCGGCAGAACTCCCGCGCCTCGGCGGGGCCCTTGAACATCTTCCAGTTGCCGGCGACCAGCATCAGGCTTCGGGAATCGCTGCGACGCCCGGCAGCGTCCGCCCCTCGAGCAGCTCCAGCGAGGCACCGCCGCCGGTCGAGATCCACGAGATGCGGTCTGCGACGCCGGCCTCGTGCACGGCGCGCACCGAGTCACCGCCGCCCACGACGGTGAATCCGTCGCAGCCGGCCACCGCATGCGCGACGGCGGTGGTGCCCTCGGCGAAGCGCGGCCACTCGAACACGCCCATCGGGCCGTTCCAGAACACCGTCGCCGCTGCGGCGATCCGCGCCGCGAACTCCTCGCGCGTCTGCGGGCCGATGTCGAGGCCGAGCCAGCCGTCCGGCAGGTCGTCGAACGGGACCGGGCGTGCCTCTGCCTCGGCGTCGAACGACGCGGCCGCGATCACGTCCCGGGGGAGGACGACGTCGAATGCGAACGGGTTGTCGCTGCGCACCTCCTCGGCCATCTTCCCTCCGATCAGCACCTCGTCGGCCCGCGCACCGAGATGCGCCAGCACCGCGAGCTTGTCCTCGACTTTCGCGCCGCCTGCGACGATCACGAACGGGTGCTCCACGTCTCCGAGCAGCCGGCCCAGGTTGCGAAGCTCCCGGAGCAGCAGCAGGCCCGCGTAGGCCGGCAGCAGCTCGGCCACGCCGACGGTCGACGCGTGCGCGCGGTGCGCGGAGCCGAAGGCGTCGTCGACGTAGAGGTCGCACCCGTCGGCGAGCTCGTGTGCGAAACGCGGATCGTTCGCCGTCTCCCCCGGGTCGAACCGCGTGTTCTCGAGCACGGTCACGCGCGGGTCGCCGATCGCGTCGGCGAGCGCCGCCCGGACCGGCGCCATCGAGTACCTGTCACGGTCCTCCGCCGACTTCGGCCGCCCGAGATGGGAGCAGACGCGAACCTCGGCCGCGCCTGCGTCGCAGAGGAGGCGGATCGTGGGCAGCGACGCCCGGATGCGCGTGTCGTCGGCGACGCGGCCGTCCTCGAGCGGGACGTTGAGGTCGGAGCGGACGAGCACGACCTTCCCGTCGACGTCGGCCTGCTCGACCGACCGCGGGAGCCTCACAGCACCCTGGGCACCAGGTCGACGAGGCGGCACGAGTACCCCCACTCGTTGTCGTACCAGCCGAACACCTTGGCGGACGACCCGCTCACCATCGTCAACTGGCTGTCGAAGGTGCACGACGCCGGCGTGTGCACGATGTCGGTCGAGACCAGCGGCTCGTCCGAGTACTCGAGGTACGGCGCCAGGGGGCCGCTCGACGCAGCCGCGGAGAAGGCGGCGTTCACCTCGTCGACCGTCGTCTTTCGGCCGAGCTGCACCACGAAATCCGTGATCGATCCGGTCGGGACGGGGGCGCGCACCGAGATCCCGTCGACCTTTCCCGCGAGCTCGGGCAGCACGAGGCCGATCGCCCGCGCGGCGCCGGTCGACGTCGGGATCAGGTTGATCGCCGCGGCCCGCGCCCGGCGCAGGTCCTTGTGCGGGAGATCCAGCACCTGCTGGTCGTTCGTGTACGCGTGGATCGTGGTCATGAAGCCGCGCTCGATACCGAAAGATTCGTGCAGCACCCTGGCCATCGGCGCCACGCAGTTCGTGGTGCACGAGGCGTTCGAGATGATCGAGTGCCGCTCCCGGTCGTAGGCGTCGTCGTTGACGCCGAGCACGAGCGTGATGTCGGGATCGGTGGCCGGGGCGGAGATGATCACCTTCTTCGCCCCGGCGTCGAGGTGCTTCTGCGCCGCATCGCGGCTGGTGAAGAAACCGGTGGACTCGATCACCACGTCGACGCCGAGATCGCCCCACGGCAGTGCTCCCGGATCGCGCTCGGCGAGACCGCGCAGCTCGGCGCCGTCGACGATCAGCGAGCCGTCGCGGACCTCGACCTCGTGCTCGAAGCGGCCGAGCACGGAGTCGTACCGCAGCAGGTGCGCCATCGTGCCGACGTCACCGAGGTCGTTGAAGGCGACGACGTCGAAGTCGCCTCCCCGCGCCAGCGCCGCGCGGAAGAAGTTCCGGCCGATGCGGCCGAAGCCGTTGATGCCAACGCGTGTCTTCGCCATGCGGCGACTCTAGCTATGCGGCGGTGGCGGCGATCCCGTAGATGTCAGCCAGCTTCTGGCGCAGGTAGCGGACGTACGGCTCGGGATCGATCTGCGACGTCCCGGCGACCCGCTCGAGTGTCTCGGCCGGCGTGAACTTGCGCCCGTGGCGGTGGAGATGGTCGCGCAGCCAGGTCCTGAGCGACCCGAACTCGCCCTGCTGGAACTCCTCGTGGAGCGAGGGCAGGTCGGCCACGACCTTCTCCCAGATCTGGGCGGAGATCAGGTTGCCGAGCGCATACGTCGGGAAGTAGCCGATCGACCCGCCCGACCAGTGCACGTCCTGCAGCACGCCCCTCGTGTCGTCGGGCACCTCGATGCCGAGGTACTCCCAGATCCGGCGGTTCCACTCCTCGGGTAGCTGCTCGAGCGGGAACTCGTCGGCCAGCATCGCCTGCTCGAGCTCGAAGCGCAGGATGATGTGGAGGTTGTACGTGGCCTCGTCCGCCTCGACGCGGATCAGCGACGGCTGCACCGTGTTCACCTCGCGGTACCAGCGCTCGGCGTCGTGGCCGGCGAGCGGCTCGGGAAAGACCTGCTTGAGGCGCGGGAAGAAGTGGCGCCAGAACGGCAGCGACCGGCCGACGAGGTTCTCCCACATCCGGCTCTGGGACTCGTGCATGCCGTGCGACACGCCGCGCGCGAGCGGCGTGCGCTCGAGCGCGGTGTCGACCTGGTGCTCGTAGAGGCCGTGACCGAACTCGTGCATGACGGCGAACAGCCCGTCGAGGTTGTCGGGAAAGTAACGCGTCGTGAGGCGGATGTCGCCGATCGCCGTGCCGGACGCGAACGGGTGCACGGTCGGGTCGAGGCGCCAGGCGTCGTCGGTGTAGCCGAACGCGTGCACCACCTCCAGCTCGAACTGCTTCTGCACCTCGAGCGGGAACGCCCCGGTCGCCGGCTCTGTGTCGTCCGCCCGCGCGGCCACCTCCTTGACGAGCGGCGCCTGGTGCGTCTTCAGATAGTCGAACAGGCGGCGCACCTCGGCGGTCTTCATCCCGCGCTCGAAGTCGTCGAGCACGATGTCGTACGGCTCGTCGCCGGGCTCGAAGCAGTCGATGTACCGCTTGCGCAGGTCGAGGTTCGTGCGCAGGACGGGCAGGAAGCTCGCGAAGTCGTCGTTCTGGCGGGCATCGATCCAGACCGGGTTCGCGAGCGCGGCCGCGCGCGACATCTCCGCACGCAGGTCTGCCGGCACGCGGCGCGCCTTCTCCCAGTCGCGCGTGATCACGCGGACGAGGCTCGCCTCGAAGGAGTCGTACTCGTACTGCTCGGCGACGTCGCGCGACTCGTCGAGAAGCTTCCCGACCTCCGCCGCCGTGAACTTCTCGTGCGCGATCCGGCCCACGGTGGCGAGCTGCTCGGCGCGCATCGCGGCGCCGCGGCGCGGCATCATCACGTGCTGGTCCCACGACAGGAGAGCGATCGTCTTCCCCAGGTCGCTGATCTCCTGCAGCCGCCCGAGCAGCTCCTCGAAAGACGCGCGACTCACGGGAGAGAAACGTATATCACGGGCCCGTTCGCATGCGGCGGGCTGGAGGGGAAGCTCCGAGGACGATCTCCCCCTCCCTGTCAGCCACGCTCCGAACGCAGGCGATGAACGGGGTCTGAATCCACCGCCGGACGAACGCGGAACCCGCCGTCTTGAGTATGCGGCCCCCCGGGCGCCCCGCGCTAGGGCAATTGCAAATCAGCCGGGGCTAGGTTTCGACCAGGCCGACGATCGCCTGCAGGCGCCGCTGGGCCGCGGCCTTCGTCAGGGGCGGGCGCGCCTTGGCCGCCAGCTCGCGCAGCGACGCCGTCGGATGACGCAGCCGCAGCTCCGCGATCTCGGCGAGCTCGGGCGGCAGGGCGTCGACGCCGACCGTGCGGATCGCCTCGAGCTGGCGGTGGGCGGCGGCCACCGTCCGGACCAGGTTGGCCTCGTCGGCGTTGGCGAGCCGGTTCGCGTGCGCCCTCGTCGCCGCGACCACCGCGTGCTCCTCGAGCCGCAGCGCGACGCCGCCTGCTCCCGCCGCCGCCAGCAGGTCGCGGATCGCGTCGTGCCCCTTGGCGTACGCGAGCGCGTGCGTTCGCCGTTCCGCGATCGTGAGGAAGAGCTCGTCGCGCGCCGCGACGGCGGCGAGAAATTCGGCGCCGGCGAGGTTCGAGGTGCGCAGCTCGAGGTGCGGGTCGCGCGGCCCCGAGAGGGAACCACCGGCGAGCATCGCGCCGCGCAGGTACGCCGCCCGGCAGCAGGAGCGGCCGACGACCCGCTTCGGCGGCCGCTCGAGCGGCGCGCCGGAGGCCGACAGGACGCCTGCCTCGAACAGGGTCTCTTCGGCCTCGACGCGCAGCTGGTAGCGCGTGGCCCCGTCGAAGGCACGGCGGCGGTACGTGCGGAGCTCGGAGCGGATCCCGTGCCCGCGCAGCAGCGCGAAGGCGCGCCGGGCGGCCGCTGCGCTCGACAGGTCGAGCTCGACCGTGATGCTTCCGTCCCGCAGGTGCCACGCGCCCGAGGCGTGGAACAGCGCCGACAGCTCGGCGAGCGTGCAGCAGTGCCGTGCGGGCGCGATCGCGGCGAGCTCCTCGCGGAGGTCCTCCGACAGCGTCACAGCCGCACCCCCTCGAGGGCGAGCAGCCGGCGCTTGTACGCCGTGCCGAGGTCGCCGTAGGGGCCGACGCCCGACGCGGAGACGACGCGGTGCGTCGGCACGAACGGGGAGAGGTCGCAGCGGGCGCAGAACGTGCCTGCCGCGCGCGCGGCCCGGGGGCGCCCGGCCAGCGCCGCCAGCTCGCCGTAGGTCACGACCTCGCCGCGCGGAACGGCCCGCAGCGCCCGCGCACAGTCGCCGAGGAACCCGTCCGGAAGGTCGAGGGGGACGTCGAGGAAGTCGTCGGCCTCGCCCGCGAAGAACCCCTGCACGCGAGCTACGAGGGTCAGACCCGGGGCTGACCCGGGTCTAACCCCGGGTGTCCGCCGCCGCCGTGGCCGCGGGAGCTCCGCGTGGACGACCACCCCGCCGGCGAGCCACACCTCGCCCACGCCCCACCCCGGCGCGTCGTACTGAAGGAGCGTGGGCCGCATTTGGCGATGTTGTAGCGTCGCCGCGTGACCCGGGAACGGATCGCGGCGTTCGGATACGCCTACGTCGCGCTCGCCCTCCCGGCGTTCCTCCTCGGCAACGAGCACCGCGGTGCGCAGTCGGCGCTCTTCGCCGGCGCAGCGTTCGCCTTCCTCTGGTTCCTCGCCAGCCTGCGTGCCCGGCTCGTCCGCTACGACCCGGACGGCTTCTTCGCCGGGCTGGTCTCGATGGGCGGCGCCGCCGTCATCGCCCTGCAGGCCGCGACGCTGCTCGGCGCGAGCCCGCACTACGCGGCGCCGGCGGCCGGCTGCGAGGCCGCCCTGATCATCGGCTCGTCGCTCGCCGCGCTGCGCGCGCGCAAGATCGACCACGCCTTCGGCCGCGCCGGGATCGCCGGCGGGATCGCCGTGCTCGTCGTCGGGATCGTCGAGGGCGCCGCCGGATGGACGCTCGTCGGCGACGAGGGCTACGCGTCGCTGCTCGGGTTCCTGCTCTGGGTCGTCGTGGCCGCGACCTACCTGCTCCGCCGATGAACGCCTTCGGCTTAATCTAGGCGCATGAGCAGCCACGCGATCTTCCGGCCGCCGGCGCCCCGCAACGAGCCGGTCGACGAGTACGCCCCGGGCAGCCCCGGCCGCGCGAGCCTCAAACGGCGCCTCGAGCAGATGCGCGGCGAGCGCATCGAGATCCCGCTCGTGATCGGCGGCAAGGACGTGACGACGGGCAACCTGAAGCAGGCGGTGATGCCGCACGACAAGGAGCACGTCCTCGCCGACGTGCACCAGGGCGGTGCCGAGCACGTCGCGCAGGCAATCGACGCCGCAGCGAGGGCGTGGGAGGACTGGTCGCGCTGGCCGTGGGAGGAGCGCGCGTCGGTCTTCCTGCGGGCCGCCGAGCTGCTCTCCGGGCCGTGGCGCGACACGCTCAACGCGGCGACGATGCTCGGCCAGTCGAAGACCGCGCACCAGGCGGAGATCGATGCCGCCTGCGAGTCGATCGACTTCCTGCGCTTCAACGTCGAGTTCATGTGCCGGATCTACGCCGAGCAGCCGGTGTCGTCGCCGGGAATCTGGAACCGCATGGAGTACCGGCCGCTCGAGGGGTTCGTGTTCGCGGTGTCGCCGTTCAACTTCACCGCGATCGCGGCGAACCTCACCAGCTCACCCGCGCTGATGGGTGACACCGTCGTCTGGAAGCCGGCGGGGACGGCGATGCTCTCCGCGTACTACCTGATGCGCCTGTTCCAGGAGGCCGGGCTGCCCGACGGCGTGATCAACCTCGTCTACGGGTCCGGCGCGACGATCGGCGACGCCGCCCTGTCGAGCCCCCACCTCGCCGGGATCCACTTCACCGGCTCGACGCCGGTCTTCCACGGCATGTGGCGGACGGTCGCCAGCTCGATGGAGCGCTACCGCAACTACCCGCGCATCGTCGGCGAGACGGGCGGCAAGGACTTCATCGTCGCCCACCCGTCCGCGAACGTCGACTCGCTCGCCGCCGCGATCGTGCGCGGCTCCTTCGAGTACCAGGGCCAGAAGTGCTCCGCCGCCTCACGCGTCTACGCGCCGTCCAACCTCTGGCCGCAGCTGCGTGAGCGCCTCCAGGAGGAGGTCGCGACGATCAAGGTCGGCGACGTCTCCGACTTCGGCAACTTCATGGGGGCAGTCATCGACCAGGCCGCCTTCTCGACGCAGGCCGAGGCGATCGAGGAGGCGAAGCAGCACGCGGGAACGAAGATCGTCGTCGGCGGCGGCTACGACGATTCGCACGGCTACTTCGTGGAGCCGACGGTCGTCGAGACCACCGACCCCGACTTCCGGCTGCTTCGTGACGAGCTGTTCGGCCCGGTCGTGACCACGTACGTGTACGACGAGCGCCGCTGGGACGACACGCTCGACCTGATCGACCGCGGAACCGCCTACGGGCTCACGGGCGCGGTCTTCTCGGAGGAGCGCGCGCCGATCGAGGACGCCACGACGAAGCTGCGCTACGCGGCCGGCAACCTATACGTGAACGACAAGCCGACGGGCGCCGTCGTCGGGCAGCAGCCCTTCGGCGGCTCGCGCGCCTCGGGCACGAACGACAAGGCCGGCTCTCTCTGGAACCTGATCCGCTGGGTGACGCCGCGCACGGTGAAGGAGACCTTCACGCCGCCGCGCGACTACCGGTACCCGTTCCTCACGGAGTCGTGAACGACCACGCCTTGGCCGTCCCGGTGCCGGAGGTGCGCCCGTACGCGACCGCGACGTGCCGGCCGCCGTCGAGCGGCTTCGCCGGCGCGCCGTAGATCGTCGCGCGCCTCGGGGTGCCGCCGCCCTTGACCTCGAGCGCCTTCCCGTCCACCCACAGCCCCGACTCGGCGAGGCCCGGCGCCGGCGCCGTCAGCTGGGCCGCGATCTGCGGCAGCGCCGCCGCCTTGCTCCCCGGCTTCGGCCCCAGGATCTCGATCGTCACGCGGTTGCTCGCATCGGGGCGCCAGCTCCCGGCAGCGAGGTGGACGACGGTCGCGGCGCCGTCCTTCAGCACGACGGCCCACTTCCCGCCCGCGTAGAGCACCTGCGAGCCGCGCACGGCGGTCGCCGGTGACGGCTCGGTCGTGGTCGCCCCGGTCGTGGCCGTGTGCTTGGCCGAGCCGCAGCCGGCGGCCAGGGCGACGAGCAGCAGCGGCAGGGTGAGCCGGCGCACGGCGCAAGGGTAGTGAGCACCACTAGGGTTCGCGTCATGACGAGCTCGCTCTCGGCATCCTGGCTCGGCGCCCGCACCGGGCTCGACCCCGGCCGGCTCGAGACGCTCCGCAGGCGCGGCGACCTGCTCGCCTTCGTCCGCGACGGCGAGTACGTGTACCCGCCGTGGCAGTTCGGCGCCGACGGCCGGCCGCTCCCGTCGCTGCCGCGGCTGCTCGCCGCCACCCGCTCGGCGGGCCTGAGCGACGAGCGCGTCGCGGAGCTGCTCGGGGCGCGCGCCGGGCTCTCGGGCGACCGCTGCCTCGGCGACGCGCTGCGCGACGGCAACGTCGAGCACGTGCTGTCGGTCGTGCTCGCGGCGCCGCGGTAGCCGGTCAGGCGCGGCCGGCCCGGTGGAGCTGCGCGTAGATGCTGCGCGCCGTCTTCGCCGGGACGCCGGGCACGCCCTCGAGCTCCTCGGCGGTCGCGTCGAGGATCCGCTCCGCCGACCCGAAGTGGCGCAGCAGCGCACGCCGCCGCATCGGGCCGACGCCGTCGAGCTGGTCGAACATCGACTCGCGCGCCGCCGCGTCCCGCCGCTGCCGGTGGAAGGTGATCGCGAACCGGTGCGCCTCGTCCCGGATCCGCTGCAGGAGCTGCAGCCCGGGCGAGTGCTCCGGCAGGAGGATCGGCTCCGGCCGGCCGGGCACGAACACCTCCTCGATCCGCTTCGCGAGCGCGATCACGGCGACCCGCGGCAGGTCGAGGGACGCCATCGCCTCCAGGGCTGCCGACAGCTGCCCCTTGCCGCCGTCGATCACGACCAGGTTCGGCGGCTGCGCGAACGACTCGTTCCACTCGGCCGACGCAGGGTCGGCCGAGAGCCGCGAGAAACGGCGAAGGATCACCTCGTGCATCGCTGCGAAGTCGTCCTGTCCCTGCTGGCCCCGGACCTGGAACTTCCGGTAGTGCGCCTTCTTCGCGACACCGTCCTCGAACACGACCATCGAGCCGACGATCTCCTGCCCCTGGATGTTCGAGATGTCGAAGCACTCGATCCGGATCGGCAGCGATTCGAGGTTGAGCGCCTCGCGCAGCTCCTCGAGCGCCTCGACGCGTCGCGCGCGCTTCGTCTCGGAGACGAACGACTCCGACTCGAGCGCGAGCCGCGCGTTCTGCTGTGCGAGCTCCTGCAGCCTGCGTTTCTCGCCCCGCTCGGGCGCCCGCACCTCGACGTGCGCCCCGCGACGCTCCGACAGGAACGCGGCGAGGGCCGACGTGTCGCCGCTCCCGCGGGGGACGAGGATCTGCGGGGGGATCGACGGCGCGGCGCCGTAGTACTCGAGGCAGAAGCCCTCGAGCACCTCGCTCGGCTCCGCCCCCCCTGCGTTCTCGAGGTGGAACGAGTAGCGGTCGACCATGCGCCCGTCCCGCAGCGGGAACACCTGCACCGCGGCGCGCTCGGGTGAGACCGCGATCCCGATCACGTCGATCGTCCCGATCGACCGGCGCTCCACCGCCTGCCGCTCGCTCAGCCGCTCGATCGCGGCCAGCCGGTTGCGGTAGCGCGCCGCGTCCTCGAAGCGCTCCTCGGCGGCCGCCTCCCGCATCTGCCGTTCGAGGCTCCTGCGGATCGGCTTGTCGTCGCCGGAGAGGAACTCGATCACCTGGTCGATCAGCTCGCGGTAGCCCTCCTTCGAGATGTAGCCGACGCACGGCGCGAAGCAGCGCTCGATGTGGTAGTCGAGGCACGGGATGCCGCTCCTCCGCCCCGGCCGGGGCCCTTCGCACGGCCGGTAGCGAAACACCCGGTTCAGCACGTCGAGCGTCTCGCGCACCTTCTTGGCGTTCGCGTACGGGCCGAAGTAGACGACGCCGCGCCGGTGGCGCTCGCGCGTGAACATCACGCGCGGGTAGTCGTCGTCGACCGTCACGGCGATGTACGGAAACGACTTGTCGTCGCGGAGGCGGACGTTGTAGGGCGGCCGGTGCCGCTTGATCAGGTTCTGCTCCAGGTGCAGCGCCTCGACCTCGCTCTGCGTCACGATCGTCTCGAGCTCGGCCGTCCGGTCGGCCATCTGGCGGATTCCCGGGCGCGTGTCGCTCGAGCCGGGCTGGAAGTAGGAGCGGACGCGCGGCCGCAGCGACTTCGCCTTGCCGACGTACAGGACGTTCCCGCGGACGTCGCGGAACAGGTAGACGCCCGCTCCGGTCGGAACGCGCTTGAGCCGGCTCTCGAGCCCCTCCATCACCTCGGTTCCAGCCTATCGGCGGGCTTTCGGCTCAACCGGCGGCCCGCTCCGGTCGATGAAGGTAGGCGACGTGCAGCGGTCGACGAGGATGCTCGCGATCGGCCTCGCCCTGGCCGGCGGGCTGTTCTGCGTGCTCGTGTCACGACTCGGCGACTATCCGGCCGACGCCGGCCCGGCGATCGCCGCGCTCGCTCACGGGAGCTTCCGGCGGGCCGCCGCAGTTCCGTTCCTGATGGGGCCGCTGACGATCGTCCTGCGCGCGCCGTTCGCCCGCGCGGCCGACATGTTCGGGCAGGACGGGCAGGCCGCCTACCGCGCGGGGATCGTCCCGTGCCTGATCGCCGGAGGCGCGCTCGGCGCCGCCCTCGCCTCACGACGAACCTCGGGCCGGCGCGAAGCGTGGCTCCCGTTCGCGGCCGCGCTCGTCCTGCTCTCTCCCGCGTCGGTCGCCGCCGTGCAGACGGGGCACCCGGAGGAGATGGTGGGCGGTGCGCTCGGCGTCGCCGCGGTGCTGCTCGCCGCGCGCGGGCGGCCCGGCTGGGCAGGGCTCGCGCTCGGGCTCGCGATCGCGACCAAGCAGTGGGCGCTCCTCGCGATCGTGCCCACGCTGCTCGCCGCCGCACCCGGACAACGTCGGCGAGTCGCCGGCGTGGCGGCGGTCACAGCGGCCGCGTTCTACCTGCCGTTCGTCGCCGGCGACCCGCATGCATTCCTGCAGGCGACGCGGATCGAGGCTCACGTCGTCCACGTCGCCGCGCCGCAGTCGATCTGGCTTCCGTTCGCGCGAACCGAGCACGTGCAGCTCTCCGGCTTCCCCGTCCTCACCTACCACGCCCTCGCAGCCTGGGTGCCGACCGTGAGCCATGCGCTCATCGTCCTGCTTCCGATCCCGCTTGCAGCCCTGTGGTGGCGGCGGCGCCTCGATGCCGACCGGGCGCTGGCGCTGCTCGCGCTCCTCTTCCTGATTCGTTGCGCCCTCGACCCGGTCGACCAGGACTACTTCCACCTTCCCTTCGTCCTCGCACTGCTCGCGTTCGAGGCGATGTCGGAGCGATTCCGACTGGTGCGCGGCCTGCCCGTCGCGACGCTCGCGGTCTTCGGCTGCCTCTGGCTCAGCTTCGACGGGCTCTCCGCTGCCGCGCACCCGTGGCTCGTCGCGACCGTCTACCTCGCGTGGACGTCGGCGGCCGCCGCCTACCTCGTCTGCGCCTCGGCTAACGTTCGTGTGCCATGGAAGGCCAGTACGTCGCCTACACCTTCTACCGGCTCGACCCGGCGTTTCGCCGGCTCCCGGTCGAGGAGCGCGCTGCAGCCAAGGAAGCCTTCGCCGACGCCGTCGAAGAGCACGCGGAGCGCTTCGACCACCTGAGGACGTACACGACCACGGGCGTTCGCCCCGAGGTCGACTTCTTCTTCTGGAAGATCACCCCGCGCTACGAGGATCTCGGCGACCTGGGTGCGGCCCTCAACGCGACGCAGCTCGCCGGGTGGCTCGACACGCCGTACTCCTACCTCGCCACGACGAAGGCGTCGCAGTACACGTCCGCCCGTAAGGCCCGCCGGATCGTCCCCAAGGACCTTCCGTACCTCGTCGTCTATCCGTTCGTGAAGGTTCGGCCGTGGTACTCGTTGAGCGAGGAGGAGCGCCAGCGCGCGATGGACGAGCACATCCGGATCGGCCGCGAGGAGTTTCCCGGCATCCACAACCACACGACCTACTCGTTCGGGATCGACGACCAGGAGTTCATGACCGCGTTCGAGTGCGACGAGCCCGCGGACTTCATGCACCTGATGCTGCGCCTGCGCGACTCCGAGGCCTCGCGGTACACCGAGCGCGACACGCCCATCTTCGTCGGCCGTCATGTGCCGGTCCGCGAGGCGCTCGACCGCCTCGACGGGGTCGGCGCGGGCACGCTCGCGGACGCCCGTTAGAGATACGTCCGCTGGTCGCGCCAAGTGCGCCAGCCGGCAAAGACGCACGCCGCCGCGACGAGCACGAACGCGAGCGCATCGGGGCCGGACAGCCCGCCCAGGAACAGCCAGCCGAGATCCACGAGCAGCAGCCCGGCCGCGCCGTACATCACCCATTGCGCCCGCGCCGGCCACGTCGACATCTCGCGGCGGCCGAAGTCGCGCCAGAGCATGTAGACGACGAATGCGATCGCGAGCACGAACGCGACCTGCAGGAGGAGGCCGACCGTGACCAGGGCAACCTCGAGATCGAGCACGACGACTGCCACCGCGATCGCGGCCAGGATCAGGAGGTTGCGGATGAACGGATTCATGTCGCGGTCATGTAAGCGCGGACCCCGAGCGCGGCGGCGACCAGCGTCGCGACCGCGAACCAGAGTAGACGCGCCCGCGGGTCGGCCGGCGCATAGAGCCACGGCGACAATACGGCGAGCAGCGCGAACGTCCCGTACGCATAGTGCAGGTGATCGGCTGCCCGGCGGTGGTCGGAGAGCAGCAGCAGCCCGAGTGCGACCTGCGCGACGATCAGCGTCTGCGCAAGTGCGAGCAACTGTGTCACGACCGGGCCTGCACGCCCGCGCCGGCGTGCGACGAACGCGAACGCCGAAGCGGCCAGGCAGATGCCGATGACGAGGAATGCGTTGATGTGGTGCGCCGTTAGCATCGCCGGGCAGTCACCCTACTCGAGAGGTTGCGCGATGATCGAAGAAGGCAAGCCGGCTCCTGATTTCGAGCTCAAGACCGACAGCGGCGAGACCCTGAAGCTCTCCGACCTGCGCGGGCGGCAGGTCGTCCTCTACTTCTATCCCAAGGACGACACACCGGGATGCACGACGCAGGCGTGCGGGATCCGCGACGTGTACGGCCAGTTCGAACAGGCCGGCGCCGTGGTGCTCGGGATCTCTCCCGACGGCGAAGCCTCACACGTCAAGTTCAAGCAGAAGTTCGACCTGCCCTTCACCCTGCTCGCCGACGACGGACATCACGTCGCCGAGGCCTACGACGTGTGGAAGGAGAAGAAGTTCGCCGGCCGCACGTACATGGGGAACGAACGCTCGACGTTCGTGATCGCCGAGGACGGGACGGTGAAGAAGGTCATGCGCGAGGTGAAGCCCGCGACGCACGCCGACGAGGTGCTGGCTGTGCTCGCCGAGTGACCTCGGCTATGTGAGCGCGACGGTCTCTTCCGTGCGACGCTCTGCGTAGTCGTCGCCGAGCCGCTCGCGCAGTGTGAGCTCGAGCTCGCCGCTCGCCTCCATCTCCTCCACGATGTCGGCGCCGCCGACGAGCTCGCCGTGGACGAAGACCTGCGGGATCGTCGGCCAGCCCGAGATCGCGCTCAGCTCCTGCCTGATCTGGGGGTCGGGGAGGATGTCGACCGCCGTCACGGGAGCGCCCGCCCGACGCAGCGCCTGAAGCGCGCGGTCGGAGTTCCCGCACATCACGAGGGACGGCGTCCCCTTCATGAACAGGGCGACCTCCGACCCGTCGATGACGCCCTTGATTCGATCGGTGTAGCTCACGTCGCCCCCTTCGTCGAGATGCGTAATTCGTGGATGGTCCCGTCCGCGAGCGGCTCTGCAAGTGCGTCGTATACACGCCGGTGCTGGTCGAGGAGCGACAGCCCCTCGAGCGAGGGTGAGGCGACGACGACCTGGAAGTGATCGCCTCCCCCCGTCCGGTCCGTGACCTGGAGCTCGGTGGCGTCCGGAAACGCCCGCTCGAGCAGCTCGCGAAGCGGTTGCGTGCTCACGCGTCGATCGTAGCGAGCGACAGGCGGTCGCCCGCTTCGACGGCGGCCGCCGCACCTTCGGCCAGCTCGACCACGACCCTGGCCCGCCGCCGTCCGGCCGCGCGCCACGGCCTGAGGCCGCGAACGACGCCGATCACGACCAGCTCCCGGTCGCAGAAGATCGCATCGATCGGGAAGCGCATGAACGCCATGTGGATCGACCCGGCAGGCCGGAGGAGGAGCCCCTCCGTCGGGTCGAGCCGGGACCGCCCGAGCAGTCCACGCATCCGGAGCCACCAGCGGTCGGCGATCGCGCAGCGTTCACAGACGATCCGGCCGTCGGCCGCCTGAAGCCGTTGCACTCGCACTCCCCCAGGTACGCCGTCCGGGCGAAGATCCCTCGGATCAGGGGTCGCCCGGGCTTCCGAAGCGGCCGACCTTAGGAGGCGATACCCCGGCGCTTGCGGCGCGCCGTCCCATCGACGAGGAGACTCGCCATGCCGACGGACGACCCCGCAACCCCCCTCTCGAAGCACCACCGCGCGATCGAGGAAAGCCTCGCCGAGCTCGAGCGCACGCACGTCGACGACCCGGTCGCCGTCGAAGAGGAGCGGACGGTGGTCTTCGTCAACGACGTGGGGCTGCGTGTGCGCGCCGCCGAGACCGAGGCGCCGGCTCAGGCTCTGAAGAACACGGACCTCGAGGCTCAGATGAACGCCGTCCGCGAGCGCGAGCGCGCCGAGGCGAAGGCCCAGGCCGAGCGCGAGCTCGCCGCCCTCCGGCTGGAGGAGATCCGTGCCGAGGCGGAGGCGGAGCGCAACGAGCAGCTCGCCCAGGAGACTGCGGGCATCATCGCCTCGCTCGACACGCGCCAGGCGGAGCTCGAGCGCCGCGAGGTCGAGGTCGCCGAAGCCCTCGAGAAGCTCGAGCGGCGGTTCACGGCCCGCCGGCAGGAGCTCGTCGCACGGGAGACGGCCGTCTCGGCGCGCGAGAGCGAGCTCGAGCTCGTCAAGGCGCGGACCCAGGCGGAGCTGGCGGAAGCACAGGCGAAGCTCGAGACCGCGGCCGCCGAGGCCGCTGCGGTCGCGGCCGCCGAGGCGTCGGCCGAGCGCCAGCGCGAGCTCGAGGCGAGGCTCGCCGCTCTCGAACAGCGCGAGCACGAGCTCGACGAGCTCGAGATGCGCAGCCGGCAGGAGTTGAACGAGGCCCAGGCACTGCTCGAGGCGGCGGTCGCCGATACGGCGGCCGCCCGCGAGGGCGAGCTCGACGAGCGCGAGGTCGAGCTGTCGGCGCGCGAGACGGAGCTGGTCGAGCTGCAGGCCGCGCTCGACTCGCACAAACAGCAAGTGGCCGTGCTCGAGCGCGCGGCGACGGAGCGCCAGGCTGCGCTGGAGACGCGCGAGAAGCGGCTCGCCGAGGCCGAAGCCGCGCTGACGGCGAACGCCTCGAGGAACGATCAGCTCGAGGAGGAGCTCCGCGCCCGCGTCGAGCGGCTCCAGTCCGAGCTCGAGCTGCGCCAGGAGCGCCAGGAGAGCCTCGCCCGCGAGCTCGCCGCCCGCGAGGAGTGGATCGCCCAGCACGAGGAGGACCTCGCGACGTACGTCGACGAGCTCAAGGACACCTTCCGCGAGCGGGATGCCGAGTGGTGGGCCAAGCAGCTCGGCTCCGAGCCGGTCGCACTCGGCTGAACAGCGGAGCTCCAGGGCTACACTGACGGCCGCCTCGCGGATGTGGCGGAATTGGTAGACGCGCACGGTTCAGGTCCGTGTGCCCGTAAGGGCGTGGAGGTTCAAGTCCTCTCATCCGCACTCTGACGCGGCTCGCAATCCTTCTCGCCTCGGCGGCTCTCGCCGCAGTCGTGCTGTCGGGGGACAGCCTGGGCGCGCACGCCCCCGGCCCGATGACGGAAGTCGTGGTGACGCTGCGCGCGCCGGCCATGTCAGCGTTCGGCCGCACGATGCAGTCGGCCCGCCACCGCACGTACATGCGCCAGGTCGATGCGGCACAGACCGCGCTCGCCACCCGCATATCGACCGCGGTGCCCGCCGCCCAGGTGCGCTGGCGCTACCACCTCGTCGCGGACGGCATCGCCGTCTACCTGCCCCGCTCCGAGGTGGCCGCGTTGAAGAAGGTCGCCGGCGTCGCCGAGGTGTGGCCCAACGTCCGCTTCCACGCACTCGCCACCTCCACCGCGGCCGCGTCGGCGGCCGCGGCCGCCGCAGCCGCCTCCGGGCCGCAGCAGATCGGCGCGGACAAGCTCTGGGGGCCGAACTTCTCGACCGCGGGCAACGGGATGAAGATCGCGATCATCGACGACGGGCTGCAGGCGACGCATCCGTACTTCAACGCGAACGGCTTCCAGTACCCGCCGGGCTTCCCGAAGGGGCAGACGCAGTACGCGACGCCGAAGGTGATCGTGGAGCGCACCTTTGCGCCGCCGTCGCCGACGTGGAAGTACGCGAACGTGCCCTTCGATCCGGACAACTCCTTCCACGCGACGCACGTCGCGGGCATCGCGGCCGGTGACTACGGCGCGAAGGCCCTCGGCAACACGATCTCAGGTGTGGCCCCGAACGCCTACCTCGGCAACTACAAGGCGCTCACCATCCCGACGCCCGAGTTCGGCCTCGACGGCAATGCGGCCGAGATCGCAGCCGCGATCGAGTCCGCTGTCGCCGACGGGATGAACGTGATCAACCTCTCGATCGGCGAGCCGGAGGTCGATCCGGCGCGCGACATCGTCGTGCAGGCGCTCGACGGCGCGGCGGCGGCCGGTGTCGTCCCCGTCGTCGCTGCGGGCAACGACTTCACCGACTTCGGCTACGGCTCGATCTCGTCACCCGGGAACACGCCGGACGCCATCACCGTCGCAGCGGTGAGCTCCGGCGATGCGATCGCCGGGTTCTCGTCCGCAGGCCCGACGCCGGTCTCGCTCGAGATGAAGCCTGACGTCTCCGCTCCCGGCGTCAACGTCGAGTCGTCGCTGCCGACGTCGGCGTCGACGTGGGGACTTCTCAGCGGCACGAGCATGGCGACTCCCCACGTGGCGGGCGCGGTCGCGCTGCTGCTCGAGCGCCATCCGGACTGGACGGTCGCCCAGGTGAAGTCCGCGCTCGTGCAGACCGCCGACTCGGTTCACGACTCGACCGGCGTCGAGGTGCCGACGACCCGTGAAGGCGGCGGGATCGTCGATCTCCCCCGCGCGAATGCGCCGCTGATCTTCGCCTATCCGACGGGGCTCTCGTTCGGCGAGCTCCAGCCGAAGGCGACCGCGCGCGAGACGGTCTCGATCACCGATGCCGGCGGCGGGCCGGCACCGTGGTCGGTGAGCGTGGTCGTGCAGCAGGGCAACGCGACGATCACGGCCGACCCGCAGGTCTCGGCGCCCGGAGCGCTCGCCGTCACGGCGACCGCCGGCGCCACCCCGGGGGACGTCACCGGCTTCGTCGTCCTCACCCGCGGGACGGACGTCCGCCGGATCCCCTTCTGGCTCGACGTCGCAAGTCCGAGGCTGTCGAGCGACCACGCGATCACGCTCACCCGGCCGGGCATCGTGCGCGGAACGACCGTCGGCGCGCCGTCGCGCGTGTCGAGCTACCGCTACCCGACCGGCACCGGCACGACCTATCGCGGGCCGGAGCGCGTGTACCGGGTCGACGTGAAGGGCAAGCCCGCGAACTTCGGTTGCGTCGTCCTGCGCGGCCACGTGACGCCCCTTGTCACACAGGCCGGAAACGAGAACCGGCTGGCGGGCTACGCCGGGCTGCCGGTCGACATCAACCCGTACCGCAAGA
Source organism: uncultured Thermoleophilia bacterium (assembly GCA_963824455.1). GTDB lineage: Bacteria > Actinomycetota > Thermoleophilia > Gaiellales > Gaiellaceae > PALSA-600. Next base: position 1,303,865 of record CAWGPJ010000002.1, read on the forward strand.
CGTACGGCGACCCGCGGCTCGTCGCCGGAGCTGTGTTGCCCGCACCGGGCGCCTACGATCTCGTCCTCGAGACGACCGGCAAGGTCACAGGGCCGTTCACGATCCGCTGGTGGCTCAACGACACCACACCGCCGAAGCTACGGCTGCTTCCGGTCCGGGGCGGCGACGTCTCGATCACCGCCACCGACGCCGGGTCCGGAGTCGACCCCGCGTCGGTCGCCGCGTTCGTCGACGGCAGCCTCGCGCCGGCGACCTGGCATGACGGCACGTTCCACGTCCGGGTGCAGCCGGGCAGGCACAAGCTCGTCGTCCACGTCTCCGACTACCAGGAGACGAAGAACATGGAGGACGTGCTTCCGAACGGGCAGGGAACGTCGGTGACGCCGAACACGGCGACGCTGCGCGCGACCATCGTCGCGCACTGAAGCAATCGTCTAGCGGTTCTTCGCGTCGCGCGGGTCGATCGTCGGCAGCGCCGCGAGGTCCCGTTCGACGTCGCGTGCGAACTCGTCGGCGTCGGACTCGTTGCGCACGATGCGGAGCTGCGACTTGCGCCGAGCACGCTCGCGCCGCTTGCGGCCGTCGACCCCGAACCGGCGCGCGAGCCGCGGCCACTCCGCAGCCGCCACGAGGACGACGGCGGCTGCGATCAGGACGACACCGACGACACTCATCCGCCATAGGATATCGGCGCACGCCAGTGGGAGAATCGCCCCCGATGGCGAGGCTTGGCGCAGGGTTCGCGCTCGTCGTGCTGCTGCTCTCGGCCGGGTGCGGCGGGGCTCCGACTCCCACGAACCGCTCTACGACGACGCTCACGGTCTTTCGCATCCGAAGCGGCCGGCTGCACGCCGAGCGCGCCGAGGTGCCGGCGGTACGTTCGACCCCCGCGGCGGCACTCGGCGCGCTCGGCCTGCTCGTACCCGTGTCGGTCGCCGACGGAACCGCCCGGGTCGGAGGCACGCTCTCGCCGCAGCAGCTCGCGGAGGTCGTGTACACGCTCACGAGCCTCCCCGCGGTCCGCCGCGTCTCGGTGGCCGGGCGGGCGGCGCTGACCCGCGCGGACGTCGCAGCCTACGTGCCGCCGATCCTCATCCTGTCCCCTGCGGACGGGCAGGCGGTGCCCTCGACGTTCACCGTGCGCGGGACGGCGAGCGTCTTCGAGGCAACGCTGGTCGTCGAGCTGCGCCGGGGCACCACGGTCGTCGAACGACGGACGGTCACCGCGACGGCGGGCGCGCCCGCGCGAGGGAGCTTCGCCACCACCCTTCACGCCGGCGCGAACGGCCCGGCCACGGTGGTCGCGTTCGCACCGAGCGCGGCCGACGGGAGGCCGCAACACACCCAGCGGGTGCCGGTGACGATCGAGGGCTAGCGAAGGTCAGGGGCAGGGCGCCGGCGGCGGCGGCGGCGAGCCGAACGCCCGCGGGGGGGCCGGCGGAGGCAGCGGCGGCAACGCGGCGCCGACGTTGGGGTCGGAGATGCGCTGCGTGAAGACAACCGGCGGCACCGCCGTGTAGACGGTCCGGTACCGGTCGGTGCCGGTGCTCGTTCCAGGCGTGGCCTCCGAAGGCTCGGACGCCGGCGGCGGGGTCGGGGTGGGCGTCGGAGTCGGCGTGGGGGTCGGGGTGGGCGTCGGAGTCGGCGTGGGCGTCGGAGTCGGCGTGGGAGTCGGCGTGGGCGTCGGAGTCGGGCGTCGGCGTCGGGGTCGGGGTCGGGGTCGGAGTCGGCGTCGGAGTCGGGGTCGGGGTCGGCGTCGGCGTGGGCGTCGGCGTCGGGGTCGGAGTGGGCGTCGGCGTCGGGGTCGGCGTGGGCGTCGGGGTCGGGGTCGGCGTGGGCGTCGGAGTCGGGGTCGGAGTCGGCGTCGCCGGCCGGCCGTGGTGGTGCGGCTGGCCGGACGACGGGCCGCCGGTGCCTGCGCCCGGCTCGACCGTGCGGCTCGGCGTCACGACGTGCACCTGCCCGGGCGACGACGCCGGCGGGTGGTAGACGATGGCGACCGGTGCTGGCGCAGTGGCCGGCGCCTGCGGCGGAAGCGTGTGATGGCGAACGAGGCGGCCGCCGGAGCCGCGGGGGGACGGCCGCTGCAAGGGATGAACCGGCGCCACCCTGACACCGACGACGCGGGACGGAGGCGACGACGGCGGGGCGGTCGACGGCGTCACCTTCGGCACCGCCTCGTGTCCGCCGGGACCGATCAGCGCACGGGCGAGACCGGCGACGCCGACGGACGCCGCGACGGCCGCAAGGGTGTTGATCCGGCGCATCAGGTCGGGGATCTTCGCAGTGGTTCCGGACGCCGTCCGAGACCCCCGCTCGGCCCTCCGGGGCCGCTGACGACGACGTTCTTCCCCGCTTCCTTGGCCGCGTACAGGCACCGGTCGGCCTGCTGCATCAGGTCCTCGAGCGTCTCGTCCTCGGCGTGAGCGGCCACTCCGAGGCTCACGGTAACCGGAATGCGCTTCCCGTCGACGACGATCGCGGCCCCGGCGACCGCGACGCGGATGCGCTCGGCGAGTCGCACCGCCCCGTCGAGCGTCGTGTTCGGAAGCACGACGGCGAACTCCTCTCCGCCCAGCCGCGCCGGAAGGTCGAGCTCACGGACGGTCTCTCGCAGGACGCTGCCGACCACACGCAGCACGTCGTCCCCGGCAGGATGGCCGTGCCGGTCGTTGACGTTCTTGAAGTCGTCCAGGTCGCAGAGGACGAGAGACGTGATCTCGCCGGTGCGAGCCGACCGCGCCAGCTCGTGCGCCAGCGCCTCGAGAAACTGACGGCGGTTCGCGAGCGAGGTCAGCTCGTCCGTGACAGCCTGCTCCTGCACCAGCTCGTGGAGGTGCGCGTTCTCCAGCGCGATCGCAGCCTGCGCCGTGATCCACTCCGCGGCCTCGCGGGCGTCCTTGCTGAACGACCCTTCTCCGGCGGCGAGGACCATGGTGATCGTCGAGTCGTCGAACGCGTCGCGGAACCCGATCCGCATCTGCTCACCGCTCAGCGTTCCTCCGCGCTCGTCGATCCGCTTGTCGCCGCGGAACAACGCCCCGCCGGCGGCGTGCGTCGCTTCGATCGCGGACTCCAGCATGACGGCGAGGAGTGCGCCGGGGTTGTGCGTCGCGGCGAGAGTCTCACCGACGAGCGACACCGCGTCACGGACCGCGCGCCCAGGAGCGGCGACACGGCGCGGCCGCCGCTGCGCGACGACCAGCGCAAGCATGAACGAGATCAGCCCCACTGCGAGCAGCGGCAGGAACGAGAGGCCGCCCCACGCCTTCGCCGCACCGACGACGTTGGTGGGCGGCCTGGTGTCGAGGAGCCGCCGCGTGACCGTCCGCGCCCCGTTTGCGATCTTCCCCGTCGAACCGGTCCGCGGGATGATCCGGCTCCCGGCCTGGACGTTGAGCACATCGCCCGGACGCAGCTTCGCCTCGGCCGCCGCCTGGTCGACGAACGCGGAGTCGATCACGACCGGCGCGATGATCCGGCCGAGCGGGCGCGGGCCGGAGTAGACGACGACCTCCCGGCTCGGCGATCCCGACGGCGGCTTCGTGCCCACGATGCCGCTCCCGAGCGCGAAGACGACCTGCCGCCGCTTCGCGACTGCTTCGAGCGTGGCGACGTCGTGATCGAGGATCGCCTTCACGACGGCGGGGGAGCCGGCGACGGCGGCCGCCCGTCCCGCCGCCTGGTCGACGCGCTGCGCGAGCAGCGCACGGGCGGTCGTCGTGCCGTTACGGAGCCGGCTGTCGGTATTGCGTGCCGAGATCCCCTGCGCCACCGCGGACAGCCCCCAAGCGATCACCATGGCGATCGCGGCCGCGGCCAGGGCGAAGCCCACCGCGCTGACCGGTGACGAAACCCAGGCTCGGATCCGCCCGAGCGGCGATTCTCCCTTCACTGCTGACCACTCCCGAGTGTGCCGCACCGCTCGGGCTCCCCGCCCGGCCCGAGAACCACAATGGTCGAGCCTAGAGGACTGAACGGACGTCCCCCGAAAGGGGGATACCGTGTCCGGCACCCTCGAGCAGACCACGCAGCGTGCGGACGTTCTGGCCCGGGCGCTGGGAGCGGTTCGGTCCTGGGCCGGCTTCGAGGCGACGCACGACCGCCACGCCCGCGCGGTCGCCGCACTGGCGGTCGAGATCGCCAATGAGCTCGCGGTCGAGGCCGGCCGCCGCTTCACGGTCGCCGCGGGCGCGCTGCTCCACGACATCGGCAAGCTCCAGCTCGACCCGGAGATTCTCGGCAAGCCCGGACCGCTCGACGACGGCGAGCGGCTGCACGTGCAGACCCACGCCCAGGCCGGCGCCGCCACGTTGCCCCACGCCGTCCCGGAGCCGGTGCGTGCCGTCGTCCGCTTCCACCACGAACGCTGGGACGGATCGGGCTATCCCGAGGGGATCTGCGAGTCCGAGATCCCGATCGAGGCCCGCATCGTGGCCGTTGCCGATGCCTTCCGGGCGATGCTCGAGGACCGGCCGTACCGGGACGCACGCACGCACGAGGACGCAGTCGACGAGGTGCTCCGCTCCGCAGGCACGCAGTTCGATCCGGCTTGCGTCCGGGCGTTCGCGCGCGTCACCCGACCACGCCATTGGGGATCGATGATCTAGCCGATCGTCCGGGGCCGCCCACGCCGCGGACGACGAAGCTACGACGGTCGCGAAGCCGCCGGCAGGGGGGAACGAGGGCACGCACGGCGATCCGCGACCGTGGGCGGCGGCTGCGCCGATGCGCGCCGTCGCCCACTCGTTCAACCCGTCGCGACCAGCCCTTCGTGTGGGGCGTCGCCGCGCGAGGCGCCCGACAGTGCGTGCATGGATCCGATGCTGAAGATCGCGATCACGCTCGCCATCGTGGGCTTCGCCGCCGCGTACGCAGCGGTCTTCGGCGACGACTGACAGGGCTGCCCCGGACGCCTCTCGGCTCGAGCAGCCCGAGACCGGGTTCGCCGACTGGTCATGGCCCTCCTGTTCTCGCTCATCGGCGCAACGCCGGTAGACCGCCGGGCCGGAGCGCGATCGGGCTCCTCACCGGCGACGAGCCCGTGTCCATCTATTGGCCCTTTGACGCCCGGCTCGGCCCGCCACGACGAAACCCCCTACGAGAGCGGAGCCGGGCAGTCAGCGCTACCCGGCTCCGCTTTTCGCGCCAGCTCGAACGCGAGCCCCCGTCGGCCCACGCGAACTCGGCGCTTCTCGTCGTCCCGTGAGACGGGCTCGTTCTCTCGCGGGCGCCGCCGGTCAGACAAGCTCGTCCGGCGCGAGAGCTCCCCGGGTTGGACTCGAACCAACAACCCTCCGGTTAACAGCCGGATGCTCTGCCAATTGAGCTACCGGGGATCAACGGGCGGCGGACAGTGTAGCCAGGGCCTCCGAGAGGTCACGCCGAGATCGACGCCGCCCGTTCGCGTAGCTTGGCGAGCGCCTCGGTGAGCTCACCGCGCTGGTCGACCGGCGTCGAGCGGATCTCGAGCTGAAGCTGGCGTTCGCGTAGGCGCAGGAGCAGCTCGGTGCCGGTCGCCTCGCCGATACCGTCCGCATCCGCGTACGCGTCGAGCTCGGCGAGCATGCCGATCCCGTCCTCGTCGAGCGGTGCACCGTCGACGATGTGGTTGCGGAGCTCCCGGTATCGCGAGTCGTAGAAGTGCTCCTCGCCGAGCTCGGCGAGGAGCGGCTTCAGCTGCGGATGGCGAAGCACCCCGGCGAGCGCGCTCCGCTCGAGCTTCGCCCCCGCATCGAGGACGCGCCGCGAAGCCGGAGCGGCCGCGCGTGCTGCGGAGGCGCCGGCGCGAAGCTGCACCGTCATCCCGAGCCGGTCGTTCGCGAAGCGCCAGGCGTCCTGACGCTCAGGGGAGTCCGCCGCACCGTCGAGCAGCGTGCGCACCGACTGAAACGCCGCCTCCCGGCTCTCGGCCTGCTCGATCTCGACGCGGACGCGGTACGGCAGGTAGGACTCCGCGCCGGCGAGCTTCCGTTCGAAGTCGATCGGGTCGTCGGCGGGATCGACGCCCGGCGGCAACGCGACCACACGGACGTCGAAGCCCTGCCCGACCGCGAGCTCCATCCCGCGGAGCGTGGCCGACGCCCCGGCGGCGTCACCGTCGAAGGCGAGCCAGAGACGCTTCGTCAGCATGCCGAGCTCGGTCAGCTGGCGCTCGGTGAGAGCCGTCCCCATGCAGGCGACCACCGGAGCGAAGCCGGCCTGCCGCAGCGCGATCACGTCGGGGTTGCCCTCGACGATGCACGCCCGGTCCTCCTTCGCGATCGCCGCGCGGGCGAGATCGAGGCCGTAGACAACCGATCCCTTGTGGAACAGCTCGGACTCGGGTGTGTTGACGTACTTCGCCGCCAGCGGGTCGTCGTCGTAGAGCCGGCGCGCCTGGAAGCCGACCACCCGTCCGCGCGCATCCGCGAGCGGAAAGAGCAGGCGCCGCGCAAAATAGTCGGCGCCGTTCCGCCGGAGAAGGCCGGCGGCGCGGAGCTCCTCGGGCGTGAAGCCGGCCGCCGCAGCCTTGCGGGCGAGCGAGTTGCCGCCGAGCGCCAGGCCCAGACGGAACTGACGGCAGATCTGCTCGCCGAGCCCGCGCCCCGTCAGGTAGTCGCGTGCGAGCGAGCCTGCCTCGGTCTCCCAGAGCGTCCGGGAGTAGTACGTCGCCGCCTGGTCGAGCAGCGCGAACAACCGCTCGCGGCGGCGGCGCGCCGCGTCCTGCGCGGGCGAACTCTCCTCGTACTCGACCGGGACGTTGAAGCGCTCGGCGAGCCACTCGACCGCGCTCGTGAAGTCGAGGCCCTCGGTCTCGCGGGCGAACGTGATCAGGTCGCCCTTCGCACCGCAGCCGAAGCAGTAGTAGAGCTTGTCGACGGCGTTCACGGAGAACGACGGGGTCTTCTCCTCGTGGAACGGGCAGCGGCCCATGTAACGGCCGCCTCCACCCTTCCGCAGCTGCGTCCGCGCCTCGACCAGCGCGACCAAGTCGGCCTTCTCCTTGACCGCCTCGACGGTCGTGTCCTTCAGCCGCGGCATCAGGCCGCGTCCTCGAGGTCGGCGGCGTACGACAGGGCGAAGCGGTCGGTCATGCCGGCCACGAACTCGACGATCTCGTCGGAGGAGTCCCCGCGCGCTCGCAGGTGCGCGACGATGCGCCGGATCGTGTCCCGCGCGCGGGCGTGCTCCGGCGCCGTGACCGGAGCGAGGTACACACGCTCGAACATGAACGCACGCAGCGACAGCATCGCCGTCCCGATCTCGTCGCTCTGGACGATGTCGTCCGCCTGCGCGGACTGCTCGACGAGGTCGTGCACGAGCGTGTCGATCCGGGTCGCGCCCGTCGGCCCGAGGATCGCGATCTCGTCGCGCGGCAGATCGCTCTCGCGGAGGATCCCGTAGCGGATCGCATCGTCGATGTCGTGGTTGATGTACGCGAAGCGGTCGACGATGCGCACGATCTTCCCCTCGAGCGTCTCGGGCTCCCGCGGCCCCGTGTGCGTGAGGATGCCGTCGACGACCTCGTGGGTCAGGTTGAGCCGCGAGGCGATGCGCGCCGACTGCTCGTTGTGCCGGAAGCCGCCCTCGATCAGCTCGTCGAGCGCCGACTCTCCGGCGTGCCCGAACGCGGGATGGCCGACGTCGTGCCCGAGGCCGATCGCCTCGGTGAGGTCCTCGTTGAGTTGCAGGGCACGCGCGACGACGCGGGCGATCCCGGTCGTCTCGAGCGTGTGCGTCATGCGCGTGCGGTAGTGGTCGCCCGTCGGGTCGATGAAGACCTGGGTCTTGCCCTTGAGCCGCCGGAAGGGCTTCGAGTGCAGGATGCGGTCGCGGTCACGCTGGAACGGCGTGCGAACCGTGCACTCGTCCTCGCGGCGTTCGCGCCCGCGCGTCTCGTAGGAGCGAACTGCGAGCGGGGACAGCGTGCGCTCCTCGAGCTCCCTGATGCGGGTCTCGAAAGCATCGGCGACCGTCCCGGCGACCTCAGGCATGGAGCCAGGCTAGATGATGACCGGGACGGTTCCTCCGTCCGCGCTCCAGGCCGCCCCGGTGACGTACGCGGAGCGCTCGGAGCAGAGGAAGACGATCACCGCCGCGATCTCGTGCGGCTCGCCCAGCCGGCCGAGCGGGCGTCCGGCCGCGACCTTCGCCAGCACCGCTTCCCGGTCTCCCTGCTGGTCGGCGAGACCGCCGTCGCCGAGCCAGGCCTCGCTCGCGGTCGGGCCCGGTGTCACCGCGTTGCAGCGAATCCCGTCCTTCGCGTACACGTCTGCGACCAGCCTCGAGAACGACAGCAGCGCCGCCTTCATCACCGAGTACTCCGGCAGCGTCGCCGACGGGCGCTTGCCGGAGGTCGAGGAGACGTTGACGATCGCCCCGCCGCGACCCGTCATCAGTCCCACGGCCGCCCGCGTCGCCCGGACGGCGCTCATCAGGTTGAGCTCGAACGACTCCTGCCAGTCGGCATCTGTGAGGTCCAGCAGCGACCGGATCGCGGTGCCGCCGACGTTGTTGACGAGGCAGTCGATCCGGCCGAAGCGCTCCTGGGCGGCGCCGATCAGCCGCTCCGGCTCTCCCGCCACCGACAGGTCGCCCGCGACGTGAAGGTCGCCGATTCCGTCCGCGCGGCGTCCCGAGGTGACGACCTGTGCGCCTTCGGCCTGGAGCTGCCGCGCGACCTCGAGGCCGATCCCTCCGGTCGAGCCGGTGACGACGCAGACTTTCCCGCTCAGGCCCAGGTCCATCGCGGCGCTACGTTAGCGGTATGACCACGATCTTCCTCGCGCGTCACGGCGAGACCGAGTGGAACCGCACCGGCCGCTACCAGGGTTGGGCCGACCCTCCGCTCAACGAGACCGGCCTCGCGCAGGCGCGGGCACTGGCCGAGGAGCTCGCGTCGACGCCGTTCGACGCCGTCTATTCGAGCGACCTGCGGCGCGCTCGCGAGACCGCCGAGATCGTGGCCGCCCCGCACGGCGTGCCGGTCGTGGTCGAGCCGGGGCTGCGCGAGGTGAACGTCGGCGAGTGGTCGGGGCTGACCCGCGCCGAGGTCGAGGCGCGCTTCCCCGGCGGGGAGCGGCCCGGGGGCGAGACCCGGGAGCAGCACACCGCCCGCGTGCTCGCGGCGGCGGAGCGGCTCGCCCGCGCCCATCCCGGCCAGCGCGTCCTGCTGGTCTCACACGGCGGGACGATGCGCGCGCTGCGGACCCACGTGAGCGACGAACCGCTGCATCCGATCGCGAATTGCGGCGTGCTCGAGCTCCACTTCCGTGACGATCGCCTCGAAGCCGCGATCGGATAGGCGAACTCAGTCGTGGCGAGCCAGCCACTCGCCGACGACCTGCATGTAGCGCTCCCGTTCCTCGAGGTGCGGCGTGTGAGACGACTCGTCGAACAGGACCCACTCGGCGCCGCGGATTCCGCGGCGGAGGACCTCCTGCAACGCCGGCGTCGCCTCGTCGAAGCGTCCCGAGATCAGGAGTGCCGGCACATCGATCGAGCCCAGCCGATCCTTCGACTGCCAGTCCTTGATCGAGCCGATGACATGGAACTCGCTCGGCCCGTTCATCGTGTGGTAGACGGTAGGGTCGCGCTCGATCCAGGCGAAGGACTCCAGCACTTCGGCGGGCCAAGGGTCGAGACGGCAGAGGTGGCGCGCATAGAAGATCTGACACGCCTCGGAGTACGCCGGGTCGTCGGTCGTCCCCGCCTCCTCGTGGCGCCGCAAGGTGGCCTCGACGTCGGGCGGGAGATCCGCTCGGAGCCGGTTCGCTTCGGCGACGAAGTCGGGGAACGAAGCGGCGGTGTCGGCGAGCACGAGCGACCTCAACCCCGGCGGTCGCGTGAAGGCGTACTCCTGGGCGAGAAAGCCGCCCCACGACTGGCCGAGGACGTGGTGACGGTCGTGTATTCCGAGCGCGTCGACGAGATTGTGCAGCTCGCGCACGAACAGCTCGACCGTCCAGAAGTCGGCGCCGCGTTCGGGGAAGTGCGTGCTCCGCCCGTTGCCCAACTGGTCGTAGTGGACAACTGCCCGGCCATCGTGCGCCAGGTCCGCGATCGACAGGAGGTAGTCGTGCGTCGCGCCGGGGCCGCCGTGGAGAACGACCAGCGGCGCCGGCGCTCCGGCCTCGTTCGGACGCAAGTCGCCCGAAACGCGGAACCACGTGTCCGCGATCTCGCCGCCCAGATCGAACGGGACCGTGCCCTCTTGCACGTCCTTCGAGGTCGAGCTCACCGCGCGACCCTACCGGCGAGCGACGGTCTCTCGAGCAGCTCTGCCGTACCGGGCCGAGGAATTTACGGCTTCTACGGCAAGCCCCAAACCTGCATTGTGGCTATGTTGGCGGGTATCGAGGATTACACCAACAAGTACAAGGGCGAGCAGGTCGAGATCGCCCTCTTCGGCGGCGAGTACCAGGACGGCGTTCTGACGGCGTACTGCTACGTCGAGGACGTCGCCCACGTCGAGCTCAACGGTCACATCCTGATCCCGCTCCAGAACGTCGCCTCCCTGCACTGTTCGAGCCGGTGCGATGCACCGGAGCCCGATTGGCCGCCGCGCGCCCTCGCCGAGGACGACGGCGACCCGGACGACGACGGGTAGGCCCGCGCCGTGGGGCGTCGCCTGATCGTCGTGCGAAACGTGCTCAAGGCGTGGGCGTGCCTGGTCGTCTTCGTCGGCGTCTTCGGGCTGATCGGCTGGGCGCTCGGCGACTACCGGCTGCTGCTGCTCTTCGTCGGCTCCGCCGTCCTGATCGCGGGGGCGCTCTACTGGTACGCCGACCGGATCGTGATGGGCATGGTCGGCGCTCGCGAGCTGGTGCAGGGTGAGGCGCCGGCGCTGCACTCGCGCGTCGAGGCGCTCTCCTTGCGCGCCGGGGTGGTCAAGCCAAAGCTGTACGTGCTCCGCGACGGCTTCCCCCGCGCGCTGTCGGCGGGTCGCGGCGCCGGCGGCGGCAGCGCGCTCGCCGTCTCCGTCGGGCTGCTCGGGGTCGCCTCGCCGGCCGAACTCGACGGCGTCGTGGCGCACGAGATCGCGCACCTCCGGCACCGCGACGTGCTCGTGCAGACGATCGCGGTCGTCGTCGCCGGGTCGATCGTCGAGCTGTCGCGGCTCGGCGGCTTCCTCCAGCGCTCGCTGTTGTTCGTGCTCGCGCCCCTCGCCGCAGCGGTCGTGCACCTGCTTCTGTCGCCGCGCCGCGAGTACGACGCGGACCGCCTCGCAGCCGCCCTGTGCGACTCGCCGCACGGTCTCGCCGACGCCCTCGTGCGCTTCGAGACGGCGGCAGAGCTGGTCGCCTTCGCCGCACCGCCGTTCACCGAGCCGCTCTACACGACGAATCCCTTCGCCGACGAGCGGCCGGCCACCCTGTTCGCGACCCATCCGCCCGTCGCGGAGCGCATGCGGCGGCTGCGCGCCCTCGATCCCGACTGGCGCGAGCGGCTCCGGGCCGCCTGAGCGGGATCGGCCTGCGCGCGCGGGCCCCGTCTCCGGGGCCGCGGCGTCGCAGAAGAAGATGGGCGGCGTCCTACTCTCCCGGGGGCTTTCGCCCCGAGTACCATCGGCGCTAGCGGGCTTAACTTCTCTGTTCGGAATGGGAAGAGGTGTTTCCCCGCCGCTATGACCGCCCAATTGTCGAGGCGAGCGCAACCGATGCGCACCCTCAAAACTCCATAGTCACGTAGGTGAGTTCAGAATCAAGACCTCGAGCAATTAGTACGGGTCCGCTGAACACATTGCTGTGCTTGCACGTCCCGCCTATCGACGTGGTGGTCTTCCACGGCTCTTACTCTCTCTAGGAGATGGGAGGCCTCATCTCGAGGTGGGCTTCCCGCTTAGATGCTTTCAGCGGTTATCCCATCCAGACGTGGCTAATCAGCAGCGCCGTTGGCACGACGACTGATACACCAGAGGTCTGTTCGTCTCGGTCCTCTCGTACTAGAGACGACTCCTCTCAAGCCTCCAACGCCCATGGTGGATAGGGACCGAACTGTCTCACGACGTTCTGAACCCAGCTCGCGTACCGCTTTAATGGGCGAACAGCCCAACCCTTGGGACCTACTCCAGCCCCAGGATGCGACGAGCCGACATCGAGGTGCCAAACCCTTCCGTCGATGTGGACTCTTGGGAAGGATAAGCCTGTTATCCCCGGAGTACCTTTTATCCGTTGAGCGACGGCACTTCCACGTGTTACCGCCGGATCACTAAGGCCGACTTTCGTCCCTGCTCGAGCTGTCGCTCTCGCAGTCAAGCTCCCTTATGCCTTTACGCTCTACGCACGATTTCCAACCGTGCTGAGGGAACCTTTGCGCGCCTCCGTTACATTTTGGGAGGCGACCGCCCCAGTCAAACTACCCACCAGATGCTGTTCCCGCCCCGGATCACGGCAGCGGGTTAGAAGCCCAGACTACGAAGGGTGGTATCCCAAGGTTGGCTCCACCACGGCTGGCGCCGCGGCTTCACAGCCTCCCACCTATCCTGGACAACGTACCCCGAACTCCAACATCTAGCTGTAGTAAAGGTTCACGGGGTCTTTCCGTCCAACCACGGGTACTCGGCATCTTCACCGAGACTACAGTTTCACCGGATCCCTCGAAGAGACAGCGCCCAAGTCGTTACGCCATTCGTGCAGGTCGGAACTTCGCGTTTCTCCTCTGTTTCCAGAGGCGCAGACTATCCCTTCACCTTGACGTAGCCACGAGCAGTTCTCCGGCATGAATAAGACCAGAGCTCGCAACTCGCAACTGTTAGCCAAGGGCCGGCGTCTGATCGCGCTCAGAGATTTGAGCCCAGAGGCTCACGATACGCGATCTCACCGTCACAAGATCGTGACGGATCAGTCGTTACGGGGTCAACTCGTACGAGCGACTTCCCACGGGATTACCCACTCGCTTTCACGGCGTCCTTGACGCGCCGCATACGAGGAGGGCTTCCCCGTTATTAGCCGGTTGTCAGTTGGAGTCACCTCCAACTCGGGCAATCGCTTACCCGACAAGGAATTTCGCTTCATGTCTTGTCCGAACATCGTCCGAACGGAACGACACTTCCTTGGATGCCGTTCCCTGCATGTCGCCATGCAGAGGGGACCATCTCATCACCCTCGGAAACGAGGGCGTCTGGCGTATGGTCTCTGAGGATTCCCGCCACCCGAACGTGGCGGGTCTTTCCTGCTGATTGTCCGCACCCGGCGCATTGTCACTGCCGACGGACTTCACCGGCGAGTAGCGCGGGATACTCGGAGTTTCCAGCATATAGCCAGATGCGCACCGCATCGTCACCGATGCGGGGGGCAGCGAATCTACCTTAGGCAGTTATCCCCCACGTCGCCGTGAGGACTGGACCATCTCTTCATCCCGAGGAAGGGATGTCCGACGTATGGCCTCTGAGGATTCTCGCAAGCACCTCGTCGAGTGGACGTGACCGTGCTCGACCTTTGCTCGCTGGATTCATCGCGTACACCTTCCGAACGATCTCTGCGAGACCGTCGTCCCTCAGGTGCTCCCCGCGTTCCATCGCCTGGAGGATCTCCTTGAACCGCGTGAACGTCTCCCGCTTGCAACTGAACGGTAGGTACGACGTACCGTTCGAAGAACGAGATCACACGCTCTCGGAGGACCGAGGTGGACGAGATCTCATAGGTCAGGACGTGTGGACATCCTGACTTCGGATAGATCCGTCCACTTCCGAAGGTCGACTCTGCTGAGCTCCAAGATCGCCCGGCCACTCTCGTGTTGATACAGGAAGAATCCTGGATCGACGTAGTAGCCGTGCCGGCACGTCGGGTGCCGCTTGACGCTCACACAGAGCGAGCCTTCGCCTTCGACGAAGCCCGCGAGGAACCAGCTTGCGGATTCAGTGCTTCCGAGTCTTTCCTGCTGATTGTCCGCACCCGTCACGTTGTCACTATCGTAAACATCCATTCGGACGCCACGATGAGTAGCGCGGGATGCTCGGATGTCCCAGCATATAGTCGGATTTTTCAACCGCCCTTCCGAGGAACAACCTCGGTCCTACGGTTATAGTTACCGCCGCCGTTTACCGGGGCTTGGATTCGAAGCTTCGCCCGAAAGCTAACCTCTCCTCGTGACCTTCCGGCACCGGGCAGGCGTCAGCCCCTATACGTCGTCTTTCGACTTCGCAGAGACCTGTGTTTTTGGTAAACAGTCGCTTGGGCCGTTTCACTGCGGCCACCTCGAGCTCGAATCCGCGAGGGATTTTCACTCTACCGTGGCGCCCCTTCTCCCGAAGTTACGGGGCCATTTTGCCGAGTTCCTTTTCGAGGGTTCTTCCGATCGCCTTGGTATTCTCTACCTGCCCACCTGTGTCGGTTTTGGTACGGGCACGTCCCACCTCCCTAGACGCTTTTCTCGGAGGCATGGTTGCAACCACTTCGAGCTTGAGCGCTCTCGGCATCCCGTCTCAGGCTTCGTGACCGACGGATTTCCCTATCGGTCGCCCTACGCGGTTACCCCAGGTCGACCATCGCCTGGGTTGGCTTCACCTACCCCGTCCCGCCATTCGGTGATAGCGGTGGGGACGTGGTACAGGAATATCAACCTGTTGTCCATCGCCTACGCCTGTCGGCCTCGGCTTAGGTCCCGACTAACCCTGAGCAGATTAGCTTTACTCAGGAACCCTTGGGCATTCGGCGGACGAGTTTCTCACTCGTCTTTCGTTACTCGTGCCAGCATTCTCACTTCCCACCCCTCCACGGCTGACTTCCGTCGCCGCTTCGCCGGCGGTGGGAACGCTCCCCTACCACTCCATCACGAGGATGAAGTCCGTGGCTTCGGCTCCATGCTTGAGCCCCGTTACATTGTCCGCGCCCGACCACTTGACCAGTGAGCTGTTACGCACTCTTTGAATGGTGGCTGCTTCTAAGCCAACATCCTGGTTGTCTGTGCAATCGGACATCGTTTCCCACTTAGCATGGAATTAGGGGCCTTAGCCGACGGTCTGGGCTGTTTCCCTTTTGAGCACGAAGCTTATCCCCCGCACTCTGACTCCCAGACTCTGGAATAGCGGCATTCGGAGTTTGCCTGACTTCGGTAAGCTGGTAGGCCCCCTAGGCCAAACAGTGCTCTACAACCGCTATTGAACGTCTGAGGCTATACCTAAATATATTTCGGGGAGAACCAGATATCTCTGAGTTTGATTAGCCTTTCACTCCGATCCACAGGTCATCCGCCCAGTTTTCAACCTAGGTCGGTTCGGTCCTCCACGGGGTCTTACCCCCGCTTCAACCTGCCCATGGATAGATCACTCAGTTTCGGGTCTACCGCCCACGACTGAACGCCCTGTTCAGACTCGCTTTCGCTACGGCTCCGTTTCCTTAACCTTGCCGTGGACGAGTAACTCGCTGGCTCATTATGCAAAAGGCACGCCGTCACCGGACAGTGTCCGGCTCCGACCGCTTGTAAGCACACGGTTTCAGGTGCTATTTCACTCCCCTTCCGGGGTACTTTTCACCTTTCCCTCACGGTACTAGTTCACTATCGGTCGCCAAGGAGTACTTAGCCTTGCGGGGTGGTCCCCGCGGGTTCCGACCGGGTTTCCCGTGCCCGGCCGTACTCAGGAGCTCCGGAAACGAGGCTGTGCAGTTTCGGCTACGGGGCCGTTACCCTCTGCGGCGCGCAGTTCCATGCGCTTCGCCTACCACACAGCTTTGTAACTCGTCGACCCGCCGGCAGGCAGATCATCCGAAGCCCTACAACCCCGCTGCGACAACGGCTGCCGCCTGTCACATCGCAACGGTTTGGGCTCTTCCCCTTTCGCTCGCCACTACTCAGGGAGTCGAGGTTTCTTTCCTTTCCTCTGGGTACTTAGATGTTTCAGTTCCCCAGCTTGCCTCTTCGCACCCTATGGATTCAGATGCGAGTACCAGCGCATTACCACTGGTGGGTTTCCCCATTCGGAGATCCCGGGGTCAAAGGTCGGTCAGCACCTCACCCGGGCTTATCGCAGCCGCCCACGTCCTTCATCGGCTCTTGGCGCCAAGGCATCCACCGTGTGCCCTTAGTCTCTTGATCGTGAAGAACTCACATTTCGCAACTATGGAGTTTTCAAGGTGCGCGCGAGCTCGCGCTCGCCCCACGAGAAGAACCGCGCCACGAATTGGGCCCGGTCTCTCAAAACTCAGCAGCGAGTGGTCTTGCACGCCGAGGTCGACGTTGATCTAGGCGAGACCGGACATCGGACGGCCCTTTCGGAAAGAGCCATCGACGAGCCGGTCGCCACCGGAGTAAGTGCTCCGGGATCCCTAGAAAGGAGGTGATCCAGCCGCAGCTTCCGCTACGGCTACCTTGTTACGACTTCACCCCAATCATCGACCCTACCTTCGACGGCTGCCTCCCCGAGGGGTTAGCCCACCGGCTTCGGGTATTGCCAACTTTCGTGGTGTGACGGGCGGTGTGTACAAGGCCCGGGAACGTATTCACCGCGGCATTGCTGATCCGCGATTACTAGCAACTCCGCCTTCATGAAGGCGAGTTTCAGCCTTCAATCCGAACCGGGACCGGTTTTTTGGGATTCGCTCCCCCTCGCGGGTTTGCAGCCCTTTGTACCGGCCAATGTAGCACGTGTGTAGCCCTGGACATAAGGGTCATGCTGACTTGACGTCATCCCCACCTTCCTCCGATTTGTCACCGGCAGTCTCCCATGAGTCCCCGTCTTTCACGCTGGCAACATGGGACAGGGGTTGCGCTCGTTGCGGGACTTAACCCAACATCTCACGACACGAGCTGACGACAGCCATGCAACACCTGCGCACGAGCCCCGAAGGGCTGCCGTATTTCTACGACATTCCCGTGCATGTCAAGCCCAGGTAAGGTTCTTCGCGTCGCGTCGAATTAAACCACATGCTCCGCTGCTTGTGCGGGCCCCCGTCAATTCCTTTGAGTTTTAGCCTTGCGGCCGTACTCCCCAGGCGGGGTGCTTAATGCGTTAGCTTCGGCACGGAGGGAGTCGACACCCCCCACACCTAGCACCCATCGTTTACGGCGTGGACTACCAGGGTATCTAATCCTGTTCGCTCCCCACGCTTTCGCGTCTCAGCGTCAGTACCGTACTAGAGAGCCGCCTTAGCCACGGGTGTTCTTCCTGATATCTGCGCATTTCACCGCTACACCAGGAATTCCACTCTCCTCTTCCGGACTCTAGCCATATGGTTTCCATCGGCGTCTCGAGGTTGAGCCTCGAGTTTTCACAACGGACCTACATGGCCGCCTACACGCTCTTTACGCCCAATAAATCCGGACAACGCTTGCCCCCTACGTATTACCGCGGCTGCTGGCACGTAGTTAGCCGGGGCTTCTTCTGGAAGTACCGTCACCCTCTGGGCTATTCACCCGAGGAGCTTCGTCCTTCCTGAAAGGGGTTTACAACCCGAAAGCCTTCTTCCCCCACGCGGCGTCGCTGCGTCAGGCTTTCGCCCATTGCGCAAGATTCCCCACTGCTGCCTCCCGTAGGAGTCTGGGCCGTGTCTCAGTCCCAGTGTGGCTGATCGTCCTCTCAGACCAGCTACGGATCGTCGCCTTGGTGAGCCGTTACCCCACCAACAAGCTAATCCGCCGCGGGCCCGTCCCTGGTCGGAGGCCGAAGCTCCCTTTTCCAGCCGCCCCGAGAGGCTGCTGGGCCATCCGGTATTAATCCGGGTTTCCCCGGGCTATCCCGGTACCAGGGGTGGGTTGCCCACGTGTTACTCACCCGTTCGCCGCTTTCCCCGATGCCCGAAGGCTTCGGTTCTCGCTCGACTTGCATGTGTTAAGCGCGCCGCCAGCGTTCGTCCTGAGCCAGGATCAAACTCTCCGTGAAGAAGTGGTTGCCGGCCGCAGTGGGCCGACAGTCTTTTCACCTTGAGCTTGAGCTCAAAGTCCGCCCCCGACTCTGTTGTTTGACCACCAGAGCGGGGCGGTACAGGGTCTACTCGACAGCCCGAAGGGCTGCCTTCTCGACGTAAACGCTCGCTGCTGAGTTTTCAAAG
This sequence comes from uncultured Thermoleophilia bacterium, assembly GCA_963824455.1. Taxonomy (GTDB): domain Bacteria; phylum Actinomycetota; class Thermoleophilia; order Gaiellales; family Gaiellaceae; genus PALSA-600. The sequence continues at coordinate 1,321,834 of CAWGPJ010000002.1, forward strand.
ACCGGTGCCGTTTCGCGGTTCTGACGGCGAAAAAAAGCCTCCGACTCGCGCCAGAGGCCTCCGAGGGAACGAATCGTATCGGATACGAGTCGGGCCTTGGGGGCTCCTTGGACGAGGTTGAGGGACTTCCAAACACCGTCCTCCTGGACGGCCAAGAAAGTATAGCTAGCCCTCCACGGGTGTCAACCGGGCGAATCGGCGCTTTCCCACCTGCAGCAGGGCCCCGGCGAGCGCCGCGCGCGGCAGGTCGAAGGCGGTCGCCGGCTCCCCGTTCACCTTCACGCCGCCCTGCTCGATCAGCCGCCGCGCCGCCGAGGTCGAGTCGACTCCGAGCGAGTCGACGAGGAGCGCCGGGAGGTGGACCGGATCACCGGCCGGCAGCGCGACCTCGGGCACGTCCTCGGGCGCCTCGTGCCGCCGGACGACGCGGGTGAAGTGATCCTCGGCCGCGGAAGCGGCCTCTGGGCCGTGCGACCGCCGCACGATGAAGCGGGCCAGCGCGAGTTTCGCCTCGAGCGGGTCGCCCTCCGGGACCGGCCGCTCCATGACGAGCCGGTACCACTCGGCCAGCTGGTCGTCGGAGATCCGCATCGTCCGGCCGAACATCTCCTCCGGCGGCGCGGTCAGCGGAATGTTGTTCCCGACCGAGGAGCTCATCTTCGTGCCGTCCCACGCGAGCAGCAGGGGCGTCGTCAGCACCACCTGCGGCTCCACGCCGTAGTGCGGCATCACCTCCCGGCCGGCGAGCAGGTTGTAGAGCTGGTCGGTGCCGCCGAGCTCGACGTCGGCCTCGATCGCCACCGAGTCGTAGGCCTGCATCAGCGGGTAGAGGAGCTCGGAGATCGAGATCGGCTCGCGCGCCTTCATCCGCTTCTCGAAGTCGTCGCGCTCGAGGATCCGGGCGACCGTGATCGTCCGCGCGAGGCGCACGACGTCCGCATAGGAGAGCCGCGAGAGCCACTCGCCGTTGTAGCGCACCTCGGTCCGGTCGGGATCGAGGATCACCATCGCCTGGTCGAGATACGTCTTCGCGTTCCGGTCGATCTCCTCGTCGGTCAGGATCGGCCGCTCCGCAGAGCGCCCCGACGGGTCGCCGATCCGCGTGGTGTAGTCGCCGATGATCAGGACGCCGGTGTGACCCTCGTCCTGGAACGCGCGCATCCGCTGCAGCGGGATGGCGCGGCCGACGTGGATGTCGGGGGAGGTGACGTCGATCCCGAGCTTGACGCGCAGCGGCCGGCCCAGCTCGAGCTTCGCTTCCAGGCCCCCATCCGGGAGCAGGTTGACCGCGTTTCGCGTGAGAGCTTCCAGGCCCACCGGGGGGCTAGACTACCGCCGCACTGGCGCTGTTCCGGAAATCCCCGCGCCCGCGGAAGCGGCGGCGCATCCGCAAGCTCAGGCTTCTCGCCCTTCTCCTGATCCTCGGCGTCCTGGGCCTGGCCTCTTTCACCTTCGGGCTGCTCACCTCGGTCGCGGCCAAGATTCCGCAGCTCGATCCGGCCAAGCAGCACACCGAGGCGAACACCTACGTCTACGCGAACGACGGCCACACCGTGCTCGCGATCCTCCGCGGCTCGCAGGCTCGCGTCGTCGTCCCCTCCAAGGACATCTCGCCCTGGATGAAGCACGCGATCGTCGCGATCGAGGACAAGCGCTTCTACGAGCACCACGGCGTCGACCTGCGCGGCATGGCGCGTGCCCTCTGGGCCGACGTGACGCACGAGGGCGCAGTGCAGGGCGGCTCGACGATCACGCAGCAGTTCGTCAAGCAGGCCTACCTGACGAGCCAGAAGTCGATCGGGCGCAAGCTCGTCGAGGCGGCGCTCGCCTGGCAGCTCGAGCGCCGGTGGTCGAAAGACCAGATCCTCACCGCATACCTGAACACCGTCTACTTCGGGAACGGCGCCTACGGCGTTCAGCAGGCGGCGCACATCTACTTCGGCCACGGCGCGAAGACGCTCAACCCCGCCGAGGCCGCGCTGCTCGCCGGCATCCCGCAGGACCCGGGCCTCTGGGACCCGGTGGCGCACCCGTCCCTCGCCCACGACCGCCGTGACGTCGTGCTCGAGCAGCTCTATGCGCAGGGCTATCTGACACCCGGGCAGTACCACGCCGCGCTCAACTACCCGATGCCCAACCCGGCGAAGGTCAGCCTCCCGTCGACGCAGGGCGTGGCAGCCCCGTTCTTCGCCAACTACGTCAAGGACCAGCTCGTGCAGCAGTACGGGCCGTCGCGGGCATACGGCGGCGGCCTCAAGGTGACGACCACACTCGACCCGGCCCTGCAGCGCTTCGGGCGCGAGGCCGTCTCGTCCGTCCTCACCGACCCGAACGGCCCGACGGCGGCGCTCGTCGTGCTGGACGTCAAGACCGGAGCGGTGCTCGCGATGGTCAGCGGCCAGAACTACCACAAGAGCCAGTTCAACCTCGCGACGCAGGGCGAGCGCCAGCCCGGCTCCTCGTTCAAGCCGTTCGTGCTCGCGACGGCGCTCAAGAAGGGGATCGCGCCGTCGACGGTGCTCACGTCGAAGCCGATCGCGATCGACATCGGGGGACGCGTCTGGCAGGTGAACAACTACGAAGGCGAGTACCTCGGCCCGATCGACCTGACGGCCGCGACCGCGTACTCCGACAACTCCGTGTACTCGCAGCTGACCGCGATCGTCGGCCCGGGGTCGGTCGCGAAGACCGCACGGGAGCTCGGGATCACGTCGCCGCTGCAGCCGTACTTCGCGATCGGCCTCGGCGCCGAGCCCGCGACGCCGCTCGAGATGGCACGGGCCTACGACTCCTTCGCAGACGGCGGCTATCGCCTCGACGGCTCGATCTTCGGCAACGAGCCGCGCGCGATCGAGAAGGTCGTCGACGCGAAGGGCGACGTCGAGATGAACGGCGTGACGCCGAAGCAGGTGCTCACCCCCGACCAGGCGGCGACCGTCGACCAGCTGCTGGAGGGCGTCGTCCGCTACGGCACCGGCACCGCGGCCGGGCTCCCGGGCCGGGTGGTCGCCGGCAAGACCGGGACGACCGAGAACTACGGCGACGCGTGGTTCGTGGGCTACACGCCTCAGCTCGTGGCTGCGGTCTGGGTCGGGTACCCGAACAGCCTCGTCCCGATGCAGACGCAGTTCCACGGCAAGCCGGTGGCGGGCGGGACCTTCCCCGCGCTGATCTGGAAGGCGTTCATGACCAAGGCCCTCGCCTACCTCAACGATCCGCCCGAGACATTCCCGTCGCCGTCGTCCGAGTACGCCGGCCCGGTGAACGTCGTCAGCCGGGACGGCGAGCTGCAGCGCGACAACGGCGTCTGCCGCAACACCTTCCAGCTCGCCTTCTACGGGGGCAGCGCGCCGCTGATCCCGCTCGCGAACTGCAAGCCGAACGAGGTCGACGTCCCGAACGTCGTCGGCGAGACGATCACGGCCGCGGAGGCACGGCTCGAGGGCCAGCCGCTGACCCCGGCCGTCGTCTACCGCCCCGGCCCGGCCCGGCGAGCGGCTGAACGTCGTCGTCAAGCAGCTGCCGGCCCGCGGCACGGCGTCGGCGCACGACACGGTCACGCTCGTCCTCCCGAGATCGCTCCACGGCTCGATCCCGCGGCTGGTCGGGCTCTCGCTGACGCGCGCCCAGGCGAAGGTCGCGCGCCTCCACCTCGACGTGCACGTCGAAGGCGGCTCGAAGGGCAAGGTGACGCACCAGTCGCTCGAGCCGCACACGGCGGCCGCGCCCGGCCTGCGGCTCACGCTGACGGTGCGGGGCGCATCGGGCGGCTGACGAAGCGCGAGCCGCGCGCGGCGTAGCGCCACGGCCGGTCGGCGGCCTTCGTCAACCCGATCCTCGCCCCACTGACGACCTCCCGGCGCTCGCGGCCAGGCACGAGCCGGAACGGAGGCCGGTCGAGCGGCAGCCCGTCGAGCGCTCCCGTCACCCCGAGCGCCTGGCACAGCCGCCCGGGCCCCGAGCAGAGCAGCCGCTCGTCGGACACGCCGCGGCGGCGGATCATCTCCGGCACGCCGTGCGTGGGCTCGAGCGCCCGGACGAGCACGGCGCTCGCGACACCGGCTTCGCCGCAGACGAGGTTGAGGCACCAGTGGATCCCGTACGACCGGTAGACGTAGGCGTGGCCGCCGTCGAGGAACATCGAAGCGTTGCGAGCCGTGGCGCGGTTCAGGTAGGCGTGGGATGCCGGATCCTCGTGGTCGTACGCCTCCACCTCGACGATCACTCCGCCGACGCCGTCGACGAGCAGTTCGGCGCCGATCAGCTCCGGCGCGACCTCGTGCACCGGCCGGCGGAAGAACGACCGCTTCATGCGGTCGCCGCCGCGTGTCGCGAGTCGTACCGCCGGTAGCCCGGCAGCGCGAGCGTGACGGCGAGGCAGCCGACGATGCACAAGAGCCCACCCGAGACGACCGAGAAGCGGATCGAGGTGAGCGACGCGAGCACGCCGGCCTCGACGTCGCCGAGGTTCGGCGCGCTCGCGACCTGGGCGAACTCGATCCCGGACAGCCGCCCGAGCAGCTGCGGCGGCGTGACGCGGACGAGCATCGTCGAGCGCAGGACGGCGCTGAAGAAGTCGGCGCACCCGGCGATCGCGAGCAGGGCGAGGGCCGGCCAGAGGCTCGTCGCGAAGCCGAACCCGGCGATCGCGGCGCCCCAGACGCACGCGGCGACGGTCACCGCGATCCCCTGCCGGCCGACGTGCGGCGTCCAGCCCGAGATCAGCGAGCCGGCCAGCGCGCCCGCGTACGGCGCGGCGTACAGGTAGCCGACGGTGGCGAGCGTTGCCCCCGAGCTGGTGGAGCGCGATCGCGGGGAACAGCGCGCTCGGCATGCCGAACACCATCGCACTCGTGTCGACCGCGAAGATCCCGAGCAGCGCCTGGCGGTCGACGAGGAAGCGAAAGCCCTCGACGATCGATCGCAGGCTCGGCCGGTCGCGCCGCTCCGAGCGGCTCGAAGCGCGGGAGCAGAGCCAGCGCGACGAACGAGGCCGCGTAGGTCGCGAGGTCGATCCCGTACGTCCACGGCACGCCTGCCGCAGCGATCAGCAAACCGCCGGCCGCCGGCCCGCCGACCGCGGCGAGCGACCCGTAGACGCTCTCCACCGCCATCGCCGCCTCGAGCTCCGTCGTCGGGGACGAGCAGCGGCGTCAAGGTCGCCATCGCCGGCCGCCCGAGGCTGAAGATGCCGACCGACGAGCGCCTGGAGCACGAACAGCGCCCAGACGCGCGGCTGGCCGACCAGGGAGTTGACCAGGAAGAGCGCCGCGACCACGGACATCCCGGTCTCCGTGCGCAGCAGGACGGTGCGCCGGTCGACCGCGTCGGCGAGCGCGCCGCCGACGAGCGGCACGACGAGCAGCGGGACGAGCGACGCCAGGCCGAGCAGCCCCACGACCGCGGTCGAGTGGGTGAGCGTGTACGCCTGGTAGGGGACCGCGACCGTCGCGATCTCGGCGCCGATCGACGAGATCGCCTGACCGAGCCAGAGGTTGCGGAAGTGGCGGCGGCGAAGCGGCCGCAGGTCGATCCGGGCCCGTTCCAGCAACTAGAAGAGGTTCTCGTCCTGCGCCGGCGGCCGTCGGCGCTGCGGTACGGCGCCCATCTCGGCCAGGATCGCCCGCTCGGTCCGCGACGCGATCAGCGGCTCGGCGATGCCCTCGATCCACACGCGGGTGCGCGCACCCGACCCACGCTCGTCGGCCGCCAGCGGCTCGAGCGCATAGATTCGATCGGCCCGCACGTACTTCCCGAACCCGAGGAACACCATCACCCCGTCAGCCATCCGCCGATTATCGCTGGCCGTGCTGACCCTGGTCGCCGCTCTCGGTGTCGTCGCATTCCGCCTGATCGGCACGCGGACCGGCTTCGGCCACGAGTTCGACCTCACGTCGGTCCTGAACGGGATCGCGCTCGGCGAGGCCGCCCATAGCTCGAGCAACGCCGTGCTGACCGCGATCGCCGTCGTTTCCTTCGCGCTCATGGGCGGCTTGATCGTCCTCTGGTCGCTCCTGCAGTGGCGGCTCGACCTGGTCGCGGCCGTCGTGATCACGCTCGTCGGCTCCGTCGCGACGACCGAGTACCTGAAGCCGACGCTCCACGCACGCGCCGGCGTCCCGCACGACCTTGCTCAGGGCTTTCCGAGCGGCCACTCCACCGTTGCGCTCGCCCTCGGCCTCTCGTTCGTGCTCGTCGCGCCCGTCGGGCAGCGCACCGCCGCAACGGTGGGCGCGGCGCTCTACGCGGCCGGCATGGGTGTGGGCCTCGTCTTCAACGCCTGGCACCTGCCGTCGGACGTCGGGGGCGGCTTCTGCATGGCGACCGCCTGGGCTGCAGGCGCCGCGCAGCTCGTGAAGCGGCCGCTCGACAAGGGAATCCCGTTGCGGCTGGCCGCCGCCGCGATCGTCGTCGTCGCGCTCGCGGCGCTCGCCGCCTGGGAGCTGCGGCCCGGCCTCAGCTTCACGGTGACGATCTCGCATCGGCGCGTGCTCGAGGCCGCGATCGGGATCGCGATCACCGCCGTCGCGTGCTGTGCCGCGTTCGCCTACGCGATCGCGGACCGGAGCGCGTCGGCGACCCGCTCCTGATCCTCGCGCGCGAGCCGGGCGTGGAACGGCAACGCCATCGTGCGCGCGCTGCAGTCCTCGCTGACCGGAAGCATCCCCTCGCTGAACCCGTAACGCTCGCGCATGTACGACTGGAGGTGGATCGACGGCAGGTACGGCGCCGTCGCGATCCCCTCGGCGGCGAGCGTGCGCATCACGCCGTCACGGTCGACACCTGCAGGCAGCTTCACCACGTAGACGAACCACGACCGCTCATGGTCGTCGTCGTCGGGCAACGGCAGCTCGACGTCGACATCGGCCAGCAGCTCGCCGTAGGTGGCGGCGACGCCGCGCCGTGCGGCGAGCATCCGGTCGAGCTTCTCGAGCTGGCCGATCCCGAGCGCCGCCGAGACGTCGCTCAACCGGTAGTTGAACCCGAGCCGCCCGTGCTGGAGCCAGCTCGACGTCTCGAGGCGTCCCTGGTTGCGCAGCGACACGAGCAGCTCGTGCTGCGTCTCGTCGTGCGTCGTCACCGCGCCGCCCTCTCCGGTCGTCATCTGCTTGTTGGGGTAGAACGCCCACACCGCGGGATGCCCGTGCGAGCCGAGCGGACGTCCCCTGTACCGCGCCCCGAGCGCCTCGCACGAATCCTCGACCAGCACGAGGCCGTGCCGGCGGCACAGCTCGGCGAGGTCGTCGAGCTCGCAGGGATAGCCGAAGATGTCGACGGCCACGATCGCCTTCGTCCGTGGTGTGATCGCCGCCTCGACGGCCGCAGGATCGAGGTTGAGCGTGCGCGGATCGATGTCGGCGAAGACGGGCGTGGCGCCCTCGTAGATCGCGCAGTTGGCCGACGCGACGAAGGAGTACGGTGACGTGATCACCTCGTCGCCCGGGCCGACCTCGGCCAGCCGCATGCAGAGATGCAGGCCCGCGGTGCCCGACGAGACGGCGGCGCAGTGCGGCGCGCCGACCGCCGCCGCGAGGAGCGACTCGAAGCGCGGCCCGGTCGGGCCGAGCGAGAGCCAGCCGGAGCGGAGCACCTCGAGCACGAGCTCTTCGTCGCGCTCGTCGATCCACGGCGCGCTCAGCGCGATGCGCGTCGCCTGCGTGCTCATCTCAGGCGCGTGCGAGCTGCGGGACGTGCTCGAGCCACTGCGCCCAGCGGTCCGTCTTCCCGCGCACGGTCGAGAGGTACGCGTCCTGGATCTCGAGCGTGACCTCGCCCACCCCGAGCTCGTGGTCGTCGATCGCCCGGAGCGGCGTCACCTCGGCCGCCGTCCCGCACATGAAGGCCTCGTCCGCGAGGTAGAGGTCGGAGCGGATGATCGCCTTCTCGACCACCCGATGGCCGAGATCCTGGGCGATCTGGATCACGGCGTCGCGGGTCAGGCCCGGGAGGATGCCGGTGGCGAGGTCGGGTGTGTAGATCACGCCCTCGCGGACGACGAAGATGTTCTCGCCCGAGCCGTCGGCGACGAGCCCCTCGGGTGTGAGCAGGATCGCCTCGTCGTAGCCGCCGAGGTTCGCCTCGGTGACCGCGAGCATCGAGTTCAGGTAGACGCCGGTCGCCTTGGACACGTGCGGGACGACGTTCGGCGAGACGCGCTGCCACGACGACACCTTCGCGGTGATGCCCTTCGCGAGCCCGTCCTCGCCCAGGTACGTGCCCCACGGCCAGCTCATGATCACGGTCTCGACCGGGTTCCCCCGGGTCGCGACCCCGAGCTGCCCGTACCCGTAGAAGGCGATCGGGCGGATGTAGCACTCGGGCAGCCCGTTGGCGCCGATCAGCTCGTTCGTCGCCGTGCGCAGGTCGTCGACCGAGTACGGGATCTGCATGTGCAGCAGGCGCGCCGAGTTGTGCAGCCGCTGCAGATGGTCGGTGAGCCGGAAGACCGCAGGCCCCTTCGGCGTGTCGTAGCAGCGGATCCCCTCGAACACGCCCGAGCCGTAGTGGAGACCGTGGACGCCGACGTGGACCTTCGCATCGGCCCAGTCGACGAGCTCGCCGTTCATCCAGATCTTCTCGGTCTCCTGCACCGAAGCTCCTCTCGATCGACGGCTTTCCAGTCTACCGAGGGGTCACGAGATCGAAGGACGCCGCCCGGGTGAGCCGCTGCAGCTCCTGCGGCGCGAGCGCGGCCATGAACTGCTCCGTGCCGGCGCCGATCCAGACCTCCTGATGCTGCAGAAAGGAGCCGTCCATCAGGTCGGGTGACCGCGCGCAGCGGGAACGGGGCGACTCCGCCGGGTGCGAACCCGGTCGCGAACATCACCTCTTCGGCATTGGCGACACGGACCTCCGACGCCTCGGCCGCGGAGCGGATCGCGCCCTCGTTCGCACGCTGGTCGCCCGGGACGAGCGCGAGCACGAAGGCGCCGTCGCAGACGAAGACGAGCGACTTGACGATCTGGGCGAGCTCGCAGCCGATCGCCCGTGCCGCGTCCCGAGCGGTCGCGGCACCCTCGCTGAACTCCTCGATGCGCGCGTCGACGGCGGCTCCACGCAGGACGGCGGCGACACGCTCGACCGGCTCGGGCCACTCGGCCATGCGGCGGAACCTACTGGATGACGTGCGCCTCGTCGGTGCCCTCGCGAAGCCGGGTGATCAGCTCCGGAGGAACCGGCGAGTCGATCGAGAGCGCCATCAGCGCCTTGCCGGCATCGCGGCTGCGCGACACGGCCATGTTGGCGATGTTGACGCCGGCGGAGCCGAAAAGCGTCCCGACGCGCCCGATCACGCCGGGGACGTCGTCGTAGCGCAGCAGCGCCATGCGCGGCGCGAGCTCGATCTCGACCTGGAACCCGAGCGCCGAGACGAGCCACTGCCGGTCCTCGGTCCCGATCGTCGTGCCGGCGACGCGACAACCGTCGGCCGTCACCGCGACGAGGTTCTTGTAGTCGTGCGACGACCTCCGGGTCTCCTCGATCACCTCGACCCCGCGGTCGGCGGCGATCACCGGCGCGTTCACGTAGTTGACCGGCTGTTGGCTCCGTCCCTGGAAGGCGCCGTTCAGCGCGGCGACCGTGAGCAGGCGCGTGTCGTACTCGGCGAGCTCGCCCTCGGCCTCGACGACGATGCTGCGCATCTCCCCGCCCGCGAGCTCGGCGGCCAGCTTGCCGAGCTTGGCCGCGAGCGGGATGAACGGCCCCAGCACCTCGAGGTCGTCGGCGCCCACGGTCGGGATGTTCACCGCGTTGGTCACGAGCTCGCCCTGCAGCGCGGCGGCGACCTGCTCGGCGACGATCAGACCGGCGCGGTCCTGGGCCTCGTCCGTGGAGGCGGCGAGATGCGGCGTGACGACGATGTTCGGCGCCTGCAGCAGCGGGCCCGTATACGGCTCCTGGACGAACACGTCGACCGCCGCACCGGCGACCTTGCCCGACTCGAGCGCGGCGACGAGCGCGGTCTCGTCGAGCAGCTCTCCCCGGGCGGCGTTGACGACCCGCACGCCGTCGCGCATGCGCGCGATCTGCTCGGCTCCGATCGCACCACGCGTCGAGTCGTTCAGCGGAAGGTGGAGCGTGACGAAATCGGACCGCTCGAGCACCTCGTCGAACGACACCGACTCGACACCGAGGTCGCGGAAGCGCTCCTCGGAGACGTACGGGTCGTGGCCGATCACCTTCATCTGCAACCCGAGTGCGCGCCGTGCGACCTGCTGGCCGATGCGGCCGAAGCCGAGGATGCCGAGCGTCTTGTCGGCGAGCTCGACGCCGCCGTAGCGCGAGCGCTCCCAGCGGCCCTCGCGGAGCGCGGCGTGCGCCTGCGGGATGTTTCGGGCGAGCGCCACGAGCAGCCCGAGCGTGTGCTCCGCCGCCGACACGACGTTGGACTCGGGAGCGTTGGCGACGACGATTCCGCGGCGGGTGGCGGTCTCGACGTCGACGTTGTCGACGCCCACGCCCGCGCGCCCGACCACCTTCAGTCGCGGCGCATGCTCGAGGACGTCGGCCGTGACCTTCGTCGCCGAGCGGACGATCAGCGCGTCGGCGTCCGCGAGCAGCGCATCGAGCGGCGTCTCGGCGTCGACGACGACGTCGAAGCCCCGCGCGCGCAGCAGCTCGATGCCGGCCTGGGCGATCGACTCACGGACGACGACACGTCCGCCGCTGGTCACGCGGTGACGCGGCCCTCGAACGCCTCGAAGGCGCGGGCGACCGCCGCTCCGCGCTCGATCTCGGCGCCGAGCTCGGTCAGCGACAGCTCGACTGCAGCGAGCGCCACGGCGATGTCGAAGATGTCGAACCAACCGATGTGCCCGATCCGGAAGATCTTCCCCTTCAGGTGCGCCTGGCCCGGCGCGAGCGTGACGCCGTGCACGTCCCGGAGATGGCGCAGGAGCGCGTCGCCGTCGATCCCGTCCGGGACACGCACCGCGGTGACGACCGCGCTCGAGTCGTCGTCGGGCGAGAACAGCTCGAGCCCCATCGCCTTCACGCCGGCGCGCGCTGCCCGTCCGAGCCTGACGTGCCGCTCGAACGCAGACTGGAGGCCGGCGTCGAGGATCAGCCCGAGCGCGACGTCGAGCCCGCGAACGAGCGAGACCGCCGGCGTGAACGCCGCGTCGAGCGCGTCCTGCGCCTTCTTCGTGCGGCGCCAGTCGAAGTAGAAGCTGCGCGACGCGGGCGCGCGCTCGAGCGCGCGCGGCGACACGGACGCCATCGCGAGCCCCGGCGGGCACATGAGCGCCTTCTGCGAGCCGGAGACGGCCACGTCGATCCCCCAGGCGTCGACCTCGAGCGGCACGGCGCCGAGCGACGAGATCGCGTCGACGACGACCGGCGGCTCGCCGACCGCGGCCTTGATCGCCCGGACGTCCGACACGACGCCGGTCGAGGTGTCGGACTGCTGGCAGAGCACCACCGCCGCCCCGCTCTCGCGCACCGCCCCTCCGACCTCGTCGGGATCCGGCGTCTCGCCCCACTCGTAGCGGATCGGACGAACGTCGAGGCCGTACTGCTCGCAGATCGCGACCCAGCGCTCGCCGAAGGAGCCGTGGCTGACGACCGCGACCGGCTCGCCGGGTGCGCACAGGTTGGCGACGGCGGAGTCCATCGCGCCGGTTCCGGAGGCCGCGAACAGCAGCACGTCGGACTCGGTGTGGAAGACCTCGCGCAGGCGGGCCAGCGTGCGCTCGTACACGACCCGAAAGTCGCTGCCCCGGTGGTGGACGATCGGCTCGGCGGTCGCCGCGAGCACCTCGGGCGGCACCGGCGTCGGACCGGGTGTGAACAGGTAGCGCTTCTCCAAGCCGAGAGCGTAGCGACAGGCGCAGACTGCACTCCGATGGATGCGCTCCTCTCGTTCGCCGCGGCGCTGGTCGCGCTGCGCCTCGGAGGGCAACTCGCCCGCCGCCGCCGGATCGCCTGGGCCGCCGCACTCTTCTCCTTCGCCGCCGCGACCGCGGCGATGGCCTGGGGCGCCGCCCACGGCTGGGACGCGCGGTCGTTCCGCGTCTACTACCTCGCGGGCGCGCTGCTCTCCGCGCCGCTGCTCGGGATCGGATCGCTCCTGCTCTGGGGACGCCGCTTCGCGGCGCCGGTCGGCCTCCTCTACACCGGTCTCGCCGTCGGCGTGGCGCTCGCGATGCCGGTCCACGGGACCTTCGGAAGCGCGGTGCCGCGCGCGCAGGACCACCTCGACGCCCTTCCCCGCGGGATCGCGATCGTCTCGAGCTCGCTCGGGACCCTCGCCGTGCTGGTCGTGGTGGCCGCGACGCTCCGCGGACGGCCGCGGCAAGGGCTGCTGATCGTCTCGGCCGTCGCCGCGGCAGGGGCTGCGTCGGCGCTCACCCAGACTGCGGTCTCGGCAGCGGCTGCGGCGTTCGCCCTGTCCTCCGTGCTGCTCTACCTCGGCGTCGCGGGCCCCCCGCCGGGCGCCTCGAGGGTGTACCACGCGACGATCCGGTCGGCGAACGACTGATCCACCTCCTCGTTCTCGTCCCGCCGGAACGCCTTCGTGCGCACAGCGCCCAGGTAGCGCGCGATCTCCGAGGCGCTCTTCCCTCGACGGAGCATCCGGCCGACGCGCTCCAGGTACGGGTCGTACGTGTCGATGCGCAGCGGGTCGTCGTAGACGCCTTCGGGGTCCCAGTGCTCGAGCGCGAGGATCCGCAGCGCCGGCAGGCCTTCGTCCCGCCACCAGCGCCGGCGCTCGAGCCACGGCATCGGCGCGAGTCTAAGAGGTTCTGACGGCGTCTATCCGAGCTTCGCGCGCACGCGCTCGTTGACGACGCGCGGGTCGGCCGAGCCGCCGGTCTCCTTCATCACCTGGCCGACGAAGAAGCCGAGCAGCCCCTGCTTGCCCCCGCGGTACTGCTCGGCCTGGCCGGGGTTGGCGGCGATCACGCGGTCGATCACCGGGTCGAGCTCCCCCGCGTCCGAGACCACCTTCTGCGCGAGGTGGGGGTCTGCCGAGAAGCCGTCGTCGCCGACCTGGGCGAGCGCGGCGTCGAATGCGGCCCGCGGGATCTCGGCACGCGCCGAGACGAGCTTCGCGAGCTCGTGCGCATCCACCCGCGCGGGATCGATCCCGGTCGCGACGAGCTGGTTCGCGATCACGTTCGCGGCCTCCTTCGCATCGGCGCCGGCCGCGACGACGTCCGACCACAGCCGGTCGAGCCCGCCCGTGACCAGGACGTCCGCGTCGTAGAAGGACAGCGTCTCGGCGAGCCGGCGGATGCGCGCGCCCGGCAGCTCGCCCACCTCTGCACCCAGCCGGGCGACCAGCTCGGCCGGGGGCCTGACCGGCACGAGGTCGGGCTCGGGGAAGTACCGGTAGTCCTGCGCCTCCTCCTTCGAGCGAAGCGGCGGCGACTCCTGGTGCGACGGGTCGAAGTGGAGCGTCTCCTGCTCGACCGTCCCGCCGGACTCGTACACCTTGATCTGCCGCGCGATCTCCCGCTCGATGCCCTTCGCGGCGAACGCGAACGAGTTCATGTTCTTGAGCTCCGTGCGCGTTCGCAGCTCGTCGCTTCCTTCCGGGCGTACGGAGACGTTCACGTCGAAGCGCATCGAGCCCTTCTCGAGCTCGGCGTCCGACAGCCCGAGCTCGACGACCGTCTGGCGCAGCAGCTGCAGGAACCGCTTGGCCGTCTCCGCGTCGTGCAGGTCCGGCTCGGTGACGATCTCGACGAGCGGCGTGCCGCCGCGGTTGAAGTCGACGAGCGTCGCGGTCGCACCGTGGATGCGGCCCGATGCCGCCACGTGCATCGACTTCGCCGCGTCCTCCTCGAGGTGCGCGCGCACGATGCCGACGGTCACGTCGCCCGACTCCATCGGCACCGTCAGCCGGCCGTACGAGCAGAGCGGCTCGTCGTACTGGCTGATCTGGTACGCCTTCGGGAGGTCGGGATAGAAGTAGTGCTTCCGGTGGAAGACCGCGCGCTCCGCGACCCGGCAGTCGAGCGCGAGGCCGAGCTTGATCGTCTCCTCGATCGCCTTGCGGTTCGGCACCGGCAGCGCGCCCGGGAACGCCAGGCACACCGGGCAGGTCTGCGTGTTCGCCGCGCCGCCGAAGCCGTTCTCGCAGCGGCAGAACATCTTCGTCCTCGTCTTCAGCTGGACGTGGATCTCGAGCCCGATCACCGGCTCCCACCCGACCGCCGTCACGAGCGGTACCTCGTCGGGACGGGGTCGAAGCCGAGTGCCAGCTCGAGCGCGTGCGCCGTCCGGAAGAGCGTGTTCTCGGAGAACTGCGCACCGATCAGCTGCAGTCCCACCGGCAGGCCGTCGGACAGCCCGCAGGGGACGTTCAGCCCCGGCACCCCCGCCATGCACGACGGGATCGTGAGCAGGTCGCTCAGGTACATCGCGAGCGGGTTGTCGACCTTCGCCCCGAGCGGGAACGCGACGGTCGGGCTCGTCGGGCTGGCCAGCACGTCGAACTTCGCGAACGCGGCGTCGTGCTCGCGCTTGATCACGGTACGCACCTGCTGCGCCTTGCCGTAGTAGGCGTCGTAGTAGCCGGACGAGAGCGCGTACGTGCCGAGCATGATCCGACGCTTCGGCTCGTCGCCGAGCCCGTCGTGGCGCGAAGCCATCACCATCGACCGGAAGTCGTCCCCGTGCGACCGGAGCCCGTAGCGGACGCCGTCGTACCGTGCGAGGTTCGACGACGCCTCGGCCGGCGCGACCAGGTAGTAGCAGGCGAGCCCGTAGTCGACGGAGCGGGGCAGCGAGCATTCCTCGACGCTAGCGCCGAGGGACTCGGCGAGCTCGAGCGCCTTCGCGACGGACTCACGCACGCCCGGCTCGATGCCCTCCGCGTCGTTCAGCTCCCTCGGCACCCCGATCCGAAGCCCGCGCAGGTCCTCCGCCCTCGGCAGCTCGACCGGCGGGACCTCGACCGTGGTCGAGTCGTCGTCGTCGCGGCCCGAGATGATCGAGTAGAGGAGCGCGCAGTCACGGACGTTCCGCGCCACCGGCCCGACCTGGTCGAGCGACGAGGCGAACGCGACCACGCCGTAGCGCGACACCGTTCCGTACGTCGGGCGCAGCCCCACGTTTCCACACAGGGCTGCGGGCTGCTTGATCGAGCCGCCGGTGTCGGAGCCGAGGGCCCACGGCGCCAGGCCGGCCGCAACGGCCGCCGCCGAGCCGCCGCCCGATCCGCCGGGCACCCGCGTCGGGTCCCACGGGTTGTGCGTCGGCCCGAAGGCCGAGTTCTCCGTCGACGAGCCCATCGCGAACTCGTCGGTGTTGGTCTTGCCGAGCAGCTTCAGGCCGCGCGCCTTGCACCGTGCGACGACCGTCGCGTCGTACACCGGGACGTAGCTCTCGAGGACCTTCGAGCCGGCCGTCGTCGTGACGCCCTTCGTGCCGATCACGTCCTTGATCGCGATCGGGACACCGTCACCGCCCGGGTCGTCGCACACGGTCAGGTACGCGTGCAGCTCGGGGTCGCGCGCGTCGATCGCCTCGCGGTACGCGGCGAAGAGCTCGGCGCCGGAGAGCTCCCGCGCCTCGAGCAGCCGCAGCGCCTCCTCGGCGCTCAGCCTGAGCGTGTCTACGGCGCTCGATCCCGCTCCGGCGCCCGCCGAGCCGGCGCCTGCGCTCATGCGCGGCTCCGTCGAGCCTACGCCGCTCGATCCCGCTCCGGCGCCCGCCGAGCCGGCGCCTGCGCTCATGCGCGGCTCCGTCGAGCCTACGCCGCTCACGCCGGCGGCACCCGGAAGAGGTCGCCGTCGCGGTCGGGCGCGTTGGCGAAGACCTCGTCGAGGGACAGGCAGGGCCGCGGCACGTCGTCGGCCCAGGCGTTCTGAAGGTCGAGCGGGTGCGCGGTCGGCGGGACGTCGCGTAGATCGAGCTCGGAGACCTTCGAGACGGCCCCCAGGATCGCCGACAGCTGCTCCTGGAAGCGCACGACCTCGTCCCCGGTCAGGTCGAGGCGCGCGAGCCTCGCGACGTGCAGGACTTCGTCACTCGAGATCTCGGTCATCTGAAGTTCCTCCCATCAAACGCCGGAGGCTCCTTTCGGAGCCCCCGGCCAACTCGGTTCCGAAAGGGTTCTAGAGCGCCTCGACGTTCGCCGCCTGCAGGCCCTTGTCGCCCTGCACGACGTCGAACGACACGCGCTGACCCTCGGTCAGCGACTTGTAGCCATCACCGTTGATAGCGGAGAAGTGGACGAAGACGTCTGCCTCGCCGTTTCCCCGCTCGATGAAGCCGTATCCCTTTTCGTTCGAGAACCACTTGACCGTGCCTTCAGCCAAAACCAACTACTCCTTGCTTGACGACTACAAGTCCGCGATCCCGCGGAGCGGCGGGAACGTTAGCACCGATCAGGCCGGGAATTGCAACTCGCCGCGCAAGAATCTCGCGCAGCGGACGGCATTCTCGAGCAGGCAGGCGATGGTCATCGGCCCCACGCCGCCCGGGACGGGGGTCAGATACGCGGCCACGTCGGCCGCACCGGGGTCGACGTCGCCCACCACGCCCGCGTCCGTGCGGCTGATCCCGACGTCGATCACGGCGGCGCCGAGCTTCACCAGGTCGGGCGCGATGAAGGCGGGCACGCCGATCGCCGCGACGAGCACGTCCGCGTCGAGCGTGTGCCGCGGCAGGTCCCGGGTGTGCGAATGGCAGATCGTCACCGTCGCGTTGCGCTGGAGCAGCAGGTGCGCGACCGGTTTGCCGACGATGTCGCTGCGCCCGATCACGACCGCACGCGCGCCGTCGAGCTCGATGCGGTGCTCGTCGAGCATCGCGAGGATGCCGATCGGCGTCGCGCCGACCAGCGTCGGGCGGCCGAGGTAGAGCTGTCCGGCGTTGAACGGATGCAGCCCGTCGACGTCCTTCCTCGGGTCGATCGCCCGCATCACGCGCGCCTCGTCGATGTGCGACGGCAGGGGCAGCTGGACGAGCAGCGCGTGGACGCTCGGGTCGGCATTAAGCCCGGCCACCTCGGCGAGCAGCGCCTCCTCCGTCGTCTCCGCGGGCAGCCGGACGTCGGCGGCGGTGATGCCCGCGGCCGCAGCCGCCTTCTGCTTGAGCCCGATATAGATCTCGGACGCCGGATCGTCGCCGACGAGCACCGTCACGAGCCCGAGCCCGCCCAGGCGGCGCACCTCTTCGGCGACCTCGGCGCGGATGCGATCGGCGATCGGCTTCCCCTTGATCAGTGTGGCCGGCACGTGCGCGAGTCTAGGCTCTCCCCGTGCGCTGGCCCCGGAAGAACGACACGGCGTCGATCGAGCGCCGCCGCGAGGCGATGGGGATCGACGACGGGCTCGTCACGTCGGTCGACCTCGCGCCGTTCACCGGAGCGGCCGAGTCGCTCGTCGGGGTGGCGGTGATCCCGGTCTCGGCCGTGCCGGTGACGATCGAGCTCGGCGACTACGAGCTCGACGCGGACGGCGCGCTGATCGAGATCGACCGCGCGGCCGAGACCCTCCACGTTCCGCTGGCGCACACCGAGGGCGGGCTCACCGCATCGCTGACGCGCGGTTCGCTCGCCGCCGGAACGATCCGTACCTACGTGCTCGCCGACCGGATCACGCGCGCGTCGTGCTTCGTGTGCGCGAACGCGGCCGAGGCGGTCGTGCTCGCCGAATGGCTCGAGCGCGAGCTCGACACGATGCGCGACTGGCTCGAGTCGTCCCCGGACCCGTCGCTCTCGCGCCACGCACGACTGCGTGAGGTCGACACCCACGTCGTCGGCCCGATGTGCCACGTCCTCTGGCGCTGGACGACGGGCGACGCGGTCGGCCCGAACATGATGACCCGCAACTCGTATGCGTTGAACATGGGCTACGTGATGCAGCGCGCGCCCGTGAAGCCGGAGCGCGCGATCCTCGAGGCGAACATGGGAGGCGACAAGAAGCCGTCGCACGAGTACTTCCGCTCGGGGCACGGAAAGTCGGTGCTGGCCGAGGCGTTGCTGACGGATGAGCAGATCCGCCGTGTGCTGCGCACGAGCGCCGACGACCTGCAGGTGCTTCAGTGGGCGGGGACGCACGGATCGGTCGCGAGCGGCATGCAGTCGGTCGCCTTCACCCCCGCCTCGGCGATCGCCGCCGTGTTCGCCGCGACCGGCCAGGACCTCGGCATGGTCGGGACGAGCTCGATGGCGCAGGGCACGGGGCGCCGGGTCGAGGGCGGGGTGCAGGCCACGATCCGCTTCGGCGGGCTCGAAGTCGGGACGGTCGGCGGCGGCACCACGCTCCCGTCGGCCCGGGAGTGGCTCGCCTCGATCGGCTGTGCCGGTCCGGGGAAGGTCTACCGCCTCGCCCAGATCACGGCGGCCGCGGCGTTGTGCCTGGAGATCAGCGCGACGGCGGCGATGGCGACTGCCGGCAGCGAGAACTTCTTCCAGGCGCACCACGAGCGCGGCGGGTTGCGGTGATCGCGCTCGTCTTCTCCTACGAGACCGACGACGCCGCGGCGTTCGAGGAGGCTTACGGCGCGAACGGCTCGTGGGCGGGCTTCTTCCGCGGCGCTCCGGGCTACGTGGGGACCGAGCTGCTGCGGGACGTCGAGCACGCGGCCCGCTACCTCGTCGTCGACCGGTGGGAGTCGCGCGAGACGTACAACGGCTTCGTCGAGGCGCACCGCGACGAGTACATGCGCCGCGTCGACGAGACCGCGTTCCTCCACCGGCAGGAGCTGCGGCTCGGGACCTTCGAGAACGTGTGGGAGGACGAGCGTGCAGATCCCGCCGCACCATGATCCGTCCTGCTTCGGGTGCGGCGACAACCCGCTCGGCCTGCGCCTGCCGCTCCCCGCTGCGCCGGGGCTGACCGAGTACGAGGCCTACTTCGAGCTCGACGAGCGTCACCAGGGCGGGCCCGGGATCGCACACGGCGGCATCGTCTCGGCCGCGCTCGACGAGGCCGCCGGCCTGCTCGCGACCTGGCACTCCTTCCCGTCCGTCACCGCCCGGCTCTTCGTCCGCTACCGGCGGCCCGTCCCCATCCACACCGAGCTCCTGATCGCGGCGCGGCTCACGGAAGTGCACGGACGGCGTCTGCACGTCGACGCCCGCATCACCGACGGCGACGAGCCGCTCGCCGAAGCCCGGGTCGCGCTGCTGCACGTGCCCCTCGAGCACTTCCTCGCCACGCCGGAGGGCCGCGCCGCGGCCGCCCGCTGGTCAGCCCAGAACCTCCCGGACCCCGCGGACGCGGGTGGCGAGGTGAGCCGCGGCGCGTGAGCTGTCGAGCGACACGTCCCGCGGGCGATCGGGCGGGGTGTGCGCACGCTGGATGCGCTCCGGGTCGGCGCCGAGCAGCAGCGCGAAGTCGTAGCGGCTGACGTCGTCGGCGCCGCCGACGTGCAGCGGGCCGGCAAGGTCGAGCGTGAGCAGCTCGAGGATCGCGTCCGCGAGATCGGACACCTCGACCGGCGAGCGGATCTCGTCGACGAAGAACCGCGTGCCTTCGTGCGCGAGACGCTCCTGTGTGCCGGGGTCGGCGCCGCCGTAGATCAGCGAGGTGCGCACGATCGTCGCGGCAGGCGCTAGCTCGGCCACGCAACGCTCCGCGCGGGCCTTCGACCGGCCGTAGGGGCTGACCGGCGCCGGCTCGTCACGCTCGGTGTACCGGCCGCGGCGCCCGTCGAAGACGAGATCGCTCGAGACGTGGACGAGCCTCCTCCCCGCCGCCGCCCGCGCCACCGCGACCGATCCGTCGACGTTCGTCGACCACTCGTCCTCCCCGCCCTGGCGATAGGCGGTGTGCACGATCGCGTCGACCTCCGCCGCGACGTCCGCGACGGCGGCTGCGTCGCGAACGTCCACCCGGTGCCAGGCACCCGGCAGCCCCGCCGGCGGCCGCTGCCACCAGGTGCCGACGACCTCCACGCCGTGCCCGTGCGCACGGCGGACGACCTCCGAGCCGAGGTAGCCGCGGCCGCCGGTGACGAGGAGCCGTCGCATCCGGCTGGATCCTGCTCCTGCCGGACCGGCGCTGCTGGTTGACTGGTTCCGTGCCGGACGCGCTCGCAGCCCATCGTCGCGGGCAGGCCTACGCGGTCGCGGCTGCGCTCGCCTGGTCGACCGCGGGTGTCCTCCAGCGGGAGCTGTCGGTGGACGCGGCCACCCAGGTGGCGGGCCGCGCGTTCTTCGCGGTGCTCGCGCTGCTCGCATTCGTGCGCTGGTCGAGGCACGCCGGCGGCGTGCGCGCGTTCGCCTCCCTCGGTCGCGCGGAGCTGGCGGTGGCGGTGTGCACGGGCATCGCATCCTCGGCATTCATCGTCGCGCTCAACCACACGACGGTCGCGAACGTGCTGTTCATGCAGGCGGTCGCGCCGATCGCGGCCGCCCTGATCGCGTGGCTCGCAGTGGGCGAGCCGATCTCGCGGCGGACCGGCGTCGCCATGGCGGTCGCGCTGGCGGGCGTCGCGCTGATGGTCGGCGGCCCGGGCGGGGCGCACGGAATCGGGCTCGCGCTGTCGGTCCTGATGACGCTCTCGTTCGCCGTGAGCGTGGTGATCACGCGCCACCGCCGCGACATCTCGATGGCGCCGGCGATCTGCCTCTCGCAGGTGCTCGTACTCGTCGTCTTCGCGCCGTTCAGCCACCCGGGCCGGATCGGCGGCCCGGATCTCGTGTTGATCGCCCTGCTCGGCGTGACCCAGATCGGGCTCGGGCTGGCGTTTCTGACGCTGGCGGCCCGCCTGATCCCTGCCGCCGAGGTGGCCCTGATCACGCTGCTCGAGATCGTGCTCGGGCCGCTCTGGGTCTGGCTCGCGCTCTCCGAGCGCCCCGCGACCGCGACGCTCCTGGGCGGGATCGTGGTGATCGTCGCAGTGGTACTGCAGGCCGCGCCCGCCGGGCGCGGCTACCAGCCGCGGCGCTCGAGCAGCGCGCTCGGCTCGAGCGACGCCGTCGAGATGCCGACCATCGCTTCACCCAGGCCGGCGGAGACCTCGGCGAGCACGCTCGCGTCGAGGTAATGCGTCGTCGCCTCGACGATTGCACGGGCGCGCTTCTCGGGATCGCCGGACTTGAAGATGCCGGAGCCGACGAAGACCCCGTCCGCGCCGAGCTGCATGCAGAGCGAGGCGTCGGCCGGCGTCGCGATCCCGCCCGCGGTGAACGTCACCACCGGCAGCCGGCCGTGCTCGGCCACCCAGCGCACGAGCTCGTACGGGGCCTGCAGGTTCTTGGCCTCGGCGTACAGCTCCTCGCTGCGCAGCGACTGCAGGCGGCGGATACCGCCGAACACCGAGCGCATGTGGGTCACGGCGTTGACGATGTCCCCGGTGCCGGCCTCACCCTTGGTGCGGATCATCGCTGCGCCTTCGGCGATGCGCCTGAGCCCCTCGCCCAGGTTGGTGCAGCCGCAGACGAACGGGACGGTGAACGCCCACTTGTCGACGTGGTGCTCGAGATCGGCCGGGGTCAGCACCTCCGACTCGTCGATGTAGTCGATCTGGAGCGCCTGCAGGATCTGCGCCTCTGCGAAGTGGCCGATCCGGCACTTCGCCATCACGGGGATCGAGACCGCCTCCTGAATCTCCCTGATCTTCTCCGGGTCAGACATGCGCGCCACACCGCCGTCGCGGCGGATGTCGGCGGGCACGCGCTCGAGCGCCATCACCGAGCAGGCACCGGCGGCCTCGGCGATCCTGGCCTGCTCGGCGTCGACGACGTCCATGATCACGCCGCCCTTGAGCATCTCCGCCAGGCCGCTCTTGACGCGCATCGTGCCGGTCTCGTGCATCGCTCCCACTTTACGCCAAGCGGCCGCCGAGGAGTCGCCCGACCGCGGGATCGACGGCGTAGCCGTCGCGGAGCTCACGGTACTCCGCCAGCGCCCGGCGCGCCCGCGCCGCGGAGGGGTCGCGCACCGCACGGAGAAGCAGGTTCTTGGCGGTGTGCTCGGCGGAGACGAACTCGATCACGTCGACGCGGTAGCCCACCACCTCGAGCGCCGCCGCGCGCAGGGCGTCGGTCACGAGGTCGGCCTGGCGGCCGAGGAGCAGCCCGTGGCGCAACAGCGCATCGGGCGGGCGCGAAGCGATCTGCGCGGCGAGCTCGTGGTGACAGCACGGCGCCACGACGATCGCTTCCGCCTGCAGGCGCACCCCGGCGGCGATCGCCTCGTCGGTCGCCGTGTCGCAGGCATGGAGCGAGACGAGGAGGTCGACCGCCTGGTCGCTCGCGTAGGAGTCGATCGTCCTCGCCTCGAACCGCGCCTCGTCGTACCCGAGGCCGCCGGCGATGCTCCGAACGGTCTCGATCACGCCGGGATCGACGTCGAGCCCGACGAGCTCTACACGGGTCCCGACCCCGCGGCCGTAGGCGACGAGCGCGAGGCTCAGGTACGCCTTGCCGCAGCCCGCGTCGACCACGCGCACCCGTTCGCGCTGCCAGAGCGGGAGCACGCGCAGCAGCTCGACGTAGTGCTGCACCTGCCGGCGCTTCGCGGGCGAGCTTCGGGTGGCGGCGAACAGCGGGTGATCCGAGGGCAGGGCGTGCTGCTTGTCACGGTCGTGCCGCGGCGAGGCGGGTCCGGCGGCCGAGGGCCGCCCGCGCGAGACGAGCCAGCGCCCGCGCTTCGTGCGCCGCGCATGGACGTCCCCTTCCGGCGCGTGCAGGTGGACGTCGTGCGCGTCCTGCAACAGCGCGTCGAGCCGCTCCGGCCACCGCTCGATCGGCACCGTCTCGGTGCGCGGCCCGTCGACGACCTTGACCGCTGGACCGCGGCGCAGCTCCACGGGCGAGGCGGCCACGCCGTCCGCCACGAGCTTCCGCCAGTCGCGTCCGAGCGCCAGCTCACGCAGCTCGTTCATCGACGGTCAGTGTAGGAAGTGGCACGACCTGGAGCTCCGGCCCCGGCCGTCGCAGGAAGGCCGCGACGGCGAGCAGGTCGTCCGCGGCCTCCGGCGCATTCGTCGGCACCGCGCGGCGGATCGCCGCGAGCGCCGCCTCCCACTCGATTCCGGCCGGGCCGGTGTACGGTCGGGCGCAGACGACCTGCCCCTTCGCCACGTAGAACGCGCGCCGCCCGCCGTCGGCCGCCGGGGCGACGAGGCAGACGCTGAGCCCGCGCAGCCGCTCGAGCCGCGCCAGCTCGGCACAGACCTCCTCGAGCGCCTCGATCCGGTCGCGGAGACGGGCCGCGTCCTCGAAGCGGAGCTGGGCCGCCACGCGCCGCAGCTTCGCCCTGAGCCTCGGAAGGGCGTCCTCGACGCGCTCCCACTCGACACCCTGGAGGGCGCGCGCGGCAAGCTGTGCACGACGGCGGCTGCGGAGCGGGCCGAGCTCACCGGGCTGCGACCCGCACACGACGGATTCGCCGCGCCTGCGCAGGTAGACGTAGCGGTCGGGCCGCACCGACCGCGCGTTCGCCGGCGGCCGGAGCTCGCGGATCAGACGAAGCTCCTCGAGCGCCGCCTCGAGCTCGGAGCCGGTGATCCGCCACTCGATCCGGGCGAGCGCGCCGAGCGCCGCCTCGACGGCGGGCCGCTGCCGCTCGGAGCGGAAATAGGAGCGCAGCCGCGCCCGCAGGTCGCGCGCGCGCCCGACGTAGAGCACCTGCTCGTGGGCGTCGCGAAAGAGGTAGACGCCGGCCCGCGGCGGCGCCCCGAATGCGAGCGACCGCTTCCGCTGCACGCGCCGCGGCTTCGTGGCCGCGAGCTCGACGAGATCGCCGACCGTGCGCGCCCCGCGCTCCTGGGCCAGGCCGATCAGCTGGACGAGGATCTCGGCGGTCGCCTCGGCGTCCGGCAGCGCCCGATGGCACGGCTGGGCGTCGGTCGCGAAGAAGTAGGACAGGGCGGCGAGATTGACCGTCCGGCGGCCGAGCAGGCGCCGTGCCAGCCCGACCGTGTCGACGACCGTCGCCGCGACGCGCCGGCCGGAGATGCGCATCGTCTCGCAGTCGAGGAACGCCAGGTCGAAGCGCGCGTTGTGCGCGACGAGCACGGCGTCGTCCGCGAACGTGAGGAAGCGCCGCACGACGGCGGTGACCGGCGCCGCCCTGCGCAGCTGCTCGTCCCGGAGGCCGGTGAGCGCAGCGACCGCGGGCTGGAGCCGCGCGCCCGGGTTCGCGAGCTCCTGGAAGCGCTCGCCGAGCTCGAGCCCGCGGACGCGGACCGCCCCCACCTCGCACGGGCGCGCGATGCCCGGCCGCAGGCCGGTGGTCTCGAGGTCGAAGACGACGAAGGTCGCCCGCTCGAGGGGGACGTCCTCGCCGGGCGCCCCGGCGAGGGCCACGTGGTCGCCCCTGAAGCGCAGGCGTGCATCGGCCTCGACTGCGTCGGCGAGCAACGCGCGGGCCAGCCCCACGGGCACCGCCGAGCCCAGCCTGAGGACGGCGCGGGCCGCCTCGTCGGCGGGCACCGGCCCGCGGCGCTCCTCGACCAGCTCGACGAGGCGGTCGGCGGCATCGAGTCGGAGCTGCATCCGTCCGACCCTACTGCGAACATATGTTCGTGTCTAGCCCGCAGCCCGCCGCAGCGCGAGCCCGGTGAGCAGCTCGCGGACGACGCGCTCGGCGACGAGCGCCGTGATGTCGGCCGAGCCGATCGCCGACGGCAGCACCTCGACCACGTCGCCGCCCACGAGGTCGACGGACGCCGCGACGTGCCGGACCGCCCAGAGCAGATCGAGCGACGTCATGCCTCCCGGCTCCGGTGTGCCCGTCCCCGGCGCGAAGGCGGGATCGAGCACGTCGACGTCCACGGTCACGTAGGTCGGGCCCGGGCCGATGTGCGCGAGCGCACGCTCGACCACCTCGCGGATCCCGAGCTCGCGGACATCGTGCATGAAGAAGCTCGCGACGCCGCGCTCGCGCTGCCAGGCGAACTCGACCGGCCCCGGCCAGTAGCCGCGCAGTCCGATCTGCGCGTAGCGGGTCGGGTCGATGCGCCGCTCCTCGACGAGGCGGAACATCGGCGTCCCGTGCGATCGCGCGACGCCGAACACCTCGCGCCCGGTGTCGGTGTGCGTGTCGAAGTGGATCAGGCCGACCGGGCCGCGGCGGGTCGCGATCGCGGTGATGCACGGCTCGGTGATCGAGTGGTCGCCGCCGAGCGTCACGGGCAGCGCGCCCGAATCGACGACCTCGCCGACGAGCAGCTCGATCGCCGCCCGCGTCGCCTCCGGGTCGGCGGGCACGACGGCTGCGTCGCCGTAGTCGACCACGTGCAGCGACTCGAACGCATCGATCCCCGCTTCCAGGTGCGGCCCGGGCGGGCACGACGCCGCGCGAATCGCCCGTGGCCCGAATCGCGTCCCGGGCCGGTCCGAGACCAGGTCGTCGGTCGGGGCGCCGAGGACGGCGACGTCGACACCGTCGAGCTGCGCGGGATCGTCGGCGAGCGGCCGGCCGGCGTAGGTGAGGACACCGGCGTAGTCCGGCTTGTCGGTAAGCGGGCGCCATCGTCGCTGCGGATCGAGCACGGTCCGCCATTCTCACCCAGCCGCGCGGAGCCCGCCGACGAAGATCCTCACGATCTCGCGCTCGGCCGCCTCGGCAGATGCCGGATCGTCGGGAAGCCGGCCGAGCACCCACCCGGTGAGCACCTCCTCGAGCGCGCCGTAGAGCATCCACGCCGCGAGGCGCGGGTCGGCGTCGGGGCGCAGCGTCCCCTCGTCCTGCCCGCCCCGGATGATGCGCTCGAGGCTCGCGAATGCCCGGCCGATCTCGTCGAGCTCGTCCGAGAGGTGCGGGCTCCGCGTCACCTCGCGGACGAGCAGGCGGACGAGATCGGGCTCGTCGCGCCACACCCGAAGCACGATCCTGGCGACGAGCGTCAGCTGCTCGACCGCCGTCTCGCCGGTCTGCTCGGCCAGCGCGACCGCCTCGAGCAGGCGGGCCCACGCCTCGCGGAAGACGGCCTGGAGCACGGCGTCCTTCGACCCGAAGTAGTGGTAGACGAGGCCGTACGCGACGCCGGCCTCCTGGGCGACGTCGGCCATGCGCGTCGCCCCGAAGCCCTGGCGGGCGAAGACCCGCACGGCCGCCCCGAGGATCTGGCGCCGTTTGTCCGCCGCTTCGGGCATCGCCGGCGACATCGGCCGCGAGGATACGTGTTGCGCGCGACCGGGCGGACGTGGTTGTCTACGAGCCGCTGTGGGCGCGTCGGACACCAGGCTCACCCGCCGGCGACTGCTCACGGTCGGCGGCGGGGCGCTCGGGTCGCTGCTCCTCCCGCGGTCGGCTGCACGGGCGGCGTCGCTCCTCGGCTCGGACGCGGCGCCGGCTCCCGGCCCGTACCAGAGCCGGCCCGACCTGAAGCCGCCGGCGATCACGATCGAGACACCCGCCCGGGGCACCGCGCCCGGTTACATCTTCCTCGCACCGTTCGACATCGGCGCGTCGACCGCGTCGACGCCGACGAGCCAGAGCCACGTCGGCCCGCTCGTAGTCGACTCGAGCGGCGAGCCGGTGTGGTTCCTGCCGCGCTCGGACGACACCGCGATGGGCGTTCGCGTCCAGGTGTTCCGCGGCAAACGGGTTCTGACCTGGTACGAGGGAACCGTCCTCGGAGCGTACGGCGGCGACTTCTTCATCTTCGACGACACGTACCACCGGCTCGCGCGCGTCGAGGCGGGAAACGGGCTCCGGGGCGACCTGCACGAGTTCCTCCTGACGCCGCAGCGCACGGCGCTGATCACCATCTACGATCAGATCGTCACCGACCTCACCTCGTTCGGCGGGCCGAAGGACGGCAAGCTCGTGCAGGGCGTCGTGCAGGAGGTGGACATCGCGACCGGACGGGTGCTGTTCGAGTGGCAGAGCTTCGACCATGTCGGGCTCGACGAGTCGTTCATGACTCAGGTCACTTCGGCCGGGAACGTCGACTACTTCCACCTGAACTCGATCGATCTCGACCGTGACGGCAACCTGCTCATCTCCTCCCGGCACACGTCGACGGTGTACAAGGTCGACCGCAAGAGCGGGAAGGTGATCTGGCGCCTCGGCGGCAAGAAGAGCGACTGGAGCATCGACCCGGCGGCCGCGTTCGCATTCCAGCACGACGTCCGCCGGCGCCCCGACGGCACGATCACGCTCTTCGACAACGCAGCCGCGGACCCCGGGCCGACCGTGGCGTCGCGCGGCCTGAAGATCGCGCTCCAGGGACGGACGAAGCGCGTGTCGCTGGTCCGCGAGTACAACCCGGTGGTCCCGCGCGCCGGCTGGGCGATGGGCAACGTCCAGGAGCTCGACGACGGCGGCGCGTTCATCGGGTGGGGCACGGACGGCTCGTTCAGCGAGTTCGGCCCGGACGGGGAGCTCCGGTTCGACGCCCGCTTCGCGGGCGGCAGCGTCACCTACCGCGCCTTCCGCCTCCACTGGGAGGGGCGGCCGACCGGCGCCCCGGCGATGGCCGTCGCCCCCGTCGACGGGACGACGATGACCGTCTACGCCAGCTGGAACGGCGCCACCGACATCGCCCGGTGGGAGGTGCACGCCGGTTCGACGCCGGGCACCGTCCGGCCGATGGGCGCGAACGTCCGAACGGGGTTCGAGACCGCGATCACGGTGCCCGCCACGCGTGGGTACGTGACGGCGGCCGCCTTCGATGCCCGCGGGCGCCGCCTCGGAGCGGCGGCTCCCGTGGCGACCTGATCGAGGCCGGGCGGCGAAAGAAACGTCCAACCGAGGGGATGAGCGCCGCAGACACCGCCCGACCTCTCTCAGAGGGTACGCCTAGAGGCTGGGCCCGGGAAGGGGGCCCCGTCCATGGGGTCTCGCCCCCGGAGCCCGTCCCGGAGCAGCCGGAGAGGAGGCAGCCTCTCCGACCCTTGCTGTGCGCTAGCTCGATCCCGGCCCCCCACGGCCGAGGAGAACTTGGCGCTGCTGTCGATAAGAGGGTTCTACCGGTGCCGGTGCACCCGAAACCTAAGGGTTCTGTGAGAGTTCTGAGAAGACGCCGGGAGAGCCCCGACCGTGACGGGAGAGAGGGCCCGCCTGGATTCGAACCAGGGACCAACGAATTATGAGTTCGCTGCTCTAACCGCTGAGCTACGGGCCCGCGCGGTGGAGCGTAGTCGCTTGTGGCGCGAAGTTAGACTCCCCGCGATGAAGGTCTTCCAGGCCGAGCGGCACTTCCAGACGACCGGAGGGCTTCACGTCACCGACATCACCGAGGAAGTCGCGGAGATCGTCCGCGAGTCGGGGGTGGTCGACGGCATCTGCTGCGTGTACTCCCCCCACACGACCTGCTGCGTCCGGGTGAACGAATACGAGCGCGGCATGTTCGAGGACTTCGGCGCGCTCCTCCGCCGCCTGATCCCCCACGAGACCTACTACGCGCACGACGACTGGGACCGCCGCACCGAGAACATCTGCGAAGAGGACATGGAAATCGGCAACGGCCACGCGCACTGCATGTCGATGCTGCTCGGGTCGGCCGGCGAGTCGGTGCCGGTCGCCGACGGGGCGCTGCTCCTGGGGCAGTGGCAGCGGGTGCTCTTCATCGAGCTCGACCGTTCGCGGCCGCGCCGCTGGGTCTGCAAGGTCGTCGGCTCGTAGACGGTCAGGCCGGAACGAGCGCGGCGATCTCGCGCCGCTCCGCGAGCTGGCGCAGCGCCTGCGACTCGAGCTGGCGGACGCGCTCGCGGGTGATCCCGAGCGTCCGGCCGATCTCCTCGAGCGACTTCGGCTCGGCGCTCCGGCCGAGCCCGTAGCGGAGCTTCAGGATCTGTCGCTCGCGCTCCGGCAGATCCTCGACGGCGCGATGGAGCGCCCGCTCGGTCAGCTCGACCTCGACCTGCTCGTCGGGCAGGGCCTCGTCGCTCGCGAACATCTCGCCGAAGGAGCCGGAGCCCTCCTCGCCCACCGGCTTGTCGAGTGATGCGACGGCACGCGCCGCTGCGTGCACCTCGCGCACCTGCTTCAGGGGGAGCCTGGAGCGCTGGGCGATCTCCTTGTCGGTCGGGGCGCGCTCGAGCTCTGCGACGAGCTCGCGCTCGACACGCGAGATCCGCTGCTCGCGCTCCGCGATGTGTACCGGGATCCGGATCGTGCGCGACTTGTTCGCGACCCCTCGCTGCACCGCCTGCCGGATCCACCACGTTGCGTACGTCGAGAACTTGAAGCCCTTGCGCCAGTCGAACTTCTCCGCGGCCCGGATCAGGCCGATGATCCCCTCCTGGATCAGGTCGAGCAACGTGAGGCCGTGGCCCTGGTACCGCTTGGCGATCGAGACGACGAGCCGCAGGTTCGAGTTGACGAGCAGGTCCTTCGCCTCCTTGTCCCCGCGCTCGATCCGTTTAGCGAGCTCGATCTCCTGCGCCGCGGTCAGGAGCGGGTAGCGCCCGGCCTCGTTCAGGAACAGCTGCAGGGAATCGGTCGTCGCCGCGGCGATCTGGTCGTTCGTGTACGTGACCGGCTCGTCGAGCGCCCGGGAGCAGTCGTCGGTCAACTCGATCCCGTGGGACTCGAAGCGGTCGAGCAGGGCGTCGACGTCCTCGTCGTCGAGCTCCAGCCTCTGAGCGACCTCGCGCAACTCGGTCAGGTGCACGCAGCCGTGATCGTCGCCGTGCTCGAGCAGCAACCCGATCGGATCATGAGTCATGGCATCCGCGTTCCCGTCCTGCCCATGGTCTAACCGGGGACCGCGCGGGTCAAGGACGAGCCTTCCGGAATGTTTACAGCCGGTCGACTGCGCGTTCATCCCGGCCCGGAACAGTGGCCGTCGTGCCGCCGTTCGAGCTCCTGCGACCTGCGCCCCCGGTCCCACCGCCGGACGGCTCGCTCGGGGTCTGGCTCTGGGCCGTGATCGCCGTGCTCGTCGTGGTCGCGGCCGGCGTCGTCCTGGCCTCACGGCACTAGGTACGATCCGACGCCGTGTGGTGGCTCTGGATTCCGCTCGCCGTTCTCGGCTCGATTCTGGTCGTCTTCGGGCTGCTCGTCTTCCTGGGCCGCTTCCGGAACGGCGCGCTGCTACGCCCGATCGTCGCCCAGCTCTCGAAGATCGGGTTCATCCGCCGCGTGTTCCAGCGCATGAGCACGGCGGCGATCGAGCGGCAGAACCCGGACCTCGCGAGCGCCCTGAAGAAGATCAACACGGTCGCCGCGAACCCGAGCCCTCAGGCGATGCAGAAGGCGATGAGCCGCCTCACCCCGGCCGAACGGCGCGCCTACATGGACGCGGCGCGGGAGCAGCAGGGCGACGGCGCCCTCGACAGCGTCGGCCGGCAGGAGCGCCGGCGGATCGAGCGCCAGTCGCGCGGCGGCCGTCCGACGGGCGGCGGCACGGCGGCCCGGAAGCGCAAGCGCCGCTGACCGCTCCGTGACGAGCGACACCGGCGGCGGTTTCTTCGGCGAGGAGGTGGCCTCCACTTACGACGTGCGCACCGGCGGCATGTTCGACCCGAGCGTCGTCCAGCCGACCGTCGATCTGCTCGCACAGCTCGCCGGCGACGGAGCGGCGCTCGAGTTCGGCATCGGCACCGGCCGCATCGCGCTTCCGCTCGCCGAGCGCGGCGTGAAGGTCGCCGGTATCGACAGCTCAGAGGCGATGGTCGCCCGCCTCCGCGCGAAACGCGGCGGGGACGGGATCGACGTCGCGCTCGGCGACTTCTCCACCGCCCGCGTCGACGGAGCGTTCGCGGTCGTCTACCTCGTGTTCAACACGATCTTCAACCTCGTGACGCAGGACGCGCAGGTCGCGTGCTTCGAGAACGCGGCTCGGCACCTGCAGCGTGGTGGCCGCTTCGTGATCGAGACCGCGGTGCCCGACCTCCAGCTCCTGCCGCCCGGCCAGACGATCGTCCCCTTCCGTGCGGACCCGGAAGGTGTCTCGTTCGACGTCTACGACGTCGTGACGCAGCGCTTCAGCTCACAGCACTACCGCTTCTCGCCGGCGGGCGTCGAGGCGCACCCGTTCGAATTCCGCTACGCGTGGCCCGCCGAGCTCGACCTGATGGCGCGGATCGCGGGGCTGCGTCTCGAGCACCGCTGGGCAGGCTGGCGGCGCGAGCCGTTCACGGCGCTCAGCCGCTCCCACGTCTCGGTGTACGAGAGGCCCGTGTGAGCTACTGGGCCGGGCCGGTGCCGAGCTTGACGGTCGTGCTCGAGCCGTCGCCGTACTGGTCGACGTAGGCGACCCTGATCTTCGCGCCGGGCTTCTTGGCGAGGATCAGCGGACTCACCTGCTCGGCCGTGGAGATCGAGTGGCCGTCGATCGCGGTGATCACATCGCCGGAGACGAGCCCCGCGTTCGCGGCCGGGCCGTTCGGGACGACGCCCGCGATCACTGCGCCCGAGTAGCCGTAGCCACCGTAGCCGCCGTCGCTGCCGGCGGTCTGCACCTCGACACCGAGGAACGCGGTGGCGCCGATGTGCACCGTGCTGGAGGCCTTCCCGAACGCGATCTGCTTGGCGATCGTGATCGCCTTGCCGATCGGGATCGCGTAGGCGTCCGAGGCATTCGCGGCGTACGCCGAGTTCGCCGACGCCGCCGTGTCCATGCCGAGCACCCGGCCGGCGGCATCGAGCAGCGGCCCGCCGGAGTCGCCCGGTTGCACGCCGGCGTTGGTCTCGATCAGGCCGGTGAGCTGCTCGGGCGCGCTCTGCTCGTCACCGGCGACGATCGAGCGGTTGAGACCGGTGATCGTCCCGCGCGCCGAGGTCAGGCTCCCTGTTCCCCCCGCGTTGCCGACCGCCTTCACCGACTGGCCGATCGACGGCTTCGCGTGCGACACGGTGACCGTGCGCAGATTCGAGGCGCCGCTCAGGCGGAGCAGGGCAACGTCTGCGGCGCGGTCGTAGCCCACGACGCGCGCCGGGTAGCTGTGCGACGTTCCGGGCACGACGACCCGGATCGTCGTGGCGCCGGCGATCACGTGGTTGTTCGTGAGCACGGTCCCGGACGACGTGAGCACCATCCCGCTCCCCGCCGCCGCGCCGCCCTGGTACCCGAGGTTCGTGTCGATGACGACGACCCCCGTACCGATCGGCTTGGTGCGGGCGAACGCCAGCGCTGCGACGAGGCCGAGGGCGACCAGACCGACGATCACGAAGAGAGAGACCCGGAGCTCTGAGCGGCGGAGGAGTGTCATGAGAACAGAGATACCCGTCGTTGCTAAGCGGCGCCTTAGATCGTGGAGCCTGCCCTCACAGCTGGGACCGCGCGACATCGGCGAGGACCTGCGCACGCGCCACGGGATCGAGATCCTCGAGCTCGGAGCGGATCGCGTCGGTCGCGGAATCGATCTTGTCGCTCCGCGCCGCGAGCCTGCGCCGGACGAGGAGCCCCCCACCGGCCAGCAGCCCGACGAGACCGCACGCCCGCAGAGCCGGCGAGTCGACGATCAGGCCGAGCGTCAGGCTTGCGACTCCTGCTCCGCCGACCGCGATGAAGACGGCATCCTCGTCCTCGAGCTCGAGCGCCGGGAGGCGATCGCTCATGTCGGCGATTCTACCGGCCGGGCTCCTCGATCCGTCCGGCCCAGAGCGCATGCGCCGAGATGCAGTTCTCGATCCCCCGGAGCGCACGCGCAGTGTCCTCGTTCTCCACGTGCCGGGCGCGCAGGACGTGGAGGTACTCGGCGAGGTCCTTCAGGTCCCACGTGAGGCGGAAGAAGTCGAGCGCGTCCTGGTCGACGGCGCGGCCGGTCGCCCCGGCGTAGGCGCGGGACGTCTCGTCGGCGGTCGAGTCGGCGACGAGCCAGAGGTCCCGTTCGGGCGGCGCGAGCGCCGCGGTGTCCCAGTCGACGAGCACGCGTCCCCGGGTGGTGGCGATCACGTTGACCGGGTGGGGCTCTCCGTGGGTCACGACCCATGGCGCGCCGCGGTCGCCCACGGCGGCCGCCAGCCGGTCGGCCAGGCGCAGCAGCCCGGCCACCCGGTCGACGCCGCGGGCGAGCGAACGGCGGGCCGCCTCGGCGAGCGGGCCGCCCTGCCACGGCACGTCCGCCTCTGCGAGCGCGCGCTCGATGGAGTCGCGTCCCGGCAGCCCGAGACCGACGGGACGCGCATACGCGACCACGGCCGGCGTCGCGCGGTGGAGCTCGGCGAGCATCGCACCGACGTCGGAGCGCTCGTTCTCCTCGCGCACGTCGAACCTCGCGCTGACGCCTTCGACGAAGGGGAAGACGGCGACGGAGTAGCGATCGCCGAGCGGATGCAGCACGTCGCCGTCGATCGCACGCGTCGGCGCGACGACGAACTCGAGCCCCGCCTCGAACAGACGCACGGCCGTCTCGAACGCGGACCGCAGGCCGATCAGCGCCTCGCCGGGCGAGGTTCCCAACCACCGCTTGTGGCGAAGGTCGTCGACCGTGACGAACGCCGCTCGCCCGCCGCCGCTGACCGTCCAGTGGTAGCTCCCGGCCCCGACGGGGGCGTACTCGGCCCGCTCGGCGGCGAGGCCCCAGCCCGCCTCGACCGCGGCGAGCACGTCGCTCGTTTCGAGACCCTCCGGGCGCGCTCTCACCGGCGGGAGTGTGCAGACTTCCGCTGATGGCCGGAGGCCCCGTCCGCGAGCTCGCAGGCGGCGTCGAGATGCCCGTGCTGGGCCTCGGCGTCTGGCAGATGGCCGCGGGCCGCGAGACGGAGCAGGCGGTCGAATGGGCCCTCGAGGCGGGCTATCGGCACATCGACACCGCCGCGTACTACCGGAACGAGCGGAGTGTCGGTGCGGCGCTCGCCCGGAGCGGCGTGCCGCGCGACCAGGTGTTCGTGACGACGAAGTGGATGCCGATGGTGCGAAGCGCCTCGAACGAGCTCGAGCGCAGCCTCGACCGTCTCGGCCTCGGCTTCGTCGACCTCTACCTCATCCACTGGCCGGTCCCGTTCCGCGCCGCGCACGGATGGCCGGAGCTGCAGGCGCTCCGCGGGCGCGGGCTGGCGCGGGCGGTCGGCGTGAGCAACTACGGCGTCTCACGGCTGAGCAAGCTCGTCGGCGACGGAGGGCCGGCCGTGAACCAAGTGCAGTTCAGCCCCTTCCGCTTCCGTCGCCGCCTGCTCGAGTTCTGCGAGCGCCACGGCGTCGCGCTCGAGGCGTACAGCCCGCTCGAGCGCGGCCGCGTCGACCACCCCGTGATCGCCCAGATCGCGGCGCGGCTCGGGCGGACGCCCGCGCAGGTGATGCTGCGCTGGTCGCTCCAGCACGGCGCGATCGTGATCCCCAAGTCCGTTCACCGCGACCGGATCCAGGCGAACGCGCGGATCTTCGACTTCGAGCTCGGCGCGGACGACATGCACGCGCTCGACGGGCTCGACCGCACCCGGGGTTCGGAAAGCGCCCGATGAGGGAATAGCGGAGGCGGCGTGGCGGGGCAGACGTTCACCGGGGAGTCGCTCGTCGAGGCGCTTCGCTCCGGCGAGCTCGAGCAGCCCGCAGGAGTCGTCCTCACCGGGATGGTCAAGGAGTCGGAGCAGCCCGATCACATCGCCTTCGCCCGCGGCGGCTGCGACACGTGGCTCGACCTCCCGACGTCGCTGATCGAGCAGGCCGAGCACATCGGCCGGCGGCCGTGCGACGACCACAGCCATCCGCTGTTCCGGATCACGCTGCGCGAGTCCGACGACCCGCAGGCGAAGCTGCTCGGGCAGCTGCTCTCGACGGGGCCGCGGCCGGGCACACGGCCGCCGCGCCCGGGCCCCGGTCCGCGGCGGCGCGGAGGACGCCCCCGCGCGATCGGCCGCCGGGCGGAGTCCGCGAGCATCCACGACTACTGCATGTACATGTGCGACTGGCTCGTCCGGGAGTGCATCGGCTTCGGCGGCGACTGGGAGCACTGCATCGACCTGCGGGTCGCCTGCAGCGACCTGTGCGGCATCGTCGAGGTCCTGGACCCGATCTTCGAATAGCGCGGGCCGTCAAGCGCCGTGGCACTGCTTCCACTTGCGGTGAGAGCCGCAGGTGCAGGGGTCGTTGCGGCCGCGCCGGGCATCCGCCGCCGCATACTCGGCGACGATCGCCGACGGCGCGAGCCCGCGTTCGAGCTGGTCGCGCATGAAGCGCATGGGGCCGTCGACGTGGTGGAAGAACGCCTTGTAGCCGGCGCACAGGTAGTTGAGCCCCGGCTCGCCCGCGGGTGTGGAGATGAAGCGGTCCTTCGGGCAGCCGCCGTGGCAGGCGAAGCGCACGTCGCACTCGAGGCAGTAGCGCGGCAGCGTGTCGCGCTTGTCGAGCCCGAATTGCCGTTGTCGCTGCGACGCGACGAGCTCGAGCATGTGCTGCTCCTTGATGTTCCCGAGCCGGTAGGCGGGCTCGACGAAGTGGTCGCACGAGTAGAGATCGCCCGTGTGCTCGAGCGCCAGCGCGAGCCCGCACGTCTCCGAGTGGATGCACAGGCTCGGCGGCTCACCCGCCCAGTTGGCGAGCGCCACGTCGAACATCTGCACGAACACCTCGCCGACGTCGCGGCGCACCCACTCCTCGAACACGTCGATCAGGAAGCGGCCGTACTGCTCGGCCGTCACCGACCGCCCGGTCACCCTGTTTCCCTCCTGGACGTAGAGCGGCCGGTCGCGCCACGACGCCCACGGCACCGTGCCGTCCTCCGCCGCCTCCGCGACCCGTTCGATGATCGGGATGAACTGCACGAAGCGCGCGCCGCACCCGTCACGCAGGAACCGGTACACCCGAACGCCATGCTCCGCGTTCGCGGCGTGGATCGTCGTCAGCGCGTTCCACTCCGCGCCTGCCTCGCGCAGGTGGCCCAGCCCGCGCATCACCTGTTCGAACGTGCCCTTGCCGCCCTTGTTCACCCGGTAGGCGTCGTGCAGCTCCTGCGGGCCGTCGATCGAGACGCCGACCAGGAACTCGTGCTGCTTGAAGAACGACGCCCACTCCTCGTCGAGCAGCGTCGCGTTCGTCTGGATCGTGTGCTCCACGCGCTGCCCGGGACGAAGGTGCCGCTCCGCGAGCTCCACCGAGCGGCGAAAGAAGTCGACGCCCATCAGCGTCGGCTCGCCGCCCTGCCACGCCACCGTCACGACCGGGCTCCCGGCGTGGGCCTCGATCAGCTGTCGCAGGTACGCCTCGAGCAGCTCGTCGGCCATCCGGAACCGGCTGCCCGGGTACAGCATCTCCTTCGAGAGGAAGAAGCAGTACGCGCAATCGAGGTTGCAGACGGCCCCCGTCGGCTTGGCGAGCAGATGGAATGCCCGCGGAGCGTCGGTGACCGTCGGCGTCGGTTGGGTCGCCACCTCCCGCCAGTCTAGGCTGGACTGTCACCGGGTGGTCCCGACACTCGGGTCTTCTTTGAGTTGATCTGTGCCCGGACGGCGCCCGCAGGGTGCCGTCCGGGCGTCGGCTCGCTCTCGCCTTCGACTGCCACGTCGGAAGGAGAGGAGTGAGCCGCATGTCAGAGGATGACGTGCTGTTCGGCTACCGGCTGCGCGTGCTCGACTACGCCAGCCGAACGTCGGTGAGCGAGGCGTGCCGGGTGTTCGGGATCCACCGGTCGACGTTCTATGTCTGGAAGCGGCGGGTGGAGCGGCACGGGCTGGAGATCCTGCGGCCCAGGGAGCGGCGGCGGCCGCGGATGCCGCAGCAACTGTCGCCGTTTGTGGAGGAGCGGATCGTCGCCTTCGCGCTTGGCCATCCCGGCTACGGGCCGGCCAGGATCGCGAACGAGCTGCGGCAGGAGCGCTGGGGCGGCATCCTGGTCAGCCACAACGGCGTCTGGCGCTGTCTGCGCCGGCACGGCCTCAACACCCGGGCAAAGCGGCTGGCCCTGGTCGCCGGCTATGCCGCCCCGTATCAGCCGCCGCGCGAGCCCGAGCCGGAGCGGCACGTCGAGGCCGAGCGGCCGGGCGAACTCGTCGGGATCGACTGCTTCTTCGTCGGCCGGCTCTCCGGCAGCAAAGGGTCGGTCTGGCAGCTGACCGCGATCGACGTCGCCTCCTCGTACGCCTGGGCGGAGCTGGTCAGCTGCCCGCAGGGCAACCCGACCGGCGCGCAGACCTCGAAGCTCGCCCGACGAGTCTGCGCCGAGCTCGCCGAAGCAGGCTGGCGGTTGGAGCGGATGCTCAGCGACAACGGCGGCGAGTTCCGCTCAACCGACTTCCGCTCCACCCTCGATCAACTCCGCGTGCAGCACACGCTGATCCGCGCCGGCAGACCACAGACCAACGGCAACATCGAAGCGCTACACCGGCTGATCCTCGAGGAATGCTGGCGGCCCGCCTTCGCCCGCTACCTGCACGTCCGCTTCACCGGCCTCAAACGCGACCTCGCCACCTACCTCGACGAATACAACTACCGCCGCGTCCACAACGGCCGCCTCACCCGCGGCCGCATCCCCGCAGACATCGTCTACGGTGCCACCAAGATGAAGCCAACCAGATGAGCCGCACCCGTCGGCACATCTCGGTGACGGTCCAGTCTAGGCGGACACCCCCTGGGCAACGGCGTGGATCGAGGCGTGCTCGTGCAGCGCCTGCTCGTCGTCGTGCGTCTCCGCCGGCTGCAGGTCGAACACGACGTGCTTCACGGTCCCGGTGAAGGCGTACGGAGCCTTCTCTTCGTACGCGAGGTCGACGACGAGCCCGTTGTCGCGGCCGACGTCATGCCTGCGTAGGAGGACGGCGCGATCGGGATCGTCTTGTCGAGCCTGCCCCCGCCGATCTGCCGGTCGCCGGCCCAGAGCGTGACGCTGCCCCCGGCGCCGGGCTTCGCCTCGTCGATCTCGAACAGCATCCTCACCGTGACGTCGCCGGTGGGAAGCGGCTCGGTCGAGGTCTGCTTGTACGTCTCGACGCCGAGGAACGAGTAGGTGTGGTTGAGGCGCCCTGCTCGTCGACCCAGAGCGCCCACCCGCCGATGAAGTCGGCGTTGGCCACCAGCACGCCCTCGGCGCCGCCCTCGGGCACCGTCAGCTCGGCCTCGATCGCGTACGAGCGTCCGGCGATGCGCGGGACGAGCCCTTTCTGGACGTTCTGGACGTCACCGGCGAACGTCTGGCGCGTCACGGTCGGCAGCGGCGGCAGGATGCCGTAGAAGACCGACAGGCAACCGAGCAGCGGGAGCACGCGGTTGCGCTCGGCCTCGACCCAGAACAGCTCTTTCAGCTCGGCGAGCTTCTCGGGGCTCTCGGCTGCCAGGTCGTGTGCCTGCGAGAAGTCGGCCGGCAGGTGGTAGAGCTCCCAGACGTCGTCGTCGGGATTCCAGCCGGATCCCGGGCCCCACCTGGCGATCGTCCCGGGGGAAAGATCCCTGGGGGCCTTGTCGAGCTTCGAGCACGGCCACCAGCCGTCCTGGTAGATCGCACGGGCTCCGAGCACCTCGCCCGGTGGTCGGCAGTCTGGCGCACGCTCACGGTGCCGTCCTCGGCGTGCGTGACGAGGATCGCGGCGTCGATCCGCACCTGCTTCGCGTCGACGAGGCGCGCGAGCGCGTCGAAGCCCTCGGTCGCCTCGTCGAGCCCCTGGTAGGCGGCCACGAGGACGTCGGTGGTCGATTCGGCCATCGCTCCCACACTCCCTCAGTTCGACGATTCTCTTGGATCTTGCCCCCCGCCGCCCTGCGGCGTCTCATCCCGAGCGCTCGATTCGCGGCAAGATGAGTGGGTGCAGCTCAAGCAGGTCGAGTTCGGCGGGCGGCCCGCGCACTACCGTGTGACGGGGGCCGGGCCGGACGTGGCCGTCGTGCACGGCCTCTCCGGCTCCTGGCGCTGGTGGGATCGGCTGGTCGAGCCGCTGGCCGAGCGGTTTCGCCTCCATTTCGTCGAGCTGCC
The DNA here is from genome assembly GCA_963824455.1 of uncultured Thermoleophilia bacterium. Classification (GTDB taxonomy): domain Bacteria; phylum Actinomycetota; class Thermoleophilia; order Gaiellales; family Gaiellaceae; genus PALSA-600. Next base: position 1,360,481 of record CAWGPJ010000002.1, read on the forward strand.
GAGGCTCGGCCGCGTGCGTGCGGGTGAGCTGGCGGCATGGCTCGGATCGCTGCTGGACGCGGCCGGGCTCGGCCCGGTCGACCTCGTCGGCCACTCGCTCGGCGGGCTGGTGGCCGCCGAGCTCGCACTCGCACAGCCCGCGCGGGTCCGCCGGCTCGCGCTGGTCGCGCCCGCCGGGATCCCGTGCGGCCGCGGCCTGATCGGCCGGACCCTGCCCCTGCTCGAGGAGCTCTACGACGTCCGCCGCGAGCTGCGGACGATCGTCGCCGACGCCGTCCGCACCGGGCCGACGAGCCTCCTCCACGGTGCCGTCTACGTCTGGGAGCGGGACGTGCGCGCCGAGATCGGCGCGGTCAGCGCCCCGACGCTACTCGTCTGGGGTGATCGCGACCGGCTCGTACCCGCGCGCGTTGCCGCGGAGTGGCGGACGCGGCTTCCGGACTCGACGTTCGTGCAGCTCCCGTGCGGGCACGTCCCGATGTGGGAGGCGCCCGAGGAGCTCGCCGCCACCCTGCTCGAGTTCCTCGGCGATCAGCTCGAGGACGATTCCGGCGACGAGGTCGGGCCTCGTGTACGGGACGGCGTGCGGCTCGCCGGCCACGACCACGAGCCGGCCGCGCGGTAGGAGCGACGTCACCCGCTCGGCCCATTCTCGGCTGACGAAGGCGTCGCGCTCGCCGTGCACGATCACCGCCGGCTGGTCGAGGGACGGGAGGCGGTCCTCGATCCGGTCGTCGAGGGCCGACCGGGCGGCGGCGCGCAGCTGGCGGAGGTCGTGGCCGACGCCGTCGCGGGCCGCGATGCCGACGAGCGAGATCGGCTCGCGCGCCGTCTCGCGCAGGCCGGCGAAGATCTGGCGTCGGCCCCCGCGCCGCGCCGGGTCGACGGTCGGGCCCGACAGCACCATCGGCCCGACCCGGTCGGGCCGGCGGGCTGCGAGCTCGGTCACGATCTGGCAGCCCAGCGAGTTCGAGACGAACGCCGGGCGGTCGAGGCCGACCGCGTCCAGCCAGCCGAGCAGCGCGTCCGTGTGCTCGGGGATCCCCGGCGCGACGGCCGGCCGCTCGCTGCGGCCGTGCCCCGGCAGGTCGGGCACGAAGACCGAGCAGGCCGAGGCGAGGATGCGCCCGAGCGGGACGAGGTAGCGGCTGGAGACGCCGTAGCCGTGCACCAGCACCACCGCCGGCCCGGAACCCCCCGTCCAGGCGTGCATGCGGACGCCGTCGACGGCGTCGTGGCGGTGCTCGAGCTGCGGAAGCTCCCTTCCACTCCCCACGACACGAGTCTGCCACACGATCGCGGGTCGCCCGGCGCGCCGCGCTATCCCGTTGGGACGAAAACGGTCGCCCAGTCGTTCTTCATGCTCACGACCGTCCATTGCTGCTCGGCCGCCGCCCGCAGGGAGCCCTCGGCACCTGCCGTGTAGGCGAACTCGCGCTCGGCGTCGTCGTGGAGGACGAGCAGGCGCAGTGCTGGACGATCCCGCCCGCCCGCATAGCGCAGCATCGGGACGTCGCCGTTCGAGTTCCCGCAGGCCATGATCGGGCGGCGGCCGATGCGGCTCCAGATACGGACCGGCTTCACCGGCCCGTCGTCGAAGAATTCCATCTCAGCGGCATAGGTGACCGTTCCGCCGTGCTCGTCGTCGAGATAGCGCAGGGCGTTCGAGCTGCCGATCACGCGCTCGGACGGGATGCCGTACATCGAATGGGTGACCGGACGCATGAAGTCCCGGTCGCCGCCCGAGGCGATGTACGTGGTGAACCCGTTCGCCTCGAGATAGCGGAGCAAATCCATCATCGGGACGTAGCCGCACTCGTGGTACGCACGACCGAGGGTCGGATGCCTGCCGTCGCGGAGGAACCGCTCCGCCGACGTGGCGTACTCCTCGACGCTGAGGCCGGCGAAGGCCTGGAGGATGCCGGCGATCAGGACCTTCACGTCGCTCTCGTCGCCGTGGTAGTGCTTCGTAATCGCGTCGCCGAGCCAGCGGTAGTCCTGCTCGCGTGCAGCCTTCCACGGCTGTCGCTCCCGCAGCGTCTCGTCGGCCTCGGCCATTTCCGCGAACCGCCCGAGAATGAAGCCGAGTTCGATCGGCATCGGCTTCTCGCACCAGAGGGTGCCGTCGTTGTCGAAGACGGCGACCCGTTCGGCGGCCGGCACGTGATCCGGCCCGCCCTCGGTTGTCACGCGCTCGACGAACTCGACGATCGCGGCCCTGGTCCCGGTGTCGTTCCAGCTCTCCAGTTCCCCGACGGCGTCAGTCACGTGCGAAGGCGGCTCTCGCCTCCATCGCCAGGTCGACGAACGGCGTGCCGCTGACGTCGACGACCGCCTTCCTAACCCTCCCGCCGACGAACGGATGCGGATGGGCGCCCGGGTAGTCGTCCGTGACCGCCTCGCCCCCGTCCTTGCCGACGTTGAGCCCTTCCCCCGCAAGTGAGAACTTGCCCGGCTGCGTCTTGATCCGGCCCTCGCCGACCTGCTGGTCGCGGATCTGCAGCGTGAGCTTGCCTTCGGCGGGCATCGCGTCGCCCTCGCGCTCGAACGAGACCGAGAGAACGACGTGACCGGTCGGAACCTCCTCGGCCGACTCGACGATCTGCTCCTCGAGCCCGGCGAAGTTGTAGACGTACTTGAGCCTGCGGTCCTTGACGTAGAGCGCGTGCCCACCGAACCGCGAGCCCTGTGCGAACAGGACGCCGCCCGCCTCCGCCGTGTCGATGTCGACCTCGACGGCGATCGTGTAGGAGCGGCTGCGGATGTTCGGGGCGACCGACTCGGGAACCTCGGAGCCGCCGGGGTAGTAGACGTAGCGGTCGCGCGGCTTCGACAGCTGAGGCCGCTCGGTCAGGAGGATCTCGAGCGCGTTGCGGTTCTCGAGCGGCAGCGCACCGTAGCGCCCGGCCTCGTGCCACCACAGCCCGATCAGCTCCTGCAGCTTGTCGGGATGCTTCTCGGCGAGGTCGTGGCACTCGCTCGGATCGTTCTCGGTGTCGAAGAGCTCCCAGCGCTGCCGCTCGTAGCCGGCCCACATGTCGGGCGCCGACGGTGACACCCCGGCCGCCTTCCACCCCTGGTGCCAGATCGCCCGCGTGCCGCCCATCGAATAGAACTGCGTGTGCTTGTCGGTCTTGGCGTCGGCCTCGTCGAAGGTGGCCGAGAAGCTGATGCCCTCGATCGGGAACTGCGTGTAACCCTTGACCACCTCCGGGGGGTCGATCCCGAGGCACTCGTAGATCGTCGGGACGATGTCGACCGCATGGGTGTACTGGCGCCGCACGCCGGTTCGGGTGATCCGCTTCGGCCAGGAGACGATCATCGGATCGGCCGTTCCGCCTTCCCAGTTCGAGTAGCGCTTCCAGAGCTTGAACGGCGTGTTGAAGGCGCACGCCCAGCCCGTCGGATAGTGGTTGTAGGTGCGCGGGCTGCCGAGATCGTCGAGGTACGGCAGCGCCTCCTCGATCGGGTCGGGAAGGCCGTTGAAGAACTTGTTCTCGTTCACCGAGCCGTTCGGCCCGCCCTCGCCGGAGGCGCCGTTGTCGGAGACGAGCACGATCAGGGTGTTGTCCAGCTCACCCGTCTCCTCGAGGTGGTCGAGCAGACGCCCGATCTCGTGGTCGGCATGGCTCAGGAACCCGGCGTAGACCTCCGCCATCCGGCTGAACAGGCGCTTCACGTCGTCGGAGAGCGTGTCCCACGGACGCACGGTGTCGAGCTCCGGCCAGCTCTGCCCATCGGGGCCCTTGCCGTCGATGTAGGGGTTGATCGGCGACAGCTCGGCTTTGCCGGTGACGATTCCCCGCTGCTTCTGCCGCTCGAACACGAGCTCGCGGAACGCTTCGTAGCCCATGTCGAACTTGCCCTTGTACTGGTCGATCCACTCCTTGGGTGCGTGGTGCGGCGCATGACAGGCGCCCGGGCAGTAGTAGAGGAAGAACGGCTTGTCGGGCGCGATCGCCTTCGCGTCGCGAATGAACGACAGCGCCTTGTCGGTGAGGTCGGTGGTCAGGTGGTAGCCCTGGTCGGGCAGGGCGGGCTGCTCGACCGGATGGTTGTCGTAGACGAGGTCGGGATACCACTGGTTCGTCTCGGCGCCGAGGAAGCCGTAGAAGCGTTCGAAGCCGCGCCCGACCGGCCACTGGGTCTTCCGCGACGCCAGGTTCATCTCGTCCTCGGCCGTCAGGTGCCACTTGCCGACCATGTAGGTGTTGAAGCCGCGCTCGCCGAGCACTTCGGCGATCGTCGCGCACTCGAACGGGATGTGCCCGTTCGAGCTCGGGAAGCCTGACGATGCCTCGGTGATCGTCGCCATGCCGTTCGTCGTGTGATTGCGGCCGGTCATCAGGCAGGAGCGCGTCGGCGAGCAGAGCGCGGTCGTGTGGAAGTTCGTGTAGGTGAGGCCGCGCTCGGCGATTCGGTTGATGTTCGGCGTCTCGATCAGGCCGCCGAACGGCTCCAGCGCCGAGTAGCCGACGTCGTCGAGGACGATGTAGAGGACGTTCGGCGTCCCCTCCGGCGCGATCGGCTGTGTGTACGGCTCCCAGTCCGGGACGGACTGGGTGACGTCGACGTCGACGACACCTTTGAACGGCTTGCTCATGACCGGCTCCCTTCGGTCGTGGACGGCGCCTCGGCTCGCCGGTGTCCTATCAGAGAACGCGCGGGTCGGTCAGCTCGACAGGCCGGTGATCGCGTCGCCGATCAGCTTCGCGCCGATCACGAGGCAGAGGACGGCCATGATCGCCTGGTTGTTCCGCGCCATCCAGGTCTTGAGCCCGTCGAGGAGGTCGGCGGCGCGCTCGCCGGTCGCGATGTAGATGACCACCGGGGTGCCGACTCCGATGCTCGCGATCAGCGTGAACACGATCCACGCGACGGCCTGGTCGCCGTCCGAGAGCCCGAGCTGCGCAACCGCGGCCGCTCCTCCGACGATCAGCAGCAGGTTCTTCGGGTTGAGCGCGCTCAGCAGGACGGCCGCGCCGGCCGCCTTCACCGGGTTGAAGCCGTCGAGGGCGCCCATCCACTTCGGCGTCGCGGCTTCGTCGCCGTGGTGCGGGCGCCGGCGCCACTCCCGGAAGGCGACGCGCAGCAGCAGGAGGCCGAGCGCGAGCTTCACCCAGTCGACCCACGTCGCCGGGGAGCCGCTGGAGCTCGCGTTCGCGGAGCCCGCGAGCGAGAGTACGATCGCGCCGGCCGCACCCACGCCCGCCATCCACCCGAGCAGGAAAGCGGGGCCGTTCGTCCGCGCGCGCGGCGTCACCAGCATCAGTACGACGGCGACGATCGGCATCGGGCTGACCGCGACGCCGACGGCGAACGGCAGCAGCTGACCGATTGCCTGCCCCACGCGCGGAGCTTACGCAGCGCTCAGAAGTCTCACGCCGGCGGTTTCTGTCCCGCTGCCAGGCCGAGGCCGGGGAGGAGCGGGATCCAGCAGGTCGGTGCGAAGCCCGCGCCGTCGAGCAGCTCGCGGAACTCCTCGGGTGTCTTCCAGCCGATCCAGCCGGGATCGGCGAACCGCCCGAGGGGCGCGCTCAGGGCGTTGAACCACGCCGGCCCCGGGTCGACGATGCAGTAGACGCCGCCCGGCCTCAGGCAGCGGAAGACACCGGCGGCGGCCCGGGACGGGTCGGGATAGTGGTGGTGGGCGAGGCAGCTGTACACGAGGTCGAACGCACCGTCGAAGTCGTGCGGAAGCTCACCGACGTCGGCCTGGACGAAGGAACAGTTCGTGATCCCGCGACTGCGCGCCTCCGCATGCGCGACCGTGACCATCCCGGCGGCCAGGTCGACGCCGACCACTTCGCCCTGCGGCACGAGCGACGCGATGCGGCGCGCCTCGCGCCCGGGCCCGCAGCCGGCGTCGAGCACGCGCGAGGCATCCGTCAGGTAGCGGCCGATGACCGTCAGGGCCTCGTCGAAGATCGGAGTCGAGAACGGACGCACCAGGACCTCGTAGAGCTCCGCGAGCTCGTCGAACTCCTCGACGAGATCGGCGTGCGCGCTCGGCTCCTCGAGCAGTCGCGGGGCGCTCGCGCCGTTGGAGAACCGGGGGCCGAGCCCCGGCTGCGGCCGCGCGGTCGGTGCGTCGCCGATCGGCCCGCCCATCAGGTCGACGCCGCGCGCCTTCAACAGGCGCACGGGATAGAAGACGCCCGCCGTGTACCACCACAGCGCGCCGACGAGGACGGCCTCGGCGACGTTCCTCGCGTGAACCCCGCGCAGTCTCGCGACGCTTTGCACAGTCTTCAGCGTGTTCCCGGGCATCGACGTCGGGTTCCATTGAAGCGATCTCGCCGGCGTCGTGCTAGCGTCGCGACACGACACGAGCTGGGGGTGACGCGTGCGTCTCGTCCTGGCTGCGGCACTGATTGCGGCCCTCGCGGCGGCGCCGGCCCACTCGTCACAACTGATCGATCGCAATGCGACCAACGTGAGGCTCGCGGTGAACGCGAAGGGCGAGGCCCTGCTCACGTACACGGCCGGCGGGCAGACGAAGCACGTGCTCGCCTGGGGGGCGGTCAACGCGATCGCGCCGACGACCGCGCGCAGCCAGGTCGCGTTCTCGCTCGACTACTCCGGCGGCTACGGCAAGTACCACCGCGAATACTGGAAGACGTTCGGCGGCTCGTGCGGCACCTACGACGGCCCGCCGCTCGCGTGGCTGGTGGTCGCGTGCACGGCGCCTGACGGGTCGTACTGGGCGCTGCAGGCCTGGCAGCGCGGGCTGCCCGACTACGGCGTGGCGCCGATGGGGACGCAGGCGGCGTGGGAGCTGCACCTCTCGCACTGGACCGGCCCGCTCGCCGTGCTGACGATCAAGGAGGATTGGGCGTACAGGCGCTTCGACCACCTGTACGGGTCGCTCACGTACGACGGCCGTGGCGTCTACGGCTTCCGCTCGACCCCGGGCGGCAACCCGCTCGACTCCTTCGGCCGCAACGTCTACGTCGACACGTTCGGGTCGGCGTACGGCGCCGGCTGGAAGCGCGAGAACAGCTTCCTCACGCACGAGGCGAACGGCACGTTCTGTTACGGCTTCTACCCGCATGGAAGGCATCCCTCGGGCAAGGGCACGAAGTACCGGGCGACGGTGATCGGCCCGGGCGTCACGCCGGACGTGATGTGGCAGGGCGAGGCGCCGGGCCCGTACAGCCGAGCGGCCGACCTCGCGGAGAACGCCGCGCAACGAACCGCGGCGTTCAAAGACCCCGTCTGCAAGATCAACTGAGCTCTGGCAGACTCGCGACGGTGGGGAGGACGCTGTACTACACAGCGACGACGCTCGACGGGTTCATCGCGGACGGGGACGACTCGCTCGACTGGCTGTTCGAGGTCGAGCGTGAGCCCGGAGACGCCTCGTTCACGGCGTTCTTCGCGCAGGTCGGGGCGATGGCGATGGGAGCGACGACGTACGAGTGGGTGCTCGAGCACGAGCGCCTGCTCGACGAGCCGGAGAAGTGGCACCGCTTCTACGGGGACACGCCTTCGTGGGTCTTCACGCACAAGACGCTGCCTGCCGTGGCGGGAGCCGACATCCGGTTCGTCGAGGGCGAGGTCGGCCCCTTGCACCGGGAGATGACACGCGCGGCGGGAGACAGGAACGTCTGGCTGGTCGGCGGCGGCGATCTCGTCGGGCAGTTCGCCGACAGCGGGCTCCTCGACGAGATCCGCGTCGGGGTGGCGCCGGTCACGCTCGGGCGCGGCGCGCCGCTGCTCCCGCGGCGGCTCACCGCGGCCGATCTCGAGCTGGTCGAAGTGTCTCGCGACGGGCAGTTCGCGCGGCTCGGCTACCGGGTGGTCCACTAGCGACTGTCACTCGTTCGAGTCATCGGGGCCGCCGAGCCCGACGCCGAACCACTCTCCACGCGCTCGGAACGCGCGACCGCCGCACGATGAACCTCTTCTGCCGCCTACTGCTGAGCACGGCCGCGACCGCTGCCCTCGCCCTCGTCGGGCTCTTCCCGGCGGCGTCGGGCGCGTCGCCGTCGCCCCCGCGCGTCTCTGTGATCTCCGACTCGATCCTGACGGCAATCGCCTGGGGCAGCGACGGCGGCGTGTCGCTCGGCGACCTCTCGGACGGGCTCGACCTGGAGATCGACGCCGGTGTCGGGCGTCGCCTGAACGGCCAGAGTGTGGAGTTCAACGGTGGGTACGTGCCGACGACGCTCGACGTGATCAACAGCTGGAGCGACCTCGGCTCGGTCGTGGTGATCGTCGACGGCTACAACGACCTGCCGCAGAACTTCGCCGCCGACGTCGAGCTGACCCTGGACACGCTCCGTAGCCGCGGCGTCCAGCACGTCCTCTGGCTCAACCTGCACGAGGTGCGCCCCGAGTACGTCGCCGAGAACGCCGTCCTCGCCGCGGCCGCACAGCATCACCCCGAGCTGCAGATCCTCGACTGGAACGCCTATTCAGCGGCGCATCCAGAGTGGTACCAGACCGATTACATCCACCTGAGGCCGGCCGGCGCACTGGCGATCGCGAACTGGATCCACCAGGCGATCATGAACACGCTCTACCCTCCCCCGCCTCCGCCCGACCCGGCGCTCGTCGTCAGCGCGCCGAAGCCGATTCACGGCCGGGTCGGCGTCCCCGTCGATCTGCAGCTCAAGGCCACCGGCGGAACGGCACCGCTCCGCTGGCGCACCGCCGGCCGGTCGCTCAGCCGTACCCGGCTTCATCTGCTCGCGAACGGCGAGCTCGTCGGGAGACCGGCGCGTCGCGGGACCTTCTCCTTGCCGGTCGAGGTGACCGATGCGCGCGGTGCCGTCGCGCATCTCACGGTGCAGCTCACCGTCCGGACGAGGCACGTGCCCGCGGCCCGCTGATCCCGACCGGAGCACGCTGGGTTTCCGCGTGCAGGTCGACGGCGGCGGCCGGGTCTACCTATCCGGCCGCGGGGTGAGGAAACCTGGGCCGGAGCGAGGAAGCGACGAGGCGGAGCGAGCTTCGCCGTAGCCTTAGCACCGTGCGGGAAGTCGAGACCGACTACCTCGTGATCGGAGCCGGCGCGTCGGGGATGGCGTTCGCGGACACGCTGCTGGCGCACACGGACGCCGAGGTCGTGCTGGTCGACCGGCGCCACCGGCCGGGCGGCCACTGGCTCGACGCCTATCCGTTCGTGCGCCTCCACCAGCCCTCCGCCTACTACGGCGTCGAGTCGCGGCCACTCGGATCGGACCGTGTCGACGAGGAGGGCTCGAACGCGGGCTTCTACGAGCGCGCGAGCGCGGCCGAGATCTGCGACTACTACTCGCGGGCCCTCGACGAGAACCTGCTGCCCACGGGCAGGGTGCGCTTCCTCGGGATGAGCGAGCACCGCGGCGAGAGCCGCGACGGGCACCTCGTGGTCTCGCTGCTCGACGGCTCGGAGACGCTCGTCAGGGCGCGGCGCAGGGTCGTCGATGCGACGTACGTCCAGTCGGAGATCCCGTCGCGGCACGTTCCGGAGTTCGCGGTCTCGACCGGGGTCACGGTGATCCCTCCCAACGACCTCGTCGACCTCGCCGCGCCGGCGCAGCGCTTCACCGTCATCGGGGCGGGCAAGACGGCGATCGACACGTGCGTCTGGCTGCTCGAGCAGGGAGTCGAGGCCGACCGCATCCGCTGGATCCGCGGCCGCGATCCGTGGCAGTTCGACCGCAACCTCACGCAGCCGCTCGACCGGGTCGGGTCGTACATGAAGCTGCAGGCGCGCTGGGTCGAGGCGGCCACGGCGGCGGCGGGCGGCCGCGACTTCGCACGACGGCTCGAGGACGCCGGGGTGTTCCTACGGATCGATCCCGCAGTCGAGCCGCTCGCCTTCCGCGGCGCGACCGTCAGCCTGCGCGAGATCGGCCAGATTCGCGCGATCGAGCACGTCGTGCGTGCGAGGCGGGTGCGCGGGATCGGCCCGACGAGCGTCAGCACCGACGAGGGCGACATTCCCGGCGGCCCGCGTGAGGTCTACGTCGACTGCACGGCCCGGGGCGTTCGCGCGACGGTGCCGCGACCGGTGTTCGAGCCCGACCGCATCACCGTCCAGTACGTCGCGGTCGGCTTCCTGCCCTGGAGCGCCGCCACGATCGGCTTCGTCGAGTCGACCGGCGTCGGCGACGAGGAGAAGAACCGGCTCTGCCCGCCCGTCGTCTTTTCCGGAGATGCGTCGGACCTCGCGCGACTCGCCTACACCGGCATGGTGGGCCAGGTCGCGCGGGTCCGTCACGAGGTGGTCGGGCCCTGGAACGCCGCGTCACGACTGAACCCGGCCCGGGCTGCCCTCGAGCACATCGACGACGGCGACGTTGCCGAGTCGCTGACGTTCATGATCGAGCACACGCGCGAGGCGCTCGAGAACCTCCGGCGCGCGGCGACCGGGGCCGAACGCACCGGGCTGAACCGTCACGGCGCGTAGGCGCCCGCGTTGGCCGCCTGGAGGGCGGTGACGTACCCGGCCCGCTCGTAGGCGGCCTGGTCGGCGCCGGTCGGCACTGCGAGCAGGCCGCGCAGCTCGCCGAGCGAGCGAAAGCCCTTGCGTGCCATCCACGCGGAGAGCCCGTCGAGCAGCACCGCAGCGTGCTCGGGCTCGTGGCGGATGAGCGCCGAGGCGGTCATGACGACATCGGCGCCGGCGAGCAGGTACCCGGCGACGTCGTCGGCGCCGTCGACGCCGGTGGTGGCGGCGAGCGCGGCGCGCACGCGGCCGTGGAGCAGTGCGATCCAGGTGCGCGGCAGGCGGGCTTCGGCCGGGCTCGAGAGCGTCACCCGAGGCACGATCGTGAGCGCTTCGGGGTCGACGTCCGGCTGGAGGAAGCGGTTGAAGAGGACGAGCGCGTCGGCGCCTGCCTCGTCGAGCCGGAGCGCGATCTCGCCGGTGGAGCTGAAGTACGGGCTGAGCTTGACGGCGACCGGGATCGTGACCGTCTCCTTGACGCGCTCCAGGATGTCGAGGTGGCGCTGCTCGACGTCGCGGCCCGCGCTGCGCAGGTCGCCGGGTAGGTAGTAGACGTTGAGCTCGATGGCGGCGGCGCCGGAGTCCTGCATTGCCCGCGCGTAGTCGGTCCAGCCTTCGGCGGTGACGCAGTTGAGGCTTGCGATCAGGGGCACGTCGATCGTGGCGGCAGCCTGCTCGAGCAGCTTCAGGTAGCGGGAAGGCGCGGCTACGTCCTCGACCGTCGCCGGGAAGTAGTCGAGCGCCTCGGGGAAGCTCTCGGCAGGGCCGTCGATTGCCCGCGTCCGGCGTGCTTGCTCTTCGCGCACCTGCTCCTCGAAGAGCGAGAACATGACGATCGCGCCGACGCCGGCGGCCGCGAGCCGGTGCATGCCCTCGAGTGTGTACGACAGCGGCGACGCGGAGGCGACGAGCGGGTTCCGCAGCTGGAGGCCCATGTAGGCGGTCTCGAGCTCCATCAGCGCGCGCTCCGAGCGTCCTGCGGGAACCCGCCTGCGCTGCGAGTGGCCATCTCCTCGTAGGTGCCCCAGCGCAGCTCGAGGGCCTGCTCGGCGAGACGAAGCAGTCGCTCCGCCTCGGCCGGGTCCTGGTCCTCGAGCGCACGGAAGCGGAGCTCCCCCCGCCGGTACTCGGCGAGCGGCATACGCGGCCTGGGCGAGTCGAGGAGGAAGGGGTTGCCGCCGGCGGCGCGGACGACCGGGTCGTAGCGGATCAACGGCCAGTGGCCGCTGGCGGTGGCCCGGTACTGCTGGGTGAGCCCGTCGCGCATGTCGTAGCCGTGCGCGATGCAGTGGCTGTAGGCGATCACCAGCGAGGCACCGTCGTAGGCCTCGGCCTCGCGAAGCGCCGTCAGTGTCTGCTGCGGGTCGGCGCCCATCGCGACGCGGGCGACGTAGACGTTGGCGAGCGCGATCGCCTGCAGAGCGAGGTCCTTGGTCGGGATCGTCTTGCCGCCGGCGGCGAACTTCGCCACCGCCCCCAGCGGCGTCGCCTTCGACATCTGGCCGCCCGTGTTCGAGTAGACCTCGGTGTCGAGCACGAGCACGTTCACGTTCTGGCCGCTGGCGAGGACGTGGTCGAGGCCGCCGGAGCCGATGTCGTAGGCCCATCCGTCGCCGCCGACGATCCAGAGGCTGCGCCGGATCAGGTGCTCGAGCACGGTGCGCAGGTCGTTCGCCGCCGGCCCTTCGAGGCCCTGCAAGCGCTGCTCGAGCTCGGCGACGCGCGCGCGCTGCGCGCGCAGCTCCGACTCGCGCAGCTGCGGCGCGGCGAGGATCTCGTCCACGAGGTCCGCGCCCAGCTCGACGCGCAACTCGCCGAGGCGGCGACGGGCCAGCTCGGCCTGCCGGTCGGCGGCGAGGCGCAGGCCGAGGCCGAACTCGGCGTTGTCCTCGAAGAGCGAGTTCGACCAGGCGGGCCCGCGTCCGTCGGGGCCGGCGGCCCAGGGCGTGGTCGGGAGGTTGCCGCCGTAGATCGAGGAGCAGCCGGTCGCGTTCGCGACGACGAGCCGGTCGCCGAAGAGTTGCGAGAGCAGCTTCAGGTACGGGGTCTCGCCGCAGCCGGCACAGGCTCCGGAGAACTCGAACAGCGGGTCGAGGTACTGGGCGCCGCGGACGGTGCCGAAGTCGACCCGGTCCCGATCCGCCGGCGGCAGTCGTTCGAAGAACGCGATGTTTTCCTGCTCGGCTTCGAGCAGCGGCTCACGCTCGGCGAGGTTGATCGCCCTGCGCGCCGGGTCGCCGCCCGCAGAGACGGGACAGGCCTCCACGCACAGGCCGCAGCCGGTGCAGTCCTCGACGTACACCTGGAGCGTGAAGCGCGTGTCGGGGAGCCCGGGGCCGGTGAGCGGCGCCGAGTGGAAGCCCGCCGGTGCCCCCGCCAGGAGGGCCGGCCGGTAGTAGCGGGAGCGGATCACGCTGTGCGGGCAGACGAAGCTGCAGTTGCCGCACTGGATGCACAGCTCCGGCTCCCAGGCCGCGACCTGGTCCGAGATGTTGCGCTTCTCGTAGCGGGTCGTGCCGCTCGGATACGTTCCGTCGACCGGCAGGGCGCTCACCGGCAGCTCGTCGCCGCGGCCGGCCAGCATCACCGCCGTCACCGTGCGCACGAACTCGGGGGCGTCGGCCGGCACGAGCGGCGCCGGCTCGCGGGCGGAGCTCACCCGTTCGGGCAGCTCGACGCGGTGCAGTCCGTCGAGCGCCCGGTCGACCGCCTTCTGGTTTCGCCGCACCACCTCTGCACCGCGCCGTCCGTACGTCTTCGCGATCGCCTCCTTGATCCGCTCGATCGACCGTTCGCGCTCGAGGATCCCGGAGATGGCGAAGAAGCACGTCTGCAGGACCGTGTTCACCCGCCCGGCCAGGCCGGCCTCGCGGGCGATCCGGTTCGCGTCGATCACCCACAGCTCGATGCCCTTGGAGAGGATCCGCTCCTGCAGCGGGCGCGAGAGCGCGTCCCAGACCCGGTCGGGCGGGTGCTGGGTGTTGAGCAGCAGCGTCGCACCGGGCGCCGCCCGCTCGAGCACCTCGTCACGCTCGAAGAGGCCGAACTGGTGGCAGCCGACGAAGCTCGCCTGCGAGACGAGATAGGGCGCCCGGATCGGCTTCGGCCCGAAGCGAAGATGGGAGACCGTCTGCGAGCCCGACTTCTTCGAGTCGTAGACGAAGTAGCCCTGCGCGTGGAGTCCCTCGGCGCCGAGGATCTTGATCGTGTCCTTGTTCGCGCCGACCGTGCCGTCGGCGCCCAGCCCGAAGAAGGCCGCGCGAACCGTCTCCGGCGACTCGATGTCGAGCGAGCCGTCGTAGGCAAGGCTCGTGCCGGAGACGTCGTCGGTGATCCCGACCGTGAACCGCCGCCTGGGCCGACCATGCTCGAGCTCCGCGAGCACGCCGGCGGCCATCCCCGGCGTGAACTCCTTCGAGGAGAGCCCGTAGCGGCCGCCGATCACGACCGGCATCGCGGCCCGCTCGCCGGCGGCGTGTGCCTCGGCCAGCGCTGCGAGGACGTCGAGGAACAGCGGCTCGCCGAACGAGCCGGGCTCCTTGGTGCGGTCGAGCACGGCCACCGCCCGCACCGTCGGCGGCAGCGCGGCGGCGAGTGCCTCCGCGGGGAACGGCCGGTAGAGGCGCACCTGCGCGACGCCGACGCGCTCGCCGCGCGCCGCCAGGTGGGCCACCGTCTCACGCGCCGTCTCGCCCGCCGAGCCCATCACCACCAGCACCCGCTCGGCCTCGGGGTGCCCACCGTAGTCGACCAGTCCGTACCGCCGCCCGGTGCGATCGGCGAGCTCGTTCATCGCCTGCTGCACGAGCTCGGGCACGCGGGCGTAGAACGGGTTGACGGTTTCGCGCGCCTGGAAGTAGACGTCGGGGTTCTGCGCCGTCCCGCGAACGAACGGCCGCTCGGGGGAGAGCGCCCTCGATCGATGCGCGTGGACGAGCTCTTCGGGTACGAGCGCGCGCAGGTCGTCGTCGGAGAGCGGCTCGACCGTGTTCAGCTCGTGCGAGGTCCGGAAGCCGTCGAAGAAGTGCAGGAACGGCACCCGTGCGCGGAGGGTCGCCGCGTGCGCGACGGCCGCCAGGTCGTGCGCCTCCTGCACCGACGCCGAGGCGAGCAGCGCGAACCCGGTCTGGCGCGTGGCCATCACGTCCTGGTGGTCGCCGAAGATCGACAGCGCCTGCGCCGCCAGCGAGCGAGCGGCCACGTGCATGACCGCCGCCGTCAGCTCGCCGGCGATCTTGTACATGTTCGGGATCATCAACAGCAGGCCCTGCGAGGCGGTGAACGTCGTCGCCAGCGCCCCGCCCTGGAGCGCGCCGTGCAGCGCCCCGGCCGCCCCGCCCTCGCTCTGCATCTCCACCACCGCCGGCACCGTCCCCCACACGTTCGGGCGACCCTCGCTCGACCACTTGTCGGCCAGCTCGGCCATCGGCGAGGAGGGCGTGATCGGGTAGATGGAGCAGAGCTCGCTCAACCGGTAGGCGACCGAGGCAGCCGCCTCGTTGCCGTCGATCGTGACGCGCGTCACCCGGTTCCCTCGTTCGTCTCCGCTGCGGCCACGAACGCCCACGGCGGGGTCGGCGACTCCTCCGGGATCATCTCGATCGAGTGCACCGGGCACTGCTCGAGGCAGGCGCGGCAGCCGGTGCAG
Source organism: uncultured Thermoleophilia bacterium (assembly GCA_963824455.1). GTDB lineage: Bacteria > Actinomycetota > Thermoleophilia > Gaiellales > Gaiellaceae > PALSA-600. Next base: position 1,375,570 of record CAWGPJ010000002.1, read on the forward strand.
CGCTCGTAGTCGAAGCGGTAGCGGTAGCCCGGCCCCAGCTTGATCACCGCGTCCTCGGGGCAGGCGCCCAGGCAGCCGTCGCACTCGCAGCAATTCCCGCACGAGAGGCACCGGCCGGCCTCGAACATCGCCTCCTCGGACCGGAGACTGCCGACCACCTCGTCGAATCCTGCCAGCCGCGCGGCGGGCTCGAGCTCGGGCTGGGCGCGCTGCTGGGCGTCGCCGAAGTACCAGAGGTTGAGCAGCTCGAGGCCGACCGGCGGGTGCTTCGGCGGGCGCTCGTAGGCCGTGCCGCGCAGCCAGGCGTCGATCTCGCGCGCCGCCCGCTTGCCGTGCCCCACTCCGACGGTGACCGTCCGCTCCGCCGGCACCATGTCGCCGCCCGCGAACACCCCCGGACAGCCGGTCATGAGCGACGCCGACACGCGGACCGACCCGTCCGGCTCGAACTCGACGCCCGGGACCGAACGCAGAAAGGCCGTGTCGCTCTCCTGCCCGAGCGCGAGGATCACCGTGTCCGCCTCGAGCGTCTCGAACCGTCCGGTCGGCTGCGGGAACCCCGACTCATCCAGTTCCATCACCTCGACCTGCAGCTGCTCGCCCTCGAAGGCGGTGATCGTCCGCAGCCAGTTCAGCCGCACACCTTCCTGCTCCGCGTCTCGCGCCTCCTCCTCGTGCGCCGGCATCTGCGCGCGGGTGCGGCGGTAGACGACCAGCGCCTCCTCGGCGCCCAGCCGTCGCGCCACCCGGGCCGCGTCCATCGCCGTGTTGCCGCCGCCGTAGACGGCCACCCGGCGGCCGATCTGCGGACGCTCCCCGGAGGCCACGCCGCGCAGGAACGAGACCGCGTCCACGATCGGCCCTGCGTCCATCGCCGGGATCGCCACGCGCTTCGAGAGGTGCGCTCCGACGGCGACGAACACCGCGTCGAACCCGCCCTCGCGGCGCTCCGCGTCCAGATCGGTCACCCGGTGGTCGCTCGTGAACCGCACCCCCAGCCGGGCCAGCTGCGCGACCTCTGCGTCGAGCACGTCGCGCGGCAGCCGGTAGGCCGGGATCCCGTAGCGCATCATCCCGCCCGGCTCGGGGCCGGCGTCGCGAATCTCCACCTCGTGGCCGAGCCGCGCCAGGTGGTAGGCGGCGGAGAGCCCGCTCGGTCCGGCGCCGACGACGAGCACCCGCCTGCCGCTCCGCGCCGACGGCGGGTCGAGCAGCCAGCCGCGCTCGGCCGCCAGGTCACCGAGGAACCGCTCCACGGCGTGGATCGAGACGGTGCTGTCGAGGCTCGCCCGGTTGCAGCTGCGCTCGCACGGGTGGTAGCAGACGCGCCCGTGAATGGCCGCGAACGGGTTGTCCTCGACCAGCAGCCGCCACGCCCGCTCGTGCTCTCCCGCCTGCACCAGGGCCAGCCAGCCCTGGATGTTCTCCCCCGCCGGGCAGGCCGCGTTGCAGGGCGGGAGCAGATCGACGTACACCGGCCGCTCCGTCCGCACCGGCCCGGCCAGCGGCCGCCCGTGCAGCAGGTCCGGCAGCGCCGTCATGTCCGTCGCCGCGCCGGCGACCGGCGCCTGTGCCGGGCGGCGCCGGGAACGCTGAACCCGCCGCGGTGTCGACATCGACTGCAATCTATGCGGCCGGAGGCGAGTCGGCCAGCCGACCGACCTCGCCGAGCCGTCACGCTCGCCGGCGGCGCCCGATGAGGCGGCCGTGGCCGAGGTCGCGCTCGAGCTCCTGCTCGAGCTCGTGGAGCCGGCCGCCGATCGGCATCTTCGAAGCCCTGTCCGTGTGCAGCGTGTCGAGGGCGCAGGCGAGGAAACACGCGGCGCCGAGCGACGTGTTCCAGTTCGCGGCGGCGAGGTCGATCATCGAGCCGGTCGACGGAACCACGTAGCCGGCGACGGCCGAGATGCCGAAGAAGACGCAGCCGAGCAGGTTGACCGCCGGCTGCCACCAGCCCTCGCCGCCGCGTACCGGCAGGAGGCCGTGCCGGCCGCGGCGCGGCGACGCACGGTAGGCGATCGCACCCGAGACGAGGAAGCAGACCGACCCCCTCCAGTCGGGTCGCCAGACGAGCTTGTCGTACTCGGGGCTCGTGAGGGCGCTGTGCATCGCCTGGTACGTGGTCACGTTGAAGAAGAGCGTTCCCGCGGACTGGATGATCGCCGCCCACCACGCGGCGCTTCCGGCGCCGGGGGAGCGCCGTTCCGGCCAGGCGAGCAGGCTCTGTAGCGCTCCACCGCCCGTGAAGAGGATCGAGCCGACGAAGAAGGTGACGCCGTCGGCGGACTCGCCGACGAGCTGCGCGTAGCCCGGGAAGGGGCCGATCAGGAAGCAGGTCGACCCGAGCGCGAACAAGAGCGCCATCCAGCGCCGGCGGGTCATCGGTCGTACCGCGTCTCGTCATCCCGCAGAGTTCCGGCTCTAGCCATGTCGACCCGGGCGTGCACGGGTTGCGACGGCTCCTCTGCAAGGCCGAGCTCAGCCGCGACCTGCACCGCTCGCTGACGATCGTGGCGTGTGGACCCTCCACAGGTTCCAGCGTGAGGCTGTGCGCATGATGCGGCGTTCGCGGCGGCCGATCGCTCGGGCGAGCGCGCGACCTCCCTGTGGCCTGAAGAAGAGGGCGACGCCGACCTGGGCGAGGGCGAGGTAGGTCACGGTCATCGCGGCGAGGACGGCGAGGAACGAGAACGGTAGGGCGCGGAAGCCGAACAGGTGTGCAAGCGGTGTGATGTATGGGATCGCGATGCCAAGGGCGGCGCAGCCGAGCGTGGCGACGAGCAGGGGCCGGCTGGGGCGGCTCTTGAAGAACGGGACCCGGCGGGTACGGATCACGAAGATCACGAGTGTCTGCGTGACGAGGGACTCGACGAACCAGCCTGAGCGGAAGAGCACAGGACCTGCGTGGAAGACACGGAGCATCACGGCGAAGGTGATGAAGTCGTAGACGCTCGAGATCGGGCCGAAGAACGCCATGAACCGTCGGATCAGCCGGATGTCCCACTGAGACGGGCGCTCGAGGAGCTCCTCGTCCACGTTGTCCGTCGGAATCGTCATCTCGCTGACGTCGTAGAGGAGGTTGTTGAGCAGGATCTGCGTCGGCAGCATCGGTAGGAACGACAGGAACAACGAAGCGCCGGCAGCCGAGAACATGTTGCCGAAGTTCGACGAAGTGCCCATCAGGACGTACTTGATCGTGTTCGCGAAGATCCGTCGGCCTTCGACGACACCGTCGGCGATGATCCCGAGATCCTTGTCGAGCAGAACGACGTCCGCGGCGTCCTTGGCGACGTCGGCGGCGGAGTCGACCGAGATGCCGACGTCCGCGTCGTGCAGGGCGATCGCGTCGTTGACGCCGTCGCCGAGGAAGCCCACGTCGACGCCGAGGCCGCGCTCGGCGAGAATGATGCGCGACTTCTGCTCAGGCGTGACGCGGGCGAAGACGGTGGTCTCCGGCAGGCGCGCCAACAAGGCCGCGTCGTCCATTGTCGCGAGCTCGGTTCCGGTGAGAACGGTTCGCGGGTCGAGGCCGACCTCGCGGCAGAGGTGAGCTGCGACCTGACCGTTGTCGCCGGTGACGATCTTGACGGTGACGCCGAGACGGTCGAGGCGGGCGAGCGACTGCTGAACGTCCGACTTGGCTGGATCGGAGAAGCAAAGGAAGCCGTCGAGTGAGAGGTCGTGCTCGTCGCCGCGGCCGAGACGCTCGAGCGTGACCGCGCGGCTCGCGACGGCGACGACGCGCGACGCCGGAGGAGAAGAGTGCATCGAGCGTTGCCTGCGACGTCGCAGGCACCGCGGTGCAGCGCGCGAGGATGGCTTCAGGGGCTCCCTTCGCGATCAGTCAGCCGCCCGGTCGGCGCGTCGACGAGGACCGAGGCGAGCTGCCGCTCGTGGTCGAAAGGAAGGCCGTCGAGGATCGGCCAGCCACCGACTGTTCTCGGTGGAGCCGGCCGCGTCGGCCCAGAGTGCGCGATCGAGCTCGTTGCCGGTTTCGTCGCTGCACGCGAGCCCGAGGTCGTGGACGCGGTCGTCGGGCTCGCCGAGACAGTCGAGCGCCTGTTTGAAGGCGATCCGGCCTTCGGTGAGCGTGCCCGTCTTGTCGGTGAAGAGCACCTGAACGTTGCCGAGGTCCTCGATGCAGACCAGACGCTTCACGATCACCCGTCGCCGGGCCAGCCGCCGGGCACCCGTGGCCAGGCTGACCGTCACGATCGCCGGCAGCAGCTGCGGGGTCAGCCCGACCGCGATCGCGAGCGCAAACAGCGCCGACTGGAGCACCGAGCGGCCGAGCGCGACGTTGATCACGAAGATCGAGCCCGCCAGCACCGCGGTGACCGTCGCCAGCAGACGCGAGAACGCCTGCAGCCCCTGCTGGAACGCGGTCTGTCCCTGACGCTCGCCCAGACGCAGCGCGATCGCACCGAACGCGGTTCGTGCGCCCGTCGAAACGACGAGACCGCGCCCGTCGCCACCGCGAACCAAAGTTCCCATGAACGCGCAGGACGGGAGATCGAGCGGTGACTCACCGGGGGGCTGGGCTTCGGGTGTCTTGACGGATGCCCGAGACTCGCCCGTCAGCACCGACTCGTCACACTCGAGCTCGCGCGCCGCCAGCACCCTCAGGTCGGCCGGCACAACGTCGCCCACGCGCAAATGCACGACGTCGCCCGGAACGAGCGTCGTGACATCGACCTCCGCCGCCTTGCCACCGCGCTCGACGAACGCGAGATGCTGGATCTGAGAATGCAGCGCCTCGACCGCCCGCTCGGAGCGGTACTCGTTCATGAAGCTCAGGCCGACGCTCATCGCCATGATCCCGCCGATGATCAATGCCTCGGTGACGTCACCCACGACCGCCGAGACGACCGCAGCGACGAGCAGCAAACCAAGGAGATAGCTACGCACCTGGCGCACGAGCACCGACAGGGCACTCACGCCACGCGAACGCAAGACGTTCGGCCCGTACACCTCGAGGCGCCGGCTCGCCTCGACGCTCGAGAGACCACGCTCCGAGGAATCCAAGGCGGAGAGCACCTCGACGGGAGGCAACGCCGCTGCTCCCGCGAGGTCGAGCGGACGCAGCTCCCGAACCGCATCGCCAAGAGGGGGCGCATCTACAGACACGACGCTGGAACCTCGCTCTCGCCGGACTTCCGGGTCACCGATCGGTGCATGCGAGCTCGATACTCGAGGCAAGACCGCGAGACGGAGTCAAGCGTCGACCGGAGCGCCCGGTTGCGCGTCGTTCAGTGCTGTTCGCCTTCGCGGACGACGAGAACCGGGCACGGCGAGTGGTGCACGAGCTGCTGGCTGACCGAGCCGAGCAGCAAGCTGGCGAACCCTCCGCGGCCGCGGTTGCCGACCACGAGAAGCAACGCGTCGTTCGCCTCCTCCAACAGCACCTCGGCCGCCTGACCTTCGCGTGTGCGGCCCTCCAGATCCAGCGCAGGCTGTAGCCGCTTCGCTTCGGCGAGCGCCTCCCGCACCACCGTCTCGGCCGTGTCGCGGAACGCATCAACCGTCTCCTGATCGAAGCCCGGAGCGAACCCACCCGAGTAGACCGCGGGCGCGATATCCCAGGCCGCCACGATCCGAAGTCGAGCTCCGCGCAACGTGGCCTCGTCAACCGCAAACCTGAGTGCGAGGCCCGCATGCTCTGACCCGTCAACTCCCACAACGATCGTGTCCATCGCACTTACTCCATCTCGACAGCACGGCCGCCACCTGTCCCCACTGCTCAACGGGCAGCCGCCGAGTTTCGACACTACTCAAGAAGCTAGACAGGCTCTCTTCTGCAACGCGCCCCCTCGGGGCGGCCCCGCGGACGCTGCCGGCGGGGTGGGTCTCTGGTTGAAACGGCGGACGCCCGCCATACGGCGCCCGCCGTCGCAGAGCCGACAGCGGGAACGGAAATTGATGTCGGCCCGGCTCACGACCCTAGGACTTACACCTCGGCGTGCCATCCGGGGTTTCCCTGATCTCTGGGCCTTCGGGCTCGACTTAATACTCGGTCACCACCTCCGCCGGTAGTGTGCCTGTTCCCTAGTTCAGAACCGAGGTATTCGCATGGCCGCCACAGTTGGCGAGGCAGCGAGGATCGGGAAGAGACGTGGGAACGAAGCGCTGATCGAGCGCCTCCTTCATACGCGAAGCCCGACTACAAGGTCGGATCAATCGCTCGAGTTGACCTGCGAGTGTCGACGGGTCGATTGTTCCGAGACCGTCCGGATGTTCGAAAGCCACTTCCACAAGGTCATCGGCGCGGATCGCATCGCGCTGATCGCGCCAGGGCACGCTGACGACGACGAACAGATCGTCGCGACGAGCACCAACTACCTGCTCGTCAGGCCTAGCGACATTCATGTCTCCCAACAGGCGCAATGATGCGGAAGCTGGCACTCGTCGACGAAGAGCCGCGTCCTCAACTGTTCAGCGTACGCGTCGACCGGGACCGGGTCTCCATCCGTCACGACTTTGTCTGCGAGAACTGCGGCTACGGCATCCATGTGGCGAACTTGACGCCCCTGCCGTCCTGCCCGATGTGTCAACGGTCCACCTGGCGGTCGCTCACAGGACGATGAGCGGTCCCGATTCTCGCATTCGGCTCTGCCGTTGTGCCGTGTCGTGTGGTTGACGTAGAACGCGGGCGGGGCTGACGTGCAGAGCCGGCCCTTCGAAGATGCCGGCCGCAACCGCTAGGGCGCGAGCATGACGAGATCATCCCTGCCGATCACGTATCGACCGGCTGCGTGCCGCACGCAGAGGTCAGGGAAACGACCGGCGAGTCTTAGGACGGCCCGTCCGGAGACCGGAGCGATCACCGCGAGACGCTGGTCGCCCAACGAGGCGACCAGCGTGTGCCCTGGTTCTTGGTGCCCGACGGCCAGCTAGATGCCGAGAATCTGCTTCTTCTTCGCCGCGAACTCTTCGTCGGTCAGCATGCCCTGGTCTCTCAGCGCCGCATACTTCTGGATCTCGGCGGCAGCGTCCGGCTCGGCCGGAGCAGCAGCTACCGGCTGCTGCGGCGCGGCCCCAGCCTGCTGAGTCTGGAGCTCCGCGATCTGGGCGTTCTGCGCGGCTTCCTGCTGTGCGGCAGCCTGACTCCTCTGAGCACTCTTCGCGCCCATATGCGCCGCCCCACCCACGACCACCGCCGTCCCGATCAGGCCGGGACCTCTGCGTCCTCTCATCTCAAACCTCCAGCTCGGATTAGACCTTGGCCCCTTCCAGCGCCCACTCACGCGCCGCCTGCACAACGTCGTGCGGGACACGCTCGAACGCGACCAGCACGCCGCCCGCATCGCGCATCGCCTGCGCGACCCGCCGGGCCCACACGTTCTCCCAGACCAGCACCGCAGCCGAGGAGTTCAGCTCCAGCTCCTGGCCGATCGCCACCAGCTCATCGTCGTTGAACAGCCCCTGCACCTCGATGTTCAGAACGTCGAGCGCGTCCCGGACATCCGGAGCGAGCTCGGTGACCTCCAAAGTGAAGACCTCTCCACCCTCGTCCCTGCCGACGAACGCCGCGTCGATAAGGCGAATCGTGCCCGCCTCGACGAGGTCAGAGAGACCGGGCACGATCTCACCCGCGAACTGGTTGCCCGGGAACGCGACGATCACGTAGTCGACCGGTCCGATCTCATCCATCTGCTCACCCTTCCTGCTCCGGTCAGCTTGTCTCGTGGCACCCCCCACGCCCGTTTCCAACAACAGGAACAGGCCGGACGCCGCGGGCGGGAGACCGACCTGCCCTCCGGCAAGGGGCAAGCCATCCCGGCCCACGACAACCCTGCCCCCCAATCCACGAGGTCGCCTCCGTAATAGCTACTGCTCTCCGGGTGACGACGCTCCCTCGATCGGGCCATGCTGGAAGCCTCTAGGTAGGCCCCCGGCGTGCAAGCTCGCGCCGCTCCAGCTGAGCGCCGCGTTAGCGTGCGGACCCATCCGGTGCCTTCATGGAGCCGGACGTTCTCCCCCGGCGTCGAGGATCCGGCGTCCGCGGGCGCCCCGGAAGACCGCACCGCTGCTCCCGCCCACGTCGACGAGCCCTCCGCAGGTTGCACGCGGACAGCGCGAGACCGCCTCGCCCTGCTCGTCCTCCTCTCCTCCGGCGTCCGGCGTGCCGAGCCCGCAGGCATTCGCATCCGCGACTTCGACCTCGGCCGCCGCTTCGGCCGGTCTCGTCGGCCGCGGCGTCCGCGTAGGGCTCAACATGCACCGCGCCCGGCACACCTTCGCGACAGAGCTACGGGCGTCGCCGGCGTCGAAGCCGCCTCGCAGGCGCTCGGGCACAGCGACTCTCAACCACGCTTGGCATCTACAGCACTCTCGTTGTGCGCCAGGAGCGGACGCCGGCGGTAGTGCATCAGAGTTCCTCGTCGATCGTCGCGACCGGAGGCACGTCTCTCTCGAGCGGCGGTCACCGGCCGGCAATGGAACTTCTACGTACGCGCCTCCGCCTCTCGAACGCGCTGCACCAACGCCTCGAACAGTGCCCAGATTATCTCCGGATGGCTCTCGACGATCGGCCTAAAGCTCCAAACGGGCAACTGATAGCCGCGAACCTCGGTGTCGGCCCTGACCGTGGCGCTACGAGCGGACTTGTCGATCAGCGCCATCTCGCCCAACGAATCGCCCGGGCCCAGCCGTCGCACCTCGTTGCCGTGCACGAGCACCGCGGCCTCGCCGCTTTCGATCACGAAGAATGTACGGCCGCGCTCGCCCTCCTCGGCGAGCAGCTCGCCCGGCGCGTACGTGCGGTCGTTGAACTCCCCGGCCAGCCGGTCGAGAAACGTCTCGTCGGTTTCCGCGAAGAGCGGGACCCCGCGAAGCAAGTCGCGGCTCGGCGCCGGCATGCGCCGATATTAACGGGCGCGCCCGCGACCACGTGCGATGCCTTCGTAGTCGCCCCTGCGGGCAGGGCCGGTGCCGTCACCGAGAGGGGGAACCGGCGGAGCCGGTTGACGGCGGCGGCCCGCCCGCGATCCTGCGGCTACGAGGGCATCGAAGGGCCGCAAGCCGACGCCGCCTTGTCATACATAGGAAAGAGCGCACGCGTATACGCGCAAGATTCCGACCGGGCGAGTAGGGCTGACCAGGCGTCGTCAGTCAGTGGCTCGGGTGTAAGGGAGACGGCATCCGCCAGTTCTAGTCCGGGCAGCGCCGGCTGCTCCAAACCCTCCGCCGTCCAGAGGGAGGCAGTGGGGTCGACCGACTCCACATCGCGTCTCATGTAGATCCCGCTGCGACATGTCTCGGATCGCCGCGACGACCTCAAGGAACGGAAACCCACGCCGTCCTGTCAGCTCCCGGGTGATGTACCGATCTTCTTGGGCCGCGAGCTGTTCTCGGCAGACGAGATAGCGAGTAGTGCGGACACCAATTTCGATCGAGGCGCATCACCCGAACTCATTCGATCGAAATTGGCTCGGTAGAGCCGAGAGTGAGTGGAGGCGACGGGAATCGAACCCGCGGGGGAGTCCGGTCGGCGTCAGTTGCGCTGGATCAGCGTGACGCGGTCGCTGACCCGCGCCCAGGATTCGTCGCCCGTCAGTACGGTGGGCACTTCGAGCTCGTCGGCTGTTGCGAGCACAAGGGCATCGGGGAGGCGCAGGCCGCGCGAAGAGCTGCGGAGCCGTGCCGCAGTGCGCGCGATTTCGGCCGTGATCGCCTGGAGACGAATGGCGAAGTCCGAAAGAAACGCCTCGACTTCGGCTACAGCCTCGCCACCGACCCGGTAGGGCGCGACGAGGATCTCCGCGTACGCGGAGGTCGGGATCAGCAGTTCGGCGTGCTGATGCCCGGTGAGAGCCTTCACCGCCGCATCGTGAAGCCCATCGTCGGGATCGAGAAACGCGATGACGACCGACGCGTCGAGGACGACTAGCGCCACTCTTCACGCAGGCGTTCGAGCTCGCCCGGCTCATAGACGTTCTTGAGCTTGCCGGCATGACGCTCGACGAGGTTGAGGTCCCGCTCGAGGACGAGGCGCCCTCTGCCGGCAGCAACCACGCGAACCTCGTCGCCGGGTTCGAGCCCAGCCTCCTTGAGCGCCTGCACGGGGAGCGTTGCCTGATGCTTCGCGCTGATGCGTGTGAAGCCCCGCCGCCTTTTCTTTACTTCCTTCATCTGAAGTAAGGGTATAGCAGCTAGCTCGCCTCGTCAAAAACGCCGCACCCGCCGATCGGTGACGGACGCAACAGTTCAGCGTTTCGGTCCCTCTCGAAAAAGCTCCGGTTTGCAGGAGCGATGGAGGCGGCGGGAATCGAACCCGCGTCCTCCTGAGACTGCCGAGGGTTCACAGCCGCGCTCGAACTCCGGATCCTCTGACGAGTCCGGTAGCGCACCGAACGACAGTCACGAACGACCACGATTAGACGACGACCCGCGTTCGCAGCGCGGGCCGTCGACTGAAGCCGCGACTCGGCCAGAGGCACCTGGCGATGAGCCGCGCGGATGACGGTAGCGCGCGGGCGCCCGGCGTGCCGGGCCCCCGCGGTACCGAAGCGCGCGGCGCTTCCACGGGTGGCCACGGCACTCTGCCCTCCACCCCGCATCGCCCAGTTACAGCCGCCTTCGACGGAGCGGGTGCGTCGGCGGCGGCGCCGTCAAATCGGGGGGACAACCAACGTGCCGCCGCCGGCGCACACGCGTCGCCCCTCGCTCCCGCTCCGCCGAAGCCACGCGCAACGGGAACCGCGGCGCCGCCAGGCGCCGCTCTCGTCTTAGATTCGCAAAGGTCAGTCACCGGGCTCGCGAAGCGCTGCCCGAACCGGCGCATCGGGATCCGCCTCAAGAGCGGAAAGAAGCTCGAATCAGTCAGCTGCAAACGACGTGACTGTTCCGTCTGTGGGCCGCGCAAGGCGCGCGAGCTTGCCCGGGTGTTGATCCTCGATGCCCAGGTGGACTGCCCCACCCACGGCATGACATTGACCACGCAAGACCCGGATATCTCGCCTGCGACCTTCCGCAACGGCGTGGCCGCCGTCTTCAAGCGGCTCCGCCGACACTACGGACGCTCCGTCGAATACTTCGGCATGGTCGAGTTCACGAGCGGCCAAGGCAGTCACTCGGGCGGCCGCCGACGCATCCACCAACACATCCTTCTCAAAGGCCTCCCCGCGCACGCCGACGTCCTCGACGTCGGACGTGACGTGCGCGAAACCTGGCGAGCCTCAACCGGCGCCACCCGAGTCGAAGTCGCCGAGCTCCGCACCCCGGGCGGCGCACTCGGCTACCTCGCCCTCCACCACAAGAAGCCCAAGCAAGCCCCACCCCCCGACTGGCACGGCATGGTCGAACGCCACTCCCTCCGCTACTTCCACCGCCCGATCGCCGAACTCCGCGAGCAAGCTCCCGCGAGCTTCAAATCGAAGCCATCTCCTGGTCGACCGGACTGCCCAAGGCGATCGCTGCCCTCGAGCTCGCCTCCGACGATTGGACGCGACGCGCGGTCGAAGAACATCCCGACCGCTGTGTCATCGCACCACTCCTCGAAACCGAAGGCGCACCACCACGCACCGAATCAGACTGGATCATGCGGCGCGGGGTCTTCGTGCATAGGGAGACCGGCGAACTGTTTTAGGGCAACGACGGGACGCCGTCCGGCCGATTCTCGACGATTCGGTTAGGGCTCGCGTCTTTGGAGAAATACCGGGTAACCCACCCGGGACGGTCTACGAGAACCGTCAAGCACTCGCCAGGGCAGAGGTGCATAAACCGCTGCAGCACGGAATCTCAGGAGCAAGCGCCGAAGGCGCCGACTCCATCGTGGTCAGCGGTGGGTACGAGGACGACGAAGACTACGGTTCCCTAATCGTGTACACAGGCGCGGGTGGTCGAGACCCCGACACTGGGGAACAGATCGCGAACCAGGAGTTCACTGGTCAGAACCTCGCACTCGTGAAGAGCGAAGCGGAGGGCCTTCCTGTACGGGTCGTCAGAGGCGCCGGCGGAGAGCCAGCCCACTCGCCAGCGACGGGGCTTCGGTACGACGGCCTGTTCCGCGTTGAAGAGTCATGGCGCGAACCCGGCCGGTCAGGGTTCATCGTCTGCCGGTATCGCTGGTCGAGCTCGCTCCTGACGGTACGCCAGTGCCAGGACCGGAGCTGCCCTCTGGCCCAGCGCCACGGGCCGAGACGACGGTTCAGCGCATCGTGCGCAACTCCGAAGTCAGTCGCCGTGTCAAGCAGCTCCATAAGCACACGTGCCAGGTCTGCGGAACCCGGATCGAGATCGCCGCCGGCGCCTATTCAGAAGGCGCACACATTCGCCCTCTTGGGAGGCCACACGACGGCCCCGACATCGAGGGAAACATCCTTTGCCTGTGCCCCAATGATCATGTTCGCTTCGAATTCGGCGCGATCGTGATCGACGAAGACTTCGGCATTCGAGAAACGGCGAGCGGCGCGAACCTCGGAAGCCTACGGACAGTCCGAGGGCACTCCGTCGATCGGGCCGAGCTCGCATACCATCGCGAGCGCTTCGATTTGACCGCCTAACTCCGCCGCCGACGCCGTTTCGGTCAGGTACTAGAATTGTCCCGCGCTGGACTACCCCTCACTCGCCTCAAGAGACGCCCTGAAGTCTTCGGGCGTCATCTTCTGATCGTCCGGAATGTCGTCGGCGTCCCGACCGAAGAAGTACGCCACCTTTCGGCGGAGCAGGGTCCGCGCATCGTGATCTAGTTCGGCTCGCTTCAGCTTCAGCGCGTCATCCGCGTATCGCATCGGCCAAGAGGCCGCTGCGGTGAAGTTGACACGGAAGCGGCCCTCCATGATCTGGTCATTCGCCGGTAGCACGAAGCCGTCGAGCGCGATGCGTCGGCCTTCCCGCGCAGCCGCCTGCACGTCATTTCCGAACTCCAGCTCAGCCAGGTCGCCTGCTGAGATTCGACGGTCGATCGAGTCGATGCGCGCGACAATGAAGTGTGATCGCTTGTCCTCGTTGAACTCGCAGTCGTGCGAGAGAACGATCACGAAGCGCTGGGTTACATCAAGCAGCGCCTGAGTGGGCGGCCCACTGGAAACCGCAAGGCTGCCCCCGGTCCCGATCCAATTGAACTGGTTCTTGGGGAACGGGAATGGCACCTTGCCGAAGACGTCTCCTTGGCGCAGCCCAGGGCTCCAGCGAGTGGAGTACACACTTAGTCCTCGTCATGGACTTCAAAGGAGACCGGCCCTGGATAGGGCAGCGCCCAGATCTGTTTCAACTGTTCGATCTCGGCGAGAGTTACGGGTTCGAGGACAATCTCCCACGTGTCTTCACCCTGTAGATCTCCGATGTAGGAGACGAGTGCTGGGGTGCTGGACTGAACTCGGATGCGTCTCGAAACGTCAATATCCGGGGCAAAGAAGCTCGCGGCCAGGCTGATCGGCAACATGAATGCGGTCATCCGGCTGAGGGCTTCGCTCAGCAGACCCGTCCGCGCCGTCTCGCCTCCGAGGCCGAAGGGCGGGTTCGACGTCGAAGCTACACGCACGCGATAGAACGCGGCTTCTGGGTCTTCAGTCGACCGTATCTGGCGTTGCCGTGAAGCTGACTTGGTTCACGCCGCCGCCAGCAAGTGGTCGAGGTTGAACTCGCCGCTTTCAATCCAAGAGGACGGTGCGTGCAGGGTAATGCGCTGCGCGAGATCGATGAGCCGATCAATGTCATCGAAATGAACCTCGGGATCAGCCTTACGCACAAGAGCAGCGAGCCGATTGTTGACATCGACCGTGAGCTCTATGCCCTGCTCCTGAACCTCGCCTTCCCATGCGCGGGACCTGCACCAACTGTTGTCCGCCAAACACAGGCCGCATGAGCCCCTTGATCTCGTAATTCGAGAGAGTGAGATTGACGAAGTTCTCGTCCGCGTAGCGAACGGCCAGTCTGACAACGGCGTCCTGCAGACTGTCGGGTTCGGGTGCCCGGCGAAGGTGCCGTTCGGCGATGAACTGCGCTGGCGCTGTCTCCTGCTCTGCGAAGTCGACGTGACTAACGACAATTACGCCAGCGAAGGCGGGCGCCACGCCGATGGCTTCCCAGCCTGCAGCGATCGCGTGCAGCTTCCGGCGGATATAGGCAAATGACCCATCCAGCTCGGTTTGGTACTCACCATAGAAACGAGTGTCAACCTCGACACCCAGGGCAGACACGGCGGCGCGCGAGGCCGTGCTCTGGACAACTAGGTGTGGGACGTTCAGAGGAGTCTCGGCGGGAAGGAACTGGTGGGCGACGACGCTCGGGAATTCGTCGCGAACAGCGGCGATGAAGGCATCGTCCTGATCTGGGTGATGCTGCGTGGGCGTCGCCAGATTGAAGACAGCCTTTGCACTAGCTAGTGATGGTGCGGGAAGTGGCATCTGTTCCGGTCCTACTGCGATGTTTCAGTTGGGTGCTGCCCTTACCGAAAAGGCTAAGCGTGAATCTCCTACAAGCTCCCCATCGAGCTCGTAGTCGCCATTCATATCGGGTTCCGGGGTCGAGAGATATAGGGGCAAAGGAAAGGGCGAGGGGCAAGTCGATCCGGTGTGCCGGGTTTGGTTCCCGCGGGTCGTCCTACCTCGAACTCTCCCTCTAAACTCAAGCGACTGAGCTCCGGTCGGACTCTCGACGGTCACGGTAGCGCCGTCACTGTCCACGAGAGATAGGCGCCAGGTGTGCTTTGTGTTCGCCTGGTCCGCACGGAATCCTTGAGCTTTACGGCGATGGCCATTGGAGTTGGGTCTGGCCGCACACGACCATCCGCTGCCGAGGATGTAGAGCTTGCCGTTGGCAGCTTGCGCTGCGTCGGCTAGCAGCATCGTGACTTTCATCCTGGCGGCACCAAGACCGGAATCGTACGTGCGTGATCGGAAAGACCTTGACGTATATACGTCGATCAGATACGTATATACAGCAATGCCGCGCGTCAGCAAGCCGATGAGCTCATCACTCTTCGGATCGACGAAGAGGAAAAGGCACGGCTGGAGCAGCTCGCCGAGCGTGGGAACGTGACGCTTTCTCGGGCTCTTCGCGAGGGAGCTGCCCGATATCTCGGCGACGTTCAGGGAAGAGTCCACGCTGCGAGGGGCGGGGCGCACAACGTTCACGGTGTTCGCAGAGATCGCTCAGGTCGCGCGATTACCGAAACAAGTTCGCCGACAGCAACGGAGCGCGCCCTTATCGAGACCCTGAGGGACGCATTGCACCTAGGGCTCGGGCGGATCCGCGAGGCTTGGCTGTCGGGGGAAGAGCCGCCGTGGCTCTCGGAGCCGTCGGAACTTGGCTCAGTCTCGTGGGCGAGGTGTACTGCGGGAACGACGGGTTGATCGGCTGGAGTTGGTTCCTGAAGGACTATTGCCCTGGGCTTTGAAGGTGAGGATCGACGGGCCGATCTGCACCGAGCGATTCGCTCAGGACTCGTCGGTGAAGTGACGATCGATGGCGAGGCGCTGATCGAGCGTTTGCGGATCGGAACTGACGCGCTCTTGGTGGACACGGAAGGGCAAGAGCGCGTTCGCCGCGCGGTTCTGCCTTCTTGGCGCGTACTCCGGAGTGGCACTCGATGAGAGTCGAGCGCGCGATCGACGCCTTCCTCGACTGGCGCCGACTTGAGCGGGACGCTACTCCGCGGTCCACGGACTCCTACCGGCGGATCCTGTGGAAACTCGCCGAGGATTACCCGGAGCTCGAGCTCGGGCGATTCACGAAGTACGATCTCCGTTCGTTCCTGAAGCGCTGGGAAGATCGAAGCGCCGCGACCCGGTCGAACGTGATCTCCGTGCTGCATTCATTCTTCGCCTGGGCGATCGCGGAGGACCTGATCGAGGTAGATCCCGCAGCGAACGATGCGTCGGCCGCAAGAAGCGCAAAGCAGATGTGTATCGGCCGAGTCGTTGAGGAGCTCTCGAAGCTTACGGGAGGCGGCCGCCCTGCCTCACGAGCGCCCAGCGGTCATCCTCATGGAAGGCGCCGGCCTTCGGCGGGCCGAAGTTCTCGGCGTCCGCTGGGTCGACCTTGACCTGATCCGCGGCCGCGCACGGGTACTTCCGCAAAGGGGCGAACTGGCACGCAGGTGCCGCTCGCGCCAGACGTCGTGAAGAGCTTCGGTGCAAGCTTTCGCGAGCTCCAACCCGAGCTCGACGACTACGTGTTCACCGTCGAGGTCGAACAGTGGGTCTCGCAGTACGAACGGAGGCGCCGGTCGAAGGATCCAAAGTTGCCGGCGAGTGAGCAGGCGCTCTGGCGGATGGTACGCCGCGTCTGCAAACGAGCCGGTATCCGTGAGCTATCGCCGCACCAGCTGCGGCACGGCTTCGCGAACAGATTCTTGCGCGAGAGCGGCCGCGACGTCGGCAGCCCTCCGCCCCATCCTCGGCCATTCGCGCATCGACACGACCCAGCTCTATACCGACGAAATCGAGCTCGACGAACTCTGCGGCCGCTCTCGCGAAGGCACTTCTCGCCCGAGACGCACAAGCGTCGCCGGATCTGGCGACGCTCGAGGCAGAAGTTGCAGCTGTCCTGCTAGACCTGCAGTGGAGGCGGCGGGAATCGAACCCGCGTCCGCGGACGCACCGGTGTGAGCGTCTACAAGCTTAGGCCGCCCTTTGCGTTCGCCCTGCGGCCGGTGTGCGACCGACCTACCGCCGGACTAGCCCTCCTTCGGTGTCGCGCCTCCGGCGAGTGGCTCTCCTTCGGCGCCGAGCCCGCTCGTTGATGCCGGCTCCGGGACGCGGGCCTGCCCGGGCCGACACGCTGCTTCGTCCTAGGGACTAGGCAGCGAGTGCGAGATCGTGATCCGCACTTGCATTGGTTCCGGTTGTTTTACGAGGCCGACCGGAGACCTCGGCTTGCAGCTCACCCGGAGAACCGACCACGTCGAAGCCATGGCGCCCCCGTATGTCGTTGTAGCCGGAGCGTAGCGCGCCCGCGGGCTCAGGGCGAGGGCGGCGGCCCCGGCGTCGGGACGATCGGCGGCTGAGGTACGGGCGCCGTCGCGGCGGAGGTCGCCGTCGGCTTGCCGAAACGGTCGGTCGCGGTCTCGACGACGGAGAAGGTGGAGCCCGCATCCGTCGCGGCCACCGTGTAGGTGGTCGACGTCGCCCCGGCGACCGGAGCGCAGTTCGCGCCCGTGTCGTCGCAGCGCTGCCACTGGTAGGTCAGCTTGACGTCGGGGTTGCTCCAGGTCCCCGGCGTGACGGTGAGCATCTGCCCGATGTCGGCGGTGCCGGCGATCGCCGGGGGTGTGACGTTCACGGGTGTCAACTGCTCTCTGACGCGGCCTTGCACGATCCGCGCGAGGTTCGCCGAGTCGGCCGGTGCGATCGGCCTCGCACCGACGACGACGAGCACCTCGAACACGCGGTCGAGGCGCATGTAGAGCAGGCTCTCGAAGGCGGTCGCCGTCTTCAGCGAGATCCGCAGCGGCAGCTCGACGGTCGCGTCGCCGACGCGCGGATGCCGGACCGCGCCGAGCTTCACGGCCGTCGCCTTCACCTTCAGCTTGCTCGCGATTCCGGAGACGAAGCCCGAACGGCCCAGCTTCGACTTGAGCACCCGTTGGACGACCGCGAGATCGGTGGTGACCTGCTTGACGGTCGCGGCGAGCTTCCCCTCGGACTGGACGCCGACGATCTCGGAGCGGCCGTACGGGAGCGAGAGCCTCAGCGTGCGCTGATAGGCCGAGAGGTAGCCGCCCGCTGCGACCTTCCCCTGCGAGACGATCTTGGCTCCGGGGACGTCCGAAGCCGCGAGCGTCATCCCGGCGACGCTCGGCTGGATCGCTGCCGCCCCGGCAACCGAGGCGGCGAGCAGCATGGCAGAGGCGATCACGAGGAGGGTCGAGGCTCGCACCTGGATGGCAGGCTAGCGGCGCCCCTTGACGGCGCGCTCGATCTGGCGCTTCGCATCGCGCTCCATCAGGTCGCGACGCTTGTCGCGCTGCTCCTTGCCGCGTGCGACGGCAAGCTCGACCTTCACCCGGCTGTCCTTGAAGTAGAGCCGCGTCGGCACCAGGGTGAGCCCCTTCTCGCGCACCTTGCCGTAGAGCGAGTCGATCTCGCGCCGGTGCAGGAGCAGCTTGCGCGAACGCGTCGGCTCGTGGTTGGCGCGGTTCCCCTGGTCGTAGGTCGCGATCTCGAGGCCGACGAGCCAGGCCTCGCCGTCCCGCACTTCCGCGTAGGCATGCGCAAGCGTCGCCCGCCCTTCGCGCAGCGACTTCACCTCCGTGCCGGTGAGCGCGATACCGGCCTCGATCCGCTCCAGGAGATGGAAGTCGTGCCGCGCGCGGCGGTTCTCGGTGATCGTCTTCTCACCCATCGCGCGGGAGAGTAGCGTCAGCCGCCCGGCCGCCCCAGCGCGAGGTCGACCTTGCCCTCGTTGCGCGCGATCTTGTCGACGCGCACCGAGATCGCGTCTCCGAGCCGGTAGCGGCGCCCGGTGACCCGGCCGACGAGCGCGGTGCCGAGCCCGTTCAGCTCGAAGAACTCGCCGTGCAGCCGGCGCGCCGGCAGAAAGCCCTCGAACACCTCGCCGAAGCGCACGAAGATGCCGGAGCCGATCACGCCGATGGTCTCTCCCTCCCACGCCGCCTCCCAGCCGGCGTCGTACAGCCGGCGCTCGAGCAGCCAGGCCGCACAGATCTCGTCGGCGAGGTACTCAACCTGGGCCGCCTCACGCTCCCGCTCGGAGACATGCTCGGCCAGACCGTGGAGGTCGGCGGGCAGCGGATCGTCGGCGACACCGAGCTCACGCAGAAGCGCCCGATGGACGACCAGGTCCGGGTAGCGGCGGATCGGTGAAGTGAAGTGGCAGTACGCCGCGCTCGCGAGCCCGGCATGCCCGAGGTTGCGCGGGTCGTAGCGCGCCTGCTTGAGGGCGCGCAGGACCAGCGCGGGAAATGCCTCGCGCCCCCGCCCCGACGCCGCCGTGTACTCGCCGACCCGGAGCGAGACGGCTCCGGCCAGACGGGCAGCCTGCTCCTGCGTCATCCGGTCGGGCGCGGGCGGGGTCGGGACGTCGAGGTCGGCGAGCTTGGCGAGCAGCTCGACGATCGCCTGCGGATCGGGCCGCTCGTGCACGCGGTAGAGCGCCTCTCGCCGGCGCGTCGCCAGGAGGGAACCGACGTGCTCGTTCGCGAGGATCATCAACTCCTCGACCAGCATGTGCGAGTGCGGCTCCCCCTGCAGCCGCGCGCCTGCAACACCGCCCTCCCCGTCGAACTCGAAGACCACCTCCGGCGTCTGGACCTGGAGTGCACCACGGGCGAACCGCCTTCGCCTCAGCTCCTGCGCCAGCTCGTCGTTGAGCGCGAGCGCCTCGACGACCGCCGGCGGAGCCTCCCGCGCCTCGGCCTGGCCGTAGGTCAGCCGGGCGTCCGAGCGGATGACCGAGCGGTAGAACTGCGGCTCGCCGTCCGGCGGGATCTCGATCGTCACGCACAGGCGATCCTGGTGCGGGCGCAGCGAGCAGAGGTCGTCGGCGAGCTCGTGCGGCAGCATCGGAGCGACCGCTCCGGGAACGTACGTCGAGAACCCGCGCCTCGCTGCTCCGGCGTCGAGCGGCGTCCCGGGCGTGACGAACCACGAGACGTCGGCGATGTGCACCCAGGCGCGGATGCCGTCCGGCTCGCGTCTGAAGGACAGCGCATCGTCGAAGTCCTTGGCCGTTTCGGGATCGATCGTGAACGTGAGCAGCTCGCGCAGATCGACCCGGTCCGGGACGCCAGTCGGCGGCGTGTCGTACGGTTCGAACGCGACGCGCGCGCCCTTCTCGACCAGCAGGGCCTCGAGCACGTCCTCGATCCGGGCCGCCGATCCGAGCCCGCGCTCGACCTTCGCCCGCCCGCGCCCGGCGCGCACCAGCGCGAGGTCGCCGGGACCGACGCCGCCGCTGCCTTTCGCTTCGAGCACGATCGGCACCCCGGGCGCGAAGTAGGGCTCGCCGATCAGGAGCCGGCCGCGGCGGCTAACTTCGACGACCAGCGAAGTATCGGAGTGCGGCGGCAAGGGGGTGGCGCGAGCGTATGTCAGGGGAGATGCCGCCGCGCGAGATCACGTAGCCGGCCGGGGTCAGGTACCGCGCCACGGTCAGCTTCAGCGCCGCGCCGGAGGGAAGCTGGTAGATCTGCTGGACGAGCGACTTGCCGAACGTCGGATGGCCGACGATCGTCGCGCGCGCATAGTCCTTGAGCGCGCCGGCGACCACCTCGGAGGCGCTGGCGCTGCCGTGGTCGACCAGCACCGCGAGCGGCGCCGTCACGGCGAGGTCGCCCTTCGAGTCGTAGGTGCGCAGCGGCCGGTGCGCGCCGTTGAGCGA
Source organism: uncultured Thermoleophilia bacterium (assembly GCA_963824455.1). Taxonomy (GTDB): domain Bacteria; phylum Actinomycetota; class Thermoleophilia; order Gaiellales; family Gaiellaceae; genus PALSA-600. The sequence continues at coordinate 1,395,856 of CAWGPJ010000002.1, forward strand.
GACGATCGTCGAGCCGTCGCGCAGGAAGAGCGACGCGACGCGCACAGCCTGGTCGAGGAGGCCGCCCGGGTTGCTGCGAAGGTCGATCACGAACGCGGTCGCGCCCGCGGCCCGGAGCCGCCGGACGGCGGCCCGCGTCTCGGCGGCCGAGCCCTGCACGAACTCCGAGATCCGGATGACGCCGACCTTTCCGTCGAGCGTGGCGTGCACCGGGTGGGCTTCGAACTCGTGCCGCTTCAGCGTCACGTCGAGGGTGCGCAGCCCTCGCTGGACCTTCAGACGGACTGTCGTGCCGGGCGGGCCGAGGATGCGGCCCAGCGCCTCGCCGTAGCGAACGCCCTTCGTCGGCTTCCCGTCGACGGCGACGATCATGTCGCCGCGGTGGACCTGGGTCACGTGGACGCCCCCGACGGACGTGCGGCGCACGATCAGGCCGTCCGGCGTCGGGGCGACGGTGATCCCGATGCCCCCGTACGAGGCTGCGAACTGGCGACGGGCGACGAGGTACTCGGCAGGCGACAGGTACGTCGTGTACCGGTCGTGCAGGGCGGCGATCAGCGTGGGGATCGACGGGCTCGCCAGCACCTTCGGCGACAGGCGGCGATAGTACTGGTCCGCGAGCACGGTCCGCACCTGCTCGAGCTCGCTCGGGCCGGTCGCGCGCGGCGGGACCGGCCTGACGATCAGGCCGATCGCGAAGGCGACGACCACGGCCACGGCAAGCGCGAGAGCCGCCGGGCGACGCCTGATGCCCGACCGAGCACCCGCCCAGACGCGGGTCGCCACCGTCAGATGTGGAGGAAGCGGCGGATCGTCAGGCCGGAGCCGATCGCGCCGAGGCTCAGGCCCATGGCGATCAGGATCAGCGCGGTGAGCGGGAAGGCGAGCGCCTTCACGTCGGCGTCTCCGGTGAGGTGCGGCAGGATCGCCGGCAGCGCGACGGTCTTGCCGAGCAGCATGAAGAGCACCGCGAGCAGGGACCCCGCGAGCCCGCAGAACAGCCCCTCGAGCATGAACGGGCCGCGCACGAACCAGTTCGTGGCGCCGACGAGCTTCATCACCTCGATCTCACGCCGCCGCGAGAAGATCGAGAGCCGGATCGTGTTCGAGATCAGCAGGATCGAGGCGAACAGCAGGATCAGCGTCGCCAGGATGAACACGACCTCGATCACGTGCGCGACCTGGAGGATGCGGTGCGAGACGCGCTTGCCGTCGTTGACCGTCGCCACTCCCGGCGGTTTGTGCGGGTAGACGATGAAGTGGTAGAGCTTGTCGACGTTCTCGGCCTTGTTGGGCGTCACGTCCAGCTCGGCAGGGAAGGGGTTCGACGTCAGGTCGCGCGTCAGGTCCGGGTAGTGCTTCTGCATGTAGACGAGCGCCTGCTGCTGCGAGATGTACTTGATCCCACCCGGCTTCACGTACGGGCTCTCCTCGAGCCGGCGAACGAACGCGGTCTTCTGCGCCGCGGTCGCGGCCGGGTGCCCGTCGAAGTAGACCTTGACGACGAGCTCCTTCTTCACGTGGTTCGACCAGGAGACGGTCCAGCTGCCGAGCGCGATGAAGAGGCCGAGCAGGAACATCCCGATCAGCACCGTCATCGTGGCGGCGATCGTCGTCGACAGGTTCGCGCCCAGCGACCGCCACGCCTCCGAGACGAGCAGCTTCGCTCTCGCGGTCATTCCCCGGCGTAGCCCCCGCGGCGCTCGTCGCGCAGGAGGCGCCCGCTGTCGAGCTGAATCACGCGCTTGCGCATCTTGTCGACCATCTCGCGGTCGTGGGTGACCATCAGGATCGTCGTGCCGCTGCGGTTGATGCGGTAGAGCAGCTGCATGATGCCGACCGACGTGTCCGGATCGAGGTTCCCCGTCGGCTCGTCGCACACGAGCAGCGGCGGGTGGTTCACGAACGCGCGCGCGATCGACACACGCTGCTGCTCGCCGCCGGAGAGCTCGTCGGGCAGCGAGTTCATCCTGTGGGAGAGCCCGACCATGGCGAGCACCTCGGGGACCTTCTTGCGGATCGCGGTGGCGGACTCGCCCTGCACCTTGAGCGCGTACGCGACGTTCTCGGATGCGGTGCGGTTCGGTAGCAGCTTGAAGTCCTGGAACACGCACCCGATGTTGCGTCGGAGCATCGGAACCTTGCCGCGCTTCAGCCGCCCGAGCTCGCGGCCGCCGAGCACGATCTTGCCTCTCGTCGGCTCGAGCTCCTTGAGCAGGAGACGCACGAGCGTCGACTTGCCCGAGCCCGAGGCGCCGACGATGAAGACGAACTCACCCTTGTCGATGTGGAACGTGACCTCGCTGAGCGCGGTCACGTCGGGCTCGTAGACCTTGGTCACCGAGTCGAAGACGATCATCGACCCGGAGGACGGCGCCGCGCTCGCCGGAAGCGGAGGCTCGTCGACGACAGCCGTTGCTTCGGGAGATGTCAGCTCGGTCTCTTGCACGGTTCGGGGGCGGTGCCGCCCACCGGACGACACTGGCGCGAAAGGTTCGGCCAAGTGTAGCTCACCGGCTAGACGATTCTCCCTGCAGCTCGCGCCAAGAGATACTCGCGAATGAAGGGATCGAGGTCTCCGTCCAGCACTGCCTGGGCATTGCCTGTCTCGTAGGCGGTTCTCGTGTCCTTCACGAGCTGGGTCGGGTGGAGGTAGTACGACCGGATCGAGGCGCCGCCGAAGCCGGTGTCGGCCGATCCGCCCCGTTCCTTCGCCAAGAGCGCCTCCCTCTCCTCTTCGGCGCGTTCGATCAGACGCGCCTTGAGCACCCGCATCGCGGTCTGCTTGTTCGCCGACTGGGAACGCTCGTTCTGGCACTGGACGACGATCCCGGTCGGCAGATGGGTGATCCTGACGGCGCTGTCGGTCTTGTTGACGTGCTGCCCGCCCGCGCCCTGGGCGCGGTAGGTGTCGATCCGCAGATCGCTCTCGTCGATCTCCACGTCCGAGTCGACCGTCAGCAGCGGCGCGACGATCACGGTCGCGAAGGCGGTGTGGCGCCGGTGCGCAGCGTCGAACGGGCTCTGGCGGACGAGACGGTGCTTGCCGCGTTCCGCCTTGAGGATGCCGTAGGCGTTGTCGCCGCCGACGGTGAAGGTGGTCGACTTCAACCCGGCCTCCTCGCCCGGGCTCGCCTCGAGCAACTCGACGTCGAAGCCCCGGTTCGTCGCCCAGCGCTCGTACATCCTCAGCATCATCTCGGTCCAGTCCTGGGCGTCGGTGCCGCCGGTGCCGGACTGGAGTGTGACCACCGCGTCGCCGCCGTCGTACTCGCCGTCGAACAGCGCAGCCTCCTCGAGGCGCTCGAGCTCGTCGCGCAGCGGACGCAGCGATGCTGCGATCTCGTCGTCGAGCTCGCCCCCGTCGATCTCGGCGAGCTCGCGCGCGTCCTCGTAATCGCGCTGCAGGTGGCGGTAGCCCTCGAGCGTGCGCGACGTGCGCGCGTGCTCGGCGGAGACCCGCGCCGCACGCGCCTGGTCGTCCCAGAAGCCCGGAGCGCTCAGCTCCGACTCGAGCTCGGCGAGCCGCCGTTCGAGCGAGGCGGGGTCAAAGGTACTCACGGACCCAGTCGAGCTGGGCCCCGAGCTCTTCGAGCTGCTCGACGATCGGCTTCCCCTCGTCGCTCACGGGCGCATCGTACCGACGCGCCGGCGCATCAATCGCAGCGGCGGCTGCTGTCGACGCCCGCCAGCGTCGCGAGCCCGCGGGAGAGGTTCGGGCTCATCTCGAGATCGATCAGGCCGACCTGTGGAGCCGTCAGCCGGACCATGCCGCTCGGCCCACGGGAGACGCACCCCTGCTGGGTGCGCCAGTACGGAGACCACCGGACGGCGACGCTGTAGGTCCCCGGCTTGGTGACGAGGAAGACGATGCGGGTCGGCCACAGCCATTCGACGCTCGCCAGTCCCGGCCCCACGATGATCGAGCGCGCGTTCGGAAGCTCGTACACCGTGACGTGCGCCGCGCGGAACACCGGGACGAGGCCGGAGAGCCCGCTCCGCAGGAGCTTCGCCTCGAGCCGGGAGCTGTAGTCGGGCGTCGCGTCCGACAGGACGACGAAGCGGACGCCGAGCGAGCGCAGCCAGGCGCGATAGGCGTTGGCCCGTAGCGGGTTGTCGTAGAGCACCTCGTTCTGCGGGAAGTCGCTCTGCCGGTACCAGCCCCGCACGATCGGGATGCCTGCGTCGGGCAGGTAGGCGGCCGGCCAGTGGTCCACGGTGTCCACGGCCTCGACGCGATAGGACAGGCTCGAGTGCTCGTGCAGATAGCGGATCGCGGGCTGCCAGTAGGCGGCCGTCTGCCCGGAGTCGGCGCTCGCGCTCGCGTAGCTCGAGACGATCGGCGTGACGTTCCAGACCGTCGCCAGCACGAGCGCCGGAACGACGAGCACCAGCGGGCGCCAGCGGCGGAGCGACAGCGCCAGGATCGCGATCGGCAGCGCCGCGTACCGCATGCGCTCGATGTTCGCGCCCACGTCCGAGGGGACGGCGAACACGGCGATGCACGCGACCAGGTAGACGAGGAACAACCCACGCAACGGACGAGCCGCCGGGACGTTCCAGGTCGCGATCAGCCCGATCCCGCAGAAGAGCAGCGCGGCGCCGAGCTGCCAGATGCTGAACGGGAACGAGCCGCCGTCGGAGAACAGCCGGTAGATGACCAGCTCGAGCGCGGCGCCGGCGAGCATGACCCCGAGCGGCTGGCTCGCTCCGCGCAGGCTCCGGCGTGCCAGCGCGGCGCCTCCGAGCAGGACGGCCAGGAGGAAGAACGCGAGCGGGCTCGTCGCGAGGCAGAGCGCGGCGAGGACCGCGAACCTGCCGCGGTACCCGGACTGCAGCGCCCACACGGCCAGCAGGGCGAACGACATCGCGAGCGCGAACGGGAACGCCGCGGAGAGCACGATGCCCGCCCAGAGCACTGCAAACGTCCGGCTCGAGAGACGTGCCGAGTCTCCCCACTGCCGCAGCGCGATCAACGTGAAGGCCAGTGCCGCCGACGCGATCGTCGCCACCGCGAGCACCTTGATCCCGAGCAGCGCGGCGAGCGGGTAGTAGAGCACGCTGTAGGTGACGAACTCGTAGCGGCCCGCGTACCAGAAGTTGTCCCAGAGCTTGAAGCCGTGCTGGATCAGGAACGTGCGCTGGTAGACGTGAGCGGCCAGGTCGACGCCGGGAGGTCCCAACCACACCAGGATCGACGCCAGGCTCGCTGCGAGGACTGTCGAGATGATCGCCTCGCGGGCGAGCACCCGCGGGTCAGCCATGCTCACGGGATGAAGACTATTCGGTCGAGCCGTCGTCGCGCAGACGTGACCAGACGCCGAGGTCGACCCGGCGGCCCTCCTTGAAGTGCACCTGCCGCAGCACGCCTTCGAGCGTGTAGCCGGCGCGCGCCGCGACCCGCTCGGAGGCGGGGTTCGTGACGGCGATGCGGAGCTCCAGCCGCTCGAGGCCGAGATCGTCGATCGCCCAGGCCGTCAGCAGCCGGAGCGCGCGGCCGGCGACCCCGCGCCCGCGCGCCGCCGGGGCGACGGCGTAGCCGATCTCCGCCTCACGGGCCGGCAGGTCGAGCCGGAACAGCGACGCGAACCCGAGGAACTCGGAGCCCCCCGCGCCCCGTACGACGAAGCCGGCGCGAGTGCCGCCGCGCCAGCCGTCGTCGTAGCCGCGGACCCACGAGCGCACGAACGACTCGCCGGCCGCGCTCGGTACCAGGGTGAACTCCTTGATCGCCTCGTCCTTGACGAGCTCGAGCAGGTCGGGAACGTCGCTTCGGCCCATCCGGTCGAGCCGGACCACGCCGTCGGCGAGCGGAGGATCCGGCGCCCTGAGAGCCCCCCTCACGAAGCGTCAGGCGCCGTGGCAGCGCTTGAACTTCTTGCCCGAGCCGCACGGACAGGGGTCGTTGCGGCCCACGTTCTCGAACTCGGAGTTCACCTTCGGCCGCTGGGCGACCGGCGTCGCGACCGACCCGCCTCCGGCGGCCGCCAGCGTCGACGTGCCCCCGGCGGCGAGGATCGCCTCGGCACCGGCGAGCGAGTCGTGCTCGTAGCTCAGGTCACCCGCCGCGCCGTCGCCGTTTCCGGCCTGCTGCAGCTGGCTCTCGTCCGCCGTCACCTCGGCGTGGAAGAGCAGGTTGACGACCTCTTCGCGGATCGAGCGGTTGAGGTCGGTGAACATCACGTGCCCCTCGTTGCGGTACTCGACCAGCGGGTCCTTCTGCGCCATGCCGCGGAGATGGATGCCCTCGCGCAGGTAGTCCATGTTCTCGAGGTGCTCGCGCCAGCGGATGTCGACCGTCTGCAGGACGATGAACCGCTCCAGGTCCCGGATCAGCCCCGGCTGCAGCTTGTCGAGCTCGGCCTCACGCTCGTCGTAGGCGTCGACCGCGTCGTCGAGGAACTCCTGGACGACCGCCTCGCGATCGAGGCCGCGGATCTCGTCGACCGTCACGCCGGTGCCGTAGAGAGCGTCCATCGCGGCGACGAGACCGTCGAGGTCCCAGTCCTCGGTGAGCTCGGATTCGGTGTAGAGCGAAGTGACGTCGGAGATGACTTCGGGCAGCCACGCCTCGCGGATGTCCTCTCCCAGGTCCTCGCCGTGCAGCACGCGGTTGCGCTGCTCGTAGATCACCTGGCGCTGGACGTTCATCACGTCGTCGTACTTGAGGACGTTCTTGCGGGCGACGAAGTTCTGCTCCTCGACCTTCTTCTGCGCGTTCTCGATCTGCCGCGACAGGATCGACGCCTCCATGGGCTGGTCGTCGGGCAGCTTGAAGCGCTCCATGATGTTCTGGATCCGGTCGCCCGCGAACAGCCGCACCAGGTCGTCCTGGCCGGAGAGGTAGAAGCGCGTCTCGCCGGGGTCTCCCTGGCGGCCCGAGCGGCCGCGCAGCTGGTTGTCGATGCGCCGTGCCTCGTGACGTTCGGTGCCGAGCACGTAGAGGCCGCCGAGCTCGCGCACCCCGTCGTCGATCTTGATGTCGACGCCGCGGCCCGCCATGTTGGTGGCGATCGTCACGGCGCCCCGCTCGCCCGCATCCTTGATGATCTCCGCCTCTCGCGCGTGCTCCTTCGCGTTCAGCACGTTGTGGGGCACGCCCTGGCGCTTGAGAAGCTCGCTCAGGTACTCGGAGGTCTCGACCGCGATCGTGCCGACGAGCACCGGCTGCCCGGCCTCGTGGCGCTCCTTGATGTCCTCGACGACGGCATCGAACTTCGCCTGGGCGGTCTTGAAGATGTAGTCGTTGCGGTCGAACCGCTCGACCGGGACGTTGGTCGGGATCTCGACCACGTTGAGCCCGTAGATCTCGACGAACTCCTTCTCCTCCGTCTTCGCCGTGCCGGTCATCCCGGCGAGCTTCTCGTAGAGGCGGAAGTAGTTCTGGAGCGTGATCGTCGCGAGCGTCTGGTGCTCCTCCTGGATCGCGACGCCCTCCTTCGCCTCGACCGCCTGGTGCAGGCCTTCGCTCCAGCGGCGGCCCTCCATGATCCGGCCGGTGAACTCGTCGACGATCTTCACCTCGCCGTCCTGGATCACATAGTCGACGTCGCGCTTGAACAGCGCCTGCGCCTTCAGCGCCTGCGTCAGATGGTTGACGAGCTGGACGTTGTTGGCCGCGTACAGGTGATCGATGCGGAGCGCGCGCTCGACCTTCTCGATCCCGATCTCCGTCGGCGACACCGTCTTGTGCTTCTCGTCGAAGAGGAAGTCGTACTCGAGGGCGAGCGCCTCGTCGTCGAGCTTCGTGTTCTTGGACTGCACGCCTTCGAGCCCCTTCACGACGCGTGCGAAGTCGTAGTACGTCTTCGCCGCGGTCGTGGGCTCGCCGGAGATGATCAGCGGCGTTCGCGCCTCGTCGATCAGGATCGAGTCGACCTCGTCGACGATCGCATACGTATGGCTGCGCTGCACCACGGCGTCGAGCGTGATCGCCATGTTGTCGCGGAGGTAGTCGAACCCGAACTCCGAGTTCGTGCCGTAGGTGATGTCCGCGTCGTACGCGAGCTTGCGCTGGTCGAACGGCATCATGTTCTCGATCGCGCCCACCGTGATCCCGAGGCGCTCGTAGACGCCGCGGTTCCACTCGGCGTCACGGCGGGCGAGGTAGTCGTTGACCGTGACCAGGTGCACGCCGGTCCCCGGCAGCGCGTTCAGGTAGAGCGCGAGGCTCGCGACGAACGTCTTCCCCTCGCCGGTCTTCATCTCGGCGATGTCGCCCTCGTGCAGTGCGATCCCGCCCATCATCTGCACGTCGAAGATGCGCTGGTCGGAGTCGCGTAGCCGCGCCTCGCGGACGGCGGCGAACGCCTCGAAGAGCAGGTCCTCGAGCTCCTCGCCGTTCTCGAGCCGCCGGCGGAACTCGGCCGTCTTCGCCCGGAGCTCGTCGTCGGAGAGCTTCTGGAAGTCCGGCTCGAGGGAGCCGATGTACGCGGCCTGCTCGGCGAGCCGCTTGAGCCGCCGCCCCTCACCGAAGCGAAGTGCCTTTTCGAACGATCCGACGGGCATCAGCGAGACAGGGTACCGCCCGCCCTCGCCGTCACAGGGCCGCCGCCTGGACTTCCCAGGTCTCGCCCGCGACCCGCCGGGCGCGCACCACGTAGTCCGGCCCCTGGGCCTCCCCGGCCCGCTCGAACGGCGGAACCGACCCGAAACGAGGCTGACCGTCGACGTGCAGCGAGCGGCCGTCGGCGGTCAAGACGAGCTCGGCCTCCTCGCCGGCGAGCCCCGGCGCAGTCACCAGCTCGACCCGCGCGGCCGCGACCGCCCACAGGTCGGCGCCGCGGCGAACGGCCTCGGCACGGTACGGGCGCTCGATGGAGGCCTCGACGGCCCGCTGGAGCGGCACGAGCGCGCCGTCGCGCTGGGGCGCCTCGTCCGGAGCGAGCACCGGCGACCCGTCCGCCAGTGTCACGAAGCGCACGATGTCGCCCTGGATTTCGTCGGCCCGGGCCGTCGTCACCACGTCGAAGCGCCGCGGCCGCGGGACGCCGTGGATGCCGGGCTCGCCGCGCTGCTCGCCGTCGAACCCCGGCGGCTCCGCCGCCAGGGCGGTCGGCGCAGGGACGTCCGCCAGCGCGCCTGCGTCGGCGAGCTGCTTGTGCAGGGGCTGCTGTCGCCGAAAGAGCCCGATCGGTCAGCCGCCCTTCTCGGGGTGCCGGCGCGGCTCTTGGACGCGCATCTCGCGATAACGCTTCACCTGGCGCTGGAGGTTGTCGACCAGCTGGTCGATCGACATCTTCATGTCCGGCGACGCCTCGCGCGCGCGCAGCGTCGGGCCCTTCGTGAAGATGGTCGCCTCGGCGACGCTGCTCTCCGCGATGGATGGGTTGCGCTGCTCCGAGAGCTCGAGCTCGACCTGCGTCGGCTCGGCGAGCAGCTTTCCGATCTTCGCGAGCTTTCGCTCCGCGTACTCGCGGATCGGCGGGGTGACCTCCACGTTCTTGCCCTTCACCTGAAGCCTCATCGTCCGCCTCCCTGGTGGTGGTCAAGCCGTGATTCCACACTACCGCACGCCTGCCTCACGAGGCCACGGCGCCATCCCGGGCCGCCGCACCGTGCGGGCGAACGTGATCACGTAGACCGCGCGCGCACCGCCCGCCCGCAGCGCGCCCGCAGCGGCCGACGCGGTCGCGCCGGTCGTGTAGACGTCGTCGACGAGCAGCACCGTCGGCGGGACGGCGCCGCGCACGGCGAAGGCGTCCCTGACGTTCCGTCGCCGCTCTCTCAGCGGCAGCCCCGTCTGGCGCGCAGACGTCCGCGTACGCGTAAGTAGGCTCAGTGCGGGCATGTCCCACCGCGCCGCCAGCTCGCGGGCCAGCCGGCCGGCCGGACGATGGCCGCGTGCGAGGTACCGCTCGACGTCGGAGGGCACGGCGGTGACGACGTCAGCCGCCGGCGCCTCGAGGCGTTCCGCGACGAGCTCGGCTGCCAGGACCGCCGTGCGGCGGAGCCCGCGCTCCTTCCACCGGTGCACGAGGGGCCGCACCGCACCGGCATACGGCACGGCCGCCCGCGCCGAGGCGAAGGCGAGCCGGCGGCCGGCGCATTCCACGCACCGCTCGACCGGCCACGCGGTCGGCGCTCCACAACGCGCGCAACACGGGCCCGAGAGCGAGGGCAGCGACGCGAGACACGGCGGACAGAGCAGCGCCGCAGGGGCCCCGCAGCCAGCACAGCGTCCCGGGAGGATGAGGTCGACGAGCCACGCCCTGCACGCTACGGCGAGCGGCGTGCCGTGTCTGTCCCAACTCTGTGACAAGAGTGCACCCGGGCGGAGCGGAGACGCCGCCCGGACTCAGTCCGGGGAATAGGCGCTGCGCGTCGGCAGGCCGCGCTGTGCGCGCAGGCGGTTGTCGGCCGTGAGCAGCTGCTCGCCGTCGCCGATGTCGTACCACGCGCCGTCGAACTGCCAGCCGTACACCGGCTCGCGCCGGCAGAGCCACTCGACGAAGCGGCCGGGCTGGTCGGACGAGTTCCCGCCGGAGAGGTAGTCGTCGAGCAGGCCGACGTGCGAGCGGTGGAAGAGGTAGGTCGCCGTCGCGGCCAGCGTCGAGGGCGGATCGGCCGGCTTCTCGACGAAGTCGACGATCCTGCTCTGCCCGTCGAGCGCGACGATCCCGTAGTGCGAGGCGAGCTCGAGCGAGCCCACGTCGCGCACGGCGACCGCGCTCGCGATGCCGCACCCGCGCCAGAACGACTCGTAGTCGGCGAGCGAGAACTCGAAGAGGTTGTCGCCCGCGATCACGAGCAGGTCGTCGTCGAGCCCCGCACTGTCGACGACGAAGCGGAGATCCCCGATCGCGCCGAGCCGGTCATCGTTCGACGTCGTCCCGTCGTCGTGCACCTCGACGCCGCGACCCGCGGCCCAGTCGGTGAACGCGGCCGCCTTGCGGTGGTTGGTGACGAGGTGGATCGCGTCGACCGAGGGCACCGCGTCGACCGCATCGAGGATCCAGTCGACGATCGGCCTGCCGCCGACCGGCAGCAGCTCCTTGGCCCACGTGTCCGTCAGCGGTCGAAGGCGCGTCGCGTAGCCCGCGGCGAGGACGACGACCTTCACGCCGCCACCGGCGCCCCGGCCAGGGAGACGGCGTACGGCTCCCGGTGGACTCCCGCCTCGGTGACGATCGCCGTGATCAGCTCCGCCGGCGTCACGTCGAACGCGGGATTGCGCGCCGGGAACCGCGCCGTGATCTCGGCAGGATCGCGCTCCTCGATCGGAATCGAGGCGCCGTCGGACGTCTCCGGGTCGAGCGTCGAGGTCGGCGCGACGACGTACATCGGAATGCCGTGATGACGGGCGGCAACGGCGAGGCCGTAGGTCCCGATCTTGTTCGCGGTGTCGCCGTTCGCGGCGATGCGGTCGGCGCCGGTCACGACGCAGTCGACCTCCCCCGCAGCCATCAGCGACGCCGCGGCGCTGTCGGCGATCACGGCGTGCGGGATCGCCGCATGCTCGAGCTCCCAGGCGGTCAGGCGGGCGCCCTGCAGGAGCGGCCGCGTCTCGTCGACCCAGACGTGCTCGAGCACGCCGCGCTCCCGTGCCGCGATCAGAGCGCCGACGGCGCTGCCGTAGCCGCCCGTCGCGAGCCCACCGGCGTTGCAATGGGTCAGCGCGCGTGTCCCGGGGTCGAGCAGCGCCGCGGCGTGCACGGCCATGCGCCGGCACCGGTCGACTTCGGCGCGATGGATCTCGCGTGCGTGCTCGGGACTCGGATCCGCGCGCATCCGGTCGAGCGCCCAGGCGAGATTGACGGCGGTCGGCCGCGACGCGCGGAGGAGGCGCTCCGCCTCGGCCGGGTCCTCTCCGGTCGCCACCGCGAGCGCATACCCGTAGGCTGCGGCCACGCCGATCGCCGGCGCGCCTCGGACCGCGAGCACGCGGATCGCGTCCGCCACCTCCGCGGCGGTCCGGCACTCGAGCTCGGCCTCTTCGAGCGGAAGGCGGCGCTGGTCGAGCAGGACGACGCGATCCTGCTCGAGCCTGAGGATCGCCTCAGGCTCGAGCATGACCTGCCGGGCTCGCCACTACGTCCCCTCGTCCCAGGACGCGAGGTACTTCGCCTGCTCCTCGCTCAGCCGGTCGATGTCGACACCCATCGTCTCGAGCTTGAGCCGCGCGATCTCCTCGTCGATCTCGGTCGGCACCGGATAGACCTTCGGCTCGAGCGAGGCGGCGTTCTGCACGGCGAACTCGGTGGCGAGCGCCTGGTTCGCGAAGCTCATGTCCATCACGATCGCCGGGTGGCCCTCGGCGGCCGAGATGTTCACGAGGCGGCCGTCCGCGAGCAGGAAGATGCGCCGGCCGTCGGCGAGCGTGAACTCCTCGACGAAGTTGCGCGCTTCGCGCGTCTCGACGGCCAGCGAGCGCAGCGCCGGGATGTCGATCTCGACGTTGAAGTGGCCGGTGTTGCAGACGATGGCGCCGTCCTTGAGCACGGCGAGGTGCTCGCTCGCGAGCACGTGCTTGTCGCCGGTCGCGGTGCAGAAGATGTCGCCGATCGGAGCGGCCTCGGCCATCGGCATCACCTCGTAGCCCTCCATCAATGCCTCGAGCGCGCGCATCGGGTCGACCTCGGTGACGATCACGTGCGCGCCGAGCCCTCGTGCGCGCATCGCGACGCCGCGGCCGACCCAGCCGTACCCGGCGACCACGAACCGCTTGCCGGCCAGCAGCACGTTCGTCGCCCGGATGATCCCGTCGATCGTCGACTGCCCGGTCCCGTACCGGTTGTCGAAGAGGTGCTTGGTGCGCGCCTCGTTCACCGCGATGACCGGGAACGCGAGCGCGCCGTCGGCCTCCATCGCCTTGAGGCGAATGACGCCGGTCGTCGTCTCCTCCATCCCGGCGATGATGTCGCCGAGCTGCTCCCGGCGCGCGCTGTGGAGGACTCCGATCACATCGGCGCCGTCGTCCATCGTCAGCTGCGGCTTGTGGTCGACGGCCGCCTCGATGTGGGAGTAGTAGGTCTCGTTGTCCTCGCCCTTGATCGCGAAGACGGGGATCTCGAAGTCGTTGACGAGCGCCGCTGCGACGTCGTCCTGCGTCGACAGCGGGTTGGACGCGCACAGCACGACGTCCGCGCCGCCGGCCTTCAGCGTCCGCATCAGGTTGGCCGTCTCGGTCGTCACGTGCAGGCACGCCGAGATGCGGCGTCCCTCCAGAGGCCGCTCGCGCTCGAACCGTTCGCGGATCGAGCTCAGCACCGGCATCTGCCGGTCGGCCCACATGATCCGCCGCACGCCCTCGGGCGCGAGAGCCAGATCTTTCACGTCGTGTGATTTGGTCGTCGCCACTCGGAGATCCTCTCGTCGGGTTGGTGGATGAAGAGACGTCAGGCGGCGAGCAGCCGTTCGTGCTTGCGCTGCTCCCACTCGATCCAGGAGCCTGCGTCCTCCGCGGCGGCCAGCCAGCCGTCGACCGCGATCCGCAGGTCGGGCTCGCGGCGGAGGCGCGCTACGAAGGCGATCTCGGCCAGGTCGACCGCGTAGCGGTCGCGCAAGGCGCGGAGCGCGCGCAGCCGGTTCAGCTCGCCGAGGCCGTAGCTGCGGTAGCCGGAGGCCGTCCGGCGGGGCACCACGAGGCCGTGCTGCTCCAGGTAGCGGAGCATCCGCGCCGACCAGCCGGTCTCGGCGGCGGCGGCCCCCACGGTGAGCGAAACGGGCACGGGCAAAACCTTAGCACAACCGTGTCAAGGTTGGTGCGGCGGCGTCAGGCGGCGGACGTCCCCTCCCGCCCGTAGGCGTCGGCGAGCCGCACGACGTCGTCGAGGAACGGCGTCGAGACCTCGAGGATCGTCGTGTCCTCGAGCGCCGTCACACGGTGCACGGTGCCCGGCGGGTAGTGAAAGGCGGCTCCCGCGCCGACGACCTCCTCGGCGAGCACCGCCTGCCCGGCGTCACCGAGCTCGATCCGGGCCCGGCCCGCCTGGACGAGCCACGACTCGTCCTTCCGGCGGTGGAACTGCAGCGAGAGCGAATGCCCGGCGTTCACGTGCAGGAGCTTGCCGCAGTAGTCGTCGGTGAGCGCCCAGATCAGCTCGTAGCCCCAGGGCTTGTCGACGCGTCGTGCGTCGACCGCCCAGCGGTCGAGCGAGCCCAGGTTCGGCGAATCGACCGACACGTCGGGCGAGTCTGTCACGCCAGCCATTCCGGATGGGCGGCGACGTGCTCGGCGGCGGCACGGAGCTCCTTGGGCGTGTTCACGGTCAGCCAGAGGCCCTCGTGCCGGAAGGCGTGCAGCCGTCCCTCGGCGACCAGCTCGGGAAAGGTCGTCGACTCGTGGTCGCCGCGCTCCGGGAACCGTTCGATCGCCTCCTCCGAGAGCACGTAGTTGCCGCAGTTGACCCAGTACGGGACCTTCCCGGCCTCCTCGAAGCCCCGGACGACGTCGTCGTCGCCGATGTCGACCAGCCCGAACTGCGACTTCGGACGTGCGACGGTGATGGTCGCGAGCGCCGCACGCGACCGGTGCCGTGCCAGCAGCCCTGCATAGTCGACGTCGACGAGCTCGTCGCCGTTCAGGGCGAACACGTCGCCGTGCTCGCCACGCCGGGCCGCCGCGTAGCGGAGGCCGCCGCCGCGCCCGAGGCGCTCGGGCTCCTCGACCGCCACGATCTCGGGGCCGATCCCGGCGAGCTCCTGCTCGAACCGGCTCCCCTCGCCGGCGGCGCAGGCGAAGATGACGCGGGTCACGCCGGCCCGGGCCAGCCGGCCGACCTGGTAGGCGGCAAGCGGCCGTCCCGCGACGTCGACGAGCGACTTCGGCCGCCCGCCCGCGGCGTCGCCGAGCCGCTCGGCCCGGCCACCGGCGAGGATGATCGCTTCCACGACCGCCTCACGCCTCGGTCGCTGCGGCCTGCGACACGCCGACCGGCGCGACCGGCTCGTCGGGCGGCCGCCCGATCCCTTCGTACGCGAACCCCGCCCGCCGGACCTGCTCGGGATCGAGCAGGTTGCGGCCGTCGACGATCAGCGGCGTCGACATCGCATCCCGCGTCTCCTCGGACGCGAGCGCGCGCAGCTCGGGCCACTCGGTGACGATCACGGCTGCGTCCGCCCCTCGCACCGCGGCGGCGACGGAGTCGGCCACCTCGACGCCTTCCGGGAGCGTGGTCCCGTCGGCAACGGGATCCCAGGCGCGTACGACGGCGCCTTCGGCGAGCAGTCGCGAGGCGAGCACGATCGACGGCGCCTCGCGCATGTCGTCCGTCCCCGGCTTGAACGCCAACCCGAGCAGCGCCACCGTCTTGCCCGCGAGCTGCCGTCCGAGGTGGCGCTTCAGCTTCCCGATCACGCGGCGCTTCTGCAGCTCGTTGACCTCGATCACCGCGTGGAGCAACTGGAAGTGGTAGCCGGAGTTCGAGGCCAGCTGCTTGAGGGCGAGCGAGTCCTTGGGGAAGCACGAGCCGCCGTAGCCGATGCCGGCGCGCAGGAAGTGCGGTCCGAGGCGATGGTCGAGCCCGACGCCCTCGGCGACCTTCACCACGTCGGCACCGGTCGCCTCGCAGACGTTCGCGATCTCGTTGATGAACGAGATGCGCGTCATGAGGAACGCGTTCGCCGCGAGCTTGATCATCTCCGCCGAGTTGACGTCACACCGGACGATGTTCGCGTCGATCGACGAGTAGAGGGACGCGACGCGCTCTGCATCGGAAGGCTCGAAGGCGCCGATCACGATCCGGTCGGGATGCATGAAGTCGGAAACGGCGTTCCCCTCCGCGAGGAACTCGGGATTGGACACGTAACCGACGTGCGCGAGACCCCGCTTGTCGAGGCCGGCGCGAACCTTCTCCCCGGTGCCGACGGGGACGGTCGACTTCATCACGACCAGCGGGCTGCCCTGGAGCGCCGGCAGCTCGTCGATCACCCTCCAGACCCGCGACAGGTCGGCGTCGCCGGACGGCGTCGGCGGCGTGTCGACGCAGACGAACAGGAACTCGCAGTCCGCGATCGCCCCGACGTCGAGGGTGAACGTGAGCCGGTCGCGGTTGCGGACGATCAGCTCCGGCACGTCGTCCTCGAAGAATGGGACTTCACCCCGCTCGAGCGCCGCGATCTTCTCCGGCACGACGTCGCGCACGACCACGTCGTGGCCGAGCTCGGCGAAGCACGTCCCCGTCACGAGTCCGACCCAGCCGGCCCCGAAGATCCCCACACGGCTCAACCCCGCTCCGGCGCCGGCAAAGCCGGCACCTGCGCTCCTTCGTCGCCTCCGTCAAGCCTACGGCTCATGAAGCGGGCAGTCTACTTCGCGGCGGGAAGCGGCCTGAGCCCCTTCGCGATCGCCAGCATCGTCTCGTTCGAGAGCGAGTTGAGCAGCGTGTTGACGACCCAGTAGTTGCCCGTCTTCGTCTGCAGGACGACCATGTGCAGGTTGCTGCCCGAGTAGTAGAGGTCGAACTCCCGGCCCCCGAGATCGTGCCGGAAGCTCTTGTCCGCGAGCGCCGGCGCCCCGTCCCAGTCGGACTCCTGTACACCCCAGTACTGCCCGGATCCCGTCTTGAAGACGAGACGCACCGCCTTGTGCCCCTTGACGATCGCGTACACGCGCGCCGCGACGTCACCGTTGTACGAATCGGGGTACGAGCTCGCCTCGAGCACCGTCGGGACCTCGAGCGGGAACCCGGCGCGCGAGCGCAGCGGCTCGAGCAGGCCGCGGCCGACCGTCGGGTCGGTCCGGACGTACGGCGCCTGGTGCGGCGGCGCGTTCGCGCTCGGGATCGGCGCCAGCTCGCCGTGGAACGTCTCTCCGAGCACGACCACGACCATCGCGCCCGGGTCGAGCGCGCGCAGCTTCGGGTCGCGCGGGAGCACGGACACGCTCGCCGGCTGGAGCAGCTTCAGCATCGCCTGGGCGGCGGCTTTCGCCTTCGCGTTCCCGGGCGCGTAGTAGATCTGCGAGTGGAAGACGCGCGACGGCGCATCCGCCTGCTGCTGCCCCGGCGGGACCACCGTGACGTAGCCGCGCTGCCCGAGCAGGTACGACCCGTTGGCGGCCGCCCCGGCGACGCCGTCGCCGTTCAGGACGAGCACGGACACCTTCGAGGGCGGCGGCGCCTTCGTCTTCGGGTGGATGTTCAGCGCGGAGGCGTTCGCGGCCTTCGACGAGGCGACGTCCGGGTTCTCGAACTGGCCGACCGCCTGCTGAATCGCCCCCGGCGGCGCGGAGGTGACCGTCGCTCCGGTGATCCCCTGGATCTGGGGCTGGAAGAAGTGCCCGCCCGGCAGGCCCTGCGCGAAGGACGCGTACGACAGCACCTGGTTCCCCTGCAGCTTGCGGCCGCCCTCCGCGACCTCGATGTTGTGCACGATCGCGCTGACGAGGCCCGGGAGCTTGAACGGCGAGAACGACGACGCGACCTGCTCCTTGAACGCACGCACGAACTCCTGCTGGCGCGCGACGCGGTGGTAGTCGTCGTCGGTGTGCCGGAAGCGGACGAAGTCGAGCGCCTGCTCGCCGTCCAGCCTCTGGTAGCCCGGCTGCAGGTTGATGTTCGCGTAGTCGTCGTACGACGCACCGGTGTTCTTGTTGTAGTAGCGGCGGTCGATGTCCATCCACACTCCGCCCAGCTGGTCGACGATCTCCTTGAAGCCGTGGAAGTTGACCGTGATCAGGTATTGGATCTTCAGCCCGGTCAAGTGCTTGACCGTCAGCAGCGTCCCCCTGGCGCCGCAGCGGGCGTAGGCCGAGTTGATGCGGTCGACGGTGATCGGGGTCGCGCCGCAGTAGATCGGGACACCGAGGTCGCGCGGGAACGAGAGCATCGAGATCGTGTTCGACACCGGGTCGGCGCGGATCAGCATGATCGTGTCCGAGCGCGAGGGGTCTGACGCCGCCTCGTTGGCGCGGTGGTCGTAGCCGATCACGAGCGCGACCGCGGCCTGGTGCGCCACCGGGAGGTCGAGGCTCTTCTCCGCGCGAACGACGTCGGGTGTGTGCGCCTGTACTGCGTCGACCGACTGGTGGAAGTACAGGTACGCGCCGCCGGCCGCGCCGACGCCGAGCGCGAGCAGGCTCATCAGGATGAAGAGCAGGATCTTCCCGACGAGCCCGATGCGGGAGCGGCGCGGCGGGGGCGGTGGCTGGTAGTGCGCGACGGTGGAGGGCGCCGACGGCGGGAAGACGGCCCGTCCGTTGCCACTCAGGCCAGCTCCGCGCCCGACGCCTCTCTTCAGTGTCGTCCGCATAAACGCAAGGCGGCGCCCCGAGGGAGGCGCCCGCCGCGAGGCAGGATAGCCGACCGGCCGGAGCCTCCCTCGGAGGCGCTCAGGCGAGGATGGGCGACAGCCAGCGCTCGGCGTCCCCGATCGAGACGCTCCGCCGAGCCGCGTAGTCGGCGAGCTGGTCGCGGCCGATCCGGCCGACCGAGAAGTAGCGCGACTGCGGGTGGGCGAAGTAGAGCCCGCTCACCGCGGCCGCCGGCAGCATCGCGAACGACTCGGTGAGATCGATCCCGGCCCGCTCCGCACCGAGCAGCGCGAGCAGCTTCGGCTTCTCGCTGTGATCGGGGCACGCCGGATAGCCGAGCGCCGGCCGGATGCCCCGGAACCGCTCACCGATCAGGTCGTCCCGGGTGAAGTGCTCCTGCGGTGCGTACCACTCGCGCCGCACGCGCTCGTGCAGCCACTCGGCGAACGCCTCCGCGAGGCGGTCGGCGAGCGCCTTGATCGTGATCGCCTGGTAGTCGTCGTGAGCGGCCGCATACCGCGCCGCCAGCTCGTCGGCGCCGTGGATCGAGACGGCGAACGCGCCGAGATGGTCGCCTTCCGGGGCGACGAAGTCCGCGAGCGAGCGGTTCGGCCGCCCGTCGCCGTTCACGGCCTGCTGGCGGAGGAACGAGAAGCGCGTCTCCCCCACGGCCACGTCGTCGCCGTCCGCGTGGGCGGGCCAGAAGCCGTAGACCCCGCGCGCCTGCAGCAGTCCGCCGGGCGCGATCTCCCGAAGGAGGGCGGTCGCATCGTCGTAGAGCTCGCGTGCGGCCGGGTTCTCGAGCAGCGCGGGGAACTTCCCCTTCAGGTCCCAGGCGTGGAAGAAGAACTGCCAGTCGATGTAGTCGACGAGCGCGCCGACCTCGACCTCGACCTCCCGTCCGCCCGTGAACGGCGGCGGCGGCAGGTCGTCGAACGGCAGCCGCGCGCGGTTCGCCCGCGCCTCCTCCAGCGAGAGCAGCGGCCGCTTCAGCTTCTCGGCGTGCTGGCGCCGCAGCCGCTCCTGGAGCTCGCGGTTCTCGGCGTCGAGCGCGGCGCGCCGTGCGGGGTCGAGCAGGCTCGCGACAACGTCGGCGACCCGGCTCGCGTCGAGCACGTGAACCGTCTCCGACGTGTACTCGGGCGCGATCTTCACCGCCGTGTGCTGCCGCGATGTCGTCGCTCCCCCGATCATCAGGGGGAGCTCGAGCCGCGAGCGCTCGAGCTCGCGGGCGACCGTCACCATCTGGTCGAGCGACGGCGTGATCAGCCCCGAGAGCCCGACCACGTCTACGCGCTCGCGCTCGGCCGTCTCGAGGATCGTCGCTGCGGGGACCATGACGCCGAGATCGATCACCTCGTAGTCGTTGCAGCCAAGTACGACGCCGACGATGTTCTTGCCGATGTCGTGGACGTCGCCCTTCACGGTCGCGAGCAGCACCTTCCCCTGCGCCGTCCGGACGCCGCCGCGCTCGGCCTCCATGAACGGCTGCAGGTAGGCGACCGCGCGTTTCATCACCCGCGCCGACTTGACGACCTGCGGCAGGAACATCCGGCCGGAGCCGAAGAGGTCGCCGACCACGCGCATGCCGTCCATCAGCGGCCCTTCGATCACGTCGAGCGGCCGCGCCGCCGCGACGCGCGCCTCCTCGACGTCCGCCTCGACGTAGTCGACGATCCCGAGCACCAGCGCGTGCTCGAGCCGCTTCTGGACCGGCTGCTCGCGCCACGTCAGGTCGAGCTCGCGGCGGGCCCCGCCGCCCTTGACGCGCTCGGCGAGCTCGACGAGGCGCTCGGTCGCATCGGGACGGCGGTTCAGGATCACGTCCTCGACCCGCTCGAGCAGCTCCGGCTCGAGCTCCTCGTAGACCGCGAGCTGGCCGGCGTTGACGATCCCCATGTCGAGGCCGGCGGCGACGGCGTGGTAGAGGAAGGCCGCGTGCATCGCCTCGCGGATCCGGTCGTTGCCGCGGAACGAGAAGCTCAGGTTCGAGATGCCCCCGGAGGTG
Source organism: uncultured Thermoleophilia bacterium (assembly GCA_963824455.1). GTDB lineage: Bacteria > Actinomycetota > Thermoleophilia > Gaiellales > Gaiellaceae > PALSA-600. The sequence goes on from CAWGPJ010000002.1 coordinate 1,416,057, forward strand.
CGCGACCCGGGACAGCGCTCCTTGATCAGCGGAATGCTCTCGATGAACGCGCGTGCGTAGTCGTCGTGCTCCGGGATCCCGGTGGCGACGGCGAGCACGTTCGGGTCGAAGACGACGTCCTCCGGCGGGAAGCCGACCTCGTTCACGAGCAGGTCGTACGCGCGGCCGCAGATCGCGACGCGCCGCTCGACGTCGGTCGCCTGGCCCTCCTCGTCGAACGCCATCACGATCACGCCGGCCCCGTAGTCGCGGGCCCGCCGCGCCTCGCGCAGGAACTCCTCCTCCCCCTCCTTGAGCGAGATCGAGTTGACGATGCCCTTGCCCTGCAGGCATTGCAGACCGGCCTCGAGCACCGACCACTTCGAGCTGTCGACCATGATCGGCAGCCGCGCCACCTCGGGCTCGGTCGCGATCACGTTCAGGAACGTCTGCATCGCCTGCTCGCCCTCGAGCAGGTCGGCGTCCATGTTCACGTCGAGGAGGTTCGCGCCGCCGCGTACCTGCTCGAGCGCGACGTCGACCGCGGCCGAGAAGTCGCCGCCTTCGACCAGGCGCCGGAAGCGGGCCGACCCGGTGACGTTGGTCCGCTCGCCGACGGTCACGAAGCCGGTGTCCGGGCCGAGTTCGAAGGTCTCGAGCCCACTGAAGCGCGGGCGGCGCAAGGGCGGCGGCGGCAGGCGCGGGGCCAGGCCGTGCACCGCCTCGACGATCGCACGCGTGTGCTCGGGCGTCGACCCGCAGCACGAGCCCGCGACGTTCAGCAGTCCTTCCTGCGCGAACTCACGCAGCAGCGACGAGGTCACGGGCGGCGTCTCGTCGTAGCCGCCGAACTCGTTCGGCAGGCCGGCGTTCGGATGGCAGGAGGTGAGGCAGGGGGCGACGCGTGCGAGGTCGGCCACGTACGGCCGCATTTCGCGGGCTCCAAGCGAGCAGTTGACCCCGACGATCAGCGGGTCGGCGTGCTCGACCGCCGCCCAGAACGCCTCGATCGTCTGCCCGCTGAGCGTCCGGCCCGAGAGGTCGACGATCGTCGCGCTGATCCAGAGCGGCAGCCGCGGCGCGACCGAGCGCGCGGCGACGATCGCGGCCTTCGCGTTGAGCGTGTCGAAGATCGTCTCGATCAGGAGCAGGTCGACGCCGCCGTCGGCAAGGCCGCGGATCTGTCCCGCGTACGCCTCGACGACCTGGTCGAAGGTATGCGTCCTGAAGGAGGGGTCGTCGACGCGCGGGCTCAGCGAGAGCGTGATGTTGAGCGGGCCGACCGACCCGGCGACGAATCCGCCGTGCGCATCGGCGGATTCGCGGGCGATCCGGGCGCCGGCGAGGTTGAGGTCGTAGACCGCATCCTCGAGCCCGTAGTCGGCCTGCCCGATCGTCGTCGCCGTGAAGGTGTTCGTGGTCGAGATGTCGCAACCCGCCGCGAAGTAGGATTCATGGACGGCGCGCACCACCTCGGGCCGCGAGAGGTTGAGCACGTCCGGGTTGTTGAGCAGGTCGCGGGAGTGCGACGCGAACCGCTCGCCGCGGAAGTCCGCCTCGGTCAGGCCCCGGTTCTGGAGCAGCACCCCCCAGGCGCCGTCGAGCACGAGGATGCGCTCCTCGGCGATTCGGCGGATGTCGGCTGCAACGGTCCCGGTCATTGGCTCTTTAGGCGTTTGATGACCCGGTCGCCAAGCTGCTCGTCAAAGCTCTCCGGGGTGTCTTCCTCGAAATCTAGCGCTCGGTGGCGAGTTTCGCGATCTTCGCCGCGGATGCCGGCTTGTCCGGCGTCCGCCACGCAAGCGGGTTCACGATCGTAATCGTCATGGGTCGGGCAAAGCCCGAGCCGGATTACGATCGTCCAGCGACCGAGAGCTGGTTCTCGGCGTGCCGGAGCCGCTGCTCCACCTGCCAGCGGTCGGCCGTCGACTCGCCGCGGTCGATCGCCTCGAGCTCGTTCTTTGCGGCCTCCAGCTGCTCGCGGGCACGCGCGTCGTCGATCTCCGTCGCTTCGACCGCGTCGTCGACGAGCGCGATCGCACGGTCGCGGAGCACCTGGAAGAAGCCGGGCCCCGTGGCGTACTCCCTGAGCTCGCCGCCGGGAAGGTGGATCCGCGTCGACCCTGCGCGCAGGCTGGCGATCAGCGGCGCGTGACGGGCGAGCACGCCGATCTCGCCGGACGCGCCCGGAACGATCAGCATCTCGGCGTCCCCCTCGTAGGCGGCGCCGTCCGGCGTCACCAGCGAGACGGAGAACAGCTTCCGGTCGGCCACGCCTCGCCCTAGGCGGCCGCGAGCTGCTGCGACCGCTCGACCGCGCCCTCGATCGGGCCGACCATGTAGAACGCCTGCTCGGGCAGGTCGTCGTGCCTGCCCTCGAGGATCTCGTCGAACCCGCGGATCGTGTCCTCGAGCTTGACGTACTGGCCCGGCGTGCCGGTGAACTGCTCGGCGACGAAGTTCGGCTGCGAGAGGAAGCGCTGGATCTTGCGAGCGCGCGACACGGTCAGCCGGTCCTCGTCCGACAGCTCCTCGATCCCGAGGATCGCGATGATGTCCTGCAGGTCCTTGTAGCGCTGCAGCACCTCCTGCACGCGGGTCGCCACCCGGTAGTGATCGGCCGACACGATGCCCGGCTGGAGGGCGCGCGAGGTCGAGTCGAGCGGGTCGACCGCCGGGTAGATGCCCTGCTCGACGATCGCCCGGCTGAGCACCGTCGTGGCGTCGAGGTGGGCGAACGTGTTCGCGGGCGCCGGGTCGGTCAGGTCGTCGGCGGGGACGTAGATCGCCTGCACCGAGGTGACCGCGCCCTTCGTGGTCGACGTGATCCGCTCCTGCAGCTGGCCCATCTCGGTCGCGAGCGTCGGCTGGTAGCCGACGGCGCTCGGCATCCGGCCGAGCAGTGCCGAGACCTCGGAGCCCGCCTGGACGAAGCGGAAGATGTTGTCGATGAAGAGGAGCACGTCCTGGCCCTGGTCGCGAAAGTACTCCGCCATCGTGAGGCCGGACAGGCCGACCCGCAGGCGCGCTCCCGGCGGCTCGTTCATCTGGCCGTAGCAGAGGGCGACCTTGTCGATCACCTCGGACTCGGTCATCTCGAGCAGCAGGTCGTTGCCCTCGCGCGTCCGCTCGCCGACGCCCGAGAAGACGGAGACGCCGCCGTGCTCGCGGGCGATGTTGTGGATCAGCTCCTGGATCAGGACCGTCTTGCCGACGCCGGCGCCGCCGAACAGGCCGATCTTGCCGCCGCGCACGTACGGGGCGATCAGGTCGATCACCTTGATGCCGGTCTCGAAGATCTCCACCTTCGGCGTCAAGTCCTGGAACGCGGGCGGGTCGCGATGGATCGACCAGCGCAGCGTGCCCGCCGGCGGAGCCTCCTTCTCGTCGACGGGCTCACCGAGCACGTTCCACACGCGCCCGAGCGTGATGTCGCCGACCGGGACGGTGATCGGCGCGCCGGTGTCGACCACCTCCGTCCCACGGGCGATCCCGTCGGTCGCGTCCATCGCGACGGCGCGCACCCGATCGTCGCCGAGGTGCTGCTGCACCTCCGCGATCAGATCGCCCCCGTCGGGGCGTGGGATCCGGAGCGCCGAGTAGATGGCCGGGAGCGTGCCCGGAAAGACGGCGTCGACGACGACGCCCTTGATCTCGAGCAGCGTTCCGACGTTCTGCTTGCCGTTGTTCGACACGATTTAGAGCTCCTCGGCTGCTTCGGGTGCACGACGTTGACGCCGGTCGGCACGGAACAAGCCCGCCAGTGCGTCCGGCAGGCGCAGCCTAGCCGATGCAGAATCGAATCCGCCCGCCCGCTCGAGCTCTGCGTGCTTCAACGCCGCCGACACACGGTCGACATGGTCGAGGCGTCAAACGTACGAGCTGATCGGCCCCGCCATCATCGGGCTCTCGCCTCCACGCCCCGAATCGTACGCGGAACTCAGTCGATCTCGATGACCCGGATGCGAGGCGTGTCCGCCGCCGTCGCGCTCGCCAGCTGCTGGCGCCGAATCGCGCGCATCGAGCTCAGGTCGCCGCCCGCCGACGCCTGGGTGGCGCCGCCCGACGGGCGCGTGAGGCCGGAGCTGAGCCCGCCGGCAACCAGCGCGGCCATCGAGGCCACGACGGCAGCCGCCGCACCGAGCCGAACACCGGTCCGACGGGTCCGGCCCCCCGCACCGGCCGGGATGCCGACCGGGGAGCGCCGCTCGAGCAGCGGCGTCGCGCGGATCAGGGAGGTGGCGCCGCGCACGTCCACGGCGAAGGCCCGGCAGTCCGCGCACGAGCGCAGGTGCCGCCGGAGCCCGGCCGACTCGAACCTTGACAGGCTCGAGTCGAGCTCCCGGGACGTCCACTCCCGCGCCCTGCTGCACTCTTCGTTCAGAGCCATCACCTACTTAGACGGATATCACGAGACAAGTTAGTGCCTATTGTCGACCGCTACCCCGATCAGGATGAGGAAGAACCCGAGAACGGCGAGGATGGCGGGCACGTTCAGCGCCTCGACGTGCTCCTTGCGGGTCGACCACCGGACGCCTCCGCCCATCCAGCGGCCGAAGCCGATGAACCCGCCCTCGTTCGACTTCCCCCGCACGGGCGGCCGGCTGCCGACGAGAAAGGCGAGCCCGCAGAGCCCCGCGCCGACCGCGTAGAAGCCGACGGCCAGCCCGCGCTGGACGGCGTCGCCGGTCACCCCGACGATCAGGAGGCCGAGCAGGATGGCGCCGGTACCGGCGAGGGCGAGCACGATCGCGAACCGGCGGAGCGCTTCGCGAAGCAAGGCCTCAGCCCTCTGAGGCGGCCGCCGCAGGCGCAGCGCCGGGGTGTCGCATCTCCTCCGCCGTGAGCGGCCAGCGCTCGAGCGGGTAGTGGCAGCGCGTCAGGTGGTCGGGAGCCGCGGCCCCGCGGAGCACGAGCTCGGGCGCCTCGACGTCACAGCGCCCTTCGACGAAGCGCGGGCAGCGCGGGTGGAAGCGGCAGGCACTCGGCGGGTTGATCGGGCTCGGGACGTCCCCCTCGAGGACGATCCGCTGCCGCGCACGGCCGACCTCCGGGTCGGCGACGGGGACGGCCGAGAGGAGCGCTCCGGTGTACGGGTGCTGCGGGTGGTCGTAGAGGTGGTTCCGGTCGCCCGACTCGACGAGCTGGCCGAGGTACATGACGAGCACCCGGTCCGAGATGTAGCGCACCACGTTCAGATCGTGCGCGATGAAGATGAACGTCAAGTTGAAATCGCGTTGCAGGTCCTTGAGCAGGTTGAGCACCTGCGCCTGCACGGACACGTCGAGGGCCGACACGGGCTCGTCGCACACGATCAGCTTCGGGTTGACGGCGAGCGCGCGTGCGATTCCGATCCGCTGGCGCTGGCCGCCCGAGAACTCGTGCGGGAAGCGGTTGTAGTGCTCGGGGTTGAGGCCCACCACCTCGAGCAGCTCCTGCACGCGGCGCTTGATCTCGGCCGGCGTGCCGAGCTTGTGCAGCTCGAGCGCCTCGGCGACGATGAACCCGACCCGCTTGCGCGGGTTCAGCGACGCGTAGGGGTCCTGGAAGATCATCATCATCTCCCGGCGGTAGGGGCGCATCGCAGACCGGGAGAGGTGCGTGATGTCGCGGCCGCGGAAGATGACGCGCCCTCCGGTCGGCTCGAGCAGCTTCATGATGCACCGCGCCATGGTCGACTTGCCGCACCCGGACTCTCCGACGACGCCGAGGGTCTCCCCCTCGTTGACGGTGAAGGTCACGCCGTCCACCGCCTGAACGGCGGCGATCTGCTTCTGGAAGATGATCCCGCGCGTGATCGGGAAGTACTTCTGCAGGCTGTCCACGACCAGGAGCTCGTCGCCGTGGAGCGGGTGGCCGTCGAGCGTCTCGGTCACGGGCTGAAGGGGAGTGCTCATGCTGCTCCCGACGAGAACATCTGCAGCAGGCGGGCCGCCTCCCGAGTCTTGGTCTCCTCGTCGAGGTGGCAGGCCTGCTGGTGCGTCTCCTCGCCGGGAACCCCCTCGAGCCTCGGCGGCTTCGTCCGGCAGACGTCCATCACGTACGCGCAGCGTGGGTGGAAGCGACAGCCGCGCGGCGGGCGGAGCAGGGACGGGGGGTGCCCGGGGATCTGGGTCAGGCGCTCGAGGTCGGCGTCGAGACGCGGGAGCGACCCCATCAGGCCCCAGGTATACGGATGGTGCGGGTTCTTGAAGATGCGGTCGACCGGGCTCTTCTCGACCACCTCGGCGGCATACATCACGACGACGTCGTCGGCGATCTCGGCGATCACGCCGAGGTCGTGCGTGATCATGATCACGGCGCTGTCGTAATCGGCCTGCAGCTTCTCGATCAGCGCCAGGATCTGGGCCTGTGTCGTCACGTCGAGCGCGGTCGTCGGCTCGTCGGCGATCAGCAGGTCGGGATCGTTGATCAGCGCCATCGCGATCATCACGCGCTGCCGCATCCCGCCCGAGAACTGGTGCGGGTAGTCGTCGATGCGGCGCTCTGCGCGGGGGATGCCGACCTGCTTGAGCAGCTCGAGCGCGCGCTTCTTCGCCTGCGCCCGCGAGACGTTCCGGTGGAGCGTGACCGCCTCGACGAGCTGCGTCCCGATCGAGTGCACCGGGTTCAGGCTCGTCATCGGGTCCTGGAAGATCATCGCGATGTCGTTGCCGCGGATGTCGCGCAGCCGCGACGGGCTGGCCTTCAGCAGGTCCTCGCCGTTGAACAGCGCCTCGCCGGTCGAGGTCGTCCGCCGCTTCGGGTTGAGCCCCATGATCGTCAGGCACGTGACGCTCTTGCCCGACCCCGACTCGCCGACGATCCCGAGTGTCTGCCCCTTCTCGATCGAGAAGCTGACCCCGTCGACGGCCTTTACGACGCCGTCGCCGGTCGAGAAGTAGGTTTTCAGATCCTTGACTTCGAGCAGGGGCATCAGGGCCGGAAAGATACTCCTTGGCCGGAAGCCTACGTCAGCCGGATTCGTGGGTCGATCCAGGCGTAGAGCAGATCGACGATCAGGTTGAGGACGATGATCGCCGTCGTCGCGAACACGAGGATCCCCAGCACGGTCGGGCTGTCGTAGTTGTTCAGGCTCTGGATGGTCTGGTAGCCGAGGCCGTTCAGCGAATAGACGGTCTCGGTGAAGACCGCGCCTCCGAGCGCGAGGCCGACGTCCATGCCGAGCATCGTCACCACCGGCAGCAACGCGTTGCGGAGGATGTGCGCGCGCATGACCCGGGCCTCCGGAGCCCCCTTCGCCCGCGCGGTGCGCACGTAGTCCTCGTTCATCGTCTCGAGGACGTTGGCGCGGATCATCCGGACGTAGACGGCCGCGAACAGGATCGCGAACGTGATCCAGGGGAGCAGCAGGTGATAGGCCCACTGCACCGGCCCTCCCGGCTGCGCGTAGAGCGGATGGAAGAAGTTGGCGTAGCCGGCGATCGGGGTCCAGCCCAGCCTGTAGCCGATCAGGTACGAGGCGATCAGACCGAGCCAGACCGGGTGCGCCGAGATGCCGATCAGCACGCCGGTCATCGACATTCGGTCGAGCAGCGATCGCGGGCGAAGAGCGCTCAGGATCCCGATCGGGAGCGCGATCATCATCCAGATAACCATGCCGCCGAGCACGAGCGATGCCGTGACCGGCGCGGCCGCGCCGACGATGCTCGTGACCGGCTGGCGGTTGACGAACGAGTGCCCGAGGTCCGGGGACTTGAAATGGAAGCCTCCCGAGAAGCTGATGGGCATCAGACGGCCGAGGAACCGGGCGTACTGGACGTACAGCGGGCGATCGGTGCCGAGGTAGTGCGCGACCTTCTCCACCTGCACCTGGGTGCACGCGCGCCCGCACGCGAACTTCGCCGGGTCCGCGGGGATCAGGTAGAAGAGGACGAAGCCGATCATCGTCACGACGAGGAACAGGGCCACGGCCCAGATGCAACGGCGGATGATGTAGCGAGCCACGGCCTCGTCACCTTCGCTTTCGGCTGTCCTTCGGTTGCCTTTCGATTGTCGAGTGTGAGCGCCGGATGGGGCCGGCGCTCACACTCGGTTTCCTTCGGTTGTCCTACGTCTTCGGGTCTCTGCCTACTTCAGGTAGAGGGCACCGAGGTCAAGCGAGCCCCATGAGGGCGAGAAGAGATAACCGGCGCTGTTCGGACCGATGTAGTCGCGAACGTTGCGGTTGTCGATCGGCGCCCACGGGGCGAAGTTCTTCATCGTGTAGATGTCGAGCGCACCCCACGCCTTCGCGCGAGCAGTACCGGTGAGCTTGTTCGCTGCATCGATCTTGCTGTTGACGCTCCCATTGTTGAAGTACGCGAGGTTGTTGTTGTTCGAGGCCTGGAGCGTGCGGCCGTCGAGCAGGATGTGGAAGAAGTCGTAGCCGTCGGCATAGTCCTGATACCACCCGGCGAACATCGCGTCGAAGGGGGCACCCTTGACGCCGGCCGCCGTGTAGATCGCGTAGCCGACGAACGACTTCGTGGTCACGTTGCAGCCCATCTGGCTGAGGTTGTACTTCAGGATCCCGGCCTGCGGCGTGCCCACCGGGCCCGTCGCGTACCAGAGGTTCACGTTCCCACAGGCGCCGCCCGCGACGGACTTGGCCTTGGAGACGTTTGCGCCCGCGATCGGGTACAGCTTCTGGTCGTAGATGCCACCCGTCAGCGAGCGCGGGAGGATCGTCGTCGTCCGGGTACCACCGAGCACGCCGCGGACGCGCAGCAGTGCCGGGCGGTCGATCGCGTAGTTGACCGCCTTGCGCACTGCCGCCGACTTGAAGGCGCCGCCCTGGGTGTTCAGGGCCACGTAGTCGGTCTCAGGCGTGGGGTGGACGAAGAAGCGGCTCTTGTTGACGCCGTACTTCTTCTGCAGGTCTGCGGCCGCCGACGGGTTCGTCAGCCCGGTCGCATCGGCCGCGTACGTGCCGTTCGAGACCTGGAGGTACGTCTGCTGCGGATCGGTGTTCATCGTCATCACGATGGTGTCCGACCGATGCAGGCGGCTGCCCTTGTAGTACGGGTTCCGCTTGAGGACGATCTGCTTGCCGACGGTGCGGTTCGCGATGTAGTACGGGCCCGAACCGGGCAGCGTGTTGACGCCCTGCGGGTTCACGGGCGTCTTCGACGGCTCGATCGCGCAGAAGAACGGCATCGCGAGCTTGTCGAGCAGACCGCCGTCGGTCGTGTTCAGCTTGATGGTCAGCTTGTTGCCGGAGGCGGTGACGCCGCTGACCTTGCTGGCCTTCTTGTTGACGACGTTGTCATAACCGATGACGTCGCTCATGAACGCGTTCACCGGCGAGTTCATGGAGGGGTTGGCGTCGCGGTTGAACGCGGCCACGAAGCTGTTCGCCGTGACGGCGGCGCCGTCGTTGAACTTGATGCCCGACTTGATCGTGAAGGTGTACGTCTTGCCGTTGTTCGACACGACCGGGAAGCCGGCGGCGGCATCGGGGGTGAGCTCCGAGCTTCCGTCAGCGTAGTCGAGCAGCTTCGAGCACGTCTCGTACTCGATCTGCCACGAGAGGACGCCGTACGCCAGCGCCGGGTCGGTGTAGTCGACGTCGGTCGCTGCGGCGGAGAGGTTCAGCGTCTTGCGTGGCGCTCTTGGCACTGGTCCCGCCGGAGGCGGTCACGGCGGCGGCGGCTGCAAGCGCCGCGACGGCGATCACGCTCAGCGAAACCCGGTACCACAGGGTCTTACGCATCCTGCTCCTTTCGATGGTGGACCGGGCGCAGTTGAGCCCGGTGTCGTCTCGCCATCCTGAGACGTTGCGCTGAGGCGATTGTTAGCCCCCCGGACGGGGCCTCCTCCCTGGTCATGTTCAGCGGGCGTAGCGCGGGTCGAAGGCGTCGCGGAGGCCGTCGCCGAGCAGGTTGAAGGAGAGGGTCGTGATCAGGATCATGATGCCCGGCCAGAGCATGAGCCACGGCACCTGCAGGTAGAAGTTCGGCGCCTCCTCGAGCAGGTTGCCCCAGCTCGCCGTCGGGTCCTGGATGCCGATCCCGAGGAACGACAGCCCGGCCTCGGCGAGCACGTTCTGGCCGACCGAGATGGTCGCCAGCACGATCATCGGCGCCACGAGGTGCGGCAGCAGGTGCGAGGCGATGATCTTCTTGTCGCTGGAGCCGACCATGCGGGCGGCCTCGACGAACTCCTTCTCTCGCAAGGACAGCACCTGCGCCCGCGCGATCCGGGCCGGGTAGAACCAGCCGAAGATCGAGAGCACCAGGGTGATCGTGAACACCCCCTCCGGGAGGAAGCCGAAGGTGATCTTGTTCAGCGTCGGGCCGGCGACCGCGGAGAGCGCGATGATGAAGAGGATGACGGGGAAGGCCATCGTCAGCTCGGTGACGCGCGAGATGATCATGTCGATCCACCCGCCGAAGTACCCGGCGGCCGAGCCGCAGATGACGCCGAGCGTGATCGAGATCGCGGTCGCGAAGATCGCGACCTCGAGCGATGCCCGGCCGCCGTAGAGCAGGCGCAGGAACTCGTCGCGGCCCTGGGCGCCGTCGCTCCCGAGCGGGAAGAAGACGGTCGGGAAGTTGCCGGTCGCGCCGACGTACGGAACGTTCTTGAAGTGCGACCACGGCCCGAGCGGCAACGCCCCGGACGTCAGGCCGCCGTCGAAGATCTGGTCCGGCCCGTGGCCGAGCAGCCAGGCGAAGATGGGCGCGCCGACGAAGCACAGCAGGATCAGCACGATCACCGTGATCCCGCCGCCGACCGCGGCCTTGTCCTTCTTCAGGCTCCGCCAGACGGCTCCCAGTAGCCGCGCGCCTTGATCTCGTCTTCGAGATCGAGCGGCTCGTCGACCGTGGCCGGAGCGGCGACGCCGGTGTCGGCATCGAGAGCTTCGTGCTCGGTCTGGGCCACGGTTTGCAAACTGTACCGCAGTCAGGCCGAAATCGTTGATCGAAATCCGAGAAGAAGGAGTACGGAAATTCGTCCGGGCACTCAGCCGGAAAGCGCGTCCGCGCCGGCGACGACCTCGAGGATCTCCTGGGTGATCGCGGCCTGTCGCGCCCGGTTCATGGCAAGCGTCAGGTTGTCGATCAGCTCACCCGCCGCCTTCGACGCGTTGCGCATCGCGGTCATCCGCGCTCCCTGCTCCGAGGCACCAGACTCGAGCAGCGCCCGGTAGATCTCGGTCTCGACGTACACCGGTAGGAGTCGCGCCAGGATCTCCTGCGGCTCGGGCTCGTAGATGAAGTCGGGGTGGCCGAGCTCCGGCGTCGTCTCGGAAGCCTCCTCGTCGCCCTCGCCCGAGAGCAGGTCCTGCGGGATCGGCAGGACGTCGCGCACGGTCACGCGCTGGACGAGCGGCGAGACGAAGGCGTTGTAGACGAGCACGACCCGGTCGACCCTGCGCTCGACGAACGCCTCGGCGAGCCCGTGTGCCATCGCCTGCCGCGTCGCTGTACGCGGGGCGCTCGCTGAAGCCGGTCCATGCCTGCGCGACCTCGAGCCTGCGGAACCGGAGGGTGGACGCCGCCTTCTTGCCGGACGAGAAGTAGACGACCTTCTGGCCGGCGGCCTCGGCCTCCCGCTGCAGCGCCAGGGTGCGGCGGAGCACCTGTGCGTTGAACGCGCCGGCCAGGCCGCGGTCGGCGGTCACCGGCACGAGCGCAACCGCCTCGACCGGTTCGCGCCGCTCGAGCAGCGGGAGCCGGACGGCGCCCGCCGCCTGCGAGACGCCGGCCATCAGCTCGAGCATGCGGTCGGCGTACGGCCGCATGGCCTCGATCCGCGTCTGCGCGCGCCGCAGGCGCGCCGATGCGACCAGCTCCATCGCACGCGTGAGCTTGCGCGTGTTCGTGATCGAGCGGACGCGCCGCTTGAGGTCCTGGACGGAGGCCACCTACGCGGCCTCCGACTCGCTGCTCGGCTGGAAGCGGCCCTTCATGCGCTCGATCTCGGCGTTGAGCCGCTCGGCCGCAGCGTCGTCGAGGTCGCCCGTCTCACGGATCACCTTGTAGATCTCGGCCTGCGCCCGGAGCGACTCGCGCAGCTCGTCCTGGAAGCGCGGGACGTCCTCGGTTGCGATGTCGTCGAGGTAGCCGTTGACGCCCGCGTACAGCGCCGCGACCTGCTCCTCCATCGGCCACGGCTGGTACTGCGGCTGGTTGAGCGTCGCGACCATCTTCTCTCCGCGGTTCAGCGCCTGCTGCGTCGCCTGGTCGAGCTCCGAGCCGAACTGGGCGAACGCCTCGAGCTCGCGGTACTGGGCCAGGTCGAGGCGAAGGCGGCCGGCCACCTTCTTCATCGCCTTCGTCTGCGCCGACGACCCCACGCGGGACACCGAGGTGCCGACGTTGACCGCCGGACGGACGCCCGAGAAGAACAGGTCGGACTGCAGGAAGATCTGGCCGTCCGTGATCGAGATCACGTTCGTGGGGATGTAGGCCGAGATGTCGCCGGCCTGCGTCTCGATGATCGGCAGCGCGGTCAGCGAGCCTCCCCCCGCTCCTCGCTGAGCTTGCAGGCGCGCTCGAGCAGCCGCGAGTGCAGGTAGAAGACGTCGCCGGGGAAGGCCTCACGGCCCGGCGGGCGGCGCAGCAGGAGCGAGAGCTGGCGATAGGCGTCGGCCTGCTTCGTGAGGTCGTCGTAGATGATCAGCGCGTGCTCCCCCCGGTAGAGGAAGTACTCGGCCATCGCGCACCCCGCGAACGGCGCGATCCACTTGATCGGCGCGGCCTCGGCCGCCGACGCGTGGACGACCGTCGTGTACTCCATGGCGCCCGCGTCGCGCAGGCGCTCCACCACCTGTGCCACGGTCGACGCCTTCTGCCCGATCGCGACGTAGATGCACTTCACGTCCTGGTCGTGCTGGTTGAGGATCGTGTCGATCGCGATCGCAGTCTTGCCGGTCGAGCGGTCGCCGATGATCAGCTCGCGCTGGCCGCGGCCGACGTTGGTCATCGAATCGATCGCCTTGATCCCGGTCTGGAGCGGCTCCTTCACCGGTTGCCGGGCGATCACGCCCGGGGCCTTCCACTCGACGGGCCGCGTCTCCGCGGCCTCGATCGGGCCGAGCCCGTCGAGCGGGTTGCCGAGCGGGTCGACGACGCGGCCGAGGAGCCCCGGCCCGACCGGTACTGACGCGACCGCCCCCGTGCGGCGCACCGGGTCGCCCTCCTTGACGAGATCCCACTCGCCGAAGAGCGCCGCGCCGACGTTGTCCTCCTCGAGGTTGAACGCGAGCCCGACGACGCCGTGCTCGAGCTCGAGCATCTCGAGGGCGACGCAGTTCTCGAGCCCGTGGATGCGGGCGATCCCGTCGCCGACCTGCAGCACCGAGCCGACCTCGGCGAGGTTGGTCTCGACGTCGAACTGCTCGATCCGCTCCTTGAGGATCGAGGTGATCTCTTCAGGGCGCAGCTTCACGTAAGGCTCCTTGGTGGGTTCAGTTGCGTGCGGTTTGAAGTTCGTGGCGAAGTCGTTCGAGGCGCCCGCGCACACTCGCGTCGACGCGCATCGACCCGGCCTGGAGGATCAGGCCGCCGATCAGGTTCTCGTCGACCGAGCGCGTCGCCTGCACCTTTCGCCCGGACGCCTCCTCGATCCGCTCGAGGATGCGGTCGAACTCGGCGTCCGAAAGCGCGTGCGCCGTCGTCAGCTCGACGTCCAGGATGCGCGCCTCCTCGGCGACGAGCGCGTCGAGCTCGTCGGCGATGCCGGCGAGCGCGTGGGCGCGTCCCTTCTCCGCGATCAGGCGGACGAAGTTGACGACGAGCTCGTCCGACCCCTCGGCGATCCGCGACAGGATGTCGCCCTTCACGCGCGAGTCGATCTCGGGATTCGACAGCACCACACCGAGCTCGTCGGAGCCCGCGATGCCCTCGCGCAGCGCGTGGAGGTCGGACTGCGACCCGGTCGAGCCGGCCCTCGTCGCGCGCAGCCTCGAACAGGGCGCGCGCGTAGATGCGCTCCGCGGCGGCTACGACCGGCTCCCTTCGAGCTCGGAGAAGTCGATCTCGGCGAGCGCTTCGTCGATCAGCCGCCGCTGGTCGGCGGCGTCGAGCGACTTGCGCGTGATCTTCTCCGCCGCGGCGACGCTCAGCTTCCCGACCTCCTCGCGGATCTCGCCGATCGCCTGGTGCGTCGCCTGCTCGATCTGGCGTCGCGTCTCCTCGAGCCGGCGCTGCCGGTCCTCCTCCGTCTCGACGCGGACGCGTTCGCGCTGCGCATCTGCCACCTGGCGCGCCTCGGCGAGGATCTCCTCGGACTGCGAGCGCGCCTGCCCGATCAGCTTGCGGTGCTCCTCGAGCAGGTGCCGCGACTCCTCGCGGGCGCGGTCTGCCTCGTCCACCGCGTTCTGGATCCGCTCGCGGCGGTCGTCGATCATCTTCTGGACGTAGCCGAAGGCGTACCGCTTCAGCACGAAGTACGTGATCGCGAAGCAGACGATCGTCCAGATCATCAGCCCCGGCGTGACCTGGATGAGCGGGTTCGAGGCGAGCATCGTCGGTCCTGATCCAGTCCGGCTAGACGAGGACGTAGGCGAGGATCGAGCCGAGCAGGCCGTAGAACACGACCGCCTCCGTGAGCGCGAAGCCGAGCCACTGGATGCCCTGCAGCTCGCCGCGGAGCTCCGGCTGCCGGGCGACGGACTGGATCATCGAGCCGAAGATGTTGCCGATGCCGACGCCGGCGCCGAGCGCACCGAGGCCGACACCGAGAGCGAGGCCGACCGCCTTCCCGGCCTTCGTGACGTCGCCGGTCGTGGCGGCGAGGACATAACCAAGCATGTGCGATTCCTCCTGGTTGCTAGTGCTCGGCCTCGATGGCCGAGCCGATGTAGATGGCTGACAGGGCCGCGAAGATGAACGCCTGGATGCCGACGACGATCACCACCTCGAAGACGTAGAAGACCGTGGCCGGGATGAGCACCGGCAACAGCGCCAGCGACTGGAAGATGAAGATCAGCCCCAGGAAGGTGAGGATCAGGATGTGGCCGGCGAGCATGTTGGCGAACAGACGGACGGAGAGCGAGATCACCCGCATGAACTGGCCGAGCACCTCGAGCGGGACGATCAGGGCGAGCAGCGGCTTCGGTGCCTCGGGGATCCAGCTCGAGAAGTAGCGGGCCGCTCCGTTCCACTTGATGCCCTCGTAGTGCGTGAAGACGAAGGTGAGCAGCGCGAGCGCGAGCGTCACCGAGAGCGAGCTCGTCGCCGCGTAGATCCCCCACGTCGGGATGCCGTGCCACGTCTCACCGGTGAGCGGGAGCGGGATGAAGCTGATCATGTTGATGACGAAGATGAACAGCATCAGGGTCGCGACGTACGGGAACCAACGCGCGATCGCCTTCGTGGGCAGGCCCTGCTCGGCGACCTGCGTCTGGGCGATCTCGTAGACGAGCTCGCCGAACGTCTGCCGCCGGCCCGGCTTCGACCCTCCGCCTGCGCGCACGCGCATGAAGACGATCCCGAAGATGATCGTCAGCACGGCGCCGAGCATCAGGTAGACGACCGCCTTCGTGATCGAGAGGTTGAGCGGACCGAGGTGGATCGGCACCCACTCCTTCTGCTCGAACTCCTTGGTCGGGTCGAACGAGCCGCGCGCGAAGGCGTTCGCGGGCGCGAGCAGCGCGAGCGTCGTGACGACGAGGAACGCGCGCCTCATCTCGTCGTCGGCTCCCTTCCCGCCTGCGGGCCGGTGTAGTAGGCGACCAGCTGCAGCCCGAAGGCCGCGCTGTACGCGGCGGCATAGGTGAGCGCCGCCGCCAGCCCGACCCACTTGTCGGACACCGCGACAGCGAACACGACCACCATCACGGCGATCGCCCGGAAGAGCATGAGGAAGCCAGCCACGCCTGCGGCGGCGAGGTTACCCGTCCGCGTGCGCAGCCGCGTGAGAACCGCCCCGAGCGCCTCCGAGCCGACCCAGAGCACGGCGCCGATCGCCCAGCCCTCGACCGGCCAGCCCGCGAGCAGGAAGAGCGGCAGCGCGATCACGATCACGATCGCGCCGGCGACCGCGGGCAGCAGTGTTGGTGGGGCGACCCTGGGCTCTGTCCAGGCGGGCATCAGACGTTCCGATACTTGATCACAGTGGCGGCAACTCCAACAGGGATCCCGACGACCGATCCGAGTGCGAGCCCGAGTCCGAGATGTCCCGCCGCCCAGCCGATCAGCGTGCCGACGACGATGCACGCCGCGGTGAAGCCGATCAGAACGCCGCCGGCACCGGCGAGGGAGAACGTCGGTTGCTCGGGCCTCACCCGGGCGGGATCGTACCAGGTTTGTGACACGTTTTTCGGCTAATTGACCGGAGCTCTGCGGCGGCTTGTGACGATCTTCCTCAGGCCGCCCGCGACGCCTCGTCGCGCCTGCCCGGCCGGGACGCCCCGCGCTTGACGAGCTCGAGCAGGACGATCACGTAGATCGAGACGGAGACGGCGAGGAAGCCGGCGACCAGGTCGATCGCCATGTTGGCGACGTTCCAGTCGCCGTGCGGATGGGGCGGCGCGAAGCGGGTGGCGAGCGCCGCCAGCGCCAGGGTCCCGCACCAGGCCCAGAGGTGAGCCACGGCACGAGGCTGCGTGAACCCGATGCGCAGGAAGCGGTGGTGGAGATGGCGCGCGTCGGCGGCGTAGATCGGCTGCCGGCTGCGGATCCGCTTCGCGACGACGAACGACGTGTCGAAGACCGGGACGGCGAGCACGAGCAGCGGCAGCACCAGCGTCGCCAACGCCGCCGTCTTGACGAGGCCCTGCACGGAGATGGCCGCCAGCGTGAAGCCGAGCAGCATCGCGCCCGAGTCGCCCATGAAGATCCGCGCAGGGTAGAAGTTGTGGCGCAGGAACCCGAGGCAGGCGCCGCACACGATCGCCGCGAGCACGGCGGCGCCGACGCGCCCCAGCGAGAGCTCGATCACGGTGAAGGTCGCCCCGGAGATCGCGCACACACCTGCGGCGAGGCCGTCGAGGCCGTCGAGGAAGTTGACCATGTTCATCACGGCGACGATCCAGACGATCGTCAGCGTGACGCCGACCCAGACCGGAAGCGTCTGCGCGCCCGCGATCGGGAAGGTGAACTCGTGGAGGTACACGCCGAACCAGGTCGGGATCGCCGCGGCGAGGATCTGGCCGCCGAGCTTCTGCCACCAGGCCAGCACCCGGAAGTCGTCGATCGCGCCGATCGTCGTCGCGACGGCCGCGCCGAGGAGGACGCCGCGCAGCTCGCGGTTCATCGGCAGGAACGCGAGCGACGGCACGAACACGCCGAGGAAGAGGGCGAGCCCGCCGAGGCGCGGGATGTCGGGCCGCGCACGCTGGCCCTCGGCGCGCCGGTCGACGAGCCGGAGGTAGCGGGCGGCCGACCCGACGGCCGGAGTGAGCACCAGCACGATCGCGAAGGCGACGAGCGCGCCCCAGAGCACCTCCAGGTGATCGGTGAGCTGACTCCAGACCACTGCGCCGCCTACTTCGTCCCGTAGAGGCGATCTCCCGCGTCACCGAGACCGGGCACGATGTATCCGCGCTCGTTCAGGCCGCGGTCGATCGACGCGACGACGATCTGGACGTCCGGGTGGTGCTCCTCGATGTTCGCGACCCCCTCCGGAGCGGCGATGATCGCGATCAACCGTACGCTCGTCGCGCCGGCGTCCTTGACGACCTGCGCCGCGTGAGCGGTCGAGTTGCCGGTCGCGAGCATCGGGTCGAGCAGGATCACGTCGCGGTCGGCGACGTCCTGCGGGAGCTTCACGTAGTACTCGACCGGCTGGAGGGTCTCCTCGTTGCGGTACAGCCCGATGAAGCCGACGCGTGCGCCGGAGATCAGCGTCAGCACGCCGTCGAGCATGCCGAGCCCCGCGCGCAGGATCGGGCAGACGGCGACCTTCTTGCCCGAGATGCGCGGGCAGGGCGCCGTCTCGAGCGGGGTCTCGATCGGCACGTCCTCGGTCCGGAGGTCCTTGGTCGCCTCGTAGGTGAGGAGGAGCGTGACCTCCTCGACGAGCTTGCGGAAGTGGACGGTCGGCGTGCCCTTGTCCCGCAGGTACGACAGCTTGTGCTGCACGAGGGGATGCCTGACCTCGGTGACGCTCACGCCACTGGCCGCCCTGAGCTCACGCGTACGAGGTGTAGCCCCGGAACCCGGGGTACAGCGGCCGCTTCTCGCAGAGCGCGAGGGCCCGCGCGCGCACCGCGTCGAGGTCGGCGTCGTCCTCGAGCGCGTCCACGATGATCGCAGCCACCTCGGCGAAGTCCTCCTCGTCGAAGCCGCGCATCGTCGCCGCAGGCGTACCGAGCCGGACGCCCGACGCGACCATCGGCGGCCGCTCGTCGAACGGCACCGTGTTGCGGTTCGCCGTCAGCCGGCACGCCTCGAGCCGCTCCTGCGCGGCGAGCCCCGTCCACTCGGTCGCGCGCAGGTCGAGCTGGACGAGGTGCGTGTCGGTGCCGCCGGTGAGCACGTCGAGCCCGCCCTCGAGCAGCCCGGCCGCCAGGGTGTCGGCGTTCTTGCGGATCTGCCGCTGGTAGTCGCGGAACGCCTCGGTGGACGCGATCTTGAAGCACGCCGCCTTCGCCGCGACCGTGTGCATCAGCGGGCCGCCCTGCATACCGGGGAAGTTGGCGCGATCGAGCTTCTGGGCGTACTCCTCTGTGCAGAGCACGAACCCGGCGCGCGGGCCGGCGAGCGTCTTGTGCGTCGTCGACGTGACGAAGTGGCTGTGCGGCACCGGGCTCGGGTGCAGCCCCGCGGCGACGAGGCCGGCGAAGTGCGCCATGTCGCAGAGCAGCAGCGCGTCGACCTCGTCGGCGATGGCACGGAACTTGTCGGCCTCGACGGTGCGCGGATATGCCGAGCCGCCGCAGACGATCAGCTTCGGCCGCACCTCCTTCGCGCGCGCGAGCACATCGTCGTAGTCGACCATCATCGTCTCGCGCGAGACGCCGTAGTGGTGGAAGTCGTACAGCTTCCCGGAGAAGTTCACCTTGAGCCCGTGCGTCAGGTGGCCGCCGTGGTCGAGCGACAGGCCGAGCACCCGGTCGCCGGGTGAGAGCACCGCGAAGTAGACGGCCATGTTCGCCTGCGCGCCCGCGTGCGGCTGCACGTTCGCATGGTCGGCGCCGAAGAGCTCCTTCGCCCGGGTGCGCGCGAGCTCCTCGATCTCGTCGACGACCTCGCACCCGCCGTAGTACCGCTTGCCGGGGTACCCCTCGGCGTACTTGTTGGTCGGCACCGAGCCGACCGCCTCGAGCACGCTCGGCCACGTGAAGTTCTCGGACGCGATCAGCTCGATCTGGCCGCGCTGGCGGTCGGCCTCCCGCCCGAGCAGCGCCGCGGTCTCGGGATCGATCTCCGCCAGGCCGGCGGTGCGGAGGTCCTCGAACGTCTGCTGGGCCACGGCCATCGCCCCGGATCGTACTCGTGACCGCTTACGGATCGCTCAGCGCAGCGAGCGCGGCCGCGGCCGGGACGGCTCCCTCGCGGAGGATCCGCGGCTCCGGCCCGGTCAGGTCGACCACGGTCGACGGCACGCCGCGGAGCGGGCCCTCGTCGAGCGCGGGACAGGCCTCGCGCAGCCGTGCGGGCACGTCGTCGAGCGTCAGCGGGTCCGGGCCGCCCGGATCGTTCGCGCTCGTCGCGGCCACGCAACCAACCGCCTCGAGCACGGCGGCCGCCGCCGGTGAGAGGTCGGGGAGGCGCACGCCGATCGCATCCGGGCGGGCCCCGGCCAGCCAGGGGTAACGCCGTTCCGGGTTGGGCAGGACGAGCGTGAACGGCCCGCGCACGAGCCGCGCCGGGTCGAGCTCGGGAAGCGCGTGCAGCAACTGGCCGGGGCTCGAGGCGAGCAGCGCCGTCGGCTGATCCGCCCGTCGTCCCTTGAGCGCGTACAGGGCGGCGACGGCCGCCTCGGAGGGCAGCGAGACGAGCCCGTACACCGTGTCGGTCGGAAGCAGGGCCGGGCGGCCGGCGCGGAGCGCGCGGATCAGCTCGGCCATCGCCCCTCGACCACCCGGGGCCGTCCGGCGAGGTCGGAGGTGACGGCGACCGTGCCGTAGCCGGCGCCGCGCAGCGTGCCGGCGACCTCGTCGGCGCGCCCCTCGTGCACCTCGAGCACGAGCCAGCCGGCGAGGACGCCGCGCGCGGCCTCGAGCAGGCGCTCGGTCTGGCCGTCGTCGACGAGCGCGGCCCGCGGCTCCCAGTCACGGACCTCGGGCTCGAGGGCGGCGAGCTCGGCGGCGGCCACGTACGGCGGGTTCGAGACGACGAGGTCGAACGGCCCGGCCGCGCCCGCGAGCAGGTCGCCCTCGACGAGGTCGACGGCGAGCCCGAGCCGCTCGGCGTTCTCGTGTGCGAGCGCGAGCGCGTCGGCCGACGCGTCGGTGGCCGAGACACGCGCCCCGGGGAGCTCATCGGCCAGGGCGAGCGCGATCGCCCCGCTGCCGGTGCCGACGTCGAGGATGCGCGGCGCCGGAACACCGTCGAGGAGCGCCAGGCAGCGGTCGACGACGACCTCGGTCTCGGGACGCGGCACGAGCGCGCGGCGGTCGGTCCGCAGCGTCAGCCGCCGGAACCCCCAGTCGCCGAGCACGTACGCCAGCGGCTCCCGCGCCCCGCGCCGCCGCACGGGCTCGCGTGCCGTAGCGCGCTCGGCGGCCGTCAGCGGCCGGTCGTGCTGCGTGTACAGGTCGAGGCGCGTCAGGCCGAGCGCCCGCGCGAGCAGCAGCTCGGCGTCGAGCCGCGGGCGCTCGACGCCGTGCGACGCGAGGTAGTCCGTCGCGGCGTCGAGTGCCTCCCCGACCGTCACACCGAGGCGGTCTCGAGCGCGCGCCGCTGCTCGTCCGCCGTCAGCGCGTCGGTGAACTCGTCGAGCCCGCCCTGCAGCACCTGGTCGAGGCGGTGGACGGTGAGCTTGATCCGGTGGTCGGTGACGCGGTTCTCGGGGTAGTTGTAGGTGCGGATCTTCTCAGCGCGCGCGCCCGTCCCGACCTGCGCGCTGCGAGTCGCGGCCTGCTCGGCGGCGAGCCGCTCCCGCTCCGCCTCGTACAGCCGCGCGCGCAGGACGCGCATCGCCTTCTCGCGGTTCTGCAGCTGCGAGCGCTCGTCCTGCATCGCGACGACGATGCCGGTCGGCAGGTGCGTGATCCGAACCGCCGAGTCGGTGGTGTTGACCGACTGCCCGCCAGGGCCGGACGACCGGTAGACGTCGATCTTCAGGTCCTTCTCGTCGACGCCGACGTCGACGTCTTCGGCCTCGGGCATCACGGCGACGGTCGCGGTCGACGTGTGGATGCGCCCCTGTGACTCGGTCTCCGGCACGCGCTGGACGCGATGCGTCCCGCCCTCGAACTTGAAGACGGAGTACGCACCGTCACCCTTGACCGCGAACACGCCTTCCTTCACGCCGCCGCCCTCGTTCGGGCTGACCTCCAGCTCCTCCCACTTGAAGCCGCGGTTCTCCGCGTAGCGCTGGAACATGCGGGCGAGATCGCCCGCCCACAGCCCGGCTTCGTCCCCGCCGACGCCCTGCCGGATCTCGACGATCACGTCCTTCGAGTCTGCGGGGTCGCGCTCGGCGAGCGACAGCCTGAGCTCCTCCTCGAGACGCGCGACGTCGGCTTCCAGGTCCGGGACGAGCTCGGAGAGGTCGGCGTCGCTGCGGGCCGCCTCGAGATCGGCCGTCCTCGCGCGCCACTCCTGCGCGAGCATGTGGGGCCGCGCGAGGGTCTTGAGCCGACGGCCGGCGTCCGCAGCCTCGCGGTGATCGTTGTAGACGGCAGGGTCGGACAGACGCTGCTGCGTCTCCGTGTATGAGCGCTCGAGCTCCGAGACGAGGTCGTCGAGGGCCGCCATGGCGACCTTCAGGGTAGAGAACGTCCGGGCTAGACGAGCGCCGCGTCGAGCGTGATCTCGGGGATCCCCGCGAGGGCCATCGAGACGGGGCAGTTCTCCTTCGCACCCTGCGCGGCCGCCTCGAAGCCGGCGGCATCGAGGCCGGAGACGCTCGCGCGGACGGTCAGCGCGCCCTTCACGATCCCCTCGCCCGGCTGGAAGGTCACCGTGGCCGACGTCGAGAGGCGCTCGGGCGGAGTACCGCCGCGGGCGAGGCCGGCGGACAGCGCCATCGCGAAGCACGCGGCCCACGCAGCGGCGATCAGCTCCTCGGGGCTCGTCTTGCCGTTCGGCTCCTCCGACCGCGCGGCCCAGGAGACGTCGAGCGGGCCGAACGCGCCGCTGCCGACCGCGTCGATCGTCCCGGCTCCCGACATCAGATCGCCCGTCCAGGTCACCTCGGCTCTGCGCTCCGTCGCCATCAGGCCATCACCTCCACTCGTCGGTCGGCCGGCTGCAGCCGGCCCTCATGGGCAAGCACCTCGCGCAGCGCGCGAATCGAGACCTCGAGCTGGTCGAGCGTCGGCTCGCGTGTCGTCAACCGCTGCAGCCACAGCCCGGGCGCGAGCAGCGTCATCAGGACGCGGCTGTCGCTGTGCTTGCCCGCGAAGCGGATCAGCTCGTACGCGACACCGGCGATCACGGGCAGCAGCGCGATACGGCTGATGATCAGCCAGTACCACACGGGGCGGCCGAGCAGCGCGTAGACGAACACGCCCACGACCATCACCCACAGCAGGAAGGCCGTCCCGCAGCGCGGATGGATCAACGAGTACCGTTGCGCGTTCTCCGGGGTCAGCTCCTCGCCCGCCTCGTACGCGTTGATCGCCTTGTGCTCGGCGGCGTGGTACTCGAAGACGCGGCGCAGTGACGGGATGAAGCTGAGCAGCGTCAGGTAGGCGATGAACACCGCCACACGGATCAGGCCCTCGACGAGGACGAACCAGTCGCCGTTCGAGATCGGAAGAGTGTCGGCGAGCAGCGCCGGCCCGACCTTGAACATCATCACCGCGAAGCCGATCGCGACCAGGAACGCGAACGCGAGCGCCCAGCGGCCGAGCTCGGCCGGCTCGTCGTAGCCCTCCGCCTCCTCCTGCGCTGCGTAGCCCGCCGAGACCCCGAGGGCTCGGAACCCGATCGCGAGGCTCTCGCCGAGCGCGACCACGCCGCGCACGATCGGCAGCCGCAGCGACCAGTGGCGGGCGGCCAGGGGGTCGATCGTGCGGGCGACGTGAGCGATGCTGCCGGCCGGCGTGCGGACCGCGACCGCCCAGTTGCGCGGACCGCGCATCATGACGCCCTCGAGGACGGCCTGACCTCCGATGGCCTGCGACATGGCCCCCGCCTACGCGCGAGAAGCGCGCTCGGCCTTCTCGAGCCGGCGCTGGAAGCGCTCGACACGACCGCCCGTGTCGACGAGCTTCTGCTTCCCCGTGTAGAACGGATGGCAGTTCGAGCAGATCTCGACGTGCAGCTCGGGGCTCGTCGACCGCGTCACGAAGGTGTTCCCGCAGCTGCAGTGAACGGTCGCGAGCTGGTACTCGGGGTGGATTCCGGCCTTCATCGCCGGGCCAGGATAGCAGCGGCCGTATCGGAGGCGACGTTGCCACCCGAGACGACGAGCACCGGCCGCTCGGCCTCCACACGACCCGACAGCCAGGCGGCGGTCGCGGCGGCGCCGGCCGGCTCGCAGGCGAGCTTCGCGCGCTCGTAGAGAAGGCGAAACGCATGCTCGATCTCGCTCTCGGAGACGAGCACCCGCTCGAGGCCGCCGCAGATCTCGAGCGGGAGCGCGCCGGCGAAGGGCGCGTTTAGGCCGTCCGCGATCGACGTCGGCGTCACCGGAGTCGGCTCACCGTGCTCGATCGCGGTGTGGAGCGCGGTGCTCGTCTCGGGCTCGACCGCGATCACACGGACGCGGTCGCCGATCGCCGTCTGGATGCCGGAGATCAACCCGCCGCCGCCGACGGGGACGATCACGGCGTCGACGTCGGGCGCGTCCTCGAGGATCTCGAGCCCTACCGTTCCTGCACCGGCGATCACGAGCGCATCGTCGAACGGGTGCACGAGCGTGCGCCCGGTCGCGTCGATCAGGCCGTGCAGGCGGTCGAAGGCGTCGCCCGGCCCGGTTGCCTCGAGGTCGACCGTGGCGCCGTACCCGCGCGTGGCCGCGATCTTCTGCTCGGAGGCGCCGCGCCACATCACGACGAGCGCGTCGACGCCTTCCTCCGCGGCGGCGAAGGCGACGGCCTGCGCGTGGTTGCCGGCGCTGATCGCAATCACGCCGCGACGCTTCTCGGCGGCGTCCAGCGAGCTGAGCTTGTTGAGCGCGCCCCGCGCCTTGAACGACCCCGTGCGCTGGAAGAGCTCGCACTTGAGGCGTGCGCCGATCGTCCGGCTCGACATCGTCGGCGTCCGCGCGAGCCGGTCGCCGAGCGTGGCGCGTGCGCGGAGCACGTCGTCGCGTGTCGGGAGCACGCGCTCGATCGTACGTCTCATAAGCGCTGGCGGACCGCTTCGAACAGGAGCACGGTCGCGGCGGCGCTCGCGTTCAGCGAGTCGACCGTGCGGCTGTTGACGGGGATCGAGACCTCGTCGTCGGCGGCGCGCTGCCAGCGCTCGTCGAGGCCGCGATCCTCGGCGCCGACGACCAGCGCCGTCGGCGGGCGCAGGTCGACGTCGGTGTAGCGGGTGGCCGCGCCCACAACGGCGGCGACCCGCCGGAGCGGCAGCGCGAGAACCTCGTCGAGGCTCGACGCGAGGATCGGCAGGGTGAAGACTGCGCCGGTCGATGCGCGCACGGCGTTGGGGTTCCACGGGTCGAACGAGCCGTCGGCGACGAGGAGCGCGTCGGCACCGGCCGCCTCGGCCGAGCGCGCCATCGCGCCGAGGTTGCCCGGCTTCTCGACTCCCACCGCGACGAGGATCAGCGAGGCGTCGGGCGGAAGCCGGCGGTTCGGCGCCTCGACCACTGCGACGACGCCTTCGGGCTCGCCGCGGTACGTCATGTGGCGGAGAACGCGGGCGCTCACCTGCTCCGCAGCGGGGCTCGTGCCGGCGAGTGTCTCGGCGGAGACGAGCTCAGGCGCGGTGTACTCGGCGCGGAAGCGGAGGCCCGCGGCGCGTGCACGCTCGACCTCGCGCAGTCCCTCGACGACGAACAGGCCGGTCAGGCGGCGCTCGCGCGAGCGGCGAAGGCGGACGACCTCCTTCACGCGCGGGTTGTCGACGCTCGTGATCAAGGTGCGCCCTCGTCCGTGCGGTCGGCGTGCGGTGAAGGCGGCGCGGCGGCTGCGTCGTCGTTCGCTGCGAGGCGAGTGGCCATCAGCACGACGACGTCGAGCGCGTCGAGCAGTCCGCGAACGACGGTGATCAGGTCGTCGACGTTGCGCGAGTTGATCGCCTCGTCGGCGATGACTTCGATCTCGGAAGCGGTCGCGCGGAACTCGGCGACGCGTGCGGCGATCTCGCCGGAGCTCATCGGATCGCTAGCCAAGGGAGAACCTCCGCGCCCGTCCCACTGGCTTGTTCCGACACCCGGGCGGCTGCCGCCGTGACCGAAGCGCGCCGCGAGTCAAACGATTTCGTGCAATCGCGCGACCAGCTCGGTTCGCTCGCGGCGCCCTCCGTACCGTGATCCCATGCCGTACAGACCTCGCGACGAACGCCCAGGCTTCCATCACGTCGTCGCCCGCGGCAACAACCGGCAGCAGATCTTCGCGACCAACGCCGATCGCCGGCAGTTCCTCCGGATTCTGACGCGGGTCGCAAATCGTCATGGCTGGAACATCTACGCGTATTGCCTCATGCGCAATCACTACCACCTGGTCTTGACCGTCGACGAGCGAGGCCTGTCGCGGGGCATGTGCGAGCTGAATTCCGCCTACGCGCTCGCCTACAACGCGGCGCACGGGCGGATCAACCACCTGTTCGGAAAGCGGTACTGGAGCGAGTACCTCGCAGACGATCGCCGTGTGCTGAACGCCGTTCGCTATGTCGTCCAGAACCCGCGACGCGCAGGTCGCGAAGGAACGCTCGAGAGCTATGTGTGGTCCAGCTACGCGGCGACGATCGGGCTCGCCTTGTCGTTTGCGCAGCTTGCGACCGGTGAGCTCCTCGGCATGTTCGCCGACCACCACGACCGCGCCGTCGTGCGGTTCGCCGAGTTCTGCAACGCACCCGTCCCGAGCAGACATGCCGGGTGGCAGCCGCCGTGACATAACGCGCGCCGGCTCGTTACGTGAGCGTGTACTCGGGGCCGCTGCCGCCCTCCGGCGGGGTCAGGCGTCCGCCCTTCGCGGTGATCGCACCGCACTGGACGCAGTTCGAGGGCGCCAGGCGAACTTCCACGGTCCCGTCGCCGTCCGCCTCCCCCACCTCGTACACCTGCGCCGGGCACATCCGCACCCAGAGCTCGGCCAACTCGCGTGGCACCCGCGTTTGCACCCGGATGTGATTCGGCTGGTCGTCACGCGTCCGGTTCCCCGACGCGAACACGCTCGACAGCTTGTCGAAGGTGAGCCGGCCGTCCGCCGCCGGGTACAGGCGATCGCGATCCGTCCGGATGATCGACTGCTCGGCGTCACGTTCCGTCCCGGAGTCGCCCGGCGGGAAGTGCCCCTTCGTCACCGTCATCGCCCCCGCCAGCGCCCCGCCGACATAGAAGCCGTGGCCGAACGCCTGGCGCATGTTGCGCACCTCGTGCAGGTCCTTCCAGACGAAGGACGTGCGGATCGCCTCGTCGTACGACGCGAGCGCCGTGCGCATCGTCGTCCCGCGCTCCAGCGTGCGCCACGCCGCCTCCGCCGCCAGCCGGCCGGACTCGATCGCGTAGTGGATTCCCTTCAGCGCCGGCACGTTCACGAGCCCGACCCCGTCACCCGCGAGCAGCAACCCGGGCGCGTGGAAGCGCTCCGGAAGCGCGACGAACCCGCCCTCGGGAATCGTCTTCGCCCCCCACTGCAGCCGCTCGCCTCCGGCGAGGATCTTGCGGATCCTCGGGTGCGTCTTCAGCTCCTGCAGCAGGTCGTGGACGGACAGCGACGCGTCGCGATAGTCGAGGCCGACGACCATCCCGATCGTGACCATGTCCTCGCCGAGCGGGTAGATGAACGATCCGCCGAACTCCCGGTACTTGCCCCGGCCGCGCAGCGGCCAGCCCATGGTGTGGATCACGCGGCGGAGCGGGCGCGGGACCCGCCACACCTCCTTCACGCCGAGCGCCCAGACCTGTGGGCTCGAGCCCTGCAGGCCGAAGCGCTCGAGCGCGGCGCCCGTGAGGTAGCCCTGCGTCCCCTCGGCGAGGATCGTGACACGGGCCGTGATGTCCGACCCGGGCTCGAAGTTCGGCAGCGCCACGCCGTCGCGGTCGCGCCCACGGTCGCCGGTGCGCACGCCGAGCACGCGCCCGGCGTCGACGAGGAGCGCGTCGGCAGCCGTCTCGGGCAGCACCGTCGCCCCGAGCGCCTCCGCCTCCGCGGCGAGCCAGCCGCCGAGCTTCGACAGCGAGACGACGAAGTTCCGGTCGTTCGCCATCGTCGGCGGCGTCGGGATCCGGTAAGCGTGCTTCCGGGTCATGAAGAGCACCGACTCGGCCTCGACCGGCCCGGCGAAGGGGAACTCCTCGAGCGGCTTGCGGTTGCCGAAGAGCAGCTGCAGCCCGCGCGGGTTCACCACCGCGCCGGAGAGCAGGTGCGCCCCCGGCGCCTTCCCCTTCTCGAGCACGGCCACCGGGACCTCGCCGAGCCGCGCCGCGGTCTCGGGGTTCTCCGCGACCAGCTGCCCGAGCCGAATCGCGGCCGCGAGCCCGGCGGGCCCGGCGCCGACGATCAGGAAGCCGACCTCGATGCGCTCGTCGACCGGGTCGGTCGGCGGGCGAAACGCCTCGCCGGCCGTCCACGGCGCCGGAAAGTCGGCAGGACGAACGCTCACGACCGCCGGGCGCGGACGAGCTCGGTGAGCTTCGGGACGATCTCATTGAGGTCGCCGACGACGCCGAGGTCGGAGAACTCGAAGATCGGGGCGTTCGGGTCCTTGTTGATCGACACGATCACGTTCGACCCCTGCATGCCTACCTTGTGCTGGATCGCGCCCGAGATCCCGAGCGCGACGTACAGCTTCGGCGAAACCGTCTTCCCGGTCTGACCGACCTGAGCCGCGTACGGGTACCAGCCCGCGTCGACGACCGCGCGGGTCGCGCCGACCGCGCCGCCGAGCGCCTCTGCAAGCCCCTCCGCCAGCGAGAAGCCCTCCGGTGCACCGAGACCTCGGCCGCCGGCCACGATCACGTCCGCCTCCTCGATCGACGGCCCCTGCTGCTCGGCATGCGCCTGCTCGACCATCTCGGCGAGCAGCGAGAACTCCTCGAGCTCGACCGCGGCGTCCCTGACCTCGGCCGTGCCGCCGGTCACGGCCGCGTCGAACGTCCCGGCCCGGAACACCGCCAGTCTCGGGCCGCTCGACCAGCCGACGTCGACGTACACGCTGTCCGACAGCGCCGGGCGGCTGCCCACCCCCTCGGCGTCGAGGTCGACGAGGTCCCAGTTCAGCCCGGCGTCGAGCCGGGCCGCAAGCCCCGCCGCCACGTCGGCCGCCAGCACCGACTGCGCGAACAGAACGGTGTCGAAACCTTCGTCGCGCACGAGCTTCGCGAGCACGTCCACGCGCGGCTGCGCCAGCGGCGCCGCCAGCCGGTCGTCGTCGGCGACCCAGACGGTCGCCGCCCCGTGCCGGCCTGCCTCCTCGGCCAGCGCGCGCACGCCGGACCCGGCGAGGACGCCGGCGACATCCCCCCCGAGCGCGACCGCCTTCGCGAGCACGCCGAGCGATCCCTTCTGGATCACGCCCTCGTGGTGCTCGAGGAAGACCAGCGCCTTCACAGCAGTCTCCGCTCGGCGAGGAACTCGACGATCTGCTCGGCGGCGGAGCCGTCGTCCTCGATCCGCCGTGCTTCGCCGCGCGACGGCGGCGGGTTGAGGGCGAGCACCGTCGTCCGCGGCTCGTCGACACCACCGACATCGGCCGCCGCGAGCCTCTCCTGCGGCTTCTTCTTCGCGCCCATGATCCCCTTCAGCGACGGGTAGCGCGGCGTGTTGATCGAGTCGGCCACGGCCACGACTGCCGGCAGCGGAAGCCGGAGCGTGTCGTACCCGAACTCGGTCTGGCGCTTCCCGGTGAGCGAGCCCGCCTCGACGGTGAGCTCGCTGACCTGGGAGGCGATCGGGCGGCGCAGCCGGTCCGCGACCGCCGCCCACAGGCACGCGCCGCCGCCGTCGGCCGACTGCTGGCCGAACAGCGTCAGATCGGGCGCCTCACGTTCGAGGGCGCCGGCGAGCGCCCTGGCCGTGCCGAGCAGGTCGGCGCCCTCGAACGCCGGATCGGAGACGAGGACCGCCCGGTCGGCGCCCATCGCGAGGGCCTTGCGGAGCGCGTCGACCGCGCGCTCGGGCCCGAGCGAGACGACCACCACCTCGCCCTCGCCCGTGGCTTCCTTGAGCACGAGCGCCTCCTCGATCGCATACGTGTCCCACTCGGAGATCGCGAGCTCGCCCGAACGGTCGAGGCGCTTCGATGCGGGGTCGATGCGGCGTCCGGAGGCGGCGTCGGGGACGGCCTTGACGCAGACGGCGATCTTCATCGCGGCGAGACTCTACCCGCCGCACAACGGCCGCCCGGCCGTTAGACGGCGACGCGCGACTGCAGGAAGTCCACGATCTCCGACGTCGGCGCGCCGGGCGTGAACACCTCGGCGACGCCCTCGGCCTTGAGCGAGGCGATGTCGTCCGCGGGGATCGTCCCGCCGACGACGACCAGGACGTCGTCCGCGCCCTCGGCACGCAGCAGCTCGAGGATCCGCGGCACGAGCGTCATGTGCGCGCCCGAGAGGATCGAGATGCCGACCGCGTCGGCGTCCTCCTGGAGCGCCGTCTCGGCGATCTGCTCGGGTGTCTGGTGGAGACCCGTGTAGATCACCTCCATACCCGCATCCCGCAGCGCGCGGGCGATGATCTTCGCGCCACGGTCGTGGCCGTCAAGGCCCGGCTTGGCGATCACCACCCGGATTTTCGCGGCCACTAGCCCCCCGGATTGGTCGGGATCGGCGGAGTCCCGCGGGGGACCCAGCCGTCGACGAACCACTTGCCGTTCTTCTTCACCAGGTTGACGTAGAAGTCGCGGCCCGCGTTCCCCGGCGTGACCAGGTAGAGCTCGACCGTCGCGCTCTTCGCATACGACTCGTCGATCTTCATGTTGGCGGACGTCTTGGACGTGACCGGGTACGGGACGACGGCGATGTTCCCGCT
The DNA here is from genome assembly GCA_963824455.1 of uncultured Thermoleophilia bacterium. GTDB lineage: Bacteria > Actinomycetota > Thermoleophilia > Gaiellales > Gaiellaceae > PALSA-600. The sequence continues at coordinate 1,446,175 of CAWGPJ010000002.1, forward strand.
CATGAACTGCTTGAGCGTCATCCCCTGCCGGACGTGCGGCCCGGAGATCGCATAGGCCTGGTCGAGGTTCTTCCGCGCGACCGCCGTCTTCACGAACCTCGTCGCGACCCGCTGCGCCGCCGGGTCGAACTTCACCGTCTTCGGCTTCTTCACCGCCGGGTACGTCACGCCCCAGCCGGTGGCGGCATTCGGCGACCCGTTGCTGCCGACCGAGACCTGGATGATGACGAGAATCGCGGTGATCACTGCCAGCGCCGCGGCTACGGGCAGGCCGATGCGCCAGAAACTCTGTCGCCGCCAGAAGGGCGCGCGCGAGACACTGCCGTGGTCTGCGCGCAGCGTGTGAGCCTGCGCTCTCATCTACCTGAAGGTTAGACGGCACGGCCGGGCATTTGTTGGCGCAATTGCGTCAAGAGTGCGCCGAACGCGTCAAAAGACGGGGGTTTCCCGCCAGGTGCCCCAGGCGGCCCGCAGAACGTCGCAGATCTCGCCGACCGTGGCGTAGGCGCGGGCGCAGTCGATGATCGGCCCCATCAGGTTGTGTCCGTCCGCGGCGGCGTCGGAGGCGAGCCGGGCGAGCGCCGCCTCGACGGCGGCCGGGTCGCGCCGGCCGCGGAGCGCCTGCACGCGGGCCACCTGCTCTCGCTCCAGCTGCGGGTCGATCCTGAGCAGCTCCGGCTCGGTCTCCTCCTCGAGTGAGTAGCGGTTGACGCCGACGATCACCCGCTGCCCCCGTTCGACCTCGGCCTGGTAGCGGAACGACGCCTCGGCGATCTCGCGCTGGAAGAAGTTGTCCTTGATCGCCGCGACCACCCCGCCCAGCTGCTCGATCCGGTCGAAGTAGTCGTACGCCTGCCGCTCGAGCTCGTTCGTGAGCTGCTCCAGGTAGTAGGAGCCGCCGAGCGGGTCGACCGTGTTCACCACCCCCGTCTCGTGCGCGATCACCTGCTGCGTCCGCAATGCCAGCCGCACCGCCTCCTCGGTCGGCAGCGCGAGCGCCTCGTCGAACGAGTTCGTATGCAGCGACTGCGTCCCCCCGAGCACCGCCGCCAGCGCCTCGATCGCCGTGCGCACGATGTTCACCTCCGGCTGCTGCGCCGTCAGCGACACCCCCGCCGTCTGCGTGTGGAAGCGCATCAGAAGCGACCGCTCGTCCTTCGCGCCGTACCGGTCGCGCAGCTCGCGCGCCCAGATCCGACGCGCCGCCCGGTACTTCGCGATCTCCTCGAAGAAGTCGAGATGTGCGTTGAAGAAGAACGACAGCCGCGGCGCGAACTCGTCCACTTGCAATCCCCGCGCGAGCGCCCACTCCACATACGTGAAGCCGTCCGCAAGCGTGAACGCCAGCTCCTGCACCGCCGTCGATCCCGCCTCCCGGATGTGATAGCCCGAGATCGAGATCGGATGCCAAAGCGGCATCTCCCGGCTGCAGAACTCGACCATGTCCGTCACCAGCCGCATCGACGGCTCGGGCGGGAAGATGTACTCCTTCTGCGCGATGTACTCCTTCAGGATGTCCGTCTGGATCGTCCCGCGCAGCGCCGCCCGCGGCACCCCCTGCTCCTCACCCACGCACACGTAGAACGCGAGCAGCACCGCCGCCGGCGCGTTGATCGTCATCGACGTCGACACCTCGCCCAGCGGGATCCCCGCAAACAGCGTCTCCATGTCCTCCAGCGAGTCGATCGCCACCCCTTCCCGGCCGACCTCGCCCAGCGAGCGCGCGTGATCCGAGTCGAGGCCCATCAGCGTCGGCATGTCGAACGCCGTCGACAGCCCCGTCTGCCCATGCTCGAGCAGGTACCGGAACCGCGCGTTCGTCTCCGCCGCCGTCCCGAACCCGGCGAACTGCCGCATCGTCCACAACCGCCCCCGGTACATCGACGGGTACACCCCGCGCGTGAACGGGAACTCGCCCGGATCCCCGAGGTCCCGCTCGTAGTCCACCCGCACCGACTCCGGCGACGACAGCGGCGGATTCTCCACCCCCGAGATCGTCGAGCGCAGCTCCTGCTCGTGCTCCTGCCGGATCGTCACGCGCCCGGTTTCCACAGCGGCTCGGGGCCCCCTGCGTTCGCAGCACGGGCGAGGATGAAGAGGAGGTCGCTGAGCCGGTTGAGGTAGACCGGGGCGACCGGGTTCAGGACGCGCTCCTCGGCCACGGCGAGCACCTCGCGCTCGACGCGGCGGCAGACCGAGCGCGCGACGTGCAGCCGCGAGGCGATCTCCGTGCCGCCCGGGATGACGAAGCTCTTGAGCTCGGGCAGCGACGCGTTGGCGTCGTCGCAGTCCCGCTCGAGTCGTTCGACCGCGGCCCCGGTGATGCGCAGCCGCCCGTCGCCCTCGGCAAAGGGCACCGAGAGGTCGGCACCGAGGTCGAACAGCTCGTTCTGGACGCGCGCGAGCCGCTCGTCCCCGGCCGCCGCCTGGGCCCACCCGACGACGGAGTTGAGCTCGTCGACCGCGCCGTACGCACGCAGCAGCGGATCGAGCTTCGGGACGCGCGAGCCGTCGCCGAGCGACGTCTCGCCGTGATCGCCGCCGCGCGTGTAGATCCGCGTCAGGCGCACGGGCTCGTCCGGCCTGCGCGAGCTCTTGCTCATGCCCGCTCCGGCACGCGGTCGCCGAGGATCTGGCGCGCGATCACGAGCCGCTGGATCTCGCTCGTCCCCTCGTAGATCTCGGTGATCTTCGCGTCGCGGTAGAAGCGCTCGACCGGGAACTCCTTCGTGTAGCCGTAGCCGCCGAGCACCTGGATCGCCTCCGCCGTCTGGCGGCGCGCCGTCTCGGACGCGAACAACTTCGCCTTCGCGCCGGCTTCGGTGTGCGGCCGGCCGGTCGCCTTGAGCCACGCCGCGCGGTGGGTCAGCAGGCGCGCCGCGTCGATCTCGGTCGACATGTTCGCGAGCTTGTGCTGGATCGCCTGGTGGTCTGCGATCCGCCGCCCGAACGTCCGGCGCTCCTGCGCGTAGCGCAGGGCGCACTCGTATCCCGCCTGCGCGATCCCGACCGCCTGGGCCGCGATGCCGATGCGACCGCCGTCGAGCGTCGCCATCGCGATCCGGAAGCCGTGGCCCTCGTCGCCGACGCAGGCGGTCCTCGTCGACGACGGTGTCGACGGCGATGTCGTTCGTCGCCGACGAGTTGAGGCCGAGCTTCTCCTCGGTGCGCGTGATGACGACGTTGTCGCCGTCGAGCGCGAACGCCGAGATGCCGCGGGCCGAGCGCGTCTCGGGATCGGTACGGGCGAAGAAGAGCACCGTCCCACCGAACACGGCGTTGGTGATCCACTGCTTCGCGCCGTGAACGTGCCAGCCGCCCTCCACGCGATCCGCCCGTGTGACGATCGCGCCCGCGTCCGACCCTGCGCCGGGCTCGGTGAGGGCGAAGCAGCCGATGCGCTCGCCGCGCGCCAGTCCGGGCACGAAGCGCGCGCGCTGCTCGTCCGTCCCGAACTGGAGCAGCGGCAGCGTGCAGGCCGAGGTGTGCACTGCGACCGTGACGCCGACGCCCGCGTCGGCGCGCGACAGCTCCTCCAGCACGAGGATGTAGGAGACGAAGTCCGCGCCCGCGCCGCCGTACTCCTCCGGGACGCACACGCCGAGCAGCCCGAGCTCGCCGAGCGCGGCCAGAAGTCCCCGCGGGAAGCCGTGGTCGCGGTCCCAGGCGGCCGCGTGCGGCTCGATCTCGGCGCGCGCGAAGTCGCGTGCAAGGGCCTGGATCTCGCGCTGCTCGGCCGTCAGCTCGAAGTCCACGGCGTCAGCCTATCCGGGCCGCGCCGCCGTCCCCTATTTCGGCTCGGGCTCCAGCTTGTAGCCGACCCCGAACCGCGTCTGGATGAAGGAGTGACGCGGTGCCGGCCGGTCGATCTTCTGCCGCAGCCGCCGGACGAAGACGTCGACGGTGCGGTCGCGGTGCGTCTCGCGCCGTCCCCACACCTTCTGCAGGAGCTCGTCGCGCGTGACCACGCGGCCGCGGTCGAGCGCAAGCGTGTAGAGCAGCCTGAACTCGGTCGGCGTGAGGCCGGCGCTCTCGCCCGCGACGAAGGCCTGAACCTCACGCGGGTCGATGCGGAGCTCTTCGATCTCGATCGCGTCGCCGCGGCGCTCCTCGGCCGGACGGACGCCGCGCCGCGCGGCCGCGCCGACGCGGGCGACGAGCTCGCGCATCGAGAACGGCTTCACCAGGTAGTCGTCGGCGCCGATCTCGAGCGCGTGCACGCGGTCGTGCTCGGTCCCGCGCGCCGAGACGACGACGATCGGCGTGCCGATCCCCTCCGAGCGCGCGGTCTCGATCAGCTTCCAGCCGTCGAGCTCCGGGAGCATCAGGTCGAGCACGCAGACGTCCGGGTTCTCGAACCGCAGGCGCGCGAGCCCGAGCTCCCCGCGGCCGACCACGACCGGGTCGAACCCGGCGGCACCGAGGTGGCGCGCCATGCCGTCCGCGATCACCGTGTCGTCCTCGACGATCAGGACCCTGCTCACGGCGCCTACGATAGTGCGGAAGCGGCGTTGTTTCGGGTTTCAGAATGGTGACGATTCGGTGACGAACAGATTCACGCTGGACGACCGCAGCTTCGACGAGCTGCGCACCGGCTTCACCGCCGCGGTCTCACACGAGCTGCGCACCCCCCTCGCCCGCATCCTGGCGCTGCTCGACTCGGCCGAGCTTCCCGGAGCCGACATGCACGAGCTGATCGAGCAGGCTCGCGCGGAGGTCGAGAACGCCGGCGAGCTGATCGACGAGATCCTGTTCCTCTCCGAGCTCGAGAGCGGCAAGGAGGTGGTCTCGCTCGGGCCGACGACCGCGCTGCCCGTGCTGGAGAGCGTCGCACGCGAGCTGGAGGGAGCCGCCACCCGCGCCGGCGTCGAGGTCAACGTCGAGGGAGACGACTCGGTCGACGTTCCGCTCCGGCCGCGCATGCTCCGGATGGTCGCCGAGAACCTGGCCGAGAACGCCATCCGCTACGCCGGGCACGGGACACGGTTCACGCTCTCCGTCTGGCCCGGGGACGGGACGACCGTCCTCACGGCCGCCGACGACGGCGCCGGTGTCGACGCGGAGACCCTCGACCGCCTGTTCGAACGCTTCTACCGCGGAGACGCGGCGCGCACGACGCGCGGCACCGGCCTCGGGCTCGCGATCGTCAAGCACGTGGTCGTGGCGGCCGGCGGCGAGGTCGAGGCGACGGGCTCGCGTGGGGGCGGCCTGCAGATTCGCTGCACGTTCTCCGCGTGAGTGCCGGGCCCGCCTCGCCGGCGCTCAAGGCCGGCGAGGCGAGACCCTGCGAGACCTCTACGTGTGAATCGTCTTCAGCGTCTTCTCGGCCGCGACGAGGACGACCTTCGGGATCGGCGAGAAGATCTGCTTCGCCGTGTACTGCTTCTGCTGGCCCTGGGTGAGCGCCCAGAAGACCATCTTGCGCAGCTCGGCCGCCTTCGGGCTCGTCTGCGGGATGATGATGTAGGTGAACGTCGAGATCGGATACGCCAGCTTCGCGCCCTTGGGCGGGACGACGATGTGCATCTCGTTGTTCGACGGAACCTTCTTCACGAGCGACGCGGCGGCGGCGATGCCGCGGAGTCCGGGCGTTGCGAAGTACCCGGACGCGTTCTTGACCGCGGCGACCCTGAGGTGGAACGGCAGCGCGTAGGCGGCGCTGATGTAGCCGATGCCACCCTTGGTCTGGGCGATCACTCCCGCGACACCGGGGTTGCCCTTGCCGCCGAGGCCGACCGGGAACTGCACCGACGTCGCGTTGCCGACCTTCGTCTTCCAGGTGCCGCTGACACGCGAGAGGAAGTCGGTGAAGGCGTAGGTGTCGCCGGAGCCGTCGGAGCGGAAGACCGGCGTGATCTTCAGGTTGGGCAGCGACACCTTGGGGTTCAGCGACTGGATCTTCGAGTCGTTCCAGTTCGTGATCTGCCCGAGGTAGATCCCGGCGATCACCGCCGGAGTCAGGTGCAGGTCGTTGGGGGCGCCCGGCACGTTGTACGACAGCGTGACGGCGGTGAGCGCCCACGGGATCTGGGCGCAGCCCTTACAAGCCGCCGCCTGGTCCGGCGTGAGCGGCGCGTCCGAGGCACCGAAGTCGACCGTACGGGCCGTGATCTGCGCGATGCCCGCGCCCGAGCCGATGGACGCGTACTGGACGTTGTAGCCAAAGGCGGAGCCGAGCGGCTTCGTCCAGGTGGAGACGAGGGGCGCGACGAGCGTCGACCCCGCACCGGTGATCGTGGTGTCCGTGGTGCGCGCGCCGGCGGCCCCGACGGCCAGCAGACCGACGACGACCGCCGAGCTGAGGGCAAGCCCTCTCTTCATGAACATCCTCTCCTTGATCCCTGGGGAGTTGGCCTTTGCGGCGCCAATGTGCCCCTGGGCGACGCGGGCGTGGGCTGACGCCGTGTTACTCACGGGTGACGGAGTGGTGAATGCGTTTCAGCGCTCGAGCCCGAGCTTGCGGCGCTGCCGTTCGAGCAGGAAGCGGGCGGTGAGGCTCGTGACGAGCACGAACATGATCAGGACGAAGGCCGTCGCCCAGGCCTGCGCCTGCAGGTTCGGATCGTTCGACTCCGAGTCGGTGAAGATCGTCAGCGGCATCGTCAGCAGCGAGTGCGACGGGTTCCAGTCGACGATCTGGCTCCCGATCGCGCACGTGAAGAGGAGCGGCGCCGTCTCGCCGGCCGCGCGCGCGACGGCGAGCGTCGTGCCGGTGAGGATGCCGCCGAACGAGCTCGGAAGCACGACCCGCAGCACCGTCTGCCACTTCGAGACGCCGAGCGCGTAGCTCGCCTCCCGCAGCTCGCCCGGCACGAGCGCGAGCACCTCGATCCCGGCGCGCGCGACGAGCGGGAGCATGATGATCGCGAGCGCGAAGCCGCCGGCCCACGCGCTCTGATGGTGGCCGAGCCCGAGCAGCGGCACCTTCGCCTTCACGAGCACGGCGAACACGAACACCCCGATCACGATCGAGGGAAAGCCGTTCAGCACGTCGAGCCAGAGGCGGATCTGCTCGCCGATGCGCCGCGACGCGAACTCGCTGACGAAGATCGCGGTCAGCACGCCGACCGGGAGCGCGATCGCGGTCGCGATGCCGACCACGATCAGGCTGCCGACGATCGCCGGCGCGATACCGCCTCCGCTCTCGCCGAAGACCGCCGGGCCGTGCGTGAAGAAGTCGAGGTTGAGCGCCTGCACGCCGCGCGAGAACACCGACCAGACGAGGATCACGAGCACCGCGATGGTGGCGATCGCTGCCGCGAGCGCCGCTCCCTCGGCCAGGCGGTTGGCGATCAGCCGGCGCCGGCTCCGACCGGTCGCCTTCAGCGTGAGCTGCGACGCGGGGTCGACCATCAAGCCTCGCCCTTGCTGAGCTCGAAGCGCTTCACGACCCGCTGGGCGATGAGGTTCGTGATGAAGCTGATCACCAGCAGAATCAGCGCGAGGTAGATCAGAGACGCGATCTGGATGTTCGTCACCGCGCCGAGGTACTGGTTCGCGATGCGGCTCGCGAGCGTGTCGCCGGGCTCGAAGATCGAGCGCTGGAGCGGGATGAAGTTGCCGATCACCTGCGTGACGGCGATCGCCTCGCCGAGCGCGCGCCCGAGGCCGAGGATCACGGCGGCGACCACGCCGCCGCGAACCGCGGGGATCGACCACCGTCCTCACCATCTCCCAGCGCGTCGCGCCGAGGCCGACGGCGCCCTCCTCGAGCTCCGTGGGCACGCTGAGGAAGAGCTCGCGGCAGATCGACGACGTGATCGGGATGGTCATGATCGTCAGCACGAGCATGGCGGTGAACACGGTCGACTCGACCTCGTCCTGTCCGTTCGCGAAGATCGGGATCCAGCCGAGCACGTCGGAGGATCACGGTTGCAGGTGCTGTGCGGAGAACGGCGCGAGCACGTAGATGCCCCACAGCCCGATGACGACGCTCGGGATCGCGGCGAGCATCTCGATCAGCGTCCCGATCGGCCCGCGGACCGAGGATGGAGCGAGCTCGCTGAGGAAGAGCCCGATCGCGATCGAGACCGGCGTCGCCAAGAGGAGGGCGCCGAACGAGGTGACGATCGTCCCGATGATCAGGTCGCGCGCCCCGTACTGGCTGGTGACCGGGTTCCAGACATTGTTGGTCAGGAAGCCGAGCCCGAACTCCTTGATCGCCGGCCAGGCACCGGCGAATACGCGCCAGATGATGAGGGCGATGACGAAGACGCCCAGGAAGGCGGCGAACGCGCTCAGCCAGTAGAAGATGCGGTCACCGAGCCGATCGGAACGGCGGCGTGACCGAAGCTCGGTGGCAGTCGCGGAAACCGAGGCGGCGTCCACGCGCCGCAGGATTCCAGCGGCGGCCATACTTCGTCGAGCGTGTCACCACTTCGACACACGCCGTTCACATGCTGTGTACCCCGGCCTTCCGAAGCCGGCGCGAGACTCCCGCGGTGACGAGGATGGGCGCTTCGCAACACGATTCTCGGCCCACGCCTTCGGTCGGGCTCGTCCGTCCCTCCACGGAAGCGAACGTCAGCCGGGAGGTCGTGTTCGACATCTCTGAGTTGAGCGTCCACTACGGGAGCGTCCCGGCAGTCAAGGGCGTCTCGATGCAGATCCATGAACGGGCGATCACCGCACTGATCGGCCCGTCGGGGTGCGGCAAGTCGACGGTGCTGCGCTGCCTGAACCGGCTGAACGACCTGGTCTCGAACGCGAAGGTCGGCGGGAAGATCCTCTACCACGGCGTCGACCTCTATGGGCCGGCCGTCGACGCGATCGAGGTCCGCCGGCGCATCGGCATGGTCTTCCAGCGCCCGAATCCGTTCCCGAAGTCGATTTACGACAACGTCGCCTACGGGCTGCGCATCCTTCGCATGAAGGACGACCTCGACGGCCGCGTCGAGCGGGCGTTGCGCAGCGCCGCGCTCTGGGACGAGGTGAAGGATCGCCTGAAGAAATCCGCGCTCGGGCTGTCGGGCGGCCAGCAGCAACGGCTCTGCATCGCACGCGCGATCGCGGTGGAGCCGGACGTCGTGCTCCTCGACGAGCCCGCATCTGCGCTCGACCCGATCTCGACCGCGGCGATCGAGGATCTGATGCACGACCTCAAGCGCGACTACACGCTCGTGATCGTCACGCACAACATGCAGCAGGCAGCACGCGTCGCCGAGATGACCGCGTTCTTCAGCCTGGACGTCCACGACGACGGCTCGCGCAACGGGATCCTGGTCGAGTACGACTCGACCGAGAAGATCTTCACGCAGCCGGCCGACGAGCGCACCGAGGGCTACGTGACCGGTCGCTTCGGATGAGGGCGTTCCTCAACGAGGAGTTGTCGCAGCTCGAAGCGGCTCTCCAGGAGGAGGGTGACCTGGTGCTGCGCGCGCTCCGCTCCGCGCTCAACGCGCTCGCACGCGGCGACTCGGAGCTCGCCGACGAGGTCATCAGCTTCGACGACGAGGTCGACCGGCGGTACGTCGACATCGAGACCGGCGTCCAGTCGTTACTCGCTCGCCAGACGCCCGTCGCAGTCGACCTCCGTCTCGTGCTCGCGATCCTGCGGATCAACCTCCACCTCGAGCGCATGGCCGACTACTGCGTGACCGTGGCCAAGCTCACGAAACTGATGGGTGACCTGCGGGTCGACGACGAGGCGATCGCCCGCTCGATCGAGGACATGGGCCAGCGGGCGGAGCAGATGATCAGGGTCGCGATGGACGCGTTCGCCGCCAGGGACGCCGAGCGCGCCCACACGCTCGTCGAGCTCGACGAGCTGATCGATCGCGCCAACCGGAACGCGAGCGACGATCTGCTCTTGCTCGGCAACTCGTCCGAAGAGCGCGAGTACGCGCTGCGGATGCTCGTCGTCTCGCGGTGCGTCGAGCGGATCGGCGACCACGCCGTCGACATCGGCGAGCAGGTCGCATACCTCGTCACGGGCGAGTTCCGCGAGTTCAGCGACGCCTCGCACCCGGCGTAGGCTCTCCCCATGCCCGAGCCCGGTGTCGAGGACGCGACGCGCCGGACGCGCCTTGCGAGCGAGCGGACGTACCTCGCCTGGTGGCGGACCGGGGTCGGCGCGATTGCCGTCGGGGTCGGGATCGGGCGCCTGCTGCCCGAGCACGCGAGCGGTGCGCGCTGGTCCTACGAGCTGGTCGGAGTCGGGTTCGCCGTGCTCGGGATCGCGATCCTCCTCTTCGGTCTTCGGCGCACGAGCGCGGTCGAGCAGGCGCTCGAGCAGGGCGGCTACGCCCCGATCAACCCGCAACTGCTCGCAGCGCTCACCGCCGCGGGAGCGGTGCTCGGTCTCGCCGTGATCGTCCTCGTGCTGTTCGGCTGAGGCTCAGACGCTCACGGCCAGCCGGAGCGCCGCGAGCGCCAGCCCGGCGACGAGCAGCCGCTCGATCGCCACGCCCGAGGTGCGAATCGAGAGGTGCGCCCCGATCTGCGCGCCGACTGCGAGCCCGACGGCGAGCACGAGGGAGCGCCGGAGGCCGTGGCCGACTGCGTATGAGCCCTGGGCGACGTGCGTGGCGACGCCGGCGAAGCTCATCTGGGCGAGCACGAAGTGCGATGTGGCGGTGGCGATGTGGGTCGGGAACCCGAGCGCGGTGACCAGGATCGGGACGTGGAAGATCCCGCCGCCGATCCCGAGGAAGCTCGAGAGGAAGCCGACCCCGAGGCTGAACACCATCCCCTGGCCGACACGGACGCTGTACCGCCACTCGTGGCCTCCGGCGTCGACCAGGACCCGCGGCGAGCCGCCCGGCCTGCGGTGAAACGCCCACCGGCGGTAGACGGAGAGCCAGAGCGCCACCGTCGCCAGGACGACGGCCATGATCAGGTCGAACGCGCGCCGCGGGACGTAGCCGACGAGCAGGGCACCCCCGACCGCGCCCGGCAAGGTGGCGGCTCCGAACAGGAGACCGCTGCGGATGTCGACCCGGTGCTGCCGGAGGTAGGCGATCGACCCGGAGGTGCTGTTCACCCAGACGGCGGCGAGGCTGATCGACGTGATCGTCTGCGCGCTCTCGTTCGGGTAGACGATCAGGAGCACCGGAGTGAGCAGGAAGCCTCCGCCGGCGCCGACCAGCGTCCCGACCACGCCGACGGCGAAACCCAGGAAGGCAAGGCCGACGATCACCTCGGCGCTCATGCCTCGAGGATAGAAGCGGCTCGCACCGGATCGCCCGACGGCCGCTCTCAGGCGGCGCGCCGCCGGCGCTCCTCGCCGACGGGATCAGGCGTTCTTGACGAGGATGTTTCCGACGCGGTGCGCCGCCGTGTCGCAGGCGTCGACGGCCTCCTCGAGCGCCTCGTAGATGTCCTTCCACGCGCTCCTGTGGCGGCCGATCGACAGGATCTTCGGGTGAGGCCCAGGCTCGGTCTCGGCCCGGGCTCGGGCGAGATCCACGTTTACCAGATCGTCACACCAGGGCTACGAGACGAAGTAGATCGTGCAGGCGAGCCCCGCGACGAAGCAGTAGACGGCGAACGGCGTCAGCGTCCGCGTCTCGAAGTAGCGCATCAGGAAGCGCACCGCGAACCAGGCCGCGATCGCAGCGCCGATCGCACCGGCGAGCGCCTGACCGCGCACGCCGTTGCCCGCGCTCCCGAACAGCTCCGGCAGCTTCAGGAGCGCGGCGGCGCCGATGATCGGCGTCGCGAGCAGGAACGCGAAACGCGCAGCATCCTTGTGCGAGAGGCCGACGACGAGCCCGCCGCTCATCGCGGCCCCGGACCGCGAGAACCCCGGAATCAGCGCCAGCGCCTGGGCCGCGCCGACGAAGAAGGAGTCGCGCCACGAGACGGTGCGCGCGATCCGCACGTCGTCCTCGTCCGCGGTCACCGGGGCGCGTCTCCGCAGGACCTCGGCGCCCGCGAGCAGCACGCCGTTCAGCATCAGGAAGATCGACGCCGACGTCGGCGAGGCGAAAGCCTTCCGCAACTCGCTCTCGAGCGCCAGGCCGAGGATGCCGGCCGGGATCGTGCCGACGACCAGCAGCCAGCCCAGCTTCGCATCCGCGTCCTCGGGAGCGATCCCGCGGTCGCGCAGCGAGCGACCGAGGCCCGTCAGGATCCGCACCCAGTCGCGCCAGAAGAAGACCAGCAGGACGATCGCGGTCGCGAGGTGCGTCGCGACGAGGAACGTGAGGAAGTACTGGTCGTTCTGGTGGATGTTCCAGCCGAGGAGGTTCGGGAGGATCACGCTGTGGCCGAGGCTCGAGACCGGGAACAGCTCGGTCACGCCCTGCAGGAGCCCCAGGATGATCGCCTGGGAGTAGGTGATCAGATCGGCGAGGATCAACTCAGGCGGCAGGCGAGGTCCGCGACGGCCCGGAGCGGAACCAGGCGAAGACGAGACACGCGACACCGAGCAGGAACGCAGCGATCCCGTGCTTCGCGTGATGGTGGCTCGAGCCGGCCTGATGGCCGGGGAAGAACCCCGGCAGCGACTTCGCCGGCAGCGCCCAGTACGTGACCGCGATCGCGATGAGCACCACGCCGGCCACGACGGCGAGCGCAACGAGCAGGCGGTCGTTCCGCACGGCGGCAGCATACGCGCGTGCGCGGACGGCGACAGCCCGGTTCTCCACCTGTTGACGAGGCGCCGCCTATCATGGGATGGAGATGACGGCGACCGAGGTTCCGAGCGCGAGCGACGCGCTGATCAACCGAGAGCTCTCTCAGATCGCCCTGATCAAGCGCGTCCTCGATCTCGCGGTCGACCCCGCGGAGCCCCTGCTCGAGCGCGTGAAGTTCTGCGGGATCGTCTCCGACATCCTCGACGAGTTCTTCATGGTCCGTGTCGCGGGCCTCTACGACCAGGTGCTGTCCGGCCTCGCGGTGCGGCTCCCCGACGGCCAGACGCCTCAGCAGACGCTCGACGCGGTGCGCGTCCACGTGCTCGAGCTCGGCGCGGCCCAGTCACAGCTGTGGCGCGACGTCCTCCTTCCGGACCTCGCCGCCGAGGGAATCCGCATCGGCGCCGTCGACGATGCGACCCCGGCCGAGCTCGACGAGCTCGAGCGGATCTTCCTGCGGCAGATCTACCCGGTGCTGACACCCCTCGCGGTCGGGCCCGGCCAGCCGTTCCCGTACATCTCGGGGTTGTCGCTCAGCCTGGGCGTGATGGTGCGTGACGACACCTCGGGCGAGGAGCGGTTCGCGCGCGTCAAGGTGCCCGAGGGGCTCCCCCGCTTCGTCCCCGTCGGCGCGGACGGCCTCCGTCTGCCGCTCGAGGCCGTGATCGGCCACTTCCTGCCGGTGCTGTTCCCGGAGATGGAGGTGCTCGAGCGCGTCGTCTTCCGTGTCACCCGCGACGGCGACACCGAGATCTCGGACGACGCGGACGACCTGCTCGAGGCGGTCGAGAGCGAGCTTCGCAAGCGCCGGTTCGGCGCCGTCGTCCGGCTCGAGGTGTCGAGCTCGATCTCGCGGGCGATGCTGTCGCGTCTCGAGATGCGCCTCGGCATCTCGCCGTCGGGCGTCTACCCGGTGAAGGGGCTGCTCGACCTGGCCGACCTCGGCCAGCTCTACTCGCTCGACCGCCCCGACCTGAAGTACGAGCCGTGGGTGCCGTTCACGCAGCGCCGGCTGCTCAGCCCGAAGAACGACGACCTGTTCGCGGAGGTCGCGCAGCGCGATCTGCTCGTCCAGCACCCGTACGACTCGTTCGCGACCAGCGTCGAGTCGTTCGTGGAGGGGGCTGTGCGCGACGAGGCGGTGGTCGCGATCAAGACGACCGTCTACAGGACGACCGAGGACTCGGCCCTCGCGAACGCGCTCGTCGAGGCGACGGAGAACGGCAAGCAGGCCGTGTGCGTCGTCGAGCTCAAGGCGCGGTTCGACGAGCAGCGCAACATCGGCTGGGCACGGTCGCTGGAGCAGGCGGGCGTCCACGTGGTCTACGGCTTCCCGGACATGAAGATCCACGCGAAGACGACCCTGATCGTCCGGCGCGAGGGAGACGAGCTGCGGCGCTACGTCCATATCGGGACCGGCAACTACCACGCCACGACCGCCCGGGTCTACGAGGACATCGGGCTGTTCACGGCCGATCCGGAGATCACCGCCGACGTGGCCGATCTCTTCAACTTCGTCACCGGATTCGGCCGGCCGCAGCGTTTCCGCAGGCTGCTGGTCGCGCCGTTCAACCTGAAGAAGAGCCTCGTCGAGCACATCCGCACCGTCGCCGCGGCCGCCGAGGGCGGTCGCCCGGCGCGCATCCGGATCAAGTGCAACAACCTGACGCACTCGGAGGTGATCGAGGAGCTCTACCGCGCCTCGCAGGCCGGGGTCGAGATCGACATCGTCGCGCGGGCGATCTGCTCCCTGATCCCGGGGATCGAGGGGCTGAGCGAGAACATCCGCGTGCGGTCCGTGCTCGGGCGCTTCCTCGAGCACAGCCGGCTCTACTGCTTCGAGGCGGGCGAGGAGCGGACGTACCTGCTCGGGAGCGCCGACCTGATGCCGCGCAACCTCGACCACCGCATCGAGGTGGTCACCCCGGTCGACGACCCGTACATCCGCGGCGAGATCGACGCGATCTTCAAGGCGCTGCTGAACGACAACTCGCACGCCTGGGAGCTGCGCTCGGACCAGGCCTGGCACCGCGTAACGGGGAAGAAGGGCGAGCGCAAGCGGCCCGCACAGACGCAGTTCATGAAGCGTCGCGATCGGGCCCGCCGGCTGCAGCGGACCGTCTGACCTCGGACAACTCCGTCATGTGGGGCCGTCACCATGCAGCCGTGCCGCTGGGGGTCGTCGACGTCGGGTCGAACACCGTGCGACTGCTCGTCGAGTCGGGCGGCAAGCCGATCCTCTCCCTGCGGGAGAACGCGGGCCTCGGCGCCCACATCGAGCGCGACGGGCGGATCCCGCCGGCCAAGCTCATCGAGACGGCGTCGACCGTCGCCCGCTTCGTCGAGGCGGCGGCCGAGGCGGGCGCGCGCGACGTCGAGGTGCTGATCACCAGCCCCGGCCGCCAGGCGGGAAACGGCGGGGAGCTGCGCGACGCGCTCGCCGCCGCGACGGCTGCTCCCGTTCGCATCCTCTCCGCACACGAAGAGGGAAGGCTCGCGTTCGTCGGCGCGGTCGGGAGCGTCCACCTTCCGTCGCGGCGGCGCGTCGCGGTCGTCGACGTCGGGGGCGGCTCGTCCCAGATCGTCGTCGGATCGGCGCGCGACGGGATCACCTGGACGGGCACGATCGATCTCGGTTCGCGACGGCTGACGAGCAGGCTGCTGTCGCAGAGCCCCCCGTCGTCCGACGACCTCGCACGGGCACGCGCCGAGGCCGACCGCCTGCTGGAAGCGCTCGAACTGCCCGACGTCCGGTCGGCGCTGGTCGTCGGCGGCAGCGCACGGGCCCTGAAGCGGCTGATCGGCGGGGCGCGCCTCGGCAGCGAGGAGCTCGAGTACGCACTGTCGCTGCTCGAGCACACGGCGGCCGCCGGCCTCGTCGAGCGCTACGACGTCGACCCGGCACGAGCCGAGATCCTGCCCGCGGGCGCGACGATCCTGGCCGCAGTCCAGGCACGGCTCGACACGCCGCTCCGTGTCGTTCGCGCCGGGCTCCGCGAAGGCGCCCTCAGCGAGCTCGGCGCTCGCGAGCGTGCCGCCTGACGCCGCGTCTCAGCCGAGGGCAGCGTGCCCCCGTGCGATCGCGTTCGCGACCACGGCGGCGAATCGTGAGCGCGCCTCACGCCGCCGGGCCCGCTCGAGCTCGATCAGGCGCCCGGCGGCGAGCGCGCGCTCCGGTGCCGCGAGCTCGCGGATGCGCTGCTCGGCGACGACGGCGTCCTGGTGCTCGCCGATCACGTCCTGCGCCGCGACGACCGCCTCGACGTAGCGGCCGAGTCGCTTCCGCCCGCCCAGCGCCGCGAGCTCGGCGGTGTAGCGCGCGCGCTTCGCACGGATCCGCAGGGCGTGCAGCTCGTCGTCGCGGGAGGTCTCGGAGACGCCCGCTGCGGCCTTCTCGAGCCGCCGCAGCTCCGCGGCGGCGAGTGCCGACGCACTTCCCTCGACCTCTTCCGGGATCGCTTCGATCGCGGCGCCGAACCGGTCGACGAGCTGCAGGTACCGCTCCGAGTCGAGCGCCGCGAGCAGCTCCTCGCGGTGCGCCTCTCGCTGCGCCGCGAGCGCGGCGACGATCGCTTCGCCCCCGTCGCGATCGACGTCGAGCGCGCTCACTTCGATGCGAAGACGGCCGAGCAGCACGTCGAGGTCGCGGACGGGGCCGAGCGCGCCGCCGAGCCACCCGAGCTCGGTCGACAACGGCCGAAGCAGGTCGCCGAGCACCGGCCGCGTGGCGCGGATCAGCGCCCGGGACCGGCGCGTCGCGACGCGGAAGCGGTGAACGTCCTCGATGTTCTCCCCGAGCCGCACACCGGGGTCGTGCGCGGCGAGCTCGTCGAGCTGACGGCCGAGCTGGTGGACGAGCAGCTCGCGCAGGGTCGAGTGCTTGCCCGGCGCCTGCCGCGGCTCGACCTCGACGACGCGCATCACCTTGGGACGCCCGTCCGACGGACGCGCTCCCGCGCGCTCGAGGTCGCGGCCGATGCGCGACAGGTCGTCCTCGACGCCGTCGTCGACCAGCTCGATCTCGAGCTCGACGAAGCGCCCCACCCGCCGGCGGCCCTCGAGGACGTCGACGTCGTCGACGGTCACCTCGGCCACCGAGCGGACGCCGTCGGTCGCGTGGACGCCGCTCCGGCGGGTGCGCAGAGCTGCAACCGGCTCGAGCGCGCCACGGTGGAGGTGGAGGACGAGCAGCGACGCAAGCTCGGGCGGGGGCGTCGCCGCGCCGCCGCGGGCCTCGATCTCGGTGCGCGCGGTGCCCGCGCGCGGAAGCTTGAGCTGCCAGAGCGAGCGGCGGTTCTCGACGCGCCGGCGCAGGGTGATCCCGGCGTGCGCCAGCGAGCGTGAGGGCGTGTCGAAGTAGGTGGAGGTGAAGACGCGGTCGGCGAGCTGCTCGCCTGGGAGCTCGGGCAGCCGGAACCCCTCGTCCGCCTCGAGCTTCAGCTCCCGCTCGACCTCCGTCCGCATCTCCGGATCGTAGAGAGGCGGCGCCACCGCGGGTACAGACGGCCCGGCAGGGCGTCCCCCGATGAACGCCTCCGCCGGGCCGGTCCGTATCCGTTCCCCCGGGTCACCCGCAACGGGCCCGTCCCCTCCAGGCCGTGCGCAATGGGCACCCGGCGCCAACCTACGTACGGCGGCCGCGGCCGCGGGTGACGGTCCGGAGAACGTTCGGGGTCGGGCCGGTGGCGCGGCCTTCCGCCCGGGCGGCCGATCTTCGACCATTTGCGAACGTGAGCACGCTCGCCGTGGTCGCCCATCGAGTGACGCCGACGAACCTGCGGCTCGGCACGGTCCTGAGCCCGGCGCAGGCGCTCGCGAACCTCGGCCCGGACGACGTCGCGCTCGGACGCCTCGACGTCCTTCCGTCGCTCGACGGCATCGAGCCGGGGCTCTGGGCGCTCGACCGGCTCGCGTCGCTCGGAGTGACGGTGCTGAACGGCAGCGCGAGCCTGACCGCCGCTCACGACAAGCTCGCGACGGCGCAGGCACTGCGCGCGGCGAACGTGCCGCACCCGGAGACCTTCCACCTGGCGCCCTGGCTCCCGTGGCCGGCCCTCGACCCACCCCTCGTCATCAAGCCCCGGTTCGGATCGTGGGGCGCGGATGTGGTGCGCTGCGACGACGCCGCATCCGTCGGGCGTGCCGTCGACGAGCTGCGTTCTCGGCCGTGGTTCGAAGCCACCGGCGCCGTCGCGCAGCGGCTCGTCCCTCCGCGCGGCCAGGACCTCCGCGTGATCGTCGCCGCCGGTCGCGTCGTCGGCGCGGTCCGTCGTGTCGCGGCTCCGGGGGAGTGGCGGACGAACGTGGCGCTCGGCGCGCGTCGGGAGCCTGCCACGCCTCGGGAGGAGGCGGCCGCGGTCGCAGTCGCGGCCGCCGCGGCGGTCGGCGGCGATCTCGTCGGCATCGACCTCCTGCCCGACCGCGGTGGTTGCTGGACGGTTCTGGAGGTCAACGGGGCCGTCGACTTCAACGCCGTCTATGCACTCGACGACGATGTGTTCGACACCGTCCGCGCCGAGTTGCTCGACGCGCAGCCGTCAGTACCGGTAGAAGCCCTCGCCTGACTTGCGGCCGAGCCGTCCCGCCTGCACGTAGCGGCGGAGCAGCGGGCACGGCGCATACTTCGGGATCGCCAAGGCCGCGGTGCAGCACCTCCATGATCGCGACGCAGGTGTCGAGGCCGATCAGGTCGGCGAGCGCGAGCGGGCCGAGCGGATGCGCGAAGCCGAGTCGCGCGATCGTGTCGATCGCCTCGGCCTCCGCGACGCCCTCCATCAGCGCGTAGGCGGCCTCGTTGATGAACGGCATCAGGATGCGGTTGGAGACGAACCCCGGGAAGTCGTTCGCCTCGGCCGGCTCCTTGCCGAGATCGCGCGCGAGCTCCACGATCGCCGCGGCGGTCGCGTCCGACGTCTGGACGGCGCGGATCACCTCGACCAGCGCGAGCACGGGGACCGGGTTGAAGAAGTGCATGCCGATCACACGGTCCGGCCGTGCGGTCACGGCGGCGAGCGATGTGATCGGGATCGAGCTCGTGTTCGAGGCGAGGATCGCCTCCGCCGGCAGCGCGTCGTCGGCACGGCGGAAGAGGTCCTCCTTCGCCGCCGCATCCTCGGTGATCGCCTCGATCAGGAGGTCGGCGCCGACCAGCCCGTCGACGGAGGTCACGCGGGCGAGGACGTCTTCCGGGGCCGCCCCGCCTTTCGCCGCGAGCCGCTCGAGGCTCGTTCGCATCGCGTCGAGACCCCGCTCCACGGCGCCCGGGAACGGGTCGTGCAGCGAGACGCGGCGGCCCGAAGCGGCGACGACCTGGGCGATGCCGCCGCCCATCTGCCCCGCGCCGACCACCAGGACGTGCTCGAACCTCACGGCGCGGGACACTACCCTTCGCGCATGGTCGTCCGGGAAGCCCAACCCGACGACGCGTTCGCAGTCGAGTCGATTCGTGTTCGCGGCTGGCAGATCGCGTACCGCCACGTGTTCCCGCCGGAGGAGCTCGACTCGCTGCCGGTCGACGAGACGCGCTGGCGAAGGCGGTTCACCGAGGAGCCGCCGGGCTGGTCGACCTTCGTGGCCGAGCGCGACGGCGACGTCGTCGGCTTCGCGTCGGTCGGCCCGAGCCGGGACGAGCACGGTACCGGCGAGCTGTACGCGATCTACGTCGACCCGGAGGACTGGTCGAGCGGCGTCGGCCGGGCGCTGATCGAGCAGGCGGAGCAGCGGCTGGCCCGGGACTTCGACGAGGCGACGCTGTGGGTGCTGACAGACAATCCCCGGGCCCGCCGCTTCTACGAGCGTGCCGGCTGGTACGCCGACGGCGCGAGCAAGGTCGAGCACCGACTCGGCGTGCGCTCCGAGGAGACCCGCTACCGCAAGCGGCTCAACAACTCCCGGTCGCGGTCGTAGGTCAGAAGCCGGAGCGCCTCGGCCGGCGGCACCCAGCGCACCTCGTCGACCTCGCCGTCGAGCGCGGTCGGGTCACCCGTCGGCTCCATCACGAACCAGTGCACCTCTTTCGGCCGCCCGCGTGACTCGTACCGGGACGTGCCGATCGGCTCGCCGAGCACACAGGCATAGCCCGTCTCCTCGAGCACCTCACGCAGGGCGCACTGCTCGAAGCTCTCGCCGTCGTCGAGCTTCCCCTTCGGCAGCGACCAGTCGTCGTAGCGCGGGCGGTGGACGACCAGCACCTCGCCGCCGCGCACGACCACCCCGCCCGCCGCCCGGATCCGTCGGACTCCTGCCACGCGGTGGTGATACCACCACCGCGGGACGCCGGTCAGCGGGCTGTCGCCGTCGCAGGCGCCCGCGTAGCGTAGAGGCATGTTCCGGGCCGTCTTCTCCGCGCGCACCTGGCGGGAGACTGCGTACCTCCTGCTCGATCTCGCGGTCGGCGTCGCCGGGTTCACGTTCGTCGTCACCGGGCTGTCGCTCGGCCTCGGCCTGTTGATCACGCTGATCGGTTTCCCGGTGCTCGTGCTGACGCTGCTCGGCTGCCGCGGCGGTGCCTGGCTCGAGCGCCGTCGCGCGCGCCTGATCGCGGTCGACCTTCCCGATCCCCCTCCGCTCGACCGGTCGGGCTCGTTTGTGCGTCGCGCGTCGCGACCGCTCGTCGACGGCGTCGGATGGCGCGCCGCCGTGTACTTCGTGCTCATGCTCGCGGTCGGGGTCGTCGCCTTCACGGTCACGGTCGCGGTCTGGACGACGGCGCTCGGAATGCTCACGCTGCCGATCTGGGCCTGGTCGCTCCCGCACGGCGGCCCGGAGCTCGGCCCGGGCTACTGGTGGAACCAGCCGTGGCAGCTCGTGCTCTCGACGCTGGCCGGCGCGGTCCTCACGCTGCTCGCGCCGTGGGTGGTGCGCGGTCTCGCCGCCGCCGACCGAGGGCTCGTGCGTGGGCTGCTGGGAACTTCGCGGCGCGCGCTCGAAGAGCGCGCCGAGGTGCTCAGCGAGACGCGCTCGCGCACGGTCGACGCTTCGATCGACGACCGCCGCCGGCTCGAGCGCGATCTTCACGACGGCGCGCAGCAGCGGCTCGTCGCGCTCGGCATGGATCTCGGCATCGCGCTCGAGAAGCTCGACTCCGATCCCGACGCAGCCAGGGAGCTGCTGCGCGAGGCGCACGGCGACGCCCGGCTCGCGCTGCGCGAGCTTCGCGATCTCGCCCGGGGAATCCACCCCGCGGTGCTCACCGACCGCGGCCTCGATGCCGCCGTGTCGGGCCTCGCGGCGCGCTCCCCCGTCCCGGTTCGCGTGCGGGGGTCGCTTGCGCGGCGCCCGCCGGCATCGGTCGAGGCGACCGCCTACTTCATCGCGTCGGAGGCCCTCGCCAACGTCGCCAAGCACGCGCAGGCGTCGTCGGCCGAGGTCTCGCTCGAGCTCGCGGACGACCGGCTGCGGGTGGAGATCGTGGACGATGGGCGCGGCGGCGCCGATCCGCAGGGCGCCGGCCTGCGCGGCCTCGCCGACCGGGCGGCCGCGCTCGACGGGTCGTTCTCCGTCGTCAGCCCGGACGGCGGCGGGACGCGGATCGTCACGGAGCTGCCGTGCGCGTCGTGATCGCGGAGGACTCGGTGCTGCTGCGCGACGGGCTCGTCCGGCTGCTCGCGGAGGACGGGCACGTCGTCGTTGCGCTCGCGGGCGATGCGGCCGAGCTGGTCGCCGCCGTCGAGCGCGAGCGGCCCGATGTCGTCGTCGCCGACGTTCGCATGCCGCCGACGCACACCGACGAGGGCATCCGCGCCGCGGTCGAGCTTCGCGGCCGTCACCCCGGTCTGCCCGTGCTCGTCCTCTCGCAGTATGTCGAGGAGCGGTATGCGAGCGAGCTCTTCGCCGGGGGCGCGGGCGGCGTCGGCTACCTGCTCAAGGACCGCGTCACGGACGTGCGGGCGTTCCTCGACGCGCTGCGGCGTGTTGCCGGGGGCGAGTCCGTCGTCGACGGCGAGGTGGTGGCGCAGCTCGTCGCGCGCTCGAGGACGATGAGCCCGCTCGACGAGCTGAGCGGGCGCGAGCGGGAGGTGCTGGGGCTGATGGCGGAGGGGCTCTCGAACGCCGCAATCGCGCAGCGGCTCGTGATCACCGAGCGCGCGGTCGAAAAGCATGTGCGGTCGATCTTCCAGAAGCTGCGCCTGCCGCCCGACGAGACCGGGAACCGCCGCGTGATCGCGGTGCTGCGCTTCCTCGAAGACGCCCGCTGAGCACGCGGCCCGCGGAGACACGTCTCGTCTCCAGGAGAGAGTGACAGAAGTGCAACGGGAACGACGGCGGCCCGCGATCCCACGCGAACGTGCGGCCGCCGGCCCTGTCCGGCCCCGGCTCAGCCGGCCACGGCTCGACACCTGGAGAGAGTTACGGGACCGTCACGCCTCGATCAGCAGCGCGTCGCCCTGGCCGCCGCCGGAGCAGATCGCGGCGAGCCCGAGCCCCCCACCGTTCCGCCGCAGCTCGTGCACCATCGTCGCCACGATGCGCCCTCCGGAGGCGCCGATCGGATGACCGAGCGCGACCGCGCCGCCGTTGACGTTCACGTTCGCCTCGTCGGCACCGAGCAGCTCGGTCGAGTTCGACGCGACCGCGGCAAAGGCCTCGTTGATCTCGACCCGCGCGACGTCGGCGACGGACTTCCCCGCCTTGCCGAGAGCGATCGCACCGGCGTTCGCCGGCGTCCGCGCGAGATACGCGAAATCGTCGGCCACGTACCCCTGCGCGAGAATCGTCGCCAGCGGCTCCAGCCCGCGCCGCCGCGCCCACTCCTCGGAGCAGACGACCACGCAGCTCGCCCCGTCGTTCACGCCGGGCGCGTTGCCGGCCGTCGTCGTCCCGTCGGGATCGAACACCGGCTTCAGCGTTGCGAGTTTCTCGACGGTCGTGTCCGCGCGCACCCCCTCGTCGGCCGTGACGTCACCGACGGCGACGACCTCGTCGTCGAACCGCCCCTCGGCCTGCGCAGCGGCGGCCCGCGCGTGTGACCGCGCCGCCCACGCGTCCTGCCGCTCCCGCGAGATCCCGAGCTCGCGCGCGACCTTGGAGTTCTGCTGCACCATGTGGAGCCCGTCGAACGTCGACGTCAGCCCGTCGGAGACCATCGAGTCGACGAGCTCGCCGTTGCCGAGCCGGTACCCGAACCGCGCCCGCGTCAGCAGGTAGGGCGCGCTCGACATCGACTCCATCCCGCCCGTCACGACCACGTCGACGTCGCCGGCGCGGATCATCGCGTCCGCGATCTCGATCGCACGGATCGACGAGGCGCACACCTTGTTGATCGTGTCGGCCGGCGTCTCGACCGGCAGCCCGGCGCCGACCGCCGCCTGCCTGGCCGGCGCCTGTCCGGTGCCGGCCTGGAGCACCTGGCCCATGATCGCGTACTGCGGCTCGGAGGGCTCGATCCCGACGCGCTCGAGCGCGGCTCTGATCACGATCGCGCCCAGCTCGGGCGCCGAGTACGCGGCGAGCCCGCCGCCGAGCTTGCCGAACGGCGTACGGAGCGCGCTGACGATCACGCTGCGGGCCACGCCGCGAAGTTAGCGCAGGAACGTGGTGGTGCCGTCGAGGTGCCGCGCGGCCGAGACGATCAGGCGGATCGCGGCCTCGACGTCGGCGAGGTCGCAGAGCTCGCCCGGGCTGTGGAGGTAGCGCATCGGAATCGAGAGCAGGGCGGTCGGCACGCCGGCCCGCGACCGGTGCACCTCGTCGGCGTCCGTGGACGTCGACGTCGAGTAGACCTCGAAGCCGTGCGGGATCTGCTCCGCGGCGGCCACGTCCGACAGGAGATCCGTGAGCCTGCGGTTGAGCGTCGGGCCTCGCCCGATCATCGCGCCCTTGCCGAGCTCGATGCGGCCCGCGAGCCGCGGCTCGCCGCCCGGAATGTCCGTCGACGGGGTGACATCGACGACGATGGCCGCGACCGGATCGAGCCCGTAGGCGGCCGTGCGCGCGCCGTAGAGGCCGATCTCCTCCTGCACGGCGGCGACGGCGACGACGTCGACCCCCGCCCCGCCCGACCCGGCGATCCGCTTCGCCGCCTCGAGGACGATGTACGCGCCCAGCCGGTTGTCCAGCGCGCGCGAGAGGAGCCGGCCGCCCGGAAGCTCGACCGGCGGTCCCGACCACACGCCGGCGTCACCGACGCGCACGAGGCTCTCCGCCTCGGCCAGGTCACGCGCCCCGATGTCGACGTGCAGGTCGGCGTGCTCGAGCCGCGGCCGGTCGCGCTGCTGCTCGGGCAGCAGCCTCCGCCTGCCGATCGTCCCGACCACCCCGCCGTCGCGGGTCAGGAAGCGGACCCGCTGGCCCAGCAGCATCTCCGGGCTGATGCCGCCGATCGTCGTCACGCGCAGCAGCCCGCCGTCCTCGATCTCCGTGATCGCCACCCCGATCTCGTCGATGTGCCCGACGAGCGCCAGCGACGCAGACGCTCCGCCCGCCGCCTCGACCCGCGCGAAGCTCGTGCCCAGCGTGTCCGACGAGACGGCTGCGAACGCACCCGCCGCGTCGCGCCAGATCCGCGCCGCGTCGTCCTCGTGCCCGGAGGGGCCGACGGCTTCGAGCAGCGAGATCAGGAGGTCGGGGACAGGCACCGCTTGCGCATTCAAACGCAACCGACTACCTTCACGATCGATGAACCTCCGCACCCGCACCTGGTGGCGCACACGCCGCGAGCGGGGCGGAAGCCCGGGCGCGTAGCCGCGCAGCCGGGACGTCCGTTGAAACCGCTCGACCCACGACCCGCGAGGGTCGTTTTCGTCTACCGATGATCGCCAGCACCGTCGTCAACACCGATCTCGTCACACCGCTCGGGGCGTACCTCCACCTGCGGGCGCAGCGCCGAGGATCCTTCCTGCTCGAGTCGGTCGAGAAAGGACGGCTCGGCCGCTACTCGCTCGTCGGCTGCGGCGACCGGCTCGTCACCTTCGAGGAGGCGGCGGACGCCGGAGCCCCGGTCGTCGGCTACCTCGGCTACGACCACGTCGCACGGCTCGAGCCGACGGTGCCGCTGCCGGACGCCGGCCCAGACCTCCCGGAGAGCGCGTTCGTCGCCGCCGACATGCTGGTGCGCTTCGACCACGCGAGCGGTTTCGCGGAGGTGCTGGCGGGCGACCCGGACGAGCTGACGCGGCTCCTGCAGGCACCGATCCCGCCGCTTCCGGCCCCCCGAGAGGGCCCGCGCGGGGCGACGCGGCGGCTGCCCTCGCGCTTCGACTACGAGCACGGCGTCGAGAGGTGCCGCGAGCACATCCGCCGCGGTGACGCGTTCCAGATCGTGCTCTCGCAGCGCGCGGAGCGGCGGACGCCGGTCTCCGCCCTGCAGATCTACCGGTCGCTGCGGCGGGTGAACCCGTCGCCGTATCTGTTCCTGCTCGAGCTGGAGTCGGTCGCGCTCGTCGGCTCGTCGCCCGAGACGCTGGTGCGGGTCGAGGACGGGCGCGCCTCCGTGAACCCGATCGCCGGGTCGACCAGGCCGGGTGAGGGCGACGCGGAGCGCCTGCTCGCCTCCGAGAAGGACCGCGCCGAGCACGTGATGCTGGTCGACCTCGGCCGGAACGACCTCTCTCGCGTCTGCCGGCCGGGCACGGTCCAGGTCGAGCGCTACCTCGAGGCGGAGCGCTTCTCCCACATCACGCACCTCGTCTCCGAGGTCGCCGGCGAGCTCGAGCCCGGCACCCTGCCGTTCGACGTCCTGCGTGCGTGCTTCCCGGCCGGGACGGTCTCCGGCGCGCCGAAGGTGCGCGCCATGCAGATCATCTCCGAGCTCGAGGGTTACCGCCGCGGCCCGTACGGCGGCGCCGTGCTCTACGCGCTTCCCGACGGGCCGCTCGACGCCTGCATCACGATCAGGACGATCGTGCTGCAGGACGGGACCGCGCTGATGCAGGCTGGGGCCGGGATCGTCGCCGACTCGAGCCCGCAGGCCGAGCACGAGGAGTGCCTGCGCAAGCTCGCCGCGCTCGAGACGGCGATCGAGCTCGCGGAGGCGCGAACGTGATCCTCATCGTCGACAACTACGACTCGTTCACCTACAACCTCGCGCATCTTTTCGGCGCGCTGGGCGTCGAGGTCACGGTGCGGCGCAACGACGCGATCACGCCCGACGATGCAGCGGCGCTCGCACCGTCGCATCTCGTCGTCTCCCCGGGGCCCGGCCGGCCGGAGGACGCGGGCGCGTCGGTCGCGGTGATCCGGAGGCTGGCGCCGTCGACGCCGACTCTCGGCGTCTGCCTCGGCCATCAGGCGATCGTGACCGGGTTCGGCGGCGAGGTCGGCTACGCGCGCGAGCTCGTCCACGGCAAGTCGACCACGGTGCACCACGACGGCAGCGGGCTGTTCGCCGGGATCCCGCCTGCCTTCGAAGCCGGCCGCTACCACTCGCTCGCGGCGACGGTGCTGCCAGACTGCCTGGAGGTGACGGCACGAACGGAGGACGGCGAGGTGATGGCGGTCAGGCACCGCGAGCTCCCCGTGTACGGCGTGCAGTTCCATCCCGAGTCGGTGCTCACCCCGAGCGGCGGGAAGCTCGCGCGGAACTTCGTCGAGGGGCCGGCCGGATGATCGAGTCTGCCCTCTCACGGCTGCTCGACGGGCACGACCTGACGCGCGCCGAGGCGCGGCAGGTGATGGACGAGATCATGACCGGCGGTGCGACGCCCGCGCAGATCGGCGGCTTCCTCGTCGCGCTGCGGCTGAAGGGTGAGACCGCCGACGAGATCGCGGGCGCGGCGGAGGCGATGCGCTCGCACGTGATCGCGGTGCATCCGGAGCGCGAAGACCTCGTCGACACGGCGGGTACGGGAGGCGACGGCGGGAGGACGTTCAACATCTCGACCGCGGCGGCGCTCGTCGCCGCGGCCGCGGGCGCGGGAGTGGCGAAGCACGGGAACCGGTCGGTGTCGTCGGCCTCCGGCTCGGCCGACGTGCTGGAGGAGCTCGGGTTCGACCTCGAGCTCCCGGCCGAGTCGATCGCGCGCTCGATCGACGAGCTCGGCTTCGGCTTCATGTTCGCGCCCTTCCATCATCCTGCGATGAAGCACGCCGCGCCCGTCCGCCGCGAGCTCGCGGCGCGTACCGTCTTCAACGTGCTCGGCCCGCTCACGAACCCGGCCGGCGCCCGCAGCCAGGTCGTCGGCGTCTACGACGCCGCACTCGTGCCGGTGATCGCCGACGTGCTCGCCCAGCTCGGGTCGCATCGGGCGTTCGTCGTGCACGGTGCCGGAGGCATCGACGAGCTGTCGCCGGCAGGGCCGAACCTCGTCTGCGAGGTCGTCGGCGGCGGCGTCCGGCGGCGGGAGATCGACCCGGCGGAGCTCGGTGTCCCGCGCTGCGCGCCCGAGGAACTTCGCGGCGGCACGCCCACCGAGAATGCCGCCCGGATCCGGACCGTCTTCGCGGGCGACGGCGACGCCGCGGCGCGCGCGGCGATCGTCCTCAACGCCGCGGGCGCGATCGCGGCAGGAGGGCACGCCGAGGATCTCCGCGAAGGGCTGCACGTGGCCAACGAGGCAATCGACTCGGGCGCCGCCGCATCGAGGCTCGAGGAGCTGGCGGCGTTCTCCCGCGGGGCGGCGGCGAGATGAGGTTCGCCGACGCCCTCGCCGCGCCCGGGTTCGGCGCCGTCGCGGAGTTCAAGCGGCGCTCCCCGTCGGCGGGCGACCTCCGGCCCGAAGGCGACCCGGCAGAGGTCGCCCGCGCCTACGAGGCTGCCGGCGCCCGCGCCGTGTCCGTGCTCGTCGACGAGCGCTTCGCCGGCTCGTTCGACGACCTGCGAGCCGCACGAGCGGCCGCCTCGCTGCCCCTGCTCGCGAAGGGCTTCTTCAACACGCGCGCGCAGCTCGAGACGTCGCGCGATGCCGGCGCGGACGCGGTGCTGCTGCTGCTGCGCGACCTCGACGACGCCGCCTGTGCCGCGCTGATGCGCGACGCCGCCGAGCTCGGCCTCGACACGCTCGTCGAGGCGCACGACGCCGGCGAGCTCGACCGCGCGGTGCACCTCGGGGCACCGGTGATCGGGATCAACTCGCGCAACCTGGGCGACTTCTCGATCGACCGGGCGGCCCAGCTCGAGCTCGTCGCGCGCGCCCCGCGCGACCGCGTGCTGATCGCCGAGAGCGGCATCGAGTCGCGCGCCCAGGCGGCTGCCGCGGAGCTCGGGGGCGCGAACGCCGTCCTGGTCGGATCGGCACTGATGCGGGCGCCCGACCCGGGCGCCAGGCTCGCCGAGCTCGTCACGCGACCGCTCGTCAAGGTGTGCGGGCTGACCCGGCAGGAAGACGTGGACGCCGCGGTCGATGCCGGCGCCGACCTCGTCGGGTTCATCCTCGCCGACGAGAGCCCGCGGCGCGCCGAGTCGCTGCTCGCAGCGCCGCCGACCGTCCTGCGGGTCGCCGTGTTCGTCGGCGAGAGCCAGGAGACCGACGCCGACCTCGTGCAGCTGTACGCGCGCGAGGACGGGCACCGCTCGCGCGACGCGGCGCTGCTCCACCGCGGCGAGCAGGTGGCGTCGGTGGTCGACCTGCCGTGGCTCGATTCCGACCCGACGCACCTGAAGCGCGCGCGCGCGACACCGGGGCGCGTGATGCTCGCCGGCGGCCTCGGCCCGGGCAACGTGGCCGCCGCGGTCGCGGCGGTGGAGCCGTGGGCGGTCGATTCCGCGCGCTCGACCGAGGCCTCGCCGGGAGTGAAGGACCACGACCTGATCAACGCCTGGGTGGCGGCAGCCCGGTGAGCGCGACGCGGACCTTCGGCGAGTACGGCGGACGGTACGTCCCCGAGACGCTGATCCCGGCGCTCGACGACCTCGAGTCCGCATGGCGGGAGCTCGCGGAGGACGAGGCGTTCCATGCGGAGCTCGACCACCTCCTCGCCACCTACGCCGGCCGCCCGACGCCGATCACGCGCGTCGAGCGCTTCGCGCCGAACGCACGCATGTACCTGAAGCGCGAGGACCTGCTGCACACCGGTGCGCACAAGCTCAACAACGCGCTCGGCCAGGCGGTCGTCGCCCGCCGGCTCGGCAAGCGCAGGATCGTGGCCGAGACGGGCGCGGGCCAGCACGGCGTCGCGACGGCGACGGTGTGCGCGCGCTTCGGCCTCGAGTGCGTCGTCTACATGGGGAGCGAGGACATCAGGCGCCAGGCGCCCAACGTCGAGCGCATGAGGCTGCTCGGCGCACGCGTCGAGCCCGTCGAGTTCGGGACACGAACGCTGAAGGAGGCGACGAGCGAGGCGATCCGCGACTGGATCGCCAACGTCGACGAGACGTACTACCTGATCGGCTCGTGCGTCGGCCCCGCGCCGTATCCGGAGCTCGTGCGCGAGCTGCAGCGCGTGATCGGCCGCGAGGCGCGCGCGCAGCTGCTCGCCGCGGAGGGCCGCCTCCCCGACGCCGTCGTCGCGTGTGTCGGCGGCGGGTCGAACGCGATCGGCATCTTCACGGACTTCGTCGGCGACGACGACGTGCGCCTGATCGGCGTCGAGGCTGCGGGCGCCGCGTCGCTGGGCGCCGGGCGGACCGGCGTCCTGCACGGCGCGCGCTCGTCGCTGCTCGCCGACGAGGACGGACAGGTCCTCGACGCGCACTCGATCTCGGCCGGCCTCGACTATCCCGGGGTCGGGCCGGAGCACGCGCTGCTCCGCGACTCCGGCCGCGCGCAGTACGTGACCGCGACCGACGACGACGCCGTTGCGGCGTTCCACCGGCTCTGCGCGACCGAGGGGATCGTGCCGGCGCTCGAGTCGTCGCACGCGCTCGCACGCGCCCTCGAGCTCGAGCACAGACTGGTGCTCGTGTGCCTGTCCGGCCGGGGCGACAAGGACCTCGCCGAGGTGCTGGCGCAGTGAAGACGCTCGTGGTCTACCTGATGGCGATGCCCGACACGCCGCAGCTGGCAGCTGCGGCGGTCGATGCGGGGGCCGACCTCGTCGAGTTCGGCATTCCGTTTTCCGACCCGCTCGCCGACGGCCCCGTCATTCGCCGTGCCGGGGAGCGTGCGCTCGCGGCGGGCATGCGCACCGCGCGTTGCCTCGAGTGCCTCGCCGAGACGCGCTCGCTCGTCGACGTCCCGCTCGTGCCGATGACGTACTCGTCGCTGCTCGAGGCCTACGGCTACGAGCGCTTCGCGCGCGACGCCGAGGACGCCGGGGCGACATCGCTGATCGTCGTCGATCTTCCGGTCGAGTCGCACCCGGAGCTCCGACGGATCCAGCTCGCAGCCCCCACGTCGACCGACGAGCGCATCCGCCTCGCCGCGGCCTCGACCGACGGATGGCTCTACCTGGTCACCGTCACCGGCACCACCGGCGCGCGCGACGAGCTCGCGCCGACGCTCGGGCCGCTCGCCGAGCGTGCACGCGCCGTCACCGACGTCCCCCTGTACGCCGGGTTCGGGATCGCGACGCCCGAGCACGCGCGCGCGGCGGCCGGGCTGGTCGACGGCGTGGTGGTCGGCTCCCGGGCTGTGCAGGCTGCCGAGGACGGCCCCGACGCCCTGCACGCGTTCGTCCGCTCGCTGCGCCGGGCGCTCGACGCGGCCGCGGCCGTCGCGTAGCCTCGGCTCGGTGGGGCCGTCTCGATGAACGAATCCGTCCGTGTCGCCTGCGTGCAGGCGGAGCCGGTGATCTTCGAGCGCGACGCCACGATCGCGAAGCTCGCGGGGCTGGCCCGCGAGGCGGCGGCGGGCGGAGCGCGGCTCGCGCTCCTCCCGGAGACGTTCGTGCCGGCGTATCCGTCGAACCGCTGGGCGCGGGAGCTCGCCCACGGGGCCGCCGGCGCCGCCCTGTGGGCCAGGCTCGCCCGGCAGTCGGTCGAGGTCCCGGGCCCGGCCGCGGACATGATCGGCGAGGCGGCGCGCGAGGCCGGCATCTGGCTCGGCGTCGGCGTGAACGAGCTCGAGCGCGGCACGCTCTACAACACGCTCCTGCTCTACGCGCCGACCGGCGAGCTCGCGCTGCACCACCGCAAGCTCATTCCCACCAACCACGAGCGCCTCGTGTGGGGCCAGGGCGACGGCCGCGGTCTCGAGACGATCGACGCCGGGTTCGGTCTGACCGGTGGGCTCATCTGCTGGGAGAACCTGATGCCGCTCGCGCGATTCGCGCTGTACGAGCGGGGGGTCGAGATCTACCTGGCCCCGACCGCCGACGACAGCGAGAGCTGGCACGACTCGATCCGCCACATCGCCCGCGAGGCGCGCGCGTTCGTTCTGTCCTGCTGCGTGTTCCAGCGTGCCTCGAGCTACCCCGACGACATACCGGTCGCCGAGGGCGACGATCTGCTCGGGCGCGGCGGCTCGGCGATCGTCGCGCCGGACGGCACCTACCTCGCAGGACCGCTCTGGGACGAGGAGGGGATCCTCTACGCCGACCTCGACCCGGCCGTGCTCTATACGGAACGCCAGCGCTTCGACCCGGCGGGCCACTACCACCGGCCGGACGTTCTCTCGCTCGCGGTCACCCCCAACCGGTGAGCAGCGCCGTCGTGGTCGGCGCAGGCGTGTTCGGCGCGTCGACGGCGCGGGAGCTCGCGCGCCGCGGCTGGGAGGTGACGCTGGTCGAGCAGTACGCGCCGGGGACCGTTCGCTCCGCATCGGGCGGCGACACCCGCCTGCTGCGGATGGCGCACGGCGACGCCGAGTGGTACACGGAGCTCGCACGGCGCGCCCGCACACTCTGGCTCGAGCTGCAGGAGTCGACCGGCATCAGGATCTGGGAGCAGGTCGGGGTGGCGTGGTTCGCGCGGCGCGACGACGGCTTCGAGGCACGGAGCCGGGACACCCTGGCCCGGCTCGGGATCGCGCACGAGTGGCTCGATCCCGGCGTCGCGACGCACCTCTATCCGTCCCTCGGCACCGACGGCCTGCACCGCGTGCTGTTCGAGCCGGAAGCCGGCGTGCTGCACGCGCGCCGGGCGACGCAGCTCCTCGTCGAGGACGCCGACCGGCACGGCGTCCGGGTCGACCCGCGCCGGGCCTCGCCCGCCGATCCTCCGCGCGCCGACCTCGTCATCTGGGCATGCGGCGCGTGGCTGCCGGCGCTGTTCCCCGAGCAGGTCGAGCTTCAGATCTCGCGCCGTGAAGTCTTCTTCCTCGGGGGTGGACCGGCGTGGCGCGGCACGCCCGGCTTCTGCGAGTACGACGCGCCGTTCTACGGGCACGGCGACGTCGGCGGCCTCGGCGTGAAGATCGCGCCCGACGGCCCCGGCGAGGAGGTCGAGCCGGACTCGCTCGAGCGCGTGCCGTCCGACTCGCTCCGCCGCGAGGCGCACAGGTACGCGGCGACGCGCTTCCCGGCGCTCGCCGACGCGCCGGTGATCGGCGCACGGGTCTGCCAGTACAGCCTCACCGCAGACACGCACTTCGTGGTCGGTCGCCACCCTGGGCACCCGTCGTGGTGGCTGGTCGGCGGCGGCTCCGGCCACGGGTTCAAGCACGGGCCGGCGCTCGGCGAGTACGTCGCCGACTGCGTCGAGGGCGCCCGCGAGCCGGAGCCCTTTCACGCGCTCGGCCACCGCACGGCGCAGGCCGGGCTGCGCTCCTCTGCGGCGTCGTAGCGGCCGGTCAGTCCTTGGCGGGCCCGGCGTCGAACGCGGCCTCGAGCGCGACCAGCAGCTTGCGCAGGAGGTCGTTCAGCTTGCGCTGCTCCGACTTCGACAGCGCCGAGGCGAAGAAGGCCTCGCGACGCGCCTGGACGCCGGCGGCGCGGTCCCAGGCGGCGCGGCCCTCGGGCGTCAGCTCGACGAGGAGGCTGCGGCGGTCCTCGGGATCGGGCAGCCGCCGGACATAGCTCTCGCGCTCGAGCCGGTCGAGCCGGCTCGTCATCGCCCCCGTCGACAGCTCGAGCTCGGAGGCGAGCGCGCCGGGAGTGCTTCGGCCCTCCTGGCGCCGCAGGCGAAGCGCGCACATGACCTGCCAATCCTCGTGCGTCAACCCGTGCTCGGCGAGCGTCGTCTCCATCCCGCGCTTGATCCGGCGGTTGATCGCACCGACCCGGTCGACGATGCCCTCCACCTCGAGGTCGATCATCTCCGTCCCCGGCTGGGCGGCGAGCCGCGCCAGGAAGCGGTCGATGTGGTCTTCCGCCACGGGCGCAGTATTCGCGCTCTTTCTCTTGACGTCAAGACTCTTCATAGCTATTCTCTCGACATCAAGATACTTGAAGTCGAGGGGAGGTGGGCACAATGAGCATGAGACCGTGGCTGCCCGACCACGTGAAGATCCTGCACGACGCCCACGTCGAGCATCTCCGGGAGCTCCGCAGCGTGCGCCGGCTGCGGCCGCGGCCGCGGCCGCCACGCGCCAACTGACCCCGTCGTCTCGCGTGCCCGGCACCGCGCTTGCGGCGCCGGGCGCCGGGTCAGTCGCGTCAGGCCGGCCAGAAGCCCTCCAGGTTCTCGACGTCCCCCATCGGGTCGTCGATCCGCCTCGAGACGATCACGATCTCGGCGTCCTCGGGCTCGTCGTTCCAGATCCCGCGCCAGGTCCCGGGCGGGATGCGGATCGCATCGTTCCTCCCGAGCTCGACGATCTCGTCGTCGAGCTTGAACTGCAGTCGGCCGGACAGGACGAGCACGATCTCCTCCTGCGTCTTGTGCCGGTGGCCGTACGAGCCCTTGCTGCCCGTGTGCTGCGGCATGCGCCGGTGTGTGATCGCGACCTGCTCCGCGCCGATCGCGTACGTGATGCCGCGCATCTCCCCCGGGTAGTCGCCGAGCCAGTCCTCGACGTCCTCGAGCTTGACGATCTGGTACTCGCTCACGGTCAACCTCCTTCGGTCTGCGAGTATCGAACACTTGCCGGTGCCGACTCGCAACCGCCTGGTGCTCGTCGCGTGCATCCTCGGCTCGGTGGTCGTCTTCGTCGACTCGTCGATCGTCAACGTCGCCCTTCCTGCGATCCAGCGCGACCTCGGCGGCGGGCTCGCGCTCCAGCAGTGGGTCGTCGACGCCTACCTGATCACCCTCG
This sequence comes from uncultured Thermoleophilia bacterium, assembly GCA_963824455.1. Lineage (GTDB taxonomy): Bacteria > Actinomycetota > Thermoleophilia > Gaiellales > Gaiellaceae > PALSA-600. Next base: position 1,479,701 of record CAWGPJ010000002.1, read on the forward strand.
GCTCGCTGCTCCTCGTCGGCGGCTCGCTCGGTGACCTGTTCGGATCGCGGCTGGTCTTCCTGATCGGGCTTGCAGGGTTCGGCGCGACGTCGCTTCTGTGCGCGGCCGCTCCGAGCGGCACGTTCCTGATCGTCGCCCGTGCGCTTCAGGGCGTGGCCGGAGCGACGCTCACGCCGGCCGGGCTCGCGCTGATCACGGAGACGTTCGAGGGCGAGCGCCGGGGAGCAGCGGTGGGGACCTGGACGGCGTGGACCGGCATAGCCTTCGTGATCGGGCCGCTTGCGGGCGGCTGGATCGTCGCGCACGCCTCCTGGCGCTGGATCTTCCTCGTCAACGCGCCGTTCGTCGTGGTGACGACGGGGTTCGTCGCCTACGCGGTACCGCGCCGAACGAGAACCGGGCCGCGGCCCGCGGTCGACCTGGTCGGCGCCTGCCTCTGCGCGCTCGGGCTGGCAGGACCGGTCTTCGCCCTGATCGAGGCGCCGCAACGCGGCTTCGGCGATCCACTGGTGGTGGCGGCGTTCGCGGGCGGCCTGGTCCTGCTCGTGCTCTTCGTGCTCTGGGAGCGCCGGGCGACGGCACCGATGCTGCCGCTGCGTCTCTTCCGTCTGCGGAACTTCTCCTTCGCGAACGCGGAGACGGTCTTCGTCTATTGCGGGCTGTCGACCCTGACCTTCTTCCTCGTCCTCTTCCTTCAGCAGATCGCGGGCTACAGCGCCCTCCAGAGCGGGCTCACGCTCCTCCCGATCACGCTGGTCATGTTCGTGTTGTCGCCGCGCATGGGCAGGCTGGCGGTGCGCTACGGCCCACGCCTCTTCATGGGCGGGGGCCCGTTCGTCGCCGCGCTCGCGCTGCTCGCGATCGCGCGGCTCGGCTCCGCCTTCACCTACTGGACCGAGCTCCTGCCGCCCCTCCTCCTGTTCGCGTTCGGCCTGTCGCTGATCGTCGCACCGCTGACCGCCACCGTGCTCGCCGATGCCGGCCCGAGCGATGCCGGGATCGCGAGCGGCACGAACACGGCGATCGCGCGGATCGCAGGCCTGCTCGGCATCGCGATCGTCGGCGCCTCCGTGGCGGGATCGAGCAACTCGCTCAGCCTCCACGGCTTTCGGCTGTCGATGATCATCACGGCAGCGCTGGTCGCGGTCGGCGGCCTCGTCGGGCTCACCGGGATCACGAACCGCAGATGACCGACGGCGGTGCGGCAGAGCTCGTGTTCGACCACGTGACGAAGCGCTACGCCGGCCGCGACGTCGCCGCCCTGTCGTCGCTCACGCTCGACATCCCCGCGGGGACCTTGTGCGTTCTCGTCGGGCCGTCGGGCGGCGGCAAGACGACGGCGCTCAAGATGGTGAACCGGCTGATACCGATCGACGACGGCGACATCCGGATCGACGGTCGCAGCGTCACCGACCTGCCGGCGGCCGAGCTGCGCCGGGGCATCGGCTACGTGATCCAGCAGATCGGCCTCTTCCCGCACATGACGGTCGGGGACAACATCGGCGTCGTGCCGAGGCTGCTCGGCTGGGAGCGGGCGCGCACCGCCGCCCGGACGGCGGAGCTGCTCGAGCTCGTCGGGCTCGAGCCGGAGGACGCGAAGCGCTATCCCGCGCAGCTGTCCGGCGGGCAGCGCCAGCGCGTCGGGCTCGCGCGCGCGCTCGCGGCCGACCCCCCGCTCCTGCTCATGGACGAGCCGTTCGGCGCCCTCGATCCCATCACCCGGGCGCGCCTGCAGGCCGAGCTGCGCCGGCTGCACCGCGACGTCGGGAAGACCGTGATCTTCGTGACGCACGACATCGACGAGGCGATCACGATGGGCGACCGGATCGCGATCCTGCGCGAGGGCGGCTACCTCGCCCAGTACGACACCCCGGATGCGATCCTCGCGCACCCGGCCGACGATTTCGTGGCGCAGTTCATCGGCGAGGACCGCGCGCTGCGGCGGCTCGCGCTGCGGCGGCTCGCCGACTGCCCGCTCGAGCCGGCGACCGGGTCGGAGACGGGCCTGCGCGTCTCGAGCGGCACGACCGTCCGGAACGCGGTCAGCCTGCTGCTCGAGAGCCGCGGCGACCACCTCGTCGTCGAGAACGACGACGGCGCGGTTCGCGGCGTCTTCCGCTGGAGCGACGCGACGGAGCTGCTGTGAGCCGTAGGCTCGACGGAGGCTCCCAATGAGCGGAGGCGCCGGCCCGGCCGGCGCCGGAGCGGATCCGAGCCGTAGGCTCGACGGAGGCTCCCAATGAGCGGAGGCGCCGGCCCGGCCGGCGCCGGAGCGGATCCGAGCCTAGTCAGGAGCTCCCAATGAGCGGAGGCGCCGGCTCGGCCGGCGCCGGAGCGGGTGCTGTGAGGAGCGCGTCCGGGCCGATCATCCCGAACTTCGGCCGGGGGAGCGCGTGCGTCCGCGGCGACCACACGTTCTGCTGGGGCTGGGTGCAGCAGCACTGGCACGACACGCTCGAGCCTGCGCTCGTCCAGCATCTCGAGCTGACCGCGATCGCGGTCGGCACCGGGTTCGCGATCGCCATGACGCTCGCGCTGCTCACACACTGGGCACGCGTCTTCGACCATCCGATCGGCGTCTTCTCCGCGCTCCTCTACACCATCCCGAGCCTGGCCCTCTTCCAGCTGCTCGTGCCGTTGACCGGCATCACCTGGACGACGGTCGAGATCGCCCTCGTCGCCTACACGCTCGTGATCCTCTACCCGAACATCTCGGCCGGCCTCCGCAGTGCGCCGCCCGACGTGCTCGAGGCCGCGCGCGGGATGGGGTTGACGCCGCAGCAGGTGCTGTGGCGCGTCGAGTTGCCGCTCGCAGTTCCCGCGATCATCGCCGGCCTCCGGATCGCCGTCGTGTCGACGATCTCGATCGGGACGATCGCCGCCTTCCTCCTGCCGAAGGGGCTCGGCTACCCGATCTTCATCGCGCTCGGCTCGCCGACGCCGTTCAAGACCGAGATCTACGCCGCGGGCGTGCTCGCGATCGGGCTCGCGCTGCTCTGTGACAGCACGCTCCTGCTGCTGCAGCGGCTGCTCGTCCCGTGGGCACGGTTGAGGTTCGCATGATCGTCGCCGGCGCATTCACCGGCGCGTTCGGCTTCATCGCGCACAACCCGGGCTTCCTCGCGCACAAGGCGGTCGAACAGCTCGAGCTCTCGGCCGCCGCGCTGCTGCTCGCGGCCGTGGTCGCGCTCCCGGTCGGCATTGCCCTCGGCCACGTGCACCGCGGCTCGTCGGTGGCGATCGGGGCGTCGATCGTCGGGCGTGCCCTCCCGAGCCTGGTGCTGATCGGCGTCTTCCTGACCGTGCTCGGCATCGGCTTCGTGAACAACATGGCGGCGCTCGCGGTGCTCGCGACCGGCCCGATGCTGACCAACTCGTTCCAGGGGGTCGACCGCGTCGACCCGGACGTCGTCGGGGCCGCCCGCGGCATGGGCATGACCGGCGGCCAGGTCCTGCGGAACGTCGAGCTGCCGCTGGCGCTCCCGCTGATCTTCACGGGAATCCAGATCGCCGCGGTGACGGTGGTCGCGACCGCGACCATCGCGGCCGTCGCGGGCGGCGGCGGGCTCGGCGACGTCATCGTCAACCAGGCGAGCTACCGCCTGTCGGGCGTGCTCGGAGCGTCGATCTGCGTGATGGCGCTGTCGGCGGGCGTCTACCTCGCGCTGGTCGCGCTCCAGCGCGCGGTGACGCCCAGGGGCCTGCGCGTGACTAAGGTCCCGGAAGTCCAACGAGGGAAGGAGTCGGGGTGATCAGGAAGCACACGCGGCGGGCCGCGAAGGCGGCGTTCGCGATCTCTCTCGGAGTCGCGATTGTCATCGGCCTAGGTGCGGCCGCTCTCGTACCGTCCGCTCATGCGACGTCGGCCGCCGGGCCGACGATCGTGGTCGGCACCAAGAACTTCGGTGAGGAGTACATCCTCGGCCAGCTCTACAAGCAGGCTCTCCAGGCGAAGGGGTTCAAGGTCTCCTACAAGGAGAACATCGGCTCGACGGAGATCATCCACGCCGCGCTGACGAGCCACAAGATCAACCTCTATCCCGAGTACACCGGGGTGATCGTGCAGGACGTGTACGGCCGCAAGAACTCGCCCAAGACGGCCAAGGCGACGTACAACCTCGCGAAGAGCCTCGAGGCGAAGAAGGGGATCACCGCGCTGCCGACGACACCCTTCTACGACACCGACGTTGTGGCGGTGACGAACGGGACGGCGAAGAAGTACGGGCTGAAGGCGATCGGCGACCTGAAGAAGGTCGGGGCGTTCAAGCTCGGCGGCCTCCCCGAGTGCAAGACGAGGAACACGTGCTTCGTCGGCTACACGAAGCAGTACGGCCTGACCAAGGCGACTTTCGCGTCACTGGGCTCGATCTCGGCGTACGTCGCGCTCGACAAGGGCGACGTGCTCGCGGCCGACGTCTTCTCGACCGACCCGCCGCTCGGCAAGCCGTCCAAGTACACGGTGCTCGCGGACCCGAAGCACGTCACGGGCTTCCAGAACGTGACGCCGCTCGTGACGACGTCGGTGCTGAAGGCGGCCGGGCCGACGTTCACGAAGACGGTGAACGCCGTGTCGGCGAAGCTGACGACGCCGGCGATCATCGCGATGAACAAGGCGTTCTACGTCGACAAGCAGTCGGCGGCCGACATCGCGAAGGCGTTCCTGAAGGCGAACGGCCTCGACTGACGATCCGGGTCCCGGTCGGGGCGGGAGGAGCCGTCGTGCGCCCTCCCGCCCCGCCGGCACTCACGGTCAGCTCTCGCCGAAGACGAACGTCGAGAAGACGTCGTAGTATCCGGCTGGCACCCAGATCGACTGGACGACGCCGTTCGACGGGTAGGTCTGACCACCCAGGCAGTCGAGCGAGCCGCCGATCCCGAGGTCGAGCGTCGAGAACGACGAGGTGCTGGTGCTCGCCGGCACCCGGCTGATCGTGTCCGGGTTGTTGGAGTTGTCGGCCCCGTCGGCGTACTCGCAGTAGGTCTGCGGCCCCCCGTCGAGGCTCTGGGTCTGGATCAGGATGCGCGGGTAGACGACCGCGCTCCCGGTCGACGAGGAGAGCACGTCGGCCGAGGCGGACACCTTGCAAGGCGCGTCGGCCGTCGGGCAGGTGAAGCGGAACGTGCCGCCGGTCGTGTCGCCGACCGGCGAGCCGATCGTGGTCGAGTAGGTCGCCCAGATCGCCGCGCCGCTGCCCCTGTCGACGAGCACGTTCGCGACGCCGTAGTCGGGCTGCCACGCGGGGCCCTGCGGCCCGGTGTCGCCCTTCGCGCCGGTCGGACCGGCGGGTCCGGCGGGCCCCGGCGGCCCGGTGGCACCCGCGGCCCCGGTGTCGCCCTTCGCCCCGGTCGGGCCTGCCGGGCCGGCAGGCCCCTGCGGGCCGGTGGCGCCGGCGGCGCCCGGGTCACCCGTGTCGCCCTTCGCCCCCGTCGGGCCCGCGGGGCCGGCTGTCCCTGCGCCCGGTCGCGCCCGTCGCGCCGGTCTCACCCTTCGGGCCCTGGATCCCCTGTGGGCCGGGGTCGCCCTTCGGGCCCTGCGGTCCCGCCGGCCCCGTCAGGCCGGTCTGCCCCGTCGCGCCGGTGTCCCCCTGGGGGCCCTGCTGGCCCTGCGGCCCCTGCGGGCCCTGCGGGCCGGGCGGCCCCGGAATCCCCGTGCTCGGCCCGGCGGGCCCGGGATCGCCCTGGAGGCCCTGCGTCCCCGGCTGCCCCGGCTGCCCCTGCGGGCCGGCCGGCCCCGCGGGCCCGGCCGGCCCGGCGACTCCGGCGGCACCGTCATTGCCGTTCGACCCCGGCTGCCCCTGCATGTTCCACGAGATCTTTCTCGCGTGCTTCGGGCATCCGGACAGCTTGAGGACGCCCTTCACGACGCACGCGGTGACGACTCCCTTCTTGACGCCGAGCGGGTTGCTCGCCGCAAGCGCGACGACCGCGCTCGCGAGGAAGGCCGCCACGGCGACCGCGATGATCCTCTTCAAGGTTTCGACCCTTCCCTTCGGCTCCCCGCACATCCGGCGCGGGCTTCAAGGCGAAGTTTGCCGCTCCGGCGAGGATTTGCCAACTACACGAAGGAACGGCCACCTTTGGGCCGGAAGTCGAGGACGCTCGTTGCGAGGTCGAGAAGGCTTCTCAGGGGAGCCGCTCGCCCGAGAGGCCGACGGCCGCGAGCGAGGCGAGCAGCAGGACCGCCGCCGCGCCCACGAACCACGAGGAGACCTCGCGAGTCGAGTGCCGCTCGACGATGCTCGAGCCGAGCTGCCGGTAGATCGACTTGATGCCCGACTCCGACTTCGCCTGGTAGGTCCTCCCACCCGTCACCTTCGCGATCATCGCCAGCACGGCCGGGTCCGGGCGCACCGGGAACCGCCCGCCGCCGAACCCGAAGCCGCCGCCGTACCCGGGGAAGGTCAGCGTGCCGTGGTTGGTGCCGAGGGCGATCGTGAAGACACGGATCCCGGCGGCCTTGGCGCGCTCCGCTCCCTGCTGCGGCGACAGCACGCCCCGGGTCTGCGCGCCGTCCGAGAGCAGGACGATCGCGGCAGGCAGCTTGCCGTCCTTGCCGCGGTGCGCCGATCCGACGGCCGACTGCGCCACCTGGACGGCCACACCGAGCCCGTCGCCGATCGCCGTCGCCGCCTCCGGGGCGAGCAGGTCGATCCCCTCCCGCAGCACACCCCGGTCGGTGGTCGGGATGACGAGGACGTTCGGGCTCGTGCTGAACGAGACCAGGCCGATCCTCACCTGCTTCGGCACCTTGTCGGCGAACAGCGTCATCGCCTCCTGCGCGGCGCCGAGACGGGTGGGCTTGACGTCGTTGGCCCGCATCGAGCCCGAGACGTCGACGAGCAGCACGATCGTCGCCCGCTGCGCAGGCTCGCTGACGGTCGCGCGCGGACGGGCGAGCGCGGTCGACGCAGCGGCGAGCGCGAGCAGGAACAGGGCGAGCGGAAGCCAGCGCCAGGGACGCCGCCGGGGCTGCGCCACGGACGCGAGCACGTCGAGGTTCGTGAACGCGACCGGGTACCGCGTGCGCTGCCGGTCGAGCACGACCGCGATCACCGCGACGATCGGGACGATCACCAGGAAGGCGAGCATGTAGGGGGACGAGAAGCTCATGACGGGCTCAGGGTGCGCACTCCGCACCGACCTGGACGATCGCGTGTGCATCGATGGACAGCCGGTCGGTCGCCGACGCCGTGACGACGACCTTGCGCCCGACCACGACCTTGTTCGCGGACACGAGCGCCGCGTTCACGAGATCGGGCGGCTTCTTCGTCCGGAAGGCGACTGCGCTCCAGGAGCCGACGAGCTCCTCCTCGGGCAGGCAGGATGCGCGGCCGAACTGCACGCTCCCCGGCCCGATCACGACGATGCGCGACCGCAGCTCGAGAGCAGGCCCGGCCGGCGTGACGCGCGCCGACACGGTCGACCGTCCGCCTCCGCCTTGCGTCGGCACGCAGCCGAGCAACGGCCTGAACGCCTGGGTCTGCGGCGAAGTGGAGACTGCGCTGAAGAGCGCGTACCGGGTCGTCGTCACGCCGGGCGAGACCGGCGCGCCGATCCGGCCGTCGAACGAGACGCGAACGGCGCGGGAGGTCGCCTGGGCGTCGAGCCCTCCGACCACGCCGCGACGGGGGCAGCTGAGCAGGTAGTGCACCGTGCGCCCGGGTGGAACGACGACCCACGGTCCGGCGACCCGGATGCAGGCGGTGATCCCGTGGCACTCGTTGGTGGCGTTCCCGGCCGGCGCGACGGTGAGGGCGGCCGTCAGCGCAAGCACGACGGACACGGCGAGCAGGGAGAGGCGGCCGCTCACGGCACCCTCCGGAACCAGATGCCCGACAGCAGGCCGCCGACGAGCATGAACGCCAGCCCGCCTGCCGCCGCGGCCGCGGTCACCTCGACGCGCTTCGGCTGCTTCCCGACCCGCGAGCCGAGCTCCGCGTACGTCTGCGTCGGCTGGAAGTCGACGACGTGCGGCGTGAAGTGGCCGCCGGTGGCCTGCGCGAGCGACTGCAAGTCCGCCGGCTGCGCCGGGACCTGGATCTGCTCGGTGTACCCGCCCTGCAGCTTCTGCTGGACGACGCCGTCCTGGGTCCCAACCGCGACCGCATTGACCGGCACGTGCTCCTTGCGTGCGGTCGCGGCCGCCTGCTGCAGCGTCACGGTCCCCGAGGTCTGACCGCCGTCGGAGATCAGCACGATCACCGCCGGCGGGCGCTTTCGGCCGACCTCGCCGCGGACCGTCTTCGCGACGGCGACACCGCGCGCGACACCATCCGCGATCGCCGTGCCCTGATAGCGCGGTGCGCGTCCGCGCGAGCGCGGCGCGGATCAGATCCTTGTTGTCGGTCGGTGCCTGCACGACGGCGGCGTGGTCGGAGAACGTCACGAGCGCCATCCGGTATCCGCTCGGGAGCTTGTCGACGAGCCGGTTCGCCGCGGCGCGCGCTGCTGCGAGGCGCGTCGGCGGCGCATCCTTCGCGGCCATCGAGCCCGAGACGTCGAGCACGACGACGACGGTCGCGTCCTGGCGCTTGACGTGCACGGTGGCCTGCGGCCGCGCGAATCCGACCAGGAGGAGCGTGAGCCCGGCGAGCAGCAGGCCGATGGGGAGAAAGCGATGCCAGCGCCCGGGCTCCGTGACCATGTTCTGGAGCAGGCCGCCGGGCGCCCACGCCGCGGCGCGCCTGCGCCGGCGGCGGTCGAGCCAGACCACCGCCCAGATCGCGACCGGGACGACCAGTAGCAGGACGAGGAGCTTCGGCGACTCGAAGCTCACCAATACCTCTCCGGTGAGCATCGCCGCGCTACCACCGCTACCACCGCTGCCTCCGCTGCCGGAGGAACGCGGCGAGCGGCCGCAGCCAGTCGCCGTCGGTGGAGAGCGCGACGTGACGTACGCCGGCCGATGCCAGCATCGCGACGAGCGCGCGGCGCTCGTCGGCGGCGGCGGTCTTGAAGCGCTCGCGCAGCGCGCGGTCGCGCGGTGTCGACCCGCAGCTGCCGTCCCGTCTCCGGATCTACGAGCCGCAGCTCGCCGATGTCGGCGAGCTCCTGCTCGCGCGGGTCACGCACCTCGACGGCGAGCACGGTGTGGCGGCCCGCGAGTCGCAGCAGCGGGCGCGCGCCAGTCGGGCGGCGCCGCGAAAGTCGGACACGACGACGACGAGCGAGCGCTGCCTCGCGACGCGGTCGGTGAGGTCGAGCGCGTCTCGCAGGGAGCCCGACCCTTCGGGCGGCAGCTCTCGCAGCACCTGGAGCGTGTCGAGCAGGGCACGCCGCCCCTGGCGGGGCCGCTCGACCTGGTGGCGACCGCCGAACGCGACCGTGCCGAGACGGTTGCCGCGACGCGTCGCCGCCCAGCCGATCGCGACGGCGACGCCCTCGGCGACGTCGGCCTTGCGCCGCTCGCCGGTGCCGAAGGCCATCGAGGCGGACGCATCGAGGACGAGCCACGTGACGAGGACACGCTCGGCCAGCTCGACGCGAACGTGCGGGCGCCCGGTGCGGGCCGTTACGTTCCACTCGATGCGGCGCACGTCGTCGCCGGGCTCGTACGGACGCAGCTGCCACAGCTCCGTTCCGACACCCGCGAACGCCGAGCGATAGTCGCCGGCGAGCAGCCCGTCGACGCGCCGCCCGACCGAGAGCTCGAGCGCACGGAGCGACGCGGGCGAGAGCGGCCCCGGCCCCGGGTGAGCAGGCGTGCGTGTCGGTGCGAGCGGGTCGACGGCGGTCGTCACGATGCGGCGGCTTCACGGTGCCCGAGATCGATCTGCGGCATCGGCACAGCCGCGATCACGCTCCCGAGCAGCGCATCCGGCTGCACCTCCTCGGCGAGGGCGCGGTACGAGAGAACGAGCCGGTGGCGGAACGCGTCCGCGACGAGTGCGTGCAGGTCGGCCGGCACGACGTAGTCCCGGCCGCGGATCAACGCGAGCGCCTGCGCAGCGGCGATCAGGCTGATCGGGCCGCGAGGGCTTGCCCCGAACGAGATGTAGTCGGCGATCGCGTCGAGCCCGTGCTCACGCGGGCGGCGTGTCGCGGTCGCGACGTCGACCGACCACGAGATCAGCGCCGGGTCGACATAGATCTCGCCGACCCGCCGCTGCAGCCCGGCCAGCTCTTCGATCGAGAGCACCTGATCGAGCTTCGGCGCCTCGTCGAGCGAGCGCGCGACGACCGTGAGCTCCTCGTCGTGGGCCGGGTAGTCGACGAGCACCTTCAGCATGAACCGGTCGACCTGCGCCTCCGGCAGCGGGTACGTCCCCTCCGACTCGATCGGGTTCTGTGTCGCGAGCACGAGGAACGGGTCCGGCACCGGATAGGTCGTATGGCCGATCGTCACCTGGTGCTCCTGCATCACCTCGAGCAGCGCCGACTGCACCTTCGCCGGCGCCCGGTTGATCTCGTCGGCGAGCAGGAAGTTGCAGAAGACCGGGCCGAGGTCGGTCTCGAACTCGGTCTTGTCGGGCCGGTAGATGCGCGTGCCGACGAGATCCGAAGGGACGAGGTCGGGCGTGAACTGCACACGGTTGAACGTGCCGCCGAGCACGGCGGCCGTCGTCTTGATCGTCAGCGTCTTCGCCAGCCCCGGCACGCCCTCGATCAGCAGGTGGCCTCGCGCGAGCAGGCAGACGAGCACACGCTCGAGCATCCCCTCCTGTCCGGCGATCACCCTGCGGATCTCGAACAGCGCCTGCTCGAGCTTGCCGCTCACGTCGTCTGCCACGTCGTCCTCCCTCGATCAGTTTGCGCCTGCGTAAGCCCAAAGCATGCCTGTCGGACCTAAGAGCGCCTTTCAGATTGAGCAGTTGTGTCGTCCGGCTGCGCGCTGCTCAGCGCATCGCATCCGCCGAATCGCACCGGATCGACGAATGTCATCCCGAAAGGCACTCTAAGAACTTCCGGTCAAGAGGCGAAATCGGATCTCGCCCGCTCGAGCGCCGCGTGCCAGCGGGCCCGCTCACCGGCCGCGCGGCCCGGCTCGAGCCGCGGCTCGAAGACCGCTCGGGTCCCGACGCGGGCGTCGCCTCCGGCGGCGAGCGCAGCCACGCCGAGCGCCGTCGTCTCCTGCTCGGCGGCCACCTCGACCGGCAGCCCCAGGAGATCGGCCTGGAACTGCATCAGGAAGGCGTTCTGCGTGGCCCCGCCGTCCGCCCGCAGCGAGCGCAGCGGCGTCGGCACGGCCTCGACCACGTCGGCCACCTGGTGCGCGATCGCCTCCAGGGCCGCGCGCACCAGGTGCGCCCTGGTCGTTCCCCGGGTCAGGCCCGTGATCAGCCCGCGCGCTCCGGCGTCCCACCACGGCGAGCCGAGCCCCGCCAGCGCCGGCACGAACACGACGCCTCCCGTGTCCTCGACGCTGCGCGCGAGCGCCTCGCTCCCGGCCGCCCCGTCGATCAGTCCGAGCCCGTCGCGCAGCCACTGGACGGCCGCGCCGGCGACGAGCACCGCGCCCTCGAGCGCGAGCCCGTCTGCGGCGACGGTCCGCAGCAGCCCGTGCGGCGGCGGCGACGCATCGCCGCCGGTGTGGACGAGCACGAAGCTGCCCGTCCCGTACGTCGCCTTCCCTTCGCCGGCCGTGTGGCAGCCGTGTCCGTAGAGCGCCGCCTGCTGGTCGCCGGCGAGGCCGCGGACCGCGATCCGCGCCCCCAGCAGCTCGCCCTCGCCGACGTCGTCGGCCGAGCCGACGATCTCGGGGAGCAGTCGAGCGGTCGACGCCGAAGAGCGCGAGCAGCTCGTCGTCCCAGTCGCGGGTGTGCAGCGAGCAGAGCATCGTGCGCGACGCGTTCGTGACGTCGGTGACGTGATGCCCGCCGCCGGTCAGTCGCCAGACGAGCCAGCTGTCGACCGTCCCGAACGCCAGGCCGTGCGGATCGTGCCGCTGCAGCAGCCATTCGAGCTTCGTCGCGGAGAAGTACGGGTCGGGGACGAGTCCGGTCCGCTCACGGATCAGGTCGCGATCGAGCCCGGCGCAACGCTCGGCCGTCCGGCGGTCCTGCCAGACGATCGCGGGCGCGACCGGACGTCCGGTGCGCCGGTCCCAGAGCACCGTCGTCTCGCGCTGGTTCGCGATCGCGACGAGGTCGAGCTCTCGAGTCGCGAGACCGGCGTCGTCGAGCGCGCGGCGCACGGCGACGACGACGCTCTCCCAGATCTCCTCCGGGTCGTGCTCGACCCATCCCGGCCGCGGAAAGTGCTGCGGCACCTCGCACGAGCCGCGGCCGGCCACCTCGAGGGCGTCGTCGACGACGAGGCACGTCGTCGCGGTCGTGCCCTGGTCGATCGCGAGGATCACGCGAGCCGGTCGACGAAGCCGAGCGTGCGGCGCCAGGCATCGTCCGAGGCTTCCTGGAACTCCTCCTGCTTGCGGTCGAAGAAACTGTGCGGTGCGCCGGTCGTACGTGACGATCTCGTGCTCGACACCGGCCGCGGCGAGCGCGCGGTCGAAGGCGGCGTTGTCGTCCGCGCCGATGCTCGCGTCGTCGCCCGCCTGCAGCGCCAGGATCGGGCATGTCATCTCGCCCGCGCGCGCGACGGCGCTCGGCCCGCCGCGCTCGCGCGTCGGGTTGCCGTAGAAGCCGATCGCTCCGGCCAGCCCGTGGCCGGAGGCCGCTGCGATCCACGACGCGCGCCCGCCGAAGCAGAACCCGACCGTGAAGATCGACCCGACGCCGCGGCGGCGCAGCTCGCCGACCGCCGCCCGGGTGTCCGCCTGGACGCCCTCGTCGGTGGTCTGCTCGACGTGCGGCTGGTACTCGAACTCGTCGCCCCGCCGCTCGGTGCCGGCCGTGCGGCCGAAGTAGTCGATCGCGAGGGCCGCGTATCCGCGCTCGGCGAAGCGCAGCGCCAGCTCCTCGTAGAAGCGGTAGAGGCCGCGGACGTCCGGGAGGATCACCACGCCGGCCGCCGCCGGGGCGTCGGGCTCGGCCGCGAACGCGGCGAAGCTGTTGCCGTCGGCGCCCTGCAGCACGAGGTTCTCGTGCGAGACGGCGGCGCCCGCGATCCTCGGGATCGGCGGCGCGGAGTCGGTGTCGAAGCACACGGTCTACCCCTTTCCCTCGTCGTAGCGCGGCAGGCCGTCGTCGGGGATCGGCTCCCAGGGCGCGGCGTACGCGACGAACTGCCGATACTGCGGCCTGATCCCCGGGTCGTCGTCGAAGGTGCCGAGACGGACCGAGTGCGCCGTCGGCTCGTCCCGGCTCCGGCTCCAGAGCGCGCCGCCGCAGGCCGAGCAGAATGCTTTCGGCCAGCCGGCGTCCGGCGGCACCCACTCGCGCACGAGCCCGGCGCCGCTCGTCACCCGGAGCGCACCCGGGGCGACCCTGGCCTGGGCCGACGCGGCGGTACCCGTCCGCCGCCGGCAGCGCGTGCAGTGGCAGTAGGACGCAGAGAGAAGCGGCTCGGTCACCTCGTACCGCACCCCGCCGCAGAGGCAGCCGCCGGTGAGCGCCACGTCAGTAGGGAAGCTCGACTCCGCTGACGTCGATCCCGAGCGAGCGCGCGAGCCGCACGCCCTGCTCGAGGTCGTCCTTGAGCATCCGGATGTCCGTGTCGCGCATGAGGCTGCCGACGAACTCGCGCGCCTTCGGCCGCCAGAGCGCATGCTGGGCGAACAGCGGCAGCATCCTGTTCGCCGCCGCGATCAGCTGCGACTGCACGCCGCGGCCCGCGCCTTCGAGGAGGACGCGCTCGTACGCCATGCCGGCGCCGTGGTGGATCCCGTCGTCGATCGCGAGCCGGTTGCAGAGATCCTCGAGCACGGTCCCGCGCGAGGAGCGCGCGATCATGCGGAAGCGCGGGATGATCAGCCGCTCGTAGAACACCTGCATCAGGAAGACCTTCTCCTCGAGCGTGTCGGCGTCGAGCGTCATGTGCGCGAGACGGTCGAGGTACGGGTCGCGCTCGGCCATCCCGCCGGCCTCGTGGATCAGCTTGAGCCACGCCTCCGTGTGGCGCGACTCGTCCTGCACCATCGTCGTGTAGTAGAGCTTCGCTTCGTGGTCGGGCGCGATCGAGAACAGCTGGGCCGCCATCTCGACGGCGAGCTCGTCGGCCTGGAGCTGCTGGGTGACGACCGAGCGCCACAGGTCGCGGCGCCGTGCGAGCTTCTGCGGCGACCCGGTGTACTCGGGGATCGGCGGCACGTCGCCCCAGGGCAGGTCCCGTACCTGCCACTCCGCCCGCTTCGCGAGCTCGTAGTAGCGGTAGACGCCCTGTAGCTCGCGATCCGCGCGGCCCTGGGGGGAGGCCGCCTCGCCGATGCGCTCCGAGACCTCCATCGACAGTCAAGCCTAACGGTCGGTCGGGTCGAGGGACGGCACCAACCCCGTTTGAGCGAGAATGGGCACATGCTCGGCGTCCTGTCGTCGATCCTCGCAGCCGTCGTGCTCGCAGTCGCACCGCTCAAGGCCACGCTGACGGGCCCGACGCACTCGCCGAAGATCAACAAGAAGTGGTACTACGTCGTGAAGGTCACGCAGGGCGGCAAGCCGGCGCACGTGAAGATGACTGCCGTGATCGTCGACCCGCTCGGCGGGACCCACCTCGTCGAGTTCGGGCCGACGACGAAGAAGATCAAGAACTGGCCGATCGTCGGCCACTACCGCGACTACATCATCTGGCCGCCCGACTCGCGCGGCGTTCCGCTGACCCTCAGAATCACGCTCGTCGGTGCGCACAAGAAGCGGGCGGTCGTCAAGTACTCCGTCGTGCCTCGCGCGTGAGCGCGGGCGCACGGCTCCAGGTCGACCACGTCGTCAAGGCATTCGAGGGCGGCCGGGTGAAGGCGCTCGACGACGTCTCGCTCACGCTCGAGCCGGGCGAGCTCGTGGCGCTCACCGGGCCGTCCGGGACCGGCAAGAGCACGCTGCTGAACCTGATCGGAGCGCTCGACGATCCGGACGCCGGTTCGATCGCGCTCGACGGAGAGCGACTCGACCGGCTCGCCGACCGCGACGCCTACCGCGCGACGACGGTCGGGTTCGTCTTTCAGTTCCACAACCTGATCACGACGCTGACGGCGGCCGAGAACGTCCAGATCCCGATGTTCGGCCACACTCGGTCGCCGCGGGACCGGCGCGAGCGCGCGCGCGTGCTCCTCGACGAGGTCGGGCTCGCCGGCCGCGTGAACGCGCGCCCTGGGACGCTCTCGGGCGGCGAGCGTCAGCGGGTCGCGATCGCGCGTGCGCTCGCCAACGAGCCCAGGCTGCTGCTCGCGGACGAGCCGACGGGGTCCCTCGACTCGGCCACCAGCGGCCGCATCCTCGCCGTGCTCGACGATGTGCGCAAACGGCACGGGACGACGATCCTCCTCGTGACGAACGACGAGGAGGTCGCCCGCTCGGCCGACCGCGTGCTGCGGTTGCGCGACGGCGTCATTCGTGGCGAAGAGCCTCGACCGGTGACAGCCTGACGGCGCGGATGGTCGGATAGATCGCGCCGAAGAGCCCGACCGCGAGCGCGAAGCCGAGGCCCCACGCGAACGTGCCGGCCGTGTACGCGGGCGTGATCAGGCTCGACAGGGTGCTGTGCGCGACGAAGATCTCCGCGGCCAGGACGCCGAAGGCGCAGCCGATGGCGAGTGCGATCACACCGATCCCGAGCGCCTCGGACACGATCAGCGCGGCGATCCGGCCGCGCGACCACCCGAGCGCGCGGAGGATGCCGATCTCCCGCACCCGCTCGAACACCGACATCGCCATCGTGTTCGTGACACCGATCCCGCCGACGATCAACGCCAGGATCGAGACGATCCAGCCCGTCGAGATGATCAGCCGGCTCGAGGTGTCGACCTTCACCGCCTGCCCCGGCTCGGTCACGGCGACGATCCCGGGGTAGTGCGCCTGAAGGCGATGCGCGGTCGCCTTGACGTTGTCGCCGAGCTTCACGACGATCCCGATCGTCGTGATCTCCTGCGGCGTGCGGGCGAGCGACTGGACGGTGGCCAGCGGCAGCACGAGCCCGAGGTCCTCGAACCGGTCGCCGGAGTGGTAGATCGCCGCCACGGTGAAGCGGCGCCCGCCGAGCGTGATCACCTGGCCGACGTGCTTGCCGGAGTGGTCGCCGGCCATCACCGGCCCACGGCGGCCGGAGAGGACGATCAGCCGCCGGTACGCGAACTCGCTCGGGTCGAGCCCGAAGACGAGCGTGCCACCGACGACGAGGAGCTTGATCTTCGCGATCTGCGCGACGCCGGGCTCACGCGCAACCGACGCGGCGAGGCTCTCGGGCAGGTTCGAGCGCGTGAAGTCGTTCACGTCGCTCTGGAAGAGACCGAAGTCGGCGCGGCCGACGTGGATCAGGTCCTCCGCGGTGCGGTGCACGCCGGCGGTGATCGCGAGCAGCGCGACGATCAACCCGACCCCGAGGCCGACGCCGAGCGCCGTCAGTGCCGTGCGGGCCCGGCGACGGAGCAGGTTCTTCCACACCAGCGACCGCCAGGTCATGCCGTGAGCCTCGCAGACCGGGGCCGCCGCCGCCGGTCGGACGGTCCGCGATCATTCCGGGCAGGCCGGATAGAGCCGGTGCGGATCGACAAGTGCCTTTCGACCTCGATGGTTGACGTGAAATGCCCCGGAGCGGTCACCGCCGTGCGCGATACCGTCTGTGCGTGCCAAGCCAGTCGAAGCAACCGTCAGAACGGCAGAAGGCGTGGGCTGAGCTCGCGGGTGAGGTCGGCGCCATCCTGCTTGGCGCCTTGATTGCCGCTGTGGGCTTCGAGGACTTCGGCTACGGGCTGATGGCTATCGGTGCTATCGGGGTCGTGATCACGCTCGTGCGGCACCGCCGGGCACTGGCGGGACGACCTGCGGTGCGGTAGAGGTCACAGCGCATGTCGCCGATGGACGGAGCGGGTAACTGCAGGATCGACAAGTGGCTGTGGGCGGCGCGCTTCTTCAAGACGCGCGGCGCCGCGACCGAGGCGGTCCTGGGCGGGCGCGCCCAGGTGAACGGCCAGCGGGTGAAGCCGTCGAAGGAGCTGCACGTCTCCGACCGCGTCGACGTCCAGGTCGGGACGGTCAGGTTCGCGGTCGTCGTCACGGGGCTCGCGGACAAGCGCGGACCCGCGTCGGTCGCGAGAACGCTGTACTCGGAGACCGAGGAGTCGCGCCTGCTCCGTGAGCGGCGGGCCCTCGAGCGGCGGCTGGCCGAGCCGCTCGGCGCCGACCTCGGCGCACGGCCGACGAAGCAGGACCGGCGGCGGCTCGAGGCGCTGCGGCGCGCCGAACGGCGACGTCCGCGCTAGCCTAGGCGGCCTCCCGGGCGGGCTCGAGCTCGTGCCCGGCCTCGGCGGCGACGGTGCGCGTGCGCAGGAACGTCCCGCCGACCGCGGCCGCCGCGAACGCGAACAGCGCGCCGCCCATGAACGCCGCGTGGTAGCCGCCGACCAGCGCGGCGGCCGCGCCGCTGCCGGACGCCGCGAGCGAGCTCGTGCGCGACGCCGCCAGGCTCGCGAGCGCCGCCAGCCCGACTGCGCCGCCCATCATGAAAGCGGTGTTGACGACGCCGGACGCGAGCCCCGACTCCTCCGGGACGACGTCGCTCATCGCGGCGAGCAGGACCGGGTTGAACGCGAGCCCGGCCCCGAGCGCGAGCAGGATCATGCTCGGGAGCACGTCGACGGCGAACCGACCGCCGACCGGCGCACGCGCGAACAGCAGCAGGCCGGCGCCGGCGATCGCGAGCCCGGTCGCGAGCGGGATGCGGAACCCGAACCGCATCACGATCTTCGCCGACAAGCCGAGCGAGAACGCGCCCATGATGATGTTCGCCGGGAGGAACGCGAGCCCCACCTGCAGCGGCGTGTAGCCGAGGACCTTCTGCAGGTACAGGGCGGAGAGGAAGAACCAGGCGAACATCGCCGCCGCCCACAGGACGCCGACCACGTTGGCCGTCGCGACGTTGCGCAGCCGGAAGAGGCGGAGCGGCATCAGCGGCGACGCCACCCTGCGACTCGACCAGCAGGAAGACGCCGAGCAGGACCGCCGCCGCAGCCAGGAGACCGAGCGTCCGGGCCGACGTCCAGCCGGCCTGGTTCCCGTTCACGATCGCGTAGACGGCGAGCATCAGCGACGCGGTCACCGTCACGGCCCCCGCAGACGTCGAGACGACCTGCTGCGGAACGACCCTGCTCCGTGGGCACGATGCGCAGCGAGAGCAGGTAGACCGCAACCCCGATCGGGACGTTGACCAGGAAGATCCAGTGCCAGTCCAGTGCGTCCGTGAGGATTCCGCCGAGCAGCACGCCGATCGATCCACCGCCCGCCATCACGAAGCCGAAGACACCCATCGCCTTCGCCCGGTCGGCCGGCTCGGCGAAGAGGCTCATGATCAGCGACAGGGCGACCGCGGAGACGACCGCACCGCCGAGCCCCTGCACGGCACGAGCCGCGATCAGCAGTCCCTTCGTCGTCGAGAGCCCGCAGGCGACCGACGCGAGCGTGAACACCGATACGCCGACCAGGAACAGCCGCCGGTGGCCGAACAGGTCGCCGAGCCGCCCGCCGAGCAGCAGGAAGCCGCCGAACGTGAGCAGGTACGCGTTCACGACCCACGCGAGCGAGGTCTGAGAGAAGCCCAGGCTCGCCTGGATCGACGGCAGCGCGACGTTCACGATCGTCGTGTCGAGGACGATCATCAAATCGCCGAGGCAGAGCACGTAGAGGGCGAGCCAGCGGCGGCGGTTCCCGGCGGTCATCCGTTCACTCATACCGGCTTCGACCCGGCTCGCGTCGAGAACTCATCGCCTGCACGCCGATGAATTCGGCAGGAAGGTGCGGTCTTCGTAGAGATGGCGAAACCCCGCGCCTTCGCGATCCACGGCCCGATCGCGGAGGCGGATCTCCCGGGTCTCTGCGCCCGCGTGTGCGCCGTGCTCGCCGAGGCGGCGGGACAGGACGTGACATGCGACGTGAGCGACGTCCCACCCGATGCGGTCACCGTCGACGCGCTCGCGCGGCTGCAGCTGGCCGCCAACCGGTGCCGGTGCCGGGTTCGGCTGCGGAGGGCCACGCCCGAGCTGCGCGAGCTCGTCGCCTTCATGGGCCTCGCCGACGTGATCGTTCTCTAGATCTAGAGGCTGGACGGGAGCCCGAACAGCGGGAAGAGCGACTGCGTGTCGAGGAAGAACGTGAACTCCCCGATGCCGCCGTCGCGCAGCTCGAGCACCTGCAGCGCCCAGGGCTCGTAACCGCCGTCCGGCGAGGGCTTGTACTGGGCGAACGCGGGCGAGCCGTTCGCGCTGCCGGCGGGCAGCACGCGCGAGCCCTTGCAGCCGATGCCGGGACCGAACCACCAGGTGAGGATGTCCGCGCGACCGCTCAGCCACAGGTCGAACGGCGGCATCGACTGGCGCGCATCCTCCTCGATCAGCGTGGTGAGCGCGTCGATGTCGTAGTCCTGGAAGGCCTTCACGTAGCGCTCGAGCAGCGCCCGGTTGGACTCGTCGAGCTCGGCGACCGGCGGGGCGTCGGCGAGCTCGGACTTGGCCAGCGTCGCGCGGGCGCGCTGCAAGGCGCTGTTGACCGAGGCGACGGACGTATCGAGCAGCTCGGCCACCTCCGTCGCGCGCCAGCGCAGCACCTCCGAGAGGATCAGCACGGCGCGCTGCCTTGGAGGCAGGTGCTGCAGCGCAGCGATGAACGCGAGCCGGATCGTCTCGCGGCCCTCGATCACCAGCGCCGGATCGTCCTCGGGCGAGACGAGCGCGTCGGGCACCGGTGCGATCCAGGTCACCTCCGGCAGCGTGCGCAGGTTCGACTCGACCGGCTCCGCACTCGGGCCGAGGTCCATCGGGCGTGCGCGGCGCTCACGGCCGCTGAGCATGTCGAGGCAGACGTTGGTCGCGATCCGGTACAGCCACGATCGCAGTGCCGACCGGCCCTCGAAACGGTCGAGGTTCTTCCAGGCGCGCAGGAGCGTGTCCTGCACGGCGTCCTCCGCCTCGAACGGGGAGCCGAGCATCCGGTAGCAGTACGCAGTCAGCGCACGGCGGTGCTGCTCGACCTCGGCGAACGCCGGTACGGCGGTGACCGACCCCTCCATCGCCGCCATCCTACGGGTGCGATGAGCTCCGGTGCCGGAGTGGTGACCCCGCCCTGACGACGGGCTCCCCGGCTCCGAGGAGATGGGTTCTGCCCCGGGCCCGACGCGCCGCACGACGGCTCGACCGGCGGTGCCGGCTGTGCGAACATGTGTTCGTGTCGATCCTCCACGCCGACCTGGACTCGTTCTTCGCCTCGGTCGAGCAGCGTGACGACCACCGGCTGCGCGGCCGGCCGCTGATCGTGGGCGCGGGAGTGGTGCTCGCCGCGAGCTACGAGGCGAAGGCATTCGGCGTGCGCACTGCGATGGGCCAGAGACGCGCACGTCGGCTCTGCCCGGACGCGATCGTCGTCCCGCCGCGAATGTCCGCCTACTCGGCGGCGAGCAGGGAGGTGTTCCGGCTCTTCGAGGACGCGGCGCCGGTGGTGGAAGGGCTTTCGATCGACGAAGCGTTCCTCGACGTCTCGGGGATGGAGCGCAGCGTCGGCTCGCCGGTCGAGATCGCGCGGCGGCTCCGCCGCGCCGTGCTCGAGCGGGCCGGGCTGCCGTTGACGATCGGCGTCGCGCGGACGAAGTTCCTCGCCAAGGTCGCGAGCGCGGTCGCGAAGCCGGACGGGCTGCTGGTCGTGCCGTCCGACCGCGAGCTCGAGTTCCTCCACCCGCTGCCGGTCGAGCGGCTCTGGGGCGTCGGCCGCGTCACCGCGGCCAAGCTGCACCGGCACGGGATCGCGACGGTCGGGGAAGTCGCCCGCCTGCCCGAGCCCGTGCTCGTCTCGATGCTCGGCAAGGCCTCGGGGCGGCAGCTGCACGCACTCGCGCACAACCGCGATCCGCGGCCCGTGCTGCGCGGGCGGCGGCGCGGCTCGATCGGCTCGCAGCGCGCGGGACGGCGCAGTCCCTGGTCCCCGGCCGCCGCGGACGCCGACCTGCTCTCGATCGTCGACCGCGTCACCCGCCGGATGCGCACCGCAGACCGTGTCGGGCGAACAGTCGTGCTCCGCCTCCGGTTCGACGACTTCACACGGGCGACCCGCTCCCAGACGCTCGCGCAGGCGACGGCGAGCACCGAGACCGTCCTCAACGCGGCGCGGGGGCTGCTGGCGGGGGCGACGCCGACGATCGAGCAGCGTGGGCTCACGCTGATCGGCCTGTCGGTCGCGAACCTCGACGACGCGCGCTGCGTCCAGCTCGCGCTGCCGCTGGACGGCCCGGACCGGGCAGCACTCGACGCCGCCGTCGACGTCGTCCGCGAGCGCTACGGCTCGTCCTCGATCACCCGCGCCGTGCTGCTCGGCCGTCGCGATCTGACGATGCCCCTGCTGCCGGATTGAGGCGACGTATCGATCGCCAAATGGCGCAAGTTGACCAACGACCCCTGGTTTACGATTGCCGCGTCGATCTCCGAAAGGAAGCGCCCAGAT
Organism: uncultured Thermoleophilia bacterium; assembly: GCA_963824455.1. GTDB lineage: Bacteria > Actinomycetota > Thermoleophilia > Gaiellales > Gaiellaceae > PALSA-600. The sequence goes on from CAWGPJ010000002.1 coordinate 1,501,168, forward strand.
GCGTAGTAGCCGTTTCGTCCGTGACTCGTGTGAGCCTGTTTGCGGCCTTCGCGGTCGTGATTGCGTTGGCGGCGGCGGCGTGTGGGGGCGGCAAGAAGGCGGCCGGGACGACGACGACGGCGGCGACGACGAGTAGCGGGCCGGCGGTGACGGGTCAGACGTTGCAGTTGGCGAGTGCCTCGACCGATGTCGATTACAGCGATCCGGCGTTGGCCTACGGGGTGTTGTCGTGGGAGATCGAGTATGAGACGTGTTCGAAGCTGATGGACTACAGCGACGCCGGCGCGGTGGCGAGCAACGAGTTGACGCCGGATGCGGCGCAGGGCTTTCCGGTGGTCTCGAAGGACGGCAAGACGTACACGTTCACGATCCGTTCCGGGATCAAGTTCTCGAACGGTGCGCCCTTGACCGCGCACAGTTTCGTGGCGGCGATGAATCGGGACGCCAACCCGAAGATGAACTCGCCGGTGAACGCGTTCGTGGGCGACATCGTGGGCTGGAACGACGTGGTGAACAAGAAGGCGAAGACGATCAGCGGCGTGAGCGCGGACGGGAACAAGCTGACGATCAGGCTGACCGAGAAGGACGGCGGGCTGCTGGACAAGCTGGCGATGCCGTTCTTCTGCGCGATCGACCCGGCCAAGACGCCGGTCGACCCGCAAGGCCTGAACACGCTGCCCGGCTCCGGCCCCTACTACATCGCCTCGCGCACGGTCGGCAAACAGCTGGTCTTGAAGCGCAACCCCTACTACAAAGGTGAGCGGCCGCGGCGGGCAGCGACGATCGTGTTCACGATGAACACCGACCCGCAGCAGACCTACCTGCAGGTCTCCAACGGCACCTACGCGACCGACCCGAACGGGCTCGACAACCCGGCCGCCGCCAGCCAACTGGCGACCAAGTACGGGATCAACAAGAGCCGCTTCTTCGTCCACCCCACCCCCGAAACCGACTACCTCGCGCTCAACACCACCCGCCCCGCCTTCTCCCCGCTCAACACCCGCAAGGCCGCCAACTACGCGATCGACCGGCCGGCCGTGCTCCGCGTACGCGGCTTCCAGGGCGGCAAACTGTCCACCGCGATCCTGCCCCCCTCACTGAACGGAGACGTGACCGCCGCCAACCCCTACCCGCTCAACAACGCCAACCTGGCCAAAGCCAAATCGCTGCTCACCGGCAGCCCCTGCGGCAACGTCCAACTCTGGTACGGCACCGGCCCGGTCGGCACCCCACAGTCCGGGATCCTCGCCTACAACCTCAAACAACTCGGCTGCACCGTCTCGACCAAACCCTTCCAAGGCTACGCCCTCTACACCGCCGCCGGCGTCAAAGGCGCAGCCTTCGACGCCGCCATCGCAGGCTGGTACCAAGACTACGCCGACGGCTACGACTTCTTCCACATCCTGCTCGACGGCCGCACCATCGCCAGCTCCAACAACAACAACCTCGCCTACTTCAACCAACCCACCGTCAACAGCAAAATCGACGCCGCCAACCAACTCACCGGCACCGCCCGCGCCAACGCCTGGGGCGAACTCGACAACTACACAACGACCAACTACGCACCCTGGGTCACAATCGACAACCGCAACCTCCGCGACTACCTCGGCCCCAAAACCGCCGGCTACCTCTTCCTCCCCGCCTACGGCGCCATGGACCTCGGAACCCTGTACCTGAAGTAGGCGCTACCGCATCGCGCCGGCGACGAACGAGGCGATCGACTCCGTGAAGGAGTGACGGCTCGACTCCCAGGCGTAGAACATGTGACCTCCTCCGAAGTGGCGGACCGTCAAGCGGTCCGCCATTTCCGGGTCGAGGCGCATGAGGTTCCGCAGGCGGTCGGTGGCGTAGTAGGGCGTCACCAGGTCGTAGCGGCCGTGAGAGATGAAGGCCTGCATGTGCGGGTTGAGCGACATCCCGTAACGGAAATCGTCGGTGGCGCCCGGGAGAGGCGCGAACGCGTGCTTCTCGGTGTCCTCGGTCCAATCGCGGTTCACGTCGAGGCTCAGGAGCACGTACTCGCGATCGGTCTCCACACCGATCTCGGAGCGAAGCTGGCGATTGACCGCCATCGTGTACGCCGGCGTGATCCCGGACAGTGTCGGGTCGGGCCCGACGAACGAGTCGCGGTCGGGGAACGGATCCGTCGCGGTGATCGTCGCGTCGTAGAGCCCGAGGATCTTCCGCTGGTCGCGCAACAACTCGCGCGTGAACGTGCGCATCGTGATCCGTCCCTCCGCGCGGGTCACCAGGTCGACCGGCAGGCCCACGAGGTCGGCGAGGCGGCCGAGGATCCGCGCACGCTCGTCCGGCCCCATCGACGCTCCGCGCGTCAGGAACGAGGCGTACTCCCCGGTCGCGAACAGCTCGGCCCCCCGCAGCACGTCGTCGAGAGGCGACCCGGCAGGGAAGGCGCGCGACCGCCCGTGGTGCACGGCCGCACCCGACATCGTCGGGAGCAGGTCGACCCAGCCGAGGACGTCGTAGTCGCTCGGGACGAGCGTCGAGATCTCGAGCGCCGGCGAGATCAGGATCGCCCCGTTGAGACCGATCCCCGCCGTCTCCTGGAGCATCCGCACGAGCCGCCCGACGCGGTAGCCGCCGTAGCTCTCGCCGGCGATGAACACGGGTGACCCCCACCGCCCGTGCGCCGACAGCCAGCGGCCCATGAACTCGCAGAGCGACTCGAGATCGCGCCGCTGGCCGAAGTACTCCTTCGGATCGGTTGCGTCGTCGCGCTTCGGCTCCTCCTTGCCGCCCGCCTTCGGCTCGGGCTCGATCACGCGGCTGAAACCGGTGCCGACGGGATCGACGAACACGAGGTCGGCGAAGGCGAGCCACGACGACTCGTTCTGGACGAGGCGCGGCGGCATCTCGGGCAGCGTGCCGTCGGGTGGGAACGCCACCCGCTGCGGGCCGACGACTCCGAGGTGCAGGAACGCGGACGACGCACCCGGGCCCCCGTTGAAGACGAACATCACCGGCCGGCCCGCGTCGCCTCCGTCGGCGACGTAGGACACGGAGAAGATCTCGGCCGACGGCTTCTCCTTCTTCCGCAACACGACCCACCCGGCGGCTGCCGTGTAGCCGATCGGCGCCGCCCCGCCGGTCCAGGTGGCCGTGGTCTCGGCGCCCGCCGGCGGCTCGTAGCTCGGCTTCGCGGGGGCCTTCTCCTCCTGCGTGCTCTCGTCGCTCATGGCCTGGAGTAAATCGCACCGCCGGCGTCGAGGCTCGCGTCGACCGCGTGATGGACGTTGTCGTGGATCCGGGCGGCGCCGACCCGGTCGACGACGCCGTCGGCTTTCAGCACGGCCAGGACGGCCGGCTTGACGCGGGCAAGTCGCAGGGTGATGCCGCTTGCGGCGGCGAAGTCGAGCAGCTCGCCGATCTTCGCAGAGCCCTGTGAGTCGATGAAGTCCGTGTTCGCGAGGTCGAGCACGAGCATGTGGATCTCGCCGCCTTCGGCGATCTCGCGGACGCGATTCTCGAACGCGTCCGCGGTCGCGAAGAACAGCCCGCCGTCGAGCCGGACGACGGCGATGCCGGGGAAGGTCTCGTCGTGCGGGAACTCTTCGAGGTCCCGGAACACCTGCGAACCCGCCTCGCGACCGAGCATCGGCATCGGCGGCTTCGTCGCAACGTTGACGAGCCAGAGGAGCGACAGCGCGACGCCGATCACTACGCCGGCGAGCACACCCGCCGAGAGCACTCCGAGGATCGCCGCGACCGCGACCCAGAAATCGAAGCGGGCGACGCGGTAGAGACGATGCAGCTCGCCGAGGTCGATCATCCCGAACACGACGGCGTCGATGATCACGGCACCGAGCACGGCTTTCGGCAGCTGCGAGAAGACCGGCGCGAGGACGATGAGCGTGAGGAGGACGAGCGCTCCGGTCGTCAAGGAGGCGACCGCCGACCGCGCTCCGGCGGATTCGTTGAGCGAGCTCGCCGAGAGGCTGGTCGACACGGGCATCCCCTGGAACACGCCGGCGCCGACGTTCGCCATGCCCTGAGCAACCGCTTCCTGGTCGACGTCGATCCGGTAGTGGTGCCGGGCGGCGAACGCTCGCGCATCGCCGGCGGTCTGCGAGAACCCGATCAGGAGCAGGGCCACGGCCGCGATCAGGATGACGGCGTAGTGGTCCTGCACGAGCGAGAGCGGCGGCAGCTCGAGGCTCGGGAGCCCGCGCGGCACGTGCCCGACCAGCGCGACGCCGTGGGAGCCGAGGTCGAGGGCGTATGACACGACGAGCCCTCCGACGACGAGGACGAGCGCTCCCGGGACCGCAGGCACGGTGAGCCGCAGCGCGAGGATGACGACCAACGATCCGGCGCCGACCGCGACGGTGGCCCAGTGGACGTCGCCGAGGGACTGCAGCCAGGTCGCGAGCTCGCGCCACGCAGTGTCCCCGGACGAGGACGTTCCGGTGAGCTTCGGCAGCTCTCCGATGACGACGTCGACGGCGGCTCCGGCGAGGAAGCCGGTGATCACCGCCTTGGACAGAAAATGCGCGATCCACCCGAGGCGGAAGACGGCGAACAGCAGGAAGAGGAGCCCGGTCGCGAGCGTGATCGCTGCGACCAACTGCGCGGACGCCGTTCCTCCGAGCCCCGTAGCGAGCACCGCGCCGCCGGCAACCGCGGCCAGGGAGGAGCTCGGCCCCGTGGAGATCTGGCGCGACGTGCCGAACAGCGCGTAGATGAGCGCGCCGGCGGCAGCAGCGTAGAGGCCGTTCTGCAGCGGCACGCCCGCGATTCCGGCGTAGCCGAGGTTCTTCGGGACGACCAGCGCCGTGACCGCGAGACCGGCCGCGAGGTCACCGCGCAGCCACCGGCGCTCGTACCGCGGCAGCCAGTCGACGATCGGCAGGTAGCGGGCGAGGCGGGAGCCGGAGCCGGGCACGATTCGCGGACATTCGCACGTCGCCGACCCCCGGGAGGTAGTCGTATTGGGCACTCGTCGAGCTGGAGCCTTCGCGGGTGCTTCGAGCACGGTCTCGGAGACGCCGGCCGCGTGCGTCGGACACACCCTCTCGATGCAGACCGCGCTCGCGATCGTCCGTCCGGGCGGCGCCGTCGGGAGGGTCGGCGTTCCCCAGCACGAGCAGATCCCGACGACGACACGGTCCTTCTACGACAACGTCACGATCAGCGGCGGTCCCGCTCCGGCTCGTGCCTACATCGAGGAGCTGCTTCCGGACGTGCTCGAAGGCACGATCGAGCCGGGGCGCGTGTTCGACCGCGCCGGCTCGGTGGACGACGTCCCCGACGGCTACCGCCTGATGAACGAGCGCGAGTCGATCAAGTTCCTCATCGAGCTCTAGCCTCGCTGAGAGGAGACGGAATCCAGTGGCCGCTCCGGAGCGAATACTCGCTCTGGTGGCGCGAGCCGGAGGAGGCGATCCTCGCGACGCTCGAGGAGCTCGGCATCGGCTTCGTGCCGTTCAGCTCAGAACGCCTGGCCGGCCACGTCCGCCTGGCCGTGCTCGACCAGCCAGCGCAGGGACTCCCGCAGGGCCTCCAGCGAGGAGTACCGCGGGGCGTACCCCAGGATCGACCGGGAGCGCTCGATGCCGGCGGTGATGCTGCGGTCGATGTGAGCCAGTGTCACCGCGGCGTGCTCTGGGCCGACCCGTCGCTCGAACTCGCTCCATTCGACCAGGTCGAGCACCGCCTCGCGCCCGAACCAGGCCGCGACTCCTTCGGCCAGGCCACGACAGGTCATCGCCTGCTCGGCGACCACATGGAAGCTCGCTCCGGTCGCCCCCGGCCGGGTAAGGGCGCGCTCGAACGCCTGCGCCACGTCGTCTGCGTGGACATGGTTCAACACCCCCAGACCGAGAGCCGGCAGGGCGACCGCCTCACCGGTTGCCAGTCGCCGCCAGACGTCGGCATCCAGGTTGCCCACCGGCGTGATGACGGGCCAGCCGGGCCCGCAAATGTGACCGGGGTGCAGGACCACGCTGGGCACACCGCCGGCACGCGACTCGCGATGCAGCAGCGCCTCGACGGCCGCCTTGTCGGATCCGTACTCACCAAAGCCGGTGCGGGGCTCGTCCTCGGTGACGGGCACGCGGGCAGCCCGCCCGTGCACCCAGATGGTGCCGCAGTGCACGAGCAGAGGACGCGCCGGGCGGAGCGCGTCGACGAGGTGCTGGGCGGATGCGGGAGTGAAGCAGATCAGGTCGACGACCGCATCCGGTCGAAGGGCGGCGATACGGCCGCCGAAGGTGCCGGCGGCCTCCTCGGCGGCGCGGTCGGCGGTCGCGCGATCCACCGAGCCCCACTCCACGGCTCCGTGGTACGGCTCCCGCTCGCCTCGACTGACCGCGATCACCTCGTGTCCGGCGCGGACGAGCCTGGGCACCAGATAGCTGCCGATGTGCCCTGTCGCCCCGATCACCACGACGCGACCCACGCCGGCAGGCTATAGCCCGGCCTGCCGTTCGGAAGCGCGCTCTCAGATACGGCGATCCAGCTTCCGCTGCCGGTCAGCTCGCCGGCGAACGCCGAACCGCCACCGAATCGCCGCGCGTTTCTCGTCGGTCGAGCGGTTCCAGCTCGATCACGGGGATCGTCCGGCCGGCCTTCGCCTGGAATGCGCCCGCTGCCGGCGCCTGCGCCACGACTGCGGCGAAGACGGCGGCACGCTCCGAGCTGTCGAGGACTCGTGCCCTGGCGGGAAAGGTCTCGGCGCCGACCTCGACTGTCACGTTCGGATCTCGCTCCAGGTTGCGGAACCAGTTGGGATCTCTCACGGCACCGCCGTTGGATGCGACGACGACGTAGCGATCGCGGCGGCGGTAGTAGGCGACCGGCGTCGTGCGCGGGCGGCCGCTCCGCGCGTCGATCGTCGTGAGCAGGAGCAGAGGCAAGCCTGCAAGCTCCCCGCCCACGACGCCGCCGCCCGCGCGAAACTCCCGGATCACGGACTCGTTGAAGGCGCTCGGGTCGGAGCGCCCGTCGCTCATCTGACTCCTGGCAGCCGATAGGTGAGCGTCACGCGTCCGCCCGCAGCCGGCTCGGTCGCAACGAGCTCCAGGCGTTTTGGAGTGCTGAGCCCCCCGGTGATGCCCTGACCGGCCCCGATCAGGATCGGATGCACGATCAGGCGGAGCTCGTCGAGCAGGTCGGCGTCGAGCAGGCTCGTGATCAACGTCGGCCCCCCGACGACGTAGACGGTGCCGTGGCCGGCGCGCTTGAACGTGCGGATCTCCTCGATCGAACGGACGAGTCGTGCGCTCGGCCAGGTGACGTCCACGAGCCTGGTCGAGAGGACCAGGTGCTCGGTCTTGGACGCGACCTGTGCATAGGCGGTCTCGCGCGGATACGGGTCGCGACCGAGCATCTCCACGACGGCTGCGTGGTCGTCGAGCATCGCCGCCCAGAACTGCTCGTACCCGGAGAACATGCCTCCGCCGAGAACGAATGCATCCACGGGCGGCAAGAGCTCGACCCCGTCCGCCCACGAGTCCACCCAGTCCGACGCGCCGTCCGAGTCGAGGATCCTGCCGTCGAGCGTCACCTGCAGGACGGCGATCAGGTCTTTCGAGGTCGAAGTGGTCAACAGGGTGCCTCCTGTTTCGGGGAGTTCAGTTATGCAACCAATGGTTGCACAGACGAGTCAGCCTGTGCAACCCGAGGTTGCACATCGTGGTAGCGTTCTCCGCGTGGTTCCGGAGGCCGACCGCTTGTGGACCGCGCTCGGCGACCCGACGCGGATACGCCTGCTTGATCTCCTGCTCGAACGCGGCGAGGCCACGGCAAGCACGCTCGCCGGCGCGCTGCCCATCACGAGACAGGCAGTCTCCAAGCACCTCGCCGTCCTCGAGCGCGACGGTTTCGTCACGGCCCATCGGAGCGGCCGCGAAGTTCGCTACGCCGTCCGCGGGGACAGACTCGATCAGGCCAGCGCTGCCTTGGAACGAATCGCAGCGCGGTGGGACACGCGCCTGAAGGCCATCAAGAGGATGGCAGAGCAGGCCGCACACTCGCCGAACTCGTAGCTCAGACGTTCAGCCGCGCATCGGGCGCCTCGACCGACCCCGCGCGCGAACGGTGCTGTCACTCTCGTAAACGGAGTAGCGGGGGCAGGATTTGAACAGAATCCCCCGACCGCCGTTTCGGCCATTTTGCAGGGACTTCCATGGCGGCTCGCCGCGAGAAGCCAACGTCTGTTGCGCACCTCCGGCCGCCAGAGCCTCAGAGCACCGCGGTCGACGGTGGAAGCGACCCAGAAGGTCTGGGCGGGGGGCTGTCCGGGGTTCGTGGCGCCGCTGCGGGTGAGGTAGGTGGCCGTGAACGGGTCGGGGTCGAGGTTCTTGACCGTCGCGTGGTAGGCGCCGGCGAGGTAGGCGTCGACGCTCTCCTTGCAGGCGATCCCGACGAAGACGGACCTGGCGGAGAAGTGTTCTCTCCGATCGGGTGGCGGAGCGGTCGCATCACTGCGATACGAACGCTCCGCCCTTCCTCTCCGCGTGGCTCCTACAGGCCCGACTCGAATGCCTGCGGGGCTGACTGGGGGTGCGAGGTGTCGAGCGTCTGGCCGTGGTCGAGCCGAGGTAGCCACTCAAGCCAGGTGGGCAGGTACCAGTTCCGCTCGCCGAGCAGCGTCATCGTCGCCGGCAACAGCACCGCCCGCACGATGGTCGCGTCGATCAGCACGGCGGCCGCGAGGCCGACGCCCATCTCCTTCATCTCGAGCAACGGCAGCGTCGCGAAGATCCCGAACACGCCGACCATGACGATGGCCGCGCTCGTGACCACGCCGGCGGTCGTCTTGATCCCGTGCGCGATCGCGTCCTCGGTCTTCAGGCCCCGGTCGTATGCCTCCCGGATCCGGCTCAGGATGAACACGTGGTAGTCCATCGAGAGGCCGAACAGGATCACGAACAGAAAGATCGGGAGCCAGTACGCGATCCCGCCGCTCGAGCGGAAGTTGAAGGCGCTCTCGCCCCAACCCCACTGGAACAGGGCCACGAGGACACCGTAGGCGGCCGCGACCGATAGCAGATTGAGGACGATCGCCTTCACCGCAATCACGATTGAGCGGAACGAGACCAGCAACAGCAGGAACGCGAGTACGAGCACGAAGGCAAACACGATCCGCGCTGCGTGCTTGAGCTGCGAGGTCGCGTCCGCGGTCGCCGCCGTCTGGCCTGTGACCGCCCATTCGGCGGTCGGCAGGGAGCCGATCGTCGCCGGCAGGATCCCGCCGCGGAGCGTTGTGAGCGCGGCGTTCGAGGCCGCATCGGTTCCCCGACCGAGCAGCGGGATCGAGACACGCGCCGTCGTGTGGTTGGCGTCGACCTCGACGTCGATCGGGCCTCGCATCTGCCCGCTCGCGAGCGCGCGGGCCTTCAGCTCGGCGATCGCCTTGTGCACGGCCGGATCGTCGGTGTCGGCCTGGATCGCGACGTCGGCAGGGGTGACCTCGCCCTTGAAGTTGTCCATCACCCGCTGGATCGTCGGCACGGTCGGGGCGTTGTTCGGCAGCGAGTCGAGTCCCGACACGTTCGTGTGCATGCGCACGGCCGGGACTGCCAGTGCGACCAGGACGGCCGCGGCGGCAAGCGCCGAGAGGAGCGGATGCCGCAGCGCCGGGGTGAGGATCGCCGACCAGAACCGGTTGTCGCCGCTCTGGCGGCGAAGCCGGCCAAGGAACGGGATGCGGCCCTTCTCGACGCGGTCGCCGAGCTTGGCCAGGAGTGCCGGCAGCACGGTGAGCGAGCCGAGCATCGCGATCCCGACGACGAGCATCGTCGCGATCCCGAACGACAGGTATGTCTTGTCGCCGGCGAGCAGCATCCCGGCCATTGCGACCATCACCGTGAAGCCGGAGACGAGCACCGCCCGGCCCGAGGTGGCGGCCGCCGCCTCGAGCGCGGCCCGGTGCCCCTTGCCCCCCGCCCGCTCCTCGCGTTCCCGCTTGAGGTAGAAGAGCGAGTAGTCGACGCCGACCGCGAGCCCAACGAGCAGCACTACGGCGCTGACGCTCTTGTCCATCGGGACGACATGACTGGGCAGGGCGACGAGCCCGACGGTCGCGATCACCGCCGTGAGGGCGAGCAGGAGCGGCACTCCGGCCGCCACGAGCGCGCCGAACACGACGAGCAGCACCGCCAGCGTCAGCGGGACGGAGCGCTCCCCGGCCTGCTTCAGCTGCCGTCCGAACATCGCGTCGAGCGCCTTGCCGGAGCTCGACGAGCCTGCCTCGCCGATGTAGAATGCGGGATGCGCCTTCGCGGCGGCGTCGGTCGCGGCGACGAGGGCGTCGACGTTCTTCTGGGCGAGCGTCGTGTCGCCCATCATCTCCCACTCGACCAGTGCGGTGCGGCCGTCCTTCGAGACGAGGCCGCCCTGCCCCGGGTCGAGCGGCGACCGGAGATTCTCGATCGTCGTGAACGGGCGCACGCGCGAGACGACGTCCTGAATCGCCGCCCGGAAGGACGGGTCGCGGGCGGTGAGTGTCGTGCTCTGGACGACGACGAACTCCGTCTGCGGATCGATCCGGAAGCCGGCGTCGCGCAGGATCCGGTCGGCCCGGTGTGCCTCGCCGACGTTCGCGTCGTTCTGGTCGATGGTCTTCTGGCCGACGGCCACGCCGACGGCGAGCGACACGACCACGAAGGCGAGCCAACCGAAGACGGCGGTCTTCCAGTGAGTCGCGCTCCAGCGGCCCATGCGTGCCGCCAGGTTGTTGTTCTTCAGGGAGGTCACGACACGCTCCTTTCAGTGCTGCAGCTGGGGATCGAGGGATTCCGTGCCCGCCCGCTCATGGGAGGGCAGGAAGCGGAAGACGACGGCGGCGGTGGTGATCGCAAGCGCCGCCGCGACGACGAGACCGATGCCCATCGCCTGCGTGAACGCGTCGCCGGCCACGACAAGCAGACCGGACGCGGCCTCGTGCGGGAGCTGGGCGGCGATCGCGGTCGCGGCGCCGACCGAGTCCTCCGCTCGAGCCTGGGCGTCGGCGGGGAGGCCGACGAACGAGCCGTCCACGTCCTTGGAGTAGAGGGAGCCGACGAGCGAGCCGATCACGGCCACGCCGAGCGCGCCGGAGACCATGCGTGCGACGGTGTTGGTCGCCGAGGCGACGCCAGACTTGGCAGCCGGCACCGCACCGACGACCGCGCTCGTCGCGGGCGCCATCACCCAGCCTGTCGCCAGCGCGAGGCCGAAGAACCACAGTGCCAGCGGGAGTGCTCCAGTCTGGCGCTCCCAGAGCGTCGTCAACGCCAGCATGAGGGCGAGCCCGCTCAACCCTGCTGCGACGACCCGCGCAACGCCCAGCCGCTCGGCGGCCTTGCTCGACGTGCCGGCCCCCATCATCAGCCCGAGCGCGATCGGGCTCATGATCGCGCCGGCCTTGATCGCGCTGTAACCGTGCACGAACTGCAGGTACTGGGTCAGCGCGAAGATGCCACCGAGCAGCGCGAAGAAGGCAACGCTCACTGCAGTCGTCCCGACGCTGAAGCCGGCGCTGCGGAAGAAGCCGAGGTCGAGCATCGGCTCGTCGATGCGGCGCTCCCACCACAGGAAGGCGCCGAGAAGGAGAACCGACGCGGCAAGTAGCGCGAGGATGAGCCCGGACGTCCAGCCTTCGCCGGGCGCCTCGATGATCCCGTAGACGAGGAGGCTGAAACCCGCGGTTGCGAGTGCAGCGCCGAGGACGTCGAACGAGCCAGGCCGCGGGTCGCGGCTTTCGGGGACGTAACGGATACCGAGCAGCAGTGCAGCCCCCGCGAACGGCACGTTGACCATGAAGACGGACGACCAGTCGAACCACGCGAGCAGCACTCCGCCGATGAGCGGCCCGAGCCCGATCCCGACCGCGGCCAGCGCCGCCCAGATCGCGATCGCCTTCGCCCGCTCCTTGCCGGTGAAGAGATTGGCGATGATCGAGAGGGTGGCCGGCATGATCAGGGCCGCTCCCACGCCCATCGCCGCGCGAACCGCGATCACCTGGTCGGCGGAATCGGCGACCAGGGCGCCGAGGCTCGCCAGTCCGAAGATCGAGATTCCGGCCTGGAGCGCACGCTTGCGCCCGAAGCGATCGCCGAGCACACCGAAGACGAGCAGCAGCCCGGCGAAGACGAGTAGGTAGGAGTCGACCATCCACTGCAGCTTCGAAGGCGAGGCGTCGAACTCGTGCTGCAGGGTCGGCAGGGCGACGTTGAGGATCGTGTTGTCGAGCCCGATGATCACCAGGCTCAGCGACAGCACGGCGAGCGTCTTCCAACGCCGCGCGTGCTGAACGGGGTCGATAGTCATCAGACCGTGCTCCTCTCGGGTGCGAGCGAGCCGACGTCGCCGAAGGAGGCGCCGAGCTCCGCTACATAGGCGAACGGGTGGTGGAAGGCCGCGAGCGCGTCAGCGCCCGGCACGTCGATCTCAAGGTGCTCGTCGACCTTGGCGTCGTCGACGGCGAGCTTGACCCGGCCGGTGGCCCGGCTCCAGAGGAGCGTGACGGCGAGGCCGTCGTTCTCGCGGAGCGCGAGCTCACTCCAGGCGTGGTTCCGAATCGATGCGTTCATAGCTCCTCCCTTCGAGTTGCGTCTGCGTAGCCCGGTCACGGGATCCGCACCTCGCTGACGGGGACGGCCGTCGTGCGCTCGGCGACGAAGAAGGGCAGCAGCGCGAGCGCGTTCTCCTCGCTTGCGGCATCCACCGTCCACCAGATCGAGTGGCCACCGGAACCGCAGGAAGCGAGCGCGCCCTTGCGCCGCAGCGGGCTCTCGAAGCCGGCAAAGGCGGCGAAGACGACGCCGCACTCGTTGGCGCGATGCTGATGGGTGAGCAGGTACCGAGGCATGCGCCGACCCTGCCGCAGCACAGCCGGCGCGACATCGGGCGGGCACCCTGAATCGCCCACCCTGATTTCTCGACGCGCCGCCCTGAAGTAGGGTGGAGAGCAGGGGAGCACCAGATGGCAGGCGCCACTCACCTGGTCGGCCGCGCGTCGGAGCTCGACGCGATCGACCACCTCCTCGCGCGGGTCGCCGAGGGCCGATCCGCAGCCCTCGAACTCGTCGGCGAGCCCGGAATCGGCAAGACGCGCCTCCTCGCCGAGCTGGGCGCCCGCGCAGACGCGCGCGCGTTCCTCGTCCTGGCGGGCCGAGCCGGCGAGCTCGAGCTCGACTTGCCGTTCTGGGTCTTCGTCGACGCCCTCGACGAGTACGTCCACGGCCTCGACCCTCACCGCCTCGCCAGCCTGAGCGACGACGTCCGCGCAGAGCTCGCGACCGTCCTCCCTTCGGTCACCGGCCCCGCGACCGGGCGGCGGACCGCGATCCAGCACGAGCGCTACCGCAGCCACCGCGCCGTGTGCGTCCTGCTCGAGACGCTCGCGCAGACCCAGCCGGTCGTCCTCCTGCTCGACGACGTCCACTGGGCAGATCCGGCCTCGGTCGAGCTCCTCGGCGCGCTGCTCCACCGGCCACCGGCCGCACAGGTCCTGATCGCGGTCGCCGTCCGGCCGCGACAGATCGGCAAGCGGCTCAGCGCGGCAGTCGAACGGGCACACCGCGCCGGCACGATCACGCGCATCGAGCTCGGGGCACTCAGCCCCGACGAGGCGCGCGAACTGGTCGGCGACGGAGCCGACGCGAGGACCCTGTACGAGGACACCGGCGGCAATCCGTTCTACCTCGAGCAGCTCGCGCGTTCCCTGGAGCGTCGCGGCACACCGGCGACGACCGCCGAAGAGAGCTCGCTCGCAGGAGTCGACGTCCCGGCTGCGGTCGCCGCAGCCCTGACGGAGGAGCTTGCACTGCTGTCCGAGAAGGCACGCATCGTCCTCGAGGGCGCCGCCGTCGCAGGAGACCCCTTCGACCCCGAGCTCGCGGCCGCAGCCGCCGGAGCCGCGGAGACCGCAGCGATCGCTGCGCTCGACGAGCTCCTGGGCCTGGATCTCGTCCGCCCGACCGACTTTCCCCGGCGCTTTCGCTTCCGCCACCCGCTCGTCCGCCGCGCGGTCTACGAGTCGATGCCCGGTGGCTGGCGGCTCAGCGCCCACGAACGCTGCGCCGACGCCCTCTCTGTCCGGGGCTCATCCGCCTCGGCCATCGCTCACCACGTCGAGCTCTCCGCACGCCACGGAGACGACGCTGCAATCGCGCTCCTCGAACAGGCGGGAGAGACGGCGGCTCCGCGCGCACCGGGGAGCGCGGCGCGCTGGTTCGGAGCAGCGCTCCGTCTCCTGCCGGCGTCCGCGTCGAACGACCGCCGCGTCGAGCTACTGCTAGCCCGCTCCGAAGCGCTCGCCGCCACCGGCCAACTGGGCGAGAGCCACTCAACGCTCCTCGAAAGCATGGACATCGTCCCGGCGGAAGCCGAGTCGCTGCGCGTCCGCGTCACCGTGGCCTGCGCACGCGTCGAGCACCTCCTCGGCCGCTACAACGAGGCGCGCGCCCACCTCGAGACCGCGCTCCTCGGGCTGAGGGACCCCAACTCCGCGCAAGGGGTCGAGCTCATGATCGAGCTTGCCGGCGACAGCCTCTACCACGGCGATTACGACGCGATGCGTACCTGGGCCAGCCGGGCCGTCGATGCAGCAGCATCGCTCGACGACGAAGCGCTAGTCGCAGCGGCCCAAGCGATACGAGTCCTGGCGAGCGCAGTGGGCGGTCGCGCAGCAGAGGGAAAGGCGTATGCGGGCGAAGCCGCGGCTTTCGTCGACCAGCTCTCAGACGAGGATCTCGGACGGCGCGTGGACGCGCTCGCACACCTGGCGACCGGCGAGTTCTACCTCGAGCAGTTCGCGGACGCGGGGTCTCACGCCGAGCGCGCGCTCAGGATCGGCCGCACGTACGGCAAGGGCGATCTCTTTCCCCTCATCGTCCCCATGCTCGGAGGCAGCCTCTGGGTTCGGGGCAGGATGGCCGAAGCCGGCGAAGTTCTCGACGGCGCGATCGCAGCCGCCCGGCTCGTCGACAACCCGCAAGGGCTCGCCCTGAACCTCTTCAACCGCTCCTACGCGGCGTTCGCCGCCGGCGACATCGACCTGGCGCTCGCGACTGCAAGGGAAGCATTCGATCTCGCGCAACAGCTTGACCCGGTCCTATCCCCGCGCATGCCGCGGTTGCACTGGCCTATGCGGAACTCGAGACGGGTGACGCAGACCGCTGCGCCGAGTTGCTGGTGGAGTTCGCCGGCGGGAACGAGCTGCGGCTCATCGGAGGCGGTTGGCGAGCCAGGTACCTCGAGCTCCTGACCCGCGCTCTCCTCGAGGCGGGTCGGCGCGACGCAGCCGAGGATGCCGCGGCTGCTGCCCGTGCGTGCGCCGAGGCCGTCGCCCTCCCGATGGCGGGCGCACTGGCGGCTCTCAGCGCCGCGACGATCGATCTCCACGACGGGCAACCAGGGATCGCCGCCGAGAAGGCACTCGATGCCGCAACGGCGCTCGAGGAGGTCGAGGACGCGTTCGACGCCGCCAACGCGCGCCTGCTCGCCGGACGGGCGCTCGCCGAGGCGGGCGACCCCGACCGCGCGGCGGTCGAGCTCGACCTTGCAGCCGCCGCGTTCGAGTCCTTCGGGTCGCACCGCTACCGGCTGCAGGCCGAGAGGGAACTCCGCAAGCTCGGACGCTCGATCTACCGGCGCACGCGCCCGGGGAAAGCAGACGGCTCTGGTGTCGACTCGCTCACGGAGCGCGAGCTCCAGATCGCACGACTCGTCGTCGACCGCAAGACGAATCCACAAATCGCCGCCGAGTTGTTTCTCAGCTCGAAGACCGTCGAGACCCACCTGCGCAACACCTTCCGCAAGCTCGGTGTCAGCTCTCGCGTGGAAGTCGCGCGCGTCGTCGAGCGCGCCGAACGCGCGCCGCAGGACAAGCCCTGATCGACTAGCAGTGGAAGAGATCTGGTTACAGGGAGCGGTGCAGATCGCCGGGCTGATCCGGCAGCGCACAACGTCCGCTGTCGAGCTCGTGGAGTCGTTCTTCAGGCGTCTGTGAGAGTCGTTGGGTCGGTCCGGCAGGGGCCGTTCCCGCGCACCTGGCGCAGACGAGCTCCCACTCGCCAGGGCGGAACTCGAACCGCCGAGAGCGGCCGCTCATCTCGATTCGAAGCGCGCGCTCCGGGGCGATGCGGCCTGCGAGGTAGCCTTGGCTGTCAAGGCTCCATCAGGGGAGTCGTTCGCGGAACAACGAGAAAAGCCCTGTTTTCCAGGGCTTTGCCTATAGCGGGGGCAGGATTTGAACCTGCGACCTCCGGGTTATGAGCCCGGCGAGCTACCTGACTGCTCCACCCCGCGTCGCACCCCGAGCATAC
Organism: uncultured Thermoleophilia bacterium; assembly: GCA_963824455.1. Lineage (GTDB taxonomy): Bacteria > Actinomycetota > Thermoleophilia > Gaiellales > Gaiellaceae > PALSA-600. The sequence goes on from CAWGPJ010000002.1 coordinate 1,517,442, forward strand.
CATCGATCCGATGCCGATCTGGCCCTGGAAATGACGCGCGTCGCTGCGATCGACCTCGGCAGCAACGCGACGCGGCTGCTCGTCGCGGACGTCGTCGACGGCCGGACGACCGAGCTCGTGCGGAGGACGCGGATCACGCGCCTCGGCGAAGGCGTCGACGAGCGGCGGCGGCTGCTGCCCGCTCCGATCGCGCGCGTGCGCAACGTCCTCGCCGACTACCGGCGCGAGGCCGAGTCGCTCGGCGCGGAGTGGACGCTCGCAATCGCGACGAGCGCCGTCCGCGACGCCGACAACGGCGAGGCGTTCCTCGGGGAGATCGAGTGGTCGTACGGCTTCGCGACACGGCTGCTCTCCGGCGACGAGGAGGCCGCGCTGACCCTGCGAGGTGTCGGCCCGCTCGAGCCCGGCGCGATCGTCACGGACATCGGCGGCGGGTCGACGGAGATCGCCGCCGACGGCTTCCGGCACAGCCTGCAGATCGGATGCGTGCGCCTGGCCGAGCGGTTCGGCTCCGACCTCGACGCGGCGGCGGCCGCCGTGCGCGCAGCGCTCCCGGCGCCGCCGTTCGCGGTGCGGACGCTCGTGGGGGTCGACGGGACGACGGCAGAGCTCGCCGCGCTGCGGGGCTGCGCGGCACTCGACGGCCGCGCGGTCGACGAGGAGCTGACGCGCCTCGCTGCGAGCTCCGACGAGGAGCGGCGGGCGCTGCTGCTCGAGCCCGACCGCAGCAGCGTGATCGTCGTCGGCGCGGTCATCCTGCGCGAGCTGCTGCGCGGGCTCGGCGCCGAGCGGGTGGTGGCCGGCGAGCGCGACATCCTGGACGGCGCGGTGCTGGAGGCGGCGGCGCTCGGCCCGCAGCCGGACGACGACGCGCCGGCCGGCGCCTTCACCTGCTGCTGAGCCCCGGGAAGAAACTTGCGACCGCAAGCGTTCTGGTAGTATCGTTGCGCAATCAAGTTTCTAGGAGGAACACGCCAATGAGCACCACCACAGAGACCACCGCCGTCCCCGCCGGGACGTGGGAGGCGGACACCGTCCACTCGAGCGTCACCTTCGAGGTCCCCTACGCCGTCGCCACCTTCAGCGGCACGGTCACCGACTTCGACGCCACGCTGGCCGACGGCCGCCTGACCGGCGCCGCCCGCATCGCGAGCATCAGCGTCAAGGACGAGAACCTCGAGGCGCACCTGCTCTCGCCCGAGTTCTTCGACGCCGAGCGCCACCCCGAGGTCACCTTCACGACCGACACGATCCGCCGCGACGCCGACACCGTCGAGGTCGAGGGACAGATCACGATCAAGGGCATCACGCAGCCCGCGACGCTGCGCGGCACGATCGCCGGCCCGACGGTCGACCACTTCGGCAAGAATCGCGTCGGGCTCAGCCTCGAGACCACGGTCGACCGGACTGCGTTCGACATGAACTGGAACATGCCGCTTCCGAACGGCGATCCCGCCCTCGCGAACGAGGTCACGCTCAGGGCCGACCTCACCCTGGTGGGCCAGGGCTCGTAGTGCACGTCCTCGCGATCAGCGGGTCGCTCCGCCGGCACTCCAACAACACGCGCCTCCTCCGTGCCCTGCGCGAGGAGGCGCCCGACGGCGTCGACGTCGTCCTCTGGGACGGGCTCAAGGAGATCCCGCCCTACGACGCGGACGACGACGGCGTCCCCGGGCCGCCGGCGGTCGAGGCCTTCCGGTCGCTGGTGCGAGACGCCGACGCCGTCGTCTTCGCGACCCCCGAATACAACTCGTCGATCCCGGGCGCCCTGAAGAACGCGCTCGACTGGGGCTCCCGCCCGCTCGCGACCAACGCCTTCCGCAACAAGCCCGTGGCCGTGATCGGATCGAGCGCCGGCGCCTTCGGTGCGGTCTGGGCGGCGGCCGAGCTGCGGAAGGTGCTCGCCGCGATGGGCTCGCGTGTCGCGGGCGTCGAGCTCGCCGTCGGGCACGCTGGCGAGAAGTTCGACGACGACGGTCACCTGCTCGACGGCGACATCCGGCAGGGGCTGCGTGACGCGCTCGACGGCCTCCTCGCCGAGGCCGCTCCGAACCTCCGGGCCGCCTAGTCTCCAGAGCAGGGCTCGGCGTCGACACGCCCGTTCCGGATGGGGGACAGGACGATCGGGCACGCGGCGCGAGCCGAGCTCAGTCGCCGTCGTTGGGCGGCTCGTCTTCTGCCAGCCGGCGCTGGACGACGGCACGCGCGAGCACGCCGACCAGCCGCCCGTCCTCGACAACCGGCACGCGCTCGAAGTCGTGCTGCTCGAGGAAGGCGAAGGCGTCGGACAGCGGCATCGCCGACTCGATGGTCGCGTTCGGAGCCTCCGCGATCGCATCGAGCCTGGTCGTCTCGGGATCGAGCCCCCTCGCAACCACCTCGCGCACGAGGGTCTTGCGCGTGACGACGCCGAGCAGGCGCCCGCCGTCGTCGCAGACGAAGACCGCGCGCACCTCCGGCCGGAGCAGCGCCTCCCCGGCATCGCGCGCGCTCTGGCCGGCTCCCAGGGCGAGGGGGTCGGCAACCATCGCGTCGCGCGCAAGATCCACCACCAAATCTTAGTGAGGCGCCGCGAAACTCAAGCCCCTCCCCCGTCCGCGCATCGTCCTGCAGGATGACGCCGACGTCCGCTGAGGGAACGACGCCACCCGCGGCCTCGACGGGTTACCGTCAGCCCGTGACCTGGCACCGCGCGTGGGGCCGGCTGCGTCGCGACGCCGTCGACGCCGTCATCGTCGCGCTCGGGGTCGCAGTCGAGGTCGAGGTGGTCGCGAAGCGGAACGACCTCGATTTCTGGCTCATCGGGCCTGCAGCGCTGTTCTTCGTGCTGCCGCTGCTCTTCCGGCGCCGGCTGCCGCTCGGCGCGCCCTGCGTCTCCCTCGCCGCCTTCGCGCTCTGCGGCGCCTTCGACCCGTCCGGGCTCGAGAAGATCGACACGGGGCTGTTCGCCGGGATCGCGGTGATGATCTCGCTCGGCGCGATCCGCGATCGCGAGGGTGCGATCGTCGGCCTCGCCCTCGGCCTGACGACCGCCGTCTACGTCCAGTACCGCTTCCCCGACTCGACGACCAGCGACCTCTTCGGCGCGCTGATCATCTACGGCGGCGCCTGGTTCGGGGGCCGTGCGTTCGCGACTCGGTCCGAGCAGACGCGCATCCTCCGCGCCCGTGTCGCCGAGGTCGAGCAGGCCCGCTCGGTCGCGGCGGAGCGGGCGGCGGCCGAGGAGCGGGCACGCATCGCCGGCGAGCTGCACGACGTGGTTGCACACTCCCTGTCGGTGATGGTCGTGCAGTCGTCCGGGGTGCGCAGGCTGCTCCGCGAGGACCAGCATCGCGAGCGCGATGCCCTCCTCTCGGTCGAGCAGATCGGCCGGCAGGCGCTGACCGAGATGCGTCGTATGTTGGGCGTCATGCGCCCCGGCGAGGCGAGAACGCCGTCCCTCACCCCGCAACCCGGCCTGCAGCACATCGACCACCTGATCGCGCAGGTTGTCGAGGCCGGGCTCCCCGTCACGCTTCGCGTCGAGGGCGAGCCCACCGAGCTGCCGCCGGGTGTCGACCTCTCGGCGTACCGCATCGTGCAGGAAGGACTGACGAACGCGCTCAAGCACGCTCCCGGCTCGCACGCCGAGGTGGTGATCCGCTTCGACGACAACAAGCTCAACCTCGAGGTCGCCGACGACGGGACGGAGGTCGCCGTGGAGGACGGGCTCGGCCAGGGACTGGTCGGCATGCGCGAGCGCGTCGCGCTGTACGGTGGAACCCTCGAGGCGGGGCCCCGCGAGGGCGGTGGGTTCGTGCTTCGCGCCGAGCTGCCGGTCGAGGTACCCGCGTGATCCGCATCCTGCTCGTCGACGACCAGGCGCTCGTCCGGGCGGGCTTCCGGATGATCCTCGACGCCGAGCCGGAGATGCAGGTCGTGGGCGAGGCCGCCGACGGACGCGAGGCGATCGACCAGGTGCGCGCGCTCTCACCGGACGTCGTGCTGATGGACATCCGGATGCCGGAGCTCGACGGCCTCGAAGCGACGCGGCGGATCCTCGACGGCAGCGAAGAGGCGCCGAAGATCCTCATGCTGACCACGTTCGACCTCGACGAGTACGTCTACGAGGCGCTGCGTGCCGGCGCGAGCGGCTTCCTGCTCAAGGACACGCCGCCGGAGCAGCTCGTGTCGGCGATCCACGTGATCTCGCAGGGCGACGCGCTGCTGTCGCCGACGATCACGCGCCGCGTCATCTCCGAGTTCGTGAAGGGGACGGGGCCGAAGCCGCGGGCGCAGTTCCCCCGACTGGACGACCTCACCGCACGCGAGCGCGAGGTGCTGATGCTGATCGCGCGCGGGCTCTCGAACGCCGAGATCGCGAAGACGCTGTTCGTCTCGGAGACGACGGTCAAGACGCACGTCGCGCGCATCCTGATGAAGCTGAACCTCCGCGACCGCGTGCAGGCGGTCGTGCTCGCCTACGAATCCGGCACGGTGCAGCCGGGCGAGCAGGCGTAGCCGTCGTCCGTCCGGACGACACGAACATCAACCGGCCTGCCGAGAGCGTTACGCCTGATCCTCCTCTCCCCGCGCCGGCGTCGACGTCGCACGGCGCGGAGCACCTTCCCTCGAAGACGGTCAGGCGCGCCGCAGCACGACCAGCGAGCGAGACTCGACCACCACCTCCGAGCCGGGCGCCAGGCGGTCGGCTCCGAACTCGCCGGTCTTCAGCTCGAGCTTCCAGCGCAGGCCGAGCCGTCGCGCGGGCAGCCGGAACGTGACGTCGTCGAAGAAGGCGTTGAACAGCACGAGGAACGAGTCGTCGCGGACCTCTTCGCCCGATCGGGTCTCCGCCTGCAGCTCGTCGCCGTTCAGGAAGACGCCGATCGCGCGCGTCTCGGTGTTGTCCCAGTCCTTGCGTGTCATGCGCCGGCCGTCCGGGCGCATCCACCACACGTCCGGCAGCTGCTCACCACGGCCGTCGAAGAACTTGGTGCGCCGGAAGACCGGGTGGATGCGCCGGAGCTCGATCAGCCGGCGCGTGAACGTGAGCAGCTCGTCGTCGGCCGACTCCCAGTCGAACCAGGAGATCAGGTTGTCCTGGCACCAGGCGTTGTTGTTGCCCCGCTGCGTGCGCCCGATCTCGTCGCCACCGAGCAGCATCGGTACGCCCTGCGAGAGGAACAGCGTCGCAAGGAAGTTCCGCTGCTGGCGCGCGCGCAGCGCGAGCACGGCCCGGATCGTCCGGTCGGGCCCTCGACGCCGCAGTTCCACGAACGGTTGTCGTCCGTGCCGTCGTGGTTCTCCTCGCCGTTCGCCTCGTTGTGCTTGTCGTTGTACGAGACGAGGTCGCGCAGCGTGAAGCCGTCGTGGGCGGTGACGAAGTTGATCGACGCGAACGGCCGGCGGCCGTCGCGCTCGTAGAGGTCGGCCGAGCCGCCGAAGCGCGATGCGAATGCCGCCAGCGGCGCGCGCCCACGCCAGAAGTCGCGCATGACGTCGCGGTAGATGCCGTTCCACTCCGACCACAGGATCGGGAAGTTGCCGACCTGGTAGCCGCCCGGGCCGACGTCCCACGGCTCGGCGATCAGCTTCACCTGGGACAGGACCGGGTCCTGGTGGATGATGTCGAAGAAGGCGGACAGGCGGTCGACGTCGTAGAACTCGCGCGCGAGCGCCGACGCGAGATCGAAGCGGAACCCGTCGACGTGGCACTCGGTCACGAAGTAGCGGAGCGAATCCATGATCAGCCGCAGCACGCTCGGGTGCACCGGGTTCAGCGTGTTGCCGGTGCCCGTGTAGTCCATGTAGAAGCGGGGGTCGTCGGGCACGAGCCGGTAGTAGCTCTTGTTGTCGACGCCGCGAAGGCTGAGCATCGGCCCGAGGTGGTTGCCTTCGGCCGTGTGGTTGTAGACGACGTCGAGGATCACCTCGATCCCGGCACGGTGCAGCGCCTTGACCATCCCCTTGAACTCGCGCACCTGGCCGCTCGTCGCCGCGTACAGCGAGTGCGGCGCGAAGTAGCCGATCGTCGAGTAGCCCCAGTAGTTCGTCAGGCCGCGCTCGTGCAGGAAGCTCTCGTCGGCGATGTGGTGCACGGGGAGCAGCTCGACCGCGGTCACGCCGAGCGACTTCAGGTATGCGATGCGCCCTCGCTCGCGAGCCCGCCGTACGTCCCACGCAGGTCCTCGCGCACGTCGTCGCGCCGCTTCGTGAAACCGCGCACGTGCGTCTCGTAGATCACGGTCTCGTGCCACGGCGTTCGCGGACGCACCCAGTCGTCGTCCTCCCAGTCGAACGCTCGGGTCGATCACGACGCGACTTGGGGATCGCCGGCGCGCTGTCGGACTCGTCGATCCGTCGAGGTCGGCGTCGGGGTCGCCGGTCGGGACGTACGGCAGCGTGTTCGCCGCGTCCCAGTCGACCGCGCCCTCGATCGCCTTCGCGTACGGGTCGATCAGCAGCTTCGCCGGGTTGAAGCGCAGCGCCGGACTGCGGGCTCGTACGCGCCGTGGACGCGGTAGCCGTAGCGCTGGCCCGGGCCCGACGCCCGGGAGGTAGCAGTGCCAGTTGAACGCCGTCCGCTCCTCGACCGCGATCCGCTCCTCGTTGCCCTCCTCGTCGAACAGGCAGAGCTCGACCCGCTCGGCGTTCTCCGAGAACAGCGAGAAGTTCGTCCCGTGGCCGTCCCAGCTCTGCCCGAGCGGAAACGGGTCGCCCGGCCAGACCGCGCGGCTCATCCCCTTTTGACCGTACCCGTCCGGATCCGGAGGGGCCGGCGCGTCAGTCCGGCCGGCGGCGGAGCCAGACCACGCCGAGCGGCGGCAGCGTGACCTCGGCCGAGTACGGCTGGTCGTGCCAGCCGGTCTCCTCGGCGTCGACCGCGCCGAGGTTGCCCACCCCACTGCCGCCGTAGTAGGTCGAGTCGGTGTTCAGCACCTCGAGCCACGACCCCGGCTGCGGCAGGCCGACGCGATAGCGGCTCGCGCGGGACCGGCGAGAGGTTCGCGACGCACACCAGCCGACCGCGCCCCGTCACGCGACAGGCGCATGAACGCGAGCACGTTGTCCAGCGGCGTCGTTCGGCTCGAGCCAGCGGAAGCCCTCGTGCGAGAAGTCGACCTCCCAGAGCGCCGGCTCGTCCGCGGTAGACGCGGTTCAGGTCGCGGACGAGGTCGCGCACTCCCGCGTGCTCGGCGTGCTCGAGCAGCCACCACGGCAGCTCGCCCTGCTCGCTCCACTCCCACGGTGTCGCCAGCTCGGCCCCCATGAAGAGCAGCTTCTTGCCGGGATGCGCCCACATGTACGCGTAGAGCGCCCGGAGGTTCGCGAGCTGCTGCCAGCGGTCGCCGGGCATCTTCTGCAGCAGCGAGCCCTTCCCGTGCACGACCTCGTCGTGCGAGAGCGGGAGCACGAAGTTCTCGTTCCACGCGTAGACGAGCGAGAACGTCAGCTCGTGGTGGTGGTAGCGGCGATGAACCGGATCGTGTGCGAAGTACGCCGAGCGTGTCGTTCATCCAGCCGAGGTTCCACTTGAAGCCGAAGCCGAGCCCGCCGACGTAGGTCGGGCGCGAGACGGCCGGCCACGCGGTCGACTCCTCGGCGACCGAGATCACGCCCGGCTCGCGCGCGTGCACGAGCTCGTTCAGCTCCTTCAGGAACGCGACCGCCTCGAGATCCTCGCGGCCCGCCGAAGCGGTTCGGCACCCAGCCTCCCGCCGGCCGCGAGTAGTCGAGGTAGAGCATCGAGGCGACGGCGTCGACGCGCAGGCCGTCGGCGTGGTACTCGCGCAGCCAGAAGAGCGCGTTCGCGAGGAGGAAGTTCTGAACCTCGGTGCGGCCGAGGTTGAAGACGAGCGTCCCCCAGTCGGGATGCGATCCGCGCCGCGGGTCGTCGTGCTCGTACAGCGCCGTGCCGTCGAAGCGAACGAGCGCCCAGTCGTCGCGCGGGAAATGCGCCGGCACCCAGTCGAGGATCACGCCGATCCCGTCCGCGTGCATGCGGTCGACGAAGATACCGGAAGTCGTCCGGAGAGCCCATCGACGCCAGCGGCGCGTAGTACCCCGTGACCTGGTAGCCCCAGGATCCCGAGAACGGGTGGTGCATGACGGGCATCAGCTCGACGTGCGTGAAGCCGAGGTCGCGGACGTACGGGGCGAGCTGATCGGCCAGCGCGCGCCAGCCGAGCCCCTGCCGCCACGACGGCGCGTGCACCTCGTAGATCGCGAGCGGACGGTCGAGCAGCTCACCGGCCCGGCGCGCCTCCATCCACGCCGCGTCGCTCCACTCGTACCCGGGCTCGAAGACCACCGACGCCGTCCGCGGCGGGTCTTCTGCCCGGAACGCCACCGGATCGGCCTTCTCGTGCCCGTCGACGCACGAACTTGTAGCGCTGCCCGGCCGCGGCCCGGTCGACGACGCCTTCCCAGATCCCCGTCTCGTCGACGGGGACGAGCGCGTCCGCCCCCGCATCCCAGTCGTTGAAGTCCCCGACGACGCTCACGCGGCGGGCGTTCGGTGCCCAGACGGCGAAGCGGACGCCGGTCTCGACGAGGTGGGCACCGAGCTTCTCCCACAGCTGCTCGTGCCGGCCCGCCCGCGCGAGCCACACGTCCAGCTCGCCGAAGGCCGATGCCCGTGCCTGCGTCATACGTGCGCCGCCGTCACGCGGGGACCTCGGCGTCGAGCAGGCGCACGATCCCGGCGACCGGGATCGGCAGCCAGTCCGGCCGGTGGTTGAGCTCGTAACGCAGCTCGTAGACCGCCTTCTCGAGCTCGAACACCTGCAGCAGCTTGTCCATCGCCGTTCCCGAGGGGATCAGCGACGGGTCGACGGTCGCGCGGTATCCGTCGAGGAAGACCTCCCGCGCGCGTTCCTCCCAGTCCGGCGGCGGCACGACGCCCCGGAGCAGCGGTGCCGCCGAGGCGACGTACGCGAACGAGCGGAGCATCCCGGCGACGTCGCGCAACGGGCTGCGCTTCCGGCGCCGCTCGGGCAGCGACCGAGCGGGCTCGCCCTCGAAGTCGATCAAGACCCACCCGCGCGTCGGTGTGCAGCGCCTGCCCGAGGTGGAAGTCGCCGTGGTGGCGGATCACGCGCCCGGCGCCGCCGAGGTTCGTCAGCAGCCGGAGCCGCTCGCGCACCTCCTCGCCGCGACCGAGGAGCGGCTCGAGCTCGGGATCGTCGTCCGGCAGGTCGATGAAGATCGCCTCGATCTCCTCGTCGACGGTCGCGGTCAGGAGACCGAGCGACTCGCCCGACGTCTGCTCCGGGGCGAAGCTCGGGTCGGTCGAGTCGGACCCGAGCACCGCGTGCAGCTCCCCGGTCACCTCTCCGAGGCGCTCGAGCTCGAACAGAAACCACTCGGTGCGGCCGGTCAGCGACGTCGAGCGCCAGCTCCCAGCCGTCGCGGCCGTCGGGCACGAACTGCTGGAGGATGCCCAGCGTCGCCTCCATCGGGCGCCCGACGTACTGGTACCAGCCGGCGAGCCGCGCGATGTTGGCGAAGCCGTGCTCGGTCAGGAAGCGAAGCAGCTCGAGCTCCGGGTTCACCCCGGCCTCGAGCCGGCGGAACACCTTGAGGATCAGTCGGTCGTCGAGGACGACCGACGAGTTGGACTGCTCGACGTCGATCTGCCGCGTGACCGCGATGTCGTCGGGAACCCCCGCGAGCGACGCCGGCACCGGCACGAGCTCGACCGTCCCCTCATGCGCCGAGACGGTCGTGCCGCGCCTGATCAGTCGCACCAACTCGGTCGCCACGTCGGGCTCGGACAAGCACGTCCAGCCCGTCGCCGCGCAACAACTGGTATGTCTCGTGCGTCCCGGTGTCGAACCGGATCTCGACGAGCAGCAGCTCCAGCGTCGGGTCGCTGGTGGCGATCGTCGCGCGGTCGACGACGCTCGCCTGGACGACGTCCCGGGTCTTCGCGCCGAACCACCGCTGATCGGTCACGAACTCGACGAGTGCCTGCTCTTCGGACGTCATGACTCGTCCTTCCTCAACTGGAACCAGAAAAACCCACGCGGCGCGAACGTGAGCAGGTACGGCAGCTCGCCGATCGCCGGAAAGCGGGTCCGGCCGAACATCTCCTCGGGAATCATCCCTTGCCAGCGGGAGAGGTCGAGCTGGGCCGCCTGTGCCGACCGCGCCAGGTTGTGCACGCAGATGATCGTGTCGTCCTCGTACTGCCGCACGTGGGCGAAGATGCGCGGGTTGTCGGGTCGGAGCGCCTCGTAGGTGCCGACCCCGAAGACGGGGTGATCCTTGCGCAGGGCGATCAGGCGGTGGATCCAGCGCAGCAGCGAGTTCGGCTGCCGCAACTGCGCCTCGACGTTGACCGCCTGAAAGCCGTAGACCGGATCCATCAACGGGGGGAGGTAGAGCTGGGCGAAGTCGGACGCGGCTGAAGCCGGCGTTGCGGTCGCCGGTCCACTGCATCGGCGTGCGGACGCCGTCGCGATCGCCGAGGAAGATGTTGTCGCCCATGCCGATCTCGTCGCCGTAGTAGAGGACCGGCGAGCCGGGCAGCGAGAAGAGCATCGCGTGCGCCAGCTGGATCTCGTCGCGGCCGTTGTCGAGCAGCGGCGCGAGCCGCCGGCGGATCCCCAGGTTCAGCTTCATCCGCGGGTCCTTCGCGTACTCGGCGTACATGTAGTCGCGCTCCTCGTCGGTGACCATCTCGAGCGTCAACTCGTCGTGGTTGCGAAGGAACAGGCCCCACTGGGCGTTCCCGGGAATCGACGGCGTGTTATCGAGCACCTCAACGATAGGCAGAGCGTCCTCCCTGCGGACGGCCATGAACATGCGCGGCATCACCGGGAAGTGGAACGCCATGTGGCATTCGTCTCCGTCGCCGCTGCCGAAGTACTCGACGACGTCGTCGGGCCACTGGTTCGCTTCGGCGAGCATCACGCGGTCGGCGTACTTCGCGTCGATCTCCGCCCGGACGCGCTTCAGGAACTCGTGCGTCTCCGGCAGGTTCTCGCCGTTCGTCCCGTCGCGTTCGTAGAGGTACGGGACGGCGTCGAACCGGAAGCCGTCGAGGCCGAGGTCGAGCCAGAAGCGCAGCACGTCGAGCATCTGCGCCTGCACGTCCGGGTTGTCGTAGTTCAGGTCGGGCTGGTGCGAGAAGAACCGGTGCCAGTAGTACTGCCCGCGGGCCGGGTCCCAGGACCAGTTCGACGGCTCGGTGTCGACGAAGATCACCCGCGCCTCGCTCCAGCGCGAGTCGTCGTCGCTCCAGACGTACCAGTCGCCGTACGGGCCGGCCGGGTCGGCGCGGCTCGCCTGGAACCACGGGTGATCCAGCGACGTGTGGTTCATGACCAGGTCGGCGATCACCCGCAGGCCGCGCTGGTGCGCCTGGTCGACAAAGGTGCGGAAGTCCTCGATCGTCCCGTAGTCGGGATGCACGTCGAAGAAGTCGGCGATGTCGTAGCCGCCGTCGCGGAGCGGGCTCGGGTAGGCAGGCAGCAGCCAGATGCAGTCGATGCCGAGCCACTGCAGGTAGTCGAGCTTCTCGGTCAGCCCGCGCAAGTCGCCCGAACCGTCGTCGTTGCCGTCGAAGAACCCGCGCAGGTGGATCTCGTAGAAGACCGCGGTCTTGAACCACAGAGGGTCACGCTCGAACCACTGCCCGGCGCCGGGCTCCGTCACGTGATCACCTCCAGCACGTGGCTCTCCCCGGCGGCGAGCCCGACGTAGTTGCGGCCGGCGCGCCAGACGAACGTGTCCTCGGTCAGCAGGTCGCGCACCTCGAAGGCGGGCGGCAGCCCGAGCGAGACGGGGATCACGCACACGCCCTCGCGTGGCGCGTACGGATCGAGGTTGACGACGCAGATCACCTGCCCGCCCTTCGCATACCCGATCAGCTGCTCGTTCTCGGTCTCGAGCCAGCGCAGATTGTCGACGTGCTGGAAGGCAGGGTGCGAGCGGCGCACGGCGTTCAGCTTCGCGATCAGCGGGAGCATCGGCCCGTCCAGCTTCCGCCTCTTCACCTCGTACTTCTCCGAGTCGAGGTACTCCTCGGAGCCCGGCGCGACGGCGATGTTCTCGTAGCTCTCGAAGCCGGAGTACATGCCGTACGACGGTGAAAGCGTCGCGGCCAGTACGAGCCGCGCGTGGAACGCAGGCGGCCCCCCGTGCTGCAAGTACTCGTGAAGGATGTCCGGCGTGTTCACGAAGGCATTCGAGCGGTAGAACGGCGCCCAGTCGAGCAGTTCCTGCACGTACTCCTGCAGCTCGTGCTTCACGTTCTTCCAGGTGAAGTAGGTGTAGCTCTGCGCGAAGCCGGCCTTCGCCAGCGTCGTCATCTTCGCGGGGCGGGTGAAGGCCTCGGACAGGAAGATCACGTCCGGGTGCGCGCCGCGCACCTCTCCGATCAGCCACTCCCAGAACGCCACCGGCTTGGTGTGCGGGTTGTCGACCCGGAACACGCGCACCCCGCGCGCGACCCAGAAGAGCACGACGTCGAGCAGCGCCTGCCACAGGCCGCGCCAGTCTTCCGACTCGAAGTTCACGTTGTAGATGTCCTGGTAGCGCTTGGGCGGGTTCTCGGCATACTTGAGCGTGCCGTCCGGCCGCCGGTTGAACCACTCCGGGTGCTCGGCGAGCCACGGATGGTCGGGCGAGCACTGGATCGCGAAGTCGAGCGCGATCTCGATGCCCGCCTTCGCGGCGGTCGCGATCATCGCCTCGAAGTCGTCCCAGGTCCCGAGCGACGGGTCGATCGCGTCGTGGCCGCCGAGCTTCGAGCCGATCGCCCACGGCGAGCCCGGGTCCTCCGGCCCGGCGAGCAGCGTGTTGTTCCGGCCCTTGCGGTTCGTGACCCCGATCGGGTGGATCGGCGGGAGATACACGACGTCGAACCCGAGCTCGGCGAGCCGCGGCAGCACCGTGGAGACGCCGTTGAAGCCGCCGAACGAGCGCGGGAAGAGCTCGTACCACGCCCCGAAGCGGCCGAGCACGCGGTCGACGTCGACGCCGAGCGGGGAGCCGGCCACCTCGCCGTACCGGTCGCCGGCGGTCGCCGTGAGCCCGTCCTCGACGGTGAGCGTCTCGACGCCCAGCAGGACTGCGCCCTCGGCGAGCTCGCCCCGGAGATCCTGCTGCCCGGCCTCGAGCTTGCGCCCGAGCTCGTACCGCCAGGTCGCGACCCGGTCGACCCACGCGACGACGGTGAACGTCCAGCGGCCGGGCCGGTCGACGACGAAGAAGCCGCCGAAGCGGTCGTTGCCGAGGTCCTCGAGGGGCTCCTCGCGCGCCCTCCCGCCCGGGGGCCGCACCCGGACGGCCGCGCGCACGAGGTCGTGGCCGTCGACGAAGACCGTCGCGTAGACCTCGACGCGTTCCCCGACCGTGCGCTTGACCGGGTAGCGGCCGCAGTCGACCACGGGCTCGATCGCCTGTACCTGGATCCGGGGCGGCGGCTTCGTTGTCTTCGGCAGGGTCACCAGGCGTGAGATTCTCGCGGGAAGTGCGGCTCGAACGTGCCTCCGGCATCCTCCTGCATCCGACGTCGCTGCCGAACGGGGTACTCGACGAGCACGCCTACCGCTTCGTCGACTGGCTGGAGGCGGCCGGCCAGCGCTGGTGGCAGGTCCTTCCCCTCGGCCCCCCCGATCACACCGGCTCGCCCTACATGTCGCCGTCGGTCTTCGCGGGCTCGCCGGGGCTCGTCGCCGACCGCGGCGCGCCCGTCACGAGGGCCGAACGCGGGGCGTTCCGCACCGAGAACGCGTACTGGCTCGAGGACTGGCTCGCCTTCGGCGGCGACCTCGACGAGCAGGTGCGGTTCGAGCGCGAGTGGCGGGCGCTCCGCGCCTACGCGGCGGGCCGGGGGATCGGCGTCGTCGGAGACATCCCCATCTACGCGGGCTGGGACGGCTCCGACCACCGCGCGCATCCGGGGCTCTTCCTGCGCGGCGTGATCGCCGGCGTGCCGCCCGACGCGTTCTCGGCGACGGGCCAGCTCTGGAAGAACCCGGTCTACGACTGGGGCGCGATGCGGCGGGACGGGTACCGGTGGTGGACGGAGCGCCTGCGGCGCGTGTTCCGCCTGGTCGACGTCGCGCGCATCGACCACTTCCGCGGCTTCGTCTCCTACTGGGCCGTCCCGGCCGGGAGCGCGACCGCGGCGACCGGCCGCTGGCGCCGCGGGCCCGGGCCGGCGCTGTTCCGCTCCGCCGAGTCCGTGCTCGGCCGGCTCGACGTGATCGCCGAGGACCTCGGGGTGATCACCGAGCCCGTCAACCGCCTGCGCGCCGAGCTCGGGTACCCGGGCATGGTCGTGCTGCAGTTCGCCGCCGGCGCCGGCCCCGCCAGCCCGCATCGGCTCGAAAACCACGTCGAGCAGTCGGTCGTGTACACGGGGACCCACGACAACGACACCGCCCTCGGCTGGTGGCGGAGTCTCTCCGACGCCGCCCGCGCGTCGATCGGCCTGCCCGGCGAGGACCCGTCCTGGGAGCTGCTCGGGCTGGCGTGGAGCTCGGTCGCGGCGCTCGCGATCGCGCCGCTCCAGGACGTCCTGGGCCTCGGCTCGGAAGCGCGGATGAACAGGCCGGGAACGGTCGAGCGGAACTGGCGCTGGCGGCTCGAGCCGGACGCCCTGACGCCCGAGCTCGCGATGCGCCTCCGGGCGCTGACGGAGCGACACCGACGCACCGGGTAGCGGCAGTGCCGGGGGAGGGAATCGAACCCCCACGTCCCTGCAGGGACACCCGGTTTTAAGCCGGGCGCGTCTACCCGTTCCGCCACCCCGGCGCGGGCGCGCATTCTAGAGGTTCGAGCCCGCCGGATCCGACAGACACGCCGGGTATGGTTGTGAGATGCACGGCCGCCGGGAGGTCACCCAGCTGCGGAGCACCGGGGGCCGCACCGTCTTTTGAGCCTCACGTTCGGCGCCGTGCCCATCCGTGACGCCGAGTCGACGGCGCGCGGATCCGAGCAAACGTCGCCCGACGTCCGCCTCGAAGGCGTCACGAAGCGCTTCAGGGAGACGGTCGCCGTCGCCGGGATCGACCTCGAGATCTCCCACGGCGAGTTCTTCAGCCTGCTCGGGCCCTCCGGCTGCGGCAAGTCGACGACGCTCGCGATCATCGGCGGCTTCGAGGAGCCGAGCGAGGGAGCGGTCTACCTCGGCGGCCGCGAGATGAACCGCGTCCCGCCGTACCGCCGCGACATCAACACCGTCTTCCAGTCGTACGCCCTCTTCCCCCACCTGGACGTGGCCGCCAACGTCGCCTTCGGGCTTCGGCGGCGAAAGGTCGGCAAGGAGCAGATCAACCGGCGCGTGGGCGAGGCGCTCGAGCTCGTCGGCCTCGCCGGGCTCGAGCGACGCAAGCCCGCCCGGCTCTCCGGTGGCCAGCAGCAACGCGTTGCGCTCGCGCGGGCGCTCGTGAACGAGCCGCGCGTGCTGCTGCTCGACGAGCCGCTCGGGGCCCTCGACCTGAAGCTGCGCAAGCAGATGCAGGTCGAGCTGAAGCGGATCCAGCGTGAGGTCGGCGTCACGTTCCTCTACGTGACCCACGACCAGGAGGAGGCGCTCGCGATGAGCGACCGGCTCGCCGTGATGAACGCGGGCCTGATCGAGCAGACCGGCCCGCCCGAGGACGTCTACGACCGCCCAGGGACGGAGTTCGTCGCCGAGTTCCTCGGCGCCTCGAACCTGCTGCCCGGCACCGTCGCCGGCGAGGACGCGGGTGTGGCGCGGATCGCGCTCGACGACGGGCCCGAGGTCCGGCTGCCGGCCGACCGTCTGCCCCGGGGGCGCACGCGGGTCAAGATCGGAGTCCGTCCCGAGAAGGTGCGCCCCGCCCGGACGGCCGATGCCGACACGCAGGACGAGAACGAGGTGCAGGGGCAGGTCGTGACGGCCACGTACCTCGGGCTCGGCCACCAGCTCGCGATCGTCGGCCCGGGGGGCGCGAACCTGACGGTCTACGTGCAGAACCTGGGTGACGGCACGCCGCGCGCCGGCGACGAGGTGCGCCTGCGCTGGCGACCGGAGCATACGTTCGTTGTCTAGCCGGCGACACGTCGGAGGAAGGAGCTCACGTGCACGAATTCGATGAGCAACTCGACCGCTTCGATTCGGCGCTGGTGCGGGGTCTTACCCAGGAACGGCTCTCGCGCGGGCAGTTCCTCCGCCGCGCCGGTCTCGGCGCCGCGACGGCGGTCGGGCTCGGGTCGGTCCTCAGCGCCTGCGGGGTCGGGGGGACGTCGGGCACGACGGCCGCGAAGACGAGCAATGGGGTCGGCTCGGCTGCGTGGTGGTCGGAGCAGAAGCAGACGGGCCTGCTCGACTTTGCGAACTGGCCCCTCTACATCGACACCGACCACGGCAAGCATCCCTCGCTGATGCAGTTCACGAAGGCGACCGGGATCAAGGTCAGCTACGAGGAGGTGATCCAGGACAACGCGCCGTTCTACGCGAAGATCGCACCGACGCTGCAGGCCGGCCAGTCGACCGGCTACGACATCATCGTGATGACGAACGGCTGGCAGCTGACCGAGCTGATCGACCACGGCTGGCTGATCCCGCTCGACAAGTCGCTGCTGCCGAACTTCGCGAAGTACGCGAGCCCGCTCGTCAAGAGCCCGGCCTACGACCACGCGAACACCTACACGGTCGCGTGGCAGTCGGGCTTCACCGGGATCGGCTACAACCCCAAGCTGACCGGACGCGAGATCACGTCGATCCACGATCTGTTCGATCCGGCCTTCAAGGGCCACGTCGGGATGATGAGCGACAACACCGAACTCGGCAGCGCCGGCCTGCTCGCGCTCGGGATCGATCCGGTCAGCTCGACCGAGGCCGACTGGAAGAAGTCGGCCACGCTGCTCAAGAAGCAGCGCCACGACGGCCTCGTCCGGCAGTACTACGACCAGAGCTACATCAAGGCGCTCGAGAACGAAGACACCTGGATCACCCAGGCCTGGTCGGGCGACATCTTCCAGGCGAACGCCTCGGGCTACCCCCATCTGAAGTTCGTCGTGCCCACCGAAGGGGTCATGCACTGGACCGACAACATGATGATCCCGATGCACGCGAAGCACCCGGTCGACGCGCTGAAGTGGATGAACTTCTACTACCAGCCGAAGATCGCGGCCGAGGTGGCCGACTGGGTGAACTACATCTGCCCCGTGCCGGCCGCGCAGCAGGTGATCGCAAACGACCTGCAGGATCCGAGCGTCGCGTCCAGCCCGCTCGTCTTCCCGACGAAGGCGATGGCCGCAAAGGCGCACGACTACTACACGTTCAAGAACTACGACGAGTTCAACACCTGGAACGGGATCTTCGACCCGATCATCCAGTCCTAGATCCGTCCCGGTGGAGCCCCGCCGCCGCACGCTCGCCCCCTACCTGCTGGGGATGCCCGGCGGTGTCTACCTGGCCGTCTTCTTCGTCGTACCACTCTTCGCCGTGCTCTCGGTCTCGCTCCAGACCGGGAACCCCGACACCGGGTTCACGCTCACCTGGCACTGGCACGAGTACGTCACCGCGATCGAGCAGTACCACACGCAGTTCGTGCGCTCGTTCGCGTACGCCGCCGTCTCGACGGTGCTCGCGCTGGTGCTCGCGTATCCGATGGCGTACTGGATCGCGTTCCACGGGGGTCGTCACAAGTCCACGTACCTGCTCCTCATGCTCCTTCCGTTCTTCGTCTCCTTCGTGATCCGGACGCTGGCGTGGGAGTTCATCCTGTCCGACCAGGGATTCGTCCTCGGCACGCTCAAGGACTGGCACCTGTTGCCGCAGTCGGCGCACGTCCTCTCGACCCGCACGGCGGTGATCGCCGGGCTCACGTACAGCGCACTGCCGTTCATGGCGCTGCCGCTCTACGTCGCGCTCGAGCGGATCGACCGCCAGCTCGTGCGGGCGGCGGGCGACCTGTACGCACCCCCGGCGTCGTCGTTCCTGCGCGTGATCCTGCCGCTTTCGGCCCCGGGCATCTTCGCCGGCTTCCTGCTCGTGTTCGTCACGAACGTCGGCGACTACGTGAACGCGGCGATCCTCGGCGGCCCGGGGACGACGATGATCGGCAACGTGATCCAGACCGCCTACCTGCAGAACTTCGACTATCCGCTCGCCTCGGCGCTCTCCTCGCTGCTGATCGCGGGGACGCTGATCGTGATCTTCCTCTACGCGCGGGCGTTCGGGTCGGCGCAGATCCAGGAGTACGCGTGACCGCCGAGGCCGGCCCGGCCCCGCTCGTCGCGAAACCGGCCCGAATCAGGCCGGCGAGGTTCCTGCTCCCGATCTACACGTGGTTGGTGATCGCCTACACGATCGTCCCGATCGCCGTGATGGTCGTGTACGGCTTCAACCAGGCGCCGTCCGGGCGGCTGACGTTCAGCTGGCTCGGGTTCACCACGCAGTGGTACCGGCAAGCCTTCGACATCGCCGATCTGACCGGAGCGCTCGTGAACTCGCTCGAGCTCGCCGTGGCCTCGACGGTGATCTCGCTCCTGCTCGGCGTGCCGCTCGCGCTCGCCCTCGCGCGCTATCGGTTCCGCGGAACGGGCGCCGTCGACTCGGTGATCTTCATCGACATCGCCGCGCCGTCGGTGGTCGTGGGCGCCTCTCTGCTCTCCTTCTTCATCACGCTGAACGTGGCGCGGGGGCTGTTCACGATCCTGATCGCCCACGTCGCCTTCAACATCGCTTTCGTCGTCGTGGTCGTCCGCGCCCGCGCCGTCGGTCTCGACCCTGCGATCGAGAAGGCTGCCGCGGATCTCGGCGCCGGGCCGTGGACGGCGTTCCGCACCGTCACGCTCCCGCTGCTCGCGCCCGGGATCGTGGCGGCGGCCCTGCTCGCGTTCGCGATGTCGATCGACGACTTCATCATCACGCAGTTCGTCGCCGGCCAGACGCTGACCTTCCCGCTCTGGGTCTACGGCGCGGTCAAGGTGGGGATCCCGCCGCAGGTGTTCGTAATGGGGACGATGATCTTCGCCGCGGGCGTGCTGATCGCGATCGCGAACACCGTGCTGCAGAGCCGTACGAACGTCTAGATTTGTGGGCGAGGAGGCCCCAGTGGCGGTAGCACGAGCAGAGATCGACCGGAGGCGCATCGCGGAGCTGACCGCGCGGGAGCAGCGGGAGCTGGACGAGCGCACCCAGGCGTCGCGGCGTATGTTCGAGCGGGCCCGCCGCTCGCTTGCGGGCGGGGTGGCGTCCTCTTACCAGCTGCGCGAACCGTGGCCGATCTACCTCGAGCGCGGTCTCGGGCCCGAGGTGTGGGACGTCGACGGGAACCGGATGTGGGACTTCCACAACGGCTTCGGATCGATGACGCAGGGTCATGCTCACCCGGCGATCGTCCGCGCGGTCGAGGAACGGCTCGGGCTCGGCACGCACTTCGCCGCGCCGACCGAGGACGGAATCGTCGTCGCCGAAGAGCTCGCACGCCGCTTCCGGCTCCCCCTCTGGCGCTACGTCAACTCGGGCTCGGAGGCGACCATGGACGCGGTCCGGATCGCGCGCGCGGTCACGGGACGGGACGTGGTGATGAAGATCTTCGGCTCCTACCACGGCCACCACGACGCGGTCATGGTCTCGATCGGGGTCGAGTACGGCCGCATCGGCGACCGCGAGAGCCTCGCGTCGCTCCCGTACGGGGCCGGGATCCCGCCGGCGGTGGTCGACCTCACCGTCCCCGTGCCCTTCAACGACGCCGGTGCGATGGAGCGACGGATCGAGCGGCTCGCCGCAGAAGGGCGCAAGCCCGCCTGCGTGATCATGGAGCCGGTGATGATGAACCTCGGCGTCGTCCTCCCGCAGGCGGGCTATCTGGAGGAGGTCCGCGAGCTGACGCGGCGCCACGGGGTCGCGCTGATCTTCGACGAGGTCAAGACCGGCCTGACGATCGCCGCCGGAGGGGCCGTCGAGCGCTTCGGCGTCGTGCCCGACCTCGTCACGCTCGCGAAGACGCTCGGCGGCGGGCTCCCGACGGGCGCGATCGGAGGCAGCGAGGAGATGATGGCCGCCGTCGAGGACGAGCGGGTCTACCAGGTCGGCACCTACAATGGTAACCCGCTCTCGATGGCAGCGGCCCGCGCCAACCTGGAAGAGGTGCTGACGCCCGCCGCCTACGTCCACCTCGACGGGCTGAACGAGCGAATCCTGGCCGGCTGCACGGCGGTGATCGAGCGCTACGGGCTGCCCGGCTACGCGGTGGGCGTCGGCGCCAAGGGCTGCGTGACCTTCTCACCGACGCCCGTGGTCGACTACGAGACCTTCAAGGAGCATCAGGACAGCGAGCTCGCCGAGCTCGCCTGGCTCTACAACATGAACCGCGGCATCTTCATGACGCCTGGCCGCGAGGAGGAATGGACGCTCTCGGTCAGCCACACGGACGAGGCGGTCGACGCCTACGTCGAGGTCTTCGAGGAGCTCGCCCGCGACCTGACCGCGTGAGGCCGCGCCCCGCGCCCTACTGCGGTCCCATCCCGGGCTCGTCGGCGGACAGCGGGACCCCCTCGGGACCGTGCCCTCGGTAGGTCGTGCGGAACTGCTCGAATGCCTGCCGCGTCGCCGCATCGAGACGCGGGCAGACCGCCAGGTGCCCCTGGCCCCAGTAGTTGTTCCTGCCGTACCGGGACGGGTCGCCGGTCCACGCGCTGATCGCGACCTTGCTGCCGAGCACCGGGTAGGGCGTGCCGAAGGTGCCGTCGGGCTGCTCGTTGTAGAGCGAGCGCAGCCGGCCGACCGTCGACGCCGGCACCTTGTCGCCCCACCACAGGATCACCCCGCCGTGCTCCTCGTTGTGGACCACCCGGTGCGGGTTGATCGGGTCCGTGTAGAAGCCCCAGACCGCCCAGACCGGATAGTGCTGGCCGTTCGACGGCGGGTCGGTGTTCCACGGGAGCCTCTTGGTCAGGCTGTTCACGTGCACGCCCTGCCCAGGCGGCACGTACGCGGTGACGGTCTTGAAGTTGCAGCCCGCCGTGCTCATCAGCGACGCGACCTTCTTCTCACCGCCGCTGCTCGAGCCCGCGAGGGCGAAGAAGAGCGCGGCGGCGATCAGCGCGACGGCGACGGCGCCGCCGGCCACGTAGAGCATCGTCCGGTTCCCCATCGTCCCGTCCCGCTGCGCAGCGGTCCGCTCGTTCGGCGCCTGCACCTTGCGGGGGGCGGGCGGGGTCCTGGGCTTCTTCTTGGCCATCGAGAGCCGACCATTCAAGCGGATACGGCGACCCGGTCGCCGAAGAAGCCCGCGACGGCCGCGCGGTCGTCGGCGCGCGGGCAGCGCGGCAGAGCCTCCAGAAACGCCCGCCCGTAGCCGCGGCTCACGAGGCGCGGGTCGAGGATGGCGACCACCCCGCGGTCGGAGTGGCCGCGAATCAGCCGGCCGAACCCCTGCCGCAGCTGCAGCACCGCCGTCGGCAGCGCGTAGCCCCCGAACCAGTCGCCGCCTCCCCGCTCGACGGCCTCGCAGCGGGCCTCGTGCAGCGGGTCGCCGGGCGCCGAGAACGGGAGCTTGTCGATCACGAGCAGCGAGAGCGACTCGCCGGGGATGTCGACGCCCTGCCAGAAGGTCGAGGTCGCGAGCAGCACCGAGTCGACGTCCTCCCGGAAGCGCTCGAGCAGCCGTTCCCGCGGCGCCTCGCCCTGGACGAGCACGTCGTAAGGGACGCGGCCGCGGACCCGCTCGCGGTAGGCGTCGAGTGCGCGGTAGCTCGAAGTGAGCACGAGCGCCCGCCCCTCTGAGAGCGACAGCAGCGCGACGATTTCGTCGGCGGCCCGCTCGAGGAATCCGTCCTCGCGCGGATCGGGCATGGCGCGCGGCACGTAGAGCAGCGCCTGCTCGCGGTAGTCGTAGGGCGACCCCACGACCGCCTCGCGGGCGCGCGACAGGCCGAGGCGGCGCCGGACGAACCCGGCGTCCTCGCCGACCGCCAGGGTCGCGGAGACGAGGATCGCGGTCGGCCCGTCGTCCCAGAGCCGCTCGGACAGCTCCTCGGCGACGTCGACGGGCGCCCATGCCACGGCGTCGGGCTCGGCCCATACGACCCGCCCCTGCGGATCGGCATCCAGCGTCGCCTCGACCTGCGCCGCGAGCGCGAGCGAGCGCCGGGCGAGCGCGTCCTGCTCCTCGCCCTGCCCCTGGAGCGTCCCGGCCAGCTCCCCGAGCGCGTCCGCCAGCACCAGTGCCGGCTCGACGGGCGTCTCACGGACACGCCGGCGGCCGCTCGCCGGCGCAACGGCCTCGAGCAGCCGTTCACCGCTCCGGATCACCCGCTCGAGCTGCCGGTCGGGCGGCACCGCCTGCGCGTCGCGCGCCACCCGCTCCACGTCGAGGGCGAGCCGGCGCAGGCCCGCGCGCGAGACGCGGCCGCCGAGCCAGCCGGCGGCCGACTCCTCGAGCCGGTGCGCCTCGTCGAACACCACCGCGTCGTGCTCCGGGAGCACGCCGCCGCCGGAGGCGACGTCGGCGAAGTAGAGGGCGTGGTTGACGATCACGAGGTCCGCCTCGGCCGCCCGTCCCCGCGCGGCCTCCGCGAAGCACGTGCCGACGAAGGCGCAGCGCCGGCCCGAGCAGCGGTCGGCGCCGACCGCGAGCTCGGCCCAGAGGGCGGGCGACGGCTCGAGCTCGAGCTCTGCGCGGTCGCCCGTCTCGGTCGACGCGAGCCATCCCTGCATCGCCTCGAAGGCCCCTCCGTCGCGGCCGTCCGTAGCGAGCGACGGCTGGAAGCCCTGCAGCTGGCGGCGGCACAGGTAGTTCTGGCGCCCTTTGAGCACCTCGGCCCGGACGCGCCGGCCGGTGACGGCCGCCGCGACCGGTACGTCGGCCCGCAGCAGCTGCTCCTGCAAGGCCTTGGTCGCAGTCGCCACCACCACGCGCCGGCCGGAGGCGAGGGCGGGGATCAGGTAGGCGAGGCTCTTGCCCACCCCGGTGCCGGCCTCGGCGACCAGGTGCTCGCCGACGCAAAGCGCACGGTCGACGGCAGCCGCGAGCGCCGCCTGTTCCGGGCGCGGCTCGTAGCCCGGCAGTGCGCGGGCGAGGGTGCCCCCCGGGCCGAACACGTCGTCCATCGCCAGTCGACAAGCCTACGGGTGCGAACGGACGTTCTCACCGGCCGCGCCAGGCCCGGCACGAATTTGTCCGCAAATTGCGACACCGCCCCCGGCCGCCCGTTGACGGCTGCTCGGGGCCCCGGCTAGGTTCCCCCCGTCGGATCGGGTAGCTCTTCGGAGTCGCTCGATCCGGCATATCAGCTCCGGTAGGTCTTCGGACTCGCCGGGGCTGATTTTTTTGCCGTCCGACGGCCGCTCTACCGTTTGTGGGTCCATGGGAGCACTGCTGCTACTGCTCGGGATCGCGATCGGCGCCGCCGCCGTCTACCTGTGGGCGCGCACCACGCTCGCCTCCCGCGACGCGCTGCTCGAGCGGGAGCGGGCGGCCGCCGGCGAGCAGGTGGACCTGCTCGAACGGACGCAGGAGCAGTGGGAGGAGCGCTTCAAGGCGGCGGCCGGCGACGCGCTTTCGCGCAGCCAGAGCTCGCTGCTCCAGGCGACCGAGGCGAAGCTCGCCCCGATCAAGGAGACGCTGCAGCGTTTCGAGAGCCAGGCCCGGGAGCTCGAGCAGCAGCGCCTGCGCGCGGTGTCGTCCGTCGGCGAGCAGCTGCGGGCCGTCTCCGAAGGGCAGGAACGGCTGCGCGCCGAGACGGGCAACCTCGTCACCGCGCTCCGCGCCCCCCACGTTCGCGGCAGCTGGGGCGAGGTGCAGCTGAAGCGCGTCGTCGAGCTGGCCGGCATGGTCGAGTACTGCGACTTCCGCACCCAGCAGAGCGAGCGCGACGACGAGGGGAAGCTCCTGCGCCCCGACCTGGTCGTCCGCCTCCCCGGCGGCAAGAGCATCGTCGTCGACTCCAAGGTGCCGATCGACGCCTACCTCGACGCCGTCAACAGCGACGACCCCGAGACGAAGCGGACGCATCTCGCCCGCCACGCCGCCCAGCTGCGCGACCACATCGTCAAGCTGAGCCAGAAGCGCTACTGGCGGCAGTTCGACCCGACGCCCGACTTCGTCGTCATGTTCGTCGACGAGGGCCTCTACCGCGCTGCGCTGGAGCAGGACGGCTCGCTGTTCGAGGCGGGAGCCGAGTCGGGCGTGATCGTCGCCTCGCCGGCGACGCTGATCGGCCTGCTCCGGACGGTCGCCTACGGCTGGCAGCAGGAGACCGTCGCCGAGAGCGCGCGCGCCGTCTCACGGCTGGGCCGCGAGCTCTACGAGCGGATCGGCGTGTTCGCCACGCACCTGTCGAAGGTCGGGCGCAGCCTCGATACCGCGGTCGGCGCCTACAACCAGGCGGTCGGATCGTTCGAGTCGAGGCTGCTCGTCACGGCGCGCAAGTTCCCCGAGCACGGGATCGCAGGCGACGCCCCGCCCGAGCCCGCCCGGCTCGAGCGCGTCCCGGTCACGCCGGGCGCGCCGGAGCTGACTCCGGTCGACGGCGTCGCTACGCTGCCGCCGGCAGACGCCGACGCGGCCTGAGCGGGGAACGTTCCGGCCCCGTTCTGCGTTGAAACAGGTAAGCGGGGAGAATCGGGAGAGAGGCACCGTGAGCGACGCGAACGTCCGTGAACTGATCATCATCGGAGGCGGCCCGGCCGGGTACACGGCGGCGCTGTACGCGGCGCGCGCCGACCTGCAGCCGCTCGTGATCGAGGGCTTCTCGTGGGGCGGCCAGCTGATGATCACGAGCGACGTCGAGAACTACCCGGGCTACGCCGACGGCGTCATGGGGCCCGAGATGATGGCCGACTTCCGGCGCCAGGCCGAGCGCTTCGGTGCCGAGTTCCTCACCGACGACGTCACCTCGGTCGACTTCTCGCAGCGCCCGTTCCGGGTCAGCGTCGGAAGCGAGGAGCACCTCGCGCGGACGGTGGTCGTCGCGACGGGCGCCAGCGCGCGCTGGCTCGACATCGAGTCCGAGGAGAAGCACAAGGGACGCGGCGTCTCGGCGTGCGCGACCTGTGACGCGGCCTTCTTCCGGCAGAAGGAGGTCTACGTGGTGGGAGGCGGCGACTCCGCGTTCGAGGAGGCGCTCTTCCTGACGAAGTTCGCGACCCGCGTCCATCTCGTGCACCGCCGCGACGAGTTCCGCGCCTCCCGCATCATGGTCGACCGCGCGGTCGCCAACGAGAAGCTCGACTTCGTCCTCAACGCCGTCGTCGACGAGGTGCTGGGCGACCAGAACGTCGAGGGGCTTCGACTGCGGAGCACCGTCACCGGCGAGACGTGGGAGGTTCCGGCCGACGGGCTCTTCGTCGCGATCGGGCACGACCCGAACACGGCGCTGTTCGTCGACCAGCTCGACCACGACGAGGCCGGGTACCTGGTGACGAAGCACGGTTCGACAGAGACGAACGTCCCCGGTGTCTTCGCGGCCGGCGACGTGCAGGACCACACCTATCGCCAGGCGGTCACCGCTGCGGGCTCCGGCTGCATGGCGGCGCTCGATGCCGAGCGCTACCTGGCGTCGCTCGGCGCGGGCGCGACCGAGCCCGCGGCCGTCCGCACCGCCTGATGCGGCGCGATCCGCGGCCGTCCTCGTCCGGAACCAGGGCTAGCCTGGGCAGGCGATGGCCCCGCGCTGGATCGATCTGATCGACCCCAGCGCCGACGCGCTCCGAGGGGCGCTCCCGGAGGGGGTCAACGAGGCGGTCGTCGAGGCGCTGCTCGCTCCGCACACGCACGACGACGAGCCCCGTCCGCGGATCGACTCGCACGGGGCGTATGTCTACGGGGTGCTGCTCCTCCCGGTCCCCGTCCCGGAGGACGACCGTGTCGAGTATCAGGAGGTCGACGTGGTCCTCACGCGCGACCTGCTCGTGTCCGTCTCGAAGACGCCGCCGGGCGGCCGGCCGTTCGATCCCAAGCCCGCGAAGGAGGCATGCCGTGCGCACGAGGACGTCGGCATGTACGCCTTCCACCTCGTCGACGACATCGCCGAGCGCTTCCTCGACCTGATCGACACGCTCGACGACGAGATCGACGAGCTCGAGGACATGATCGCCGACCACCCGGTCCGGGTGACCGGCCGCCGCCTGCGCGAGCTTCGCCACGACCTGCTCGGGATCCGGCGCGTGCTCGCGCCGACGCGCGACGCCGTCCGCAAGATCGTGGACAACCGCGTCCAGCTCGACGATGCAGAGCTCTTCCCGCGCAACGTCGAGATCGCCTTCGGGAACGCGTTCGACAAGTTCCTGCGGGCGTCCGAGGGCCTCGACGCCTCTCGCGACTCGCTTGCAGGTGTTCGCGACTACATCCAAGGGAAGATCTCCGTGGACCAGAACGAGGTGATGAAGCGCCTCACGGTGATCGCCTCGCTCCTCCTCGTCCCCACGTTCATCGTCGGGCTGTACGGCCAGAACTTCCGCGACAGCCCGGAGCTGCGCTGGTCGTTCGGCTACTGGTGGAGCTGGAGCCTGATCGTCGTGGTCACGATCGGCCAGCTGGCGTTCTTCCGCTGGAAGCGCTGGATCTGAGGATTCATGCGGGTTTGCAGGGCGCCTCGAGCCCCTCATGTATCGCCGGTGCCGCACGCGAAGCGCGCTAGGAGGCGCGATGGAGCAGTCTCCGGAGCGATCACGACGAGGGTCGGGATAGCGACCGTCCACCGCATGAGTACACGGTCCCCTGCGCGCTGTCTGCGGTCATCAGTAGATAAGGCAGGCGCTGCCCGGTTTGCCGACGGCGAGCCCAGAGCCGCGCCCAGGACGAGCCCCGCGGCGAGGATCGGCAGGCGGTACGGACGCGCCTGCCGCGCCGCCGTTGCGATCCGGGGCCGGGAAGCGCTGATCGCGAACCCGAAGACGGTGTTGCACCAGAAGGAGGCGATGCTGATCGCGATCGCCAGCACGAAGAGGGTGATCGTTCCGGCGACGGTGAGCTCACGAAACGCGGCGTGCCGGAGCGCATGCTGCTCGAGGTCCCACATCACGAGCCACAGCCAGGCGGCCGGGACGAACTCGATCAGCGTCAGGCGCCAGTTGAGGAAGAGCAGCTTGACGCCGCGGACGAGCAGCACGAGGGCTCCGGCGGTCCACGCGACCGGAGCGAGGTAGCGCCTGGACTCGCCGAACTGGCGGGCTGCCGATTCGGTCTTCGCCGGGTCGGCGTCCGCGACGGCCCGTGCGGCGAAGACGAATCTGGCCAGGGTGCCCGGTGCCGGGTTGCCGGACGACACCGGTCTTTCGTAGTCCGTCTGGTCCGCAACCCGGAACACGCCGCTGCCTCGCCGCCGGTTATCCGCGGCCCATCTGGTCGATGCAGACCGTGCAGGCGAGGATGAGCGCGTCGTCCTGTCCGTGCGCGACCTCGACGCCGTACGTGTCGCGGACGCGGAACCAGCGCTTCGACACTTCCGCCACCTTGTCGCCGCCCCGTTCGAAGGTGAACTCGTGATCGACCACGTTGCCCCTGGCCTCCATGTCGTCGCCGTTCTCGACCTCGATCGCCATCGGCGCCTGGCACGATCTGCCTGCGGTCGACTCCACCGGCGGCGATGGCACCGCGGTTCACGCGGGCTCAGCGGTCTCGCCCTCGGCGCCACGAGCACGGCGCCGTGAATGCTCCGCCTGCTTCTCCTTCGCCTGGGCATAGGAATCTTCGACGAGGCGCCGCCCGCCGCTCCACCCGAATGCCCACGCCATCAGCACGAGCCCGAACAGGATGTTCCAGGCGGTCGAGACGATCTGCTGCGCGACCGAGTACGCGGTGGCAGTCGCCGAGTCGGTGACCTTCGCGAGCGAGGCGACGTTGAACGCCTGCGTGACCCCGACTCCGCCCGGCGTCACCGAAGTCACGTTCGCGATCGAGTTGCCGCCGACGACGCTCATCACCGTGTGGAAGGTCACCGGGATCGCGTAGGCGGCCAGGAACACCGCGATCACACCCAGCATCGCCGCCCATCCCAGGAGCGAGGGCAGGAACACGCGACCTAGGTACGCGCCGGGGCGGCCGAGGATCCGGCCGCCCTCCTTCGCCTGCTGCCACCACTTCACGATCCGTGGCCACAGCAGCCGCACGCACCAGGCGACCAGCAACCCGCCGCCGACGATCGCAATCGCCGTCGCCCACGGATGCTCGTGCACGAACGAGAACTTGATGTCGAACGAGCCGCCGACACTCAGGAAGAGATAGAGGTAGACGAAGGCCCCGATCACCGTGAAGAAGATCTTCTCGACCGCGTAGCCGCCGAGGACGCCGGCGAACGTCGCCCCGGCGACGAACATCGGGAACATGAGAAGCAGCATGAGCGTTCCGAGGTTCGCCGGAAGCACGCCGTTGACGGCGACGGAGGCGGCGTAGGCGGCGACGACCTCCCTCAGCCGGACGTCTGCGTTCGGGTAGCCGACCTGGAGGATGGAGTACCACGCGAACGCGGTCGCGACGGTCTGCACGCTGAGGAGGAAGCAGGCGGCCGCGATGTAGGCCGCCGAGATCGTGGTGATCGTGTCCCACAGCTGCTCGAACCAGCCACGGATGTCCCATCCGAGCAGCTGGGCGATCGCCCCGGCGACGACCAGCACCAGCGCGCCGAACAGCCAGCGCCGCCAGGAGAACCGCCGACCGGACACCCTGCGCAAGGCGCCGGAGCCTAGATCCCGATCCTGAGAACAGCCTGAACGACGCAGGAGCAGCGGGCGTGAAGGATCTAAGTGATCGGCGCAAGCCGTCCCGTCCGGATCGCCCGCACGCAGCGCGACGGGTGGGCCGCGCCCACCAGGATCGACGCGTGGTGGAACAGGCGCTCCGTTTCGAGCGGGACGGTCAGCCTGAAACGGCTGACGACGTAGCGGCCGGCGCCGCGGTCGGCGACGCGCCCCGCCGCAGGCCGGCTCCGACGGCGCGGCGCGACGAGGAACACCGTCCGGCACACGCGCTGCATCGGACGAGCCGCGTCGAGCACTGCCGCGTGCGGCAGATACCACTCGAGCGGGGCGCGGAACACGAAGAGATTGCCGACCACCGCGACGGGATCCGACGGCCGCCAGCCCTCCTGTACGAGGGCCTGCGCGATCGCAGCGAAGGGGGGCACGCCGGTGCCCTCGTGGCGGAGCACGGAGATCCCGAGCGCCGACGCGAGGACGAGGCCGGCGGCCACGCCTACGCGGGCCGGCGCGGCGGTGAGGAGCGCGGCGACCGCGATCGCAACGGCGGGGCCCAGCTCGATCAGATTGCGCAGCGCGAAGATCTCGACCCCGCCCGCCCAGAGCGCCGCAGCGGCGACGAGTGGGCCGACCGCGAGCACGGCGATCAGCCGCCCGGCCGGGCCGATCCGGGCCAGCCTCACGCATCCGAGCGCCACCGCCAGCACGAACAGGAGCGACAGCGAGCGGCCGATGCTCTGGTTGTCGTAGGTCGACGTGAACAGTCGGAGCGGCACCGCGAGGACCTTGCGCAGCCTGAACGCACCGATCCACCAGAAGCGGTCGCGGTGGTACTGCACGGCCAAGACGGGCGCCCACGCCGCGGCCACGAGCCCGCCCGCCACGATCGCGATCGACGTGCGCCGCCGCAGACGCACGGCACCCGGGTCGAGCCAGAGCCACGCGAGCCCGGCGATCACGGCGAACGCGAAGAAGTAGTGCGTGAGACCGCCGAGCCCGACCACGGCCCCGATTGCGATCTCGGTGCTCCGGCCCGGTTCTTCGAGCTCGCGCAGGAGCAGCAACACGAAGACCGCGCTCAGCAGGGCGAGCAGCTCGTACGAGCGGAGCTCGTGCCCGTGGGCGACGAACTCGCCGCCGACGGCCACGAGCAGGCCGGCGAGGACCGCCGCCGACAGCGGGAGCACGCGGCGGCCGATCGCGACCACGCAGGCCGCGACACCGCCTCCGGCGAGCACGGAGACCACGCGCACGTCCACGATCGAGGCGCCGAGGTGGTGCACAACCCAGGCGAGCGCGTACCAGAACGGCGGTGTCGACTCGGTGCGCGAGACCCGTCCCAGCATCGAGAGCACCGTCGGCTCGCGCAGGATCCGCGCCGAGGCGACCTCGTCCTGGGACAGCGCCTGCGAGAACGTGCCGGGCAGCCTGATCGCGATCGCGACGAGCCCGACGCCGGAGACGACGACCGCGGGCCCGCCTAGGCGCGAGCTCGCGGCCATCGGCGAGCCCGAGGCTACGTCCGGCGCGCGACTCGGGCCAGACCGGCCCGTCGAACGTCAACGGCCCGTTAACAGGGCCGCAACGTGGGCGGGGTCATGTCCACGCGCCCGGCTACCCTGGCACGCCGTGCCCCACTTCATCTGCCCGCGCTGCAAGGAACGGACGGTCGACATCGACGGCCAGGAGGGGTTCTCCGAGCAAGCGCCTGCCTGCCGCCACTGCGGCTTCGGGTTCCTGTTCGAGATCCTCGACGACTACTACCCGGCGCCCGACACCGGGTTCGTCGTGACCGACCGCGACCGGCGGGTGCTCGCGACGGGCCGCGGCGTGTTCGAGCTGACCGGCTTCCCGGAGCCCGACCTGATGGGCCGGGACGTGCTGGAGGCGCTCCGCTTCTCGGACGCGAACCCGGTGGAGCTCGCGCGCGAGTGGGGCGTCCGCCGTCTCGGGGAGCACCTGTCGATCCGCACGCGCGCGGGGGTCGAGAAGGCGGTCGTCGCCGACGTCTTCCCCGCTTACGACGACGACGGCGGGCTACTCGTCGCCCTTACCCCGGTACGCGGGTAGAAGGACAGAGCTCGGGGGCGAGCGGGCACTCCTCGCACCGCGGCCGCCGGGCGTCGCAGACGCGCCGCCCGTGCCAGATCAGGAGGTGCGGGAACCTCGCCCAGTCGGGCCGCGGCACGAGGCGCATCAGGTCGCGCTCGATCTTCACCGGGTCCTCCTGCCGGGTGAGCCCGAGCCGCTGCGACAGGCGCCGAACGTGCGTGTCGACGACGATCCCCTGCGGGCTGCCCCGCTCGGCCATCACGACGTTCGCCGTCTTGCGTGCGACCCCGGGCAGCCGAAGCAGCGCGTCGAAGTCGTCCGGCACCCGGCCGTCGTGCTCGGCGAGCAGCATCGTCATCGTCCCGCGGAGGGCCTTCGCCTTCTGCCGGTAGAAGCCGGTCGCGAAGATGTCGCGCTCGAGCTCCTCCTGCGGCACGGCGAGGTAGTCCTCGGGCCGCCGGTACTTCCGGAACAGCTTCTCTGTGACACGGTTGACGTTCACGTCGGTCGTCTGCGCGGAGAGCATCACGCTGACGAGCAGCTCGAGCGGCTCCCGGAAGTGCAGCGCGATGCGCGCGTCTGCGTGGAGCTCGGCGAGGCGCTCGATGATCGGGCCGATCCGCTGCTTCTTCGGAGCGACGCGCCGGCGCGCCTCGCGAACGTAGCTACGCGGCACCCGCTGTTTCTACGAGCGTTGGTGGCTCGCGCAGGCGCGGGCCTGCACAGACGAGATCGAGCGCAGGGCAGCCGGCACACGCGAAGTCGCTCGGCGTCGGCAGGAACTCGCCGAGGTTGATGCGCGCGATCGCGTCGGACAGCTCCGCCTCGAGCAGCGGCACCTCGTCGCGGTGGAAGGTCGTCTCGACGACGGCGTTCGGCCGTTCGACGAAGTGGTAGACGACGTCGACCTCCTCGGCGCCTGCGCGGAAGCAGGCGAGCGCGTACACGAGACGTTGCAGGCGGTAGTCGTCCTCGACGATCTCCTCGGGCGTGCTCTCTCCGAGCGCGTTCGTCTTGTAGTCGAGGACGAACGCGCGCGTGCCCCGGCGCCACAGCACGTCGATGCGACCGTGCAGCAGGACGCCGTCGTGCTCGAACGCGAACGGCCGCTCGGCTCTGGCGCCTTCCAGCGAGGCAACGCGGAGCGCGGTGTCCGAGCGGCAGTAGTTGGCCACGAACTCGCCGATCCGCTCGAGCTCCTCGTCGGTGACGGTCGGGTACCAGCGCCGCACCTGCTCCAGGTCGGGGACGGCAGGCGACCGGAGATCGACGAGCTCGAGCAGGCGGTGCGCCGCGTCGCCGATCTCGGTCGCCGCCAGCCCGCCGCCCGCGCCGTCGCCCGGCTCGGGCACCGGGCGCAGCTCGCGCAGGCCGGCGACGCGCTCGGCGTAGTAGCGGTACGAGCAGCGCTCGAAGAGCGCGAGCGCAGAGTACGAGAGGCGGCGGACGCGATGCAGGGGCGGCGCCGGAGGCGGGACGAGTTCGGGCAGGCGATAGCCGCGCCTCGCCGGCCCGGCCGGAAGCTCGGCGAACAGCGCGAGCTGGCCTCCGTCGTCGGCGAACGGCTCCGGCTCCGTGGCCGAGGGCGCGGGGCGGTGCGTCTCGGCGCGGAGGACGAAGCGCGCCTCGCCGCGCTCGAGCTCGACCGGCTCACCGGCCGCTCGCGTGGCCTCGAGCTCAGTGGTGCCGAGACGCTCGAGCACCCAGCCGATCGGCGTGTCGCGGTCGCGCTGCGTGTCGGGGTCGATCGCCCCCGAGACGATCAGACGGTCGATCGCCCGCGTCATCGCCACGTAGTACAGCCGGAGCCGCTCGGCACGATCCTCGCGCTGCTCCGCCGCGCGGACCTCGTCGTAGCCGAAGACGCCCGTGCGCCGGCCGGACGCCGGGTCGATCACGCGGAAGCCGAAGCGGCCGTCGGCGCCGACGAGGATCTCGTCGGCCGAGGGTGCGCCGCCGGTGTCACGTCCGGCATCCGCGACGACGACGACCTTGAACTCGAGCCCCTTCGCGGAGTGGATCGTGAGCAGCCGGACCGCGCCCGCTCCCTCCTCCTCCGACACCGCCTCGAGCTGGGTGGCGCCGACCGCCTCCTGATCCTCGATGAACGAGATGAACCCTTCGATGTCCCGGTCGCGCAACTCCTCGTAGCTGCGCGCGAGCCGCATCAGCTTGCGCAGGTTCGCGTAGCGCCGCTTGCCGTCCCAGCGCGACAGGACGGCCAGGTCGTAGTCGTGCGCCGCCACGACCTCCTCGCACAGCCGCTCGAGGCCAAGGCGCGCGGACGCCGCCACGAGCCGCTCGTAACGCTGCTTGAAGGCGCGCACGAGCCGCTCGTCCTCCTCGCCGAGCGCGTCG
Source organism: uncultured Thermoleophilia bacterium (assembly GCA_963824455.1). Classification (GTDB taxonomy): domain Bacteria; phylum Actinomycetota; class Thermoleophilia; order Gaiellales; family Gaiellaceae; genus PALSA-600. The sequence goes on from CAWGPJ010000002.1 coordinate 1,550,467, forward strand.
GGCAGCGACCGCTCGATTCCGCTGTAGAGCGGGCGTCTCCCGGCGTGCCTGCGAATCGTCACGAGCGCGTCGTTCGAGACCCCGACGAACGGCGAGCGCAGCACCGTCGCGAGCGCGCGGTCGTCGTAGCGGTTCCAGAGCAGCCGCAGGTAGGCGAGCAGGTCGACGACCTGCTGCTGGCCGAAGTACCCGCGACCGGTCGCCCGGTAGGTCGGCAGCCCTTCAGCCCGGAGCGCGCGCTCGTAGACCTCCGCGTCGGTGCCGGCGGCGAAGAGCAGGACGATCTCCCCCGGCTCGGCGGCGCCGAGCGAGACCAGCTCGGCGACGCGGCGGGCGATCGCCCCCGCCTCCGCCTCGCGCCAGCCGACGCCGGCGTCACGGAAGCTGCGCTTGTCGGTGACGAGCAGCTCGACCGGTTGCCCGAACACCGGGTCGTCGAACTCGCCGCCGCAGCCGAGCGGCTGGTAGCCGTCGAACTCGTCCGCGAACAGGTGGTTGATCGCACCGAGCACCTCGGGCCGCGACCGGTAGTTGCGCGCGAGCGGCAGCCGCTGCGCCGCTGCTTCACGCCGCGCCCGGAACACCGCGACGTCGGCATGCCTGAAGCCGTAGATGGACTGGAACTCGTCACCGACGTAGAAGACGTCCGTGTCGGCGCGGTCGCCGCGCAACAGGTCGACGATGTCGCACTGGAGACGGTTCGTGTCCTGGAACTCGTCGACCATGATCTGCCGGAAGCGCAGCTGCTCGAGCTCGCGGATCGATGCGTCGTCGCGCAGCAGGTCGCGCACGAGCAGCTGCAGGTCTTCGAAGTCGAGTACCGACTCGCGCCGCTTCGCCTCGGCGTACTCGGCCGCGAAGAGGTCGAGGAGCGCCTGCAGGTGCTCGCTGTCGCGCGCGGCGAGCTCGTCGAGCGCGGCCTGCCGCAGACGGTCGCGCGCGGCGCGGAACGCGTCGGTGCGGCCGCCCGCCGCCGCCAGGTGCGACAGGTCGAGCAGCCGGTCGGCGCTCGGATCGAGCGCGAGCGCGGCCGCCCCGGCGGCGCGCTGCTTCTCGGTCGCGTCGGGATCGGCGAGGAGCTCGCGCGCGGCGTCCTGCAGCTCCGCCAGCCGCTCCTCGACCGTCGCCCACGTGCCGAGCTCGAGCGTGAGCTCGCGGCCGGCCGATCGCAGCGTCTCGTACACGCCGGTCAGCTTCCGGCGCAGGCCGTCCGAGCCGTACGTGGCGAGCAGGCGCAGCCGCTCCGGATCGCGGCCGGCGCAGAAGACCGTCAGCGCCTGCTCGAACGCCTCGGCGACGAGCGCCGGCGCCTGGTCGTCGGCGAGCTCGCGGAAGCGCGGGTCGATCCCGACTGCGAACGGGTGCGCCCGCAGCAGCCGTGCGCAGAAGCCGTGGATCGTCGAGACCCAGGCGCCGTCGAGCCGTCGGGCCAGGTCGGGACGGCCACGCTCGCGCAAAGCCGACCGGATGCGGGCGCGGAGCTCGCCCGCCGCCTTGCGGGTGTAGGTGATGACGAGGATCGACTCGACGTCGACGCCCTGCTCGCAGACCGCACGGACGAACCGCTCGACGAGCACGGTCGTCTTGCCCGTGCCGGCGCCCGCCGAGACGAACACCTCGCCCGATGCCGTGACGGCGGCCCGCTGCTCGGGGTTCACGCGCGCTCCACCCGGCACATCGGCCACACGTCACACCAGGTCGGGCACTCGCCGCCCTTCGGATCGTGGCGGACGTCCCCCTTGCGGATGCGGTCGGCGAACCCGCCGGCCCGCTCGCGCGCCGTCTCCACCAGCGCCCAGAACTCGTCCTCGGGCAGGTAGTCGTTGCGCTGGTAACCGGGCAGGTCGTCGGCGGCGTCCCGGCGCAGCAGGCCGCGCGAGACGCGTGCGCCGCTCAGCGAGCGGTAGAGGCCGCCGAGCGGCTCGATGCCGACGAGGTCGCGGAGCACGAGCAGGTACAGCGGGATCTGGAGCTTCAGCTCCTCGTCGATCTGCTTCGCCGAGTGCGCACGCCCCGACTTGTAGTCGTGCACGATCCCGCGCGCGCTGTACGGGTCGACGTCGATCCGGTCGATCTTGCCGCTCAGACGGGTGGTGTCGTCGAGGCGCAGGCCGCGCTGCAACTCGGGCGCGGAGCGGTCCGAGCCGAAGCCGACCTCGAACCGGCGTGGCACGAGAGGCTGCGGCGACGCCGCCTCGTCGCGGACGAAGCCCTCGAGGTCGCGCCACAGCGTCCCCATCAGCTCCGCCTCCTGCAGCTCGCTGAGCTCGAGGCGGACGCCGCTCCGGCGCGCGTCCTCGAGACACTGGCGCAGGAACACGACCGCGGCCTCGACGTTCTCCGGCGTCACCGAGTCGGCTCCCAGCTGCTTGGGCAGGCCCGCGTAGAACTTGAACAGCGTCTGGTGGGCGAGCGAGCCGCGCAGGAGGGCGTCCACCTCGGCGTCGATCGTCTTTGGGTCGACGATGCGCTCGTGCAGCCACGCAGACGAGCAGTCGGCGAAGCGCTCGAGCTCGGTGACGCCGAAGGTCGCCTTCGCCGCCAGCTCGGACAGCACCGCACCGCTCTGCAGCTTCGTCGGCCGCGTCCACGCCGCGCGGGCGCGGGCGAGGCGCCGCTCCCAGTCGTTCGCGAGGGCGATCGCCTCCGCCGCCTCGCCGTCGGCAGCGGCGAGCACGGCGACCGCGCGCAGGCGCTCACGCTCGGTCGGCGCGGCGTCGAGCGGCCACGTCAGCGCGGCCAGCGACCGGCGCGTCGTCGCCCGCGCGACCTCGACGGCGTCGAAGACCGAGGCCACCTCCTCCCAGAACGGGCTCGCCTCGCGCGCGGCGCCGTCGTCGGTGACAGCCTCGCGCACCAGGTAGAGGCGACGGGTCGCCCTCGTGCACGCGGTGTAGAAGAGGTAGCGGTCGCGGCTGACCTGGTCGGGCCGCTCGAGCCGGGAGCCGAGCTCGCGGCGGGCGTCCTCCCCGAGGAACGGCGACGTCCGCGTGCGCCGCGGCAGCGTGCCCTCCTCGAGGCCGAGCACGAAGACGACCTCGAAGCGCTGCGTCCGGGCGCGGAGCAGGTCGAGCACCGAGACCCGTCCGGGCTCGCCGGGCGCCTCGAGACGGACCTCGGTCCCCTCGAGCGCCGCCACGACGGTGTCGCGCGTGACCGGCTCGCCGAGGGCTGCGAACGCCTCGAGCTCGTCGAGCGTCCGCTGCACGGCCGCCCCTGCGCGGAGGTCGAGCCGCGAGCCCTCGCCCGTCGGCGGCGCCTCGAGGCCGTACGCCGACCGGAGCATCGAGCGCGCGAGCACGCGGACGGCGGCGACCGGGTCGTGGTCGGCCCGGCGCAGCTCGGCGAGCGCCGGCACGGGCGCCTCGCGCAGCCGCTCGGTCTCCGACTCGACCCGCTCGGGCAGGTGGACGGCGCGCCCGCGCAGCCGGCCCTCGACGAAGTCGACTGACGCCCGCCCGATGCCCGAATACGGCGAGCGCAGGTAGGCGAAGAGCTCGCGGCGCCCCTTGCCCTGCCACGCGAAGCGCAGGAGCTGCAGGAGCGCGTGGCCGAAAGCCGTCGTCCCGAGCCGGACGCGCGCGTCGACCGCGAAGGGGATCTCGAGCGCGCCGAGCGCCGTCTCGAGCGGCCCCCGCCAGCGGTCGGTCGACGGCACGACGAGCGCGATCCGCTCGGCCGGGGTTCCCGCCCGAAGCAGCGCCGCCACCTCGTCGGCGACGAGCTCGAGCGTGCCGCGCGGGCCGGCGCCCTCGAGGAAGCGCACGGCCGCGTCGAGCTCCGGGGCGGGCGGCGGCGACTCCTCGAACAGGGCGCGCTCGAGATGCGCGAGTGCGGGATGCGCATATTCGGCCGAGCGCGGGCCGAGCTCCTCGACCCGTCCGTCGGCGAGACCGGCGAGGTCCTCGGCCGTCCGCTGCAGCGAGGCGAAGGCGACGCGGCCGGGCTCGTACGGGAGCGACACCTCGACGTCGGCGCGCCCGGCGAGGGCCTCGAGCAGGGACCATTCGGCCCCCGTCAGGTCCTCGAAGCCGTAGGCGAAGACCGGCTCCCCCGACCACGCGCCGAGATCGGAGCCGAGCCGCTCGGCGGCATGACGACGAAGTAGGTCGCGGTCCCAGAGGTCGAGGCGGTCGAGCTCGGCGCGGTAGGCGGCGTAGAGCCTCGCCAGGTCGCCGTCGAGATCGCCGGGGTCGAGGAGCCCGGACTCGAGCTCGCCGAGCGTCTGCAGCAGCGTGTCGGCGAAGCCCCGCGTGCGCGCGGAGCGCTCGAGGCCGTTCAGCGACGCCCGCTGCAGCACGTCTCTGATCAGGAGCGCACGCTGCGCGTCCGTCGCGACCGCGGGCCGGGTCTCGCCCGCCAGACGGGCGAACAGGTCGTCGAAGGTGCCGATCGAGCCGGCGAACAGGCAGCCGCAGCGCGCGAGCAGGTCGCGCTCGACGCGGTCGACGTCCGACCGGTTGGGCACGATCAGTGTCGGCTCGTCGTCGAGGCGCGCCAGAAAGCGCGCGAGCAGCAGCGCGACCTTGCCCGCGTTCGCAGGCCCTGCGACGAGGGTCAGCCCCACCTTCCGATGGTAGATACGGCTGCGGACGGGGCTCGATGCCGGCGCGGGCCGCAAACCCCGCAAACAACGGCAATCGGGAGCCCTACGGGCGAATCTACGCGGCGGCCGACTTCGGGCGGCGCCCGCGGCGTGCGGCGGCGCGGCCGGGGAGCTTGCCGGCGCAGGCGTCGCACAGGTCGGCGACCTTGGAGCCGCGGCGGGCGTCGGCGTAGGTGACCCGCATCGCCGCGCCGCGCGCCTCGTCGACCTCGGCGCCGCAGCTGTCGCAGACGAGAACCGTTTTCCGTGCCATTTATCGGTGCTCCTTCGTCGAGTGGAGCCATCAGTCTACTCGAAAAACCGTCTCGAACGCCACCGCAGTGAATTGTCGGACGATATTCCGACGGATTAGCTGCGCAGAGTGCGCACGGCAAGCACTCCGGCAAAGCCGGCGAGACCGATCCCGGCGAGGATGTCCACCGTGCGCAAAGCGCCCGGCGAGGCGCGCCGACCGAGCGCCGCCGAAACGCCCGAGAGGATCACGAACCAGGCCGCCGACCCGACGCAGACGCCGACCAGCAGCGGGACCGGCGACAGTCCGGCGACCGACGCCGCCGAGAAGATCGCCGCCCAGGAGGCGATCGTGAGCGGGTTCGAGGCGGTCGCGACGAAAGCCGTCGCATAGGCGCGACCGGGCGTCGCGACCTCCTCCACCGCCTCCCCGCCGTTCCGGACGCGGAAGGCGCTCCAGAGCGTGCGGGCCGCGATCAGCGCCAGGACGGCGGCCCCGAGCAGCCCGAGCCCGATCCGGAGCGCGTCGATGGTCAGAAGCGCCGTCGCACCGGCGACCCCGAGCGCCGCGTAGATCGTGTCCACGGTCGCCGCGGCCGCGCCGACCGCCGCGCCCGGCCTGAAGCCGAAGCGGACGCTCGTCCGCACGCAGAGCAGCCAGATCGGCCCGACCTCGGCGGCGACGAGGAAGCCGAGCCCGAAGCCCGATGCGAGCGCCACGCCCATCGAGGGAACCTACAATCGTCCGCCGATGGAGCTGAAGACGATCGTCGTGCTGGAAGGCGACCAGACCGGGCAGGAGCTCCTCGAGGAGGCACTGCGCGTGCTGCATCCCGACGTGGTCGGGCTCGAGCTCACGCTCCCGCGCTTCGACCTCTCGCTCGACAGCCGGCGCGCGTCGCAAAACGGCGTCGTCCACGACGCCGCGCACGCGATCCGCGAGGCCGGCCTCGGGCTCAAGGCGGCGACGGTGACCCCCGGGGAGCGGGGAGACGTCGGCTCGCCGAACCGGATCCTGCGCGAGGAGATCGGCGGCAAGGTGATCGTGCGCACCGGGCGCCGCATCCCGGGGGTCGTCCCGCTCGGCGGCGTCCACGCCCCGATCTCGGTGGTGCGGATGGCCGTCGGCGATGCGTACGGAGCGAAGGAGTGGCGCGAAGGCTCGGGCGACCACGAGGTCGCGTACCGCACGGAGCGGATCGAGCGCTCCGTCTGCCGTGCCGTCGCAGAGTTCGCCTTCCGCGAGGCGCACCGTGCCGGCGCGAGGGTGTTCGGCGGGCCGAAGTTCACCGTCTCGCCGACGTACGAGGGGATGCTCAAGGAGGAGATGGATGCGGCGGCCGCGCGCCACCCCGACGTCGCCTACGAGCCGCAGCTGATCGACGCGACGTTCGCGCTCCTGATCGCGTCGGCGGGAGACCCGCTCGTGATCCCCGCGCTCAACCGGGACGGCGACATCCTCTCCGACCTCGTGCTGCCGCTGTTCGGCTCGATCGCCGGCTCCGAGTCGATGCTCGTGGCGTTCGAGGGCGACGAGCTCGAGCCCACGGCGCTGATGGCCGAGGCCGCGCACGGAACGGCGCCCTCGCTCGAGGGGAAGAACGTGGCGAACCCGATGGCGATGATCCTCGCCGCGGCCGCGCTGCTCGCCCACACGGAGGCCGGCGCGTCCGCCGGGCGCGCGATCCGCGAGTCCGCGCTCGAGGCGGTGGCGCAGGGCGTTCGCACCGCCGACCTCGGCGGGAACGCGTCGACGAGCGAGTACACCGACGAGGTGATCGGGCGGACGCAGACGAAGCTCGAGGTCTGGACGACCATCTAGGCTAGGCCCCCTCGTCCGTCGCCGCCCGGTCTTCCTGGCGGCGGCGCCACCAGCGGAGCGCGACGAGCGCGATCACGGCGACGACGGCGAGCCCGATCACCGCATACAGCCCGTACCGGCTGATGGCGTCCGCCACCGCCTTGCCGGCCCAGTACGCGACCAGCCCGATGCCGGTCGCCCAGACGATGCCGCCGGCGGCGTTGTACAGGAAGAAGCGCCACCAGGGCATGTGCGTGATGCCCGCGAGCCAGGCGACCGTCACGCGCAGCAGCGAGACGAACCGGCCGAAGAAGACCGACTTGCCGCCGTGCTTCCGGAAGAACAGCTCGGCCGGTGGAAGTGCCCGCTCCGCGTAGCGGCGGACGGGGCCCCACCGCTCGAGCAGGGCGCGGCCTCCGAACCGGCCGAGCGCGTAACCGATGTTGTCGCCGACGATCGCCGCGAGCGCGGCGATCGCGATCACGGCGACGATCGAGAAATGGTGCTGCTGGCCGGGCTGCGAGAGCAGCGCGGCGGCGATCAGCGCGGTCTCTCCCGGCAGCGGCACTCCGGCGGACTCGACCGCGACCAGCAGAAAGAGGAGGGCGAGCCCGTAGTGGACGAGCTCTTGGGTCACGCGGCCACCGTGCGCGGAGTGTAGGCGTGGGGTTCGCGATCGCCGTCGATGCTGGTAGCGTCGTGCGCCGATGCGTCTCGGCGTTCCGAAGGAGACGGCGCCCGGCGAGCGCCGCGTGGCGCTCGTCCCCGAAACGGTGGGACGGCTCCCCGGCGGGGTCGAGCTGGTCGTCGAGACAGGGGCCGGTGACGAGGCGTCGTTCGGCGACGCCGCGTACGAGGCTGCCGGCGCCGCGATCGGCGATCCGTGGACGGCGGAGGTCGTGGCCAAGGTCGCGTGGCCGGCGGGCGAGGAGCTGGGACGGCTGCACTCGGGGCAGGCGCTGATCGGGCTTCTCGGAGCGACGGGTGCGGAGACACTGCCGCAGCTGACCGCGGCCGGGGTGCAGGCGTTCGCAATGGAGTCGATCCCGCGCATCACCCGGGCGCAGCCGCTCGACGCACTGTCGTCGCAGGCGACCGTCGCCGGCTACAAGGCGGTGCTGCTCGCCGCCGACCGCCTGCCGCGGTTCTTCCCGATGCTGACCACCGCCGCCGGAACGGTGGCGCCGGCCAAGGTGCTCGTGATCGGGGCCGGCGTCGCCGGCCTGCAGGCGATCGCGACCGCGAGGCGCCTCGGCGCGGTCGTGTCGGCGTTCGACGTCCGTCCGGCGGTGGCGGAGCAGGTGCGGTCGCTCGGCGCGACGTTCCTCGACCTCGGCGTCGAGGGTGAGGAGACCGAGGGCGGCTACGCGCGCGAGCTGACGCCCGAGCAGCAGGCCACGCAGCAGGCGGCGCTGCAGGAGCGAATCCCGACGTTCGACGTTCTCGTCACGACGGCGGCGATTCCGGGCCGGCCGGCGCCGAAGCTCGTGACCGCCGACGCGGTGCACGCGATGCACGAGGGCTCGGTGATCGTCGACCTCGCTGCGGAGACCGGCGGAAACTGCGAGCTGACCGAGCGCGGGCGCGAGGTGGTCGAGGACGGGGTGACGATCGTCGGGCTGACGAACATCCCGTCGATGATGCCAGCGCACGCGAGCCAGCTCTTCTCGCGGAACGTCGCCGCACTGGTCGCCCTGCTCGTCTCCGAGGGCGAGTTTGCGCCGAACTGGGACGACGAGATCGTCTCCGGCTCGTGCGTCACACGCGAGGAGGTACAGGCATGAGCCACGGCGCGCTGCTCACGTTCGAGCTCACGATCCTCGTGCTGGCGATCTTCCTCGGCTTCGAGGTGATCTCGAAGGTGCCGACCTTGCTGCACACGCCGCTGATGTCGGGCACGAACGCCATCCACGGCATCGTGATCGTCGGGGCGATCCTCGTCGCCGGCGCCGGGCACAAGGACACGCTGACGACGGTGATCGGCCTGCTGGCGGTGATCCTTGCGTCGGCGAACGTCGTCGGCGGCTTCGTCGTCACCGACCGGATGCTCGAGATGTTCAAGAAGCGGGAGCCGCCGAAGGACGATGGGCGAGAACGCAACTAGGCTCGCCTACCTGGTCACGATCGTGACCTTCATCCTCGCGTTGCGGTTCCTCTCCGATCCGGCGCGGGCACGGCGGGGAAACCAGATCGGCGCGGTCGGGATGCTGATCGCGATCGTGGTCACGCTCGCGCAACCGGGCGTGGTCACGTACTGGGAGATCGCGGTCGGGATGGTGATCGGGGGCGGCTTCGGGCTCGTCGCCGCGCGGCGCGTGAAGATGACGGCGATGCCGCAGATGGTCGCGCTGTTCAACGGCGTCGGCGGCGGGGCGGCGGCTCTCATCTCGCTCGCGGAGTTCCATCGTCTCGCGCCTGCGAGCGGCCATCTCGAGCGCGACATCAGCACGTCGATCGTGCTCTCGGCGGCGATCGGCTCGGTGTCGTTCGCCGGCTCGCTGGTCGCGTTCGCCAAGCTTCAGGAGCTGATCCGCGGCCGCCCGATCACCTACCCCGGCCAGCGGGTCGGCAACGCGGTGCTCCTGGCCGCGTGCGCGGCGGCCGGCGTGGCGATCGTCGCCGGGGCAGAGGAGCAGTGGCTCTTGTGGGCGCTCGTCGCCGGAGCGGTCCTGTTCGGCGTGCTGTTCGTGCTGCCGATCGGCGGCGCTGACATGCCGGTCGTGATCTCCTTGCTGAACGCCTTCACCGGGCTCGCGGCGGCGGCGACCGGCTTCGAGCTCGAGAACAACGTGCTGATCGTGGCGGGCATGCTCGTCGGCGCCTCGGGGACGCTGCTGACGCTGATGATGGGGCGGGCGATGAACCGCTCGATCGGGAACGTGCTGTTCGGTGCGTTCGGCCAGGTCAGCGAGGGCGCCGCTGCGGTGGCGTCGTCGGGCACCGGCTCCGTCCGCTCGACGACCGTCGACGACGTCGCGGTGATGCTCGCCTACGCGCACAAGGTCGTGATCGTGCCCGGCTACGGGATGGCGGTCGCGCAGGCCCAGCACGACGTGCGCGCGCTGGCCGATCTGCTCGAGGCCCGCGGCGTCGAGGTCACCTACGCGATCCATCCGGTCGCCGGACGGATGCCGGGGCACATGAACGTGCTGCTCGCGGAGGCGAACGTGCCGTATCCGGCGCTCAAGGAGATGGACGAGGCGAACGGCGAGTTCCCCCGCACCGACGTCTCGCTCGTGATCGGGGCGAACGACGTCGTCAACCCCGACGCGCGCAACAACTCGGGCAGCCCGATCTACGGCATGCCGATCCTGAACGTCGACGAGTCGAAGGCGACCGTCGTCCTCAAGCGGTCGATGAACCCCGGCTTCGCCGGGATCGAGAACCCGCTCTTCCTCGATCCCAAGACGCTCATGCTGTTCGGCGATGCGAAGGAGTCGGTCGCCCGCCTCGCGGCGGCGGTCAAGGAGCTCTGACGCCGGTCCCGGTCTTCACGCGGCGCCACGTCGAGGAGGCGGTGTCGCCGAGGCGTGCGCTCGAGGCGGTCCGTGCGGCATTCGTGGCGCATGCACGCGGGGAGTGGCAGATGCCGGCCAAGGTCTACGTCACGAACTACCCGGTGGGCGACTTCCGCGCCATGCCCGCGCTCGGCGGGGGACACGCGCTCCTCAAGTGGGTGACCTCGTTCCCCGGGAACCCTGCGCGCGGGCTGCCGACGGTCACGGGCGTGGTGCTGCTCTCGAACGCCGAGACCGGCGAGCTCGAGGCGGTGCTCGACGCGGCGGCCGTGACGGCGCTCAGGACCGGTGCCGCCGCGGTGCTCGCGGCCGAGACGCTCGGCCGGGCCGGCGCGGCGACGGCGGCGGTCGTCGGAGCCGGTGTCAACGGCGCAGCCGCTGCGGCGAGCTTCGTCGCGCACGGCCATCAGGTCGCGCTGTGGGACGTGGACGAGGAGCGCGCCCGGAGTGCGGCCGACGCGCTGGGCGCCGGAGTTGCCTCGTCGCTGCGGGAGGCGCTCGCGGCGGATCTCCTCGTCACCGTGACGCCGGGTCACGAGGTGGTGCTCCACGGCGGGACGCTCGAGCCGGGGCAGCACGTGTCGCTGATGGGCGCCGACGGCCCCGGCAAGGCGGAGATCGCGCCGGGAGAGCTCGCCCGGACGCGCGTGTTCTGTGACGACTGGGAGCAGGCGAGCCACGGCGGCGAGCTGGCCGCGGTCGTCGCCGCCGGGCTGATCGAGGAGCGGGACGTCACCCGCCTCGGCGACGTGCTGGCGGGCTCGAGGCCGGGCCGCCGGGACGACGACGAGATCACCGTGTTCGACTCGACCGGCCTCGCGATCCAGGACCTCGCGATCGCGGTTGCGGCGCTCGAGCGCCGCGGCGAGCTCGACCTCCCGACGCTCGAGCTGTAGACGCGTGCGACGCTTCGGCGGTGCGACTCGCCGATCTCAGCCGCCTCGCCGCTCAGCTCGACGGCGTCGCCGAGCGCACCCGCGACGGGCGACTCGACTGGCGCTTCCACGGGCGGCTCGTCGCCCGCGAGCTCGACGAGACGCACGTCGTGATCCGCGCGTCGTTCGACTTCCGCGACCTCCTGCTGCGGTCGTTCCCCGAGACGTTCTCGGTGCCGCCGCGCTTCGCGAAGCACATGATGGTCGTCGCCGACCTCGAGAACGGCAACGCCGATGCCGTGGAGGACGCCCTCATCGCCGCATGGGGGCTGCAGTCGGGGCAGTAGGTGCTAGTCGGCCCGCGTGGGGCCTTCGGCGATCGCGGCGAGCCGGGCGACCACGAGGTCGAGCGGCTGCGTCGCGTCGAGCTCGTGGGTGCAGGTCGCGCGCAGCAGCGGTTCGACATCGACGAGCTCGCGCAGGATCAGCTCGCGCTCCTCGTCGGTCTTGCCGTAGTCGTTCGTCGATCTCGTTGCGATCCGATGCAGCAGCACCTCGGCGGGCGCACTGAGGAGGACGACGGCGTCGAACCGGGAGTAGAACGTCCCCTGGTTCGACACCGTCCCGGACACGAACAGCGTCGGTCCGGCGTCCCGCTCGAGCAGCTCCGTGATCCGGTCCTCGCGCCACACGTAGCCGCCGGCCAGGTCCGACCACTCGCTCCAGCCCCCCTCGTCCGTGTCGACGACCTCGAAGCCCCGCTGTGCGAGCTCGGCCAGCGCCGCCGACTTGCCGGTGCCAGACATCCCGGTGAGGAGGATCCTGCGCACGGCGCGAGGCTAGCGCGGCGGCACACGAGACTCGACCTCCGAACAGTCTCCTTACGTCCGATCGCCTCGGTCGTCGCGCCGCGCGTCTGCTATCTCGTGTCGGTGGGACGTCGTTTCCTGCTGGGCCTCGGCATGATCGCTCTGCTGGCGGTTTCCGGCGCGAACGCCGCGACGCCGACCGTGCTGCTCACTCTCTCGGTCTCCGGCGCCGGGACGGTGAAGGTCTCGAACGAGCGACTCGTGCGCTGCAGCGGCACCTGCCACGCCGCGTTCCGGATCAAGTCGGGCAGCAGGCTGGTCGTGCTGCCGACGCCCAGCCCGACGTGGCGACTGGGCGCGTGGGCCGGCGCGTGCAGGGGGAGAGCTCCGAAGTGCACCGTGCACATGACGAAGGCGCAGCGGGTCTCCGTGACGTTCGCCTCCCCGGGCACCGCCGCCAACCCGATAGCCCTCCGATCCACCTGGTTCGTGTCCGGCAACTGGCTGCTCCAGGTCAACGGCGTGACCGCGAACGGGAACGGCCAGGTTCAGACCGCGGACGGGACCGCGCTGCAGGCGCCGTCGGGCATGCAGTTCTTCCTGCTCGACATCGCCGCGACTTACAAGGGCAGCGGCACGGCGGGCTTCGGCGACTTCGCCCAGGAGCTCTCCGTGGTCGGCGGACACGGCGCCAGGTACCGGTTCACGGCCGGTGACGGCTGCGGGCCCGGCAAGTCGGTCTTGCCGTCGCACGACATCCAGCCGAAGGTGAGCGACAACTCGGCAGTCGGGCAGAACCAGACGGTGAGCGGCCTCATCTGCTTCCAGGTCGCGGCGGCGGACGCGCCGTCACTCATGCTCGTCGCGAGCAGCCGGTCGAAGCCGGTGCAGCAGGTGTTCTTCGCGCTGCACTGACGAGCCCGTCAGCGGACGCGCGCGGACGCCTTCGTCCGGCCGTCGACGACGAACGCCAGCGAGTACGTGCCGTCGTCGACCCATTCGGCGAGCTCGACCTCCTCGCCGGGCGTGAGCGGGTCGCCGTAGTCGAGCCGGACGGCCAGCGGCCGCTCGAGGTCGAGCCCGCGAGCGGCAAGGCGATGCTCGACGGCCTGCCAGTGGACGGCATTGTTGACGTGCCCGTGCAGGTCGACGTCGGTCGAGCGCAACGGCCACGGGAAGCGCGCCGCGTGCGGCGGCGGATCGGGCAGCTCGATCTTCGTCGAGACCGGCCGTCCGCCGGCGGCGGCCGCGTAGACGTCGAAGTCGGCGATCCGCGACGGCCGCGCGGTCGCGTCGAGGTGGATCCACACCGACTCGACCTCGATCCGCCCGCCCTCGTCGCCGTGAAGCGACCACCGGCGGCCCGCCGCGATCGCGGCGACGCCGCTGCACCACGTGACGACCTCGACCGACCGGTCCTGGACGAAGGGCGCAAGGACCTCGAGCTCGATGCGGCGGATGAACCACAGATGGTCGGGCATCCCCCACCCGGTCTCGAGCACGTCCTCGATCGCCGTGTCCTGGAGGTAGCGCGCGACCGCGTCGAGGCGGAGGCGGCCGTGAGCGTCCATGTCCGCGAGGCGCACGGTGCGGCGCACGGCAACCGACCGGCCGGACGTCGGACGGGGGACGAACGTCAAGCCGCCCGCAGGGCCGCCAACCGACCGGGGTCGAACAGCTCGAGCTCGGGTGGATGCTCGCCCAGGATCGCCCGCGCGACGAGGTCGCCGCACGCGAGCCCGAGCACGTTGCCGTGGCCCGAGTAGCCGCCGGCGATCCAGACCCCGTCCCGGCCGGGGACCGGACCGACGAGCGGCGAGCCGTCCGGCGTCGTCCCCCAGATCCCGGCCCAGCGGCGCTCGACGCGCGGCGGCCCGCCCATCAGCTCGGCCGCGAGCGCCTCGATCCGCTCCTGGACGACCGGCGTGACGTCCTCGACGGCGGTCTGCTCCTCGGCCGGCGCGGCATCGCGGCTGCCGCCGACCACCAGCCGGCCGTCGGGACGCTGATGCCAGTAGTCGTAGCCGCCGCGCGCGTAGTGGGGGCGCGCGTAGCGCACCTCGGCGAGCGGCTCCGTGACCAGCACCTGGCCCCGCGTCGGCCTGACGACGCCGGCGAGCTCGGGGAGCAGGGACTCCGTGAACCCGTCCGTCGCCACCACGACCGCGGGCGCGTCGAGGCTTCCGACCTCGACGGGGTCGTCCGGCCGCAGCTCGGCCCCCGCCGCGGCCGCCCGCGCCGCCAGACGGCGCACCCAGCGGGCGGGGTGCAGCACGCCGTCCGGCGGGTGCAGCAGGGCGCCTGCATACAGCCGGTCGAGCGGCTCCGGCAGCTCGTCGAGCCACTCGACGAGGAAACCGTCCTCACGCAGGGCGTCGTGCTCGCGCCGGAGCGCCTCGCGCTCGGCCAGGCCGAACGCGAGCCGGAGGCTGCCGACCCGCCGGAAGGCATCGCCGGCGAGCCGTTCGAGCCGGTCGAGAGTCCGCTCGGTCAGGGCCATCAGCAGGCCCGCCGGGTCACGGCCGAGGCGATCGCGGGCCACGTCGTAGGGCGTGGCCGCACCGCGCAGCGCGAACCCTCCGTTCCGCCCGCTGGCCCCACCGGCGATCTCGCGCGCATCATGGAGCCGGACCGCGACGCCCCGCTCGGCGAGCGTGAGCGCACAGGAGCAGCCGGTGACGCCTCCCCCGATCACGATCACCTCCGGCCGCCCGGCGAGCGGCCTCGACCGGAGGGGCGGCGCCGCCTCCTCGAGCCAATATGAAGTTTTCGGCACGACCGTCGATCCTATGTCGGCGGCATCACCCCCCGGTACACCCCGTCGGCCTCGACGGCGAGCCCGAGCAGCTCCAGCTCGACGAGCGCCGCGGACACCTCCGCGGCGCCGAGACCGGTGCGACGCACGATCTCGTCGAACGCGATCGCAGCATCGCCGACAACGCGGCGGACTGCGTCCGACGTGGCGGACAGCTCCAGGGCCACCTCCGATCCTCCCTCGGCCGGGGTCGCAACACCGATCGCGTCGAGCACGTCGGAGGCGGCGGTCGCCGGCGTGGCACCGAGGCGAAGCAGGGCGTTCGACCCCGCCGAGAGGTGGGATGTGATCTCCCCGGGCACCGCGAGCACCTCACGCCCCTCCTCGAGCGCCAGGTCGGCGGTGATCAGCGCCCCGCTGCGCAGGCGCGCCTCGACCACGACCGTCGCGTCCGCCAGCCCGGCGACGATCCGGTTCCGCGCCGGGAACCGCCAGGGCGCGGGCTCGACCCCTGGCGCGTACTCGGACACGATCAGGCCCGCTGCGGCGATCTCGGCCGCCAGCGGAGCATGCGCCCGTGGATAGTCTCGGTCGATGCCACAGCCGAGAACGGCTACCGTGCGGCCCTCACGGAGCGCGCCGCGGTGCGCCGCGCCGTCGATCCCGCGGGCAAGGCCGGACACGACGACGACTCCTACCCGCGCGAGCCGGCCCGCGAGCATGGTCGCCACCTCGGTGCCGTACTGGGAGCAGGCGCGTGCACCGACGATCGCCACGCAGGGCGACGCCAGCAGGTCGAGCGGGGCGGCGCCGCGCACGAAGAGGCCGACCGGCGGATCGTGGATCGAGCGGAGCCGGGTCGGGTAGCCGTCGTCGGAGCGCCCGACCCAGCGGATCCCGAGCTCGCGAAGCCGGTGAACGCACGCTCCCTCGTCGAAGTCGCGGCGGAACGCCTCGAACCGGTCGTTCCGAGGCGCCGCCAGGAGGTGCGAGCCGGTCTCGGCCGCGAACATGGCCACCGCGAGCTCGCTCATGCGGTCAGCTCCCGAGGAGGCCGGTAGGACAGCGCCTCGGCGATGTGCTCGACACCGATCGCCTCCGAGCCGCCGAGCGCCGCGATCGTCGCCGCCACGTTGGCGACGCGCGACCGGCCGCGGCCGGAGAGCGCGAGCCGCTCGACGGCCCGGGTGAGCAGCTCGGAGGCCGCCTCCGATAGCTGCGGCGCCGATGCGCCCAGGCGTCCACGCGCAGCAATGACCCGCCCGCGCACCGGTGCCGACAGCTCTCCCGCCGGGGCAGCGAGCTCCGCGCCGCGGGGGCGCGGCATCGTCAGTGCCAGGTCGAACCGGTCGAGCAGGGCACGCGACAGACGTTCGCGGTACTGCTGGAGCCGTTGCGCCGAGCAGGTGCACGCTGCGCCCGGCACCCCGCGCGCGCCGCAGGGACAGAGGTTCATCGTCGCCACGAGCTGGAAGCGCGCCGGGAACGTCGCCCGCCCCGCGATGCGGACGACGGTGACGACGCCGTCCTCGAGCGGCTGGCGCAGAGACTCGAGCGCAGCACGCGCGAACTCCGGAAGCTCGTCGAGGAAGAGAACGCCGCGATGCGCGAGCGTCGCCTCGCCCACGCTCAGGCCTCCGCTGCCCCCACCCCCGCCGACGATCGCCGCCGTCGACGCCGAGTGGTGGGGCGCGCGAAACGGCGGCAGCCGAAAGAGGCCGGCACCGGCCTGGAGTGTTCCCGCCACCGAGTGGATGCGGGTGACCTCGAGCGCGCCCTCGTCGTCGAGGAGCGGCAGGATCCCGGGCAGGCGCCGCGCGAGCATCGTCTTGCCCGTCCCGGGAGGCCCGGCCAGCAGCAGGTTGTGGCCGCCGGCGGCGGCGATCTCGAGCGCGCGGCGTGCCCGCTCCTGGCCGCGGAGGTCGCTCAGGTCGGGGACCGGGGCACCGCCGCCGGGCGGCTCGTCGGCGGCAGGCGGAGCGTGTGCCGGCGGCGGTTCCCGGCGCCCGCAGAGGTACGCGACCGCCTCGGCCAGATGCGGAACCGGCACCGGCTCGACGCCTGCCAGCGCCACCTCCACACCCGACTCGGCCGGGCAGACGACGCGCCCGAGCCCGGCCCGGCGCGCACCCTCGGCCGCCACGAGCGCGCCCGGCACCGGCCGCAGACGGCCGTCGAGCGCGAGCTCGCCGATCGCAGCGTGGCCGTTGAGCGCCTCCGCCGGCAGCTGCCCCGACGCGGCGAGCACGGCGAGCGCGATCGGCACGTCGAAGCCCGAGCCCTCCTTGCGCAGCCCGGCGGGCGCGAGGTTGACCGTCAGGCGGCTGCGCGGCCACTCGAGCTCGGCGGAGGCGATCCCGCTGCGGACTCGATGCTTCGCCTCCTGGCAGGCGCGGTCGGCCAGCCCGACGATCGTGAACGCCGGCGCGCCGCGCTGGAGGTGCGCCTCGACCTCGACCCGGCGCGGGTAGAGGCCGACGAGCGCGTGGGTGACCGTGCGGGCGAGCACGTTGCCACGTTAGGCGACAACCTGTGGCGTGACTGTGTCGAATCAGTGAAAAGAGCGCAACGGGCGCGTCTGCCCCTGCACCTACCGACGCCGGGCGACCAGGATCTCCTCGAAGTACTCGCCGGCGCGGCGGCCGGTGCGCCGGTTCACATGTCGCCGATGGCTTGCCTCGAGCTCGAGCCCCGCGCGCTCGAGGATCTCCGGATACAGGGCGCGGCTGTCGTTGACGACGATCACGACTCTCCCCGCTCCGCGAGCGCCGCAGAGGAGGCGGCGAGCACCTCGCCGACGCCCTCGACGTAGTCGCGGATCGAGGCACGGGTCGTGCCGCGCGCGGCTGCGCCGAGCTCGCGGTCGCGACGGTCGTCGAGCCCGAGCAGCTCGTACGCGTAGCGATGCTGCTCGTGGTAGTCGATCAGGCCCGGATACGGGGGCGACGTCACCACCGCCGCGAACTCGCCGGGCAGAGCGGCTGCACGCGCGTCGCCGTGGATCACCTCGGCGCTGCCGTGACCGCGCACGTGCGCGAACTCCTTCAATCTCGTGAGCGTGTCCATCACGTAGCGCCGGATGAAGTGGTCGGCGTGGTCGACCGGGCGGCACTCCCGGCGATGCTTGTGGCACCAGTACGGCTCGAGCTGGGGCTGCTTCGGGAAGTCGAGGTCGAAGTGCGTCGTCAGGCGCGCCGAGCGCGCCGCGCGCGCCAGCACGACGCGGAGCACATCTGCGCTCTCGTACTCCTCGATCAGCGAGCGGAACCGGAGCAGGTCCGTTCGCGAACGCGGTGCGAGCCACCGCCGCGCGTACGCGCTTGCGCGGCCCGCACGGCCCTCCCCCGCCCCGAAGCGCGCGAGCGCGTCGCGCAGGTCGCGCTCGAGCACGAACGGATTGTGCTCGCGCGTCTTGACCCGCATGAGCAGGCAGTTGAACGCGGCGATGTCCACGCCGACCGAGTCGTGCCCGCTCTCCAGGGCCTGCACGAGCGTCGTCCCCGAGCCCGCGAACGGGTCGAGCACGCGGCCCCCGTGCGGCACGTAACGGCGCAGGAGCTCCTCGACGAGCTGCGGCACGTACTTGCCGAGGTACGGGTGGAGGCTGTGGACGTGCTTCGTCCGCAGCCGCTGGGGCAGCTCGCGCTCGGACCAGGACAGCCCCGGGTCGTATTCGAGGCCGTCGTAGAGCGACTCCTGGGTCGCGCCCATCCCGGAACGTTTCGACGCCGCCGGTCGCACTCCTCAGAACGCGTCCGGGACGTGCTCGATGCGCCCGGCACGCTCGGCGATCACGTCGTAGCGCACCTCGAGCCGTGCGAGCCGCGGGTGCAGGGCGAGCCACTGCTCGGCGGCGCGGCGGATCCGGCGCGCCTTCTCGGCGGTCACCATCTCGAGCGGGTCTCCGTACCCGTCGTCGTGCTTCGACTTGACCTCGCAGAACACGAGCCTGCGACCGCGGCGGGCGACGAGGTCGAGCTCGTAGCCCGCGAGCCAGCGGTTCGTGTCCAGGATCAGGTAGCCGCGCAGCCGGTACCAGCGGGCAGCGCGCCGCTCTGACCGGTGCCTAGGAGGGTTGGAGCGCGAGCTCTTCCTCGCTCAGGTAGGCGCGGGCCCGCCAGGACCGGCGGTGGATCTCGCACGGCCCGCGTTCGCGGACGAGCCGCGTGTGGCTGGGCGTGATGTACCCCACGTGCGACGCGAACCCGTAACCCGGATAGAGCGCGTCGGCCGCATGCATGTAGCGGTCGCGGGTCACCTTCGCGACGATCGAGGCGGCCGCGATCGCGGCGCTCTTCGTGTCTCCGTCGACGACCGCGCGATGAGGGGGCGCGGTCGGCCCGAGCTTGAACCCGTCCACCAGGGAGACGTCGGCCGGCGCGCACGCCCACAGGGCCGCGCGCAGACCGGCGAGGTTCGAGCGATGGAGGCCGTCCCGGTCGATCACGTGCGGCGGGAAGACGTGCACGGAGACGCGCTCGGCGCAGGCGAGAACGGCGCGGTAGAGCTCGGTGCGCGTCCCCGGGTCGACCTGCTTCGAGTCGTTGAGCAGCGCGAGCGGGCGGACGCGATGATCGCGCAGCTTGTCGTAGTCGAGCAGCACGCCCGCGACGACGAGCGGCCCCGCCAGCGGGCCGCGTCCGGCCTCGTCGGCTCCCGCGACGAGGCGGGCGCCGAAGCGCCGGTCGAACCGAAGGAGCTTCGAGCCGGGTCGCTTCGCGGGCACGCGGCGAGCATAGCCCCGCCTCCGGCGCGTGCCCCGCCCGCGCCGCAAACTGGCACGAAAACGTTACGAAGAGGCGCTAGGAGGAGCGGAGCTCGCGGACGCGAGCCTTCTTCCCGACCTTGCCGCGCAGGTAGTAGAGCTTCGCGCGGTTGACGTCGCCGATCGCACCGACCTCGATCTTGTCGATCTTGGGCGAGTGCAGGGGGAACGTCCGCTCGACGCCCACGCCGAACGAGTTCTTGCGCACCGTGAAGGTCTCCCGGGCGCCCCCGCCCTGGCGCTTGATCACGAGGCCCTCGAAGACCTGGATGCGCCGGCGGGTGCCCTCGATGACGCGGAAATGGACGCGCACGGTATCGCCCGCCTTGAACTGCGGAACCTCGCGCAGCTGGCGGCGCTCGATGTCCTGGATCGTCGTGCTCATGGGAAGGACGGCCCGGAGGCCGCGGGCAATGGTAGCACCGGGAGCGCGCCGGTCTACCTGAAGGAGATCCGGTTGGGCGGCCAGTAGGTCGCGAAGACGACGCCGATCAGGTCCTTGCGCGGGACCGTACCCCACGAACGCGAGTCGCAGGACGAGGCCCGGTTGTCGCCCATCATGAAGTACTGCCCCTTCGGGATCTTGATCGGGGCGATCGTCCGCGTGTCGCGTCTCGACGCCTGTATGTACGGCTCGTTCAGCTTCTTCCCGTTGATGTAGACGTAGCCGTCCTTCTCGGAGAACGTCTCGCCCGGCAGGCCGATCAGCCGCTTGACGAACGTGCCGCCCTCGCCGCAGCGGATCGCTGCGAGCGGCGGAGTCTTGAAGACGACGATGTCGTCCCGCTTCGGCGACCAGAGGTCGTAGCAGAAGCGGCAGGCGAGCACGCGGTCGGAGAACCGCGCCTCGCAGCCGGCGCCGGGCCGGGCGCAGTGCAGCGTCGGCTCCATCGAGCTCGACGGGATCCGGTACGGGTTCACGACCCACGCCTTGATCGCGAGCACGATCGCGATCGCGCCCACGATCGTGACGAGCCAGTCGATCGTGACGCGCCAGCCGCGCGGGAGGCCGTCCGTCAGCCGGTCGATCGGGTTCCTCACCGCACGTGCTCCCTTCGCCACTGCTCGATCCGACCGTGATCGCCGGAGAGCAGCACGTCCGGCACCGCCCAGCCGCGGAACTCGGCGGGACGCGTGTAGTGCGGGTACTCGAGGCCGCCGCCGAGCTCCTCCGAGAAGGACTCGAGCTCGCCCGAGCCCTCGGCCAGCGCGCCCGGCAGCCGCCGCGCGATCGCGTCGACGAGCACCATCGCAGGCAGGTCGCCGTTCGACAGCACGTAGGGCCCGATCGAGACTGCGTCGCTCGCGAGGTGCTCGACGACACGCTCGTCGAACCCCTCGAAGCGCGCGGACAGCAGCGCCAGCTCCGGCTCGGCGGCGAGCTCCTCGACCACGCGCTGGTCGAGCGGGCGCCCCTGCGGTGTCAGCGCGACCACCCGGCGCCCGGGACCGCCGCCGTACGCCGCGTCGAGCGCCGCGGCGACGACGTCGACGCGGAGGACCATCCCCGCACCGCCGCCGTAGGGCTCGTCGTCGACCTGCCCGTTTCGAAGCGGGGTCGAGTCGCGGTAGGAGAACAGCCGCAGGTCGAGTTCGCTCCCGAGAACGGTCGCGACGGGACGCTGTTCGGTGAGCCAGGCGAATGCATGCGGAACGAGCGTGAAGACATCGAGCTGCAAAGGCGGATCAGAGGGGATCGGTGAACCCGGGAGCGACCAGGATACGCCGTGCCGCAAGATCGACGTCCCGCACGCAATCCTCGACGAGCGGCAGCATGGCTCCGCCCTCGAGCTCGAGCGCATCGTTGGCGACACCCGGCGCCACCCTGACCACCTTTCCGAGCGGACGGCCGGTCTCCTCCACCACCTCGAGCCCGACGAGCTCGAAGACGTAGAACTCGCCGTCCTCGGTCGCCGGGAGGGACGCCCGCTCGACCTCGATCGGCGCCGCTCGGGGGACGTCGTGGTCGAGGCGGATCACCGGGCGGCCGCCGGCGAGCTTGCTCGCCACCACGGCGCCCGGCTCTCCGTCCACGATCAGCGTCGAGCCGACCGCGAACCAGCGGGCGTCCTCGCTCGCCTCCTCGACGACGAACGAGCCGTCCAGGCCGTGCGGCCTGCCGACCCTGCCGATCAGGACGCGGTCGCTCATCCGCCGAACACCGCGATCGCCTCGTCGCGGGTCACCCCACGCCGCAGGTTGTCCTCGGCGAACTCGCGCGCATCGGGCCAGTCGCTCCCGTCGAGCGCGGCGATCGCACGCTCGACGTCGAACGGCGTCCGCCGGAAGGTGGGCTCGCCGTCCTCGACGAGCAGCCAGTACGCGGCGACGTCCCCCTCGTAGGGCATCCCGACCGAGCCCGCGTTGACGTACGAGCCGCGGCGCTGCTGCATGTGCGTGTGACCGCCGACGACGAGCCGCGCGTCGACCCCCGCGAGGAGGGCGGCGATCTTCTCGTCGCTGCTCGCGTCGGTGACGATCTCGACGTCGCTCGCCGGCGTGGCGTGGCAGAACAGGACACGGTCGAGAACGAGCTCGGCGGGCCAGAGGCGCTGCTCGACGGCCTCCTCCCGGCCCAGGATCGCGAGCACGCGCGGGTCGGGCTCACGCTCTGCGTTTCCGCGAACGTAGTGTGCGTCCGGCACTGCCCGTGCGAGCGCGAGCGTCTCGGCCGGGAAGGGCCCGGCGACGAGGTCGCCGCCGAACACGACCGCATCGGCCCGCTCCGCCGCCACGTCGGCCAGGACCGCCTCGAGCGCCCACGGCATCCCGTGGACGTCGTATAACGCGGCGACTTTCAAGGATCGGCGATCTCGACGAGCACCCGGCGTCCCTCCCGGACGGCGCTTGCCCGCACCAGCGCCCGCAAGGCGCGCACGATCCTGCCCTGCCTGCCGATCACCTTCCCCACGTCGTCGGGCGCCACGTGCAACAGGAGCACGAGCGCGCCGTCGCGATCCTCCGTCTCGACACGAACCTGGTCCGGCTCGTCGACGAGCTCGCGCGCCAGATACGCGAGCAGCTCGGCCACCTACTTCTCGATCCCCTGTGCTTTCAGCAGCCGCGCGACGGCGTCGGTGGGCTGCGCCCCCTTGCCGAGCCAATCCTTCACCTTCGCCTCGTCGAGCACGATCGTCGACGGCTCGGTCTGCGGGTTGTAACGGCCGACGATCTCGAGGAACTTGCCGTCCCGCGGGGCGCGCGAGTCGGCCGCCACCACGCGGTAGATGGGGTTCTTCTTCGAGCCCACGCGCGTGAGCCTCAACTTGACTGCCATAGGTCTCCTATCTCCGTCCGGACTTCCGTTTCTTTCGTTTCGACGACGGCTTCCGCGTCGCAGAGCGTACGCTGCCCGCTCCTGCGGCGCCGGGCGGTGCCGGCGCTCCCGGCATCTTGCCGCGTCCCATCTGCTTCATCATCTTCTCCATCTGCTTGCGCGCCAGGAGCAGCTGGTTCACCTGCTCGACCTGCGTGCCCGAGCCGCGCGCGATCCGCTGCCGGCGCTTGCCGTCGATCACGTGCGGCGTCGACCGCTCATGCGGGGTCATCGAGAGCACGATCGCCTCGACGCGCTTCAGCTGCCGCTCGTCGACGTCGACGTCGCCGATCTGCTCCTTCATGCCCGGGATCAGCTTCAGGACCCCGCCGAGCGGCCCCATGCGCCGGAGCATCTTGTACGCGCGCAGGAAGTCGTCGAACGTGAACTGGCCCTGCCGCAGGCGCTTCTCCATCTCGGCCTGCTCGTCGTCGGCGACCGCGGCCTCGGCGCGCTCGATCAGCGTGAGCACATCGCCCATGCCGAGGATGCGCGACGCCATCCGGTCCGGGTGGAACACCTCGAGCGCGTCGAGCTTCTCGCCGGTCGCGGCGAACTTGATCGGCTTGCCGGTGACCGCCTTCACGCTGAGCGCGGCGCCGCCGCGCGCGTCGCCGTCGAGCTTGGTCAGGATCACACCGTCGAACGCGACGCGCTCCTCGAACGCCTGCGCGACCGCCACCGCCTCCTGGCCCGTCATCGAGTCGAGGACGAGCAGCACGTCGTGCGGCTTCGCCTCGTCGCGGACGCGCGCGAGCTCGTCCATCAGCTCCTCGTCGATCTGCAGACGGCCGGCCGTGTCGACGATCGCCACGTCGAGGCCGGCCGAGCGCGCGCGCTCGAGCCCGCTCCGCGTCGCCTCGACGGCGTCCCTGGTGTCGGTGCGGAAGACCGGGATGCCGAGCTGCGAGCCGAGCTGCTCGAGCTGGTCGATCGCCGCCGGGCGCTGGAGGTCGGCGGCGACGAGGCCCGGTGCGTGCCCCTCCTTGCGCAGGTACAGGGCCAGCTTGGCGGCGGTGGTGGTCTTGCCCGAGCCCTGGAGGCCGGCGAGCAGGATGACCGTGAACCTCCCGCCGAACGCGAGCCCGGACGCGCCCGAGCCCATCAGCTCGGTCAGCTCGTCGTGCACCGCCTTCACGACCTGCTGGCCCGGCGTCAGGCTCTTCAGCACCTGCTCGCCGAGCGCGCGCTCGCGCACGCGGGCCACGAAGTCGCGGACGATCGTCAGGTTGACGTCGGCTTCGAGCAGCGCGAGGCGGATCTCGCGCATCGCGCGCGAGATCGACTCTTCGTCCAGCCGGCCCTTCTTGCGAAGGTCGCCGAGCGCGCCCTGGAGGCGGTCCGAGAGGCTGTCGAACACGAGGGCGCATGGTAGCCGCAGGCCCTGTCTACGATCCCCGGATGCCCTACACCGCCGCCGACGACCGCTACGACCGGATGCGCTACCGGCGCTGCGGCCGCTCCGGCCTCCGGCTGCCGCCGATCTCCCTCGGCCTCTGGCACAACTTCGGCGGCGACCGGCCGCTCGAGACGAGCCGCGCCATTCTTCGCCACGCCTTCGACCGCGGGGTCACCCACTTCGACCTCGCGAACAACTACGGGCCGCCCTACGGCTCGGCGGAGGAGACCTTCGGGCGCGTGCTCCGCGACGACCTGCGCCCGTACCGCGACGAGCTCGTGATCTCGACCAAGGCCGGCTACGACATGTGGCCGGGGCCGTACGGCGAGTGGGGCTCGCGCAAGTACCTGCTGGCGTCGCTCGACCAGTCGCTCGCCCGCATGGGCCTCGACTACGTCGACATCTTCTACTCCCACCGCTACGACCCCGACACGCCGCTCGAGGAGACGCTCGGCGCCCTCGACACCGCCGTGCGGCAGGGGAAGGCGCTGTACGCCGGCATCTCGTCGTACTCGGCGAGCAAGACGCGCGAGGCGGCGGGGATCCTGCGCGACCTCGGGACGCCGCTCCTGATCCACCAGCCGTCCTACTCGCTGCTCAACCGCTGGATCGAGCCCGACCTCCTCGATGCGCTCGGGGAGCTCGGGGTCGGCTGCATCGGCTTCTCGCCGCTGGCCCAGGGGATGCTCACGGACAAGTACCTCGACGGCATCCCGGCCGGCTCGCGCGCGGCCGCGAACACGTCGCTCTCGCCCGACCTGCTCACCGGGGAGACGCTCGGGCGGATCCGCGGCCTGAACGAGATCGCGAAGCGCCGGGGCCAGACGCTCGCCCAACTCGCCGTGGCGTGGACGCTGCGCGATCCGAGGATGACGACGACGCTGGTGGGCGCCTCCAGCGCGGCGCAGCTCGACGACACGCTCGGCGCGCTCGACAACCTCGACTTCTCGCCGGACGAGCTGGCCGAGATCGACCGCTATGCGGAGGAGAGCGGGATCAACCTGTGGGCGCGCTCGAGCGCGGGTTGACCCAGATCATCTCGAGCTGACGCAGGTCGAGGGACGCCCCGAGGCCGCGCAGCGCCGACGACGCCGGATCCCCTTCGGGCACGTTGACGTACGTGAGTCGATCCCCACGCACACGCATCGCCGCCAGGAGCCGGCGCGCGACCTCCTCGTCACGCGCCGCGAGCTGCGCCACCCCGACGGTGCCGTCGGTGACGCGGAAGAGGGCTGCGCCGCCGTCGACCTCGATGCGCTCGCAGCCCTTCGGCAGCGACTCGTCGGCGCGCTGCCATGGCAGGTCACGCTGGCCGAGCGGCTCCGGCGCTGCCCCGCGCACCTCACCGGCCGTGACGTCGGCGGTCAACGACCAGACCTCGAGCGTCCGCCGCACCTCGAAGCCGAGCTTGTCGTACAGCCGACGCGCCGGTTCGTTCTGCTCGATCACCTCGAGCGTGACCCGCGCAGGGGCCTCGGCGAGCACCGCCTCCATCAACGCGCGTCCGACGCCGCGGCGGCGCGCAGGGGCGACCACGCCGATTCCCGCGATCCAGCCGCTGTCGCCGCGCACAGCGAGGTTCGCGAGTCCCAGGGCCTCGTCGCCCTCGAACGCGACACGAGAACGGTCGGGGTCGATGTCCCATCGGTCGGCCAGGCTCTCGAGCGTTGCGGCGTCCATGAACATCGCGACGACGTAACCCTCGTACCCACGCGTGAACAGGTCGGCGAGGAACGCCGAGTCGTACTTCGAGGCGGGCTCGAACCTCATTCCGCGAGGAGCGCACGAGCGAAGTCGCCGGCGTCGAACGGGCGCAGGTCGTCCAGCCCCTCGCCCACGCCGACGAGCTTCACCGGCAGCCCGAGCTCGTAGGCGATCGCAACGGCGACGCCGCCCTTGGCCGAGCCGTCGAGCTTCGTCAACGCGACCCCGGTGACGTCGACGGCCTCGGAGAACAGCCGCGCCTGCTGCACCGCGTTCTGCCCGGTGGTGGCGTCGACCACGAGCAGCGTCTCGTGCGGCGCGCCCTCGAGCCGGCCGGCGATCACGCGGCGCACCTTGCGCAGCTCGTCCATCAGGTTCGACTGCGTGTGCAGCCGGCCGGCGGTGTCGACGATCACCACGTCCCCGCCGGCGTCGATCGCGTCGTAGGCGACCGCAGCGGGATCGGCGCCGCGCTCCCCGCCGACGAACCGCGCCTGGGCGCGCCCGGCCCAGATCTCGAGCTGTTCCTCGGCCGCGGCGCGGAACGTGTCGGCCGCGCCCAGGGTGACGGAGCGCCCGTGCTGGTGCAGCTTGCTCGCGAGCTTGCCGATCGTCGTCGTCTTGCCGGTGCCGTTGACGCCGACGACGAGGATCACCGCGGGTGAGTGGTCGACGGCGAGCGTCGGCGGCTCCCCGAACAGCGCCGCGATCTCCTCGGCGAGCGCGGCGTTCAGCTCCGTGAGCTCCTGGCGTGCCTCGAGCCTCCGCACGAGCTCGGCGGTCGCGCCGACGCCGACGTCGGCGAACAGCAGCGCCTCCTCGAGCCGCTCCCACGACGCGTCGTCGCCCGGGTCGAAGGCTGCCACCTGCAGCTGCTCGGTCAGCGCGCGCCGCGACTTGCCGAGGGAGTCGCGTAGCCGCCCGAAGAAGCCGCGCGTCTCCTCCTCCGTCTCGCCCTCCGTCGAATCGTCGCCGAAAAGCTGGCTCCAGCTGCGCGCCATGACGGCGGACGTTAGCTACGCCGCGCGGCGGTACGAGGCGCGGTAGCTGGAGAGCGCCGCCGCGCTGGCGACTCCGACGCGGCCGTTCGCCGAGAACACGTCGGGGGGCCAGTCGTGCCGCTGCCCGGCGCGGCGCGTGAACCAGCCGCGGGAGTCGCGCTCGACGAGCAGCAGCTCGACCGACGTCCCCTCGAGGCTGAACGCCCGCTTCCAGGGAGCGCGTTTCGCCTCGATCCAGTCGAGCTCGAGCTCGTCGATCCGCGCCCAGTCCGGCGCGGGATAGAGCAGGTCGAGATCGGCGTGCTCGCCGGGCGGGCGCTGGCCGCGCAACTCCTCGGCCCAGCCGCCGCAGAGCCACGTCCGCACCCCGTGCGACCTCAGCAGGTCAACCGCACGCAGGACGAACGCGAGGTCGTTCACGCCGTCGCCGACGCCTCCTCGTCGCGCGGCAGCCGGCGCGAGACGATCTGGGAGACGCCGTCCTGGCCCATCGTCACGCCGTACAGCACGTCGGCGGCCTCCATCGTGCGCTTCTGGTGCGTGATCACGATGAACTGCGCCCGGTCGGCGTAGCGGCGGAGGAGCCCGGTGAAGCGGCCGATGTTCGTGTCGTCGAGGGCGGCCTCGACCTCGTCGAGCAGGTAGAACGGGCTCGGCCGCGAGAGGAAGAGCGCGAACAGGAAGGCGATCGCGCCGAGCGCCTTCTCGCCGCCGGAGAGCAGGCTCAGCCGCTGCACCTTCTTGCCGGCCGGCCGCAGCTCGACCTCGATCCCCGGATCCCCGCCCTCCTCCTCGGGCCCGGTCAGGAGCAGCCGCCCGGCACCGCCGGGAAAGAGCGTCCCGGCCACCTCGTCGAAGTTGCGCTGCACCGCGTCGAAGGTCTCGGCGAAGCGCGTCTCGACCGTCCGCGTCAGGTCGTCGCGCAGCCGCTCGAGCTCCTCGAGGCTGCGCTCGAGGTCGGCGCGCTGCTCGGAGAGCTCCGCGAGCCGCTCCTTCTCGGCCTCGTATTCCTCCTTGGCCAGCGGGTTCACCTGACCGAGCGCCTCCCGCCGTCGCTCGCTGCGCGCGAGCCGCTCGGCCAGCTCGTCGCGGTCGCTGCCCTCGGCCGGCTCCGCCGCCGCGGCCGACAGCCGGCGCCCCGCCTCGTCCCGCTCGGCGTCGATCCGGGCCAGCTCGACGTCGACCGCCGACAGGCGCTCTGCGGCCTGCGACGCGCTCCGCCGGAGCTCGACCTCCTCGGCGCCGAGCCGGCGCAGGTCGGCGCCCAGCTCGGTCGTCCGCGCCGCCTGCGCGTCGACCCGTGCACGCAGCGGCGTGTCGAAGCGCTCGACCTCGACAGCGAGCGCAGCCTCGAGGCGCGTCGCGCCCGCGAGCAGGCGCTCGAGGACGAGCGTGCCCGGGCGGCGCGACCGCGAGCCGTCGGCCTCTGCGAGCGCCCGCGCGGCGAGACGCGCCCGCTCGGCCGCCTCCTCTGCGGCGCGCACCGCACCCTCGGCGCGCAGCTGCAGCTCCTCGGCGCGCTCGGCGGCGCCGATGCCCGTGTCGGCGTCGTGCGTGGCGCGGCCGTTCGCCCTGCGTTCGGCGGCGAGCCGGCGCTCCTCGTGGCCCGCGATCGTCCGCCGGAGCTCCGCCTCGCGCGCAGCGATCCCGCTCAGGTCCTCCGCGAGGCGTGCCGACCGCTCGGCGAGCGGCAGCTCGAGACGCGAAGCGGCGGCCGCAGCGATCCTGAGCGCCTCGTCGAGCCTGCCGGCGCCCGCGAGCAACCGTCCGAGGAGCGCCGGCTCCGCCCGCCGGACGCCGCGCAGATGGGCGACCGGCGCGAAGGCGCGCGCCGCAGCGGCGGCGCGCGCGTCGGCCTGAGCGGCGATCGTCGATGCGTGCGCGGCGCGCGCGGTCAGGTCGTCGGCGTCGGCAGCGAGCTCGCGGCGGCGCGTGTCGAGCTCGAGCAGGACGGCCTCGGCGGCCTCGCCGGCGAACCAGAGCTCGCCGCGCTGCGGGTCCCAGCCGAGCCCGTCCTCGGTCACCACCGGACCGGGAGCGGCCAGGAGCGCATCGCGCTCGACCACCGGCAGCCCGGCGAGCGCGCCCGGGTCGCGGCCGACGAGCACGCGCACCGAGCCCAGCCCGGCCGCGCGTGCGCGCTCGACCAGCTCGAGCCCGCGCGGGGCGTCGGCGGCGAGCACGGCCGAAGCGAGGTGCCCGAGCGCGGCGGCAACGGCCCGCTCGCGGCCGGGCGCGATCTCCACGCGCTGCATTGCGAGCGCTTCCCCCTGCTCCGCGAGCGCACGCGCCGCGGGCGGCAGCCCCTCGCGTTCCGCGAGCGAGAGCTCCACGGCTGCGAGCCGCTCGCGCGCGAGCACCGCGCGCGCCTCGAGGTCTTCGTGCTCGCGGTGCGCGGCACGCGCCGCCGCATCCGCCTCGTCTGCCGCGCGCTCGAGCTCGCGCGGCGACGGGCCGCCGCCCCGGCGCCGTGCCTCGGCCAGCTCGGACTCGAGCTCGGCGTGCAGGCGCTGCGCGGACTCGTGGCGCATGACGATCCGCTCCGTCACTCCGCGGAGCGCGAGCAGCGCGTCGCGGCCGCTGCCGGCCAGCAGCTGCTCGGCCTCGCCCCGCGTCCCGAGCAGCCGGTCGAGCTCGGCGGTCAGCTCCGACAGCACGGACTGCTCGCCGGCGGCGACCCGCGCCCACTGCTCCTCCGCCTCGAGCTGTGCGCGTGCGAGCCCCGCGGCCGCTTCCTGCGCGGCCGTCGCCGCGATCCGCGCGGCGTCCTCGAGGCCTGCGGACGCCCGCGGGTCGTGATTGCGTGCCGCGTCCAGCTCCGCCCCGAGAGTGGCGGCGAGCTGTGCCGCCGCCTCGCGGCGGACGGCGATGCGCTCGCTGCTCGACGCGAGCCGGTAGAGGGCCGCGGTCGTTCCCTCGCGCGAGCCTGCCGCGTCCGTGAGCTCCACCTCCGCGCCTTCGCGGGCGGCGACGAGCTCGGCGATCTGCGCGTCGAGCGCGCGGCGCTGCTCGGCGGCCTCGGCACGGCGCGCGTCGGCACCGGCGCGCTGTTCGGCGAGCCGCTCGAGATCGAGCGTGGCGATCGCCGCCTGCAGCCGGGCGATCTCGACCGCGAGCTTCTCGGCGCGCTCGGCCGCGGTCGCCTGCAGCGCGAGCGGACGCAGCCGCTTCTTCACCTCGTCCTCGAGGTCGCGCGCACGATCGACCTGCACCGCGACGCGCGCGAGCTTCAGCTCCGCGCGATGGCGGCGGCGCTTGAAGCGCCCGAGCCCGGCGGCCTCCTCGACCAGCTCACGGCGCTCGACGGGCTTCGAGTTCAACACGGTCTCCACGCGGCCCTGCGAGATCACCGAGCGCAGCCCGCCGCCGAGCCCGACGTCCGAGAGCAGCTCGATCAGGTCGAGCCGGCGCACCGGCGCCCGGTTGACGAGGTACTGCCCCTCGCCGCCGCGATGCAGGCGGCGCGCGACCGAGACCTCCGCGAACGGCAGATCGGGCCACGCGCCGTCCGCGTTGTCGAAGAGCAGGTCGACCTCGCACGTTTCGACGGCCTCGCGCCCGCCCGAGCCGGCGAAGAGGACGTCGTCGGGCTTCTCGGCGCGCAGCTCGCCGGGGCTCATCGATCCGGTCGCCCAGAGGATCGAGTCGGACACGTTCGACTTGCCGGAGCCGTTCGGGCCGACCACGACGGCGACGCCGGGCTCGAGCCGAATCTCGACAGAGTCGACGAACGACTTGAAGCCGCGCAGGGTGATCGCCTTCAGGTGCACGACCCCCGAGAGGCTAGCGCCTGCCCCGGATGGGGCTTCGGGCTGGTGCCAGGCACCTTGGTGCCTGGCACCAGCCCTGCGCTGCTACGGGGCGGTGCCGCCCCCGACGAGCAGCTCGCACGGCCCGGCGAACCCGTCCGGCCCCTCGAACTCGTGGAGCGCCCGCCCGATCTCCGCCCAGACCTCGTTCTGCTCGTCCGGCGGCAGCCCCGCCAGCATCTGGTGCAGCGCCCCGAACGACTCGCGCTCGAGCTGCGCACAGGCGGCCGCGCTCTCGAGCTCCAGGGGGGCCGCGACCCGCCGCAGCTCGACGTCCTCGAAGCCGGCGTCGGCGAGCAGGTCGCCGAGCCCGACCGCCGAGAACGGCCCGGGCACGCCGGGAGCCGGCGGCGGCAGCTCGGCCCGCTCGCGGATGATCGCGATCGGCACCGAGAAGAAGCGGTTCTGCTCGGGCTCGGCGAAGACGATTGCCGCGTAGCGGCCACCCGGCGTGAGCGCCGCGCGTGCCGCCTCCAGCGCACTCTGCTTGTCGGGCAGGTACATCAACCCGAGGCGGGAGATCGCCGCGTCGAACGACGCCGGCTCGACCTCGAGCCGTTCGCCGTCCATCACGCGCGTCGCGACGTTCGAGAGGCCGGCGGCCCGTGCGGCCGAGGCGGCCCGGTCGAGGATGTTCGAGGAGATGTCCGTCGCGAGCACGGCCCCGGACTCGCCGGCGCGGCGTGCCGCGGCGATCGTCTGGCCGCCCGATCCGGCGGCGATGTCCAGCACACGGCTCCCCTCCCTCACGCCGGCGAGCTCGAGCATCACCTCGGTCGCTTCCGCGAGCCAGCGGTCGAAGACGGGGTCGTAGCGGTGCCAGGCCTCGGCCGCGTCCTGCCACTGGACGCGCGTCGTCTCCTTGTAGGTGCCGGGGTCGAAAACGGCGCTCATCGTGCTGCTCCCTTCGTCGAGTCACGGGAGCGTTGTACGTCCCGGCGGTTGGTCATATGTTGGCGGCGGATTGGCGGGCAAGGTGCAGCTGTGCGGCCGCCTCGTGGTCGAGATCGACGGCCGCCGCGTCGAGCGCGAGCTCCCCGGACGGCAGGGCCGCGTCCTCTTCGCCTACCTGGTGACGAACCGCCACCGGACGATCGGCCGTGACGAGGTACTCGCGGCGGTCTGGGAGGACGGCCGCGACGGCGGTCTCGCGCCGCTCTTGTCGAAGCTGCGGCGGCTCGTGCCGCTCGACGGGCTGCGGGTCGACCTGGAACCGCTGCGCGTCGACGTCGAGGAGGCGACGGCGGCGGTGCACCACGCGGAGAGCGCGCTCGCGCAGGGCCGTCCCCACGAAGCGTGGGGGCCGTCGCAGGTCGCGATGTTCGTGTGCGGCCGCCCCTTTCTCGCCGGCGAGAGCGCCGAGTGGATCGACGTCGAGCGCGGCCGGCTGGCGGAGCTCCGCGTCCGGTCGCTCGAGGCCTACGGGCGCGCCTCGCTCGGCATCGGCGGCACCGAGCTTCAAGCCGCCGTCCGCACGGGGCGCACGCTCGTCGAGCTCGAGCCGTACCGGGAGTCGGGGCACCGCCTGCTGATGGAGGCGCTGGAGGAGGAAGGCAACTCCGCGCAGGCGCTGCTCGTGTACGAGGCGCTCCGCGAACGGCTGCGCGACGACCTCGGGATCAGCCCGTCGGTCGAGACGCAGGGCCTGCATCGCCGGCTTCTGCGCTGAGCGCCTCGAGCGCCTGCGCGGCCGCGGCCTGCTCCGCGTCCTTCTTCGACGTCCCGCGCCCGGTGCCGAGCGTGCGGTTGTCGATCACGGCAGCCGCGGTGAAGCTCCGGTCGTGCGGCGGGCCTTCGACGTCGACCACCACGTAGGACACGCCGCGGCCGGTGCGAGCCAGGCGCTCCTGCAGCTCCGTCTTGTGGTCGACATGGGTGTTCACGGCGTACTCGATCCGCGGGTCGAAGGCGTCGACGATCGCCGTCTCGATGTGCTCGAAGCCGTGCTCGAGAAAGAGCGCGGCGAGCGCCGCCTCGAGCACCGCCGCGAGCACGTTGCGGTTCTGCACGAGGCGCTCCGCCTCGTCCGGGGTCAGCCCGACGGCGGCTGCGCGCAGGCGCTCGCCGAGCTCGAGCTCGCGCGAGACGACGGCGCAGCTCGCCCGTGAGACGACGTGCGAGCGCACCTTCGCCATCCGCCCCTCGGCGAACTCGGGGAAGCGGTCGTAGAGCGTCCGTGCGACGGCGAGCTCGAGCACCGAGTCCCCGAGGAACTCGAGCCGCTCGTACGAGGCGCTGCGCTCGGCAGCCCAGGAGGCGTGGGTGAAGACCGCCGCCGCCCGGTCCGGGGGGAGCGCGTCGATCAGCTCCCTGAGTCGGTTCGTGCTACTGGTGCGAGGTGACGTAGTCGACTGCCTGGCCGACGGTCGTGATCTTCTGCGCATCCTCGTCGGAGATCTTGATCCCGAACTGGTCCTCCAGCTCCATGATCAGCTCGACGAGGTCGAGCGAGTCGGCGTCGAGGTCGTTCTGGAACGACGCCTCCTCGGTGATCTGGTCATCCTCGACTCCGAGCTGCTCCTTCAGGACGTCCTTGACGCGCTCGAAGACCTCTTCACGCGACGCTGCCATGTCACCTCGATGCGGTTGTGGGGGCGAAAATCCGGGCGATCATACACGGACGCGCTCGGGAAGCTGCTCCGCGAGCCGGTCGACGACGCCGTGGTCGACGCCCCGCGCCGCGAGCCTGATCGCGTTCGCGATCGCCCGCCGGTGCGAGTTGCCATGGGCGATCACGGCGAGCCCGCGGAGGCCGAGCAGGTATGCGCCGCCGTAGGTGTCTGGGTCGAAGCGCGTCCGCAGGCGGCGGGCCGACGGCCGGATCAGCAGGCCGCCGAGCTTTCCGGCCAGCGTGGCGGTGATCTCGGCCCGGAACACGTCGAGGAGGTCCTTGATCGTCCCCTCCATCAGTTTCAGCACGACGTTGCCTGTGAAGCCGTCCGTCACGATCACATCGGCGGTCCCGAGCAGGAGATCCCGGCTCTCGGTGTTGCCGCCGAAGTTCAGACGGTCTCCCTCGTCACGCAGCAGGCGGTTCGCGTCGAGCGTCAACTGGTTGCCCTTCTCGTCCTCCTCGCCGATCGAGAGCAGCCGCACCTCGGGGCGCTCGACGTCGAGCAGCTCCTCGGCGAAGACGGCGCCCATGTGGGCGAACTGCAGGAGGTGCTCGGGGCGGGCGTCGGCGTTGGCGCCCGCATCGAGCAGGACGGAGACGCCGTCGCGGGCCGGGATCGGGACGGCGATCGCGGGCCGCATCACGCCCGGCAGGCGGCGCAGGTGCAGGAGGCCGGCGGCGAGCACGGCGCCCGTGTTGCCGGCGGAGAGGACAGCGTCGGCATCCCCGGCGTAGACCGCGCGGACCGCGGCGACGAGGCTCGAGCCGGGCTTCGCCCGCACCGCCTCGGCCGGCTTCTCGGCCATGTCGATGCGGTCCGGCGCCACGACGAGCGGAAGGCCCTGCGTGTCGAGCCCTTCGGGCCCGTACATCGTCACCTCGATGCCGTCGGCCGCCGCATCGACGGCACCCAGAACCACCTCCTGCGGCGCGTTGTCGCCCCCGAGAGCGTCGACGGCGATCCGCGGCACGAAGGGGAAGTCTACGGGTGCTCGAGGCGGAGCGGCTCGACCTCGCGGCCCTTGTAGGTGCCGCAGGTCGGGCAGATGCGGTGCGGGCGCTTCGGCGAGCCGCACTGCGGGCAGGTGTTGACCCGCGGCGCCTCGATCGCGTGCTGTGCGCGGCGCTGGTCGCGGCGGGCCTTCGACGTCTTTCTCTTCGGGACTGCCATCGGCGGCGCAGTGTAGCCTGCGCGGTGAGTCTCCGGGCTCACCCTATGCGGGTCCTCTAGGTCGCATACCGCGTCTCGAGCCTTTCCACCGAAGGAGGACCTGCCGTGCCGGGCTCGCTGGCCGCCCGCGACATCTCGAAGAGCTTCGCCGACCGGATCGTGCTCGACCGCGTCTCGCTGACCGTGGCGCCGGGAGACCGCGTGGGCGTGATCGGACCGAACGGGATCGGCAAGTCGACCCTGCTCCGGCTGCTCGCGGGGCTCGAGGCGCCGGACGCGGGCCGCGTCGTCACGGGCGGCGCCGTCGGGTACTGCCCCAGGAAGTCGAGGCCGGGCCCGGAGGAGACCGTGCTCACCCACCTCGCGCGCCGCACGGGCGTCGACGCCGCAGAGCAGGAGGCCGATCGCCTCGCCGTACGACTGGCGGGCGAGCCGGGGCTCGCGGGCGGCTACGCCGATGCGCTCGACCGCTTCCTGGGGCTCGGGGGCGACGACTTCGAGAGCGCCTCGAGCGCTTCCTCGACAGGCTGGCGGCGACCGCACGGTCACGCGCGTGGTCGAGCTCGAGGCCGAGACCGGCCGCGTGCGCGACTACGCCGGGACGACAAGCCGTGGTCGCCGTGGCAGCTGCGGCTCGAGCTGGCGCCGGCGCCGCCGGCTGGGCTCGTGGTCGAGCTGCGAGCCGCGGTCGTCGAGCGCGGCGGCTTTCGGCTCGGCCCGGTCGACCTCGAGCTGTGACCGGCGCTTCCTCGAGCAGCTCGACATCACCCGCACGATCGAGCTGTGACGATTGCCGCCCGCAGCGGCGCTCAGAGGTCGTTGCGGAGCGTCTCGAGGGCCGCCCAGCGCGGGTCGGTCTCGTGCTCCTCGTGCGTGTGCGGCTCGTCGTTCAGGTTCTTGCCGCAGACCGGGCAGAGGCCGGCGCAGTCGGGGCGGCAGAGGATCTTCTCGGGCAGCGCGAGCGCGATCGCGTCGTGCGCCCAGGCGGAGAGGTCGAGGTTCGTCCCGTGCAGGTACGGCGTCGTCAGCTGCTCGTCGTCCGGGGACTCGGCCTGGTACTCCCGGCCCGAGACCGGGAGCTCGAGCACGGCGTCGTCGAGGCAGCGGTAGCAGGGCCCGTACAGGCGGGCCGTGAACGAGAGCGTGAAGACCGTGCCGGTGTTCGCGCGCGAGATCTCGAGCAGCGCCGGCACGTTCTCCGGCACCGGCAGGTAGCGCTGGCCGCCGAAGTCGAACGCCTGCAGCTCGAGCTCGAGCTCGTCGCGGTACGCCTCACCGGGACGTAGCTTCACCTGACGCAGGCTGAAGCTCGTCATGCGACGAGCGTAGCGAACGCGTGTCGGGCGCTCAGTACGCGGAGCCGTCGTCGGAGAGGTCGACCGGGCCGATCCCGGCCACGACCGACTCCTGCGAGCGCTCGTGCAGCCGCTCGCGGCCACGCCGTACCGCGGTCAGGAAGCGGTCGAGGTTGGTCTCGAGCGTCGCGAGCATTCCGTCGGCCCAGTCCTCCATCTCGAGCCGCATCTCGCGGGCCTGCCGCTTCGCCTCGTCGATGATCTCCTGCGCCTGGCGCTCGGCCAGCTTGACGATCTCGGTCTGCGACGCCTCGCGCACCGCCTGCTCCCGTGCCTCGCCGAGGAGGCGGTCCTGCTCCCGCTTGGCCTCGCCGAGCATCTCCTGGCGCTCCTTGACGATCCAGCGGGCCTGCTTGATCTCCTCGGGGATGGTGGCGCGCATCTGGTCGAGGATGTCGTAGATCTCCTCGCGGTCGATCCGAACCTGGTCGGTCAGGGGAACGGCCTTCGCGTTGTGCACGAGGTCGTCGAGCTTGTCGATCAGTACGAGTACGTCCATCGCCTGAAGAGTATTACTCCTGGTCGGACAGCGGCGCCCCGCCCCGGCCGTCCGGGAACAGCTCCTTGAGGCGCCGGGCGACGATCGGGGGCACCAGCTCGTCGACGTTGCCGCCGAACGACGCGATCTCCTTGACGCCGCTCGAGGAGACGAAGCTCACCTGCGGGCTCGCCATCACGTAGACGGTCTCGATGTCGGGCGCGAGATGGCGGTTGAGCTGGTTCATCTGGAACTCGTACTCGAAGTCGGAGACGACCCGGAGGCCCTTGACGATCGCGCGCGCGTCCCAGCGGCGCGCGAAGTCGACGACGAGCTCGCGGAAGACGTCGACCTCGACGTTCGGGATGCCGGCCAGCGCTTCGCGCAGGAACTCGACGCGCTCCTCGACGGGGAACATCGGCTCCTTGTGGTGCGGGCTGCCGACGACGCCGACGACGACACGGTCGAAGATGCGCGCGGCGCGCGAGATCACGTCGACGTGACCGTTGGTCACGGGGTCGTAGGTGCCGGGGTAGATCGCGGTGATCATCGTCGGAAGAGCGTCAGCCGGGCGGAACCGTACTTGCGCGACGTCTGCTCCGTCAGGAGAGGGAGCTCCGGGGGCGGCTCCCGGCCCGCGCTCTCGTAGACGAGCAGACCGTCCGGACGGAGGAGGCGGCCCAGCCGGGGGGCGAGCCGCGTACGGTCGAAGTCGTACGGCGGGTCACAGAGCACGAGGTCGTAGGCGTCCCGCTCGGCGCCGACTGCGCGCAGGACGTCCTGGCAGAGGACGACCGCGTTCAGCTTCAGCCTGTCGAGGTTGGCGTTGATCGTGCGGCAGGCGTCGCGGTCCGACTCGACGAAGACGACCCGGCCGGCGCCGCGCGAGAGCGCCTCGAGGCCCATCGCGCCCGAGCCGGAGAACAAGTCGAGCACGTCGGCGCCGTCGACGGGGCCGATCAGGTTGAAGGCGCTCTCGCGGACGCGGTCGGACGTGGGCCGGGTGGTCGTGCCCTTCGGAGCGGCGATCCGCTGCCCGCGGTGGGTGCCGGCGATGATCCGCATGCGCCAGATCCTGCCTCTTGCGGACGTGTCGGAGGTGGCGGCCGGAACCGGGGGCTAGGTGGGCGGGACGACGAACAGCCCCGCGATGCCGACGGCGAAGACCACGATCGCGAGCAGCGAGTCCGGCCCGAGCCTGAACCGGCAGTGCAGCGGCCGGATGATCACCCCCATCGCGTAGATCGCGGTCAGCCCGACGCCCAGCGAGGCGAGCCAGGCGTTCAGGCTCCCGGCCTGCGGCAGCACCGGCGTGCCCGCGACGATGTCCGCGACCAGGAACAGGCAGAGCTGGAACGCGTTCCCGCCGAAGATGTCCCCCAGCGCCAGCGCGTTGTCCCCCAGCCTGACCGCCGCGATCCCCGAGCTGATCTCGGGCAGCGCGGTCGCGCCGGCGAGCACGGTGGCGCCGAAGATCACCCCGTTGACGCCCGCGCGGTCGGCGAGCACGTTGCCGCTCGCCTCGAGCACGACGCCCATCGCCAGCGTCACCGCGCACGCAATGCCGAACAGCCCGGCCACGTACGCCGTGGAGCGGGGGGCGTACGGGTGCGGCCGGTCGGGGATCACCTCGCGCCGGTGACGGCGGCCGCGGTGCGCGCCTTCCATCGTGATGCTCCAGCGTGGGCTCTTCCGCACGTTGTTGATCACGTAGACGCCGAGCAGCCAGACGACGACGATGCCGACCGACGCGGGGCTCACAGCGCCCGCGATCGCCGTCGACGGCTCGAGCAGCGACCCCATGAGGACGCCCGAGACGACCAGCACGACCAGCAATCCCTCGAGCACCGGGCTCAAGGCGCCGACGAGGAAGGTGATCGGCCGCTGCCGCCCGACCGCGAAGTCGCAGACGACGAGCACCATCGTCTGCATCGCGATCCCGCCGATCAGGTTGCCGGCGGCGAGGTCGAGATGCCCGGCAGCCGCGGCGGAGACCGTGATCGCGAGCTCCGGCAGGCTGCCGGCAATCGAGAGGAGGAGCAGGCCGCCCAGCTCCTCACCCAGGTTCAGCCGGGCATCGAGCGCGTCGGTCGTCTTCGACAGCGTGTTTCCGGCGAGCCAGGTCGCACCTGCGGCGACCACGAACACGAGGACGAGCAGCGGCGTCCCGAGGCCCGACATGAGCATCCACTATCCCGGCGCCGTCGGCTGTTTCCGCGCATACTTCTCGCGTGGCAGATCCCGTGGCGCAGACGAACTACGAGCGTGCGTTCGCCGCGCGGCCGGACGTCTACGCCGGCTGGGTGCAGCTGAACACGGCGCTGCGGGAAGGAATGGACCGCCGCCGCTACGAGCTCGCGACGCTCGCAGCCGCGCTGCGTCTGCGCTCGAGCTACTGCTCGCTCGCGCACGGCCGGGTCCTCGTCCAGCTCTTCGACGAGGACGTCGCCGCGATCGCGCGCGACCCGACCATGGCCGGCCTCGACGACGTCGACCTCGCGGTGATGGAGTTTGCCGAGAAGGTGGTCGACGATGCGAGCGCGATCACCGGGGCCGACTACGAGCCGCTCCGGCGTCACGGCCTCACGGACGCAGACATCCTCGACGTCGTGCTCGCAGCGTCGGCACGCTGCTTCTTCGCCAAGGTGCTCGACGGAGTCGGTGCGTTGCCCGACGCCGGCTTCGCCGAGCTGCCCGAGGAGCTGCGCGAGGCGCTCGTCGTCGGGCGGCCGATCGAGGGCAGCCTCTAGCGCTTCGCGGGCAGCGACCGCGCGAACGAGACACACCGCGCCACCCATTCCGCAAGCGCGCCGTCGCCCTCCACGTCCACACTGTCTAGGCGCAGCCAGCCCGGCATCGCCCGGCCGCGCATCTCGGCGACGTAGGCCGGCGAGCCGGCGACGAGCTCGTCCGACTCCGCGGGATCGACGCGGAGCAACAGGCCGCCCTGACCGCTCGCCGACACGGCCATGTTGCCGTTCACGAGGAAGGCGAGCCCGCCGAACATCCTCTTCTCCACCACCCCCGGCTCACCCGCCACGAGCGCGCGAACCCGCTCCGCCAGCGCCTCGTCGCAGGCCACGGCGGGAGCCTACCCCTACGAGATCCTACGGAGGCGAGATTGCGCTCTTCCCGCAGGCGGTCTGCAGACGACTGCCGACGGCGAATCGCCCCGGAGCGCAGAGTCGGTGGAAACGCCGGCTCTGCCAGTCCGATCAAGCCTCCGGGGCGCCGTGCAGGCGGTCGACTTCGTCGTGCCAGGGCCCGTCGACGTCCCGCAACTCGCGTGCCAGCTGCCGTGCCTGCTCGAGCAGGTCGCGGTCGTCGCGCAGGCGGGTGAAGCGCAGGTCGCTCCAGCCGGACTGGCGCGTGCCGAGCAGCTGCCCTTCCCCGCGCAGCTCGAGGTCGGCCTCGGCGAGCGCGAAGCCGTCCGTCGAGTCGACGAGGGCCTGCAGCCGCGCCTGCGCGATGTCGGTCAGCTCAGCCTTCGGCCGTGAGACGAGCAGGCAGTAGCTCTGCTCGCTGCCGCGGCCCACCCGCCCGCGCAGCTGGTGGAGCTGCGCGAGCCCGAACCGGTCGGCTTCCTGCACGATCATGATCGTCGCGTTCGAGACGTCGACCCCCACCTCGATCACGGTCGTCGCGACGAGGACGTCGAGCCCGCCGTCCTTGAATTGCCGCATCACGTCGCGCCGCTCGCCGGGCTTCAGCCGGCCGTGCAGGAGCCCGACCCGATAACCGCGCAGCTCGGCGCTCCGCAGCCGCTCGGCCTCAGCCTCGGCCGCCCGCGCGAGCCGCGTCTCCGACCGCTCGATCAGCGGGCACACGACGTACGCCTGCCGGCCGGCATCGAGATGGCGGCGCAGGCGCTCGTACGCCTCGGAGGAGCGCTCCGCACCCACCCACGCCGTGACGATCGGCTTGCGGTCGGCCGGCGGCTTCGCGATCTCGCTCACCGACAGGTCGCCGTAGATCGTCAGCGCGAGCGTGCGCGGGATCGGCGTCGCCGTCATGTGCAGCACGTGCGGAGCCCGCCCCTCGGCGAGCGCCTTCCGCTGCTCGACCCCGAAACGGTGCTGCTCGTCGACGACGGCGACCGCGAGGTCGGCGAACTCGACCTCGCGCTGGATCAGCGCGTGCGTCCCGACCGCAATCTGCGCCTCGCCCGCAGCGATCGCGTCGCGCACGCGCTTCGAGCCGGCCGACCCCGTCAGCAGGACGCAGCGAACGCCGACCGCGGCACAGAGCGCCTCGATCGTCAGGAAGTGCTGCTCGGCGAGCGTCTCGGTCGGCGCCATCAGCGCTCCCTGGCGGCCCGTCTCGACCGCGCGCAGCAGCGCGTAGAGCGCGACGACGGTCTTGCCCGAGCCGACGTCGCCCTGCAGAAGCCGCTGCATCGGGGTCGAGCGCGCGAGGTCGGCGTCGATCTGCGCGATCGCGTGCTCCTGGTGCTCGGTGAGGACGAACGGCAGCGCCTCCCGGTAGCGCGCGGTCAGTTCGCCCGGCGGCGGCAGCGCAACCGCGACCGCGTGGTCGTCGCGCGAGCGCGCCACTGCGAGCTGCAGCGTGACCAGCTCGTCGAGCGCGAGCCGGCGGCGCGCGCGCTCGGCCTCGGCCTCGTCGGCCGGGAAGTGCCTCGCCGCAAGCGCGTCGCGGCGCAGCGGCAGCTCGAGCTCCGCCGGCAGCGGATCGCGGACCGCGTGCGCGTGACGGTCGAGCGCGGCGCGCGCGAGCTCCCGCAGCCGCCACGACGGCACCTGCTCGCTCGCCGGATAGACGGGCGC
Organism: uncultured Thermoleophilia bacterium; assembly: GCA_963824455.1. Taxonomy (GTDB): domain Bacteria; phylum Actinomycetota; class Thermoleophilia; order Gaiellales; family Gaiellaceae; genus PALSA-600. The sequence continues at coordinate 1,591,458 of CAWGPJ010000002.1, forward strand.
GAAGTCGGCCGTCGCGCGCGCCTCGCCGACGTCGTACGTCTTGACGTCGAAACCGTGGCGGCCGAGCCTGCCGCGCAGCCGGATGTGCGTCCCCGGCTTCAGCCGGTCGACCAGCCACGGCTGGTTGAACCACGACGCCGAGATCGAGCCGGTACCGTCGTCGACCTTCGCGGTCACGATCGTGCGCCGGCCGCGGATGCGGCGCGAACGCACGTCGCCCACGACGCCCGCGATCGCAACCTCGTCGCGGCCCCAGAGCTCGGAGATGGACACCTCGTCGGCCGCATGCTCGTACCGGCGCGGCGCGTGCAGCAGCACGTCGCCCACGGTGACGATGCCGAGCGCGCGCAGCCGCTTCGCCACCGTCGGCCCGACCCCGGGGAGCGTGTCGACGCCGAGTGAGAGCCCGGACGGGTCGCGAAACCCGCGGGGCCGCTCGAAGCGGTCCTGGTCCACGCCTGCAAACCCCGCGTGCCGGGTCATCGTCAACACCCGGGACCGAGTATAGGACCCGGACCGGCGGGTACGGTGTCGTGCCGTGAAAGCCCTGCTCCTGACGCGCGAGTATCCGCCCGACGTGTACGGCGGCGCCGGCGTGCACGTCGAGTACCTCGCGCGCGAGCTCGCGAGGCTGATCGAGCTCGAGGTGCGCTGCTTCGGCGCACCGCGCGACGGCGCCGTCGCGTTCGGGCCGTGGGAAGTGCTCGCCGGTGCCAGCCCGGCGCTGCGGACGATGTCGGTCGACCTCGCGATGGCCGCCGAGCGCGACGGCGCGGACGTCGTGCACTCGCACACGTGGTACGCGAACTTCGGCGGGCACCTGGCAAAGCTGCTGCACGGCGTCCCGCACGTGATGACGACGCACAGCCTGGAGCCGATGCGACCGTGGAAGGCCGAGCAACTCGGGGCCGGCGGCTACGCGATCTCGTCGTTCTGCGAGCGGACGGGAATCGAGTCCGCGGACGCTGTCGTCGCGGTCTCGAGCGCGATGCGAGACGACATCCGCCGCGCGTACCCACAGGTCGATCCCGCCCGCGTCGAGGTCGTCTACAACGGCATCGACACCGACGAGTACGCCTTCGACGCAGCCACCGACGCGCTCGAGCGGCACGGCGTCGCCCTCGACACGCCGTTCGTGCTGTTCGTCGGCAGGATCACGCGTCAGAAGGGGATCGTCCACCTGCTCGACGCGGCGCTCGAGATCGACGGGAGCGCGCAGCTCGTCTTCGCCGCCGGCGCGCCCGACGAGCCGGAGGTCGAGCGGCAGACGCGGGAGCGCGTCGGGCGTCTACGGTCGCGCAGAAGCGGCGTCGTCTGGATCGAGGAGATGCTGCCGAAGCCGGACGTGATCCAGCTGCTGTCGCATGCGCGCGTCTTCTGCGTGCCGTCGATCTACGAGCCGCTCGGAATCGTCAACCTCGAGGCGATGGCGTGCGGTGCCCCGGTCGTCGCGTCGGCGGTCGGAGGGATCCCGGAGGTGGTCGTCGACGGCGAGACCGGCCTGCTCGTGCCCGTGGAGCTCGGCGCCGACGGCAACCCGACCGACCCTGCCCGCTTCGCCGCCGACTTCGCCCGGAGCGTCAACGAACTGCTCGCCGATCCGGAGCGCGCGCGACGAATGGGCGAGGCGGGCCGCCGCCGCGCGCTCGAGGAGTTCAGCTGGCGCTCGGTCGCGGAACGGACGGTCGCACTCTACGAGCGCGTGGTCGCCGCGGGCAGCGGCTCTCGCACGCCCCGCAGGATCGGGTAGCGCACGACTGCGTCGACACCGCCCGACGGCGAGGCGGTGAGCTCGATCGTGCCGCCGTCGAGCTCCACCAGGCGCTTGGCGATCGCCAGGCCGAGCCCCGATCCGGGCCCGCTGCGCCCCCGCCAGAAGCGGTCGAAGGCGTGGGCACGCTGCTCGGGCGACAGGCCGGGCCCGTCGTCGACGACGTGCAGCCCGGTCGCATCCAGCCGCACCGACACCGCCGACCCTGGTGGGGCGGCTTCGAGGGCGTTCGAGAGGAGATTGTCGAGCACCTGCTCGACACGCCCCTGAGCCGCGCGAACGACGACGCTCGACGACTCCGGCGCGACGAGTTCGACCCCGTGCTCGGTCGCGTACGGCTCCCACGCCTCGACGCGGCCCGCCACCGCCGAGCGGAGGTCGAGCTCGCGCGCGGGCTCGCGGCCCGCGTCCACCCGGGCGAGCACCAGGAGCTCGTTCACGAGGCGGGCGATCCGGTCGACCTCGCCGAGCGCGCCTTCCTGGTCGCCGTTCTCGAGCCGCAACTTGAGCGCGGTGAGCGGCGTCCGCAGCTCGTGCGACGCGTCGGCGACGAACTGCTCCTGCGAAGCGAGCAGCGAGGAGAGCTTCGCAGTCGAGCGGTTCAGCTCGGCGGCGAGGCGGCGCACCTCCGGGGGGCCGTCGTCCTCGGCCGCGCGGGCCTTCAGGTCGCCGGCGCCGACGCGGGCCGCGACCTGCTCGAGACGGCGCAGCGGCCGCGAGATCGACCGCGCCAGGACGAGGCCCGTGGCAGTCGCGACCGCGATCACGATCAGCCCGACCGCGAGCAGCGCCAGGCGATAGCGGGTCACGCGTGCGTCGAGTGTCGACGTCGGGTAGGTGATGCGCACCGCGCCTAGCAGCGCTCCGCCGGAGGCGACCGGCACGGCGACGTAGAGCAGCCGCTTGTGCAGCGTCGACGAGTAGCGCGTCCCGGCGGCGACGTGGCCGTGCAGCGCGGTCAGGATCTCGGGCCGTGCCTCGGTCGCGAACTCCGTCTCGTTCGGTGTCGTCGGATGCGAGTCGGCGACGCGGCGGCCCTTGCGGTCGACGATCACGACCCGACCGCCTGTCGCGGCCTGATAGTGCACGACGACTCGCTGCAGGGCAGCCGACGGGCCGCCGCCTGCCTGAAGGGTGTCCTCGGCGAGCGACGCCACTGCGAACGCGTCGCGCTCCACCTTCGCCGTCAGGTCCTGCCGTTCGCTCCGGGCGTCGACGATCGCGAGCGGCACCTCGAGCGCAATCAGCACCGCGACGGTCAGCGCCAGGTAGCTCGCGAGTAGGCGGCGACTCATTCCGACCGTAGACGCAGACCGATGCCGCGCACGGTCTCGATCCACCCCGGGTCGCCGAGCTTGCGACGGATCGCGGCGACGTGCACGTCGATCGTCTTCGACGATCCGTACCAGGAGGTGTTCCACACCTCGCGCAGGATGCGCTCCCGGTCGACCACTCCGCCCGGCTCGCGGGCGAGCAGGGCGAGCAGCGCGAACTCCTTCGCCGTCAGGGCCACCTCGTCGCCGTCGACCGTGACGCGATGTGCACGCAGGTCGATTCGCAGACTCCCGACGACGAGCTCGTCTCCTGGGTCGGGCCCTCGGTGCTCTCCCGTGCGCCGCGTGACCGCACGGATCCGGGCGATCAGCTCGCGCAGGCCGAACGGCTTGACGATGTAGTCGTCGGCGCCGAGCTCGAGGCCGACGACGCGGTCGACCTCCTCCGCGCGCGCCGACACCACGATGATCGGGACATCCGAGCGCGCTCGGAGCTCGCGGCACACGGTGAAGCCGTCGACGTCGGGAAGGCGGAGATCGAGCAGGACGAGGTCTGCGCCGTCTGCCGCGAGCGCCTCGCCGCCGGTCGCGGCGCGGGTGACCTCGAACCCCTCGCGGCGGAGGCCCGAGGCGAGAGGCTCGGCAATCGCGTCGTCGTCTTCGACCAGGAGGACGTTCATGTGCCCATCGTTCCACGGCCTTCGGCACCCGCATCGGCGAATTCACGTATTCCTGGACAAACCTTTGCCTGCGCCTGGCCCGCCCCAGGCGGGCCTCGTCCTAGCGTGACCACCATGAAACGGACACATGCACTCATCGTTGCGATCGTCGTCGCGTTCGCCACGATCGCAGGCACGTTTGCCGCGCTGCGCACGACGCAGCTCGGCGCGAACGCGAACGCGAGCTCGCACGTGAGCGCTGCGCAGATCGCGAAGCAGAACCTCGCGCTCGACCGGGCAGAGCGGACGCTCCTGGCGGAGCTGCACAAGCGGCCGCCCGCGCTCCCGCCGCTGCCGGTCGCCTCCCGGCCGGCGACAGCGCCCGCCGCGGCCGCACCGCAGACCGTGATCTATCACCGGCCGCCTGCGATCGTGCACGTGGTCCACCGGCACGGCGGTGAGCACGAGGGACAGGACCACGGCGACGGCGGAGGCCTCGATGACTGACCACGTCGGGCGGCTGTACGCACTGGTCGCGGGCGCCGTCGTCTTCCTCGTCGCCTGGGCGGTCGTGGCTGCTCACCCGTGGGCGCCGCGACCGGCCCAGGACCCGCGCCTGGTCGCGCTCGCCGCACGGCAGCACCGCGTCCAGCGCGAGTCGGTGCTCGTCAAGCAGATCGTCGACCGGCGCTGGGCGGCGTACCGGAAAGCGCTCGCCGCACGCAACGCAGCGGCGGCCAAGATCACCGCACAGAACAGTGCGGCGGCGTCGCTCGCGACCTCGTCGAGCGCTCAACCCGCAGTACGCGTCGTCAACCTGCCCCCGCTCGTGGTCACCAGGACGTCGTGATGGAGCGCCGGAGCTTCCGTGCCATGGGCACGTCGGTCGAACTGCTCGTGGAGGCCGATGACGTGGACACGACGCTCGACGCGTGCGAGGCGGAGTTCGAGCGCCTCGAGCAGGTGATGTCGCGCTTCCGCCACGACTCCGAGCTGTCGCGGCTCAACCGCCGCGGCTGGATCGACGCCTCCTCCGACCTCGCGGAGGTGATCGCGCTGGCGGTCGCCGCGCGCGAGCGCACGAACGGCGACTTCGACCCGACCGTTCACCACGCCCTGGAGGCCGCAGGCTACGACCGCACGTTCGCCGAGCTCCCCGACGACGGAGCCGTCGATGACTCCGCGAACACCGCATGCGGTGGTCGGGTCGTCGTCGACGGGCGTCGGATCGAGATCGAGGACGGCTTCGGCATCGATCTCGGCGGTATCGGCAAGGGCTTCGCCGCAGAGCGTGTCGCGGAGCGGCTCGCGCTCGCGGGCCCGTGTCTCGTCGACGCCGGCGGAGACATCGCCGTGCGCGGCGTCCCCGAGGCGGGCGTGTGGCCAGTCGCCGTGGACGACGACTTCACGCTCGGGATCGAGTCGGGCGGCGTCGCGACCTCCGGGCGAGACCGGCGCCGCTGGCTCCGTGGGGGCGTCGAGCGCCACCACCTGATCGACCCTGCGACGCGCAAACCGTCGAACAGCGATCTCGTCCGCGTCACCGTCGTCGCCGGGGACGCGATCCAGGCCGAGGTCCTCGCCAAGACCCTCTTCCTCGGCGGTGAGACCGCCGCCGCGCGTGCCGGTGTGCCGGCCGTGCTCGTGACCGAGGACGGCCGGCGCCTGAGGGTGGGAGGGCTCGAGGGATGACCCACGACCCCACGTTCTGGCTGCTGGCGCGGGCGAGCGGCCTCGGCGCCTATGCGCTGTTGACGCTCTCCGTGCTGGCGGGGCTCGTGCTCAAGTCGCGGCCGTTCCCGGGCGTCAAGGCGTTCCGCGTGACCGAGATCCACAAGACGCTCGCCCTGAGCGGGCTCGGGTTGCTCGTGCTGCACGGCATCTCGCTGGTGCTCGACTCGACGGTCAAGGTGACGCCGGCTGCGCTGTTTCTTCCCGGCCTCGTCTCCTACCGGCCCGCCGCCGTGGCAGCCGGCGTCGTCGCCGGGTGGCTCTTCGCCGTGGTGACGGCGTCGTTCTGGCTGCGGCGGCGCATCGGCCACCGCATGTGGCGGCGGCTGCACTGGTTCACCTACGCGCTCTTCGGACTGGCCACCGTGCACGGATTGACGGCCGGCACCGACGCCACCCAGCCGTGGGCGCGCGCGTTCTACCTCGGGGCCGTCGGATCGGTGGCAGCCGCCACCGCCTGGCGCGCCCTCGTCCCTCCCGCCCGACGGGCGGCAATCAAAGGAGAAGCAACATGAGCACGTATCGCATCACGATCGACCGCAGTCTCTGCAGCGGGTTCGGCTCGTGCGTCGAGCTGGCACCCGGCATCTTCAGCCTCGACGCCGGCGGGAAGGCCGCCGCGGTCGTCGTCGACACCGACGATCCGGCAGTGCTCGACGCCGCCGACAGCTGCCCCATGGGCGCCATCGTCGTCGAGGAGGTGATGGCGGCATGAGCCGTAGGCTGGACGGAGGCTCGCAAAGAGCGGAGGTGCCGGCTCGGCCGGCACCGGAGCGGGCAATGAGCCGTAGGCTGGACGGAGGCTCGCAAAGAGCGGAGGTGCCGGCTCGGCCGGCACCGGAGCGGGTCATGAACGGAACCGTGGTGATAGCGGGCGCCGGCCTCGCCGGCGCCCGCTGCGCCGAGAACCTTCGCGTGCTCGGCTTCGAGGGCCGGATCGTCCTCGCCGGCGCCGAGCCTCACGCTCCGTACGAACGGCCGGCGCTGTCGAAGGAGTTTCTCGCCGGTCGACGAGCTGAGCTCGCGCTGCGGCCGGCCGCGTTCTGGGACGAGCACGCGATCGAGCTCCACACCGGACAGCTGGTCGACGCGGTCGACACCGAGCGCAGGTCCGCTCACGTCGGCGGCGAGCTGATCGACTGGGACGCGTTCGTGATCGCAACCGGCGCCGCGGCCCGCCGTCTTCCGGGGCCGTCCGGCGTCCATCACCTTCGGACGATCGACGACGCGACCGCGCTCGCGGCCGACCTCTCCCCGGCGACGCGGCTCGTCGTCGTCGGCGCAGGCTTCATCGGCGGCGAGGTCGCGTCGACCGCCCTCCCGCTCGTCGCCTCGGTCACCGTCGTCGAGCCGCTGCCGCTTCCGCTCCATCGCATCCTCGGCGCGGAGGTCGGCGCGATCCTCGCCGACCGCTACCGGAGCCACGGGGTCGATCTTCGGCTCGGAGTGGGCGTCGCGGACTTCGTCGGACGCGAGCGTGTCCGCGGCGTGACACTCACGGACGGAACGGTCGTGCCGGCCGACGCCGTCGTCGTCGGCATCGGCACGGTCGTGGAGGCTTGCACGGTCGACGCGTGCGGGCGCACCGCCACGCCCGGCGTGTACGCGTGCGGCGACGTCGCCTCGTGGTGGCGGCCCTCGCTCGGTCGTCACGTACGCGTCGAGCACTGGACCAGCGCCGCCGGCCAGGCGCGCGCCGTCGCGAGTGCGATCGTCGGCGACCCGGAGCCGTACGACGAGCCCTCGTTCTTCTGGTCCGACCAGTTCGGCCTGCGCCTGCAGCACGTCGGTCACGCGGAAGCGTGGCACGGTGTCGAGCTCGACGGCGCGGAAGACGCGTTCACAGCCCGCTACGTCGACGAGAGCGGGCAGCTGCTCGCGGCGCTCGCTGCGAACCGGCCTCGTGAGCTCGCGGCGTTCCGCCGGGCGCTGGCGGCCTGATGCGGATCGCGGCGGTCTTGCTCGCGCTCGCCGCCCTGGCCGCGGTGGTGGCGCTCAACGTCGCCCTGCTCGGCCGCGGCGTCGAGCGCCACGACCCGGTCGGGAACCTGAGCCCGATCGCGCCCGGGCTGCGCCCGGCGTCGACGGCGCCCGCCGTGACGCAGCCGCCGTCCCGCCGCGAGCCTGATGACTAGGTGGGCGCCGCTGCGCGGCCCGTCGGCGCGTGTCCTCGAACCAGAAGAAGCCGACCGTCCCAGGCCCCGCGTGCGTGCCGACGACGGCGCCGAGCGTGGTCGCGATCTCGATCCGCGCGCGGGGGCGCACGTGCTCGACGAGCTGGCGCAGCGCTTCCATCCGCTCCGGCGCAGCCGCGTGCGCGATCCCGATCTGGAGCCCCGGCGAGTCGGTCGACGTCGACTCGAACAGGTCGCGGAACTCGGCGTACGCCTTCGCGTTGCCGCGCACGCGTTTGAGCGGCACGACCTCGCCGTCGCGGATCGTGAGGATCGGCTTCACGTTGAGCAGGTTGCCGGCGAGCGCGGCGGCGCGGCCGATCCGGCCCCCTCTGGCGAGGTAGTCGAGCGTGCTCACCGTGAACAGCAGGCGGTGACCGGCCCGGTAGCGGGCGACGAACGCGTCGACCTCCTCGTCGGTCGTGCCCCGCTCGAGCAGGTGCTGGATGCCGATCGCGACGAGCGCGAGCGAGGCCGAGACGGTGCGCGAGTCGATCACCCGCACGGTGTCGCCGCCGACCAGCCCGGCCGCCGCCTCCGCGCTCGCGAACGTGCCGGACAGCGTCGAGGAGATCTGCACCGACAGGATCCGCTCGTAGTGCGGCGCGAGCTCCTCGTAGACGGCGAGGAAGTCACCCGGGGTCGGCTGCGAGGTGGTCGGCAGCTCGGTCGTCGTCCGGAGGCGCTCGTAGAACGCCTCCGGCGTGATCTCGACGTAGTCGCGATAGCTCTCGTCGCCGAACCGGACGTAGAGCGGGACGACGCGGAAGTTCGCGTAGTGCTCCGGCGCGTCCGGGAAGTCGGCGGTCGAGTCGAGCACGATCGCCGTGTTGTCGGCGGTCAGCTTCACGATGCGGCAGCCTCGCACACCGCGAGCACGAGGCGGCTGAGCTCCTGGTCCTTCGTGATGCACGCGACCGCGCCGGCGGCGCGCAGCTCGTCGACCTCGTCGGCTGCGACCGACGCGGTCAGGCAGATCACCTTCGTCCGCGGCGATGCGGCCAGCACGGCACGGGTCGTCTCGGCGCCGTTCATGCCGGGCATGCGGTAGTCGACCAGCACGACGTCGGGCTGCAGGTGCGCGCACAGCTCGACAGCCTCGCGTCCACTGGAGGCGCTGCCGATGACGGTCACCTCCGCTCTCGGCGCGAGGATCAGCTCGAGCGTCTCGCGAAAGATGTCGTTGTCCTCGACGAGGACGACGCGGGCCGGCTCGGTCACTCGGCCGAGAGGAGGAGCGCGTAGTGTGGCTGGCCGCCTTCGTGCACCTCGACCTCGAGGTCGGGATGCGCGGCGTGCACCTCGTCGAGCAGGCCGTTCAGCGACGGCGGATCCTCGCCGGTCAGGAGCGTGAGGACGCCGCGCGGCTCGTCGAGCAAGCGCGAGAGGACGGTTCGCGCGACCTCGTCGAAGGTCTCGCCTCCCGCGACCGGGCTCTCGTCCGCGAGGCCCAGCCATTCGCCCTTGCGCACGTCGACCCCGTCGAGCACGACGTCGCGCGACGCAATCGTGATCGCACCGGTCGCGACCGCGTCGACCGCCTCGCGCATGGCGGCGGCGTTCTCCTCGGCGCCGACGTTCGGATCGAATGCGACGAGCGCGGCGAGCCCCGCCTGCACCGACCTCGTGGGCACGACCCGGACGCGCTTCGACGCGTGGTCGGCGGCCTGCTCCGCGCTCATGATCACGTTGCCGTTGTCCGGGAGGACGACCACCTCCTCCCCGCCCGCGGTCTCGATCGCCGCGAGCAGATCTGCCGTCGACGGGTTCATCGTCGGCCCGCCGTCGACGACCACGGCCCCGAGGCTCTCCGCGAGCCGCCGGTTCCCGTCGCCCGTGACCACGGCGACCACCACGCACGGCTGCACCGCGACCGACGGAACGGCGTGCAGCAGGCGCTCTTCGCGGTCGAGCGTCTGCTCGTGCATGTTCGCGATCTCGACCCCGCCGACGACGCCACGTGCAACGCCGAGCGACAGCGCGCGTCCCGGATCGTCGGTGTGGACGTGCACTTTCAGCGCGGTCGGGTCGCCGACGACGAGCAGCGAGTCTCCGATCTGCTCGAGCTCGGCCTCGAGCCCGTCGGCATCGAGCCCCTCGCCCTCGACCACGAACACCGTGCAGTAGCGGTACCGTGAGAGCTCCTGGTGGATCGCGCCGAGCCCGAGCTCCCGGTCATGCTCGGGCGCCTTCGGCAGCGGCGTTCCCTCGAGCGCGGCGACGATGCCGCGCACGATCTCGACGAGCCCGGCCGCACCTGCATCGACGACGCCCGCGTCGCGGAGCACCGGCAGCATGTCGCGCGTGCGCTCGACGGTGTCGTCGCCGCGGGCGACGATCGTCTGCAGGTCGCCTCCGTGCTCGGCGGTGTCGGCCATCGCGGCGATCGCGGTGAGCATCGTCCCCTCGACCGGCTTCTTGACGGCGCGGTAGGCGGCGTCGGACGCCGAGCGGAAGACACGTGCGAGCTCGTCCGTCTCGGCGAGCGCCTCGGTCGCGCCGCGCACGACCTGGGAGAGGATCACGCCGGAGTTGCCGCGCGCGCCCATCAGCGCGGCGCGCGACACCTCCTTCGCGAGCGCAGCGCGCTCGTCCGGGCCGTCTCCCGCCAGCGCCTCCGCGACGGCGCGGACGGTCAGCGTCAGGTTGGTGCCGGTGTCCCCGTCCGGCACCGGATAGACGTTCAGGTCGTCGATCCGGGCACGGCTCGCCTCGATCGCCGCCTGCGCGCCCGCGACCAGCTCGCGTACCTTCGCGCGAGCGCTCACGCGCTCTGCCTGACGCGCTGGATCACGACCTCGACGGCGGCAACGGTGAGCCCGGTCAGCCGCTCGACCTCGTAGGCGACCTGCGAGCGGATCGTCGAGGCGACCTCGGCCAGGTTGAGCCCGTGCTCGACGACGACGTGGATCTCGATCCGCAGGCCGTCCGCATTGCCGTCGACGGTCACCCCGTCGCGGCGCAGCACGCGGCCGATCCGGCTGCCGGCGGACAGGCCGACGACGCCGTAGCAGGCGAGCGTCGTCTCTCCGACGATCTCGGCGACCGCGTCGCGCGAGATCGTCAGCCGCCCGTGCTCGAGCTCCAGCGTCAGGTCTTCCGCCACCGCGTGCGTTAGACCCTAGACGAGGAGTGTTCGGTTACCGGGCCTAGACGGCCTTGATGACCTTGCCGCCCTTCAGGCAGCGCGTGCAGACGTAGGCGCGCGTCGGCGAGCCCTTCAGGATCACGCGGACGCGCTGCAGGTTCGGATCGAACCGGCGCTTGGTCGCCACCATCGAGTGCGACCGGTGATTCCCGAAGCCGGGCTTCTTGCCGCAGATTGCGCAGACCTTCGACATCGCGGGCGGCAGTGTAGCTACTGTCGGGCGCTCGCTCGGAGCCTGGCGAACAGGTCGGCCATCTCGAGCGCGGAGCGGACGGCCTCGGCCGCCTTCGGGATGCGGGCCTCGGCCTGGGCGACCGTGTCGACCGTGAGCACGCCGAACGAGACCGGGATGCCGGTCTCGATCGCAGCCAGCTGCAGCCCGGAGGCGCACTCGGAGGCGACGTAGTCGAAGTGCGGGGTCTCGCCGCGGACGACCGCTCCGAGGGCGACGATGCAGGCGTAGCGGCGGGTCTTCGCGAGCGCCATCGCCGCCAGCGGAAGCTCGAAGGCGCCCGGCACGGGCAGGATCGTGATCGCGTCCTTCGAGACGCCGGCCGCCTCGAGCGCCTCGAGCGCGGTCTGCAGCATCCGCGTGGTCACGCCGCCGTTGAAGCGCGAGACGACGACGCCGACCGAGCGACGCTTCCCGAGCGGCGTCCCCTCGAGGACGACGAAGCCGTCCGGGACGTCGATCTCCCCGCGGACGTGCTCGACGCTCACCTCGGCGGGCAGCTCCTCGATCACCGCCGACGACTGCGCGGCCGGCCACCCCTCGAACGCCTCGCCGCCCGGAGCGGGCTCGGCGTCGGGGAGGGTCTCGGGCGGGGCGATCTGCGTCTCCTCGAGCGCGCCGGGGACGGCGACTTCGGGCTCCGGCGCGGCGTCGGGCTCGAGGCCGAGCTCGTCGTCGGTGCCGGCCGGTATCACGGTTTCGCGCTGCTCGTCGATCCCGTCGCTCACTCGGGCTCCCCTTCGTAGTCGAGGTTCTTCAGGTCCTGATGGTGCAGGCGGTGTCCGAGCTTAGAGCGCTTGGCGGCCAGATAGCGGCGGTTCTCGTCGTTCGGCTGCACCTCGATCGGCACCTGCTCGACGACGGTCAGGCCGAAACCGTCGATGCCGGTCAGCTTCTTCGGGTTGTTGGTGAGGATGCGGATCGTGGTCAGGCCGAGGTCGGCGAGGATCTGGTTGCCGATGCCGTAGTCGCGTGCGTCGGCGGGGAACCCCAGCTCGAGGTTCGCCTCGACGGTGTCGAGCCCCTGCTCCTGCAGCTCGTACGCGCGCAGCTTGTTCAACAGGCCGATGCCGCGTCCCTCCTGCGCCATGTAGAGCAGGACGCCGATGCCCTCCGCGTCGATCTGGGCGAGCGCCTGCTCGAGCTGCTCGCCGCAGTCGCAGCGCAGCGAGTGGAAGACGTCGCCCGTCAGGCACTCGGAGTGGACGCGCACGAGCACGTCCTTCGCTCCGTCGACCTCGCCGCGGACGAGCGCGACGTGTGTCTTCCCGGTCAGCTTCTCGCGGAAGGCAACGGCCGTGAACTCGCCGTACTCCGTCGGCAGCCGCACCGACGCGCCGCGCTCGACGAGCCGCTCGTGCCGCCGGCGGTACTCGATCAGGTCGGCGACGGTGATCATCTTCAGGCCGTGGCGCTCGCAGTACGGCACGAGGTCGGGCACGCGCGCCATCGTCCCGTCGTCGTTCATGATCTCGCAGACGACGCCGGCCGGTGTGAGCCCGGCGAGGCGGGCGAGGTCGACCGCGGCCTCCGTCTGGCCGATGCGCTCGAGCACGCCGCCGGCGCGGGCGCGCAGCGGGAACACGTGGCCCGGCTGCACGAGGTCGTGGTGCGTCGAGTCGGGATGGATCGCGACCTGGATGGTGCGGCTGCGGTCGGCGGCGGAGATCCCGGTCGTCACGCCCTCGCGCGCCTCGATCGAGACCGTGAAGGCGGTGCCGAGCGGCGCCTCGTTGTGGTCGGTCATCGGGCGCAGGCCGAGATGGTCGGCGCGCTCCTCGGTCAGGCACAGGCAGATCAGCCCGCGCGCGTGGGTCGCCATGAAGTTGATCGTCTCGGGAGTCGCGAACTGCGCGGCGACGACGAGGTCGCCCTCGTTCTCGCGGTCCGGGTCGTCGACGACGACGACGAGTCGTCCCTCGCGGATGTCCTCGATCGCCTCCTCGACGGTGGCGAAGGGGGTCGTGACGGCCATCGCTGAAGGCTAGCGAGCGAGCAGCTTCTCGACGTACTTGGCGAGGACGTCGGTCTCGAGGTTCACCGGGTCGCCGGGCCCGAGCTCGCCCAGCGTGGTCTCGCCGAGCGTGTGCGGGATGAGTGCGACCGCGAAGCCGCCCTCGTCCAGGCCCGCGACGGTGAGGCTGGTTCCCTCGACGGCCACGGAGCCCTTCTCGACCACGTAGCGCATCAGCCCGGCCGGCGCGTCGACCCAGATGCGGCGGCCGTCGCCCTCGGGCTCGACGGAGCGGACGCGGCCGACGCCGTCGACGTGGCCCTGGACGTAGTGGCCGCCGAGCGGCTCGCCGGCGCGCAGCGCGGGCTCGACGTTCACCCTCGACCCCGGCTCGAGGGTTCGCAGGGACGAGCGGGCGAGCGTCTCGGGGACGGCGTCGAAGGCGAGGCGGCCGTCGGTGCGGTCGACGACGGTCAGGCAGACGCCGCTCAGGGCGATCGAGTCGCCGGGCCGGGCCTCGCGGGCGGTCGCGGGCGCCTCGATCGTCAGGCGCACTCCGTCGGCGCCGCCGTCGACGGCGGCGACGCGCCCCACCTCGCGAATCAACCCGGTGAACACGTGGCCGAAAGGTACCCCCGGTGGCAGCCACCGTTACCGGACCGCGCCGAGAGCGCGCCGATTCGCGTGCGCCCTGGCCGCCGGCCGCCCACGCTCGCGACGATTTCCCTGCAAAGCGGGTGGAACGGTCGGCGACGGGGACCTCCACGTCGTCCGGCCGCCGCACGCCCCCGAAGGTGGCAGCCACCCCTACGAAACTCCGCGCGTTTGCGACGAGAGCGTGACGGCGGCGGCCGCAGGCGCTGCTCAGTCGCCGTAGACGAGCGTCTCGACGGTCTCGCGAACGACCACCTCGAGCGGCCCACGCTCCCCCGGCGCCGCGTTGCGCAGCTCGCCGAGCAGCTCGTTCACCGCCTCGCGCTGCGCCGGCGCGAGCTCGTCCGTCCCGATCTCCTCCACCTTCCGGCGCAGCTCGTCGTTGCCGAGCTGCCGCGTCAGCCAGTGCGACAGGAGCGTGACGATCTCGTCATCGGCACGGCCCAGAGATTCGGGATTCGTCGACATACGCTTCGAGGAGCACGTCCTCGCCGACCGGCGTTGCCGTCAGCTGCGAGAGCGCCAGCGCGGAGGGTAGCGCAGCCACGAACCGGGGCCCCGCGCCCGCGAGGACCGGCGCCACGAAGAGCGCCAGCCTGTCGACGAAACCGCCCTCGAGGAACGCCGTCGCGAGCGTCGGCCCGCCCTCGAGCAGGAGCGACTGGACGCCCTCCGCGGCCAGCGCCCGCAGCTCGTCGGCGAGCGGCCCCGTCCGCAGCTCGAGATCGACGCCCTCCGGCAGTGGTCGGCGCGAGAACACGAGCCGCCGCGGCTGGCCGCGAGGCGCCTCGGCGTCGCGCACGTCGAGCCGCGGCCGGTCGGCCCGCGCCGTCCCGCCGCCGACGGCGACCGCGTCGACCCGCGCCCGCAGCTCGTGCACGAGCCGCCGGCTCTCCTCGCCCGTCACCCACCGGCGCCCCGGCACGACGACCACCCCGTCGAGCGTGACCGCCGCCTTGTAGACGACGAACGGCCGCCCCTTCACAACCCACGTCGCCCACGCCTCGTGCAGCGCGCGCGAGCCGGGATCGCCCGCCACCGCGACCTCGACGCCCCCGGCGCGGAGCTTCTCGATCCCCCCCGCCGCCTCCGGATTCGGGTCGCGCAGCCCGACGACCACCCGCGCCACACCGGCCGCCACCACAGCATCGGCGCAGGGCGGCGTCGTGCCGTGGTGCGCGCACGGCTCGAGCGTCACGTACATCGTCGCGCCGCGCGCACGCTCCCCGGCCGCCGCAAGCGCGACGACCTCGGCGTGCCGGCCGCCCGCCTCCGTCACCCCCTCCCCAACCGTCTCGCGGCCGCGGACGAGAACCGCTCCGACGGTCGGCTTCGGATGCGCGCGCTGCGCAGCCGCGTGCGCGAGCTCGGCCGCCCGCTCCAGGCTCATTGCGCTTCCTGCGCCAGCCGCCGGTAGGCGGCGACCGGGTCGGGATCACCGAAGATCGACGTTCCCGCCGCGAACAGCGATGCACCCTCGCGGCGCAGCCGGCGGACGTTGCCGTCGCCGACGCCGCCCTCGACCTGGACCAGCGTCTCGGGCGGCAGCAGCCCCCGCAGCTCGCGCACGCGCGCGAACGTGCTCTCCTGGAACGGCCGCCCCGGGTCGGCCGGCGTGCACAGCACGACGTCCGCCGCGCCGGCGACCGCGGCGACCACCGCCGGCTCCGTCCCCGGGTCGAACGCGACGCCGATCTCCAGCCCGTGCCCGCGCGCGAGCGCGATCGTCGCCGGGACGTCGTCGACCGCCTCGGCGTGAAAGGTGACGCTGTCGGCGCCGGCAGCCGCGAACGAATCGAAGGACTCGGCCGGCCGCTCGACCATCAGGTGCACGTCGAGGAACGCGCCGGCGGCATGGATCCGCTCGGAGACCGACTGCAGCACGACCTGGCCCGTCGTCAGCGGCTCGACGAAGTGTCCGTCGGCGACGTCGAAGTGGAAGATGCGGACGCCGGCGCCGAGCAGCTCCTCGACCTGCTCGCCCAGCCGCGCGAAGTCGGCGCAGCACAGCGACGGCTCGACCTCGGCGCCGCGCACCCACTCGTTCCATCCCATCCCGCGAGGATCCTAGAAAGGCCTCCGGAGCCGGGCGATGAAGAAGCCCGACGTCCGGTCGCGGCTCGGCAGCGTGAGCAGGAACTCGGGCCGGCGCGGATGCGCGTACTGAGGCCACTCGGTGAGCGGCACCACGCCGAGTCCCGATGCGTCGACGACCGCCTCGTTCTCGTCGGCGTTGAGCGTGCAGACCGCGTAGACGACGAGCCCGCCGGGCTTGACGCGCGCGGCGGCCGCCGCCAGCAACTCGCCCTGCAGCTCGGGGAGCGGCTGCGCGCGCCAGCGCAGGTCGGGCCGCCGCGCGAGCACGCCGAGGCCCGAGCAGGGCGCGTCGACCAGCGCCCGGTCGAAGCCGTCGCGGTGGAGCTCGCGAACGTCGGCGTTCACCACCTCCACCCGATCGATCCGCTGCTCGGCGAGCGCCTTCGCCCGGCCGGGATGGATCTCGACCGCGGTCACGTCCGCCCGCTCGGCGAGGATCGACGACTTCCCGCCCGGCGCGGCGCAGGCGTCGAGGACGTGCTCTCCCTCACGCGCCCCGACGACCAGCGCCGCGAGCTGCGACGCGCGGCTCATCGGCCGCATCCGGAGCGCGTTCACACGCTCGACGACGTAGGCCCCCGGGACGTCGGTCGCCCGCCCGACGGGCGCGCCCGCGCGCACCTCGAGCGCCGGCGGCTCGTTCTGCGCGCGCATCAGCTCGAGCGCCGCCTCGGCGCCGAGATCGCGCGTCCACACCTCCGCGATCCAGTCGGGGTACGACTCCTTGACGGGCCCCGCCGGCAGCGACGCGACGAGTCCACGAAGCCCGTTCGCGAGCCGGCGCATGACGGCGTTCGTGAACGACACCGCGCGCTCCATGCCGGCTGCGCGCACGAGCTCGACGGCGTCGTCGACCACCGCGTGCTGCGGCAGGTCGGTGAACGCGAGCTGGTACGCACCGAGCCGCAGCGACGCCTTGACGGGCGCATCGAGCTTGCGCACCGGCCGCCGGCCGAGCTGCTCGATGCCGAAGTCGAGCACGCGCGCACGCTGCACGGTGCCGAACGCGAGCCGCTGCGCGAGCGCACGATCGCGCGGATCGAGCCCCTCGACCGCCGAGACGAGCGCGCGATCGGCGTAGGCGTCGTCCTCGAACGTCCGGCGCACGACCTCGAACGCGGCTCGCCGCGCCGGCGCGATCACCGCACGCCGCGCAGAAACTCGTCGTACGTCATCCGGCGGCGGCCTTCCGGCTGCACCAACTCGGGGACGAACGCGCCGTCCTCGAGCCGCGCCTGCCACACGGTCACCCGCCGCCCGTGCATCGTCGTCCACGCACCGATGTGCGGCGACAGCGCGCGTACACGTCGCCACGCGTCCAGCGGGTCGTCGAGGTCGAGCGCACGGTCGGACGGCGCGATCTTCTCCGCGTACGTCGCGCCGTCCTCGCGCTGCGGCGTGAACACGGGATCGGCGAGCACCTCGACCAGCTGCCGCGCGGCGATCTCTGCTGCGCGCGCGTAGACGCCGCCGGCGTCGAGCTCACCGATCGCGAACGGCTCCTGCGCCGCGATCGGGCCGGCGTCGAGCTCCGCGACCGTCCGGTGGATGGTCACGCCCGTCTTCTCGTCGCCGGCGAGGATCGCCCGCTCGACCGGCGCGGCGCCGCGCCAGCGTGGCAGCAGCGACGGGTGCACGTTGAGCCACAGCGACTGCTCGAGCAGGCGCTGCGGGATGTAGAGCCCGTACGCACAGACGACGACGCGGTCGACTGCGTCGCCGAGCTGCGGCGTCTCCGGCTGGCGCACCGGGATCCCGAGCCGCTCGGCCGCCACCTTGGCCGGCGGCGGGCCCGGGGTGCGCCCGCGGCCGCGAGGCGCGTCGGGGCGCGTCAACAGGTACTCGATCGGCTGTGTCCCGGCGAGCCGCTCGAGCACGTCGGCGGCGAGCGGCGCGGTGCCCGCGAAGGCGACCTTCACCGCAGGACGACGCGCGGCCGCAGGACGCCGAGCGCCTCCTTGCGGTGCTCGTCGTCCGTGCGATCGATGATCAGCACACCGTCGAGGTGGTCGGCTTCGTGGAGGACGACGCGCGCCTCGTATCCCTCGAGGTCGTAGCGCACCGGCTCGCCCCGAGCGTCGATGCCCTCCAGCACGACGTGGACCGAGCGCTCGACCGGCACCTTGACCCCCTGCAGGGAGAGGCAGCCCTCCTCGTCGGCCTCGGTCTCCTCGGAGCGCTCGACGATCCTCGGGTTGACCACCGCCTGCGGGCCGTCCTCGCCGTTCACGAACACGAACAGGCGGCGCAGGACGCCGACCTGCGTCCCCGCGAGCCCGACGCCCTGGGCGTCCTCCATCAACATCGTCATGCGCTCGATCAGCCGGCGGACGTCGTCGTCGACCTCCGCCACCTCCTCGGCCTTCATCCGCAGCACCGGGTCGCCGTACTGGCGGATCTGCGCCAGCGCGAGCTGGCGGCGCGCCTCGAGCTCGGCCTCGTGCGCCGCATCCTCGTCGAGCTCGTGCTCGTCCCCGTGGTCGTGGTCGTGGTCGTGGTCGTGGTGAGCGTGTTCCGACATCGGCCCGGCAGTCTACGGAACGGCTGGGAACTGCTCGAGGATCCAGGCGGCATCGAGCGGCTCGCGCCGGTAGTCGCGCCCTCCGATCTTGACGAAGTCGCGTGTGCGCGGGTTCATCGCCAGCCGCGCCTCGGCCGGGTACCAGCGGTTGTGGCGCTCGATCAGGTCGTTGACCTCGCCGAAGTCCCAGCGCTCGGCGACCCGGCGCCACTCGCCGCGGTCGGTCTCCGCATAGGCGGCGGCGAGGCGCTCGCGGTGGGCCTCGATCTCGTCCTCGATCTGCCGCAGCCGCTGCATGTAGGGCAGCGGCCCTCCGACCGAGGTGATGAACGTGTCCGGCTCGGCGCGGAAGTTTCGCAGCCGGCGGCGGAGCGGCCTGCCGGCGAGCGGGTTGAGCTCGCGGTCGCGGTCGAGGCGTGCGCGTTCGGCCTGCGACGGCGGCGTGACGTCGCGCACGCCCCACTCGCCGATGATCTCCTCCGGCCGCCTGCCCCGCACGGCACCATCGTGCCAGCCCCCCTAGAGTGACTGCGGATCGACGTCGACGACGGCGGTCAGTCCGGCCCGCCGCATCGCCGGCGCGGCCGCGGCGAGCAGCCGCGCCGCCTGCGCCGCGAGCCGCCGCGGCTGCGGCGTCTTGCCGACCAGCTGTGCCCGGTGGCGGCCGCGCAGCCGCAGCAGCGGGGCCGGGCCGAGCAGCTCGGCGGAGCCGATCCCGGCCCGCAGCTCCTCGAGCGCGCGCAGCACCGGTTCGGGCGCCGGGCCGGTGACGACGATGCGAACGACGTGTGCGTACGGCGGATACCCGAGCGCCTTCCGGCGCGTGAGCTCCTCGGTGAGGAACCGCTCGACGTCGTGGCGCGCCGCGTAGGCGATCGGCCGCGCGTCGGGCTGGAACGTCTGCACGATCACCCGACCCGGCGCGTCGCGCCCACTCCGGCCGGCGAGCTGGGTGATCAGCTGGAACGTGCGCTCCTCGGCGCGAAAGTCGGGCAGCGCGAGGCCGGTGTCGGCGTCGACGACCGCGGCCAGCTCGACGCCCTCGAAGTGGTGCCCCTTGGCGACCATCTGCGTGCCGAGCAGGACGGCGCCCTCGGCACCGGCGAACCGCCGCAGCGAGGCGGCGAGCTCCTCCGGCCGTGAGACGGAATCGGCGTCGAGCCGGATCAGCTCGAGCTCCGGCAGCTCCTGGGCGAGCTCCTTCTCCAGCCGCTGCGTCCCCGCACCCAGCCGCGCGAGGTCGGGCGAGCCGCACGCCGGGCACGTCTCGGGAGCACCGGTCGCGTAGCCGCAGTGGTGGCAGCGCAGCTGCGAATCCGCGTGCAGCACGAGCGCGACGTCGCAGTTCGGGCAGCGGAGCGTCGTGCCGCAGGCGCGGCAGTGGAGCGCGGGCGCCACGCCGCGCCGGTTGAGCAGCAGGATCGCCTTCGAGCGGCGCTCCGCCACCCCGCGCAGCTCGGCGAGCAGCGGCGCCGACAGCGGGTAGCCGGCCTCGCGGCGCAGGTCGACGATCCGCACCGGCGGCAGCTCGGCGCCGATGCGGCCGCCCAGTGACAGCCGCTCGAGCGACGCCCAGCTCTCGGGACGCGGCGTCGCCGAGCCGAACACCGCCGCGGCTCGCTCGAGCGAGGCGCGCTTCACGGCGACCGTCCGGGCGTCGTAGCGCGGGTCGGACTCCTGCTTGTACGACTGGTCGTGCTCCTCGTCGACGACGATCAGCCCGAGCCCGCGCACGGGCGCGAACACGGCCGAGCGGGCGCCGACGACGATGCGCGCCTCGCCGCTCGCGATCCGCTCGCGCTCGTCGCGGCGCTCGGCGTCGGTGAGCGCCGAGTGCAACACGGCGACGCGGTCGCCGAAGCGCGCCCGGAAGCGTCCGATCGTCTGCGGGGCGAGCGCGATCTCGGGCACGAGGACGATCGCGCCCAGGCCGCGATCGAGCGCCGCCGCGCAGGCCTGCAGGTAGACCTCGGTCTTGCCGGAGCCGGTCGCCCCGTGCAGGAGGAAGTTGCCGCCGCCGCCGTCGATCGCGGCGACGATCCGCTCGACGGCGGCACGCTGCGCAGGCGAAGCCTCCGGGGGGGCGGCAGCCGCCGCCAGCGCCTGCCGCTCGGCGGGCGGCGCCTGCTCCTTGCGCCGCTTCGGCATCCGCGGCGCGACCAGCGCCAGCGCCCGCGCCGGGGTCGAGCCGTAGTAGTCGGCCACCCAGCGCGCGAGCTCGACGAGCGCCGGCGGGATCGCCCCGACCACCGCCTCGGCCGCACGCGTCTCGACGCCCGGCGGCGGCGCGTCCTGCAGGTCGACGACGATGCCCCGCGCGCGCGAGCGGCCGAACGGCACGAGCACGATCGAGCCGACCTCGACGTCGTCGCCGACTTCGTAGGTGAACTCGCGCGCGACGGCTCGCGCCGCGACCAGCGGGTAGACCGAGGCGTACGTCACGCCGGCCTGGCGGCCTCGTCGCGATCGGCGGCCTCGGCCGCCCGGAGGCGCTTGAAGGAGAGCGTCCGCGCCATCAGGCCGATCGCGACGAGCCCGCACACGAGGTTCGTGACCACGAGCGCGAGGTTCATGCCGACGCTGAAGGCGAGCAGCAGGCTGCGCGAGATCGCCTCCCCTCGGAAGAGGTAGACGATCAGCCCCTGCTTCGTCCCCGCACCGCCCGGGGTGGCGGGGAAGAGCGTCGCCAGCGATTCGACCGATTGCACCAGCAGCGCGTTGTGCAGCGTCGCGTGAACGTGGAAGGCCCGCAGGAAGAAGAAGACGCAGGCGATCCGCAGCACCCAGGAGAGCGCCTGCGGGACGATCACGCCGACGAACAGCCGGCGCCCGTCGTGCATGATCGCGAAGCCCTGGGCGACCCGGGCGCGGAAGCGCCGGTAGTGCCGGCGCGCGATCACGAACACGACCAGCGCGGCGACCAGCAGTGCCAGCACGAGGATGCCCGTGAACTTCTCGTGCTCGACGAACCAGCCCCAGTCGACAGTCGGGATGCGCGCGTAGACCTCGTGCGCGGGCAGCACGCCGATCGAGAGCACCCAGATCAGGATCGCGCTCGACACGACGAAGTCGAACAGCGTCTCGACGATCAGCGTCGGTGCGAGCGTCGCGTACGACGAGCCCGGGATCCGCTGCTTGATCAGGTACAGCTTGACGACGTCGCCGCCGCGGGCCGGGACGACCGAGTTGACGCCGACGCCGGCCGTGTACGCGCCGAGCGCGCTCAGGTAGCGCGGCGGGTTGGCCGGGTACGCGGCCCGGACGATGTTCTGCCAGGCGCGCCCGCGGAGCAGCAGCTTGATCACCTGGCACGCGATCGCAAGGCCGAACGCCGTCCATCCGACATCCGTGAGGTGGTCGAAGAAGACGGTGACCGCGTGCCAGAAGGCGCTCAGGGCGCCCAGGGTACGTCAGCGCTCTGCCGTGCCCCGCCTCCCGGCCCCGGTCAACTACGATCGGCGGCGTGGCGAGCCACGGCGTCGACGACTACCTGGAGACGATCTACTTCCTCGCCTTCCCGATCGGGGAGTACCGCCCTGCGACGACCGGCTCGCCCACGCTGGCCTCGCGTGTCGCGGAGATGCTCGGTGTGTCGCGCGCCTCGGCCGGCGAGATGCTGAAGCGGCTCGAGGCGGACGGCCTGGTCGAGCGCGGCGAGCACAAGGAGGCGATCCTCACCCCGGCTGGTCGCGAGCGCGCCGAGCACGTCGTGCGCAAGCACCGGATCATCGAGCGCCTGCTCACCGACTTCATGGGCTACACGGCCGCCGAGGCGCACGTGCACGCCGACGAGCTCGGCGGCACGTTCTCGGACGAGATGATCGACCGCATCGCGGAGAAGCTGGGCAACCCGGACCGCTGCCCGCACGGCTGGCCGGTCGACCCGGACGTCGAGCAGGCGGAGAACCAGGAGCTGCAGCCGCTCGCCGAGCTCGGGCCGGGTGGGCATGCGACGATCGTGCGCCTCGCGGAGCACGACGGCGAGCTCCTGCACTGGTTCTACGACCGCGGCCTCGTTCCCGGCGCCGAGCTCGAAGTGCGGGCGGTCGAGCCGGCGGCGGGGCAGTTCCGCGTGGTCGTCGGCGGCGGCGAGCAGGCGATCGGCGAGAAGGCCGCGGCCGGCCTCTACGTCCGCGCGTCGTAGCGCGTTTCAGGCGGGCGCGGTCTCGCGCTCGCCGAGCCCGGCCGCCTGGCGCAGCGCTGCGGCCTTGTCGGTGCGCTCCCACGTGAAGTCGTGGTCGTCGCGGCCGAAGTGCCCGTACGCGGCGGTCTTCTGGTAGATCGGGCGGCGCAGGTCGAGGTCGCGCAGGATCGCCGCCGGCCGCAGGTCGAAGTGCTCCGCGACGAGCTGCTCGATGCGCTGCCGCGTGATCCCCTTCGCCTCGGTGCCGAACGTGTCGACGTGCAGCGAGAACGGCCGCGCGACCCCGATCGCGTACGCGACCTGCACCTGGCAGCGGTCGGCGATCCCGGCCGCGACGACGTTCTTCGCAACGTACCGGGCGGCGTACGCCGCCGAGCGGTCGACCTTCGTCGGATCCTTGCCCGAGAACGCTCCGCCCCCGTGCGGGGCGGCGCCGCCGTACGTGTCGACGATGATCTTGCGCCCGGTGAGCCCGGTGTCGCCCATCGGTCCGCCGATCACGAACTTGCCGGTCGGGTTCACGTAGAAGAACCGCGGGTCGTCGAGCTGCCGTTCGTCGTAGAGCTCCTTCGGCAGGATCGGCCGCAGAACGTGCTCGATCAGGTCGGGCTTGATCATCACGTCGGCGTCGAGCCCGTCGCGGTGCTGCGTCGAGATGAGGACGCGCTCGATCCCGGTCGGACGCTGCCGCCCCTCGGCGTCCACCTCGTAGCGCACCGACACCTGCGCCTTCCCGTCGGGGCGCAGGTACGGGAGGATGTCCGCCTTCCGCACCTCGGACAGCCGCCGCGTGATCCGGTGCGCGAGCATGATCGGGAGCGGCATCAGCTCCCGCGTCTCGCTGGTCGCGTAGCCGAACATCATCCCCTGGTCGCCCGCGCCGACGCGGTCGAGCGGGTCGTCGTCGCTCGGATCGTGCTGGACCTCGTACGCGTGGTCGACCCCTTGCGCGATGTCGGGCGACTGCTCGTCGATCGCCACGACGATGCCGCACGTCTCGGCGTCGAAGCCGTACTTCGCCCGCGTGTAGCCGATGTTCCGGATCGTGTCGCGGACGATTTGCCGGATGTCGATGTACGTGTCCGTCGTCATCTCGCCGGCGACGACGACGAGGCCGGTCGTGATCAGCGTCTCGCAGGCGACGCGGCTCGAGACGTCGTTGGTCAGCGCGGCGTCGAGCACGGCGTCCGAGATCTGGTCGGCGATCTTGTCGGGGTGACCCTCGGTCACCGACTCCGACGTGAAGAAGAAGCTCCGCCCGGCCATGTCGCCGGAGAGTACCTGCTCAAGCGGCCCTATTCGTCGGTCGGGCGGCGGCCCATCAGCGAAGCCAGCAGCTCGTCCAGGGCGAGCCCCTCGAGCACGGCGCAGACGCCCTCGGTGATCGGGAGCTCGATTCCTAGCCGATGGGACAGGTCGCGCAGGACCGGCGCCGTCGTCAGGCCCTCGACGACCTGCCCGATCTCGGCGCGCGCCGTCTCGGCCGACAGGCCGCGCGCGATCAGCTCGCCGGCGCGCCGGTTGCGCCCCGACGGGTGCCAGCAGGTCACGACCAGGTCGCCCATCCCGGCCAGCCCGTAGAACGTCTCCGACTCGGCGCCGCAGGCCTCGCCGAGCCGCGCCATCTCGACCAGGCCGCGCGTGATCAGCGCCGCCTTGGCGTTGTCGCCCAGACCGAGCCCGTCGACGCCGCCGGCCGCGAGCGCGATCACGTTCTTCGCGGCCGCGCAGAGCTCGACCCCGACGAGGTCGGTGTTGACGTAGACACGGAAGGCCAGCGAGTTGATCGCCTCCTGCAGGCTGCGGGCGAGCTCCTCGTCCTCCGAGGCGATCACGGTCGCACCGGGCAGCCCGGCCGCGACCTCCTCCGCCATGTTCGGCCCCGACAGCACGGCCACCGGCCGTCCCTCGACGAGCGTCGACAGCCGCGCCCCGGTCTGCGGGTCCAGCCCCTTGACCAGGCTGAGAATCGGCGCGTCGCCGCGGACGTGCCCGAGCACCTCCCGGAACGAGCTGCTCGGGACTGCGAGGACGACGAGCTCGGCCTCCTCGTACGGCGCGGCGTCGATCGTCGCGCGCGTCGACCGCATGACCGTGTGCCCGCGTCCCACGAGCAGCGACGAGAACGCCGTCCCCCAGGCGCCCCCGCCGACGACGACGACGTTCACGTGCGCTTTCGGAAATCGATCGCCACCGGGACACCCTCCAGCTCGAACCGCTCGCGGAGCTGATTCTCCACCCAGTAGCCGTAGTCGCGCGTGACGAGCCCGGGGTCGTTGACGGTGACGCGGTAGCGCGGCGGCCGGGTCCCGACCTGCGCGCCGTAGAGGAGGTTGAGCCGGCGGGTGCCCTTCGACGGCGGCTGCCGCTGCCGCCCGAGCTCGCCGAGGAAGCGGTTCAGCTCGGGCGTCGGGATGCGCGCCGCGTACCTGTCGAAGAGCTCTGCGACGCGGTCGAGCAGGCGGGAGACGCCGCGCCCGGTGTGCGCCGAGACGGTGATGAACGGCGGGCGCTGGCGCAGGCGCCGCTGCAGCTCGGGCCGGATCTCCTCGATCGTCACCTGGGCGATGTCCCACTTCGAGAGCACGACGAGCGTGGCGCAGTGCGCCTTGCGCGCGACCTCGACGGCGGTGATGTCACCCTCCACGATCCCCTGGCTCGCGTCGATCAGGACGAGCGCGACGTCCGCGCGCTCCGCCGCCTCGAGCGCGCGCAGCTCCGAGTAGTACTCGATCCCCTGCCGCTGCCGCCGCTTGCGGCGCAGGCCCGCGGTGTCGACGAGCACGAACGTGCGGTCGCCCCGCTCGATCACGGTGTCGATCGAGTCGCGGGTCGTGCCCGGCACCTCGCTGACGATCGTCCGCTCCTCGCCGACGACCCGGTTGAAGAGCGACGACTTGCCGACGTTGGGACGCCCGAGGATCGCGACGCGGATCGCCTCCTCGCCCACCGGACGCCGGTCGCTGCCCGGAAGCCGCTCGAGGATGTCGTCGAGCAGGTCGCCGACGTTCGTCCCGTGCAGGCCGGAGATCGGGATCGGGTCGCCGAAGCCGAGCCGGTGCAGGTCGAGCGCGAGGTGCTCCTGCGCCGGGTCGTCGATCTTGTTCGCGAGCAGCAGCACCGGCTTCTGCGATCGCCGCAGCAGCTGCGCCAGCTCCTCGTCGCCGGGCGTGACGCCGGCCCGCGCATCGACGACGAACAGAACGAGGTCGGCACCGGCGATCGCGGCCCGCGCCTGCGCGACGGCCTGCGACGTGATGTGGTCGCGTCCGGCGAGATCGATGCCGCCGGTGTCGACGAGCATGAACTCCTCGCCGTTCCACTCGCACACGAGCTCCTTGCGGTCGCGCGTCGTTCCCTGCGTCGCGTGCACGACCGCCGCGCGCGAGCCGGTCAGCCGGTTGATCAGCGTCGACTTGCCGACGTTCGGGAAGCCGACGATAGCGACCGTCCCCTTCATCAGACTCCGCTCCGGCGCCGGCCGAGCCGGCGCCTCCGCTCTTTGGAGCCTCCGTCGAGCCTACGGCTCATACCCCGCTCCGGCGCCGGCCGAGCCGGCGCCTCCGCTCTTTGGAGCCTCCGTCGAGCCTACGGCTCATACCGGCGGGACGAGACCGGAGGTGCGCCCGCGCAGGTGCACGTCGGCGAGCCAGTCGAAGAGCACGTGGATGCGCCGCTCGATCTCGGCCGTCGCCTCCTTGTAGCCGCGGCCGTTCCGCTGCAGCCCCGGAAAAGTGAGCGGCGAGCCGAAGGCGACCGAGCAGGGCGCGAAGTTGCCGATCCGCCACACCTGCGTGCCGTAGACCGCGATCGGAACGACCGGCACGTCCTCCTGCAGCGCGACCATCGCCGCACCCGGCTGAGCCTGCCCGGGGCGTCCGCTGCGCTGACGCGTGCCCTCGACGAAGAGCCCGACGACGCGGCCGTTCCGCGCCGCCTCGCGCATCAGGCGCACGGCGTCGCGGTCGGACTCGCCGCGGCGGATCGCGATCGTCCCGAAAGAGCGGATGAACTCGGCGAGCCCCGGATACTTCATCGCCTCGACCTTGGCGACGAAGTCGATGTCGCGCGGCGAGAGCACGCCGACCACCGGGATGTCGATCCAGTGCAGGTGGTTGATCGCGTAGACGAGGCCGCCCGCCGCCGGAACGCGGTCGGCCCCGAACGCCTCGAGCCGCGCGAACAGCCGCGCCAGCCCGCCGAGCGTCGGCCGCCCGTAGCGCCAGGCTGTCTGGGAGCTCATGGGGCGGTGACGAGCCGCGAGCGGACGAGCTCTTCGATCTGCGCGACGACGTCCTCGACCTGCAGGTCGGTGGTGTCGATCAGCAGCGCGTCGTCGGCCGGCCGCATGCGGCCCTTGTCCGACTCGTCGCGGCTGCGCAGATCGGTGGCGAGCGCGTCGGCGCCGATGTCCGGGCGCTCCGCCTGGCGCCGCTTCGTGCGGATCGCCGGGTCGGCCTTGAGGTAGATCTTCACCTCGGCGTTCGGTGCGACCACGGTGCCGATGTCGCGGCCCTCGATCACGATGTTCCCGTGCGCCGCGAGCGCACGCTGCCGATCGCGCATCACCTCGCGCACCGCCTGGTGGCGTGCGACCACCGACACCATGCGGTCGATCCGCGACTGCCGGATCGCCGAGGTCACGTCGACGCCGGCGATGAAGACACGGCCGTCGTCGTCGAAGGTGACCGGGCTGCGCCGCGCGAGCTCGCCGACCGGCTCGGCGTCGCCGAGCGGGAGGCCTTCCCGGAGCGCGAGCCAGGTCACGGCGCGGTACATCGCGCCGGTGTCGAGGTAGGCGAAGCCGAGCCGCTCCGCCAGGCGGTGGGCGACCGTGCTCTTGCCGGCCCCGGCGGGCCCGTCGATGGCCACGATCATCGCTGTGCGAGTTGGTCGACCAGCTCGAAGAAACCGGGGAAGCTTATAGCCACGCAGTCGGGATCCTGGAGGTCGACGCCTTCGCGAGAGACGAGGCCCGTGACCGCGCCGAGCATGGCGATCCGGTGGTCGCCGCGGGCGTCGATCCTGCCGCCCCGCGGCCGCGCGGGCGTGCCGCGCACCTCGAAGCCGTCCGGCCGCGCCTCGATGCGGACGCCGGCGGCGCGGAGCCCGTCGGTGACCGTCTCGATCCGGTCGCTCTCCTTGGCACGCAGCTCCTCGGCGCCGCGGACGATCGTGCGCCCGTGCGCGAACGCGCCGAGCAGCGCGACGAGCGGCAGCTCGTCGACGAGCCGCGGCACCTCCTCCGCCTCGACCGTGGTCGCGACGAGCGGCGTCGACCGAACCTCGAGGTCGGCGACCGGCTCGCCCCCGACCGTGCGCCGGTTGAAGACGGCGATCCGGGCGCCCATCCGGTCGAGCACGTCGAGGAGGCCGGTGCGCAGCGGGTTGACGTTGACGCCGCGCAGGAGCAGCTCCGACCCGTTGAGCAGCACGGCGGCGGTGATCAGCGGCGCCGCCGAGGAGACCTCGCCCGAGATCTCGAGGTCGAGCGGCGGCAGCCGGCCGGCCGGCCAGACGGAGACCGACTTCGCAGTCCGCCGGACGCGGACGCCGAGCTCCGCCAGCATCCGCTCGGTGTGGTCGCGCGTCGGGTGCGGCTCGATCACGGTCGTGGGGCCGCTGTTCGCGTACAGGCCTGCGATCAGGATCGCCGACTTGACCTGCGCGCTCGCGACCGGCAGCTCGTAGGAGACCGGCTCGAGGGCGCCGCCGGTGATGCGCACCGGCGCGTGGCCGTCGGTCGTCTCGATCTGCGCGCCCATCCGCCGCAGCGGCTCGGCGACGCGCTCGTGCGGACGCATCGTCAGCGACTCGTCGCCGACGAGCTCGAAGGTGCCCTGCTGGCCGGCGAGCAGGCCGCAGCTGAGCCGCAGCACGGTGCCGGCATTGCCGCAGTCGATCGGCGCCGACGGGGCGCGGAGGCCGCGCAGGCCGGCGCCCCGGATGCGGATGTCGTCGTCGCCCGAGTCGGCCACCTCGACGCCGCACGCGCGCACGACGTCGATCGCCGACAGGGTGTCGGCGGCGCGGCCGAACCCACGGATGCGGCTCTCGCCGTCCGCCACCGCGGCGAGCAGCACCGCGCGCTGCGAGATGCCCTTGACGCCCGGGACGGCCGCGGCACCGACGAGCGCCGAAGCCGGCTCGATCTTCACGGCGCCGTTTCTACCCGACTTCTTTGCCCATCAGGGCGACGAACGAGTGCACCTCGGCCGCGAACTCGCCGAACTCACCGGCGGGGATCTGCTGCGGCCCGTCGCAGAGTGCCTCCTCCGGGCGCGGATGCGACTCGACGATGATCCCGTCGGCGCCCACGGCGACCGCCGCGCGCGCGAGCGGCAGCACCAGGTCGCGGCGGCCGGCTGCGTGCGAGGGGTCGACGATCACCGGCAGGTGCGTCTCCTTCTTCAACACGGCGACCGAGCCGAGGTCGAGCGTGTAGCGCGTCGAGCGCTCGAAGGTGGTGATCCCGCGCTCGCAGAGGACGATCCGGTGATTCCCCTCCTTGGCGACGTACTCGGCCGCCATCAGCAGCTCCTCGACCGACGCCGACGGGCCGCGCTTGATCAGCACCGGCTTCTCGGCCCGGCCGACCTCGGCCAGCAGCACGAAGTTCTGCATGTTGCGCGCGCCGATCTGGATCACGTCGGCGGTGTCGAGCACCGCCTCGACGTGGCGCGGGTCCATCAGCTCGGTGACGATCGGCAGGCCGGTCTCCTCCTTGGCCTCGCGCAGGATCTCGAGCGCGTCGAAGCCGATGCCCTGGAAGGTGTAGGGCGAGGTGCGCGGCTTGAACGCGCCTCCGCGGAGCCACGTGGCGCCGGCGGCGGCGACCGCGCGGGCGGTCTCGAGCGTCTGCTCGCGGTACTCGACCGTGCACGGGCCGGCGATCAGGCCGAACCAGCCGTCGCCGAGCTTGCGGCCCTCGACGTCGATCACGGTCGGGTCGGGGGCGATCTCGCGGCCGACGAGCTTGTACGGCTTGAGGATCGGCAGCACCTGGTCGACCCCCGGGTAGCCCTCGAGCGGCAGCAGCGCGAGCTGCTCGCGGTCGCCGATCGCGCCGATCACGGTGGCCTCGCGCCCGCGCTGGACGCGCGCCTCCACCCCGTGCTCCGCGAGCCGCGAGAGCACGTGCTCGGTCTGGTCGGCAGTCGCCGACTGGCCCATGACGATCAGCAGCTCGGGTGATCCCGTGACGGCCATCGGCACAATGATGCCTACATGCGCATCTTCTCCGGCATCCAGCCCAGCGGCGACCCGACGTTCGGGAACTACTCGGGCGGCTTCCGCCAGTACGCCGCGACCCAGGAGCAGGGCGAGAGCTTCTTCTGCATTGTCGACCTGCACGCGATCACGGTCGACTACGACCCGGCCGTCATGTACCCGCGGACGCTCGACCTGTTCGCAATGCTGCTCGCGACCGGGCTCGACCCCGGGCGCTCGACGATCTTCGCCCAGAGCCACGTCACCGCGCACGCCGAGGCCTCGTGGCTGCTGTCGGCCGTGGCGGGCTACGGGCAGCTCGGCCGCATGACCCAGTTCAAGGAGAAGGGCGGCAAGCAGTCGTTCATCTCCGCCGCGCTCTTCAACTACCCGGTGCTGATGGCCGGCGACATCCTGCTCTACCGCGCCGACCGGGTGCCGATCGGCGACGACCAGCGGCAGCACCTCGAGCTGGCCCGCGACATCGCGGAGCGCTTCAACGCGCGTTTCGGCGAGACGTTCGTCGTGCCGGAGGGCGTCTATCCCACGATCGGCGCGCGGATCATGGACCTCCAGGATCCGCTCGGGAAGATGGGCAAGACGGGCTCGAGCGAGCAGGGCACGATTCGGATGCTCGACAGCCCGGACGCGATCCGGCGCAAGCTGAAGACCGCCGTCACGGACTCGGGCTCGGAGGTGCGCCGCGGAGACGACAAGCCGGGCATCACGAACCTGATCGACATCTTCTCGGTCGCCGCCGGCGAGGCCCCGGAGGAGATCGAGAGCCGCTACGACGGCTCCGGCTACGGGCAGTTCAAGGGCGACGTCGGCGAGGCGGTGGTGGCGCTGCTCGTGCCGATCCAGGAGCGCTATCACGAGCTGCGCGCCGACGAGCCGGAGCTGCGCCGGCTGCTCGCGGCGGGCGCCGAGAAGGCGCGCGCCGTCTCCACCCCCGTGCTCGACCAGATCTACGAGCGCATGGGTTTCGTTCGCCTCTAGCGCGGACATCACCACCCCGTCACCCGATCGCCCGCAGGCGGTGACACCCGCCGGACGGCGGGCGCATAGGCTCGGCCCCGCCCGGCCTAGGCCCAGACCCATCGGAGGAGGGGGAAGAGATGCAGAAGCACGCGTCGAGGACGCTCGCAGCGGTCCTCGCCTCTGTCTGCGCGATGCTCGCGCTCGTCGCAGCAACCGCCCGCGAGAGTGCGCACGGCGCGCCGCTGGTCGTGCCGTCGTGCCAGCTTCAGAACGGCGCAGGGCAGATCAAGCACGTGATCTACCTGCAGTTCGACAACACCCACTACCGGCGCGACCGCCCGGCCGTCGCGTCCGACCTCGAGCAGATGCCGCACCTGCTGAATTTCCTGCAGTCGAACGGCACGCTGTTCACGAACGACCACACGATTCTGATCTCGCACACCGCCGGCGGGATCCTCTCCAGCCTGACCGGGCTCTATCCCGATCGCGGCGGGCCGACCGTGTCGAACTCGTACGGCTACTTCAAGCCGGACGGGACGGTCGGCTTCTCGAGCACGTTCAAGTACTGGAACGATCTCGTCGACGCGGTCAACGACCCGCTGCCGAACATGATCACGGACGGGCAGAAGATGACGCCCGCGCCGTGGGTGCCGTTCACCCGGGACGGCTGCGACGTCGGCGGCGTCGGCACGGCGAACATCGAGCTCGAGAACACCTCGACCAACGCGACCGGCGACATGACGCGCGTCTTCGGAGCGAACTCGCCGGAGTGGAACGAGGCGAACATGAACCCGCAGCTGGCCCAGGCCGACTTCGTCGGGATCGCGGTGCACTGCTCGCAGTCGCCGTCGAGCGTCTGCGCGAACAGTCAGAACGCGAAGCCCGACGTGCTGCCGGACGAGCCGGGCGGCTACAGCGGCTTCGACGCGCTCTACGGCGCCAAGTACGTCGACCCGGCGATCACCGGCGGGCAGCCGTGCGTCGACAACACGGCCGGTATGCCGATCCAGGACCCGAAGGGCAACTGCGGGTTCCCGGGCTTCGACGGCATGGAGGCCACCAACACGCTCGGCTACGTCGCCCAGATGCAGGAGAACGGCGTACCGGTGACCTACGGGTACATCTCGGACGCACACGACATCCACGTCCCGAACCCGGGCTCCGACTCGTTCGTCTCGACCGCCGCCGGGCCGGGCCAGTACGAGTACCAGCAGCAGCTGAAGGCCTACGACGACGCGTTCGCCGCGTTCTTCACGAACCTGGCGGCGCACGGGATCGACAAGTCGAACACGCTGTTCGTGATCACCGTCGACGAGGGCGACCACTTCGCCGGCGGCATCGGCACGCCCGACCCGAACCACGCGGGCGCGCTCGCCTACACGCACGCGAACTGCACGGCGGACGCGCAGGGCGTGCTCTCCTGCCCGGGGAACCAGATCGGCGAGGTCAACGCCAACCTGCAGCCGCTCACCGGCCGCAGCGACTTCGCGGTGCACTCGGACGACGCACCGACCGTCTACGTCAACGGCAACCCGGCGCCGGCGAGCCAGACGGTGCGGACCCTCGAGCACACGCTCGCGGGGATCAAGCTCTCCGACCCGTACGTGAACAACGGGCAGAAGGTGCCGATCGCGGTCAACTTCGCCGACCCGGTCGAGGAGTCGACGCTGCACTTCGTGAACACCGATCCGGCCCGCACGCCCACGTTCACGATGTTCGGCAACGACGACTTCTTCTTCAACGCCAGCGCGTCGCCGTTGTCGTGCGGGAGCAACCCGTGCGTCAGCCCGGGCTTCGCGTGGAACCACGGCGACATCCAGCAGGAGATCGGCAACACGTGGGTCGGGATGGTCGGACCCGGGATCGCCTCGAACGGGGTCGACTCGACGACGTGGACCGATCACACCAACCTGAGGCCGACGATCATGGCGCTCACCGGTCTCCAGGACGACTACACGCAGGACGGGGTCGTCCTGACGCAGGCGATGACGCCGAGCGCGCTCAACCCGTCGCTGGCGACCCAGGAGCCGCTCGTGCAGAGGCTCGGGCAGCTGTACGACCAGCTGAACGCGCCGTTCGGCTCGTTCGGCTCGGACACGCTGAAGGCGTCGACGAACGGGATCGAGAGCTCGAGCCGGTCCGACTTCCTGTACACGCTGGTCGAGACGCAGATCAAGGTGCTGACCGCCAAGCGAAACGCGCTTGCCGGCCAGATCCACGCGGCGCTTCAGGCGGCCGAGTTCGGCGGGCAGCCGATCAATCCCGCCACGGCGGCCGTCTGGCAGGTGCGCGGGCAGACGCTGCTGCTCGCGGCGCGCGTGCTCGCGATCTCGAGCGGGCTGTAGCGATCAGCGGCGGCGTGCGGAGGGTCGCGACGGCGCGGCCCTCCGCAGCGCCTCGACCTCGGCGCTCGTGAGCTCGCGCGAGGCGCCGGACGCGAGGCCGTCCACGGTCAGCGGGCCGTAGCGGCTGCGGTGCAGCGCGACGACGGGGTGGCCGACGGCGTCGAGCATGCGGCGCACCTGCCGGTTGCGGCCTTCGTGGATCGAGAGCTCGATCGTCGACGGGGCGAGGCGGACGACGCGCGCCGGCGCGGTCGGGCCGTCCTCGAGCTCGATCCCGGCCGCGAGGCGGGCAATGGTCGCGTTGCCGGGCTCGCCGGTGACCTCGGCGACGTAGACCTTCTCGACCTCGTAGCGCGGATGGGCGAGCCGGTGCGCGAGTGCGCCGTCGTTGGTCAGGAGGAGCACGCCGGTCGTGTCGGCGTCGAGGCGGCCGACCGGGACGACGCGGGACGGGTGGTCGACGAGGTCGACGACGGTCGGGCGGCCGCCCGGGTCGCTGGCGGTGGTGACCACGCCGGCCGGCTTGTTGAGGAGGACGTAGGCGAGCGCCTGCTTGGCGAGCGGCTTGCCGTCGAGGCGGACGTCGTCGTCGTCGGTGACGAAGGTGTTGAGCTGCCCGGGCTCGCCGTTGACGGTGACCCGGCCGGCCTTGATCAGACCGTCGGCGCGGCGCCGCGAGGCCACCCCGGCGCGGGCGATCCAGGCGTTCAGCCGCATGCTCGAAGTGTGGTCCGCGCCTCCGACGGACGCACGGGTGATTTCGTCAGTAGAGCGCGGTCGCGAGCTTGCGCCGGTACTCGACCGTCAGCGGGTGCTCATGGCCCAGCTCGCCGAAGAGCTGCACCATCAGCGCCCGCGTCTCGTCCTTCGACTCCGGCCGCGACTCGATCTCCGCGAGCAGCGTCCGGAACGCACGCTCGTAGTCGCCCGTCCGCAGCAGCTCCGCGAGCTCCTCGTCCTCGACCGAGTCGGCCACCGGCGGCTTCGTCAGCTCGTCCAGGAACGCCTCGACGCCCGGCCGCGACCGCGCGCCCACGAACTCCGCCACCACCTGGCCGTTCCGGAACGCCTTCACGGCCGGGATGCCGCGGATCCCGTACTCGAGCGCGACCCGCTGGTTCCCGTCGACGTCGACCTTCGCCAGCCGCACGCCGCGCTCGGCGGTCGTCTCCTCGAGCAGCGGCCCGAGCTGCCGGCACGGCCCGCACCACTCCGCCCAGAAGTCGACCACGACCGGCTCGGCCGCCGAACGCGCGATCACCTCGGTCTCGAACGTGTCGTCGGTGACGTCCATCGCCACCTGCAACGTAGCGATGCGCTCCTCTATGCCGGGCGCTTCTCGGCGACCGCCTCGAGCCGCTCGCGCAGCTCGCCGACGTCGGCGCCGAGGTCGTCGACCCGCGGCAGCG
Organism: uncultured Thermoleophilia bacterium; assembly: GCA_963824455.1. Lineage (GTDB taxonomy): Bacteria > Actinomycetota > Thermoleophilia > Gaiellales > Gaiellaceae > PALSA-600. The sequence goes on from CAWGPJ010000002.1 coordinate 1,625,761, forward strand.
CCGCCGCCGACTCGAGCCCGAAGACCCGCTCGAAGAGCGGCGTCGTGCGGTACCGGATCGCGCCGAACTCGGCGTCGCGCCCGCCCTCCGAGATCAGCCCGCGTTCGGCGAGCCCGGCGACCACGCCGTCGACGTTGACGCCGCGGATCCGCGCGATCTCCGGCCGTGACACCGGTCCGAGGTAGGCGACGATCGCGAGCGTCTCGAGCGCCGCCTGCGAGAGGCCCTTCTCGGCCGGCCGGTCGAACAGCCGCGCGCACGCCTCGGCCGCCTCCGACGAGGCCCGGAACGCGAACCCGCCCGCGACGTGCTCGAGCACGATCCCGCTCGAGCCCTCAGCGAACCGCTTCCAGAGCAGTTCGAGCGCGTCCCCGATCTCCTCCGCGTCCGCCTCGCACGCCGCCTGCAGCTCCTCCATCGTCAGCGGCTGCGACGCGACCACGAGCAGCGCCTCGATCGTCCGCGCCAGCTCGGCGGTCGCGGTCGTCTCGGTCGGGATCAGGCGGAGCGGACGGTCCAAGAGAGACTCCTTTCGGCGTCGGCGCGGGAAATCCTTATCGGCGCGAACGGCGCGGCCTGGGCGATCGCGATCTCGTTCTGCTTGCGCAGCTCGAGCAGCGCCACGAACGCGACCGCCACCTCGACGCGCGAGAGTCCTGCGACCTCCTGGTCGAAGTCGAAGCGGCTGCGGCGCCGGAGCAGCGACCGCCAGCGCTCGAGGAACTGCGAGACCGGCGGGAACCGGAGCGCCATGTGCCCGAGCGACGGCGCCGGCGGCTCGACCGCGAGCGCGCGCAGCGCGGCGGCGAGCTCCTCCGGGTCCTGCGGCGCCAGCTTGCGCTCGATCTTCGGGGCGAGCGGCGCCGGCCCGAGCCGGTAGTAGAGGTCGCGCCGCTGCTCGAGCCGCTCGCGCAGGAACTCGGCCGCCTCCTTCGCCCGCCGGTACTCGGCGAGCCGGCGCGCGAGCTCCTCGGCCGCCTCTTCGGGCTCCAGCTCGGCCAGCTCGGCGTCCTCCTCGGGGAACATCGCCCGCGCCTTCAGCTCGAGGAGCGCCGAGATGAGGACGAGGAACTCGCCGCAGGCGTCGAGGTCGAGCTCGCCGCGCGCGTCCAGGTGCTCGACGAAGGCGACGATCACGTCGGCGAGGTCGATCTCGCGCAGCGGCAGCTCCTCGCGCAGGACCAGCGACAGCAGGAGGTCGAACGGGCCCTGGAAGGCGTCCAGGTCCAGCTCGAGCTCGTGGACGGAAACCGCCATGCGCAGGAACGCTAACGGGGCTAGCGGACGCGGCCTTTCGGGATCGCCATGGCCGGCCCTTTCTGCACCTCGGGCTTCTTGCGCGCCGGTCGGTCCGGCCGCTCCCGGTCGTGGAAGAACTGCCACCAGATGAAGAACGCGCTCGAGGCGATGAAGCAGAAGATCGACACCCAGGCGTTGAGGCGCAGCCCGCCGAAGTGGTGAGCCGGGTCGACGCGGAGCAGCTCCTCGAAGAAACGGCCGAAGCAGTAGTAGGCGACGTAGAGCGCGAACAGGCCGGGCGGCCGGATCCGCCAGCGCTTCCCGATCCAGATCAGCAGGAAGACGCCGGCGATGTCCCAGATCAGCTCGTACAGGAAGGTCGGGTGGAAGGTCGCCTTGTCGAAGTACTGGATCGGCCGGTTCGCCGGGTCGATCTTGAGCCCCCACGGCAGCGTCGTCGGCTTGCCGTAGAGCTCCTGGTTCCACCAGTTGCCGATGCGCCCGATCCCCTGCGCGAGCAGCAGGCCGGGGGCGGTCGCGTCCATGAACCTGTAGACGCTGTTCCCCGAGCGGTGCACGACGATCGCGCCCGCGATCCCCCCGAACAGGACGCCGCCCCAGATCCCGAGGCCGCCCTGCCAGACCTCGAAGACGCCCTTCCACTTCGGCGAGGGCACCTCGTTGTAGGAGGTGATGTCGTGGTAGAGCCGCGCCCCGATCACGCCGAAGGCGACGCCCCAGACCGCCACACGCGTGACGAGGTCCCAGTCGCCGCCCATCGCCACCCAGCGCTTCCCGGTGAGCCAGATGCAGGCGAGGATCGCGACGAGCAGCGTCAACCCGTACATGTGCAGCGTGAGCGGCCCGATGTGGACGACGCCCGAGTGCGGCGACGGGATGTAGGCGAGCAGCGGGCGCACGACGACGGAGAGACAGGTTACTCAGCCGCCGCGACGGCCGGTCCGCTCCGGGTGCAGAGGGCTAGAGGAGGATCTGCTTCGCGAGCTCGGGCGAGCAGCCCTTGAGCAGCAGTTCGATCGCGACATGCAGGTCGATGTCCGTCCGCGCCGCGATCGCCGCCGCGTCGAGAGGCCCGAACCCGGCCCGCTCGAGCTCCTCGGCGCGCCAGCGCTCGACGAGTTCCTGCTCCGATGGCCTGGTGGTGAGGTCTGCGGTCGGCATCGTCATGGCTTTCTGGTTTCGCCCATTGTCTTCGGTTAAACGACGGATGTGGTTCTCCCTACGGTGGGGGATTCGCAAGCTTTACGAAGCGCTAACCGTTCCGACGCAATTCCTCCCTCGTTCACACGCAACGAGCGGCTTTTCCGCGACGGCCGCGCGTCAGGCGATCGCCGACTCACCGAGCAGCATCTTTACCTCGGCATAGAAGTCGGGCGCGGGCCGCACTTTGTGCTGCGGCCCGAACGCATACGTCTTGCGTCCCTGCGAGGTGACGCAGTCGACGAACACCGGTGACTCGCCGGGGAACTCGCGGATCACCTGGGCCAGCTCGCGGATGATGCCGGCGCGAACCCGAGTCGCGTCGACCTTGAGCCGCACCTCTCTCTTCTCGGGCACCGCCTCGAACGCGGCCACCTCCATCGCGACGAGCTTCGTCTCGCCCTCCTTGCGGTCGACGCGGCCCTTGACGATCAGCACACGGTCGGTCGTGCACAGCTCGCGCGCGTTCGCGTAGGTCGAGTTGAAGACGACGGTGTCGACGCCGCCGGTCACGTCTTCGACGCGCAGGAACACCATCGCCTCGCCGCGCTTCGTCGTCATCTGCCGCACGGCGGTGACGATGCCGCCGACGGTGACGACCTCGCCGTCGCGGCGCCGCTCGAGCTCGGCGATCGTCGTGTCGGCCTTGCGCCGCAGCTGGTCCCGGATCGACGAGAGCGGATGCTCGGTGACGTAGAGGCCGAGTACCTCCTTCTCCATCGCGAGCAGCTCGTTCTTCTCGAACTCGTCGGGCGCAATCGGTGCGTGCTTGCGCGGCTTCTCCTCGCCGGGGTCGAGGTCGAAGATCGAGCCCTGGCCGGCGAGCCGGTCTTGCTGGTACTTCTGGCCGGCGGCGAGGGCGCGGTCGAGCACCTCCCAGGTGCCCTTGCGCGGGCCGGCGATCGCGCCGCACTTGACGAGCGCCTCGACGACGCGCCGGTTCGCGATCCCCGAGTCGACGCGCTCGGTGAAGTCCCAGATGGACTCGAACGGGCCCCCCTCCTCGCGCGCGGCGATGATCGCGCGGCAGGCGCCCTCCCCCACGCCCTTGACGGCGTTGAGGCCGAACCGGATCTTGCCGCCGACGACGGCGAAGTCGGTCTGCGACTCGTTGACGTCGGGCGGCAGCACCTCGATCCCGAGCTCGTGGCAGGCGTTGACGTAGTACGGCACGCGGTCCTTGGTGCTCATCACCGAGGAGATCAGCGCCGCCATGTACTCGCACGTGTGGTTCGCCCGCAGCCAGGCGGTGCGGTAGGAGATCAGCGCGTAGCAGGCGGCGTGCGCCTTGTTGAAGGAGTAGTCCTGCGCCTTCTCGAGGTCGTCCCAGAGCTGCTTGGCGACGGCCTCCGAGGTGTTGTTGGCGATGCAGCCCTCGATGAACTTCGTCTTCAGCGAAGCCATCAGCGAGTGGATCTTCTTGCCGATCGCCTTGCGCAGGTCGTCGGCCTCGGGGAGCGTGAAGCCGGCGATCACCTGCGCGATCTGCAGGCTCTGCTCCTGGTAGACGCTGATCCCGTAGGTGTTGCCGAGGATCGGCTCGAGGCGCGGGTCGGTGTAGGTGACGCGCTCCTTGCCGTTCTTGCGCGCGGCGTAGGTGGGGATGTACTGCATCGGGCCGGGCCGGTAGAGGGCGCCGAGCGCGACGAGGTCGTCGAACTGCGTCGGCTTGACCTGACGCAGCGCCTCGCGCATGCCGGACGACTCGAACTGGAAGACGCCGGCCGCCTCTCCGCGCGCGAGCATCTCGTACGTCTTTCTGTCGTCGAGGGGGATCGTCGAGATGTCGAGCCCGCCGACCAGCCGGCAGGCCTTGTCGATCACGTCGAGGTTGCGCAGCCCGAGGAAGTCCATCTTGAGCAGGCCGAGCTCCTCGATGTCCTTCATCGTGAACTGGGTGACGAGCTCCTGGTCGGCGCCCTTCTGCTGCAGCGGCACGACGTTGATCAGCGGCTCGGCGCCGATCACGACGCCGGCGGCGTGGATCGAGTCCGCGCGCGTCAGCCCTTCGAGCGGGACTGCGAGCTCGAGGATCTCCTTGGCGACCGGGTCGTCGCGGACCGCTTTCTGCAGCTCGCCGGAGTCGGCGAGCGTCTGTCCCGGGCCTTCGGGGATCAGCTTGGCGATCTTGTCGACGACGCCGTAGGGAATCTCGAGCACGCGGCCGGCGTCGCGCACGGCGGCGCGGGCGGCCATCGTCGAGAAGGTAATGATCTGGGCGACGCGGTCGGAGCCGTACTTCTCGCGCACGTAGTTGATCACGCGCTCGCGTCCTTCGACGGCGAAGTCGATGTCGATGTCGGGCATCGACTTGCGGCCCGGGTTGAGGAAGCGCTCGAAGAGCAGTTCGTGGCGGATCGGGTCGAGGTCTGTGATCTCGAGGCAGTAGGAGACGAGCGAGCCGGCGGCCGAGCCGCGGCCGGGGCCGACGCTGACGCCGTGCGTCTTCGCGAAGTGGATGAAGTCCCAGACGATCAGGAAGTAGTCGGTGAAGCCCATCTCCTTGATCGTCTTGAGCTCGTATTGCAGTCGTTCGTTCAGCTCCGAGGTCGCCTTCCCGTAGCGCTTTTGCAGGCCTTTTTCGCAGAGCTCGACCAGGTAGTCGAACGCGTCGCGGCCCTCGGGGGTCGGGTAGACGGGCAGCAGGATGCGGCCGAGCTCGAGCTCCACGTTGCAGCGCTCGGCGACCTCGAGCGTGCGGCGCATCGCGTCTGAGTGGTCGGGGAAGTCGAGCGCCATCTCGTCGGACGCCTTGAAGTAGAACTGGTCGGTCTCGAACTTCCAGTGGTCGGGGTTCTTGAGCGAGTCGCCGGACTGGATGCAGAGCAGCGCCTCGTGCGCGCGCGCGTCCGAGTGGCGAAGGTAGTGCACGTCGCCGGTCGCGACCGTCGGCATCTGCAGCTCGGCGGCGAGCGCCACGAGCTGCGGCAGGATGCGTCCCTGCACCGGCAGGTGCGCGTTCTGCAGCTCGGCGTAGACGTTGCCGGCGCCGAACACCTGTTGCAACCGGTCGAGCTCGGCGCGCGCGTCGGTCGGGCGGTTCTCCTCGAGCGCCTTGCAGACCCTTCCGCTGAGGCAGCCCGAGAGTGCGATCACGCCGCCCGCGTGCTGCTCGAGCAGCTCCCAGTCGACGCGCGGCTTGTAGTAGTAGCCCTCGAGGTAGCCGAGCGAGGAGAGCTTGATCAGGTTCGCGTAGCCGTCGTTCGAGGCGGCGAGCAGGGTGAGGTGCGCGTTGCCCTTCTCGTGTGCGCGACGGTCGTCGGCGACGTAGACCTCGCAGCCGACGATCGGCTTCACGCCGGTGCCGCGCGTCGCCTTCCAGAGCTGCACGGCGCCGGCCATCGAGCCGTGGTCGGTGAGGCCGACCGCCGGCATCTGCAGCTCCGTGGCCCGCGCGACGAGGTCGGGGACCCGGCAGGCCCCGTCGAGGATCGAGTACTCCGAGTGGACGTGCAGGTGGACGAAGTCGGCGCCCATCAGACTCGGCTCGAAGCGGCGGTGGCCATCGCGGAGGGTCAGTTTACGGAGCGGTCCTGACAGGCTCGGCCGGCGCCCCCGCATCCGCGAAATCCTGGATCGCGCCCAGGAGGTCGGCGGATCGAGTCCGCCTAGCTCCATCAGTGTTCAAGCCACTTCCGTCCCGCCAGCCGCGTCGAAGCGGTCGTGTGGTGAGTCGATTGGTGAGTTCCGCCGGCTCGCGCGTCCCGCCAACCAGAACTAAGGAGAAATGGGCGTGACGGCAAAACCGACAAGCCCTGAAGCGATCATGGGACACGCTCGCAGTGCCGACTACGAGCGCTCGCCCACACGCGGTGGCCTCGTTCAGATGGCGCTTCGCCGAGAACCTGAACCACAAAGGGATACGAAGACCACCTGGGAGCGTCGCGTGGTCAGCCACCAATGTGCGGAAGGCGTTCGTCTCTTAGAACCTCGCGGTGCCGTCGAGCGGCCTTCCTAAGTCCGGCGCGGAAGCAGATACTCCTAAGCACGGAGTCGGATGAGTGTTCCAGGGGCCCGGCTGCTGGCGTCGCGCCGGTGGCCTCTTCTGACGGCGAATATTCTCCGACTCCGTTAATCCCCAGCTTGCAGTGTCCAGGGGACGGCAGTGGCGTCCAAGTCGTCGGTGCGGTCCGCTGTGACGAGCCTCGGCTTGGCGATCAGCCCACGTGCGTGGCCTTGGTCGACGTTTTCGGCGACGGCGAACAACCCGCGAACGATCGTCGAACGGGCGATTGAGCGAGGCAACTTGCTCGTCGCCGAAACAACTCTGCGGAAGCTGACGCGACCGGCGTCGAGGTAAACCGCGCGCGCGCGCAACGACCGCGCGACGGCTGCCTGAGGCGCTCGTGCGGAACAGGTTCGTGCCGGGGGAGCCGGAGTCGATCATGATCGGCGAAGCCGCTCGCCCTTGAGCGCTTCGGCTAGCTAGCCGGGCGCCTCTGTGAGCGCGGAGAGTCGGTCGCGGACGCGCCGAGCGAGCGGGATTATCTGCTTGCGCTCGTAACGCTCGAGCGCCTCCCGCCAGGCGGCGATCGCCTCGTCGCGCCGCCCGGCGGCCTCGAGCACCCCGGCGAGGTCGCTGTACGCGTCGGCTTGCGTCTGCAAGTGATCGGTCGTCTCAGCGATCCGAACAGCGTCGCGCGCGAGGCCGCCGGCCTCCGCGTACCGCCCGCGCGCAGCGGACACGAGCGCCTTCGCCTGCCGCCAGCTCACCTGGGTCATGACGTCGGCGGGATCGCCAAGCTCACGTCCCTTCTCCGCCAACGCCTCGGCGTCGCCATACCTGCCGAAGGCGCAGAGGAGGCGGCCAAGGATGGGCGCATACGTGGACAACTCCGCTTGACGCCCGGCAGATTCGAGATGGTCGCACCACACCCGGTAGTGGGCGACCGCACTCTCTTCGTCCGCCGCCAGCACGGCGATCTCCGCGTGCCGGAGGCTTGCCTCGGGCGCCTGACCGAACTCGCGTAGACGCTCCTCAGCAGGCCCGGCGAGCGCCCAGGCCTCGTCGAGCCGTTCGAGCATCGCCAGCAGCAATGCCCGGCTGAGGACCATTCGTGGATCCTCCGAGTCCGCGACCAGACGATCGAGCGTCGCAAGCGCCTCCTGGGCCGGCCGTGGCCCTTGCACGAGCGCGTAGGAGAGGATTTCCGCGTACCTCGACTGCTCGCCGCCGATACGAGACTGCCGGATCGCTTGCTCAGCTGCCCGGGCGCGATCCTCGGCGCGGCCGTGCCAGTTGGCGGCCTCGCCGAGCGCGAACCAGACCGTGACCAAGCCACGGTGATCGTCCAGGGCCTCCAGCGACTGGAGCGCGAGCGCCGCGCGTCGCTCGAGCTCATCAACCGACGCGTCGGAGAAGAGGATGCGATAGAGAGTCGCGGCAACCCCCGCGAGCAACGCCGCGGCTTCGTCGCCGGCAGCGGCCGCCCGCTCGGCGGCAGCCGCCGCGGTGGCCGCGGCCGTTTGCGGCTCGTCCTCATACGCCCAGGCGAGATCGAGTTCGAGGTGGATATCAAGCCGGTAAGCGCGCGTGAGCCCGAGACTTCGCGCGAGGAGAGCGGCAGTGCTGCGGCGATCACCGCGCGACAGTGCACGCCTTCCGGCGAGGGCGAGGCGATCACCGGCAGCGAGGGAAAGTTCGGGATCCGCTCGTCCGAGCTCGTCGAGATAGCGCGCCGCCTGCTCGAGGTGGTGGCCGAGGATCTCGTCCAGCTCGACCAGGCCCCGTCCGTGGTCTTCGAGCCAGGTGGCGAAGCGGCGGTGGAGGTCGGCGCGGGTCGCCTTGGGGAGGGCGTCGTAGGCGGCGTCGCGGATCAGGAGATGGCGGAAGCGGTACGCGTCGTCGCCGGCGAGCTGGGGCCGGTCGGGGCGAACGAGCTCCTTGCGCACCAGGGCGACGAGCCGCTGGTCGACGCCGCCGTCGCCGTCTGCGAGCGCTGCCACTGCCCCGCGGTGAAAGGTGCGGCCCTCGACCGAGCCGTGCTCGAGGACCGAGCGCTCGGCCGGGTCGAGCTGGTCGAGCCGCGCGGCCAGCAGCGCCTGGATCGTCGGCGGCACCTCCACGTGCTTGCCGACCGCGTCGCGGACGAGGGCAAGCATCTCCTCAAGGAAGAGCGGGTTGCCCTCGGCGACCTGGACGATCCGCTCGTGCAGCTCCTCAGGCACCTCGCCGAGCTCCGAGAGAAGCTGCTCGGTCTCGGCTGCGTCGAGCGGCTCGAGCAGGACAGTGGTCGCGTTCCATTTGCCGCCGCCCCACGACGGTCGCCGCTCCAACAGCTCCAGTCGCGCCATGCAAAGCAAGAGGATCGGCGCGTCGCGCGAGAGGTCTGCGACATGCTCGGCGAGGTCGAGCAATGTTTCTTCTGCCCACTGCAGGTCGTCGAAGACACAAACGAGCGGCTGCCTCTGGGCTTCCTGCTCGAGAAGCTTGCGGAAGCCCCAGGCGATCTCCTCCGCCGATGCCGACGCCTCCGTCTCGCCGAGCAGCGACCGCAACGGCCGCGCGGCGTCGCCCTCCGGCAGCCTGGTGAGCTGCTTCAGAATCTCGACCACCGGCCAGTACGTGATCCCGTCGCCGTACGAGAGGCAGCGCCCTCGGACGACGCGAGCCTCGATTGCGCTCAGGAACTCGGCGACAAGACGCGACTTGCCCACACCCGCAGAGCCGAGGATGGTGAAGAGCTGACACGAACCGTCCGCCTCTGCGCGTGCAAACGCGTCGCGAAGGCCTTGCAGCTCGCGCTCGCGCCCGACCATCGGCGTGGCGAAGCGACGCTCGAGCTCGCCGGTTACCGCGAGCAGCGGATACGCACGCACCGGCTCCGCCTTCCCCTTCAGCTCGAGCCGCCGCTCCTCGCCCAGGTCGACGGCCAGACGCACCAGGCGCAGCGTCTCCGCCCCAATCAGCACCTCGCCCGGCGCGGCCGCCTGTTCCAAACGCGCAGCCACGTTGACCGCGTCCCCCGTCGCAAGCCGCTCCTCCGTCCCGGTCACCACCTCGCCCGTGTTCACGCCGATCCGACCGCGGATGCCCAGCTCCGGCAGCGCGTCGCGCATCTCGACTGCCGCCCGACAGGCCCGCAAAGCGTCGTCCTCATGCGCGACCGGCACCCCGAACACCGCCATCACCGCATCGCCGATGAACTTCTCCACCGTCCCCCCATGCGACTCGACGATCCCCTTCATCCGCTCGAAATACCGCGCCAATAGAGCCCGCAACGCCTCGGGGTCGGTGCTCTCGCCAAGGGCAGTCGAGCCCGACATGTCACAGAACAGCACGGACACCGTCTTGCGCGCCTCGCGGCGCGCGGAGGCAACGGCAATCTGCGCGCCGCAGCCATTGCAGAAACCCGCATCCTCGGGGTTTTCCCGGCCGCAGCTCGCGCAGACCAGCACGAACCAATCCTCCCCCAGCAACCCCGACCCGTCCAGCATCCTGCGCGCCTGGGTCTCCTCACACAGGACATCTCCTGTCAGTGTGGGACGATGACACCATCCTCGCGATGCACGCTGGTGAGATGGTCGTGAGGAGAGGCCGGAAACGAGGGGAAGCGGCACCTCGAATCAGTCGGTTTCTGCCCTGCAAATAAGCCGTTTCGTCCCCGCCAGTCCCCAGTCAGGCTGAAATCCCGCCCAGGAGGTCGGTGGGGTCGGCTCCACTCCGGGCCACCCAGAGGCGACGGGTCGACGTACGCACGGATCCGTAGTTCTCCCGGACGTACGATCCCGCGGTTCGCGCCACACTCCGAGCCATGTCAACGAGTCTGATCGAAGTGCTGGCTCTCTTCCTGCTGCTCGGCCTCGCCCGGCTGTGGGTCGGCGGGCTCGCGCGGCTGTGGGCGATCGCTCCGACCGCGGTGCACCACCCGGTTCACGCGATCGCGCAGCACCGCGCGCGCTGACCCACGCCGCCCCTACGGGCTCAGCCGGAACGGCGGGTACTGGTCCGTGACGAGCACGACCGAGTAGCCGACGACGCGGTTCGTCCACCGGAAGACGCCCTGCACGTAGTCGAACAGCCCCTGCGGGTAGCGGCCCGTGAACAGAATCGCGATCCACGCGAACACGACCGCGAAGAACGCGCCGATCCACAGGAACAAGAGCACGACGTAGTGCGGGATCGCGAGCAGCCACTTCACGAGCGGCAGCCAGCGGTTCAGCCCCTCCTTCGCATCCGGGTACGGGAAGTCGAGCGCGACCGACTGCTGCTCGTCCGTGGACGGGTAGCGATCGGTCATCAGCGCGACGTACGTCCCGACGCGGTTCGAGAACCGCATCAGCTCGAGGTTCCAGTCGAACCACCAGCGCGGGTACTTCTGCCGGAACAGGATCATCAGGAGCGGCGCGAAGAACAGCAGCCCGGCCGTCCCGCCGGCGAAGACGAAGCCGCGGTGCGCTCCGTTGTACGCACTCTCGGATCCGCTGACCGCACCGATCACGATCAGGATCGGAATCGCGACGAAGATCCGGAACGCGGTCGTCAGCCGGTTCAGGCTGCCCTCCGGATACTCGATCGAGAACTGCACCGGGTAGCCCGGTACGCCGTTGGTCGCACTCGGTTCCATGCCTGCGTGACCTCCTGTCGATTGGCGTCCTCCGGAATCATCGCGCCTCCTCGGCCGGCACGGGTCGTGGTAAACCCGCAGCGCGCCGTGCGGCCGCCCCTGATGCCTCCCTGCGCCGAAACGAGCACGCTGGGCTCAGACGATGCCTCTCACGGCCACCGCTCGACTGCTCCCCGGAACGCTCCGCCAGGAGGTGGAGATCGACGGCGGCCGGCACTGCCTCACCACCGACGAGCCCGAGCACCTGGGCGGCGAGGACAGCGGCCCCGCGCCGCACGAGCTCTTCCCCGCCGCGCTCGCAGCGTGCATCTCGACCACGCTTGCCATGTACGCGCGCACGAAGAGCTGGGACCTGGGCGACGTCACCGTCGACGTCGTCTACGACCACCGCTCGACGCCGCGCCTCTTCGACGTAGAGATCCACGTCACCGGCGACCTGAGCGCCGAGCAGCTCGCGCGCCTCGACCGGGTCGCGGCGACGTGCCCGGTGCGACGCGCGATCGAGGCCGGCATCGAGTTCTCCGAGCGGCTCGAGCACGACCGGCCGGCCGCGCTCGCAGGAGACGCACGATGAGCGGGACGCAGATCGTGATCCTCGGCGGAGGCACCGGCGGCACGATGGCCGCCAACCGCCTGCGCGCCCGCCTGCACCCCGACGACGCGGACGTCCACGTCGTCGACCGCGACAACCGCCACGTCTACCAGCCGGCCCTGGTGTTCGTGCCGTTCGACCTCGCCCACATCGACGCGATCGCCCGGCCGCGCCGCCGCCAGCTGCACAAGGGGATCGTCTTCCACGAGCACGAGGCGATCTCCGTCGACCACGAGCGCGACGAGGTGCTGCTCGCCAACGGCAGCGTCCTGCCGTACGACGTGCTCGTCGTCGCAACCGGCGCGGTGCTGAAGCCCGAGGCGACGGACGGGCTGACGGGGCTCGGCTGGAACGAGCGCGTCTTCACCTTCTACACGCCCGAGGGCGCCGAAGGGCTGCGCTTCGCGCTCGAGGACTTCGACCGGGGACGGCTGCTCGTGAACCTGGTCGACATGCCGGTCAAGGGCCCCGCCGCGCCACTCGAGTTCGCGTTCCTCGCCGACTGGTTCCTGCGCGAGCGCGGCGTCCGCGGCTCCACCGAGCTCACCTTCGCAACCCCGCTCGCCGGCGCCTTCACCGGGCCGCTCGCCTCCGAGCAGCTCGCCTCGCTCCTCACCGACAAGGAGATCGAGCTCGTCACCGGGTTCAACGCCGCCGAGGTCGACGGCGTCGGCGGTGTGCTGACCTCGTACGACGGGCGGCGGCTCCCCTTCGACCTGCTGGTCACGGTCCCGCTGCACGGCGGCGCCCCCGTCGTCGAGCGGTCACCGGGGCTCGGGGACGCGTTCGGATTCGTCACCACCGACCGGGCGACGCTGCAGGCGACCGTCAAGCCGAACGTGTTCGCGCTCGGCGACGCGACCGACCTGCCGACGTCGAAGGCCGGCTCGGTGACGCAGTTCGAGACCGAGGTGCTCGTCGAGAACGTCCTGCACTTCCTCGAGGACGAAGAGCTCGAGCCGGGCTACGACGGCCATGCCAGCTGCATCGTCGAGACCGGCTTCCACCAGGCGCTGCTGATCGACTTCAATTACGACACCGAGCCCGTTGCCGGCCACTTCCCGGGCAAGGTCGGCCTGCCGCTGCTCCGCGAGTCGCACCTCAACCACCTCGGCAAGCTGGCGTTCGAGTGGGTCTACTGGCACGCCCTCCTGCCCGGGCGCGAGCTGCCCGGGCTCGGGGCGGCGATGCCGACCACCGGCAAGCACCTCGAGTCCGTCTCGAGCGGAGAACCCTGATCGCCGAGCGGCTCGCCGCCCGCCTCGGCGGCGATCAGGTCGCCTCTTCGACCACCTCGGGCACGTGCGCCGCCGGCCGCTCGCGCCAGGCGAAGTGGCACGCCGCCAGGTGACCGTCGCCGGAGAGCCGCGGATCCTCGGTCGAGCAGAGCTCCTGCGCGATCGGGCAGCGCGGGTGGAACCGACAGCCCGTCGGTAGATCGATCGGGCTCGGCGGGTCGCCGACGACCCCGGTCGACTGCGACTCGCGCCCCGGCACGAGCCGCGGCACCGCCGTCAAGAGGCCCTGCGTATACGGATGCCGCGGGTCGGTGAACAGCTGGTCGACCGGCCCCTGCTCGACGATCCGCCCCAGGTACATCACCGCGACCCGGTCGGCGACGTGCCGCACGACCGCCATGTTGTGCGCGATCAGGAGCACCGTCAGCCCGAGCTTCTCGCGCAGCTCCTCGAGCAGGTTCAGCACCGTCGCCTGCACCGAGACGTCGAGCGCAGACACGGGCTCGTCCGCGATCAAGAGCTCCGGCTCGAGCGCCAGCGCCCGCGCGATCGACACCCGCTGCCGCTGCCCGCCCGAGAACTGCCGCGGATGTGCCTCGAGCGCCCGCGGGCCGAGCTCGACCAGGTCGAGCAGCTCCCGGCAGCGCGCGTCGATCGCGTCCTTGGGGACCATGTGGTGCGCCTTGAGCAGCTCGGCCAGCGTCTGCTTCACCGTCATCCGCGGGTTGAGCGACGAGTACGGGTCCTGGAACACCATCTGGATCCGCCGCCGCTTCGCCCGCTCGCGCTTCGCCGTCAGCACCTCGCCGCGGTAGCTGACCGACCCCTCGGTTGGATCGCAGAGGCCGACGATCGCACGGCCGAGCGTCGACTTGCCGCAGCCCGACTCGCCGACGAGGCCGAGCATCTCCCCAGGCACGAGCTCGAGGTCGACGCCGTCGACCGCGCGCAGGACCTCCGGCTCCTTCCCGCGCGCGCGCCGGCCGAGGCCGCCGCGCAGCCTGTAGTGCACGTGCAGGCTCTCGACCCGGAGTAGCGGCTCAGGCATCGGCGATCACCGGTTCGCGCTGCACGTCGGCGGCGGTCTGGTCGTGGTGCAGGCAGCGCACCTCGCGACCCGCGCCCAGCTGCTCGAGCTCGACCGGGCTCGCAAGGCAGTCCTCCTGCACGAAGCGGCAGCGGGGATGGAAGCGGCAGCCCTCGGGCGGCGCCGCCAGGTCGGGCGGCGAGCCCGGGATCGACGCGAGCCGCTCGCGCACGACCTCGAAGTCGGGCACCGCGCGCAGCAGCCCGAGCGTGTACGGATGGCGCGGCTCCCGGAACACCTGCTCGACCGGCCCGCTCTCCACCACCTGGCCCGCGTACATCACCGCCAGGCGCCGGCACGTCTGCGCGATCACCGCCAGATCGTGCGACACGAAGACGAGGCTGACATCGAGCTCGTGCTGGAGCTTGCGCAGGAGCTTCAGGATCTGATCCTGGATCGTCACGTCGAGCGCCGTCGTCGGCTCGTCGCAGAGCATCGAGCTTCGGCTCCCCTGAGAGCGCAATCGCGATCATCACCCGCTGCCGCAGGCCGCCAGACAGCTCATGCGGATACGCCTGCGCGCGCCGCTTCGGGTCGGGAATGCCGACGAGGCCCATCAGCTCGACCGCCCGCGCCCGCGCAGCGCTGCGCGACATCCCGAGCCGAACCAGCGGCTCCTCGGCGATCTGGTCGCCGACCCGCATCACCGGATTGAGCGCGGTCATCGGCTCCTGGAAGATCATCGAGACCGTGGTGCCGCGAAGCTCCCTGCGCCGGTCCTCGCCGGCCGCGGTCACGTCGACGCCGTCGATCTCGATCGTGCCGCCGGTCAGCTTCGCCCCGCGCGGCAGCAGGCCGACCAGTGCGCGCAGGGTCACCGTCTTCCCCGAGCCCGACTCGCCGACGAGGCCGAGCGCCTCGCCCGGCTCGACGTCGAACGAGACCCCGTCGACCGCGTGCACGGCGCCGCGCGCAAGGTCGGAACTCGACCCGAAGGTCGCGCACCTTCACGAGCGCCTCGCGGGTCACTCCGGCCTCAGCAGGTCGGCGAGCCCGTCGGCGAGCAGCGACAGCCCGAGCGCGGTGAAGACGACGGCGACTCCTGGGAACGTCGAGAGCTGCCAGTGCGTCGTCAGGTACGTCTGGCCGCTCGCGATCATGTTCCCCCAGTCGGGCGTCGGCGGCTGCACGCCGAGGCCGAGGTAGCCGAGCGTGACGATCGCGAGGATGTCGAGCACGATGTCGGAGCAGGCGAAGATCACGGCCTGCGTGATCACGTTCGGCAGCAGGTGCCGGAAGAGGATCCGGAAGTCGGACAGCCCGCCGGACTTGGCGGCGAGCACGTAGTCACGGCGTTTCGCGACCAGCACCTCGCCGCGGATGATCCGCGTGTACGAGACCCAACCGACGATCGTGATCGCGATGTAGATGTTGCGCGTCCCGGAGCCGAGGGCGAACACGAGCGCGATGATCAGCACGTAGAACGGGAACGCGACCACGATGTTGACGAAGAAGCTCGCGAACGTGTCGGTCCAGCCGCCGTAGTAGCCGGCGAGCAGGCCGAGCAGCGTGCCGATGATGAACGGCAGCACCACCGCCAGGAACGCGATCCGCAGGTCGGTGCGCGCGCCGTACACGAGCCGCGACCAGACGTCGCGGCCGAGATCGTCGGTGCCGAGCCAGTGGGAGCCCGACGGTCCCTGCAGCGTGTGCAGCAGGTCCTGGCTCGTCGGGTTGTACTTCGTGATCAGCGGCGCCGCGAGCGCGGCCAGCACGACGATCCCGAGGATCACGAGACCGGCGACGAAGCTGGGCGTCCGGTACCAGCGGTGGCGGAAGCCGCGCCGGTGCTCGACCGCCGACTCGTCGACGAACGGTTCGAGCTCGGCCGCGGTGATGCTGCTCACTCGAACCGCACCCGGGGGTCGAGCAGCGCATGGACGACGTCGGTGAGCAGGTAGACGAGCACCACCATCACCGCGAACACGAGCGTCACCGCCTGCACGACCGGGAAGTCGCGCTGGAAGATCGAGTTGATCATCAGCTGGCCGATGCCCGGCAGCGCGAACACCTGCTCGATCACCAGCGTCCCGCCGACCAGGTAGCCGATGTTCACGCCCAGCACGGAGACGGTCGAGATGATCGCGTTGCGCAGCGCATGCTTGCGCATGACCCGCTTCTCGGAGATGCCCTTCGAACGGGCGGTCGTCACGTACTCCGACTCGAGCACCTCGAGCAGGCTCGCCCTGAGGCTGCGGATCAGGATCGGCGCGAGCCCGAGCGCAACCGTCAGCGCCGGCAGGATCATCGAGTGCAGGTGGCCGAGGAAGCCGCTGCCGTAGCCGCCCACCGGGAACAGGCGCCCCAGGTGCAGTCCGAAGACCAGGAGCAGGACGATCCCGACCCAGAACGCCGGGAAGCCGAGCCCGACCAGCGGCACGGCCCGCACGACGTGGTCGGGGGCGCGGTCGGCCTTCGTCGCGGCGATCGCGGCCAGCGGCACGGCGATCGCCACGGCGAAGACCGCGCTCAGGACGATCAGCCACAGCGTCACCGGCAGTCGCTCGAGCACGAGGTGGCCGGCCGAGACGCCGTAGAAGAGCGAGTCGCCGAGGTTGCCGTGTACGACCCGGCCCATGAACTTCCAGTACTGGACGTAGAGCGGCCGGTCGAGCCCCCAGGCGTGCCGGACGAGCGCGATCCGGGCCGGCGTCGCCTGGTTGCCGAGGATCGTCCGCGCGGGGTCGCCCGGGACGAGGTGGATCATGAAGAAGACGAGCACGGACACCCCGAGGACGACCGGGATCATCTGCAGGAGGCGACGCACGACGTATTCGCCGAGCGTCACCTCCTGCCTCGCTTCTGCGCCGTGCTCAGGGCGCTACTTGGAGAGCCAGGCATCCTCCAGGTGGTAGTTGCCGAGCGGGTACACGAAGAACCCGTGGAGCTTGCTCGAGTACGCATACCGGAACGGCGAGTAGTACAGGAACCCGAGGAACGCGTCCTGCGCGGCGAGCTGCTGGATCTTCGTGTACAGCTGCGCGCGCTTGGCCGGGCTCGGTGTCCGCTCCGCCTGGTGCGACAGCGCGATCACCGTCGGGTTGTTGTAGTGCGTATAGAAGGAGTCGGCGCCGCCGCCCTTCGGGTCGACCGCGAACGCGACGAGCTCATCCGGGTCGGCGATATCCATCGTCCAGTAGCTGAAGCCGAGCTGGTAGTTCTCCTTCTCGATGTTCTGGAACTCGGTCGACGTGTCCTGCTGCTTGAAGGTGACGTCGATGCCGAGCTGCTTGAGCGAAGCCTGCAGGATCTGACCCGTCGCCTGCTCGACCTGGGCCCCGGCGCCGACGAGCATCGTCACCTTGAAGCCGTGCGGGTACTTCGACTTGGCCATCTCGGCCTTCGCCTTGGCCAGGTTGTACTGCAGGCCGCCCGCGTTCGGGCTGTAGAACGGCACCTGCGGCGGCAGGAACGAGTTGGCCGGCTTGCCGAAGCCGAAGAGCACCGCCTTGACGATCGCCTGGCGGTCGATCGCGTAGGAGATCGCGCGCCGCACATGGACGTCCGCGAGCGGCGGGTACTTCTCGTTCATGTCGAGGTAGTCGGTGCGCGTCGACGGGAACAGCGTCATCGTCACGCCCGCGGTGTGCTGGAGCTTCGTGATCGAGTTGAAGGGCGGGAACTCGTCGACCTGGATCTGGTTTCCCTGCAGCTGCAGGGCGCGCGTGTTCTCGTCGGTGACGTACGTCCACGTGACCGAGTCCAGGTACGGCTTGCCCTTCTGCCAGTAGTACGGGTTGCGCTTGAAGGTGACCGACTGGCCGACGACGCGCTTGTCCCACATGAACGGGCCGGTGCCGATCGGGTGCTGGTAGAACGCCTTGCGCGTCTCGCCGGCGAAGTGGTTCGGGATGATCCCATTCGCGAACAGGGCGATGTCGGCCAGGAACGGCGCCCACTGGTACTTGAGGTGGAAGACGACCTTGTCGGGGCCGGCGGTCGTGACACTCTTGATCGCCGCGTCGAGGTAGCCCCAGCCCTTGGACTGGGCCCGTGCGTCGTCGATCGAGAACTTGACGTCGGCCGACGTCATCGGCTGGCCGTTCGAGAACCGCACGCCCTTGCGCAGCGTGAAGGTGTACGTCTTGCCGCCGTTCGAGACCTTGTAGCCGGTCGCGAGCCACGGCTTCTCGCTCTTGCCGTCGGCGGTGACCGTGTACAGCGGCTCCATGATCTGCTCGGTGAGCCAGATCGACTCGTTCTGGAAGACGTTCGTCTTGTCGAACGACTGCGAGTCCTCGATGCGGGCGATGGTGATCGAGCCTCCGCGCTGGGGGGTCGCGGCCGAGTTGGACGTGCCCTTTCCGCCCGCGAACGCGGCCGCGGCTCCGGCGGCGGCGAGCAAGGCGAGGGCCAGGATCGTGAGCGGTCTTCCTGCCTTCACGGTCACTCCTTCGAACGAGGGGGACGCCAGTGGTGTTCTGTATACAACACACAGCACACTTCGCGATGCCACTGACCGACCCCCCGCTCCAGCTCGTCCCAGACGACGAGCCGCCCCATCCGGCCGAGCACAAGCTGCTCTCGCGGACCGTCGCCGACTGGCTGGCGGAGCGGATCATCTCCGGCGAGGAGCCGCCGGGCGCCCGGCTGACCGAGACGAAGCTGGCCGAGCTCGCGCAGGTCAGCCGCTCCCCGGTTCGCGAGGCGCTGCGCCTCCTGCAGAGCGAAGGGCTGGTCGACATCATCCCCCGCTTCGGCGCCCAGGTCGCGTACCTCGGCATCGCAGACGTCGAGGAGCTCTACGCGTGCCGCCGGCTGCTCGAGCCCCGGTGCGCCGGCCTGGCGGTCGAGGCACTCGAGCCCGAGCACATCGAGGAGCTCGACGTCGTGCGCGAGCGCATGGAGCGCGCGTCGGCACGAGGCGACGGACGGCGGTTCCTCGCCGAGAACATCGCCTACTTCCGCATGCTGCTCGTGCACTGCCCAAACGAGACCCTGCGCGAGCTCGTCGAGCTCACCTGGAAGAAATCGGTGCGCTACTGGAGCATCTTCGCCCGGCTGCCGCACTACCCGCGCGGCTCGCTCGAGCAGCACCGCCACCTGCACGCCGCCGTCCACTCGCGCGACGGGGCGGCGGCCGAGCATGCGGACGGGCTAATCCTCGAACGCGCGCTCCACGAGATCGTCCTCGCTCTCGAGCAGCCGGCGGGGGTACCCACCCGGTGACCGACTACGTCGTCGTCGGGGCGGGCGCGATCGGCGGCACCGTCGGCGCGCAGCTGGCGCGCAGCGGCAAGGAGGTGCTCTTCTGCGACACGGACGCAGACCACGTGGCCGCGATCAACGCCGGCGGGCTGCGGATCGAAGGCCCCGTCGAGGAGTTCACCGCCTCCGGCCGCGCCGTCGCCCCGTCCGGCCTCCCGGACGGGCTCCAGACGGTGCTGCTGGCGGTCAAGTCGCAGCACACCACCGCCGCACTCGAGGCGATCGCGCCGCGGCTCGGGCCGGACGGGTTCGTCGTCTCGCTGCAGAACGGCGTCAACGAGCCGCTGATCGCGTCGGTGGTCGGCGAGCGCCGCACGGTCGGGGCCTTCGTCAACTTCGGCGCCGACTACCTCGGGCCCGGGCGGATCTTCCTCGGCGGCCGCGGCGCCCTCTACGTGGGCGAGCTCGACGGCGCTCACACCGAGCGCCTCGAACGGCTCCTCCTCGACCTGCCCGACGCGACGGAGACCGCGAACATCCTCGGCTTCCTCTGGGCGAAGGAGGCGTACGGGGCGATGCTCTTCGCCACCGCGGTCTCCGACCTCTCGATCGCCGACGCGCTCGCCGAGCCGCGTTACCGCGCAGTCTTCGTGGAGCTCGCGCGCGAGGTGCTGGCGGCTGCTCCCGTCCCGGTCGAGGCGTTCGACGGCTTCGACGCCGACGATCTCGACGGCTCGGTCGACCGGCTGGTCGCGTTCAACCGCCGCTCGGCGAAGACGCACTCCGGGATCTACCGCGACCTGATGGTGCGCCGCCGGCCGACCGAGAAGGCGATGCTGGAGGGGATCGAGGGGCCGCTGCTGCAGCGAACGCTCGAGCTGATCGGCGAGATCGAGGCGGGCCGCCGCACCTGCGAGGTCGCGAACCTCGAGCTGCTCGCGGCCTACCAGCGCCTGCACGAGCGCGCCCCTGCGCTCAACGCGGTGATCACCGAGCTCTCGCCCGCTGAGCGGGCGGCCGCCGGGCCGCTGCTCGGCGCCGCCGTCGCGGTCAAGGACAACATCGATCTCGCCGGCGTCGTCACCACGAACGCATCGACCGTCGGCACACCGCCGCCGGCCGCGCACGACGCGCCGGTCGTCACCCGCCTGCGCGAGGCCGCCGCCGACCTCCTCTGCAAGACGAACCTGCTCGAGTACGCCGCCGGCAGCGTCAACCCGGCCTACGGGATGACCTCCAACCCGCACGACCGAAGCCGCACCTCCGGGGGCTCCAGCTCGGGCTCGGCGGCGCTCGTCGCGGCGGGCGTCACCGACTGGGCCCTCGGCACCGACACGGGCGGGTCGATCCGCATCCCCGCGGCCTACTGCGGCATCGTCGGGCTCAAGCCGACGTACGGACTCGTGCCGGTCGACGGGGTCTTCCCGCTTTCCCAGAGTTGCGACCACGTCGGGACGCTCACCGCCACCGTGGAGCAGGCCACGGCCCTGCTCGCTGTGCTCTCCGGTGGTGCGGTCGAGCTGCGCGACGTCATGGGGGCGCGGATCGGCGTGCTGCGCCGGCAGCTCGACGATCCCGACCTGACGCCCGGGGTCGCCGCGTGCGTGCGGGCGGCGATCGACGCGCTCGCCGCGGCCGGCTTCGAGGTCGTCGAGATCGACGTGCCCGAGCTCGAGCTCGTCGACGCCGCACTCGGCGCGATCATCCTGCGCGAGGCCTGGAACGTGCACCGCGCGCTGTACGAGCGCGAGGCCGAGGGCTACGGGCCGGGGACGCGCGCGCTGCTCGAGCTCGGCCGCGAGGTCTCCGACGCCGACTACGCGCACGGGCTCGCCGACAAGGAGCGGGTCGCAGCCGGGTTCGCCCGCGTGTTCGAGGAGGTCGACGTCCTCGCCGGGCCGACGGCGGCCTACGTCGCCCCGCCCGAGGATCCTCCGGTCGGCACCCCCGAGGGGAACCTCGAGGGCCGCTACACCGCGCCGTACAACCTGGCCGGCGCGCCGGCCGTGTCGGTGCCCTGCGGCCTCGCCGAGGGACCGCTCCCGGCGGGCCTGCAGCTCGCCGCCGCCGGCGGCAACGACGCACTGCTCCTGTCGGTCGCCCGCAGATTCGAGGAGGTCACCGGATGAGGATCGAGGACTGCAACTGGATGCAGGTCGAGCAGTACCTGGAGGCGGAGGACCGGATCGTCGTGCCGCTCGGCTCGATCGAGCAGCACGCGTACCTCTCGCTCGGCGTCGACCGGATCCTGTCGCAGCGCGTCGCCGAGGAGGCGGCCGAGCCGCTCGGCGTGCTCGTGCTGCCGTCGCTGCCCTACGGACTGACGCCGTACTTCGCCGCCTACCCGGGCAGCCCGACGCTGCGTGTCGAGACGTACGGCGCGCTGCTCACCGACCTGCTCGACTCGCTGTCCGGTCAGGGGTTCCGCCGCTTCCTGTTCGTCAACGGGCACGGCGGCAACGCTCCGGGCCTGGACGCCGTCGCCGCCTGGTCCGCCGGGCACGCCGACAGCCGGGCACGCTGGCACGACTGGTGGGCCGGTGCGCGCGTGCGCGCGGTCGTCGACGAGATCGACGGCGACGCGTCGCACGCCTCGTGGTTCGAGAACTTCCCGTGGACGCGCCTCGACGGCGTCAGCGCTGCCGGACGAGCGCAAGCCGATGGCGGACGTCACGCGCATGCGCGAGCTCGACGCGGCGGCGGTGCGCGAGCTGCTCGGCGACGGATCGCTCGGCGGCGTCTACGAGCGCCCGGACGCCGACGTGCTGCGCGTCTGGGAGGCGGGCGTCGCCGAGGTGCGCGACCTGATCGAGCACGGCTGGGACTGATGCCCGACCTGGCCGGAAAGGTCGCAATCGTCACCGGCACGGCGCACGGGATCGGCAGCGGCATCGCCGCCGCCCTCGAGGCGCACGGCGCGCAGGTGCACGGGTGCGACCGCGACACGGTGGACGTGAGCGACCCGAGGCAGGTCGCCGACCTGCTCGCTCGGGTCGGCCGCGTCGACATCCTCGTCAACAACGCCGGTGGTGTCGCCGGCCAGGTCGGCCGCCCGCTCGAGGAGGTCGGCGACGCCGACTGGCAAGCGATCGTCGACGCCAACCTGACGAGCACCTTCGTCTGCACGCGCGCGGTCGTCCCGGGGATGAAGGAGCGGCGTCACGGGCGGATCGTGAACATCTCGTCGGGCGCCGGGCGCAGCGTCAGCCTGACGGGCATCCAGGCGTACGCGAGCGCGAAGGCGGGCCAGCTCGGGTTCACCCGGCAGACGGCGCACGAGCTCGGCCCGTTCGGCATCACCGTCAACGCGATCGCCCCCGGCTTCGTGCTCTCGAACCCCACCTCGATCGCGCAGTACGAGAGCTACGGCGAGGAGGGGCAGCGGCGGCTCGTCGAGTCGATCGCGACGCGGCGGCTGGGCACACCGGAGGACATCGCGAACGGCGTGCTCTTCTTCGTGGCCGACGCGTCGTCGTGGGTGACCGGCCAGGTGCTCTCGATCGATGGCGGCCACTCGATCTTCTGATCTCGTTGCGGAGCTGTCGTCGTTCGCGGCGATCCCGAGCGTCAGCACGGACCCGGCGCGGCGGCCGGCGATCGCCGAAGCCGCCGCGTGGGTCGCGGAGCGGCTCGCGTTCGCCGGCGGGCGCGTCGTCGAGACCTCCGGCCACCCGGTGGTGGTCGGCGAGCGGATCGTGTCGGCCGACGCACCGACGATCCTCGTCTACGGCCACTACGACGTGCAGCCGCCGGGGGACGAGCGGGCGTGGACGACACCGGCGTTCGAGCCTGCCGTCCGCGACGGCCGGCTGTACGCACGCGGGGCGAGCGACGACAAGGGCCCGGTGCTCGTCGCGCTCGAGACCGCCCGCCGCTGGCGCGAGGACGGCGGCGACACGCTCAATGTCCGCTTCCTGATCGAGGGCGAGGAGGAGATCGGCAGCCCGAGCCTGCCCGGGTTCATCGAGCGGTACCGCGACGAACTGCGGGCGGACCTGGTCGTCTCGGCCGACGGTGCCATGTGGCGACCGACCGAGCCGTCCGTCGCGGTCGCAGCGAAGGGCCTGCTCGGGCTGGATCTCGTCGTCACCGGCCCCGCGGCCGACTTGCACTCGGGCAGGCACGGCGGCGCCGTGCAGAATCCGAACCATGCGCTCGCGCGGATCGTGGCGAGCCTGCACGATCCCGACGGCCGCGTCGCCGTGGCCGGCTTCTACGACGACGTCGACGAGCTCACCCCGGCCGAGCGGGACGCGCTCGAGCGCGTGCCCTTCGACGCCGAGGCCTACCGGGCGGGCGTCGGCGTCCCGGCTCTGCACGGCGAGCCCGGCCGAACGACGATCGAGCGGCTCTGGGCGCGGCCGACGCTCGAGGTGAACGAGCTGCGCGGCGGCGGCGCGTTCACCGTGATCCCCGGCGAGGCGCGTGCGCACGTCACCTGCCGGCTCGTCCCCCGCCAGGACCCGGCGCGCGTCGCCGCGCAGATCGCCGCCCACGTTGCGGACGTGTCCCCGCCGGGTGTGCGCGTCTCGACCGCCCGGCACCCCGGCGCCGTTCCCGCCTACGCGATCGCCAGCGACCATCCCGCAGTCGAAGCGGCACTCAGTGCACTGCGCACTGTGTACAGCAAGGTCGAGCCGCTGCTCGTGCGGATCGGCGGCACGCTGCCGGCCGCGGTGCTGTTCGAGCGCGAGCTCGGCCTGAAGACGCTGCTCTTCTCGTTCTCGACCGCCGACGAGAACCTGCACGGGCCGGACGAGTTCTTCCGCCTGGCCCGCCTCGAGGAAGGCATCGCCGCCTGGAGCGAGCTCTGGCGGCTGCTCGGCCGGGCGCCCCGCACCGGCCCCTAGCGGCCCCGGCCTCGCGGGAGCGGCAGCCGGTCAGGCGCTGGCCTGGATCAGGTTGCGCAGCTCGCGGATCGCGACCGACAGCCGCGCCAGGTCGGCGATCCCGCCGCTTCGGATGTCGGCGAGCACCTGCGCGCAGCGGTCGACGCCGTCCCTGTTCGCCGCCACCCACTGCTCGACGCGCTGCAGCGGCAGCCCGTTCGCCGGCCCGCGCATCACCTCCGCGGTCAGCGCCGCCTGCTCCGCGTAGACGTCGTCGCGCAGCGCCGCCCGCGCCATCGCCGACCAGCGCGAGTCGCGCGACAGCGCCACGATCCGCTCCCGGAGCCACCACAGCTCGAGCCGCGCCCCGATCGCGCTGTACGCCTCCGCGATCTGCGCCGCCGGCAGGCCCGTCGTCTCGCTGATCCGCACGATGTCCGGCGACGGCACCAGCGCCACGAGGTGCGAGACGCGCCGCGCGAGCGGCCCCGGGACACCGTCCCGGCCCAGCTCGGCCGCCCAGTCCAGCGCCGCAGCCGCTTCCGCCTCGCCGAGCAGCGCCGGCAGGAGCTCGGACAGCTCCGCCGCACCAGGCTCGAAGCGGGCGATCGTCGCCTCGACGTCGAGCGGCTGGGACAGGTTGCGCAGCATCCAGCGCGCGGTGCGCTCGAGCAGGATCCGCGCCTTCAGGAACATCGCGATCTGCACGCTCGCGGCGACCGCCCCGTCGAGCGCCTCGATCTCCGCCCACAGCGCCCGGAACCCGTACAGCTCCCGCGCCACCGTGTACGCGCGCGCGACGTCGTCGGCCGACGCGCCCGTCTCGTCGCGCAGGCGGAACACGAACGTCGTCCCGCACCTGTTCACCAGCTCGTTCGCGACCTGCGTGACGACGATCTCCCGCCGCAGCCGGTGCGAGCGGATCTCCTCGCGGTAGCACTCGCGGATCGCCGACGGGAAGTAGCGCGTGAGCTCGCCCGCGAACGCCTCCTCGTCGGGCAGCGGCGAGGCGAGCAGGTCCTGCGCCAGCCCGAGCTTCGTGTACGAGAGCAGGATCGCGAGCTCGGGCGCGGTCAGCCCGCCGCCGACGTTCTCGCGCTCGTCGAGCGCCGTGTCGCTGGGAAGCGCCTCCAGCTCGCGGTTCAGCCCGCGCTGCTCGAGCTCGCGGATGTAGCGCTCGTGCACGCCGACGAACGGGTTCGCCTGCGCCACCGACGTCGAGATCGCCTGCGCCTGGAAGTAGTTGTCGTGCAGCACCTGGCTCGCGACCTCGTCGGTCATCTCGTGCAGCAGCTCGTTCCGCTGCTCCGTCGTGAGCGCACCCGCGTCGACGATCCCGTCGAGCAGGATCTTCAGGTTCACCTCGTGGTCGGAGCAGTCGACACCGGCCGAGTTGTCGATCGCGTCCATGAAGATCCGCCCGCCGCCGAGCGCATACGCGACGCGCGCCCGCTGCGTCAGCCCGAG
Organism: uncultured Thermoleophilia bacterium; assembly: GCA_963824455.1. Taxonomy (GTDB): domain Bacteria; phylum Actinomycetota; class Thermoleophilia; order Gaiellales; family Gaiellaceae; genus PALSA-600. Next base: position 1,651,149 of record CAWGPJ010000002.1, read on the forward strand.
GTTGCCGCCCTCCCCGACCACCTTGCAGCGCAGGTCGTTCGCGTCGACGCGTACCGGGTCGTTCGCCTTGTCCCCCACCTCGGCGTTCCGCTCCTCACGCGCCTTCACGTAGGTGCCGATCCCGCCGTTCCAGAGCAGGTCGACCGGCGCGCGCAGCACGGCGCGGATCAGCTCGTTCGGCGTCAGCGACTCCGCCTCGATCCCGAGCGCCACCTGCGCCTGCGGGGAGAGCTCGATCGACTTCGCCGTGCGCGGGAAGACGCCGCCGCCGCGCGAGATCAGCTGCGTGCTGTAGTCGGCCCACGACGAGCGCGGCAGCCGGAACAGCCGCAGCCGCTCGGCGAAGCCCGACGCCGGGCTCGGGTCCGGGTCGATGAAGACGTGCCGGTGGTCGAACGCCGCCACCAGCTTGAGATGCCGCGAGCGCAGCATCCCGTTCCCGAACACGTCACCCGACATGTCGCCGACGCCGACGACCGTGATCTCCGCCGTGTCGGCGTCGACGCCGAGGTCGCGGAAGTGGCGCTTCACCGACTCCCACGCGCCGCGCGCCGTGATCGCGATCGCCTTGTGGTCGTAGCCCGCCGAGCCGCCCGAGGCGAACGCGTCGCCGAGCCAGAAGCCGTACTCCTCGGCGATGCCGTTCGCGATGTCCGAGAACGTCGCCGTCCCCTTGTCGGCGGCGACCACGAGGTACGGGTCGTCGCCGTCGTGGCGCACGACGTCGCGCGGCGGCACGACCTCGCCGCCCGTGATCGTGTCGGTGATGTCGAGCAGGCCGCACATGAACGTGCGGTAGCAGGCGACGACCTCGGCCTGCTGCTGCTCGCGGTCGGCCGGCAGCTGCTGCACGACGAAGCCGCCCTTCGCGCCGACCGGGACGATCACCGAGTTCTTCACGGTCTGCGCCTTCATCAGGCCGAGCACCTCGGTACGGAAGTCCTCGCGCCGGTCCGACCAGCGGATGCCGCCGCGTGCGACGAGGCCGCCGCGCAGGTGGATCGCCTCGACGCGGGGCGAGTAGACGAACACCTCGACCAGCGGCCGCGGCTCGGGCAGGTCGGGGACGAGCTTCGAGTCGAGCTTCAGCGACAGGTACGGCTTCGGGTTGCCGTCCTCGCCCGTCTGGAACCAGTTCGTGCGCAGCACCGCACGGATCACCTTCAGGAAGGCGCGCAGGATGCGGTCCTGGTCGAGGCTCTGGACCGCGTCGATCTCCCTGACGATCCTGCGGTCGAGCCCGCGCCCGTCGTGATCGTCGCGCGCCGGGCTCAGGCGCAGCTCGAACAGCTCGACCAGCCGCGCCGCGATCTCGGGATGGCCGGCGAGCGTCTCCTCCATGTACGACTGGCTGAACGTCATCCCGGTCTGCCGCAGGTACTTGGCGACCGCGCGCAGCACGACGATCTCGCGCGCCGTCAGCCCCGCCGACAGCACGAGCTTGTTGAAGCCGTCGTTCTCGACCTCGCCGCGCCACACGCGCGCGAACGCGTCCTGGAACGTCTCACGCACCTCGCCGGCGTCGAGATCCTCGCCCTGCTGGCGCTGCAGGCCGAAGTCGTAGATCCACACCGGCGGGTAGTCGCGCCGGTGGATCTCGTAGGGCCGCTCGTTCGTGACCTTGACGCCCATGTTCTCGAGCAGCGGGAGGACGTCCGACAGGAGCAGCGGCTGCCCGGAGCGGAGCAGCTTGAACGCCAGCTGGTCGCCGGAGGAGTAGTGCGGCAGGTAGAGGCTGAGGCTGAGGTCGCCGGCCGGGTCGAGCCGCTCGATCCGCTCGATGTCGAGCACCGCCTGCACGGCTGGGAAATCCTCCTGGTAGGCGGCCGGGAACGCGTCGGCGTAGCCGTGCGCGAGTACGCTCGCCCGCTCCTCGCCGAGCGTCTCGATCAGCGCCTCGCGCAGGTCGTCCGACCACTCGCGCGTCGCGTCGGCGAGGCGCGCCTCGATGTGCGCGACGTCCCACACCGGCGGGTCGCTCGGGTCGACGTGGATCACGTAGTGCAGCCGCGCGAGCACCGATTCGGTGACGCGCGTGCCGTAGTCGAGCGTCTCGCCGCGCAGCTCGTCGTCGAGGATCTGCTCGATCCGCTCGCGGTTGCGCGTGTTGTAGCGATCGCGCGGGATGTAGACGATGCACGAGATGAAGCGCCCGAAGTTGTCGCGTCGCAGGAAGAGGCGCACGCGACGGCGCTCGCCCAGGTTGAAGATGCCCATCGCGACCTCGTAGAGGTCGTCCTCGGACATCTGCAGCAGCTCGTCGCGCGGGTACGTCTCGATGATGTCGACGAGCGCCTTGTAGTCGTGGCCGCCGTGCGGGAGGCCCGCGCGGTCGAGCACGCGCCGCGCCTTACGGCGGATCACCGGGATCTCCCACGGGGTGGCGCTGTAGGCGGTGTGCGTGTAGAGGCCGAGGAAGCGCCTCTCCGACACGACCTCGCCGTTCGCATCGAAGCGCTTCACACCGATGTAGTCGAGGTACGCCGGCCGGTGCACGGTCGCGCGCGAGTTCGCCTTCGTCAGGTTGAGCAGGTGCTTGTGCCGCGCCATTCGGCGCACGTCAGGCGGCAAACGCGCAAAGCTGGCGGAGATCGGGGCGCCGCCGGACTGGCGCAGGATCCCGAGCCCCGAGCCCGGGACCGCGCGCAGCACCTCCTCGCCCTCCTCCTCGGCGATCTCGTACTCGCGGAAGCCGAGGAAGGTGAAGTTGTCTCGCATCCACTCGAGCAGGTCGATCGTCTCGGACGTCTCCTCGGGATCGACCGGAGGCGGCCGCTGCTGGAAGTCGCGCACGATCGCCTGGGCCTGCTCGAGCATCGCCGGCCAGTCGGCGACGGCTGCGCGCACGTCGCCGAGCACGCGGACGAGGTCGTCGTGCAGCTCGGTGAGCGCCTGCGGGTCGGTCTGCTTGTCGATCTCGACCGCGATCGTCGACTCGCGGATCCCGCCTTCCTCGACGAGCCCCTGGAGCTGCCCTTCGTCGTCGCGGCGGACATTGACGATCGGGCGGACCATGAGGTGGATCCCGCTCCCGTGGCGGGTGATCTCCATCGAGATCGAGTCGACGAGGAACGGCATGTCGTCGTTCACGAACTCGACCACCGTGTGCGGCGACTCCCAGCCTTGCTCGGCGAGGGTCGGGTTGTAGACGCGCACCTTGAGCTCGCCCGGGCGGCGCAGCTGCATCAGCTCCCAGTGCGCGAGGGCCGCGCCGGTGAGGTCGGAGGCGGTGCGGTCGGCGACGTCCTCGGGGGCGACGTGGGCGTAGTAGGAGCGCAGCCAGCGCTCGACGTCGTCGGCGTCGGTGCCGGCCTGCTCCCTGGCGCGGGTCACGGCCGCCTCCAGGATCGTCGCCTTCGACTCGTCGGTCCGCGTCGTCACGTCCCGGATCGCAGTATGCCGAGTACGCTCGGTGCATGCTGCGGGCGCGTCTGGTGCTGCTGGCGCTGCTCGTCGCCTGGCTGTTCTCGCCGCCCGCGTGGCGCTACGCGGTGCCGCTCTGGCTGCCGTTCGTGCTCGCGCTCGGGCTCGAGCTGCAGTTCTTCGTCGGCGGCCTGCTGGCGACGGGCGAGCCTGCGGAGCGCGGCCACGGGCCGCAGGGGGCCGACCTGCAGGAGTTCGGCTGGGAGGGCGAGCCGCCCGAGGAGGACGACCCGGAGTTCTGGTCGTCTCCGCCGGCGCCCAAGCGGCGGCGGCGCGGCCTCGGACGGCTGCTCGGGCCGGCGCTCGTGCTCGGCGCGGTCGGGTTGATCGTCTGGGGCGTGAGCGTCCGGCGCGGGTGGAGCGCGCTCGACTCGACCGCGCAGGCACGGGTCGAGCAGACGATCACGCGCGAGGCGCGGAAGATCGCGGGGCATCCGGTCACGGTGACGTGCGACACGTCGGGACACCACGTCGGCACGGTGCAGGAGGCGGACGGGCTGGCGGAGGTCGGCGGCGCGCATGCCTGGCTGACGCCGGGGATCTGCTACACGCTCTCGCAGGTGATCGAGGGGCACGCCTCGCACCCCGGCCGCGGGACCGGGCACGCGATCGTCGTCCTCGCCCACGAGGCGTGGCACCTGCGAGGCGTGGCGAACGAGGGCCTCGCGAACTGCTACGCGTACCAGTCGGGCGTCCGGGTCGGCCAGGATCTCGGCCTGTCGCACAGCGTCGCCTACGGGCTGATGGAGCAGGCGCTGGCGGACAACGCCGTCGACGCGGCCTCGCCCGAGTACGTCGTCCCGGCGGGCTGCGTGAAGGGCGGCAAGTACGACCTGAAGCCGGGGTCGTCACAGTTCCCGTAGGGCTCGGTGCCTGGCACCTAGGGGCCAGGCACCTGTTCGACGAAGCGGCGGACGGCCTCGACGGCGCGGTCTGGTGACGGGTCGAAGAGCGAGAGGGCGTGGGCGCGGCTGAGGAAGCTCATCGGGCGCACGGTCCCGACGAGCTGTCCGTAGCTGCTCCAGGGCCACTCGCTCGGGGTCGCACAGAGGCCGGCCTTGATCGGGTTGAGCGCGATGTAGCGGATCGCCATCAGCAGGTGGCCGTCGTCCTCGAGCGTCGCCACCCGGTAGCGGTCGCCGAAGACGTGTCCGGTGCGGGCATATCGTTCGTTGAAGAGACGGGCGTAGCGGCTGTGCAGCAGATGCATCCCTGCCGAGAGTGGCTTGGCCCGTTCCTGCACCAACAGGTGGTAGTGATTGCCAAGCAGGCACCAGGCGAGACAGCGCCAGCCGCAAACCCTGGTCACGTCGCCGAGGATGCGCAGGAACTCCCAGCGGTCGCCGTCATCGCGGAAGATCTCGCGGCGGTCGTTCCCCCGCGCCGTGACGTGCCGGTACGAACCCGGCTCGTGAAAGCGAAGCGGACGCGGCACCGGGCGAGGATGCCGGCCGGTGTCACCGGCCACCATCCACCGAAAGCACGATTCGAGCCCCGAACACCTGGTGCCTGGCACCTAGGGGCCAGGCACCAGGGTTACGTCCTGAAGCGCACGGTGTCGCCCGGGCGCAGCTGGGCCGCCAGCCACAGGTCGTCGCTCACGACGACCGAAAGCACGGGATAGCCGCCCGTCGTCGGATGGTCCGGGCCGAGCAGGATCGGCAGCCCGTTCGGCGGCACCTGCAGCGACCCCGTCACGAGCCCCTCCGACCGCAGCTCCTGCCGCCGCGACCAGCGGAGCGGCTCGCCCTGGAGGCGAATCCCGACCCGGTTCGACGCCGGGCTCATCCGCCACGCCTGCGCCGTCAACGCATCGAGCGCGTCCGGCGCGAACCAGTCGGCCCGCGGCCCCGGGATCACCCGCAGCACCGGCTCCGCCGGCAGCGCCCCGGCGGCCGGCACGTCCTCCGGCGGCCCCGCGACCTCGTCGCCGACCGGCAGCACGTCGCCCGCCCGCAAGACCGGCGGCCCGAGCCCGCTCATCAGATCGGTCGAGCGGCTGCCGAGCACCGGCTCGACGCCGATCCCGCCCCGCACCGCCACGTACACCCGGGCGCCGCCCCCGAACGGCCCGAGCTCGAGCACCTCCCCCGCCCCCACCTCGAACGCCGGCCGGTGCAGCGCGCCCGCCAGCGCGACGAGCGCCCCCTGCGCGAACCTGAGCCTCGGCCCCGCCAGCGTCGCCTCCAGCGCCGCCGCGTCCGGCGGGTTGCCGACCAGACGGTTCCCGAGCGCGTGCGCACGCGGGTCGGCGGCTCCCGAGGGCGGCACGCCGAGGTGCGCGAGGCCCGGCCGGCCGCGGTCCTGCACCGTCGCCAGCGGCCCCGGCTCCAGCACCTCGATCATCGCGCCACGAACCGCACCCGGTCGCCCGCCTGCAGCAGCGCCGGCGGCTCGCGAGCCTCGTCGAACAGCACCGCGTCGGTGCGGCCGAGCAGCCGCCACCCGCCCGGCGACTCACGCGGGTAGACGCCGCTGTAGACGCCCGCCGTCGCGACCGTCCCAGCGGGCACGCGCGTCCGCGGCTCGTCGCGGCGCGGGACGAACAGCCGCTCGTCGCCGCCGAGCAGGTACGCGAACCCGGGCGCGAAGCCGAGGAAGCCCGCCACGTACCTCGCCGCACAGTGCCGCCGCACCACCTCCTCCGGCGAGACCCCGACGAGCCGCCCGACCTCGGCCAGATCCGGGCCGTCGTAGGTGACGGCGAGCTTCACCTCTGCCGGCTCCGGGCCGGTGTGCTCGTCCCGCAGCGCCGCCTCGGCGACCGCAAGCACCTCGCCGCGGTCGGGCGCAGCCGGGAACACGAGCAGCACCGTGCAGTGCCCCGGGACGGCGTCGACCACGCCGCGCAGTTCGGCCCGCGCGCGCCGCGCCACGCGCACCGCCTCGTCGTTGCCCGCGAGCTCGAGCAGCAGCGCCCGGTCGCCGGCCGCGCGCACCTCGACCGTCACGCGAACGCCCGCAGCTCGACCCCGGCCGCGCGCAGCCCTTCCGCCACGCGCCGCGCGAGCTCGACCGCGCCCGGCGAGTCGCCGTGCACGCAGATCGACCCGACGCCACCCGCGAGCGCAACCGCCTGCGCCACCGCAGCGTCCGCGTCGAGCAGCGCCCCCGGCTCGCCGCGCGCCACCAGCCTCGCGTTCGCGTCGTAGCCGCGGTCGGCGAAGCCCTCGGCGACGGCGACGAGCCCCGCCTCGCCCGCGCGCTCGAGCAGCGCCGACCCGGGGAACGCGAGCATCGCCCTCGGCCCGCCCGCAGCGAGCGTCCCGGCGACGATCGCCGCGGCACAGGCGTCGTCGACGCTCGCACGGTGGTAGAGCGCACCGTGCGGCTTCACGTACGCGACGTCGCCGTGAGCCTGCAGGAGCTCGACCTGCTCGCGCGTCTCGGCCTCGATCGACGCCGCGTCGACGTCGAGGTCGCGCCGTCCGAAACCCTCGCGGTCGCGGTAGGAGACGTGGGCCCCGACGACGACGCCGCGCTCGCGGGCGAGCGCGCACAGCCGCTCCATCGTCCGCCCGTCACCCGCGTGGAAGCCGCAGGCGACGTTGGCGCTCGTGACGATCTCGAGCAGCTCGTCGTCGGTCGCGAGCCCTTCGCCGACGTCGGCGTTGAGGTCGACCTCCATGCGGCGAGGATGTCAGCTGGCGCGGCGGAGCTGCTCGACGACCTGCTGGGCGGTACGCGACTCGGGATCGAGCTTCTCGAGCGCCGTCTCGAGCAGGTCGCGCGCACGGTCGTCCTCGCCGTGGCGCATCATCGTGAACCCGAGGTTGGCGATCACGCGGCCCTCGTGCCGCTCGTCGCCCTCGTCGCGCAGGATCGTCAGCGCCTGCTCGAACCGCTCGACGGCAGCCTCGGTGTCGCCGGCCGCGTCGAGCGCGAGCGCCAGCGAGTTCAGGGTCGGCGCCTCGCCGCGACGGTCGCCGAGCCTGCGGAAGATCGCAAGCGCCTGGCGATGCTGCTCGGCCGCCTGCTCCGGATGCCCTTCGCTGCGGAGCTGCGCGCCGCGTGCGTTGAGCTCGAGGGCGCGGCGATGCTCCTCGCCCGGATCGGTCGTGACCGGAGCGCCGCCCGCGTACGGCCACCCCTGCCACTCGACGGCGCGCGAGCGCGCACGCACGTCGCGCGCGACCCGCGAGCCTGTGGTGCGCACGCGCACGGCACCACGACTCGCCTGGCGGCGCACGCCCGACAGGTCGGGCAGCGTGATCCGGCCCGGGCGGCGCCCGTAACGGAAGACGAGGTAGCCGCCGCCGGCGAAGGCTGCGACCCCGGCCAGGAGGAGCAGGAGCGTGCCGAGGCCGAGCGCGACGAGCAGGCCGCCGAAGAAGACTGCCGCGGCCGCGAGCACGGCAAGGCGCCGCCGCGCGTATTCGCCGCGCGGCGATCTCTCTCTCAGCAGCTGCCACGCCATCGACCCACCTCCCGAGCTCCGAGCTTGACCCTTCGACCTCTCGCGCCGTCGTCCTTCCACGACGGGCGGTTGCAGCAAACCACGGCCGTTGCACCCGACCCTCCGGAGCGGTAGCGTCGCCCCATGGCGCGGGAGCAACGGGACATTCCTGCCGACGTGGTCACCGGGATCGTGATCCTGCTGGCGCTCGGCCTCGCCTTCGCGGCCGGCGTGTTCGGCTTCTTCCTCGGCCGCGACTCGAAGCACGCGAAGAACGGCGCCGTCGCCGCGACCACGACGACGGCGGCCGAGACCGCCACGTCCTTCTCGCCGACGGTCGCCGCCGGCGGACACCTGTACGTCCAGTTCGGCTGCGTGCAGTGCCACGGCATGCAGGGACGCGGCGGCGTCTCGCCCTACGTGCCGGCCCTGACCGGCGCGAGCTCGCTGACCGCCGCCCGGCTGCGGTCGATCATCGACCACGGCCTCGGCGAGGTGAAGGACCCGACCAGGCCGTACATGCCGGTATGGGGCGCGGTCATCTCCGACCGGCAGGTGTCCGATCTCGTGTCGTACATCCACGCCGGCCTCCCGGCGGTGCCGACCGCCGCGCCGCTCCAGGTGCCGCAGGGCCAGGGCGCCGCCGTCGCGGGCGCGACGCTGTACGTCAACTACGGCTGCATCAACTGTCACGGGCCGAACGGCCTCGGCGGCGTCCCGAACCCGGAGTCACCCGACAAGACGATCCCGCCGCTCTCCGGGCCGGACTTCCGCAGCGAGTTCAACACCGAGGCGAAGATCCTCGCCGTGATCCACAACGGGAGCGTGATCGGGGGCGCCCCGATCGTGAGCATGCCGCACTGGGGCGGAGTCATCCCGCCCGCCCAGCTGCATGAGCTCGTCGCCTACCTCGACACGCTCAAGTAGTCAGGCCGGGATCGGAAACTCGGCGCGCACCAGCGTGCCGGCCGTCCACGAGCTCGAGATGCTGAGCGTCCCGCGCAGCGCCTCGACGCGGTCGGTGAGGCCGACGAGGCCGGTGCCGCCCTGCGGGTTCGCGCCGCCGCGGCCGTCGTCCTCGACCTTCACCACCAGGGCCGTTCCCTCGCGCCGGGCGCTCACCCGCACCTGCGTCGCCTCGGCGTGCTTGACCACGTTCGTCAGCGCCTCGCTGACCACGAAGTACGCCGCCACCTCGACCGTCGGGTCGAAGCGCTCGTCGGTGACGTGCACGACCTCGACGTCGAGCGGAGCGCGTCGCGCGAGCGCGGCGAGCGCCGGTGCGAGCCCGCTGTCGCTGAGGATCGGCGGGTGCAGGCCGGTGGCGAGCAGCCGCAGCTCGGTGATCGCCTCGCGCGCGTCGCGCTCGGCGGCGGCGAGCAGCTCGCCGACCTCTTCGTCCTCCACCCTGCGCCGCGCGACGCCGATGTTGAGGACGAGCGTGACGAGCCGCTGCTGCGCGCCGTCGTGCAGGTCGCGCTCCAGCCGGCGGCGCACCTCGTCGGACGCGGCGACGAGACGCGCCCGCGACGCGATCACCTGCTCGCGCGCGTCGGCGCTCGCGACGGCGAGGGCGAGCAGCGCGGCGAACGGCGCCAGCCTGCGCTCGACGTCGCCGGCCAGCGTCTCCTCGGTGCCCGACGAGACGATCACCGCGCCCCACGGCCGTCCCGACACGAGCACCGGCGCTGCGGCGGCCGAGACGTAGCCGGCCTCGCGCATCCGCGTCGCGATCTCACCCTCGCCGTAGGCGTCGACGCGCGCGGCCGCACCCGTGCGATAGACGAGTCCGAACGCCGTGTCGTCGCCGACCGGGATCACCGACCCGACCGGGAAGAGCTCCTCCTCGGAGGCGCAACTCCAGCGGCCGACGACCGTCGCGGGCTCGCCCGTCGCGCCGTAGCGGACGACCGCGGCCGTGCGCGAGTGGGCAAGCCTGCCCGTCTCGACCGCCACCGCGTCGAAGATCAGCGACGCATCGGCCTCGCCGGCGACCAGCGTGGCGACCCGCCGCAGCGCTGCCTGCTCGGCGGCGAGGATCTCGACCTCGGCCAGCCGATCCTCGAGCTCGGTGTGCAGCGCCTCGACCTGGGCGGCCGAGCGGTCGCGCTCGGTCAGGTCGAGCCCGACCGTGAGGATCGCGTGGACGGAACCGTCCTCGCGCAGGATCGGGCGGTTCGACCACGCGATCTGCCGGCGCTCGCCGTCCTTCGTCAGCCAGTGGCCGACCTGGGGACTCGAGACCGCGACGCTGCCGAAGCTGTCCAGGAACTCGCCGAAGGCGGGCCGCTCCTCGGGCGGGATCACGACGTCGCGCGCGTCACGGCCGATCACCTCTGCCGCGGTGAAGCCGGTGGCGCGCTCGCAGGCGTCGTCGAAGCTCAGGATGCGCCCCGAGCAGTCGAGCTTGCACACCATGCCGAGGCCGGTGCGCGCGAGCACGTCGACGTACTCGCCCGGCGTGAGTGGGGAGCGCATCTGAGTCCCAGAAGTCACTGTTTCAGCCCTATGAGACGCACGGTGCCCGCCTGTCTCTCGTGAGTCCGGGTACCGGATCGGCACCAAGCCATATATAGAGGACGGAGCCGGCTCCCGGATTGTTCGGCCACGAGCACAGGCTCGCACGCACGCGGATGCAGGCGAGTGAGCGGCCCGGAGGGAGGCGACGGGTGGCGCCACCCTCCGGACAACAGACTGCACGGATGCTAGGCAGGTGCGATGGCAGGCATCGCCGTCGCCCGCTCCGGGCCGGCGTCCGCCCGCAGGATCGGAGAGGACTCCCGGAAGCCCTTGACGGCGCAGTAGACGCCGAGGAACAGCTCCCAGAGGAACTCCGGGATCGTCGCGAGGCCCTGCAGCGAGCCGCCCGGGTGATCCACGCCGAACATCACTGCCGTTCCGGACGCGATGATGAGCGGTCCGCCGATGAGCCCGAGCCACGCTGCCTTCCGTGGCACCAGCTCGGAGCGGTACATCAGGTAGCCGAGGATCAGCCCGTTCCCCCAGCCGACGACCCATCCCGGCCCGAGGAGGAACGTCCAGTCCTTGATCGCCGCCAGGGTGTACGCCACGGTTCCTTCGTTCGCACCCGCAGCCTCCTTCTGCAAGGTGACGACGCCGAGCACCGCGACGATGCCGACGAGGATGAACGCGCACTCGAGAAGCCGGGCCGCCACATACCCCAGGGACAGCTCCTCGTTCTGCCGTCTGACGATGGGGAAGATCACGACCGCCGTGCCGATGTTCGCGATGATGAGCAGCAGCTCCAGGAGAACGCCGAGATAGATCCGGTTGTTCTGCCCGGCACCCGTGATGTAGCCCACGGGGTCCCTCAGCACCGGTTCGACGAGCAACAGCGCCGGGATCGACGTGATGAACGTGATGAGGAAGAGAACGCCGAAGATTCGCGCTCTCTTCTGGTCAGAGGTCATCCGCCTCGCCTCTTCTCCGGTTCGGTGTTGGCAGGGCGATCCCGCGCCACCAGCCGCTACAGTCTGAACCGCGATAATAGACGGTCAATAAACCCGGTTTCAAGAGCCATGGTTCAAAAAACCTCCATCGACCACCCCGGCAGGCGCCCGCAGTGGTTCATGCTCACGAACCACGGCAACGTGCTGCTCTGCATCGCGCGAGACCCCACGATCCGAATCAGCGAGATCGCGAGAAGCGTGGGAGTCGGTGAGCGCGCCGCCCAGAAGATCGTCGCCGACCTCGTCGAAGAGGGGTTCTTGACGCGGAGGAAGGAGGGCCGACGGAACCGGTACGAGGTCGACCGGAAGGCCCGCTTTCGCCACCCGCTGCTCGGCCATCTCGAGATCGGGCCGCTACTCGCCGTTCTCGCCGATGGCAACGAATAGAGCCGTGCGCGGCGCGTGTCACCGGCGGTAGCCTCGGGGCGAATGCCGGAGCAGGCGGCCGACGTCACCTTCCTCTTCACCGACATCGAAGGCTCCACCAGCCTCCTGCAGCGGCTCGGCACCGCGTATGCGAGCCTGCTGCAGCGGCACCGGACGCTGATCGGCGGAGCCGTGCGCTCGAACGGCGGGCGGGTGGTCGACTGCCGCGGCGACGAGTTCTTCGCCGTGTTCGACGACGGCGCGAGCGCCGCCGCGGCCGCCGTCGCCGCCCAGCTCGCGCTGCTTGTCGAGCCGTGGCCCGAGGAGGCGACCGTGCGCGTCCGGATGGGCCTGCACCGCGGGCGGGCGCAGGTCGTCGGGGACGGCTACGTGGGGATGGCCGTGCACCATGCCGCGCGCGTGAGCGCAACGGCCCGCGGCGGCGAGATCCTCGCCTCGGCGGCGACGATGGACGGCTGCCCGCTCCAGACGGTCGACCTCGGCGAGCACCGGCTGAAGGGCGTGCCGCACCCGACGCGCCTCGTGCGCGTGCTCGCGCCCGGGCTCCACACCGACTTCCCCCCGCTCGGCGACCAGGCCGCCGATCCGGCGAGCGTCGTCCGCGTCGCGCTCGCCGACGACTCGGTGCTGCTGCGCGAGGGGATCGCGAGCCTGCTCGAGGAGGAGGGCTTCGACATCGTCGGCCAGGCCGGCACCGCCGAGGACCTGCTCGTGCTCGTCGACGAGACACTGCCGGACGTCGCGATCGTCGACATCCGCATGCCGCCGACGAAGACCGACGAGGGCCTGCGCGCGGCACGCGAGATCCGCCAGCGGCACCCGCACACGGGCGTGCTCCTGCTGTCGCAGTACGTCGAGCTCGAGAAGGCGGTCGAGCTGCTCGACCGCAACGCGACCGGCATCGGCTACCTGCTCAAGGACCGCGTGGCCGACGTCGAGGAGTTCACACGCGCGATCCGGCGCGTCGCCGACGGCGGCGTGTCGGTCGACGTCGAGATCCTCGAGCAGCTACGAGACTAGTAGAGCGGCGCCCGCGAGACGCTGCGCCCGCTCCACCCACGGCATCGCTCCGAGCCGCTCGAAGATCCCGGCCGCCTCGGCCAGCAGCGGCTCGGCCTCGGCCGCCCGCCCGGTCTCGACGAGCAGCGCAGCGTGCTCGTACAGGGCGACCGCGACGAAGAACGGAAGCTCGAGCTCGCGGAAGTGCGCGGTGGCCGCCTCGAAGGCGCCGCCGTCGCCCGCGAGCTTCGCGCGGAACCGCCGCGCCTGCGCGTCGAGGTACGGCGGCCGCGTGCCGGGGGGGATCGCCTCGATCGAGGCGATCAGCTTCTCGACTCTCGCCGAGTCGCCGAGCGCGAACGCCGCCTCGAGTGCCTCGCACACGCCCTGCTTGCCGCCCTGCGAGTCGAGCCCGAACGTGCTCGAGACTTCGATCGTCGCCTCGGCGTCCGCGAGCGCCTCGTTCATCCTTCCCTCCGCCCGGCGCAACGCGGCCCGCGCACCGAGGTACGAGCCTCGCTCCTGCCGGTTCGGAGAGTGCTCGATGCGGGCGAACATCTGCAGCGCGCGTCTCGCGCCTTCGAGATCGCCGCGCTGCACGTCGATCTCGACCGCGGACTGGAGCAGGCTGAGCATCGTCCCGCCCGCGTCGACGTGCTCCTGGGTGAACTCCGCGCCGATCGCGTGCGACTCGTCCCAGCGGCCGAGCATCAGGAGCGGGTAGGTCTGTTCGGCGAGCACCGCCCACTCGTGCGGCCTGCTGCCCATCCTCCGAGCGTGGGCGAGCGCCTGCTCCAGCAGCCCGAGCGCCTCGGCGTACGCGTCACGCTGGAAGGCGCGGTCGGACAGCCAGAAGTAGGTCGTGCTGATCTCGTTCACGACGTCGTGCTCGAGCGCCAGCTCGAGCGCGCGCGAGAGCAGCGCGCTCGACTCCTGCACGTGACCCCGGCTGCGGGCGATTCCCGCCTTCGCGCGGAGCGCGCGGACGAGCGGTTCCGGATACGCGTGTGCCTCGGCGACGTCGAGCGCCAGCTCGACCCGCTCGGCCGCAGGCTCCAGCTCGCCGGCGAACCAGTAGCCGAAGGCCAGCGTCGCCGCGACGATCGCGAGGTCCTCGTCCGGCTCGTCCCGGACGAGCACCGCGAGCGCCTGCTCGGCGCGCTCCATCGCCTCTTCGCGCTTGCCGAGGTTGGCTTCGACGATCGCGAGCTTGTGGTTCACGCGGGCGGCTGCGTGCGCGTCGCCCAGGTCTTCGTACAGGGCGATCGACTCCCCGTAGAGCTCCCCCGCGCCGTCGTTGTCCGCGGTGCGGAGCGCCATCTCGCCGGCGCGGGCGAGGAGCGCAGCGCGTTCCGACGGGTCGTCTGTCAGCCCGGTGGCCTGCTCGAAATAGCGGCGCGCCTCGGCCGCCGCGGCGAGCGATGCGGCGTGCTCGCCCGCACGCGCGAGCGTGGCCTGCGCGTGCGCCTTGATCTCGGCGGCGTCGTCGGCGTCCGGCATCGCCTCGTAGGCGGCGAGGTAGTGCGAGGCGACCACCTCGACGACCTCGTCCTCGTCCTCGACGAACGCCGTACGTAGATGCGTCGCCGCGGTGAGGTGCCTGGCGCGGCGCTCACGCCGCGAGAGCGTCTCGTAGGCGACGTGCCGGACGAGGTCCTGCAGGAAGCCGTACTGGCCGTGCTCGGGCGAGCGCGGGTCGGCCTGGATGCCGAGCACCTCCTTGCGCACGAGCGACTGCAGCAGCGGCTCGAGCTCGACGTCCGCTCCGGCGAGCGACGCGAGCGCGCCCTTCGTGAACGTCTTGCCGAGCACGGAGGCGTCCTGCAGGACGCGCCGCTCGTCGGCCGTGAGCCCGTCGAGGCGCGCCGCGATCAGCGCGTGCAGCGTCTCGGGAATCTCGAGCGCGTCGAGTGATCCCGCGAGCCGGTACGCGGGGCCGTCCTCGACGAGGAGGCCGCGGTCGAGCAGCATGCGCACGGTCTCGACGGCGTAGAGCGGGATGCCCTCGGCGCGCGCGAGGATCCGCTCGCAGGCGTCCGCCGGCAGTCCGGGCACGAGCCCGGTCAGGAGCTCCTGCATCGCGTGCTGCGAGAGCGGCTCGAGGTAGAGCGAGGTGAAGCTTCGCTGGCCGGCGCCCCACGTCGGCCGCCGCTCGAGCAGCTCGGGCCGCGCCAGCGTGATCACGAAGATCGCCGAGTTGCGCGACCAGTCGAGCAGGTACTCGACGAAGTCGAGCAGGCTCGCGTCCGCCCATTGCATGTCCTCGAACAGGAGGACGGTCGGGTACCCCTCCGCCAGCCGCTCGAAGAAGAGCCGCCAGGCGGCGAACAGATCCTGCTGGTCGCGCGCCTGGTGCTCGCCGAGCCCGAGCAGGTGCGCCAGCCTCGGCTCGAGAAAGGCGCGCTCCTCGGCGTCGAGGATCTGCTCGGCGAGCGTCGCGCGCAGCTTGGTGAGCGCGGAGTCCGGGTCCTCCTCCTCGGCGATCCGGCAGCGCATGCGCACCATGTCGGCGAGCGCCCAGTAGGTGACGCCCTCGCCGTACGAGAGGCAGCGCCCGCGGTGCCAGTAGACGCTCTCCGCGATGCCGTCGAAGTACTTGTAGAACTCCCAGCCGAGCCGCGACTTGCCGATGCCGGCGATCCCCGTCACTGACACGAGGTGCGCCTTCTTCTCCTCGGCGCAGGCGTGGAAGAGATCCTTGATCTGCCGCAGCTCGCGGTCGCGGCCGACGAAGGGCGGCTCGAGTCCCTGCGACTTGAGCGACCCGCGCAGCCCCGAGACCACGCGCTGCGCGCGCCAGAGCGGCGTCAGCCCTTCCTTGCCCTTCAGCTCGAACGAGCCTGCGTCGGCGTAGACGATCGTCTGCTCGGTCGCCCGGCGCGTCGACTCGCCCACGAACACCGTGCCCGGCTCGGCCACCGACTGGATGCGCGAAGCCGTGTTCACGAGGTCGCCGGCGACCATCCCCTCTCCCTCGGCGCCGAGCGTCACCGCCGCCTCGCCGGTGAGGACGCCTGCACGCGCCCGCAACTGCTCCGCGCCCACCTCCTGCCCGAGCGCCGAGACCGCGACCACCAGGTCGAGCGCGGCGCGAACGGCGCGCTCGGCGTCGTCCTCGGTCGCGGTCGGGGTCCCCCAGACCGCCATCACGGCGTCGCCGATGAACTTCTCGACCGTGCCGCCGTACAGCCCGATCAGCCGCCGGCACGTGTCGAAGTAGCGCGAGAGCAGCTCACGGACCTCTTCGGCGTCCCGCGACTCGGACAGCGTCGTGAAGCCGACGAGGTCGGCGAAGAGCACGGAGACGAGCCTGCGCTCGGCCGAGGGCTGCTCACGCCGCGCCGGGAGGGCCGCGGGTGGCGAGCCCGAGAGGGCGGCGCCGCACTCGTAGCAGAACTTTCGACCGGGCTCGTTGGACGTTCCGCACGAGCCGCACAGTACGGCCAGCGCGGCGCCGCACTCGCCGCAGAACTTCGCGTCCGCACGGTTCTCGGCGCCGCAGCTCGGGCAGACGGTCACTTCGAGAAGCCTACGTCCCCCACACCTCGTCCGCGACCTCGACGACGAGCCGCAGCTTCGCCCACTGCTCGTCCTCGGTCAGCTCGTTGCCCTCGACCGTCGAGGAGAACCCGCACTGGGGAGAGAGGCAGAGCTGGTCGAGCGGCGCGAACTTCGCAGCCGCTTCGATGCGCCGCTTGAGCTCGTCCTTCGACTCGAGCTCGCCACTCTTCGTCGTCACCAGCCCGAGCACGACGCGCTTGCCGTCCCTCGGCAGGAAGCGCAACGGCTCGAAGCCTCCCGACCGTTCGTCGTCCCACTCCATGAAGAAGCCGTCGACGTCGAGCTCGTTGAGCAGCGCCTCGGCGACGAACTCGTAGTCGCCCTCGGCCGCCCACGCGGAGCGGAAGTTGCCGCGGCACATGTGCGTCGTCACCGTCATCCCCTCGGGACGGCCGGCGATCGCCTCGTTGATGCGGCGGATGTACTCCTCGTGCTGGTGCGCCGGGTCGCCGCCGATCTCGGCGACGTGCGCGCGCTGCGCTGGGTCGTTCATGTACGCGAGGCTCGTGTCGTCGAGCTGCAGGTACGTACAGCCGAGCTCCCCGAGCCGCCGCACCTCCTCGGCATACGCGGCGGTGAGATCGGCCCAGAACCCGTCGAGCTCCGGGTAGACGGCCGGGTCGATCGCCGACCGGCCGCCTCGGTAGTGGACCATGCTCGGCGACGGGATCGTCAGCTTGCGCACCGCCGGGGAGTCGCACGCCTGCAGGAACCGGAACGCGTCGCCGAAGATCGTCTCCGAGACGCCGATCCGTCCGTCGACGTGCATCGCGGACGGCGTGAAGTCGATGTCGCCGTCGGCGCGGTGGAAGTGAACGGCGAGGTTCCCCTCGGACTTCGACACGCCGTCGAGCGCGTAGATGAAGTCCATGTGCCACGAGGCACGTCGAAACTCGCCGTCGGTTGCAGACTGCAACCCGACCTCGGCCTGCTTGCGGACGGCGGCACGAATCGCGTCGTCCTCGGCGGCGCGCAGTCCGTCGGCGTCGAGCTCGCCGCGGGCGAACGCGGCGCGCGCCTCGAGCAGGCTCGGCGGGCGGAGCAGGCTGCCGACGTGGTCGGCGCGGAACGGCGGTCTCGACATGAACGGAGAACCTATCCGACGGCGGCGAACACCCACAGGCGACTGGCGAGGAAGCTGCCGGTGGTGACGACGGCGAGCGTGAACGCGTACGCGGCCAGCTCCTCGTTCGTGGCCGCGACCAGCGCCCAGAGCACGACGTCGGCGGCGGCGGCCGCGGCGGCCTGCGCGAGCACGTACCGGCCGAGCAAGCGGCGCGAGCACGGCCGGCGGAAGGTGAAGCGCGCGTTCAGCAGGTAGCCGTTCAGCGCACCGGCCGCGAACGCCACCGGCGCCGCGAGCAGGTAGCCCGCGTGCAGGGTGAGGAGCGCCGCGTAGACCGCCAGGCTGAGCAGCGTGTTGAGGACGCCGACCGCCGCGAACAGCACGATCCGCCGGAGCTCATCCGGCGGCGAGAATCGCATCGGCCTTGCCCGCACAGTCGTAGAGGCCGGAGACCGCGGACACCTGCGTGCAGGTCGACTCGATCGTCTGGATCGCGGCGTTCGAGCCGCCGCCGGGCCCGAGCCCGCCCCGGGGCCCGAAGCCGCCGCCTCCGCCGAGCAGGAAGTACCGCGCCTCGCCGCTCCGGATCAGCTTCGCGAGGAAGGGATGCGTGAGCACGGTCTCACGGCCGGTGAAGCCGCCCATCGAGGCGACCGGCTCGCCGGCGATCACGTAGGGCGCAGCCTCCTGCTCGCTGGTCACGATCAGCGGGAAGCGCGTGGTCGCGCCGTGCGACTCGACGTAGGCGAGCGCACTCTGGATCTCCGAGCCCCCGCCGCCGAAGCGGCCGCCGGGCAAGCCGAGCCCGCCGCTCGACGACGTCAGCCCCGAGATGAAGTTCGGGCCAGCGCCCGGGAAGACCCCGTTGACCGCGCCTTCGAGCGTCGTCGCCGACCACGCCGCCGGCGCGGCGAGGAAGCCGCCGACCGCGATCGCGAGCGCAGCGATCGCCACCAGTCGCCGCGTCGCCTGCGGCCAGTCGGGTCCGACGGCGAGCGCGACGATCCCGGCGGCGGCCACGAAGGCCGTGAAGACGACGACGTCCTGCAGCCACGCCTCGTAGCCGCTCCGCCGGAGCAGCGCCACCTCGAGCCAGGCTGTGAACATCACCGCGGCCAGCGGCGGCGCAGTCCAGAGGCCGCCGCGCTTCGCGTCGCGTGCGAGCGCGACCGTGCCGGCGCCGACGAGCGCGCTCGTGGCCGGTGCGAGCGCGGAGATGTAGTAGGTGTGGACGATCCCGCTCGAGTAGCTGAAGATCACCGCGCCGGCGACGAACCAGCCGGCGAGCACGACGAACGGCCCGAGCTGCGACCGGCGCGAGCGCCAGGCGAACAGGAACGCCGACACCCCGCCGACGATCGCGAGCGGCAGCAGCCACCCGCCCTGGTCGCCGAGGGCGTCGTTGATCAGCCGGAAGAAGCCCGGGCTGCCGGAGAAGGCGCCACCGCCTCCGGGGCCGCCGCCGAAGGACGTGCCGCCGGCCTGCCCGAAGACGCGGCCGAGGCCGTTGTAGCCGAGCGCGAGGCTGATCGCGCTGTTGTCGCTCGTGCTGCCGACGTACGGGCGGTCGGCGGCCGGCGTCAGCTGCACGGCCGCCACCCACGCGCTCGAGACGAGCGCGAGCGGGATGCCCGCGATCAGCAGATGGCCGATCCGCCTGCCCCAGGAGAGCCGGGCGCAGAGGAGGTAGCCGAGCGCGATTCCCGGCACGACGATCCCGGCGGCGAGCATCTTCGTGTTGACCGCAAGGCCGATGAGCACGGCGCTCGCGAGCAGCCAGCGCAGGCGGCTCGAGTCGACCGCCCGCACGCCCGCCCACACGGCGGCGACGAGGAGCAGCACGAACAGCGCGTCGGGGTTGTTGTCGCGGTCGACCGCGACCGAGACCGGCGAGACGGCGAGCGCGAGCGCGGCGACGAGCCCGGCGGCGCGTCCGAAGTAGCGCGCAACCAGCAGGTAGAGCAGCCAGACGGCGAGGACGCCGGCGATCGCCTCCGGCAGCAGCACTGTCACGCCCGAGAAGCCGAACAGCTTGGCGCTCGCCACCTGGGCCCACAGCGCGAGCGGCGGCTTGTCGACCGACACGAGACCGCCCTGGTCGAACGACGCGAAGAAGAAGTTGTGCCAGCTCGTCATCATGCTGCGCACGGCGCCGGCGTAGTAGTCGTTGGCGTACCCGTTCTGCGCGAGCTTCGCGCCGTTCAGCACGGCTGCGAGGGCGAGCACCGCGGCGAGTGGCGCGTGACGGCGCAGGGCGGTGCTCTGCGCGCCTGCGAACGGGCGGGTGAGCGCCTCTACGGTCATTGCGCCGTCACCGCCTCACGCCCCTCGCCGCGCCAGAACGAGCGGCGCATGCGCCAGAGGCCGGCGAGGTCGCCGCCGATCGTCGGCAGCAGGTCGACGCGGGAGTCGAGGTCCTCGATCCAGTCGACGGGCACCTCGTGGATGCGCATCCCGTTGCGCTCGGCGAGCAGCAGCAGCTCGGTGTCGAAGAACCAGCCGTCGTCCCGGACGAGCGGGACGAGCTGGCGCGCCACGTCCGCCCGCAGCGCCTTGAACCCGCACTGGGCGTCGCTGAAGCGGGCGCTGAAACCGGCGTGGACGAGCGCGTTGTAGCCGCGCGAGAGCACCTCCCGCCCAAGCCGGCGGCGAACGTGCGCGTGGTGCGCGAGCCGCGTGCCGATCGCGACCTCACTGTGCCCCGACATCAGCGGGGCGACGAGCGGCAGGAAGCTCTCGAGGTTGGTGGACAGGTCGACGTCCATGTACGAGACGATGTCCGCGGCCGAGCTGAGCCAGGCGGCCCGCAGCGCATGCCCGCGGCCCTTGCGGTCGAGCCGGAGCGCGGTCACCTCGGGGTGGATCGTCGCGAGCATGCTCGCGATCCCCGGGGTGTTGTCCGTGCTCGCGTTGTCGGCGATGACGATGCCGAAGCTGAACGGGAACTCCTCGCGCAGGTAGGCGACGAGCAGGTCGACGTTGTGGCCGAGCGACGCCTCCTCGTCGAAGACGGGGACGACGACGTCGACGGTCTGGAGGTTCGCGTTCATCTCGCCTCGAACCTCAACAGCCCCGGCTAAGCGAATCCTGTGGCGATTCGCGCTCTTAGCTCCTTCTTATCGTCTCCACAGGTAGCGGAGGAATGCTGAGCGCACCTTGGTCGGCGTGCAGAGCGCATCCAGGAACAGGAAGCTCGGAGCGATCGCGGTCGCGGTCGTCGCCCTCGCGGGCGTCGGCACGGCGTACGCCGCCTCGCACCTGCATTCCGGCTCGAGCGCCAAGAACACGGCGTCGAACGGTGGAGCGAGCCTTCTCCGGCGGCCCGGCCCGCGGCCTCCCGCCCGCGAACAACGGCGGGAACGGGAACGGAAACGGCTTTGGGCTCGACCGGCCGGGCGGCGGCCGCGGCGGATTCTTCGGCGGGCCGGGCGGCAGCCTCTCGGCGGCCGCGTCCTACCTCGGCATCTCGCAGACACAGCTCTTCTCCGACATCCGCTCGGGCAAGACGCTCGCGCAGATCGCGAACTCGACCAGCGGCAAGTCGGCGGCGGGCCTGATCGCGGCGATGGTCGCGGCGCAGACGAGCCAGCTCGACGCGGCCGTGAAGACCGGTCGGATCACCCAGGCGATGGCGACGCAGATCGAGGCGAACATGAAGAGCCGGATCACCGAGATGGTGAACGGGACCTCCGGGCGCTTCGGCGGCGGCGGCGGGTTCGGCTTCGGCGGCCGCCACGACGGGGACGGGAACGGCTTCGGCTCGCCCTCCCAGCCGTCCGGCCAGGGTCAGTTCGGCTCCGGCACCAGCCCGACGTAGTTCTCGGCCAGCGACCGCGCGGCCGCCTCGGAGCCGACCACGTAGCGCAGCTGCGAGAGCTGCAGCTGCAGGTCGAACGGGTCGTCGCCGACGCGGTGCAGCATCGAGGTCATCCACCACGAGAAGTGCTCTGCGCGCCAGACGCGGCGCAGGCAGCGCTCGGAGTAGGCCGCGAGCCCCGAGTCGTCGCCGGCGGCGTACCGGCGCTCCAGGGCGGCCGCGAGCACGGTGACGTCGGCGATCGCCAGGTTGAGGCCCTTCGCACCGGTCGGCGGCACGATGTGCGCCGCGTCTCCGGCGAGGAAGAGCCGCCCGTGCTGCATCGGCTCGGCGACGAAGCTGCGCATCCCGGTGACGCCCTTCTCGAGCACGGGGCCTTCGTTGAGCGTCCAGCCGTCGAGCGCGGTGCGCAGCCGCAGCTCCTCCCAGATCCGCTCGTCGGGCCACTCGGCGGGGTCCTCGTCCGGGCGGCACTGCACGTAGAGGCGGCTCAGCGTCGGCGAGCGCAGGCTGAGGAGCGCGAAGCCGCGCTCGTGGTGCGCGTACACGAGCTCCTCACTCGACGGCCGCGCCTCGGCGAGGATGCCGAGCCAGCCGTAGGGGTATTCGCGCCTGTACACGGTGAGCACGTGCTCGATCGCCGGCCGGCAGACGCCGTGGAAGCCGTCGCATCCCGCGATCACGTCGCAGTCGAGCCGGTGCACGTTGCCCTCGTGCGTGTAGGAGACGGAGGGCGCGCCGCCGTCGAAGCCGTGGACGGCGAGGCCGTCGACCTCGAAAAGCAACGGCAGCCCGGCGCCGAGACGCGCCGCGATCAGGTCCTTGACCACCTCCGTCTGCCCGTAGACGAGGATCGAGCCGCCGCCCGTCAGCTCGTCGAAGGCGAGATGGTGGCGCTCGCCCGCGAACTGGAGGTGGATGCCGCGGTGGACGATCCCCTCGCGGTGCATCCGGTCGCCGACGCCGGCACGCGTCAGCGCCTCCACCGTGCCCTGCTCGAGCACGCCCGCGCGGATCCGCTGCTCGACGTACTCGCGGCTCCGGTTCTCGAGCACGACCGACTCGATACCTGCGCGGTGGAGCAGCTGCGCCAGCGTCAGGCCCGCGGGGCCCGCACCGACGATTGCGACCTGGGTGCGCTCCGGGGTCAGCCCGCGTCCTCTGCCTCGAGCACCTGCTGCGCGACGGCGAATGCGTGGTTTGCGGCAGGGACGCCGCAGTAGATCGCCGTCTGCAGCAGCACCTCCTTGATCTCATCCTGGGTGAGGCCGTTCCGGCGCGCCGCGCGGACGTGCAGCGCGAGCTCGTCGAAGTGGCCGAGCGCGACGAGCGCGGTCAGCGTGATGCAGCTGCGCGTGCGACGGTCGAGCCCCGGCCGCGTCCAGATCTCGCCCCACGCGTAGCGGGTGATCAGGTCCTGGAACTCGGCCGTGAGCGCGCTCGCCCTGTCGATCGCGCGGTCGACGTGCTCGTCGCCGAGCACCTCGCGCCGCATCCTCATCCCCTCGCTGTCCTCCGCTCCGGCGCCGGCCGAGCCGGCACCTGCGCTCTCGGGTGGCTCCGTCGAGCCTACGCCATCGGTCACAGGAACCCCTCCAGCAGTCGGTTGAAGTCGCCGGGACGCTCGACGTTGACGAGGTGCGCGGCATCGGGGATCACCTCGAGGCGCGCATCCGGGATCGCCTGCGCGACGACGCCCACGACCCCCGGCGGCGTGGTCGGGTCGCCGGTTGCCGCGATCGCAAGTGTCGGCGCCGCGATCGCGCCGAGACCGTCGCGGACGTCGAAGCGGGCGAGCGCCTCGCAGCAGCGCGCATACCCCTCCGGGTCGGTGTTGAGGAAGTGCTCGCGGTAGGCGTCGACGCCGTCGAAGGACGGCGTGAACCAGCGATCGAGCACGGCATCGACGATCGCGCCGAGCCCGGAGGCACGCACGGTCGCCGCCCGCTCGATCCACTGCGCCGGCTCGCCGAACCGCGCCGCGGTGCAGGCGAGCACGAGCCGCTCGACGCGGTCGGGCTGATCGAGCGCGAGCCGCATGCCGATCGCCCCGCCGAGCGACAGGCCGACGAACGCGAATCGCTCGCTGCCCGCCGCGTCGAGCACGCGTGCGGCGAGGTCGGAGACGTCGGCGACGTCGTCGACCGGCGCGCCGCCGTGGCCGGGGTGGTCGACGCGGACGACCGTGTAGCCGTCGAGCGCCGGGCGCTGCGCGTCCCACATCGCCGCCGGCGCGCCGAGCGAGCCGCAGAGGATCACGGTCTTCATCCGCGGGGGAGCGCGAGCGCGCGGTCGATGAGCTCGTTCGCCGAGCCGAGGTAGTCGTCGGGTCTCGCGGCGGCGATCCCGACCCGCTCCGCCTCGGAGAGCACGTCGGGCGAGAGGTTCGCGCGCATCCGCTCGGCGTCGACCTGCAGTCCGTCGAGCGAGCGGGCGGCGGCCGCCGCCGCGCCGGCAGTCGCACCCAGGGCGGTCGAGAGCGCCGCCCACTCGGCGTGCCAGGCACCGGTCGCGCGCTCGTGCTCCTGCACGCCGGACTCGTAGAGCAGCGCGACGTTCGCGCGCACGTGACGCACGCATGCCTCGGCGAGCACGGCCGCGACCGGGTTGCGCTTGTGCGGCATCGTCGAGGAAGCGCCGCCGCCCGCCTCGGCCACCTCGGCGACCTCGGTCTGCGCGAGCAGGACGACGTCGGTCGCGATCTTCCCCAGCGCGGCCGCCGTGCCGGCGAGCGCGCCGGCGAGATCGGTGACCGGCGTGCGGTGCGTATGCCAGGGAAGCACCGGCTCGCGGAGCCCGAGCTCCGCGGCGAAGAGGCGCGCGATCTCGAGGCCGCGGTCGCCGAAGGCGGCGAGCGTGCCGGCCGCGCCCCCCAGCTCGGCCGGCAGCGAGCCGGCGACCTCGTCGAGGCGGCGCCTCGCCTCGACGACGCCGACGAGCCAGCCGGCCGCCTTCAGCCCGAAGGTCGTCGGCACGGCCTGCTGCAGGAGCGTGCGGGCCGCCATCACCGTGCCGCGGTGCGCTTCGGCGAGCGCGGCGCACAGGTCCGCGACCCGCTCGAGCTCGGCGTCGATCAGGCCGCAGGCGCGCTGCGCGACGAGCATCGCGGCGGTGTCGAGGATGTCCTGGCTGGTCGCGCCGTGGTGCACGAACGCGGCGTGCTCCTCGCCGACCTGGGCGCGCAGCGCACGGACGAGCGGCTCGACGGGATTGCCGGCCCCGCGTCCCTGCTCGGCGAGCTCGCGCTCGTCGTAGAGGTCGGCGTGGCACGCGGCGGCGATCATCGCGGCCGCGGCCGCGGGGAGGGCGCCGGCCTGCGCGTTCGCGGCGGCGAGCGCGCGCTCGGCGTCGAGCAGTCCCTCGAGCCAGGCGCGGTCCGACACGGCGTCCGCGGCATCGGCCGGGACGAAGATCGCCTCGAAGGGCTTCACGCGCTGAAGCGAATCACGCCGCTTCGAGCGCGCGCAACGCCGCGAGCTCGAGCATCGACGGGGGCTCTGTGACGCGCAGGTCATCGGCGACGCGGAGCTCCCAGCCGGTGGCCGCGCGGACGTCGTCGACGGCGACGGCGGGATGGACCGAGGTGAGCGTCAGCTCGCCGTCGCGCGGCTCGAGCACGCCCAGGTCGGTGACGACGACGCGGACGCGCCCGCCGAGGCTCGTCGTGAAGTCGAGCCTGTCGACGAACGCGCGCCGCGATTGACGGAGGAGCACGAAGATGTCCTGCACCCCGATCGCGATCTCGGGCGCGCCGCCGCCGCCGGGAAGACGCACGCGAGGGATGGTCGTAGTCGCCGATCACGGTCGAGTTGAGGTTGCCGTGGCGATCGATCTGCGCGGCGCCGAGGAAGCCGACGTCGATGCGGCCGCCCTGCAGCCAGTAGCCGAACATCTCCGGCACCGAGACAACGGAGACGGCGGTCTCGGCGAGCTCGCCGTCGCCGATCGACAGCGGCAGGCGCTCGGGCTTCGCGCCGATCGTGCCGCTCTCGTAGACGAGCACGCAGCCGGGCGCGTGGGTGCGCCGGGCGAGGTTGGCGGCGACGCTCGGCAGGCCGATGCCGACGAAGCAGACCATCCCGTCGCGCAGGCGCCGCGACGCCTCGACGGCCATCATCTCGTCGGCCGAGTAGTCGCGGGCACGTCCCGGGATCCCGTTCACACCGGCATCACCGCCCTGATTATCGCGTCCCGCCTTGTCCGATTGTCAAGATGCTGTTCTAATAGGCGGAACATGGCCGCGGGCGCCTCCTACTCCCAGTCGCTCGAGCGCGGGCTGGCGATCCTCTCGGCCTTCCGGTCCGGCCGGCCGCTGCTCGGGATCTCGGAGCTTGCGCGCGAGATCGGGCTCGGCCGCTCGACCACCCACCGCTACGTCGCCACGCTGGCCGCGCTCGGCTACCTGCAGCAGGACCCGGCGACGCGCAAGTACCGGCTCGGGCCGCGCGTGCTCGATCTCGGCTTCTCGGCGATCAACTCGATGGAGCTGCGTCAGCTCGCCGCACCGCACCTGCAGCAGCTGAGCGACGAGACGGGGTTCACGGTCAACATGGCGATGCTCGACGGCGTCGACATCGTCTACGTCGAGCGCTGCCGCAGCTCGCGCGCCGGCCAGCGCGAGATCGACCTCAACCTCCACGTCGGCTCGCGGATGCCCGCCTACTGCACGTCGATGGGCAAGGTGCTGCTCGCGTTCCTCGAGCCGGGCGAGCGCGACGCCGTGCTCGACGGGTCGAACCTGCTGCGGCGCGGGCCGAACACGCTGACGACGCGGCGCTCGCTGCTCACCGAGCTCGAGCGCGTGCGCCGCGAGGGCTTCGCGATCAACAACGAGGAGCTCGCCTACGGGCTGCGGTCGATCGCCGCGCCGGTGCGCGGGCACGACGGCGCGGTGCAGGCAGCGGTCAACCTCGCCGTGCACAGCTCGATGGTGTCGATGCAGGAGCTCGTCGCCCGGCTCACGCCGGCGCTTCTGAACACGGCCGCGGAGATCTCGGCGCGTGCCGGCTACCGGCATCAGCCGGCTGAGATGTACTCGGTCAGGTAGCGGATCTGGAAGCTCTGCTGCTCCGACTGCTTCCGGACGAGGTCGCCGATCGAGATCATCCCGACCAGCTTCTCGCCGTCGACGACCGGAACGTGGCGGATTCGGCGGTCGGTCATCAGCGCCATCGCCTCCTCGACCTCCGTCTCCGGCGTGACCACGACGACCGGGGTCGTCATCACCTCGCGCACCTGCGTGTCCCGCTCGCCGAGCCCTTGCACGGCGACGCGGCGGAGGTAGTCGCGCTCGGTGAAGATCCCCTGGACGTCGTTCACGTCGGCGGCGGTGACGAGGATGGCGCCCACGTTCGCGTCGACCATCGCCTGCACTGCCTCGATCACGGTCGCGCTCCCGTCGATCCGAATGACGTGGTTGCCCTTCTCCTCCAGGATCTTCGCGACTGTGGCCATCCCACAGCATTCCGGGATGGCCTTACTCCTGTCAAGGACCGCGGTTAGTGTCACCCGCCATGAGCAGCCTCGAGGTCCTGACGATGGGTCGGATCGGAGTCGACCTCTACCCGGAGCAGATCGGCGTGCGCCTGGCCGAGGTGCAGACGTTCCGGAAGATGCTCGGCGGCAGCGCGACGAACGTCGCCGTTGCCGCGGCGCGCTACGGGCGCCGGGCGGCCGTGATCACGAAGGTCGGCGACGATCCGTTCGGCCCGTACGTGAGGGATGCACTCGAGGGGTTCGGGGTCGACGCGGGCCGCGTCGGCACCCACCCCACGCTGCGCACGCCGGTCGTCTTCTGCGAGATCTTCCCGCCCGACGACTTCCCGCTGCTCTTCTACCGCGAGCCGATGGCGCCCGACATGACGGTCGCGCCGGAGGAGCTCGACCTGCAGGAGATCGCCGAGGTGCCGCTGTTCTGGACGACCGGCACGGGGCTGTCGGCGGAGCCGAGCCGGTCGGCGACGCTGGCGGCGCTCGAGGCTCGCGGCCGCCGCTCGATCACGGTGCACGACCTCGACTACCGGCCGGGGTTCTGGGCGTCGGAGCGCGAGGCGGGCACCTGGGGCCGGCGGGCGGTGGAGCTCGCCACGGTCGCCGTCGGCGGGCGCGCCGAGGCGGCGCCGATCGTCGGCGACCGCCCGGCCGCCGACACGGCCGGCGCGCTGCTCGATCTCGGAGTCGAGCTGGCGGTGGTCAAGCTGGGGCCGGAAGGGGTCTATGCGGCGACGCAGGACGAGCAGGTGACCCTGCCGCCGGTCCCGGTGGAGGTGCTGAACGGCCTGGGCGCCGGCGACGCGTTCGGCGGGGCGCTCTGCCACGGGCTGCTCTCGGGGTGGGAGCTCGAGCGAACCCTGCGCTTCGCCAACGCGGCCGGGGCGCTGGTCGCCTCCCGGCTCGGCTGTGCCGACGACATGCCGACCGCCGCCGAGGTCGAGGCGCTGCTGTCGTCGGTCTCGGCGCTCACGGACTGAACGCCGGGTCGGCGGTGATGCGCCACTCGCGCACCGGCCCCGCCATCACGTTCAGGTAGTAGCTCTCGTTCCGCGCGCCGGCGGCGAACGGGTGATAGCCGCGCGGGACGAGCACGACGTCGCCGTCGCCGACGGCGATCGACTCGTCGAGCGCGCGGTCGTCCGTGTACACCCGCTGGAAGGCGAAGCCCGCCGCCGGGCGCAGGCGGTGGTAGTAGGTCTCCTCGAGCAGCGTCTCGCGCGGGGGGTCGTCGACGTCGTGCTTGTGCGGCGGGTAGCTCGACCAGTGCGCCGGCGGCGTCCGCACCTCGGTCACGAGCAGCGACTCGGCCGCCTGGTCCTCCATCAGGATGTGGAAGATCGAGCGCGACTCGGCGTCCGCGCCCCGCGCCTCGAAGCGCGCGCCTCCGGGCTCGAGCAGGCGCAGCTCGGCACCCGTCGACGCGGGAGCGGTGCAGACGGCGAAGTCGTCTCCCTGCGCCGACCACTCGATCCCCGGAGGAACGTAGAGCGCGGTCGGCGGCCCGTCGAACACCGATGCGCGGCCGCCCACGCCGGGCCACTCGCGGCCGCCTGCGCGCAGGTCGGCGTGGCCCGAGAGCAGCACGATGCACGTCTCCCGGTCGTCGAACCGCTCGGTGACGCGGCCGCCGCGGTAGACGGCGAAGCCGACGTATGTCCACCCTGCGGACTCCGGCGTCACCCGCAGGACGCAACCGTCGGGCTCTGCGGGGTGGGTGTGCACTACGAGTTTCGCCACGGCGTCCGCAGATCGTAGAGTCATGGCGTGGGCACTGTCAGGGTGACGGCGGCGCAGGCGCTCGTCCGCTTCCTTGCCGCGCAGCACGTCGAGCGCGACGGCGTACGGCAGCGCTTCTTCGGAGGCTGCTTCGGGATCTTCGGCCACGGAAACGTGGCCGGCCTCGGCGAGGCGCTGCTCTCGCACGCCGGCGGCATGCGGTACATCCCGGCACGCAACGAGCAGGGAATGGTGCATGCAGCGGTCGGCTACGCCCGCATGCGCAACCGGCTCGGCGCCTTCGTGTGCACGTCGTCGATCGGCCCCGGTGCGACCAACATGGTCACGGGCGCCGCGCTCGCGACGGTGAACCGCCTGCCCGTGCTGCTGCTGCCGGGCGACGTGTTCAGCACCAAGCTGCCCGATCCGGTACTGCAGCAGCTCGAGAGCCCGTCGGCGGGCGACGTCTCCGTCAACGACTGCTTCCGGCCCGTCTCGCGCTACTTCGACCGCATCTGGCGGCCGGAGCAGGTGATCGCCGCCGCCGTGCAGGCGATGCGCGTCCTGACCAGCCCGCCGGAGACCGGCGCGGTGACGCTCGCCTTCCCGCAGGACGTGCAGGCGGAGGCGTTCGACTGCCCCGAGGAGTTCCTCGCCGCGCGCACGTGGCATGTCGCCCGCCCGCCGGCGGACGCCGAGTCGCTGGCACGCGCGGTCGAGGCGATCCGTGGGGCGAGCCGGCCGCTGATCGTCGCGGGGGGCGGCGTCGTCTACTCGGAGGCGAGCGCCGCGCTGCGGGCGTTCTGCGACGCGACCGGGATCCCGGTCGGCGAGACTCAGGCAGGGAAGGGCTCGCTCCCCTACGACCACCCGTCGTGCCTGGGGGCAATCGGCGCGACCGGCACCTTCGCGGCGAACCGGATCGCGGCGGAAGCGGACGTCGTGATCGGCATCGGAACGCGCTACAGCGACTTCACCACCGCGTCGACGACGGCGTTCCGCAACGGCGGTGTGCGCTTCGTCAACGTCAACGTCGCCGACTTCGACGCGGCGAAGCAGAGCGGCGTGCGCGTGGTCGCGGATGCGCGGGCGGCGCTCGAGCAGCTCCGCGAGGCGCTCGGCGGCTGGTCGGTGGGCGGCGAGTACCGCGAGCGAGCAGCCCGGCTCAATCGCGAGTGGGACGACGAGGTGGCGCGTCTCTACTCGCTCGGTAACGCGCCGCTCCCTGCGCAGAGCGAGGTGCTCGGCGCCGTCAACGACGCGTCGGGACCGGCAGACGTGGTCGTCTGCGCGGCCGGGTCGATGCCGGGCGACCTGCACAAGCTGTGGCGGACGCGCGACCCGAAGGGCTATCACGTCGAGTACGGCTACTCGTGCATGGGCTACGAGATCGCCGGCGGGCTGGGCGTGAAGCTCGCCGCGCCGGAGCGGGAGGTGTACGTCCTCGTCGGCGACGGGTCCTATCTGATGCTCTCGAGCGAGCTCGTGACCGCGCTCCAGGAGGGGGTGAAGCTGACCGTCGTGCTGGTCGACAGCCACGGCTTCAACTCGATCGGCGCGCTCTCGCGGTCGCTCGGCCTCGACGGGTTCGGGACGCAGCTCCGCTTCGCGCGTGACGGCGTGCCGGCGCTCGACGGCGACGACGCGCCGCCACCGCAGCTGCCCGTCGACCTCGCGGCGAATGCCGCCTCGCTCGGCGTGTCGACGGTGCGGGTGGAGTCGACCGCGGCGCTGCGCGAGGCGCTCGAGCAGGCGAAGCGGGCGACGGCGACGACGGTGATCGTCGTCGAGGTCGACCGCTACGTCGGCGTCCCGGGCTACGAGAGCTGGTGGGACGTCCCGGTTGCCGAGATCTCGGAGCTGCCTGCCGTGCGACAGGCGCGGGCCGAGTACGAGGCGGCCCGCAGCGCCGAGCGGCGGCGGCTCTAGGTTTCGAGGTTCGAAGGCGCAGCGGCGGCCGAGCCCGCCGGCTCAGTCGTCGAGGTTGGCCTCCTGCTCCGTCCGGGAGGTGCGACGCCGCAGGCGGCCGCGGAGCGCCGAGCCCAGCGACGTCTCCGGCGGCGCGGCGGCCACCGGCTCCGGCTCACCCGCGGCGCGCTGGTTCCAGAGGTCGATGTTCAGGCGGTCGATCTCCTCGACCAGCATCGTGATCGCCTTCCCGGCTGCGCGAAGCTCCTCGCGGTCGTCGGATGCGAGGCCTGCTCCCCAGGCACGGAGCAGCTCGATCTGCTCAGAGTCGAGCCGGCCCGCCATGCGGCGACGCTACCAGCGCCGGAGAGAGCCCGCGGCTTCCGTCCACAGGGCTCAAGCGCGCCGCGCCGAAACGGCATCGGGCCACGCGATTGGCTGTGGATAACCCCTGTGGGAAAGCACACGCAGTCTTCCGCGGGAGGAGCGCGGTCGCACGATCGTGCACCGCGCCTGGAGCGGCGTCAAGGTCAGGGTTGTGCCTCCGGTCAGCTGTCGAGGGCTTCGAGGTCGCCCTGGGTGCGTTTCACCTTCACCGCAACCAGAGTGGCCGCACCGACGACCAGCAGAACGATCGCGCTCCTGTTGGGTTTCTTCGTCGCGCGATCGACCGACGGCACCGTGCTGCGTGCCTTCATCTTGAGGATCTTCTTCCACCCCTGCCACGCGATGTACCCCATCACCGCGTTGCGGCGGTTGAAGATCTCGTTCCTGTGCTTCGGGGGACGCATACCGGAACTCTAGACCGTCGCGCGCCTGCGGTTCGGAAGGTGGATCGCCCTCCCGAGCGCGACCAGGCCTGCCTCCTTGACCGCCTCCGAGAGCGTCGGGTGCGGCGCCATGCCGTCGGCGACCGTCTCGACCGTCGACTCGGCGTCGATGGCCACCACCCCGGCCTCGATCAGGTCGGTCACATGCGGACCGACCATCACGATCCCGAGCAGCTCGCCGTAGCGCGTCTCGTGGATCGACTTCACCCACCCCACCGTCTCGGCCTGCATCACCGCGCGGGCATTGGCGATCCACGGGAACGTCCCGACGGCGACCTCGTCGCCGTACTGCTCGCGCGCCTGCGCCTCGGTCAGCCCGACCCCGGCGATCTCCGGATCGGTGTAGATCGGACGCGGAACCGCGCGGTTGTTCACGGCCGCGTCGTGCCCGCAGGCGTTCTCGGCCGCCACCTCCCCTTCACGGAAGGCGGTGTGCGCGAGCTGCCAGTAGCCGGCACAGTCGCCGACCGCGTAGATGTGGCCGACCGACGTCCGGCGGTGGTCGTCCGTCGCGATGCCCGAGCGCCGGTCGTACTCGACGCCGGCCGCCTCCAGCCCGATCCCCTCGACGAGCGGTCCGCGCCCGACGGAGACGAGCATCAGGTCGCAGTCGACGGACTCGCCGTCGCCGAACCAGACGGTGAGCGCATTGCCGCGCTGCTCGACCTGCGTGCACTGCTTGCCGAGCTGCAGCGAGATGCCGCGCTTGCCGAACGCCTTCGCCAGCTCCTTCGCTGCGTCCGCGTCCTCCTGAGGGATCAGCGTGTCGAGCATCTCGATGATCGTCACCTCGGAGCCGAACCGGTTGAAGATCGAGGCGAACTCGGAGCCGATGATCCCCCCGCCGAGGACGACGAGCCGGCGCGGCACCTCCGTCTGCGCGAGCAGCCCGGTCGAGTCGACGCACAGGTCGGACTCGAGCCCCGGGATCGGCGGGCGCAGCGGGAACGACCCGGTCGCGACGACGGCCGACCTGAAGCGGACGTCCTCGCCGCCCGCAACGGCGATCGTGTTGGCGTCGGTGAAGGTGCCGGAGCCCTTCACCCACTCGACGCCGTTCGCCTTGAACAGGCTTGCGACGCCCTGCGTCATCTGCGTGACGACGCCGGCCTTCCAATCGTTCGCCGCCGCGAAGTCGAGGCGCGGCTGCTCGACGCGGACGCCGAGCCTGCCGACGACGTCCGTCGCCTGGTGCAGGAACTGCGCGGTCTGGACCCACGCCTTCGTCGGGATGCAGCCGACGCGCAGGCAGGTACCGCCGAGCTCGGGCTCCTTCTCGATGCATGCGACGCTCGCGCCGAGCTGTGCGGCGCGGATCGCGGCCGTGTATCCACCGGGGCCTCCGCCCAGGACGGCGACGTCGACTTCCATCTCTCGCTCCCTCGATTCCGTAGCTGCCGCGGGCGATGGTACCGCGGGGTCACGGCACGAGGACGAGCTTGCCGAACTTGCCGCCCGCCGCGAAGGCGTCGTACG
Organism: uncultured Thermoleophilia bacterium; assembly: GCA_963824455.1. Lineage (GTDB taxonomy): Bacteria > Actinomycetota > Thermoleophilia > Gaiellales > Gaiellaceae > PALSA-600. Next base: position 1,683,691 of record CAWGPJ010000002.1, read on the forward strand.
CGGCCTGCGTCTCGGAGAGCGCGAAGGTGCGCTCGACCGGGACGGTGGCGAGCCCGCGCTCGACGAGGGGGAGCACGTGGCGTCCGACCCGCTGGACGACCAGCGCCTTCTCCTCCAGGCGCCGGGCACGCAGCGTCGAGCTCGAGATCCGCCCGCGGCTGCGCATCAGGAGGCCGAGCTCGAGCGTCACCCGCGATCCGGCGCCCATCCCGATCACGACGATCCGGCCGTTCGTCGCGAGCCGGCCGAGGTCGTCCGCTACCAGGTCGCCGCCCACCAGCTCGAGGATCACGTCGTATTCGCCGTCGACCTCCGTGCCGGCCCCGAGTGCCTCCAGCCGGTCGGCGCTGTGACGGGTGAGCGCCGTCACGCGGGCACCGGCCGCGATGCCGAGCTGGACGCCGGCGAGGCCGACGCCGCCGGCCGCCCCGGTGACGAGCAGGCGCTCGCCGGCGGCGAGCCCCGCCTGCGTGAACAGGGCGTCGTGGGCGGTCGCGAACGCCTCCATGAACCCGCCGGCCTGGGCGTCGGTGAGCGCCGCAGGAGCCGGAAGCGCATGCCGCTCGTGGACGGTGACGAGCTCCGCCTGTCCACCGCCGCCGAGCAGTGCGACGACCCGGTCGCCGGGCCCGAAGTCGCGAACGCCGCTTCCGACCGCGGCGACCTCGCCGACGCACTCGAGCCCCGGGATGTCGGCCGGCGCGCCCGGCGGAGCCGGATAGCGGCCCGCCCGCTGGGCGATGTCGGCGCCGTTGATCCCGGCGGCGCGCACGAGGACGAGCAGCTCGTCGGCGGCGGGCACCGGGTCGGGGCGCTCCTCGAGCTCGATTCGCCCAGCGGAGACGACCGCGGCCAGCACGACGGCCGGATCCTAGATGCGCCGGGAGCCGCCCCGCCGTGCGGCTCCCGCGCCGTCGTCTCCTAGACGGGAACCGCGGGCGCCAGGCGCTCGCGAATCGACTTCGCGGCCTGCCCGTAGGTGGCGCCGTACTCGAGCCCGAAGTTCTCGGCATCGACGCGGCTCATGATGTCGGTGCTCCCCTTGAGCGTCCCCAGAGCTTCCTCCAGGGTCAAGGGCTCCTCGTCACCCGAGATGTTCTCGTCGAGCGACTCCGCAACGAAGGCGTGCTCTGCGAAGTACTTCCGCGTCGCCGTGTAGCCGTGCACCTCTCCTCCTTCGGTCGTGCGGACGGGTCGCCAACCTAGCAGCGACCCTGTTCCCCGAATGAGGGATTTGACGGCAGGGCGCCACGTTTTGGCATGGTTCCCCTCGTGAAGCTCGACGGCATCCACCACGTCACGTGCATCACGGGCGACGCGCCGCAGAACGTCGAGTTCTACGCGCACACCCTCGGGCTGCGGATGGTGAAGAAGACTGTCAACCAGGACGACCCGACCGTGTACCACCTCTTCTACGCGGACGACCACGGCTCCGCAGGCGCCGACATCACCTTCTTCGAGTACCCGGGGGTGCCGCGCGGGCGCGCCGGCGACGGGATGGTGCACCGGATCGTCTTCCGCGTCGGCTCCGAGGACGCGCTCGACTTCTGGGAGGCGCGAGTCGGCGGCGAGCGGAGCGACGGATCGCTCGTCTTCGACGACCCGGAAGGGCTGACGCTCGAGCTCGCGCTCGATACGTCCGGGGACGAGCCGCTCGTCGCGGCGCACCCCGAGATCCCCGAGGAGCATGCGCTCCGCGGGTTCGCCGGGGTGCGTGCGTACGACTCGAGGCCCGAGACGAGCGAGCGGTTCCTGCGGTCGCTCGGCTTCGAGCCCGGCTGGGTCTCCCGCGGCGACATGCGCGAGGGCTTCTACGTCTACGACCCGCCGCCCGCCGACCCGCCCCGAAACGGCGCCGGCACGGTGCACCACGTCGCCTGGGCGGCGCCGATGGACGAGCACTCGGGCTGGGTGCAGCGCGTCGCGCAGGCCGGCGGGAGGCCGACGCCGGTGATCGACCGCTTCTGGTTCCGCTCGATCTACTTCCGCGAGCCGAGCGGGGTGCTGTTCGAGATCGCATCGCTCGGCCCCGGCTTCCAGATCGACGAGGACCCGGCGCACCTCGGCGAGAAGCTGATCCTGCCGCCGGCGTACGAGCATCTCCGCGCCGAGATCGAGCCACGGCTGACGCCGCTGCCGAACCCGCGCGAGCTCGTGTGATCGTCCGCGAGCGTCCGGCGTCGAGCGAGGCCGAAGGGGCGCTCGTCCTCTTCCACGGACGCGGCGCCGACGAGCACGACCTGTTCCCGCTGCTCGACGCGCTCGACCCCGAGCGGCGGCTGGACGGCTACACGCCGCGCGGCCCGCTCCGCCTCCCGCCGGGCGGCGCGCACTGGTACGTCGTCCCGCGGGTCGGCTTCCCGGACCGCGACACGTTCACCGCGACGTACGACGAGGTGTCGGGGTGGCTCGACGCGCTGCCGCACGAGCGGATCGTGCTGGGCGGCTTCTCGCAGGGCGCGGTGATGTCGTACGCGTTCGGGCTCGGGCGCGGCCGCCGCCGGCCGGAGGCGATCCTCGCCTTCTCCGGCTTCGTGCCGCAGGTGGACGGCTTCGAGCCCGACCTCGACCCGCCGTTGCCGCCGGTGACGATCGCGCACGGCTCGCTCGACCCGGTGATCCCGGTGCAGTTCGGGCGTGCGGCACGGGACCTGCTCACGGGCGCGGGCGCCGACGTCGCCTACCGCGAGTCGCCGGTCCCGCACACGATCGACCCGCGCGCAGTCGAGGATGCGCGGCGCCGTCTCGGCGAGGCGCTCGCTACGCGAAGCGCCTGACCATGGTCAGCGCGCCGTGCTCGTGGCCGACCTGCTCGAACCCGTTGCGCTCGTAGAACGAGACCGCGGGCGACTCGTCCTCGACGCTCAGCGACACCGCGCCGTGACCCGCGGCGCGCGCCTGCTCGAGCAGCGCGTCCAGCAGCTCCTGGCCGACGCCGTGCCGGCGCCGTGACGGGACGACGGCGATCGTCAGCTCCGGCGTCTCGTCGTCGACGAACCCGTAGCCCGGCGAACCGGCGGTGAAGCGGCGCAGCCAGGCGGCACCGACCCGGTGCCCGCCCTCCATCGCGATCAGGGCGAGGTCGCCCGGGCGGCCCCAGCTCTCCGTGTAGCGCGACAGCGGGATCTCGTCCTCGAACCCCGCCACGCGCCAGTGGTAGGCGTGGGCGAGCATCGACCGCATGAACGCGACATCCGCCTGAGAGCCGCGACGAACCATCGGCGCCTACAAGGCGAGCGCCGGCTCCTCGAGGAGCCGTTTCACCGTGCGGAGGAAGTCGGCTCCCTCGGCACCGTCGACCGCGCGATGGTCGACCGTCAGCGTCATCGTCATCATCGGCCGCACGACGAGCTCTCCGTCGACGGCCACCGGCCTGTCCTCGGTCGCGCCGACGGCGAGGATCGCCGCCTGCGGCGGGTTGAGGACGGCGACGAACTGCTCGATGCCGTACATGCCGAGGTTCGAGATCGTGAACGTCCCACCGTCGAGATCGGCCGCCGTCAGCTTGTTCGCACGGGCGCGCTCGACGATCTCGCCGCGCGCGCGGGCGACGTCGGCGAGCGTTCGCGACTCGACGCCTGCGATCACCGGGACGACGAGCCCTTGCGGAGCTGCCACCGCGATCCCGATGTTCGCCGACGGGTAGCGGAGCAGTGCGTCCTCCGCGAACGCGACGTTGACGTCGCGGTGGCGGCGGAGCGCCGCGGCGCAGACCTTGGCGAGCACGTCGGTGACCGTGACGCGCACCTCGGGATCGAGCTCGCGCGCCTTCGCCACGAGCTGGTTCGCGCGCGTCATGTCGGCGCTCACGGTGAGCTGGAAGACCGGTGCCTGCCAGGCAGCGGTCAGCCGGCGCGCGATCGTCCTGCGCACGTTCGTCAACGGCACCGACTCGACCTCGCCGGCGACCACCGGCGCGGGCGCCGGTGCGGCGGCGGGCGCGGCCGCAGCGCCGTGCTCGACGTCCTCGGCGACGATGCGGCCGTCGGGGCCGGTGCCGCGCACCTGCGCGAGATCGATCCCCCGCTCGCGTGCGAGGCGGCGCGCCAGCGGCGAGGCCTTGACGCGGCCGCCGTTCGACGAGCTCGCCACGGCAGGCTCACGACCGGTGCCTGGCACCAAGGTGCCAGGCACCCGAGGTTCGGCCGGCGCGACGGCGGCCGCCTGCGCGACGGGCGCAGGGATCTCCTCCCCCGCCTCGCCGATCCAGGCGATCGTCTCGCCGACCGGCGCCTCGCCCTCCGGCAGCGTGATCCTGAGCAGCACGCCGGCGAAGTCGGACTCGACCTCCTGCGTCACCTTGTCGGTGTCGATCTCGTAGAGCGGCTCACCCTTCGCGACCTCGTCGCCCTCGGCCTTGAGCCACCGCGTGACCGTGCCGGCCTCCATGCCCTGTCCGAGACGCGGGAGCTTGACCTCGTTCGCCACGCTAGTGAGCCACCGACTGCTTCCCGACCGTCCGCCTGATCGCAGCGAGCACGTCGGCGACCTGCGGGACGACGAACTGCTCCATCACCGGTGCGAACGCGAGCGGGGCGAACTTCGACCCGACGCGCTCGATCGGGGCGTCGAGCCAGTCGAACGCCTGGTACTGCAGCACCGCCGCGACCTCCGCCCCGAAGCCCATCCGCGTGACCGCCTCGTGCGCGATCACGGCGCGGTTCGTCTTCTTCACGCTCGCGACGAGGCGATCCTCGTCGAGCGGCTGCAGCGTCCGCGGATCGACGACCTCGACCGAGATCCCCTCGGCCGCCGCCTCGTCGGCCGCCTTCAGCGCGTGGTGGACGAGCGGCCCGGTCGCGATCACCGTCACGTCGCTCCCCTCGCGTAGCACGCGCGCCTTGCCGATCGGGATCGGTTCGAGCTCCTCGGGCACCTCGCCCTTCACCGGGTAGAGCAGCCGGTGCTCGAAGACGATCACCGGGTTGTCGTCGTAGATCGCCGACCAGAGCAGGCCGCGGACGTCCTCCGGCGTCGACGGGAAGACGACCTTGAGCCCGGGGATGTGGACGAGCCACGCCTCGAGCTGCTGCGCGTGCTGCGCACCCGGCGACCATCCGGCGCCGCCCTGGGTACGGATCGTCAGCGGCACCTTCACCTGCCCGCCCGACATGTAACGGTGCTTCGCCGCCTGGTTGACGATCTGCTCGAGCGAGAGCGTCAGGAAGTCCTCGTACATGATCTCGACGATCGGGCGCATGCCCGCCATCGCCGCCCCGATGCCGGCGCCGACGATCGCCATCTCGGAGATCGGGGTGTTGCGGACGCGCTCGGGGCCGAACTCTTCGAGCAGGCCCTGGGTGACGCCCATCGAGCCGCCCATCTCGGCGATGTCCTCGCCCATGATGAAGACGTCCTCGTCGCGGCGGAGCGCGGTGCCGAGCGCGTCGCGCACCGCTTCACGGTAGGTCAGCTCAGGCACCCCGAGCCTCAGGCATAGACGTTCTTCAGGGCATCCTCGGGCTGAGGATCGGTGCCGTTCTTGGCGAACTCGACCGCCGCGTCGACCACGCCGACCGCCTCGTCGTCGAGCGCCTGGAACTCCTCGTCCGAGAGCCCGAGCCGCTCGCGCAGGCGCGGGATCGGATCGTGCTCGGCGGCGTCCCCGCGATCCTCCTTCGAGCGATACACCTGCGGGTCGCCGATGTAGTGGCCCTGCATCCGGTACGTCCGCACGTCGAGGAACACCGGCCCGCGGCCCTCACGCGCCCACTCGAGCGCGTCGAGCGCAGCCTCGTACACGGCCTCGACGTCCTGGCCGTCGACCTTGCGCGAGCGCATGTCGTAGGAGAGCGCGCGCTTGCTCATGTCGTCCCACACCGGCGAGTGCTGCCAGCCGGGTGTCGACTCGGCCCAGTGGTTGTTCTCGCAGACGAAGACGGTCTTCGTCTGCCAGAGCTGCGCCAGGTTGAGCGACTCGTGGAACGTGCCGATGTTCGTCGCGCCGTCGCCGAAGAACGCGACCGCCACCCGCGGCTCGTCACGCAGCCTGAAGGCGAGCCCGGCGCCCGTGACGGCGGGCAGCCCCCCGCCGATCACGGCGTTCGCCCCGTAGTTGCCGCGCTCCACGTCGTAGAGGTGCATCGAGCCGCCGTAGCCGTGCGAGCAGCCCTCGATCTTCCCGTACAGCTCCGCCATCACGGCGTTCGGATGCGAGCCGCGGGCGAGCGTGTGGCCGTGCGCACGGTGCGTGGACGCGAAGATGTCGCCCTCCTCCATCGCCTGGCAGACGCCGACCGCAGTCGCCTCCTGCCCGATCGCGACGTGCAGGAAGCCCGGGAGCTCGCCGGCGCGGAAGCGCTCCTCCACCTTCTCCTCGAAGCGGCGGATGAGCAGCATCTCGCGCAGGAACTCGCGCAGCGTCTCGTCTCCGAGCACGCGTTTCTTCTCGACCTTGGCCACCGGACCGCAGTGTACGTTTTGCGCCGTGAGCCTCGCCGGTGACTGGATCCGGGTTCAGAACGAGCTTCCGGCGGACTGGTCGCGCGCCGAGCTCCGGCTGACGGCCGCGAGCGAGCAGGCCGCCGGGCGCGCCGCGGCGCTGCTGGCCCCGGCCCAGCCCTTCCGGCCGTCCCCGGCCGTATTTCGCTTCGCGTCGGCCAAGGACGGGAGCGCGACCGGCCCCGACGGCGTGACGCGGCTCCTGCGCCGGCTCGACGAGGCGCGCATACCCGGCCGGCTCGAGCTCGCCGACACGACCTCCCCGGTCGCCCTGGAGGAGGCTCCCGAGCCCGCCGTCTCGCTCGTCGACTCGTGGCACGCCGCGCTCGCCGGGCTCCCGCCCGACTGGAGCGACCTCTACGCCGAGCTGCGTCTCGCCTCGAGCGACTACATCGAGCCGGGCGCGGTGATGCTGGCGCCGGTCAACCCGCGCCGGGACGGGACGCGGCTCGCGCTCCGCTTCCGCGCGGCGCGCCTCGCCGGCTACGGCGCCTCCCCGGGCATGGTCGAGCGCTGCTTCGAGCGCTGCGACGGAATGGGGATGCAGGGCTCGGTCGAGGTGCTGCGCGTGCTCAGCGACACGCGCCTCGTCGGGACGCAGGGCCCGACCTGGTTCGTGTCCGGCCGGAACGTCTGATGAGCCCGCATCTCGTCGCCTGGTCGCTGGTCGAACCGGGCTGGCGCGTCTTCGACGCCGCCGGACACGAGCTCGGCAGCGTCGACGAGGTGCTCGGCGACCACGACGAGGACGTCTTCGAGGGGCTCTCGGTGCTGGGCGGCCTCGGCGACCGGTCGCACTACGTCGCCGCGGACCAGATCGTCTCGATCGCGAGCGACGGGACGATCGTCGTCTCACTCGACCGGGACGGCTTCGACCGGCTCCCCGACCCGGGCCCGGCCCGCTGACCGACGCGCTCGCACAGGCGGCGGCGATCCGCGCGGGCGAGTTGACCGCCGTCGAGGCCGTCGAGCAGGCGATCGCACGGATCGAAGCGACGAACCCGGCGCTCAACTTCCTCGTCACCGGCTGTTTCGACGAGGCGGTCGAGGCCGCCCGCTCGCCGCTCCCGGACGGGCCGTTCACCGGTGTGCCGATGCTCGTCAAGGACCTCACGGACACCGCCGGGCTGCGGACGACCTACTCGTCGCGCGCCTTCGCCGACCATGTGCCCGAGACCGACGCGGCGGTGGTGCGGCGGATGAAGGGGGCCGGCTTCGTCGTGCTCGGCAAGTCGAACACACCGGAGTTCGGGATCACCGCCGTCACCGAGTCGGAGCTGAACGGCGCCTGCCGCAACCCGTGGGACGGGGAGCGGACGCCCGGCGGGTCGTCGGGCGGCGCGGCGGCGGCCGTCGCCGCCGGAGCGCTCGCGCTCGCGCACGGCTCGGACGGCGGCGGCTCGATCCGCATCCCGGCCGCGTGCTGCGGCCTGTTCGGGATCAAGCCGTCGCGCGGCCGCGTCTCGCCCGCGCCGTACGTCGGCGGCTCGCTCGAGCTCTCCCAGAACGGCCCGCTGTCGGTGACGGTGCGCGACGCGGCGGCGTTCCTCGACGTGCTCGCCGGGTACGAGTGGGGCGACGCGAACGTCCTCGCGCCCCCGGAACGGCCGTTCCTCGAGGAGGTCGGACGCGACCCGGGCCGCCTGCGGATCGCGTTCACCGACGTCGCGCCGATCCCGTATCCGGTCGATGCGGCAGCGGTGACCGTCGCCCGTGCAGCCGCCGACGCGCTCGCGGAGCTCGGCCACGACGTCGTCGAGCGGACGCCGCCGTGGCGTGACGAGAACCTGCTGCGCGCGTTCGCCGTGCTGTGGCAGACGTCGCCGGCGCTGTACCCGGTGCCCGACCGGTCGCTGCTCGAGCCGCTCAACCGCGCGCTCGCGGAGTCGGCCGAGGCGACGACGAGCGTCGCGCTCGCGCAGGCGACGGCCTCGCTGCAGCGGGCCTCGCGCCGCGTCGTCGCCTTCTGGCAGGACGTCGACGTCGTGCTGACGCCGGCGCTCGCGAAGGCGCCGGTGCCGATCGGCTGGGTCTTCGAGCCCGACGACCCGTGGGAGCAGTTCCGGCGCGGCGGCGAGTTCACGCCCTTCACGCCGCTCGTGAACGTCACCGGCCAGCCTGCGGCCTGCGTCCCGTTCGACGTCGTCGACGGGCTCCCGGCCGGGATCCAGCTGATCGGCCCCCCGGTCGGCGAGGCCCTCCTGTTCCGGCTGGCGGGACAGCTCGAGCGGGCGCGCCCCTGGGCCGGCCGGCTCCCTGTTTTCTGAGGCGGCAAATCCGGAATACTCCCGCGTGATGTCCGAACCGGCACAGGAGCCGACCCCCACCCGCGGGCTGCGGGTCGTGCCGCCGCGGCGCGGCCTGCTCGCGTCGGTGAAGCGGACGGCGGCCCGCGCCCAGGCCCTGATCAGGCTCGAGCGCGAGCTCGCCGGGATCGAGCTCAAGAAGAAGGCGCAGTCGGTCGGGATCGGCGCCGGGCTCGGGCTGGTCGCGCTCTTCTTCCTCTTCTTCGGGCTGATGTTCATGTTCGCGACGATCGCGGCCGGCTTCGCGACCTTCCTGCCGGTGTGGGCGTCGCTGCTGATCGTGACCGCGCTGCTCTTCCTCCTGTGCGGGCTCTTCCTGCTGCTCGCACGGGGCCGGTTCCAGAAGGCGGCGCCGTTCAGTCCGGAGGCGGCGATCCGCGAGGCGAAGCTGACCGCGGAGGCCCTCAAGCGCTGATGCCGGCAGGCCGGACACCCGAGGAGATCAGCCAGGAGCTCGAGACCGAGCGCGCCGAGCTCGTCGACGCGGTCGGGGACCTGCGGACGGAGATGGAGCGCGCCCGCGCGAAGGTGAACTCCGCCAAGCGAAAGGCGCCGTTCGTCCTCGCCGGCGCGGCGGCGGCCGCGTTCGTCGTCTCGAGCGGGCTCGGGGCCACGTTCCGCCTGTTCGCCGGCCGCCGCAACCAGCCGAGCACCGAGCTCTGGCGCGTCGGCCGCTGGTCGCTGCGCGAGGACGACGACTGAACGGGGGAACCCGACGGGTGCCTGGCACCTAGGGGCCAGGCACCTGGTCTGCGTCCCTATTCGCGGAGCTCGGCGCCGAAGCGCGCGCCGAGCGCCGACACGATCGCCCCGCGCAGCCGCCGTGCGTCCTCGTCGGTGAGCGTGCGCACCGGCGACTGGAAGGTGACCGAGAAGGCGATCGACTTCTTCCCGGCCGGGATCGGATCGCCGGTGTAGACGTCGAAGACGCGGATGTCGCCCAGTTCCGCGCCGGCCGCCTCGCGGGCCGCCCCCACGACGGCCCCCGCCTCGACGCCGTCGTCGACGACGACGGCGATGTCCTGGCGCACGGCCGGGAAGGTGATCACGTCGTGGTAGGTGACCGGCTCGTGGCTCTCGCGGTAGAGCGTCTCCAAGTCGAGCTCGAAGCCGCACCACGTCCCGTCCAGCACGGTGGGATGGAGCTCGCCGACGAGCCCCGCGCCGGTGCGGGCGGCCTTGCCGGGATGGAAGAGGGGATCTTCCGTCCGCTCGAAGACAGGGTCGGCCTTGAGCGCCGCGTACAGGGCCTCGACGACCCCTTTCCCATGGAAGAAGCCGCCGGTCGCGATCCCGGCGACGTGCACGTGCTCGTCGGGGAGGTCGCCGCCCGCGAGGTAGACGCGCGCCACCTCGAAGAGCGCGATCTTCGAGGCGCCCGCGTCCAGGTTGTGCGCGGCGGCGTCGACGAGGCTCGGCAGGATCCGCGTGCGCAGCGCGGTGAAGTCGACGGTGATCGGCTCGGGGAGCCGCCACGGCGTGTCGCCTTCGGGACGGAGGCTCGGCGTGTACGTCTCGCTGAAGCCGAGGCCGACGAGCGTGTCCTCGACCCGGCGGCGCAGCGCCTGCTCGCGGGTCAGCGTCCCGAACATCGCGCGCCGCAGCGGCAGCGTGAACGGGACGTCCTCCAGCCGGAAGCGCGCGACCTCCTCGACGACGTCGATCTCGCGCCACACATCGCGTCCGCGCCAGGTCGGGACGACGACGCGGCCACCGTCGTCGTCGAAGCCGAGCCGCTCCAGCAGCCGCCGCTGGTCGGCGGGCGGCGTCTCGACGCCGATCACCGCGTCCGCGCGCTGCGGCCGGTACTCGACCACCGGGCGTGCCGGCAGCTCGCCGTGCGCGTCGGTGTGGGCGGTCAGCGTCGCTCCGGCGAGCTCGACGAGCAGCTCGGTGGCGAAGTTGGCCGCCGGCCCGGCGACGTACGGGTCGACGCCCTTCTCCCAGCGGTTCGACCCCTCGGTGCGCAGGCGCAGCCGCTCGCTCGTCAGGAACAGGCCGTGCGGCTCGAAGTTCGCCGCCTCGAGCAGGACGGTCGTGGTCTCCTCGCCGATCTCGGTCTCCTCGCCGCCCATGATCCCGGCCAGGGCGACCGAGCGCTCGCCGTCCGCGATCATCAGGTCGGCCGCGGTCAGGTCGCGCTCGACGCCGTCGAGCGTCCGCAGGCGCTCTCCCGCGTGCGCGCGGCGCACGACGATGCGGCCGCCGTGCAACGTGGTGAAGTCGAACGCGTGCAGCGGGTTGCCGAGCGCCAGCATCACGTAGTTCGTCACGTCGACCACGTTCGAGATCGGGCGCATGCCTGCAGCGAGCAGGCGCGCCTTGAGCCAGACGGGCGACGGGCCGATCGCCACGTTCTCGAACAGCCGCCCGATGTAGCGCGGGCAACCGGCGAGGTCGTCGATCTGGACGTCGACCGGCGCCTCCGGCAGGTCGATCGGCGCGCTCCCCGGCTGCGGGGCAAGCGGCACGTCGTAGAGAGCCGCCACCTCGCGCGCGATCCCGTACACCGACAGCAGGTCGGGCCGGTTTCCGGTCGACTCGACGAGCAGGATCGTCTCCCGCAGCGGCAGCACGTCGTGAAGCGGCGTCCCGGGCTCGGTGCCGTCCGGGAGCAGCATGATCCCGGTGTGGTCGGAGCCGAGGTCGACCTCGTCCTCGGCGAGGATCATCCCGTCGGAGACCTCGCCGCGCACCGTCCTGCGCTCGAGGGTGAGCCCGTTCGGCAGCACGGCCCCCGGCAATGCCACCGCGACCGTTGCTCCGGCGCCGAAGTTCCAGGCGCCGCAGACGATCGAGCGCGCCTCGCCCTCGCCGACGTCGACCTTCGTCAGCTGCAGGCGGTCGGCGTTCGGGTGCTTGACCGCCTCGAGCACGCGGCCGACGCGGAACAGGCCGAGGTTGCCGTCGCTGTCGGCCACGCCGCGCGTCTCGATCCCCTCGACCTCGGCCGAGGCGATCGAGAGCCTCGTCGCGAGCTCCTCGACCGGCATCTGCAGCGGCACGTACTCCGCCAGCCAGGAGAGCGGCACGCGCATCAGAACTGCCTCAGCACGCGGAGGTCGCCCTCCCAGAGGGCGCGGATGTCGGGCACGTCGTGGCGCAGCTGCGCGGCGCGCTCGAGGCCGCAGCCGAACGCGAAGCCGCTCCAGCGCTCGGGGTCGACGCCGACGTTCTCGAAGACGCGCGGGTCGACCATGCCCGCGCCGCCCATCTCGATCCAGCCGGAGAACTTGCACGTGCGGCAGCCGCTGCCGCCGCAGATCCCGCAGGAGACGTCCGGCTCGATCGACGGCTCGGTGAACGGGAAGTAGTGCGTCCGGAAGCGCACCCGCCGGTCGGGGCCGTAGAGCTTGCGCATCACGTGCAGCAGCGTCCCCTTGAGGTCGGCGAGCGTGAGCCCGTCATCGACGGCGAGCCCCTCGAACTGGTGGAAGATCGGGTAGCGCGTCGCCGTGATCGCGTCGCGCCGGTAGACGCGTCCGATCGACACCATGTAGATCGGCGGCTCCTTCTCCTCCATGATGTGGATCTGGCTCGGCGACGTCTCGGTGCGCAGCACGTGCGTGTCGTCGAAGAAGAAGGTGTCGCGCGGCGAACGGGACGAATGCGTCGGCGCGAACGCCAGCTTGTCGAAGTTGTATTCGACCGTCTCGACCTCGCGATCGTCGCGGACCTCGTAGCCCAGGCCGAGAAAGGCGTCCTCGACGATGCGCCGCACCTGGGTGATCGGGTGGAGGTGGCCGAGCGGCAGCTGCTCGCCCGGCAGGGTGACGTCGACGACCTCGTCCCGCAGGCGTCGGTCGAGCTCCTCCCGGCGCAGCGTCTCCTCGCGCCCGGCCACCGCCGCCTCCAGGCGGGCGCGGATCCCGTTCAGCAGCATTCCCGTCTCGCGGTCGCGGACGCCGCGCAGCGCCTGGGCGAGCTCCGACTTGCGGCCGAGCACACGGACACGCACGTCGTCGAGCTCGGGCTCGGTCGTCGCGGCCGCGATCGCAGCCGACGCCTCCTCCTCGTGCGCCGTCCAGTCCACGCGGCGACACTATCCAAGAGATGTCCGAGTACGACGACATCGCCCGTCTCTACGACCCGTGGTCGCGCAGCGTCGTCGAGGACGTCGGCTTCTACGTCGACGAGGCCCGCGCGTCGGGCGGCCCGGTGGTCGAGCTGTGCGTCGGAACCGGGCGCATCGCGGTGCCGATCGCGACCGCGGGCGTCGAGGTGATCGGGATCGACACGTCGCAGGGCATGCTCGACGTCGCCGCCGAGCAGGCGGAGCTGGCGGCCGTGTCGGAGCTCGTCGACCTCCGCTTCGGCGACATGCGCGACCCGCCGCTCGACGGGACCTTCCCGCTCGTCATCTGCCCGTTCCGCTCGCTGCTGCACATGGAGTCGGACGAGGACCGGCGGGCGACGCTGCGCGCCGTCCGCCGGCTGCTCCTGCCGAGAGAGGGCCGGTTCGTGTTCGACGTCTTCACGCCGGCAGCCGACGACATCGCCGAGACGAACGGCCGCTGGCTCGAGCGCGAGCCCGGGATCTTCGAGCGGGCTGACTGGGATCAGGAGGGGCGCCGCCTGATGCTGCGCGTGCGCGGGGACGGCCGCGAGGCCGAGATGTCGCTCGCCTGGCTCTCGGTGCGCGAGTGGATCGAGCTGCTGATGGACGAGGGCTTCGTCGTCGAGGCGCTCTACGGCTGGTTCGACCGCTCGCCGTGGAACGGCGGCGAGGACTCGGTCTGGGTCTGCCGCACGCGCTCGTAGAGCGCGATCGCGCCGGCCGCGGCGACGTTCAACGACTCGGCGCCGCCGAGTGGGATCGTGGCGTCGAAGTCCCGCTCGACCTCGCCGGGCAGGCCCCCGCGCTCGGCACCGAGCAGGAACGTCACCGGACCCGACAGGTCGACCGCGGCGAGCGGCGTCCCGCCGTGCGCCACGAGCGCGACGCGCCGCCCCACGCGGTCGTCGAAGGAGCCGAGCGGGACCCGCCAGATCGAGCCGGCGCAGGCCCGGAGCGCCTTCGGCGAGGTCGGGTCGGCGCACCGGTCGGACAGGCAGACCGACGCCCCGAACGCATCCGCGGTGCGGATCAGGGTGCCGACGTTGCCGGGGTCGCCGAGCCGCCAGAGCGCGAGCGCCACGGGTCGCTCCTGCCAGCCCGGGAGGTCGTCCCGCCGGTAGACGCCGATCACCCGCGGCGGGTGCGGCGCGGTCGCGACCTCCGCGAGCAGTCGCGGCTCGACGTCCTCCCCGGCACGGAGCAACTCGACCGGCTCCACCGTCGCCGCTCGGACGGCATCCTCGCCCTCGACGAAGAACAGACCGAGCTTCTCGCGCCAGCGGCGCTCGTGCAGCTTGCGCACCAGCCGCAGGCGCTCGTTGTCGCGCGACGTGATCACCGCGCATCCCACTCGAGCCACGCCGCGTGGAAGTCGACCTTGGCCAGCCGGCGCGTCCCGCCTCCGGGCCAGACCGTCGCCTCGAGCGCCACACCGCCGTAGTCCGCGTCGTGCCGCGGCCCCTCGAACGAGACCGACGCGAGCGGGCCGTCGCGCCCGCCGCGCTCGAGCACGGAGGTGAGCTGCGCGAAGCGCTCCGCGTCCAGGTAGGTCGTCGACACCGAGTGGAAGACGACCATCAGGGCGTCGTCACGCCGCTCGGCCAGCACGGCGGGCAGCAGCTCGACGTAGTCGCCCCGCCGCAGGTCGATGTCGAGCGTGCGCGCGATCGCGATCGCGCGCCGCAGGCGCTCGATCCGCTCGTGCTGGTCCGGCCAGACGAACGCCTCGAGCAGGCGCGCCCCGCGCTCGTCGAGCGCAACCGGATCGAGGTCGAGCCCGATCCTGCGGCCGACGAGGAGCTCGCGGCCGAGCAGCTCCGCGGGAGGGCCGCCCCGATCGTCGCCTTCGAGGACGAGCGCGCCGGAGCCTCCTCCCCAGCGTCCCGCCCGATAGCGGTAGTCGTAGCGGTCGACCGCGAGCAGCAGGCCGGCGCTCGCGCCGAGCTCGACGAGATCGACGTGTGGCTCGTCGAGCTCGAGGAAGCCGGGAAGCAGCCCCCAGGCCCGCCGCACCTCGTTGGTCTGCACCGACTGTTTGCGCACGAAGCGCGCGAGCAGCTCGCGCTCGTCGTCGAGCGCGGCGTCGACGTCGTCCCAGCTCGCGCGGTCGCTCAGGACGAGGTAGTGGAGCCCGCCGAGCACCCGCAGCGGCAAATCCCAGCGCAGGTCCGGAGCGAGCTCGCGCACACGGCGGTCGGTCGCGAGCCGCCGGCACAGCCGGGCGTAGAACGGCGAACGACTGTCGCAGAACTCCGCCTGCCGGTTGAAGATCTCGGCCTGGCGGTCTATTTCGCCGCTTCGGCGAGCGCGGCCTTCGCCTGCTCGGCGAGCTCGCCGAACTTCGCCGGGTCGCTCACCGCCAGATCGGCCAGGATCTTCCGGTCGAGCTCGACGTCCGCAGCCTTCAAGCCCGCGACGAACTGGTTGTACGAGAGGCCGTTGGCACGCGCACCGGCGTTGATGCGCATGATCCAGAGCCGCCGGAACTCGCGCTTGCGAACCTTGCGGTCGCGGTACGCGTAGGCGAGCGAGCGCTCGACCTGCTCCTTCGCGTACTTGTAGTTCGACTTCTTGAGGCCCCAGTACCCCTTCGCCTCCTCGAGCACCTTCCGCCGCTTCTTGCGCGCGTTGACCGACCGCTTGACGCGAGGCATCGCTCAGCGCCTCCCGAGCAGACGGTTGACCGTCCGCTTGTTGTCGTCCGCGACCGGCTTGTCCTTACTGAACGTTCGCTTCTGCTTCGGTGACTTGTGCTCCAGATTGTGGCTCTGGTTCGCCGACCGGCGCAGCAGCTTGCCCGTCCCCGTGACCTTGAACTTCTTCTTTGCTCCCGAGTGGGTCTTCTGTTTCGGCATCTCGTTTGACTCCTGCGTTCTTCGTGGGGCCGAGCACCATCGTCATGTTCCGGCCTTCGAGCAGCGGCTGCGTCTCGATCAAGCCGATCTCCTTCACGTCGTCCGCCAGCCGCATCAGCAGGTCCCGCCCACGATCCGGATGCTCGCGCTCGCGGCCCCGGAACATGATCGTGACCTTCACCTTCGCGCGCTGGTTGAGGAAGCGCTCGACGTGGCCTCGTTTCGTGTCGTAGTCGTGCTGCCCGATCTTGGGTCTGAGCTTGATCTCCTTGACGTGGATCTGCGTCTGATGCTTGCGGGCGAGCTTCGCCTTCTGCTCGAGCTCGTACCGGTACTTGCCGTAGTCCATGACACGCGCGACGGGAGGATCCGCCTGCGCTGCGACTTCGACGAGATCGAGATTCCTCGAGTACGCGTACTCCCGCGCCTCGTCGGTGGGCTTGATCCCCATCTGGCCGCCGTTCTCGTCGATCAGCCTGACGCGCGAGACACGGATCGCATCGTTGATCCGCGTCTGCGGCTCCGGCCGGCGCGGGGGCTCGACGGTCCGCCTGCCTCTCGGCCTCAAGGCTTGTGCCCCAAAGACTCCGGCCTCAAATGCGCTTCACCAAACTCGTTGTTTCCTCCTCTTCCAATGAAAAACCGCCGGCGTGCAGTGGCGCGGCGGTCTCGTCAACCTGCTCGGTGAGCACATCGGTTGAACCCCCGAAGCTCGCGCTAGGAGGTGAGAGACGGTTCCGCCCCTGCTTGCCAGGGCTCAAGGGTACCAATTTTCGCCCGGAACTCGGGCAGCGACAAGGTGCTCTGCCCGCCGCCGTGCTCACGGATCGCGAGCGCCTCGCTGGACTCCTTGTCGCCGTAGACGACGACGAACGGGATCTTGTCGACCTCCGCGTTCCGGATCCGCTTGCCGACCGTCTCGTCGGAGGCGTCGACCTCGACCCGGTACGGCGCGAGCTCCGCCGCCAACGCGCCGGCGGCGTCGCGGTGGCTCTCCCCCACCGGGACCACCCGGATCTGCACCGGCGCGAGCCAGAACGGGAAGGCGCCTGCGTAGTGCTCGACGAGGATGCCGACGAACCGCTCGAGTGAGCCGAGGAGCGCGCGATGGACGACGTACGGCGAGTGCTCGCGGTTGTCCTCGCCCATGTAGGTGAGCTCGAACCGCTGGGGCATCTGCGAGTCGAGCTGGATCGTTCCCATCTGCCACGAGCGCCCGATCGCGTCGGTCATGTGCAGGTCGATCTTCGGTCCGTAGAACGCACCGTCTCCCTCGTTCACGACGTAGTCGATCCCGCGGCGGTCGAGCGCGGCGCGGAGCGCGCCCTCGGTGAAGTCCCATTCCTCGTCGGTTCCGAGCTTATGGTCGGGCCTCGTCGAGAGCTCGAACCGGGCCTCCAGCCCGAACAGCTCGTAGAGGAACGACGCGAAGTCGAGGCAGCCGAAGATCTCGTCCTCGATCTGGTCGGCGCGGCAGAAGATGTGCGCGTCGTCCTGGGTGATGTGCTTCACGCGCAGGAGGCCGTGCAGCGTGCCGCCCTTCTCGTCGCGGTGCAGGGTCGACGACTCCGCGAAGCGCATGGGCAGGTCCTTGTAGCTGCGCAGGCGCGAGCCGAACAGGAGCATGTGCCCGGGGCAGTTCATCGGCTTGAGCGCGAACCGGCGCTCGTGCTCCTCGTGGCTCTGCACCCAGAAGATGTTCTCCTCGTAGTTCTCGAAGTGCCCGGAGGTGACGTACGTCTCCTGGTCGTAGAGGAGCGGCGTCTTCACCTCCAGGTACCCGCGCCGGCGGTTCTCGCGGCGGCGGAGGTCCTCGAGCTCGTTCCAGATCACCATCCCCTTCGGATGCCAGAAGGGCGATCCGGGCGAGTGCTCCGAGAGGTGGAAGAGGTCGAGCTCGCGTCCGAGCCGGCGATGGTCGCGGCGCCGCGCCTCCTCGACGCGCTCGAGGTACGCGTCCAGGTCGGCCTGCGAGTAGAACGCTGTCCCGTAGATCCGGGTGAGCTGCGTGTTCCGCTCGTCGCCGCGCCAGTACGCGCCGGCAAGGCCGGTCAGCTTGAGCGCCTTGATCGGCGCCGCGTTCTGGAGGTGCGGGCCGCGGCAGAGGTCGGTGAAATCCCCCTGCGTGTAAAGCGAGATCTCGCCCTCCGCTGTGTCGACGAGCTCGACCTTGTACGGCTCGCCCTCGGCGAGGAAGCGCGCGCGCGCGTCCTCGCGGCCGATCACCTCGCGCGTCCACTCGCGTCCCTCCGCGATCTCACGGGCGACCTCGGCCTCGATGCGCTGGAGGTCGGACTCGTGGACCGGCTCCGGAAACTCGAAGTCGTAGTAGAAGCCGTTCTCGACCGGCGGGCCGATCGCGATCTTGACGCCGGGGTACAGGCGGCGGACGGCCTCGGCCAGGAGGTGCGCGGACGAGTGGCGCAGCACGGCGAGCGCGTCCGGGTCCTGGGCGTCGCGGGTGGTGAGGATCTGCAGCCGCGCGCCGTCGGGCAGCGGTGAACGGAGATCCTGCGGCGTGCCGTCCGCCCGGACGAGCACGGCCTGCTCGGCGAGCTTCGGGCCGATCGCCCGCGCGGCGTCGAGGCCGGTCGCGCCGTCGGGCAGCTCGAGCTCGGAGTTGTCGGGCAGAAGCACCTTCATCTGAGGTGCCACAGGTTAGACCCGCGACTCTCCCGGATACGGAAGAGCCGGCGGGAGGGCGTCGGTGCCTGGCACCGGGTCAGGTGCCAGGCACCGCGAATCGCGCCCACCGGGGCAACGCGATGCAGTTCGTGCAAACTGCGCCTCTTTCGTCGCACCTCCCCCTTGCGCGGAGTCGATCCCGCCGCGTACATTGCGGCTCCCGTCGGGTGCGTGGACGCGAGTAGGTCGAAGCCCCGCCGAGCGACTGCAGAAGGCGCGAGCCCAAGCGGCCGGTTGGCGAGGTGGACGAAAGCGACACGTCGCCCGGCGGTTTTCTCGTTGGGGGGAGCACCTTCCACTTTTGGGGGGAGCACCTTCGGTTCTCCCCCCAAACCCCCCTCTCCGACACCTGGCGCCTCGTGGTGCGCGAGCACGGGCGGAGCCCGCACTCGCGGCGGCTCGTTGTGCACCTGCGGGCCGCGCAACTGCGTCAAGATCACCTTCGTGGACTTCACACTTTCCGGCGAGCAGGAGCTGATTCGGGCTACTGCTCGGGAGTTCTGCGACGCCGAGATCGCACCACACGCTGCCGCGTGGGATCGCGCCGAGGCCGTCGACCCTGCGATCGTGGGCAAGCTGGCCGAGCTCGGGTTCCTCGCCGCTGCGCTCCCGGCCGAGCACGGCGGGCTCGGGCTCGACCACGTCTCGTACGCGCTGATCGTCGAGGAGCTCGGCCGCGCGGACTCGAACGTGCGCGGGATCGTCTCCGTCTCGAACGGCCTCTACGGCAAGTCGGTCGCGCGCTTCGGCTCGCCCGAGCAGCTCGAGCGGCTGCTGCCCCCGCTCGCCGCCGGCGAGCAGCTCGGCTGCTACGCGCTCACCGAGCCGGGCGCCGGTTCCGACCCGGGCGGGCTCGAGACACGCGCCGTCCGCGACGGCGGGGACTGGCTGATCAGCGGCCGGAAGATCTTCATCACCCTCGGCACGTGGGCGAGCCACGCGCTCGTCTTCGCGCGCACGGGCGAGCCCGGCCCGCGCGGGATCACCTGCTTCGTCGTCCCCACCGACGCCCCCGGCTTCGAGTCGCGCCCGGTCAAGGGGAAGCTCGGGCTGCGCGCACAGGACACGGCCGAGCTCTTCCTCGACGAGGTTCGCGTCCCCGGCGACGCCCGGCTCGGCGAGGAAGGCTCCGGCTTCAGGATCGCGATGACGGCGCTCGACCACGGCCGCATCTCGCTCGGCGCGGGCTGCGTCGGGATCGCCCAGGGATGCCTCGACGCCTCGGTCGCGTACACGAAGGAGCGGCACCAGTTCGGGCGGCCGGTGGCGAGCTTCCAGCTCGTGCAGGAGCTGCTCGCGGACATCGCCGTCGAGACGGAGGCGGCCCGCCTGCTCGTCTGGCGCGCCGCGGCCACCGCCGACCGCGGCGAGCGCCACACCGTCGAGGCATCGGTCGCCAAGTACTTCGCCAGCGAGGTCGCCGTCCGGGCCGCCAACGCGGCCCTGCAGGCGCACGGCGGCTACGGCTACGTCGACGAGTTCCCGGTCGGCAAGTACCTGCGCGACGCGCGCGTCACGACCCTGTACGAAGGGACGAGCCAGATCCAGAAACTGCTCATCGGTCGCGCGCTGACCGGGGAGAACGCCTTCGTCTAGCGGCTCTCCCTCACCGGGAGCACAGGACGAAGGTCCTACGAATCACCCCCTTTCCTACCCTTTACAACGAGGACGCCGCGTAGAACCATACGGAGGGCCAGGTAAGACGCAAACCAGTTCGAAAGGCGGCCCTTTCGATGGTCAATGGGGAGGAACGGACGGCGGTCGTCCTGGACGACCAGCCGTTGTGGCTAGACGCGCTCGAGCAGCTTCTTGCGAAGGCGAATGTACGCGTCGTCGGAAAGACGACGAACGTGGAACGTGCGATCGGCCTCGTCGGCGAGCTTCGGCCGGACCTGCTGATCGCGAGCACAGACGCAGCTGACGTCCCGGAGGGCGGGATCAAGTGCGTCGCTCGCGCGCATCAACAGTGGCCCGGGCTGAAGTCCGTCGTGCTGGCGCCGGACTACGACCCACGAGAGATCGACGCGGCATTTGCCGCCGGTGCGTCCGTCTGCTGCATCAAGCGGGCAGCGGTCGACGATCTCGCCGTCGCGATCCGCCAGGCATTCGATCATTCGATCTTCCTGGCGTCATCGCACGGTATTCACGTTCCGGAGCGGACGGCCCCGGACGGCGTCACACGTGACAAGGGTTCTCAGATCCTCACACGACGCGAGCTCGAGATCCTCAGGCTCGTCGCGGAGGGTCACTCGAACTCGGCGCTGGCGAAGATGCTCTGGGTGACGGAACAGACGGTCAAGTTCCATCTCGCCAACATCTACCGCAAGCTCGACGTCGCCAACCGGACCGAGGCGAGCCGCTGGGCGCACCTGAACGGCGTCCTGACACCGACGAGCGCGGCGGTGAACGCGGCGTAACCGCAGCGACTGCCTCAGCTTGCGTGGGCCACCTGGAGGTCTTGCGGCCAAGCCTCCAGAGGCCCACGCAACCGGGGCCGCCCGAGCTCGATTGGCTTTGCAACGCGTCGAGGGGAGGTTCAACGCGTTCGGGGGAGGGTCTGTAACGCGTCGGGGCGAACGTCGCACATCGGCACACCTGCTTCCACTCCCCGGTCGGACGGGCCGCTCTCGACGACCCGCCCGTGATACCGGGTCGGTCCCCCCTTCGGCCGGGTAGGAGCCACCCGTTCGTCCAAAGGCTAGAAGGCGAACTTCGTGCGCAGCTGCTTGAGCACCTGCTCGGCGATCAGGTCGCCCGCCGACGACGTGTAGTGCACCCCGTCGGGGAGGCGCATCAGCGTCAGCTTCCCGTGCACGCGCAGGTACGCGGCGTAGTGCCCGCGCGAGTCGGCCAGCATGTCCCACGTGTCGACGAAGGTCGACGTCGCCGGGTTCGCCTTCACGACGGACTCGAGGATGCGGTTCACGATCGGGAAGCTGTGGCCGAACCCCGATCCGGCAGGGATCGGCAGGCCGAGCCAGACGACGTAGACGCCCCGGGCCGCCAGCTCGGCGGTCACACCCTCCACCCGCCGCCGGTACTCCGCGTCCCACGACGCGCTCCCGAGCGGCCCGACGACCTTCCCGTTGGGAACACCGGCGAGGTAGTTGTGCGCGTCGTCGGCGCCGAACGACAGCACGGCAACCTTCGGGTGGAGCTGGCGCACCGCCTGCGGGATGCGGAGGAACCAGTTGTAGAGGTCCGGGCGCCCGAGCCCCGTCGACAGGCGGCTCTCGACGCCGACGATGTCGACCGCATGGTCGGAGACGCGCTGCAGGCCCTGTCCCGGGACCTCGGCCAGCGAGTCGCCGGCGACCCAGACCCGCAGCGGGTGCGCGGAGGTGAACCGCGGAAGCGGCGCCGGGCGGTGCGGCTTCGGCTTTGCGTGCACCGGCGTCGTCTCCGTCGCCGGGGTCGTGGCCGGACGGCGCGGCGGCGGCAGCGTGAAGTGCACCTGCGTGTCGATCTGGTCCCAGCTCTGCCGGCCGAGCGCCACCTGGATCTCGCGCCGCGGCGCGGTCAGGTGCAGGAAGCTGCTCACGTCGACGAGCGGGCGGGCGACGGCGAGCCCGATCTCGCGGCGCAGGCCGGGCTGCTGGATCTCCGCCGTCTTCCGCATCCCCTTGGCGTTCAGGAACGCGGCGAAGACGAGGGTCAGCAGGCAGACGGCGACGCTGCGGGCGGCGGAATGCGGTGGGAGTCGTCTCATCGCGGTCTCGTCAGAAGCGGAAGTAGATGAAGGGGGCGACGCCCTGGGGGCCGAGCGCGTCGATCACGAGCAGGCACACGGCGAGCGCGGCGGCCTGCAGCACGGTCCCGAGGCGGTTGAACCGCAGCTCGAGCCAGGTCAGCGCGCCCGGACGGACGTACTGCACGCCGATCCCGAACACGATCGCGAGCACGACCGACGTCGTGACGAGGGGCGACGGCTGCCCCCACGCGTCGAACAGCCGCTGCAGAACCTGCCAGGCGCGCGGGAACGAGTCGGCGCGGAAGAACACCCACGCGAAGCAGACGATCTGGAAGGTCAGGATCCGCCCGAACCAGATGCCGGCGGTCGAGGTCGGCCGCTTGCCGATCGCCCGCTCGATGCAGAGCCCGGTCCCGTGGATCGCGCCCCAGACGACGAACGTCCAGGCGGCGCCGTGCCAGAGGCCGCCGAGCAGCATCGTGATCATCAGGTTGACGTACGTCCGGACACGGCCCTTGCGGCTGCCGCCGAGCGGGATGTACAGGTAGTCGCGGAGCCACCGCGACAGCGTCATGTGCCAGCGCCGCCAGAAGTCCTGCAGCGAGACCGCCGAGTACGGGGAGTCGAAGTTCTGCGGGAACTTGAAGCCGAGCAGCAGCGCGATGCCGATCGCGATGTTCGTGTAGCCGCAGAAGTCCGCGAAGATCTGAACCGCGTAGCCGTAGATCGCAACCAGCACCTCGAGCGACGAGTACTGGTTCGGCGCGGCGAAGACCTCGTCGACGATGTGGGTCGACAGATGGTTCGCAATCACCACCTTCAGGAAGAGGCCGCTGACGATCAGGAAGAAGGCACGCGGGTTGTCGACCTTCCTCGGGTCGCGGGGGCTCTCGAGCTGCGGCATCAGCTCGCTGGCCCGGACGATCGGGCCGGCGACGAGGTGCGGGAAGAACGCCTGGAAGACGGCGAAACGCGCGAACGATGCCGGCACGACCTCGCCGCGGTACGTGTCGACGACGTACGAGATCGCCATGAACGTGTAGAAGGAGACCCCGATCGGCAGCGCTGCGTTGACGAGCCACGACGTGCCGACGACGTTGTCGAGGGAGCTGACGAAGAAGCCGGAGTACTTGAAGTACGCCAGCAGCCCGAGGTCGAAGCCGACGGCGAGCGTCAGGAAGCTCTTGCGCGCCGCGACCGTCGCCGAGCGGAAGATGGCCAGCGCGAGGACGTGGTTCACGACCGTGGAGGCCATGAGGAGGAACACGAACCTCCAGTCCCACCAGCCGTAGAACACGTAGCTGGCGAGCAGGATCCACACCGTCCAGGCCCTCTGCCTCCGCTGCAGCGCCCACGAGACGGGCAGCACGATCATGAAGAAGACGGCGAAGGTCGCAGTCGGGAACAGCATGAGCGCTGCTCAGCGCACGACGCGCAGGGTGAGCCGCCGGGTCGATGCGGCGCCCGTCGAATCGGTGATGCGCACGTTGAACGTGTACGAGCCCGGCGCAACGCGTGGGCGTCCGCGTACCGTGCCGTTCGCCTCGAGGTGGAGCCCGGCCGGCGCGCGCTCGAGCAGCGACCAGCGGTACGGCGCGATGCCTGCGGCCCCGACGAGCCGCGCCGAGTAGGCGGCGCCCTTGGTCGCGGCAGGCAGCCTCGAGGTCTTCACGCGCACGTCGGGCGCCGCAACGCCGGCCTTCTCGAGCGCCTTGTGGATCAGCGTCGCCATCGCCACCGCCCCGGCGTAGTCCAGGTGGATGCCGTCGCTCTGGAACCAGTCGGGGTGGCTGCGCGAGTACACGTTCCAGTCGACGATCGTGAGGTCCGGATGGTTCTCGGCGGCGCTCTCGAGCGCGGCGTTCATGGTGAGGTAGGGATGGCGCGCCGCGCGGAGCGTGAGCCAGAAGATGTGCTTGGCGCCGGCGCTCTCGATCGCGCCGATCGCGGTCTGCACGTCCTGGGAGAACGTGTTCTCGGGGTCGTTGTAGCCGACCGCGACCACCACGTTCGGCCCGAGCTTCGGACCGAGCGACTGGACGAGCTGGATCACGTTGGGCGGCCGCACGCCGTTATAGGGGCAGCTCTCGCCGGCGATCCTCCGGCACGGCGTGGCCTGGAGGTTGAGGGAGATCTCGCGGCCCACCTCCGCCACCGCGGTGCTCGTCTGCGCGATCGCGTCGGCGACGGAGTCTCCGATCAGCGTCACCTGCTGCGCCTTCGTCTGGGCCCTCGGCGCGGCGGTCGCTCCGACGGAGAGCACCCCCAGGACGACGAACGCAGCGACCCCTACGAGTGCGCGCGTCATCACGCGCGATCGTAGCCGCTTCCCCGGAGCGCCAGACGCCGGGCCGCAACGAGCGTGATTTTCGTCACGCGGAGCGTTGCGCGCGAGGCCGGGCCGCGGGTAGTCTGCGGCTCCCGCCGGGCGCGGAGCGCAAGTAGGTCGAGATCCCACCGAGCGACTCGGGCGCGCGCAAGTGCGAACGGGCCGGTCGGAGGGGTGGACGAAAGCGCCCCCGCGCCGGGCGGTTTCTTTCTGCTCGTTCTTGGCAGACTTCGCGCAGGAGTTCCGGGCGGACGCGGCCAACCCTGGGAGGTCGAGGCGCCCGTGGCCCCGACAGGACGGCTGAGCCATGCCAGAACTTGCACCTCACCCGGTCACCCCGGAATCCCCGGAAGACGAGAACGAGGTCCTGAGCCCCGAGCTCGTCATGGTCGATCCCGGTCTGCGAGACCGGCTCGCCTCCCTGCCCGTCTTCGAGCATCAGGTCGTTCCGGAGGCGCCGGCTCGGGCTCCGGAGGAGCCCGAGCCTGAGCCCGACGTCGAGGAGGCGACCCCCGAGCCGGCGCTCCGGGTCGCGCTCGAGGCAGAGCCGGAAGCGCCTCCACCCCCGCCGGTCGCGGTTCCGCCCGCGCCTGAGCCGCTCGCGCGGCCGGAGATCGCCTACTACTCGGTCGAGGAGAGGCCGCGGCGGCGACGCTGGCCGATCGTCGTCGCGGCGCTGGCCGCCGCAGCGGTCGCAGCCGCCGCGGCGGCGGTCATCCAGCGGACGACGGCCGGGAACGGGGCCGCCGGAGCTGCCGACGCGGCCGACACCGGCCAGATCGGGCACCCCGCGTCCTCGACCCCGGCGACGACCGTCGCGGCCGCGCCGCCGGCGCCGACCACGACCGCGACGCGGACGCCGGCGCACCACACGCACAAGCCGGCACAGACCACGCACGCGCGGACGACACCGAAGACGACGACCACCGCGCCGGTGACGAGCCCAGCCCCGAGCTCGAAGCCGAAGTCGACGTCGACACCAAAGTCAGTGACGACGTCGAAGCCGAAGTCGGCGACGACGTCGAAGCCGAAGGCGACCTCCCCGGCGACGACCTCCGCGAAGCCTCCCGCGGCTCCGCCGGCGACACACGAGAAGCTCGCGTGGGCCCCGGCGGCCGGCGCAACCGCCTACGAGGTCGAGCTGGTTCGAAACTCGAGGCCCGTCCTCCACCTGCGAACGAGCCGGACGAGCATGGTCATCGCCGTCCGCCGCGGGGCGCGCGGCCCGGCCGGCTCGCTGGCACCGGGAAGCTACGAGTGGATCGTGTGGCCGATCGTCGGCGGGCACCGGCAGCAGCCGACGGTGCGCTCCCGGCTCACACTGCCCGGCTGATCCGCACCCGAGCCGAAATCCCTGAACCGGGGGATATCGGCCGGAAGCACGCGCCGCTTGTCTGAGGGATAGGAACCGGGGGCTGCGGCTCAGTAACTCCCGGCGACATGACTGCGGACTTGGGGAGGGCATGTCGAGGGTTGGGGTCTACGCGCGACCGCATCGCGGCGCACGTCGTCACACCTGCGGCATCTCCACACCCCCTGGGATTGAGAGGTGTGACCGAACGATGGGGAAGGCAACGATGAAGCAGAAGGTGATCGTGCTCGCGGCGGCCGTCATGGCGGCGCTCGGCGTCGTCGCGATCTCGGCCGCGCAGAGCCACGTGGCCCAGGACAAGGGCCGCCGCCTGTCCGGCCCGTTCTGCGTCGGCAAGCCGAACGCCGGGAAGAACGCGGGCGTCGTGCGCAGCATCGCGAAGACGCAGAAGTGCCGTTCGTACGAGCTTCGCAAGTACGGCGTCGCGATCGCCGACAACGACGACAGCCCGGTCGGCGTCGCCGCGGGCGTTTCCGGTGCCACGGGCCCGCAGGGGCCGAAGGGCGCCACCGGTGCGACCGGTCCTGCCGGCTCACAGGGCCCGAAGGGCGACACCGGCGCAACCGGCGCGCAGGGCCCCAAGGGCGACACCGGCGCCACCGGCCCGGCAGGCCCGAAGGGCGAAGCCGGCACGGCCGGTGAGACCGGCCCCGCAGGCCCGCAGGGCCCGAAGGGCGACACCGGCGCGACCGGCGCAGCCGGTCCGGCGGGACCGTCCGGCCCGGCAGGCCCGAAGGGCGACGCCGGCGCGACCGGAGCGGCCGGTCCCGCAGGGCCGCAGGGCCCGAAGGGCGACACCGGCCCCGCCGGCCCGCAGGGCCCGGCCGGCACGGACGGTCTCGGCAACGGGACGATCGAGGTGTGCGTCTCGAACGGCGGCACGCTGCAGCTGGACGTCCACGGGAAGCCGTGCGACAACGAGGGGCACCAGCCGATCACGCTCGTCGTGGTCAACT
The DNA here is from genome assembly GCA_963824455.1 of uncultured Thermoleophilia bacterium. Lineage (GTDB taxonomy): Bacteria > Actinomycetota > Thermoleophilia > Gaiellales > Gaiellaceae > PALSA-600. The sequence goes on from CAWGPJ010000002.1 coordinate 1,710,383, forward strand.
GATCCCGACCGTCGCAGGCAGTTCGGAACGGAGGCCCGCGCACCGCGGGCCTCCGTCGTTCTACGACGAGGTCGCGAGCTCTGCGATCCGCGCGGCGGCGCGACGCAGCGCAGGCTCGTCGAACAGGTAGGGCGCCGCGTTCGCAACGTCGTGCACGGGCCCGTCGAGATCGTCGCTGCCGGCCGCCGCATTCACCGCGTAGCGCACGGGGATCTCGTGGCAGGCCACCAGCGTCGTCCGCTCGCGCCGCTCGCAGAGGCGGCCGAAGGCCGCCGCATACCGGCGTGCAGCGTCGTTCAGGCTCTCGCCGCCCGGGAACGGCAGGTCGCGATCGCTGTGCGGCCTCGAGTGCCGGTAGTCGTCGAGCGTGCCGCCCTCGAGGCCGCCGATCCGCACGTCACCGAGATCGGGGTCGACGACGTGCGGAACGTCACGTCCCGCGAGCGCCAGCTCGGCCGTCTGCATCGTGCGGGGGAACGGCGAGACGACGACGAGGTCGATCGGCCACTCTGCAAGCTGCCCCGCGAGCTGTCTCGCCTGGGCGATGCCGAGCTCCGAGAGCCCGCGGTCGAGCGTCGGATCGCCGTTGATGACCCCGTCGACGTTGAGCAGCGACTGGCCGTGCCGGACGAGCACGAAGGTGCGCACGCGCGCAGCCTACGAAACGAGGAGGAGCGCGTCCGCGCGAGAACTGCGTGGAGATGCCCTACCGGTCGTCACGGCTCTTCCGCGCGCAGTTTCGGCTGCTGGTCGACCTCAACCTGCTCGAGGCGGCTCAGGACCGGATGATGGCGGAGACCAAGGCGGGCCACCGGTTCCGCGCACGGCGGGCACGACGCGACGTCGTCGAGCTGCGCAGGGAGATCGACGAGCAGCGGTTCGTGATCGCCCAGTGGAAGCCGCCGGCACTGGACGAGAGCGAGCTGCTCTCCCGACTGCGGCCGCTGCTGGCGGTCCCGCTCTCCGCGCCCACGCCGCACGTCCAGCGAGTCACACTCTCGGAGCAGTTGCTCTCGCTCGTCGTGCTGCTGGCGGCCGCGGCCGCCTGGGCGTATGCGCTGTCGAGCATCGCCGCGAACGGGATCGAAGACCGCCCGTCACTGATCGTCGCGCAGGTCTGCGCGATCGTGCTGTCGCCGATCGCGATCGCGCTCTTCGGCCGCCGCTGACTGCCATAGTCCGGCTGTGACCGCGAGCGCCCACGCAGTGGCGTCACCGGCGGCGAGGTCGGCGCGCGTCGGCCCCGTGTTCGCGGCGCTGATGCTGGTGATGCTGATGGCGTCGCTCGACTCGACGATCGTGTCGACGGCGCTGCCGACGATCGCCGGCGACCTCGGCGGGATCAACAAGCTGTTCTGGGTCGTCACGGCGTACCTGCTGACGTCGACGATCACGACGCCGGTCGCCGGGAAGCTGGGCGACATGTACGGGCGCAAGCTCGTCCTGCAGGTCGCCCTGATCGTCTTCCTCACCGGATCGGCGCTGTGCGGCCTGAGCCGCGACATGACCGAGCTGATCGCGTTCCGCGGGCTCCAGGGCCTCGGCGGCGGCGCGCTCATGGTGTCCACGCAGGCCGTGATCGGCGACGTCGTGTCCCCGCGCGAGCGCGGCCGCTACTCCGGGCTGATGGGAGCCGTGTTCGGGATCTCGACCGTGGTCGGGCCGCTGCTCGGTGGCCTCTTCGTCGACCACCTGTCGTGGCAGTGGATCTTCTACGTCAACGTGCCGATCGGCGTCGTTGCCTTCGTCGTGCTGCAGGTGGTGCTCGCGACGCCGGCGCTGCGGGTCAAGCGCTCGATCGATTACCTCGGGATGGGCCTGCTCGCCGGCGGGCTGACCTCGATCGTCCTCTACGCGAGCCTCGGCGGGTCGACCTATCCATGGTGGTCGGCGCCAGATGGTCCTCCTGCTCGTGCTCGGCGTCGTTCTCTCGGCCGCCTTCGTGCTCGTGGAGAGCAGGGCCAAGGAACCGACGCTCCCGCTCTCACTCTTCTCGAACCGTGTGTTCACCGTGTCGAGCATCGTGGGCTTCATCGTCGGCTTCGCGCTGTTCGGCTCGGTGACGTACATCCCCCTCTACCTGCAGGTCGTGAAGGGCGCGAGCCCGACCACCTCCGGCCTGCAGCTGCTGCCGCTGATGCTCGGCGTGCTGGCCGCGTCGATCGGCAGCGGCCAGCTGATCACGCATCTCGGCCGCTACAAGGTGTTCCCCATCGTCGGCACCGGGCTGATGGTCGTCGGCCTGCTGCTGCTCGCGCGTCTGACGCCCGGCACCTCGACGGTCGCCGCCGACCTCTACATGCTCGTGCTCGGCTTCGGGCTCGGGTTCGTGATGCAGGTGCTGATCCTCGCCGTCCAGAACGCCGCGGACTACCGCGACCTCGGTGTCGCCACCGCGAGCGCGACGCTCTTCCGTTCGATGGGCGGGACGATCGGAGTCCCGATCTTCGGTGCGATCTTCACGAACCAGCTCGCGAGCAAGCTCGCCGCGCACCTGCCGCCCGGCGCCGCCGCCGGGCTGCCGTCGCACCTCGGGCCCGAGCAGATCGCCAAGCTCCCCGACGCGATCCGCGACCCGTACCTCGACGCGTACGCGTCCGCACTGCATCCCGTGTTCTTCATCGCTGCGTGCCTGGCACTCGCCGCGTTCGCCTTCACGTGGCTGCTCGAGGAGCGCCCGCTGCGGCAGACCGTCGCGGAGCAGGGCATCGGCGACAGCTTCGCCTCTCCGCGCGACGCGAGCTCGCTCGACGAGCTCGAGGCGCGGCTGAGCAAGCTCGCGCAGCGCGAGAACCGACGCCTCGTGTACGAGCGGCTGGCGGGCGCCGCGGGCATCGACGTGTCGCCGGACGAGGCATGGCTGCTCCTGCGCGTCGACCAGGGCGAGGCGGTCACGGCCGGCGAGCTCGCGACGCGCTACAAGCTCGAGCCCGGCGCCGTCGCGGCGGGTCTCGAGGATCTCGCGAGACAGGAGCTGGTCGCCGGAACACCGGACGTGCACCTCACCGAGCGCGGCCGGCAGGCGGTGCAGAGCATGGCCGCGGCGAGGCGGGAGGCGTTGCAGCGCTTCCTCGAGGACTGGCAGCCCGAGCAGCACGCCGAGGTGCTCCAGCTGCTCGAGCGGTTCGCCCGGTCGCTGCGCGGCGCTCCGCCCGCCGGCGATCCGGTGCCTGCCTGACGGCGGCGTGGGCGTCGTCGTTCAGGTCCTCGGTCTGGTCGCCCGGAACCGGGCCATCCGCCGCGTGCAGCTCGCCTATGCCGCCTTCAACAGCGCGGAGCTGGCCACGTGGATCGCGATGCTCGTCTACGCCTACTCGCGCGGCGGCGTCACCGAGAGCGGCGTCGTCGCGGCGGCGATGCTCGTCCCGGCCGCGGTGCTCGCCCCGGTGGGCGCCGCGATCGGCGGCCGCTTCCCGCCGGGTCGTGCTCTGCTCGCCGGCTACGTCCTGCAGGCGGTGTCTTGCGGCGCCGTCGCGGCGGCGATGTCGGCGAGCGACTCGCCGGCGCTCGTCTACCCGCTGCTCGTCGGGCCGGCGATCGCCTTCACGCTGACGCGTCCGACCCAGGCGGCGTTCGCGCCCGGGCTCGCGCGCACGCCCCCGGAGCTTGCGGCCACGAACGTCGCGTCGGGCTGGGTCGAGGGCGTCAGCATCCTGGTCGCTCCCGTCTCCGCCGGCGTGATCCTGGCCGTGAGCACGCCGGCGGCGGTGTTCGCGGTGATGGCGGCAGCGTCGGTCGGCGGCGCGCTCCTGGTCGCCCCGCTCCGCGACCTGGTCGCAGCCGCCACCGGCGACGAGGAGGACGAGCCGGGGGTAGGGAGCGGTCTCGCGGTTCTGCGCCACGACCCGAACGCGCGCGTGCTCGTGATCCTGCTCGGCGCCCACGGAGTCGCGCTCGGCGCGCTCGACGTGCTGTTCGTCGAGCTCGCGCGCGGCGTGCTGCACCTCGGCAGCTCGTGGGCCGGCTACCTCGCCGGAGCGGCCGGCGCCGGCAGCGTCGTCGCGGTCGTCGTCACCGCCCGCCTCGTCGGACGGCGCCACCTCGCGGGGCCGCTCGTCATGGCGATGGCCGTCTGGTCGGCCGCGTTCGCCGGCCTGGCCGTCGCGTCCGGCGTCGCGGGCGCGATCGTCCTCCTCGTGGTCGCCGGCGCCGCCGAGAAGACGTTCGACGTGGCCGGCCGGACGCTGCTCCAGCGCGTCGCGCGGCCCGGGCTGCTCGCGAGCATCTTCGGCCTGCTCGAGGGCCTGCAGATGGCCACGTTCGCGGTCGGGTCGCTGCTCGCCCCCGCTCTGGTCGCGCTCGGCGGTGCCCCCACCGCCTTCGTCGGCGTCGGTGCGATCCTCCCCGGCGTCGCCCTGCTCACCGGCCGCCGCCTCCTCGACATCGACCGTCACGCGAACGTCCCGGTCGTGGAGATCGAGCTGCTGCGGTCGATGCCGATGTTCGCGCCGCTCTCGCCGCCCAGCCTCGAGTCGCTCGCGCGTGCGCTCGAGCCCGTCACGGTCGCCGCGGGCACGGAGGTGATCCGCGAGGGCGAGGAGGGCGACCGCTTCTACGTCGTCGCCGACGGCGAGGTGGAGGTGACCGCGTCGGGCCGGCACCTCGGTACCCAGGGACGCAGCTCGGGGTTCGGCGAGATCGCGTTGATGTACGACGTGCCGAGAACCGCAACGGTGCGGGCGCGCACGGACGTGCATCTCTACGCCCTCGACCGCGAGACGTTCCTCGTCACGCTGATCGGCAACGCGCACGCCCACGCGTCGGCGCAGGAGCTCGCCCGGTCGCGTCTCGACGTCACGCCGGGGCTCGACGCCGGCTGAGCCGGACGGTGTGCGGGGCCGGCCCGGCCCCGCACACCGGAGAGGATGTCTAGAGGTTCGACGTCGACTGCGTCGGCTGCGTCGTGACGCCGCCGTCGCCGTTGCCGTTCCCGTTACTGTCGGTCGTCGTGCCACCGTTGCCGTCGCCGTTCCCGCTGCGCGGGGTGACGGCGTTCAGCTCGGCGCTCCGGACGGTAAGCGTCCCGTCGCTCCCGACGCAGCCGACGCCGCTGAAGCGGACCGTCTGGCCCGACGAGCCAAGGGTGACGTTCAGCGTCGTGCCGGTCGACGGAGCGTTGTGGCGCCGCCACGAGCGGGTGACCGTGACGGTGAAGGACTGGGGTGCCGAAACCGTCCCGAAGACGACGTTCCGGCGGCAATGTGTGCTCTGGCCGTGCGGTCCTCCACCGGAGGCGAAGGCGTAGGAGGCCCCGACCCCGGCAGCGCCGCAGAGCATCAGAACGATGATCTTCAGCTTCACTCGATCTCCTTTGGGACGTGCGCGGAACGCACGGCTTTCCACGGGATATCGACCGGCGGCCGGCGACCCCCGCTCACCCGCCCGAGGGAACGGTCAGGAGAAGATCGAGTCGGGCACGAAGCAGCCCACGACCCAGTTCGGGGCGTCGACGATCTCGTGGACCCGCAGATCACAGGCGACGCTCGCCAGCGCGTAGGCCTCCTGGCGGTCGAGGTCGCGGCGCTCGCCGAGCCACGTCACCGTCGCCCGAACGGCGTCGCGCGACGCCTCCATCAGGTCGGGGCCGACCCCGGTGCACACGTGGTAGCCCGAGCGCTCGTGCTCGGCGACCAGTCCGGCGGGGACGTCGTACTGCGGCATCTCGATCCGGACGTCCTTGCGAACGGTCAGCCGCACGGTCGCCTCCATCGCGGTCTCGATCGCGGTGCCGCACACCTCGCCGTCGCCCTGGGCGGAGTGCGTGTCGCCGAGCGAGAAGAGGGCGCCGCGGACGCCGACCGGGAGGTAGAGGGTGACGCCCAGGTTGAGGTGCTTCGTGTCGAGATTGCCGCCGAACCGCGAAGGCGGCACGATCGAGTGGCGTCCGGGCTCGGCCGGCGCCACCCCGAGCGTGCCGGGGAAGGGCCGGTAGGGGAGCGTGATCCGGTCGGAGAAGAGAATGCGTCCTCGCTCGGCGTCGACCTGGGAGATCCGAAGCCACGGATCGGGATACTCGTCGGCGAGCAGGCCGAAGCCGGGGATGATCGCCGTCCAGCCCCACGACCGGGGGCGGAACTCCAGCAGCTCGACGGCGAGCGTGTCGCCGGGCTCGGCGCCCTTCACGAACACCGGGCCGCTGACCGGGTTGACGCGGTCGAAGTCGAGCGCGGCGACGTCCCCGGCCGTCGACTCGCTCGTGATCTGCAGGTCGGACGCATCCCGCACGTGGAGCAGGACCTCCTCGCCGGATTCGATCTCGAGCGCCGGTTCGAAGGAGTTGTCCCACGCGTACTGGTACGCCTCGGGGCGGAGGTCGTGGAGGGAGCGCGGAACGGTCATGGGACGCCTACGATTGCAGGTTGAGCGACCAGCGACCGGGGGTACCAGGAGCCGATGCGGGGAGAGACGAGTCTGTGTCCACCGCGATACCGGGATCTCGAGCGCGTCGCCTCGGGCGGCATGGGAGATCTCTACCGCGCGGTCGACGACGAGCTCGGCCGGCCGGTTGCGATCAAGGTGCTCGCGGCGCGCTTCGCCGCGGACGAGGACGTGCGCCGGAGGTTCCGCCGCGAGGCGCTCGCGGCGGCCAGGCTCTCCGATGCTCCGAGCACCGTCACGACGTACGACGTCGGCGAGTGGAACGGCACGCCCTACCTCGTGATGGAGTACCTGGCGGGTGGGACGATCGAGGAGGCCCTCCGCCACGGCGCGCAACCGACCGAGCGCGTGCTCCTCTGGCTGACCGAGGCTGCCTCGGCGCTCGACGCCGCCCATGCGCGTGGGGTCGTGCACCGCGACGTCAAGCCGGCCAACCTCCTGCTCGACGACGACGGCCACGTCCACGTCGGCGACTTCGGGATCGCCAAGGCTGCCGGCCTCGACGCATTGACGCTCACGGGGACCGTGCTCGGCACGGCCGGGTACCTGGCGCCCGAGCAGGCGCTCGCGCGGCCGGCGAGCGCCGCGAGCGACGAGTACGGGTTGGCGGCCGTCGCCTTCGAGCTCCTGACTGGAACGCGTCCCTTCGAACGCGAGTCCTACGCGGAGGAGGCGAATGCCCACGTCGACGAGCAGGTACCGGCGGCGTCGCGCAGGAACCGTGCGCTACCCGCGAGCGTCGACCGCGTCTTCGCCCGCGCACTCGCCAAGGACCCCGCACACCGCTTCCCTGCCTGCTCGGCGTTCGTCGCGGAACTGCGCGCGTGCCTCGAGCCGGGCAGCGCGACGACGCGTGTCTCGACGGCGGCCCCGACCGCGGAGCGCGCGACGCAGATCGTCGTCCGGCGCAGGCGCCGATCGGTCGCCGCCGTCGCCGCGGTGCTGGTTCTGCTCGCCGGTGCGGCTCTCGCCGCTGCGCTCGCCCTCCGGGGCGGCGGTTCGCCGCCGGCGCGGCAGGCGCAACGCCCACCGGCCGCTACGCATTCAGCCACGAAGGCCGAGCCGCGGGCGGCGCGCCACACGGCGTCGGCGCCGCCGGGCGCGCCCGGGCAGGGCGGCAGCGACCTGAACACGCGCGCGTACGAACTGATGCTCGCCGGCAACTTCCAGGCGGCGCTGCCGCTGCTCGAGCAGGCGGTCTCGAGGCTCCTCGACCCGTCCGACCCGGTCACGGCGTACGCGAACTTCAACCTCGGCCAGACACTCGTCCGCCTCGGACGCTGCGGGAGCGCGCTTCCGTACCTCCAGCGTGCGCAGCGGCTCGAGCCGTGGCGGCCCGAGGCGAGCAGCGCGATCGCCGTCGCCGACCGGTGCGCAGGCCCGGGGCACGCGTGGGGGCACCGCCACGGCGGGCGCGCAGGCCGGGACCAGCAGGACTGACGCGCCGGAAATCGTCCTCGAGAACGACACGAGGATCGTCCTCGGTCCCGTTTTGCAGCCCGCAGGCTGCGCATAGCGTGGAGCGATGCTGGGAGTCGTGGAGCGCGACCGGGCCCGGTCGGCCGCCGTCGCACTGGTCTGGCTGACAGCGGCCGCGCTGCCGCTGATCGGGCTCGCCTCGCTGCTTCTGCGAAAGCAGCTCGACCCTCACTTCGAGAATTACCGGGCGCACTTCGTGATCTTCGGCGCCGTCGGTGGGCTCGCGTTCGTGCTCGGCTACACCGCCGGCGAGGCGGCCAACCGGCGCGGTGACGCACGCGTGCTCCTCCTCTCACTCGCCTTCATGGCAACCGGCGGGTTCCTGGGCCTGCACGCCCTGGGCACGAACGGCGTGCTGTTCACGAAGGAGCACGGAGGCTTCATGGTCGCGATCACGGCCGGGCTGCTCGTCGCCGCCGTCTTCGCGTTCGGATCGGCGTTCGTCGACATCCGACCTGCCCTCGGCCCGTGGCTCGTCCGCCGTCGCGTCTTCCTCCGCGGGTTCGTGCTCTCGGCGATGGTCGCATGGTTGGTCTGGACAGTGCTCGACCTGCCGCCGCTCCACACCGCCGACAGCGAGGCCGCGCGCGGCAGCCTGCTCACGATCCTCGCGGTCGCCGGGGCCGTCGTGTACGCCGTGAGCGCCGGGCGCTACTGGACGATCTTCCGCCACGAGCGCAAGCTGCTCCCGGCTGCGGTCGTCGCGTGCTTCCTGCTGCTGGCCGAGGCGATGATCGGCGTGGCGGTCACCGGCGAGCGCACGTGGCACGCGAGCTGGTGGGAATGGCACGGCTTGATCGTCACCGCCTACGTGATCATCGGCTACGCCGCACAGCGCGAATGGCGAGACGAGCGGTTCCGCCATCTGTATCTTCCGACGACCCGGGAGCGCCGCCAGAACATCAGCGTGCTGTTCGGCGACCTCGTCGGGTTCACCCAGTTCTCCGAGCGGTCGACATCCGTCGAGGTCGCCGAGCTGCTCAACACCTACTGGGGCACGGCGGCGCCGCTGATCACGCGACGGTTCGGCGGCGAGCTCGAGAAGTTCATCGGTGACTCCATCGCTGCGACGTTCAACAGCCGGGGCGACCAGCCCGATCATGCGCTGCGGGCTGCGCGCGCCGCCCTGTCACTGCAACGGGAGCTCGCGAAGGTCGCGGAGACGCACCCCGACTGGCCGCGGCTGCGCGTCGGCGTGAACAGCGGTGAGGCCGTGCTGCGCGAGGTCGGCGGCGACGGGCACGTCGCCTACCCGCTCGTCGGCGACACGGTCAACACGGGGTCGCGGCTCGAGAGCCTCGCGCCCGCCGGCGGGGTGCTGATCGGCACGCGCACCTACGAGCAGCTTCCGGACGGCGCCGTCGTCGAGGCGAAGACGGGGTTGCGGATCAAGGGCAAGGCGGACGTGGTCCATGCGTACGTCCTGCTCGCGCTGCCCTGAAGGCCACCGGACCGCAGATTTGCTCGGCTTTCAGCCGGTTTTTCCCCGTTGCATCGCGCCCGGTTCGGACTTACATGAGAGGCGGCGTGCCCTCGAGACACGCCTTCGGAGGGGGTGGCCTCTGTTGCCGCCGCACCCGGGGCCGCCTCTTCCTCCTTTCCGACGGGTCAGTGCGCGCGGCGCAGCACGTTGAGGCCCGGCACGAGCCGGGGCACCCGCTCGCGGTAGCGCGGGTACTCGTCCGGGAAGGTCTCCAGCATCAGCCGCTCCTCGGCCGGGATGCGGGTCGCGAGCACGACGATCCCGACGACGAGGAAGGCGAGCGCGGTGCCGAGGCCGTTCAGCAGGACGCTCCCGAGCAGCATCCCGAAGAGCCCCGTGTAGATCGGATGCCGCGTGACCGCGTACGCGCCGTCGGTGCGCAGCTCGTGGCCCGTGCGGAGCATGTTCGGCGACGCCGACCACATGCGCCCGAGCGAGGCGCGCGCCCAGAGCGTGAAGATCGTCGACGCGAGGAGCAGCACCAGCCCGGGCACCTCGATCCACGGCGAGTGGTCGGCGACGTGGTCGAGGCCGTTGCGACCGGTTCGGAGCAGCAGGATGGTGACGATCGCCGCCCCGATCCGCCAGAGCGCATCGGGGCTCGTGCCCTGCCGCCGGCCCGGCGCCTTGCGCGCCCCGTACACCGCTCCCGCGATCCAGACCACGAAGACCAGACACCAGCAGATCCCGGTCACCACCGGGGCGATCGACCCCACGCCGCCATCTTCGCGGAAGCGCCGGTGACGTGCTCACGCGCGACGACGTGATTGGCTGTAACACGGGCGTCGCTCCCGACATAGAGGGGGTGAGATGCAGCGTTTCGAGCAGATCTACGCGGAGCACCACGGGGCGGTTCGTGCGTACGTCAGACGCAGGGCGCCCGAGGCCGTCGTCGACGACGTGGTGTCGGACACGTTTCTCGTCTGCCTGCGGAAGATCGACCACGTGCCGGCCGAGCCGTTGCCGTGGCTCTACGCCGTCGCCCGGAAGACACTTGCGAACGAACGGCGCAGACGGGCACGCGTCGCTCACGGTCACGAGGTGGTTGCCGTCGAGCCGGCTCCCGTCGGCGACGACGCGCTCGCCGCGGCGTTCAACGCCCTGGGCGAGCGTGACCGCGAGGTCCTCCGGCTGGTCGCGTGGGAAGGTCTGCCGCTCGCCGACGCGGCCACCGTGCTCGGCTGCTCGGCCGTCGCCTGCCGCGTGCGGTACCACCGGGCGAAGTCGCGGCTCGCGTCGAAGCTCGCCGCCGCTGCGTCGTTTCGACCCGAGCCCAAAGGAGTGACGAGATGAGCAACGACGTCATCGCGCGCCTCGCCGAGGCGAACCCCGTGCCGACCGGAGAGCCGCTCCATCTACCCGAGCCGATCCATGTGCGGCCCGGCCGCCTCGCGATCGCAGTCGGCCTCGCCGCGGCGATCGTGATCCCGGCCACCGCGTTCGCCGGCAAGCTCGGCGACCTGCTCGGCATCTCGAACGGGGGAACGCCGGTGCCGGTGAGCTCGGTCGTGCCGGGCGAGACGAAGCTCGACGCCGCGATGCAGGAGCTCAAGGTGGGCGGGACGATGCAGTCCCTCGGCACCCTGAACGGCGTCGCCTTCTACGCGACGCGGAACGCGGACGGCAACTTCTGCTTCGCGATGGTGCGTGTCGACCGGCAGTTCGGGAAGGGCTTCGGCTGCGACCTGAACGCCGACGACTTCCCGTCCGCGGACGTTCAGGCGCTGACGTTCCCCGACCTCACGCGCCTCCAGGGAGTGGCGGCCGACGGCGTCGCCACCGTCCAGGCGCTCGACGCGAACGGCAACGTGCTCGACTCGACGCCCGTCGAGAACAACCTCTTCGCCTCGACGACCGACCTGCCGGCCGGAGCCGCCACGGCGATCCGCACGCTCGACGCGAACGGGAACGTCATCGTGACCCAGCAGCTGCCCAGCACGCCGCAGCCGGCGAACAAGCCCGCCAAGGCGGGGCAGCCGACCAACAAGTGACCGGGTGCTCGAGCCGCGGCTCTCCCGCAGTCACCGCTTCGCCTGCTGCCACGCCTCGCGGAGCGGCCGCCTGTAGAAGAGGGCGAGCGGCACCGCCGCGACGAGCAGGACGGCCTCGTCGACCGGACCGGGAATCGGCAACAACCCGACGCCGACGAGCCCTCGCAACCAGCGCGGGATGCGCCGGTCCGTCCCGGCGATCCGGACCGCCCGGAGCACCTGCCGGAAGAAGCGCACCCCGCCAGTGTACGAAGGTCGGTGCGGATCACGAGCCGGCTCGACTCTCGGCGGCCGCAGGAGTCGCGCGCGACCGTGAGCTCCCCGAGTCGGGCGCCGCGCTCCTCCTTCCGGCGGCGGAGACCAGGTGCCTCGCGACGTGGGCAGCGTCCCGGCCGACGCCCGGAAGCACGTCCGAGACGGCCGCGTACTGGAAGCGGAGCCCGACGAAGTACAGCCCCGGCGCCGAGGAGACGACGCCGCGTTCGTGCAACAGCGCCCCGTCGTCGTCGAAGACGGGCAGGTCGAGCCAGGAGAAGTCGCTGCGGAACCCCGTGCACCACACGACGTTCGAGACGTCGAGCACGCGACCGTCGGCGAGCAGCGGCAGGCCGTCACGCGCGCCGACTACACGCGGGACGCGCTCGATCCCGACGGCGGCCAGATCCTTCGACTTGACGCGGATCAGCGGTGTCGCCGTCGCCAGGAACCGCGCGCGGGCCTTCCGGCCGGGCGGCGTGCGCATCGTCAGCACGTGCGTCCCCAGGAACCGGATCACGGGCAGCACGAAACGTGAGGGGATGCTGCCGTGCCGGACCGGGATCTCGGCCGACGGCGTGCCGGCCTGGTTGACGTCGTGGGTCTGAGAGAGCTCGAACGCGATCTCGGCGCCGGAGTTGCCGACACCCACGACGAGCACCGGGCCGCCCCGCAGCTGCGAAGGGTTTCGGTACCGAACCGAGTGCAGCTGCGTGATCCGCGGGTCCAGCTCCGCGGCGAACGGCGGCAGCTTCGGCGCACGATGCGATCCGGTCGCGACCACGACGTTGTCGGCCTCGAACGTCTGCAGCCCGGACTCGATCACGTAGCGCTCACCGTCCCGAAAGACCCGGTCGACGAAGATGCCCGTGCGGACGGGGAGCTCGAAACGTGCTGCGTAGGCCTCCAGATAGTCGCCCATCTCGTCCTTCGTCGGGAACGACCACGCGGGCGCGGGGAACCGCAGCCCAGGCAGCCCGTCGTACTTCGCCGGCGTGAACAGGCGCAGCGAGTCCCACCGCTTCCGCCAGGCGTCACCGACTCGTTCCTCCGCATCCAGGAGCACGAACGGGCGCCCGTGCTTCTTCAGGTGGTAGGCCGTCGCGAGTCCGGCCTGGCCGCCTCCGATGATCACCGTCTCGAACCGCTCCATCTTCTCGCCTCCTCGATCTCCGCTCATGCCGCGGAAGCTAGGAGGCCGGGGGCGCGGCCGCATCGCCCGCATCGACCAACTTCGCGCCGTTTCGGGGTGGTCAGTTCTGACCACTCCCGGCGTCAGACGAGATCGTGCTCGAAGGCGAACGCGGTCGCGGCCGTCCTCGACGAGACGCGCAGCTTCGCGAGGATGTTCTGCACGTGCCTGGCGACCGTGTGTTCGCTGAGCACGAGCGTCGCGGCGATCTCGCGGTTCGTCTTGCCGGCGGCGACGAGTCGCAAGACCTCGAGCTCGCGGCCGCTCAAGCCGTGTGCATCGTCCTCCTCGGCCCCTGTCAGAGCGGCGACGCGGCGAAGGTCGGGCCGCGCGTCGAGATACTCGAAGACTGCACGCGCCTCCTCCAGCTCCATGCGCGCCGTGTCCTCGTCCTCGAGCGCCCGACACGCCGTCGCCACGAGAACGCGCGCCCGGGCAGCCTCGTACGGCGCTCCCAGCTCCTGCCAGACCTGCAAGCTTCGCCGCAGCGTCGCCAGGGCGGCATCGGCATCGCCGGCTGCGAGCTCGACCGAGCCCTGAACGCAGGCGGCGATCGCCCCGAGCATCGCGCTCGGAAACTCCGAGGCGATCTCGGCCAGCTCGCGACAGGCGCTGCGAGCCTGCTCGAGATCCCCGAGGGCCACCATGACCTCGGCGTACGCGGGCAGCAGCCGCGAGCGCCGGAGAGGAGGGACCGTCTCCGCGAGCGCACGGCGGAGCGCGGCGCCGGCGACCCGCACCTCGCCCGCGGCCAGGCGCAGCAGAGCGAGCCCCGGCTGCGGCTCCCGTCCGCAGGCGTTCGCATCGCGAAACGCGGCCTCCGCGGCGGCGAACTCTCCCAGCCGGCGCAGCACTTCCGCCTGCTGATACGCGGCCTGCCCCGCGGCGAGCCGGTTCAGCGTCCGCTCACACCGCTCCTGGGCCCGCCGCGCCTCCCCCAGCGCCTCGTGCCACTTGCCGTGCAGCTGCAGGGTCTCCGCCCGATGCGCGAGGCAGCGGCCGGTGAACGCGACCAGCTCCGGCTGCTCATCCCACCAGCGCGAGAGCGCGCCCGTCCACTCGTACGCGCGACGAAGCTCGTACGCCTCCTCGCAGCCGGCAATCGCACCGCAATAGACGATCCCGGTGACGATCGGCGACAGCTCACCGCCGATCGCAGCCAGCATCGCCTCGTCGAGGAGCCTGAACGCGTCCTCGAAGCGACCCAGCCTGATCAGCGCGTTGCCGTGAACGTGCGCTCCGAGCGCGAACAGGTCGCGGTCTCCGAAGCGCTCTCCGATCGCAGCGGCCTCGCCCGCAGCTTCGGCGACGAGCGCGTAGTCGCCGGCCGCTTCGTGCCTCAACGCCGGCGGCAGCAGCAGGTAGCCCCGCTCCGCGCAGTCCTCCTCCTCGCGCTCGACCAGCCGCTGCGCCCGCGCGAACCAACCGCCCGCCTGCCCGACGTCGCCCAGCATGGCGAGGTTGACGCCGAGATGCACCGCCGCACGCACGGCCGGCCGCGACTCGCCGGCGGCCACGTACGCGTGATGCGCGCGCTCGAGCGTCGCGAGGAACTCCTCGATCCGACCGAGCATGTACTCGGCGACCGCCAGCGACTCCAGATCTTCGGGCGCGAGCACATCGGCCTCGTCCGCCGAGGTGAACGACTCGTACGCCGCCGACCACGCGCGCCGGCCGTACGCCCGCCGACCGCGCTCGACGTCCGAGAGCCCGCTCACGCGAGTCCTTCCTCGGCGCCCCGCCTGCGCCCGAGCCCGGCCATCCAGGCAGGCTAGACGATCGATTCCGAATGGCGTGGTCGTGGGGAGGGCCTGCGCCAAGTAGCGTGGACGGCTCGACCGGCGGCAAGGCTTATCTGCCTTGGTGCCGGTCGAGACAGCCGCGATGCGCAGTGTGCGCAGGCCCCCAACCACGGCCGCGATCGAATTCGGAATCGATCGTCGAGACGATCGATTCGGAGTAGGTTCTCCGTGAGCGAGTCTCACCATGCACGGCGGAGCGCGGAATCCTGGGGTCGCCGCGGTCGCGGCGCTGGTCGCGATCGCGTTGCCGGTCACCCTCGCGCGCGCCGGCGCGGGAGCGGTGGGAGCGCCACCGCCGGAGTGGGCGCAAAACGCCGGCTCGTGGCCCGCGCACAACCTCGATCTCGCGAACACACGCGCCGACTTCCACACGAAGATCGACGCCCGCGACGTGACGAAGCTGGCGAAGCGCTGGACGTTCGCGCTTCCGTACGCCGGCGGCTACGGCTCGTTCACGTCGAACCCGATCGTGCTCGACGGCGTCGTCTACCTCGAGGATCCGGACTCCGACGTCTTCGCCCTCGAGGAGTCGACGGGCGGGCTGATCTGGCACCACGACTACAACTCGGTCACGCCGTCGGGCGGGCCGAACGGGGTCGCGTACGGGTACGGCCTCCTCTACGGCGAGACCGAGAGCTCCGTCTTCGCGCTCGACCCCCGTACCGGCAAGCAGGTCTGGATCCGCAAGCTCACCGCCAGGGCGAACGAGGGGATCGATATGGCACCGCAACTGTACGGCGGCAAGCTCCTGATCTCGACCATCCCCGGCAACTCGACCTCGTTCTACACCGGCGGCGCGTACGGCGTCGTCTACGCACTCGACGCGCGCACCGGGAAGGCGCTCTGGAGCTTCTCGACCGTGAAGGGCGGCGCCAGGCTGTGGGGCAACCCGAAGCTGAACGGCGGCGGCGGCCTCTGGTATCCGCCGGCGGTCGACTCGCACGGCCGCGTCTTCATCGGCACGGGCAACCCCGGCCCCTACCCGCCGACGCCGGGCAACCCGAACGCCCGCAGCCGCCCCGGCCCGAACCTGTACACCGACTCGCTCGTCGCCCTCGACGGCGCCACCGGCAGGCTGCTCTGGTACCGGCAGGTCACGGCGCACGACATCCGCGACCACGACTTCCAGGATCCCCCGGTCATCGCCACCGTGAGGCTCCACGGCGTTCCGACGGAGGTCGTGATCGGCGCCGGCAAGTCCGGCTACGTGATCGCCTTCCGTGCCTCGGACGGCAAGCGGCTCTGGACGCTCGCGATCGGCAGGCACAACCGCTACCAATCCGGCCCGCTGCCCGCCAAGCCCGTCCTCTACTGCCCCGGCGGCCTCGGCGGCGTCCTCACCCCGATGGCCGAGGCACGCGGCGTCCTCTATGTCCCCTGGATCGACCTCTGCTTCCGGGGCTCCGCCACAGGGCTCGCCGCCGGCCACAGCGGCCCCACCGGCGGCCTCGCGGCCGTCGACGTCGCCACGGGAGCCGTCCTCTGGAAGCACACGCTCGCGACGACGATCGACTCCGGAGCGGCCACCGTCGCGAACGACGTCGTCTTCACCTCGACCCTGAGCGGCACCATCTACGCGCTCTCGACCAGGAACGGCGCGACCCTCTGGCACGCGAAGGCGCCCGCGGGTATCAACTCCTTCCCCGCGCTCACGCGCACGATGGTCATCGTCGGCGCCGGCGCCCGCACGTCCGTGACGAAGGCGCCGAAGGGCCAGGTCGTCGCCTACGCCCTACGCGGCACGCGATGAGGATCAGGAGAGCCCCCGGGCGAGGAGGTAGGCGGCCTCGTTCCATCGCAGCTCGTTCGCGAAGTCCCGCAGCCGCGTCGAGTCGTCGATCACGAGCAGCTCGACGCCTGCGATCCGGGCGAGGTCCTCGAACGCCTCGCTGCCGATCGCGCGACAGAGGACGGTGTGGTGCGGCCCGCCGGCCTCGAGCCACGCCCCGGCGGCGGTCGCGAAGTCGGGCTTCGGCTTCCACACCGCGCGCGCCACGGGCAGACGCGGCAGCTCCTCGTCGGGCGGGACGAGCTCGACCTCGTTGACGACGAGCCGCAGACGATCGCCGAGGTCGAGCATCGCCGCGACGACGGCAGGGCCGGGCGCGGCCGTGAACACGAGCCGGACGGGATCGTCCTTGCCGCCGATCGAAAGTGGATGGATCTCGCACGACGGCCGTCCGGCGGCGATCGACGGACAGACCTCGAGCATGTGCGCGCCGAGCACCTTCGCTCCCGCCGGCCCGAGGTCGTAGGTGTAGTCCTCCATGAACGAGGAGCCGCCCTCGAGACCCGTGCTCATCACCTTGGCGATGCGTACCAGGGCGGCCGTCTTCCAGTCGCCCTCGCCGCCGAAGCCGTAGCCGTCCGCCATCAACCGCTGCACCGCCAGGCCGGGAAGCTGCGGCAGCGCACCGAGGTCCTCGAAGGTGTCGGTGAACGCCTTGATCCCGCCCGCGTCGAGGAAGCCGCGGAGCCCCGCCTCGATCCGCGCCGCGTCGCGGAGCGACTCGCGCCGCTCCCCTCCCGGGCGCAGCGGCGGCGCGAGGTCGTAGGCGTCCTCGTACGCGGCGACGAGGCTGTCGACCTCGGCGTCCGTCACGGCCGCGCAGGCTTCCCAGAGCTGGCCGACGCCGTAGCCGTTCACCGAGATCCCGAGCCGGATCTGCGCCTCCACCTTGTCTCCCTCGGTCACGGCGACCTGGCGCATGTTGTCGCCGAAGCGCGCGACCGCGAGCGTCTGCGCCTCGTGCCAGCCGCACGCCGCGCGCGCCCACGTTGCGAGACGGTCGACGACCGCGGGATCGCGCCAGTGCCCGACCACCGTCTTCCGGCGCAGCCGCAGCCGCGTCTGGATGAACCCGAACTCACGGTCGCCGTGCGCCGACTGGTTCAGGTTCATGAAGTCCATGTCGATCTCCGCCCACGGGAGATCACGGTTGAACTGCGTGTGCAGGTGCAGCATCGGCTTCTGCAGGACCGTCAAGCCGGCGATCCACATCTTCCCCGGCGAGAACGTGTGCATCCACGCGATCACGCCGACACAGTCGTCGGCGGCATTTGCCTCGAGCGCGACGCGGCGGATCGACGTCGGGCTCGTCGCGACTCCCTTGTGCACGACACGGACGGCGATCGCCTCCTCGGCGTCGAGCGAGCCTGCGATCTCCTCGGCGTGCTGCTCGACCTGCCGCAGCGTCTCCGGCCCGTACATCTCCTGGCTCCCCGTGAGCAGCCACACCTCGCGATCACCGAGCGGCTTCACGCGACCTACCTCCTTCCCTCAGCAATCACGGCTCACCGGCCTGCGGCTTGCCCGACCCCTGCGGGATCGGCTGCTCTGATCGCTCGACCTGTCTCGGAGTCGAAGAAGTGGAGCCGGCCGAGGTCGACCTCGAGCGCGACACGATCCCCGGCCGCGACCGGCACGCGCGGGTCGACCCGGGCGACGCCCTCCGCGGCGGACGCGCCCGCAATCTCCCCCGTTGCCTGCACCGCCGCGTCCGGCGTCCAGACGCCGCCCTTGCTCCGGACCATCCTCGCGTCCGTCGAGAAGTGGACGAGCGACTCGTTGCCGAGCGACTCGACGAGCTCGACGTGCGCTGCGAGCGTCGACTCGCGGCTCGCGCTCCCAGCCGAGGCGACGGTCAGGTGCTCGGGGCGGATCCCGACGACGAGCGTGCGGGACTCGCCGGCGACGAGCGCGGGCGGACGATGTCCGAGACCGGCCGGGAGCGCGAGCCGCTGGGATCCGAGCGTGAGCACGAGCGCGTCGGGCGGCCCCGAGACCGTGGCCTCGTACAGGTTCATCGGCGGCGAGCCGATGAACGAGGCGACGAACAGGTTCACGGGGCTCTCGTAGAGCTCCTGCGGCGCGGCCAGCTGCTGGAGCTCGCCGCCGCGGAGCACCGCGACGCGGTCGCCCATCGTCATCGCCTCCGTCTGGTCGTGCGTGACGTAGAGGGTGGCGACGCCGAGCCGGCGCTGGACGCGCAGAACCTCGGTTCGCATCTGGACGCGCAGGTTGGCGTCGAGGTTCGAGAGGGGCTCGTCCATGAGGAACACGGCGGGCTCGCGTACGAGCGCCCTGCCCATGGCGACGCGCTGCCGCTGACCGCCGGAGAGCTGGCGGGGCTTGCGCGCGATCACCTCCGTGAGCCCGAGCACCTCGGCCGCCTCGCGGGCCTTCTGCTCGCGCACGTCCTTCGAGACGCCGCGCACCCTGAGGGCGAAGGCGATGTTCTCGAGCACGTTCAGGTGCGGATAGAGGGCGTAGTTCTGGAAGACCATGGCGACGTCCCGATCCTTGGCCGTGAGGTCGTTGACGACCTGGCCGTTCAGGCGAATCGTCCCCGCCGTCACGTCCTCGAGACCGGCGACCATCCGCAGCGCCGTCGTCTTGCCGCAGCCCGACGGGCCGACGAGGATCACGAACTCGCCCTCGTCGACGAAGAGGTCGAGCGAGCGGACGGCCTCCACGCCGTTTGCGAAGACCTTGCTCACCTCCTCGAGCGACAGGGTTGCCATAGCCGCCTCCCCGTTCCTACGCCTCGGCGGGGATCCAGACCCGCATCCCGCCGGCGCTCCGGTTCGCCCACGCGTAGTAGGGGACAGCCAGCAGCTTCGTCGGGGCCGCCGGCGCCGCCACGGGCAGCTCCTGGAGGTCGCGATACTCGCTCCGGCGCCAGCCGTCGAGGTCGCGGACGACGCCCGCCAGCGCCACGCCGGGCAGGCCTCCCAGCTGCGCGACCGGCCCGCTGTCGACCGGGTCGGCCGCCGGGTCGACGGCGACGTCGGCGAGGTCCGCGCCGGACCCGAGGTCGTGCTGCTCGACGCAGTAGACGATCGGGCCGCGTTCGAGGGCGAGACAGCCCCGGACCGCGTCGATGCGGGGATTCGGCGCGGTCAGCCTGGGCGAGACGTCGATCTCGACGACGACGCGGTCGCCGGCGCGCCAGCGCCGCGTCAGCGTCGCGTTGTCGCCCGGCGCGACCGGCTCGCCGTCGACGGCGGCACCCCGGGCCCAGCCCGGGATCCGCAACGACAACGTCCACTCGGCGTCACCGCTCGACATCACCTCGACCGCAACCGTCCCCGCCCACGGATAGCTCGTCTCCACGGCGAGCTCCACCGGACCGGCACCGGGAACGACGGTGCGGATCGTCGACGACGCGTACTGATGGAGCTGGACGCCCGTCTCGGACACGGTGGCGAGGTACTGGTGCAGCGAGGCGAGCAGCCGCATGACGTTCGGGGGGCAGCACGCGACGGGGTTCCAGCGGTGGCGGTGCTCGCCGTTCCGCGACTGCAGCGGGTTCGAATAGAAGAAGGAGGCGCCGTCGAGCGAGAGCCCCGACAGGAAGCCGTTGTAGAGCGTCCGCTCGAGCAGGTCGGCGAAGCGGCTCTCGCCCGTGACGAGCAGCATGCGCCAGTTCCACATGATGCTCGCGATCGCGGCACAGGTTTCGCAGTAGGCGCGGTCGGGCGGCAGCTCGTACGGATCGCCGATCGCCTCGCCGTAATGGCGAGAGCCGACGCCGCCGGTCAGATACGTCTTCGCCGAGGTCAGGTCTTCCCACTGGTAAAGCATCGACTGGAGCAGCGCCGGGTCGCCCGTCTCGGCGTAGAGGTCGGTGACGCCGGCGGCGAGATAGAGCGCGCGCACGGCGTGCCCCACGATCGAGTGCGCCTCGCGAACGGGCTCGACGTCCTGGTAGTAGCCGGGGTCGAAACGGCCGTGGGCGAAGAGCCCGTGGCCGCGCCGCGCGGTGAGCGTGTCGGCCAGCTCGAGGTAGCGCCGCTCGCCCGTCTGCCGGAACAGCTCGACGAGAGCGACCTCGATCTCGGGGTGTCCGTCGGTGCCCTTCTCGCCTCCGGTGCGGAAGACGTCGTCGATCAGGTCGGCGAAGCGACGGGCGACCGCGAGGAGGGACGGGTCGCCTGTCGCCCGCTCGTGCGCGACGCCGGCCTGGATCAGGTGGCCCGCGCAGTACAGCTCGTGGCCCATCTCCAGGTCGGTCCACCGCCAGGCGGGGTCGACGACCTGACACCACGAGTTCAGATACCCGTCGGGCTCCTGGGCGGCCGCGACGAGGTCGATCGTCTCTCTCGCGCGCGCCTCGAGCTCGGCCGACCGTTGCCGCCCGAGCTCCCAGGCGGCCGCCTCGAGCCACTTGTAGACATCCGAGTCGCTGAAGACCATGCCGCGCCGCTCGCCCGACGCCCGTCCCGCCGCGATCCGCAGGTTGTCGAGCGTTCCGGCGCGCTCGAGCTCCTCGGTGCCGCGCAGAAGCGTGACCTCCCGGTTCACCCGCTGGCGCTCGGCGAGCAGCCCGTCCGTGATCGCGACGCCGCGGCCGTCGATCGGGCGGAGCCGCACGCGCGCGGACGTCGTCGGCGCGACGCTCGTCGCCATGCTCGTCGCAGCCTCGAGCATCTCGTCCTGGTTCTTCATGGGTTCTCCCGAGAGGGTCGTATGTCAGGCGCCTCGCGAACTATCCGTTCGGCCTGCCGAGTCGATCGCACGAGCCGCCCGGTACCGCCGCCCAGATGGGGCAGGCGGTACCGGCCTCGGCCCGTGACGCAGCTCGCTCTTCCTGCCGGCTCCTAGCCCTTCAAGATGGTCGAGATCTGACTCTGTGCCGTCCCCAGGGCGCCCTGCACGGAGCTCGAGCCGGACAAGGCAGCCTGGATGGCGGTCCACACCGCCTGGGAGATCTTCGGATACTTCACCCCCAGGCCCAGCGTGCGTGGGTGCGCGAACAGCGTCTGGTTGACGTAGACCTTCCACTCAGGGCCTGCCTGCTTCACGTAGGTCTTCGCCACTGCGACCTTGCCCGGCAGATAGCCGAAGAGCTTCGCGAGCTTCAACTCCATCGCAGGCGTCTGCATGCCGTTGATGTACGCGAACGCCATCTGCTGCGCAGCCGTGCCGCCGCTCTTGCTGACCATCCAGTCCTCGCCGCCCAGCGGCACGATCACGTGCTGCCCGGCCACACGGGTCGGGACAGCGACGATCCCGAACTGCTTGCCGAAGAACATCTTGTTCTGGTTGAGCGTCGGGAAGTTCCAGGGGCCGTTGACCATCATCGCGGCCTTGCCGTCGATGAACTGGGTCGACGCGGCGGGCGTCTGGCTCCAGTTGAGGCAGTCCTTGGACGCCGATCCGTCGTCGATGAGCTGCTTCCACAGATTCAGCGCCTGGACTCCCGGCGCAGACGCGACGTTGGCGAACGTGAACTTGCCCCCGTTGCTCCAGAAGTACGGCTCCCACTGCCAGGTGGTGTCCTCCGCTGCCTCACAGGTCAACGCGATCCCGTAGTGATCCGAGGTCGTCAGCGCCTTGGCGTCGGTCACCAGCTCCGCCCAGGTCTTGGGCGGCGTGATGTTTGCCGCCTTCAGCATCGCGATGTTGTACATCAATGCGATCGAATTGGCTCCCGCCACCGGCAAGCTGTAGTACTTGCCGCCGGACAGGCCCTCCTTGATCACGGCCGGGTAATACCCCTTGGTGCTGAAGCCCTTCAAACCGCTCAGGGGGATCACCTGACCCGTGGAGATCATGGTCGACACGAACGGGTTGTCGACGGCCAACAGATTCGGTAGGTCGTGACCCGCCGCCTGCGTCAGCAGTTTCGTGTCCAGATTGGCAAAGGGCACGTACTGCCTCTTGATCGTCACACCAGGGTGCGCCGCCTCGAACTGCTTGCTGTAGAGGTTCAGAGCGGCGATCTGGCCCGGCGTGTTGAAGTAGTCCTCTTCGGTGATCGTAATCTTCTTCGTCGCGGCGGAGCTCACCTGAGTCACGCCGATCACGGCAGCACACGTCGCGACCATGAGGGCGAGGAGCCCCCAATACCGTCTTTTGCTGAATAGCTTCACAACGGTGTCCTTTTTGGTTGATGGGCGAGAATGAGTGTGTCCGGGGGTTGCGAGGCAAACGCACTTCGAATCGCTAGTGCATCGACCACCCCCTCGCCGTGAACGGTTGGTCTTTCATCGCTAACCCTTCACCGACCCCGCCGTGAGGCCACTCGCGATATAGCGCTGTGCCAGCACCAGCATCACTCCGGCCGGTACCAGCGCAATTACCGCCGAGGCCATCACGGCGCCCCAGTCGGTCGAGTAGTTGCCGAGATAGCTGTAGATGCCGAGCGTGATCGGCTCGATGCCGGCGCCGTTCAAGATGGTCAGGGCAAAGATGAAATCTCCCCAGCCGGCCAGGAACGCGAAGACCGCGACGGTGATGATCGCCGAGCGGGCGAGTGGGATCACGATGCGACGGAACGTCGTCCACTCGGACGCGCCGTCGACCCTTGCCGCGTCCATCAGCTCGTTCGGCAGGCTGAAGAAGAACGCCCGCAGCACGAGGATCGCGAAGGGAATGGCGTACGTGCCGTCCGCGAGAATGAGTGCCGGGTACGTGTTGAGCAGGTTGATCCAGTGGAAGACGATGAACAGGGAGGTCGCCAGCACGATCGAGGGGACGATCTGAGCGACGAGGAGGGCGCTGACGATCGCGATCGTCACCCGCAGGCGGTACTTCGAGAGGGCGTAGGCCGCCGGCACCGCCACGGCCAGGGCCAGCAGCGCCGTCCCCAGGGCGACGACGAGGCTCGTGAGCACGTGTCCCGACTGCGACCCGGACACCGTCGCCTGGGTGCTCGCGGACGCGCCCTGAAGGACGGTTCGGTAGTTGTCCAGCGTCGCCGCGTGCGGCAGCCAGTAGAACGTGCCGCTGAACAGGGTCTCAGTCGACTCGAACGAGCCGACGATGATCGCGTAGACGGGGAACAGGATGACGACGAGGGCGAAAACCGCCGCGAGCGTGCAGAGCCAGCGCAGCCCCCTCGACCTCTCGAGACGGGTCATCTGTCGGTCCCCGAACTGCCCCGCAGCGAGGCCCGGCTGAGCCACAGGTACACCGGCGCACAGATCAGCGCCAGCACGAGCAGCACGTTGTTGAGCGCCGCCCCCTCGCCGAAGGAAAACACCTGGAACGACAGGTTGTAGGACCACGTCGTGATCAGCTGGGTCGAGTTGGCCGGCCCCCCTCCGGTCAGTCCGACCACGAGGTCGAACACCTTCACGGTGAACACGAACCCGAGGAGCAACGTGACCTCGATGACCGGCAGGATGATCGGCACGATGACGAGACGGAGCCGCTGCCATGCGCCGGCGCCGTCGATGACCGCCGCTTCCTTGACCTCCACCGGCACGTCCTGGAGCGCGCTGTAGAGCAGGAGGGTGAAGAAGGGCACCCCGAGCCAGATGTTGGCGATCAGGATCGTCCAGAAGGCCAGCTGCGGGTCGTTCAACCACTGGACCGAGTGATCGGCCAGGCCGAGGTTCCGGAGGAGCTGGTTGACCGCTCCACCCTCGGCCTGGAACAGGAACCTGAAGATCACCCCTGTGACGATCAGCGGGAGCAGCCAGGGGACGATGATCAGCGAGCGCGCGAGCGTCCTCCCCGGGAACCGCAGGCTGAACAGCAAGGCGAGGGAAAAACCGATGACGAACTGGCCGAGGAGAGACAGAAACGTGAACTCGAATGTGCGGACGATTGCCGCCCGGCTCGTCGGGTCGTCGAGAACGAAGCGGTAGTTGGCGAGCCCGGCGAATGGAGCGGTGAAATTCGCGATCGTCGCGGGAGACGTCTGCTCGAAGCTGAGCATCACGTTGTAGACGATCGGAAGAGCGAACGCGAAGAGCAAATACGCGATTGCAGGGGTGAGGAAAAGCCAGCCCGCGAGCTGCTGCTTCCTCCGGGCAGACAGGCGCGGCACCACCGTCGTGCCCGCCTGGAGCTTCACGTTCAGCTCGGCCACGTCGGCCTCGCTCCTACCCGCCGTGCGACAGGTCTCTCAAGCTGCCGCCCTCGCGCAGGTAGACGGGTATGCGCTCGAGCGGCGCATCTGCGGTCACCCAGCCGCTCTGCCCGACGGGTTCCCCCGTCCAGGCGTCGAGCCAGGACGCACCCTCGGGGAGGTACACGTCGCGTTCCCGCGCCCCGAGGGCCGTCACCGGGGCCACCAGCACATCCGGGCCGAACATGTACTGGTCGCTCACCTGCCACGCCGGTTCCTCACCGGGGAACTCCAGGAAGAGCGCGCGCATGGGCGGGAGCCCGGTGGCGCTCGCCGTCGCCATCTGGTCCATGACGTACGGGCGAATCCGCTCGCGCAGTGCCAGCTGTTCCCGGATCAAGCCGTACGCCTCGTCGCCGAAAGACCAGACCTCGTTCGGAGCCCCCGTCTGGCCCGAGCCGACCAGCGGCCCCGGCTCACGGACGCCGTGGAGCCTGAACAGCGGGCAGAAGGCGCCGAACTGGAACCAGCGCACGACGAGCTCCCGGAAATAGTCCGTGGTCGGGTCGCCGTTCCTGAACCCGCCGATGTCGGTCGTCCACCACGGGATCCCCGAGACGCCCATGTTCAGGCCGGCTGGAACCTGTGCGGCCAGCGCCTCGAACGTGGATTCGATGTCGCCCGACCACACGGCGGCCCCGTAGCGCTGGCTGCCGGCCCAGGCGGACCGGCAGAGCAGCAGCACTTCGTCTTCGCCGCTCGCCCGGAGCCCGTCGTGGAAGCCCCGGGCATGCTCCCGGGGATAGATGCCCTGCACCTCCGACCCCTGGCCCATGAAGTACCGGGCCGCCTCGGCGTTGTCGGCGAGGATCTCCGGCTCACATGCGTCGAGCCAGAACGCCCGGATGCCGTAGCGCCGGTAGCCGGCGGTGACCTTGTCCCAGACGTAGCGGCGAGCGTCGGGGTTGGTCGAGTCGTAGAAGCGCATGAAGGCCTGGCCTTCGGTGCCCTTGTCCCAGAACGCGAGATGCAGCGGCAAGGTCCCCGCGGTGCGCACCAGGAGCCCGCGTCGGTCCATCTCGGCGTAGCTCTCGCTGTTCGGGTTGACGGTCGGCCAGACCGAGACCATCAGCTCGGCCCCGAGCTCTCGCAGCTCGTCCACCATCGCCTGCGGGTCGGGCCACTCGGCCGGGTCGAACCTCCACTCGCCCTGGCGCGTCCAGTGGAAGTAGTCGCAGACGATCACCGAGAGCGGCAGGCCGCGGCGTTTGTACTCGCGGGCGACCTCGAGCAGCTCCTCCTGGTCCCGGTAGCGCAACTTGGACTGCCAGAAACCGGCCGCCCACCCGGGCAGCATCGGAGGCAGCCCCGTCGCCCCCGCGTAGCGGCTGACGATGTCGGCCGGCGTGGGGGCCGCGGTGACCCAGTAGTCGATCTGGCGGGCTGCGTCCGCCGACCACCTGGTGCGGTTCGCACCCAGCTCGACGCGGCCCGCCCCCGGCATGTTCCACAGGAACCCGTAGCCTCGGCTGGACAGGGCGAACGGCACCGAGACTTCCGTGTTTCGCTGGACGAGGTCGATGACGGCCCCCTTCTGGTCGAGCAGGCCGTGCTGGTGCTGGCCGAGCCCGTAGAAGCGCTCCGCCGGGTGCGCGTCGAACGTGAGCTCACAGCCGTAGAGGTCGCCTCCGCCGCGGCGGTAACGCCGCTGGGGCGGCGAGGTGAAGTGGGGAACGCTCTCGCCGAACAGCTCCTCCCCGTCCACCCGGAGGAAACGCACGAGCGGCGGGAAGGGAACGAAGCGCTCCTCGTGGTTGTCGTACACCTCGACGACGAGGTCGCCGTTCCGCACCCGCGCCCGGTCACCGCTGATCTCGACCTCCGCGTCGGCGGCCCCGGCCTCGTCCAGGGCGCTGCCGGGCGTCTCCGTCACGGCGCCGCCGAGCGTGGAGCGCACCCGGGCGCCGCTCTCGCCCCACGCGTCGACCTGGAGCACCTCGCCGCCCTCGAGCACGGTGACGCCGGTCTTGCTTCCGATGAAGGTTGCCAATTCCCTTTCCCTCGAACTTGCATCGCCATTCGAGGCGCTCGGCAGCTAGACTGGGGAACCGTCGAAGCGCTTCGCGAAGCGCTTCGCGAACCTACCAAACCCGTCTGGCAGGAGTCAAGGTTGCCGGCCAGAGGCAGTGTGAGAATCACAGAGATGGCGGACTCGAAACCGGCGACCATGGCACAGATCGCGGAGCGCGCAGGTGTTGCCCTGAGCACCGTCTCGTACGTTCTGAGCGGCAAGCGCTCGGTCTCGCCGCCGATGCGGGAGCGCGTCCTCGCGGCGATCGAGGAGCTCGACTACCGGCCGCACGGCCCGGCGCGCGCTCTCGCGAGCGGCGCCTCGCACACGATCGCGCTGTTTCTGCCCTCGCCGCAGTGGCCGCTCGTGCCGGTCCAGCAGACGTTCGTCGCCGGCGCGACGCAGGCGACGAGCGCGGGTGACTACGCGCTGCTCCTGTCGACCGCGGCGACCGATCCGGAGACGATCGCGCAGCTCGTCGAGCGGGGCCGGGCGGACGGGGTCATCCTGATGGAGACGCTGCACGAGGACGCCCGCGTCGAGCGGCTGAGGTCGGGGGGCTATCCGTTCTCGCTCATCGGCAGAACGGACGACCTGACCGGCATCAGCTTCGTCGACATGGACTTCGGCGGCGCCGTCGAGAAGAGCCTCGCCCACCTGGCCGAGCTCGGGCACACCTGCGTCGCGCTCTTCAACTTCCCGCCGGAGCTGCTCGCGGCCGGGTACACGTCGGCGCTGATCGCGCGGGACGTCTTCGAGAGCCGGGCGCCCGAACTCGGCATCCGCGGCATCCACGTCCCCTGCTCGCACACCCCGCGCGAGGCATTCGCGGTCGCGGCGCGGCTGCTGCGGCACGAGCCCGGGTGCACCGCGGCGATCACGACCGGCTGGCAGTTCACCGGGCTGCTGAGCGCGCTCCGCGCGGCCGACCTCCACGTTCCCGACGAGTTCTCCATCGTCGCGGTGATCGCCGCCCCGTTCGCCGAGATGCTGACTCCCGCGCTCACCGGGGTCGACTGGCCGGCGTTCGAGGCGGGGCGCATGGCAGCCGAGACCCTGATCGAGAATCTGACGGGCAAGTCGAAGGGCCCCCGTCAACATCTGATCTCGGCGGAGCTCGTCGTTCGCGAGTCGACCGGTCCCGCGCCGCCCCGCACGCGGCGCTCGGCCAAGTCCAACCGGTCGCGTCGCCCCCTGGTCAGCGGATGAGGATCGTCGTCACCGGCGGCAGCGGCAAAGCCGGGCGCGTCGTCGTACGGGCGCTCCTCGAGGACGGGCACGACGTGCTCAACGTCGACCGTGTCCCCTCGCCCGAGTCGTCCACGCCGGACTCGCCCGCCCCGTTCCTGCTCGCCGACCTGACGGACTTCGGCCAGACGCTCGAGGCGCTCGACGGCGGCGAGCGGCTCCCGGGAATCGAAGCCGTCGTCCACCTCGCGGCGATCCCGTCGCCCGTGCACGCGACGCCCGACGCCGTCTTCCGCACGAACGCGGTCTCCACGCACACCGTCTTCTCGGCCGCCGTGCGTCTCGGAGTTCGGCGCGTCGTCTGGGCGTCGAGCGAGACGACGCTCGGCCTCCCCTTCGACGAGCCGCCGGACTACGTGCCCGTCGACGAGGGACACCCGCTGCGGCCGGAGTCGTCGTACGCCCTCTCGAAGGTGCTCGGCGAGGAGATGGCCCGCCAGTTCAGCCGCTGGAGCGGCATCCCCTTCGTCGGCCTGCGCTTCTCGAACGTGATGGTACGAGCCGACTACGAGCGGTTCCCGTCCTTCTGGGACGACCCGCAGCTCCGCAAGTGGAACCTGTGGAGCTACGTCGACGAGAGCCACGTGGCCGACAGCGTTCGCCGCGCGCTCGGCGCCGACGTGCGCGGCGCCGAGGCGTTCGTGATCGCAGCAGCCGACACGGTGATGAAGCGGCCGAGCCGCGAGCTGATGGCCGAGGTCTTCCCGAACGTCCCGATCCGGGACGGCGTCTGTGGCAACGACACGCTGCTCGCGATCGACAAGGCGCGCCGCGTCCTCGGCTACGAGCCGACGTTCAGCTGGCGCACGATTCTCTGAGCGAGGAGGCGGCGATGCGCTACCGGACGCTGGGCAAGACAGGGCTCCGGGTCTCCGAGCTCGGCTTCGGCGCCTGGGGGATCGGCGGGACGGCGTGGATCGGAGCCGACGACGACGAGTCTCTGAGGGCTCTCCGGCTTGCGATCGAGCACGGTGTCAACTTCCTCGACACCGCCTACGGGTACGGGGACGGCCACAGCGAGCAGCTGGTCGGCGCCGCCGTGCGCGGGTCGCCCGAGACGGTCTACGTCGCCAGCAAGATCCCGCCGAAGAACCGGCAGTGGCCGGCCCGGTCCGGCGTGCGCGCCGACGAGACGTTCCCGGCCGACTGGATCCTCGCCTGCACCGAACGCAGCCTGCAGAACCTCGGCCTCGAGACGATCGACGTCCAGCAGCTCCACGTCTGGTCGGACGAGTGGGTCGGGCAGGGCGACTGGCTCGGGGCGATCGAGCGGCTCAAACGTGACGGGAAGATCCGGTTCTTCGGCGTCTCGATCAACGACCATCAGCCGGAGAACGCGCTCCGGCTCGTCGAGTCGGGGCTCGTGGACGTCGTCCAGGTGATCTACAACGTCTTCGACCAGAGCCCCGAGACGGCGCTCTTTCCCGCCTCCCGGGCAAAGCGGGTCGGCGTGATCGTGCGGGTGCCGTTCGACGAGGGGGCCCTGACCGGCAACGTCAGGCCGGAGACGAACTTCCCCGAGGGCGACTTCCGGAACGGCTACTTCGCCGGCGAGCGCAAGCGCGAGGTCTGGGAGCGCGTGCAGGCGATCGCACGGGACCTCGACGTCGAGGTCGACCGGATGGCGGAGCTCGCACTCCGCTTCTGCCTCAGCCACCCGGCTGTGAGCGTGGTGATCCCGGGCATGCGGTCGACGCGCAACGTCGAGCGAAACGTGCGCGCCGTTTCCGCCGGGCCGCTCGAAGAGAGTCAGCTGGCGGCGCTCCGCCCCCATCGCTGGGTCGTCGACCACTACCGCTGATCCTCACCCGCCGGCGGGTGCCGGCGCGTCTGTGCGGCGCGGACGTACGCGGCGACGGCGCCGACGTCGCCGGTGGAGAGCTGCACCGGCATCACGCGGGCGAAGCTCGCCAGCACCGAGATGCTCAGGTCGCCCATGGCGAGGTCGCCCCCCGAGGCGGTGGTGTCGTGGCCGCTCAGGGTGTGGCAGTCGCTGCAGTCACGGCGGAAGACGGCGCGTCCGCGGTCGAGCCCGCTCGTGCCGCCGCACCCGGCGAGGATCGCGACGAGCACGCCCGCGAGCGCGAGGGTGCACATCGGGCGAGCAGGCGGTCGTCTCAGGCCGCCTTCTCCGCGACGGAAGACCGACCCGACCCTGCGCGAGGCGCCATTGCGTTCCCCACCGCCTTCCCCCCGAGCAGGGTGACCGCGGCAAGGGCGAGCACGAGCAGCGCGAGCGTCCGAGGGAGTCCGGTCTGGTCGGAGAGGACGCCGATGACGGGAGGGCCGACGATGAATCCCGTGTAGCCGAGCGTGAACGCGGCCGCGAGCGACGGTCCGGGCGGATCGATTCGCCCCGCGGCGCTGAAGAGCAGAGGTACCCCGTTCGCGATCCCGAGCCCACAGAGCAGGAAGCCGACAACGGCCGGAACGGTCTGACCGATCAGAAGCACGCCGCCGAGCGCGATCGCGACCAGCGCCGTCCCGGCGCGGAGAAGCCTCTCGGCGCCGATCCGCGTGTTGACGAAGTCGCCGCCGAGTCGGGCGATGGCCATCCCGAGCGAGAATCCGGTGAACGCCGTGGCAGCCGCGGCGGAACTTGCTCCGGTGTCGTGCCGCAGGTAGATGCCGCTCCAGTCGCCGATGGCCCCCTCGGTCAGCATCACGAGGAAGCAGAGGCCGCCGATCAGCATCACAGGCCGCGTCGGCAGCGCGAGCCCGTGTCCCGCCGAGGATTGGGCGGACGCGGCTCCCAGCCGCCCGGTGATCCAGAGGCCGAGCAGCCACAAGCCGACGCCGACGATCAGGCTCTCGACGCGCGGGTCGAGACCCGCCGACGCCGCGAGCGCGACAAGTCCGGCAGCGACGAATCCGCCGACGCTCCAGCCGCCGTGGAACGACGACATGACCGGCCGGTCGAGGCTCTCCTGGATCGCGACACCGTGAGCGTTCATCGAGACGTCCATCGCGCCGGTGCTCGCTCCGAAGACAAAGAGGATCGCCGCGAGCGTGTACGGGTTCGTCGCGAGCAGCGGGAGCGGCAGCATCAGACAGAACACGAGTGTCGTCCACCGTGTGACCGAGGCGCTCGGGCGGCGGTCGAGGACGTGACCGGTCAACGGCATCGAAACGAGCGCTCCGGCTGCCATACACAGGAGGCAGAAGCCGAGCGTCGCCTTCGAGATGCCGAGATGGTCCTGAAGCCACGGGATGTGGGCGACCCAGGTCCCGATCATCGCCCCGTTGACGCTGAAGACCAGGAACGTCGCCGTCCGCGGGGTCATACCGCCACCACCCCGACCGACGACGACTCGGCCGTCGCGCTCGAGTCGAGGGAGGATCTCGTGTTTGGGCTCTGCTTGCATCCCCGCCACGACAGCACTCTACGAAGTGGGGGGCCGTACCGGCCTGCGCAGTTGAAGGCGCAGGCCGAAGGAGCCATCTAGCGCGATCCGTCCCGGGCTCGTAGCGTGTCGGCGATGCGCCAACGACGGAACGCGCTGTGCGCGTGCGGGTCCGGCTCGAAGTACAAGCACTGCTGCGGCGCCGATCCGACTCGTCGCGCGGCGATCGTCGACGTCCGGAACGCCGCCGCGCTCCTGCCGGCACTTCGACCCGTCGGAGCGGCGGTCCTCTGTTACTGCGCTCGCGCGGCGGACGAACTCGGCGAGAACGACGGAAGCGTCCCGGATGACATCGTCGCCGGCGGTGTCGCCCTCGTCGACGACAGTGATCGCGAACAGATCGTCGCTACGTTCTGCGCGGCCGCGCCGGTCGTGTGGGAGCGCCTCGCAGAGATCGCCGATCACGCCGAGCGCGAACTCGTTGGCTCGGCCGTCCGCGGCGCGATCTGCGACCGCCGGCCCGCGCCGCGCACTCGACTCGTCGTGATCGAAACGGAGGAGAACCTTCCGGACGAGGTAGGCGTCAGGCTCGGCGCCGTCCTGCCCTCCGGGGCGGTATGGAGTCTCGCCGACGCGGAAAGCGTTCTGCCGGAACTGCCAAACGGCTTCCTCTGGCGTCGCGTCTGGGAACCGACGGAGGGGCCACTTCTCGACCGCGTCGAAGACTGGCACGTTGAGCGCGTCCGAGTTCTCTGCGACGCGCTCTACCGGCACCTGCCGCTGCCGTCGCTGCCGCGCGCGTCTCGGATCGTGCTCGCTGATTGCGAGGCGGTCCTTCGCGACGACTGGCAGGCACGGCGAACAGCGGCAACGCTGTTGCTCTCGCATGCGGGCTGGCTAGCCGCGTCCACGGTCCAGGCGGAGTCGCCGAACTGACGGGCCCCGCCGACATGGAATGGGCCTCCGTGGAATTCAGCGTCGCCAGCCCAGGAACAAGAAAGCCCTGCCGCGTGCAGGGCTTTCGAGGTGGTGGGCGGCCACGGCGCGTACAGCGATGGCGAAGCCGGGAACGACGCCAGAACTGGCGGCCGAGGGTAATAACTGTGGGTTGCGCCCGGGTGGCCCCGCAGCGGCGGCTCGAGGAACCGGTGGCGCAGAAGACGACACCCGCAACCGCTCCGACGCCGAGATCGCCGGCTACCCCGCCGTCCTCGACACGATTCACTCCAGCCCAGTGCACATGCCGTTCACCGCGAACGTCGTCCTGCAACTCCACCGCGATCTCTACCGACTCGCGCCACAGCCCGGCGGGCGCTGGAAGAACTCGGACAACCTCGTCACCGAAGAGCGCGCCGACGGCACCGTCGTCGTCCGCCTCACGCCCGTCTCCGCCCTCGACACACCGGCAGCAGCGCGTGCCCGTAGCTCTTCGGTGTCATCCCGTATTCGGCCTCGACGGCATGCTTCTCCGCCCCGGTGGGACTCTCAACAGTCCCGGGAGAGACTGGGACGAGTTCCCAATCGAGGCTGAGGCTCCATTCGTGGGTCTCTCCAAGGACTTCCATTTCAACTGCCCGCTGATCGACTAGTCCGAAATGGGTGTACTACAGTTCAACGCGCTCGGCGTCTCGTCTTGGAACAACGTGATCCAGGTGAACGGCGTCGATGTTCCAGGCGGGATCAGTCCCGGGCCTCTTTGGATCTACCTCGACCCGCATGTCCCACTGTGGAACACCCACACGCTCCTGATCGACGGAAGCGTGCTCCAAGAGACGAACGTCCTTCACATCGAGAGCGCCGACAACGGAGACGGCAACTTCGATGACTTCATCATCGACAACATCGTCATCTGGTTCAAGACGCACCCAAACAGGGTCGTCCTTCCGACACCGGGCGAGGTCCCGCCCGCTACCGAGTAGAACGGTCGTCTCGAACAGCTCCGCCTGTTGCTGGGCCGGGCGGCGATCCGAATGCCGGCTTCGTCATGCGCCCGGCTCGCCGCTCAACCTGCGCCGCGAGCGCATCCGCGACCAGTCGCTTCTTCGGCCATAGCTTAAAGCGTCGAGAGCGAGCACGAGTCGTTCTCGTCAAGACGGCCCGCGCGCCGAAGACTTCACTCCGTCGCTCTGGCTCGCGCTCCGGCGAACGCTTCGGGCGGACTGGAGCCCGAGCCCGTATGCCCGGTTGGCCATCCCTAGGACCAAGGCGGCGGAGTCGAAGACACTGAGCTTCGCAAAGCGCTTCCGGACGATCTTCGGGAGCCCCTCGAACGCCTTCTCCGCCCGAGCGTATGACGGGTTCGCCTGCAGCCGCCGCGAAAACGGCTCGACCGCCCGGGCCAAGTCGGCGAAGGTACTCGCGGACAGAATGGCCTCGAACTCTTCCGAGAAACTCTTCTCGCTCATCGCTAGATCCGTTCGGCCTGCAACCCGATCGCCGGAAACAACCTACGCCTCGGCGAGCACCGGCCGCGACTAGTTCTGTTGCCTACACACCTGCGAGACAGCTGATTGCGTCCGGGCCTCTGGCGAGGCTTGTGGTCGACCAAGACCAGCTTCGCCGAGGAGGCCCGGATGCGTGAGTCAGTCTGCCCGCCGAGACGGATGCGTTACTCGTTGGAGTCGCGCTGCCGGATCGTTGCGTTGATTGTTGATGGTGCGTCGCCGCCGCAGGCGGCGGCTGCTTGTGGGGCGAGCCGGGCGACCGGCTACCGGCTGTGGCGTCGCTACCAGGAGGGCGGCTGGGCGGCGCTGGTAGATCGGCCAACGACACCGAAGCGGCAGCCGCGCCGCTGCTCGCGCGAGCTTGAGCAACGGATCGTCGCTGCGCGCGTGTACGCGAACGCCGGCCCGCGGATCGTTGCTGGTCAGCTCGGCTTGCCGGCTTCGACGGTCTGGAAGGTGCTTCGCCGCCATGGCCTGTCGAGGTTGCGGCTGCCCGCGCGCGAGCCAGT
Source organism: uncultured Thermoleophilia bacterium (assembly GCA_963824455.1). Lineage (GTDB taxonomy): Bacteria > Actinomycetota > Thermoleophilia > Gaiellales > Gaiellaceae > PALSA-600. Next base: position 1,744,382 of record CAWGPJ010000002.1, read on the forward strand.
GCAACGCTATGAGCGCTCCCGGCCCGGTGAGCTGCTGCACGTCGACATCAAGAAGCTCGGCCGCTTCTGGACGATCGGCAAGCGCATCTACGGCGACCGACTGACCCGCAGCCGCTTCGCCGGCTGGCAGTACCTGCACCTCGCGATCGACGACCACTCCCGGCTCGCCTACTGCGAGCTGCTGCCGAGCGAGCGCCCGCACGACTGCGTCGCCTTCCTGCGCCGCGCCGTGGCTTGGTACCAGGAACAAGGCGTGACCGTCGAACGCGTGCTCTCCGACAACGGCAACGGCTACCGCTCCTTCGCCTGGCGCGACACCTGCGCCGAGCTCGACATCCAACGACGCCACACCCGACCGAGACGGCCCCAGACCAACGGCAAGGCCGAAGCGCTCGTCAAGACCCTGCTCCGCGAATGGGCCTACCGCTTCGCCTATCCCACCAGCGCCCACCGCGCCCGAGCGCTCGCCGGCTACCTACGCTGGTACAACCGACACCGACCACACGGCTCCCTCGGCGGCCGCCCGCCGATCAGCCGCGTCTCACACGTCTGTGGGTCCCACAACTAGTTTGGGCCGCCAGCTTAGAAGTCGTATTTAGCCACGGCCGGCGGCCTGTCGTTTCCGAGTTCTTTCCACGAGGTCACCCCCCAACTCTCGCGTGTACTGTGCCTGGCTGCCGTGGCTCGAGCGCGGATTCCTACCGTAGACCGCGGCTCATGGGCGTCGGATAACCCCCAAGTCAGCGTTCGCCCTTGGCATCGCCAGGCCCGGAGTTGGCCTGGGGAGCCGGAGAACCAATGAGCCGCGGTCAACGCTAGGAAGTGACGCGCCGCAGAGACTCTGGCGCAGCGATTGAGCTATGCGAGTGCGATCGCGTCGGCTTCGATTCTCATCCCTTCCGCCAAGACGGCCTGAACAGTGATCCGAGCGGGGTAAGGCCGGTTGAGAACGCGCTCGAACACGGCGTTCATTTCCCCCCATTCGTTGATATCAGCGAGGAAGACACCGAACTTCAGGACACGGTCGAGGGAGCTTCCGGCAGCGCGGAGGATTGCCTCGATGTTCGCCAGGGCGAGTTCAGTCTGCGCTTCGATCCCATCGACCAGCGTGCCGGTGTCGGGATGGATTCCGCCTTGGCCGGATACGAAGACAAGTCCTGCTCCGACGATTCCAAGGCTGTACACGCCTTCAGCCGGCGTCGGTGCACCGACGCCAGGGCTCGGTGCGTCGGGTGTTGTGACTGCGCGTTTGTCCAACGTCTTCTCCTAAGGTTCGAGGCTTCGAACGACTTCGCCAAGGGCTGCGGTGCTGGCCTGGTTACGAGTCCTTCCATGCGACACAGTCGATCTCGATGTGCAGGCCGGGGGCCATTTTCCCGATCTCGACTGTGGCTCGGGCTGGCTGTTCGTGCGTGAAGAACTGCGAATAGACCGAGTTCATGGCGTCCCACTCGTCGTGGTCGCGCAGGTAGCAGTTCACCTTGATCACGTCGGAAAGGGTGAATCCTGCGGCTTCGAGTACGGCTTTCATGTTCTCGAGCGTCTGGCGGGTCTCGTTCTCAATGCCTCCGCCAACGGGTTTGTTGGTCGTGGGATCGATGCCGGCTTGGCCGGAGACGTAACAGAGGTTTCCGGCGACAACTGCTGGCGAGTAGGGGCCCCAGGAGATACCGGTCTCGATGATGCGCTTCGGCACCTTCTCATCCTTTCGTTTGCGTGTTGGCTCAGCGGGAGCGGTCGGAAAAAGTCGAAAGAGGATGGCCGCGTGTCGCAGTTGGAGCGGCCAGGTTGACCAGTGCGTCAGCCAATGCAACCGGCTCGGAGAGAAACGGTGAGTGACTTCCGGGCAACTCCACCGGTTCGACACCGAACGCCTCTCGCGCCACCTTGGCAAGCAGAGCTGGGTTGCCCATCCGGTCCGCGGCGCAGACGATCGACGCGACGGGCACGTTGGGCCACTTTTTCAGAGGCCACGGATCTGCGAACGGTGTGTGCGCCTGCGGCCGAAGTTGATCGTACGTCGATCGCGCTGCTGCTGGGTCGCAGTCGTGGTACATGGCGTAGTACGCTGTCTCGAAGTCAGGCCATACGTGCCTGTCGCGCTCGTCACGAGATGTTCGCCATATGGCAGCTTGCGGATCTGTCAGGTCCGGCGCATCGGCCACTGCTTCGTCCAAGCTTTGGCCCGGCGCCGGCGGAAACGAGCACAAAAGGACGATCAGCGACACCGGGCGTTCGGAAGCGACGAGTGGCACGACACAGCCGCCGAGTGAGTGCCCTACCAGGATCACGTTGCCTTCGACAGCGTCGAGATCCCGGAGGACAACGTCGCGGTAGGAGACCCAGCCTGCCGCCGGGTCGTCGCACGGAAGGTTGGATGCGACGGTTGTGTGGCCGGCGGCGGCTAACCGCTTGGGCAGGCTGCCCCAGCACCAGTCGCCGTGCCACGCTCCGTGTACGAGTGCAAAAGTTGCCATTGGTCTGTCACCCGGCCGTCCGGCCGCTCCGGCGGTGGTCCACCAGAGCGGCCGGCTCGGAGGGTTCACTCCGTCGCGCTTAGTCCTGCGACGCCTTAAGTGGCTTGATATGCGCTTTGAGGTGGGCGAAGAGCTTGTTCATGGCTGGTAGGTATGCCTTCGCCTGGTTTGCCAGAGACGATTGCCTCTTGATTACTGCGTCAATATTCTTCGGGGTCACGGTCTCAATGGTGGAGTCGAGCCATCCCGTGGTCGGGACCGATCCTGGATGAGCGATCTGATCGTAAAGGAGCCGCGCGCTGACGTACCCCTGGAGCCAGAGGCTGGCGTCGACGACGCCGACGATCAATCCCTGTTTGATTCCCTGGAGGTTCCCAGGGTCCAACTCGCCGCCGGTAACGAGCCACTTTGCGTTGGTGTCCTTCTTCACTTTCGCAAAAGCGGCTGGAGACGTGCTGCATAGGCCAACAAACGCCAGCGCCTTCGGATGAGCCAGCACGATCCTCTGGGCGTCGAGCACACCCTGCGTAGCATTGTCAGTTTGAACGACCGGGCCGATTAGCTTCACGCCGGGCTCTTGAGTCTTCAGAGCCTGCCGGACGCCCGCGACACGGAGTTGCTGCTCCTGGACCGAAGGCGCACACGATGTAATCACGACCTGGCCCTTCGCGCCTGGCCCGAGAGCCTTGATCAGGAGCGCCGACAGGGCGCGGCCGTACGCATGGTCGTCAGGTCCAACGTAGATCGGAGTCTTATTCCCTACGAAGGGGCCGGTGTAGACGCCGAAGTCGACGACTTTGATGCCCTGCGAAAGGGCTGCAGAGATCGTTCGCTTCCAGGCCGCCGGCTCGAGGACGACAGTCGAGATTCCCTGTGCGCCAGCACTGGCCTCCGAGTTGAACATCTGCTCCTGCTGGATCACGTCGTATGCGACGGGACCGACGGTATGGACTGAGAAGCCGAGCTGCTTGGCGGCGGTCTGCGCGCCGTAGCCGGCGATTTCGACGGCCGGAACTCGTACCTGATAGACGAACGAGATCTTTGGCTTCGATGCCTGGCTCCCTGCCATGGCCGTGCCTAGCACGACAGCTGCGGCAAGCATGCCGATCGCGATCACGATCGACATCCGTCGCTTAGCACCCAATGTCACTTGCGACACCTCCTCCTCATTTCACTACTGGATACGTGGACATCCCCCTCGACTTGGTAAACGTCGTTGGCGCTGCATTCAGCTGTTCGCTGAGTCAGATCCCAAAGAACTGACTACTAAACCTCCTTGCCGTCTGCGCCGTCGCCGGCCGCGCGTTTGCTCGGGGCTCGTCGAATGGACGAGAGAATCGCCCGACGTCCAGCTCCCTCGGCGACCTGGGCGCGCCGACGCTTCAGAGCGGTGTCGAGTGCGACTGCAGCGACGATCACCGCGCCGGTGGCGAAATCGCCCCAGTCTGCGGAGATGCCGAACTGGATTAGCCCCGTAGAGATCGTGGAGATAATGAGCGCCCCGATCATCGCTCCCGGGATCGATCCTGAACCGCCCGAGAGCGCGGTTCCTCCAATGATTGCGGCCGCGATCACACTGAGCTCGTAGCCCTGGCCCGTGTTCGGGTCTGCGGCTTCGATGTACGCAAGTGTTGTTGTGCCGATCAGGGCGCAGATGAACCCTTGAAGCACCAGCGCCTCGAAACGCGTCCGCCCGATCGATATGCCCGCGAGTCGCGCGGCCTCGGGGTTCGAGCCGATCGCGCGAACCCGATAACCGAACCGGGTATAGCGATAGAGAACCTGACAACAGATTCCGACGCCGATCGCCATCCAGATCGACGTCGGTATCCCTTGCCAGCCCCCGCCGAATCCTGTGAAGAACGAGTTGTTAATCGGAAGATCAACCACAGTCGTATCGCCGGCAAGAATGAGAGCTAGTGCGGAATACATCGAGAGCGTACCGAGTGTGACAATGATCGTCTGCACCTTGAGGACGTTCGAGATCAAGCCGTTGACCGCTCCGCATGCGATGCCAACAAGCAATGAAAGGGCCGCAGCGACCCATGGATCTATTCCACGCTCCATGAGTTTTGCAGCCACGAGAATAGAAAGACCAAAAATTGCTCCGACCGACAGATCAATCTCGCGCATCGAGAGGAGGAAGACCATGCCAAAAGCCATCGTCCCGAAGTACGACGCGTTCCTTGCAAGATTGATGAGCGAAGCGTGATTTAAGTATTCAGGGTGAAACCAGGCGACTACTCCGATCATGGCGAGCAAGACGACGAGCAACGGAATGTCTTGCTGACTCCCGGCTCGCTTGAGCAGCGAGCCCGCGCCGCCGGACCACGACCGCGACGGGCGCTCCGAGATCGTGGTCTCGGCTGTAGGTGAATCGGTCATTTCGGTACGCTCACGCGGTTGCGGACGCCAAGGGGTCCGTCACGATGTGCCTCACGAGATCGTCCACCGTGACATTCGAGTCGAGCGTTGCGGCATTTGATCCTTCGAACAGAACGACGATGCGATCGCAAACCGCGAGGATGTCGTTCATGCGGTGAGAGACGAGCACAACGCTGGTCCCTTTCGACCGGACCTCACGGATGAGATTCAGCACCAGCGCCGATTGGCGAACTCCAAGGGCTGCCGTCGGCTCGTCAAGAATCAGCAGGCGTGGCGCCAGCGACACCGCGCGTGCGATGGCGACTGATTGGCGCTGACCGCCGGACAGAAGCCGCATCTGTCGCGCGGTCGAGGGGAGTTGAATGCCGAGACTCTCGAGGTGCTGGCGGGCTGCCTGATGCATTCTCCGCGACCGAACGATTCCAAGCCGCGTCGGCTCACGACCGATGAAGAAGTTGGCTGCGACGTCAAGATCGTCACAGAGGGCCAGGTCCTGGAAGACCATCTGGATGCCGTGCGACCGAGCTCCGCGAATGCTCGAAAAGCGAACGGGCTTGCCGCCCATGTAGATCTCGCCGTCGTCCGGCTGCGTCGCGCCGGCGAGGATTTTCATCAACGTTGACTTGCCGGCACCGTTGTCACCAACCAAGCCGACGACCTCGCGCGGGCCAACGGTGAAGTCGACACCCCTGAGGGCAGCTACCGCGCCGAACAGCTTCGTGATGTGGCGGAGTTCGACCAGCGGGTCGAGCCCCTGGTGAGTGGCTTGTTCTGTCATCAAGGTGCCGTCGGCCCTCTCTTGGTCATCCGACTTCGATCACACGGACTGGTTAGTTCGCTGGCTGTTCCGTCTCGATCTCGGGGCTGGCGCACTGAAGTACGCCTGACGAGATGATATGACGTAGTGACAGGATGCGATCTTGACGGGTCGCGCGGCCCAATGTCAAGAGCCAGCCCCTACTCAGATGTCCGATCTGAGCGTTCAGACCGGCTCGCACACTCGGAAATTGCCCGGAAGAACACCGCGCAGCCCCTTGCGCCTGGATCGACGTGGCCGCGCGCACCGATGATCGACCTACTTGCACGACCCCTACGCGGCTCGAGTTCGGCCGTTGCGACCGCGCCTTGCTCGGCGGCGAGAGCAGCTTGAGCGAGCGTCCCACCGTCGGTCAGGCATCGCGCTGCGGGTGCGAGCGAATCCACGATCGTGCTCTCGCCCTCGCTGCAGCCCCCGCGCGTCTTCATCGCTTCGAGGGCTGCCGTCGAAGCGGTGGCAACTGTGTCCCGGTCGATCACACCCATGTCGCCCATCGCTCGGCCAGCCCGGAGTAGCCCCGATCCCCAGAGAGCTCCCGCTGATCCTCCGACGGTTGCGAACGCCTCAGCTGCTGCCCGAACGGCCGCACCTGGTGTCGTCGGTTGAGACCGGTGAAGCGCGAGGTTTACGGCTCGCCACCCGATCACCAGCGTCACACCATGGTCTCCGTCTCCGGCGATTGCGTCTAGCGCGTCGAGCTCAGCCTGGTGCTGTTCGGTGAACTCGAGGACGCGACCGAATGCAGCGATAACGTCTGCCGCTCCTACCACGGCTCATCGAGCGGTGGTGCGGCAAGCGAACGCGCGGGCGCGTCGAGAAGACCGCAGAGCTCTCGGTCAAGGGCTGTGATCGTCAGCGAGAGGCCGGTCATCTCAAGCGAGGTGACGTACTCGCCGATGCGAGCCCGATGAAGCGGGATGTGCTGTTCGCTCAGTGACTGGGCGACCCTGCGAAGTACGACCAAGCCCTCGCTCAGCGGAGTAGCGCCAAGCGTATTGATGAGGGCGAAGACGGCACCGGAAGGCCGGAGCTCGGAGAGTATTGAGGCGAGCAACTCGTCTGCGATCTCGTCTGCCGTCGCCAGCACTCTCCGGGCAATTCCGGGCTCACCATGAGCCCCCATCCCTACATCCATCATTCCTTCTGGCAACTCGAAGGTTGGCGTTCCCGAGGCGGGCACCGTGCACGCGCTGAGTGCGACGCTGACGGTGCGCGTGCGATCATTTGCCTTCTCGGCTGAGAGGTACACGTCGTCCAGGCTCGTTCCCTGATCGGCGCGCGCGCCGGCAACCTTCAGGACGAGCACGTCGCCGGCCAGTCCGCGCCTCAGGTCGCGACGAGCCTCCGAATCAGATGCAAGATCGTCACATACACGTATGTGAAGCGTGCGGATGCCGCGCCCCTCGAGCACTTCGGACGCCATCTCGAAGTTCATGACGTCCCCCTCGTAGTTTCCGTAGACGAACAAGACGCCCTCGCCGCGGTCAACTCGTTCGGCGAGCTCGATGATCGGCGTGGCCGACGGACTCGCGAAGATATTGCCGACGGCAGCCCCGTCCGCGTATCCAGGTCCAACGAAGCCGAAGAATGCTGGCTCGTGGCCCGATCCGCCGCCCGTAATTACAGCAACACGTCGCTCCGGGTTCCGCGCTCGAGAGAGCACGCCGCGGCGCGATGCAGTGAGCTCGATTTGGTCGGCGAAGGCAGCCTGCAGTCCGTCGATCATCTCGTCGACGACCGCGAAAGGGTCGTTCAGGAACTTCTTCACCCGCCGGCAGACACCGGGAGACCGAGCACCTGTCCGCCGTCGGCGTGGATGATGTTCCCGGTCGTCCACCCGCTTTCGGGTGCGACGAGAAACCACACCCAGGCCGCAATGTCTTCGACTGTTCCCATGCGACCGAGTGGGATACGGCGAGCGAGGTCAGCGTAGGTTGCCCCCAGGTCGTCGCTGTACGTCGCATGGATCGGCGTGTCCACCGGGCCAGGCGCGATGCAGTTCACCCGAATGCGGTCTTCAGCGAGCTCGTACGCCCAAGCTCGCGTCAGATATTCGAGTGCCGCCTTCGTCGACCCGTACAACATGCTGCCCGGTTTGACCATCGATCCAACTGATGAGCTCAGGTTGACGACTGCTGCGTCTTGGGACAAGCGGAGGGCCGGAAGCGCCTGCTGCAACAGGAAGAATGGAGCGGCAACATTGACTGCGTAATGACGGTCGAACGCGTCGCGCGAAAAGGACTCGAGCGGCCCGTTTTGGATCACGGCGGCGTTGTTCACTATCACGTCAACGCGGCCGAACAGACGCAGTGTCTGTTCGACGATCACGGCGGCCGCAGAGACATCCCCGATGTCAGCCGCGAGAGCATGTGTGCGGCCCCCCAATTCAGCTTTGAGCCGCTCGAGGGGCTCGACCCGGCGGCCGACCAAGACGACGTGGAGACCGTTTGCGCTGAGCAACCTTGCAGAAGCAGCTCCGATGCCTGTTCCGCCTCCGGTCACTATCGCCACTCGACTCATCTCGACCTCCCTCCCATTCTCAGGAGACGGCGCAGCTGTGCGGTTCGCGTCGTCGCCGACAAGAGATCCGTCCACTACGGGTAGACGTAGTCGGGTATGAGGTCAATCGCGTGGCCTGAGCCGGACTCGAGAATGATCTTCAAGGAAGGCTCGGTGTCGAGGTAGTAGAACTCGATCGTCTCGCCGATCCGCCCGCCCATGAGCACGTTCGCGCCTTCTGCGGCGAACTTCGACTTGAGCTCGCTTGACTCGTCGAAGTCATGCAGCATGACCGCGACGTGATGGAGACCTTCACCGTGACGGTCGAGCCACTCCTTGTAGATGCTCGGCCCGTCGAGCGGCTGAAGTAGCTCGAAGCCCATCTCGCCCACGTGCGTCTCGGCTCCGAGCATGGTGTAATCCGTCGGTTGACCACGGACCTCGGTGTCATGGAGGCGAGGAGGTTCGTGCCTGTAAACGTTCCAGGGTCCCCAGCGGAGCAGTCTCGTGTACTGCTCCATTGTCTTTTCGAGGTCGCTACAAACGACTGCGATCTGTGAGATTTGCAGTTGCCGCCCGAGCAGACCCGACATCTCGCCCGCTGCCTGCTTTGCGTCCATTTGTCCTCCTTAGAAGATCGCGATCGGATTCCACGGTGAACCAGTTGCCCCGGGCAACCGGAGCGGCAACCCAACGGCCATGAACTCGTACCGGCCCTCCTCCTCGCATGCGGGGACGAGTTCTTCGAACTGCAGGCTGTCCGAGACGAGCATCCCCATCGCGACCACCTGCAGTGGATGAATCGGATACGTGATCCCCTCAACGACACTCGGCACGGTCTCGCCGTCACCATCGGGGAGAAATGCCGCGATCCTGCGTTCGTGCATCCACGGAATCGCGTCGACGTGGAGGCCGGCTTTTCCCTCGCCGTCGGGTGGAGGGCGGTTGTCCCAAGCGCCGAGCTCAAGGCGCCTGTGGTGATGCCCAGTGCGAAGGACAAGGATGTCGCCTTCGCCGACCTGCACTCCCTCAGCCTCCGCGCAGGCCGAGAGCTCTGCGGCGTCTACGGCTTCTCCAGGTTCGAGCCACTTGACTCCGCGGAACCTCGGAATGTCAAGAAGAACTCCGCGGCCGACGAGGCCTGTGCTGTAGACAGCGATGTCCTGCTCGGTGGCTCCCGTCGTGCGGAGAACCGCGCTCGCGTCGCGGCCGTTGTATGTCTGTCCGCCGTAGGAGAGATGGCAGAGCGCGTCAACATGGGTGTGGCAGTCGCCATGGGCGGCCATGCCTAAGTAGTCCAGACCGAAACGGACCTTGCTTCCGTCTACTGGAACGTCGTGGCCCTGAACCACAAAGAGCGACGCTGGTTGCGGATTGTCTGGCCCTGCGAGCTTGTTGATCGGGATCGCCATCGAGACGCGCCGTCCCGAGCGCACGAGATTCGCCGCTTCTCGGACCTTCGAAGGGGTCAGGAAGTTCAGGGTGCCGAGCTGATCGTCGTCACCCCATCGGCCCCAGTTCTTGACCTGTTCGAAGATCCGTTCGAACTCGCCTACGTCCAGCTTCTTAGCGACAGCGTTCACGAGGACTCAAATGGCGGTCATCCCGCCGTCGGCGGACCAGACAGCGCCGGTCGTATACGCCGTTCGATCGGAGGCCAGGAACGCGATCACTTCCGCGACTTCTTCAGGCAGGCCGGCTCGTTTCATTGGAATCGTCTCAAGCAGCGCGTCGTGTTCGGCTGCGGTTACCCATTCCGTCATCGCGGTGCGCGTGTAGCCCGGAACAACGCCGTTGACGCGGATTCCGTTCGCGGCATAATCGGCAGCCAGAACACGGACCAACCCGTAGCACCCAGCTTTGCTGACCGAGTAGGCGTCGTAACCCGGCGCGCACCCAAAGAGACCGGTCGGTGAGCAGGTGAGGACGACGGTGCCGCCACCACTCTTGAGGAGCTCTCTGATCCCGTGCTTCGAGATCAGGAACATGCCGGTCAGGTTGACGTCGATCGTCCGCTGCCAAATGTCAAGTGAGAGGCGGTCGGCGCGATCGTCCTGGCCAGCAAGCTGGACCCCGGCGCAGCCAATCACCGCGTCAAGCCCTCCCCACAGGGCCGAAAGCCGGTCGACAGCATTGGCGACGTCCTGCTCGTTGGTGAGATCGGCGACGATCGCAACGGCCTCGCCGCCTGCTGTCGTAATCGCCGTGACCGTTTCGTCGGCCGCCGTAGGGTTGATGTCGAGGACGCCGATTCGAGCTCCTTCGCGCGCACACACAAGCGCTGTTTCTCTGCCAATTCCGCTCCCGGCGCCCGTGACGATTCCCCGCTTGCCGGCGAGGAGGGTCACTGGGTCAGGTCGACTGCGAGGACGTCCGGGAGCTGCATTCCTGCCTGCTGCTGCGCGGTGACGCCGAGGTCGATGCGCATTCGGTCGGTCCGAAGCCACGCACGGTAACAGTCGACTGGCCGTCGCTCCGCGTCCCACGAGACGGACTCGATGTAGGCGAGCGCGTCGGCGGCGCCGACTTCGAGCAGTTCGGCGAGCCGGTCGCCTGCGATGACCGCTTCGACGGTCCGGCGGCCTCCGATCACCTTGACTCCGGCCCCATTTGCGAGCAGTTGGTAGAGCGACTCATCGGGGCCGAGCTCAAGAACTGCCTCCGCGACTGGTTCGGGAAGACAGTTCGTGACGTACAACGCGACCAGCCCATCGACCGCGCGTACGCGCTCCACGACGACGCCGTTACTCCCAAGAGGGAGCTCGAGCGCAGCACAAGCCCAGCCTGGAAGGGCCCGTCGTTCAAGCTCGAGGATCCGCGAGGTCACTCGATGCCCGGTCCGCACGAATTCCTCGTGGAAGAAGCCTTCGGTCGTCTGAATCAGCCACGAGCGGGGCTTCGATGCGGCGACGAACGTGCCGCGGCCCTTGTCACGGTTGATCAGACCCTCCTGCTCAAGTCGCGCCAGGGCTTGCCGCACAGTTGTCCGGGAAACGCCGTAGTGCTCGCAAAAGGCAGGTTCGGATGGGAGTCGCATGCCCGGAGCCCAATGGCCGTTTGCGATCTCCCGTTCGAGCAGCTCGGCGAGCTGGAAGTAGAACGGTACGGGCGAGGAACGGTCGATCGTGAGGTCCGGGAACTCGATGCTCAGAATCTTCCTTCCGGCTCTTGTTGTACGAACAGCACGACGTTATCCTCACCCGACGAGTGGTGTCAAGCTTGCGGATGTCTCGATGAACGTTCTCGCAATCGGTGATTCCTTCATGCCGTCTCGCTACTTCGAGCGGGCTTTCCGAAGCCTCGCCCAGTACCACACGGTCTCCTACCGGGATGTCGATCCCGCCCTAGGTTTCGAGCCCTCGACGAGCTCCGAGCTGAGGCTACGGGAGTATGAAGGGGCGCCGGCGGAGCTCGTGGCCTGGATGACCGGTGTCGAGGTGCTCGTCGTCCATGGCGCGCCGGTCTGCGACTCGGTGCTCGATGCCTCGCCAGAGCTAAGACTCGTCTGCTGCGCCCGTGGCGGCCCGGTGAACATCGACGTCGAGGCAGTCAGTGCGCGGGGGCTCCCTCTGGTAACCACGCCCGGAAAGAACGCGGCCGCAGTCGCAGATCTCACGCTTGCCTTCCTAATCATGCTGGCGCGCGGCATCCCGGCCGCGCAGCGCTTCATTGCCGATGGCAACCAAATCCTGAACAACTACGAAGGCGCACGGTTCATCGGAAGCGACATGCGCCGCCACACCCTTGGCCTCATCGGATACGGCGCGATCGGGAAGGAGGTCGCCGCGCGCGCCATCCCGTTCGGCCTCTCTGTCCTCGCGTTTGACCCGTTCGTTCAGATCGCCGACCCAGCAGTCACACAGGTCGAGACGCTCCAGGATCTTCTCGAGCACGCTGACTTCGTCTCGCTCCACGCGCGAGCCAACGTAGAGAACGCAGAGATGATCGACGCCGCTGCACTCCGGAAGATGAAGCCGCGCGCTTATCTGATCAATACGGCCCGCGAGACGCTTGTCGATGACGATGCGCTCGATGCCGCGCTTGAGGCGGGGAGGCTAGCTGGCGTGGCGCTCGACGTGGTGCGGCCGAATGCGGCGAGCCGGCTGCTTCGCCACGGCAACGTCGTAGTCACGCCTCATATCGGCGGCGCTACGCGCGAGACCCTGCTGCAAGGTGCAGAGATGATCGCCGACGAGATTCGCCGCTTTGCGAAGGGTGGGGAGCTCATCAATCTCGCGAATCGCTCGGCAGTTGCGTCTTCATGACCGACGAGCTTCTGCTCGCGATCGATGCCGGTACAGGAAGTTGTCGGGCAGTCCTGTTCGACCTACAAGGCTCCCAACTGGCGATCGGGCAACGTGAGTACAAGCACCGCGAGCTGCCAGGAGCCCCAGGCTCTCAGGTTTTCGACACGGAAGCCAATTGGCGCCTGATCTGCGAGTGCGTGCACGAGGCCCTCGCGTCGAACAACGCATCTGCCGATCGCATCGTGGCAGTCAGCGCAACCAGCATGCGCGAAGGAATGGTGCTCTATGACGCGCGAGGCCGCGAGATTTGGGCCTGCCCCAACGTTGATTCGCGAGCTGATGCGGAGGCGGCCGAACTCGTCGAGTCAGGCGCAGCCGAAGAGATCTACTCCCTCGCGGGGGATTGGGTATCGATCACCGCCCCGGCACGGTTTCGCTGGATCGCACGGCATCAGCCAGACATCTTCGCCGAAATCGAGCACGTTGGAATGCTCGGCGACTGGGTCATCAAGAGGCTCTCGGGTTCCTACGTCACCGATCCTTCTCTCGGCTCGAGCTCCGGCATGTTTGAGCTCGCGAGCAGAGATTGGTCGGACAGGGTGCTTGAGCTGTGTGGCCTTGAACGCGGGGTCTTTCCAACGGTCGTCGAGTGCGGCTCCGTCGTCGGCGCAGTTGGCAAGCAGGCGGCCGCCGAAACCGGGCTCGCGATAGGCACGCCCGTTGTAGCTGGCGGGGCCGATACGCAGCTCGCCCTGCTCGGCATCGGCGTGAGCCACCCGGGCGCATTCACAGTTGTTGGAGGAAGCTTTTGGCAGCACACGGTCGTCCTCGACCAACCACTGATCGACGAGCGGGCACGCCTGCGAACTCTCTGTCACACCGAACCCGACCGATGGATGATCGAAGGGATCGGCTTCTACTGCGGGATCGTCATGCGCTGGTTCCGAGACGCCTTCTGCCAGCTTGAGAAAGCGGAAGCCGAGCGAGCAGGCATCGATGTCTACTCCCTGCTGGAGAGCAGAGCGGCCCAGATCCCTCCAGGCGCAAACGGCATCGTCGGAGTGTTCTCGAACGTCATGCAAGCCAGCCGGTGGATTCACGCGTCACCCGCCTTCGTCGGCTTTGATGTTGCCAACCCCGAGCAGTCAGGACCGACCGAGTGCTTCCGCGCTATTGAAGAAGCCGCCGCCTATGTCTCGCGCGGCCACCTTGGCGTCATCGAAGAACTCGCGGATCTCCACGTTGAAGAAGCTGTTCTGACAGGTGGGGCGGCAAAGGGAACCCTGTGGCCACAGATCGTCGCCGACGTACTCGCGCTGCCCGTCCGTATCCCGGTCGTCAAAGAGTCGACCGCGCTCGGTGCCGCGATCTACGCCGGCGTCGGGGCGGGTCTATACCCCGACGCTGCATCAACAGCGGACCAGCTGGTCCGCTTCGAACGCACTTTCGCACCTCGGCCGGAAGCGGTCTCGATCTACAACGAGCTGTTCGATCGCTGGCTGGAGCTGTATCGCCGATCACTGGAGATGTCAGAAGCTGGTCTCGTCCGCCCGCTTTGGCGCGCGGCCGGAACCTAATGAAAGGACACGGCGTGCCTGAAGCTGACACGAACGACACGAAGGAATTCCATCAAGACATCCCCGCGACGACCCGTGGGGCCTTCCTAAAGGGTGCCGCGGGATACGACTGGGGCATGCAACACCGCCTCGCGCGGATCTTCCGACCTTCAACAGGTCGAACGGTGATGCTCGCGATCGACCACGGCTACTTCCAAGGACCGACCAGCGGCCTGGAGCGTGTCGACCTCACAATCGTTCCGATTGCCCCGTACGCAGATGCACTGATGCTCACGCGCGGGATGCTCCGCTCAACGATCCCTTCCGAATATCAGGGGGGCTTGGTCGTGCGAGCCAGCGGTGGCCCAAGCATCCTCCGAGAGCTCTCCAACGAGCGTCGAGCGATGGAGATGGCTGACGCTGTGCGGATCGACGCCGATGCTGTTGCCGTTCAGGTGTTTATCGGAGGAGAGCATGAGACGCAATCGATTGAGAATCTCACCAAGCTCGTTGATGCCAGTTACCGCGACGGCGTTCCGGTGCTTGGTGTGACCGCGGTTGGGAAGGAACTGACTCGAGATGCTCGCTATCTCGGGCTTGCGACACGTATGTGCGCCGAGCTTGGTGCCCAGTTCGTCAAGACCTATTACTGCGCTGAGGGTTTCGAGAGAGTTACAGCTGGATGCCCGGTCCCGATCGTCATGGCCGGAGGTAAGAAGCTGCCGGAACTCCAAGCGCTCGAGATGGCCTACCGAGCTGTTCAAGAAGGCGCGGCAGGCATCGACATGGGGCGAAACATCTTCCAGTCGGAGGCGCCTGCCGCGATGATTCAGGCGGTCGCCAGCGTCGTTCACGAAGACGCTCGACCGAGTGAGGCCTACGACCTCTACCGCGATCTCGCCTCGACACCTGTGACCGTTTGATGCTGACGACCACAGGCGAGTTAATCGCTCGCGAACCGACGCTCTCAGTGGGGGTGCTGGGCGCAGATCTGCTTCGGCTCGGTGAAGAACTCGACGATCTCAAGCGATCCAACGTTGAGGTCGTCCACGTTGACGTGATGGACGGAATCTTCTGCCCGCAGACGACGGTCGGAGCCATGTTCGTACGAGCGCTTCCGGATGAGTTCGTGAAGGACGTTCATCTGATGATCGCCGAACCGATCCCAACGCTTCAAGCCTATGTTGACGCTGGCGCCGGAATCATCAGCTTTCACATCGAAGCTACGAGACACCCACATCGGGCGCTTCAGAGCCTCGCCGGTACGGGCGTCATTCGGGGTGTTGCCCTTAACCCGGGCACGCCGCTGAACACACTCGAACCTCTGCTGGAAGAACTTGACTTCGTGCTGTTGCTCGCCGTTAATCCAGGGTTCCCCGGGCAATCGTTTATCTCTGCGACCGAGCGCCGTCTCACAGACGCGCAAGCACTCCTCTCGGGACGAGAGATAGCCATCGGCGTTGATGGTGGGATCACCCGAGAGAACATCGAACACGTCGCGGCACTCGGGCCGGATCTGATTGTCACCGGAAGCGCGATCTACAGCGGCGGTAGCCCAGCCGAGAACGTACGAACGATGCTCGAAGCGGCCACTCGCGGTCGTAGAGACCCCTTAATCGATGCAGTGTGAGAGATCACCTGATGCGCCAGTTCGAAGACAAGGCAGTCGTCGTCACCGGCGCAGCCCAAGGAATCGGGCTCGCGATCACTGAAGCGTTCGTCAATGAAGGCGCAAAGGTCGTCGCAATCGACAAGAACTCCAACAAGATTCAACGCGAGAGCGATCGCCTGGGAGAGGCGTGCGTCCCTGTCGTGGGTGACGTCTCCTCTCGCGGTGACTGTCGACGCGCCGTTGACCTCTGCCTTGAGCGATTCGGCGTGATCGACGTCATGTGCGCCCACACGGGCATCGCGCGTCCCAGACGGCTACTCGATATGACAGAGAGTCACTGGCGGCAGCACTTTTCGGTCAACGTCGATGGTGTCATGTTCAGCGCGGTCGAGGCGGCGCGGGCAATGGTTCGGTCTAACCGCCCAGGAACGATCATCTGCACGAGCTCCATCAATGCCTGGTTCGTCGAGGAAGGCCACGCTGTATACAACGTCACCAAGGCGGCAGTCTGGACGTTCGTACGCTCCGCGGCGATCGACTTCGCGCGCTACGGGATTCGAGTCAACGGAGTCGCACCCGGCGTTGTCGATACACCACTCGCAGAACTCGTCGTCCGTGACCCGATCCTCGGCCCTGCGTACATCAAAGCCATCCCGCTCAACCGTTTTGCTGAGCCGGCCGACGTCGCGGGCGTTGTTCTCTTCCTAGCGTCAGAAGCAGCCTCCTACATCACCGGCCAGACGATCGTGATCGACGGCGGTCAAACGCTAGGAGTCCCCGGTGGCCTCGAAGCATCGGCACCGTCGCCCGTGTGACTGCCCCGCCAACCCGATCCACAGTGTTGACGTGACTGGCATCATCCGCAGCGCCGACGTCGTCGAGGAGGCTCTCTCACGAGTCCGGGCCGCCTACGGCGGCAGCATCGGACAACGACTTCAAGAGGCTGTAACGCCCGCGCTGCTCTTGGATCTACCTGCAGCCACACGCAACATCACGACGATGGCGGGCCGGATGCGAGGACTGCCAGCGGAACTACGGCCCCACATCAAGGTGCACAAGAGCCCTCAGCTGGCGCGTATGCAGATCGAGTCAGGGGCCATAGGCGTAGCGACGGCCACGGTCTGGGAAGCGATTGTGATGGCCCGAGCCGGCATCAACAGCGTCTTCGTCGTCAACACCATTGTCGGTGCGACCAAGATCGCTGCTCTCGCGGAACTTGCGCGCGAGGCGGACGTGATGGTTGCCGTCGACGACTCGAACAACGCCGCCGAGCTTGCCTCGGCGGCGAGAGGTGCCGGAAGCAGCCTCGGAATTCTCATCGAGGTCGACACGGGCATGGATCGCGCAGGTGTAGACACGGTTCGTCAAGCGGTGTCTCTCGGACAAGCGATCGAGAACCTCGACGGACTGACCCTGCTTGGGGTCACAGGCTATGAAGGGCACTGCTCCCTCACCCCAGAGCACGACCTACGCCACCAGCGACAGCAGACGGCGATGCGATTCCTGGTCGAAACGGCGGGCGCACTGCGCGACGCCGGACTTCCTTGTCCGATCGTCTCGGCAGGAGGCACGGCAACTTGGGAGTGGACCGCAGCGTACCCCGGGGTGACAGAAAGCCAGGCGGGATCATACGTCGTTATGGACAACTTCCACGGCGCGATGGTCGAAGACTTTGAGCACGCAGTGACCGTCCTCACAACGGTGATCAGTCGCACACCGGATCGCGTCATCGTCGACGCAGGGAACAAGTCCATGGGAGCACCGAGTCTTGCCTCAATCCGCAACCATCATCTGCCCGTCCTCCGCTTTGACGAGGAACACGGCGTCTTCACGGCCACTGCCGACTGTCCGTTTCGTGTCGGCGACGTTGTCGAACTCATTCCCGGTTACGCGCCCGGCACCGTCAACTGGTACGACGCCTACCACATCGTCCAGGACGGCAAGATCATCGACATCTGGCCCGTCATACCGAGAGGCCCGGGACACGGCGGCATCATTCACTAGCCAACCAGTGCCAACATGATTCGGTCTGACCGCGCAAGGTGACCAACGGATGACTCCCAACGGACCCGTCGGGATCGTCACCGGGGGCCTCTCCGGAATCGGAGCGGCATCGGCACGCGAGTTCGCGCGCATAGGAGCACGCCTTGTGCTCGCAGACTGGTCGCCGACCGGTGGGAAGGAACTAGTCGGGGAGGTACAAGCGGTCGGCGGAGACGCAGCTGTGGAGACGATCGACGTTCGCGACCCGGCGGCAGCGCAGACGCTCGCGCACCGCACGCTGAGGAGGTGGGGGCGCATCGACTTTCTGTTGGCGAACGCCGGCATCGCAGACCAAAGTCGCGTCGCGACCGGGGACCCACAGCGATGGCGAGCCGTCGTCGAGACGAACCTACTCGGCGTGATGTACTCGTGCCACGCTGTCCTCCCAACGATGCTCGATCAGCGATCGGGGCACATCCTGATCATGTCCTCAGTGTCAGGTCGCGAGAGCTACGTCGGCGAGCCCGTCTACATCGCAACGAAGTGGGGTCAGGTCGGCTTCGCTCACGCACTGCGCCTTGAGCTAATCGACGCCGGGATACGAGTCACGCTGGTCGAGCCAGGACTCGTCGATACTCCACTCACACGATCAAACCCGGCTGTCCGACCGCTCCTCGACGAGATCGAACCGTTGGCGGCCGAAGACGTCGCCCGCGCTGTCGTCTTCGCATATCAGCAACCCTCGCATGTCGCCGTGAGCGAACTCGTCATTCGACCGCAGCAACAGTCGCTGCCCCAACTCTGAGCTCGACGCAGTGAAGATCGTTGGCTATCTCGACCCACTGTCGGCTGCGCCGGGCGACGAGCTGCAAGTCATGGTCAGCACTCGAGAGGAGTCCTTCGAAGCGTCGATGGTGCGGCTTGCGGGTGCCGGTGATCAGGTCTCGACCGGCGCCTTCCCTCCCGGCCCCCACCCCGGCCACGAACAAGAGCTCCCCCTCGGGTCATACGTCAAGGTTGACCCGGCTCCGATGCTCGATCCGGGAACATCATTCACCATCGAGGCGTGGATCTGGCCGTCGAACCCAACCGTAATCGGACGGCCACAGGCGATCGCCGGCTGCTTCGACGGAAGGCGGGGATTCGCCGCCGGGATCGACGAACGAGGAGCGGGAGCACTGTGGCTCGGGGACGGACAAACCGTCGCGGTCGTCAGCACGCGAGTGCCGCTCCAACCGCGGGCGTGGTTCCGGATCTCTGCGTCTTACGATGCCGTCAATCGTCTCGCGCGAATCGCACAAGAGCCGGCCGCCAAGTGGCCGACCGCCGCTGAAACCGCGGAGGTCACGGCGATAGCTCAGCCGTGGGAACCGGCGGAAGCGCCATTTCTGCTCGCGGCCTGGGGCGATCCTGTCACGGCGCACTTCAACGGCAAGCTCGAAGCGCCACGCGTCCTCGACGACACCCGAACCGTTCTCGCCGCGTGGAACTTCGGAGGTCAGCACGAATCGGAACTGGTCCAGGACACCTCCAAGCATGGACGACACGGCCATTGCGTCAACTCCCCAATGCGAGCCGTCACCGGCCGAACGTGGCGAGGCGCAACAACCGACCCTGCTCGCGCCCCATCAGAGTACGCGGCGATTTGGTTCCACGACGACGACCTTGACGACGCCAGGTGGAAACCCGCGTTCACCGTTCGCCTTCCCGACGACCTGTCCAGCGGCGTCTACGCCATTCGAGTCACTGCCGGCCAGTCCGCCGACGAACTGCCCTTCTTCGTCCGACCCAGTCAGAAGAACCAGCCCGAGACCGTCACGGTACTCATGCCCACACTCAGCTACATCGCTTACGGCAACGAGCACAATTCATGGGCTCGCCCGATCCCCTCGACGCCAGGCCTCGATCAGATCCTCGACGCAGTCCGCGATCGCGACCGCTACGCAGCTGAGCGCGGACTGAAGAGCATCTATGAGCTTCACTCCGACGGGAGTGGAGTCGCATACGCCTCTCGTCGGAGACCAATCGTCAACATGCGCTCCGACTACGGAATGCCATTGTTGCGCGGAGGACCTCACCAGTTCTCGGCCGATGCGCAGCTCCTCCAATGGCTCGACCGCCAAGGAATCACTTATGACGTTGTCACCGACGAGCACCTCCACCACGAAGGGGCAGGGCTCCTTGCCGGTAGACGTGTCCTCCTCACAGGGTCTCATCCCGAGTATTGGACCGAACGCATGCTCGATGGACTGCAGACGTGGCTCGAGGCAGGCGGCCGACTGATGTACCTAGGCGGAAACGGCTTCTACTGGGTGACATCGTTGTTCGAGGACAGACCTCACCTCATCGAGGTGCGTCGCGGTCACGCTGGAACGGGCGTCTGGCGGTCAGAACCGGGCGACGTTCACCACGCCTCGACCGGAGAGCCAGGCGGCCTATGGCGCTTCAGAGGCCGCTCGCCTCAGCACATCAGCGGCATCGGCTTCACGGCACAGGGCTTTGACGCGGCAAGACCCTACCGACGGACGCCGGACGCGTTCAACCAGAGGGCAGCCTGGATCTTCGATGGCGTCCAATCCGACGAGTTTGGCTCCTACGGAGTCGTCCTCAACGGCGCAGCAGGGTTCGAAATCGACCGCGCAGACCCCACGCTCGGGACACCACCACATGCGCTAACGATCGCCACTGCAGACGGCTACAGCGACGTCTACCAGGCAGCCTCCGAGGACATCCTGACGGCCGACTCCCGACAGGGCGGAACGGTCAGCCCACTAGTACGAGCCGACATGGTGTTCTACGAGGGACCGCACGAAGGCGCAGTCTTCTCCGTCGGATCGATTGCATGGTGCGGCGCACTACTCGACAACCACGGCGACAACGACGTGTCGCGAATCACAGAGAACGTACTCCGTCGATTCATGTCGACTAGCTGACGTCCGCATCGTCGTACGAGATTCCGGCGAGATCGCCGCCGGCAATCTCGAATCGGCACCCGAGAAATGGCAGCGTGTCGTACACCCAATAGCTCGACCCCGCGATCCGCCCGCTGAAGACCGGTTCGATCCCATGGCTCGCGAACGTCCTGCGAGCAGCCTCGGCAAGCTCGAGCCTCTCGAAGTAAACGACCGGATGCCATGACGAACCGTCGCCCTTACCCTCGAACCATCGAACAACCGGCGCGTCTCCGCGCGCCTGAAGCAACTCAACGTTGACCGGTCCGAGATCAAGCATCGCGGCGCGAAGACCAAACTCCACAGCTTCCCCGCGGAACTCCGGTGCATCCACGACGAGCTCGGACACTCGCCACGGGCCAAGACCATAATCACGCGAATAGCGCGCGATCGCCTGCTCGAGATCGCCCACGAACACGTCAAAGACCAGCTTTCCGATCTGGCTCGGTAGCAGCCACTCGCTGCTCACGAAAACTTCCCGTACGAGCAGCTTGAGCGGATCACCAGGTCGAATGTCAAAGAGACCATCACGCGAAACCAACGGCCGCCGAAGTGCTCCGGCTCCGGAAATGAACATCGTCGAGTGCCACCGGCACGGCCCGAACCCTATCCGTAAACGACGTTACGCTTTCTCTCCATCATCGACATCTGAAACCGGCTCTTCTTCGTTCAAACGGACGACAACAGCTCAGCCGGTTCGTCCCAGCGACGACGATGTAGACAAGAACGAACGCGCCCAAGCTGCTGTGGGTAACTTTCGTTCCAACGATCGTGGAGCGATCGTTAGCAGCGACGATCAAGCGGCCGACGCGGCAAATCGAAAGAGGGCCTCGTGCGTTACCGGAAACTCGGAAGCTCGGATCTCGAGGTGTCGGAGATCTCGCTGGGCTCGTGGCTTACGTATGCCGGAGGAGTCGACGCTGCCGAGGCAAAAGCATGTACTGAGGCTGCGTTCGACGCGGGCATCACGTTCTTTGACACGGCTAACGCATACGGTCGAGGCGCCGCCGAAGCAGCCTGGGGCGAGATCCTGTCCGCACACCCGCGCGACAGCTACGTACTCGCGACCAAGGTTTGGGGACAGATGTCCGACGATCCGGAAGACCGTGGTCTAACCGCGGCTCAGATCTTCAAGCAAATCGACGCGTCACTCAGGCGGCTGCAGACCGACTATGTCGACCTGTACCAAGCCCACCGTTTCGACGTCGAGACCCCGATCGAGGAAACCATCGAAGCGCTGCAGCAGGTGGTCACAGACGGTAAGGCTCGCTTCCTCGGCTTCAGCGAATGGTCCCCGGAACAGATCCGAGCTGCGATCGAAATCGGCGGCCCGGAACTGTTTGTCTCCTCCCAACCACAGTACTCGATGCTCTGGCAAGCACCAGAAACGGAGATCTTCCCGCTCTGCGACGCCAACGGAGTCTCCCAGATCGTCTGGTCACCACTCGCCCAAGGCGTGCTGACGGGCAAATACAGACCGGGCCAGCCTGTCCCGAGCAACTCTCGCGCAGCGACCGACTCAATGAACGTGGCCATGCACATCGTGATGACCGACGAAAACCTTGAAGCCGTGCAGCGGTTGGTTCCAATCGCCAAGGACGCAGGACTAACGCTGTCCGAGATGGCTCTCGCCTGGGTGTTGCGCCGCAAGGAACTGGCATCCGCGATCGTCGGCGCCTCCCGACCCGAACAGGTCTATGCCAATGCAGCGGCCTCCGGGATCGAACTCTCGGCCGACACGTGCGACGCCATCGAAGTGGCGTTAGGCGATGCGCCCGTGAAGAGGCCAACCCTCGCCGCATTCGCAACAGAAGGGGTCAAGCACCGCTCTGCATGATCTCGGACTTGTGTCCGTCGCAATCAAACGAGCGCCGTGACGCGCGCGGCCCAATACTGCACCGGGATCTGCAGTCGAAAAGTGCACCACTCGTGTCGTTGCTGATCGCGTCCGGGCCGGCTTTGAGGCTCGCGTCGATGGTGACGTCGAGCGAGGGGTGCGGAGGTGCGGAGCGCGTTGGAGTGGGCGCAGGTGCGGGCGTTGGCGGCGGATGGTGTGTCGCAGCGGGAGATCGCGGCCAGGTTGGGGATCAATCGGCGGACGGTCGCACGGCTCGCGGCGGCGGATGAGCCGCCGCGGTACTGCCGCGCCGCGCAGGGGTCGCAGCTCGATCCGCTGGAGCCGGTGCTGCGGCGGCTGTTGGCGGAGTGGCCGCGGATCAAGGCGCCGCGGCTGACGGAGGTCCTGCGCGCCGACTATGGCTACACGGGCTCGTTGCGGCTGGTGCAGACGCACTTGCAGCGGCTGCGGCCGCGGGCGGTGCGGCCGGCGCAGCGGACTGGGTATCGGCCGGGTCAGGTTTTGCAGCTCGATTGGGCGGAGATGCCGACCCGGCCGGCGCTCGCGGGTAGAGAGCGGCGCGTGTACGCGCTGGTTGCTTCGTTGCCGTACTCGGGGGCGCAGACCGTCTTCTTTTCGCTTGACCTGACGCTCGAGTCCTTCCTGGAGGGCCACGTGCGCGCGCTCGAGTGGCTGGGCGGCGTGCCGCGCGAGTGCGTCTACGACAACCTGCGTTCGGTCGTCGCGCGCCGCGAGGGCGAGGAGGTGATCTGGAATCGCCGCTTCCTGCACCTACGCGGCCACTACGGCTTCCACGCCACCGCGTGCACGCCGGCGACGCCGCGCGAGAAGGGCGCGGTCGAAGCCGCGGTGCGCTATCTCAAGAGCGGCTTCTGGCCGGCGCGCCGCTTCGTCGATCTGCGTGAGCTCGAGGGCCAGTACGCCGAGTGGCGCGACTGCGTCTGCAACCGGCGGCTGCACGCGACCCGCCGGGTACGCGTCGAGGAGCGGCTGGCTGAGGAGCGGCAGGCGCTGCGGCCGCTGCCGCCGACCCGCTTCGATTGGTCAGGGCAGCGGACGAGCCGGGTACCGATCGATGGCTACCTGCGCCACGGCGGCTGCTTCTACCAGGCGCCGGCGCGGCTCGTGCACGAGCGGGTCGAGCTCTGTTTCGACCGCGACGAGGTCTGGATCGTCCACCGCGGCGCTGAGGTCGCCCGCTACGAGCGCAGCTACGCGCAGGGCGTCTGGCTGCCGCCACCGATCATGCGGCCCGAGCGGGCACAGGCGCCACCGCCGGTTGTGCCGCCGCGGATCACGGTGACGCCACCCGAGCTGGCCGACTACGCGGAGCTCTGCGCGTGACAAAGGCGAAGGCCGGTGAGCGGCTCCCGTACCTGCTCTCGAAGCTGAAAGCGCCCCGCGTGCTGGAGCGGCTCGAGCAAACGGCCGCGCTCGCGCGCGAGCAGGAGTGGCCGTACGAGCGCTTCCTGGAGACGCTGCTCGAGGCCGAGGTGTTTGCCCGCGACGC
Source organism: uncultured Thermoleophilia bacterium (assembly GCA_963824455.1). GTDB lineage: Bacteria > Actinomycetota > Thermoleophilia > Gaiellales > Gaiellaceae > PALSA-600. The sequence goes on from CAWGPJ010000002.1 coordinate 1,768,277, forward strand.
CTCCGGCGCCCGGATGCGGATCCGCCACGCCGCTTTCCCGGCGCTGAAAACGCTCGAGGACTTCGACTGGAGCGCGCAGCCGTCGGCGGAGAAGCCGCTCGTGTTGCACCTGGCACAGCTGGCCTGGATCGAGGAGCGCGCCAACGTCTGCTTCCTCGGCCCGCCAGGCACCGGCAAAACGCACCTCGCGACCGCGCTCAGCATGAAGGCATGCGAGCGCGGCTACCGCGTCGCCTTCGCCACCGCCCAAGAATGGGTCTCGAGGCTGGAGGCCGCACAGGACCGCAACCAGCTCGAGCAAGAGCTACGCCGGCTCGAGCGCTACCACCTCCTGGTCGTCGACGAAGTCGGCTACCTGCCGCTCGAACGACAAGCGGCCAACTTGCTCTTCGCGTTGGTCTCGCGCCGCTACGAGCGCGGCTCGATCATCGTCACCTCGAACCGCGGCTTCGAGCAATGGGGCGAAATCCTCGGCGACGCGATGGTCGCCGCCGCCCTGATCGACCGGCTCGTCCACCACGCCACCATGATCACGCTCAAAGGCAAGAGCTACCGCCTGCGCGAGCGCGGCCTCGACGTCGCGCCCGCCGCTCAGGCTCCGCCGCTCCGCGGCTCCCCCTGAGCAGCGGAGATCACCTCACCCACCACCAGGTGGTGCACTTTTCAGCTGCGCAAACTGGTGCACTTTTCGACTGCGCTTGACACGCCGTACCAGCACTCGACAACAAGCCCCGTGACGGGACCGCCAACCTTGAAGACTGGAGGTCGGTCAAACAGAGCCTCTCGACGGGCTTCAACGTCATCCCACCCGCGACCGCCGAAACGAGCGCGTAGCGGCCGGCCAGTCCGAGCTTCGCGTTACGGTGATGCGACATCCGAGCCCTCCTTTGGGCGTGAGTCCGGGAAGACCCACAGCCTCAAAGGAGGGCCGGATAACACCTCAACCGTTCACAACCTCTGTAGGCGGGACAGCTAGAGGGCTGATGTGATTTAGCGGCCGTCGTAGGCGGCGAGTGCGCGTGCGGGGCGTCCGGCGATGGTGTTGAGCAGGATGCCGAGGGTGAGGGCGAGGATGCGCTGTGCGATGCGGGCGGCGAGGCCGGCCGGTGTTTTCGCAAGGTGCCGGTCCAGTCGCATCTGGCCTTTGAGGTTGGAGAAGACGCGCTCGATTACGAGCCGCAGCGAGGCGAGTGCGCGCTCCTTCCCGATGTTGGCGGCGGTGCGTTTGCGGTCGGGGGTGAGCAGCCGGATCTCGTCGGCTGCGAGTCGTGCTTGGTATCCGCGACCCCAGAGGCCCTTGTCGGCGATCACGATCTGGGTCGGTGTGCCGGTCAAGAGGTCGGCGAGCGGCTCGTACTCCTTCTCGTTGGCCGGAACGATCGTGTACCCGAGCGGCAGCCCGCGTTCGTCGGTCAAGAGCACGAGTCGCACGCCCCAGACGAAGCGGTGGTGCGACTTGCAGTAGCCGTAACGCGCGAAGCCGGCGAACTCCGATCGTTGCTGACAGCCTGGGTAGCTGGCGACCGCGAGCTGGGTGCCGTCAGCGAGTCGGACTCCGCCCCGGTCGAGGCAACGCGCGAGCCGCTGCTGCACGATCGAGATCAACTCGACGAGCGCCCGCAGGCGCCGGTTGTACTGCGACTGGTCCGGCAAATGCGGGAACCAGCCGGGCAACAGCCTGCCGACCAGACCAAGGAACTGGCGGTCGGAGCTGATCCCGATCGCGGCCTGGCAGACCGCCAGCGCGACCAGCTCAGCGTCGCTCGTCAACGCAGGCCGTCCGCTGCGTGCAGGGACCCGATACTCGTCCCCGCGAACACATACGCTGCAACGACAAGGGCTTCCAGATCCATCATCTCGAGCTCCTATCTCGAGGGGATGTCTGGAAGCCCTTCTTCGTCCGATCGCGGGTCCCTGCGGACCCGCCCGACTTTCACATCAACCCTCTAGCGGAGGCGATCCGCGACGCGCTGGGCCGGATCCTCGAAGCGCTCAACGACCCGGCACTGCCATCCGCCGGGGCCGCTCGCCAAATGCAACGCCGGCCGCACAAGGCGACGGAACACTCAGGGAACACCCGGGGGCGCCGAATCCGCTGGCGGCCCAAGGAGATCTGTGGCGGTTCCCTAACGACGTCTGGTCTCGGGTGCCAGTGGCATGGCGCGGCGAGATCTGAGGTCTGCACCGAGGTCTGCACGCGGCGCGCGTCCGTGCCCTCTGCGTCACGCCCGACCCGCATAACAATGCGGAATCGGCGTGACGCCTACGGAAAAATGGGCGGTACTGGGCTCGAACCAGTGACCCCCAGCTTGTCGAGCTGGTGCTCTCCCAACTGAGCTAACCGCCCAAAACATGCCCATTTGCAGGGATTTTAATAGATCCCCAACAGGTTCTGCTCTCCCAATAGTTGCGAAGCGGCCCTAAGAATACCGTCAACTCAGAAGAGCCCTCACTCGACCCTCGGAGGCCCGGCCCGGCGCACTTCCCGCACCGCGTCACGTTACTTTCGCGCGTGGTGTCCGAGAAGCCGGGTGTGAGTGATGTTGCCGAGCGGGCGTTCCGCCGTCACTACGGTCAGGTGTACCGCTACCTGCGTCGCCGCGCCGGCGACCATCACCGTGCCGAGGATGGGAGTGTCCGTAACTCCTCTGTCAAGTTGACTGGGCGTGTAGTGCGCTTGGGTGAGCGCGATCCGGTGGAGGGCGGCGTTGAGTTGTCGGTTGCCGCGTCGGCTGAGCCGGTGCCGAGCTCGATTCGACGACCAGACCGGTAGGGGTGCGGTGCCGTTGTGGCGGGCGTAGGCGTCGTTGGAGCGGAAGCGGCTGACGCCGGCGGTCTCGCCGAGGATCTTCGCCGCCGTGAGCGCACCACAGCCAGATATCCCAACGAGCGTCGGCGCGAGCTCCTCGACGAGCGCTGTGATCTCGTCTGCGAGCGCGTCGATGTCGGCGTTGAGCATGCGCAGGCGCTCGACCAGGTCGCGGGCGAGCCTGGCGACGGTGCCGGGTTGTCCCTCGAGCCGGGCGGCGGTCTGGGTGAGGCTGCGCGGCCGGTCGAGTGAGCGCGCGGTTGGCTGCCAGCTCGGGTCGAGCTCGTGTAGATGCCAGCGCAGTCGGCTGATGATGCGGGTTCGCTCGGCGACGAGGTCTTCGCGGTGGTCGACCAGCAGGCGCACCTCCCGCTCGCGTCCGTCCAGCTGCGCGACCGGCAGGTCCGGTTCGCGAAGCGCCGCCCTGGCGACCGCGAGCGCGTCGATCGGGTCAGACTTCCCGAATGAGCGAGCGGCGTCGCGCATGTTGGTCATCAGCTTCGGCGGCACCCGCACGATCCGCTGTCCGGCCGCGAGCAGATCACGCTCCAGCCGGCGGGAGAGCTGGCGGCAGTCCTCGACCGCCCACAGCAACTCCTCGCCATAGCGCCTCGCCCAACCGAGCAGCGCGAGATGATCCGCCGTCGTCGTTCCCAGCGTCTTGGCCGCCAATTGCCGCCCCTGCGCATCGACCGCAACGACGGTGTGGGTGTACTTGTGCGCGTCAATCCCGATGATCACCATGCTGGTAGCTCCGTCACTCGACGGGGGAGAGCGTCGGACCGGCCGGCGGGCAGATCCCAGTCGGGGAGACACCACGCTCCTCTCAAGCCACGCCGGCCGGTCCGTCACCGCCTCGCGAGCCGCACGACGGACACAAGCCACAAAGGCACAGAACGCTGTAGAGCGAGCCCGCAAGGCTCGCTCAGCCTGACACTGGGATCCGCTGTGTAGGCATGACCGAAAAGGAGCGTCATGTCTACGAAGGCCAAGGCTGAGAGCAACGAGTTGATCGCCGGCGGGGCGCGGCGCGAGCCCGGAGGGCGAGCGCAGCAGCCTGCCGGCGGCGCGCCGCTCGAGATCCCGGACGCGGCTCGCGATCGGCTCTCTGACGAGCCATTGACGAGCTGCTTGCCGGCGCACGGACGGAGGAGGAGCGCGCGACCGATTCAAGCACCGCAGGACCTTGGATACCCTCGGCGCGTGTACTTCAAGTTCGTGCATGCCGCCGATGATCTCGTGGCGATGGAGCGGCTCGGCAACGCCGGGTACGACCGTGAGGGAGTCCTCGCTGCCCTGGCCGTGTACGAGTGCGAGGAGATCGACGGCTCCCGGCTAACAGGCGAGGCGCGCAAAGCGCTCATCAAGGACGCTCGCGCCTTGTCGATGCGGGAGCATGTGATCGTCGCCAACGTCTTCGGGAGCGGCGAGCACCCGTGGACGGGGTTCGGCACGACCGTACCCGCGTTACTCGTCTACGACCTCGTTGAGGGGCAGCCAGTATGCGTCGGGCTGTACCCGCATCAGTCTCTTGATGGGCAGTTTCACACCATCCCGGAGGAAGGTCGTTATCACACGATCAGGGAGTTCGTCACAGAGCTGTGACCCTTCAGCGCGTGAAGGGTGCGCGAATTCGGTTCATGCGGCGTGGCTGTACTCGTGGATGAGGCCGCCCAATCGATCGCAGCGCTGGATTGCTGCGGTTGGTCGAGGAACGGCATGCGTCTGTCGCGCGGACGGTTCCGGCGGTCCGAGGTTCAGCGAATCTCTGTTGAAGCAGATCACCCAGCGCGGCGAACGCAAGCCCAGCCTCCGGCTCGGTCGGGCGACATCCGAGCACGAGCCAACCGCGCTCACGTGCGACGCCGACGGCGGCTGCGAGAAGCGTCGACTTGCCGATACCAGGCTCGCCGCACACAACCCCCACCGTCGCTGTGGTCGCACCTCGCTCGATGACCGACATAAGCGCATCGAACTCCGCGGCCCTCCCGATTAGCTCATGCGCCGCAACATCCGCGAATAGATCCGTCGAATCACCTCCACAGACTCGAGCACGATCCTCCTAGCAGCTGACTCTCTGCCCCATGACTCGAATGCTCGCAAACCAAGAACTCGAATGCTCGGAAACAAGAAAGAAGCGGCTAGTACCGGCTCAACGACCGCTACTCACCTCTCCCCAGCATCAAGACCGGCTGACGTAGTCTCGAGCGGTAAGGAACTCTGGCTCTCCCATATTCGAGCGAGAGGACGCTCGCACAGGGCGGGTCTGTCAGATCTTCGGTGTAAGTCCTGTTGTCTAGGTTGTTAATCGTTGATCTCGATTCGTCCTTCGTAGGTCACTGCGAACGCGTTGAGGGCGGGCTTCCAGCGGTTGTTCCAGCGTTGCCGGCCGCGGCCGGTCGGGTCGAGGCTTCTGATCGTGAGGTACAAGCATTTCAGAGCGGCCTGTTCGTTCGGGAAGTGACCGCGGACGCGGACGGCGCGGCGGAAGCGGGCGTGCATGCTCTCGATCGCGTTCGTGCTGTAGATGACCTTGCGGATCTCCGGGCTGTACGACAAGGAGGGGACGAACTCGGCCCAGGCGTTGTGCCAGAGCCGGATGATCGCCGGGTAGCGCTCGCCCCACTTCGCGTCGAGCTCGTCGAGCGCCATCTTCGCGGCCTGCTCGCTCGGGGCGCTGTAGACGCCGACGACCGTGTGGACGGGCCGGTTGACGACCTTGCCGTCGCGGATCTTGACGTGGATCGCGTCGATGAACACGACCGGATACACGGAGTCGAGCGGCCGCGACTGCCATGCCGTCAGCTCCTCCATCACCGCCTCGGTGATCCGGCTGATCGTGTCCTTCGAGACCTCGGCGCCGTACACGTCGGCCAAGTGCGCCGCGATCTCACCGGTCGTCAACCCCTTCGCCGCCAGCGAGATCACCAACTCGTCGACGCCGCTCATCCGCCGCTGCCGCTTCCTGACGATCTTCGGCTCGAACGACCCATCCCGGTCGCGCGGCACCTCAAGCTCGACCTCGCCGACCTCCGTCAGCACCGTCTTCGATCTGATGCCATTGCGCGAGTTGCCGCTGTTGCGACCCTCCGCCGCGTGCTTCGGATAGCCGAGGTGCTCATCGAGCTCCGCCTCGAGCGCCGTCTCCAGCACTGTCTTCGTCAGCCCGGTCAGCAGGCCGCCCGGCCCGACCAGCTCGACGCCCTCGCTCCGCGCCCGCTCGACCAACTCCTGCGCCAGCGTCTCGTCGATCTTCCCCGCCGGCGGCTCCTCAATCGCCGACGGCTCACCCCGGTGTTGTCACATCAGACACTCCAGCTCCCTTTCCACCGGCACTCAGCCGGCAAGTCAGGCAACTGGACTTACACCGTTAATCGGACGGACAGTCCCTCGCCCGGTCGGCGACGTCGCCACTACCAACGATTGAGTCGCGATTCGGCTAACCACAGCCAATCGAACTCCATGCGATCACGGTTCTGTTCAATGCCTGATTCAACCCATGGTGTGCGCGACCCGTTATGAGCCATCCGGCTCGGGCCAGGCCGCTGTGAGCTCGGCTCCGAGGAGGATGATCATCACTCCGACGTGAACGACCAGCAGAAATCCTAGGACGGCGGCCAGCGGGCCGTACACGGCGGTGATGTTCCCGTAACGGGCGAGGTAGAGCGCGTAGACCGCCGTTGCCAGGTGGAACCCGATGGTCGCGAGAAGAGCGGGGACCCAGATCGCTCTGAATCGCGGAGCGACCGGCGGCACGCTGCGGTAGAGACCCACGAGGACGCCAAAGGTCAGCGCTGCTGAGGTGAGGACCTCGGCGGCGACCGCGACAGCTCGCCCTTGGGTCGCTGCGCCTAGCTTCTGGCTCAGATCGTGGCCGATCTCCGCGAGCACCTGTGTGAGCAGCGTGGCGCCGAACGATGCGACTGCGACCAGGCCGACACCGACCACGAGCGCGAAGTCGAGCAGTTTGCTCTGAACATACTTTCGCCGTAGATCGTTCTCCCAGATGACGCGGAAGGCGATCCGGATCGATCCCATCATTCCACTAGCAGCCCAGAGCAGGAACCCGAGCGAGATCAGTCCGGCGATCGTTGGTGGAACGCGAGAGCTCGTCAGCGCGTGCTCGACGCTCTGGTCGAGTGCTCGTCCGGGCGCTACCGATGCGAGCCAACGCGCGACCGCTTCGCGGCCTTTGTCCGGCAGCAGGATGTCCGCAACCGAGACCACGAACGCCACGAGCGGCACGAGCGAGAAGAGCATCCGGAACGACACGGCCGCCGCGAGTTGGGAGGTTGCGTGGCGGGTGTAGCCGCCGGCAGCACCGAGCACGGCACGGCCGAAGGGTCGCTTTCCGAGCCATGCACGGACCCGACCGCTCGCTCGCGAACCGGGCCGCGACAAGCGCTGACGGCGCGCGCCCATCCCGCAATCCTAGGACGCGCCGCCGAAGCCGCCATCGACGCGCTCGCCACGTCGCTTCGCGACCGAGACGTCGAACTCGCGCGGAGGAGACTCTTTCGTCGTCCCACGAGGAGTCGAACACTGCCCCGGGATCGCGGTACGCTCACTTCGTTGGGAAGCGCGGGCCTACGGTGCGCGGACTTGATCTCGGAAGGGTGACGACGCAATGCTCGGTCGGCGTGTTTCCGCTGCAGTGGCGTTGGTGTGCCTGGTGGCTGCCGTCGTCGCGGCCGTTATCGAGATCGTGCGCGATCTCCCCCGCGGTCTGGTGGCGATTGCGCTGCTCGCCGCCGGCGTCGTCGTGGCATGGCAAGCGCTTCTGCGGAGGGGCCCCGCGAGGCGCGTTCTCGCGGCCGGCGCCGGGCTGCTGCTTTTGGCGGCTGTCGCCGTTGTGCTGTTGGGTGACCGTTACGGCTTCGGTGTTGCAGCGATTGCGCTCCTGATCCTGGGCGTCGCGATCGCCAGGCCGGTGTTCCGCGTCGACGCGACGCTTCAGGCCGCCGTCCCACCGAGGCGCGCAGTCGTCGTGTGGAACCCCCGCTCAGGCGGCGGCAAGGCCGTCAGCAACAACCTCCCCGACGAGGCGCGGGCACGCGGGATCGAGCCGATCGAGCTGAAGCCCGGCGACGACCTCGCACAGCTTGTCCGCGACGCGGTGGCCCGGGGAGCCGACGGGCTGGCGGCCGCCGGTGGTGACGGCACCCAGGCGCTGGTGGCCTCGATCGCCGCCGAGCACGATCTGCCGTTCGCCTGTATCCCGGCCGGTACCCGCAACCACTTCGCGCTCGATCTCGGAGTCGACCGAGACGACGTCGTGGGCGCGCTCGACGCGTTCGTCAACGGCGGGGAGCGCCGGGTCGACCTCGCCGAGATCAACGGCCGCGTGTTCGTGAACAACGCGTCGTTCGGGCTCTACGCCGAGGCGGTGCGGCGCGAGGGATACCGCGACGCCAAGCTACGCACGATCCTCGACACGGCGCCCGAGGTGCTCGACGCGCAGTCCGGTGGGCCAGACGTCGAGCTGGGCTGGCGCGGCCCGGACGGCGTCGGGCACGAGTCGGCCGCGGTGATCCTGGTGTCGAACAACGCCTACCGTCTGGGGCGGGTCGTCGGGTCGGGCATGCGTCCTCGGATGGACGCCGGCGAGCTGGGCGTCGCCGTGTTGCAGTCACCGCAAGCCCATGAAGCAGGCCGCCCCTGGCAGCAGTGGTCGGCTCCCGCCTTCGAGGTGGCCGCAGCGCAGCCGGTGCCGGCGGGAGTCGACGGTGAGGCGTTCGTGCTTGACCCGCCGCTTCGGCTTGCCAGCCGGCCGGCGGCGCTCCGTGTGCGTATCGCGCCCCAACACCCGGGTGCCTCACCGTCGGCGGCGTTGCCGAACGGGGCTCTCGACACGCTGCGACGGCTGTTCGCGGTGGCCGTCGGACGGGACCGAAGGTCGGTGGCAGGCGTGCCGGCCGGGCGGTGGCGGGCTGAGGAGTTCCTCGCCCGCCCGAGCCGGGCCGTCGGTTGGGGGGGCGCACTCCTCGCGCTCGTACTTGCGCTCGCGCTCTCGATACCTGCAGGCCCTCTCACGATCGACAGCCGCTGGGCCGAGCTGATGCAGGACATCGAGACGCCCTTCCTCACGCACCTCGCGCTCGTTTTCAACGCGCTCGGGCATGGCCTCTTGCGGGCCTTCACGCTAGCCGGGATCGGACTCGCGCTCCTCCTCGCGCGCCGCTGGGCCGCGCTAGCGGCCTTCGCCGTCGCTGAGGCGCTCACCCCACTACTCTCCAACCTGATCAAGTTGGCCGTCGGTCGGGAGCGCCCGCCGGGCCACATGCTCGAGGCGCACGGGACCTCGTTTCCCTCGGGCCATGCCGCCTACGCGGGCGCGACCGCGGTCGCGCTCGTCCTCCTCTTCAGCAGACCCGGTCGGAGGCGCCGACTCTGGTTCACTCTCGCAGCCACCACGATCGCCGCGATGACCTGGAGCCGGACATACCTCCAGGTGCACTGGCTCTCGGACGCGCTCGCAGGCGCGGCCCTGGGCGTTGCCGTCGCCTTGCTCAGCTTCGGGGTCGCCCAACTGATCCTCGCGCACTCTGCGGCCAGGCCTACCTGAACCCACGTCCCCCTGGGCGGTAGCCTGGCGTCGATCAGCCCTGGCCCAGGCCAGGCTTCGACGGCACAACCGCGTCCGGAGCGATCTGGGAAACTCGGAGTATGGCTGACGAATCGACCCTGTCGCTCGTGCGCGTTGACGGACTTGCATCACAGGTGCCCTACGCGTACGCGGCCGTTACCCCTCCCGGGAGGCGCCTCGTCTTCACGGCGGGTGCGTGTCCACTGAACGCTGCTGGCGAGATCGTGGCCCCAGGCGATGTTGCGGCACAGATGAAGCAGGTGATGGACAACCTCGAGGTTGCCCTCAGAGCGGCCGGTGCGGAACTTTGCGACGTAGTGAAGACGACGGTCCACGTTGCCTCGGGCCGCCGCGAAGATCTCGCCACGGCCTGGCAGGTTGTCCAGGAACGCTTCGGCGACCACGACGCTCCAAGCACGTTGCTTGGAGTCGCCGTGCTCGGCTACCGAAACCAACTGGTCGAAGTCGAAGCCGTCGCCTCAGTGCCAAACCTCGGGTGACACTTCCGAACGCTGTGACTGTCGGCTTAAGCCAGCGCCTACCTCAGCGTCACGAGCATGAAGGTTGGTCACGCTCCTGGACAAAGTCGTGACCATCCACGAGCATCGCGTCGTTTGCCCCGGTGGTTCGTGGAGTCCCATCCTGACTCGGCCGGACTTTAGGAGCGCTCGTCCGTTGCTCTCCGGCCCGCTCAGTCCTTCGGGAACTGCTTCTCCAACCACGCACTACGGCGGTGGCCGTCGCGATTCCGTGCTTCTTGAGGATTTCAACAATGTCGCGTCCGGCGAGTACGACGACGGGGTGGTTGTCCTCGCGAAGCTCCTGATATGCCTGACGGCTGACGAATGAGGTCGTGACGAAGACTCCGAACTCCCGATGGCGTAGGGCGAGAGATGAGGCGTTGCGGTTGCCGTCGGTGAGCGTGTAGGGGTCGGAAACTCCGATCCTCGTCCGAGGCAGGGGTTTCATAGGATCGGCCGGTGTTCTTCTTTCTGCTGCACCTACTCTTTCGCCGATTTGTTCGGCTTGTCGCGGGTGGCGGTGCTGTTGCCGCGCTGGAAGTGGAGAACGCGGTGCTGCGACATGAGCTCAGCGTGGTGCGGCGGACGGTGAAGCGGGCGGGGTCGCGACGGCGGGATCGTGTGGTGCTCGCGGCTGCCAGCGCCCTGCTGCCGCGGCAGCGCGGCGACGATGTTCGCGCGCTGGTACCGCGGCTGGCGCGCGGCTCGACGTCGCCGGCGAGTGCGAGCGAGCTCTCGAGCGAGCGCAACCTCGCCCGCAGCCTCTACCGGCTACTCGAACACAGAGGCCCACCAACGATCGCTTGGCTTGACTCGCTACGTGCGCCGTCGCGCTTTCTGCACCGGTCGTCTTGCGAGGCAGGGCACTCAGCCCATCTCAATAGATACCGGCAAGCCGAGCTGCCCCATACACCGCAGATGTCGGAAATGCGACCGAACTGCGACCGCGAGCGATCGCTGGCTGACGTACCGCACATGGTGCCTGAGGCAGTTTCTCTGCACGATGCGTGCGATCGCCGGATAGTGCGTGTGCGGAACCCCCGGGAAGAGATGGTGCTCGATCTGGAAGTTGAGTCCGCCGAGAATCCAGGTCAGGATGCGATTACGGGAACAGAAATCGACAGTCGTCTCTACTTCATGGACCGCCCAGACACGGCGCTTCGCAATCAACTCGTCGCGTGAGACAAAGCTCGCCTCCTCCACGCAATGAGCCAACTGGAACGTCGTCACCATGACCAGGCTGAGCATCATCGTCCAGCCGAGATAGACGACGGCGACTATCCACCACGGAAAGAACAACAGCGGAACGAGGAGAGTCCAGCCGAAGAACACCGCCTTCCCGGCGAGAAGCGCGGCCAGATTCCACCCACGCGGGAAACGAAGGGTGCTCTGCGCAAATCGTCCTCGAACTAGCGAAATGACATCGCCGGCCGTCTGCCAGCGGACCCCCACCAGGGTGTAAAGCAGCCAGATGTAGTAGTGCTGAAAGCGGTACCACGGCCGGGGTTGCTGCGACGGTGCAAACCGCGCGAGCGGCACCTGGCTCACATCGTCGTCAGAACCGTCGACGTTCGTGTAGGTGTGGTGCGAGACGTTGTGCTTGACGCGCCACGCATAGCTGCTGAACCCGAGCAGCGCGTCTGCCGTCCAGCCCAGCAGATGGTTGTAGCGGTCCTTCCGAAAGAACGCCCCGTGATTCGCGTCGTGCTGAACGCCGAGCGCGGTCAAGATCACGCCGAACCCTAGACCGGCAAAGCAGGCTGCGACCACCAAGAGTTCGTGGGGCCCCACAAGCAGGAACGTCCACGAGACGACTGTTGCTGCCAGCGCGATTACCGCCTTCACGTACAGGCGCAAGATCCCGGATCTCCGCGTTCGGGCGTCGGAGAGATACAGCTCGACCTCGCGCCGAGTCTCACGAAGGAACGCCCCACCGCCCTCGAAGACGACCTTACCGGCGGCGGTCACCCGGCTCTCGCTGATCGTTCCATCGTCGAAACCACCCTCTGGGTCCGAGGTCCACGACCGGCTTGTTGCGCTCGGCCACACTCCGACCGAAAGGGCTACGGACGGAAACCGGGGAGCCGCACTCATCGACTCTCCCACTACGTTGGCGCTCGGCGATGAACGCGCGCGAACGAGCTTAGCACCGCCTCCCACCGGACCTGAGCGTCGGGTTGACCAGTGACCCCCAGCTCGTCGAGCTGTGCTCCGGACAACGACACCCCGTCGGGAGAGCTTGCGCTCTGCCAACACCGTCGGGCTCTCTCAGCCCACCCGCGGCTTCGTCGAAGCTATCCCGCAAGCTCAACACCCTGCGATCCTCTGCGGATGATTCCGCACGAAGCTCGTCGGGAACTTGAAACAGCTTGCCTAGGGTTCTGCGCGGAGAAATGCGCTCCAGCATCTCGGCCGAGTGCCGATAACCCCGTGAGAAGTGTTGGTCGCGCCGGCGACCGCGACCCGCGTTTTAGGAGGGTCACGATGAGCAATCCCCTGTTTGCGTTTGACCGTGGCCAAGGCCTTCGGTATGTGTGCGGCGCGGATGAGGCGGGGCGTGCCTGCATGGCCGGGCCGCTGGTCGCCGCCGCTGTCCGGTTCGACTATGAGCGGTTGGACGCGGACGCGTTCGCGCGGCTGGCGGATCTGAACGACTCAAAGAAGCTGTCTCCGCGGCGGCGAGCAACGCTCTTGCCGGTCTTGCTCGAAGTGGCAGACATCGCCGTGTCCGTGGTCATTCCGCCTGGCCGAATCGACCGGGACGGGTTGCATGTGTCGAACATACGCGCCCTTGCCAGTGCGCTTGAAGCGGTAGCGGTGGCCGGGTCGGCGAACCTGGTGGACGGGTCGGCGAACCTGGTGGACAGGTTCGAGCTCAAGAGTATCGGGGTGTCTCCCCAGGCGATCGAGCGCGGAGATCAGACGTCGGCTGCGATCGCGGCGGCGTCAATCGTCGCCAAGGAGACGCGTGACTGGCTAATGCGACAGCTGGACGTGGACTACCCCGGCTACGGGTTCGCGGTGCATAAGGGCTACATCACACCTGCACATGAGGCGGCGGTCGTCGAACGGGGCCTCTCACCGGCGCATCGCCGGAACGTACGTTGCAAGGCGTATGCCGCCCTCGGCCTCTCCCCGGCGGCCTGACCTCGACGAAGGATCCGCAGCGCGCCTTCCGCGACATGCTCACCGACCTTCTGCCACCCGAATCAGGCTGAAAGCCAACCTTGCGCATCGCTGACTTCGAGGTCTTGCCATGGATGCACAAGAGCGAGGCAGAAGAGCGAATGCGCACTGCTCGACCCGCCGATGGTGAGCTAATGCTTTGCCCTCAACGGCGCCGCGTCGCTGAAGACGAGATGATCGGTTGATGGCACACGAAACGACACTGCGGCTCGAGCGGATGAGCCGGAATGGGCCGGGAGACCTGCTCGTCCTCGACGGAATGGGACTCGCCTGCCAGTTCTTTGAAGCGGTCAGCAGCGGTTTCGATGATCTCGCCGGAGCGACGACACCGAACCGGATTAGTCGCGCTGACATCGATCTTCTCAACCAGGGGATGGGGACGCGGAGCCCCGTTGTCCACTGGGAATCGTTCTTCGGTCGTCCACTCCGCTTCCCTGGAGCGCCTTGACCCGCAGCTCGATCTGATCAGGGCCTCCGATCGGCACTGGCGTCAAGTAGGCGCTGAGCAGCATGTGGGCGCAGCGATCGCCGCACTCTCGGGAGCAAACAGAGGCCCAGCGACCGTGACGAAGCTGTTGCACCTGAAGCGGCCGCGCCTCTTCCCGATCGTCGATCGACTCACGCGCGAGGTGCTCGGCGCCCCTCGACCTGCGGCAGTCGAGGGCTTCGGCGACACGGAGTGGCTTGTCCAGCTGGTGCTCCACTTGCGCGAGCAGGGCCGCCGTAACCTCCCCGCCCTGAAGCTGATCCAGCATCAGCTGCGCGCCGTCGGCGTCGACCGCTCCCTGATTCGGATTATCGATGCCGTCTTGTGGGCGTCACATCCGGCCGCCGGTGGCTCGGCAGTGACGGGACGCGTGATTGCGGTCAGCAGTCCCCGACGACGCCGCGGCTGATCGCGCGTTCGGCGACTTGACGCTGAGCTTCACTCTCCAAAGTGCAGATCGGGCGAGCCCCGGCTCTCCCAACACCGAGCGATCTCTAATACGGGCGCTCTCCCCGAGTGACCCGAGTCGCCCTTCGGTCGGATCAGGCCGACAGCTCCTGCCCTCGCCGATCACGCTGCCCACGGGCCGACGCCGCCGATCCGGTCGACTCTGATCCGCATGACCTGGCCCTCGGGCGGGTCGTCCATTGGCGGAAACTTGACGTCGGGGCCGAGGTAGACGTGGGCGAGTCGCTGCAGCAGTTCAGCGGCGCCGCCTTCAACGAGTCGTGCTCGCCCGTGGATGACGAGGTACTGCTTCAGACCGGGCGGCTGGATCTCGGTGCCCTCGATCGACAGCGCGACACGCGGATCGCGAGCAACGTTCTCGAGCTTCCGCTGATCGGCGCGCAGATGGCCAGAGACAAGCTCGTCGCTGTCCAATCCGACCCAGATGCAGGTCACCTGCGGCGAGCCGTCAGGGTTGAGCGTGACGAGATGGGCAAGCGCGCCAGATTCGACCAGACGGCAGGCGCTCTCCGGCAGCTTCATGGAAACAAGGCTGCCCGACATTTCGGTCGACTGCAACCCGAGCCGGATGCAGTGCTGAGCCACCTTCGATCGCCAGCCTCGCGCAACGAGTGACCAACTTCGCCGAGCGCTGGCTCTCCCAACGACAGTGACTGGAAGGCCCGCAAGAGCAATTAGGAGACTTACGCGGTCTGCGTGAGCATCTCTGCGAGAAGCCTCTCGGTCTCGGCGAGTGCTGGGCTTGTAGCCCATCGACGCGAAGAGCGCACACCGCTGTCGCTGAAGTCGAGACCGAGGTTGCGCGACTGTTGCGTCACCCACTGCCCAGTCGGGTTCCTCGTGCGGCCGGCAAGCCGGACACGACGGCCCGCATGCGCGATGAAGAAGAGCACGTAGAAGCGGCGCAGCAGGATCGTCTCAACCGTGAAGAAGTCACACGCGACGATGCTGCTCGCCTGCGAGCTCAGGAACTCGCGCCAGCTCGGGCCGCCGCGGCGCGGCGCCGACTCGAGACCAGCGCGCGTGAGGAGCCGCCGGATGATCGTCGCTGAGACGATGAAGCCGAGCTTACGCAGCTAGAACAAGCGCCGCCAGCAGCGCCCGAAACGCGAGGTAAAGAAAGGAGAAGGCCATGCCGCCGATCCTCCCAACCCTCGAGCCCAGGAGCAGCGACACCAATATTGGCGCCCTTCAGGGATTCGGCCATACGTCCTAGCGCCCGAGGTGTACCTGACGTGCCAGTCCCGGCCCCTAGCCCGCCGTCGTTCTCGACCACGTCGATCCGATGACGGCTTGAGGGATCGTGAATCCGACGTTCCACATGCCTGCGTCGACCACCTCGTGGATTCGGAGGTCTCCAGCCAGGCTGCAGAGGATGTACGCGTCCTGTGACTTGAGCTCATGGTTGTCGACGAGCCATGCGATCATCGCCCTGACGGCTGCTCGAGAGCAGTCGAGGAGATCGTCGGCGATCCCCATCGTGCCTATGTACCCTCCAGCGTCGCTTCCGCGCGATGGCACCGAGTACATCGGGCTCGGGATCGCGTAGTCGAGGAGCTTGAACCGAAGGGTGGCGTTCATCGCGCACTCGATCGCTGAGACGCACACCTCCCCGTCGCCTTGGGCGGCGTGTGGGTCACCGCACGAGAAGAGCGCTCCCTCGCACCAAATGGGGAGGCGGAGGACTGCCCCTTGCGTGAGGTGTTTGTTGTCGATGTTGCCGCCGCCGCGGTGAGGCGGAAACGGCGGTGCGACGTCGGGCATGCCCGGATGGACGCCCATCGTTCCGAGGAATGGCGAGAGAGGTATGTGGATGGTGTCTGTCAGTGACGCGACGTAGCGGTCCGTTAGATCGAAGGTGCGGAGGTAAGGATCTGGAAAGTCCTCGGGTAGCAGACCGAGTTCGGGGAGGATCACTGTCCATCCCCACAGGCCGGGTTGGAGGGCGAGGACGTCCACTTGAAGGGTCATTCCCGGCTTTGCGTCACGAATCCAGATCGGGCCGAGCAGGTTGTAGAGGGTGTCGAAGTCAAAGCTTGTGTCTTCGATTCGATCGTGCTCGCGGACTTGGCCATGCCCGGCCATCGCCAGTTCGAAGGTAACGGTGTCGCCGGAGTCGATCTCGAGCGAGGGCTCGATACTCGAGTCCCATCGGTGATGGACGCGATGAGCGTCGATTAAGTGTTCAGTCACGCCTGGTTCCTCAGCTGCATGTTGGGTGCTCGCCTTCCGATTTGACGCTCCGTCACCAACGCCGGGGCCATGCGGGCAACAGTGCTCACGACAGGGTGGCTACGGCTTCGCCGGCTGATACAGGACTGAGCGGGGAGCGGGTGACATTGACGAGGTCGGCCGCCTCGACGTTGAGTGGGTGATGACACGCGGCGAGATGGCCGCCGGCGTACTGGGTCAGAGGTGGTTCGATCTCTCGACAGACCTCGGTCGCCCGTGGGCATCTGGGGTGAAACCGACAGCCTGAGGGCGGGTTGATCGGGTTGGGTGGCTCGCCGCGAACGATTCGTTTCGATTCTGTCCTTGTCTTCAGGTCCGGAATCGGGATCGCTTCGAGCAGCGCCGACGTGTACGGGTGAATCGGCTTGCTGTACAGCTCTTCGGCCGGTGAGAGCTCGACCAGCTTCCCGAGGTACATGACGGCGACACGGTCGGAGACGTGTCTGACTACTGCAAGGTCGTGCGCGACGAAGATGTAAGCCAGGTGGAACTCATCCTTGAGGTCGGCCAGGAGGTTGATCACCTGGGCCTGTACGGAGACGTCGAGCGCCGAGACGGGCTCGTCGAGTACGAGCAGGCTTGGTTGGACGGCGAGGGCTCGGGCGAGTCCGATCCGTTGTCGTTGACCACCGGAGAACTCGTGTGGGAAGCGATTGATGTGCTCCGGGTTGAGGCCGACTCTGCCGAGCAGGTCCTTCACTTCGCGCTCGACTTGGTTACGCGGAATGCCTCGGAGGCGTAGCCCGACATTGACGATCTGCCCGACGCGCTTGCGTGGATTCAGGGACGCCTGCGGGTCTTGGAAGACCATTTGGATTTGCCTTCTCGTATTGCGTTGATCCGATCGACTCATCTCGGTGAGGTTCTGGCCTTGGAAGCGGATCGATCCCCCGGTCGGGGTTAGTAGACGAACAAGGCAGCGCGCGAGGGTGCTCTTTCCGCATCCGGACTCTCCCACCAAACCGAGCGTCTCTCGCTTCGCGAGAGTGAAAGAGACATCATCGACCGCTCGGACGTGCGCAACGACCCGGTCTCTTACGACGCCCTTCTTGATCGGGAAGTGATGGACGAGATGATCCACCGCGAGGAGCGGGACGTCGCCGGCGACAGCCGGAGACGGGGAAGGAGGATCAGTCACAGCACTGGTCATACGGCTTCCAGGTTCGTCGTCTGGGCTGCGAGTCCGATGGCGCCGTCGACAAGGCGAAGGTCGCGCTTCTCACCCACGGTGAGCCAGCAGCGGTCACGATGATCTGGGCGCCCTTCGATGTGGGCGGCAAGGGGTGGGGTGTCAGCGCAGGCCTCGAAGCGATGCGGACAACGTGGGCCGAAGTGGCACCCGCGTGGTGGATGGGCCAGGGACGGCGCCGACCCAGCGATGGTTTGGATTCGCCTCGTACGGGCGCGGTCGAGTCGTGGGACGCAGCCGAGCAGTCCCCAGGTGTAGGGGTGCTGCGGGTCATCGAAGAGCTCTTCGACCGTCGCCTGCTCGACGATGCGGCCGCCGTACATGACAGCGACGCGGTCTGCCATCTCTGCAACGACTCCGAAGTCGTGGGTCACGAGCATCAACGCGACACCGGTCTCCCGGCATAGATTCATCATGTCCGCCAGGATTTGGGCTTGAATCGTGACGTCGAGTGCTGTTGTCGGCTCGTCGGCGATGAGCATCCTCGGTGAGCATGAGAACGCCATCGCAATGATGATTCGCTGCCTCATTCCCCCAGAGAACTCGTGTGGGTATGAGCGCGCTCGTTCCTTCGCGTGCGGGATGCCGACGCGAGTCATGAGGTCGACTGCCCGATCGTGAGCGGCCCTTGAGGAGACCTGTTCGTGCGCGCGAATCTGTTCGGCGATTTGGTCGCCGATGCGGTAGACGGGGTTGAGGGCTGTCATCGGGTCCTGAAGGATGAGCGCGATGCTGCTCCCCCGGATCCGCCGCAGCGTCGATTCGGTCGCCCGGACGAGTTCCACACCATCGAAGTAGGCGGTTCCCCCGAACGTTGCGTTCGACGCGCGAGTAAGACCCATGAGCGTCATGCTCATGACGGACTTCCCCGATCCCGATTCGCCGATCACGCAGAGGATCTCACCGGCGTCGACGTACAGGCTGACGTGATCGACGGCGCGTACAACACCCTCATCGGTGTCGAATGAGACGGCGAGTTCATTCACTTCGAGCAGATGGCTCATCAGGCGCTCAGCTGGACTCTTGGATCGAGGAAGGCATATGCGATGTCGACGAGCGCAGCCATGATCACGACGATGAAACCGGTGAACATGACAACCACCAAGATCGGAGGCACGTCGAGCGTCGCGACCGCTTGGGCTGTGTACTGCCCGACGCCGTGCAGGTTGTAGACGTTCTCGATCAGAATCGCGCCGCCGCCAATCACGCCCGCGAAGTCAAGCCCCCACAGCGAAACAATCGGAATCAGCGACGTGCGGAGAACGTGGGCAAAGAGCACGCGACGCCGCGACAGTCCCTTGGCACGTGCCATTCGCACGTAGTCCTCGTTGACCGTATCGAGCATGTTCGAGCGCAGCACGCGCGAGTAGAAACCGATGAAGGCAAGCGACAAGCTGATCCACGGAAGGATCATGTGCACGAACCATTGCCACGGGTTCTGCGTTAGGGGGACGTAGCCGCCATTCGGGAAGATCGGCGACTTGTAGGCCAGGGCGTAGAGGAGGACGGCACCGACGACGAACACGGGCGTCGAGATCAGCGTCAACGCGATAAAGCCGAGCAGCCGGTCGAGGAGCGTACCGGGCTTGAACGCGCCTACCACGGCGAGCAGGATCGCCCATGACAACCAGATGATGCTCGCCCCGACCGCGAGCGAAATCGTGGCGGGTAGGCCCTGTTTGAGTGCGTCAAGAACGTTGACCTGTTGGGTGTAGGAGACGACTGAGCCCGTGAAGATCTTCTTCATCGTGGTCAAGTACTGGATGTAGATCGGTCGGTCGAATCCCCACTCCTTCGCAATGGCGGCGATTGTCTGCGGAGTTGCCTCACGGCCGGCGAGTCGGTACGCGGGGTTCCCGTTCGGGATCACCTGGAAGATCAGGAAGGTGAAGATCGAGACGAGGAAGAGAACGACTATGGCCTGCAGCAGCCGGCGGACAACGAAGCGGGCCATCTAGAGAATTCCCTTGACGGTGCCGTGTGGATCGAGGGCGTCGCGGACGCCTTCTCCGAAAACGTTGATCGCGAACACGCAGAGGACAAGTGCGAATCCCGGCGCGAGTACGAGGTGCGGAGAGCTCGTGATGATCTGAACGCCGTCGCTGATCATCGTGCCCCAGGAGGCGTTGGGCGGCTGGACACCTGCGCCGAGGAACGACAGCGCGGCCTCGAGCAGGATCGAGTTGGCGATCATGAGCGGAACCAAGACGAGGATCGTGGAGCTCAAGTTCGGGAGGACCTCCGAGAAGATGATTCGCCAGGAGCCCACGTTCAGGATCCGTGCCGCGTCGACGAATTCGTTTTCCCGGAGCGAGATGACTTGGCCGCGGATCGGCTTTGCGACATATGGGATGTTGACGAAGCCGATAATCAGCGCCGGGATCAGGAGTGAGTTTCCTTTGATCGTCACGGGCCCGAGGTTGATGCCGCCCAGCGCGAGCGAGGCACCGATCGCGACACCGAGCAGCACGGCCGGGTAGGCCCAAATCAGGTCAAGCAAGCGGGTCAGCACCGAGTCAGCCCAGTTCCGGTAGTAGCCGCCAACGAGTGCGATCAAGACGCCGACGATCATCGTGATCGCGGTCGCCACAAAGCCGATGATCAGCGAGTTTCGTCCTCCGTAGAGAAGGCGTACCGCTTCGTCGCGGCCATTGAAATCTGCCCCAAGGAAGAAGCGGCTGTGCCAGGTCGGCCCGATCGGGATGCCGATCAGGGACACGACGTCCCGCTTGCGCCCGCCGATCGTGATCGTGTCCGTAACGTGATTCGCGTCTGGACCCGTGTGGGCGACATAGCGAGCGTACAGCGGCGCGAGCACACAGGCCGCGACAATCAGCAAGAACAGCGCGCCGAAGACGAGTGCCGTCTTGTTTCGTCGTAGGCGTCGGAGGGCGAGCCGGAGAGGGTCTGTCTCGGCTGCCGGCAGGAGCTCCTTCCCTCCGTCAGCGGTGGGTGGAAGGAGCTCCTGCTGATCCAGCGGGCCGACAGCTTCGGGCATTCACCAAGCTCGCCGGCGACCTGCGTTCAGCGCGTCAGCTGCCAGGTCGACCAGTCGTCGAAGATGCAGGGATGGAACACAGCAGTCTTGAAGTCAATCCGATCCGACAGGAATTTGACAAGCGTGTCGGAGCCCCAGGTGATCTCGTATGCCTTCTTTGCCTGGTACCTGTCGAGGGCGGCCCACTGCTTGGCGACGGACTGCACCTTGGTCGCCGGTACCTTTTCGAGCTTGTTCAGCGTCGCTTGGATATGTGGGTCGTCGACGTTTCCGAAGTTGTTGCTGTTGACCGCGTGGATGCTCCTTGCGTCCAGCAGGATGAAGAAGTCCGACGGATTCGGGAAGTCGAGGAACTGCCCTGCAAACCCGGTGTTCGGCTTCGTCTTTGCGTTCCCGATCGTCGACCAATAGATAGCCGGATCGAGCAGCTTGAGCGAGACCTTGAACCCGACGTTGCTGAGCGCGTTCGCGTAGTACTGGAGTTCCTCCTTTTGCGGACTTCGATTCTGGCCGTAGACGCTGATCGGCGCCCCAGCAAGGTGAGCTTGCTGCAACAACGCCTTGGCCTTCGCGACATCCTGGTGGGGGAACTCGCAGGGAGCATTGGTGTGGCCGGCGATCCCGACTGGGAGGAAGCGACAGTTGGGAACGGTCACGCCCCCCGACAGGCGCGCCAACGCATTGCGGTCGATGGCCCAGCCCGCTGCCTCTCGCGCAAGGATGTTGTTGAACGGCGGGATCCTCTGGTTCAAGAAGAAGAACGAGATCGAGGACACCGTTTCCCGCGCGAAGCGGTCCTTCGCCTTGCTCTGAATCTGCCCGAGAAGTGCGGGCGGCAAGGGGTCGAAGACGTCAAACGCGTCAACCTGGTTGTTCAGAACGGCCTCGGCCTCACTGGTGGTGTTGGACGTGATGTGCACGTCGATCTCGTCGAGATGTCCGAGCGGGATGCCTGGCAGGTGGAAGCTCGCGAACATCGGGTTCTTGACGAGCGAGAACGACACGTTCGGGACGACGTTCTTGATGATGTATGCCCCGACCCCCGCAGGCAGACTGGTGACCTGCGCCTTCGCGGGCGTCGTCTGGGGAATCGGCGCCGTTGCCGGGAAGGCCAACACATTCGCGAACGCACCGACGGGGCTCGTCAGATGGATGGTGATCTTCCCTGTGGCGTCGTTCGTGCTGATCCCGCTAACCGTCTTCGCCTTGCCACTTTGGTAATCGCCGGCGCCTTGGATCGGCTGCAGGAACGCACTTGCGCCCCAGTTCAGCTTGAGCGCCCGCTTGACGGCAAAGGCAAAGTCCGATGCTTTGACAGGAGTGCCGTCGGAGTACTTGAGCCCTTTGCGCAACGTGAGCGTGTAGGTCAGGCCGTTCGCGCTGATCTGAGGCAGGCCCGTGGCGAGACCCGGGATCAATGTGGTGCCCGCAGTCCCATTCTTGTGGGCGTAGGTAAGGAGCGGCGTGTAAACGATCCAATCGGCCTCGGACGCCTGAACGGTGTAGCCGAGCGAAGGATCGAGCGAGTTGGGCGGAGAGGCCATGTCGACTGTGGCCTTGCCACCTTCGACGTTCCCGGACGCCTTCACTGCACTAGTTGCCGAACTCGCGGCCACGATCGAGGCCACCGCGATCGCAACGGCGACGACGAGACCCCCGAGTATGAGTCTGGTGCGCTTCATGAGCGGTTCTCCTTGGTCTGTGGGACTGGCGCGAGTCCCGGCTGTCGACCTTGACGGCTCGCGGCCTTGTTTCCTTTCATCCGAAGATGTTAGAAATCGATTGCAGGGGGGCGATGGACGGTTTTATCGCTTCACCTATGGCGTTGTCAAGCGGAGGATGAGACCAACGTTCATGCGGTTTTTTCGCAGGTTGCTGTTGAGCGTGCATTGTGAAAACGAGTTCATCGGATAACCCAACGATCAAGCAGGTTGCAGACCTGGCGGGCGTCTCGCCGGCGACCGTTTCGCGCGTCCTGAATGGGTCAACCAAGGTCAGGGAGGCGCATCGGCGGCGTGTTCTGGAGGCAATTGAACGGATCGACTACCGGCCCAATCGGCTCGCTCGTAACCTGCGCCGGCAGCAGGCGGAGACGATCGGCGTCGTCGTGCCTGACATCGAGAATCCTCACTTCAGCGGGGCGGTGAGGGTGTTCGAGGACGCCGCCTTTCAGCGCGGCTACCGACTGCTTCTGTGCAACACAGACGAAACGCGCACGAAGCAGCGCGCCTACCTGGAAGTTCTCGCCGACGAACGCGTGCTCGGCGTGATCGTCGCCTCAGCCGACCGGGAAGGCGTCGGACTCGAGCTGCTGCTCGACCACGGCATTCCGGTTGTCGCGTTCGACCGCGTCGTGAACGATGACCGCGTGGACTCCGTCAGCTCCGACAACCGAGATGCCAGCCGTAGGGCAACTGAGCACCTCATCTGGCTAGGCCACACACGAATCGCCTACCTGGGCGGCCGGCAGGACGTCGGGACCGGCGAGGAGCGCCTGGAGGGCTACCTCTCGACGATGCGCACAGCACAGCTCACTCCATTCACTCTGAGCGGTGACTTTCGCGCAGAGATCGCCGAGCGGGAGCTTGCTTCCCTGCTTGCGCACGAAGACAGGCCAACCGCCCTGGTAATCGCCAACAACCTGATGGCGGTCGGCGCACTTCGTGCGATCCGAGGAGCGAACCTGAGCTCCCCCGGAGACATCGCAATCGTCGCGATCGACGATCCGCCCTGGGCGGAACTGGTCGACCCGCCGTTGACCGTGGTCGCCCAGCCGGTGCGGCGAATGGCCGAGACGGCGATCAACCTCTTGCTTGAACGCGTTGAGCATCGCCGAGACGAACTCGTTCGCACTGTGCTCCCGCTCGACCTTCGCATCCGGGCGTCGTGTGGGACGCACGCCGCTGTATCCCATCTGAGGGGAAGCTGAACCAAGTGGCCACTGTCGGACTGCTGACGGTTTCGGATGGTCGGGACACGGTGCATCGCGATGTTCAGGCAGCAGCATCGGAGGTCGCCGACCGCATCGCCGCCGCAATCGAACAGGCAGGACATACGGTGGTCCGGGGCAGAGAGCTGGTTTGGACGAACGAACTTGCTGTCGAGGAGGCCCGTCGAATCGCGGATGCGCGGCCGGCGCTCACGATCGTCAACGTGCCGGTGTGGGCGTTCCCGCACTTCACGATGCGCGCGGCCCGAGAGCTTCCGGGGCCGTTGCTGCTCTTCTCAAACATCGATCCGCGCCATCCCGGCATGGTCGGAATGCTCGCGGCAGCCGGGGGACTGGACCAGATCGGCCGCTTGTACGCGCGCGCCTGGGGTGATGTCGAGGATCCGGCCGTTTGGACGCGGATCGAGACGCACATTCGTGCCGGTGCCGCCGTCGAGAGCCTTCGCGGCTCGACATTCGGTCGGATCGGTGGTCGCTCGATGGGCATGTACACAGCTGTCGCGAACAGCGACCGCTGGATCGACCAGTTCGGCGTCGACGTCGAGGAGATCGACCAATGGGAGCTGGTACGGCGTGCCGACGAGGTTGATTCACGCGCTGTCGTCGCTGCCCGCGAGTGGTTAGAGAAAAGCGCGGCGGGCGTTCACTACGACGGAGAGCGCCTCACCCCGCTGATTCTCGAGCGTCAGATCCGCTCCTACTACGTCATGCGCTCTCTCATCGACGAGTGGAACCTCGACTTCTCAGGAATCAAGGCGCAGCCCGAACTGACCAACAACTTCGCAACCATGGACGTCACGGAGGCATTCCTGAACGACCCATACGACTGGGACGGGCCCAAGGAACCGCATGCCTGCGCCACCGAAGCCGACATGGACGGCGCACTGACCATGCAACTCCTCAAATCACTGTCGAGGACGCCCGTGCTCTTTGCTGATGTCCGCCACTATCACAGCGACCTCCAGATCTGGGACCTCTGCAACTCCGGGCAACACGCGACCTGGTTCGCAGCGCGAGCTGATGACCCGCTCGAGAACATGCGGCACGTCAACCTCTACCCCGAGGACTTCTACTTCCCCGCAGGTGGCGCCTCGGTTCAACACCTTGCCGCGCCCGGTGACTTCACCTTCGCGCGTCTGACGCGTCTCGACGGCCGCTACCGCATGCACGTCCTGCGTGGCCGGCTCGAAACCTTCGACCCGGAGACGAACGAGCGACTGATGCGTGCCTCGACCTTCGTCTGGCCGCACGCCTTCGCACGGTTCGAGGCCCACGCGGACGAGATTCTCAGCCGGTACGGATCGAACCACATCCATGCCGTCCCCGGCGATCACGTTGACGCGCTGCGCGCCGTCTGCAGGCTGCTCGACGTCGACTTCGACGGCTTCGGCGGCCTATGAGCGA
Source organism: uncultured Thermoleophilia bacterium (assembly GCA_963824455.1). GTDB lineage: Bacteria > Actinomycetota > Thermoleophilia > Gaiellales > Gaiellaceae > PALSA-600. The sequence continues at coordinate 1,793,107 of CAWGPJ010000002.1, forward strand.
CGAGTCCGTCCTCGGCATCGACATCGGAACGTCGACAACGAAAGCAGTGCTCGCGCGACCTGACGGGACGGTCGTCGCGACAGCCCAAAGGTCACATCCCGTCTCGTACCCGCACCCTGGTTGGGCCGAGCACGACGCGGAGGGAACGTGGTGGCACGACTTCCTCGACGTGTGTGCAGAACTCATGCCCCACGCCGGCGATGGTCTGCGCGGGATCTGCGTCAGCGGCATCGGGCCATGCGTCGTCCCCTGCGACGCAGAACTTCATCCGCTCAGACCGGCCATCCTCTACGGCATCGATAGCCGGGCAACGGCGGAAATCCAGGAACTTGAGAACCGAATCGGTGCCGAGGCGATCCTCGCACGCGCTGGATCAGCTCTCTCGTCGCAGGCCATTGGACCCAAGCTGCTCTGGCTCCGCCGGCACGAAGGAACAACCTGGAACCGAACAGCCGGCTGGTACATGGCGAGCTCGTACATCGTCGGTCGCCTCACCGGCGAGTACATCCTCGATCACCACTCGGCCAGCCAGTGTGACCCACTCTATGACCTGACCGCCGCCGGCTGGGCCGAAGACTGGGCCTCCGAGATCGCGCCCGGAGTCGCCCTGCCTCAGCTCGCCTGGCCCGCCGACCAAGTCGGAACGGTCACCGCAGCGGCCGCAGCCGAGACCGGTCTGCCGGCAGGAACACCGGTTGTCGCGGGAACCATCGACGCTTGGGCGGAAGCCTTCAGTGTCGGCGCGCGCCGCCCCGGCGACGTAATGCTGATGTACGGCTCAACGATCTTCCTGATCCAAGAGGTCAACGAGGCTGCCCAACCCGATCCGCTGCTTTGGAGCACACAGGGAGTCCGGCCCGGCAGCCACACAGTCGCCGCCGGCATGTCAACAGCGGGAAGCCTGACCGAATGGGTACGCCGCCTTGGCGGCAACCCCGAGTGGGATCGCCTTGTCGGGCTGGCAGCTGAAGCCCGCCCCGGCTCAGATGGCCTGCTGCTCCTCCCCTACTTCGCCGGTGAGCGGACACCGATCTACGACCCATTCGCTCGCGGTGTGATCGCCGGCCTCACACTGCGACACGGACCTGGCGAGCTCTTGCGGGCGGCCTACGAGGGAACAGCGTTCGGAGTAAGGCAGATCCTTGCCCTCCTCACTCACGCCGCAGGGCCTCCATCTCGAATCGTCGCCGTGGGTGGCGGGACAACCTCCGACCTCTGGCTGCAAATCGTCAGCGACGTCACCTGCACCCCCCAAGAGATTCCCGAGCAAACGATCGGCGCCTCCTACGGCGACGCCCTGCTCGCAGCGATCGGCGTCGGACTTGTCCCTCCCGAAACGGACTGGACACGAATACGCCGGACCGTAATCGCCGACCCCGAAACCCACGAGCGCTATAGCTCGATCTTCGAGCTGTACTCACAGCTCTATTTCGACACCTCCGACGTCGTGCACCAACTGGCAGCGCTTGCGACCGAAAGGTCGGGTGACTTGCAGATGGCGTGAGTTTCTCGATCTGTTCCTACCGTGGGTCGAGTGCGAGCTCCGTCTCCCGCGGCCCAGAGTCAGCCCAGCCGTACTGCGCTTTCCCCGCTTGAAGTCACTCTTACGACGCCGAGGTGGAACACGTGAGGACGAACCATCATCACGGCCCATCAGTGATGGGTGTCCGCGACCAAGCACGGATCGTCAATGGCCTTCTGCTCGAACGCTTCGAGCAACTCTTGCCGACGATCATGCGCGAAGCGGACTTCGACATGTGGATCATCGTTTGCAACGAAGACAACCATGATCCTCTGTTCAACACGATCATCCCCTGGGAATGCTGGGCACCGATCCTCCAAATGGTCGTCTTCTACGACACCGGAACCGATGCCGGCGTCGAGCGCCTGAACATCTCACTCACAGACATGGAAGGGCTGATGACCCCACTCTGGGGGCTGGACAGCACGATCGGCGACCTCGACAGCAAGGAGCCGCATCGCGCGCAGGGCCAATGGGAGACACTCCGGCGAGTCGTCGAAGAACGCAACCCACGACGGATCGGCATCGACCAGTCCGACGTCATCTGGGCGGCCGACGGCCTCACGGCATCACTGAAGGACAACCTAGTCACCGCACTCGGTCCCACGTTCTCGAGCCGGATGGATTCAGCGGAACCAATGTGTATCCGCTGGCTCGAGACGCGGCTCCCCGCCGAGCTCGAGCTCTATCACCAGGCATGCGCGATCAGCCACCACATCATCGCAACCTGTTTCTCCAGGGAAGTGGTGACTCCCGGCGTCACAACCTGCGAAGACCTCCGCTGGGCCTACTGGCAGCACGCAAACAACCTCGGCCTCCCAGTCTCGTTCCCGGCCTTCTGCCATCTCATCCGCGGCCCTGAAAACCGTGCACGCTGGGGCGAAGACGACCAGATCATCCGGCCAGGCGACATGATCCACTACGACGTCGGCCTGAAATACCTTCGCTTCCTCACCGATCACCAAGAACTCGCCTACATCCTTCGCGCCCGCGAGAGCGAGCCCCCGCAAAGCTTTATCGAAGCGATGGCACAGGGAAACCGACTTCAAGACATCTTTGTCGACACCTGGGAACTCGGGCTCACCGGCAACGAGATCCTCACGCGCGCCCTCACCCGCGCTCGCGACGCCGGCATTCCCAAGCCTAAGATCTACTCGCACTCGCTCAGCCACTACCTGCACGAACCAGGGCCACTAATGGGGCTTCCGTGGGAACAAACAGTCTGCCCCGGCCGCGGCGATGTGAAGATGAACTACAACACGACCTACACCGTCGAGTTGAGTATCACAGCCCCAATCCCTGAGTGGGACGGCCAAGAAGTGACATTCGCGATGGAGCAGGACGCCGCATTCACGGACAATGGCCCGCTGTTTCTAGACGGGAGACAGACGACCTTTCACTTGATCTGACTCCGGCTCCACGCGACAGGCACGAGCGCCGCTGTACGCAGCGGCCTGAAGGGCGCCAATATCCGTGTCCGGTCATGCGGCGGCTCGGTAGTACTCGTGGATGAGGCCGCCGAGCCGGTCGTGGCGCTTGATCTCTCCCGAAGCTGGTAGCGGGGGCTCGGTCTCTGGGTTCGGTGGCCGGGGAGCAAGCGCGCGGTGCGGCCTCTGGCGGTTGTAATGGTCGGTGTAGACGCGAAGGACGCGCTCGAGGTGGCGCCGGTTCAGGATCAGCAGCCAGTCCAGGCACTCGGAACGGATGCTGCGGACGAACCGTTCGGCGATTGCGTTCGCCTTCGGCGCGTGGGGTGCAGAAACCCGATCGTCATGCCGCGGCGAGTTCGTATTCGTGGATGATGCCGCCGAGCAGGTCGCGTCGGTCTATGGGGAGAGGATGTGGCCGGGAGCCTGCTGCGAGGCGTGACGGACGGGTCGGATCCGGCGGTTTCAGGTCGAGTCCGCGGTCGGGTCGCTGGTGGTTGTAGTGCTTGATGTAGACGCGGAGGACGTATTCGAGCTGGCGGCGGCCGAAGATCAGTAGTCGGTCGAGGCATTCGCGGCGGACCGTTCCGACCCAACGCTCCATCTGCGCGTTCGCGTTCGGCGCCCGCACCGGGGTGCGGATGACCTTGATGTTTTCGGTCGCTAGGAGGGCGTCGAACGCGCGCGGGAACTTTGCGTCTCGATCGTGGATCAGGAATCGAACGTGCCGACCGTGGTCGTCGAGTTCCATCAGGAGGTTGCGCGCCTGCTGCAGCGTCCAGGCGGTGTTCGGGCTGCTGGTGCAGGCGACGTACTCGATCCGGCGGCTGCCGATCGAGATGAAGGCGAGCACGTAGAGGCGTCGCAGCCAGACAGTGTCGACGGTGAAGAAATCGCAGGCGAGGATCGACTCGCCATGCGCCCGCAGGAAGCTGCGCCACGACTGCGAGTCGCGCTTCGGAGCGGGCGCCAAACCAGCGCTCGCGAGGATGTTGCGGACGGACGTCGCCGAGATGGCGACGCCGAGCTTGCGCAGTTCGCCGACGATCCGAAGGTAGCCCCAGTTCGAGTCCTCGCGCGCGAGCCGCAGGACCAGCTCGCGCACGTCACGGCCGATCGGCGGCCGGCCCGGGCGGTGCGGGTAGGTCCAGCGCCGGGCCACGAGCCGGCGGTGCCAGTACAGCAGCGTCTCCGGCCGCACGGAGAAGGCGTTCCGGGAGCGGCGCGGCAACACCCGGTTGAACGCCGCGAGCAGCACCCGGTCGTGAAGCTCAAGGCGTGGCCGGTTGACCTGGCGGCGAAGAATCGACAGCTCGTGGCGGAGCACGAGAATCTCCAGCTCCTTGGATCGGTCGCCGCGCCGAAGAGCACGATCAACTCCAGCAGACGGCAGACGACGACGTACAGGGCTGACACAAGCAAAGGCGACCTCCAGCAGACGGGACGTCCGACGCTACCGCCATCTCAGCAGCCCCCGGACCTAGGGAAGATCAGCGCTTCCCCTGATGCCAGCTGCAGGGGGGCGTGCGAGACTGCTGGTTACGAAGCGCGCGAGAAGAAGAATGGTTCAGACACGCTTGTCTGCCGTGCGCTCTATAGACGCCGCACCGTCTTTTCGTCTCTAAGGAGATCCCGGTTCGTCGGGACTTGGGCGGGAGCGAGGTCGGAGAAGGAGCACGTATGTCCCTGTATATGTCGACTTTCGAGTACAAGCCCGAGGTGTGGGCCGAGCTGATCAGCAGTCCGGAGAACCGCACCGAGAGCGTCAGCCGGTTTCTCGAGGGCGCGAACTGCAAGCTGAAGGGCCTTTGGTATGCCTTCGGCACGAGCGACGGGTTCGCGCTGATCGAGGCGCCGGATCACGCGACCAGCGCCAGCGTTGCGATCGCGATCAACGCGAGCGGGGCGTTCCGCAAGTTCGAGACGACCGTTCTGATGACTCAGGACGAGCTGCTCAAGGCGCTGAAGAAGGCGCAGGACGTGGAGTACGTGGCGCCCGGCGCCGCGGTTCACGCCTAACTAGCTGATCGTCGACGGGTGTCGGGCTAACACAAGCCCGGCGCCCGCCAACGCGGCTGTGTCCGGCCGCTGTTGATGCCTGGCCGGTGCGACGGTTCACGGCTGCCTCGGGGATGTCTTGCAACGGAGGGAAGCAACATGACGAAGATGGCCGTGATCACGAAGCGCGACGGCAGTCGCGAGTTGCAGTGGTTGGCCGCCTGGGGAGCCGCTCGGGCGGCGAAGAAGAACCAAGATGAGCAGAACTCCGTGCCAAACGGCGGACCGGTTCACGACCTAGCGCTCGCGCCCGCTCTCTCGGATGCAGAGTCCAACGTTGCGGCCGGTGTCGCCGTCATGAGGCGCAACACCGTTGTCGCGCTCGACTCACCGCGGTGATCCCGGGCGCGCCGCCTTCAGATGGAACGCGCCCGGATGCTTCCGCCCCTCTGCCGCCCACGCTCACGCTACGCCGCGCGCGCATCCCCGACCAGTCGCTTCTTCGGCCATGGCGCGAAGCGTCGAGAACGCCTGCGCGTGGTGCCGGCTGCCGAGCGCCGGCAACGCCGCCACCGTCACACGCACCAAGGGAGTACTCTCATGGAACTGGCCCTGCGGCCAGGGTTCCGGCTGAAAGCCCGAAGTCCGTCGATCGAGCCTCCGGGCGTGGGAGACGACACGAGCCTAGGCAAACAGAGTCCGGGTTGCAGGGCCAGCTCTATTGCTCCTCGTCAAGCTGGCCGAGCTCGCGATCCTTTTCGGTGCGGCGCATCGCCTCGTAGACGTTGTCCCAGTGACTCGATATCTCTTGCAGGGACCGTGCGGTCGTGAGCGCGGCGCCTTCCAACCTATTGATCACCCGGTCGATGTCGGCCAGCCGCAGTTCGAGCGCCTCGAGCCGAACGATGAGCGCTTCCACCTGCTGAGCGAGCATCTCAGACTCAGAGCTGCTGGCCACGATGACAAGCGCCAGTCTAATTCAGCATTGCCATATCGACGTGCCGGCTGGGGCGGACGTCCAGTGTCCCGGCCGGTAGTTCTGGACGTTGGCGATCGCTGCTAAGCGCTTCAATCTGGCTGGCTATCCCGCATGGCGACCGATACAAGTCGATCACTCGCCGAGAGTCGATCGGGGAAGCGGGCCGGGCGAGGGTGTCGGGTTGACGGAGGGAGAGATCGAGGGATTCGCCCTCCGGGAAGAGTCCTTCTCGTCCGGCCCAAGGTCACACTGACCCGAGAGGCGTCGGCGCACGTCCGTAGTAGCTACGGCTTAGCGCCTACCAAGGCATCTGGGGAGGTCGAGCTGGTCGGCGCGGCGAGGCGGAAGACGGGGTGCCGGGATGCTTCTGCGATGAACGCTTCGACCGGATCGCTTGCTTTGGCGTCGAAGAAGGGGCTGGTGACCGGCGCCTTGCGCAGGTAACTGCGTAACACCGGCCCGGCCTCGGAGTCGTCTACCTCGGTTACGCGGAGCCGCTCGTTCTTGCCCGCTCGGCTGAGTTCGACCCAGCCTGCTGCGCGCGCGTTCTTCACCCAGTTTCGCTCTCCGTATGGAGCCACAAGCCAGCGCTTGTCGCCGTCTTCGACGAGCGTGACCGGTGTTGAGTAGTGCCGGCCCGTCTTGCGGCCTTCGACCGTTAGCAGGTAGGTGTGTCGCCCGGCGAGGCCGACACGAACGAGCGGTCGTATGAGCGCGTTCACAATCCGCCGGGTTGTGCCGAGCCGGTACGTCGTCGACATCGCCGGAAAGCGTAGTCATCAGCTCGAGAAGGACTCCCCCACTTTGGACGATCGGGAGGAGGGGCCGGACTAGAGTGGGTGCTCAGAAGCGAGCTTTAGCACGGCCTGGTTTCACGGCTACTGCTCACCGCTGACCGGGTGGATGTTTTCGGCGATCGAGAGCACCGCGTCGTCCCACGTGTCGGCGACTCCCGACTTGACCGGGTAGCCGTCAAGTCTGAAGACGCCCCACGACCAGGACGCGTCCGGTTCGCGTGTGTAGCCGCAGAGGAAGCCGCGCTCGAACGCGGCGCGCTGGACCTCCGCCCAGCGCGCAGCGCGACCGGCGTCATCGTCGATCAACAGGTCAAAGCGGACGGCCCGGAACGGCGTCGCCGGCTCCACGCCCATCGCGAACGGCTGCTGCTGCGCCCAAGTCGCAACGTCCTCGAGCGTCGGGCCAACCGGGACGACCCTGTCATCCGAGGTCACGGTGAACCCCGGGTAGTTGCGGCTGGACTGATCGTCCGGCAACCAGGTGACGAGCCACGGCGAGCCGTCGGCGTTCCCGGGGTAGTTGCGGACGAGGATCGTACCGCCCTTGATCCCGTACGCCCGCTCCTCGTAGCGATCCATCGCGCGACACTACGCATGAATCGGCGACTCACGCTCCGTGAACCGTGACGGCCATGAGCTGACGTCAGAGGAACTCGAGCGGCAGACTGCGGCGCGACTCAGAGGCCTGAAACGGGAACTCGGGGACGGCGTTGCCTCGGATCAGGTCGACCCGGTCGGCCGCCGCCATTTTGAGCGCCTGCGCCGGAGCGCAACGGTCACCGACTTCGTGCCGTTGTTCGTCTACCGCTTCGCACGGGAGGAACTCGTCTACGCCGACCCGGAGCAACTCCACGACGTCGCGTAGAGCTGAACGGCGTCCCGTCGTCTGGGTGTTGGTCCAGAGTCGATCGCGGGGCGCGTGCCGGTCTGCGAAGCGGACGGCGTCCGCGTAGCCGCGTGCGCTGGCGGCCGCCGTCGTCTGCGCAGTCACCGCGCCGGTCCGCGCGTCGACGATCGCGACCGCGTGCTCGTCGCGATGCGTGTCAACGCCGACCAAGTAGTCCAGCTCGTCTGCAAGCATTCGACCGATCCTCCGACTCGTAGGGTCCGGTACGCCGGTCTGGAGCAGCGAAACCGCGCGGCAGGTCTGTGATGAGTCACGCCCGAAGGGCGGACAGGCTCCTGATCAAGCCAACAGCGGGCACCAGACCGGCGTCACCGTGCACACCCGGACGATTCACTCCCAAGACACACACCACGCGGTCCGACACCTGATGAGTCACGAGCGACACGACGACAACCAGCCTGACAACGGCCCCTGACGGACCGACCCGCCGACTCTTACAGACCCCTGAGGATGGTGAACAGGTCGGGTCTAGTTGCAGCGGCCGGCTCCTGCGCTCGGAGGGGCCGCGCCGGGACGAACCAACACCGATCTGTAGTAGTCCGCAGGTGCTGTGTGGCCGCTGCGGATCCCTGCTCGGCGGGATTGGGGGATCCTGGTGCAACCGACCGAGGAGGTTTGGGTGTCGACGCTCTCGAATCCGCGACATCGCGCGTTTCAGTGGGCGAGGCCCCGCCGCCGGTTGGTGATCTTGACGGCCGTACTGGTCGTCTGTGTGGCTGGCGACGTGTACTTGGCGGGGATGTATCCCCTCCCCCTGATTCGCGCTGCCGTCGGCTGCGCCAGCACTTCTTCTCGCGATGTCAGCCACCACTTGGGCTGCCTGGTTAAAGGCTCGGTCGGCCAGAACGCCTCAGTCCGGGGTGTCGAGCTCGCCGTCGCGAAGGGAGACGGCTCCTTCTCCTGGGCCGGCGCCGCGGGGATCGCCGACCCGCACGGGCGCACAGCCCTCACCGGCAACACTCCGATCTACATAGCCAGCGTCACCAAGATCTACATCGCGGCCCTGGTCATGCGGTTATCCGAGGACAAGCTCCTGTCCCTCGATGCGCCGGCCGCCAAGTACCTGCCCCCACGCCTCCTCGCCGGCATCGACACGTACCGCGGCCACGACTACTCCCGCGCCGTCACGATCAGAGAGCTGCTGTCGATGACATCCGGCCTCCCTGACTACTACGCCGAAACGGGCAAGGACGGCAAGACCGGGTTCGACCTGTTCCTCGAGCATCCCGCCAAGAAATGGACGCCGGAGCAGGACATCAGCAGGACGCGTACTGAGCTGAAGCCGCACTTCGCGCCGGGGACAGGTCTCTACTACTCCGACACCAACTATCAGCTCCTCGGCAAGGTCATCGAGAGCGTGACGCACACCTCGCTTGCGAAAGCCCTTCAGCACTACGAGCTCGGCCCCTTGGGATTGCGGCACACCTGGTTGATCGGCAGTCGTGAGCCCCGAGGTCTGGCTCCACCCGCGCACGTCTTCGATCACAACCGGGACATCACAACTGTGCGCAGCAGCAAGGACTACTGGGCCGACGGCGGGCTGGTCTCCACACCGAGAGACATGATCGCCTTCCTCAGAGCGCTCAATAACGGCAAGCTCATTTCAAGAGCGTCGCTGCGGGAGATGCAGACCTGGCACAACCGGGATGGCAGTCCGGACCCGCCCATCCCCGGAACCCAATACGGGTACAGCCTCTGGCACCTCCAGATGACAGGCCCGCTGAGCGTGCTCAACCCGTTCACCCCCACCTGGGGCGCGTCCGGCTCCACCGGATCTTTTCTCTACTACTCGAAGCCCCGTGACCTGTACCTCGCCGGCACCGTCAACAGCACGAGCTCACTGCCGACCTCCTACATCCTCATGGGGGCCGCCCTGACTCTCTTCAAGAGCAAATGAACAGCCACCACACCCCTGGAGTGGTTTCTAATCCTCGGACGTTCACGCTCTCGCCGCGACCGTTTCCGCCTCTGCTGAACCTCCTAGGACTGGCGCTCCCGCTCCTCATAGGCGTTCTCTGTGCGTCCATCAATCTGTCGATTCTCTTCCTGCCTTGGCTGACGTTCATGCTAGGCGTGGTCAGCGCTGCATTGCTCCGCTCCTGGTGGGCCGTCGTATCTGTGCCCGTGACGCTCACCCTCGGGACACTCCCGAGCATCATCCTCATATCCCACGGACTCCCGGACATCCGAGGCCCCGGCTTCATCGCCGGCGTCATTCTGTTCTTCTTCTCCGCGCTGATCCCCGCTGTGATCGGCGCCGTGATCGGTGTGCCACTGGGGCATGAGGTTGAGCGGTTGGACATTCCGTCCGATGCCTAGACGCAGAGGAGCGCAACACTCTCGCCTGGTCGAGCGTCCCGTCACCAGCCCCCGGCTGGCGACCGATACGAGTCGATCACTCGCCGAGCGTCGATCCGCAAAGCGGGCCGGGCCCTCCACGCTGAGGATCGCAGCGAAGGCAGCAGGCGCCTTGCCGGCGTTCGTCACCACTCCCCCGCCCCCGTCAAAGTGGAGCACAGCTTTCACGCCGCCAGCATTCTCCTCTGCCGACGGCCTCCCTCCCCAGCTCGGCGGCGCAGCTAGAGGGATCTGGTCGTGACTCGAGCGAGGATGCGCTCCAGTCACGCTTACAGCCAGATCCGTGACTGCCGGGAAGAGCTTGAGCTCTCCCAACCGAGCCGGGACTAGGTAACGCTCGGGGCTGCTAGCGATGGGCCGGACGGCGAGGTAGGAAGGAGAGAGCCACGCCGCCGATCCTCCCAGCCCGCTCGCTCCACTACCGCGACACCGATATTGGCGCTCTTCACGCCGACCGGCGGCTTGCAGCGGCGGCTGGCCGCAGCCGGCTAGCTACAGCTCGAAATCCGGGTCGGTGTCGAGCCGTCGGCCGGTACACGCCAGGTCGACCAGCACTTCTGTGTCTTCGGGACGGTGTTGACGAGCAGCTCGCTCGAGTCCGGCGACCAGACGGCGGTCGGCGCGTAGTGGAGCTGGAGGAGGCTTCGCACTTTCCCCGTGGCGACTTCGACGACGGCCAGCTTGCCTTTGCCCGTCTCGAAGGCGATCGACTTGCCGTCGGGTGACCAGCCGAACACAGTCGAGACGTTGTGGGGGACGATAGCCCGGCTCTTGCCGCCCCCGGCCGAGATCAGGCGCAGTGCAACCGACTTCCCGGCGAAGTCGACATAGGCGATCTTCCCGCCCGTGGGCGACCACAACGGATTCTGTCCGACTTTCACCAGCTGTCGGAGGTGGCTGCCGTCCGTGGTCGCGGTCCAGATGCCGAACGTCTTGCCGGAGTCGTTGGACGCATCGCGCTCGAAGGCGACCTTCGTTCCGTCGGGCGAGAGGCTCGGGTCGACGTTGTCGAGCTTCCTTCCGCCGGCCGTGCCAACGAGGGCTCCCGACTGAGCGTCAAGGATCGTCACCGGCCCCGCGCAGCTCAGGCACGAGGGCCAGTATTTCTCAGCCGCGATACGAGTTCCGGCAATGTTCGTGACGAAAGAGACGGCGTTGATCCGAGCGATCCTCTGCGGCTTGCTCCCGGGCGCGATCCGGAAGATGCTTCCGTCCCGCAGGTAGAGGATCCCGCTCCGCAACCAGACAATCGGGTAGGGCGCGTCGGGGCAGCGCTCACTGCACACCGTGTAGCGGAGCGGCTCCACATTCGTCCCGTGGGCGTTCGCGGTGCAGAGCGCCTGCAGGATGTCGTTCGGGTTGCGGTGGGCGTGCGTCGGCGGAGGCCAGCGCGTGCCGTAGAAGACGATCTGCTGCCCGTCGGGCGACCAGGTCGGGAGGCTCACCCGCCGGCACGGCGAGATGATTGTCGACGAGGCGCTGCTCGTCGCGGCGAGAAGCGCGAGAAAGACGGTTACCGCTAAGAGAACGCGACAGAACAGGCTCACAGAGTACGCCGCGACGCTAACGGCGCTCTAACCCGCGTCGAGTGGTCTGCCTTCGTGAACTGGCGTCGCATCGAGCAGGGTGAACGAGCCATCCTCAAGGACCGAGCTCGACCTCGCCGGAACCAAAAGAGGCTCCCTTTGGCGTTCAGGCGAAGGGCACGCTCGCCCATGCCAGGTGTCTATGCCATCCGCCTGGACTTTCGCAGGAGGCTACTCGACGCGGTGGGCAGCGGCCGCTGCTGCGGTGTCGAAGTAGACCTGGAACCGGGCGAGCTTCCCGCCCTCGAATGTCCAGAAGTGCACTTCATCGTTGACGACCGGGCGACCAGTGTTTCGCACTGTGGCCTCGGCGTGCACGACGGACACCACCTTGTCGCCCTGTGCGATGAAGTCTCTCGGTTCGAAGGCCGAGTAGTCGAGATCCTCGGCGAGCTTGCCGAACCAGCCGAGAACTTCGTCCTTGCCGCGGTAGGTGCCCGCTGTCGGGTTGTCACTGGGATCGCCCGGGATCGTCCACTCAATGTCGTCCGCCATCACTTCGGCCAGTGCCGGCATGTCTCCCCGACCAAAGGCCTCGTAGGCGCTCTGGGCGAGACGGGTGTTCTCTTCTGCGGACACCAGGACTCCTTTCGAGTGGGAAACGAGGACTGTTTCACGTTCATGCAACATCTCCAAACTCAATGTCATCCTCGCCGCTGTGGCGGCGTCCGATTGCTTGAAGAGACTCGGTCGGCGGCGGCTGACTCGATTCCGAATGTCGACTTCGTCTGACTTCCGAGTGTTGTGTCGCCGCCGCCGACCGAGACCGTCGAGCGTGACCTGATAGATGGCATGTCCGTGTCGTCGTGGCTGCTCGGGACGATGCCGTCTTCCTAGCTGGGGAGGCATGCGATGACAGTCGTGATTGGTTTCGACATCCACCGGGAGCAGGTCACCTTCGACGCGCTCGACGACGCGACGGGCGAGGTGATGCGCGGGAGGATCGCACCCGCTGACCGGCCTGCGCTGCGACGGTTTCTGGGGTCGCTGCCGGCTGGGCAGGTCGACGTGGCGTTGGAGGCGACGACGGGTTGGAGGTTCATCGTCGAAGAACTGGTCGCCGTCGGTGCGACCGCGCATCTCGCGGAGCCGGCGGAGACCGCCAACCTGCGCGGCCGCAAGGCGCATGCCAAGACCGACCGTGCTGACGCCCGGCACCTGCGCGAGTTGCTGCAGCAAGGTCGGCTACCCGAGGCGTGGGCGCCACCGGCCGAGATTCTCGAGCTGCGTCAGCGGGTGCGGCTGCGCAAGACGCTGATCGACGAGCGCACCGCCTGGCGGCAGCGGATCCACGCATTGCTGTTCCATCACGGGGTCGCCCGACCACGAGCGCTAATGACCGTCGAGGGTCGTGCCGCGCTCGCTCGACTGGATCTCTCCGCCAGCGCGCGCGAGACGCTCGAGGTCGCATTGCGAATGATCGACGCCTGCGATGAGCAACTCGGGCCGCTCGATCGCGAGCTTCGCCGTTACGCGCAGCGTCAGCCGGGTTGTCTGGCGCTACGACGACGATGTTCGGGGTAGGGCCGTTGATTAGCGCGGCGATCCTGGGCGAGCTCGGCGACGCCAGACGGTTCTCCTCGTCCCGGCACGCCGTACGCTTCGCCGGTCTCGACGTCACCGTCTACTCCTCTGACGCTCGCCGCTCTCCGGGGCGGCTCTCACGCCAGGGCTCGAGCGTGCTGCGCTGGGCGGTCTACGAAGCAGCCCAGACAGCGTCTCGGCCCGGCTCACCCGACCACGCGTACTACCTCACGCTCGCCACGCGCCTGGGGAAGAGCCGCGCCAAGGTCGCACTCGCGCGCAAGCTGCTGCGCCGTGCCCATCACATCCTGCGCGAGCTCGGCGACGCCGCACTCTGCCCCGCGACCTGACCAGACTCCACGCGCGCCTATCGCCCTCACTCAGCTTGATGATCCGCGGCCGACTCCCGAAAAGCTCCTGCCGCGCCGGCCTTTCGCCGGCGGCCCCTGATAGACCGAGTGGCCGCACTCACACCCTCGGGACCACCCGATTCACCATCTCGTCGCCGACCCGGACAGGGCCGAGCACCAAGATAAGGTCGGGCGCTCGCGCGCACCCAAATACCGTCACCGCGCTCGCACACGGCCCGCCCCGAGCCGGGATCTTGCGCCAGCGCTGAAGGACAGATAAGGAGCGTGGCCCCTGGGCCTCGATTGAGGTCTGTCCGCTCGCCGGTCGCCCCCAACGGCTTGGAGGCGAGATCCATGATCGTGATCGGACTGGACGTACACAAGCAGTCGGTGACCGCCGTTGCGGTCGACGAGGCAGGAAGGCCGCTGGAGGAGAAGCTGATTCCGGTTGGCAGCGAGGAGCTGCTCGGCTGGGCGGCCGCGCTTGATTCGGAGCGTTTGTGGGCGGTCGAGGATTGCCGGCAGCTCACCGGCTGGCTGGAGCGGCAACTCCTGGGTGTCGGTGAGGACCTCGTGCGGGTGCCGCCGAAGCTGACCGTCCCGGAGCGGCGGGCCGGCCGCACCCGCGGCAAGTCGGACCCGATCGACGCGCTCGCGATCGCGCGCGCCGCGATCCGCAAACCGAACCTGAGTCGACCTCTCCCCGACGAACGGGTCTACCGGGAGATCAAGCTGCTGGTCGATCACCGCGAGGATCTCGTTGCGCAACGAACGCGCAGCCAGCAGCGGTTGCGCTGGCATCTGCACCAGCTCGACCCGACCTACGAGGTGCCGTTGCGGCGCCTCGACCGCGCCACGCAGCTGGAGCGCGTCGCCCGCTGGCTCGTGCGGCGGGAGCAGGAGCTGCAGGTGCGGCTCGCCCGCGACCTCGTCGCGATCATCCGGCAGCTCAACCGGACGATCGGCGAGCTCGAGCAGGAGCTCGAAGCGCGGACGAACGAGGTTGCGCCGGCGCTGCTCGAGCTGCCCGGCTGCGCAACGCTGACCGCGGCGAAGCTGCTCGCCGAGATCGGGCCGATCGAGCGCTTCAAAAGCGACGCGCAACTGGCGCGGCACGGTGGCGTCGCACCGCTCGAGGCAAGCTCAGGCAAGAGTCAGCGCCACCGACTCGACCGCCGCGGCAACCGCCAGCTCAACGCCGCCCTCTACCGAATCGCGATCACCCAGACCCGCTACTACGCTCCCGCACGGGAGTACCTGGAGCGGAAACGAAGCGAAGACAAGAGCCGCCGCGAAGCACTCCGCTGCCTCAAACGACTGCTCGCCCGCGTCATCTTCAACACGCTGAAAGCGAGCCCCGCCTTGACATAGGAGCAACACTGGCCCACGCGAAGGGAGCGCGAGCTCCTGCTCGCGACCACCGCCCCGGTCGCCTTGCCGTGGCCGTTCGCCCTCCCGAAGCGCGCGTGCACTCCCGAGTGACCGGCCCTTTTCCCGGCGCTGCGGGCCGCGCTCAGTAGCTCCTAAGTGTTGGTTGCGTGGCTCTCTAGCCGAGCGCGAAAATCACACGGAAACTGCGCGACCAGACTTCTCGGTGCGCCGCGTCCGTCACGGTGATCTTCAGTGTTTGACGCTGTGCGAACGCCACCTGCCCGAGCTTCTTGAACTGCAGCGACACTAGCTGCGCAGGCGCAAGCGGGACTGATTGACGTTGGACGCCGGGCTTTGATCCCTTCGCGCCCGCTGTGCGAAGCGCCACGCGAACGTCACGCTTAAGCCGCGACTTGTTCTCCAACTCGACGGTGAACCGCAGTCCTGGGTGAACGACAACAACATTGAGCCGGGTGGGCGAAAGCGCATGGCCGGGCGGATAGCTGCTCACACTGCGGACAAGCACCTGGTCGTGCGATCCGGCGAAAGCGGTCGTGGCTCCCGCTAGAACAGCCGTCACGGCTGCGAACAAGATGACCGCAGCCTCGAAGACTGGCGAGACGCGACACGACCGCAGGTCGCCCCGAGAACAGACCACCCGCTTCGTCATTAAGCGCGTCCCAGCGGCGGCATTCCGACCGACTTGCATGAGCGACTCCTTCCTACGGCGAGGACAATACTTTCAGGACGTTGCGGGCTTCGGCGCCGGGGGAACGATCAGCGGGCGCCGATAGATGACGTTGTTCGAGGCGTCCAGCGCGACGACGGCGGTCGCGGGCTGCTGCGGCACAGCAGAGGCCGCATAAAGCCCATCGACGACCGGCGCGGTATAGAGCGTCCTACCACTGCTGTCGAGGACGGCGATCTTCACCGCCGAAGGGTTCGCGAAGCCTCCAAGCCGCGTGACGGTGATCGTGCCGTTGGAGGCGTTGATCGCGGAGAAGTCCACGACGGCGAGAGTTCCGTTCATGAAGCTGTCGATAGCGGTGCCACACGTGAGAGCGTCAATCGACGGGGTGGACGCAAAGCCGAGGCCGACGCAGTAGTGCCCGTCGGCCGTCTTGGAGGCGTAAAAGGTGATCCCGTTCTGCTGTCCGACCTGGCGTACTTCGCCGTTGCCGAACGCTGGGTCGTGCACCAGCGCGGCAGCCCACGGGCTCGGGAAGGCGCTGGCAGGAATGGCAGTGCCGTGATCGTAAAGGCCGATCAAGCTTCCGATCTGATCCGCGAACGCCGCGGCCGGGGCGATGATTGCGGCGAGAGCGGCGGCGACGAGCACTCTGCGAGTCCAGGAGCGGCGGCTCGCGCGGCGAGCCCAGCAGCGCCGTTGCGTTGCCTCGTAGGCGTCCGCGAGCGCGAGCAGCTCCGGCTCGTCGGCCAACAGTTCAACCAGCTCCGCGTCGCGGAGCACCAGTGACGGTGTCCTAGACACCTTCGACTCCTTCCTTTTCCAGCTCATGGCGCAAGCGGCGTAGCGCGCGCACGTAGCGCATCTTCGCCGCCGGTTCTGCAACGCCCAGTTGCGCAGCGACGACCGCGAACGTGTCCCCCGCGAACAGCCGCGCGCCGAGGACCTCGCGATCTGCCGCGTCGAGCCGCAGGCTCGCGCGCCGGATCGCCCCAGCGAGGAGCGGCGCGTACGAAACCTCCGAGCCCCGCTCGGCGGCTTCATCGAACGGCACCAGTTCGGGACGACGTTCCCTGGCCCGAACCTCGTCAATTAGACGATTGCGCGCCACGCGGTAGAGCCACGCGAGGACCGGCCTCTCCGCGTCGAGCTTCGTTACGTGCTCGACAGCGGCGACGAGAACGTCCTGTGTCAGATCCTCAGCGACTTCGTCGCTGCCTGTCCGGCGCCGAAGGTATCCGAACACCTGAGCGCGCTGCAGACGGACGGCTGCGTCTGAGAAGTCCATCAACCTGTTTCACGCTAGAGCGTGCCTGAGGTAACAGACAGCCATGGGAACCAGTCGGCAGCGTACGGAGAATTCGCGCGCGCTGAGGCGCCTCTTCTTCAAGTGCGTTGCGGAACACCGGCCCAGCCGAGCGGCGTATCCTTCGTGGCCGGAGGGTGCGGAGCTTCCTCGCAACGGCTGTGACCCTCGCCGTTGTCGCAGCGACGACTGCTGCGACCGCGCGCCCCGCCGAGCACGCGTGCGACGCCACGCTCGCACGGACGACTTGGGTTCGTTTCATCAGTGCGTTTAACCGTGGCGACTACCGCCACCTTGACGGGCTCTTCGCTCTCAAGCCGGATTTCCTCTGGTACTCGTCAAACGTCCCCGGACTCAGGAACCTGACTGGCGCTACGAACCGCGCCACACTGATCCCGTATTTCCGCGCCCGTCATGCCCGACATGACCGGATGCGACTCCTGTCGTTCGCATATCACGGCAACGGCAACTTCACCTATCGCCTACGCCGATCGGCGTCGGACTACACAGGTGGCCGGTGGTTTCGACTCATCGGCAAGGGAGCCGTCACATGCGTCGGCGGTGAAGCTCGGATCATCGTCGTCAGCATCGGCGGCCCCGGGTCCGGTTGATTAGCGGACTCCTCTTCAGGCGTCTGTGAGAGTCGCTTGGTCGGTCCGTCAGGGGCCGTTGCCAGGGTGGTGTCGTCCGTGTCGTTCGTGACTCATCAGGCGTCAGGCCGCGTTCGTGCCTTCGCAATGAATCGTCCGGGCGTGCACGGCGACGCCGGTCTGGCGCCCGCTGTTGGCTTGATCAGGAGCTTGTCCGCCTTGCCGGCGTGACTCGTCACAGACCTGCCACGCGGTTTCCCTGCATCAGACCGACGTCATCCGGACCCTGCGAATCGAGTCGGAGGATCGATCGGGATGCTTGCAGACGAGGTGGATTACGTGATCGGTGTCGACACGCACCGCGATCAGCACACGCTCGCTGTCGTTGTCGCACCCACGGGAGCGGTGCTGGCGCAGGCGGTGGTTCCTGCTACCGGGCGCGGCTACGCGCAGGCGCTGCGCTTCGCGAAAAGCCACGCTGGCGGCGTGCGTGCATGGGCGATCGAGGGTGCCGGCCATTACGGTGCCGGGCTCACTCGTTACCTCGGCGATCGCGGCGAGACGGTGCTCGAGGTCGGCCGCCACGCCCGCACTGAACGGCGACTTCGCGGCAAGGACGACCCGCTCGACGCGATCCGGGCTGCACGTACTGGACTCGCGGCCGAGACGCTGACCCTGCCACGCGCGGGCCAGCGCCAGGAGGCGCTGCGCGTGCTGCTGCTTTCGCGGCGCAGCGCCGTCGACGTCCGTCGGGTCGCGCTCGTCCAACTCCGCAGCGTGATCGTGACGGCGCCCGAGCAGCTCCGTGACGAGCTGCGTCGACTGCCCGTGACAAAGCTGATCCAACGCTGCAGCCGCTTCCGCCGCTCAGGCTCGCGTACACCTGATGAGCTAGCGATCGTGCTCGCACTGCGCTCGCTCGCCCGACGCATCGAGGCGGCGACCGCAGAGGCCGACGAGCTCGAGCGTGACATCCTCAAACACGTTCGCGCGCTCGTGCCCGAACTGCTCGACGAACCCGGCGCCGGCCCGATCGTCGCCGCGCAACTAATCGTCACCTGGTCGCACAAAGATCGCGTCCGCTCCGAGGCCGCCTTCGCTCGCCTCGCCGGCGTCGCGCCGCTACCAGCCTCGAGCGGTCAGACGATCCGCCACCGGCTCAGCCGAGGCGGCGACCGCCAGCTCAACCGCGCCCTCCACACCGTCATCCTCCACCGCCGCCAGCACGACCCCGCGACACGCGACTACATCACGCGGCGAATCGCCGA
Source organism: uncultured Thermoleophilia bacterium (assembly GCA_963824455.1). Classification (GTDB taxonomy): domain Bacteria; phylum Actinomycetota; class Thermoleophilia; order Gaiellales; family Gaiellaceae; genus PALSA-600. Next base: position 1,811,778 of record CAWGPJ010000002.1, read on the forward strand.
AGGCAAAAGCGCACGCGACGCCACCCGCATCCTCAAGCGCTACCTCGCCCGCCACCTCTACCGCGTCATGCAGAAGGCCACACCGCTGACGACTTGACAGTCATAGGAGATTCATTCCTGGACTCGCGCAGCCGACGCGCGTGGCTGCCGGAGCCCTCGACAGTCTCAGCTCGTATCATTTGAGTGGCCGTGGTGATGCGCGGGGTCGTGGTTCTGGTTGCGAGCGTGTTGGCTGCGTTCGGTGCTTCCTCAGCGTCGTCGGCCACGCAGTTTGATTGGCGGGCGCTCCATCGACCGCTGCACGTGCCGCGCGTATCCTCGGATGCGAGCTGCCCGGTCAGTCCCGGTCGTCTTGCGCCTGGGTACGGCCAGAGGACGGGCCAAACGTTTAACGGACGCGGTCCCGCGTACCTGATCGGAAATGGCAACGTGCCTGCGGGAACCATCGAGATCTCGTCGTCATCTGCGGACGCACAGGGTTGGATGGGGCAGAAGACTCCCTGGGCGGTTACTGCCCGCTATCAAGGCCCCGTCCTGGTTCGCGGCAAGCGCCTCGACCAAGCCGGTGTGATCGGCTTCGCGCTGCGCGTCGGCCAGCATCTGTCCGAGCTGCGTTGGCCCGCGGGCGTCGATGTCGGCAATGGCGGTGCCTTTCGTGCGTTCGCGGCGCTGGCGCTGTTTCGCTCGCCTGGTTGCTACGCCTTCCAGGCGGACGGAACGTCCTTCAGCACGGTCGTCGTCATGCGCGTCGTCGCGGCTACCGGCTAGCCGATCCCCTGTGCACAGCAGCCGGAGCAGCCGAGTCGCTCCGCTCAGGGTGTCTTTGTGAACGCTGGCGCAGCCGAAGGTCCTCGCCTCCGACCTGGCTTTAGAACCACTTCAGAGTCACATGGTTTCCTGGCTCGAGCTGTGGTGACTGGAGGACGACACATTTGGAAACGGCTTGCATGCGGCCGCCCGCCCTTGCCCTTGCCGCGCTAACTTCGCTCGCGCTCTTGGCCGCGGCCTGCGGCGGCGCTTCGCCGAACAGACGCGTTGCGCAGCTCGGCTCGACAACCACACAGAGCAGCCGACCGGGGGGGTGGCTCGACGCAGGACCATGCGCTCGCCTACGCCCACTGCATGCACACCCACGGCGTTCCGCTCTGGCCCGACCCTGGGAGCAGCGAATCGTCTCATCAGTCGCCGCTCACTCTCCGCCAACTCGGGGTCACCAGCTCGCAGCTCATAGCGGCCGAGCAAGCCTGTAGATCGCTGCTGCCGACCTCCTCCGTCACCCGCCCCTCGCAGCACGTCATGGCGCAGGCGCTGAGGTTCTCCCAGTGCATGCGCGAGCGCGGCGTCTCTAACTTTCCCGACCCTGAAAGCAGCGGCGCGATCAAAGTCCCCAATGCCATGGAGAACTCGCCCGTGTACGTGGCCGCCCTCCACTCTTGCCTGCACAAATACGGCGCGCCTCCGCCCCCAGCCACTACGGGCAAAGGATGAGCGCCAACCCTCAGGCTGTCTAACTGAACGCCGGCGCAGGTCGTAGCGGACGAGGGGTCGATTCAACTTGTGAAGCCAGGCGAGGTGCGTTCGACGACCCAGCGGACGCGGCCGAGGCCGGAGCCGTGCCCGGTTTGGCGGCGTGCGATCTCGGAGCCGACGCGGCCGACGCCTTGCGCCCACACCCCATGCGTCTCCCTGAGGAGCCAGCCCTGGGGACTCTCGTTACATATCGCCGTAGAGGCCGACGGCTGCGCAGTCGCCAGGCGCCCAGCACGAAAGGCCTTCGATCGCGGACGTCTGGCCGCTTGTCGTCACACTGCCGTTCGGAGGCAGGTCGGCCGTGCAGTTGCCGATCGACGGGCACGAGACGAGATCGAGGCGGCCTCCCTTCACTCCGGCGGGCAACGCTGGGACTGTCTCCCGCCATCCGCGTGTCCGCTGCGTGAAGACGAGCGGCTCCAGTTGAGGGCCGGAGGCCGCGTAGCCAACTGCAACGCAGTGGCCGGCGGCCGGGCAAGAGACGGAGGACACGCCCTCGCTCTTGTTTCCCTGCCGAAGGATCCCTGGCAGCGGGCGCTCGCTCACGCGCCACCTGCCGTCCTTCTCGACGAAGAGCAGACCGCGCAAGACCGTGTTCGTGAACAGATAGCCGGTCGCAGCGCAGTTCCTGAGCGCGACGCAGGCCACGTCGGTCAATTCGAAGTTGTAGCGACCCTTCGCGTTCGAGGGCCGCGGAGCCTTGGCACCACCGGACGACCAAGCGGACTCGGAGGATCGGTCGGATGCCACCGGCCGCGACCACGCTTTGTGGACGTGTCCAAACCTTTGTCTCAACTTGGTGAAAGCCTCGGACATTCGAGGCCGTGGTTTGCCCCGAGCGCCGCACCGGGGGCGGCACAGTAACCGCATCTCTCGTCCGCAAACAAAGGAGCAATCCGATGCGCACCCTGGTGATTGGTCTAGCGGTGGCAGCCGTCATCTTCTTCGCAACCGGCGGCCACCTCATCTTCCTCCCGCTGCTCTTCATCCCGGTCGGGTTCCTCGCATTCCGGCGGGGACGTCAACGGCCGGCGGCCCTTCGGAGTCGACCGTTGAGCACCAGGAGGAGCCCCGGCTGACCACGAGCGAGGCTATCGCCGCTGCTCCCGGTCGAAAGCACTCCAACGGGCGGAGCCGCTCAGGTGCCAAACGCGGCCCGTCAACCGGGAGCAGCGGCGGTCGCTGCAGCGGCCCCACGCGGGGAACGTCGATAACACCGTCGCCGAAGGTGGCCCCGGCCGGTTAAGCGCTGAAACCCGCTGAGCTTCAGGGCGCTGTCGTGCTGGCACCTTCTAAGCGACCTCGTGGAAGCTGTCTCGGCGTCGTGTACTCGGTGAGCCGAGCACTGTGGCGGGATAGCTTTCTCCACGACGTCGTGGTGGCGCTGATGGTTGCGAGGCCCCCCGTGGGGAACTTCGCCTCCAGCGCCCTGCGCCTCTTTCCGTGCCCAGCCAGCTGAAGAGCGAGCTCCTGGAGCCCGGGGTTGTGGCCGATCACCATCGCCGAGGTGAACGAATCGGACACGGCGCGGTCCGGGCTCCCACGGACAGCTGAACCTCGTCGTCAGCTACGGCCGATCGCCCTAGCCAGATCGTCGGCTGCGAGTGTGGCAGAGGAGACGGCATCCGTCGGCCTCGCCTGCTGGGGACTGCGCGGCACTGGCCGAGACGCCGAGGGCCTGGAAGTCGGTGCGAGGTCGATCAGCGGTCGTAACAAGTGGGATGAGGAGCCCGACGAATGCGGCGCGGAGCGAGTGAACCACCGGCCGGCCGGCTGAGAGCGGCCACTTCCCGCAGGGGTTCTCTCACCTTGGCGCGTCCTGGGACGATCCGCACCACGCGTCTTGCCGCGCGTTGACGCCCAGCGAGTGAGTGAACTTCCTCAGCACTTCCTCACCGTCCAGCCGTAGCGTCGGTTTCGTGCGCTGTGTTGGCACGAGGCGATGAGTGAGTCGCGGTACCGCAAGCAACGGCGGGAAGCTGCGAGGCGGCGGAGGCGCGGCCGGCGGCGGTTGATCGTCTGGGCGGCAGCGCTGATCGTGGCGCTCGGGGGCCTGGCTGGAGTGCTGGTGCAGGCCGGCGGCCGCGCTCCGGTCGCGCGCTCCGACCCACCGCCTCGCGCCGGTCGGAGACAGGCAACGGCTCACCCAGTGGCGGCCGTGACAGGGCCGGCCCGGATCAAGCCCGTGTTCCCGCATCCGCTCCCGGGAGAGGGGGTCTGGCGGCGAACAGGCCCGCTCATCGCTGGAGGCCCGGCGGTACTCGTGACAACCTTCCGCCCGCAGCTCGACAACCCCAGCATCGTTGCCTATGTCGCCTGGTTCGACCACAGACGCACGACGCTCGCCTACTACCCGGGCGCCACCGAGCCGCCGACCGCGGCCGTGCGCGGGCCGATGATGGTCCCACACGACCAGCGCTGGCGGCTCCTCGCCACCTTCAACAGCGGCTTCGTCTACACCCAGGGCGATAACGGCTCAGCCGACAACGGACGCCTCAACGAGCCGCTCCACGCCGGAAACGCGACCCTCATCCAATACAGAAACGGGCCGGTCGCGATCCTGAGATGGAGCGGCGGCCCCAACCCCGGCCCGAAGGTCGCGTTCGCACGCCAAAGCCTCGCCCCCATCGTCTGGAACGGACGACTGAACCCAGCCCTGAACACCGACCCGAACAGCTACCAATGGGGATACACACTCGGACACGTCGGACTCGTCTGGCGCACCGGGCTCGGCATCGACCGACACGGCAACCTGATCTTCGTCGCCGCCGACAACCAGACAGTGATCACCCTTGCCCAGATCCTCCAACACGCCGGCGCGCTACGGGCGATGGAACTCGACATCAACCCCGAATGGCACACCCTGATCACCTACACCCATCGCAACCACCAACTCATCCCGACGATGGTAGAACCACAGCCGATGCAGCCCACAAGCCGCTACCTCACCCCCGACAACCGCGACTTCTTCGCCGTCTACCGCAGGATTCCAGGCCCCACCACCGTGCCGTTCAAGTAAAACCACCACCGCCTCCCGCCCCGGCAAGCGGAAGCAGCCACCCGAACGATGCCACCGACGGCAGCGCGCCCCAGGCTCCCCGCCTTGTGCTCCGAGCTCGTGCCGGGTCGTTCCAGTTCGGCCCGGGCCACCGCCTCGAACTCCTCACCCGGTTCGACTTCGCCCTCCCTCCTGCGCACGTTCGAGGAACGAGCTGCCGGACGAGCCGCCGCACGAGGCTTCGATCCCGGACGCGCGGGGTGCCGCCCCTCTACGCCGGCGCGCCCCCCAGGTAGAGCTCGGCGACGCGCGGGTTGTTGAGGAGTTCCCGGCCTGGGCCCGTAAGGGCGACGCGACCGCTGTCGAGAACAGCGCCGTGGTGCGAGATCGCGAGCCCGGCGCGCGCGTTCTGCTCGACGAGCAGCACCGTCCGGCCGTCCGCGTTCAGCTCGCCGACCATCTCGAAGATCAGGTGCCGCGCCTTCGGATCGAGGCCCATCGTCGGCTCGTCGAGGAGGATGAGGCGCGGTTCGAGCATGAGCGCGCGCGCGATCTCGACGAGCTTCTGCTGACCGCCCGAGAGCTCGCCGGCGTGCTCGTGGCGCCGCTCGTGGACGAGAGGGAACCGCTCGGCGATCGACTCGGCGCGACGGCGGACCAGCGTCCGGTCGTTGAGCACGTGGCCGCCCATGAGCAGGTTGTCCCAGATCGTCATGAGCGGAAAGAGGCTCCGGTCTTGCGTCACGTGGACGACGCCGCGGCCGAGCACCTGTGCCGGCGAGCAGCGGCAGATGTCCTCGCCGTCGAGCAGGATCTGGCCGCTGCGCGGTCGCAGCAGCCCGCTGAGCGTCTTCAGCACGGTCGACTTCCCGGCGCCGTTCGGGCCGACGAGACACGTGATCGTCCCCGACTCGAGCGACAGGTCGATCCCGTTCAGAATGTCGCCGCGCCCGTAGCCGGCAACGACGCCGCTGAGCTGGAGGAGGACCGTCACCCGCCGAGGTATGCGTCGAGGACCCGCGGGTCGTTGCGAACGGTCCCGGGCGGACCTTCGGCGAGCTTCCTTCCGTGGTCGAGCACGACCACCGGGTCGCAGAGCCGCATGACGAGGTTCATGTTGTGCTCGACGACGAGGAACGTCAGCCCGCGCGCGTTCAGCTCGCGCACGCGCCGCTCGATCTGCTCCACGAGCACGGGGTTGACGCCCGCGGTCGGCTCGTCGAGAAGCACGAGCTGCGGCTCACCCATCAGCACGGTCGCGAACTCCAGCAGCTTCTTCTGCCCGTACGAGAGCGTCCCCGCCCTGTCGCCGGCGAGCCGTGCGAGCCCGAACTCCTCGAGCAGCTCCAAAGCCCGCGCCCGCTCCGGCCCGCGAACACGGCGGCGGAAGGTCGCGAGCCAGGGAAGCTGAACGGCGGCAACCATGTTCTCCGTCAGCGTCAACTCGGGGAAGATCCGCGCCTGCTGGAACGTCCGCGTCAGGCCGCGCCGAGCGAGCCGCGTCGGATCGGGACGCCGCACGGTCGCGCCGGCGAAGCGAACGCGGCCCGAGTCTGGACGCGCGTAGCCGGTGATCAGGTTGAACGCCGTCGTCTTCCCCGAGCCGTTCGGCCCGACGAGCGCCGTCACCGAGCCGTCGGGGACGGCGAAGGAGCACGCATCGACGGCGGTGACGCCGCCGAAGCGCTTCGTCAGGTCCTCGACCTCGAGCAGAGGGCTCACACAGCCGCCTCCTGATGGACCCTGCTGCGCGTCCGCTGCCACTCGCGCAGCTTCGCCACGAGGTCCTTCAGCGACGGGAGGATCCCGCGCGGCAGCAGGAGGAGCACGACCATGAACACAGCTGCGTAGCCGATGAGGTACAGCTCGCTCGCGCCGAGCCGCGTGAGCATGTACTGCTGCGCCGGGACGAGAATCAGCGCGCCGATCGTCGGTCCCCAGAGGGTGCCGCGCCCGCCGAGGAACGTCATCAGCACGGCCCCGATCATCACGAGCGGATCGATCGACGACTCCGGATAGATGAAGGTCAGGTAGTACGCCCAGACGCCGCCGACCATGGCCGTCAACCACACCATCAACGACCAGGCGACGAGCTTGACACCGGTGACGCGGACGCCGAGCCCGCGCGCCTTCTCCTCGTCCTCGCGGATGGCGAGCAGCATCAACCCCAGCTTCGTCCGTAGCGTCAGCCAGCAGAGCGCGAGCCCCACAAGGAGGATCCCGAGCATCGCGAGGTAGAACGGCGTGTCGTAGCTCGCGATCGGGAAGTGCGGGGTGGGCAGCATCAGTCCCGACGACCCCTGCGTGAGCGAGCGGAGGTTGAACGCGAGCTGCTGGACGATGAAGAGCAGGGTCAGCGTCACGATCGCGAAGGTCATGTGCCGCGTCCGCAGCGCGACCCAGACAACCGGCACCGACGCGACCGCAACGCCCGCTCCGATCAGCGGCAGCACGATGAACGGGTTGTAACCGGAGCCGATCCCCATGTGCTGGAACGTGATCCCGAGCGCGTAGGCGCCGGCACCGAAGAACGCCGCCTGGCCGAGATTGATGTAGCCGGAGTAGCCGGAGAAGAGGTTCCAGGCGGTCGCGAGCGCCGCGTACATCACCGTCAGGACGCCGATGTTGACGATCCAGGCCGCCGAGAAGACGTAGGGGAACGCGATCGCGGCGCCGGCGAATGCCAGGCCACGCGCAAGGCTCGCCGCGTCCGCGCGGCTCACAACACCCGTTCGCGCATCCCGAAGATCCCCTGCGGGCGGACGAGCAGGACGGCGATGAGCACGACGAAGAACGAGAACGAGGCCCAGACCGGCGAGATCTCGACCGCGACCACCGCCTCGATGACACCCATGCCGAGCGCGGCCACGACCGCGCCGCCGATGCTGCCGAGCCCACCGAGCACGACGATCGAGAGAAGCCGCGAGATCAGGTCGTAGTGGCTGCCCGGGTTGAACGGGTAGATGACGCCGTAGACGGCCCCGGCCGCCGCGGCCATCGAGACGCCGACGCCGAAGCTCAGCGTCTGGACACGGTTCGCGTCGACGCCGAGCAGCGTTGCGGCGGTCGGGTTCTGCACGGTTGCCCGCACGGCCCGTCCGAACCGCGTCCGCGTCAGCAGGAGCGCGAGGAGCCCGAGCATGACCCACGACACCACGAAGCCGAAGAACCGCACCTTCTCCACCTGATAGCCGAACACCGTCCACGTGCTGTCGGCGTACGACGGCAGCGAGACCCGGTAGGTCGTCTTGAAGATCACGCTGAGCACGCCCTCGATCCCGAGCGCGAGCGCCCAGGTGATGAGCAGCGAGAGCTCTGGTGCCTCGGGGCCACGCAGCGAACGCACGAACACGAGCTGAACCGCGACGCCGAGGACGAACATCGCGGGCGTCACGACGAGGATGGAGAGGAAGGGGTCGACCCCCAGGTTCGACCAGAGCGCGTAGCTCAGGTACGCCGCGAGGATCACGAGCGCCCCTTGCGCGACGTTGATCACCCGCATGATCCCGAAGACGAGCGTCAGCCCGCTCGACATGAGCGCGTAGATGCCGCCGATCAGGAGGCCGAGGATCACCGCCTGGACGAACTCGTGCACGTCGCCCCTTCCTCTCGCTTCCGCTGCTCTAGCCGCCCCAGTTCGGCTTCGGGTACACGGGCTGCTTCACTGCGACATTCTTGGGCAGGACGGGATACAGCTTGCCGCCGAGCCACTCGACGAGCAGGAACTTGCCTGTCGGCTCACCGATCGAGTTCCAGTGCAGCGTTCCCTCGACCGTCGGCCACTGACCCTTGTGAAGGGCGGCGATGATCTTCGAGTTGTTCAGCCCCACCTTCTGGATCACCCGCTGGGCGACCTGCCCGACCGCATACGCCTCGGCCGAGCCGGGGTCGATCGCGTCCGCGGTACCGCCGTAGGTCTTCACGAACTGTTGCACGAAGTACGGATTCCCGTACGTCTTGGCCTTCGGGAACCAGTCGCTGGCGCTGAAGATGCCCTGTGTGTTCGACGCTCCGACCTTGCTCGGGAACTCACCCGGGCTGTTCGGCCCGTTCGCCTCGAACAGGAACTTGGGGCTGTACTTCGCCTGGACGAGCCCCTTGACCAGCGAGTAGCCGTCACCGGCCTGCGTCCCACCGACGACCATGTCCGGCTTCGCAGCGGCGATCTTCGACACGATCGGAGTCATGTCCACGGTCTCGGACGGATACACCGTCTTGTAGACGGTCTTGATCCCCGCCTTCTCGAACTGCTGCCGCATCCGCTCGGCGATCGGCGCCGAGAACGGGTCGTCGAGCTCAGGATATGCCGCGGTCTTCGGCCGCTTCGCCTTCGGCAACGAGAGCACCCACTTCACGAAGACGTCGCCGCTCTGGACGATCGGCGCCGGCTGGGTGAAGAACACATTGTGCAGCTTCTCGTCGAAGACCGCGGGTCCGCCGCCGGCCGGCTCGATGAAGGCATAGCCGTAGCGGTTCGCGACCGCTGCCGACGGGGCCGTCAGAAGCGTCGAGAACGGCCCGAAGACGAGGTCGACGTGATCCCTGGTGATGAAGTTCTGGTAGTTGGTCGCCGCCTGCGTCGGGCTCGACGCGTCGTCCTTGATGTCGAGCGAGACCTGCCGGCCGAGAATCCCGCCGTGGGCATTCACGGTCTTCGCCCAGAGCTTGTAGCCCTGCATCGCGAACTTGCCGGGGTCGGAGAAGTCGCCGGACAACGAGAGCGAGATGCCGATCTTGATCGGGCCGGCGCTGGTGCGCCCTGAGGCGCCGCCGGCCGTCGCCGCGAGGGCAGCGAGCGCGAGCATCGCTGCGATGACGGCTAGACGAACGGGTGTGCGAGTCACAACCCTGCCTCCCTTGCCTTGCTGAAGTGTCCGCGCCGAGGCGCCTTGCCACCGATGGGTCGTCAGACGATCAGACAGCGCGCGAGTCAACCAGATCGCGGCACACGATGCAAGCAGTGCACCCTGAATGCATGCAATTCGGCTCTGGAGCTGCGATTCGCGCACGCTTGCCTTGCGTGGGCCGGGAGCGTATGGTTGCCGCCCGTACGTCTGCTTGTCAGACCAAAGGAGATCCCACGAGCTTTCAACCCCTCGAGCGAAGCAAGGTCTATCTCCAGATCGCGGATCAGCTCCTTGCCCAGATCAGCACCCGGCGGCTGAAGCCGGGCGACACGCTGCCGCCCGAGCGCGAGCTGACGCAGAGCTTCCAGGTTGGCCGCTCGTCGATCCGCGAGGCGCTGCGCATGCTCGAGTCGCAGGGCGTGATCGCGTCCGCGAACGGCGGTGCGTTCATCGTGGCCGAGGCGGCGAATCCGCTCGAGACCTCGCTGCGGCTCCTCTTCCGCCTCGACGAGCAGGCGGGCATGCACGACCTGTTCGAGCTGCGCCGGATCCTCGAGTGCGAGGCGGCCGCACTGGCAGCCGAGCGCCACGGGGAGGAGCACCTCGCCGAGATGGACGCCGCGATCGACGAGATGGCGGCCTCGCTCGAAGGGGCGGGCCGCGCCGACGCGTTCATCGACGCCGACCTGCGCTTCCACCTCGCGCTCGCCGGTGCCACCGGCAACCGGCTCGTGCTCCACAGCATGCAGGCGGTCCGCGACGTGCTTCGGCGCGCGCTCAGCACCGTCTACCAAATCCCCCAAAGCCCCGAGAGCGCGGTCGCTCGAGCATCGGCAGATCCGGGCCGCCGTCGCGGCAGGCGACGCCGTTCGTGCACGCGAGGAGATGCGCGACCATCTCGCTCGCGTCGGAGGCCGACGTCCAGAAGGGAGTCCTGCATGGCTGAGCTCGGCTACGTCGGGCTCGGGGTGATGGGCAGCTCGATCGTCCGGCGGCTGCTCGCCGCCGGTCACGACGTGACGGTCTGGAACCGCACACGCGAGAAGGCCGAGCCCCTGCTCGTGGAGGGCGCGCGCTGGGCCGGCACCCCGCGCGAGGTCGCAGAGGCGAGCGAGATCGTCTTCACGATGGTCACGAACACCGACGCGGTCCGGGCCGTCACCGACGGGCGCCGACGGCATCCTCGCGGGGCTCGGGGCGGGCAGGATCTACGTCGACATGTCGACGGCGAGCCCCGCGAACACGCGCGCGCTCGCGGAGCAGGTCGCGGCCGCGGGCGCCGAGATGCTCGACTCGCCGGTCTCGGGGACGTCGATCACGGTCGACCAGGGCAAGGCGTCGCTCATGGTCGGCGGCTCGGACGAGGCGTTCGCGCGCGCGAAGCCGGTGCTCGAGGCGATCGGCCCGCGCGTCATCCACGTCGGGCCGAACGGTGCGGCGGTGACGATGAAGATCGCCGTCAACCTCTCGCTCGCGGTGCAGATGCTCGCGTTCAGCGAGGGCGTGCTGCTCGCCGAGAAGAGCGGCATCTCCCGGGAGAAGGCGGTCGAGGTGATGCTCGCCTCGGTGATCGCCTCGCCCATGGTCGCCTACCGCGGACCGCTCGTGCTCGGGCATCCCGACGAGGTCTGGTTCGACTGTCACATGATGCAGAAGGACATGAACCTCGCCCTCGAGCTCGGACGGCAGCTGGAGGTGCCGCTGCCGACGACCGCCGTCACGAACGAGCTGCTCTCGGCCGCGAACGGCATGGGGATCGGCACGCGCGATTTCGCTGCGCTCTTCGACGTCCTCGCCGCCCTCTCGGGGGTCGAGACCGAGATCCTCGCCGGGGCGCGGGCATGAGCCGTAGGCTGGACGGAGGCTCACAAGGAGCGGAGGTGCCGGCTTTGCCGGCTCCGGAGCGGGCCCATTGCAACGAGGTGTCCAAGGAGCGGAGGGCCGGCTTGCCGGAGCGGCATTGGGCAACTGGAGGTTGTCCAATGAGCGCGACCGCGTCTCCCACCGGCCTCGACGCCGGGCTTGCCCTCCAGATGTACGGACGGATGACGCTGATCCGGCTCTTCGAGGAGCAGGCGAACGAGCTCTACCGGAGCGCGAAGATGCCCGGCCTGACGCACCTCTACATCGGCGAGGAGGCGGTCGCCGTCGGTGTCTGCTCGGCGCTCCGCCGCGACGACTGGATCACCTCGACACATCGCGGCCACGGCCACTGCCTCGCGAAGGGCGCCGAGCCGGGCCGAATGTTCGCCGAGCTGCTCGGCAAGGAGGCCGGCTACTGCCGCGGCAAGGGCGGCTCGATGCACATCGCCGACCACGAGAACGGCAACCTCGGCGCGAACGCGATCGTCGGCGGCTCGGCCGGGATCGCGACCGGCGCCGCCTTCTCGGCGAAGCGGCGCGGCACCGACCAGGTCGCGGTCTGCTTCTTCGGCGAGGGCGCGCTCGGCCAGGGGCTCCTCTACGAGGTGATGAACATGGCCGCGCTCTGGTCGCTGCCCGTGCTCTACGTCTGCGAGAACAACCTCTACAACGAGTACACCCACTATCTCGAGGCGACCGCGGGCGAGATCCTCGCGCGGCCGCGGGCCTTCGGGATCGAGAGCCGCGAGGTGGACGGGCAGGACGTCCGCGCCGTCCACGCGGAGACCGCCGAGCTGGTCGGGCGCGCCCGCTCCGGCGGTGGGCCGGCGTTCCTGCTCGCGAACACCTACCGCTACCACGGCCACCACGTCGGCGACGTCGACCGGACGTACTACCGCTCGAAGGACGAGGAGCAGCTCTGGCGCGACGAGCGCGACCCGCTCGCGCTCCACGGCCACTGGCTCGAGGCCCACAAGCTCGCCACCGCCGTCGACCTCCGCCGGCTCGAGGACGAGGCTCGCGCCGGCATCGAGCGCGGCCTCGCCTTCGCCCTCGAGGCGCCGTTCCCCGATCCGAGCCAGGTGACCGAGGATGTCTTCGCCTGACGTCGGTCGCAGACGGCGACGCGGACGCTCACGTTCGCGCAGGCGATCAACGAGGCGCTCGCCGAGGAGCTGCGCCGCGACCCGGCGGTGTTCGTGATCGGCGAGGACGTCGCCGAGGCGGGAACGCCGTTCAAGGTGCTGTCGGGGCTCGTCGAGGAGTTCGGTCCCGAGCGGGTCGTCGACTCGCCGATCTCGGAGGCCGGGATCACCGGGCTCGCGCGTCGGCGCGGCGATGACCGGGATGCGGCCCGTCGTGGACATCATGTTCGGCGACTTCCTCACGCTCGTCATGGACCAGCTCGCGAACCAGGCGGCGAAGACGCACTACATGTCGGGCGGCAAGCTCTCGGTGCCGCTCACGCTGCGCACGACGATGGGCGCGACGCGCCGCTCGGCCGCCCAGCACAGCCAGAGCCTCCATGCCTGGGTCGCGCACGTCCCGGGGCTCAAGGTCGTCCTCCCCTCCGACGCCCGCCGACGCGAAGGGGCTGCTGAAGACGGCGATCCGCGACGACAACCCGGTCGTCTTCATCGAGGACAAGATGGACTACGCGGTCAAGGGCGAGGTCCCCGACGGCGAGTGGACGATCCCGCTCGGCGTCGCCGACGTGAAGCGCGCGGGCGAGGACGTGACGATCGTCGCCACGAGCTCGATGGTCCGGGTCGCACTCGCCGCCGCCGAGCAGCTCGAGGCGGACGGGATCTCGGCCGAGGTCGTCGACCCGCGGACACTCGTCCCGCTCGACCGCGACACGCTCGTCGCGAGCGCGCAGAAGACGGGTCGCGCGATCGTCGTCGACGAGGGTCACACGAGCTACGGGGCGAGCGCCGAGCTCGCCGCCGTGATCGCGGACGGGGCCTTCTGGAGCCTCGACGCGCCCGTGAAGCGCCTCGCCGCCATGGACGTCCCGGTCCCGTTCTCGCCGCCGCTCGAGGACGAGACCGTGCCGACCCCGGACCTCGTCGCGCGAACCGCGCGCGAGCTGTGTGGCAAATCGTAAGGAGGCGAAGACCGATGGCGCTGCACACGTACGGGACGATGCAGGTCGACTGGGAGCAGCGCGCCGACCTCGAGCGGCTCCGCGCCCAGCGGCTCGCTCGCGCCAAGGAGCACCTCGAGCGCTCAGACCTCGGGGCCCTGCTCCTCTTCGACATGGCGAACATCCGCTACATCACCGCGACCCACATCGGCACGTGGGCGATGGACAAGCTGATCCGCTTCTGCCTGCTGCCGCGCGGCGGCGAACCGATCATGTGGGACTTCGGCTCGGCCGCCCGCCACCACAAGCTCTACGCCCCGTGGCTCGGCGAGGAGCGTTCGCGCGCCGGGATCTCGACGCTGCGCGGCGCCGTGGAGGGACGGGCCGAATCGGTGGCCGAGAAGATCCGGGTCGAGCTCGAGGAGCGCGGCCTGCTCGGGGAGCCGGTCGGCGTCGACATGATCGAGCTGCCGGTGCTCTTCGCGCTCCAGGCCGCGGGCATCAGCGTGCTCGACGGCCAGGCGCTGATGCAGGACGTCCGCAAGATCAAGACGATCGACGAGATCACGCTCCTCGACACGGCGTGCGCGATGGTCGACGCCGCCTACGACGAGCTGTACCGCGCGATCCGCCCCGGCTTCCGCGAGAACGAGTGCGTCGCACTCGTCAATCGCAAGCTGTTCGAGCTCGGCTCCGAGCACGTCGAGGGTGTGAACGCGATCTCGGGCGAGCGCTGCTCGCCCCACCCGCACGTCTTCACCGACCGGATGCTCCGCCCGGGCGACCCCGCTTACTTCGACATCCTCCACGCGTACAACGGCTACCGCACCTGCTACTACCGCACCTTCGCCGTCGGCTCCGCCTCGCGCGCGCTCGTCGACGCGTACAAGCGCTGCCGCGACATCCTCGACCAGGCGATCGCCGCGATCCGACCGGGCGTGACCACGGCCGAGGTGGTCGAGCTCTTCCCGCGCGCGGAGGAGTTCGGATTCCCCGACGAGGAGGCGGCATTCGCCCTCCAGTACGGGCACGGCGTCGGGCTCTCGATCTGGGAGAAGCCGATCTTCTCGCGGCTCGTCTCGTTCGACCATCCCGAGACGATCGAGGAAGGGATGGTGTTCGCGCTCGAGACGTTCTGGCCCGCGGCGGACGGCTGGTCGGCCGCGCGGATCGAGGAGCAGCTCGTCGTCACGGCCGACGGCTGCGAGGTGATCACGCGCTTCCCGGCCGAGGAGCTGCTCATCACCGCCGGCGGCCAGTACACGGTCAACGGACCGCTTTCCGGCAAACGTGAAGTGACGTCGAACCTGAACAATCCGCGCGTCGCGGATGCCGTTGTCGCCTCGGCCCGTGGCGAAGGGCTGAATGCCCGCTGACGTGATCATGCCCGCGCTCGGCATGGCGCAGGAGACGGGCAAGATCCTGCGCTGGCTCAAGGCGGACGGCGCGAGCGTGGCAAAGGGAGAGCCGCTGCTCGAGGTCGAGACGGACAAGGTGACGGTCGAGATCGAGTCGCCCGCCGACGGCACGCTCGCCGGCGTTTCCGCGGCCGAGGGCGCCGACGTGCCGGTCGGCACGGTGATCGCGCTCGTGCTCGCCGACGGCGAGGGGCTCGTAGCGGCACCCGACTCCGCCACCGTGGCCGCCGAGCCCGAGGTCGCGGTCACGCACACGCCGAGCGCGGCCCTGCTTCCGACTCCGGCCGTGCCCCTGGCGGCCCGGCGCGCGCTCGCCTCGCCGAAGGCGCGGCGGCTCGCGCAGGCGTCCGGGATCGACCTCCACACGATCCCCGGCAGCGGGCCGAACGGCGCCGTCGTCGCGGCCGACGTCGAGGCGGCGCGCGGCGCATCGGCCGCCGCCCGCGGCGACGTGGATCCCGTCTGGCGGCGGATGGCGGAGCGAATGGAGCGGGCGTGGCGGGACGTGCCGCAATTCGTGCTCGCGCGCGAGGTCGACGCGACCGCGCTCCGGGCCGGCCGCGGCGACGGAGTCACGGTCACCGACCTGCTCGTGAAGCGGTGCGCCGAGGCGCTCGCCTGCACTCGCGGCTGAACATGTCGTGGCACGACGGCGGGCTCGTGCCCTCGCCGGGCGTCAACGTCGGGATCGCGGTCGCGACGGACGAGGCGCTCGTCGTTCCGGTCGTCCACGGCGCCGACCGGCTGAGCCCGGCCGAGATCTCGACGCGGCGCCGCGAGCTCGTCGACGCGGCCCGAACAGGGAGGCTGCGCCCGGAGGACGTCCAGGGCGGCACGTTCACGATCTCGAACCTCGGCATGTACGGGGTCGACGCCTTCCAGGCGATCGTCAACGCGCCGCAGGCGGCGATCCTCGCGGTCGGACGGATCGTCGAGCGGCCGGTCGCGGTGAACGGCGCACTCGCGGTGCGGCCCCTGCTGACCCTGACCGTGACCTTCGACCATCGCGTCGTCGACGGGGCGCGCGGAGCCGAGTTCCTGGACACGCTGGCCTCGCTCGTCGAGGAGCCGGCGGAGGACGCGGAGGAGGTGGCCTGATGGCGGTGACCGAGACGGCGCTCGGCGAGCACGGGATCGTGCTCGGGGGCGAGGAGGTCGAGACCGGTGAGACGATCGAGATCCGGAGCCCGTACGACGGCGCGCCGGTCGCGCTCGTTCACCGCGCCGGCCCGGGCGAAGTCGAGCGGGCGATCGCGGCCGCGCTCGAGGCGTTCGAGACGACGAGGCGACTGCCTTCGTGGCAGCGCGAGCAGGTGCTCGCTCGGATCGCTGCGGGAATCGCCGAGCAGCGCGAGGACCTCGCGCGCACGATCGCGCTCGAGGCGGGCAAGCCGATCAAGACGGCCCGGGTCGAGGTCGACCGCGCGTCGTTCACGTTCCGGATCGCCGCCGAGGAGGCGAAGCGCATCTACGGCGAGGTCGTCCCGCTCGACTGGCTGCCCGGCAACGAGGGCCGCGAGGCGCACGTGCGGCGCGTTCCGCTCGGGCCGGTCACAGGGATCACGCCGTTCAACTTCCCGCTCAACCTCGTCGCGCACAAGGTCGCGCCGGCACTCGCGGCCGGCGACCCGATCCTGCTCCGGCCGGCTTCGCAGACGCCGGTCAGCTCGCTCCTGCTCGCCCGAATCGTGCTCGAGGCAGGCTGGCCGGCGGGCGCGATCGCCGTGTTGCCCTGCACGACCGATACTGCGCGGCCGCTCGTCGAGGACGACCGCATCAAGCTGCTGACGTTCACCGGCAGCCCCGTCGTCGGCTGGGGCCTGAAAGCACGGGCCGGCCGAAAGCGCGTGACGCTGGAGCTCGGCGGCAACGCGGCTGTGATCGTGAACGACGACGCCGATGTGGAGTATGCGGCCGAGCGAGTCGTCTGGGGCGGGTTCGCCTACGCGGGGCAGACGTGCATCTCGGTGCAGCGCGTCTTCGTCCACGAGCGCGTCTACGACCGGTTCGTGGCCGAGCTGCTGCCACGCGTCGATTCACTCCGGGTCGGCGACCCACTCGCCGACGAGACCGACGTCGGGCCGCTGATCGACCAAGCGAACGCCGACCGCGTCGAGGAGTGGCTCGAGGAGGCGCAGGCCGCAGGCGCGAGCGTGCTCGGCGGCGGTGTCCGCGAAGGGAACGTGTGGCGGCCGACGGTCCTCGCCGACGTCCCCGAGAACGTGCGCGTCTCGTGTGAGGAGGCGTTCGCGCCGGTCGTGGGGCTTACCCGCTTCGCGGACGTGAGCGACGCGATCGGCGCCGCGGGGCGCAGCGAGTTCGGGCTGCAGGCCGGCGTCTTCACGAACGACATGCGCGTCGTCGTCGAGGCGTTCGACCGGATCGACGTCGGCGGGCTGATGGTCAACGACGTCTCGACGTTCCGGATCGACCACATGCCCTACGGCGGCGTGAAGTCGTCCGGCTTCGGACGCGAGGGGATCCGCTACGCGATCGAGGAGATGACCGAGCTGAAGCTCCTCACGCTCAACTGGCGAGGCTGACGGCCGCGGGCCCCCAGGCGTGACCGTCGTCGACTGCCACGCACACGTCGTCCTCCCGGGCTTCGGCGTCGAGGTCGAGTGGCGCAACGGCATCCAGGTCGTCAGCCAGGACGGCCGGGAGATACGCGCCGCGACCCGCGAGTTTCGGGATCGAGAACGCATCCTCGAGGAGCAAGACCGCGCCGGCGTGGACGTCGTCGTCCTCTGCCCGTACGTGAACCTCTGCGGTGTCGAGGTCGAGCGTCAGAACGAGGCGCTCGCAGCGCTCGCCGGCGAGCGCGTGCTCGTCCTCGGCACCGTCGACCCTGACCGCCCCGAGCAGCTCGTCGAACTCGTGCGGGACGGACGGCTGTCCGGCGTCGAAATCCGCGCGGCGCCCGGCGGATCGTTCCTCGGCGATCCGCGCTTCCGCGACTTCTGGGCGGCGGCCGAGGAGACCGGCGCGCTCGTCTTCGTGCATCCGTCCTCGAGGGGTTTCGCGCTTCCGGTGATGGAGGAGCACTACCTCTGGAACACGCTCGGCAACCCGTTCGAGACGACCCTGACGGCGGCGCACATGCTCGCCGCGGGCGTCCTCGACGATCACCCGCGCCTCCGCGTTCTGCTCGCCCACGGCGGCGGCGCACTGCCCGCGCTTCGCGGCCGGCTCGCACGCGAGCAACAGATCCACCCTCCGGGCCGTGACGTCGGTGCCGCGCTCCGCCGCTTCCACGTCGACACGGTCGTTCACGAGCCGGCGGTGCTGCGCGAGCTCGTGCGGCTGTTCGGCACCGATCGCGTCCTGCTCGGCTCGGACTACCCGTTCGACATGGGCACGGAGCACCCCGCCGAGATCGTCCAGACACTCGGGCTCACGCCCGAGGAGGAGTCGCTGATTCTCGGCGGGAACGCGCTCCGCCTTCTCGATCCGCACGACGAAGTCTTCGTCGCTCAGGAGAGCCCCGCGTGAGGGGGCAGCCCGAGCGTCCGCTCGAAGTGCTGTTGCCCCAGCGCGAAGCCGATCGAGCAGCCGAGCTCGACGAGCTCCGGGTCGGAGAACTCCTCGTGCATCGCGTCCCAGAGCGCGTCGTCGGCGAGGTCGGAGTCCCAGGCGATCGCGTACGCCCACTGCAGCGCCAGCCGCTCGCGCGGCGTGAAGCGCGCCGGCTCCTTCGTCTCGGGGTCGTCGGCGAGGAACCGGAAGCAGAGGCGCTTCAGCTCCGGCTCGACGATCCCGCCTGTGAGGACGTTGTCCCGCATGAACTCCCACGCGTCGAGCACGGCAGGGACACGACCGCGGATCTCGTCGGGGCCGCCGGCGAGGTGCGCCACCTACTCCGCTCCTTCCGCGCGGCCCACAGCCGTCTCCGCGAGGAACTCGCCGTGGCGCACACCCCAGGTCTTGATGACGCGCTGCTGTCCAAACGTGAGGCAAACGAACGAGCCGAGCTCGACGATCTGGTCCTCGCTGAAGTGCCGGCGCAACCGCGCCCAGAGCGCGCCGTCGACGCCTTCCGGGTTCCAGACGAGCATGCTCGTGTACAGGAGCGCGGCTTTCTGCCGCTCGTCGAACCGGCCAGATCGCTCGAAGCGAAGCAGGTCGCCGTAGTCCGCCTCGCTCAACCCTTCGTCCCTCCCACGGAGGGACCGCTGCGAGCCTCAGTAGTCGCAGTCGATCGTCTTGGAGACGTAGACCCGGCAGAGCTCCTTGAGGGCGTGGTCGACGATCCCCTCACGGAAGATCGTCCTCCACGGCCGCATGAAAGCCTTGGCGACGGCGGGCACGTTGAAGCGGATCGCTTGCGTCTCGGGGCGCGGCGTGCCGTACCGCCGCGAGTGCTCCATGTCGGCGAGCAGCTCGGGGTCGTCGATCGTCGCGAGGTCGACGTACGCGATGCGAGCCACGTCGAGGACTCTACGTGACCTCGGGCGTCGCCTCGGGCAACTGGATCGGCGCCTCGCTCGCGCGCGCCGAGGACGAGCGCTTCCTCAAGGGCAAGGCGCGGTTCGTCGGCGACCTGAAGCTGCCCGGCATGCTGCACGCGGCGTTCGTCCGCAGCCTTGTCGCGAACGGGACGGTCCGCTCGGTCGAGACCGATGCGGCGCTCGCCCTGCCGGGAGTGCGCGCCGTCGTCACCGGCGACGATCTCGCGACGCTCGTGCATCCGTTCCCCGTCATGGCGCCGCCCGGCGTCCAGGTCGCGGCCGTCGCCGCGCATCCGGTGCTGGCGCATGAGCGCGTTCGCTACGTCGGCGAGCCGGTCGCGCTGGTCGTCGCCGACACCGCCGAGCTGGCGGCGGACGCAGCGGAGCAGATCGCCGTCGACGTCGAGGAGCTGCCGGCGCTCGTGGAACCGCGGGACGCCGAGGAGGCAGAGCCCATTCACCCGGCCGTCCAGGGAAATGTGCTGCTCCACCACCGGCTCGGAACCGGTGACGTCGAGTCGGCGTTCGCCGCCGCGCGAACGGTCGTACGCAACCGGGTTGGGGCGCCCCGACTGATCGCCGCTCCGCTCGAGCCACGGGCCGTTCTCGCCGCACACGACGTGGAGACAGACGTGCTGACTCTGTGGCTCTCGGCACAGGATCAGCACCGGCAGCTTGCCGGGCTCTGCGCCGTGCTCGGCCGCGAGCCCCCGCGGCTGCGGATCGTCGTCCCCGACGTCGGCGGCGCCTTCGGCAGCAAGGGCGTTCCGCAGGCGGAGACCGCAGCCCTGGCGCTGGCCGCACTCCGGCTCGGGCGCCCGGTGAAGTGGAGCGAAACTCGGACCGAGAGCTCACTCGCCGTCTACCAGGGCCGCGGCCTCGAGCTCGACGTCGAGCTCGCCGTCGACGCAGACGGCCGCTTCCTGGCGCTTCGCGGGCGGATCCTGGCCGACCTCGGCGCCTACCTCTACGCGTCCACCCCGGTGGCCCCACTCACCGCAGCGAGCCTGCTCAGCGGCTGCTACGCCATCCCCGCGGCCGAGGTCGAAGTGACCGGCGTCGCCACGAACAAGGTGCCTACCGGCCCGTACCGGGGAGCCGGGCGTCCGGAGGCCGCGCTCGCGATCGAGCGCGCGGTCGACGTCGCCGCGGCCGAGCTCGGCCTCGACCGCGTCGAGCTGCGACGGCGCAACACCGTCCCGGCCGGGGACTTCCCCCACCGCACGGCGCTCGGGCTCGAGCTCGACTCCGGCGACTACCTCGGCGCCCTCGAAGACGCGCTGCGGATCGCCGACTGGACCGAGCTCGTCGCCGCGCGCGACCGCACCCGCGCGGCTGGACGCCTCGCCGGCGTGGGCGTCGCCATCTACCTCGAGCGGGTCGGCCCCGGGTCCGAGACGGCGCGACTGACACTCGCCGCGGACGGCGACGTCGTCCTCCGCACCGGCTCCTCGCCACACGGCCAGGGCCACGAGACCTCGTTCGCGCAGATCGTCGCTGCCGAGCTCGGTGTCGAGCCTGCGGCGGTCACCGTCCGCTGGGGCGACTCCTTCGAGATTCCGGACGGCACCGGCACGTTCGCGAGCCGCTCGATCACGGTCGGCGGCTCGGCCGCGCTCCTCGCCGCGCGGCGGCTCCGAGAACGGCTCGAGGCGGGCGAGCAGCCGCCGCTCGAAGAAGCCGAACGCTTCGAGCTGGCGGGGCCGGTCTTCTCCTTCGGCGCGTACGTCACGTCGCTGGAGATCGAGCCGGAGACCGGAGAGGTCGCACTCGGCCGGATCATCGCGGTCGACGACTGCGGCCGAGTCGTCAACCCGCTGCTCGCCGACGGCCAGGTCGTGGGAGCGGTCGCGCAGGCGGTCGGAGAGTGCCTGACCGAGCAGACCGGCTGGGACGAGGACGGGCAGCCGCTCGCCGTCAACTTCTACGAGTACCACCTACCGACGGCGCAGTCCGTCCCGCCGGTGACGAGCGTGCTGCGCGAGACCCCGTCGCCGATCAATCCGCTCGGCGCAAAGGGCGTCGGCGAGGGCGGCTCGATCGGCACACCGGCCGCGATAGCGAACGCGGTCGCGGACGCTCTCGAGCCGCTCGGTATCCGTCATCTCGATCCGCCGTTCACCCCGGCACGGGTATGGGAGGCGATTCGCCTTCGCCCCGTCGGCTCGGCCGCTCGCGGGGCCGGCGTTCGCGGCAGGTGACGTCGAGAGGCGTCGGGCGTTCGCGATCCATTCCATGCGGTCCCCGCACCTCACAGGCGCCCGGCAAGCCGAGTGAAGTCGATCAGCCTAGCCGGTGTGCGTTCGGCGCCACTGGACGAGATCCGCCCACTCGTCGATCTTCCGGTTTCGCGCATCCTCTTTGGCAGCGGCGAGGTTCAGAGCCTCGAGAGTCTGATCGCTCTCACGACCGTCCTCCTCGCGGCTTTGGAGCCTCTCGGCGCGCTCCCGCGGTTCCTTTCTTTTCATCCCGCTCTGCGCCTCCTGTGATGTGGGTTATTGGATTGATGCCCGCCGGAACGGCGACGCTAACGTCGTGCGCGATGCGGGCGGGAGCGTTCGCTGCGCCAGGCACCCGGGAAGAAAGCGGGCTCGCGTCTCGTTGCACCCGGTAGCTCCGGCGTCCTCATGTCACTGGCGAGGGACACGGGCTGGGGGTGAGAAGGGCCGCACGTCGCGGCCCTTCTCCATATCTGAGGGGAAGGGCGACCCGCCCCGACGCCGCCCGCTCGAGCCTTCGGGCTGCTCGGGACCCGAACGGCTCGACCGAAGAGCTCGAGGCGATCAGCGTCGATTCGAGGTGCGGTGCCGCATCGAGTCAGTTCAGCTGATCCTGGTCAGGGAGATGTGGGTTGCGGGTGTTCGCCCGCAACCCACCAATCCCCCAGCTCCGGTCTTCGATCAGCCTCCCTTTGCGACGACCGACTCGAGCTCCTGCGGAGTGACAACGCCACGAGTCACGTTGTTGAGACTCGCATCGAAGCCGAGCATCTGGAAGCCGCTGAACACGTTGTGGTACTTGTTGAAGTCATCGTTTCCTGAGGCGCCCTGGTAGTTGATCTTCTTGTGCTTCTTGAGGAGCTTCACGCACGCAGCGTACGTCGAGCACTGAACACCGGGCGGGTTCGACACCTTCGCGACATCCTTCACCCACACCTTCGGGTTCGTAGACTTGGCGGCCGTCATCGCAAGCGACGCGATCACGATCGAGTCGTATTCGTTGAACGTCGTCGGCAGAATGTTCTTCGTGTGCCACACCTTCTGGTAGTCGGCCAGGAAGTGGGTGTATGCGGTACCCGACGGGGACGCCGGCAGGGCGGCGGTGAGCTCGGTCGACGCCGTTGAACCGAAGGCCTTGGCGTAGTCGCCTTGCGGAGCCGACTGAAGGTCGTCGCCGATCCAGGGGATGTTCATGTAGCCGAGCTGCTGGCCGTCCGAGAACAGCGTCGCGGCCGACTGTGAGTCCATCGAGTCGAAGATCACCTGCGGGTGGCTGGAAAACGCCTGTACGAGCTCCGAGTTGTAGGAGGACTGGCCGGGCGTGAGGGTGATGTTCGAGTCGATCTTTCCGCCGAGCGATCTTGAACGCCTTCTCGAGCGGCGGCACGAAGCCCTGCGAGTTCGCGGAGTTGTCGAAGATCAGCGAGGCCGTCTTCCACCCGTGTTTGATCGCGTAGTACGCCATCGCGAT
Organism: uncultured Thermoleophilia bacterium; assembly: GCA_963824455.1. Classification (GTDB taxonomy): domain Bacteria; phylum Actinomycetota; class Thermoleophilia; order Gaiellales; family Gaiellaceae; genus PALSA-600. The sequence goes on from CAWGPJ010000002.1 coordinate 1,834,658, forward strand.
TGCCTCGTTCGAGTCGGAAGACGACGTGCGGAACACGTACGGGTTGTTCATGTGGTCGAGCTGCGTGAGGCCCCCGACCATGAAGTCGGCGACGTTGTTCGGCTTGAACTGGTTGATGACCGCCTCGATCGTCGGCGAGAACGGGCCGACGACCAGCGTCGGGTGCTTCAGCAACAGCTTCCGGAACGCGGGAAGCGCGTCGACCGAGTCGGCAGCATCATCGACATAGGCCGACTTCCACTTGTGACCGAGAACGCCGCCGTTGTGGTTGACCTCGTAGATGCCGACCGGCACGCCGTGCGTTCCCCACTGCGACAGCAGCGACTTGGTGCCGGTGAACGGGAACATGCCGCCGACCACGAGCGTCGGCGACCCGGATGTGTGCTTGGACGACTTGACGGAGCCGAAGGCCCCGGCCGCGACGGTCGCTGCGGTCGCGACTGCGAGCGCCAGGGCGATCATCGCGCTCCGCCGCAATCTGACCTTGCTCATTCGATCCCTCCTTCTGTGCTGGATGCCATGGGACTGGGGCTTGGCTTAGTTGGCATGCGACCGACCGAGGAAGATCGACGCCAGGTCGAGCGCGGCGATCTCCGCCGCCGGGCCGTGGACGTGGTCCCGCCCTGCGACGAAGACGTGCACGAAGTCGGAATGCTCGAGCGCGCGCTCGACGTTCTGCTCGACGACGAGCACCGCCGTGTCGAGTTGCGCGATCTGCGCGATCTGGTTCCAGACGACGTCGGTGTACGTCGGCGAGAGGCCGGCGGTAGGCTCGTCCAGGACGATCACCGACGGGTCGACCATGAGTGCACGCGCGATCGCAAGGAGGTTCTGCTGACCTCCCGAGAGGAAGCCCGCCTTCTTCTCGGGGGCCTTGCCGAGGTCGGTGAAGATCTCGAGGATCTCCGCCATGCGGGCGGAGGTGTCGCCCTTGGAGACGAACCCCCCCACTTCGAGGTTCTCGCGCACGGTCAGCCGCTTGAACACGTTGTCGTTCTGCGGGACGTAGACGAGACCGTGCCGAGGGATCTGGTGCCCGGGGATCGACGTGATGTCGAGATCGTTGACCAGGATCCGACCGGACATCGGCTTGAGGATCCCGACGAGCGTCTTCGCGAAGGTGGACTTGCCGGCGCCGTTCGGCCCGATGATCGTCGTGACAGAGCCGCGCTCTGCAATGACGCTGATGTCGTTGATGATCGGCGCGCGGCCGTAGCCGGCCGTGACGCCCTCAGTAAACAGCGCCGGCATCGATCACCTCACCCAGGTAGGCCTTGACGACCTCGGTGTTCTCCCGCAGCTCGCTGAGCCGGCCGGTCGCGAGCGTCCGGCCCTCTGCGAGAACGATCACGTAGTCGCAGATCTTCTCGACGACGTTCAGGTTGTGCTCGATCATCAGGACGGTGACACCGCTCTCCTTCAGATCGAGGATGTAGCCGCCGATCAGGTCGATCAGCGCGGGGTTGACGCCCGCCATCGGCTCGTCGAGGAGCAGGATCTTCGGAGATGCCATGACCGCGCGCGCGATCTCGAGCAGCTTCTTCTGCCCTCCGGAAAGCTCTCTCGCTCTGGTGTCCCGATGCGCATACAGCCCGTAGACGTCGAGCACCTGAAGTGCGCGCTCTGCGTTCTCACGCTCCTGACGCCGGATCAGATCCGGGACGGAGCAGCACATTGACGAGTGATTCGCCCGCCTGGTCTGCGGGTGCCGTCAGGAGGTTCTCGAGCACGGTCAGGCCGCCGAGCTCGCGAGAGAGCTGGAACGTTCGCAGTAGTCCGAGCCGCGCGATCTTGTGGCTCGGCCAGTTGGTGACCTCGGTCTCGCCGATGAACTCTCGACCGCGGTCGCAGGTCATCGCGCCGGAGAGGATGTTGACCACCGTCGTCTTGCCGGCGCCGTTCGGACCGATGAGCGCGGTGATCTGCCCTTCAGGGACCTCGAAGCTGGCGCCGTTGACGGCGTGCACGCCTTGGAACGCCTTCGTGATCCCCTCGCAGCGCAACGCGGCCGCCCGCCCGTTCTGTGGCGGCGCCGAGGCGCTCGCGCCGAGCGCGCTCACTGCCTGTCCCCGAGCTCCAGCGCAGCCGCCTCGAAGGGCGGCGGCGACGCCGAGGGCTCCGCCCGCTCGGCCACGCCGAAGCTCGCCGTGCGCCGCAGCCGCTCGGGGACGATGCCCTGCGGGCGGAACCAGAGCATCAACATCAGGAAGATGCCGACGACCGCGTTGTCGAAGTACTCGATCAGGCCGGGGTGGCCGGGGATCTCCGGGAGAAACGCGGGAAGATGGATGAGCAGCGTCTCGACCAGCAGCGCGCCGACGAACATTCCGATGTTGTTGCCGGCGCCTCCGACGAGCAGGACGGCAAACACCACGAACGTCTCGCCGGGAAGCCAGGCCGTCGGGTTGAACGAGCCGCCGAACTGGATCAGCAGCCCGCCGCCGATCCCGGCGTAGAAAGACCCGATGAGCATCGACTTGAGCCGCATCCGGAAGACGTCCTTGCCGAGTGCTGCAGCGGCGACCTCGTCGTCTCGAATCGCGCGAAACGTGCGCCCCATGGGGGAGCGCGTCACCCTGCTCATCACGAACCACATGAGCAGCGAGACGACTCCCGCGACGCAGGCGAAGAACGGGATGAACGAGTTGACGTTGAGACCCAGCGACTTCGCGAACGGCTCAGGCACGTTGTAGAGACCGTCGGCGCCGTTGAAGAGACCGACGTAGTTGTTGCAGAAGTCGTAGAGGACGAGCGACAGCGAGATCAGGACGATCGCGAGGTAGTCGGTGCGCAGTCGCCTGAGCGAGATCAGGGCAACGACGAATGCGAAGCACATCGTCGCGACTCCACCGAGCAGCAGGTTGATCGGGAACGGGAGGCCGAGCCCGAGGATGTAGAACTGCCCGCTGTTCGCGGCACTGTGCAGGCTGAAGACACCGGTGAAGTACGCGCCGATCGCGACGAAGCCGATGTACGCGAAGTTCAGGATCCCGACCTCGCCGTACTGGACGTTCAGCCCCATCGCGAGGATGAAGTAGTCGAACGTGAAGAAGACGAGGGTGAAGACGTAGTACGTCAAGGGCTACGTCGTGCCGGGCCGTGCAATCAGCCCGCTCGGGCGGATGAGCAGGGTGAGGATCAGGATCACGAACGCGATGTCGAGCTTGTAGGAAGGGTTGATGAACGCCGCCGAGATCTCCGTCGCCAGACCGATCAGGACCGCCCCGGCCATCGCGCCGTAGATGCTTCCGACGCCGCCGACGATCACTGCGGCAAAGATCACGAATAGGAAGAGCTCCCCCGACGCCGGCGTCAGGTTTCCCTCGCTGATCCCGAGTACGACTCCGGCGACACCGGCGAGCGCGCCGGACAGGAACCAGGTGATCGTCGTGATTCGCTTCGTGTCGATGCCGCTCGTCATGGCAAGCGTCGTGTTGTCCGACATCGCCCGCATCGACTTCCCGAGGCGAGTCAGCTTGAGCATCGCGTGCACCGCAACCATCAGCACCACTGCGATGCCCATCACGATCAGCTGGTTCTTCGTCAGCAGCAGCGGCCCGATCTTCTTGGCGGGCGCGATCGGCATGTTGAAGAACCGGACCTGGGCGCCCCAGATCGAGTACTCGAAGTTGAGCAGGATCAACGAGAGCCCGAACGTCACGATGAGGAGGTAGTGGCCGCTCTTGAACCGCCGGGCAAAGGGGCTGAGGATCAGGCGGTTGATGATCACCGCGACCACTCCCATCGCCAGGGAGCCGAGCACCAGGGCAACCCAGATGTTCAGGTGGAGAAACTGGTTGTTCAGCACGTAGGAGAAGAAGCCGCCGAGTGCCATGAAGTCGCCGTAGGCGAAGTTGACGTAGTTCGTGATCCCGAACTGCAGACTCAGGCCGACCGCTGCGATCGCGAGCACCGAGGCAGTGACAAAGCCGAACCCGACCGACAGCCAGAACAGCTGCACTACTTCCTCCCAGGCGTGCTTGTCGACGGCGTTGGCACGCATGTCGCTCGAACTCCACCTCGCGGAAGCTGGAATGATCGGTCCGCTACGAGCGGCTGTCGAGGTTGCGCCGCTAACCCGCACTAACCGATCGTTAGCGCGACTTTCTGCGCCTTTTCGATCGCGGTCGGTGCCGCTCGAAGCGGGATAAGATTTCGACTTCGTGCGAACCGCGACGAACCGGCGCCCGTCCCGGAGGCTGTCGACACAGATCCTCGTCCTGCAGCTCGCGATCATCGTGATCGTCGTCAGCGGCACCTTCATGATCTCGTTCCTGCGTGCGAGACACCATCTCGACCAGCAAGCCGCGCAGGAGTCGCTCGCGATCGCCCACGCCGTCGCGGCGACGCCCGAGATCACGAAGGCGTTCTCCACTCCTCATCCGGCTCGGATCATCGACCCGGTCGCCGAGCGAATTCGCCGCGCGACCGGCGCCGCGTTCATCGTCGTCGCCAACCGCGAGGGGATTCGCTATTCGCACCCGAACCCGGCCGAGATCGGCAAGTCGCTGCTCCACGATCCCGGCGAACCCGTCACGTCCGTGCTTGCGGGGAGGACGCAGATCGCGGTCCAGACCGGCTCGCTCGGACGCTCGATGCGGGCAAAGGTGCCGCTGCGCGACTCGCGCGGGCGAATCATCGGCCTCGTCTCGGTGGGCGTCCTCGAGAAGGCACTCGGCGAGGAGCTCGTCGACGAGCTGCCGAGCATCGTGATCCCTTCGTTGCTCATGCTCGTCCTCGGCGCGTTCGGTGTCGTCTTACTCGCCCGCCGGGTCAGGCGCCAGACGTTTGGGCTCGAGGCCCGTGAGATCGCGACGCTGGTCGAGCAGCGCGAGGCGATGCTGCACGCCGTCCGGGAGGGAGCGATCACCGTCGATGCGAACGGACGCGTGACCCTCCTGAACGACGAGGCGAAGCGGCTCCTGGGCCTGGACGAGTCGGCGCTGGGTCGCCCCCTCGCCGAGGCGGTTCCCGACGGTCGCGTCCGCGAGGTGCTCACCGGCCAGGTGGAGGGTCCCGACCAGGTGATCCTCGCCGGCGATCGCGTGCTCGTCGCCAACCGCATGCCCGTGGAGATCCGAGGCCGGCCGATCGGCGCCGTCGTCACCCTGCGCGACCGCACGGAGCTCGACGCGCTCGCAGGCGAGCTCAACGAAGCACGCGATCTCGCTGACGCCCTGCGCGCGCAGGAACACGACTTCCAGCACCGCCTCCACGTCATCAGTGGGCTGATCGAGCTCGGTCGTCACGATGACGCAGTCCGCGAGATCAACCGCGCATCGCGACTCCACCAAGAGCTCGCCGGCTCCCTCGTCGACGGCCGAAGCGATCCGACACTGGCCGCGCTGCTACTCGGCAAAGCCTCGGTTGCGAGTGAACGCGGCGTCAAGCTCCACGTATCAGCGTTCCCGGACATCACTGACGAGCTGAGCGATGTCCACGCCCTCGCAACGATGTTGGGCAACCTGATCGACAACGCGATCGACTCGGCCTCCCATGCCGGAGCGGGCGGTCACGTGGACGTCTCACTGGTCGTCGAAGCGGGCAATCTCGTCATCCGCGTCCACGACTCCGGCACTGGAATCAACCCGGCACTCAGCGAAGAGATCTTTCGCGACGGGTACACGACCAAGGTTGCACGCCAGGGCGGGAGACACCGCGGCCTTGGTCTGGCGCTGGTCAGCCAGGAGGTCCGTCGTCGCGGCGGGCACATAACCGTCGAAAACATCGACGGAGCACTCTTCACCGTCACGATCCCTCTTCGCGCCCATCGCGCCGACCTCGAACCGAGCGCGCCGTGATCCGCACCCTCGTGGTCGACGATGATTTCATGGCCGGCTCGGTGCACCGTGAGTTCACCGAGCGCGTGCCCGGCTTCGAGGTCATCGGTGAGGCGACGACCGGCGCCGACGCGCTCCGGCTCATCGACCGGCTGCAACCCGATCTGGTGCTCCTGGACGTCTACCTGCCGGACCTGAGCGGCATCGAAGTGCTCCGACGCCTGCGCGCGAGCGCTCAGGCGCGTGTCGACGTGATCGCCATCACCTCTGCGAAGGACGTCGGCATCCTGCGCGAGGCGATGCAGCTCGGCGTCGTTCACTACATCGTCAAGCCGTTCACATTCACGACCCTCCGCGAGCGACTCGAGACATACGCCACGCTCAAGGAGCACCTCGACCACCTCGAGGAGGCCGCGCAACCGGAGATCGATCGCCTCTACCGCCTCCTGCGTACCCGAGACAGCCGCGAGCCGCTACCGAAGGGGATCTCGGCGCCGACGCTGGCGCACGTGGTCGGAATCCTCCGCGAATGCGGCGGAGGACTGTCGTCAGCCGAGCTCGCCGCGCGTGCCAACCTCAGCCAGGGCATCGCCCGCCGCTACCTTCGATTCCTCGCCGACTCCGGCACTGTCACGCTCACGCTCCGCTATGCCCCGGCCGGACGTCCCGAGCACATCTACCACTGGGCCGCGAGCGTGAGCCACGATCCCGTTCCGCCTGCATGAGGCGAGATGTCACACCTGAAGGCCGCCGGCGCCCAGCACGTCGGAGCCGATGAGTTGCTCGATCTCCTCTGAGCTGTAGCCAAGCTCTTCGGCTACCTGCGTCGTGTGCTCCCCGAGCCGCGGCGGAGCGAGGCCGCCACGCGGTCGTTCATCGTCGAGCTCGATCGGGAGGCCCGGCAGCCACGTGGTCCTGCCGTCCGTGAGGGTGATGTCGACCCTCGCCTCCGGCCGAGAAAGGTGCGGGTCCGAGAACAGCTCGTCCGGCCGTCGGATGGGCGCGAAGCCCACACCGGCAACCTCGCAAAGGTCGCAGATCTCGGTGCCCGTGCGCCGACGGAGGGCCGCAGCGAGCTCCGGGATCAGCCAGTCGCGGCTTTCGACCCGTAGCCGATTCGTGGCGAGAGCGTCCATCGCAGCGAGCTCCGACAGATCGAACGCCTGGCAGAACGTACGCCATTGCGTGTCTGACACGACGGCGACGAAGACACGCTCGCCGTCGCTCGTCTCGAAGACGTCGTAGATCCCCCAGCCGGGTTCCCGTTGAGACAGCGGGGGCGACGCCTCGCCGGTGATCGCGAACCGGGCCATGTGCTGTGCAACCAGGAACGCGTTGTTCTCGAAGAGCCCGGCCTTGACGAGCTTGCCACGACCCGTGCGCTCCCGGTCGAAGAGCGCAGCGACAATCCCGGCAACGGCGAACACGGCGCCCATGAGGTCGTTGACCGATGCGCCCGCCCGCAGGGGTCGTCCTGGAGGCCCGGTCATGTAAGCCAGGCCGCCCATCATCTGGACGACCTCGTCGAGCGCGACTCGGTGCTCGTAAGGGCCGCCGAGGAACCCCTTGAGGGAGCAATAGACAAGGCCGGGCGTCTCCTCGCTAAGCGAGCCGTAGTCCAGACCCACTGCGTCAAGTGCACCGGGCCGGAAGTTCTCGATGAGGACGTCGGCCTGCGCGACGAGGCGCTTGGCGAACGCGAGCCCCTGCGGAGTGCGGACGTCGACCGCGACGCTTCGCTTGTTCCGGCTGTACGTCGTGAAGAGCCCGGCGCTGGGGCCACCGAGCCTCCTCGTCTTGTCTCCGACCTTCGGAGGTTCGACCTTGATCACATCTGCACCGAGGTCTGCGAGGACGACGCCGCAAGCCGGCCCCATGACGACGTGGGAGAACTCGACCACGCGGATACCGGAGAGCGGGAGCCGCGACGACGCCACCGTACTCACGCTGCAAACGTTGCGGAAACGAACCCCTTCGGGAGCCCCGCGTCGGCGACATGACCGTGCAGCTCCTCGCCCGGCAGTCCGGCGGCCAGGATCGAGCGCGCCTCGATCAACCGCTCCAGATCGACCCCGGTCCGGAGCCCCATGGACTCGAGAAGAAACACGAGGTCCTCGGTCACGATGTTTCCCGTAGCGCCCGGCGCGTACGGACAACCGCCGAGCCCGCCGTGCGACGAGTCGAAGGAGCGGACGCCGAGATCGAGCGCCGCGAGGACATTCGCCAGTCCCTGGCCGCGCGTGTCGTGCAGGTGAATGGAGCCACACTTCTCACCCACCTCCTCGCGCAGGCGAGGAATCAACCGGCGGATCTGCGCCGGGCTCGCGAAGCCGACGGTATCGGCTGGATGGATCGCATCGACACCGCAATCCGCCACGCGCCGCGCGAGCCGGATCACGTCGTCTTCCGGAACAACGCCCTGGATGGTGCAACCGAACGCGGTCGCAAGGCCCACCTCGACCCGCGTATCAGGCTCGTGGACATCGCGATCGGCGACGATCGCGCGAACGTCCTCGATGACCTCATCATGGGTCTTGCGGATATTGGCAACCGAGTGAGGCTCACTTACGGAAACTGGGATCGTGATGGCATGCACGCCGGCCTCGAACGCGATCCGGGCATAACGCCGATTGGGCACGAGCACCGACACCCGCAGGCCGGCGATGGTCAGCGCATGACGCACGACATCCGCACAATCCGCCATCTGGGGCAGCGCACGCGGGGAGACGAACGAGCCCACCTGGATGTGCCGCAGTCCGGAAGCCGCAAGTGCATCGATCCACCGGAGCTTCGCGGGAGTCGACATCGTCCGTGCAGCTGCCTGGAGGCCGTCGCGGGGACCAACCTCGACGATCGTGACGTCGTTACCGGTCACTCGCCCCGCACTCTGACGCAGTTCGAGGTCGACCTCGGCGCTTGAGCGAGGCGAGCGAAACAACCGGCATCGAGCACAACCATGCCAACAGCAAATCACAAGCGATCGAGACAACATCCCGCGACAGCCGCCCGCAGAACGCCGCGTGCGACGTGATGGGAGCGTAGGGTATGACTGCTGATGGCCGTTGCGAGCGGGGTTGATGGTTCGCCTATCGCGATTCGGGGGCTGTCGAAGAGCTACGGCCGGATCGTCGCCGTCGACGGGATCGACCTGACGGTCAACGTGGGCGACATCTACGGCTTCCTCGGCCCGAACGGCGCAGGCAAGACAACTGCGATGCGCATTCTGCTCGGGCTGTTGCATCAGGATACGGGTGAGGTTCGCCTCTTCGGTCGCGATCCGCAGCGTGATCTGCCGGAGGCGCTCGACGGCGTCGCCGGATTCGTCGAGACGCCACACTTCTACCCCTACCTGTCCGGCCGGACCAACCTCGAGCTGTTCGCCGCCTACGACGGCGGCGGGGCCGGCACGCGGGTCGGCTCGGTGCTGGAGACGGTCGGACTGGAGCGGAGGGCCAACGACAAGGTCGGGGGCTATTCGCAGGGGATGCGACAGCGGCTCGGGCTTGCGGTCTCGCTCTTGCGGAAGCCGAGACTGTTGATCCTGGACGAGCCGACCAACGGGCTCGACCCGGGCGGGATCCGGGACATGCGTGACCTGATCAAGCGGCTCGCCGGCGAGGGGATGACGGTCTTCCTCTCCAGTCATCTGCTGGCCGAGGTCGAGGAGCTCTGCACGCGGGTGGCCGTCATCCACTCCGGCCGGATCGTCTACGAAGGCTCGCTGGCCGACCTGCACGCAAGCGCGACGCCGCGCTACCGACTGCGTACGAGCGACCAGCAGACCGCGCACCACCTGCTGGCGGCGAACCAGGCTGTACGCGAGCTCGAGCGCGACGCCGACGAGCTTGTGTTCGTCGCCGACGAGGCGACCGTGCTCGCCCTTTCGCGAGAGCTGGTGGGAGCCGGCCTCGGGATCGCCGCTCTCCAGCCCGAGAGCGCCTCGCTCGAGCGGCTGTTCTTCGCGCTGACCGAGGGCGGCGAGCACCCGCAGCGATTGGAGCCGGTCGATTGAGGCCGACCGTCCTGACCGCGTACCGCTGGGAGCTGCGCAAGCTGCTCTCCCAGAAGCGCACGTACATCGGCGTCGGGGCGGCTGCGCTGTTGCCGATCGTGTTCGTGTCTGTGATGGCGCTACAAACAGGCGGGCCCTACGACGCGCCGCTCGGCCACAACCTCCGCAAGACCGGGCTTGCGCTCGCCCTCGTCGTCGTCACCTTCGCATCGCGCTTCGGCGCCCAGCTCGTCACCGCGCTCGTCGCCGGGGACATCGTCGCCGCCGAGAGCTCGGGCGGAACCCTGAAGATGGTGCTGACCCGGTCGCTGCGCCGCAGCCAGCTCCTCGCCGGCAAGACCCTTGCGACGCTCACCTACGTCGTCGCGCTCATGCTCGCGCTGCTACTCGCCGGCCTGGTCGCCGGGACGATCGCCTGGGGCTTCAACCCGCTGACCAACTTCTCCGGTCGCAGCCTCTCCGCCCTACACACACTCGCGCTCACCTTCCCCGCCTTCGGCGTCTTCGCGATCCCGCTGTTCGGCGTCGCCGCCTTCGGGATCTTCCTCTCGGTCGCAACCCGAAACAGCGCCGCCGCGATCGTCGGCACACTCGTCTACGCACTCGCCCAGGAAGCAGTCGGCGGACTCGTGCACGCCGCCTGGGCCAAGCACTACCTCCTCTCCGACCAGTTCGACGCCTGGCAAGGCGTCTTCCACACCCCCACCGACTGGACGCCGGTCGTACGGTCGATCTGGATCAGCATCATCTTCGTCACCGTCCCGCTCGCCGCAGCCTTCTACCTCTTCCGCCGCCAAGAGGTCGCAGGCGAGTAGCCCACCTGCAAAGCTCCCTAAGAGCGCCGGTCGCCAGGCTCGATCCATCAGTCGCGCATGTAGAGCTCTGGCTCTGCCAAGTCGTGAGTCCTTCGAGGGTCTGAGTGATGTCCGGCCGAGCGCGTTCGGAGACTCTGGACACTCGTAACTGTGCGAGTCAGTTCACGAGGATCAATAGCGGTCGAGCTCGACGAGTCGCTCGTCGCTGATCCCGAAGTGGTGTGCGATCTCGTGCAGCACCACACGACGGATCTCGGCGCGAAGCCTCGTCTCGTCATCCCCGTAGAGGCGCTCGAGCGGCCGACGGTAAATAGTGATCCTGTCCGGGAGAGCGCCTGCATACCACGAGCTGCGGCGGGTGAGCGGGATCCCCTGGTAGAGGCCAAGCAGCCGACTACCCGCCGGCGCGTCGTCGTCGATCACGACGGCGACGTTCGACATCCGCGAGCGCAACTCGGCGGGCAGCGAGTCGACCGCCGCCTGGACACACAGCTCGAACTGGCGCTCATCCACGATGCCACGGTAGCCCGCTTGAGACACTTCCAAATTCCCCGGTAAGAGCTTGCGCTCTACCGACCCCCCGAGGATCGGGCAACGGCAGTCGAGTTGGGAGCAGGTGTCAGTCGGCTGCCCGGCGCCGCTCCGCTCGTGACGCCCTATCTGATCGTCATGGCGATGCTGAAACCTGCTCCGCAAGATCGCCGACAGGGATCGTTCGCCGAAGCTTTGCTCACCAACCGGGCGGTTTGCGGCGTCACAGCGTCGGGGTGACGAAGTTCGCGTGCGAGAGCGCGACGAGCAACAGCGCGAACGCTACGGCGAACGTCAGACCTGCGGCACCGACCGAAGCGGCCACGATCTCTTGGCGCGTCATTCCAGCGCGATTGCCGGCAAGAACGACCAGCGCAATCGGGACGCCGAGCAGAACCAGGAGATCCCACACGACGAGGTCGTTGCCGACCAGGTCGGCTGCGGCATAGGTGAAACACACGACAGCCAGCAGACCGCAAAGCGGGCTGGCGACGAACACAAGGAGGAAACGACCCGAAGTCTTCACGCGATTGATCTTTCGTCACTAGCTTCATAGGTGGCCGCACGGGAGCAGTCCATGACCGGGTCGACGAGCGGCTGCTCGCGCTCGATAGACGGCGGGCGACCGCATGTGCGGGGCCGGCGCAGATCGTGTTTGTACGGGACCAAGCCAACTAGCCATCTGACAGGCCCTGGAGGAGTGCTGCCATTGCCGTCTCGCAGCCGGCGCGGAGCGCCCCGGCGAGATCCGCTTGGCGCGACAGGGGGAGCAGGAACCCGCCGGCGAACGCGTCGCCTGCGCCAAGTGTGACGGCCCGATCGACACGTTGCACCCCCGCACGCACGACATCTCCTCCGGTTGCGGCGATTGCGCCGTCGCGACCGAGCTTGACGCAGACGACTCGATAGCGCCGCGCAAGCGTCAGCGCGGCCTCATCCGGCTCGAGCCCGGTCAGCGTCCGGGCCTCATCGGCGTTCGCAAGTAGGACGTCGGCCGTTGCCGTCGCGTCCAGGAAGCGCTCGACGCCGAATGACGCGAGGAGGCGCGCCGACGCTGCATCGACGGCGAGGCAGTCCGTTCGCGCGCGCTCGAGCGCCGCCCGCGCGGCGGCCTCCGGCCCAGACTGAAGGAGCGAGTAGCCCGACACCAGGACGGCAAGCGCCTCGAGGGTTGCGGGGAGATCGTGTGGCGCGAGCCGCACACTGGCGCCGGGGTCGGCGACGATCGACGTGCCGCCTACGACGACGACGCAGCCAGTGGGCGCATCTACGTCGACCGCGAGCAACGGTTCGACACCAGCCGCCGCAAGCGTGTCCGCGACCAGCCGACCGGCGGCGTCCGCGCCTACACGACCGACGACCGCGGTGCGAGCCCCGAGGCGCGCGGCCGCGAGCGCCGCATTGGCAGCGGACCCACCCACGCGCAGGTCGATGCGCCCGTGGACGCGACCGCCGGCAACCGGCGCCGGGAGCGCCCCGTCGAGCATGACGTCGCCGACGGCGATCAGGTCAAGCGGCACGCACGCAGGATCCCATGCCGGGGAGCTAGGCTCGTGATGTGATCGTGACAGCGCCTTTTGGGAGCACCGGCCACGAGAGCACACGCACGCTCTTCGGCGCCGCGGCACTCAGCTCCGTCACGCAGGGGGAGGCTGACCGCACCCTCGACCTGTTGCTGGAGCGCGGCGTCAACCACATCGACACCGCCGCGTCGTACGGCGACTCGGAACTGAGACTCGCGCCGTGGCTGAAGCGGCACCGGGACCGGTTCTTCCTCGCCACGAAGACCGGCCGGCGGGACCGGACGGGCGCGCGCGAAGAGATTCGCCGCTCCCTCGACCGCCTCGGCGTCGACCACGTCGACCTGCTCCAGCTGCACAACCTGGTCGACGTGATCGAGTGGGAAACCGCGCTACGCGAAGGCGGCGCACTCGAGGCGGCCGTCGAGGCGCGCGACGAGGGGCTCGTCCGCTTCATCGGCGTCACCGGCCACGGCCTGACGGTGGCGAAGATGCACCTCCGCAGCCTCGACCGCTTCCCGTTCGACTCGGTGCTACTCCCGTACAGCTACGTCCAGATGCGCGACGAGCGCTACGCCTCGGACTTCGAGGCGCTCGCCGCCGTGTGTGCCGATCGGGCCGTCGCCATGCAGACGATCAAAGCCATCACGCTCGCGCCCTGGGACGGCCGCAAGCAGACAGCCGCCACCTGGTACGAGCCGCTGCGCGAACAAGCCGACATCGATCTCGCGGTGCACTGGGTGCTCGGCCGGCCGCAAGTGTTCCTGAACACCGTCGGCGACGTCGCGCTGCTGCCGAAGGTGCTCGACGCGGCGAGCCGCCATGCGTCGCGGCCGTCCGACGAGGCGATGGACGAGCTTGCCGAACGGCGGCACCTCGTCCCACTCTTCTCCTAGTCGACGTGGCGGCACGCCTCTCGGAGCTGTTCGGCCTCGAGGAGCAGGTCGCCGTGGTGACGGGCGCGTCGGGCGTCCTCGGCGGCTCGATCGCGCGAGGGCTCGCCGCGGCAGGGGCGCGGGTAGGCCTCCTCGCCCGACGGCGCGAGCCACTGGAAGAGCTCGCGCGGAGCCTCGGGGAATCGGCCCTCGTCCTCGAAGCCGACGTACTCGACGCCGCTCAGCTCGAGCGCGCCCGAGCGGCCGTCCTCGAGCGGTGGGGAAACATCGACGCACTCGTCAACGCCGCGGGCGGAAACGTCCCCGGCGCGACGGTCGGCGAGCGGTCGTTCTTCGAACTCTCGGCGACCGCGCTCGACGAGGTGGTCAGGCTCAATTTCACGGGCACTGTGCTCCCGTGCCAGATCTTCGGTGCCGCGATGACCGGCGGATCGATCGTCAACATCTCGTCGCTGACAGCGCACCGCGCGCTCACGCGGGTGGTCGGGTACGGAGCCGCGAAGGCGGCGGTCGAGAACTTGACCCGGTGGCTCGCGGTCGAGCTGGCGCCGCAGGGCATGCGCGTGAACGCCGTCGCGCCCGGCTTCTTCGTCGGCGAGCAGAATCGCGCGCTCCTGCTCGACGAGTCCGGCGGGTTGACCGCGCGCGGCAAGCGGATCGTCGAGGCCACGCCGGCCGCGCGCTTCGGCGAGCCGGACGAGCTCGCCGGCACCGTGATCTGGCTGTGTAGCGCTGCCGCGTCGTTCGTCACCGGCGTCGTCATCGCGGTCGACGGCGGCTTCGACGCGTTCGGTGGTGTCTAGGCGTCCAGCCGGTAAGTGCGACGGACGAGACCGTAAGCGAGGCCCCACGCGAGGCGGCGCGCCTCCTCCTCGTCCAGGAAGCCGGCCTCGACCTTCCGGGCGAGCCAGCCGGTCGCCATGGCGACGAGCTCCGAGGCGATGTAGCGGTCGACCCTCAGACCCGCCACAGCCCGAGCCCCGGGTTCGGCAGGTAGACGAACGGCTCGCCGTCGAGAGTGTCGCGCGGTTCCTCGACGCCGCCGCGGAACCGCTCGTTCGCCTCGGCAAGCGGCAGATACCGGAGCCCGACACCCTCGACCTCGGCGCGCGAGAGCTGAGGACCGGGCGCATAGGTGACGGTGAAGCGCCCCTCGGTCGAGCCGTGGATCAGATGCGCCACCGCCGCGAGGTTCGCCGCGAGCTCGGAGTCGGCTGCCATGGCCTCCAGCGCCGCCTCGCGCCCTCGATAGCCGTGCCGCCTGATCAGCGCGTCCACGACGCTGTCCTCCCCGAAGCGCGATACGCCCGGAGCGACGACGAAGAGCTCCCCGCCGTCTGCCATCGCGAGCCGTGTCCGGTAGATCGCCTTGTTCCCGAGCCACGTCGAGCGGTACTCCGCCGGGTCGAGGTAGGCGACGCACCGGCGAAACGGCGTCTCGACAGTCTCGATGTTGACCTCGGCCGAGAGCGCAGCGGCCGTCCGGAACGCGGCGCCTCCGGAGGAGCCGGTGCCGCCTTCGCCTGCAAACACGCCGCGCAAGATCGGTCCGTCGTGACGAGCATCGACGACGGTGAGCACAAACAGCACCCGGCAACGCGGCTCGAGGAAACGATCGAAGCCCCGGTCGAGCAGCTTCCGGACGGGCGCGTCGACCCGCCCCAGCGTCTGCTCGATCCCATAGACGGCGCTGAAGAAGTGGCTGCGCTGAATCGTCTCCCCGCCGCCGAGCCCGATCGAGACGTGCTTCGTGTAACCGCCGAACCCTGCCACCTCGTGCGGCACCACCTGCCCGACGGACACGACGAGGTCGTAGGAGCCGTCGACCAGCGCGCGGTTGACGGTAAAGGGCAGGGCGAGATCCAGAGGACGCCCGACGACCTCGTCGACCTCCTCCGACGCGAGCTCACCGACTGTCGTCACGTCTTCACGCCAACGGTGGTGCAACAACCGCGCGGGACCAATCGCGTCGCCGAACATGAGCCGGCACTCGGCCGCCCCGAGCGGCTGATGCGTCCCGAGTGCGGGCATGACGTCGACGCGTTCGACCTGGTCCGCTAGCAACGTGGCGAGCTGCACAACGATCTCCCCCCCGCGCGAATGCAAGCGCGTCTGGTCGGGCGGCACGAGCAGCACGCGGCGTGCCCCCGCGCCCACCACCTCGCCCGCGAGGTCGCGCACAAACGCGCCCAGCTCGTCCCGCGAAACGTCGACGGTCGAGCCGCCCACGGCGAGAAGCGGCCGTCCGACGGTCGTCGGCACGTCCGCAGGATAGGCGGCGCCGCTCCCTGTCGTAAAGCGATCGCTCGAGGACATGATGAAGAGCGATCGCTCTCCAAGCTCGTCATCTGCCCGCCGGATCGACCTGATTGCTGCGAGAAGTCGATGACGGCAGCGGCAACAGGGCCTCCAGGCACGTGACCTGTCCCGACGAGCCGATCGGTTACGCGCTTCCACGGCGGTGACTTCGTTGGCGGAGCAAGAACCCTGCAACCTCTGCCCCGACTGCTGGAGCTTGCGCTGTTCCTCTGTCGCGTGCGGTGGCTCGAGTACTAGCGCTGCCGAACGCGCCGCAGGGTGCCGCTCGAGGCGGCGCCGCCCGGGTGAGGAGTAACGGAGTCGTACAGGTTGGCGCCGACGCGCATGAGGCAATCGACGTCCCCGCCCGCACAGGTCGCTCCCGATGAGAGCCGCCGGCGATAGTGGTGGTAGCCGCCCGAGACGCTGTCAAGCGTCAAGCTTCCGTGACACCTCGTGCTCAGCTTCCACGTCCCGGCGCTCTCACCCGCATTCACGACGATCACCATGCGTTCATCCCTGCCGGACGAACCTCTCAGCACACCGGCCCACGTTCCGACGAGAGCTCCGCCATGGTTGCCCGGCGCCGCTCCCGCCGCTTCAGGGCTGGCCACGCCCCCAGCTGCCACCGTGACACCGATCAGCAAGAACGCGACCGCAAACGCAAGACGAACCGCCCGTGCCGACCTGAAATCCACAAAGAGTCCATCGGCGAGCTTGGGCCAGCACCTGTGACCCAGTCGAGGGAGACATCGCCCGACAGTCCCGAGGGGCCGGTCGAACTCGGACGGAGTCAGTCACACCTCCGCCGCTCTGCGGTCGCGGTAGGCTCGCGGTGATGGAAGAGATCGCGCCCGGTCTCTGGCACTGGAGGGCTCTGCGGGAGAGCATCGGGAGCGAGGTCAGTTCGTACTACCTCGCGGCCGAGCACGTGGTGATCGACGCGATGATCCCGCCTGAGGGATTGGGTTGGTTTGACGAGCACGGCCGGCCTGAACACGTTCTGCTCACCAACCGGCATCATGACCGCGACGCGTGGAGGCTGCGCGAGGCCTTCGGCTGCACGGTGCACTGCGTCCGGAACGGTCAGCACGAGCTCGAGGGCCGTGGCCCGGTCGAGCCGTTCGAGTTCGGCGGCGAGCTTCCCGGGGGAGTAATCGCTTACGAGGTGGACGCGATCTGCCCGGACGAGTGCGCGCTGCACGTCCCTGCCCACCGGGCGCTGGCAGTCGCAGACGGCGTTGTCCGGTGGCCCGCAGAGGGCCCGCTGCGTTTCGTCCCGGACGAGCTGATGGACGAGCCGGAGCGCACGAAGTCAGGGCTGCGCGAGGCGTACCGGCGGTTGCTCGACCTCGATTTCGATCGGCTGCTGCTCGCCCACGGGGATCCGATCACACACGGGGCGAAGGACGCGTTGTACTCGTTCATACAGACAGCTCGAGATAGCCCACAAGGTGACTAGCTACAGGTCAACGCGTTCCTGTCCGACAACACATCTCGAATACCGTGTCGTCCGACACGGCCAGTTGGCCGCACCGCGATGGTGAACATCTACGACCCTGAATGGGTGGAACGCGAACAGGCGCCGCTACGCGGCCGCGCTGCACGGATCGGCGCCCCGGCCGGGTCCAAACAACTGGGAGCGACGCTCTATGAAATCGATCCCGGCCAGAACAGCTCCCCGTTTCACCTGCACCATGCCAACGAAGAGATGATCATCGTTCTCGCCGGGCAGCCGACACTGCGCACGCTCGACGGCTATCGCATCCTCGAGCCGGGCGAGGTCGTCGCCTGTCCGGTCGGCCGGGTCGGCGCGCACCAGCTGCAGAATCGAACCCAAGCGCCGGTGCGCGCGCTCGTCGTCAGCACGATGATCTATCCCGAAACGGCCGAGATGCTCGACAGCGACAAGATCCTCGTCATCAGCCACCCACCCGAAACGCCCGAACGATTGTTCAGCGCCTTCCCTCGCTCGGCCCAGGTTGACCGGCTCGACGGGGAACTCGAGACACCGGACGCCCGATAAGGCTGCGAAGAGACTCGCCGGCGGGAGAGAGTGCGTTCCTCGGCACCATCGCCTCGGCGCGCAGGGCTCGGCTTCCGCCCTGCGGGTGGCAGGACCTCGGGCATCCGTGTGAGTTGATCCGCGTTCGGGGCGGCGCGGTTCAGCCGGGGTTGGAGTCACGGACTGCGAACCTGAGTGTGTACGTGCCTTGGTGGCCCCTACGCCACATGACCTGGCCGGACACGGTCCCGTTCGTCTGGTGTTCGAGCTCGACGTGCCGCAGCGGCACAGTCAGCTGCCGGTGACGGTCGGCGTCGATCTTCACAGTGCCGGTATAGAACGTGTGCTCGCGCCCGGCTCGGTTGATGTCGAACCTGACGGTCGCCGTACCATGGCCGTCCGTCGAGGGCAGCACCACGGTGCCGGTGATCCTCCGCGCGGTGTCTCGGTCGAAGGTGACGGTCACATCGCCACTGAGCACCGGTGAGGACCACTCGCCGGCCTGCGGCCCGGCGAGGGCGATGTCGATCTGGTCACCCCAGGGATTCCAGCTGGTGCACTGGCCGTACTGGTCGCCTGTGGTGGGCGCCTGACAGGTCACCGGACGGGGCACCTGCTCGTCGAACCAGGCGTCGAAGTCCCTGCCGCACCGGGTTTGCACGCCGCCAGGGTTCGTATGCGACCGACCGGGGGAGCAGGAGAGACTTGTCGAGGAGATGACCGGCCAGCGGTACTGCTGCGCTTGCGGCGTCTGGTAGGCCGTCGTGTGCCACCCCGGATCCTGCTCCCACTTCTGGTCGCCGCTGCAGGGGTCGAGTCTGACGTCGTAGAACCCGTTGCGATCGATGCTCCCGACCCTCTCGTCCCTCCACTCGGTCTTGAAAACGGCACTTCCAAAATTGCATTCAGGGCCTTGCTGGATGGCCAGGCTTTCGAGGGCATCCCCGGATCCCACATTGCCGTCCGGGAACGCCGTGTCGACAAACTTCATGACCGTAGTGTTCGTCGGGTTTATGTTCCACGGTATCTGGTAGTCGAACGATTGGTGGGACACGATGAGGAGGTTGAACGGGCTGTCGAAGCCTGCGTTGGACAGGACGGTTCCGATTGTTCCCGTCGAGTCGCCTTGCTGCTTCCTGGCGGCCGCGATGAGGTTGTCCATCTCGTCGTACGAGGCCGGCCGCCACTGGTCGTAGCCCTGCCAGACGCTCGAGTTCTCCTCGGCTGGATCGTTCGCGCCGTAGAGGAGATCCGCACCGTAGACGACCGGGCCCTGGCTCGTCTTGAAGGTGTCCGCCGGGTTCGCACTCGAGTAGTTGCCCTTCAGGATGCCGCACGGGTTTGCAGAGGTGAGGGGTAGCGGGCAGTCGGGGATGTTCGTCGGGTCCTGGAGGTGGGCAACATTGGTGAAGTCGTGCACCGACTTGACGAACAACTTCGTCGCGCCGTCCGCGGTGTATGCCGCGACGTTCGTCGACTGGTAGGGCGCGCCCGCCCGCTCGAACTGCCCGGCGAGATGCTCGTATACGTAGTTTGTCGCGTCGAATGCATCCAGGCATTCGTTCACGATGCTTCCGCTGAGCGCCGGATCGATCGGCGTGATCGTGTTCACGTAGTCGGCGCTGCATAGTTGAGCAGCGTCCGAGGGGTCATCGATTTTAGGCCAGTTCGGATACTTCCCGACTCCCTGCTGGTAGAGCTCCTGAACCTGGAGGTGGTACGCGTCCGCCAGCATTGCAAGGCCTTGAACCTGCTGCCCGTAGAAGTACCTGGTCAGGCGCAGCGCCTCATCGTAATAGTGCGTCGCGTCGTTGAGCGTGCCTGGCTGCGGTGGCGGAATGAGCTGCGGATCCAAACACCCTGCGATAGCGCCTTGCGATCCGCCCGGAACTCCCATCAGCTGTGTATCGATATCGTTGATCGCGTTCAACAGACCCTGATTTGTTTGCTCGCTGAGGACATCGGCGATCCACGCATTGACGTCGGCTTGGTTGGGGACAAATCCATCCGCCGCCGTTTCTACGAAACCTTGGTATGTCTCATACCAGGTCAAAATGTTGTCTCGATCCTGGAGAAGGTCGCTGGATAGGGCGTTACAGTTCAGATTTGCTATCTCGTTCCATATTCCATTCAGGTCTGATTCGATTTGCTGCAACGCCTGCAGCTGCTCTGCAACGATTCCAGCCGACGTCGAGTCGCTACCGAGACCTGCGGCCCCCAAGACCCACCCGGCGAGCTGGCCGCCTACCTCACCTGCGGCCCCTTCCGCCACCGACTTGAGTAACGATGCCGTCAGGCTGGATTGGGACTCGTCACCTGGCACGACCGGTGGGCCGGATCCGACGAACGCCGCCGCCACGCCACCTCGCGCACCGTCCTGGTGGCCATCGGGGCGCGCATAGGCGACGCCTGTTGACGGGCCGACCACAAGGCCCGAGAGCACGATCATCGAGGCAAGCAGGCACAGCGCTGTCCTGCGTGGGTGCGTGATTCTGGTCGTGGCCTGATCCCCGGCCGCCTCAGCCGCTCGATAGCCGCGTCGACATCGGCGTGCAGCACTGCCGCCCCGAGAAAGGGCGGCGGCGGTTGCGCTGCTGCTTCGAGGTGCACTCGTTCGTGTCGCCCTCGGGCGCGCCGGCTGGAGTGCGCCGGCCGCACCGCTGTTCCCGATCCTCCGCGACTCTCATCGTTCGCAACCTTCCACCGACCAGCACGTCATCGATGGCCAGCACGTCCGGCGATCGAGTTCACGCTAGTGGTCGGCTGTGAGCGACACCTTCAACCTCTGTGAGGGTTTCTTTACGTGCGCGAGCCCAAGACAACAACCCGAGAGTCTTCGAATGACGTCACGTAGTTGGCGAACCTCGGCCATCGACCTGTGCTCATGGGCCGGACAACGGCTCACGCTCGGGCACCGTTCAGGTGACCCGATGCCCGGAGTCTCGCGGCGGCCCACCCGAGCAGTGCGTCGGGTCATGGGAGGATTGGTCGGCCGCTTGCGGGCTGTCGATGCTGATCGCGACCGTCGTCTTGTCGACGGAAGCTGACAGAAACGCTCCAACGCAATCAACAGGTTCCGCAGCCGATCGCTCGCGCAGTACGACGTCACCAGGTGAGACCATCGAGAGATGCGTGGTTGTTTACGCGGCGACTGGATGGTCGCGGCCGAATGCGCGGCCGGGGTGTCCGCGTCCGGGCACGGCGAGGTACGCATAGGGATGGTTGTAGAGATCGAGCGGGTTCTCCCGCTCGTCGACGTCGAGCTCGACGAGCTCGCCGGTCGAGTCTTCCTCGACCACAACGCTTGCTCGTCCGGTCCGGCGGCTCCAGAGGAGGACGACGTGGCTGCCGACCGCGGCGTCGCGGCGGGCGAGTTCCTTCGGGTTCGGGTCGTATGTCAGGCGATAGCGGTGCATCGTGTCCCTCCGATGTTGAGATGTAGCTGCTGTCTGCGTGTCGTCGTTCATGCAGCGAGGTCTACGACAGCCGCCGCCAAGGCCGCCCCAGCTCGCGACAAAGACTTCGCCAACCTCGGTCAAGAATCAGAAGATGCGCGCCGACCGCAAGGCTGCAAGACGTCCCAGCTTGACCTGGACGCATTCACGTCGGTTCGACTTCTCGGAGTGACCGGCGCCTGGATCAGGCGTTACCCCGGACGTCAGTAGGCAGGCCCCCCGTGTCTTCGGGAAACCCGTGGCGGAGATCCGCCGTCCTACCGATTGCGAGCGCGGCGGGCGCATCCAGCATCGGGGGAGCGGGAACCGCCGCCCGCAGAAACCGTCAGCGGACGAAAGGACCCTGTGGCCACGCCCGGCAAAGAGCAAACGAGCCCGACGCAACCGAGTCGGCGCGAGTTGTTCGCCGTCGCGGCGGCGCTGGCAGTGACCGCTCTGACGGGCGCCCTCGCAGTCGCGGGCCTGACACGGCATGTCTCCCCCGCGCCGGTCGTGCCTCAGGTCGGTCAGGTCCTGACACCGGCGGCACCGGCGACGCCGACGCGGGTGGAACCGGGAGACTGAGTTGCGCAGCATCTGGGCGACGATCTTCGCGACGTGGGCACTCTTCGCCGTGCTCGCGGTGCTGGCCTGGACCCGTCCCCAGCCGACGACGATCCAGCAGAACATCCCGTCCGCGGTCGTCGTCAAGGGCAAGAACGGCAAGAGCCAACTCGTCGTCGTGCAGGGAGGCGCCTCGACGTCGCATGCGACGACACGCACGTCGCCGGTGCCGGCCGGATGATCGCCGCCCAAACCTCGGCGGTACCCGTTGCGTGGCTGGTTGCCCGTGCGGCAGGCCTCGTCGCGTTCGCGCTGCTGTCGGTCTCGGTGATGCTCGGTCTTGCGATCAGCACAAAGGTGCTCGGCGCGCGCCGCGGAAAGATGCTCCTCGGCTGGCACCAGACACTCATGTGGACCGCGCTTGCGATGGTCGGCCTGCACATGGGCGCCCTGCTCTTCGACCCGACCATCCACTTCGGGCTCGCCGCCGTCCTCGTCCCCGGATCGGCGCCGTGGCGGCCGGTTCCCGTCGCCGCAGGGATCGTCGGAGCGTGGCTCGTGCTCGTCCTCGCCGCTTCGTTCCATGTGCGGCGCCGGATCGGCCAGCGCCGCTGGCGCCTGATGCACTACGCGACGTTCGGTGCCTTCGCGATCGGCCTGTACCACGCGCTCAACGTCGGAAGCGACCTCGTCGGAGCCCGCGGCCTGATCTTCGCCGGGATCTTTCTGCTCCCGGTCCTCTGGCTCGTGTACGCACGGATCCTCATTCCGAGGCCGAGTGCGCGACGCGCGCCCCCCGCTTCGGTACCACCGAGCAGGCCGGCGATCACGGAGCCCCAGCAGCCCGCCGATCGCGCAGTGGTGTCGACGTGACCCGCGTCTTGCAGCGAGCGACGTTCAGGGCGATGGGCACGCTCTGCGCCGTGGCCGTCGTCGCAGAAACGGACGACCTCACGCCCGCGCGCCGCGCCCTCGAGGCCGCGAAGCAGGAGGTGGGCGCCTGCGAGCGGGCACTCTCGCGCTTCGACCCACGGAGCGACCTCTCACGCCTCAACCGCGCCGGCGGGTCATGGGTCGAGGTCGATGCGCGGCTCCTCGAGGCCCTCGTCGCGTCGTTGCATGCCCGGGCCGCGACCGGCGGACGGTTCGACCCGACGATCCTCCCCGCGCTCGAGGCCGCCGGCTACGACCGGTCCTTTGAGCTGCTCGCCGAGCGACCCCCACGTGCTCCGGCAGACGGCTGGCGGGCAGGCGCGCTGGTCGATCTCGACCCGGCGTCGATCAGGGCGCGCCTCGAACCCGGCGCAGCGGTCGACCTGGGCGGTATCGGCAAGGGGTTTGCCGCCACTCGCGCGCTGGACGCGATGCGGTCGGCCTGGCCTGCGCTGACCGGCGCACTCGCCGACCTGGGCGGGGACATTGGCGTCTTCGGCGTCAGTCCCGAGGGCGGCCCGTGGCGCATCGACATCAACGACCCGCGAGAGCCGGGCCGCGTCGTCGAAACCCTGCAGCTCGAGCAGGGAGGTGTTGCGACATCCGGCCGCGACACCCGGCGCTTCGGCCCTGGCCGTCGACTTCACCACCTCATCGACCCCACGACGGGCGAGCCTGCCGCCACCGGCCCGATCGCGGTCACCGTCGTTGCCCGCAGCGCTACGGACGCCGAGGCGCACGCCACCGCGCTTGCCATCCTCGACCTCGACGAGGCACGCGCCTACGTCGCAGCCCGGTCCGACCTGTCGGCGCTCCTGATCTCGCAGTTCGGCGAACCGATCGTCATCGGTCGCCTTCCGCTCGTCGACGAGCGCGCAGGACCACGGTTCGTCGTCACGACACACGGAGGACGCTCCCGATGACAGAGACCGCGTTCAAGCACCCACTCACCAAGCGGTGGCTCGAAGTCGCCGCCGCCGGATCCCTCGTCGCGGCCCTCGCGGCCGGCTGCGGAGGCGGATCCAACACGTCGAAAGGTGGAGCCCAGTCGGCGGCGAGCTTCATCAGCCAGGTCACGACCCAGTTCTCCCGTGGTCAGACCGGCCCGCTCTGGGACACGCTCCACCCCGCCGACCAGGCAGTGGTCAGCCGGGCGCGCTACATGGCCTGCCAGAGCAACGAGGGCTTCAACCTGCTGAAGCTGAAGGTCCTCAACACCTATCCCGACACCATCGTCGTCGGGAGGAAGTCCATGCCGTCGACCGCAGTCTCCCTCCGGGTGACCGCCGACGACGGCACGACCACCGCGACGATGCACGGCGTGAAGGTCAACGGCGCGTGGCGCTGGATCCTCTCCCCGGCCGACTACACCGCATACAGGAGCGGGAGGTGTCCGTCAGGCTAACCGACGCATCGAGTTCAGCTGATCCTGGTCAGGGAGATGGTTGCCGGAAGTCCGCTACCCCTGCAAGCGGCGGCAATGATCTCGTCTCCTCTGCGCCGTAACGCGCGGCACCGGCCCAGCCCGGTCACACGAGAGGGCTGGGGCACGACCCGGAAGCTCGTCGTCACGTCGATGCCGCAGCGACCCGTCCGAGCATCGACACGGAATGCGCGGGTCGCAACGGTGTCGACTCCGAAGATCGAGAGCTGGTAGCGGGCCGTCTGGCAGTGACTCTGGTACGCGAGAAGCATGCAGCGGGCACCCTCACCCTTGCTCAGGTGCAACGATCCAGGTCCCAGCGACAGCGACCCACAGGTCATCTGTTCCCCACGCGCACTGCCCGTCCCCGCGCCGGCAAGACCGAGCACGCACACAGTCACCACCGCAAGAGCAGTCGTACGCATTCAGGAGAACTTACGCGTCTGAGCACCCGCGCGCGGAGCCTCGGACACGCCGACCTCGACCTAGCCGTTCCGCGTCCGGAAGTAGACCCGCCAACAGTAGTAGGTGAAGAAAGCGTTCGGGTCTCGGCTGATCCGCTGCGTGTAGCGGATGACCGCGTCGACGTAGAGCGGTGAGGGGTTGTAGTGGTAGATCGCTCCACGTTCGTCTGTCTGGTAGTGGTTCGCGGCCAGGAAGTTGGCAGCTCCGAGAATCGCGTCGCGGGGATTGTCGATGTTGCCGCCAAGTCCGTATCTCTTCCAGGTCGCCGGTTCGAATTGCATCGGCCCTTGGGCACCGGAGCCGCTCACGTTGCGGACCTTGTCGAATGCTGTCTCGACGAAGTTGATCGCAGCGAGGAGTTGCCAGCGGACGCCGAATCGCGCTTGCGCTTCTCGGTACCACTTGATCAGCACAGCGGCGGCCGCGGGCCGGCCAATGACTAGACGAGCTCGAGGCGCCGGCCCCGACCCGGTCAACTCTGCGAGGTCGCGTTGCGCGACCAGGTCGTCGGTGATCGCCGGATCAAGCCGAATGACTCTTGTCGTAAGCGCCGGCTTGCTCGCGACCAGGCGCACGACGCGTTGCTCGTAGCGTGCGAGGACGGTGACCTCGGAGGGCGGCCGTCTGGACTTATCCCAATGCTCGATCGCGGGACCGAGCTCGTCCTCGGTTTCGCGCAGCCTTGCAACGAGCGCTGTCGGAGATCGCGGAACCGGAGAAGCCTGGCCGGGAAGCGCAATCAGCATGACAAGATCGACCCCTTTGCACGAAAGAGCCAGACCAGGCCGAATCCGACCACGCTCTGAAGCGTCGCTCTCACTCGCAGCTCACCGAAACAGGCTCGATCATCGACAGTCTCTCGAAAGCTTTCACACTGCCATGATCAGATGAGAGAGGGAGCAAGGCTGACGCGGCACAATGCCGGCACTGTGCGTGTTGTCGCGATCATTGCTGCGGCCCTGGTGCTGGTCGGATCGGCTCTCGCGGCTTCAGCGAGCTCGATCCGGCCGCTGACGGAGGCGGAACGTGCAGCTGTCCGCGCGGCGCACGAGTACCACACCGGGTGTCCGGTCGCGCTCTCGCAACTGCGACTGCTCGAGGTTCGTTACGTGGGGTTCGACCGTCGCGCCCACTGGGGGGAGCTGGTGGTCAACGCACGCGTCGCCTCCGATCTCTCCCGCGTCTTCGAAAGGCTCTACGCGATGCGGTTTCCGATCCACCACATGCAGTTCGGCGACACCTACGGCGTGTCGAAGAACGTTCCCCGG
This sequence comes from uncultured Thermoleophilia bacterium, assembly GCA_963824455.1. Taxonomy (GTDB): domain Bacteria; phylum Actinomycetota; class Thermoleophilia; order Gaiellales; family Gaiellaceae; genus PALSA-600. Next base: position 1,860,602 of record CAWGPJ010000002.1, read on the forward strand.
GACGGCGACTTCACCGCCTCCTTCGAGTGCCGCCAGGCGTCGTCGTCTCCGTGCACGAAGACGGCGAACGGCACCACCGGCAGCTGGTCGGAACACGCCTTCGGCGAGGCGATCGACCTCAACCCGGTCGAGAATCCCTACGTCGGTTGCGGCATGACACGCGACCCGACAGCGATCTCCTATATGAACCGTTCGACCTACCGCCGCGGCATGGTCGACACCGCCGTCGTCCGTGCCTTCACCTCGATCGGCTGGGGCTGGGGCGGCTCCTGGACAGGCTCGACCAAGGACTACATGCACTTCTCGATCAACGGCCACTGACCGTCCCCGAAGACCAACGACCGGAACGTGTCTCAGGTCGATGGGACCGGCGCGCGTCCGGGAACGCCGCTCGACGAGGCTCGGCGCGCGACCTCGGCAGTAAAGATGCCAACCCAGGCGAGGAGGAGCAACAGGGTCAAGTCCAACGAGGCGAGAAGGACGCCGCTGTCGAAGGGAAACGCGAAGCCGCTGATCGCGAGGAGCGGCGCGGAGATCAAACCGTAGATCGCGAACCAGTTTGGCAGGAGGCTGCTGCGGTGGGCGGCTATCGACACTGCGGCGATCATCGCGCCGAGGAAGACGAGCTTGACGGTGTCCGCATCGTTGAGAGCGACGAAGAGATCACGGACGGTCTTGGCGCTTCCGCCATGGGCAGCCTTGTACGTGAACGTGATGCCGAGAATGAACTGGACGAGCGAGGTTGCAGCGGCGAGCAGAGCAGCTGCGAATCCAGCTCTGGCGAGTTGGTTCTCAGCCGGACGCAGGAAGAGCAGGATGGTGATCGCAATCCCGACGAGCGCGATCCCGGCGACTCCATCCACCAGCAAGTGGCCGAGCATCGCCGAGTGCTCGTGGCCGGCGAAGTAGGAGGTGACCTTGGTTGCCGAGTCGTTGGGCTTCGGTCCGCCGGTGGCGACGAGCAGGCCGGCGATCCACGCCACGATGTAGGTGACTCCGGAGGCGGTTGCGAGCCTTCTCACGCAACCCTGCTTCCGTGAGGCGAATCGACCGGAGGTGGATCAGACGCTCTGTCTTCGTCCTCTCGAGCGCCGGGCCCGCGCTGCCCGAGCACGAAGGTCAAACCGAGATGGAGGACGACGAGAGCGGCGATCACAGCAGCCCAGGCCGGCCGATCGGCCCACGCGAGGGCAGCGACAGCCGCACCAAACACGACGAGCTCGAGCAGAAGCCGCCAGGGATCGCGCAACGCCGACGACGACTTCGGCGCAACCCAGATCGACCAGACCACTGCCGCCACCAGGGGCGCAACGACCAGCAACACCCAGCGAAGTGGGCTGTTGGTGACCTGGTAGCCCCAATAGCCCAACGAGAGAAGAACCACGAGCTCGAGCAGGAACCGCAAGCCGTCATTCCCGGGCTTCATCGCGGCCGCCACCGGAAGGCCGTTTCGGCCGCCGACCACAGAACCATGGACTCTTCCTCTCTGGCCTGCTGTGCACTTCGACTCTGCTGCCCGGCGACGCCGCCGCCGTGCAGCGCGATGCTACGACGTTCCGCGGCGTCCTCCTATACGGCGAACTACTGAATGCCAGCGACGCTTCGTGGGGCGGTAGCCGGGCCTCCGACGCCAGTGTGGTGGATCAATTGTCCGACCGCCACTTGCCAGGAATCCGAGTCTTCAGTTCGGCCCGGGGTCGGCGGCGAGAGCGGCCTGGAGCCGATCGAGGAAGGGAACCTGCGCTGCTTTCAGCCTTCGCCGGGCCTCGTCGAGACCGAACCACTCGACCCGGTCGATCTCGGGGAACGCCTGCATCACACCCGAGTGCGGCGGCCACTCCATCTCGTAGGTGTTGCTGACCGCCGACGATGGGTCGAGGTCTCCCTCGACTGCCCAACCGAGCACCAGCTTGCCGGACTTCTGCCTGATCTCCCCGAGATCGATGAGAGGTTGGCCGGGCGCATCGTGTCCGGTCTCCTCTGCGAACTCTCGCCGGGCCACCGCCTCGAACTCCTCACCCGGTTCGACTTCGCCCTTGGGGATCGTCCAGTGGCCCAGATCCTTCTTCGCCCAGAGCGGACCGCCCTGATGCGCGAGCAACACCTCCAAACAACCCTCCCTCTTGCGCCAAAGCAGGATCCCCGCACTCGTGCGCCCTGACTTATCGGTCTTCACGCGTGCCTCCTCGCACCTCGTACACGTTAGTCCGGCCGCGTCCCACCGAGTCGCCTGCCGTTAGGGCCCGAGCAGCTGCGAGAGCGCTTTGCCGTCGGGGCTGCCGAGCCCGGTGCAGGCGTCCCAGCCGGGGCCTGCCGTGTAGGCGGGAGCGTCGCCGAGGCTGTTGTTGCCGCTCGTGACGTCGCGGAACGAGCCGCCGCCGCTTCGGTAGAGGATGCTGTTCACGAACCCGATCGGTATGCCACGCCGTTCGTTCAAGAGCGCGACGAGTGCAGCCCACAAGGGTGCGACGGCGCTCGTGCCGCCGAATGTCGCCTGCTGTCCGTCGACCAGCACGCTGTAGCCGGTCTGCGGGTCGGCGTTGCCGGAGACGTCGGGGACGCCGCGGCCGACGCGGCCGCCCGGATTGGCCGAAGGAGGCACGCCCGCCGACGACTGCCAGTCCGGCAGGTCGAAGGTGTCGCTCACGCCGCCGCCGGTCGCGCCGCCGCTCGTGCCGTCGTTCCACACGGTCTCGGCGCCGCCGGTCTCGAGCCGGGTGCCGCCGCAGCCGAGCACGTGCGGGCTCGAGGCGGGGAAGTCCGCGTGCGCGCGTCCGTCGTCGACGCCGTCGCCCGAGCCGCTGTCGCCGGCCGCGGCGCAGACGGTCACGCCGAGCACGCCCGCGTCGGCGAAGGCCCGGTCGAGCGCGGCCTGCGCCTGGGCCGTCCACGTGCTCTCCGGGCCGCCCCAGCTGATCGAGATGACCGACGGCGCGTTCGCCCGATCATGGACGGCGGTCGTGACGGCGTCGATGAACCCCTGGTCCGTGTTCTGCGAGAAGTAGACGGCGATGCGGGCTCCAGGCGCGATCGCGCCGACAACCTCGATGTCGAGCAGCACCTCGCCGTCGGCGCTTCCCGGGTCACCGGACGGACTGTTCGTCGCGCCGTCCACCGACACAGCGGTCACCATCGGCACGGGCAGGTCAAGCTCACCGAAGTACGTCTCGAGATCCGACTGCTGGTAGCCGCCGCCGAGCTCGACGATTCCGACGCACTGCCCGGCGCCGGTCGCACCCGCTGGGAAGTCATACGTCTGCGCGACCTCGACCGGTGTGTACGACCTGCTCACGACCCGCGGGTCCGCGATGCGAAACCGCGGGCGAAGCTGCGGACGGTCGTCGAGCCCGAACACCCCCTCGACGACCTCCCCCAGTTCGGCCGGAACGAGCACGGGGCCGGTTCGTCCCCGGAAGCTTCCGTGCTCGGGATGGTCGTACCGGTGAAGCTCGACGCCGAACGCCTCGGACGCGTCGGCGACACTCCCCGTGAGCTTGACCGTGCGCCGCTCAGGGCTGGACTCGGCCACGGCAAGGCCGTGGTCGTGTGCGAACCGCTCAACGGCCGCGAGGTCCTCGTCGCTCGCACCTCGCGTGGCGGCGAACGTGGCGCGGTCGAGCGGAGCGGCCGCCGCCTCGGGCGAAGGCCTGCCCGCCCGGCGCCGGACGACGACGGTGACGGTGACCGGTTCACCCGGATCGGCCGGCCCGACCCGACGGGCGTCCGGCGGCAGTTGCCGCTCGCTGCCGCGGACCGGGACGCGCGACTCCACGCTCACGGCATGCCCCGCGCAGGCAGGACCCAATCCCGAGAAGGTCGAAACGGGAGGCCGGGCCTGTCCGCGAGCCCGGCCTCCCCGTCGAGGTGGTCAACGTCCGGAAGCCGGCTCTCCGGTCGCCGGGTCGAGGAACAGCTTCGGGCCCTGCGGGTGACCGAAGCTGAACATGTTGTCGAGTGTCCCTGCCAAGGCATCCGCGGCGCCGTTTCCGAGCCGTTCACCGCCCAGCCAGTTGTCCTCGATGAAGCGGATCACCGAGCTCTGCGTCGTCAGGGTGCCATCGACGAAGTTCTGCTTGCTGAACGGCGAGATCACGAGCAGCGGCTGGCGAGGACCGACTCCGCAGCGTGCTTGCTCGGGCACGCCGCCGGCTGCGGCCGGAACCTCGGCGGTGTTCGTGCCGCAGGTGCCTGTGCCGGTGAGCGCGTCCAGCGCGGTTTGCGACTGCGTCAGGATCGGCCCGATCTGGTGGTCGTACCAGCCGTCGCTGTCGTCGTAGAGGATCACGACCGCGGTGCTGTTCCAGGTCGGCAGCCGCTCGAGATGGTCGATCGTGTCGACGAGGAATGCCTGTTCGTCGAGCGGGTCGGAGTAGCCTGCGTGGCCGTCCTGGTAGTTCGCCGCCTTCAGGTACGAGACCGAGGGCAGGTTGCCGCTGTCGGCCGCGGCCCAGAAGTCCTTCAGGTCGTACTGGTGATTCGCCTGATCCTGACGGCCGATCGCCGCGACCGAGGCCGGCGGCAGGTGCTCCGGATTCGCCGTGGAGGCGTAGTACTGGAACGGCTCGTGGTGTGGGTTGTAGTCGGTCTGGGTCGCACCGCCGACGTTCTCGTGGGTGCTGCTGCACACCGCCGAGAGGTCGTCGCTGCCCGGCTTGCCAGGGACGTAGCCGGGACTGGCGAACCCGCCCTGGAACCAGCCCCAGGTCACACCTGCCTTGTCGAGCAGATCGCCGATGTTCTGGCCGGACATTTGAATCGTCTGCGCGGCCGTCTTGTGGTCTTCGATCGACGAGCAGACGTCGAAGTTCGGATCTGCATCGCTGTAGACGGTGCCCGGCGCCGAAGCGGAGTCCGGCGTGGCCGGCGATGCGCCCGGCGTCGCGGTGCAGGTCGGGGCGTTGTAGACGGCGCTACTCGGCCCGCAGATCGCTCCGTACGTGTTGGCCGCCGTGACGTTCAACGCTCCCGGGGTGGACGGACCGAACGTGTCGCTGTAGGAGTTGTCGCTCATCGCGAAGCGCTGCGCGTAGTTCCAGAGCGCGGTCACGGTGTTGCCGTCGTAGTAATCCAGGACGAGATTCGGGGCGCTGACGTCGGGCGGCGAGCAGCTCTCGACGTCCGTGTACTGGAGGAACTTGTCCATCAGTCCGAGGTCGAACGCCTTCTGCTCGGCGGTGTAGCCGTGGTTCTGATCGCACGTGAGCGCCTGCGAGCGGTCCAGCCGCTGCGGGTTGGCGCCGTTCGGATTCGCGGTCAGCAGCGCTCCCTGGAGCCCGTTCACGGATGGAGTGTCCGGTGCGGCGTGGAACGCGGGCTCGCCCGGAGGGTTGGCAGCATTCGGATACGTCCCGAAGTAGTGGTCGAAAGAGACGTTCTCCTGGAAGACGACCACCAGATGCTTGACCGGCGACGTCGTCGCGGAGCCCCCTTTCGGCCCGCCCGACGCGTCCGAGACGCTCGAGGCAACCATGACGGCGGCAGCGACTGCCAGTACCGGCACGATCCACCGGATCCGCCTTCTCATCTCGCTTCCCCCTTGTGCTCGTTGTTGGGACGGGAGCGATCCTCCGTGGAGCACATGGGGCCGTGGGTGACACGACCAGGTACGGCAGGCAACAACGTGGTGAAGAGATGTTGTGGGAGGAGCGAAGGGAGCGTCGGTGGTTCCCCCGATACACCCCCCGGGCCTCCCCGCAATCATGGACGGCGAAGGGAGGAAGAACATGCAAGCACCCGAGTTTCAGCGTGTCATCGAGGGCATCCGCGACACGGTCACGGCGAAGCGTGTGTACGGCGATCCCTACGAGCAGAACGGCACCACTGTCATCCCGGCGGCCGCGATACGCGGAGGCGGGGGCGGTGGCGAGGGCCGGCGCGGAGCCGAGGAGGCTGGGGCCGGCGGCGGTCTCGGCGTGATGGCGCGACCCAGCGGAGCGTGGGTCGTCCACGACGGCGAGGTGACCTGGAAGCCGGCGGTCGACGTGAACCGGATCGCACTCGGCGCCCAGATCGTGGCGCTGGCGGCGATCCTCGTCGCGGGACGCCGATTCCATGCCCCACCCGTTCGGCTGTCGCGACGGCGGCGACTCGTGACCGGGCGTCGCAGGCGCCTGATGGCGTCAGCACGCTGCAGGTAGCGGAACGTCGATGCGGATCGCGGTGCTCGTCGTCGGTGTGCTGGTCGGCATCTCGGCCGGCGCCGGACACGGCGGTCTCGTACTCGAGCGCTGCGTCGTGCAGCACGTCGTAGCCGAATGCGGAACGTTCGTGGTTCCGGAGAACCGGGCGAAGCCAGACGGGCGGAAGATCGCGCTTCGCGTCGTCGTTCTGCCCGCCTGGCGGAAGCCCGTGGCCGAGGATGCGGTGACCTATCTCGCCGGTGGGCCTGGAGTTGCGGCCGCCGAGGCGGACGTCTCTCTGAGCCAGCTGTGGGAGACGCTGAACGCACACCACGACATCCTGCTCGTCGACCAGCGAGGCACCGGCCGCTCGGGCGCGTACTCCTGCCCGAAGGGAAAGAACCCGCTTGGCTCGACCGCCGAGCTCCGCGCCTACACCCGCGCCTGCCTGAAGGCATTCGGCGGCGACATGACCCAGTACGGGACGCGCGCGGCGATGGACGACCTCGATGCCGTGCGGGCCGCGCTCGGTTACCGGCAGCTCGACGTCGTCGGTGGCTCGTACGGCGCCACCGCAGCCCAGGTCTACCTGAAGCTCCACCCCGCCTCGGTCCGGACGATGACGCTCGAGGGGGCGACCGCGCTCGACGTTCCGTTCTTCGCCCACTTCGCCGTCAACGCCCAGCGGGCACTCGACCAACTCGCACGGCTGTGCAGCTCGAAGCCCGACTGTCGAAAGGCATTCCCCGGGTGGGAGCGGCAATTCGGGATGCTCGTGAAGGCCTGGAACGCACATCCCGCGCAGACGAGCGCCGGCGTCACGACGACCGGCGACGAGCTCGCCTCGATCGTCCACAGCATGTTGCTCGACACCAGCAGGGCGGTTTCGATCCCCCTCGCCGTCAGCCGCGCCGCGAAGGGCGACTACGCTCTTCTCGCCCAACAAGGCCGCGGTGACCTGAGTGTCAGCCCTCAGATCATGTACTGGTCGATCTGGTGCAACGAGCCCTGGGCAGGGCTGAGAGCGACCGGGCCGTGGGGAACCACCTTCGACGGCTACACCGCAGCGTTCGTCGGTTTGATTCGCAAAGGGTGCACGTTCTTCCCGAAGCGCGCCGAGCCGAGCTCGCTCTGGACGTTCCCGTCCTCCAGACGCGTGCCGGCGCTCGCGATCGAGGGCGGCGCCGATCCGCAGGATCCCGTCACGAATCTCCCCAGCCTGAAGCGGAACTTCCGCGACAGCCGCATCGTGGTGCTTCCACACGCCGGCCACCAATTCGACAGCGGCGGCTGCGCCGGGCGGATCATGACGAGCTTCATCGAGCGCGGCACCACCAAGGGCCTCGACACGAGCTGCCTCAACACGCTCGCGAAGCCACAGTTCAAGCTCGGCAACTGACGGGCTGCGCCCGTTCCGTCGCCGGTCGAAACGTCACCTCGACCCGCAGACCGCCGACCGGACGGGTGCGGGCGGCGATGCCCGCACCGTGCGTATCCGCCACTGCTTTGACGATCCCGAGCCCGAGCCCGAAGCCCGTGGCCGAGCGAGCCTTCGGCGAGTGGTCCTGCGCCAGGCGGCGGCGTCTGCGTCGGGATCGGCGAGCGCCAACTCGAGCAGCGAACGCTGGGTCGCCAGAGGCGTGCGAAGCTCGTGCGCGACGTAGCCGGCGAAGTCAGACACCCGGGATTCGGATGCCCCTCTTGCCTCACCCCGCTTTCCTGTCCCCCGGGCTGGCGGCGCGTGGGGAGGCGGACGGCCACGGCCTCGGCCTGTCCATCGTCCACGCCATCGCCACCGCCCACCACGCCGCGATCACGACCCGCGCCTTCCCGAGGGAGGACTGTCCCTCAGCCTCACCTTTCCGCCGCCCACCGGCCGGCGCGAGAACGCCGCCGTGAGCGTCGGCTTGCGGAAAGGACGTGCCCTGGCAAGCCGATCAGCTTGATGCAGGACCAGTTCCCCCGCCCGACGGCGGGGCGGGCGCCGGTCGGGGCTCGGAGTCGACGGCGCGGCCGCGGGACCGAATCACCGCCTCGCCGACCACGGCGACCGCGACCAGCCCGCCGAGGACGGCGAGCTGCGCCGGGATGTGCGTGGCGGCGTAGTAGACGAGCCCGGCGAGCGAGCACACGCATGCGAGGAGACCGGCGAGCGAGAGGATTCGCGCGCGGCCGCGGTCCGCGGCGAGCCGGAGGGCGGCGAGATTCACCGCCGCGAAGATGATCAGGAACCCGGCCGACCCCATCAGGCTGATTCCCTCGAGGTCGACGGTGTTGACGATCACGAGCGTCCCGAGCGTGGTCGCGACGAGACCCCCGATCGGCCGGCTCCAGACGGGTCGCCCGAGGTATTCGGGCAACTCGCCGTCGCGGGCCATCAGGTAGGTGAACTTGGCGGCCCCGTAGAGGGTCGCGTTGATCGCGCTGGCAGTCGAGACGACAGCTGCGACCGCGATCAGCTTGAAGCCCGCGGAGCCGAGGAACGGCCGCGCAGCCGCGGCAAGCGCGTCGTCCCGCTCGTGCACGATCGTCGCCGCATCGAGGTTGCCGACCGCGACGAACGCGACCAGGACGTACAGACAGATCACGCTGCCGATCGCGATCGCGTACGCGCGCGGCAGCGTCCGGTCGCCATCCTTCGCGTCCTCCGAGGCGTTGGCGATCAGCTCGAAGCCTTCATAGCCCAGGAAGATGAGCGCACCCGCGTACACGATCGCACCCGGCGAAGGGAACGCGGACGGCGAGACACGCGCGCCGTCCACGAATGCGAGCCCGCCGAGACAGAACAGGAGCAGCACGGCGACCTTGAAGTAGACGAGCGCCGACTCTGCCCTGCCGACGATCCGAGCCCCCCCGAGATTGAGCACCGCGAAGCCGATCACGACCGCACTCCCGAAGATGCGGCGCCAGGCGCTGTTCGGATCGAGGCCGAGCAGCGCGGCCAGGTAGGCGCCGAAGGCGACCGCGTACAGGCCGAGCATCACGAAGTAGCTCAACCAGAGCAGCAGATTGAGCGGCCCGGCGACTCCCGTCCCGAAAGCCCGGTCGAGAAACGTCGCAGTGCCGCCGCGGCTGCGGATCCGCACCGAGAGCCGACTGTACGAGCTGCCGGTCAACGCGGCGACGACCCCGCCGACGGCGAGCGCCAGATAGGCGCCAGCACCGGCGAGCTGCACCGTCAAGCCGAGCACCGAGAAGATCCCGCCGCCGACCATCCCGCCGATACCGATCGCGACGAGCGCGGCAAGGCCCAGGCTCCCGGCCGCCCGCTGCCGCCCCCTCGCCGGACACGAGCTCATTCCCGCTCGCGGCGGAGGTAGAACAGCGAGTAGTCAACACCGACCGCCATCCCGATCAGCAGGATCACGACCGAGTCGCGCTGCCGGCTTCGACGAGGTGGCTTGCCGCCGCAGAAAGACCGACCGTCGCGCGCACGCCCGAGAACGCGTTGCTGCACCTTCTTGGCGGACTTGTCGACGTCGCCGGCGATCTCGAACTGGACGAGCTCGGAGCGCCGATAGCACGCTCTCGCCGGCACGGTCGGAGCGAGCCGTTCAGGGCCGAAACGTTGCGGGTGAAGTGGCGCTCGAGCGCTAACCCGTCGCCTCGGTGTCGAGGAACGCAATTGCGAACGTTGATCGACGATGCGGGCTGGCGCCCAGCCGGCGACTCAGGCAACCGGACTCATCGTGTCCACTAACGAGTAAGCGCGACGCGTATCGCAACACCGTTCTCCTTGCCCGGGTCGATCAGGTAATCGGCGATGACAGTGAGATCGTTTACGAAGGCGTCGCGGAGAAGGCTGAACATGGCCTGGCGGGCCGGAAGATTGTCGTCGTTTCGGAGCTGGAAGCCGTAAGCACCTTCGCCAAAGGCGTTGAGGATGAACACAGCCTCGACATCCAGCTGATCGTCGGGCGGGCCATAACCCGTGCCGAGGTCGTGGGCACGGAGAAAAACGATCTTTCCGGTCTTTTCGAGCAAGTCGGGCATCGAGAGTCTCCTAACCGTTCGCGACGCGAGTGATTTCGCCCACTCGGGGGCCGGTCTTGACGTAATCGAGACGGACGGGTCGCTCGGCGACGAAGGCGGATCGGAGAAAGTCGAGCATCTCTCTGCGGGCAGGCTCGTCCGGATCGGCCCGCAGCTTGAAGCCGAAAGCGCGGGACGACTCTTCAGCGAGCAGCACGATCACCTCGCAGTCGAGAAAGTCCGGTGGCTTGCCATATCCGCTGCCGAGCTCGTGCGCACGTAAGAACGTGATGCGACCCACGGTCTCGAGGACACTCCCGATGGGCTCGGCGTGGTAGCCGATCACGTCCATCAGCCGCACGTCGACGGCCGAGACGGGATTGACCACGCCCGAGTCGCTGAACTGATTGAACGCGTCGTTGGCGCCCGGCGCCCAATCCCGGGAGTCGAGGTGGTTAGTGGTGGGATCGTTCCACAACTTGAGCAGAGTGGTCCCGTTGTCGACGGAAAAGTGATTCCCCGGGCCACCGCGAAGACCTTTCGTTCCGGGACCGGTGTAGGAGAAGTTGTCGATCAAACTGAACGAATTGGCCGTGCTGCCGACCGTCCCGCCGGAAAGGCCGAGCCGGCCCATGACCTCACTGATCTCGTGTGCTGCGATGCCCTGAAAATCGGACGTCCCGTCGGCGATCTCACCCGAAAACGTAAAACGGTTTCCTGCGCCGAACGTCGTTCCTCCATCGTCGGACATGTCATCAGGGATATGACCGAGCGCTTTCGCCTGCGATCGCGCCAACCACCAAGTGCCGGCACCGTTGGTGGGATCAGCGGCGGTCATGGAACCGCCTGGGCCGATCGCCACTTGATCGTCGTGCGTCGTTGCACTCGCCCGGACGCTCGCAAGCAAGTCGGCGTACGAGATGGACAGGAGCCCCGCGAAGCTCTCACCGAAGACCTTTGTCCCCGGTACTGCGTCCACCGTGATGTTGATGTTGATGTCGTCGATGAAGTTGCTGGTGAAGACCTGCGCCGCGGCGACCCAGGAAGCTCTCGCAGCCGCTGCGTCAGCGCCGAAATTCGCGTCGAAGTTGGCCGTGAATGTGGGTGTAATGACCAGAAGAGTCCCCGGCAAATCACTCAGCTGACTGGGCTGGACTTGGCCGAGCGACCCCGGTGGCGAAGCCGTGTTTCGGTCGCAGTTCGGACCCCGCTGCCCCAGGCACGCCGGGAGGATGGGCTGGCCTTGGCCGAGCGACCCCGGTGGCGAGACCCAGTATCTGGCGCTCGGCTCGCGTCGGGCGCGCGACCCCGGTGGCGAAGCCCAGCTTCTGGTGCCCAGCTCCTGTCGACCGACCGACCCCGGTGGCGAAGCCTTGCTCCTGATGCACTTCGCACATTCGCCTGGATGCTGGGCTGATCGTGGTCGAAACGTCTTTCCGCCTGGAAGCTCGGCAGAGCCATCAGCTCGGGTGCGACGCAGATCGCGCCCGAGCATTTTCTCACGGCGCCGGGACGAGTCAACACCGGCACGCGTGAGCACGGATTGACGCGAATCAGGTCGCTCGGGCCGCTCACTTGGCGCGGCAACGGCGATTCCATGTCTCCCCCTCTCCCAAGCCTCGGCAGGAGCTCCGTCCAGGTTCTCGTTCGGACGGACGATGGGCAATCGCCTGCGCTGAGGATGCAAGATCGTCCCGTCTACCGATGACTCGCGCACTGCGCGGCCGTAGCCTCCAAGTCATTCGAGGGTCTAGTGAGGAGACGACCGTGAACCATCTCGACATCGCCCTGTTCCCAAACCTCCTCGAGGAAAGCCGGCGCGAACTCGAGCGCGAGCGCGAGCGGAAGCGGCAGATCCGAGAGGCGCTCGCCGCGCGGCGTGTCGAGCAGCCCTCCCGCTTCGCGACCATGACGGCGCGGCTGCGCCACGCATTCCGGCGCGACCCGTGCCGTCCCCTCGTCGAGGGCTGCTAGACCGCGCTGCCCAGCGGAACGAGGCCGCCGTCCAGTGTCGGCGGCGGCCCAGATCATTCGAGAAAGGACCTGCCTCGCCATGTTGACCGAAAGCCAGGCTGCAACGAATCCGAACCAGGCGCTCTGGGAGAAGGGTGACTTCACCCGGATCGCGGCATCCATGCGCGACAGCGGTGACGCGCTCGTCGGCACGCTTGGCATCTCGGAGGGCCTCGATGTGCTCGATCTCGGCAGCGGTGACGGGACGACGGCTGTGCCCGCAGCACAGCTCGGGGCGAATGTCCTGGGCGTCGACATCGCCAGAAACCTGGTCGAGGCGGGGAACGCGCGGGCGGCCAGCCTCGGCCTGAGCAACTGCAGCTTCCAGCACGGCGATGCGGCGAGCCTCGAGGAGCTCGACGACGGCAGTTTCGATCTCGTCGTCAGCATCTTCGGTGCGATGTTCGCCCCGAAGCCGTTCGACGTCGCGAAGGAGGTCGTTCGGCTGACGCGCCCGGGAGGCAGGATCATCATGGGCAACTGGATTCCCGGTGATCCGACACTGGTGGCACAGATCCTGAAGATCAGCTCCGCCTACTCGCCGCCCCCGCCGGACGGGTTCGTCAGCCCTATGACCTGGGGCGTCGAGAGCGAGGTGATCGAGCGCTTCATCGCCGCGGGCGTGCCCGAAGGACAGATTTCGTTCGAGCGCGACACGTACACGTTCAACCATCCGGGAGCACCGTCTGAGTTCCTCGCCGAGTTCAGGTCGTATTACGGGCCGACGATGAACGCTTACGACGCCGCGGCGAAGGACGGGCGCGAAGAGGACCTGCACTCGGAGCTCGACGCGCTATTCAACGCGCAGAATCGCAGCGGCAACGACGAGACGACCTCGATCTCTGCGACCTTCTTGCGCGTCAGTGTGGCGACGTAGAGCAACCGCCCCGACACCGACCTCAACCTGCACGTCTTCTCTCCCGGCTGGCCGTAGATCGAGCGCCCTCACACAATGAGCCACCGTGTCGAACGTCAGATCCGCCGCTCGCGAACGGCCAGCACCCGCGCGCTCCACGCCGGCAGGTACCAGTTCCAGCGGCCGACCAGCGCCATGGTCGACGGCAGGAGCAGACCGCGGACGAAGGTGATGTCGATGAGGATCGCTACGGCAAGCCCGAAGCCGAGCTGCTGCATCGTCGGGATCGCGCCGATGATCAGCCCGCTGAACGCGGCGGCCATGATGACCCCGGCAGCAGTGACGATCTGACCGGTGTGCGCGAGCCCGTCCGCCACCGCGCTCGCGTTCGACGTCGTCCTGTCCCACGCCTCGCGCATGCGCGTGACGAGGAACACCTCGTAGTCCATCGAGATGCCGAAGAGCAGCGTGAACATGAAGACGGGGATCCAGCCCTCGATCTCCGGCACCTGCACGAGGCCGATCCGGCTCCCCCACCCCCACTGGAACACCGCGATCATCAGGCCCGTCGCTGCGGAGACCGTGAGCAGGTTGAGCACGATCGCCTTCAGCGGTAGCAGCAGCGAGCGGAACGCGCGCACGAGGAGCACGTAGGTGAGTGCGAGCACGCCGAGGACCAGGTACGGGAACAACCCCAGCGTCCGCGAGATGAAGTCCGCCGCGTACGCGGCACCGCCGCCGGCAACGACATGCGCATCCTCGGCGAAGTCCGCTGCGGGGATGATCGTCTCCCGCAGCCGGCCTGCGAACGCCTGCGCCTGCGCACCATACGGATCGTGGCGCGTGACGACGTTCACCTTGAAGTACCGTCCCGTCGGGTCGGGCACGACCGGCGCGACAGTGAGGACCTCGGGGTCACGGCGGAGTAGCGTCGTCAGTCGCGCAACGGCCGGCGCGGTCACGGCACGCCGGCGTGCGGCGCCCGCATCGACGACGATCGTGGTCGGGTCGAGCGCGTCCGACGGTCTGCCGTGCTGGAGGAGGGCGAGCCCCTGCACCGCCTGCAGCGACTTCGGCAAGCCGTTGGGCGACCCCGGGCCGAGCTGCATGCCGATCAGCGGCAGCGCAGCGAGCGTCAGGAGCGCTGCGATCACCGGCGCAACGACCTTCGCGCGCCGCATCACCCAGCCGGCGTGCCAGTGCCAGACGCGCAGCTCGCTACGTTGGCGCCACTCCATGAGACGGTGCGGCACGAGGCGGATGCGCTCCAGCCGGTGACCAACGAGCGAGAGCAGCACCGGAAGCAATGTCAGAGCACAGATCACGCTCACCAACGGCACGAGTAGGCCTCCCAGGCCGAAGCCTCTGAGGAACGGAACCGGGAGCAGCGTCATCAGCCCAAGGCCGAGCGACACCGCGAGGCCGCTGAAGAGGATCGTGCGCCCGGCGTGCATCATCGTCTCGAGAATCGCCTCGTCGTGGTCACGGCCGCGCCGACGCTCCTCGCGGTACCGGTGCACGACGAGAAGCGAGTAGTCAATCGCGATGCCGAGGCCGATCATCGAGACCATGTTCAGCAGATAGTTCGACAGCTGCAGGTAGTGCGCGACGATCCATGCGAGACCGAGCGACGAGGGGATCGTCGTGGCCGCGACCAGGAACGGCAGCAGCGCCGATCCGGTCGCGAAGACCAGCAGCAGGATCGTGAGCGCCACGGGGACGGCGAGAAACAGCTCGCCGGTCTTCAGCGCGCGCGCGAGGGCCGGGTTGAGGTCGGCCTCGAGCGCTGCGTCACCGGTGACGAGGATCCGCGGCCCCACCAGCCTGCGCAGCGACTCGATCGCGTTGGCCGCCGACTTGTCGGAGAGAGCGGTCTGCACGAACGCGGCCGCATCGCCGGACGGGAGCCGCTCCACGTCCGTGACGTGCCCGCCGGGGAGTGCGCGCGCCGCGGTATGTGAAGCCGCGTCAACGCGTGCGCGGGCGTGGCCGCCTTCCGCGATGAAGACGATCAGCGAGTTCGCACTGTCGCCGTAGTGCCTCTCGAGGATCTGCTGGACGCGCGTCGAGTCGGTGCCCGGCAGCGCGAAGCCGCTCGCGAGAAGCGGCATCAGCCGCAGCATCCCGGCAACGCCGAGCACCACGGCGGACAACCACGTCGCAAGGACGAGGACGCGGTGACGAAGACAGAAAGCGGTTAGGCGAGCGATCAGGGGTCCTAGGTTCCCGTACCACATCGGCACCACAGCCTCAGGGCACGAGGGGCGCCATGGTGCCACGTCGCACGTGAGGCGCCGCAGATGCACTTCTCGATCAACCACCACCGACCGGCCCGGAGAAACCGCATCGCCCTTCGAAGACCGGCTCGAGCCCCGTGACGCGGACATCTCGCTCAAGGCGTCCGCCGGAATACTTGATCCGTCAACAACGTTTTCGGATGCCGGGATGACACCGTGAAGAAGATCGGCTTCCTCTCGTTCGGCGCCTGGCACCCCGCAGGCGGGCTCACGCCCACCGGTGGCGACGCGCTCCGCCAGACCGTCGAGCTGGCCGTCGCCGCCGAGGAGATCGGGATCGACGGGGCGTTCGTCCGCGTCCATCACTTCGCCCGCCAGCTCTCATCCCCGTTTCCGCTGCTCGCGGCGATCGGGGTCAAGACCGAGCGGATCGAGATCGGCACCGGGGTGATCGACATGCGCTACGAGAACCCGCTCTACATGGCCGAGGAAGCGGCAGCGGCCGACCTGCTCGCCGGCGGCCGGCTGCAGCTCGGCGTCAGCCGCGGCTCGCCCGAACCGGCCTGGCACGGCGCCGAGGCGTTCGGCTACTCGCTCGACCGCGACGAAGCACGTGAGAAGACAGCTCTCTTCCGTGCCGCGATCGCCGGCGCCGGCGTCGTCGCCTCCGACATCGGCGGCCGCCCAGGCGACGTGATGCTGGCCGTCCAGCCGCAGTCGCCCGGCCTCGGCGACCGGATCTGGTGGGGCTCCGGCACGCGCGCGACCGCCGTCTGGGCCGGCGAACAGGGCATGAACCTGATGAGCTCCACCCTCCTCCTCGAAGACACCCGAGTGCCGTTCGACCAGCTCCAGGCCGAGCAGATCGAGCTGTACCGCGAAGCATGGAAGCAGGCCGGCCACGCACGGGAACCGCGCGTCTCGGTCAGCCGCAGCGTGATCCCGATCACCTCCGACCTCGAACGGCGACTCTTCGGCGCCGACCCGAACGAGGACCAGGTCGGCTGGCTCGACGGCGCGATCAGCCGCTTCGGCCGCACCTACACCGGAGCGCCCGACCAGATCGCCGACGAGCTCGCCAAAGACGCCGCCGTTCAGGCGGCCGACACGGTTCTCCTCACCGTGCCCAGCCAGCTCGGCGTCGACTACAACGCTTCCATGCTGGAGACGATCGCCCGCGACATCGCACCCGCCGCCGGCTGGACGCCGGCGGGCGCGCGCGAGCCGGCGGGACCGACGTGAGCACTCAGGGCTGAGCCGACGCCGCCGCCGCGACCGCCTTCCGAAGACTCTTCAGTCGACGCATGACGTCGTCGCCCCCGCGTCCGAACAGGTCGTGGAGCCGGCGGTACTCGCCGTAGAGCAGGTCGTAGGCGTCCCGGTGCTCCCGCTGCGGGACGAAGCGCGCCTCGCTCAGCTTCGCCATCTGAGCGGATGCGTCGGCGATCGTGGCGTGACCGCCGGCGGCTTCGCCCGCCGCGACGGCTCCCCACATCGCGGCGCCGAGGGCGGGAGCCTGTTGGGATGCCGCCACCGAGATCTCGCGGTCGGTGACGTCGGCGAAGATCTGCATCAGCAGCGGGTTGCGGTCCGGCAGCCCGCCGCAGGCGACCATCGCGTCCACCCGGAGCCCCGCCTGCTCGAAGGCCTCGACGATCACGCGCGTGCCGAACGCGGTGGCTTCGATCAACGCCCGGTAGATCTCCGGTGCGCGTGTTGCGAGTGTCATCCCGACGAGGAGCCCGCTCAGATCGGCGTCCACCAGGACGGAGCGGTTGCCGTTCCACCAGTCGAGCGCGAGCAGGCCGGACTGCCCCGGCCGCAGCGCGGCCGCCTCCTCCGTGAGGACGTCGTGCAGGCCCACGCCCCGCACACGGGCCGCCTCGTGGTACTCGGGGGGCACGGAGTGCCGGGTGAACCACGCGAAGATGTCGCCGAGCGCCGACTGGCCGGCCTCGTAGCCGAAGTAGCCGGGCACGATGCCGTCCTCGACGACGCCGCACATGCCTTCGACCTCGACGAGCTCGTCCCCGAGCAGCAGATGGCCGTTGCTCGTGCCCATGATCATCACGAGCGTGCCCGGCGCGGTCACGGTCGTCGCCGGGACCGACCCGTGAAAGTCGACGTTCGCGACTGCGACCGCCGTTCCCGCGCGCAGTCCGGTCCAGGCGGCCGCGCGCTCGCTCAACCCTCCGACCCGAACACCGGGAGCCGACAGCGTCCGCGACAGCTTCTCGCCCACGACTCGCGCGAAGCGTGGGTCGAGCGCGGCGAAGTACGCCGGCGAAGGAAACCCGTCGCGCTTCGACCACATTGCCTTGTACCCGGCGGCACACGCGCTCCTGCTCTCGACACCCGTGAGCTGCCAGACGATCCAGTCACAGGCCTCGATCAGCCGGTCGGCGCGCGCGTAGACCTCCGGCGCCTCGTCCAGGATCTGCAGCGCCTTCGCGAAGAACCACTCGGACGAGATCTTCCCCCCGTAGCGCGGCAGCCAGGGCTCGCCCCGCTCCTCTGCGACCGCGTTGATCCGGTCCGCGTCCGGCTGTGCGGCGTGGTGCTTCCACAGCTTCACCCACGCATGCGGCTCGCGGCGCAGATCGTCGAGCGTGCAGAGGGGCGTCCCATCTGCGAGCGTCGGCAGCAGCGTGCACGACGTGAAGTCGATGCCGACTCCCACCACCTCGTCCGGCGAGATGCCGGTCTCGGCGAGCAGCCGCGGCACTGCAACCCGCACGCTCTCGACGTAGTCCATCGGATCCTGCAGCGCCCAGTCGGCCTCGAGCTCGACGTCGTCGTCCGGGCCCGGAAGGCGCGCGTCGATGACACCGTGCACGTACGGCTCGACGCTCGTCCCGAGCTCGTGCCCGTCGGCGCAGTCGACGAGCACCGCACGAGCCGACTCGGTGCCGAAGTCGATCCCGAGCGCACACCTCACGGCTCGACCACCACCTTGAGACCACGGCGATCGACCAGGTCGCGGAATGCCTGCGGCCCTTCGTCGAGGCGGTACCGCGCGCTCACGAGCGACGAAAGCTCGAATCGGCCCGACTCGGCAGCGAGGATCGCTCGCGGAAGATCGTCCGCGCGCATGCGGCGACAGAAGACGAACGTCAGCTCCTTGCGGCGTGCGGCTGCCGCGTGGAAGCTGCTCCGGTCGTGGTCGGGGATGCCGACGAGAACGACGCGGCCGCCCGGCCGCGTCGCCGCGATCGAGTCGTCGAGCGCCCCGTCGTCACCCGCCGCCTCGTAGGCGACGTCGACCCTCCCGT
The DNA here is from genome assembly GCA_963824455.1 of uncultured Thermoleophilia bacterium. GTDB lineage: Bacteria > Actinomycetota > Thermoleophilia > Gaiellales > Gaiellaceae > PALSA-600. Next base: position 1,879,071 of record CAWGPJ010000002.1, read on the forward strand.
CGGCCGGGCGTGAGCCGCGCGCCCCGAATGCGCGGGCGGCCGCCGCACGGTGTGGGAGCGGGTCGGCCGCGAGCTCGACCGTCACGCCGGCAGACTGGAGCACCTGCACGAGCAGCAGCCCGATCGGCCCGCAGCCGAAGACGGCGGCGGTCGTCCCCGGTCCGGACCCGCCGAGATCGACGGCATGAAGGGCGACGCCGAGCGGCTCGAGCAGCGGGGCGGCCTCGTCCGAGACCGAGTCCGGCAGCGGATGGGCGAGACCTTCGGGCCAGGCGACGAGCGTCCGCAGCCCTCCGTCCGTCGAGCCGTGGCCGGCGAACTGCAGCCCGGCGCAGAGGTGGCCGTTGCCCGCACGGCAGAGGGCGCAGCGGCCGCAGGGGACGGCCGGGTCGAGCACGACACGTTCGCCGCCGCGGGGACCGCCCGCGACGATGCCCGCGAACTCGTGGCCGAGGACGAGCGGCTCGTCGAGGACGGCGTCGCCGATGCCGCCTTCGAGGAACCAGTGCCGGTCGGAGCCGCACAGGCCGACGCCGCCGATCCGCACGAGCACCTGCCCCGGCTGCGGCTCCGGGTCCGGCTCCTCGTGCAGCCGGAGCTCTCCTGCCGCATGGAGACGGAGCGCCTTCACGCCGGCTGCCCGTAGTAGGCAGAAGGTCCGTGCTTGCGCGCGAAGTGCTTCTGGAGGAGCTCCGGTGCGATCGGCTCGAGCGTTCCGGCCAGTGCGACCGAGCGGTATGCGCTCGCCGCGACCAGCTCGAGCGCGATCGCGTTCTCGACCGCCTCGTCCGCGGTGGCTCCCCACGCGAACGGACCGTGCGAGGCGACGAGCACCGCCGGCATGTCGCGCGGCTCGAGGCCGAGAGCGGCGAAGGTCTCGACGATCACGTCTCCCGTCGCGCGCTCGTACTCGCCGCCGATCTCGTCCGGCGTGAGTGGACGCGTCACCGGCACCGCGCCGTTGAAGTGGTCGGCGTGCGTCGTCCCGTAGCAGGGGATCTTCCGGCGTGCCTGCGCCCAGACGGTGGCGAACGGTGAATGGGTGTGCACGACGCCGCCGACGTCGTGCCACGCCCGGTAGAGCGCGAGGTGCGTCGGCGTGTCCGAGGACGGTCGCGTCTCGCCCGCGACGACCGCGCCGGTTGCGAGATCGACGACGGCCACGTCGGTCGCCGTGAGCCGGTCGTAAGAGACGCCGCTCGGCTTGATCGCCATCACGCCCGCCTCCCGGTCGACTCCGCTCGCGTTTCCGAAGGTGAGGGCGACGAGGCCTGCGCGCACGAGCGCGAGGTTTGCCGCGAGCACATACTCCTGCAGCTCGGCGTGCTGCACTACACCCGGCTCACGAGGCCTCGTCGAGTTGACGGCGATAGCTCGTGACCATCAGCTCGGTCAGCTCCTCGAGCGACGTCTCGTGCACCGGCTGGTCGGTCGTGATCCGGCCCTCCTGCATGACGTTGATGCGGTCACAGAGCTCGAAGAGATGGGCGTAGTTGTGGTCGATCACGATGATCGACACGCGACCGCTTGCAGCGAGGTCCTTCACGAGGTCGATGATGAGACGCGACTCGCGCGCGCCCATCGCGGCGAGCGGCTCGTCGAGCAGCAGGATCTTCGGCTCGGCCCGCACCGCTCTCGCGACCGCGACCGCCTGCCGCTGCCCGCCCGAGAGCTGCTCCGCCTCGGCGTTGACGCTCGGTATGCGCACGCGGATCTCGTCGAGGTACCCGCGAGAGAGCTTTCGCATCCCTCGCTTGTCGAGCATGCGGATCGGGCCCAGCCTCGTCAGCTCGTGGCCCAGGAAGAGGTTGAGGTAGACCGGGAGCTGCGGGATCAGCGCGAGGTCCTGGTAGACGGTTTCGATCCCGTGTCCGCGGGCATCCTCGACCGAGTGGAAGCGGACGCGCTCGCCGCCGACTCGCACCTCGCCCGCGTCTTGCTGATGGAAGCCACACAGGATCTTGACGAGCGTGCTCTTGCCGGCCCCGTTGTCGCCGACGAGCCCGAGCACCTCACCCTGGCGCAGGACGAGGTCGATGCCGCGGAGCACGACGAGCGCACCGAACCGCTTCGTCACGCCGCGCACCTCGAGCGCGAACTCGGCCGGCTGGGTGGGTTGGGCGCTCATGCCTCCCTCGAACGTGCGATCAGCCGGTCGAACTGCGCATTCAACGCCATCGCGAAGATGATGACGACGCCGACCCAGACATAGAAGTCGTTCGTGCTGACTCCGATCAGCGTCAGACCGTCCTCCAGGACGCCGATCAGGATCGCGCCGATGAAGGCGCCGATCACCGTGCCGCGCCCGCCCGTCAGCGCGGTGCCGCCGATCACGCAGGCGCCGACCGCGTAGAGGATGTAGTCGACGCCGAAGTTGCCCGGATCGAGGCTCCCGTACTTGACCGCGTCGACCATCCCGATGAGGCCGGCGAAGAAGGAGCAGAGCACGAAGCACCAGACCTTGACCCGCCGGACGGGGACGCCGGCCTCCGCCGCGCCGACCAGGTTCCCTCCCGTGGCGACGATTCGGACGCCGAAGCGGGTGCGCGTGAGCATCACGTGCGCGACGATCGTGATCGCGAGGACCCAGAGGATCTCCGACCACAGCCAGGTGCCCATCACCTTGCCCCAGAAGCCGGTCGAGGACGACAGCGGGATCGGCGTCGCCTGCGTCTGGTCCGAGTAGATGAGCACGAGCCCGAAGAGGATGAAGTTCGTCGCCAGCGTCGTGACGAAGGACGGCACGTTCAGGCGAACCGTGATCAGCCCGTTGATCGCGCCGACGCCACAGCACACGGCTAGCGCGAGAACGATCGCGACCAGGACCGGCAGCCCGGCGTTGTGCAGCCAGTACTCCACCCAGGCCCCGAACAGGAAGACCTGGCCCGCGGACAGGTCGATCTCGGCGAGCACGAGCAGCAGCACCTCCCCCACCGCGATCGCTCCGATCGGCCCCGCGTAGCCGGCGGCCGAGCTGAGGCTGAGCGAGTCGGTGAACGTCGACCCGGCCCTCACGGTGAAGTACAGGAACAGGCCGACCGTGATCAGGATCGGCGTCAGCTCGCGCTGGTAGAGGAAGAGGCGTAGGACGCGACGCCCGACCGAAACGGGCCGATGCTGCTGCCCCGGCGGCTCGGCCGCCGGGGCAGCGGTAGGCGCTTGAGCACCCAAGTGCACGCTTGTAGGACTAGTGCGGGATCGAGGAGGGCGGCTTCAAAACCTGTTGCTTCGAACTCGTCCCCTCGAACCTGTTCTTTGCCAGGTACGGCCCGACGGTCGACTTGACGACGATGCCGAGCCCGGTGTCGGTGTTGGTCGGCTTCATCAGCCCGCCCGAGATGTTGTACAGGTAGAGCTGCATGATCGTGTCGAAGCCCTGCAGGTAGGCCTGCTGGTCGATCGTGAAGGTCAGGTTGCCGTCGCGGACGCCCTGTACGACCGGCGTCCCGACGTCCCAGCCCGCCCCGCCGACCTTCCCCTTCAGCTTGTTCTTCTGGATGAACTGCGCAATCGCATCGCTGTCGCCGCTGTCCACGCCGAACATGAACTTCACGTCCTTGTGGCCCGCGTACCAGGAAGCGATCTTGTTGTACTCCGGCGCTCCTTCGGTCGCCGACGTGCCGACCTCCACGAAATGGATCCCGGCCTTGGTCAGGACCGGCTTCGCGCCGTCGATCCGCGGCTGGATGTTCCCCGTTCCCGGAGTCGCGATGATCCCGGCGACGAGGTCGCCCTTCTTGACACCCGTCCTGAGGATCTGGTTCGCCACTGCGGCGCCGGCGGTCAGGTTGTTCTGGCCGACGTAGGACATCCGGTTGTTGGGGACGCCCGCCGAGACGTCGGCGTTGTACGCGATCACGGGGATGCCGTGGCTCAACGCGGTGTCGACGGGCTTGTTGAAGGCCGTGTTGTCGATCAGGCAGCATCCGATCCCGTTCGCCTTCGAAGCGATCGCGGCGTTGAACGACGAGACCATCTGGTTGACGATCGAGCTCGCCGAGCCCGTCCACTGGAAGGTGCACCCGGTCAGGGCGCAGGCGTCCTGGCAGGCGTAGATCGTCGCCGTGAAGAACGAGTTCGTCGTGACGTGGTTGACCATCACGAAGTGGTACTTCGGATGGCTCGCGAACACCGCGTGGTCGGCGTTGCGCCTGTAGGTCGCCGCGTTCGCCCCTTGCTCGGTCAGGATCCCAGCCAACCCCCCGTACGCCGCGGCCGCCATGCCTGCGTTGCGCAGGAAGCGTCGCCGCGAGAACTCACGTTGCTCGCTGCTGACCTCGTCTTGCTTGTCGGACCGCATCCCTCCTCCTGTTCCCTCGATCCCATCGAAAATGAGCCGGCGCCCCTCCGTCCGCGACGCGAACTTTCTCAAGCACCGGCTCGGCCTTCGTATATAACAAGTTCCGACAGCTATCTCAAGGGGCTGTCAGGGCCGCCTGCTCCGTGCTACCACCGCTGACCGACCTGCGGGGCGATGTGCCGCCGATAGACGCCGGCGATGGCCGCGTGCACCTCCCGAGACAGCGGCGACAGCCCGGCCGCAGCGGCGTTCGCACGCGCCTGCTCCGGCGTCTTGGCGCCCGGGATGACGGTCGAGACGGCGTCGAAGTCGAGGATGAAGCGCAGCGCGAGCTGCGCGAGCGTCGCCCCTTCCGGCACGAGCGGACGGAGCTCTCGGACCGCGTCGAGGCCCGTCTCGAAATCGACTCCGGAGAACGTCTCGCCGACGTCGAAGGACTCGCCGTGGCGGTTGAAGGCGCGGTGGTCGTCCGCGGCGAAGCGCGTTTGCCGGTCGAACTTGCCGGTCAGGAGGCCGGAAGCGAGCGGAACGCGCGCGATCACGCCGACGTCGTGGTCGACCGCCTCCCGGAAGAAGAGCTCCGCCGGCCGCTGGCGGAAGGCGTTGAAGATGATCTGCACGGTCGCGACGCCCGGGTACTCGATCGCTTTCAGCCCTTCTTCCACCTTCTCGACGCTGACCCCGTACGCGCGCACGACACCCTCCTCGACCAGGGACGCGCAGGCCTCGAACACCGACGGCGTGTAGTACGTCTCCCATGGGAGCGAGTGCAGCTGAACGAGGTCGATCACCTCGACGCCGAGGTTCTCCCGCGAGCGCTCGAGCCACCGGCGGAAGTTCTCGTACGTGTAGTTGGCCACGTCGAGCGGCGCGCGACGTCCGAACTTCGTCGCCACCACGAGCCGCTCCGGCCGCTCGCGCAGAAGCTGCCCCACGAGCCGCTCGGAGCGCCCGTCCCCGTAGACGTCCGCGGTGTCGAAGAAGGTCACGCCGGCGTCGACGGCGGCGTGCATCGCCGCGAGCGACTCCCGGTCGTCGACGGCGCCCCAGTCGGCGCCGATGCCCCAGGCTCCGAAGCCGATCTCGGAGACCCGCCGGTCTGTCTTCCCGAGCCGTCTTGTGTTCATCACACCACCCCTCCGGGGCTTTCCATTCTTGTCGAAAGCGCCGATACTAGTGGCGGTTTCGAAAGCATGCGCGCACTGCCTCGCCACGATCTCTTCCACGCGGACGGACGCCGCCTCCTCGTCTACGGCGCCCTGCGCGGACGCCTCGACGACGAGCCGGCGACCGACGAGCCGCAGACGATCCACAAGCGGCTCGACCGGTTCACCGGCGCCTGGGTCGGGATCGCGCCGGCCCGGAACGCGCGGCCGCTCGACTCGGCCGCGCAGACCGACGAGCCGTGCCCGTTCTGCCCGGGCGGGACCGAGGTGCCCTTCGCGTACGAGGCGGCCGTCTTCGACAACCGCTTCCCGTCGTTTCGCCCGACCCCGCCGCCGACGCCGGCGCTGGACGGGCGAACCGGCCCGGCGCTCGGCCGATGCGAGGTCGTGCTCTACACCCATCGCCACGAGGCCTCGTTCGGGGACCTGTCGCCCACCGAGCTCGGCCGCGTCCTCGCAGTCTGGATCGACCGCGCACGCGAGCTCTGGAGCGACCCGGCTCACGCGTATGTCTGCGTCTTCGAGAACCGCGGCTCCGAGGTCGGCGCCACGATCGCGCACCCGCACGGACAGATCTACGCCCTCGACCACGTCCCACCGATCACCGCGGCGAAGGCCTCGGCCCACCGCTGCCACCGCGAGCGCACCGGCGGATGCCTCTCGTGCGACGCGACGATCGCGGATGCTCGCTCCGAGCGCGTCGTCGCGAAGAACGAGAGCTTCGTCGTCGCCGTTCCCTTCGCGGCGCGATGGCCGTTCGAGGTCGCCGTGCGCGGGCGACGGCACGGGCTTGGACGCCTGGCCGACCTCACCTCGGAGGAGCAACGCGACCTCGCCCTCGCGCTGCGGGACGTCGTCCTGCGCTACGACGCCCTCTTCGACTTCCCCCTGCCGTACATGATGGTCGCGCAGGAAGCTCCGGCCGGCGAGCCCGACTGGCACCTGGCGTTCGAGCTCTACCCGGTGCACCGTGCCTCCGGAGCGACCAAGATCCGGGCCAGCGTGGAGACAGGCCTCGGGCTCTTTCTGAACGACGTCGCACCGGAGGACGCCGCCCGCCGGCTCGCCGGGCTTGCGGTGCCCGCGCAGCCGATCGAGCTCGAGACGCTCTTCACCGTCGCGGAGCCGCAGGTGGCGAGCCTGCTGTGAGCACCGAGGAGACGACGACCCCGCCCGTGCCGCCCGCGCTTCGGCGCGAACGCATGCTGGCCGAGATCAAGGAGCGGGAGTTCGTACGCGTCGGCGAGCTGAGCAGCCGGTTCGGCGTCTCGGAAGTGACCGTGCGCGGCGATCTCGACTCGCTGGCCGCGAAGGGAAAGGTGCACCGCGTGCGCGGCGGCGCGATCCCCCGGGTGATCCCCACCCAGGAGCAGCCGTTCGAGGACAGCTTGACGAGCTTCGCAGCCGAGAAGGTGGCGATCGGGCAGGCGGCCGCGGCGTTGCTCGAAGACGGGGAGACGGTACTGGTCGACGTCGGCACGACCGCCGCGGCGACGGCGCGGGCAATCGCTGCACGGACCGAGCTCGAGGACGTGGTCGTCTTCACCAACGGGCTGAAGACGGCCCTCGAGCTCGAGCCTGCGTCGCCGCGGATCACGGTGGTCGTGCTCGGGGGGACGCTGCGACCTCTCCAGCACTCGCTCGTCGACCCGCTGGCGACGCTCATCCTCGAGCAGATCTCGGTCAAGACGGTGCTCCTCGGCTGCAACGGCGTCGATGCTCGCGGCGGCGTCACGAACATCAACCTGCCCGAGGCCGAGGTGAAGAAGCGGATGCTCGCCGTGGCGGCCCGCCGGGTCGTGCTCGCCGACGGCAGCAAGCTCGGACGCGTCGAGGTGGCGCGGCTGTGCGGGGTCGGCGACGTCGACATGCTGATCACGGGCCGCTCGGCCGACCCGGCGGTCGTGGAGGCGATCCGCGACCGCGGCTGTGACGTGCGCGTGGTCGGCTAGACGTTCGTCGCCCGCATGCGCCGCAGACCCGGGGCGTCCAGGAAGGCGTGCAACCGGGTGCGTGCGGCGGCATCGGCCGGGCCGGCGGTCGTCGAGGTGAGTGTCCGCACCGCCTCCATCACGTCGGCCGCGTGGTAGATCCCCGTCCCGACGGTGAGCATGTCGGCTCCCGCGTCGACGTACCCGCCGGCGTTCGCCGGCTTGACCCCGCCGTCCACTTCGATCCCGAGGGGGATTCGGAGCGCGTCGGCGCGCTGCCGGAGATAGGCGATCCGCTCGAGCGTGTCCGGCGCCGACGGGCTGCCGCCGAAGCCGGTCGGCACCGAGAGGAGGTTCACGACGTCGACCGTCCCGAGGAGCACATCGGAGATCGCGTCGATCGGTGTGTCCTCCTTCACGGCCAACCCGACGCAACGACCCTCGGAGCGAACGTGCTCGACGATGCCCTGCGGGTCGTCCGTCGCCTCGAGGTGGAAGAGGATCAGGTCGGCCCCGGCGTCACACATCCGCTGCACCAGCTGCTCCGGCCGCTCGACCATCAGGTGCACCTCGATCGGCAGCATCACCCAGCTGCGCACGAGCGCGACGATGTGGTCGCCGAACGTGATGCGCGGCGCGAACCGGCCGTCGATCACGTCGAGCGAGAAGGCGTCGACACCCGCCGCCGCCACACGCTGGACCTCGTCCTGGAGCCGCGAGAAGTCGGCGTCGAGAATTGATGCGGAGATGACTGCCATGTGAGGCTCGATCGGGCGGGCCGAGACTATCCGACGGTGCCGCCGAGCAGTGTGACCGGGTCAGCCGCTCGTCGCGCGCGCCTCGACGCCGTCGCTCGCCGCGCAGACGATGCCGCGGCCGGTGAGCCCCGTGCGCTCGCGGTAGGTCGCCGTCACGGAAGCCGCGAGCTCCGCGGCGAGCGGGAGGTCGGCAAGAGCGACGACCGAGCCGCCGAACCCGGCACCCGTCATTCGCGCGGCGATCGCTCCCCGATCGGAGGCGAGCTCGACCAGCAGGTCGAGCTCGGGCGTCGACACCTCGTAGTCGTCGCGGAGGCTCTCGTGGCCGGCACGGAACGCACGGCGCAGCACGTCGTCGACGTCGCGGCCGGACTCGAGCGCCGTGACGCACTCGCGCACCCGCTCGTTCTCGGTGACGACGTGCCGCAGGCGCCGCGCCTCGACACCGTCGAGGTCCACGCGCTCCGCCAGCTCCGACGCCTCCGCCGGACGGAGCCCCGCCGCGTCGCGGCGACCGATCGCCTCGAGCGCACGCTCGAGCTCGGCACGCCGAGTCGCGTACGCGGAGTCCGCGAGGCTGTGCCTGATCCCCGAATCGAGCACGACGATCCCGATGTCGGACGGAAGCGGCACCGGGCGGTGTTCCGCGGTCGCGCAGTCGAGGAAGAGGGCGCAGTCACGGTGGGCGAAGATGATCGCGGCCGGGTCCATCAGGCCGCACGGCACTCCGACGGCGACGCGCTCGGCCTCGCGCACGAGGCGCGCCAGCTCGAGCGGCTCGACGGCGAACCCGGCGACGTCGCAGAGAGAGAACGCGACGGCGACGAGGAGCGCCGCGGACGACGACAGGCCTGCGCCGATCGGAAGCGTCGACTCGACCTCACCCACGAGGCCGACCGCGGGTCGGCCTCGCTCTGCCAGGAGCCGCGCGATCGCGGCGACGTAACGCCCGAAGCCGCCAGGGCTGGCGTTGCTCGATCCGTCCGCCGCCAGCTCGACCGGGTCGGGCTCGGCCGTCGAGCGCAGGACGATCCGCGTGGGGTCGGCCCGGCCGGAAAGAGTCGTCCCGAGGTCGATGGCCACCGGGAGGACGAGGCCGCCCGAGTAGTCCGTGTGCTCGCCGATCAGGTTGATCCTGCCCGGTGCGAACCGCTGCACGTCCGGTGGCACGCGCCCGACCCTACTGCGGGAGGGTTGCGGCGGTGCCCCGCCTGCGGCAGGCTCGCCCTGATGACCGCCGCGACCACGACCTCGGCGGAGCGGCACACCCGCGCCCGTTACGAGGACGCGGAGAGGTTCTGCCGCCGCGTGAGCGCGACCGCGTACTTCGCGGCGAGCCGGCCCGTCGCCGTCGCACGCGCCCCGGGACGACTCGACGTCCTCGGCGGCATCGCGGACTACTCGGGCGGGCTCGTGCTCGAGCTGCCGCTCGGAGCCGCAACGCTCGCTGCGGCGCAGCGCCGCGACGACGACCTGGTGGTCGCCGTGAGCGGCGGCCGGCGAATCGCCGCCGATGCGGCCGAGCTCGCAACCGCGCCGCTGGGTAGCCTCGCCGAGCGGTTCAGCGGCCACGACGCATGGGGCGCGTACGTGCTCGGGCCCGTTGCCCTGCTCCTCCGAGACGGCCCGGTGTCACCGCGCGGCCTCGCGCTCCTCGTCTCGTCGATGGTCCCCGAAGGGAAAGGCGTCGGTTCGTCTGCGGCGGTCGAGGTCGCAGTCCTGTGCGCCGCGGCGGCGTGCCTCGGCCTGAACGCGAGCGCAAGACGGCTGGCGCTCCTCGGCCAGCGCGCCGAGCAGGTGTTCGCGGCGGCGCCGTGCGGGCCGATGGACCAGCTGGCCGTCATGCACGGTGAAGCCGGCTGCCTGCTTCCGGTCCTTTGCCGCCCCGCGGAGGTCCAGGAGGCGCTGCGCCTCCCGCCGCCGCTCGCCGTCTGGGGGATCGACTCGGGTCTCCGGCACGCCGTCTCGGGCGACACCTACCGACGTGTCCGCTGCGCCGCTTTCATGGGCAAGGCTCTGCTCGACGGAGCTGCGGGGTACCTGACCGAGCTGGATCGCGAGCAGATCACGGTCGACGCACTGCCGGAGAACATGCTCGGGATCGACTTCCTGCGCCTGCGGAGCGGGATCGACGATCCCGTCAGCACAGTCGAGCCCGCAGCCGGCTATCCCGTCCGTGCGGCGACGCTCTTCCCGATCGAGGAGCATGCACGTGCCCTCGAGCTCATGTCGCTCATCGAGGACCACCCGACCGACGAAGCGGTCGAGCGGATGGGCGAGCTCCTGTACGAGTCGCATGCCGGCTACTCGCACTGTGGGCTCGGCGTGGCGCGAACCGACCAGATCGTCGACGCGGTGCGGGACGCCGGCCGCGAGAAGGGCCTGTTCGGCGCGCGCGTCAGCGGCGGCGGGAGCGGCGGCACCGTGGTCGTGCTCGGGCGCCGCGACGCCGAGCCGCGCGTCCGGGCGATCGCCGAGAGCCTCGGCGCCGGCCTGCTCACCGGCTCGTCGATCGGAGCGGGCGGCTTCGGCGCCCGATTCGTCCAGGGCGGATCGGGAGCCGTAAGCGATGCGTGACCCCGTCTTCACGGAGACCGTGCAGATCGGGATCGTCGTGCGTGACCTCGACGCGACGATGCGGAAGTACGTCGACGACTACGGGATCGGCCCGTGGGAGGTCTACGAGTTCGGCCCGGGGAAGGCGAAGGACCTGCACGAGCACGGCGAGCCGGTCGAACGATCATGGCGCCTCGCGGCCACGATGGTCGGCCGGGTGCACTGGGAGCTCATCCAGCCGCTCGACGACGAGAGCACCTACGCGAAGTTCCTCGCCGCGAAGGGTGAAGGGGTGCACCACATCGCCGTCGCGACTCCCGACTTCGACGAAGCGGTCGCGGCACAGGCCGAGACGGGAAACGAGTTGGTTCTAAGCGGCGAGTTCGGCGGCGTCCGGGTCGCGTACCTCCCAACCGATCTCGATCTCGGCGTCATCACCGAGATCTACAGCGGCACACCGGGCGGTGACGTGGCCCCGGAGTCGTGAAGCGCGACCGCCGCCACGTTGCCTTTGGTGACCATCACTGCCCGCGCCTCGCGGAGGAGGAGGGCCGCCTCGTGCTCCTGTTCGACCTCTGCCGCAGCGATGAGCGCGGTCACGCGAAGGTACGGGAACTCCACGCCCGCCGTGAGCGCAAGCGACTCCGACGCGAGCGCACGGGCCTCGTCGACCGCCCCGGTTCGGCCGCGGACACGCGTCAGCGCGCTCCGCCAGAGGACCTGGGCGACGAGATCGTCGCCGGCCACCGCGGAGGCGAGCTCCTCGGCGACCGCCGCCGACTCCTCCAGACGGCCGAGCGTGCAGAGAACGTCGGCGAGCATCGCGCGGTGCGTCCCCGCCGACGAGGTGGCACCGAACTCCTCCAGCGCAGCCGTCGACCTGCGCAGTTCCTCCTCTGCGCCGTTCGGGTTCCCGGCGAGCAATTCGATCTGGGCGCCGACGAAGCCCTGCGTCGCGCGGCGGAAGCGCAGGCCGAACTCCTCGTACGTCGCCGCCGCGTCGCGGATCGTGCGCCGCGCATCGTCGAAGTGGCCCTGCATGGCGAGCAGGCCCGCCACGCTCGTATCCACGGGCCCCCGGAGCGCAGGGTCGAGGGCGAGCTCCGTGGTGAGAGCCTCGATGCGCCGGATCGCCTCGTCGACCGGCGTCGAACCGTGCAGCAGCGCCTGCGCGAGAAACCCGGCGAGCGTGCCGACCATGTCGGAGCCTGCGTGCGCACGTCTCGCGTGCGCGAGCGCCTGTTCGATCGCGACGGCGCGCGCGCTCCAGCGGCACGCCGCGACGTCTGCGCTGGAGCGGAGCCAGTAGGCGCGCGCGAGCCCGAGCTCGTCGCCTGAATGCTGCAGCTCGTCGATCGCCGCCTGAGCGAGCTCGACGCTCTCTGCGGCCGGAATCGACGCGCTGGCGAAGGCCCGCACGAATTGCAGCTCGACCCGCGCATGCAGCTCTGCGGCGCGATCGTGGACGGCGGCCGCGGCGGCGATCGCCTCGCCGAGCGCCTGCTCCGCGCCGACGAGGTCGCCGACGTTCACGCGCGCGCTCCCGAGCGCCGTCAGGAGCCCGGGGAGCTCCAGGTCGTCCGCAGGAAGCACGGCGCGGGCGCGATCGAGAAGCGCGATCGCCGCGGGGGCATCGGCGTGGGCCGTCGCCTCGGAGGCGGCGCGGCCGAGCAGACTGCCCGCACGCCGGGCGAGGTCGGTGTCTGGCCGGCCGAGCTCGCGGCGCAGGTGGTAGGCACGCTCGAGATGGAAACCGATGAGCGCGGCGGGCTCGTCGTTCCGCGCGAGCCGGTCGGCTTCCGCCTCGTGCAGCTCCGCCCGCTCGGCCTTCGGCATCGACTCGTAGACCACGTCGCGGATGAGGGCGTGCTGGAAACGAAAGCCCTCCGCCGCCGCAGTCGGGTCGGCGCGAACGAGCCCGCGGCGGGCGAGATCGAAGAGCCGGCCGTGGACGCGCTCGCGCACCTCCGCCGGCACGAGCCCGAGCACCCCTTCGAGCGAGAAGCTGCGGCCGAGCACGGACGCGCGCTCGAGCACCGCCCGATCCTCCGGTCGCAGCCGGTCGATCCGCGCCTGCAGCACGCCGCGGATCGACCCCGCGAGCGTCACCTCCGCGTCCTCGCGCGCGAACGCCGCGAGCTGCTCGATGAACAGCGGGTTGCCCTCCGCCATCTCGGCGATCCGCCGCCTCGTTTCGTCCGGTACGCCGAGGGCGCCGAGCAGCGCATCGGACTCGAGAGCCGTCAGCGGCTCCAGCATCAGGCACAGGTTCGGCGCCTGGAGCCATTGCGGTCGCCGCTCGGCGAGCTCGGGCCGGCCGACGCGCAGCACGAGGACCGGTGTCGCTCCGAGCCGCGAGTCGAGATGCTCGAGCAGGTCGAGGAGCGTCTCCTCGGCCCACTGGACGTCGTCGAAGGCCACGAGCACCGGCCGGTCGGCGGCCAGCTCCTCGAGCAGCCGCCGGGTCGCGGCGAAGACCTCGAAGCTCGATCCCTCGAGCTCGCCGTCCGGTCGCGCCGCCTGCCGGAAGAGCTCGCGAACCGGCGAGAACGTGAGGCCTTCACCGTACGGTGGGCAGCGTCCGACGAGGACGGTGGCCTCGCCGCCGAGCGATGAGATCAGCTCGCGGACGAGCCTCGACTTGCCGACACCGGGCTCTCCCACCAGCGTCACCAGCGCGGCGTCCCCGCCTTCCGCGACCGCCGACCACAGCTCCCGCAGCCGCTCGAGCTCGGCGAAGTGGCCCGCGAAGGGTGTGTCGGCCCGTCGCGGGATCGCGATCGCGTCCTCGTCGATCGACTCGAGCCGGTGGGCGATCGCCTGGCCGGACTTCCCCTTGAGCGCGAGCGGGGCGAGCGGCGTCGCGGCGATCGCGTGCGCAACGAGGGCGTACGTCGACTCTCCGAGAACGATCTCGCCGGGGCCGGCCGCCTGCTCGAGGCGCTTCCCGACGGCGACCGCGTCGCCGCTGACGAACCCGTGGCCCGAGGCGGGATCGCCGGCCACCACCTCGCCGCTGTTGACGCCGATCCGCACCTCGAGGCGCGCATCGGTCTCGCGATCGAGCTCGACGACGCAGTCGCGGATCGCCGCTGCCGCCCGAACGGCGCGCAGCGCGTCGTCCTCGTGCACGACCGGCACGCCGAAGACTCCCATCACCTCGTCGCCGACGAACTTCTCGACCGTTCCGCCGTGCCGCTCGACCACCGCGGCGGCGCGGGCGAAGAACTCCGACATCACCATGCGCAGGGCCTCCGGATCGAGCCGCTCGGCGAGCTCGGTGTACGCGACGAGGTCGCAGAAGAGAACGGTGACGAGCTTGCGCTCTTCTCCGGCCCGGTTGAGGACCTCGTCCACTCGGCCGAACGTACACCGCGGGAGAGGCGGTTCCAACGCCGAAGGAGCCGGCGAGGAGCCTGAGCTATCGTTCGGCTGCCCACCGGCGATGAGGCTCGCCTGGAACCGCGGCTTCGCCGCTGATGGCCTCTACCCATTGGAACGCGGGGCTGCCGTGGCGGATCTGTCGAACTTCGAAATCGTACGAGCGTTCGGACAGGCTGGATGCCCGTTGTGTCGCGTCCTCCACGTCGACGAGGAGCGGTCGATGCAGCAGTTCTGGCGCGACAGCCGCCTGTTGCCGGCCGTTCGACGTGCGTTCTTCGCGAGCGGCGGGTTCTGTCCGCGCCACTCCTGGCTCCTGCACCGGCAGGTGAGCCGGGCGAACCGCGGGGGCGCGCTCGCCGAGCTCTACGCCGGCCTCGCCGCCCGCGACATCCGGCGGATCGAGGCCGCCGCGGCTGCTGAGTTCGACGGCCGCCGGGATGCGCCCCTCGGCGAGCGGCTGGCGGGGCTCGCGCACCGGTCGGCCTGCAGCGAGTGCGAGGAGCTCGAGGCGGCGACGGCCCGGCGGGCGCGTGCCGCCTGGAGGCTGCTCCGGGAGCCGGGGATGAGCACCCGGTACCGGTCGTCGGACGGCTTCTGCTTCCGCCATCTCGGCGCCGTCCTGGTCGCTGCGCGCGACGAGGATCCGGAGGTCGCAACGATGCTCGTGAACGACTGGCGCGACCGCCTCGCCGCTCTCCACGGGCGCCTCGAGGAGTTCGACCGCAAGCGGGACTACCGGTACCGCGACGAGCCGCGCGGCGACGAGCAGCGGGCGCCGACGGACGCGGTCGGGCGTTACGCCGGCGAACAGCCGGAGGGCACGGAGAGCACGGCTCCGGTCCAGTTAGGCTCCGGACGGGCGATGGAACCGGCCTCCACGATCCGCGACGTGCGCGCACGTGAGATCCTCGATTCGCGCGGCAACCCGACGATCGAGGTCGACGTGGAGCTCACCTCGGGCGCACTCGGCCGGAGCGCAGTCCCGTCCGGCGCGTCGACCGGCGTCTTCGAGGCCGTCGAGCTTCGCGACGGAGACAGGTCGCGCTTCGCCGGAAAGGGCGTTCGGCACGCGATCGAGGCCGTCCAGGGCGAGATTCGCTCGGCGCTGGCCGGGCTCGACGCCGGCGACCAGCGGGGGCTCGACTCTCGCCTGATCGAGCTCGACGGCACCCCGAACAAGGGCCGGCTGGGTGCGAACGCGATCCTGGGCTGCTCGCTCGCCGCCGCGAAGGCCGCGGCTGCCGATGCCCGCGTCCCGCTGTATCGCTGGATCGCCGACTCCGAGAGCTACACGCTGCCCGTCCCGATGCTGAACGTGGTCAACGGCGGAGCGCACGCAGCGAACTCGATCGACCTCCAGGAGTTCATGCTCGTCCCGGCCGGCGCGTCCAGCTTCGCGGAGGCGCTCCGCTTCGCGGCCGAGACGTACCAGACGCTGAAGGGGCTGCTGCAGGAGCGCGGGCTCTCGACCGGTGTCGGGGACGAAGGCGGCTTCGCGCCGGACCTCCCTTCGAGCAAGGCCGCGCTCGAGCTCATCCTCGAGGCGATCGAGCGGGCGGGCCACTCGAGCCGCGTCGTCCTGGCGCTCGACCCCGCCCCGTCCGGGCTCTTCGCGGACGGCGTCTACCACCTGGCCGGGGAAGGGCGCGAGCTCGACACCTCCGCGATGATCGAGATGTACGACGACTTGATCGCACGCTTCCCGATCGTGTCGCTCGAGGACGGACTGGCAGAGGACGAGTGGGACGGCTGGCGCGAGCTCACCGCAGAGCTCGGCAGCCGCGTCCAGCTCGTCGGCGACGACATCTTCGTCACCAACGTCGACCGCATCCAGCGCGGAATCGACGAGCACGTCGCCAACGCTGTCCTGATCAAGCTCAACCAGATCGGAACGCTGAGCGAGACGCTGGATGCGATCGAGCTCGCCCGCTCGGCCGGCTACCAGGTCGTGATCTCGCACCGCTCCGGCGAGACGGAGGACACCACGATCGCGGATCTCGCCGTCGCGACCGGCGCCGCCCAGATCAAGACCGGCGCGCCGTGCCGAAGCGAGCGCACCGCCAAGTACAACCAGCTCCTGCGCATCGAGGAAGAGCTCGGTGCAAGCGGCCGCTACGCGGGCTGGGAGCCGTACGCGAGCGCGCACGCGCGGCTCACGGCCGCGGACTGACGGACGAGCCGGCGACAACCGCTCCCGGGCCCACCGGGCCTCGCCGCTGGCTGTCCCGCGGCGTTGCGGGCGTCGGCCTCGCCAGCTTCTTCAGCGATTCCGGGCACGAGATCGCAACGTCCGTTCTGCCGACCTTCGTCACGCAGACGCTGCGCTCGACTCCCGGGGCGCTGGGGCTGATCGAGGGCGTCAGCGACGCGCTGACCGGGATCGCGAAGCTCGTCACCGGGCCGCTCGCCAACGACCCGGAGCGCAGGCTCCGCATGGCGTCGGGCGGCTATCTCGTCACCGCGGCGGCGACAGGCGCGCTCGGGCTGGCGGCAACCGTCTGGCAGGCCGGCCTGGCGCGCGCAACCGCGTGGCTCGCCCGCGGAGTGCGGACGCCGGCCCGCGACGCGATGCTGGCGACGCTGTCGTCACCCGAGACGTACGGACGCGCCTACGGGCTCGAGCGTGCGGGCGACAACCTCGGCGCGGTCGTCGGGCCGCTGCTCGCCGCTGCGTTGATCAGCGCGGTCGGCATCCGGGAGACGCTGTACCTGTCCGCGGTGCCGGGCCTGTTCGCGGCGCTGGCGATCACGATCGCGGCGGTCGAGGCACGGAAGGTCCGCCGCACGGACACGGCGCCGGCGCGCGCGCGCCTCCAGCTCCGCGGCCTGCACGCAGCGGGCGCACTGCGACCGCTGATCCCGATCGGCGCGTTCGAGCTCGGGAACATGGCCGCCACGCTGCTGATCCTGCGCGCGACGACCCTGCTGGACCACGGCGGACGCTCGCTGACCGCCGCGACGACCCTCGCCCTGATCGTGTACGCGGGTCACAACCTCTGCGCCTCGACCGTCTCGATCGGCGGCGGGCACTGGCTCGACCGGACCGGGCCGCGCCCTGTCTTCGCGGCGGGCGCCGCACTGTACGTCGCCGCCTACGCGCTGTTCGCCTTGCCGCTCCGGTCGGTGGCGGTGCTGGTCGTCGCGTTCCTGCTCGCCGGAGGCGGCATCGGCCTGGCCGAGACCGCGGAGTCGGCGCTGATGGCGCGGCTCCTCCCAGACCACCTGCGGGGCAGCGGCTTCGGCCTGCTCGGCGGCATCCAGTCGATCGGCGACTTCGGGTCCTCGGCCGTCGTCGGGCTGCTCTGGACCGCGATCTCGCCGACGGCCGGGTTCACCTACGCGGCGGGCTGGATGGCGGTGTCGCTGCTCGCCACGCTCGGCCGGCTGTTCCCGTGACTCGGAACCTCGACTCTCACGGCTGCGCCTCCTCGGCGACGACGAGCACCGGCAGCGAGGCCCACTCGATCAGCCGCCGCGGCAGCTCGGCCTGCGCTCCGACGCGTCCGACGACGAGCAAATCGAAGCCGTGATCGTGCGCGTAGCGGAGCAGCTCGCGCTCGCCGTGGGCCGACGGGATGGTGGCGACCGAGGCGTCCGGTCCAACCGCGGCCTGGGCCTCGACGGTGCCGCCGCCCAGACAGCAGACGGCGAGCTCGGCGTCGTAGGCGCCGGCGAACGACTCGGCGACGTCCAGAGAGCGGCGTGGCGGTTGCCGTGGGTCCCAGGCGAGGAGGACGCGCTGGAACATCAGTACGGGTCGGTCTGGTGGACGGCGAGGGTGTTCATGGCAGCGTGGTGGACAGCCGGTTCCCGATCGTGGCTGAGGAGACCGAGGGCCGCACGAGTCTCACTGGACCGATCGCCCGCGAGGGCGTGGACGACGGCCAGACGAACGTCGCTCGAGGGATCGGCGGCAAAGCGCCGCACGGCCTCGGGGCGGCGGCGGCGGCCGAGCTCCTCGATCAGCGTCCGCCGGAGGCGCGGTGGAGCGTCGTCGAGCGCGTCCTCGAGCGCGCGTCCGAGCCGAGGACCGAGAAGCGCCTCCAGGGCGACGACAGCGCGGCCTCGCACGCTCATGTGCGGATCGATCAACGCGTCGATCAGCGCTGCGCCCGCTTCGGGCGCGCGGGTGGCGGCGACTGCATCGCAGGCTGCGCGGCGCACGTGCCAGTCCGTGTCCGTCAGAGCTCGGGTCACCGCCGCTGCGAGCTCCGGCCGCGGACGCTCGGCCAGCCCAAGGAGCGTCGCTTCCCTGACCCCCGGATCCCGGTCGCCGAGGAGAGCGACGGTGGTGTCCGCATCGAGTGCCGGTGCGACGGCGCCGAGCCGCGCGCGGACCCGCGGCTGCGGGTCGAGCGCGACCGGGGCGAGCGCAGCTGCCGCATCGCCGTCGAGCGCCGCGACCGCATCGACCGCTGCGCCGCGAACCGAACCGTCCCGGTCGCCGAGGCGGATGCGGCAGGCGGCGACCGTCGCGGCACTCGCCGGGAGGCGGGCGAGCGCCTCGAGTGCGACGCGCCGGACGGGTGTCGAGCGGTCGCTAAGCGCCCGTACGAGCGCCGGGCGGGAAGAGGGGTCGCGCAGCTCGCGCGCGGCGACGGCGGCCTTGTGGCGCGTGGTCGTCGACGCCGCCCCGAGGCCCGCGGCCACCACGTCGGCCGCGCCGGTGTCGGACAGGGCGCGGAGCGTTGCGGCGACGTCGCCGACGAGGCCGATGTCGACGTCGAGCAGGCGCCCGCGGAGCAGGACCGTCTCGCGCCGGCCGGCGAGCTCGACGAGCCGGCGGAGCGCCGCACGGGCGACGTCGAGCGAGGGGTCGTCGACGGCCTGCAGGAGCGGTGCGAGCGAGCCGGGATCGCCGGCGGCTGCAGGCGCGGACAACACCGCATGCAGCCGTGCGCTCGGGTCGGATGGCCACCGGCGCGCGCGCATCGTCACCGGGTGCGACGAGGGCCGACGGACGTGTCAGTCACCTCGCGAGTCGCCGACAATCAACACGGGCAGGTCGGCGTGGTGAACCAGCCGGTCGGCGAGGCCGTGGATCATCATCCTGCCCGGGCGGCGGCCGCGGTGGTGGCCTGCGACGACGAGGTCGAAGCCGTGCTCGTGGGCGTAGCGGATGATCTCGTCGGCGGGCTCCTCCCCTTCGACGATCACGTGCTCGACCGAGACGCCGGCCCGCTCGGCACGGTCGCGAACGCGGGCGAAGCTCTCGTCGAGGAAGCGGCGCGTCGCCTCGACGGACTCGGCGCGATCCTCCTCGGTCTCGGCGTGCGCCGGGGAGTGCGCGACGGAGACGGCGACGATCTCGGCGCCGAAGCGCCGGGCCACGCTGACCGCCAGGTCGAGCGCCCGCTGCGCGGGTGGCGAGCCGTCCCAGGCGAGCAGCAAACGCGTGAACATCAGTTGTGCAGGGCCGGGATGAGCGCGAGGACCACGATCAGCACGACCAGGACGTAGAGCAGGTACGAGCCGAGCCGCCCCGACTGCAGGCGCCGTGCGACGTCTGCGGTGCGCCGCCCGAACCGGGCGACAGGAAGATAGAGGCGGCGTTCGAAGAACGGCACGACGCGCGTGTCGAGCGTGTACCGGTCCGGTGTCCGGCTCCCGCCTTCCAGGGCGACGAGCTCGCGCCTGTAGCCGTAGGCCGGCCGCAGCACGACGCGGATCGGGTTGGAGTACGCAGCCGGCGTGTACTGGACGCGCTCCGGAGCCACGAGCACCCCGGACATCCACACCGGGGCGCGGCGGGTACGCGGACGCTGCGTCGCCGCGACGAGCAGCGCTGCGGCGATCGCGTACGCGGGCAGCGCGATCGCGAGCCACGTCGGGGCGAGCACGGAGAAGCCCGGGTAAACGGGGCCGAGGACGAGCGGATGGCTGATCGTGGTCCCGGCGGGGTCGAAGCCGAGGAGCCCCTCGAGGCCGCGCCCGAGCCAACGGATCTCCCACGGCGCGAGCGCCCCGAGCACGGCGGTGAAGAGCGCGAGCGCCGTGAACCCGGCCGCCGGCCCGCGTGCTTCCTCGAGCCGCCCGAGCGGCGCGCGCATCCAGCCGAGAAAGACGGTGCCGTAGAGCTTCGCGAAGGCGAGCAGCCCGAGGCCGGCGGTCAGGGCGAGCGCGGCGGCACCCAGCGCGAGGATCAGCCGGGCGACCGTGTTGTCGAGGCGGAACGCCTGAAGCAGCGCCTCCAGTGTGAACCATTCGCTCACGAAGCCGGCGAAGGGCGGCAGCGCGGCGAGGGTGACGACGGCGACGCCGAAGCCGGCCGCGGTGCGCGGGAGCGCCCGGCCGAGGCCGCCGAGTGGCGCCAGCTCGTCGTTCCCCACCGACGACCGGACGCGTTCGGCGCCGAGGAAGGCGAGGGCCTTCGCGAGCGCGTGCATGATCACGTGCAGCGTCGCCGCCAGCAGTCCGGCGGCTTCGAGCAGCGGTTTCCCGGACGCGCGCCCGACGATCGCGACACCGAAGCCGAGCAGGACGATGCCGGCGTGCTCGACGCTGGAGAAGCCGAGGAAGCGCTTCAGCTCGCCCTGCCCGATCGCATAGAGGATGCCCACGAGCCCGCCCACGGCGCCGAGCGTGAGCACGAGCTCTCCCTCCCACAACGAGTCGGCGCTGAGGACGCCGAAGGCGAGCCGCCACAACCCGTAGAAGCCGGCGTTGAGCGCGAGCGAGGCGGCGGCGGCCAGCACGCCCGGCGTGGCCGCGTACCCGAGCGGGAGCGGCCCCTGGAACGGGACCAGGCCGATCTTGGTCCCGAAGCCGAGGAGCAGCAGGACGAACACGGCTGCCCGCACGCCGCCGGCGAGGTTGGGCGCCGCGGCGGCCCAGACGCCGAACTCGAAGCTGTGGGTGTGCGCGTAGAGGAGCGCGAACGCTGCGAGCAGGGCCGCGCCCCCGAGCTTGCTCAGGGAAGCCCCGAAGTAGGCGGCGAGCAGGGTGCCGGGCCGGTCGCGGTCGAGGCCGGCGAGCAGGTAGAGGGTCAGGGTGACGATCTCCCAGGCGAGCAGGAAGACGAAGCCCTGATCGACGCTCACGACGGTGACGAGCGCGAGGGCGAGCAGGCTGTTCAACGCGGCGCCGAGGCGGTTCGGCAGGCGTTCGACGAGGGCCAGCGAGACCGCGCCGCCGATCAGGCCGACGACCGCCAGGAAGATGCCGGAGAGCCGGTCGGAGACGAGCGCCGCCGGGCCGAAGCCGAGCCACGAGCCGAGGCCGATCCTCGCGTGCGACCAGCCTCCCGCGCTCACGAAGCCGACCGCGCCGACGAGCAGCAGGCCGGCCGCGGCCGTGGCAGCGCCGAGCCGGGCCCGTACGAGCCCGGCGGGCACGCCGACGACGAGCACGAGCGCCCCCGCAAGGAACACCCCGTTCACGCCGCGTCCTCCGCGACGACGCCGGCGGCGAGCAGGAGGCCGTGCAGCAGGGCGATCGGGGTCGGCGGCGACCCCGGCACGTAGACGTCGACCGGCAGGATCCGGTCGACGCCGCCCGCCACCTCTCCCGCCGAGGCGGCGAAGCCGCCGGAACAGGCGTCGGTGCCGGCGGCGACGACCGCCTTCGGTTCGGGCATCACCTCGTACGCGCGCTCGAGCGGCTTCTCCATCGAACGCGTCACACCGCCGGTGACGAGCAGGACGTCCGCGTGCCGCGGTGAGAGGGTGAAGGAGAGGCCGAGCCGCTGCATGTCGTAGTAGGGATTGGTGAGCGCCGCGATCTCCCACTCCTCGGAGCCGTCGGAGCCGGCGTCGACGTGGCGGATGTGGATCGAGCGGCGCAAGGGGCGTGCCTGGACGCCGAGCGGAGGACGGGTGTTCTCGAGGCGCTGCTCCACCAGGCCACCGACGACGATGCCGGTGCGGTGGCGGCTCGCCGTCTCGACGGCCGGCGAGAAGCGGAAGTGCTCCGGATCTGCCGCGACGCACGCGCCGCAGAGCACGCAGCGCCCGCGGTCGAGCGACACGCGGCCGCCCGACACGCGGATCGCCGAGGTCGGGCAGACGGACTCGATCGAACGGTCCGCCACGTCGTCGGCGGCCACCTCGACGCGGCCGTGAAAGCCGTCGAGCTCGGGCTCGGGCTCGGGCCGCGCCGGATAGCGGCTGGTCACGACCCCCTTGCGGAGACCGCGTGTGAGCCACTCCAGCATCAGCGATCCGCTCCCGCCGGCGTGAGGCCGAAGCTGTGCTCGATGAAGGCGAAGTCGGTGAGCACGTCCCCGCGAAATGCAGCGACGAAGAGCGGCCAGTTGTGGAGCGACGGCGAGGAGACGTGGACGCGGCGCACCCGGCCGTCCTCGACCTCGACCCGGTAGACGAGCTCACCCTGGGGCGCTTCTGCCCAGCCGAAGGCGCCGCCCGCCCGGGCCGGGAGCGCGGCCTGCAGCGGCGAGGATGCCGCGACCCGCCCGAGGCTGTCGAGCGCCTGCCGGACCAGATGCAGGCTCTCGCGGATCTCGCCGAAACGGACCTCGAGCCGCGCCATCGCGTCACCGCCCTCGGCGGTCGCGACGTCGAACCCGAGCCGCTCGTAGGCCCCGTAGGGGCGCTCGAAGCGGGCGTCGGTCGAGAGGCCGGCGGCGCGGGCCACCGGCCCGACGCCGCCGAGCGCCTCGACCGTCTCGCGGTCGAGGCGTCCGCTTCCGATCAGGCGGTCGGTGAACGACGCCGTCCGGAGCAGGAGCTTGCGATCGCGGACGAGCTCCCGCTCGAAGCGCCCGAGCCAGTCACGCAGCTGCTCCGGATCGAGGCGCGGCGCGGAGGAGATGCCGCCCGGCACGACGACGCCGCGACCGAAGCGGCTGCCGCAGAGCCGCGCGCGCAGCCGCATCACGTCCTCCTTGAGGATGCCGAAGCGGGCCACGCCGACCGAGAGCGCACAGTCCTCGGCGAGCTTCATCGCGACGTCGAGGTGGTTGGCGACCCGCTCGATCTCGGCGTGGACGACGCGCCAGAGCCCGGCCGGCCGGGGCGGCACGACACCCAGCGCCGCCTCGACCGCCTGGCTGAACGCCGTCGCGTGGGCGACCGCGGCGATGCCGGCGATCCGCTCGGCGAGCACCGCACCGAGCACGACCTCGAGCCCGTCGAAGCGTGCCTCGAGCCCGCGGTGCTTGAAGTACGGCCGCGTCTCAAGCACGAGCACGTCCTCCCCCCCGGTCTCGATGACGTGCTGGACCGCTTCGAAGACGCCGGAGCGGATCGGCCCGTAGGGGATCACGAAGGACTCGCCGCCGACGATCCTCTGCTCGAAGCCGTCGGGATCCGGACGCACGGCCGGCGTGAGCTCCGGATGGCCGAGCGGCGTCAGTCCCTCGCGGTCGTGCAGCTCCCGCTCGGCGAGCCGCGCACTCGGGAGATGCAGGCTCAGCGCCGGATACGCCGCTCGTATCGTCTGCCAGCGGCGCCTGCAGCGCGACGATCTCGCCGCGGAACGCGAACGCCGCGACGAGCGAGCGGGCGCCGCCGCCCGCGACGAACACGCTGATGAAGCGCGCTCCCTCGGCATCGAGCACCGCGGCGGCGCGGTCGAGCGTGCCCAGCGGCAGCTTGAGAACGGCGGTGCCGTCGGGGGCGTGCTCGAGCGCGCCGCGAAAACGGCCTTCGAGGAAGGTCTGCGCACCGCCTCGCGCAACGGGTGTGAGGCTCATCTCCCACCGCCCGTGAGCAGTGCGCTCGCAGAGTCGAGCAGCTGGGTGAGGTCGCCCGGGACGTGAAGCCCGAGCCCGATCACGACGACGAGGCAGGCGGACATGGCGCCGACGATCCACCAGCTGGTCTCGCCGCGGGGGGCTCCTTCGTCGGCCGGAGTCAGCACCATGCGCCCGGCGTGCCAGACGATGCCGAGGAAGGCGACGTTGACGAGCACGAGCAGCAGCGCCACGAACACGTACTGCGGCTCGGCGAAGCCGCCGCTCACGATCTGGAACTCGCTGCGGAAGATCCCGGACAGCGGCAGGCCGGAGAGCGCCAGCGCGGCGACCAGGAACATCGGGCCGCTGACCGGCAGGACGGACGCGGCGCCGCGGACCCGGTCGATCTGCTTCGTGTCGTAGCGGCGGAGGATCGAGCCGGCCCCGAAGAAGGCGAGGCTCTTGGTCGCGGCGTGGTTGAGCACGTGCAGGAGCGCCCCGGCGACGGCGATCGGAGCGCCGAACCCGATCCCGAGCGCGATCACGCCGATGTGCTCGATCGACGAGTAGGCGAGCAGCCGCTTGTAGCTCTCCTGGCGCAGGACGTAGACGGCGGCCAGCGCGAGCGAGATGACTCCGAACACGAGCAGCACCTTCTGCGGGAACCCCGGGCCGGCGGTCACGGCGGTCACCTGGAAGAACCGCAGGATCGCGTAGAAGGCGTTGACGAGCAGCGCGCCGGAGAGCATCGCGGAGATCGAGCTCGGAGCCTCGCTGTGCGCGTCGGGGAGCCACGTGTGCATGGGGACGAATCCGGCCTTCGTCCCGAATCCGATCGTCGCCAGCAGGAAGGCCAGCTCGACGGGGGCCGCGGGAAGGTGGGGGGCCGCGGCGAGGAGGGTCGCGAAGCGCGGGATGTAGGCGTTGCCGAGCGTCTCGGTTCCGGCTGCGTAGAGGAAGACGATCGCCAGCAGCGCGAGCCCGAGCCCGACGGACGCGACGACGATGTACTTCCAGGCCGCTTCGAGCGCCGCTTCGGTCCGGTCCAGCGCGACGAGGAGCACCGAGACGATCGTCGTCAGCTCGACCGCGATCCAGAGGGTCGCGTAGTCGTTCATCAGCGGCACGATCAGCATCGTCCAGCCGAACAGGTTCAGCAGCGCGAAGTAGCGCCGTGCAAACGCCGGGTAGTTCCTGCGCCGCTCGTCGGCGCGCAGGTAGCCGATCGAGAACACGGAGGCGACCGCATAGAGGAAGCCGGTCGCGAGCAGGAAGACGGCGCCGAGCGCGTCGAGGTGCAGCCAGCGTCCCGCGATCGTGAGGGTCGAGCCGTCCCGCACCGAGAGAGCTGCGGCGACGCCGAGCGCGAGCGAAGCAAATGCGGCGACCACCGTGACCGCCTCGGCGAGCGGCGCACGTCCGACGAGGCTCACGACGCTCGCCGCGAGCGCGACCAGGAACAGGGCGGCGAGGAGCCAGCTCATCTCAGCCTCGCAGCCTCTGGAGGATGTCGGTGGTGACGGCGGTTCGCTGCAGACCGAAGTACTGAACGAGCACGACGAAGACGAGAACGCCGATGAGGACGTCGAACAACAGGAGCAGCGCGAGGATCAGCGGCAGGCTCGGGGCGATCACGAGGCTCGCGAGCGTCACGCCGTTCTCGAGGGCGAGGAACCCGAGCAGCTGCGACGGTGCGTAGGGCCGCACGATCATCAGCAGGAACGCGACGAGGACGACGGCGACCGAGACGGCCAGGGCCGACAGCGGCAGTGTCCCGGAGACGTGCAGGTCGAGCTGCGACAGCATCAGGAACGCGAAGGCCGCCAGGATGACTCCGAGCAGTACCGCCGACGGCGCGCGGATCACCGACGGCACCCGCAGGTCGACGTCGAGGGTGCGCAGGATGAACGCGATCCCGAGCGGCACGGCGAGCGCCTTGAAGGCGATCGTGAACGCGCCGAGTGCATACAGGTCTCCTCCGCCCGAGCTGGCGGCGGCGGCGAACGCGAGCACGCCGACCGCGGCCGACCCGAACGCGTACAGGCTCAGCTGCTCCCAGACGTCCTGCGACCGAAGCATGCCGAACTCGAGCAGCAGCACGATCACGGCGATCACGCTCGAGAACGCTCCGAAGACCGTCAGGCTCTCGCCGCCGAACTCGCGCTGGAAGACGAAGGTGATCACGGCCAGCACGGCGAGCAGAAAGCTCGCGACGGTGAACTCCGGGATCTTGTAGAGCCGCAGCTTCGCGAACGACGATTCGATCACCACGATCACGAGGCCGATCCCAAGCGCCTTCGCCAGCAGAAGCGCGATCGCGAGCACGACGTCGTCCAGCCGCGGGTTGCCGGCCAGCCCCCACGGCGCGATGAACACGTTCGCGAAGAGCGTGAAGAGGATCAGCTGCTTCATCGACGATCCCCACTTGAGCAGCGCGAACCCGGGCCCGGAGTGCTCGATCACGCGAGCCTCCTCGATCATCCCGAACTCGAGCGTCGAGCCGTGGTTCTCGAGTGGGACGCGCCCGGTCTCGGCGAGGACGACCATGAAGAACGCGGTCGCGGCGAGCAGGTGCGCCGGGCGGAGCACTTCGACGGCCGAGCCCTTGAGCGTGGCGACGAGCGCGTACGGCAGGTCGGTGCGCGTGATCAACGCGACGGTGAAGATGACCATGATCACCGTCGGCTCGGCGAGCGCGCCGAAGCTGCGCAACCGGCTCGAGCCGAGCTGCGCGTACGGGCTTCCGCTGTCGATCGCGGCCAGCGAGACGGCGAAGCTCGCCATGCCGAGGATGAAACCGCCGCCGAGGATGTCGCCCATGTAGCCCAGCTGGAGCGGGAACGTCGTCAGCACCGGGATCAGGAGCGGCACCGTCAGATAGGCGGCGAACGACGCGTAGGGCGCGCTGCGGAACACCGGCCCGGCCCCTTCCGGGAGCACGGTCTCCTTGCGAAAGAGCTTCGCGATGTCGTAGTACGGCTGCAGCAGGCGGGGGCCGTGCCGCTGCTGCACGATCGCCTCCAGCCGTGCGATGACACCGGTCACGAGCGGCCCGAACACGAGCACGGTCCCGACCTGGAAGACCTGGATCAGCCAGTCGTTCAGACGAGGCATCTCGGTGCCGGTGGCTCCTTTTCTTCGAGCGTCGTCGATCTCGGCGCTGTAGAAGCCATCAGCCGGCGTCCGGCGGTTCGAGAGCGGAGGCTCTCCCCCAGGACTTCATCTGGGCGGCGACAACGTAGCGGACGGGTCGGCCGACATGCCGGGCACGGGAGTGTGCGAACGAGGCGGCGCGGTAGAGTCGAGGGAGCTTGGACCTGACCTGCTTTGTCGAGATCCCGCAGGGGAGCCGCAACAAGTACGAGTTCGACGAGGCGCGCGGTGTCATCCGCCTCGACCGCCACCTGTTCAGCTCGGTCGTCTACCCCGCGGACTACGGCTTCCTCGAGCAGACACAGACCGAGGGCGGCGAACGCCTCGACGCTCTCGTGCTCGTCAACGAGCCGACGTTCCCGGGTTGCCGGATCGACGTCCGCGCGGTCGGGCTGTTCCAGATGCGAGACGAGGCCGGCATCGACGACAAGGTGCTGTGCGTGCCCGTCGGCGATCCGGAGTGGCGGGACGTCCACGAGCTCGAAGACATCTCATTGCGGCTGCGCGAGGAGATCGCGCACTTCTTCGCCGTCTACACCGAGCTCGAGCCGGATCGCGTCACGGCGGTCGAGGGCTGGGCCGGACGAGTCGAGGCCGAGCGCGAGATCGAAGCTGCGCTCGCCCGCTTCCACGACGGCGGGCGCGACCCCAGGATTGCGGGCCCGCCCGGTTGAGCCGGACGTGCTCACGTACTTCTGCTGGCACTGCTACGGACAGACCCGGCGGGACCGCGGACGCTGTGAGCACTGCGGACAGGAGATCGCGCCACCGGCGGAGGCCACGTTCGACGATCGGCTGCTGTGGGCGCTCGACCACCCGCTCGCCGACCGCCGGATGCTGGCCGTCCACGCCCTCGCGGAGCGGCAGCCCCGACGCGCGCGCGAGCGTCTGCGCGCGCTCCTCGACGACCAGGACTCCTACGTGGCGGCGGCAGCCGTCGATGCCCTCGTCGCGATCGACGGGGCCGAGGCGCAGCACGCGCTCCTCGAGGAGCTCAGCCGCTCGGGGCCCGCGACCGTGAGGGCCGCCGCGCGCCAGCACCTCACGGGTGGGCACCGGCGTACTGCTCGATGACGTCCGACCACGACCGTTCGTCGTCGGCCGTCCGCTCGGCCGCGTAGTGGTAGTCGCGCTTGCGGTCGTACTCCGCGAGCCGGCGGCGGAGCTCGTCGAGGCGCCGCCGCCAGTCCGAGAGCAGGTACCGGGTCAGCCGGTCATCGGTCTCGGCCTCGAGCAGGGCCAGCAGATGAGCACGGCAGACGCCGCGCGACTGCCGATACCGGGCGCGGCCCTGGCCGGTCGCGAGGAGCTCGAGCAGGAACGTCGCCTTGCGTCCGAGCGTGTCCGTCTCCTCGATGCACGCCGAGCAGGGCTCCTGCCGCCGGAGCCGGCCGACGAGGCCTTTCCGCCCTCCGGGACGGGCGAGCAGGTCGTCGACGACGACCAGGTCGTGCTTGCAGAGCAGGCCGTAGAGATCGGCGATCGCCGCCCCGGACTGCTCGGCGAGCAGGTCGTGGAGAAGCCAGGCGTGACGGCGGCAGAAACCGCCGCCGTCGAAGAACCGCCGACGGGCCTCGAGGCTCTGCCTGCCCTCGCGCCAGAAGGAGTCGAGCCAGCGCCGGATCTCGATCTCGATCGCGTAACAGAGCGGGCACTCGCCCCTGGCGAGGCCGTCCTCGATGTCGAACGTGAAGAGGTCGCTCAAGCCTTAAGAAGTCCTCACACAATGATATTCCTCGCTCCGGGTGCGATTCGGCGGATGCGATGCAAGGACGCAGGGAGCGTCCATATGCAGGCATATGGACGCGACCGAGGACGAAGCAGCGCGCCGCCGAGCGCGTCCGGACGAGACAACTGTTCATTGTGTGAGGGCTTCTAAGTCTCGCAGTGTCGCCGCAAGGGCCCGCGGGTCCTGCAGCAGGTCGAGCGCATCGACGACCGACGTGCAGACCAGGTCGCAGGGCGGGAGCGCTGCGGCGCTGCATCCCTCCGGGCCGACGACCGATGCCGAGGGCGGCGTCGGCGAGCATCAGCGCGTCGTTGCTGCCGTTGCCGATCGCCGCACATCGGGCGGGGCCGAGCTCGCGCAGGACCGATGAGCCGGAGAGGCCTGCTGCTCGACGGCGTCGCCGAGCGGCTCGCGGCGCTTCGACCGCTGCTCCCGTGGTAGAAGCCATCAGCCCCGAGGCGGTTCAGGCGGGCTTCATCGCCAGGACGAGTATACGGCGCCGGGCAGTCGTTCCCGGCGCCGACACGAGTACTCTGTGTGCAGGCGATGAAGCTCGCCTTCGAACGCGTCCGCCGGGCGCTGATGGCTTCTACGGCCGTTCAGGCGGTTGACACGGAAGGCTGAAAGCGTGCAGGCCGAGGAGGTTCGGAGGGTGCAGGCGAGGAGCGCCGAAGCGGAAGACGCAAGCGCCGCGGCCGAGGTCCCTCGTTCGCGCGTCGCCGCGCTGGGCGCTCTCGTCGTCGCCCTGGTCTTCCTGATCGCGCTGGGGAGCAGCCGCTCGGATTCGCGGGTCGGCGGCCCGGGGAGGATCTTTCACGGAGGCGGAGCCGTCGGCGATCTCGACTTCGCTTTCCTGCTGCTCGGACTGCTCGCGCTGGCTGTGTTCGTCCTGGCACTGTCCGCCGGACTGCGCCGGCGCCCGCAGGAGGACGACCACGTCGTCGAGCGGCCGCCGGCCCCGTGGTGGGAGAAAGCCCTGATCGTGGCCGTCGCGCTGGTTCCGGCGGCGCTCGTCGTCGCGGTCGTCATCGTCGCCCTCGAGAGCTCCCATCACGGTGCTGCGACGAAGCGGCCGGCGGTGCCTCCGAGCTCATCGGGCCTCACACATTCGCCGACCTCGCCCGGCGCGTCGCACCCGGCCACCCCGACCGTGCACTGGGTGGCCTGGGCTGTCGGCGCCGCGGCCGTCGTCGTCGTGCTTCTGCTCGTGGCGGCCGCACGGAGACGCTCGCGCGTCACGCACTCCAGCAGCGACGACGCGACGCAGCCGTCGCTCGCAGTGCAGGCAGTGATCCAGGACTCGCTGGACGATCTCGAACGGGAGAGCGATCCTCGCCGGGCCGTGATCCGCGCCTACAGCGGGATGGAACGCGAGCTGGCGCGCCACGGAGCCGGCAGGCGGCCATCCGAGGCGCCGCTCGAGTACCTCGCGCGTTCGCTCTCGGTGATGCGCGTCAGCCGCGGCGCCGGCGAGCGGCTGACCGGGCTGTTCCAGCGCGCGCGCTTCAGCGAGCACACGATCGACGAGACGATGAAACGGGAGGCGATCGGAGCGCTCACGGCCGTCCGTGACGAGCTGGCAGAGGAGCCGGCGCATTGAGCGGCGGGCGAGTCTCGGCCCTGGCCGCGGTGCTTGCCGCCGGCGCGCTCGTCGCGCTGCTGCTCGCGGGGCTGGGCGGGGGCCTCGCGCTCCTCGTCTACGTCCTGTCCGTCGGTGCGCTCGTGCTGCTCCTCTCCGTGACCTGGCTGCGGGCGGCGCTTCCCTCCGGACCGCGGTTCGACGAGCTGACCGACCGCCGGGTGGCACGCGAGGCGCGGATCCAGGAGCTCGAGCGAATGGAACGGCTGGTCAGCGCCGCCGGGTGGAACATGGGTGAGCTGCACTACCGGCTGCGGCCGGCCGTGCGGGAGGTCCTGACGGCTCGTCTGTCGCGCCGGCACGGGGTCGAGCTCGACCGTGAGCCGAACCGGGCTCGCGCGCTCGTCGGGGACGGGCCGCTCTGGGAGCTGGCCCGGCCCGACCGCGAGCCGCCCGAGGACCGCCACGCCCGCGGCTGGCCGTCGCGCGAGCTCGAGCGGCTCCTCGACCAGCTGGAGCGCGTGTGACGACGGACGAGCTCCCGGTCGAGCAGGTCACCGTCGACCAGGTCGGCGACCTCGCCGACCGGATCCTGGCCGAGGTCGAGCGGGCCGTCGTCGGCAAGCGCGACGTGGTCGAGCTCGTCCTGCTCGGGCTCCTCGCCGACGGCCACGTGTTGATCGAGGACGTCCCCGGGCTCGCGAAGACCCTGATCGCGCGCTCGTTCGCGCAGGCGGCGTCGATGCGGTTCGCGCGCATCCAGTTCACGCCCGATCTGATGCCGACGGACGTGACGGGAGCCTCGATCTACAACCTGCAGCAAGGGGCGTTCGAGTTCCATCCAGGCCCGGTGTTCACGAACCTTCTGCTCGGCGACGAGATCAACCGTGCCCCGCCGAAGACGCAGGCCGCGCTGCTCGAGGCGATGCAGGAGCGTCAGGTGACGATCGAGGGCGAGACGCATGCGCTCGGTCGGCCGTTTCTCGTCCTCGCGACGCAGAACCCGATCGAGTACGAGGGCACCTATCCGCTTCCCGAGGCACAGCTCGATCGCTTCCTGCTGCGCGTCTCCGTCGGCTATCCCGAGCGCGAGGACGAGTCGGCCGTGCTCGAGCGCCGCGGCGAACGACAGCAGGAGTCGATCCAGCTCGACCCGGTCGTGGACGCGGTCACGCTGGTCGCCATGCAGCAGGCGATCGAGACCGTGTACGTGTCGGAGAGCGTTCGCCTGTACATGGTCGACGTGGTGCGCGCGACGCGCTCGAGCACCCGCGTCCAGATCGGCTCCAGCCCGCGCGGCTCGCTCGCCCTGTACACCCTCGCCCGCGCCCGCGCCGCGATCGACGGACGCGACTTCGTCACCCCCGACGACGTCAAGGCGGTCGCGGTCCCGGCCCTGGCGCACCGGCTCATGCTGCGCCCGGAGCTGTGGGTCCAGCGGATCCGCCCGGACGAGATCGTGGGCGAGATCCTGCAGACCGTGCCGACGCCGGCGCCCGAGGACGGCGGTCCTCGTTCGGATCGTTGACGCGGTCTCCCAAGCTCGCCCTCTACGCGGGGCTCGCAGCCACCGCCTTCGTCACGGCGCTCGCGCTCGGCCGGCCGGAGCTGGCGGCTCTCGGAGCGCCCTTCGCGCTCGTGCTCGTCGTCGGGCTCGCCCTTCCGGCGCCGGCGGCGGTGAAGGCCACCCTGCACCCGGCGCAGGCGCTCGCGGTCGAAGGCGAGACGATCGACGCCGAGCTGGAGGTCGAGGCCACGACGGCGTGCGAGCTCCAGCTGGCCCTCCTGCTCCCCGACGGACTGGATTCGGAGGACGACGGCACGCTGCTGCTCGACCTGCGAGGTGGCGAGCCGCGGACGCTGCCGCTCCGGCTGCAGTGCACGCACTGGGGCGCCCACGCGCTCGGCGATCTCGCGCTGCGGACCGCCGATCCGCTGGGGTTGCGTTTCCGCGACCAGCGAGCCCGCGGGAGGGAAGTCGTCCGTGTCTATCCGGAAGTGGCGCGGTTGCCGTCGCTGGTCCCGCCGCTGCGGACACAGCCGTTCGCCGGCAACCGCGTCGCACGGGTGAAGGGCGAGGGGATCGAGTTCGCCGACGTTCGCCCGTACGCGGCCGGTGACCGTGTTCGCAGGATCAACTGGCGGCAGAGCGCGTCGAGGCAGACGCTCTACGTGAACCAGCAGCATCCGGAGCGAAACAGCGACGTCATCGTCTTCCTCGACAGCTTCGCCGAGGTCCGCGGTCACGGGCAGAGCACGCTCGACCACGCCGTTCGCGCAGCGGCGTCCCTGGTCGAGCACTACCTCGCGGAGCGGGATCGGGTCGGCCTGGTCTCCTTCGGAGGCGTGGTGCGCTGGCTCGCCCCGGCGAGCGGCGCGACGCAGCTCTACCGCATCGTCGACGCGCTGCTCGAGACGGAGGTCGTCTTCTCGTTCGCGTGGAAGGACATCGACGTCCTCCCTGCGCGCAGTCTCACCCCGCAGGCGCTCGTGATCGCGCTCAGCCCGCTGCTCGACGAGCGGTCGGTGAGGGCGCTGCTCGACCTCCGCGGCCGCGGCTTCGATCTCGTCGTCGTCGACGTCTCGCCGCTGTCGGTCGCCGACGTGCCGGAGAGCCGCGAGAGCCGGCTGGCCGTTCGCCTCTGGCGCCTCTGGCGCGAGGCCGTGCGCTTCCAGTACGAGCGGGTCGGAGTCGCAGTCGTGGACTGGGACGGCGAGCGGTCGCTCGGCGAGGCAATCGAGGAGGTGAGGGCATTCCGACGCTTCGCACGCTACGTGTCCGCCTAGCAGCTTCAGCGTTCGCTCTGGCGCTGGCGGCGGTCCTCGCCGTCTATCCGATCACCGTCGCCGGGAGGCTCGCGCTGCTCCAGATCGCGCTCGCGGCACTTGCGCTCGCGTGCGTCCTGGTTGCGACGGTCGCGCACGGCCGCATGACCGGCGCGGCGCTGGTGCTGCTCGCCGGCGAGTACACGATCGTCGACACGAAAGGCGACGTCGGCACTGCCACGGTGATCGCGTACGCCGTCGGCCTGATCGTGATCGCGGAGCTCCTGCTCATGCAGGCGACGACGCCGTCCCCGGCGCGCGCCGACCGCGACCTGCTGCGCAGGCGGGCGGTGGCGCTCGCCGCCGTGGCGGGCGCGAGCGCGCTCCTCGCGCTCCTCGTGCTCGGCGCCGGCTCGTTGCGGCTGTCAGCCTCGGTCGACGCGGCACTCCTCGGAAGCGTGGCCGCGACCGCGCTGCTCGTCGTTCCGCTGCTACTGCTGCGCCGCCTCGGCGGCGGCCGAGGCTAGACTTCTGACGACGGCGATGAAGCCCGCCGCTAACCGCCACGACGGCTGATGGCTTCTACCGATCGTGAACCGGTAGAGGCCACGTGGACGAGAACCGCCCGACACCCGAGACTGCTTCCTCCGAACGGACGACGACGGACGGCGCCCGCGACGAGGCGGGTTTCGAGAGCGTCCTCTGGGAGCGGGCGCGATCGCAGGCCGAGATCGATCGCCTGACCGAGCCCGACTTCTTCGGCGATCTCAACCTCGATCAGGTGCTCGAGTCGATGGTGGCGAGCCGGCACCGGTACGACCTCGAGCCCTTCTTCTACGCGCCGCTGCACGAGGTCGACGCCGTCCGCTACCGGCAAGAGGTGCTGCTCGATCTCGAGCAGCCGGACGTGCACGCCTCGGTCGCCCATTTCTGCGAAGGCATGCAGCGGATGCGCGATCACCTCGAGCAGTCGCAGAAGCTTCGCGTTCGCCTGCAGAAGCAGGCGTGGTTCCTCGAGGCGATCGAGATCTACTGCGCGACGGTTCGTCTCCTCGCCGACGAGTTGGCCTCCCGCGATCTCACCTCACGCGGCCTGCGCCGCCTGCGCACCTACCTCGACGGACATACCGCATCGCAGCAGTTCGTCTCGCTCGCGGACGAGACGCGGGCCCTCGAGCACGCCCTGGACGCCGTCCGCTATGCGGTGCACGTCAACGGCGGGAAGGTCACCGTCAGCAGGTACGAGGACGAGCCCGACTACAGCGCCGAGGTCGAGGAGGTCTTCGCGCGTTTCAAGCAAGGAGCGGTCAAGAGCTACCTCGTGTCGGTGTCCGACTTCGTCGACATGGACCATGTCGAGGCGCACATCCTCGAGTTCGTCTCGAGACTCAACCCGGACCTGTTCGCACAACTCGCGGACTACTGCCGGCGCCACGCCGGCTACCTCGACGAGACGATCGGCCGCTTCGACCGCGAGGTCCAGTTCTATCTCGCCTATCTCGAGCTGATCGAGGGCATGCGGGCGTCCGGCCTGCAGTTCAGCTACCCGCACGTCTCGGCGCGCTCGAAGACGACCCGGGTCGACGAGACGTTCGACCTTGCGCTGGCGAACAAGCTGGTTCCCGAGGGAACCACGGTCGTCTGCAACGACTTCTCCCTCGAGGGGCAAGAACGGGTCTTCGTCGTCACCGGCCCCAACAACGGCGGCAAGACGACCTTCGCCCGCACCTTCGGCCAGCTCCACTATCTCGCCGCGCTCGGGCTGATCGTCCCCGGATCCCGTGCGCGGCTGTTCCTCCCCGACCGGATCTACACGCACTTCGAGCGGGAGGAGGACATCGAGACGCTCAGGGGCAAGTTCGAGGACGAGCTCGTCCGCGTGCACGAGATCCTCGACCAGGCGACCGGGAACAGCGTGATCGTGATGAACGAGAGCTTCAACTCGACCACGCTGTCCGATGCACTGTTCGTCGGAGGCGAGGTCATGCAGCGAATCCTCGACATCGATTGTCTCGGGGTCTACGTGACCTTCGTCGACGAGCTCGCCTCATTGAGCGATGCAACGGTCAGCATCGTCAGCCAGATCGTCCCGGAGAACCCTGCGCAGCGAACGTACAAGGTGGTTCGCAAGCCCGCGGACGGCCTTGCCTACGCGTGGGCGATCGCGGAGAAGTACGGGCTCAGCTACGACCGGCTGCTGGAGCGGATCGGCCGATGAAGGTCTTCCTGCTGCACCGAGACTCCGATTTCGCCGTCTCACCGAAGCTGCACGACCGCATCTTCGAGGCGATGCACTCGAGCAACCTCTTCGCCGTCGAGAACGTCAAGCGCAACATCGCGCGCGAGCGCGAGAAGGACCCGTCGCTTGCAGCGCGCCCCGGGCACGACGAGGTTCTGGCGCAGGACCTGGAGCTCGAGACGCTCTGGCGCGCGATGGCAGCCGGTGACGAGTACGTCTACGAGATGGCCAAGCGCACGGTCCTCTCGAGCCTGCGCGAGCCCGACGCGATCCGCTACCGGCAGCGCGTGCTTGCCGATTCCCTCGCGCACCGCGACGTGATCGAGCAGCTGTACGAGCTCGCCTCCGAAGCGCTCGACAGCGACCGGAAGGTCGGAGGGCTCTGGAGCGGCGCCGGGCCGGACAGGATCCTCAACCGCTCGGTGCAGGTGTTGAAGCTGCATGTCGAGATCTTGAGGCGTCTCCGCCGGCTCGCCGACGAGCAGGCCCCGAACTTCGGCTCGGAAGGCTTCACCCGTTTCTTCGCCATGCTCCAGGAGGAGCTCTCGGACGAGTACCTCGAGACGGTCGAGCAGCACCTGCGACGGCTCGAGTTCAAGCGCGGGGTGCTCGAGAGCGTCGAGCTGAGCAAGGGCTTCAAGGGGCGCCGCTACACCGTGCGCACGGCCCGCGAACAGAGCTGGAAGGAGCGACTCCCGTTCGGAGCGCATACCGAGAGCTACAGCTTCACGCTACATCCGCGGGACGAGAACGGATTCAAGGCGCTCGAGACGATCAGGGCGCGAGGCATCAACAGCGTCGCGAACGCGGTCGCCCAGTCGGCCGATCACGTCAAGAGCTTCTTCGCCATGCTCCGGATCGAGCTCGCCTTCTACCGCGGCTGCATCAACCTGCACGACCGCCTGTCCGCGAAGGGCGAGCCGGTCTGCTTCCCGGAGGTCGCCGGAGCGGCCGAGCTCTCCTTCCGCGGGCAGCATCTGTACGACGTCTGCCTGTCACTCCATCTCGACGACGGCGTCGTGGGCAACGACGTCGATGCCGACGGCAGGTCGCTCGTGATGGTCACGGGAGCGAACCAGGGCGGGAAGTCGACCTTCCTGCGCAGCGCCGGGCTCGCGCAGTTGATGATGCAGTGCGGGATGTTCGTCGGCGCCGAGGCGTTCCGCGCGAATGTCAGCGCCTCCGTCTTCACGCACTACAAGCGCGAGGAAGACGACGCGATGGAGGGCGGGAAGCTCGATGAAGAGCTCGCACGCATGAGCGAGATCGCCGCGGAGATCTCGCCACATTCTCTCCTGCTCTGCAACGAGTCGTTCGCCTCGACCAACGAGCGCGAGGGCTCGGAGATCGCGCGGCAAGTCGTGAGAGCGATGCTCGCGAAGCAGATCAAGGTCTTCTTCGTCACTCACATGTACGACCTCGCGCACGGCTTCCACGAGCAACGCCTGGAGAACGCGCTGTTCCTCCGCGCGGAGCGGAGGCCGGACGGGACGCGCACCTTCCGGGTGAGCGAGGGCGAGCCGTTGCCGACCAGCTACGGGGAAGACTCGTACCGGCGGATCTTCTCGAGGCACGACGGGTTAGCTTTCTTGAAGCGTTCAAATCGCTGATAGGATCGCCGGAAGTGCCCCGCGACGTCGACGGTGTCTCGGTCCTGCGCGCGCACGACCTCCGCGTGACGGCCCCCCGGCTGGCGGTGCTCGCCGTGCTCGCCGAGCTGCCGGCCCACGTCACCGTCGACCAGGTGGCCGACCGCGCGCGTGCGCGGATCGGTGCGCTCTCGACCCAGGCGGTCTACGACATCATGGGCGCCTTTCACGGCGCCGGGATCGTGCGCCGCATCGCGCCGGCCGGCAGCCCGGCCCTGTTCGAGACGCGGGTCGGCGACAACCACCACCATCTCGTCTGCCGCGGCTGCGGCAAGACGATCGACGTCGACTGCGTGGTCGGCGAGGCCCCCTGCCTCACGCCCGCGTCCGCCGCGGGCTACCGGATCGACGAGACCGAGATCACCTTCTGGGGACGCTGCCCCGACTGCCTCAGCAATTCGATCGGAAAGGACGCCCGTGTCTGAGAGCCCTGACGCCGTTGTCGGAGAGATGAACGAGCAGAACGGAGACAACCGTGTGACCGTGAACGGACGCCCGCCCTACCCGACGCAGGGCGGCGGCAACCGCGGCTGGTGGCCGAACCGGCTCAACCTGAAGATCCTCGCCAAGAACCCCGACGTCGCGAGCCCGCTGGGTGCCGGCTTCGACTATGCGGAGGCGTTCTCGACGCTCGACCTCCCGGCGGTCAAGCGCGACATCGAGCAGGTGCTCACGACCTCGCAGGACTGGTGGCCGGCGGACTTCGGGCACTACGGCCCGTTCATCATCCGCATGGCCTGGCACAGCGCGGGCACGTACCGGATCAGCGACGGCCGCGGCGGCGCGGGCTCCGGCCAGCAGCGGTTCGCGCCCCTGAACAGCTGGCCGGACAACGCGAACCTCGACAAGGCGCGCCGGCTGCTCTGGCCGGTCAAGCAGAAGTACGGACGGAAGCTCTCGTGGGCCGACCTGATGGTCCTCGCCGGCAACGTCGCCCTGGAATCGATGGGCTTCGAGACGTTCGGCTTCGGCGGCGGGCGGGAAGACGTCTGGGAGCCCGACGAGGACGTCTACTGGGGCCCCGAGACGACCTGGCTCGGGGACGAGCGCTACACCGGCGACCGCCGGCTCGAGAACCCGCTTGCGGCCGTCCAGATGGGCCTGATCTACGTCAACCCCGAGGGCCCGAACGGCACCCCGGACCCGATCGCGGCCGCCCGAGACATCCGCGAGACCTTCGGCCGCATGGCGATGAACGACGAGGAGACGGTCGCACTGATCGTCGGCGGGCACTCGTTCGGCAAGACCCACGGTGCGGCCGATCCGCTCCGGTACGTCGGGCCCGAGCCGGAGGCCGCGCCGCTCGAGGAGCAGGGCCTCGGCTGGAAGTCGAGCTTCGGAAGCGGCAAGGGGCCGGACACGATCACGAGCGGCCTCGAAGTGGTCTGGACGACCACGCCGACGAGCTGGAGCAACGACTTCCTCGAGCTCCTGTTCGGCAACGAGTGGGAGCTGTCGTCGAGCCCGGCGGGCGCGCACCAGTGGGTGGCGAAGGACGCCGAGCCGAACGTCCCCGACCCCTTCGACGCCGCGACGAAGCGCCGCCCGACCATGTTGACGACCGACCTCGCTCTGCGCTTCGACCCCGTGTACGGGCCGATCTCGCGGCACTTCCTCGAGCACCCGGACGAGCTCGCAGACGCCTTCGCCCGGGCCTGGTTCAAGCTCACGCACCGGGACATGGGCCCCGTCGCGCGCTACCTCGGGCCGGAGGTCCCGGACGAGGTGCTCCTGTGGCAGGACCCGCTGCCGGCGGTCGACCACGAGCTCGTCACCCCCGCCGACGTCGCGACCCTCAAGGAGCGGATCCTCGCCTCCGGGCTCACCGTGTCCGACCTCGTCTGGACGGCCTGGGCGTCGGCCTCCACGTTCCGCGGCAGCGACAAGCGCGGCGGCGCCAACGGCGCGCGCATCCGCCTCGAGCCGCAGCGCAGCTGGCAGGTCAACGAGCCCGACAGGCTCGCGACGGTGCTTCGCCGCCTGGAGGAGATCCAGCGGGACTTCAACGCCGCGGGCGGGGGAAAGAGGATCTCGCTCGCCGACCTGATCGTGCTCGGCGGGTCGGCAGCCGTGGAGCAGGCCGCCGCGAACGCCGGAGTCGCGGTCGGCGTCCCGTTCATGCCGGGGCGTGCGGACGCGACGGCCGAGCTGACCGACGTCGAGGCGTTCGCGGTGCTCGAGCCGGCCGCCGACGGGTTCCGCAACTACGCCGGGACGGAGCAGAACCTGCCGGCCGAGTACCTCCTGATCGACAAGGCGAACCTGCTGACGTTGAGCGCACCCGAGATGACCGTCCTCGTCGGCGGCCTCCGCGTGCTCGGCGCCAACCACGAGCAGTCGACGCTCGGTGTGTTCACAACGACCCCGGGCCTGCTCACGAACGACTTCTTCGTCAACCTGCTCGACATCGGCACCGCGTGGACGCCGACGGGTGACCCGGAGCGCTTCGAGGGACGCGATGCCACCACCGGCGAGCTGCGATGGGTCGGGAGCCGCGTCGATCTCGTCTTCGGCTCGAACTCGGAGCTCCGCGCGGTCGCCGAGGTCTACGCAAGCGACGACGCGCGCGAGCCGTTCGTCCAGGCCTTCGTCGACGCCTGGGTGAAGGTGATGAACCTCGACCGGTTCGACCGTGCCGTGGCGGTCGCCGCTTGACAGCGCTTCGCCGCCCTACTAGACCCCCGGCAAGGATCCGAACAGGATCGAATCCGCTCGATGACGGGGGAGTGTGGTTATGCGGTTGAGCATGTTGTCTGCGGTTGCGGCGGTCGCGGCTCTGGGGCTCGCACTGGTCGTTCCCGGCGGTGCGAGCGCCGGTGGAAAGATCGTCTTCGCATCCCCGAACGGGTCGGGGACGTCGTGCAGGGCGAACGCTCCCTGCTCGCTGGCGACGGCCGTCGCCTCGGCGCCGGCGGGCTCGACGGTCAAGGCTTTCCCCGGCCTCTACCGGGGCGGCGTGTCGTTCTCGAAGCAGCTCGACCTCGAGGGTCAGGCCGCCGTGCTCGATGCGGCGACCTCGCCGGACGGGTACGGGATCGAGGTGTCCGGCCCCGGGGGCTCGGGCTCCGTGATCGCCGGCTGGACGGTGATCAACGCGCAGTTCTCGGGCATCCTCGTGGGCAGCCACATCGTCGATGCAGCGGGCAACCCGCTGACCGACGGGTCGCCGATCGACGACGTCACCGTCGACCACGTCACGGTCGTGAACAACGACAGGGGATTCTCGGGCGTCGTCGGGCAGGGTGTCGGTGAGTGCTTCTCGACGCCCTTCGCTCCGGGCGACTGCGGCGAGGGGATCCATCTGGTCTCGGCGACCGATTCGACGGTCGAGCACTCGCTCGTCTGGCACAACGCCGGCGGCATCCTGATGACCGACGAGTTCGGCCCCGCGAGCGGCAACACGATCAGCTTCGACGCGGCGCTGGACAACAACGACGACTGCGGGATCACGATCGCGAGCCATACCGCCAACCAGATCTACGGCAACACGATCGAGCACAACGTCGCCGACCGGAACGGCGTCGCCGGCCAGGGCGCCGGGATCCTGATGGCCGGTGCCGGCCCGGGGACGGGCGTGCACGACAACACGGTCAGCTACAACGAGGCGTCCGGAAACGGTCTCTCCGGGATCACGATCCACGACCACTTCCCGGGCAACTTCGACAACAACGTGATCACGAACAACCGTCTCAGCAACAACAACCTGGACGGCGACTTCGACTTCCTGACGCAGGACCCGCAGACCACCGACATCCTCGTCGCGGCCGGCCCGCCATTCACAGGGCCGCCTGTCCCTGCCCCGATCACGGGCACGGTGATCGCCGACAACCAGATCAGCGATGCCGAGGTCGGCATCTGGACGCTCAACGTCGACCTCGCGGGCTCGACGATCCAGAACAACCACTTCCACAACATCACCACCCCGATCTCGAACAACTAAAGGCGGCGAACGCCGGCGGCGCGGGCGCAGACCCGTGCCGCCGGCGGGTCTCTCACCTGACCCGCAACCGCAGGCTGTAGCGATGCTGGCGGGGCGACCAGACCCGGAGGAGCGCGCCGCGCTTGAGGCGAATCGTCCGGACGAAGAACCCCGCGTTGTTCGTGAGCCGGTCGTGGCCGACCGCCTTCCACACGTTGCGGTGCAGCACCTCGAGCCGGTACGGCATCCGCCGCCTCGGAGGCCCGCCCCGGATCTGGCCCCAGACCACCGTGCGGAGCCCGGTTCGGCGCATCTCCGCGAACGGCAGCTTGAAGCCCTGCAGCGAGGGCTTGGGGCGGTTGTCCGCGAAGACGAGCCCGGTCTGGAAGCGGCTGAGCGGGATCTCGTCGCGGTAGAGGTACTGGACCAGCATCGTGACCCGGGGCAGCCGCCACGCCCGCATCGCCGCCAGGCCGAGCAGCGTCGCCTGCCGCTTCGGCGGGACGCCGAGGAACGTGTCCGGAGGATTGGTCTGGTAGCCGTACTCGGTCAGCCAGACCGGCTTCGGCCCGAAGTAGCGCCGGACGAGGATGAGGAGCTTCGGGAGCGTCGCCATCGTGATCGACGGGCAGTTGCGGCAGCCGTGGCTCGACGGCGTCTCCAGCGGCGACAGCGGGTACGGGTGATGCGTGTAGGCGTCGAGCTTCGCGTGAGCGAGGGACATGCCGTGGATCCAGACGACGGGGGCGACGCCGCCGAGCCCGCCCCGGGGCGCAGTCTCCCCTCCGCCGACCTGGGCGTGCGGGATCACCGCATGGATCGCCTCGTAGGCCGGGTTGAGGAGGTGCTTGACGTAGATCGCCGCCTTCGTCGGCCTCAACCAGAGGTGTTCGTTCGGCTCGTTCCAGATCAGCCAGTAGCGCACCCAGCGGTAGCGAGTCGCGGCGGCACGCGCGAAGGCGCGAAAGTCCCGGGGATGCGGCGGGGCGTAGCTCGGCGCGCGCCCGCCGTTCGCCCACGCCGGCGTCCCGACGAGAGTGACCATCGGCGTCAGGCCGTGGCGGCGAAGGCCGCGCAGGATCCTGTCGGACCGACGCCAGTCGTAGGCGGGGTCGCGCGGCGATGCAGGGTCGTGCGGGCGGCGCGTGGCGATCTGGTTCCAGTGCAGCGTGAAGCGGACGAACGGGACGCCGAGCCGCTTGAACGTCGCGAGCCGCTGGTCGAGCGTCCCGGGGCCGAACTCCAGCCAGGCGTCGTCCTGGATCCCGTAGCGCACGCCCTTCGACGCCTGCACCGGGGGCGCGGCGACGCACGCCGCGCAGCCGAGCAGCGCCACGACCATCGTGACCCGACCCCTGATCGTCCCCACGAGTGGGCCGAACTCTTGCACGTCGTCCCACCCGCGCGCACGCTCGTCACGTCGCGGCCGCCGGAGATCACCCCCGCGACGAAGGGCTACTCGTACTTGAGAGCTTCGAGGACGTCGAGCCGCGATGCTCGCCGCGCCGGCAGGAGCGACGAGCCCAGGCCGGCGGCCACCGCGACGACGACGAAGGCCGCGATCGACCCGAGCGGAACCTGGTAGCCGATCCCGTAGTCGGCGAGCCGGTGGGTCACGGCCGCCGCCAGCACGAGCCCGAGCGGAAGGCCGATCGCAGCCCCGATCAGCGCGGTGATCACGCTCTCGTGACGCACCATGCGCCGAACCTGGCTGCGCGTCATCCCGACCGCGCGGAGCATCCCGAGCTCGCGGGTTCGCTCGAAGACCGACAGGACGAGCGTGTTGACCATGCCGAAGAGGCTCACGACGATCGCGAGCGCGAGCAGGACGTAGACGAGGTTCAGGAGCGCACCCACGAAGGCGGAGCGGTCCCGGATGAACTCGTCGAGGGTGAGGACCTGGGCAGCGGGATAGTCGGCCAGCGCCGCCTCGAGCGTGTCCTTTCCCACCGCCCCGCGCACGAACACGTAACGGTCCTGCGGCCGCGGGAAGGCCCGGTCGAACGTCGTCTGCGCGATCGTGATGCCGTCGAGCACCTGATCGAGCTTCGGCGGGTCGTAGATCGCAGCGACGGTGAGCGCCAGCGGCCTGCCGGACGCGGTCGTCAAGGTGAACGGATCCCCGACCTCGAGCCGCCGCTTCGCCGCGAACGAACGCTGAAGCACTGCTTCGTCTCCGGACAGCGAGGCGATCGTCGCATCCGAGCCCTGCGTCCAGGCGAACCGCATCACGGTTGCGATCTCTCGGTCGACGCCGTTGACGCTGACCTCGGAGCCCCGGATCACGCCGCGATCGAAGCGGACCGCGGAGACCGAAGCTCCCGACGAGCGCAGTGTGTCGGCGGCCGAGGTCGGGAAGGTGCCGACGTTGTCGCCGTCGGTCTTGACGATGTAGTCGGCGCTGACCTGCCGCTCGACGGCGGTCCGGTCGGAGCCGCGCAGGCCGCCGGCGAGGACGGC
Source organism: uncultured Thermoleophilia bacterium (assembly GCA_963824455.1). GTDB lineage: Bacteria > Actinomycetota > Thermoleophilia > Gaiellales > Gaiellaceae > PALSA-600. The sequence goes on from CAWGPJ010000002.1 coordinate 1,922,294, forward strand.
GGAGAGGGTCACGAGCGCAAGCCCGACCATCAGTGCGGCAGCAGCAGAAGCGGTGCGCGCCGGACTACGGGTGGCGTTGCGTGCGGCCAGCCGGCCGGCGACGCCACCGAGCCGTCGCGACGGCCAGCCGACTCCGGCGACGAGGCCCGGCACGAGCCGCGCGGCGACCGTCGCAGCACCGACGAACAGGAAGAGGCAGCCGGCGACGAGTGCGATCGCGCCACCACCGCCCACGCTCGAGTAGACGACCAGAGCGGCGCCGAGCACGCCCAGGGCGACGCCCAGGGCGTCGGCCTTGCCGTGCGCAGCGTGCAGCGTCGCGCCCTCGCGGACCGCGGCGATCGGGGGGACGCGCGTCGCCTTGATCGCCGGATAGAGCCCTGCAAGGAGGGTGACGAGCACTCCCGCGCCGAGCGAGACCACGACCGTGCGGCCGGCGAAGACGAGCGAGCTCTCCGGCAGCCCGAGGCCGAGAGCGGAGAAGACCCAGGAGAGGCCCTTGGCCAGCCCGACACCCAGCGCCAGGCCCACCAGGGAGGCTGCAAGGCCGAGCACGAGCGACTCGAGCAGCACCGACCGCAGGACCTGGCGGCGCGATGCGCCGAGCGTGCGGAGCGTCGCGAATTCGCGCACCCGCTGTGCGACCGTGATCGAGAACGTGTTGAAGATGACGAAGGCGCCGACGAAGAGCGCGATGCCGCCGAACGCGAGCAGGAAGACACGGATGAACGTCAGGAGGTCGGCGACGGTCTGCTCGGCAGCGGCGGCCTGGTCGGAGCCCGACCTCACCTGCGCGTCGGCGGGGACGATCCCGCGGAGCGCGGCGACGAGCTGGCCGCTCGACGTGCCCGGTTTCGCCGCGACGGAGATCGCGTCGTAGCCCTGTTTGTGAAGCAGGTCGCGCGCGGCCGGCAAGGTGAGGACGGCGAAGGTGGCGCCGCCGAGGCTCTCGACGTCGCCGAACTTCGCGACGCCGACGACCCGGTAGGTGTGGATCGGACCGTCCGCGGAGATGCGGATCGAGTCACCCGGACCGAAGTGGTGAGACGACGCGGTCTCGGCGTCGATCACGGCTTCGTCCGGGGCTGCCGCCCACCGTCCTTGCGAGAGTCGAAACGGATTGAAGCGCGCCGCTCTCGCATCGATCCCGAAGCCCACCTGCCCGCTGCCCGCGGATCCCATCACGCTTCCGTCGCGATCGAGCAAGCGCGCCGTGTTCCGGCTGCTCGCGAGGTCGAAGATCTCGCCGGCGGCAGCCTCGACCTGCGGCAGCGCACGAACCCGAGCGAGCAGGGACTCGGGGACGGTCGCGTTCCCTCCAGCCGACCAGTCGACGAGCTCCTTTCCGCTGACGACCGCATCGGTGCCTGCGTAGGACGTCGCAAAGATCGAATGGAAGGCGCGATCGATCGTGTCGGTGAGGACGAGGGTCCCGCTGATCATCGATACACCGATCACGATCGCGAGCGCGCTGAGCACCGACCGGAGCTTGCGGCCGAGCAGGCCGCGGAGTGCGACACGTCTCACTTCCCGGTCACTTCCTCCATCGCCTCGAGCACCTGGTGCGGGCTCGAAGCGCCGAGGTCCTTGACGATCCGACCGTCGGCGAGGAACAGGATGCGGTCGGCGATCGCCGCCGCGCGCGCGTCGTGCGTGACCATCACGGTGGTCTGGCCGAAGCTCGAGACAGCGTCGCGGAGCAGCTCGAGGATCCCGGCAGATGAGGCCGAGTCGAGATTGCCGGTCGGCTCGTCGGCGAACATCACCGCCGGCCGCGAGACGAGCGCACGTGCCACTGCGACGCGTTGCTGCTGGCCGCCGGAGAGCTCCGACGGCCTGTGATCCAGCCGGTCTCCGAGGCCGACCCTGTCGGTGAGCTCACGCAGCCAGTCTCGGTCCGGCCTGGCACCGGCGAGCTCGAGCGGGAGGAGGATGTTCTCCTCCGCGGTGAGCATCGGCAGCAGGTTGAAGAACTGGAAGACGAAGCCGAGCTGCTTGCGGCGGAGCTTCGTCAGCTGCGCGTCGGCGAGCGTCGTGATGTCGCTCCCGGCGATGGTGACCGTGCCGCGGGTCGGCCGGTCGAGGCCGGCCAGGATGTGCATGAGCGTCGACTTTCCCGACCCGGACGGCCCCATCACCGCCGTCAGCTCCCCGGCCTCGATGGCTAGCGAGACCCCGCGAAGGGCGTCGACACACGTCTCGCCGTCTCCGTACCGGCGTGTCACGTCCTCGGCCGTCACGACCCCTGCACTCCCCGAGGGCCGCTCGTCTCCGCCCTGGATCACGACACTCTCCACCGCCTCCACCTCCGCCTCGGCTCTGCGTCGGCCGAGGGTGGCAGCTTCCGGAACGCAGCGGAAGGCGGGTAACTGGCGTCTCGAGGTGCGGGTTTCTGGCGTCCTGCGTCAGCTCGTCACGAACGCAGGAACACGAGCACGGCGTGCACGCGCCGCGACTCGCCCGCCGACGACGGCAGCCCGAGCTTCGCGAACACGCTGGAGACGTGCTTCTCGACTGCTCGCAACGTGATCACGAGCTCGTCCGCGATCCCCTGGTTCGAGCGCCCTTCCGCCATCAGCTCCAGCACCTCACGTTCACGCGGCGTGAGCACCTTCAACGGATCCGCATCGCGGCGCCGAGAGAGCAGGGTGGAGACGATCGTCGGATCGATCGCCGATCCACCCGAGGCGACGCGCTCGACTGCCCCGACGAAGTCGGAGACGTCGCTGATCCGGTCCTTGAGCAGGTACCCGACGCCCTCAGCCGACTCGGCCAGCAGCTTCATCGCGAGCCCGAGCTCGACGTACTGGGAGAGCACCAGCACACCGACCGACGGATGCTGAGCGCGAATCTCGAGCGCAGCGCGCAGGCCCTCGTCGCTGTGCGTCGGCGGCAGGCGGATATCGACGATCGCAACATCGGGCGGAGCGCGATCGACCTCCCGCAGGAGCTGTTCCGCCGTCGTGCAGGCGCACGTCACGTCGGTCCCGCCGTCGCGAAGAAGCTGCGCGATACCCTCGCGCAACAGGACGCTGTCTTCGGCGATCATCACTCGCAAGGGATCTCCGCGCGAAGCCGAGTGCCCCTGTTGACGGGGCTCCAGACACGCAGGGTGCCTCCGAGCGTCTCGACCCGATCGGCCAATCCGCGCAGCCCGGAGCCGCGCTCCGTATGCGCTCCTCCGACGCCGTCGTCCCGCACCTCGACGACCAGCGGGCCGCCCCTCCGCGCGACCTCGACTTCGGCCGTCGAGGCGCGCGCATGCCTGCCGACGTTGGCGAGGCTCTCCGAGACGAGGTAGAAGGTGGCCACCTCGAGCCGCTCGGGCAAGCGCCCCTCGACGTCGACGCGAAGTCGAACCGGGACCGGCGCCAGTGCGACGAGCTGCTCGAGCCCGACCTCGAGACCGTGCGCGCTGACCACCGCCGGATGGAGCCCCCGCGAGATCGCCCTCAGCTCGTCGAGCGAGATGGAAACCTCGCGCCTCGCCTCGTCGAGGCGGGCTGCAAGCGCTGCATCGTCCGCGAGCTCCTTCTCGAGCCGGCCGAGCTCCAGCCCCAGCGCGATCAGCCTCTGCTGTGCCCCGTCGTGCAGATCGCGCTCGAGCCGCTGACGCTCGCGCTGGCCCGCCTCGAGGATCCGCGCCCGCGAGCCGTGCAGCTCTTGCATCCGCGCTCGCAGCTCCGCCTGCAGATGCTCGTTCTCGAGAGTGATCCCGGCGGCCGCGGCGACCGCTGCGAGCAGCTCGGGCTCCTCGCGCAGCGCCGCGTCATGGACGAGCACCGCCACCCGCGAACCGTCGCGATCGATCCGGGTCGTCGCACGCCCGGCGTCGGTCGTCGGCGCCACCGGGCGTCCGTCGACATCCGCGTAACGGCCGTACTCCGGCAGCCAGTACGCGAGCTCCAGGGACGGATCGCGCAGAGCGCGGGCGAGTGCGTCGCGGAGGTCGGTCGGCGCCGGGCCCTGCCGAAGCTGAACGACGAGGTCGCCGACCGTCGTGCGGGCGAGGCGCGCGCCGACCAGCCCGAAGAGGAAGACGATGGGCGCGAGCCCGATCACGAAGAAGGTCGCCCGCCTGATCGTCTCCACACCCGGCCCGTCCAGCACGATCACGACGAAGAGGGTCGTGATCATCACGAGACCCAGAACGAACGACTCGATCAGGAGATCGAAGAAGCGACGCAGCGGACGCCCCGTCCTGCGGCGGCGGAGCCCGATCACGCCGACCGCCGCGAGCGCGAACGCGGCGAGGCTGCAGAGCAGGATGTCCTGCACGGCCGTCGCCGCTACGGGCTGCGACGAGACGGCGAGCACGTTTCTCGACCCGCTGTCGTCCAGCAGGAGGCGAACGAGCTGAAGCCCGAGCGCGGCGGCATAGGCGGTTGCGACGAACACCCGCTCCGACCGGCTGCGCAGACGGCCCGACGGATAGGCGAGGAAGACGTGGATGAAGAGAACCGGTTGGAGGAAGTCGAGCAGCTCGCCGGCCGTCGACAGCACCGGGTCGTTCGCCCAGGAGAGCTTCGCGACCGACGAGGCGACGGCGGCGGCGAGCATCAACGGGCCCAGGCGGCTCTCCGGGCGTCGCCACCAGGCGATGAGGCCAGCGAGCGCGTACCCGAAGATGACCCATTCGGCCAGCGCCGCGCGGAACAGCGGGCCCGGGAGATGGTCGCTGGTCGTGGCGAGCGCCGCGGTCGCGGCGACCTCGGCGAAGGCGAGGAGCGCGACGATCAGAACGGCGGCCGGTCTGACGCCGCGACGTGTCCCGAACCCGGCTGAATCGGTGACTGCGAGACTCGCAGTCACCGGCTTCGCCGCCGGTCCGACAACGATGAGCTAGGACGAGCCAACAGCCGTCACCGCCTTCGGCGCGTGTCGCGTCCCGGCCACGATACGCGGCGGATCGCGCCGCTGCCACGCCCGCGAAGCATCGGGGCGTGACCGAGCCGCGCTGTCGTCAGGCGTGGCGGCCGATACTGCCGGAGAGCCGCTCGACGACCGGATCGGAGATCCTGCTCAGCTGCTCCACCACCCACCGGATCACGCCGCGGCCCGGGCCGGTGACGATCAACGCCGATCCGAGCCCGATCAGCACGCTCGCGCCGACGTCGACCGGGTAGTGGACGCCCACGAAGACCCGGTCGATCGCGATCGCGGCCGCTCCGACCAGCAGCACGAGCCCGAACCGCCGGTAGATCATGAACACGGCGAAGGCGATCCCGAAGGCGATGCTCGCGTGATCGCTCGGGAAGGAGTTGTCCGGAGCGTGATGCACGAGCAGCAGCGTCTGGTGGGGATGACCGACGAACGGGCGCGCGTGGTACCAGAGCTGCCCGAGCAGGCCGTTCAGAAGCAGCGCCAGTGCTCCGGTGGCAGCCGCCGACGCGGCGGCGATCTTGGGCCTGAGCGAGCCGCCGGGACGGGCGACGAACCAGAGCGCGCCTGCCATGGCGGCGAGCACGAAGATCGCCGTGGCGTTGAACGCGACGGCCGCGTCCTGGCCGCTGTCGTCACCCCGGAGCGCCCCGTTCAACGCGTGGAACACGGTCCAGTCCACGGCCCCGAGGGTAACGAATTCGTGAACGTCTGGTGACCGGGCTCGGCCAAGAGCGGGACAGCTCGAGCGCGTTGCCCGCCTGTGACCGGCTCCTTAGGCTCATCGCCGGCAGCGTCCTCAGGTCGGGCAGGTGGGTGCGTTGGCGTTCAGCACGCGCTCGACGGAGCTGGTCGGGTGCGAGTTGCCGCTGCAGCTCGCGGCGATGGGCGGAGGCGGAACGACCGGGCTCGCGGCTGCCATCGCGGGGGCCGGCGGGCTCGGGATGGTGCGCGACCGCGGCTTCACACCGGGGTCGGGAGTGTGCGGGACCAGCTTCCTGATGCCGTTCGTGTGTCGATCGACCGGATCTCCGAAGCGACGGGCGAGAGCGCCGTCGTCGAGTTCTTCGACGTGCGACGAGTCCGGTGCGCATCGCCGGTACGTCGAGGCGATCCTGCAGGCAGGCGGCGACGACGCGACGGCGCTGACCGAATGGTTCGGCGAGGGCTGGGAGAACGCGCCACACCGCGTGCTCACGAGCGCGCTGGACGCCGCCCGCGAAAGCGGCTGGCGGAACGTGCAGGCCCCCGGACCGTGCCGCGGAACGGGAGCCGAGCGACATGCCGATGTATGCGGGCACCGGCGTCGGCGACATCAGCCGCGCCGGGCCGGCCGCAGACGCCGTCGCAGAGCTCGTCGGACTGCTCTGAACCCGAGAGCGCGCGCTCAGGTCACGTGCAGATCCAGCCGCCGTCGAACACCAGGTTGATGCCGTTGACGCCGCCGTTCTCGAGCAGGAAGCGCGAGGCGTCCACGACCTCCGCCATCGTCACGAGCCGGCCGATCGGCGTGCGGTCCACGAGCGCCTGGTAGCGCTCGGGCGGCATGTCCTTCCACTGCGGGCTGTCGCCGACGATCGCGGGATGGATCGCGTTGACACGCCTCGGGGCGAGCTCGATCACCAGCGTCCGCACGAGACTCGTCACGGCGCCGTTCACGGTGGTGACGGTCGTCGAGCCCGGATAGGGCCGGTCGCGGGCGAGACCGCCGAAGATCAGGATCGCGGAGTCGTCCGCGAGCCCCGGCAGGAGCGCGTGAATGACCTCCGTGTAGCCGACCAGCTTGAGCGTCGCGAGCCGCACCGCCGCGGCGATGTCGTAGTCCTTCACGGAATTGCTGTCGCGTTCGATCGCAGCGAGGACGAGGTACTCGACGTCGCCGACGTCCGCGAGCCGCCCGGCGATCGTCTCCGGCTCGGCCAGGTCGAAGCCGATGCCGCGCGTCCGGCCGCCGATCTCTCCGGCGCACGACTCGGATGCCGCCGCGTCACGACCGGTGACGACGACTTCACGTCCCTGGTCGGCATAGAACTGCGCAAGCTCTCGCCCGAGGCCGCGCGTCCCGCCCACGACAACGACGCTCTTGCTCGCCATCTCTTCCGAGTCTCCTTTCGAGGGAGGTGGGTGGGCTCGGGGCCGAGCCCACCCACCTCGATGACTAAGCGGCGGCCACCGGCTCCGAGCACCAGTCGGGGAGCAGCCCGCCGCTCGAGAGGATGGAGTTGCGCGACTCCTCGAGCTTCCGGACGACCGACTTCATGTCGACGCCGGCGAGCTGGCCGCCGCGCTTCATCGCGCGTCCGGCGACGAACACGGAGTCGACGTTCGACGTGTCGGCGAAGGTGACGATCGTCCCCTTCGGGTCGAGCACCGGAGCCGTGTTGATCACGTCGGTCTTGAGCAGGACGATGTCCGCCTGCTTGCCCGGGGTCAGCGAGCCGACCCGGTCCTCGAGCATGATCGACCGTGCACCGTCGATCGTCGCGAAGTCGAGCACGTCCGTGTGCGTGAGCTTCGGCGCGAACGCGATGTCCGGCGTGTCGGTGAATTCGAGGATCCGGTCGTAGGCGAGCGCCGTCCGCATCTGCGTGAACATCTCGCCGGGAACGCTCGAGACGACGTCGACGCTGAGCGACGGCCGGACGCCGCGGGCGAGCATCTTCCCGGTCGGGGGCGGCCCGTGACCCATCAGCATCTCGACGTACGGCGCGATCGACGCCTTGCCGCCGGTCTCGGCGATCCAGTCGAGCTCCTCGTCCGTCAGGTCGGTCATGTGGATGTAGCAGACGTCCGGGCCCATCAACCCGAGGTCGTGCATGTCCTTCACCGGCGTGTAGTGCAGGTTGTGGAGCCGCATGCCGACGTGCACGCTGATCGGGATGCCCAGCTCGCGCGCGAGCGCCCAGTCGGCCTTCGCGACGTCGAAGTTCGAGTTCCCCGGCTGCCGCGCCGCCATCGCGAGCGTGATCAGGCCGTCGTCGGACGAGAAGTACGTGTCGCGGATGCGGCGGATGTCGGCCGGGTGCTCGAGGTCGCTGAACGACCACCACTCGCCGCCCGTCGGCACGCCGTGGGCGTAGACGGCGCGGATGCCCGCGTCCTTCAGCCCCTGGACGGCCGCGTCCGAGTGGTCGGGCGTGTTCGAGATGTGCGACCAGTCGAGCAGCGTCGTGACGCCCGCGTTGAGCGCCTCGAGCGCGCCGGCGTAGTCGCCGATGTGCACGTCCTCCGGACGATAGAAGCCGCCGACCTGGCCGAGCATGACGGCGAAGTAGTGGTCGAGCGTGCACGAGGGAAGAACGCCCCGGACCGGCGTCTGCCAGGTGTGCCGGTGGGTGTCGATGAAGCCGGGCATCACGATCATCCCGGTGGCATCGATCTGCTCCGCGTCCGAGACGCCGAGATTCGTGCCGACGTCGACGATCTTGCCGTCCTCGACGAGCACCTCGCCGTCCGGCAGGTCGCCGATGTCCGGATCGATCGAGACGACGAAGCCGTTGCGGATCACTAGCCGCTGCGAGCCCATGCTTACTCCTTCGCGTCTGCAGACAGGAATACAGTGCGGTGGTTCTCGCGCCGCCGCATGTACAGCGACCATAAACGGTCGTGGGCCACGGCGTCAACGGCGAACGCCAGCCCAGGATGGTTTCCCGGCGGTACGTCTCGTATTCCCGTCCGGGGTCGTTAAGCCATCATTGACACTGTTCGCCGGACCTGGTGAGAATGTCGCGTGGTTGCGGCCAGTCCTCCATCGCCGCCCCCGACGGGACGGGACGAGGCAGCCCACGTTCGACGACTCGCCACGAACGCCGCGGTCGCCGCACGCTTCCTCCCCGTCTGGCTGGCCACCGGCGCACTCGTGATCATCGCCGCGATCGCCGCTCCCGACGCGCTCGGGCACACCTCGTGGTCGTACATCCTCCCGTACGCGACCGTCCTCGCCATCGCGTCACTCGGACAGATGCTCGTGGTGATTCAAGGCGGTATCGACCTGTCGACGCCCGGGGTGATGGCCGCAGCGGGAAACCTGGTCGCGGGCATCGGCGACGGCTCGAACCACAAGCTCCCGGTCGCGATCCTGGCCGCCCTCGGCGTCGGCCTGCTCGTCGGCCTGGGCAACGGGATCCTGGTCGGCGTGCTGAGGCTGAACCCGCTGATCGTCACGCTCGCGGTCGGTCTGATCGTCCTCGCCTGGAGCAGCAAGTACTCGCGGGACGTCGTGACCAATCGCCCGAACGTCCCCGACGGGCTGTCGACATGGGCGACCGCGAAGCCGCTCGGCGCGAGCAACGTCTTCTGGACGGGGGCGGCGATCACGATCCTCGTTGCGCTCGTCCTCCGGTACACGGTGGTCGGCCGGCGATTCCAGGCGGTGGGCGCGAACCCGAAGGGGGCGTGGATCGCGGGACTGCACGTCCGGACGTACGTCGTCCTCGCCTACACCGCGGCCGGCACGCTCTACGCCGTCGCGGCGGTCCTGCTCGCAGGCGCGAGCTTCAGCATCGACCCCGCCTTCGGCTCGGCGTATCTGCTCGCGCCGATCGCGGCGGTCGTGATCGCCGGCGCATCCCTCTCGGGCGGACTCGCGAGCGCGACGTCGACGTGGATCGCGGCGATCGCCCTCACCCTGCTGACGCAGATGCTCCTGATCATGGGGCTCTCGTCGGCGATGCAGTACGTCGTCTTCGGCATCGCGATCATCGCGGGAATGGTCGTCTCGGGCGACCGCGTTGCCGCCATCCTCGCGTGGGGCCTGCGATTCGTCACGCCGCCAGCTCGTACGGCCGGCGGCGGGTAGGCGGGCACCGAGCGATGCGAGTTCGAAGGAGGTCAATGATGAACCGACGGAAGGAGTCACGAATGAGACGGAAGGCCCAGATGCTCGCGGTGCTGCTCTTCGCGGCTGCGGCATCGATCGCGCTCATCGCGGCCACGAGCGGCAACGCCGGCGGCAAGGCCACGTCAGGCCCGTCGGGCTACGTGGGCAAAGGCGGCGCGATGATCGGCAAGGGCGGCGGCTACGGTGAGACCTACAAGGCACCGTCGACCACGCTGAAACACACCCTCTTCAAGGCGAACCTGCTGCCGGCGAACAAGACGGCACGGAGCATCTCACTGGCGGCGTTCGGACGGTCGACGAAGAACGTCAACTACACGCTCGCGCTCAAGTGCTGGAAGAACAACGGCTGCAGCACGGGCACGGGAGGCAAGCTCACGGTCGCGTACGTCGAGGGCTTCGGCGAGAACACCTACCGTCAGATGTCCAAGATGGAGTTCATCCTCCAGGCGCTCACCTACCCGCAGATCGGGAAGATCATCTACATGAGCGCCCACTCCGACCTGAACCAGGCGATCGCGGACTTCAAGTCAGTGATCGCGCAGCACGTGAGCGCGATCGTCACCTACCCCGACTTCGGCGACGCGATGATCCCGGTGTTCCAGCAGGCGACGAAGGCCGGGATTCCGGTGTCGACCTACGCCTGGGGCTACGTGACCGGGCCGGGCAAGAACTACACGACCGTGGTCGGCGAGGACACGTGCAAGCTCGGCAAGACGTTCGCCTACGTGATGAACACGCAGGTCAAGTCGGGCAACATCGCGTTCCTCGGCGGCTTCCCCGGGAACCCGCTGTCGCTCGGCTGGCAGAAGTGCGAGCAGGCCGCCCTCAACCCGTCGATCCACGTCGTCGCGAACGAGCCGACGAACTGGGATCCGTCGAAGGTGCAGGGGATCGTCGCCGGCATCCTCGCGAAGTACCCGGACCTGAAGGGGATCAGCTACGAGGACGCGCTCTTCATGTCACAGGGTGGGTACGCGGCATACAAGGCAGCCGGCATCCCCTACGAGGGCGTGTTCACCTACCGGACCGACGAGTCGGCGATGGGCTGCCTGTCCGACAAGCTGAAGGACCCGAAGCTGAAGGTCTTCTACTACACGGCCGGCAACTCGCAGATCCGGATCGCCTTGACGGCCGACATGATGAAGCTCAAGGGGGCGAAGATCCCGCCGACGATCGTCCTCCCGATCCAGCTGCAGAACCAGGCCACCCGGGACATGTGCACGAAGGGGTATCCGTCGACGGCATCCCCGACCTCGCTCATTCCGCTGACCCTGCTCCACCAGATGTACCCGTAGGAGGATCGCGCACGAGCAACTGAACCCAGCAATGTCGAATCCCGGGCCCGTGACTCACGACGTCCTGTCCGTTCGCGGGCTGTCGAAGGCGTTCGGAGCGGTGCAAGCGCTCCGAGACGTCAGCATCGACTGCCACGCGGGCGAGATCCATGCGCTCGTCGGGGAGAACGGGTCCGGGAAATCGACACTGCTCGGGATCGCGAGCGGCTTCCTCGCGCCCGACGAGGGAACCGTCGAGATCGGCGCGAACCGCCTTGCGCACCACTCCCCGGCCGCTGCGCGTCGCCTCGGCCTGGGGATCGCCTACCAGGACTACTCGCACGTCCTCGACCTGTCGGTGGCCGAGAACCTCTTCCTCGCCGTGCCCGCCGACGCGCGGCCGGCGTACGGGCGCATGCAGAGCTGGGCGGAGGAGACGCTCGCGGTATTCAACCTCGGCATCTCGGTGACGGCGCTCACCGGCTCGCTCCCGCTCGCCGAGCGACAGCTCCTCGAGGTCGCGAAGGCGCTGCTGACGCGGCCCAAGGTGCTGCTCCTCGACGAGCCCACCACCGCGCTCGGGCCCGAGGCCGTCGAACGCCTGCACACGCTCGTGCTCGAGCAGGTGCGCGACGGCGTCGGCGTCGTCTACGTCAGCCACCGCCTGCCCGAGGTGCTCGCGGTCGCAGACCGCGTCACGGTGCTCCGCGACGGTGTCGGGCAGGGCACGTTCGAGGCGGCATCGGTCTCGGAGGACGCGCTCGTCGCTCTGATGATCGGCCGCCCGCTGACCGTCGCGTTCCCCGAGCGCCCCACCCTTCCCGAGCATGCGGACGTCGTGCTCGCGGTGTCGGGGCTGCGAGGCGAGCGGTTCGGGCCCGTCGACCTGGAGGTCCGCAAGGGGGAGATCCTCGGGATCGCGGGCGCCGAGGGCAACGGCCAGCTGCCGTTCCTGCGGGCGCTGGCCGGCGTCGAGCCCGCAGTCGGCAGCGCGTCGTGTGACGGCGCCAGGCTCGACACGCGCTCCCCGGCGGGGCCGCTTCGCGCCGGGGTCGTCCTGCTCAGCGGCGACCGCCGGGGCGAGGCGCTGTTCCCCGTCCTGAGCGTGCGCGCGAACGCGACCATCCAGGTCCTGCGGCGGCTCGCCCGCGGCGGCATCGTCCTGCACGGCCGCGAGCGGAGCGCGATCGCCGGGCTCGTCGACCGGCTGCGCGTCCGCATGGCGTCGTCGGAGCAGCCCGTCCAGTCCCTGTCCGGGGGCAACCAGCAGAAGGTGTCGCTCATCCGCCCGTTCCTGCGCGGAGACGTCAAGGTCATCCTCGCCGAGGAGCCGACGCAGGGCGTCGACGTCGGCGCGCGCTTCGACATCTACGAAGCGCTTCGCGCCAAGGCGGACGAAGGGGTCGCCACGATCCTCAAGTCCAGCGATCCGCTCGAGCTCGCGGGCCTGTGCGACCGAGTCGTCGTCATGTCGCGCGGGCGCATCGTCGAGGAGATCCCGCGCCACGAGCTCGGCGAGCGGCGGATCGTCGAGGCGATCGTCGGATCGCGCGCTGACGTCACGCCGGCGGTGCGCGAGGACGAAGGGGCGCACGCTTGACGCGGGGCTGGCTGCCGCTCGTGCTGATGACGGCGCTGATCGTCGGGCTCGGCGCGTATGCGGATGCGCATTCGTCGGCCTTCCTGAGCAAGGAGAACCTCTCGAGCCTGCTGCTCGCCGCGATGCCGCTGATCATCGTCTCGATGGGGCAGGCGGTCGCGCTGCTCGTGGGCGGCTTCGACGTCTCGGTCGCGGCCCTGATGACGTTTTGCGTCGTCCTCGCGTCCTTCACGCTGACGCCGACGACGTCGGGGTTCGCCCTCGTCACCGGGTCCCTCGCCCTCGTCGGCGTGGGCGTCGCCACCGGCCTCTTCAACGCGGTCCTGATCCGGGTGCTGCGGCTCCCGTCGATCGTGGCGACGCTCGGCACGCTCAGCATCCTGCAGGGAGCGTCCCTCTGGCTCCGCGGCTACCCGCAGGGCGCGATCAATACCGACGTGACGAATGCCCTGACCAAGAGCGTCCTGGGCTGGATCCCGCTGGCGTTCATCGGCGTCGTCGCCCTCGCCGCCCTCGCCGACGCCTGGCTGTACCGGTCACGCTCGGGTCTCGCGCTCCGCTCGGTCGGCCTCGACGAGCGGTCGTCGCGCCGGCTCGGGATGCCCACCGGCCGCACGGTCATCCTCGCGTTCGTCGTCTGCTCGGTGATGGCGTCGATCGCCGGCTTCTATCTCGCGGCCGAGGTGCAGGTCGGCTCGCCGATCATCGGGAATCAGGCGCTCGAGAGCATCGCCGCGGCCGTCCTGGGCGGCGCCAGCCTCGCCGGCGGCAGAGGCTCGTTCTTCGGGACGCTGCTGGCGGCGTTCTTCCTCACCGAGATCGACAACGTCCTCCCGTTCTTCCAGCAGCCGACCGAGTACGCGGAGATGGCGATCGGCGCGCTGATCCTGCTCGCGCTCCTGCTCTACCAGGCGCCCGAGCTGATCGCGCGCTTCCGCAGCTCGCGGCAGTCGATCGACGCGGTCGAGGCGCCTGCGACCTAACCGTTCGCCGCCGCGCGCGGATCGGCCGCGCGCCCGATGACGAGCCAGACGGCGTGGACGGGCTCGTCGCCGATCGTCCAGAGCCGGTGCGGTGAGGACGAGTCGAAGACGATCGACGCTCCGGGGCCGAGCTCGTACTCGTCGAACCCCACGCAGACACCGAGCGTCCCGCTCGTGACGTAGCCGTACTCGCGCCCACCGTGGGTGACGAGCGCATCCTCGCGACACGACTCGGCCCCGACCGGGTACATGACGTGCAGAAACTCGACGTCGGGGTCGTTGCGCGGCGTCAGACGCTCCCAGCGCACACCGGAGGCGAGGTTGATCACCCTCCGCGCGTCGGGGTGCGTGACCAGACCCTCGTCGTCGTCGCGCGGCGACCGGCGCACGCGCGGCGCCGGCTGCGACCCGTCGCCGAACACATCGCTCATCGTCATCCCGAGCTCGGAGACGAGTGCATAGAGCGTGCTCACCGAAGGGTTGACACGGTCGAGCTCGATCTGCGAGACCAGGCTCGGCGAGACTCCGACGCGGCGCGCCAGCTCGCGCAGGCTCATCCCCCGCCGCTCCCGCTCCTGCCGCAGACGACTCCCGACCTTCGACGACTCGAAGCTGCGCTCGGTCGCGACCACGTCTCTACCGTAGCCGCCGCAGGATCTCCGCGACGATCCGATCCGTCCCCGGCAGGAACGCATCCTCGAGCGGTGGGCTGTACGGGATCGGCGTGTTCGGCGTCGCGATCCGCCACGCGTCGTCGAGATACCCGAGCGCCTGCTCGGTGACAGAGGCGAGCACTTCGCCGGCCCAGCCGCCCGTCAGCGGCCCCTCCTCGACGACGACCACGCGGTTCGTCTTCCGGACCGACGCGAGAACCGTCTCGACGTCGATCGGGCGCAGCGTGCGCAGGTCGATCACCTCGACCGAGACGCCGTCCCGGTCGAGCCGCTCCGCCGCATCGAGTGCATCGTGGACGCTCTTCATCGCGGTGACGAGCGTGACGTCGCCGCCTTCGCGCACCACGGCCGCCTCGCCGAGCTTCCCGACGGCGCCGTTCACCTCCCCCTCGAGCCCGTACAGGCGCTTGTGCTCGAAGAAGAGGACCGGGTTGTCGTCGCGCACGGCCGCCTTGAGCAGCGCCTTCGCGTCCGCCGGTGTCGAGGGGGCCACGATCTTCAGGCCGGGCACGCCCATGAACCAGGACGCCGGCATCTGCGAATGGATCGCGCCGAACCGGCCGCCCGCGCCGACCACCGAGCGGAAGACGAGCGGCACGCTCACCTGCGCTCCGGTCAGGAACCAGTACTTCGTCGCCTGGTTGACGACCGTGTCCATCGCGAGCGTGAGGAAGTCGCCGAACATGATCTCCACGACCGGACGCAGCCCGTTCACCGCCGAGCCGAACGCGGCGCCGGCGAGCGCGAGCTCCGAGATCGGCGTGTCGAACACGCGCTGCGGGCCGTACTTCTCGTACAGACCGGGCGTCGCGGCGAAGACGCCGCCGGCCGCGGCGATGTCCTCCCCGAAGACGATCACGCGCTCGTCGAAGGCGAGCTCCTCGTCGAGCGCATCGCGGATCGCGGTGCGGAAGGCGACCGGCGCCATCAGAGCGCGAGCACCAGCGGCCGCGCGAGCAGCTCGCAGAGGCGGGACAGGAAGCGGGCGCCGTCGGCGCCGTAGACGACCCGGTGGTCGCAGCTCAGCGTGAGCGTCATCACGTCGCGGAAGACCACCTGCCGTGCAGCGTCCTCCGCCGGTGCCCGTCGCACCGAGCCGACGGCGAGAATCGCCGCCTGTTCCGGATCGACGATGGCGCCGAACGAGTGCACCCCGAGCATGCCGAGGTTGGAGACCGTGAACGTGCCGCCGCGCAGCTCTTCGGGACGGAGCGACCGGCGGCGCGCGCCGTCGACGAGCCGCCGCGTCTCGGCTGCGATCTCGGCGAGGCTCCTCCGGTCGGCATCCGCGACGACCGGCACCAGCAGCGCATCGTCGAGCGCGACGGCGACCCCGACGTTGACACGCGACCAGCACTCGACCCTGCCGTCCCGGTACGACGCGTTGAAGCGAGGGAGCTCGCGCAGCACGAGGGCGGCTGCCTTCACGACGAAGTCGTTCAGCGACGGCGTGTGCTGCGACTCCTCGCGCGCACCGCGCCGGAGCGCAACGATCTCCGACACATCGGCGTCGGCGGAGACGGTGAAGGCGGGGATCGCGGCGGCCGACTGCGCCATCCGTCGCGCGACGGTCGCCTGCGTCGGCGTCAGCTCGACGACGCTCACGTCTCCGCGGGCGCCGGCCGCCGGCGGGACCGGGGCACTCGCCACCGCACGCCGCACGTCGTCGCTCGTGATCCTTCCGCCGGGACCGGTGCCGGCGACATCGTGAAGCGAGAGGCCGAGCTCGACCGCCGTCCGCCGCGCGACAGGCGTCGCGTTGGGTCGCGCGGTCGGCTCGGCCGCGCCGTGCGACCCGTCTCGCGCGGGCGGTGCGGCGACAGCGGCCGCGACACCGCCGCCGCCGAGCCTGGCGATGGGCTGCCCGACGGCCGCCGGCTCGCCCTCCGACACCAAGATCTCCTCGAGCGTCCCTTCGTCTTCGGCCTCGTAGACGACGAGGGCCTTGTCCGTCTCGACCTCGATCAGCGCCTCGCCGCGCCGGAAGCCCTCGCCCGGCGCCTTCAGCCACCGGACGATCACGACGTCCGCCTCGGAGTCGGACAGCTTCGGCATCGTCAGCTCGGCGGGCACTAGTCCTTGAACTCGCCGATCTCGAGCCCGGAGGGGAACGGCGCGGCGAGGCCGCGCTCGCGCATCCGCTCGAGCTGGTCGCCGACGTCGCGCTCGAGCTCGTCGAGGGCCCGTGCGCCCGCTCCCTCTTCCTCGAGCTGTGAGCGCAGGACGACGATCGGGTCGCGCACCCTCCACTCGTCGAGCTCGCCGTCGGGGCGATAGGCGCCGGGATCGCTGCGCGAGTGCCCGACGAATCGGTAGGTCAGGGCCTCGAGGAAGGCGGGGCCCGCGCCGCTGCGTGCGTGGTCGATCGCACGCGTCGCGGCTTCGCGAACCGTCCAGACGCGCATCCCGTCGACGGTCTCCGCAGGCACCTCCATCACCTCGGCGCGCGCGCGGATCTCTCCGGCGGTGACCGAGCGGTACGGCGTGTACTCCCCGTAGCCGTTGTTCTCGCACACGAGGACGAGCGGCAGCTTCTGCACCTGCGCGAAGTTCATGCACTCGAACACGTACCCCTGGTTCATCGCGCCGTCGCCGAAGTACGCCACCGCGACGCCGCCCGTGGTGCGCGACAGCGCAAGCGCGGCTCCGGTGGCGGCCGCGATGCTCCCGCCGACGATCCCGAACGAGCCGATCAGGCGATCGGCCGGCGACGTCACGTTCATCGAGCCCGCACGGCCGCCGTTCACGCCAGTCGCGCGTCCGAGCATCTCGTCGAGCAGCGCCTGCGGGTCGACGCCGAGCGCGAGCGCGTGGCCGTGGCCGCGATACGTCGCGGCCACGCGGTCGCGGTCCTCGAGCAGGCTCGCAACTGCGGTCGCCACGGCCTCCTGACCCGAGCACAGGTGCGTCGTGCCGTAGACCTCGCTCTTCAGGAACAGCGACTGCACGAGGTCCTCGAAGCCGCGGATGAGGAGCATCTGACGGTAGATCCGCGTGTACAGCCCGAGATCGTCGAGCACGCGGGCGCTCGTCCTGCTCATCTCCGCTCCCGGCGGCGGCCAAGCCGCCGCCTCCGCTCCTTGACGAGCTCCGTCGAGCCTACGCTCATGCCCGCTCCCGGCGGCGGCTTGGCCGCCGCCTCCGCTCCTTGACGAGCTCCGTCGAGCCTACGCTCATGCGGTTCCCACCCGGGAGCCGAGTCGCTCGGCGAGGTAGTCCCAGTCGCGCTCGAACCGGTACGAATGGCGGGCCGGAGGTCCAGGGGCCGACGTCTCGAGCCAGCGCACGCGGCCGCCCCGCACCTCGTAGAAGGCGTGCACGCAGCCGACGGCCGTCCAGAAGAAGTCGCCGGGGCGAAGCGTGTAGCGGTCGCCGTCGGCGACGACGTCGACGTCGCCCTGGAGCATGTAGTACGACTCCTCGAAGGGATGGTCGTGCGGGTGCGCGACCGCGCCGGGCTGGTAGTCGACCATGAACATCGTGTGCAGCTGCGCGTCCAGGCGCTGGTCGACGAGCATCTTCACCGCGATGCCGCTGTAGGCGAGGACGGCGGTCGCCATGCTCGCCGAGACGGTGGGGGCGCCGACGGCCGCACCGCGCTTGAGCACGTCGAGGTCCATCTGCCCTTCGCTCAGGAGGAACAGGTTGCGGTTGCGCGGGTCGCGGACGTCGAGGGGCTCGGGCTGCGCGTCGGGCGCCGGGCCGAGGAAGAACGTGTCGCTCCCGTCCGGGCGGGGACGGGGCGCCGCCATCTCGATCCACAGGGCCGGCGCCTCGGAGCGGTAGGCGTGCGGGACGCCGACCGGCAGGACGCCGCACGCTCCGGGCTCGAGCTGCACGCCGCGGCCGTCGAGGTAGAGAACCGGCGCGCCCTCGAGCACGTAGAAGCCCGTCTCGAACGAATGGAGGTGCTCGTCCACGTGCCCGTCCCGGAGCGAGACGAGCGTCAGCGCCATGTGCGTCGAGCCGAGTGACCCGCCGGCGAGCCGGCAGGACTCGAGATTGCTCGACCGCCCGGGCAGCCCGGGCGCAAGCTGCGCGTCCTCCCGCCGTACGAGCCGGTACGACGGCAGACCGTCCGGGAGGTACCGCGTCCCGGTGTCAGATGTCATGCGCCCGACCCGGCTCCCACCAGCGCCGACTCGGCCACCGCGGCGGCGACTCCGTCGCCGCCGGTCGCGCGGTCGTCCAGCAGGTCGGCCCCGCGGACGTAGATCCTCCCGGCGACGAGCAGCTCCTCGGCCGGGAAGCGGGTGATCACCTCGCACCCGGAAGCGGTGACGACGACCTCCTCCTCGATCCGCGCCGCCGAACGCCCGTCGGTCGCGGCGCAGTACGTCTCGAGCGCGAACACCATTCCCTCCTCGATCACGACGGGATGCTCGAGCGAGTGCACGCGCGAGATCATCGGCGGCTCGTAGAGCCCGACGCCGATGCCGTGCCCGAACTGCAGGCCGAAGCACGTCTCCTCGTCGGTGAAGCCGAGCTCCTTCGCGGTCGGCCACACCTCGGCGATCCGGTCCGTCGTCATCCCCGGCCCGACGAGCGCGATCGCGGCGTCCAGCCACTCGCGGCAGCGCTTGTACGCGTCGAGCTGCGCCGGGCTGACCCCGCCCACGTTGAACGTGCGGTAGTAGCACGTCCGGTAGCCCATGAACGAGTGGATGATGTCGAAGAAGGCCTGGTCGCCCGGCCGCAGGAGCCGGTCCGAGAACACGTGCGGGTGCGGGTTGCAGCGGTCGCCCGAGACCGCGTTGATCGCCTCGACCTGCTCCGAGCCCATCTCGAACAGCAGCTGGTGCGCCCGCCCGACGATCTCGTGCTCGTAGACGCCGGGGCGCAGCATCCGATAGATCTCCTCGTAGACCGCGTCGACCAGCCCGGCCGACTGGTCGAGCAGCGCGATCTCCTCCGGCGTCTTGAGCTTCCGCGCCTCGAGCATGACCCGCGAGCCGTCGGTGACGTGAACGCCGGCGCGCTGCAGCGCCTCGATCGTGACGAGGTCGGCCATGTCGACGCCCAGCGGCTCTCCGGCGAGCCCGCGCTCGGCCAGCTCGTGCGCGATCCGGCCGCCGAGACGGTCGGGGATCCCCGTCTCGACCGGCATCGCACCGCGCATCGGCGCAACGCCGGCACGGAAGTTCTCGGGCGGAAGCCAGGGTGCGAAGAGCTGGTGATGGCGGGCGGCGGAACCGAAGTCCCAGAGGATCGGATCGTCGCCACGCGGGAGGAGCACGAAGCGCGCGTTCTTGTCGCGCGCCCATTCGCCGATGTGCGTGCTCGTGACGTAGCGGATGTTGTTGGGATCGAAGAGGAGCAGCGCGCCGAGATCGGACGCGTCGAGAGCACCCTTCGCCCGCGCCAGACGGTCGCGTCTGAGTTTCGGGAAGTCGATCCGCTGTTCCCAGTCCACCGCCCGCGTGGCGTCGGGCGACCCGACCGACCTGCTTCGCATCGTCATCGCAGCACCTCCTGATCGGACTGGCTCCGCAGATGGAGGAAGAGCGCCATGAAGTCGTCGTCTCCGTACCCCGCCTCGATCGCGGAGCGGACGAGCGCCTTGAGCTCTCCCGCCAGGGGGAGGCGGACTCCGGCGGCCTCGGCTGCTTCGAGCACGAGGTCGATGTCCTTCTCCATGAGATTGGTGGTGAAGGTGGCCGAGTAGTCGTCGCGCAGCAGGGGCTCCGTCTTGTACTTGACGAACGGCGCTCCGGCCGCCGAGTCTCCCATCGTCTCGAGCAGTGCGCGGCGCGACGCACCCGAAGCCTCCGCGAGCACGAGCGCCTCGGACATCAGCTGCGCGAGCCCCGCGATGACCAGGTTGACTGCGAGCTTCACGACCCGCGCCTGCTCGACCTCGCCGACCAGGTGAACCGTCGGCCCGATCGCGCGCAGCACGGGCTCGGCGCGCTCGAGCGCCGCAGCCGGGCCCGAGACGATGAAGGCGAGGTTCCCGGCCCGCACGACGGCAGGGTTTCCGCTCACGGGAGCACGCAGATAGAGAACGGACGCCTCCTCGGCAAGCGCCGCGACCCGGGCCGACGCGCCCGGCGAGACCGTGCTCAGGTCGACGAGGACCGTTCCCGGCCTCGCGGCGCCGACGACGGACGAGGCGACCGACTCGAACACGTCGTCGTCGGACAGCGAGGTGAGCACGATCTCGACGGCGGCGGCGAGACCGGCGGTGGTGTCGGCGACGGCCGCGCCGCGGGCGGCCAGGGGCTCCGCCTTCTCGCGGCTCCGGTTGTGAACCACGAGGTCGTAGCCGGCGTCGAGGAGGCGCTCTCCGAACGCACTGCCCATGTTGCCGAGCCCGATCAACCCCACGGCCGGACGGGGGTCCTGACTGGCGCTCACTGTTCAGTATGAATAAACGACGCGACGGGGCAGAGTCAAGGCGCCCGACGCAGTGTACAGCGGGACGGCACGCACCGGGCACGCCCTTCCGGTCCTCCCGGCCCTCTCGGCCCCCGCCCGACGGTAGTCTCTTCAGAAGCACCGTGGGTGGAGTCCTCGACACGATCCGGAACTGGTTCCGCCGCACGGAAGAGGCGATCGAGAACGAGGCCGAGGGCGCGGAACCGGTGGCGACTCCTCCGCACGGCGGGCTCGGCGCGGACGAGCGCGAGACGTCGACGAACGCGCAGACGGAAGGCGCGAGCGGCGGGCCTTGGCCCGGGAACGACTGAGCCGAGACGCCCGATGAACGCGGGCTGCACGCATCTCGATCAGATCCGGGTGACCGAGTTGCCCGAGTCAGTCGACGGTTGCGAGGACTGCCTCCGCACGGGCGGGAAGTGGCTTCACCTTCGTATCTGCCTTTCGTGCGGCCACGTCGGATGCTGCGACGACTCGCCGAACCGGCATGCGTCGGCCCACGCGCGGACGGGCTCGCACCCGATCATCCGCTCGCTGGAGCCGGGCGAAGTGTGGTGCTGGTGCTACGCGGACGAGCTGGCGTTCGTCGACGAGGCCGTTCACGGGCACACGCGGATCCCGCCCTCGCCGCTCCTCTCCGGCGCGTAGGCGCCAGCGGTGCTCGCCGACTTCGACCGCGTGCCGCTCCTCTTCGGCCCGTCGCCGGTGCATCGCCTCGAGCGCCTCGGAGAGCACCTCGGCGGCCGCGTCGAGATCTGGGCGAAGCGCGAGGACTGCAACTCGGGTCTCGCCTTCGGCGGCAACAAGGCGAGGAAGCTCGAGTACCTCGCCGCAGACGCGCTCGCGCAGGGATGCGACACGCTCGTCTCGATCGGCGGCGTCCAGTCGAACCACACACGGCAGGTCGCGGCGGTCGCGGCGCGGCTCGGTCTCGCCTGCGTGCTCGTCCAGGAGCACTGGGTCGACTGGCCCGACGCCGTCTACGACAAGGTCGGGAACATCCTGCTCTCGCGGATCATGGGCGCCGACGTCCGCCTCGACCCGGCCGGGTTCGACATCGGGATCCGGCCGAGCTGGGAGCAGGCGCTCGCCGACGTCGAGGCCCGCGGGGGCAAGCCCTACCCGATTCCGGCCGGGGCCAGCGACCACCCCCTCGGCGGGCTCGGCTTCGCGCGCTGGGCGGACGAGGTGGCCGGGCAGGAGCGCGGGCTCGGCGTCTTCTTCGACACGGTCGTCGTCTGCTCGGTGACCGGCTCGACCCAGGCCGGCATGATCGCCGGCTTCGCAGCACAGGAGCGGCCGCGGGCGGTGCTCGGCATCGACGGCTCGGCGACGGTGCAGCAGACGCGCGACCAGATCACGCGCATCGCGCAGCGCACGGCCGAGGCGATCGGCCTCGAGAGGCCGCTCGGAGACGACGAGGTCGTCCTGCTCGACGAGTGGCACGCAGGCACCTACGGCATCCCGGACGCGAAGACGATCGAGGCGATCAGGCTCTGCGCGCGGGTCGAGGGGATGCTGACCGACCCCGTCTACGAGGGGAAGTCGATGGCGGCCCTCATCGACCTCGTCCGCTCGGAGCGGATCGCGGCAGGCTCGCGTGTCCTCTACGCCCATCTCGGCGGACAGCCGGCGCTGAACGCCTACGCGGGGGCGTTCTGATCAAGAAGTCCTCACACAATGACATTCCTCGCTCCGGGTGCGATTCGGCGGATGCGATGCAAGGACGCAGGGAGCGTCCATATGCAGGCATATGGACGCGACCGAGGACGAAGCAGCGCGCCGCCGAGCGCGTCCGGACGAGACAACTGTTCATTGTGTGAGGGCTTCTAAGAGGCGGACGACGCCGAGCCGGCCGGGACGAGCGGCAGGCCGACCCTGCTCAGGACGGCCTGCGACTTGAAGGCGGTCACCTCTGCGATCCGCTCCCCCTCGACCGTCAGGACGTCGAGCGCGTGGGCCTCGAAGGCGTTCGCTCCCTCCGCCCAGATGTAACACATCACCGCAGGCTGCCCGTTCACGCTCGTCGGCGTGTGCCGCCAGCGCTGCCGGAGCGGCCACTCCGCGAGGAACACGGCGAGCGCCTCGCCGCGGTACCACGTCGAGTCGGGCGGCATCGACCACGCGGCGTCCGCGGTGAGCAGACCGATGACCGCCGCGACGTCGCCGTCCTCCATCGCCTGCGCATACCGGCTGACGAGCGCGTCGACCCTGGGGTCACCGAGCGCCCGCAGTGTCGCCTCCTGGCTCACGGCGGGGCGACGGTCGTCGAGCGTCTTTCGTGCCCGTTGCAGCGCGCTGTTCGCCGCCGGCACCGACGTCTCGAGGATGCCCGCCGTCTCGCGCGCCGAGAACGAGAGGACGTCGCGCAGGAGCAGCGCCGCCCGCTGCAGCGGCGACAGCTGCTGCAGCGCGGCGACGAACGCGAGCTCGACGCTCTCGCGCCGCGAGTAGCGCGCATCCGGCGAGATCTCGTCGGCGTCGAGCAGCCGGGTCGCGCAGGCCTCGATCCAGACGGTCTCGGCCAGCGGCCTCGAAGCGGCCGAGGCCGCGCCAGGCGCGGAGGAGCGTCTCCTGGACGGCATCCTCCGCATCCTGGATCGACCCGAGCATCCGGTAGCAGTGCGCCCGGAGGCTCCGCTCGCGCGGCGCGACGAGCTCGGCGAACGCCGACTCGTCGCCGCGCCGGGCCGCCGCGAGAAGCCGGTCGTCGTCGTCCGCTAGCCGCGTCGCGGCCACGGGCGCCTCAGTCGAGCCCTCGGCGGGGGAGGCACCCGCCTCCTCCCCACCTTTGCTTCCGCCTCGAACAGCAGCAGGCGCGCCAATCCGAGCTGATCCATCGCCATCACCTCCATCTCGTTGCCTGCAAGCTGAGATCCGGTCCGGCGGCAGAACTCATCGCGGCGGATCGTGCCCGAAGCGTGGGGTAGGCTCGGGCGATGCGGGCCGGGGTCGATCTGGGCGGCACGAAGATCGATGTCTTGATCCTCGAACAGGAGCGCGACGTCCTCGGCCGTGCGCGCCGCCCGACGCCGTCCGAAGGCGGCGCCGGCGCGGTCGTCGAGGCGATCTCGAAGGCGGTCGAGGAAGCTGCGGACGACGCGTCCGCGAGCGTCGACGAGCTGACAGGCGTCGGTGTCGGATCGCCCGGCGCGGTCGACCCCGCGGCCGGCACCGTCGGATTCAACTCGAACCTCGCAGGAGGATGGAACGATCCGTACCCCTTCGCCGAGGAGCTCGCCCGGCTGGTCGGGACCGAGGTGCGGGTCGCGAACGACGTCGCGGTCGCCTCGACGGCCGAGCTCGAGCTCGGCGCCGGCCGCGACCTCCCGTCGTTCCTCGCCGTCTGGTGGGGCACCGGAGTCGGCGGCTGCGTCGTGCTCGGCGGCCGCCGATGGGAGGGCAACGGCGCGTCGGGCGAGCTCGGCCACACGGTGGTCAAGCTCGGCGGCCGGGTTTGCCCCTGCGGGCGTCGCGGCTGCGCCGAGGCGTACGCAGGCCGGGCGGCGATGGAGACGCGGGCCCGTCACCTCCACGAGCGCGGGCAGCAGACGAAGCTCTTCGAGCTCATGCACAAGGCGAACCGCGATCGCCTCACGAGCGGCGTGTGGGAGCGCGCGCTGAAGGAAGACGACGCGCTCGCGCGGGAGCTCATCGACGACGCCTACGCCGCGATCGGCGCCGCCTGTGCGTCGGTCGTGAACCTGCTCGACATCGACGGGATCGTCGTGGGCGGCGGCCTGGGGACACGCTTCGGGACGACCGCGGCAGAACGCATCCGCGACAAGATGCGCCCTCACATCTTCAACCCGACGCGCGACCCGCCCGTCCGGCCCGCCGAGCTGGGCGACGACGGGGGCGCGATCGGCGCCGGGCTGCTCGTCAGATAGACGACAGTGCGGGGGCCGCCGCGACTTCGCCTCACCCGTCGGCAGATCCTGGCGTTCCGGAGGCGCGTCGGCGGCCTCGACGAGCGGATGCAGAAGAGCCCGAAGTCGCTGCGACGAGCCGCGTGGGCCGGGCTCCAGGACAGCATGCCGAGAGCCGCGCTGCTGTCGCTGCACGCGCGGATCCACGGCGTCGGGCCGTCGACCTGGGAGGATCCGGCGCTCGCGCAGCTGTGGGGCCCGCGCTACAGCACCTACGTCGTCCCGAGCCGCGACTTCGCGCTGTTCTCGCTCGGGAGGCTCCCCGACGACGACAAGGGCCGCCGGCGCGCCGAGGCCATGGCCGAGCGGATGCACGCGCAGCTCGGCGGCGCCCGCATGACCGACCGGGAGGTTGCGGGCGCGCTCGGCGTCGGGAACGCGATCAGGTACGCGACGACGACTGGCACGATCGCCATTCGCTGGGACGGAGCACGGGCGCCGACGATCTGGACGGTCCCCGCTCCACGGATCGAGGCGGCCGACGCGCGCCGGGAGCTCGCACGGCGCTACCTGCACGTCTTCGGCCCGGCGACGGCCGACGGGTTCGCCCGCTGGGCCGGGATCTCGCGGCGCTCGGGAGCCGCAGCCTTCGCGTCACTCGACAGCGCGCTGGTCCCCGTCCGCTCGCCGCTCGGCGACGAGTGGCTGCTCGCGGACGACGAGGCGGCCGTCCGTGCCGGCGAGGCGACACCCGCGCCGGCGCGACTGCTGCCGAGCGGCGACGCCTACTTCCTCCTCGACGGAAAGGAGCGCGGGCTGCTCGTCCCGCGCGCCGATCGGCGGGAGCGGCTCTGGACCTCCCGCGTCTGGCCCGGCGCGCTGCTCGTCGACGGCGAGATCAGCGGGACCTGGAGACGGGCGCAGCACAGCGTGAAGATCGACACCTGGACGCGGCTGTCGCGCGCATCCCGCGACGCGGTCGAGGCCGAGGCGGCGTCGCTGCCGCTCCCGGGCATCGACCGGGTGATCGAGGTCGAGTGGAACCCCTGAGCCCGCGCGGGCAGCACGCGAAGCGGCCCGAGCCCGCCGACGACCTCTTCACGCTCGAGGAGCACGAGCGCGCCCGGCGCTACCACCGTCCGCTCTACCCGGCGGTCGCCGCCCGGCTGCTGCTCGTGGTCGCCGCCTACGGCCTGCTCACCGGCCACGCGATCGCCGGGCTCGGCTGGGCGGGTGACGCCGCCGCCTGGGCGGCGACCGTCGTGATCACGGTCACACTGGTCTGCCTGCCGCTCGATCTCTGGCGCGGGTACCTGCGCGAACGCTCTTGGGGCCTTTCGACGCAGACGCTCCACGCGTGGCTGATCGACCGCACGAAGTCGACGGGCGTGGCGGTGCTGCTCGTCGCCGCGCTCTGGACGGCGCTCGTCGGGCTCGGTCGCGCACTGCCGCATTGGTGGCCGGCGGTCGCCGCCGGCGGCGCCGCGCTCGCCGTGCTCGTCGTGACGCTGCTCGCGCCGATGCTGCTGGAGCCGCTCTTCAACCGCTTCCGGCCGCTTCCGGAAGGGGAGCTCGCCCGCTCCCTGCGCGCGCTGGCGGACGACGCCGGGGTGCCGCTCCGCCAGGTTCTCGTCGCCGACGCCAGCCGCCGCACCGTCAAGTCGAACGCCTACGTCTCCGGGCTCGGCCCGACGCGGCGGCTCGTGTTGTGGGACACGCTGCTGTCGAGGGCGAGCCCCGCCGAGGTGAGGCTCGTCGTCGCCCACGAGCTCGCGCACCAGCGGGAGCGCCACGTGCTGAAGGGGACGGTGCTCGCGATGGCGGGTGCCGTGGTCGCCGTCCTCCTGCTGCGGGTCGTGCTGGGCACGCCGCAGCCGGGCGACTACCCGCTCGCAGCGCTGCTCGTCGTCGGGCTCGAGGTGGCCGGGTCGGCGCCCGGCGCAGCTCTCTCGCGCAGCTTCGAGCGCGCCGCCGACCGTATTTCACTCGAGCTCACGGGCGACCGGGACGCCTTCGTCCAGACCCATCTCGCGCTCGCACGCACCAACCTCGCCGACCTCGACCCGCCGCGCCTCGCCTACCTCACGCTCTTCACCCATCCCACCGCACCCGAGCGGATCGCCATGGCGCGGGCCGACGGCGCGAATCCGGGATCGGGAACACTGGACGCGTGCACGCGAGAGCAGCGCTCACTTTCGCCGTCGTCACCGTCGCCTCGGTCGCCGCGGTGGCGCGTGCCGCGACAACGCCCTCGATGACCGATCTCGGCGCCTGGGCCGCGGGCGGATCGAGGATCGCCTTCGTCGCCACGGTCGACGGCCGGAGCGGGCTCTGGGTCGAGCACTACGGCGCGGGCCGGCCCACCCGCATCGGCCCCGCGGCCTGCGTCAAGCAGGAGGAGATCGACGAGCTCGCGGCGGGGCCGCGCGGAACGTGGGGCTGCCTCGAGCGGACGGTCGGGAACACCGGGTCGTACTACAGCGTCGACGTCGTCTCGGCGAGGGGGATCAGCAAGCAGGTGGCCACGGCGGGCGGGCCGACCGGCGATGGGCAACCGCCCGTCGACACGATCCCACAGGTCTTCGGCGACGGGACCTTTCTCGGATACCTGCACGTGACCGCCGCGGGCGTCGTGCAGCTGTTCCAGATCACGGCCGGCGCGTACGGCCGGCGGATCGCCGATCTCCCGGGCGTCACCAAGCCGCAGGCGGTTGCGGTGGCGGGCGGAGCGCTCGCGATCCTGCAGAACAACGGCAGCATCGCCGTCTTCACGACCGGCGGCAGGCAACTGGCCGCGATCGACGCGCATGCCACCTCGATCGCGAGCGCGGGGAATCGCATCGTCGCTCGCACACGCGCCCGCCGGCTCGACGTCTACGGGCTGCGCGGCGGGCTCGTGCATTCGTGGCCGCTCGGCGCGGCGAGCTGGACGGCGGGGCTCGCCACGGACGGCCGCTACGCGGCCTACCTCGGAGCGAACAAGGCGGTGCGCGCCGTGCGGCTCTCGAACGGCAAGGATCGGATCGTCGGCCGTGCCGGCTCGGGATGGTTCTTCGACGGCGTTGCGCTGAACGCGCGCGGAATCGTCGTCCCGCTCACGACGCAGCGCGGGAAGCGCTTCAACGTCACGTTCCGCCTCGTCGCACGCCCGGCGCTCCGGGCCGCGCTCGGCTAGAGGCGTGCACGTGCCGATCGTCGGGAAGGAGTCCGCTTCGGCCCGGCGTAGGAGGGCGGGTGAGCGCGACCCTCGGATCGACCGTTCTGCAGCCGGTCAAGCGACGCCGGCTGCGGCTGTTCCGCCGCCGGCGCGCGACGATGATCGACCTCAGCCGCTCGCCCGCGCGCCGCTCGTAGCGAGTCAGTCGCGACGCGCCCCCGATCCGAGCGCGTCCAGCTCGGCCGTCTCGTCGTCCGACAGCTCGAAGGCGAACACGTCCCCGTTCTCGGCGATGCGCGCGCGGTTCGACGATCTCGGGATCACTACGATCTCGTGCTGCAGATGCCAGCGGATCACCACCTGCGCCGGGGTGACACCGTGTCCGTCGGCGATGCGCACGAGACGACGATCCCGCAGGTTGGTGGTGCGAAGCGGGCTGTAGCCCTCGAGCTGCACCCCCCCGCTCGCGGTGCGCCGCCACGACCGCAGCGTCGTAGAGCGCAGGGCCCCACTCGATCTGGTTCACCGACGGCGCGCTCCCGGTCGTCCGTACGAGCTCGTCGATCTGGCCGAGGCTGTAGTTGCTGACCCCCACCGCCCGGGCGAGGCCCTCCCTGCGCGCCTCGAGGAGACGCTCCCAGACGTCCGGCCGGGCACCCCCCGGCGGCCAGTGGATCAGCCAGAGGTCGATCCGCTCGAGCCCGAGCGCGTCGAGGCTCCGAAGCAGCGTCTCGCGCGCGCTGCCCGCGGAGCTCGGCCACAGCTTCGTCGTCACGAAGACGTCGCCCCGCGGAACGCCGCTCTCGGCGAGCGCACGGCCGGCCTGCCGCTCGTTCCCGTACATCTGAGCCGTGTCGACGTGCCGGTAGCCCAGCTCGAGCGCCGCCGCCACGGCCGCCCGCGCCGTCTCGCCTCGGATCTCCCAGGTCCCGAACCCGAGCAGCGGCATCGACACCGCGGGGGCGATCTCGACCGACGTCTCGCGTTCGATCTTCACCACGTCATCTTGTCGGAGGCTGGATACTGAAGCGCATGCCTCCCGGCGCCCATCATTCAGCCTCGTTCAGCCTGACCCTCCGGATCCACCTGCAGGACACACCGGGGTCGTTCGCCGAACTGGCGCGGGCGATCGCGGACGCCGGCGGTCTACTCGACGCGATCGACCTAGTTCGCGTCGAGGCGGGCACGAAGGTGCGGGACGTCACCGTGCTCGCGACCGATGCCGAGCACGCCGACGCGATCACCGCGGCGTGCACCGCGGTGCCGGGGATCGAGGTGGAGCGGGTCTCAGACCGAACGTTCCTCCTCCACCTCGGGGGCAAGATCCACATGGACGCGAACGCGCCGGTGAAGACGCGCGACGACCTGTCGATGGCATATACCCCGGGGGTCGCGCGCGTCTGCGAGGCGATCGCGGCCGACCCCGACAGCGCCTGGAACCTGACCGTGAAGCGGAACACCGTCGCGGTGGTCACCGACGGAACGGCCGTGCTCGGTCTCGGCGACATCGGGCCGCTGGCGGCGATGCCGGTGATGGAGGGCAAGGCACTGCTCTTCAAGGAGTTCGCCGGCGTCGACGCGTGGCCGATCTGCCTCGACACCAAGGACCCGGACGAGATCGTCGCCGCGGTGACCGCGATCGCGCCGGGCTTCGGCGGCATCAACCTCGAGGACATCTCGGCTCCACGCTGCTTCGAGATCGAGCATCGCCTGCGCGACCGGCTCGACATCCCGGTCTTCCACGACGACCAGCACGGCACGGCGGTCGTCGTCCTCGCAGCGTTCGTCAACGCGCTCAAGGTGGTCGGGAAGCCGATCGAGGCGGTGCGGGTCGTCCTCACCGGTGTCGGCGCCGCCGGGGTCGCGGTCACGGACACGCTCCAGGCGGCCGGCGTCACCCACGTCATCGGCTGCGATCGCGGCGGCGCGGTCTGGCGCGGCCGGCCCGGCCTCGACGCCCTGAAGAGCGGCTACGCCGAGCGCACGAACCCCGACGGCTTCCGGGGAACTGCCGACGAGGCGCTCGAGGGCGCCGACGTCTTCGTCGGGCTCTCCCAGCCGGGCGCGATCTCGAAGGCCGGCGTCGCCCGCATGGCCGACGACGCGATCGTCTTCGCGATGGCCAACCCGACGCCGGAGATCGCTCCCGAGGAGATCGAGGGGATGGCGGCCGTGATCGCAACGGGACGCTCCGACTACCCGAACCAGATCAACAACGTGCTCGCCTTCCCGGGCATCTTCCGCGGCGCCCTCGACGTTCGCGCGTCGGCGATCACGACCGGCATGGAGGTGGCCGCCGGGCATGCGATCGCCGCGGTCATCCCCGACGGCGAGCTCTCGGCCGACTACATCGTCCCGAGCGTGTTCAACCGCAGCGTCGCCGCCAACGTGGCGGAGGCCGTGGCCGCCGCCGCCGAGCAGGACGGCGTCGCCCGCCGGAGCGCAGACGCGGCCGGCGGCGGCGGCGATTGAGCCGGCCGGGCGAGGACAGAGAGGGAAGCCGTCTCCTCATCCGCCTGATCGCGGCCGAGCGCCTGATTCGCGGCGTGCTGCTCGTGATCGCCGGGATCTACCTCGTCACCCATTCCCACAACGACTTCGGGCGCCTCGCCGACCGCCTGGCGCGGGCGGTCGAGCTCGACCCCAGGCGGCCGTTCCTCCACAGGATCATCGTCCGGCTCCACGACCTGCACGCGTCGACGGTGCTGATCACGGGCCTCGCGGCCCTGTTCTACGGCGTGCTCGAGACGGTCGAGGGGACCGGGCTGTGGCTCGAGAAGCTGTGGGCCGAGTGGCTGACCGTGATCGCGACCTCGCTCCTGATCCCCCTCGAGCTCTACGAGCTCGTCCACAAGCCGAGCCTGCTGAAGGCGGCAGGCACCGCCGTCAACGTCGCGATCGTCGCGTATCTCGCGCTGCGCCTGCGCCGCCGGCTCGGGAGAGCCTGACGGAGCCCTCACCCGTCGGCCGGCCAGGCGGCCGTCGCAATACTGGCGGCGTGTCGAGCTCACCAGCCATCGCCGCCGACGGGCTGCGGAAACGCTTCGGTGCGGTCGAGGCGCTGTGCGGCGTCTCCTTCGAGGCGGAGGCCGGGACGGTGCTCGGACTGCTCGGGCCGAACGGCGCCGGCAAGACCACGGCCGTCCGCATCCTCACGACGCTGCTCACCGCCGACGCCGGGAGCGCACACGTGGCAGGCATCGACGTCGCCAGGCGGCCGGCGCGCGTGCGTGCCGAGATCGGCCTCGCAGGGCAATACGCAGCCGTCGACGAGAACCTGACCGGCTTCGAGAATCTCGAGATGGTCGGCCGCCTGTACCACTTCCCGCGCCGGGAGTCCCGCGCGCGGTCGACCGAGCTGCTCGGCGAGTTCGGCCTCGGCGACGCCGCGAGCCGGCTCGTCCGCACGTACTCGGGCGGCATGCGACGGCGTCTCGACCTCGCCGCGGCGCTCGTGGCGAGGCCGCCGATCCTCTTCCTCGACGAGCCGACGACCGGTCTCGACATCCGCAGCCGGGTCGCCCTCTGGGAGTCGATCGAGTCGCTCGTCGCGCGAGGGACGACCGTCCTGCTGACGACGCAGTACCTCGAGGAGGCCGACCGGCTCGCGCAGCGGATCGCAGTCATCGACCACGGCGTCGTGATCGCCGAGGGAACCTCCGACGAGCTGAAGCAACAGGTCGGCGGCGACCGCCTCGAGATCCGCCTCGCGCGGAACGCGGACGGGGCAGCGGCGGCGGGCGCGCTGGAGCGGCTCGGCGAGGGGACGCCTGCCCTGCTCGACGGGAGCGTCTCCATACCGGTCGCCCGGGCCGGCGGCGTCGTCGCAGAGGCGGTGCGCCGCCTCGATCACGCAGGCGTCGAGATCGACGACATCGCGACGCACCATCCGACGCTCGACGACGTCTTCCTGCGGCTCACGGGCCGCACGGCGACGGAGGCCGAGGAGGATCGCGCATGAGAACCGTCGCCTACGAGCTGTCCGACATGTGGGTGCTCGCCGTGCGAAGCGCGAAGCGGATCCCGCGGCAACCCGACCTGTTGATCGGCTTCACGATTCAGCCGCTGATGTTCGTGCTGCTGTTCGTCTACGTGTTCGGCGGCGCGATCTCGACGCCCGGGTACAGCTACGTCGACTACCTCATTCCCGGCATCGCCGTGCAGACGATGACCTTCGGCGGCTTCGTCACCGCACTCGGCCTGGCAGAGGATCTCAAGAAGGGGCTGATGGACCGCTTCCGGTCGCTGCCGATGTCGCGCTCCGCCGTGCTCACGGGCCGCACGCTGGCCGACGTGAGCACGAACGTCGTGCAGCTCGTCGTCGTGCTCGTCGTCGGGGTCCTCGTCGGCTTCGGCTTCGAGACCGGCCTCGGCGACGTGATCGCGGGCGTCGCGCTCCTGCTGCTGATCGGCTACTCGTTCTCATGGGTGTTCGCCTTCATCGGGCTCACGGCGTCCTCGCCCGAGGCCGCGAACGCCTACGGATTCATCCTCATCTTCCCGCTCACGTTCGTCTCGTCCGCCTTCGTGCCCGTGAATTCGATGCCGAGCTGGCTTCAGCCGATCGCCGAGCACAACCCGTTCACGATCATGGTCAACGCCGTTCGAAGCCTCTTCCTCGGTGTCCCGGCCGGGAACGACGTCCGGATCGCGACCGCCTGGGCCGTCGGGATCGCCGCCGTCTCGGCGACGCTCGCGATCTGGCGGTACCGCCGCGTCGTCGCGACGTGACGGCCGTTACGCGCGGCTCGTCACTCACGCTCCTGCAGGACCGCCGCCGCGTCCTCGGCGTCGGCATCCTCGACGAGCAGCCGGACGCCGGCCGAGAGGTCGAACGGGATCGCGCCGCCTGCGTCGTCGGCCGAGACGTACGCCTCGATGCCCGCGGCCGCGAGCGCCCCCCTCGCGATCTCCGCGTCGCTTCGTGTCCGATAGACGCCTACCTCGACCATCGCGCTACCCCGCCCCTGCAGTGATCT
This sequence comes from uncultured Thermoleophilia bacterium, assembly GCA_963824455.1. Lineage (GTDB taxonomy): Bacteria > Actinomycetota > Thermoleophilia > Gaiellales > Gaiellaceae > PALSA-600. The sequence continues at coordinate 1,954,929 of CAWGPJ010000002.1, forward strand.
TCGCCCGCAAGGCGTGCAGCGCCCCCACGTAGATCTCGGAGAACGTCGGGAAGGGCTGGATCGTGTCGCGGAGCACGTCGAGCGCCACGCCGGCCCGGATCGCGAGCGTCGCCTGCTGCAGCCACTCCCCCGCCTCCGGGCCGAGCGCGTACGCGCCCGTGAGCCGTTCGCCGTCGCTGAGCAGCGTCAGGAAACCGACGCTCTCGGCGTACGCCCGCGTGTAGGTCTCGGTCTTCGCGATCTCGCGCAGCGGGACGGTGCCGATGAACGGGGCGTCCGAGACGCCCACCGCTCCCGCCTGCGGGTCCGTGAAGACGACGCGAGGGACGGCGTCGTAGTTGGCCTCGCGCGGGTCGCCGAGGATGTTCGACGCGACCACCTCGCCCTGGTACTTGCCGACGTGCGTCAGCGGCCAGATCCCGGTCACGTCGCCGATCGCCCACAGGCGTTCGGCCACCCGCTGCCGCGCGTCGACCGCGACACCGCGCGGCGCTGCTTCGACGCCCACCGTCTCGAGGCCGATCCCCTCGACGCGTGGCCGCCGCCCGGTCGCGACGAGCAGGTGATCGCCGCGCAGCTCCGTGCCCTCGTCGAGTGAGAGCACGTAGTCGCTCCCGTCCCGTCGCGCCGCCGTCGCCTGCGTGTTCACCATCACCTCGATGCCGTCCCGGTGCAGCACCTCGCCGAGCGCATCACCGAGCGGGGCGGCCTCACGCGGCAGGACGTGCGCGCCGTTCTCGACGAGTGCCACCTCGCCGCCGAGACGACGGACGGCCTGGGCCATCTCCACCCCGACCGGGCCGCCCCCGAGCACGAGCAGTCGCCGCGGGACGGCCTTCATCCCGGTCACCTCGCGGTTCGTCCAGATCCCGTCGAGCTCGCGCAGGCCCGGCACGGGCGGCACGAAGGCGTCCGCTCCGTTCGCGAGCACGACGTGGTCGGCCGTGTACTGCACACCGCCGACGTCGACGACGCCGGTCCCGGCGAGACGACCGCTGCCACGGATCAGGTCGATCCCGTTGTCGGCCAGCCAGCGCTCCTGGCCGGCGTCCGAGTAGTTCGAGACCATGAAGTCGCGCCAGGCGAGCGCCTCGGCGACGTCGACCTCCGCAGTCGCCGCGGCCTCGTTGGCGGCGTGCGCGGCCTCCCCGGGGCGCAGCAGCGTCTTGGACGGGATGCAGGCGTAGTAGGAGCACTCGCCGCCGACGAGCTCGCGCTCGACGAGCCCGACGCGCAGGCCACCTTCGGCGAGCGCGCCCGCACAGTGCTCGCCCGGCGAGCCGCCGCCGATCACGATCACGTCGTAGTCGCTCATCTGCCGAGCTCCGTCCAGCCTACGCTCAAGCGAAGGCGCCGGCAGAGTCGGAAGCCTACGCTCATGCCGGCAGCTCCTCGCCCGCCTGCTCGCGGACCATGTACTCCGCGTACCAGTCGGGCCAGTTCGGATCGGCCTCGCCGGTGCGCTTCTCGTGCTCGCCGTGCGCGGCCGCAGCGCGACGGAGCGCAGCGGCCAGATCGGCCGCGGACGCGTAGCTCGTCTCGGCGTCGACGCGGCCGGGGAAGCGCGTCGTGATCTCCTGCAACAGCCACCCGTTCCCGTCCGGGTCGCGGAACGTCGCGAAGGAGCCGTAGCTGCCGCCCTCGGGCGCGCGCCCGGCCACCCGGCCGGCGTCATGGAACCGGGCGCCCCCCGATCCCTCGTGGAACACCTCACCGACGTCGGCACCACGCGCGACGAGCTCGTCGCGGGCGGCCTCGATGTCGGAGACGACGAGGTACATGCTCCGCGCGCTGCCCGGAGCGGCCGTGCTGACGTCCGTGCCGAACTGGATCGAACATCCCGAGCCCGGCGGCGTCAACTGCACGATGCGAAAGTCTCTTCCGGCGGCGACGTCCGCGTCCAGCCTCCATCCCAGGCCCTCGTAGAACGCCTTCGCCCGGTCGGCGTCCGAGACCGGGATGACGACCACCTCGAGCTTCAGGTCGACGTTGCCGGCTGCGGCGCCGCCGGTGGCGGCGGCGTTGCGCGCTTCGGTGGTGCTCATGTCCCCCTCCTCGTTCGTGTCGGAGGGAGTCTGGCGTCTTGCCGGCCGTGCTGCCGCAGTCCGCGACGTACATAGGATCACCGGATCGGCGCGAGCCACCACGGTTCACCAATCGACGGAGGTCACGAATGCGCCCCGACATCGCACCCGGCGGCACCTTCCCGGACTACGAGCTGCCCGACCACACGAAGACGATGCGGAAGCTCAGCGAGATCTACAACGGCTACTGGTACTGGGGCCGGCCCTCCGCCGAGGATCTCCGCCGTGACCTGCGCGCCGCGACCAGGGAGATCCGGCACGACTGGGATCTCGGGGACCCCGGGCCTCCGCGGGGCCTGGGAGGCCGGCGACCTCGCGCACTTCCACACGGCTGGAGCACGTGGAACCCCGAGCGGGTCGCGGCCGAGCGGGCCAGGGTCGCACGCTGACCGGGCTCGAGTCGCTGTTCGAGATCCCGGTCGTCGGCGCTCCGCTCGCCGGTGGGCCGTCGACCCCGGCACTGGCCGCGGCGGTCTCCGAGGCCGGAGGGCTGGGCTTTCTCGCGGCCGGCTACAAGACGGCGGCCGGCGTCGCGACCGACATCGAAGCAGTGCGCCGTGCGACCGGCAGACCGTTCGGCGTCAACGTCTTCGTTCCCGGGCCCGCGACGGTCGACAAGCAGGCGGTCGAGCGATACGCGAAGCGGCTGGCGGTCGAGGAGGAGCGCTACGGCGTCGCCGGCGGGGAGCCGCGATGGAGCGACGACGACTGGGACGCCAAGCTGGCGCTCCTGGTGCGAGAGCGGCCGGCGGTCGTCTCCTTCACGTTCGGCTGCCCCGCGGCGGACGTCGTCACGGCGCTTCGCAACCGGAGCATCGCCGTGTGGTGCACGGTCACCTCGCCGGCCGAGGCACGGATCGCGGCAGCTGCGGGCGTCGCCGCGCTGGTCGTCCAGGGGGCCGAGGCGGGCGGCCACCAGGGCTCGTTCGACGACACCGACGCCGAACCGCTCGGGCTGCTCGAGCTGCTCGCCGAGGTCCGCGTCGCGACGCAGCTGCCTCTCGTCGCCGCAGGCGGGATCGCCGACGGCCGGGGCATCGCCGCCGCGCTCGCGGCGGGAGCGTCGGCGGCGCAGATCGGCTCGGCGCTCCTGCTGACGCCGGAGGCGGGCACGAGCGGCCTCCACCGCGCCGCGCTCGCGGGCGGCGCACCGACCGCGCTCACGCGTGCCTTCACCGGCCGCCGGGCGCGCGGGATCGTCAACCGCTTCATGTGCGACCACGGCGAGGCGGCGCCGCGTGCCTACCCGCAGATTCACTTCGTCACGGCGCCGCTCCGCGCCGCCGCCCGTGCCGCCGGCGACCCCGGCGGGCTGAACCTCTGGGCGGGCACGTCCTACCGGCTCGCCCAGCCGTCGCCGGCGTCGGAGCTCGTTCGCCGCCTCGCAGACGAGTCGCGAGCGGCGCTCCGGAGCCGGTAGCTCGTCCCCGACGCAGAGCTCGAGCGCTGAGCGGCGCGGCGGAGAGCGCGCCCGCGCCTCACTCCGGGCTGCTCGACTCCGGGGGTGGCGCGGCGGGGCTCGGTGCCGGGAACGGCGTCACGGGCTGCGACGACCCGGCTCCTTCCCAGTAGCGGTTGAGCGCGCCCTGGACCTTCACGAACCAGACGATCGCCGGGATGATGAACACCCCGAACGGGAACAGCCAGAGCCCCGTCCAGCCGGTCAGCGGCTGCGGCTTGCCGTCTCTCCGGTACATCTGCCCGACCTCGGACGGGATCACGAAGGCGCTGACCGGGTTGATGACGATCCAGATCACGAGCCCGATCACGCCGCCGATCCCTTCGCCGGTCCGCCGCTTCATCTCCTCCTGCGTCTTGAACGCCCAGTACCAGCCGTACAGCCCGATCGTCACGATGTAGAGGAGGATCCCGAAGCCGATCCCGCGAGGCTTGCCGAGCGGCCCGCGATTGCCGGCCGAGATCGTGTCGGCTGCGCTCATCCGGAGCTCGAGCGTACGGTCCGGGATGCGGGACGTCAACCTCCAGAGACGTGGGCCAGATAGGTTCCCGGTGCCGCGAACGACAGGAGCCAGATGATCCTCCACACCGACGTCCCGACGCACGCGCAGCTGGAAAGGCTGCTCGACCTGCGCGGCCCCGCGAGCGTCTCGATCTATCTCGCGACGGATCCGTCGTCGCGCGGAGATGGTGAGCGAATCGAGCTGAAGAACCTCGCCGCGGAAGCCGTCGAGCAGCTCACGCATGCCGGCGCCGGCCGGGACGACGTCGCGTCGATCGACGAGCAGCTCGCCGACATCGTCGACGACGACGACTTCTGGCGCTTCCAGGCGCGCAGCCTGGCGGTCTTCGTGACGCCCGCGTCGACGACGACCTTCCGGCTCCCGAACCGCCTCACCAGCATGGTCGAGGTCTCGGACCGCTTCCACCTCAAGCCGCTGCTTCGCACCGTCACCTTCCCGCAGGCGGCATTCGTGCTCGCGCTCTCACAGGGCGGCGCGCGACTGCTCGAGATCGCACCCGACGTCGAGCCGACCCGGGTCGACGTCGCCGATCTTCCCGCGGACGTCGCCGACGCTGCCGGGAAGTCGTCGATCTCCGACCGCGCGCCGGTGCGCAGGCTTCAGGGCTCCGAGGGGCAGAAGGTCCGGATGCGCCAGTACGCGCGCCAGGTCGACCAGGCCCTCCGGCCGCTCTTGAGCGGGCTCGACTGGCCGCTGATCCTCGCGGCGACCGAGCCGCTCGACTCGATCTACCGCTCGGTGAACAGCTACCCGCACCTGGCCGAGACCGGTATCTCCGGCAACCCGGACTCGATCTCGGACACCGCGCTCGCCGAACGCGCACGTGGAGTGCTCGACGAGCTGTATGCGGCCGAGCTGAGCTCGCTTCGCGACCTCTTCGCGCTCCGCCTCTCACAGCGCCGGGCGTCGTCGGATGTCGCCGACGTGGCGCGCGCCGCCACGTACGGGCTCGTCGACACGGCGCTCGTGGACATCGACGAGGTCGTTCCGGGCTACGTGGACGAGGAGACGGGAGCGATCACCGTCGACGAGGGAGCCGACGCCGTCAACTACGGCGTCACCGACGAGATCGCCCGGCGTGTGCTGCTGAACGGCGGGCGGGTCCTCGCCGTCCGCCGCGACGACATCCCGGGAGAGGCGTCGGTCGCGGCGATCCTTCGCTACGCGCCCTAGACAGCGGCACGGGTAGCGTTGAACGCATGAACTACGTGAACCTCGGGAGAACCGGTCTGCGCGTGTCGCGGATCTGCCTCGGGATGATGAGCTACGGCCGTCACGAGAGTCGCGAGTGGGCGCTGGACGAGCACGAGGCCGAGCCGATCGTGCGTCGCGCGGTCGAGCAGGGGATCATCTTCTTCGACACCGCCGACGTCTACAACGGCGGCGAGAGCGAGGTGATCACCGGACGCCTGTTGCGGCAGCTCTTCGCGACACGCGAGGAGTACGTCGTGGCGACGAAGGTGCACGGCCGGACGATGCCGGGCGAGAACGGTGCCGGGCTCTCTCGCAAGCACGTCCTCGCGTCGATCGACGGATCGCTGCAGCGCCTCGGCCTCGACTACGTCGACCTGTACCAGATCCACCGCTGGGATCCGCGCACGCCGATCGAGGAGACGATGCAGGCGCTGCACGACGTCGTCGCCGCCGGCAAGGCGCGCTACATCGGCGCGAGCAGCATGTTCGCCTGGCAGTTCGCAAAGGCGCAGCACGTCGCGCCGACCCCGTTCGTGTCGATGCAGAACCACTACAACCTCGTCTACCGCGAGGAGGAGCGCGAGATGATCCCGCAGTGCATCGACCAGGGCGTCGGCGTGCTGCCCTGGAGCCCGCTCGCGCGCGGCCTGCTCGCCGGCAACCGGACACGCGACGGCGAACGGCGAACGGTGCGTGCGAGGACCGATCCGTTCGGCGACAGCCTCTACACCGCTCCGGAGCAGGACTACGCGGTCGTCGACCGCGTCGGCGAGGTCGCCGCGGCTCGCGGCGCCCCGCCCGCGCAGGTCGCGCTCGCCTGGCTGCTCGACAGACCGGGCGTCACCGCGCCGATCGTCGGCGCCACCCGGGTCGAGCATCTCGACGACGCCATCGCCGCCGAGCAGCTCTCGCTGGATGCCGGTGAGGTCGCGCGCCTCGAAGAGCCGTACCGCCCGCGCGCCGTTTCGGGCCATTCGTAGGCGTCGGCGCGTCGTGGACACGCAGCAGTCGAAGCAGCTCGTCCTGATCCTCGCGCGGGCATTCGCCTCGAACCTTTCGACGCCGACCCTGCTCGCCGACGCGCACGGGTATCTCGTCTTCTACAACGAAGCCGCCGAGGCGGTCGTCGGCCGACGCTTCTCGGAGACGGGCGAGATGCCGCTCGACGAGTGGGTTGCCGCCTTCGAGCCTCGGACGGATGCCTCCGAGCCGCTCGCGGCGAGTCGGCGCCCGACCCGGATCGCGCTCGACGAGCGTCGCCCGGCCCACCTGCAGTACACGGTGACGAGCGCAGACGGCGTCGACCGGGAGATCGAGGTGAGCGCCTTCCCGCTCTTCGCGCACACGGAGGAGTTCGTCGGCATCATCGTGATCTTCTGGCGCCGCTAGCGATGGCGCTCGGCCTGAAGATCTGGGGCTGCCGGGGGTCGGTGCCGACCCCGAGCCCCGGCACCACGAGGTACGGCGGCAACACCTCGTGCGTCGAGGTGCTGTTCGACGACGAGGCAGCGCTCGTCCTCGACGCGGGCACCGGCATCCGCGCGCTCGGCCTCGACCTCGTCCGGCGCGGCACCCGTCACATCCACCTCTTCCTCACACACCTCCACCTCGACCACCTGGAAGGGCTCCGCTTCTTCGCGCCGCTCTGGAACGAACGGGTGTCGCTCGAGATCTGGGGCCCGCGGTCGCCCGTCGCCAACCTTCGCGACCGGATCCTCCGCTCGTTCTCGCCGCCGCTCTTCCCGCTCGACTTCCGTGACGTTCCGGCCCGGATCACGTTCCACGACCTGCCGGGCGAGCCGTGGGAGTCGAACGGCCTCTCGCTCTTCTCCGACCTCGTGCTCCACCCGGGGCCGACGCTGGGCTTCCGTCTCGAGTCGGGAGGCCGGAGCATCGCGTACCTGCCGGACCACGAGCCTGCGCTGGCCGGGATCGACGATGCAGCGCCGGACTGGATCTCGGCCGGGTCGATCGCACGGGGCGCCGACCTCGTTCTGCACGACTCGCAGTACACGGAGGACGAGTACGCGACGAAGATCGGCTGGGGGCACTCGAGCGTCGCCGACGCCGTCGCGTTCAGCCGCGCCGTGGGCGCCCGGCGCCTCGTGCTCTTCCACCACGAGCCGGAGCACTCCGACACCGCGCTCGAGGCGCTCGAGCGCCGCGCGCGTGAGCTGAGCGAAGGCGCCGGGCCGCCGCCGACCCTCGCCCGCGAAGGCACGACCCTCGAGCTCGATTGACCCTGGTGCCTGGCACGTTGGTGCCTGGCACCGGCTCTTCGCCGACTCTTCGACTCAGCTGCGGGCCGCGTGCGGCTGCGCCCAGTCGGCGCCGACGTGCTCGAGGATCGACATCAGGAGCGCGAACGAGTGCATGACGTGCTCGTGCGCGAGCTCGCGCGCGCCGGCGACCGAGCCCGCCACGAGCGCCTGGCGGATCGCCGCATGCTCGGCCTGGTTCCGCGCGTAGAGGCGGTCGAGCTCCTCGTCGACCGGCGCCCACACGGCGGGGCCCGAGAACGTGCGCCGGGCGCCCTTCGCGATCGTCTCGATGTAGGGAACGTCCGCCGTGCGGTAGATCACGTCGTGAAACGCGTGGTTCGCGCGCATCCAGTTCGCCATCAGCGAGCGCCGGTCGCCGCCGGGCTCGCGCGACCGGAGCTCCTTCGTCAGCCGCGCGAACCGCTGCTCGCAGGCGTGCAGCTCGGCAAGCGCCTCGTCGTCCAGCTTGGGCGCTGCGATCTCCGTGACCAGCGCCTCGAGCTCCGCCCGCACGAGGAACGCCTGCTCGAGCTCGTCGTGGGACAGCGTCCGCACCCGCACGCCTCGGTTCGGGACGAACGAGACGAGGCCGAGCGCCGCGAGCCTGCGCAACGCCTCGCGAACGGGCGTGCGCGACACGCCGAAGCGCTCCGACAGCTGTTCCTGCCGGAGCACCGAACCGGGCTCGAGCTCTCCCGAGACGATCGCCTCCTCGATCAGGACGGCGATGTCGTCGGCTTTGGTGCTCTCGCCCACGTCGGGACGATCGTACGCCTCCTCGCCGCCGGACGCCCTTACCGGAATTGCGTCTCCTCGGTCGATCCGGCGAGCGCCAGGGTCGAACTCCCCCCGGCGGAGAGCGCCGTCAGCACCTGGTCGAAGTACCCGGCGCCCACCTCGTGCTGGTGCCGCGTCGCCGTGTAGCCGCTCGACTCGAGCGCGAACTCGTGCTCCTGCAACTCGACGTAGGCGCCCATCCCGCGCTCGCGGTAGCCGCTGGCGAGATGGAACATCGACGCGTTGAGCGAGTGGAAGCCCGCCAGCGTGATGAACTGGAAGCGGTAGCCGAACGCCGCGAGCCGCTCTCGGAACGTGCCGATCTCGTCCTCGGCGAGATGCCGGCGCCAGTTGAAGGACGGCGAGCAGTTGTACGCCAGCAGCTTGCGCGGATGGCGGTCGTGAAGGGCCGCGGCGAACGCCTCGGCCTGGTCGAGGTCGGGTGTCGAGGTCTCGAACCAGATCAGGTCGGAGTACGGAGCGTAGGCGAGGCCGCGTGCGATCGCCGAGTCGAGCCCGTCGCGGACCCGGAAGAACCCTTCGCTCGTGCGCTCGCCCGTGACGAACGACGCATCGTCGTCGTCGACGTCGCTCGTCAGCAGCGTCGCACTCAAGGCATCCGTGCGCGCGACCAGCACCGTCGGAACATCGAGCACATCCGCCGCGAGCCGCGCCGCGTTCAGCGTGCGGATGAACTGCGACGTCGGCACGAGAACCTTCCCGCCGAGGTGGCCGCACTTCTTCTCCGCCGCCAGCTGATCCTCGTAATGGACGCCGGCTGCGCCGGCCTCGATCATCGCGCGCATCAACTCGAATGCGTTGAGCGGCCCGCCGAACCCCGCCTCGGCATCGGCCACGATCGGCGCGTACCAGTCGACCTCCTGGCGGCCGTCCGCCCAGTCGATCTGGTCGGCGCGCTGCAGCGCGGCGTTCAGCCGGCGAACGAGCGCCGGAACCGAGTTGACGGGGTACAGGCTCTGATCGGGGTACGTCGCGCCGGCGAGGTTCGCGTCGGCCGCGACCTGCCAGCCCGAGACGTAGATCGCCTCGAGCCCGGCCCGCACCATCTGCACTGCCTGGCCGCCCGTCATCGCCCCGAGAGCGGCGACGACGTCCTGGCTCGTCAGCAGCCGCCAGAGGCGCTCGGCGCCGAGCCGCGCGACCGTGTGCTCGGGCGTGACCGAGCCGCGAAGACGGACGACGTCCTCCGCCGTGTACGTGCGCTCGATCCCCGCCCAACGCTCGTCGTCTCGCCAACGCTCCTCGAGGCGGCGGGCCTGCTCCCCGTGCGTCAGTGTCACATCGAGCCCCTAGTCGAGGTCGTGGTCGCGTTCGCAGAACTCCGGACAGGTGCACTCGGCAAGCTCGGCCGTCGTCAGGGTCGCCGCCGGCTCGGCGGCAGGAACCTGCAGTTGCAGCCGTGCTCTCACCGCCCGACGGCCGTCGCTCCCGGACGCCGGCCCGGGCCCGAGGGCGTGCTGCAGCGACGCAGTCATCCTGCCGCCGGCCGGAGGACGAAGCTGGTCGGGCCGATCTGCTCGGGAACGAGCGGGCGCCCTTCCCGCAACACCAGGCTGTCGAGCGCCGCGGCCACGCGCCGGCTGAGCGACGCGGGCTCGGCGCCGGGCACCTGGACCTCGACACAGGAGTTGGTGGTGACCACCGAACCGTCAACCCCTTCCTGCGCGAGTGAGCTGACGAGGTGCTCGACGACGATCGCCGGCATCGCCTGGATCCGAACCACCGTCGCGATCACACGTGAATCGGCCATTTGCTCGACCTCCTGGATCCTGACCATCGGAGCTTCGGATCCTAGCACGACCCGGTATCGGGCGCAAATGCCAGTTTCTGCTCACTTTTCCCACTCTTCGGATCCCATCCGTCCGAAGCGCGGATCCAGCATTCGCCGGGCGGCCGCCGGAGGCGAGGATCCCGCAGCGCGCGTGACGGGGGTCACGCGCGACGACGTCCGGGGGGCGCTCTGGGAGCGGCGCTCGCTCGTCAAGGCCTGGACCATCCGGGGGACGCTCCACCTCCATCCGGCCGGCGAGCTGCCGTTGTGGTTCGCGGCGCGACGGGCGACCTCGCCGCCCCACGCCGACGAGGGGCTCGCCGCCTGGCGCGACCCGGGCGGCATCGAGCATCCCGCCCTCTCGCCCGGCGAGGTCGCCGCGGTGCGCGCGGCCGTCCACGACGCGCTCGACGGGCGCTGCCTGTCGCGCGCCGAGCTGGCGGAGGCGGTGGCCGAGCGCGTCGGCCCCGCGGCGCGCGAGCGTCTTCACTCCGGCTTCTCGTTCCTGCTCGAGGACCTCTGCCAGGGGCCGCCACAGGGGAACCTGGTGAGGTTCGTCCGTCCCGACCAGTAAGCCGGGCGACACAACTGCTCATCCCGAACGGCGCTTCAAGGCCCGCCGACCCGGCCAGTACGCTCGCCTGGATGGCGCGACGGCTGATCGCAGCCGAGAGCGACTCGCTCGGGGAGTCGCCGCTCTGGCCCACGGTCGCCATCATCGCGTCGGCCGTCCTCTACGCCGACCTGCCGGTGCGCTTCATCGCGGGCCCCTCGGCGGGCGCCTTCTCGGTCGTGCGCTGGGTGATCCCGGTCCTGACGGTGCTCGTGCTCGTCACGCTGGTCGTCACCGTCCCGGGCGGACGGCTGATGGGCGCGGTCGGCTGGCACGGCCACACCGTCCACGTGACGCGACGCTGGCTCGTGCTCTCGCTGATCGCCCTCGTCAGCGCCGCCAACGCGGCGTCGATCATCCTGCTGGTGCACCTGCTGGTGAACGGGGCGCACGCGAACGCACCGACGCTGCTGCGCGCTGCCGTTCACATGTGGGTGGTCAACGTCCTCCTGTTCGCGCTCTGGTACTGGGAGCTCGACGGAGGCGGGCCTGCGGCCAGGCCGGAGTGCGAGCCGGGCGGCCTGGACTTCCTGTTTCCGCAGCAGACGGATCCGGTGCTGCTCCGGACCGGCTGGCGGCCGCTGTTCCTCGACTACCTGTACGTCTCGTTCACGAACGCGGCGGCCTTCAGCCCGACCGACACGATGCCGCTCTCCCGCTGGGCGAAGATGCTGATGCTGGCGCAGTCGGCGATCAGCCTCAGCCTGGCGGTGATGGTCGTGGCGCGCGCGGTCAACATCCTCCGATAGCCCGGGTGCCGGCCCTGCAGACCGGGCCTGCCCGAGGGATCCGACTCAAGGTTTCGATCGCGGCGGCCGACGAGCGGTCTGCGAGATGAGGCGGGTGATTTTCAGCCGACGCACGGCCGGAGCAGCCGTGTTCGGCGTGCTCGTCCTGGCGGTCGCGGCCCCGGCGGGCATCGCGGCGGCGGCCCACCGCCCGTCGATCGTCTCGATCAGCACCGGCGGCGTGACTCGGGCCGATCCCGGCAAGATCGGCATCCACGTCAGGCTCACCGTGCGCGTGCGCGCCGCGCTCACCTGCACCTTTCGTGCGCAGCGCACGCCGCTCTCGAGCCTCTACCTGGTCCGCACCGTGAGCTGCGCGTCGGGCCACGCCGGCGTGACGATGCCGGCGCTCGAGAACGCGAGCACGAGGACGGCGAAGCTCGTCTACGAGATCAGCGTCCGCGGCCGCGGAGGAGTCGCCGAGCGGCGGGTCACGGTCGCGGTCGCCGGCAAGCCGAAGCCTGCGCCGCCTTCGGCTCCGGCTCCGCCCGCCCCGGCACCCACGCCGGCCCCGGAGCCGCCCGCCCCGGCGACGATCGTCCCGGCCACGCCGGTGCCGGCCGGCCCGGCGTCCGCCCTCTTCGGCTCGCCGAACTGGTCGGGCTACTCGCTCGAGGGAGGCCCGTTCAACGCCGTCACCGGCACCTTCAACGTCCCGACCCTGCAGCCCGCCGCGACCGAGACGGATCTCAGCGCCTGGGTCGGCATCGACGGCGCCGGCAACTCGTCGCTGATCCAGGCGGGAATCGGCGAGCATTACGACCCGACCACCGGCACCGTGTACGACCGCACCTGGTGGGAGATCCTCCCGCAGCCCGAGACGCAGGTCGGCTTGCCGGTCGAGCCTGGCGACGAGGTCACCGTGACGATCGGGCAGGTCAGCGGGACGCTCTGGCAGATCTCCGTCACCGACGACACGACCGGGCAGAGCTTCACGACGCAGCAGATCTACACGGGCCCGGGGGCCTCGGCCGAATGGATCGCCGAGGCCCCGGCGTTCGCCCCGGCCGGGACGACCGACCCGAACGCCGCCACCATCACCGCGCTCGGCGACTACACGCCGGACATCACCTTCGGCAACCTCCTGGTCAACGGCAGCGCCACCGGGCTCGACGCGGTCGCGATGATCCAGAACGGGGCGATCGTCTCGGTCCCGTCGCCGCTCACGGCGAACGGCTTCACCGTCGCCTACGGCAGCACCGCTCCGCCCGGCCCCTGAGCTTCTCGGCCGGCCGCATCCGTGCGGGTACGCTCGCGCCGTGGCCGCCCTAGCCAGCCCGCTGCTCTCGCCGTCGCAGCTCGAGACGCTCGCGAGGATCGGCGACGAGCGGACAGCGTCGGTCGGCGACGTCCTGTACCGCGTCGGCGACGCGCAGTACCCGTTCATCGCGGTCCTCGACGGCGAGGTCGCGATCCTCGACGCTGCGGGCAACGAGATCGTCCGCCACGGCCCGTCCGGCTTTCTCGGCGAGCTGAACCTGCTCACCGGCCAGACCGTCTTCGTGAGCGCGGTCGTGACGCAGCCGCTGCGTTACATCGCGATCGAGCGCACCGACCTTCGCTCGCTGCTCTTCGAGGACGGCCCGCTCAGCGACCTCGTGCTCACGACCTTCATCACCCGCCGCGAGGCGCTGCAGCAGGTGGACGGCCTCGGCCTCGAGATCTTCGGGCCGCACTCCTCCGCGGCGACGATCAGGATGGTCGAGTACGCCCGCAGCAACCGGCTGCCCTCGACCTGGCGCGACACGGATCGCGGGGACGACCCGGCCGCCGCGGCGCTGGTCGCCGGTCTCGACGAGGCGAGCCTGCCGCTCGTCCGGCTCCCGGGCGGCGTCGAGCTGCGCGGCCCGTCGACCGGCCACGTCTCGCGCGCGCTCGGAATCGGGCTCGAGCTTCAGCCCCGCGAGGAGGTCGACCTGCTCGTGATCGGCGGCGGCCCTGCCGGGCTCGGCGCCGCCGTCTACGGGGCCTCGGAGGGACTGACGACGCTCGTCGTCGAGGGCACCGCGCTCGGCGGGCAGGCCGGCTCCTCACGGCGGATCGAGAACTACCTCGGGTTTCCCGCCGGGATCACGGGCACGGAACTGACCAGCCGTGCGGTCACGCAGGCGCGCAAGTTCCAGGCGCGAACGGCGACGCCGTACCGCGCGCTGTCACTCGAGCCCGGCAACGGCCGTCACGTCGTGCGCTTCGAGGACGAGCACGAGGTCGCCGCGCGCGCCGTGCTGCTCGCCACCGGCGCCGAGTACCGCCGGCTGCCGGTCGACGGCCTCGCGAGCTTCGAGGGCGTGAGTGTCTTCTACGCAGCCGGGCCCCCGGAGGGACGACTGTGCGGCGGCTCCCGCGTCGCCGTGGTCGGAGGCGGCAACTCGGCGGGCCAGGCCGCAGTCTGGCTGGCGCGCGGCGGTGCGCTCGTCACGCTGCTCCACCGGCGCGCCGAGCTGCGCGAGACGATGTCGGACTACCTGATCCGCGAGCTCGGCCGCTACGGGGTCGCGGTCCGCGACCGCAGCGAGGTCGCCGGGCTGCACGGCGCAGGCGGGCAACTCGAGGCGGTCACGCTCACGAGCGGCGAGCGCCTGCCCTTCTCGTTCCTCTTCCTCTTCCTCGGCGCGCTTCCGTGCACCGGCTGGCTCGGGGACGCCGTCGCCCGCGACGGTGACGGCTTCGTCCTCACCGGCGCCGCCGCAGGCGCGGAGGCGCTGCTCGAGACGAGCGTGCCCGGTGTGTTCGCGGCCGGCGACGTCCGCTCGGGGTCGACGAAGCGCTGCGCCACGGCGGTCGGCGAGGGCGCCATGGCAGTGCAGTTCGTTCACGGCCGACTCGCCGCCGCGTCGTAGGATCTGGCCCATGGATCCGGTGCGCGCGCGCGAGCTGCTTCAGGCCGAGAGGTCACGCATCGAACGCCAGCTGCGCGAATTGGGGCGCCAGGACGACGGCGAGGCCGCCGACGAGTTCGACCCGGGCAACCTGGCGTCGAACCTCTACCAGGACGAGCTGGACGCGGGCCGTGCAGCCGACCTCCGCGAGCAGCTCGCCGCCCTCGAGCGCGCCGAGGCCCGCCTTGCCGCGGGCACCTACGGTCTGTCCGTCCAGAGCGGAAAGCCGATTCCGGACGAACGGCTCGAGGTCGTCCCGACCGCCGAGCTCACGGTCGACGAAGAGCGCGCGAGCCGTCTCTGAGTGACGTTTGTCCGGACGACCCGATCGCCCATTGTGTGAGGACTTCTAAGCCTCCACCGACGCGCGCGCGCCGGCGGCCTTCACCGCCTGGGACAGGGTGGCGATGTCGTAGGCGCCGTAGTGGCGGCGCCCGTTGATGAAGAAGGTCGGAGTCCCGGTGACGCCGCTCAGATCCGCACTGTCGACGTCGTCGGAGACCCGGGCGGCGCCGTCGTGCCGATGCACGAACGTGCTGAAGCGATCGACGTCGAGCCCCAGCCCGTCCGCGTAGCCGATCAGGTCGTTCGGGGTGAGCGCCTGCTGGTGGCGGAGCAGCACGTCGTGCATCTCCCAGAACGCCCCTTGCTCCGACGCGGCCTCCGAGGCCTCGGCGGCGATCTGGGCCCGCGGGTGAACGTCGCTCAGCGGGAGATGCCGCCAGACGTAGCGAACGTCACCGAAGTCGGCGAGCAGCTCTCGGACGATCGGCTCCGCCTGCCCGCAGTAGGGACACTCGAAATCGCCGTACTCGACCACCGTGACGAGTGCCTCGTCCGGCCCGCGGATGTGGTCGCGCTCGGGGTCGACGTCGATGTACAGATCGGTCAGCTGCTCCGAGGTGCCGAGGAGTGCGCGGATCCGAAGCCCGGTCGGCAGTAGCGCCGACGCGCGGAACACGAGCCAGGTCACGACGGAGGCGCAGAGCGCGGAACCGAGGATCCCGACCTTGGCGTCCTCGAGCTCGGAGCCGCTGAAGGCGAGGCTCGCCACGAGCAGCGAGACGGTGAAGCCGATGCCAGCGATCGTCCCGGCTCCACCCACCGCAGCCCAGCCGACCGGCGGCTGCAACCTACGCCTGGTCACGCGGGTGAGCAGCCAGGACCCGCCGACGATCCCGAGCGGCTTGCCCACGACGTAGCCGATCAGGACGCCGAGCGTGATCCGGGACGTGAGCGCATCGCCGAGGAACCCTCCTCCGAGCTCGATGCCGGCGTTCGCGAGCGCGAAGACCGGCACGATCGCATAGCTCGTCCACGGGTGGAACAACCGCTGAAGCCGCTCGTTGAGCGGCGTCGCCGCGCGAAGCTCGGTCTCCGCGCTGCGCGCGAGCTCGGCCGTCGGCTGCTCGCGGAACTCGCGAAACCGCTGCGTGGCGAGCTCGAGGCTGGAACGCGGCGCCGGATACGCGAGCGGCAGCACACCCATGGCCAGTCCGATCACGACCGGGTCGATGCCCGCCTTGAGCAACGCCACCCACGCGACGAGCCCGAGCAGGAGATAGACGACCCCGATCCGGAGGCGCAGCGCGTGGAGCGCGAGGACGACCGCGTACGCCGCGATCGCCACCAGCAGCGCATCGACCTTGATCGTCGTCGAGTAGAAGAGCGCGATCACGATCAGCGCCACGACGTCGTCGACGACGACGACCGTGAGCATGAACGCGCGCAGACGGTCGGGGAAGCGGGGCCCGACCAGCGCAAGCATCCCGAGCGCAAACGCGGTGTCGGTCGACATCGCGATTCCCCAGCCGTGGGCGGACGGTCGTCCGGCGTTGATCACGAGGTAGATGGCAACCGCCGCCGCGACGCCGGCCACCCCCGCGAGAAGCGGCAGCGCGAAGCGTCGACGCTCGCGAAGCTCGCCGAGGTCGAACTCCCGGCGCGCCTCGAGGCCGACGACGAAGAAGAAGAACGTCATCAGGCCGCTGTTGACCCACTCGCGCAGATCCATCGCAACGCCCCCGCGGCCGATGCGAACCGAGATCTCGGTCGACCAGACCGAGTGGTAGGAGGATGCGTCGACGTTCACCCAGACCAGCGCCGTGACCGTCGCGGCCAGCAGCACGGCCGCACCGCCGGTCTCGGTGCGGAGAAACTCGCGCAGCGGAGTCTGCACGCTCCGCGCCCAGGCGGTCCGCCCGGTGAAACGCGGCCTCTCGAGGCCCTCAGCGGTCGCGCTCACGCCGTGACCGTAGTCGACGGGCACGTCCGGCCCCGGCATCTGTCAGGATCTGCCGGGAGTTGGACGCTCCCCGCCTCGAACCTGCGTCGTTCGCCAACGTGCGGGAGGCGGTCGCGGGCGCCCGGGCCGGCGTCTCGACCCACCTCGAGGGCAACGTCGGCATGACGGTCACGGAGGCCCAGGAGTTCGCGCGGAGCCTCGTCGGAGACGCGTCCGACGTCGTGGTGCGGATCGACGGCATCTGGCTGTTGATCGCACCGGTCGAGCCGTAGCGCCGAGCCACGGGCGAGAGCCGGCTCGGCCCCCGCCCGGTGCCCGACGGCGCTAGGCCAGGGCCTTCTGCTTCAACTGGTCGAACTCGGCCTGCGTGATCGTGCCGTTGTCGAGCAGCGCCTTCGCCTTCGCAATCTGCTCCGACGGGTCGCCGCCCGAGACCGACTGCACGTACTGGTCGAACTCCTGCTTGGAGGCTTGCGCCTGCTGGATGTTCCGCTCCGTCATCCCCTTGTGCTCGACGAGCAGGTACACGAGCACGCCGAAGTACGGGAGGATGATGACGAAGATCACCCAGAGCACCTTGGCGAAGCCGGAGGTGTCGTGACGGCGGAAGAGGTCGGCAAAGACGGTGATCAACAACCAGAACCAGATCACCCAGGCCATGATCAGGAGGATGTCCCAGAAGAAGCTCATGAACGTGTAGTTAGCGAGCACAGCACCCACCCTTCGATTTGGTTGACAGGTGCGATGCTACGACGCGGCAGCGCCGAACGCGATGCGCTTCGGTCGCGATACGGTTGATTGGTGCTCCCCACGCCCGCGATGCCGAAGCGGAAGCGCGTCGCGCTGATCGCCCACGACAACCGGAAGTCCGACCTCGTCGAGTGGGCGAGATTCAATTGTGGGACGCTCTCACGGCACGAGCTCTACGGCACCGGGACGACCGGGTCGCTCGTCACCGCCGAGCTCGGGCTTCCGGTGACGCTCTTCCTCAGCGGACCGCTCGGCGGGGACCAGCAGGTCGGCGCGGCGATCGCAGAGCACCGGCTCGACTTCGTCGTATTCTTCTGGGACCCGCTCGAGCCTCAGCCGCACGACGTCGACGTCAAGGCCCTGCTTCGCATCGCCGTCGTCTGCAACATCCCGATCGCCTGCAACCGCTCGACCGCCGACTTCCTGCTCTCGAGCCCGCTCATGAACGAGGAGTACCGGCCGGCCGCCGCCCCCGCCTGATTCAGCGTCAGCCGCCGACGGCCGCCTTCACCGTATCGAGCGCCGTCGCCTCGCCCGGCGCGACCCCCTTCGCCGCCTCCGCGACCGACTGCGCGACGTCGAGCACGACCCGGCGGTAGGCGGGCAGATCGTCGGGCGCCTTCGCCTGGATCGCTGCGACGGCGGCGTGCAGCGAGTCGATCGTCTTCTGCTCGATCTCCTGCGGCGAAGCAGTCATCCCGAACGGGTTGCCGTGCACCGTCGCCAGCTCGCGGACCAGCTCGCTGTCGCTCTGCGCGTGCGCCTGGGCGAGATGCTTCGCGAGCGCGTTCGCCTCCTTGAACGTGTCGAAGAAGCCGCGGTCGCTGATCGCGACGAGCATTCCCGCTCCGGAGATCCCCTTCTGCATCGCCTCCCACTCGGGCTCCGTGAAGTCGGCCTTGGTCGCCATGCGCTCGCTCCTTTCAGTTCTCGATCGTGACCAGCGTCCCGATGGGCGTGTACGGCCACACCTGTGCCGCCGCGTCCAGCGGCAGCTCGACGCACCCGAGGCTCTGAGGCGTGCCGAAAGAGGCCCGGTTGAAGGCGTGCAGCGCCTCACCGCCGTGGAAGTAGCTGATCCAGCGGATCCCGGGGTCGTTGTAGTGCGAGCCGTCGGGATTCGTGCCGCTCATCGTCCCGACCGGGATGTGCTCGAACACCGGCCACGTGCCGAGCGCAGTCGGCGCCGCCGGCACGCCGGTGTTGCCGGGCGACGTCAGCACGACCGTCCCGTTGTGCCAGAGCGTGAGCTTCTGCGGCACGTTGCGGTGCACGTAGACGTAGCTGTAGCCGTCCGTGCGGCGCTTGCCCGCGACGGCGTCGGCGAGGGCCGCGTGCCAGACCTTCGGGCCGGCGATGCCGTCGACGGCGAGCCCGTGCTCGTCCTCGAACGTCATCACCGCTCCGCGCATGATCTCGTTCGGCCTTCCCACCTGCCAGAGCGCCTGCAGCTCCGTCGGCGTGTTCGCATAGCGCCACGAGAAACGGCCGGCCGGCGGCGAGACGGCGGCGTTCAGCTCGGCCTGCGTCGTGTCCGACGCGACGGTCCGTGCCGGCGTCCAGTCGAGCGGCAGGTAGCCCTGCTCTGCGAGCAGCTGTTCGAGGCGGAGGAACGAGGCCGGGGCGACCGTCCAGTCGATCGCGCTCGTCTGGCGCACCGACTTCGCACCACGCTCGACGAGCTCGACGGCCGCCGGGAGACGAAGACTCACGTTCGACGCGAACGGCATCCCGAACCGGCCGGTCGGATGGAAGACGAGCGAGTGGCTGTCGACGACGACCCAGCGCCCTGCGACACCGTTCGGCGCGTGAAGCGTCGACCCGTGCAGAACGTCCTCGACCGGACGCGAGAAGGTGAGGCGCAGCGGCGCAGCGGGCGCGACACGCGAGCCGGGCGCCGGTTGTGCGAGCACGACCGGGAGCGCCGCCTTCGGGAACCACGTGATCCGGACGGGAGCTCCGAGCTTCTCCCACGGCCGAGCTGCAGCAGAGACGTCGATCGAGCCGGCCTGCCGGTCCGTCGGAACGGCGGCGGACGCTCCGGTCGCGCGGACGGCACCCGCACCGAACGAGACTGCGCTCACGGTCGTGTCGAAACGAACGCGCGGCTGCGCGCCCGGAGGCACGGTCAGCCACCGGTCGCGGACCTGCGCCACCGGGGTCTCGACCGTGAGGGTCTCGTGCCGCTCCTTGCCCAGCGCCCAGCTCAGCCAGCCCGGGCGGCGGACGACGACGGCGATCGAGATTGTCCGGCCGGGCGCGAGCTGCTGCTGCGGGACGAGCCGTCCGCCCCGGTCGACGAGGGCGACGCGGCGGCCCGCCGAATCGGATGCCGACACCGTGACGAGCGACCCCGCGAACGGCTGGAGCTCGACCCGCGCGAGTGCGACCGGGTCTCCGACCAGCCGGGCGCCCGAGAAGGCGTAGATCGCGCCGGCAGCGGCGGCGAGCACGACGACGACCAGGACGAGAGCGATCCAGCGTCCACGGTGGGAGCGCTTCCCGCCCAGGGGCGAGCGCCGGTGAGAGCGCACGAGATCCGAGCGCGTCACGGTTGCCATCCGGACACGATAGACAGCCGCAGCGCAGACGCCGCCGAGCTAGACGATCGGCGGTTCGGTTCCCCCCGAAAAGCCGGTCACCCGAAAGGGTGACGGCCGCACAGTGCGAGACGTGGCGGACGACGACAACGACCGGTCGCCGGAGCTCGATCAGGTTCGGCAGCTGCTCTTTCCGGATCTCCCGGCCGACGAGGGCTGGGCGAGGATCGACGCGGCGCTCGCAGGCGCGTCCGACGAGCGGCGCGTGGAGGCGATCGAGCGGGCGACCCGCTCGCGCGACCTCAGCCAGCACCTGCTCGATCTGCTGCGGCGGCGAGACGACGAGGACGACGACGGCGGGTGATTCGCCGAGACGCTCCGGGTCAGCGGGAGAGCTGTTTCCGGATCTTCTCGAGCGCCGCCAGCTTGTCGGCCAGCTCGCCCGCGAACTCGTCCAGTCTCCGCCGGCGCGCACGGACCAGCTCGAGCTGGCGTTCGACCAGCGGAATCGCCGACTCGGCGATCGCAGCGCGCTCGGCGTCCGTGTCGCTGTCCGCCCACTGTTCCCGCAGCACGGCGCGCGCCTGCTCGGTCTCGACGAGCGAGGTGAGCTCTTCGAGCGAGAGGCCGAGCAGCTCCCGGAGGCGGAGCAACTCCTGGAGCCGCGCCACATCCGCGTCGCTGTAGAGCCGATGCGCTCCCTTCGAGCGCGCCGCCCCGGCACCGAGCAGGCCGAGCTCCTCGTAGTAGCGGATCGTCCGGGTCGTCACACCCGCGAGCTCGGCGACCTCCCCGATCCGATACTCGGGCGCGACGGTCTTCATGCTCACGCAACCTCCTCGATCGCGTCGAGCCCGACCACCTCGACCGGAGCAGATGCCGACTCCTCGGCGTAGTGGTACTTGCCCCCGCGAAGCAGCGACGCGACGGCCGCGATCACGCAGGCGACGATCGCGAACACGAACGCGTAGACGAGCGCGGTGTGGAAGGGGCTCGAGATCAGATGCGGGAAGAAGCTCCTGCCCGTGACGACCTGCGACTGCCCGTGCGGGATGGCGGCGACCGCATGTGGCCCGAGCAGCGTCGCGATCGGGTTGTAGCCGAGGAACGAGGCGAACAGCGTCGCGACGGGCGGCAGCTGCGACACGCGGGTCGCGTCCCCGGCCGCCACGCCGTGTGCGACGAGGCCGCTCTGCACGGCGTGCGGCAGCGAGGCGGCGAGCCCGACGATCATCAGCGTGAAGAAGACGCCGATCGAGAGCACGCTCGAGGCTGTCGTCGCCGTCGTCAGGACACCGGCGCCGGCCCCGCGTTGGGCTGCCGGCAGCGAGTTCATCACCGCCGCGTTGTTCGGCGCCGAGAAGAGCCCCATGCCGATCCCGATCAGCGCGAGGATCAGCGAGAAGGCGACGTAGGAGAAGTCGACGGGCAGCACGATCAGCAGCGCGAAGCCGAGCGCGGCGAGCAGCATGCCCCCGGTCGCGAACGGGCGCGCACCGAAGCGGTCCGAGAGGTAGCCCGACGCCGGGCCGGCCACGAGGATACCGAAGGTGAGCGGAAGCATGTAGATGCCCGCCCAGAGCGGCGTCTGCGAGAAGGCGTAGCCGTGCTGCGGGAGCCAGATCCCCTGCAGCCAGATGATCAGGATGAACTGGAGGCCGCCGCGGCCCATCGCGGCGAGGAACGCGGCCAGGTTGCCGGCCGCGAACGCGCGCACCTTGAACAGCTCGAGGTGGAGCATCG
Source organism: uncultured Thermoleophilia bacterium (assembly GCA_963824455.1). GTDB lineage: Bacteria > Actinomycetota > Thermoleophilia > Gaiellales > Gaiellaceae > PALSA-600. The sequence continues at coordinate 1,976,577 of CAWGPJ010000002.1, forward strand.
GATCGTCGACTCGCGTCTCGATGAAGCAGAAGGCCGCGAGCAGGAGGACGCCGCCGGCGAGGGAGGCGAGGACGAGGGGTGACGTCCACCCCATCGTGTGGCCGCCGTAGGGCTGGATGCCGTAGGTGATGCCGATCATCAGCAGGACGAGGCCGATCGCGAACGTCGCGTTGCCCCACCAGTCGATGCGCGCCGCCTTGCGCACGCCGAGGTCACGAAGCGACCGGTACGACCAGAACGTCGCCGCCACGCCGATCGGGACCGAGATGAGGAACACGAGCCGCCACTGCAGCGGGGCGAGCACGCCGCCGAGCACGAGTCCGATGAACGAGCCGGCGACCGCGGCGACGCTGTTGACGCCGAGCGCGAGGCCGCGCTGGTCGTGGGGAAACGCATCGGTCAGGATCGCGCTCGAGTTCGCGAACAGCAGCGCCCCGCCGACGCCCTGGCCGACGCGCATGACGATCAGCCACAGCGCACCGTCGCTGCCGTGCATCCAGGTGATCGAGAGCAGGATCGAGAAGGCGGTGAACACCGCGAAACCGAGGTTGAACATCCGGACGCGGCCGAACATGTCGCCGAGCCGTCCGAGGCTCACGAGCAGCACGGACATCGCGACGAGGAAGCCCAGGATGAGCCAGAGCAGGTAGCTGCTGTTGCCCGGGGCGAGCGGGTTGATCCGGATCCCGCGGAAGATGTCCGGGAGCGCGATCAGCAGGATCGAGGCGTTGATCATCGCGAGCAGCACCCCGAGCGTCGTGTTCGACAGCGCCACCCACTTGTAGTCCAGACGTCTCACGGCTCCCGACCCAGCCTCTTTCCGCGTTTCTTACGTAAACGTCAACTTAACAGCCGGACTCGACCCGGGGCAACCCTGGGCTCCCCGACGCTACGTGACGGTCAGGTAGGCGGCGACGCCGAGATTGCCGCCGCCGCAGCGCGCGGTGATCGTGTAGGTGCCCGGGACGCGGGCGGTCGCGATCTTCGCATGAGCGGAGAAGCGGCCCGCAGAGCCGACCTTCGCGTAGACGGCGGGCACGCCGGCGAACGAATGGGTGGCCGTGAACGCGTGCGAGAGCAGCGTGACGGTGTTCCCTGCCGTGCACCCGCCCGCGACACCGCTCACGAGCACGGTGCGCCCACGGTGCACGGTCGACGGCGAGACCGTGATCACCTTGGTGAGACCGCTCGAGCGACCGCTCACGTCGAGCCCGCTGGCAACGACGATGCCGAGCCCGACGTCGGCCACCTTGCCCGTGTCGGAGGCGCTCAGCACGAGTGAGTGGCCGAACTTGTCGGTCACGCAGCGCCAGGCGGTGCCGCCCTTCGCACCGGCCGACCAGTAGACCTTGTTTCCCGAGACCTGCAGCGTCTTGGTCTTCGGCATCCACGTCACGCACGTCTTCGAGGACTGAAGCGGCTGCGTCTGCCAGAGGAACGTGGCGTTCGTCCAGCGCCAGACTCCCTTCCTCACGCGGACCCGGTTCGTGAACGGGACGGTCAGGACACCCTTCTTGACGTTCGCGCCGGTGTGGTAGCGGTAGAAGAGCGGCGTACGGGCGGGCAGATAGAGGCTGCCGTCCGTCATCGAGGCGAGGGTCGCGCGCTGGGCGCTCGGGACGTAGCTCCACGCGGGGACGAAACCGGCCTGCGCGACGCCCACCGCAGCGACCGCAACGATGCACGCTGCCGCGAGGAGGGTCGTCCGGGGCGCCGGGCGCTTCACGCCCGGAAGGTACGTGGGATCTGTACGGACGGTATTAGCCGTCGGTACGGAATCTCCCGGCCGGTCGGCCGGGTGAGGGCTCAGGCGGCGCGGGCGATCGCATAGAACTCGAGGTAGGACTCGATCTCGGCCAGCAGGCGGCCGGAGCCGAGCGCGTGCCGGCGCGGAACAGCACCGTCGAGCACACGCCACGACACGGGGGCGCCGCTCTCGGGCCCGGGCCGCACGACGACCCGGTCCCGGGCGAACTCGCGGTTGATGCTCGACCCGAGCACCGAGATGTCCGCCCCGTAGACGTGCAGCGAGATCGCGAGGCTCTCGCCGCAGTTCTCGACGCGATGCACGTCCTCGTCGGGCGGAACGAGCACGGACACGTCACCGGGCTCGAAGACCGCCGATCCGACGGGCACCACGTACGGGTCGTCGGCACCGTGCAGTTCGTAGCTCGTCTCTGCCTCGACGCCGCGCCAGACACCGACGACGCACCAGCAACGATGGTCGTGAATCGGCGTCGCCTGCCCGGGCTTCCAGACGAGGGCGACGATCGAGTACCGGCCCTCAGGGTGAACGTGCACCAGATGCTGGCGGTACCGATCCTCGGCCGGCTCGCAGTGGCGCGGCTCGAGCAGGCCGGGGTCAGCCAGTGCGGGCCGCAGGAGCGCGCCCGCGCGGGCGGCGACGACCGCGTCGTCGAGCCCGGCGTCGACGAGCGCGTCGAGCGAGCGCGTGAGGCCGCGCAGGGAACGGGTGCGGCCGGTCGGATGCGCGCCGGGTACGAGGTCGAATCCCATATGCGGAGTCTGCTCGACGGTCGGTCCAGCGTCGTCGGCCGCAGGCCGGAATCGTCCTCCCCCACGCGAACGAACCGGGCGTCGTCCTCGTCGTCCTCCGGGACGAGACCGCCTGCCGAAGCCCGTCCTTCGCGCCCCGTACGATCCGCCGGTGGCCGAAGGACTCTCGGCGAGCGAGGTCGGCAAGGAGATCGGCGAGCACGCCAAGCACACGGGCGAGCACGCCGCGCACGGGCGCGCGCTCCCGATCACCGAGGCGATTCTCCTCTCGGCCGTCGCCATCCTCGCCGCGTGGTCCGGCTACTCGGCCGCCAAGTGGGGCACCGAGTCGTCGCTCAAGCTGGCGAAGGCGTCGGCGACGCGGACGAAGGCGAACAAGGAGTTCCAGCAGGCGCTGACGTTTCGGGTGGGCGACGCCCTGACCTTCAACGCCTGGCTCGGCGCCTACCTGCTCGGCAACAAGAACGGCGCGCGCATCGCCGAGAAGCGGTTCCGGCCCAACTTCGAGACCGCCTTCGAGTCCTGGTTGAAGACCCACCCGTTCACCAACGCCGCCGCGCCGCCGGGGCCACAGTCGATGCCGCAGTACCGCCCGCCCGGAGCGGCGCTGTCGACCGCGCTCGATGCCCGGGCGGACGCCTACTACTCCGAGGGACAGCACGCCGCCGAGACGGGCGACAAGTACGTGAGGACGACCGTGATCCTCGCCAGCGTGCTCTTCCTCGTCGGGATCGGGACGCACTTCCCCCTGCGGGTCATCCGGATCGGGCTGCTGCTGGTCGCGACCGCGCTACTCGTGTTCGGGGTGACCGAGATCCTGCAGCTCCCGGGCCCACCGGCGTAGCGAGCACGGTCAGACCGCCAGCTCGACGATCTCGTCCATCCGCTCGAGCCGCTCCCGGCGATGGGTGATCAGCAGCACCGAAGCGGCCCCGGCGTTGTCGAGCACGTCGTCGAGCAGCGACGTCGCGGTCTCCGCGTCGAGGTGGGCCGTCGGCTCGTCGAGGACGAGCACCGGCGCGTCCGCGAGCAGGGCTCGCGCGACGACGAGCCGGCCGCGCTGGCCGCCCGAGAGCTCGCGTCCCTGCTCGCCGACGAGCGTATCGAGCCCGTCCGGCAGGCTCTGAACCCAGTCCCACGCCCGCGCCCGGCGCAGCGCCCGCTCGACGTCCTCGTCACCGGCGTCCGGCCGGGCGAGGCGGAGGTTCTCGCGGATCGAGGTCGAGAACAGATACGAGTCCTGTCCGGCCACCGCCAGCGTGCGCCGCACGTCTTCCTGGCGGAGCTCCCGCAGGTCGCGGCCGTCGATCGTCACCCGTCCTGCGACCGGATCGAGGAACCGGAGCAGGAGGTTGACCACCGTCGTCTTGCCGGCGCCGCTTCGGCCGAGGAGCGCGACGCGCCGCCCCGGCTCGAGGCGCAGCGAGAAGCCGTCGAGGACCGGTGGGCCCTCCGGCTCGTAGCGGGCGCTCACGTTCTCGAGGGCGACCGTCGCCGGGCCCGGCGGGAGCTCGGCCGGATGCGCCGGGTCGCGTACCGCCGGCTCGCGGGCGGTCAACTCGACGAGGCGGCCGCCGGCGGCCAGCGCCGCGGCGAGCTCACGGGCGGCCTGGGCGAGCGGCTGCACTGCCTCGAACGACGCCAGCGCGAGCAGGGCGAGCGTCGCGATCAGCACGCGGTCGAGCCCGTCCCGGCCGTGGGCCGAGACCGCGAGGGCGAGCACTCCGGTGACGGTGGCGCCCGTCACCAGCAGCCGCAGCCCGTCGGCGAGGCCGTCGGCGAACGCGGCACGGGCGGCGAGCGAGGTCAGCGTGCGGTCGGCGGTGCGGGCGCGGTCGAGCGCCTCGTCGCCCCGGCCGTAGACCGACAGCTCTCCCGCCCCGGCGAGCAGCTCGACCAGCTCGGCCGAGAGCTCGCCGCGCGCCGCCGCCTCGCCGCGGGCGGCGCGGCTGCCGGTCGCACCCGCGACGAGCGGCACGCCGATGCCGCCGAGGATCAGGCCCGCCGCCAGCACGAGGGCGGCCGCGGGCAGGAACGCCGCCGTGACCGCCACCGACACGCAGCCCGCGAGCAGCGCGGCCAGCGCCGGGACGATTCCCCGCAGATGGAGGAACTGCAATGCGTCGACGTCGGCGACGACGCGCGACAGAAGATCGCCGTGGCGGTAGCCCTCGAGCTCCGCGGGCGCGAGCGGCTCGAGCCGTTCGTAGACGCGGACACGGACGCGGCCGAGCACACGGAAGGCGAGGTCGTGGGAGGCGAGCCGCTCGAGGTAGCGGAGCACCGGGCGGCCGATCCCGAAGAAGCGGACGCCGACGATCGCGACCGTGAGGGACAGGATCGCCGGACGCTCGGCGGCTCTCGAGATGAGGTAGCCGGCAGTCGCCATCAACCCGACGCCGAACAGGATCGTCAGCGCGGCCAGCAGCACTGCGAGCGCCAGCCGGCCGCGCGGCGCCCGTACGAGCGCGAGCACGGGACGGGTCACGCCGCCACCGCGTCACGCTCGACGCACGTTCCGCCCGCCAGCACCACTGCCCGGTCGGCCACCCGCGCCAGCTCCTCCCGGTGCGTGATCAGCAGGATCGTGCGCTCGCCCCGGAGCCGCTCGAGCGCCGCCGCGACGAGCGCCTCGCTCTCGGGATCGAGATCGGCGGTCGGCTCGTCGAGCACGAGGAGCGGCGCGTCGCGCAGGAACGCACGGGCGAGCGCGATTCGGCGCCCCTCGCCGGCTGACAGCGGACGGCCCCCGTCTCCGACGACGGTCTCGTAGCCGAGAGGGAGCGCGGAGACGAACGCGTGCGCCCCAGCGAGCCGGGCCGCCGCGCATACCTCGTCGGCGGACGCGTCTCCCGCGCCGAGCCGGATGTTCTCCGCCACCGTGCCGCGGAAGATCGTGGGCCGCTGCGGCACCCAGGCGAGCTGCTCGTGCCACGCGGCGAGGTCGCACGAAGCGAGCTCCGTATCGCCGATCGTCACGGTGCCGCCGGTGGGATCAGCGAACCCGAGGACCAGGCTCGCGATCGTGGTCTTCCCCGCGCCGCTCTCCCCGAGGAGGGCCAGCGTCTCGCGCGGGTGCAGCGTCAGGTCGAGCCCGCCGAGCACCGGAACCGGCCGGGACGGATAGGCGAACGACACGCGACGGAGCTCGATCGCCGCCGCCGCGGGGCTCGGTGGGGCGAGCACGCGCTCGGGCGCGGCCTCGTCGCCGATCAGGTCGAGGATCCGCTCGGCGACGGCGAGGCCGTCCGCGCTCGTGTGGAACTGCGCACCGAGCTGGCGCAGCGGGAGGTACAGCTCCGGTGCGAGCAGCAGCACCGTCAGGCCGGCCTGCAGCCCGAGCCTCCCGTCGTCGAGCCGGACGCCGACGGTGACGGCGACGAGAGCGACGCCGATGGTCGCGGCCAGCTCCAGAACCGACCCTGACAGGAAGCCGACCCGCAGCGTGCTCATCGTCGTGCTCCGGTACCGCTCGCTCACGTCCGCGATCGCCGCGGTCTGCGCCCGGCCGCGGTTGAACGCCCGCAAGGTGGCCAGGCCGCGAACGACGTCGAGGTAGTGGTTGGCCAGGAGCCGAAGCGCCTCCCATCGCTCTCGGCTGCGCTCCTCCGTGTAGCGGCCGATCAGCCACATGAACACGGGCACCAGCGGGAGCGTGACGAGCATGACGAGCGCCGAGGTGACGTCGACCGCCGCGACCCAGGCGAGCACGGCGAGCGGAACGAGGCAGGCGAGCACGACCTGCGGGAGGTAGCGGCCGAAGTACGCCGCGAGCGGATCGACACCGGCGACGCTCGCCACCGCCACCTCCCCCGCCTCGGCGCCGTCGAGGCCCGCCGCGCCCCGGCGGAGCCGCTGCCCGGCCAGCGTCAGGCGGAGATCCGAGAGCACGGTCGTCGCCGCCCTGCGCCCGGCGACCTCGAACCCCCACGCGAGCACGGCGCGCGCCGCGAACACGCAGAGCAGCGCGACCAGCTCGGGCTCGACCTCGCCGAGCGAGCCACCGTGGAACGCGTGCGCGACGATCCAGGCGAGCAGTGACGCCTGTGCGAGGACGAGCGCGGTCGTCGCGATGCCGATCGCGACGTCGGCTGCCAGCAGCATGCGAACCGGCTGCGCCCGGCGAACCAGGCGCGGGTCGAGCGAGCGCATGCCGTATTAATAGTGGCCGGACTCGCCGGTCAGCCGGTGCCGGAAGACGTGGTAGGTCCACGCCTGGTACAGCAGCACGACCGGCAGGACGAGCAGGGCGACGACCGTCATCACCGCGAGCGTGTAGTGGGCCGAGGACGCGTTCGAGACGGTCAGGCTGTTCGCGAAATCGGGGCTCGAGACCATCACGCGCGGGTAGAGGCTCGTGAAGAGCGTCGCGACGACCAGGATCGCCCCGAGACCGCTCATGACGAAGGCGCGGCCGGTCCGCCCCTGGAGCACGAAGGCGACCGCGAGCAGCGCGGCGGCGATCCCGAGCACGGCAGGCAGGATCGGCGGGAACACGCTCTTGTCGTTCCGGTCGGTCGCGACCACCACCGTCCAGACCAGGAAGGCGGCTGCGAGCGCGGCGGCGGGCAGCGCGAGCATCCGCGCCGCCGCGAGCGCCCGCCGGCAGAGCTCGCCGGTCGTCCGGAGCGTCAGGAAGACGGCCCCGTGGAACACGAAGAAGACGACGAACGTGAGCCCTGCGAACACCGTGTAGCCGTTGAACAGGTCCCAGAAGGTGCCGGTGAAGTCGCCGCTCGAGTCGAGCGCGACGCCGTACAGGAGGTTCGCGAGCCCGACGCCCCAGACGAGGGAGGCGCCGAAGCTGCCGAGTGCGTTCGCCCAGAGCCAGACGGCGCGCCAGTGAGCGCTGTGGCTCTTCGCACGCCACTCGAACGAGACCACGCGCACGATCAGGCAGACGAGCACGAGCAGGAGCGCGATGTAGAAGCCGGAGAACATCGACGCGTACCAGCTCGGGAAGGCGGCGAACGTCGCGCCTCCGGCGACGACCAGCCAGACCTCGTTCCCGTCCCAGACCGGCCCGATCGACTCGAGCATCGTGCCTCGCTCGGCCTCGCTCCTCGGCAGGAACGGCAGCAGCATGCCGACGCCGAAGTCGAAGCCCTCGAGCACGAAGTAGCCGGCCCAGAGGACGGCGATCAGGATGAACCAGAGCTCGGCCAGCGTCATGTCCCTAGAACCCCGGCGCCGGGACCGCTTCCGGCGCCCGCTCCTCATCCGCTCCGCTCGGGTCGATGCCCGCGTAGCGCCGCATCAGCCAGACGTCGACGACGAGCAGCACGAGATACAGGACGATGAAGACGCCGAGGCTGATCCCGAGCCAGGTGGTGGTCACGTTCGGCGAGTTCGCGTTGCTCGTCTTCAGCAGTCCCTGGACGATCCAGGGCTGCCGGCCGACCTCCGTCAACACCCAGCCCGCCGATGTCGCGACGAACGGCAGCAAGCTGTTCGCGATCGCGATCCACAGGAACCAGCGCAGCCGCTCGAGCCTACGCTTCCAGAGCAGGAACGCGCTCACGACCGCGATCAGGGCGATCAGCGTTCCCACTCCGGCCATCACGCGCATGCTCCAGTAGATCGCCCGCACCGGAGGCTTGTAGTTGCCCGGCCCGTACTGCCTCGAGTACTGCTGGTTCAGGTTGTTCAGCCCCTGGACGGTGCCGCTGAAGGAGCCGGTCGCGAGGTAGGAGAGGAGGCCGGGGATCTCGATCGAGTGGCTCGGAGTCTGGTTGCTCTCGGTGAAGCCTCCGGTCTGGAAGATCGAGAACGGGCAGTGCGAGCACGTGCTCCACTGCGCCTCGCTCGCGGCGATCTTCATCGGCTGGAGCCTCTCCACGAGGATCCCGAAGTGGCTGCCGAACCAGAGGTTCGCGAGCGAGGCGGGCACGAGCACGATCAGCGCGACCTTCGCGGCGGGTCGGAACAACTCCAGGTTCCTGCCGCGGACGAAGTGCCAGCAGCAGACGCCGAGGACGACGGCCGCCCCGGCGGTCAGCCCGGCGAGCACGGTGTGCACGAACGCGTAGAGGGCCCAGTGGCTCGACATGAGCGTCCAGACGCTCGTCAGCTGCGCCTCGCCGTTCACGATCTTGTAGCCGACGGGCTCCTGCATCCACGAGTTCGCGACGAGGATGAAATAGGCGGACAGCCACGTTCCGGCGACGGCGATCCAGAGCGTCGCCAGGTGGAGGCGCGGCGAGAGCCGGTCCCAGCCGAAGATCCAGAGGCCGAGGAACGTCGACTCGAGGAAGAACGCAGCGAGCCCCTCGACGGCGAGCGGCGCGCCGAACACGTTGCCGACGAAACGTGAGTAGACGGACCAGTTCATCCCGAACTGGAACTCCTGCACGAGCCCGGTCGCGACCCCGATCGCGAAGTTGATCAGGAAGAGCGTCCCGAAGAAGCGGGTCAGCCGCAGCCAGGACTCGTTGCCGGTGCGCCGCCAGAGCGTCTGGAAGACGGCGACGATCGGCCCGAGCCCGAGCGTCAACGGGACGAACAGGAAGTGGTAGAGCGACGTGGTCGCGAACTGGCCGCGTGCCAGATCGACCCGCGTCGAGGCGACGATCAGGTGCACTCGATGCCCCAATCGGCGCTCCAGGCCTCACCGGGCTCGAGCGCGATCACGGAGTCGCCGCTGCGAAAGGCGTTCGGCGGGCAGGTCATGGGCTCGATCGCAATGCTACGACGCGCGACGTCCGGAAGCGGATCGCCCGTGAACACCATCAGGAAGCGGTAGCCCTCCCCCGCCCAGAGGACGAGGCTCCGGCCCGAGGGATCGTGGAGCACGACGCGCGTGCGCCCGTCGCCGTCCGGCTCGAGATCGGTGAAGCAGTTGTCGAGCTTCAGGGCGCCGATCGTGCGTGGGCGGCGGAAGTCGAGCTCGGTGCCCTCGACCGGGATCGTTCCGCACGGGAGGCTGCGCTCGTCCGATTGCAGCACGGTGCGCGCGGGGACGTGGAGCGAAAGGGCGTCGATCTTCGACGAATCGAGCCGCACGTACGGATGCGCGCCGGCGCCGAACGGGCAGCGAGTCACGCCGAGGTTCGTCGCGGTCGACCGGACGGAGAGCCCGAGGTCGGACAGCGTGTACTCGACCGTCAGCCCGACGGCGAACGGGTAGCCGGGCTGCGGGTGCAGCACGTGCTCCATGAGCACACGCTCGCGGCTGCGATCGGCGGCGCTCCACGACGCCCAGCGGACGAGGCCGTGGATCGCGTTCCGGTTGTCGGGCTCGGTCAGCGGCAGCTGGTGCTCGCGGCCGTCGAACTCGTAGCGGCCGTCCTCGAGCCGGTTCGGCCAGGGCATCAGCAGCTGGCCGCGGCCGGAGGTGCACATCTCGCCCGCGGCGTAGCCGTCGAGCACCCCGCGGCCGTCGACCGTGTACGAGCGCAGGCCTCCCCCGACCTGCACGACCACTGCCCGCTGGTCGCCGTGGGCGATCTCGACCTGCGTCCCCGAGGGTGGTTGCGGCTGCAGGCCTACCCCATCCGCTCGAGCAGGTGGTCGCCGACCCTGAGCGCGTTCGCCATCGCTGTGAGCGCCGGGTTCACCGCTCCGATGCTCGGGAAGAAGCTCGTGTCGACGACGTACAGGTTGTCGACCTCGTGCGCCCTGCAGTTCGTATCGAGCACCGAGGCCTGCGGGTCGCTGCCGAAGCGGGCGGTGCCCGCCTGATGCGCGCAGCCGGCGATCGGGATCTCGTTCTTCATGTAGGCGAAGCGGTGGATCAGGTGCCCCTCGTTGAGGTCGAGCGGCCCGAGCAGCGAATGCAGCTTCCCGTAGAGACGCCGCTTCGCCTCGGCGTTCGTCTCCGTGTAGCTGAGCGTCAGCTTCCCGTCACGGTCGACGGTGACGCGGTTGTCCGGCCGCGGGAGATCCTCGGTCGAGAGCCAGAAGTCGATTGCGTGCTTGGCGATCCGGTCGAGCGACCACTCGGGCGCCAGCTTCGTCTCGCCCGGCTTCTCGCCCCTGAACATCGGTGACTGCGACTTGCCGACCATCTGGATGTTCCCCAGCGGGAACTCGAAGTCGTCGCTGCCGAAGTAGAAGTCGTTGAGGCCGAGCGTCTTCTGGTAGACGGTCGGGTTCTCCTCACGTGACAGCGCGAGCACGGCGACGCTGTCGTGGAACATGAAGTTGCGCCCGAGCTGGTCCGAGCCGTTCGCGAGCCCGTTCGGATGCTTGTCGCTCGCGGACGCAAGCAGCAGGGCCGCGCTGTTCGCGGCGCCGCAGGAGACGACGACGAGGTCGGCCTCGAACGTCTCGGTCGAGCCGTCGCGCTCGGCAACCACCTTCGTCACCGTCCTGCCGGCGTCGTCGGTCTCGAGCCTGACCACCTTCGTGTTGGTCAGGAGGGTGACGTTCGGGTGCTCGAGCGCCGGCCGCACGGAGATCACCTCCGCATCGGACTTCGCGTGCACCACGCAGGGGAAGCCGTCGCAGTTCGCGCAGCGGACGCAGGCGCTGTACGGCATGTTCGACTCGTCGAGGAGGATCCCGCACGGCGCGTGGAACGGATGATGGCCAGCCCCGGCGAGCGCGTCCGCGAGCTGCTGGATCCGCGGCTCGTGGGACACCGCGGGATGCGGGTAGGGCGCGCTCGCCGGCGGCTCCGTCGGATCCTCGCCCCGTTCGCCGTGCACCTGGTAGAGCTGCTCGGCCTGCGTGTAGTACGGCTCGAGCTCGTCGTAGGCGATCGGCCAGGCGGGTGAGAGGCCGTCGTGGTGCTGCAGCTCGCCGAAGTCCTCCTGGCGCAGCCGGTACAGCGCCGCCCCGTAGAGCTTGGTCGCTCCGCCCACGAAATAGTGGACCTGCGGCTGGAACGGCGTGCCGCCCTTGTCGTACCAGGTGTCGGCCGAGACGTAGCGGTTCTCGACGAAGACGTCCTGCGCCAGCCAGTTCTGCGGCTCGCGGGGCAGCCAGTCGCCGCGCTCGAGGAGCAGGATGCGCTTGCCAGACGGGGCAAGATGTCGTGCGAGCGTGCCGCCGCCTGCGCCGGTGCCGATGATGATCACGTCGTATCGCACTAGTACTCCTCCATCAACTCGGGCAGGATGATTCGCGCGGCCGCCTCCATCAGCGCGAGATGCGAGAAGGCCTGCGGGAAGTTGCCGAGATGGCGCCCGGTCTCGGCGTCGAACTCCTCGGCATAGAGGCCGAGCGGTGAGGCGATTCGCAGCAGCTTCTCCATCAGGTCGCGGGCCTGCTGCAGCTCGCCGGTGATCGCCAGCGCCGAGACGAGCCAGAACGAGCAGATGAGGAACGTCCCCTCCTTGCCCGAAAGGCCGTCGTCGGTCTCGTCGGTGCGGTAGCGAAGCACGAAGCCGTTCTCGGTCAGGTCGGAGGCGACGGCGGCGACCGTCGCGCGGAGCCGCTCGTCGTCGGGTGGCAGGAACTCGAAGATCGCCGCGAGCAGCACCGATGCGTCGAGCGAATCGGTCTCGTAGTGCTGCTTCAACACGCCCTTGTCGGAGACGCCGTGCTCGAGGATGTCGGCGCGGATCTCGTCGGCGACCGACCTCCATTTCGCCCTGAGGTCGCCGTCGCCGCGGACCTCGGCCAGCTTGGATGCACGGTCGAGCGCGACCCAGCACATCAGCTTCGACGACACGTAGTGCTGCGGCTTGCCGCGCGCCTCCCAGATCCCCTGGTCGGGCTGCTGCCACACCGCGGACGCGCACTCCGCCTGGCTGACCACGATCGGCCACAAACGCCGCGGGAGCCGCTGGCCGTGGTGTGTGTGGAGGAGGATCGAGTCGAGCACCGCGCCGAAGACGTCGTTCTGGCGCTGGTCGAACGCGCCGTTGCCGACGCGCACGGGGCTCGCGCCCGCGTACCCGGTGAGATCGTCGCGGGTGGTCTCGGTCAGGTCGCGGCGCCCGTCGATCCCGTACATGATCTGCAGCGATCCGTCCTCCGTCGGTTCGACGTCGGCGACGAACTGCATGAACTCGTCCGCCTCCCAGTCCAGGTTGAGGAAGTGCAGCGCCTGCAGTGTGAAGGTCGCGTCGCGCATCCAGGTGTAGCGGTAGTCCCAGTTGCGCTCGCCTCCAGGCGTCTCGGGCAACGACGTCGTCAGCGCAGCGACCGTCGCCCCCGTCGGCATGTAGGTCAGGCCCTTGATCGCGAGCGCCGCGCGCTGCACAGGGTCGCGCCAGCGGTGGTCGGGGATGCGCGCGCGCCCGAGCCACGAGCGCCAGAAGCGCGAGGTCGCTGCAAGCCGCTCCTTGGCCTGGTCGACGTCTTCGGGCGCCGCCAGCTCCTCCGCCCACGAGAGTGCGCAGAACATCCGGTCGCCCTCCCTGAGCACGTGGCGCGCACGGACGCGGTTGCCCTCGATGCCGAGCAGGAGATCGGTCCGGAGCCGCACGGTCTGCCCGGCACCCGACGCGTCGGCGGTGTGCAGATCGTCGCCGACGAGCGACCAGTCCGCCGGCGTGCGCCCGTAGTCGAACACCGGCTCGCAGATCAGCTCGACCTCGACATGACCCTCGATGCACTCCGCCTCGCGCACGAGCATGTGGTCGCCGTCGTCGTCGGCCGGCGGTCGTGTGTGCGGGGTCACGGTGTCCCGCCCGCGCGTCGGGCCCATGGTCAGCGCGTCCCGCACGACGATCCAGCCGGTCGGCGTCCGCCACGTCGTCTCGAGCACGTTCGTGCCCGGGAGGTACGTCCGGGCGGTCGGGTGGTTGATCCCGTACGGGCCGAGCCGGAACGAGCCGCCCTCCCGGTCGAGCAGGCTGCCGAACATGCTGGGCGAGTCGAACGACGGCACGCAGAGCCAGTCGACGGCGCCGTCGGGCGCGACCAGCGCGCCGGTGTGGCAGTTGGAGAGGAACGCGTACTCCGCGATCGGCGGGAAGGGGGACGGAGCGGCGGCGCTCTGCGGCGCGTTCCTGGCACGCACGGGAGCCCTCACAGCCACGGCTCCTGCCACTTCCCGCGCCCGGCGACGAGCTCGTCGGCGGCCGCTGGGCCCCACGAGCCGGGCGGGTACGGATGGACGGGCGGCGGCGAGTCGAGCAGCGGCTGCATGACCCGCCAGGCCTCCTCGACGGCGTCCTGGCGCGTGAAGCGCGTCGAGTCGCCGACGAGCGCTGCGTGGAGCAGCACCTCGTACGGCGTCGGTCCCTCGCCGCCCTCCTCCGAGAACTCGAGGTCGAGCGTGATCTCCGCCGCTCCCTGCTTGTCGGCACGGTGCGCCTGGGCGATCAGGCGGATGCCCGTCGACGGGTCGAGCTTGACGACCAGCGCGTTCGGCTCGGGGTGCCGGTCGAACATCGCGAAGCCGAGCCGCGGCGCGTGCCTGAAGACCAGGCGCAGCTCCGTCTGGGTCGCGGCGAGGCACTTGCCCGTGCGGATGAAGAACGGCACGCCGGCCCAGCGCCAGTTCTCGATCTCGAGCCGGAGCGCCACGTACGTCTCGGTGGTCGAGTTCGGCGCGACGCCGCCGACCTGCAGATAGCCCTCGTACTGGCCGCGCACGTAGTGCGCCGGGTCGGCAGGCTCGATCGCGCGGAACAGCGACACCTGCGAGTCCTTGATCGTTCGCGGATCGCCCCGCGACGGCGGCTCCATGGCACAGGCGGCGACGACCTGCATCAGGTGGTTGACGACGACGTCGCGCAGGGCGCCGACCGGGTCGTAGAAGTGGCCCCGGTCGGCGACGTCGAAGTCCTCGGCCATCGTGATCTGCACCGACGACAGGTAGTTGCGGCTCCACAACGGCTCCAGCATCGTGTTGGCGAACCGCAGGTAGAGGATCTCCTCGAGCCCCATCTTCCCGAGGTAGTGGTCGATGCGGTAGAGCTGCGACTCGTCGATGTACTGGTGCAGCTCCTCGGCGAGCGCCTTGGCCGATTCGAGGTCGTGGCCGAACGGCTTCTCGACGACGACGCGGGCGTTCTCGGTCAGCCCGGCGTCGTGCAGGCCCTTGACGACCCGGCCGAAGAGGAACGGCGGGATCTCCAGGTAGAAGACCGGCATCGACTTGCCCTTGATCGCCTCGCCGACGCGCTCGTAGGTCGCGTCGTCGCCGAAGTCGCCCGAGACGTACGAGAACCGCTTCGCGAGCCGCGCGAAGACCTCCTCGTCGAGCGTCTCCCCGGTGCCGACGATCGACTCGCGTGCGCGCTCGACCAGCTGGTCGACCGTCCAGTCGTCGACCGCGACGCCCACGATCGGGCAGTCGAGCAGCCCGCGCCGCTCGAGGCGGTACAGCGACCGGAACGTCATCACCTTCGCCAGGTCTCCGGTGATCCCGAAGATGACGAACACGTCTGCGGGCTGCTCGCTCAACTCTCTCTCCTCTTCTCGTCGTCTGTCTGCACCGAGATCCGGTTCGAACGCTCGTGCGTGAACCCGGCCCAGGTCCAGTCGATCACGGCCTTCGCGCGGTCCTCTCCGGTGGAGAGCAGCGCGAGATGCACCGCACCCCACGCGAGCGACGCCGCCTTCCCTTTCATCGTGCGGCCGCGGCGGAACTGCACCACGGCGGCGCCGCGGCCGATCGTCGCCATCGTTCCCTTGTCCTCGTAGACGAACGGCTTCGTCTGCTCGCCCTTCACGAGGCGCGCGATGTTCTCGCCTGCCCACTCGCCGGCCTGGAGGGCGACCGAACCGAGCTGGGGCAGCACCTCGTTCGTCTTCGAATCGGTGATCCACGCGATGTCGCCGACCGCGAACACCTCGGGATGGCCTGCGACGCTCAGATCGGGCTCGACCGGAATCCGCCGCCCGTGCTGCAGCTCGACCGGAAGGTCACCCGAGCGTTCGCTCGCCTGCAGGCCCGCGCCCCAGACGAGCGTGTGTGCCGGCAGCACCTCGCCGGACGCGAGTGTCACACGGCCCGGGGCAACCGAGGCGACGCTCTCGCCGACCAGCACCTCGACGCCGCGCTGCTCGAGCGCCTTCTGCGTGTAGTCGCGGATGTCCTGCTTGAACATCGCGAACAGGGTCGGGCCTGCCTCGACGAGGATCAGGCGGGCCTTCTCCTGCGGAAGGCCCGGGTAGTCCTTCGCGAAGTTGCTGCGGTAGAGCTCGGCGAGCGCACCGATGCTCTCGACGCCCGTCGGCCCGCCGCCGACGACGACGACGTTCAGCGCTCCGTCGTCGACGAGTGACGGATCGCGGTCGGCCGCCTCCCAGCGTTCCAGCACCTGTTCTCGCAGGCGCACGGCGTCGACGAGCGTGTACATCGGGAACGCGTGCTCCTCGGCGCCTTGCGTGCCGAAGAAGTTGACGGTCGCGCCGAGCGCGACGACGAGGTAGTCGTACTCGAGCGGGACGCGATCCGAGAACTCGACGCGCTTCTTCTCGACGTCGACCGACGTGACCGTGCCCTGGTGCACCGTGGTGTTGGGCTGGTCGTGGAAGAGATCGCGGAGGGCGTGACCGACAGCCGACGTCTCGAGCAGGTCGGTCGCGACCTGATAGAGGAGCGGCTGGAAGGTGTGGTAGTCGTTGCGGTCGACGAGGACGACGTCCGCGTCCGCGTCCGCGAGCTTCCGGGCGGCTCCGATCCCACCGAAGCCTCCACCCAGAACGAGCACACGCGGACGTTGCCCGCGCCCCTCTGCGCGTTCAGCAGGCATCTGCACGCGCGAGACTAGCTCGCAGCGCGCACACGAGCATCATCCGATCGGGATGGCGCGGGGGGGCCGCACCAGCCTGTTACCGAATCGTCATCCCGCGGACGCCGGGAGGCACTCCTGAAACGGTCAGGCGGTCACCGGCGCCGCAGGCTCCGGTGGGCCGCCCGGCGTTGCCGGAGCCTCGCCCTCGTCCTCGGCATGGTACGAGGCGAGCAGCTCCTTCTCGCGATCGGCACGCGGGAAGAACGCGAAGACGAGGACTGCGCCGAGCAGCACGGCGACGATACCGGCGAGGTAGGCCCACTGGTCCCCCTGCAGAAAGGCCGTCTTCGCCCCGGCGATGATGTTCTGCTGCACCGAGGCGGGGTACCTCGCCGCGGTGTCGGCCGCGCTCGCGAACGACTTCGTCATCTCCGCCTGGGTGCTCGACGTGATGTTCTTCCCAGAGCTCGAGATGAGCGACCCCGCCGCCTTGGCGTAGCCCGCGGTCAGGAGCGCGCCGAAGATCGACTGCATGACGGCACCGCCGAGATCACGCTGCAGGTCGGCGGTCCCGGAGGCCATCCCGACCCGCTTGACGGGCACGCTGCCGGTGAGCGAGTGCGATGCGGGCGTCCCCGCCAGGCCGACGCCGATCCCGACGAGCACGTAGCCGAGCCCCACCTTCCAGTAGGCGATGTCCTCCTTCCAGAGGAGCAGCATCGCCAGGAAGCCGAGCAGCACGAACACGTACCCGAAGAGCAGCGTGAACCGCGCACCGCGGGCGTCCACGATCTTCGCCGACCGAGGCGCCACGAGCACCATCGCGACCGCTGCCGGCAGGATCGCCAGCCCCGACTGCAGCGTCGAGTACCCGAGCACGTTCTGCAGGAACTGCTGGCCGATGAACATGGCGCCCATCAGCGAGCCGAAGACGATGATCCCGGCGCAGGCTGCGACCCAGAAGGTCGGCCGCGAGGCGACCCCCAGGTCATACAGCGGCTCCGCCGCGCGGCGCTGGCGGACGAAGAACGCAACGAGCGCGACGAGCGCGATCACCGCGAGCACGACCGTCAAGGTGCCGGCGTTCGGCACCGGCGCAAAGTTGATCCCGAGGATCAGCGCGCCGACCAGCACCAGCGACAGGATCCCGCCGAGGTTGTCGACGGGGTCGGTCGCCTCGTTCACGTGCGCCGGCACGTACCGCCAGGCCATGAAGATCGCCACCACGGCGAGCGGCAGCGTGAGCAGGAACACCGACCCCCACCAGAAGTGCTCGAGCAGGATCCCGGAGCAGAGCGGCCCGAGCGCGGCGATCGCACCGCCGACACCCGACCAGAGGGCGATCGACTTCGTCCGCCCGGCGCCCGGAGCCCAGAGCGCCGTGATCAGGGCGAGCGTGGTCGGGTACGCCATCCCGGCGGCCAGCCCGCCGCCGACCCTGGCGACGAAGAGGACGGTGTCCGACCAGGCGTAGGCCGCGAGCAACGACATCGGCACCGCCAGCACCGTCCCGAGCAGCAGCATCAGCTTGCGTCCGTAGCGGTCGCCGAGCGCGCCGAGCCAGAGCACCGAGCAGGCGAGCCCGAGCGAGTAGCCGACCGCGATCAGATCGAGGGTCGTCTGGCTCGAGTCGAAGTGCTTGCCGATGTCGGGCAGCGCGACGTTGGCGACGGAGAGATTGAGGTTCGCGACGGCCGCGACGAGGATCAGCGCGACGAGCACGAGGCCGGCGCGGTCGGGAGCCTCGCTCTTCACGGCGTGTCCCCGGCCTGCGCGACGAGCGGGCCGTTCAGGTACAGGAGCACCGCCTTCACGCGCCTGCTCACGTCCTCCGAGTCGCCGAGGTCGAGCTTCCAGAAGATGGCGTTGATGTGCCGCTCCACCGCGCGCTTGGTCACGACCAGCCTGGCGGCGATCGCCGCGTTGCTCTGTCCCTCCGCGATCAGCCCGAGGATCTCGAGCTCGCGGGCGGTGAGCTGGTCGAGTTTCGAGTCCTCGCGCCGGCGCTGGAACGCGACGAGCTCGTCGACGATCCGCGAGTCCACGACCGAGCCGCCGTCGGCAACCTCCTGCAGGGCGCGCCGGAGCTCTTCGCGGTCCTTGACGCGCTCCTTGAGCAGGTACGCACGTCGCGCCGATCCCTGGTCGAAGAGCGTGGTCGCGTACGACGGCTCCGCATGCTGGCTGAGGACGACGACCCCGACGTCCGGATGCGTCGAGCGGAGCTCGGCCGCGAGCCGCACACCCTCGTCAGTGTTCGTCGGCGGCATACGGATGTCGGCGAGGACGACATCGGGGGACTCCTGCTCGATCGCGGCCCGGAGCTCGTCCAGGTCCGCGCACGCCGCGACCAGCTCGATACCCTCGATCGATCCGAGGGCGCTCGCGATTCCCTCGCGCGCGAGCCAGCTGTCCTCACCGAGCACGACCCTGATCGCCACGTCTGCCAGAGGCTAACGACTCGTGCGCACCCGGCCCAAGCGCGGCTTTCACCCCAAACGGACGATGCACGACACCCGACATTCCAGTCGTCTTCGGAGGGACGGTGCACTCCTACCAGCGGATTCTGTGCAGGCTCTCGATCCGCGACGACGAGTACGTGGACGAGATGCTGGGCGACGAGGGAGCGAACCTCACGGCGTCGACGCTCGACGGCAAGACCCACGCGCTCGTGGGCATCGGCGCGCTGGTCGCGCTCGATGCGGCGCTGCCCTCGTACATCCAGGCGACGGAGCGAGCGCGGAACTGCGGCGCGACGGAGGACGAGATCGCCGGGGTGCTGGTCGCCGTGCTCCCTACGGCCGGCGCGGCGCGCGTCGTCTCGGCGGCACCGCGGCTCGGGCTCGCACTCGGCTACGACGTGTCGGAGGCGCTCGAGCGGCGTTGAACGGACCGCTTCGGCGCTCAGACGAGCCCGGCGACCCCGCGCAGGATCAGGAAGATGCCGAGCACGACGAACACGTCCGTGGCAAGACGGTTGGCGTTCCGGTCGAGCCACGAGTTGAACGCCATCGTCTTCGCGGTCGCCTGCTCCGGCGCGACGACGAAGCCGACCAGGGGAAGCTCGATGAACGAGAACATGATCAGGAAGAAGACGATCACCATCCCCACGGTCTCGGCCGTCCCCCAGCCGAGCTGCGCGATGTCCTTCAGGGCGACGAGCGCCGAGACGCCCGGGATCGCGCAGAGCAGCAGCCCGGCGACGAAGGCGTAGGGCGCGCCACGGTCGAGCGCGCGCGTCAGCCGATCGGACTTCGCTGCTTCCGCTTCTTCCGGGCTCGGCTCCTTCTTGACCAGCAACTGCCTGCTGCGGACCACCCAGGCGGCCACGAACGAGACGACCCCGAGCACGATGTAGAACGCGGGATCGAGGCTGTTGCTCGAGGACGAGTCGACCGAGGATCCCTGGAGCGAGAACACGATCACCAGGCCGACCGTGGTCGCGGAGAGGAATCCCCCGGCGTAGAAGCTCGCCAGCAGGAGCTCCGGACGCAGGCTGCGGAGCGCGATCAGGACGACCGCGAGCAGGGCCGGGAAGAACATCGCGAGCAGCGCGAGCGCGAGGATCTCGAGTACGTCACCCACGACGAGGTCCGGTTTCTCTACCGAGACCGCGGCTCCTTGCCATGAACGCAGAAGTCGGCTCAGGCACCTGCCGGCACCCCGACGGTCGCGCTGGCCGGTTCCCTCTCCCTGCGCTCGGCGCCGATGCGCGCGTCGACGTAGGCGGTGAGCGCCTCGCTCGCGAGATACGCGACGACGACCGCGACGACGATCAGGGGTGCGACGGCGAGGCCCGCGTTGGCGGTGAGCAGCGTGGCGATCATCACCGACGTCAGAGGCAGGCGAAGCACCGACACGCACACCGCCCCGACGAGGGCCGCGATCGCCTGCGTCTCCGCGTAGCCCGGGAGATGCTCGGCGATCAGGCCGCCGACGACGCCGAGGAAGATCGCCGGGAACGTCGGGCCGCCGCGGAAGTTGCCGAGCGAGATCGACCACGCGAGCCCCTTGAACAGGAGCAGCAGGAACAGCGTGGAGAGCGAGAGCGTCGCCGCCTGGCCGAACAGCGACCCGAAGGCCTCCTCGCCCGAGAAGAGCACCGACGTGGCCGGCTCGCCGGTCGCCTCGGCGAATGCGATCGCGAGCCCCCCGACGGCGAGGCCGGCGGCGATCGTGAGCACGAACGGGCTGGCCGCGACGACCCGCTTCGACCATCGCGCCAGCTCCATCACCGCGAACACGACGAGCGCCGCGAGGACGGAGACGACGATCGTCCACGTGAAGTCGCCCCAGCCGGGCCCGCCGAACGACGGGAGCGGGAACGGCTTCAGGGCCCACGCCGCAGTGCTGAACCCGGAGAAGGAGCCCAGGCCGATGAACACGAGCGAACCGATGCCCGCGGCGAGCAGCCCCGGCAGGAGCACGAGCGGCAAGGTGGCTCCACCGAGGCCGGCGGCCTCGACCACCAGCACCGCGCCGATCACCGGCGAGCCGAAGATCGAGGAGACGGCGGCGAAGCTGCCGGCAGCCGCCATCAGGGCGATCGCCTGGTTCGGCGCGTCGCGCTTGACGAGGCGCATCGAGATCGTGCCGAGACCGAGACCCAGTGCGATCAGCGGCCCCTCGGGCCCCAGCACGAGGCCGAGCCCGAGCGTGGCCAGCGCCGCGAGCAGCACGCCCGGCAGGTCGACCGGGCGAGTCTGCGGGCCCCCCGCCTTGAGCCCGTCGGCGGGCACGTGGCCGCCGTGCCCCGGGAGGCGGAGAATGGCGAACGCCGTCAGCGCTCCCGCCAGGGCGAGCCACGGCAGCGGCCACCAGACCGGCGCCGTGTGGTAGCCGGCGTGGTGCGGGAGGTCGTCGTACACCCAGACCTCGATCTGGTGCACGGCTTCCAGGAAGCACCACGACGCGGTCGAGACGATCAGGCCGACGATCGCGGCGAGCAGGAGAAGCACACGGTAGGCCCGCGTGCGGATGAGCGCGACAGGATCGGTCGTCGAGAGCGTCTCGGTCACGGGGCCGCGCCCACCCTATTCCTTCGAGCCCATGAAGGATCATCCCCTTGGGACGATGGATCGGCAGGCCGCCTCGCTCACGATCGTGGGTGCTTCCAGCACACGTCTCGTCGGGAGGAAGTCATGTGGTGGGGAATCGGAATCGGCGCGGGCCTGCTCTACTTGATCCTGCTGATCACGCTCGGGGTGGTGACGCTCCGGAAAGGGCACTGGGTGATGTTCGTGATCGGGATCGTGTTCCCGCTCTTCTGGCTGATCGGAGCGGTCATCCCGCCCGTGAACGCCCGCACCGCCTAGCCCTCGGGCGGCCGGCATGACACGGAAACGGTCACCCGAGCTGCTGGCGGTCCCGCTGGTCGCGATCGCCGTGGTCTTCTTCGGGCTCCTCTACTGGGCGGTGACGGCGAACACCGCCGTCGCCTGGACTCTCTTCGTGGTCTTCGGCGGCGCCGGCACGATCGCGGGGCTCGCGCTCGTCCTTCGCAACCGGTCGACGGCGCTCCCCGAGTCGCGGGCAGCGTCGCCCGGGGACGGCGTGTACCGGATGCTCGTGATCGTCGAGGGCACGACCATGCCGTCGGAGCTCGGCCACCATGTCGCGCAGGCCGCGGCCGGCCGCCCGGCGCAGGCATTCGTGATCGCCCCCACGCTGTCGTCGCGGCTCGACTGGCTAACCGGCGACCAGGCCGCGTACGACAACGCGACCGCGGAGCTCGATACGACGCTGGCCGCGCTCGCCGCGGCCGGCGTCGACGCCAACGGCCGGATCGGCGCGCACGAGCCGCTGCAGGCGGCCGCGGACGGGCTGCGCGAGTTCCCGGCCGACGAGATCCTCGTCGTCTCGTCGCCGGAGGCGCCGAGCTCCGCCGGGGCGGACGAGCTCGTCGCCGCGCTCCGCGAGCGAACGGCGCTCCCGGTCGTGCAGCTGCCGCGCTGAGCCCGGGACGCTACGCGCCGCGGACGACCCGGCGGTGGTGAAGGATCAGGTAGACCGGGATCGCGAGCGGCGCGATGCAGGTGACGAGGACGAACCACACGATCTTCGCGAAGACGGAGATCGAGTCGGTGACGATCACGAACAGCGTGACGAGCCAGATCAGGAACAGCCCGCCGAGCACGACGATCGAGAGGAAGGCTCCCCACCCGGACGTGAGCTGCAGCGAGGCGACCAGAGCGCTCATGCGGGGAGTGATATATCGGTCCCGGGCGGACGGTGATGCGTGAACCAGAGCTCTTCGAGGAGCTGCGGCCGCAGACCCGCCTTCCACACGACCGCGTCTGCACGGCACTCGTGCACCTCGTCGGGCAGGTCGTCCGGGTGCGTGGTCGAGACGAGGACGACGACCGTGGCCGGGTGCTCGGCCTTGATGCTCCGCGCGGCGGCGGCTCCGCCCATGCCCGGCATCACGACGTCCATCACCACCATGTCCGGCCGGAACATGCGCACCGCTTCGACGGCCGACTCGCCCGAGTCGGCCACGCCGAGCAGGTCGAGCCGCCCGGCGGCCTCGACCAGCCGGCAGAGGACGTCCCGGAACGCACTCCGGTCGTCGACTGCGAGCACGCGGGCGCAGCAGTCGCCCGGCGGGCCGGGTTCGGTCGGCACCGTCATCTCTCCGAATCGGTGGATGATCGGCTGTCGAGCGGTGCGCCGCCAACATGCGTGCATGTGAATCCGCGGATGTGCTCACCACTTGGAGCTCTTAGGACGCCGGTCGCGCCGTCCGCCGGTCGGTGAGCGCGCGCTGCACCGCCAGCGCGCCCGAGCCGCCGATCAGCATCATCGCGACGTTCACCGCCAGCACGCTGAGCGCCGACAGCGAGTGGCGGAGCTCGCCGACACCGAGGGCGACACCGAGATAGGCCACCGCCGGGATCGTCGTCACCGAGATCGCGACGCCGACCGCGGCGCTGGCGCGCGTCTCGACGGCCAGCATCCCGGCCACGCCCGCGGAGAGGGCGACGAGGATGGTCGAGGCGCCGACGTGCGTCTGGCCCGCCGGGATGTCGTTCAGCAAGAAGCCGTCCGGGAGGAGGCCGAACAGGTCGAGCAGGGCGGTGAGGACCGCGGAGATGACGAACGTCACTGCGAGTCCCACCGCAAGGGCGCCGAGTCCCCGAGCGGCGAGGCCGACGCGCCGGAGGACGATGCCGGTGCATGCCGCCGTGATCGGGAGCAGATCGGGGCTGATCGCCATCGCGCCGACGAGCAGGACCGGGCTCGCCTGGATGACCGCGAACGCGCCGACGACCCCGGCCGCGGCCATCAGGGCGAGATAGCGGCCGCGCGCCCTCGCCTGGAGCCGGGCCTGCCCGAGCACGTCGGCCCAGACGAGCGTCGTCGCGTCGGGCGCGATCCCGATCGAATCGAGCCGGACGAAGACGACGTCGTCCGGCTGCACACCGAGCCCGTCGAGAACGCCGAGAGCGGCGTCGGCCGCATCCGTCCGCACGTCGGCGACGACGAGCGCGTCGCCGAGCCGGCCGCCGTCCGAGAGCAGCACGTGCCGGACGCCGCCGAGCCGCTCCAGGCGCTGCGCGACCGCGCCCAGCTCGGCCCGCTTCCCGTAGACGCGAAGCTGAAGCACCGTTCAGCGGCCCGCGACCGGGACGACCCCGCCGACGGACGTCCCGCCGGCGCCGGGTGCGGAGCTGATCGTCAGCCGTCCGCCGATCGCCTCGATCCGGTCGCGCATGCTCACGAGCCCGATTCCGCCGGACTCGAGCGCCGGATCGAACCCGCTGCCGTCGTCGACGACGGCGAACTCGACCTCGTCGCCGCTCCGTCGCAGCATGACGACCACGTGCGCGCCGTCCCCCGCGTGCTTCGTCGCATTCTGGATCGCCTCGACGGCGCAGAAGTAGACGGCGGCCTCGGCGGTCGGGTCGCAACGGCCGACCGAGCCGTCCGCGAGGTCGAGCCGGATCGGCGTCGTCCTGGCGAGCGAGCGCAGGGCCGCCTCGAGCCCCCGCTCGCGCAGCACCGTCGGGTAGATGCCGTGCGCCAGGCCGCGGAGCTCGTCGACCGCGGCCGACGCGTCGCCGCCGATCTCGTCGAGCGTGGCCGCGACCTCGTCGTCCTCGACCCGGTCGCGCAACAGGCCGAGCTTGATCTGGATCGCCATCAGCCGCTGCTGGGCGCCGTCGTGCAGGTCACGTTCGAGCCGCAGCCGCTCGTTCTCGGCCGCGGTCACGATCCGCTCGCGTGACGCCTGAAGGCCGGTCACGAGCTCGGCGTTCTCGAGCAGCATCAACGAGGTCGCGGCGAGCCCCTCGACGATCGCCGCGTCGATGTCGAGATCGTCGCGGTGGACGAATGCAGCCAGCGTCCGCCCCCGGCGAACGACCGGCGTGACGGCGCGGCCCGAGCCCGGAGCCCGCAGGGTGACCGGCGTCCCGTCGACCCCGGCGAAACCTCCCGGCACTGCGCCGGGGAGTGCCAGCAGCAGCGTCGGGTCGCCGAGCGCGTCCCTGACCATCGTCTGCACGACGTCCGGCGTGACCGGGCCTTCGACCGCACTCGCCGCCAGCGCGCCCGCACTCGTGGCGGCGAACATGCGCCCGCGGATCTGGCCGAAAACCATCGCGAGTGGGATCGAGAGCTGGAGCACGGCGAGCACGACGCGCAGGGCGGGCTTCGTCCCCGGGTTGGCGTAGCCGACCAGCAGGTACACGGGATACAGGAGCGCCGTCGCGGCGAACGCGTAGCCGAGCGGCTCGACCGCACGTCGCCGCAGCCGGTCGGCCGCCCGTGTCCTCCGCAGCAGGACGGCGGCGATCCCGAGCAGCGCGATCGCGACCCCGGCGTTCCAGACGTGTCCGATCGCCGTTGCGACGCCGCTCGGCGCATCGACGAGCTGGAAGGCGTTGTGGGGGCACCGGTCGCTGCAGTCCGAGAACGCCGCGCCCTTCGGCAGTTTGTCGGTGAAGACCAGCGCCGCCGTCCAGACGACCGTGACGACGAGCGCATAGGCGGCGAGGAAGCCGGACTCGAGCGCCGAGTCGGGGCGGCTGCGCGGGAAGCAGAGGTACACGTACGCGAGCCAGACGGTGAATACAGCCCAGACCGTCATCCCGAGCGTGAAGACGACAGCGCTCCCGGAACCGTTCAGCGACGTCAGCGCGAACAGGAAGCCCGTGCCCGCGATCAGGAGGCCGAGGCGGCTCCGGGAGCGCCGCCAGAGGGTGTAGGCCCCGGCCGAGCAGTATCCGAGCACGATCAGCCCGCGAATCACGCCCGTCGGGGACGGATCGAGCAGCACGGGGCTGTCGACGAGGAAGCCGATCGTGAGCACGCTCGCGATCGCGCCCGCACAGGCAATCCCGAGCACCGCGAGTGCGGGCGTGCGACGGCCGCGCTCCGATGCGAAGGCGAGAGTCTCGAGGCCGAGCGCCTGTCCCATGTCAGAAAGACCGCGCACCGACGCATGCGCGACCGGACGGCAGCGTATCGGCGTGCCCGCACCGGTGCCGACCGACCCAAAGGTGTGGTGTAGCCACACTCCTCCCGTCGGGGATGCACGCTTGAGGCCTTCGCGTGCGCAGCCGGATACTCGACCTCGAGCCCCTCGATGCCCACGCAGGCCAACGGACAGCTGCTCGACTTCCCAGGTCACCGGGCCTGCGATCTCGACGTCGTCCACGGCAAGCTGCGGGCTCCGGCCCCGCGCCCCGGGAGCGTTCGGCGCACCGCGCTCGTGAACCGCCTCCGCGCAGCGCGCAGGATGCCGCTGGTCTCGATCGTCGCGCCGGCGGGCTACGGCAAGACGACCACCCTCGCACAGTGGGCGGCGCGGGACGAGCGCCCGTGCGCGTGGATCTCGGTCGACCGTCACGACGACGACCCCCTCCGCCTGATCGCGCACCTCACGGCCGCCCTCGACCGGATGGCGCCGATCGACGACTCGCTGCTCGACGCCCTCCGGTTTCCCGGGCGCTCGATCTGGACGACCGTCGTACCCCGCCTGACCGAGGCGCTCACGTCGCTGCCGGAGCCCGTGATCGTCGTACTCGATCATGTCGACCGGGCCGCCTCGGAGGAGACGCTCGAGGTCGTCGCGCTGCTGGCGCACCAGCTGCCGACGGAGTCGACGCTGGCCCTGGCCGCGCGCGTCGAGCCCGCGATCCCGCTCGCGACGCTTCGCGCCGACGGGCTGCTGCTCGAGGTCGGCCCGGAGCTCCTCCGGCTCAACCGCCGCGAGGCGGCGGCGCTGCTCGCCGGACAGGGAGTCCTGCTCACCGATCCGGAGCTCGACGAGCTAGTCGAGCGCACCGAGGGATGGGCGGCCGGTGTCTATCTCGCGTCGCTCGCACGCCGATCGGGAGCCGGCGGAAGCTTCTCGGGCGCCGACCGGACGGTGGTCGACTACCTCCGCGACGAGTACCTTCAAGGGCTCAGGCCGGAGCGTCTCGCCTTCCTGCGTCGCACCTCGATCCTCGAGTCGATGTCGGCTCCGTCGTGCGACGAGCTGCTCGGTCGAACCGACTCCGCGAGCGAGCTCGAGGCGATCGAGCGCGCGAAGCTCTTCCTCGTCCCGCTCGACCGCGAGCACCGGCACTTTCGCTACCACCACCTCTTCGGCGATCTCCTCCGGCACGACCTCGAGCTGCACCATCCCGAGGAGGCCCGGGCGCTACACACGCGCGCCGCGCGCTGGTACGAAGCCCACGGCGACCGCGCGGCGGCGGTTCCGCACCTCTTCGCCGCCGGGGAGATCGACCACGCGGCCGACGTCGTCGCGTCGCTCGTGCTCGAAGCCTGCGACGGTGGTCACCGGAGCGACGCGGAGCGATGGATCGGCATGTTCGGCGATGCCGAGCTCGAACGGCGCCCGGAGCTCGCCGCACTCGGCGCCTGGGTGCACATGCTCGCCGGGAGCGGCACCGAGCCGACGCGACTGCTCGCCCTCGCCGATCGGTCGGGCCCGCACCCGTTGGCCGACCTCGTGCGGTCGGCGCTCGGCCGGGCCGGGCCGGTGCGGATGCTCGCCGACGCCAGGGCCGCCGCGGAGACGGTTCCCGAGGGCTCACGGGCGGCCGCACTCGCGCGGTTCCTCGAGGGGGCAGCGCAGGCGCTGCTCGAGAATCTCGACGCGGCGGACGCGACGCTCCGGCAGGCGGCCGAGGACGCGGTCGTGTCTGAAGCGGCAGGGGCGCTCGCCGGCGCCACCGCTCAACGCGCGCTGATCGCCGCGCGGCGAGGTGACACGGACGCTGCAGACGCGCTTGCGGCCGCGGCGGCTGCGGTCGACCTTCCGGAGGACGCCCGCATCGGGGGCGGCGCACTCGAGCTCGCCCTCGCGGCGCGTGCGCTTCTGCGCCGCGGCGACTGGCAGGAGGCGAGCGACAAGCTGGCCGCGGCGGAGGAGCGCTGCAGGAAGGCGGCCGCTCCGCCCTGGCTCGCCGTCCAGGCCTCCCTCGAGATCGCACACGCCCGGCTCGCGCTCCGCGACCGGGACGGCGCGACCCGAGCCCTCGCCGTGGCCCACGGGATCCTCCCCCGTCTGTGCGAGCCGGGGCCGCTCGCAGCCTGCGTGCACGAGCTGGGCGAGCTCGGGCCGGTCGAGCCCGAGTCGCATCCGGCCGGGCTCACGCCGGCGGAGCTGCGCCTGCTCCCCGTGCTCGCGACGCACCTTTCCTTCCGCGAGATCGGGCTTCGCTTCCACGTCTCGCGCAACACGATCAAGACGCAGGCGATCTCCGTCTACCGCAAGCTCGGCGTCTCGAGCCGCAGCGAGGCGATCGAGCGGGCCGCCGAGCTCGGGCTGCTGGCCGGGGAGGTCGTCAGGTCGTAGTCTTTGTGGCCGCAAGCACCCCCTCAGCCTGTTCGTCGAAGGAGGCCACGCGGAGATGAGTCAACGAAGCCTGGAGGAGCTGCTGCAGGCGGCCGGCAACCCGGTCGAGCTCGTGCGCAACTCGCAGATCGGCCCGTACGTCTATCCGAAGGTCCCCGCCGAGTTCTCGAACTGGCGCGACGAGCAGGTTGCGTGGCGGGAGACCTGCGCGCTCTTCGACCAGTCGCACCACATGACCGACCTCTACATCGAGGGGCCCGACGTGATCAGGCTGCTCTCGGCGCTGGGCGTCAACACGTTCAAGAACTACGCCCCGAACAAGGCGAAGCAGTTCGTCGCCTGCAACGAGGACGGCTACGTCATCGGCGACGGCATCCTCTTCCACCACGCCGAGAACAAGGTCAGCCTCGTCGGCCGCCCGTCGGCGCACAACTGGGTCCAGTACCACGCCGAGACGGGCGACTACGACGTGAAGCTCGAGCGCGACGAGCGGACCGCGGCCAACCCGACCGGGCGGCGCAAGCTGTACCGCTTCCAGGTGCAGGGGCCGACGGCGCTCGAGGTGCTCGCCAGGGCGAACGGCGGCTCGCTGCCCGAGATCAAGTTCTTCAACATGGGCGACCTCACGATCGGCGGCCGACCCGTCCGGGCGCTGCACCACGGCATGTCCGGGGCACCGGGGATGGAGCTCTTCGGCCCGTGGGAGGACGCGGAGGACGTGCGCGCGGCGCTGGTCGAAGCAGGCGGTGATCTCGGCCTGCGCCAGGTCGGGTCGCGCGTCTATGCGACGAACACGCTCGAGTCGGGCTGGATCCCGTGCCCGCTGCCGGCGATCTTCACCGGCGACTCGATGAAGGCGTATCGCGAGTGGCTGCCCGCGAACTGGTACGAGGGGACCGGATCGCTCGGTGGCAGCTACTACTCGGACGACATCCGCGACTACTACCTGACGCCCCACGACCTCGGCTACTGGCCGTTCGTGAAGTTCGACCACGAGTTCGTCGGCCGCGAGGCGCTCGAGCAGATGACGGAGCCGAGACGCCGCAAGGTGACCCTCGCCTGGAACGGCGACGACGTCGCGGAGGCGATGGGCACGCTGTTTCAGAAGGGCGACGGGCCGGCGGCCAAGTACATCGACCTGCCGCTCTCGAACTACTCGACATGGCCGAACGACAAGGTGCTGCTGGGCGGCGAGATAGTCGGCGTCTCGACGTTCTCGGGCTACAGCTACAACGAGCGGTCGATGCTCTCGCTGGCGATCCTCGACATCGACGTCGACTACGGCACCGAGGTGACGCTCGTCTGGGGCGAGGAGGACGGCGGCTCGCGCAAGCCGGTGGTCGAGCGGCACGTCCAGGCCGAGATCAGGGCGATCGTCAGCCCGTGCCCGTACTCGGAGGTCGCGCGCAGGACGTACCACGAGGGCTGGCGCACGAAGGCGACGGCCTGATCGACGGGGGAAACCATGTTTCCCCCGTTGGCTCCCCGGTGGCAACACGGTGCCTGGCACCTTGGGGCCAGGCACCAGGTCATTCGTCGCGCGGCGCGTGGTGGTCGCGGCCGAGGAAGGTGTTCGCCCACGCGCTCGTGCCCGCGAGCGCATTGTCCTTGACGACGACCGGGCCGTCGAGCATGCCCTCCTCCTCGCCGTACGCCTTGAGGCGCTCGTAGGCCTGCGACCAGATGCACTCCGTGTCGTAGACCTCGCAGAGGCCGTCGCGGGTGCCGCCGCAGGGCCCGTTGCGCTGGTTCTTCGCGCACAGCGACTCCGGGCAGACGTACGCGATGTCGGGGAGCGAGCAGTCGCCGCAGTCGCGGCACCTGAAGAGCGGCACCTTGGCCGCCTGCTCGAGCGCGTGCGCCACCTTGCCCGCCCGCGGAGCGCGCTCGAGCTTCGTGTAGAGGCGGCGCCCGGCCTGATTGAGCGGCGCGTCGTCTGCGAAGGCGAGCGTGTGCAGGCGGCGGCTCAGCCGGTACTTGACGGGCACGCGCAGCTCGGTGCGGCGGTCCCGCCTCGACGCGAGGTACGACGCGTCGACCGTATCGCTGGAGAGCCCGGTCGCCGGGTCGCGCTCGAAGAAGTAGAACTCGTCGGGGAAGTCGTACTGCAGCTCGGAGGCGAAGCCGCGCCAGTCGTCGGGCCCGAATGCGTCCGCCTGGTCGAGGATCTCACCGAAGCGCTCGGCCGGCATGTGCCCGCCCATGTAGACCCCGTCGAAGCCGAGACCGCGCGAGACGGCCACGTGCTTCGCTGCGAGCTGGACGAAGAACGCCCGGCCCCGGTCCGGGCCCCCTCCGTAGCGCTCCGCGAGCTCGAGCAGCGCGTCGGTCACGACGACGCCCGGGATCTTCCCCTGGTGGAACGCACGCGCCGCTGCGCGGGAGAGCAGGTAGACGTTCGCGATCACGGAGACGGCGAGCCCTTCCCGGCCGATCCAGCGCAGCAGCTCGTCGTCCTTGCGCACGTTCCAACCGATCTGGTTGATCACGAAGCGCGCCCCGGCGGCGACCTTCTTCCGGAGCTTGAAGTACTGGGGCATCACCTCGCGCTCGAGTCGTTTGCGGTTCGTGACGACGCAGCCGATCAGGAAGTCGGTGCGGTCGAGGCGCACGTCGGGCTTGCGCGTGTCGCGGAGCCCGTCGTTCATCTCGGCGAGCAGGCTGATCAGCCCCACCGAGTCGATGTCGAACACGGGCGCGGCAAGCCCGCGGTGCCCGGTGATCGGGTAGTCGCCGGACAGCGCCAGCACGTTGTCGAACCCCTCGGAGCTGAGCTTCCATGCGCGGCTCTCGAGCGCGTTGCGGTTCCAGTCCTTGCACGAGAGGTGGATCACCACCTCCTGCCCGCGCGAGACGAGATCCGTGCCGAGCGTGTCGGGGGCGAGCATGGCGTGGCCACCCGGGTTGTCGGTGATCGACAGCACGTCGATCCGGGGGTCTTCCGCGAGCGCGCGCGCGACGCCGAGCAGCTCGCGCCCGGTCGTCTGTGTGATCAGGCCGCGGCTCGTCACGAGCTCGGCCGCGACCACGAACGACCCCGGCTCGCCCAGCCGCTCGCGAAACGGGGTGGTCACGCGTCCTCGTCCACGGGCGGCGTCCCGTACGTATGGAAGCTCTCGATCGTCTGCACGCCCCAGAACTGGCCACGTGCACGCTCCTCACGCGTCCAGATCGTCGGCTCGAAGTCGGGGTCGTAGACAAAGTAGCCGCCGGTCGTGACCTCGACGCGATTGCCGCCCGGCTCGAAGCCGTAGAGGAAGAAGCCCTGCGCGATCGCGTGCTTGGACGGCGCAGCCTCGATCGGGACGCCGTTGTCGACGAACAGGTCGGCGGCACGGAGGCACTCCTCGCGCGTGTCGACCCAGAAGGCGAGGTGGTGCAGGCGGCCGCGCGCGCCGCGGGCGTCGGCGACGTAGATCAGCTCGTGCGCCGCGATCGACAGGCTGAGCCACGCGCCGGTCTCGGTCCCGTCCTCGAGGCGGATCGCCTCGTAGAGCCGGTAGCCGAGCACGTCCTCGGCGAACGTGCGGCTCGGTTGAACGTCGGCCGCGAGCAGGTTGACGTGGTCGAGGCGCTTCACGCCGGCGCCGCGGCCGACGTAGCGCTGCGGCTGGTTGCGCCAGGACGGCTTCAGCTGCTCCGGCGCGACGTAGCGCTCCGCCTCGTAGAACACCTCGAACACGTGGCCGTCGGGATCGTTGAAGCGATACGCGGGCCCGTGGCCGACGTCACCGTCGGTCCAACCGATCCCGAGTCCGGTCGCCTCGATCGCGGCCGCGCGCCGCTCGAGCGCCTCGGGGCTCCACGTGCGGAACCCGAGATGTCCGAGCCCGGGCTGCGGCGCCTCGGTCAGCTTGAGGCTGTAGCGCAGGTAGTCGCCCCATCCACGGAGGTAGACCGAGTTGCCTTCGCGCGCCTCCTCCTCGAGCCCGAGCACGTCGACGAAGAAGCCAAGGCTCTCCTCCGGCTTCGGAGTCAGAAGCTCCGCATGGCCGATCCGCGCGAGCTCGTGCAGCGGCTGCGTCACGACTCGACGATCGTCCGCAGGCCGTCGAGGTCGTAGGAGAGCTCCCCGGCGCGAAGCTGCGCGCGCTTCTCGGCCTCGCGCCCGGCGCGGGCCTGCGCCGCCGCCAGCACTTCGGAGAGCCGTTCCCGCTCGACCACGACCGCGCCGTCGGCGTCCAGGACCACGGCGTCTCCCTGCCGGATCGTCGCACCACCGACGTCGACCGGTTCCCCGATCGAGCCCACCACCTGCTTCTCGGCGCCGCTGACCCGGACGTAGCGCGCCCAGATCGGCAGCCCGAGCTCCTGCAGCTCCTCCACGTCGCGCACCGCCGCATCGACGAGCAGCGCCACCACACCGCGCCCCTGTGCCTGCGTCGCGAGCAGCTCGCCGACCAGCGCGACCGGCGCCGGCTCCGGCATCGTCAGCACCAGCACCTCGCCCGGCTCGGCCTCCGCGATCGCGGCGTGCACCATCAGGTTGTCGCCCTGCCCGCAGCGAACGGTGCGCGCAGGCCCTGCGGCCCGCGAGCCGGGCACGACCTGGACGAGCTCGACGTCGACGACGGGGCTGCGCGCGGCGGCCTCGTGCACGGTCGCGCTGCCGAGGCGGGCGAGCTCGGCATAGGCCTCGCTCACAGCTCCTCCACGACCTGCGGCGTCACGCGCTGGAACGCCTCGGCGAAGCGGATGCCCGACGATCCGGCCGAGCGTCTCGCATGGTTGCCGCGCTGCTCGGCGCGCTGGCCGTAGTAGGTCTGCAGGTACGCCTGGGCCTTCATCTCCGCCATCGCGGCGCGCTTCTGCTCGATCACCGGAGTGATGTCGACGAAGGTCGTCGGCACGAAGTTGCAGAGCTCCGGCTGGTGCGGCTCGAACAGGAACAGCGCCGGCGGCGTGATCGTCTCGAAGGCGCTCGCGACGCCCGCGCCGGCCGCGAGCGCCCGTGCACGCTCGACCGCGAAGAACGCACCGGCGTGATCGGGATTGAAGGGATCCCTGTCGGTATGGGTGACGAGCACGTCCGGCTTGAACGCACGGATCGCGTCCACGAGCCGCTCCAGCCCCTCGCGGTCGACGTCGAGCGGATAGTCGCCGAGGTCGAGGCACTCGAACTCGGCGCCGAGGGCGGCCGCCGCCCGCTCGGCCTCGCCTCGCCGGATCTCCTTCACGCGCTCGACGGTCTGGCCGGGCTCCTTCCAGAGCTCGCCCGACTCGCCGCGCTCGCCGTACGACAGCGCGAGCACGCGCGCCTCGCCACCGCGCGACGTCGTCACCGCGACCGCGCCGCCGGCGCGCCAGACGAAGTCCGCCGAGTGGGCGCCCACCACGAGCAGGCGCGTCATTCGCCGACCAGCCTCCGCGACTGCCCGACGATCATGTCTCGCACCTCGTCCTCGGCAAACCCGGCGCCGAGGAGCCGGTCGGCCCACAGTGCGAGCCCGTCCTCGACCGGCGGGTAACCCGGGTTGCCGAGATCGCTCGAGAAGAGCGTGCGCTCGGGGCCGACCGCACGCACGCCTTCGACGGCGTGCTCCCACGTGGTCTTTCCGCTGTGCGGCGTGGTCAGGCAGCGCTCGACCCAGCAGCCGCGGTTTGCGAGCTCCACCTGGTCGGCGATCGAGAAGTTCTGGCACGGGAACTCCGGATGGGTGACGACGATCCGCTCGACGCCTTCCTCGAGCGCGCCGTCGACGACCGCGAACGTGTCGTCGCGACCGAGGTGCGCGGTCGCGAGGATCAGGCCGTGGCGGGCGATCGCCCGCAAGACCTCCCGCGTCCCCGGGAGCAGCCGGCCGTCGCCGCCGGTCACCTGCACCGGTTCGACGCTCAGGCCGAGCGAGTGCAGCTCGTGCTGCAGGCTCGCCCAGAGCGGCACGTTGTCGCCGGGCTTCGGCTCGGTGCGTCCCGCCGTCTCGGCCGGGGAGTCGACGGTGGGCAGCCAGACGATGCCCGCGCCCTCGCGGGCCGCGATCTCGACCGCGAGCGCGTTCATGCCCCCGACTGCCCGGTTCAGCGTGATCGTCCCGAACACGCGCACGCCCGGGGCCACCGCGGAGACGATCTGGGCGCGCTCCGCCGTCGAGGTGTAGTGCGACTTGAGCGCGAACCCGGCGAGGCGGAGCTCGGCGAAGCGGTGGGCGAGCGCGACGTCGTCGATCCGGCGCCGCGGGACGTCGGGGGCAACGTGGACGTGCAGGTCGTAGCCGCCCTCGACCAGGGCGCGCGCCCGCTCACTCGGCGGGGGAGCCTCCGCGGCGTGCGCCACGCGCCTACTCTAACGGCGAGGCTTCGCCGGGCTCCGATGCGAGCCGGGCGAGCACCGCCGCGCTCGCGCGGGCGACGTGCGGCTCGATCCCGAGCTCGGCGAGCAGCGCCGACGCCGCGTTCATCTCGTCGATGCGTCTCACCGCGTGCGCGCGGCTCCCGTCGACCAGCCGCTCGAGCAGGCCGGCGCCGATCACGCCGGCGATCTCGCGCTCGAGCCACTCGGCTTCGCCCGCGACCCCTGCGGCATCGAGGGCCTCGACCGCCGAAGCCGCCATTCCCTTCATGAACACCGAGCGCAGCAGCTTCCGCCCCGCCGCGTCGCCCGCCTGCGCCGAGACGACCTCGACCGGCATCCCGAGCGGCCCGAGCGCGTCGGCGAACGCGCGGGCGCCGGCGCCCGACGCGAGGGCAGGAGTACTCAGGCCGAGTGCGGGCACCGATCCGAGCAGCGCGACGTCGGCGAACGGCGCGTCACCCAGGAGCGACGCCAGCTCCCGCTTCAGCGCCGGCGCAGCGGTGTTCAGGTCGGCGAACACCGCGCCACCCCCGAGCCCTTCCCGAGCCGCTTCCGCCACCGACCGCGACACGGCGGCGCTGTTGACGCTGAGCACCACGTCGCAGCCCGCGACCGCGCTCTTCGTGTCCGGGGCGCGATCGACGCGGGCGGGCAGGTGCACGGGCTGCGGGTCGAAACCGCGCACCTCGGCGCCGGCGGCGACCAGATCGGCGGCGAGCCGGCCGCCCGCCTCCCCGAGCCCGAGCACGGCGATCGTCGGCGTCATCGCGGGTAGCGTAAATCGCGTGAACCTCGCAAGCAGCCTGCGGGACGTCGCGATGCGCAACGCGAACAGGCCGGCGCTCGTCGGCGAGACCGGCGTCCTCACGTACGGGGAGCTCGAGACACGCATCGCCGCCGCCGCCGCGAGCCTGCGGGCGGAGGGCGTCGGTCCCGGCGAACGCGTCGCGGTTCTGCTGCCCAACGGACCCTCCGCGGTTGTCGCCCTGCTCGCGGTGCTCCGACTCGGCGCGATCGCGGTGCCGCTCAACGTCCTGCTCGCGCAGCCGGAGGTCGAGGCGCGAATCGCGATCTCGAGCGCGACGCTGCTCGTCGACCGGGACGACCGGCTCGAGGGAGCGGGCGAGCCGGTCACAGCGATCGTGGACGCCGCCGCGGGCGACCCTGCGGTCATCCTCTTCACCTCCGGCACGTCGGGCAAGCCGAAGGGGGCGATCCTGACGCACGGCGGGATCGGCGCGGCCGCCGACAACGCGGCCGGCGCGCTCCGGCTCGGGCCGGACGACGTGGTGCTCGGCGCCGCCCCGTTCTCGCACGTGCTCGGTCTCGCGACCGGTGTCGTCGCGACGCTCCTCTCCGGGAGCGCGATCGCCGTCGTGCGCCGCTTCCGGGCGGAGACGACGCTTGCGCTGATGGTCGAGACGCGGACGACGATCCTGCTCGGCGTGCCGACGATGCTGATCGCGTTGTGCGACGCTGCGCGCTCGGCGACGCAGCTCCCTCCGGTACGGATCGCGCACGTCGGAGGCGCCTCGGTTCCGGTCGAGGTCGCACGCGACTTCGAGCGCACCTTCGGCGGCGAGGTGTACGAGGGGTACGGCCTCACCGAGCTGTCCGGGATCGCGACCACCTACGTGCAGGGGCAGCCGCGGAAGGCGGGGTCGGTCGGCTTCCCGCTCGGCGGCTCCGAGCTGAGGATCGTGTCGCTCGAGGGCGCACCGCTCCCCGCCGGCGAGATCGGCGAGGTGCAGCTCCGCGGGCCGTCCGTGATCCCGGGCTACTGGGAGGACCCGGCTGCAACCGCCGAGGCGATCGACGCGGACGGCTGGCTCGCCACGGGCGACGTCGGGTACGTCGACGACGAGGGCTACCTCTTCCTCGTCGACCGACGAAAGGAGCTGATCATCCGCGGCGGCTACAACGTCTACCCGCGCGAGGTCGAGGAGGTGCTGTACGAGCACCCGGACGTGCTCGAGGCGGCCGTCGTCGGCGTGCCGCACGAGACGCTCGGCGAGGAGGTCGCGGCGCTCGTCGTCCCGCGGCCCGGCACGTCGCCCGATCCCGAGCAGATCCGCGCCTGGACGAAGGAACGGCTCGCGGCGTACAAGTACCCGCGGCTCGTCGTCGTGGTGGACGACCTCCCGCGGGGGCCGAGCGGCAAGATCTTGAAGCGCGAGATCGACCGCGACACGCTCCTCCGTGACGCCACGAGCGGACAGGTCCCGTAATGCCAGGTGAACGAGTCATGCGGGGCGCCGGGGCAGACACGACGACTCGAGCGAGAGGGCCGCTCGGGCAAGCGAACGGGACCTGCACGAAGTCTCCAGACGTACCGTTCCGTCGGTGATCGGAAGCGCCGTAGCGGCAGCGTTGACCGCGGGGACGATCGCGGTGGCTCAGAGCTGAGACCGGCCTCGCGTCGTTCCGTCGGGGAGCGGTTGCCGGGGCGCGAGGAATCGGTAGTGCTTAGCATCCGAGGATGCTTCCCGAGGGCGTGTACCACTGGACCGCGACGCATCCCGAGTGGGAAGGGCCGGTGTCGGCGTACGCAATCGACGACGGCGAGCGGCTGGTCCTCATCGACCCGATCGCCGTTCCGGACGACGTTCGCGCGCTGTTCGGATCGCGCGACGTGGTCACGATACTCACCTCCACGTGGCACGAGCGCGACGCCGCATCGCTCGGCTTTCCCGTGTGGGCCCCGGCGCCCGATCGCCCCGAGGACCAGCTCGTCCCCGCCACGCGCTATGCGATCGGCGACTCGCTGTTCGGGCTGGAGGCGTATCCAGGCCGTGAGGGCCAGCTCGACCTCGTGCTCTGGAGCGAGCGGATTCGCGCGGTGATCGCCGGCGATACGCTGGTCAACCTGGGCAACGGGCTCGAGATTCCCGCCGGTTGGCTGCCGGAAGGGGTCACGGTCGAGCAGGTCGCGACCGGGCTGAGGCCGCTGCTCGACAAGCCCGTGGAGTTCGTGCTGCCGACGCACGGCGAGCCCGCCGACCGCGCGGCTCTCGAACGCGCCCTCGCCTGATCCGTGCGAGTACGACAGGGGTTCCCCGGTAATGTGGCTCGATGGGAAGGCCGGCAGCCGCCGCGCTGTACGTGGTCGCGATGGCCGCTGTCGTGGTCGGGGTGGACGTTCTGTTCTTCCGGAGCCACTTCTGGGAGCGGTTGGCGGCCAACGTCGGCATCGTCCTGGTGTTCGTGGCGTTCTACTTCAGGTTCCTGCGTCACGCATAGGCGAAGCGGGGCGAGGCGCCACTACCTCAGGGGTCGGTACCGGAACGGCGCAGCCGACGATTTCGCTTCCGCGACGCCGCTCCAGCCGACGTCCTACGATCCATCCCATGGCCGAGTTCGTCCCGCCCGACTTCGACGTCCCGCTCGGTCTCGAGACCTCCGAGTTCGTCCTCGAGCCGCTCGGGCCCGAGCACAACGAGCAGGACTACGACGCCTGGACGTCGTCGATGGAGCACATCGCGGCGACCCCCGGGTACCCCGACGGCTCCTGGCCGCGAGAGATGACGCGGGACGAGAACCGCGCGGACCTGCAGCGCCACGCCGACGACTTCCGCATCCGGAAGGGGTTCACGTACACGGTGCTCGATCCGGCCGGCCGCGACGTGATCGGGTGCGTCTACATCTACCCGCTGCCCGACAGCGAGTACGACGCCTGCGCGCTCTCCTGGGTGCGGGAGAGCCACGCGCACCTGGACACCCCGCTTTGGCGCGCCGTGAGCGAGTGGCTCGAATCGGACTGGCCGTTCGCCAGTGTCGAGTACGCGCCGCGCGCCTAGGCGATGAGGTAGCCGTCCCCGGGATCGGCCGACCGGACGGGCGGCGGTGTGTCAGGGACTTCGACCACGATCGCGGACTCCTCTCCGAGGTCGTCGTCAGAACACGATCGTCCGGTTCCCGTCGACGAGCACGCGGTCCTCGAGGTGCCACTGCACCGCACGGGCGAGAACGACCCGCTCGAGGTCGCGCCCGATCCGCGCCAGCTCCGCCGGCGTGTCGCGGTGCGAGACGCGGGCGACGCCCTGCTCGATGATCGGCCCTTCGTCGAGCTCCTCGGTCGCGTAATGCGCCGTCGCACCGATCAGCTTGACGCCGCGCTCGTGCGCCTGCGCGTACGGTGACGGGCCCGCGAACGCCGGCAGGAACGAGTGGTGGATGTTGATCACGGGCGTGCCGATGCGCCGCAGGAAGTCGCCGCTCATGATCTGCATGTAGCGCGCGAGCACGACGAGCTCGACCTCGCCCGCGAGCAGGTCGAGCGACTCCTGCTCGGCCTCCTCCTTCCGGTCGGCCACCACCGGCACGTGGTAGTAGGGAACGCCGAACGGCGCGACGTGCTTCTCGAGGTCGGGATGGTTCGAGACGACCGCGACGATCTCGGCGTCGAGCTCGCCGCGCTGCCGGCGCCAGAGCAGGTCGAGTACGCAGTGGTCGTGGCGCGAGGCGAAAAGGGCGACGCGCTGCCGCACCTGCGAGATCGTCAGCCGCCAGTCCATCTCGAAGCCACCGGCGACGGCGGCCAGCTGCTCTTCGAGGTCCTGCCGGCGGCCGGCGAGGTCCTCGAGGTGAATCTCCATGCGCAGGAAGAACCGCCCGCCCTCGGGGTCGGTCGAATACTGGTCGGACGCGATGATGTTCGCGCCGTTCTCAGCGAGCACCCGCGAGAGTGCGGCGATGATGCCGGGGCGGTCGGGGCACGCGACGATCAGGCGCGCGACGTCGGTTCCGTCTCTCATCGCGTCCCGAGCGTCTCACGAACCGCCGCCGCGACGTCGCCGCGATCCGGCAGGAAGGCGTCCTCGAGCGGCGGGCTGAACGGGACCGGCGTGAACGGCGCGCCGACGCGTGCGATCGGCGCGTCGAGGTCGTCGAAGGCCGCCTCCTGCACCTCGGCCGCGAGCTCGGCGCCGAAGCCGCCGTGCCTGACGGCTTCGTGGGCGATCACCAGCCGGTGCGTCCGGCGGACCGAATCGAGGACGGTGTCGAGGTCGAGCGGGACCAGCGTCCGGGGGTCGATCACCTCCACCTCGACTCCATCGGCGGCGAGCTCGTCGGCCGCCGCGACCGTCTCCGAGACGAGCCGCGAGAGCGCGACCACGGTCACGTCGCGACCACGCCGCACGAGCCGTGCGCGGCCGAGCTCGACCCGCTCCGGACGCTCGGCGACCTGCTCGCGCCGGAAGTAGAGGGTCTTGTTCTCGACGAAGACCACCGGGCCGGGGTCGGCGATCGCGGCGGCGAGCAGCCCCGCGGCGTCCGCTGCGCCGCTCGGCATCGCAACCTTGAGGCCGGGCACATGCGTGAGCCACGCCTCCAGGCTCTGCGAGTGCTGTGCGGCGCCGCGTTGCCCCGCACCGCCCTGCGTCCGGAGCACGAGCGGGACGGTCAGCTGGCCGCCCGACATGAAGTGCGCCTTCGCCGCCTGGTTGACGAGCTGGTCGAGCGCGAGCGTCAGGAAGTCGACGAACATGATCTCCACCACCGGACGCAGGCCCGACTGCGCGGCACCGATCGCGACGCCGCAGATCGCCGCTTCGCTGATCGGCGTGTTGCGCACCCGCTCCGACCCGAACTCCTCGACGAGGCCGGCAGTCGCACCCCACGGGCCGCCCTCGGCGACGTCCTCGCCGAGCACGAGCACGCGCGGGTCGTCGCGCATCGACGCCGCGAGCGTCGCCGTGACCGCGCCGAGATAGGTGGTCTCCATCACGAGGCGTCGACGAGCTCTTCTGCCACGCCGCGCGCCGGGAACGGGCTCGCCTGCGCGAACCGCACCGCCTCCTCGACCTCGGCGCGCGCCTGCTCCTCGACCCGGGCCCGGGTGGTCGTGTCGAGCCAGCCCTCGGACTCGCCGCGGCGCTCCAGGCGGCGGATCGGGTCGAGCTGCTGCCACTCCTCGGCTGCGACGGCGGCGCGGTAGCGCTCGGGATCGCCCTCGTAGTGGCCGCGCAGGCGATGCGTCAGGCACTCGAGCAGCATCGGGCCCCGACCGGCGCGACCGCGGACGAGGAAGCGCTCGAACGCCTCGCGAACAGCCGCGGCGTCGTTGCCGTCGACCGTCGAGC
The DNA here is from genome assembly GCA_963824455.1 of uncultured Thermoleophilia bacterium. GTDB lineage: Bacteria > Actinomycetota > Thermoleophilia > Gaiellales > Gaiellaceae > PALSA-600. The sequence goes on from CAWGPJ010000002.1 coordinate 2,016,861, forward strand.
GCTCGATTCCGTAGGGCGCGACGACGTCCGAGACGCGCGCGACGTTCGTATGCGCGGAGCGCGGCGTGAACTCGGCGAAGCCGTTGTTCTCACAGACGAGGATCACCGCCAGGTTCCAGAGCGCCGCCAGGTTGACCGACTCGACGAAGATGCCGCCCTGCACGGCGCCGTCGCCGAAGAAGACGACCGCCACCTGGTCGCCGCCGAGCTGCCGAGCCGCCAGGGCGCTGCCGAGCGCCAGCGGGACGTTCCCGCCGACGACCCCCGTCGCGCCGTAGAAGCCGTGCTCCACGTCGACCAGGTGCATCGAGCCACCGAGACCGCGGCAGAGACCGCCCTCGCGTCCCATCAGCTCTGCCAGCACACGGCCGAGCGGCGCGCCCTTGGTGATCGCGTGCCCGTGCGCGCGGTGGCCGCTGTACACGACGTCGTCGTCGCGCAGGGCGCCGCAGACGGCGGCAGCCACCGCCTCCTGGCCGATGCTCAGGTGGACGAGCCCGTGCACCTCGTTCGCGCGGGTCAGCTGGCCGACCCGCTCCTCGAAGAGCCGGATGCGCCACATCGCACGCAGGAGCGCGAGGCCTGCGCCCGCCTCGAGGCCGCCGCTAGGCGGCAACGGGCGAGGAGCGCATCGCCTGCTGGACGGCGGCCACGATCTTCCCCTCGTCCGGGAGCAGGTACTCCTCCATCGGCTGGCTGTAAGGGACCGTCGCGTCGAGCGCGGTGACAAGGCCGACCGGCGCCTTCAGCGAGCCGAACCCCTCCGACGCGACCTCGGCGGCGATCACCACTGCGGCCGAGCCGTGCCGCGTCGACTGGTCGACGACGACGAGCCGGCCGGTCTTCTCGACCGACGAGAGGATGGTCGCGGTGTCGAGCGGCGCGAGGGTGCGCGGGTCGATCACCTCCGCGCTGATGCCGTCGGCGGCCAGCTGCTCGGCCGCGGCGAGCGCCTTGTCGACGAGCCAGCCGATCGCGACGATCGTGACGTCGCTTCCCTCCCGCCGGACCGCAGCCTCGCCGAGCGGCACGACGTGCTCGCCCTCCGGCACCTCGCCGTGCTCGAGCGTGAGCAGGTAGTGGTGGAAGTAGACGACCGGGTTGTCGTCGCGGATCGACGCCGTCATCAGGCCCTTCGCGTCGGCGGCGGTCGAGGGCACCACGACCTTCAGCCCCGGCACGCCCATGAACATCCCGTAGATCGACCCGGTGTGCTGCCCCGACCAGCCGGCGGTGAACCCGTAGCCGGCCTTGAGCACGATCGGCACCTTGACCTGGCCGCCCGTCATGTAGTGGAAGCGCGGCGCCTCGTTCACGACCTGGTCCATGGCGACCAGCATGAACTCGGCCATGTAGAGCTCGACCACCGGCCGGTAGCCGGCGAAGGCGGTCCCGATCGCCATCCCGATCTCGGCCGTCTCCGAGATCGGAGTGACGCGCACCCGGTCGGGGCCGAACGCCTGCAGAAAGGGGTCGTTCTCGGTGGTGGCGATGTTCTGGCCGAAGTAGAGGACCTTGTCGTCGCGGGCCATCTCCTCGCTGATCGCCTCGCCGATCGCGGCGATGTAGGGAAGCTCACGTGCCATTTGCTCTCCGCCTCCTCTCAGGCGTAGACGTAGCGGACGGCTTCGTCCGCGGCGGGGAACGGGCTCTCGATCCCGAACTCGACCGCGGCCTGCATCTCGTCGCGCGCGGCGGCGGCCAGCTCGTCGGCCTCCTCGGAGCTCAGGGTGCCGTCTGTGACGAGCCGGGCGCGGAAGCGGGGCACGGGATCGCCGCGCTTCGCCGCCTCGTACTCCTCGGGCGCGCCGAAGACCTCGATCGCCTCGTGCTCCGGGAAGTGGAGGGGCACGCCGGGCGGCGCGATGATGTTGCCGTGGGCGCTCAGCCGGTAGACGAGCGACTCGACCAGCGTCGGGCCGCCGCCCGAGCGCGCGCGCTCCACGGCTGCGGCGACCTCGTCGTGCACGGCAACCGGGTCGGCGCCGTCCACGGTCACGCCCGGCATGCTGAACGCCTTCGCCTTGACGGCGAGCGGCTCGCCCGCGGCGGCGTTCGCGTCCTCCTGCTCGACGCGGGTGACCACGTTGTAGCTGTTGTTCTCCATCACGTAGACGACCGGCAGCTTCCACAGCGAGGCGACGTTGAGCGACTCGTGGAACGCGCCCTGCTTGGACGCGCCGTCGCCGAAGAAGGAGAGCACGACGCGCCCCTTCCCCTCGATCTGCGCGGCGTACGCGGCGCCGGTCGCGTGCGGGATGCCCTGGCCGACGATGCCGGACGTCCCGAGGAAGCCACGCCCCACATCGGTCAGGTGCATCGAGCCGCCGTACCCTTTGCAGAGGCCGTCCTTGCGCCCGTAGATCTCGGCCATCATCACCCGCGGGTCGGTGCCGAGCACGATCGGGTAGCCGTGGCAGCGGTACGTCGTGAGCACGTAGTCGTCGGGGCCGATTGCCGAGAGCGACCCGACGATCGACGCCTCGGCGCCGTCGGCGAGATGCGTGTGCCCGCGGATCACGCCGGGGTGCTCCTCGAACGTCCGCTTCACGCGCTCCTCGAACTCGCGGATGCGCAGCATCTGCGTGAACATCCAGATCAGGCGGTCGCGGTCCAGTCCCTGCTCAGACACCTGCGCTCCTTTCGGCGTTCAGTTGCGAGACGGTCGTCTCGTAGGCGCGGTCGAAGATCTCCTCGATCGGCAGGTTGCGCAGCTCCTCCGACAGCACCTCGACGCCCCACGGGCCGTCGTAGCCGATCTCGCGGCAGGCGGCGACGTACGCGGGGATCGGGAACTCGCCCTCGCCGGGGAGCTGCCGGTGGTTGACCGTCTCGTCGATCGGGTCGTCCGTGTTCTCGTAGAAACCGTCGGAGAGCTCGACCCAGCCCAGCCGCGACAGCGGCACCCGGCGGAGGTCGTCCGGCGTGATGCCGAGCTTCGACATGTGCCACGTGTCGATCGCGAGGCCGCCGTTCGGCGCGTCGGCGCCGTCGACCAGCGCGAGCGCGGTGTCGAGATCGTGCACGTTCACGTCGAACGGCATGAACTCGTAGACGATGCGCGCATCCGTGTGCTCGGCCGCGTCCGCGCACAGCTCGCCGTACGCCTCGATCAGGCGCGGCAGCTCGCACGGCGTGCCCGGGATGTTGCCGACCTTGATGTGGTGCGCCGGCAGCGCCGCCGCCGCCTCGAAGAGCAGCGCGCGCAGCCGGTCGGACTCCTGCCGCCGCTCGTCCGACGGGTCGAGGAACCACTCCCAGAGGAACTCGAGCTCGAGGTAGGAGAGCCCGTGGTCGTCGAAGAGCTTCCTCACCTCGGGAAGCGTCCGCGTCTCGAGCACGTGCTCGAGGTCGGCATGCCACAGCCCCGTCCCCGCCATCCCGACGCGGGCCGCGTGCTCGCAGCGGTCGCGCAGGTCGAACAGGCTCCATTCGCGGCCGACGTGAACCTCGACCGGGCCCGAGACCGTCCAGTAGAGACCCAGCAGTTCGTCGCTGCCCGCCATCCGCTTCCGGCAACCTAACCCGCCCGTGACGGCGCGGGCAAATCGCGTGGCGAGACGGATCCGACGCGGATTAAGCTGACTCGTCAACTCACGACGAGGGCGGTGCTCGATGGTGGCTGACTACGTGATCGTCGGGGCGGGCTCGGCGGGCTGCGTGCTCGCGGGCCGGCTCAGCGAGGACTCCGACGCGAGGGTGCTGTTGCTGGAGGCGGGTGGCCCCGACTCGGTCGCCGAGCTGCACATCCCGGCCGCGTTCCCGGCGGTGTTCAAGTCGAGCCTCGACTGGGACCTGTTCGGCGAGGAGGAGCCCGGGCTCGGCGGACGGAGGCTGTACCTGCCGCGCGGGCGCGTGATCGGCGGCTCGGGCTCGATCAACGCGATGATCTACCTGCGCGGCCACCGCGCCGACTTCGACGGCTGGGCCGCCGCGGGCTGCGACGGGTGGTCGTACGACGACGTGCTCCCCTACTTCAAGCGCGCCGAGGACAACGAGCGCGGCGCCGACGAGTTCCACGGCGCCGGCGGGCCGCTGAGCGTCTCTGACAGCCGCTCGATGCAGCCCCTCGTCGACGTGATGCTCGACGCGGCGGTCGAGGCGGGCTACGAGCGCATCCCCGACCTGAACGTCGACCGTCCCGAGGGCGTCGGGCGCTTCCAGCTCACCCAGCGCGGCGGCTTCCGCTGCAGCACGGCGGACGCCTACCTCAATCCGGCGCTCGAGCGCGACAACCTCGAGGTCGTCTCCGGCGCGTTCGTCCAGCGCATCGTCTTCGAAGGCGACCGCGCCGTCGGCGTCGAGGTCGTGCGCAACGGGACGGTGGAGACGGTGCGCGCCGAGCGCGAGGTGATCCTCTCCGCCGGCTCCTACCAGTCCCCCGTGCTGCTGATGCTCTCGGGCATCGGGCCGGCCGAGGAGCTGGCGCCGCTCGGGATCACCGTCCGCGAGGAGCTGCCGGTCGGCCGGAACCTGCAGGACCACTTCATGGCCCAGCTCAACTACACGACAGACTCACCGACGCTCTTCGGCACGTTCACGCCGGAGAACTTCGCGCTGCTGAACGACGAGGGTCGCGGCCCCCTCACCTCGAACATCCCCGAAGCGGGCGGCTTCTTCCGGACGCGCGACGACCTCGACGCGCCGGACATCGAGTTCCACTTCGCCCCGTCGATGTTCTTCGACCAGGGGCTGACGGCTCCGAGCGAGGCCGGCTACTGCTTCGGGCCCGTCCTGATCACGCCGACCAGCCGCGGCCGCGTCATGCTGCGGGCGCCGCTCCCCGACTCGAAGCCGAGGGTGCTCTGCAACTTCCTGACCACGGAGGAGGACCGTCGCAGCCTGGTCGAGGGCGTGCGGATCGCGCTCGAGATCGCCGCCCAGCCGGCGCTCAAGGCGGTCGAGCGCGGGGCCTTCAGCGTCCCGGCGTCGAGCTCGGACGAGGACATCCTCGCCTGGGCCGCAGGCGCCGGCCAATCCGTGTACCACCCGACCTCCACGTGCGCGATGGGCGAGGTCGTCGACCCGGAGCTTCGCGTCTACGGCGTCGAGGGATTGCGGGTCGCCGACGCGTCGGTGATGCCGACCGTCACGCGCGCGAACACGAACGCGGCGACGATCATGATCGCCGAGAAGGCGGCAGACCTCATTCGATCCCGGGCCCCTGATCAGGCGGCCACGGTGAAAGGAGCGTCATGAGCGCGACGACCGAACCGGTTGTCGAGACCCAGGTCGAGGACCTGCTCGACGAAGGCGCATGGACGGGGAAGATCTTCAGCAACGGCTGGGTGGACGCACCGACGCAGATCGAGAGCGTCGAGCCCGCGACCGGCGACGTGCTCGGCACGGCCGGCGGAGGCGACGCGGCGACGATCGCCCGCGCCGCGGCGTCGGCGAAGGCGGCGCAGCGTGAGTGGGCGGAGACGCCGTTCGTCGATCGCGTCGCCGTGATCAAGCGCGCGGCCGAGGTGATGGAGCGGCACCGCGACGAGCTGACACGCTGGCTGGTCCGCGAGTCGGGATCGATCGGCGGCAAGGCCGCCGTCGAGATCAGCGCGTCGATCGGCCAGCTCGACATGGCGGCGGCACTGATCTCCCACCCGCTCGGGATCACCCTCCCGTCGCTGACGCCGGGACGGACGAGCATGGCGCGGCGCACCCCGGTCGGCGTCGTCGGCGTGATCACCCCGTGGAACTTCCCCTACGTGCTGGCGATGCGCTCGATCGGCCCGGCGCTCGCGCTCGGGAACGCGGTCGTGCTCAAGCCGGATGCGAACACGCCGGTCACCGGCGGCGTCGTGATCGCGCGCATGTTCGAGGAGGCGGGCCTGCCGGACGGCCTCCTGCACGTGCTCCCCGGCGGACCGGACGTCGGGCAGGCGCTCGTCGCCGACCCGAACGTCCGGATGATCTCGTTCACCGGCTCGACCGCGACCGGGCGGCTCGTCGGCGAGACCGCAGGACGGATGCTGAAGCGGATCGTGCTCGAGCTCGGCGGGAACAGCCCACTCGTCGTGCTCGAGGATGCCGACGTCGAGGCGGCCTCGTCGGCCGGCGCGTGGGGATCGTTCCTCCATCAGGGGCAGATCTGCATCGCGGTCAGCCGCCACCTCGTGCACGAGAGCATCGTCGAGGAGTACACGGCCGCGCTCGTCGAGCGGGCGAAGCGCCTTCCCGTCGGCAACCCTGCGACCGAGGAGGTCGCGCTGGGGCCGATCATCAACGAGAAGCAGGTCGCCCGCGTGCAGCGGATCGTCGACGACAGCGTCTCGCAGGGGGCCGACCTGCTCACCGGCGGCTCGCACGACGGCCCGTTCTTCTCGCCGACCGTGCTCGGCGGCGTCACGCCGGGCATGCCGGCGTACGCCGAGGAGATCTTCGGCCCGGTCGCGCCCGTGATCGCGTTCCGCGACGACGAGCACGCCGTCGAGCTCGCGAACGGGACGGAGTACGGCCTCGCCGCCGCCGTCCACTCGGCCTCGCCGCAGCGCGCGCAGGCGGTCGCCGACCGGCTGCGCGCCGGGATGGTGCACATCAACGACCAGACCGTGAACGAGGAGCCTCCGGCGCCGTTCGGCGGGTTCGGCGTCTCGTCGAACGGCGGCCACTTCGGCGGCGTCGCGAACCTCGAGCTCTGGACCGAGTGGCAGTGGATGACCTCGCGCGACAAGGCGGCGCCCTTCCCCTTCTAAAGGAGCGCGACAACGGTGCCTGGCACCAGGGTGCCAGGCACCTTCAGTTCGTCTCCCCCGTCAGGTCGGCACGTTGAGCTCGACCCGGACGCCGTTCGGATCGGTGACGAAGAGCTGGCGGAGCGCGCCGTCCGCCACCTCGTTCACCACCGCGTCGATCCCGGCCGCCTCGAGCCGGGCGGCGAGCCCGTCGTAGCCCTGCCCGCCGAACGCGACGTGGTCGACCGCCGGGCCGGCGGTGAGCCCGAGCCCGGCCGCGTGCGCCTCGTACTCGGCGCGATCGGCGACGTGAACGCACGCGACATCGCCGAGGTAGAGCCAGTATCCCGAGAAGGGAAACGCGGGACGCTCCCCGGTCTCGAGCCCGAGCGCCTCGTAGAAGGACCGCGTGCCGTCGATGTCGTCGGTCAGGACGAGAACGTGGTCGAGGCGCTCGAGCGGCATCAGCGGGCCGCCGGCCGCGTCCCCGCGTAGGCGACGAAGGCCTCGAGCGCGGCCGGCTCGACGAGCGCATCGGCGCTGGCGACGTCCTCGGCGGCGGTGCCGGCGAGGATGCGCTTGACCGGGAGCTCGAGCTTCTTGCCGGTCAGCGTGCGGGGGATCGCCGGCACCGCGACGATCGCGTCCGGTGCGTGACGCGGCGAAAGACCGGCGCGCAGCGCGCCCGCGACCCGGGTGCGCAACTCGTCGTCGAGCTCGATCCCCGGCCGGAGGGCGACGAACAGCAGCAGCTCGTCGTCCTGCTCGAGGTGGACGACCAGGCTGTCCGCCACCTCGTCGAGCTCCTCGACGACCGAGTAGAACTCGCTCGTCCCGAGGCGGACGCCGCCCCGGTTGAGCGTCGCGTCCGAGCGCCCGGTGATCACCGAGCTCCCGCGCTCGGTGAACACGATCCAGTCACCGTGGCGCCAGACGCCGGGGAACTCGTCGAAGTACGCAGCGCGGTAGCGCGACCCGTCGGGGTCGTTCCAGAGCGCGACGGGCATGGACGGCATCGGCCTGCAGATCACGAGCTCGCCGAGCTCGCCCACGACGGGCCGCCCGGCACGGTCGAAGGACCGCGCGTCGACGCCGAGGCAGCGCCCCGCCATCTCGCCGGCGTACACCGGGAGCAGCGGGTTCCCCTGCACGATCCCCGTGCAGACGTCGGTGCCGCCGCTGCCGACGTTGAGGAACATCGACGGGCCGAGCTGCTCGTAGAGCCAGGCGAAGCCCTCGAGCGGCAAGGGCGAGCCGGCGGCGCCGAGGCTTCGGATCGACGTCAGGTCGAACCGCCGCCCGGGATCGACGCCGTCCTTCCGGCACGCGAGCACGAAGCTCGGGCTCAGGCCGAGCATGGTCGGGCGGACCCGCTCGGCGAGCTGCCACTGGGCCGAGAGGTCGGGATACGCCGGGTTGCCGTCGATCAGCACGATCGACGCGCGCACGAGCAGCGCCGACACGAGCGCGTTCCACATCATCCACGCGGTCGTCGTGAACCACTGCAGCCGGTCGCCCGGTCGCAGGTCCCAGGAGAGCGCGTGGTTCTTCAGGTGCTCGAGCAAGATGCCGCCGTGCCCGTGCACGATCGCCTTGGGGAGGCCCGTGGTGCCGGACGAGAAGAGGACGTAGAGCGGATGCGCGAACGGCAGCGGCTCGAACACGAGCGGCTCGTGCTCCGAGACGAGCTCCTCCCACGGCACCGACCCGGGAAGCACGTCCTCGGCACCACCGACGTACGGGACGTGGACGACCGCCCGCAGCGAGGGCAGCTGCTCGCGAATCGCCGCCGCCTCTGCGCGGCGGTCGACCTGCTTGTCGCCGAAGCGGTATCCCGCGACGGCGAGCAGGATCGACGGCTCCAGCTGGCCGAGACGGTGCAGGACGCTGCGCACACCGAACTCCGGCGGGCACGTCGCCCAGACCGCACCGATGCTCGCGGCGGCGAGGAACGCGACGATCGTCTCGGGCACGTTGGGCAGGTAGGCGACGACGCGGTCACCCGGCCTCACGCCCAGGCGCAGCAGCCCCGCGCGGGCACGCGCCACGAGGTCGCGCAGCTCGCCGAACGTCAGCTCGCACGGCTCACGAGACTGGGAGACGGCGACGACCGCGGCGGAGCCGGCATCCTCCGTGCGGCCGAACATGTGCTCGGCGAAGTTGAGCCGCGCGCCGGGGAACCACTCGGCGCCGGGCAGATCGGGTGCGCCGAGCACCCGCTCGTAGGGCGCGTGGGCGGTGATCCCGAAGTAGTCCCAGAGCGAGCCCCAGAACGGCTCGAGCTCGTCGACCGACCAGTGCCAGAGCTCGTCGTAGCTCGCGAAGTCGACGCCGCGCTCACGACGCAGCCACCCCAGGTAGCGCGCGAGCTCGGAGCGCTCCCTGGCATCGGCGGTCGGTGTCCAGAGAACGTCACCCTGGGTGAGCTGCGCGCTCGCCATCGCTCAGGCGCCGGGGACGAGCACGGCACGCCCGGTGACGTCGCCCGACGAGAGGGCCGCCAGGACGTCGTTCACCGCCGTCAGCGGATGGGTCTCCGACCGCAGCGTGATCTCCCCGCGCGCGTGCAACTGCAGCAGCTCCCAGAGATCGATCCAGCTGCCGACGAGGTTCCCGGCGATCGTGTGCTCCGCGCCGATCAGGGCGACCGACGGCACCGACACCGTGCCGCCGTAGCCGACCACGGAGTACACGCCGCGCCGCGCCAGCATCCGCATGCCCGACGCATGCGTGGCGTCGGTGCCGACGAAGTCGACGACCACGTCGGCGCCCCTGCCGTCCGTCGCCTCGCGGACGGCCGCGGCCGAGTCCGGCTGCTCTCCGAGCACCTCCGCGGCGCCGAGCTCGCGCGCGAGCCGCCGCCGCCGCTCGTCGGTGTCGACGGCGATCACCCGGGCGGCGCCGAGCACGCGGAGGAGCTGCAGCCCGATGTGCCCCACTCCTCCCACGCCGATCACCGCGACCGTCGCGCCCGGATCGAGACGCGGAACGAGCTGCTTGACCGCGTGGTAGGCGGTGAGGCCCGCGTCGGCGTGCGGCGCGACGTCGGCCGGCTCGACGCCGCGAGGCAGCGGCACGAGCGAGCGTTCGTCGACGAGCACGTAGTCGGCGAAGCCGCCGTCGCGCGTGAGGCCGGTGAACTGGTGGCGCTCGCAGTGCATGTCGAGCCCGCGGCGGCAGGCGACGCAGAGGCCGCAGCTGTACGGCGGATACACGAGCACGGCGTCACCGACACGCGCGGCGGTCACGTCGTCTCCCACCGCGTGCACCCAGCCGGCGTTCTCGTGCCCGAGCACGAGCGGCAGGCGCACGCCGACCGCGTCCATCAGGCCTTCGATCGCGTGCAGGTCGGTCGCGCAGACTCCCGCGCCGCCGATGCGGACGACGACGTCGCGGGGCGAGGCCGGCTCCGGCTCGGGCCGTTCGACGAGCTCCAGCGGCGCATGGTAGGCGGAGAGGAGCGCCGCGTTCACGTCGCCGTGAGATAGCCGTTCGGGTCGGCGTGCAGGTGCTCGGCGAGGCGCGTCGCGAGCGCCATGATCGTCAGCGACGGGTTCACGGACAGCGTGCGCGGGACGACGGAGCCGTCGCCCACGAAGAGCCGCTTCACCTCGTGCGACTCGCCGTTCCGGTCGACGACCGACCGCTCCGGGTCGTCGCCCATCCGGCAGGTGCCCTGGACGTGCGTCGACGCGAGCCCGCTCCAGGCGATCTGCCGCGCACCGGCGGCGAGCAGCGCCTTGCGGCTGAACTCGAAGGCCCGCTCGATGCGGTCGAGCTCGACGGGCGAGAAGTCGATCTCGAACCGTTCGAGGCCGTTCTCGTCCACGCCGACGCTCGCATTGTTCTCGTCGTTGACCATGGCGAGCACGCCGACCCAGCGCCTGAAGCCGCGGAGCGCCTCGACGAGGCGGGCGCCCCACAGAGGCCCCTGCTCGTCGGTGAGCGTGGTCGCGAAGGCGATCGGATCCTGGATCGTCGTCGCCTCGATCACGAACCCGCCGTCCTCGTCGTGCTGGAAGTCCATGCAGTGCGCGCTGATCGGATAGACCATGTGCGTGTCCTGCGGCTCGTCGAAGAGGCCGTAGACGAGCCGCACCGGATGCAGGCCGAGATTCCGGCCGATCCACGAGCCGTGGAGCCCGGACCTGCGCAGGAGCTGCGGCGTGTTGAGCGTCCCCGCGGCGACCACCACCGCCTGCGCGTTCAGCGTCCGGCGCTCGCCCGCCTCGTCGACGTACTCGACGCCCGTCGCCTGCCGGCCGTCGCCGCCGTCCTCGATCAGCACCCGCTCGACGGTCGCATTGGCCCGCAGGTCGAGCAGCCCGCGCGCCCACGCCTCGTGGATGTACGTGTTCTGCGTCGACTTGCCGGCGTTCGTCGGGCAGCCCTGGAGGCACGACCCGCAGCGCATGCAGTTGACGTCGGTGTAGGACTGCACCGGCTCGAGCTCGACGCCCAGCGCGCGAAAGCCCGGCTCGACGGTGGAGACGCTCTTGCCCCAGTCGCGCCGCTCTCGGACGCCGAGCACCTGCTCCACGCGGGCGTAGTGCGGTGCCAGGTCACCCGCCGCGAACGGCTCGCCCCGCTCGTTCGTGAGCCCGGTGAGCCCATGCCACTTGGCGACGTCGCGCTCGTGAGCCCGCAACGCGACCTTGGTGTTGACGGTGGTCGTCCCGCCGACGCAGCGGCCGGCGAGGAACGCGAACAGCTCGCCGCCCGGCAGGGGCGCGAGGCGGAGCGGCCACCACATGTCGTGATTCGCCTTCGCCTCCCAGCGCGTGAAGTCGGCGGCCGTGAGGTGCGGCCCGGCCTCGAGCAGCACCACGTCGCGCCCGCGCTGCGCCAGCTCCCCCGCGACGACACCGCCGCCGGCCCCCGACCCGACGACGACCACGTCGTGGGTCTCGCCCGCGGTCATGCGATCCCCATGAACGACCAGTCCTTCGAGAGCCGGGTCGCGAGCGGCGAGTTGAAGTCGATCTCCGTCCACGCTCCCGGGCCCGACGCGCCGGGCGCCACGAAGTCGCTGTAGAACGCCTCGACGGCGAGGGCACGGATGAAGCCGAACGCCGGCGTCGCCACGTGCTGCGCGAGCGACCCCTCGTCGGTCGCACCGGCGAGCTCGTCGATCGACGCGATCGCGGCCTCCTGCACCTCGTCCGGCAGCGCGGCGAGCTGCGCGTCGATGTACACCACCGGCTCGACACGCCCCGAGCCTGGGACGAACAGGTCGCAGAGTCGCGCGAGCGTCTGCGCCCGCCCGTCGTCGAGCACGCGCAGCGCCATCAGAGCACTCCCTCGGTCGGCGGCGGGACGACACCCGCCCGCTCACGCAGGAGGTACGCCGAGTGCAGGCGCTCCGGGTGCTCTCGCAGCTCGGCCGCGGTCCCGTGGTAGACGATGCGCCCGCCCTCGATCACGTACGCGCGCTCGGCCAGCGCGAGCGCGACGTGGACGAACTGCTCGATCAGCAGGACGCCCACGCCCTCGGAAGCGGCACGCTCGAGCGCCGGGATCAGCCGCTTGACGACCACCGGGGCGAGGCCGAGCGACAGCTCGTCGACGAGGATGAACTTCGGCCGCGAGACGAGCGCCTGTGCGAGCACCACCATCTGCTGCTCGCCACCGGACAGCGTCCTCGCGATCGCGCCCCAGCGCTTCTCGAGCTGCGGGAACACCTCCAGCGCGTAGGCGATCCCGCCCTTCGCGTCCTCGCGGTTGAGCGAGTAGGTGGCGACGCGCAGGTTGTCGTGGACCGTGAGGTCCGGCAGGAGCCGCCGCCCCTCCGGGACGATCGCGACGCCTGCCCTCCGAACGTGCTCGGGGCGAAGCCTCGTCAGGTTCCGCTCTCCGACGCTGACCGTGCCCGCGCTCGGCCGCAGCACGCCACCGACCGCCAGTACCATCGTCGACTTGCCGGCGCCGTTCGGCCCGAGCAGCGTCGTCACCGACCCGCGCGGGATCTCGAGCGAGATGTCGCGCACGACCGGCTTGCCGCCGCGGGTGATCGACAGCCCGTCGATGCGGAGCGGCGCGCCGTTCGCGCTTGTGAGCTCCGTCGAGCCTACGCTCACGCGGACACCCCGGAACCGCCGCCCTCGTCCTCCTCGGTCGTCTCCGTCCCGAGGTAGGCACGCATCACGTGCTCGTCGCGCAGCACCTCGGCGGTCGGGCCGGACGCGACGAGCTTGCCGAAGTCGACGACCGCCGTCGTCGCGCAACAGGCCGAGACGAGGCTCATGTCGTGGTCGACGAGGATCACGAGCGCGCCGACCTCCCCGGGGATCTTCTGGATCACACTCGCCAGGTGCGCGGTCTCCTCGTCCGGAAGCCCGGCGGCGGGCTCGTCGAGCAGCACGACCCGCGGGCGCCCGACGACCGCGCGGGCGACCTCGACCAGCCGCCGCTCGCGCGCGCCGAGCCCGCCGACCCTGGCGGTCGGCGGCGCGTCGAGTCCGACGAACTCGATCGCACCCAGCACGTCGTCCCTGCGGGTCGACCGTTTCGCCCCCGAATGCTCGTGGATCAGCGCGACGTTGTCGAACACGGAGAGCTGCTCGATCGCCATCTCGGTCTGGAAGGTGCGCCGGAGCCCCCAGCGGGCGCGCTTGTAATCCGAGAGCTTGAGCAGGTTCTGCCCGAACGCCGTGACCGTCCCGGCGGCCGGCTTGACGAAGCCCGAGAGGACGTTGAAGAACGTCGTCTTGCCCGCTCCGTTCGGGCCGATCAGCCCGCACGTCCCGCCGGGGAAGACGACGCTCATGTCGTCGATCGGCGTCACGCCCGCGAAGCGGACGGTGAGCCCCGAGACCTCGATCACGTCGGCTCCTCGCTCGTGGACTCCGGCTCGGGCGCCTTCTTCGCCGGGCCCAGCCGGCGCACGCCGCGCCACGCCAGCCGGCCGAGGTTGGCCATGTCCTTGGGGAACTGGTCGGTGAGGCCGCCGGGCGCGGTCAGGAGCACCTGAAGCAGGCCGGCTCCGAAGAGGATGAGCAGGAAGTTCGGGTTGATCCCCCACTGCGCCTGGAAGATGAACGGCAGCAGCTGGTTGAACAGGCCGGCGACGATCGCGCCCCAGAGGCTGAAGATGCCGCCGATCAGCGCGGTCGCGGCCAGCGTCAGCGAGTCCTGCGTCTGGAAGGTGATCGCCCGCGGCTCGCCGATCTGCGCGGCGAGCAGGCAGCCGGCGACGCCGGTCATGAACGACGACAGGCCGAAGGCCCACAGCTTGTAGAGCACGGTGTTCACACCGGCGGCGAGTGCGGCCGGCTCGCTCTCGCGAATCGAGGCCCAGGCACGTCCCGGCTTGCCGGCGACGTGGACGAGCGCGAGCAGGAACATGATCGCGGCCACGATCACGACGTAGCGGTAGTAGGCGATGTCGGAGTTCGCCACGGCGGGCCGCCGGACGGGCTGCAGCCCGGCCAGGCTCGACGTGGTCGTATAGCCGAGGAAGCCGTGGCCCCCGTTCGGGAACTGGGTGGCGCCGAGCACCACGGTCGTCGCGCCGGCGAACATGAGCGTGATCAGCGCGAGGTAGAGACCGGACAGGCGCAGCGCCGGCAGCCCGACGATCACGCCGATCACGCAGACGATGCCGCCGTCGATCAGGAGCAGGAGCGGGAACGGGATCGCCGTGGCGTACGACAGCCGCGTGCCGATCCAGACTCCGACCGAGAGGAGGGCGATCTGGCCGAGCGAGATCATGCCGACGCGGCCGTAGAGAACGCCGAAGCCGAGCGCCGCGAGCGAGTAGATCGCGACGCTCGTGAACGTGGTGATCCAGTCGGCGCCGACCAGCGTCGGAACCGCGACGACGACGAACGCGAGCAGGGCTGTGATCACGACGCCACGGACGACCAGCCCGCGGTCGAGATGGAGAGGCGTGCTCATCCTGCGCGGGACATGGAGACGACCCGGCGACGCGAGAGGACGAGCAGCGCGGCGATCGCGAGCACGAACGGCGCGGCCGACCGGTACTGCGTCACCGAGGCGTACGGGGCGAGCACCGCCTGCGCGAGCCCGACGACCAGCCCGCCGAACAGCGTCACCCACAGCGACCGCAAACGGCCGATCAGCGCCGCCGCGAGCGAGGAGATGACCAGGAACGTGAGTGCCGAATAGTCGAGCGAGGTCAGGAGGTCGGGCAGCAGCAGCCCTGCCGCTCCGCACACGAGGCCGGACCCGAACCAGGCCGCCGCCTCGACCCGACGCGCCGGCACGCCGAGCGTGGCGGTGATCTCGCGGTCGTTCGCGAGCGCGCGCATGGCCGTGCCGAGCTTGGTGACGCGCAGGAAGATCGTGGTCACGGCGGTGAAGACGAACGCGAGCGCGATCGCGATGATCTGCGTCAGGTTCACGGCCGTTCCCCAGATCGTGTAGATGTGGCTCGAGGAGGGGAGCGGCAGGAAGCGCGCGAACGCACCTCCGATCGGAGCCCGCCAGGCCATGATTCCGAGCAGGATCAGTGCGAGGCCGAGCGTCCCCATCATCTTGACGAGCGGATCGCGCCGCGCGAAGGCGGGGCCGAAAACCATGCCGTAGGCAAGGTTGACGACCCCGCCGAACGCGACGCAGATCGTGTAGGCCAGCCAGTCCGGCCAGCCCGTGTGCGTGACGA
Organism: uncultured Thermoleophilia bacterium; assembly: GCA_963824455.1. GTDB lineage: Bacteria > Actinomycetota > Thermoleophilia > Gaiellales > Gaiellaceae > PALSA-600. Next base: position 2,032,155 of record CAWGPJ010000002.1, read on the forward strand.
TCCAGTACGCGATCAACGCCCCGCCCGCACCGATCGCACCGAATGCGAGGTTCAGCACGCCTGTAGCGCGGTACAGCACGACCAGCCCGACGCCGGACAGCGCGTAGACGCCGCCGAAGGCGAGCCCGACGACGATGAACGGCTTCAGAAACTGCCATTCGAGGCCGAAGATGCTGAACGCGAGGAGGCTGCTCAACGAGGCTCCCTCGAGCTGACCGGGTTGTCGATCGCCACGTCCTTCCTTTCTAGTTGAGCTTGTACTTCTTCTCCCACTTGCGGGTCTGGGTGAGCTGCTTGTCGACCGGGTAGATCTCCGTGCAGCCCGTCCGGACGACGATCTGGCCCGACTTGTAGTCGACCGTGATGTCCGTGTTGTTCGGGATGTGGTACGGCAGTGCGTTCCCCACGTAGAAGGCCTTGCAGAGCATGTCGGTCTTCTGGTTCTTCAGGCTGCGCACCGCCAGGTTGTACGACTTCGCCGTGATCGCGCCCTTGATGCTGAGCAGCGCGTTCGTGGCGAACTTCGCGTCGAGGTAGCCGAACTGCGCGAACGCCTGCGGCGCGATGCTCGGCGCGTACTTCTTGAGGATCTGGAACATCAGCGCCGTGTCGGGACCGACCGACGGGTTGAGGTTCCCGACCTCCTGGTTGATCCACAGGTTGCCGTCGAACTGCGGGAACTGGGCCGCCATCAGGGTGTTGGCGATCGGCGTCGACGAGCCCCACTTCAACTTCGACTCGATGCCGAGGCTGACCGCCGCCTTCATGAAGGCCGGCGCCGTGTCCGGGGTGAAGTCGAGGATGATCCCGCCGCCGTTCCCGGCGAACTGGTACATCGACAGCACCTGCGAGCTCGCGTCGGTCACGGGCAGGTGCGTCGGGTAGATCTTGACCGCGACGCCCTTGACCTTCCCGAGCGCGGCGACGCCGCTGTCGGCGTAGGCCGAGATCGTGTCCGGCGAGGCGATCGCGATCTTCTTGACGCCTGCCGCGATCAACGCCTGGGCCGCTCCGATGTTGCTGTAGCGCGGGCCCATGTTGACCTCGGCGAACGACGGCGTCGAGTAGCACTCGGCCTGCACGCCCGCGCCGATCACGACGTAGCCCTTGCTCTTGTAGTACTTCCAGTTCGTGCCGCACTCCGCGAAGCTCGTGTTGCCCACGACGCCGACCGCCTTGTCGCTCTGGATCATCTTGCGAGCGAGCGCGGCCTCCTGCGCCGGGTTGAGCTGCTCGTTGTAGAGCGTGTACTTGACCGGGCGGCCGTGGATGCCGCCGTTGTCGTTCACGCAGGCGAAGTACGCCGCGGCGACCTTGCCGACGGTCGTGAAGTCGACACCCGGGATCAACATGTCGAGACCGTCGATCTTGATCGGCGTGCCCTTCGCCTTCTTGCCGGTGCCGAGGCCGCACTTCCCAACCCCGGCCGATCCCGCGCCGACCTTCGCCGTCGAGCTCGCGGCACCGGTGGCGAGAATCGCCGCTGCGATCACGGCGATGGGAAACGCGATCAGCACTACTGCTTTCCGAACCGTCATCCGATCCGTCCTTTCTGGTGCTGGTGGGGGACTCCAGGGGGGTTGATCCGCGACTTCGGGACGGCTGGTGGAGGCCGGCTACGCATGGCTCGTCACGGCCCGAATGCCTTCGTCGGGGCGATTGCCACGTCGAGCAGCAGCGGCTCGCTGCGCCCGGCGAGCGTGGGGACGACCTCGTCCAGGGCGGCGGTCAACTCGTCGTACGTCACCACGCGCCGCGACGGACAGCCGAAGCCGCGGGCGACGGTGGCGAGCTCCACCTCGCCGAACGACGGCCAGGGCGGAGCGCCGCCCTGGCTCTCGGCCAGCCGGTCCATGATCGCGTAGCCGCCATTGGACAGTACGACGAACAGAACGCCGACCCGATAGTGGGCGGCGCTCCAGACGCCCTGGATGCCGTAGATCGTCGAGCCGTCGCCGACCACGGCGACGACCGGACGCTCCGGAAGCGCCATCCGCAGCCCGGTCGCGCCGGGCACCGCGAACCCGAGCCCGCCCATCGCCGCGCTCAGGTACCCGAACGGCTCGAAGGCGGGCATCCGCTCCTGGAGCTCCGGCCGGTCGACCGGCGCCTCCTCGAGCACGATCGCGCCGCGCGGCAGACGCCCGGCGAGCGCCGCGAGGACGTGGCTCGCGCGCATCGGCTCGCCGGGCCGGGGCGGCTCCGGGTCGGCCGGCGGCTCGAACGGCGCAGGCGGCGACGCGTCTCTCGGCGTCACGCGCGCGGCGAGCGCGGCGCACACCGACGCCGGCGAGGCGAGCACGGCGAGCTCGGCCGGGCTGCGATACGCCTCCTCCGCGTCCTCGGTGACGAGCGCGATCCTGGTTCCCGGCATCGTCAGCCGGCCCGGCGCGTAGAACGACTGCCGGAAGGCCGGGCAGCCGACGACGAGCAGCGTGTCGTACGGGGCCAGCCGCTCGCGCAGGCCGGGGCGGCCCGCCGGGAGCAGGCCCGCGAACAGACGATGGTCGTGCGGGAAGCCGGCCCGGGCGCCGAATGCCTCCTGGTAGACGGGCGCACCCAGCCGCTCGGCGAGCGCGACGAGCGCGGCGCGGGAGGCCTCGTCGTCGGCGCCCGCGCCGACGACGAGCGCCGGCGAGCGCGCCTCGTCGAGGAAGGCGGCGAGCGCGTCGACGACGGCGGGCTCGACGGCGACTGCACGCACGATCTCGCCGACGGCCGCCGCGGGCTCGCGCTCGTCGTCGGCCGGCGCCTCCCAGTCGTTCATCGGCACGATCACGAGCGCCGGGCCGCGCGCGACCTGCGCGGCGTGGTAGGCGCGCTCGACCGCGCCCGGGACGTCCTGTGCGCGTACCGGCTGCTCGACGCGCACCGGGTAGTCGCCGGCGAGACCGGCCAGGCGCCCGGTGAGAAACGGCTCGTAGGCGAGATGACGGCGGTCCTGCTGGCCGACGAGGATCACCACCGGCGCGCGGTTGACGCGGGCGGTCGCGATGGCGGCCACGCCGTTGCCGAGCCCCGCCGTCGTGTGGAGCAGCGCGAGCGACGGTGCGCCCCGGCCGAGCGCGTAGCCGGTGGCGAGCCCGACGACGGAGCTCTCGTGGAGGGCGAGCACGAACTCGAGGTCGCCGGGCAGGTCGGTCAGGAACGGCACCTCGGTCGAGCCCGGGTTTGCGAACAGCGTGGTCAGGCCGCGGCGACGGAAGAGCTCGAAGGTCGCGTCGCGCACGCTGCGCGCGGCGCCCGCCCCGCGCGAGGCGGCGTTCTCCGGCACGGATGTCGTCTCGGTGCTCAATGCGCGAAGAAGACCGTTGCGTCGTCGCCTTGCAGGCGGATGTCGAAGCGCAGCCCGCTGCCCTCGCGGCGCGCGATCAGGGTCGACCGGCGGGCGGGCTCGATACCGGCGAGCACCTCGTCCTCGGCCGCCTCGCCGAGGTAGACGCGCGTCCACTGGTGGCGCAGGAGCCCGCGGGCGAAGACGAGCACCTCGAGCCGGCGGGCGTCGGGCGGGAGCCGGAAGGAGAAGCCGCCGCCGGAATCGGTGCCACAGCGGCCCCACCGACTCCCGGCGGCGTCCCACAGCTCGACGAGCCCGTCGGGGACCGGCTCGCCCCGGCCGTCGAACAGCGTGCCCTCGAGGAGGACGCCGTCCGGGTCGAGCTCGTTCTGCGAGCGGCCGTCTTCGACCAGGCCGATCGTGAAGTACGGGCCGACGGTCTGAGACGGCGTCGTCATGCGTCCTCCTCGATCGGCGTCGTGCCGGCACCGCCGCGGCCGAGCACGATGTCCCACTCGAACGCGAGCGCCCAGTCGGGCACCGTCTTCGAGAGGTCGAACCGCGATACGAGCAGCGCGCGCGACCCGGGATCGCGGACCGCGTTGAAGATGGGGTCGTACGGGAAGAGCGGGTCCCCGGGGAAGTACATCTGCGTGACCAGCCGCTGCGTGAGCAGGCGGCCGAACAGCGAGAAGTGGATGTGCGCCGGCCGCCATGCGTTCTCGTGGTTTCCCCATGGGTAGGCGCCGGGCTTGACGGTGACGAACTCGTAGCGGCCGTCGGCGTCGGTGAGACAGCGGCCGGCGCCGGAGAAGTTCGGGTCGAGCGGCGCCGGGTGCCGGTCGACCTGGTGCCGGTAGCGCCCGCACGCATTCGCCTGCCAGACCTCGACGAGCGCGCCCTCGAGCGGCCGGCCGGAGGAGTCGAGCACCCGCCCGTGCACGATGATCCGCTCGCCGAGCGGCTCGCCCTCGTGCTGCCGCGTGAGGTCGGCGTCGGACGGGCGCACGGTGTCCTCGCCGAACACGGGGCCGGCGAGCGCGTGCAGCTCCTCGGGCAACGTGACGAGCGGCCGGTTCGGCGCACGCCAGCGCGTCGAGCGGTAGCCCGGGTAGTCGATCTGCACCTCCGGCCCGAAGCTCGGGTCGTCGGGCAGGACGATCTCGCTCAGCCCATCGGTGACTGTCATGCGGACACCCCCTCGAGCACGTGCTCGCTCATCCAGTCGAGGAACAGGTCGCGGTCGCGGCTGATCGCGTCCCATGCGACGTAGAAGTCGTTGTCCCGCTCGTAGTAGCCGTGTGCGTACGAAGGCCGGGCTCCACCGGGGACGCACGCGACCGCGTCGATCACCCACGCGGGGAGCACGACGGCGCCCGGCTGCAGCTCGAGCTCGTCGACGATCTCCTCGACGGTGACGATCGAGCGCGTCGAGGCGAGCACGACCTCCTTCTGCACGCCGGTGATCCCCCAGAGCTGCACGTTGCCGTGCCGGTCGGCCTGCTGCGCGTGGACGATCCCGACGTCGGGGCGGTGCGCAGGGACCGCGGCGAGCCGCTCGCCCGTGAAGGGGCAGGTGATCGACGCGACGCGGGTGTGCGCCGGCAGGTCGGTCCCGTCGTACCCGCGCAGGACGCCGAACGGAAGGTTCGCGGCCCCGGCCGCGTACGCGGCCGCCATTCCGGCGTGCGAGTGCTCCTCGAGCTCGAGCGGCGCGGGCCAGTCGTGCTCGACGGCGTCGCGAAGCCGGTGCAGGGATCCGACACCGGGATTGCCGCCCCACGAGAAGACGAGCTTGCGTGCGCAGCCCATGCCGATCAGCTGGTCGTAGATGACGTCGGGCGTCATGCGCACGAGCGTCAGCTCTCGACGCCCCTGGCGGATCAGCTCCTGGCCCGCCGCATTCGGGATGAGGTGCGTGAAGCCCTCGAGCGCCACCACGTCACCGTCGCGCACGAGGTCGGAGACGGCTTCACTCAGCGCGACGATCGCCAGTTTTCGGACATCCTCCTCGCTGGGTCGGAACCGCTCGGGAGCCTGATGGCTGCGACGCTAGGCGATTCGCGGTTCTGCTGTCAAGAATGGCGTTCCGAATATTGGAACATCAGAGACCCAGCAGCGCAGCGGCGTTGTCCTTCAGGATCAGGGGCCGGACCTCGTCGCGGAACGGCGCGCCGGCGAAGTCCGCGAGCCAGCGGTCGGGCGTGATCAGAGGGAAGTCGGATCCGAACAGGACCTGCTCGCGCAGCTGGGTGTTCGCGTACTGGACGAGCTGCGGCGGGAAGTACTTCGGCGACCAGCCGGAGAGGTCGATCCAGACGTTCGCCTTGTGCAGGCAGACCGAGATCGCCTCGTCCTGCCATGGGAACGACGGATGGGCGAGGACGATCTTCAGCTCGGGCAGGTCGGCGGCGACGTCGTCCAGGCAGAGCGGGTTCGAGTACTTCAGGTGCAGACCGCCGCCGCCGGGCAGCCCGGTGCCGATTCCGCTGTGCCCCGAGTGGAAGAGCGCGGGCAGGCCTGCCGCCGCGATCACCTCGTAGAGCGGGTACGCGGCCGGGTCGTTCGGGAAGAATTCCTGCAGGTTGGGATGGAACTTGAACCCGCGAACGCCGTGGTCGTCGATCAGCCGCTGCGCCCGCGACGCCGCGTCACCGCGCGCCGGGTCGACGCTCGCGAACGGGATCAGCACGTCCGCGTTCTCTCGCGCGCCCTCTGCGATCTCCTCGTTCGGGATCGGCGGCCGGCCGCTCCGGAGCTCCCAGTCGACGGTGAACACGACCGCAGCGAGCCCTCGCTCACGGTAGTACCCGGCGACGTCGTCGATCGTGGGAAGCGCGTCGCCGGTGAAGCGGTTGCCGAAGTAGCGCGCGGCGGCTTCGCGCAGCTCGGCCGGCATCGGGTCGTGCCCCGCCCGCGAGCGCTCGGCGTGGACGTGCACGTCGATCGCGGTGATGCGCTCGAGATCGATCACGATGTCGGCGCGATTCGACTATGTGGGACAGCTGACCGGAAATTCGACATGCGCCTGGCCCGTGGGGTTATATACGCCAAGCTTCCTGGAGCGTGATGACGCGGCCCTCAGAGAAAGGAGAACGAAGGTGACGAGCGTCCAGTCCGAGGTTCGCGAGTACCAGCAGTTCATCGGCGGCGAGTGGACGGCCGCGGGAGGCGGGAAGACCTTCGAAGACCGCGATCCGTTCACGGGCGATGTCGTCGCTCACGTCCCGGCCGGAACGCGCGCCGACGCCGAGCGTGCGATCGCGAGCGCGGCCGAGGCGTTCCCCGCCTGGGCGCAGACCGCGCCCGCCGAGCGCCAGCGGATCTTCCTGAAGGCGGCCGACATCCTCGAGTCGCGCCTCGACGAGGTCGTCGGCCTGCTCGCGCGCGAGACCGGCGCGAGCTTCGGCTTCGGGATGTTCCAGATGGGCTTCGTGCCCGGCCTCCTGCGGCAGACGGCGGCGCTGCCGTACGCGCCCGTGGGCCAGCTCATCCCCTCCGACCACCCCGGCACCCTCGCGATGGGGATTCGCAAGCCGGTCGGCGTGGTCGCGGCGATCGCGCCCTGGAATGCGGCGCTGATCCTCTCCGCGCGCTCGATCGCGGCACCGCTCGCGCTCGGCAACACCGTCGTGCTGAAGCCGTCCGAGCTGTCGCCGGTCGTGGGCGGGTTGATCTGGGGCGAGATCTTCGCCGAGGCGGGCCTGCCCGCCGGCGTCCTCAACGTCGTCACCCACGCCCCCGGCGAAGCGGCGCCGATCGGCGACGAACTGGTCGAGAACCCGGCTGTCCGCCGGATCAACTTCACCGGCTCGACGGCGACCGGCCGTCGGCTCGCGGAAGCGGCCGGGCGCCAGCTGAAGCGCGTGGTGCTCGAGCTCGGAGGCTACAACCCGCTGCTCGTGCTCGCCGACGCCGATCTCGACTACGCGGTCAACGCCGCGGCCTTCGGCGCGTTCCTGCACCAGGGTCAGATCTGCATGTCGGCGCGACGGATCATCGTCGAACGCCCGATCGCGGACGAGTTCACCTCCCGCCTCGCCGAGAAGGCGAAGGCGCTGAAGGCAGGCGATCCGAAGGAGCACGACACCGTGATCGGCCCGCTCATCAACGAGGCGGCGCTCAGCCTCGTCAGCGAGCGCGTCGACGACGCGGTCGCGAAGGGCGCGAAGCTGCTCGCAGGCGGCGAGGCCGCCGGCCCTTGCTACCGCGCGACGGTCATCACCGACGTTCCGGAGAGCTCGGACTTCGCCAAGTTCGAGACGTTCGGCCCGGTCGTCGCCGTGGACGTGGTCGAGTCGGCCGAGGAGGCGATCGCCCGCGCGAACGCCACCGAGTACGGCCTCAGCGCAGGGATCCTCACCTCCGACACCGACCGCGGCTTCGCGCTCGCGCAGCTGCTCGAGTCGGGGATCGTGCACGTCAACGACCAGCCGGTCGGCGACGAGCCGCAGATGCCGTTCGGCGGCGTGAAGGACTCGGGCTGGGGGCGCTTCGGCGGCCAGGCGGTGATCGACGAGTTCACCGAGCTGCGCTGGATCACCGTGCAGGGCGGCAGCGGCCACCCGTTCCCGTTCTAGAAGTCAGGGCGGTCGTCGACTCTGACGACCGCCTTCATCACCTCGCCGGGGTTCCGCATCGCGTACTCGATCGCGCGCGGAGCCTCGTCGAGTGAGAACTGGTGCGTGACGAGCCCGGCGGCGACATCGCGCCGGCGGTCGACGAGGTCGACCGCGGCGCCGAAGTCGCCGGCGCGGCAGCAGCTGACACCGAGCACATCGATCTCCTTCAGCGGGAGGTCGCCGACACGCACCGGCGCATGCTCGCTCGAGAGGCTGACGACGACCACCCGGCCCGCGTGCGCGACCGCGTCGACGCTCGACTGCACGAGGGCGGCGACGCCCGTCGCCTCGAAGACGACCTCCGGCCCGTCCGCCCCCGCCCACTCGCGTGCCACGTCACGCAGCGACTCGCGCTCGAGGAGCCGGTGCACGTCGGCGCCGGTGAGCGCTGCACGCTCGAGGCGGCTCGCGACCGTGTCGAGCACGAGCACGGAGGCGCCGCGGTCGATCGCCGCCAGCGCGAGCGCCTGGCCGATCGGCCCGGCGCCGAGCACGACGACCTGCTCGCCCGCGGAGACCCGACCACGGTCGACCGAGCGCATCGCGATCGAGACCGGCTCGATCAGCGCGGCGAGCGCGGGATCCTGGTCGCCGACCGGGAACACCTGTGCGGCCGGCACGAGCAGCTGCTCCTGCAGCGCGCCGTCGGCGTGGACGCCGATCAGCGAGATCGAGACGCAGGCGTTCGGCCGTCCGATCCGGCACGCGTAGCAGCGTCCGCAGGCGGAGACCGGCCACAGGGCGACGCGCTGGCCGGCGGCGAGCCCGGGCGGGCAGCCGGGCCCGAGCTCGAGGATCCGCCCGGCCGCCTCGTGGCCCTGGATCCGCGGATAGAGGACCGACGGATCCTCGATCGTGCCGAGGTCGCCGAGGAAGTAGTGGAAGTCGGAGCCGCACAGACCGACCGCCTCGGGGCCGACGAGCACCTCCCCGGGCCCCGGCGGGCCGGGCCCCGCGACGGTCGTGACCTCCATCACGCCTCTCGCCCGCGTCACCGCTGCACGCACCGTCGCCACGCGCGGATCGAAGCACCTCACAGTGACGGGCGCAACGTCGTACGATTGCCGCGCTCATGCGCGAGCCGGTGTTCACCGAGACGATGCAGATCTCGATCGTCGTCCGCGATCTCGAGCGGACCCTGCGGACGTACGTCGAGGAGTACGGCATCGGCCCGTGGGAGATCTACGAGTTCAACCCGGACACGGTGTCCGGGATGGTCGTCGCCGACCGGCCCGGTACCTACCGGTTCCGGATCGCGGTGACGATGGTCGGCAGCGTGCAGTGGGAGCTCGTGCAGCCGCTGGAGGACGAGGGCGTGTTCGCGGAGTTCCTCGCGACGAAGGGAGAGGGCGTGCACCACGTCGCCGTCGGCGGGCGCGGCTACGCGGAGACGCTCGCGACGCTTCGCGCCAAGGGGCACGGTGTCGTGCAGGGCGGCCACTACAACGGCGTCAGCTTCGCGTACGTCGCGACCGACGCCGACCTCGGCGTGATCACCGAGATCTTCGACTGGCCCGACGGGCTCACCCAGGAGCCCGACGCCGTCTACCCGCCGGCCGCCTAAGGAGCTCAGTCGCCCGCGAGCGGGACCGCCGACGTCTCGGCGGACGCAGGCTGGCCGATGATCCGCGGGCCGCGCGACCACGAGGCAACGGCCGCGACCAGGCAGGCGCACGCCGCGAACAGGAAGGCCTCGTGCAGGCCGGCGCGGAACGGGTGCGTGATCAGCTGCGGGAAGAAGCCGCGGCTCGTCAGGGTCGCCAGGTTCGCCTGCGAGAGGTGGTGGAGGACGTCCGGCGGCACGAGCCGCTCCACCGGGCTGTAGCCGAGGAACGTGGCGAACAGCACCGACACGGGCGGCAGGTCGGCCACGCGGTGCGCGGTCGTCGGCGGAACGCCGTGGGCCGTCAAGCCGGCTGCGAGCGTGTGCGGGAGCGCGCCCGAGAGCCCGACGATCATCAGCGTGAAGAAGATCCCGATCGACAGCACCTGTGCCGAGTTCTGGAAGGTCTGGTTCATGCCCCCGCCGGCGCCCCGGTGCTGCGCGGGAAGGCTGTTCATCACGGCGGCCCGGTTCGGCGAGGCGAAGGCGCCCATCGACAGCCCCATCAGGAGCAGGATGGCCGCGAATGCCTCGTAGGAGAAGTCGATCGGCAGCACGGCGAGCAGGAGGAACGCGATCGCGGACACGACCATGCCGCCCGTCGCGAGCAGCCGCGAGCCGTAATGGTCGGAGAGGTAGCCGGAGACCGGGCCGGCGACGAGGAAGCCGACCGTCAGCGGCAGGATGTAGATGCCGGCCCAGAACGGCGTGCGCTCGAAGCTGTAGCCGTGCTCGGGCAGCCAGATCCCCTGCAGCCAGATGATCAGCATGAACATCAGGCCGCCACGCGCGATCGCGGACAGGAAGCTCGAGAAGACGCCGAACGTATAGGCGCGGATCCGGAACAGCGGCAGCTTGAACATCGGGTGCTTCACGCGCCGCTCGACGATCACGAAGGCAGCGAGCAGCAGCACGCCCAGGCTCAGGCAGGCGTCGACGAACGGGTTCGTCCACCCCATCGGCCTGTCGCCGTACGGCCGGATCCCGTACGTGATCCCGATCATCAGCAGCACGAGCCCGAGCGCGAAGGTCGCATTGCCGAGCCAGTCGATCGGCGCGCGCTCGGGGAGGCTCGTCTCACGCAGCTTCAGGTACGACCAGACGGTGCCGAACGCGCCGAACGGGACGGAGACGAGGAAGATGAGGCGCCAGTCGATCGGTGCGAGCACGCCGCCGAGCACGAGGCCGATGAACTGGCCGCTGATGCCGACGACGTTCGTGATCCCGAGCGCGAGGCCGCGCTGGTTCTGCGGGAAGGCGTCGGTGAGGATCGCCGCAGACTGCCCGATCAGGAACGCGGCGCCCACCCCCTGCACGACCCTGAAGGCGATCAGCCAGTCGGCGCCCGCGCGCCCGTGCATCCAGTCGATCGCGAGCAGCAGCGACGAGACCGTGTAGATGACGAAGCCGAGGTTGTACATGCGCACGCGCCCGTACAGGTCGCCGAGCCTGCCGACCCCGACGACGAGCACGCTCGACACGACGAGGAAGCCGAGGATCATCCACAGCAGGTAGAAGCTGTTGCCCGGCTGCAGCGGGTCGAGCCGGATGCCGCGGAAGATCGTCGGCATCGCGATCAGCATGATCGACGCGTCGATCGTGGCGAGCAGCACCCCGAGCGTCGTGTTCGAGAGCGCGACCCACTTGTAGCGGTCGTCGTGCGTGGGCGGAGATGCGGTCGAATGCACAGGTAGCCTGCTCAGCTTACCTGTATAGTTGTGAACGGTGAGCCGGACGCTCGATCTCACTCGGTCGGCGAGCGAGCTGCGCATCGTGCTCGGGCAGCTGATCCGGCGGCTGCGGGCCGAGAACACCTTCTCGATCTCGCAGGGCGCCGTGCTCGCCCGCCTCGACCGCGAGGGGCCCCAGACGACCAGCAGTCTCGCGACCGCCGAGCGGGTGCGCCCGCAGTCGATGGCGCAGACCGTCGCCGAGCTGCAGGCGGCCGGGCTCGTCTCCCGCACGCCCGACCCGACCGACCGCCGGCAGGTCCTGATCACGCCGACGGCCGAAGGGCGCGAGACGCTCGCGGCCGACCGCCGGCGCCGCGAGGGGTGGCTCGCGGAGGCGATGTCGAAGCTCACCGCGGAGGAGCAGGAGACGCTGATCCGCGCCGTCCCGCTGCTCCGCCGGCTCACTCAACTCTGAACAGAATCGGAGGCGTCATGAAGATTCGCTGGTACGGCCAGTCGGCGTTCCTCGTCAGCGGCTCTCAGCGCGTCGCGATCGATCCGTTCGGCCCGATGGACCTCGCCGCGACGCGCGGGATCGTCTTCGACTACCCGCCGATCGAGGGCCTCGAGGCCGACGTCCTGCTGATCACACACGAGCACCGCGACCACAACGCGGCCGACGTGGTCGCCGGCTCGCCGCACACGATCCGCGCGACCGCGGGCACGTTCGAGACGCCGATCGGTGAGGTGGTCGCGATCGCGTCCGAGCACGACGACGCCGCGGGAACCCGGCGCGGGCCGAACGCGATCATCTGCTTCTCGCTCGACGGCCTGCGGTTGTGCCACTTCGGCGACTACGGGCAGGCGGTGCTGCGCCCCGAGCAGCGCGCGGCGATCGGCGAGGTCGACGTGCTCTTTCTGCCGGTCGGCGGCGGCCCGACGATCGGCGGCGAGCGATCGGCGGAGATCGTGCGCGAGCTCCGGCCGCGCCTGGTCGTCGCGATGCACTACGGGACGCCGGCGGTGAACTTCCTCGACCCGCCCGATGCGTTCCTCGAGGCGGTCGCGGGGAGGATCGAGCGGCTCGAGGCGAGCGAGCTCGAGGTCGACGACGTGATCGCCGAGCCCGGGTCGATGACGACGGTGCTCCTCAGGGCGCCCGCGGCCGCGTGAGCTAGACGACCTGCACCGAGTATGCAGCGATCACCGCGCCCGCGATCAGAAGCACGGCCGCCGCGAGCTCCAGCCCGAAGCGCGCCGCGAGCGTCGGGGCCACGAGACGGGCGGCGGCGAAGGCTGCGACGGCCCCGGCGACGATCAGGAGCGCGACCACGAGCTCGGCCCAGTCGAACGGCGGCGGCACGGAGAAGCCGACACCGTGGAGGGCGGGCAGCACTCGGCCGCCGCGGACCGGCAGCGGCCGGGCCACGACGGCACTCGCCTCCGCCTCGGTGATGTAGCCGTTCCTGACCATCGACCGCAGCACGGCGACCTGCCGGCTCCGCGCGGCGACCGGATCGGTCAACGGGTCGTACTGCGTCGGCGACTGGACCAGCCCGGCGAGCTCACTCGCCTGGGCGAGATCGATCCGCGCGACGTCGCGGCCGAAGTAGCGGCGGGCGGCGTTCTCCACCCCGTACGCGCCGCCGCCGAAGTAGGCGATGTTGAGGTAGTCGTCGAGCACCTGCTCGCGGTCGTAGCGGTGCCCGAGGCGGAAGGCGAGCGCGATGTCGGTCAGCTTGCGCCACGGCGAGTGATCGTTGCCCTGCAGGTAGACGAGCTTCCCGAGCTGCTCGGTGATCGTGCTCGCGCCCTGGGCGAGCGACAGGTGCGTGACGTCGTAGGGAATCGCCCGGGCGAGCGCGATCAGGTCGACTCCCCGGTTCTCGTAGAAGCGCTCGTCCTCGGTCGCGACCACGGCCTCGCGCAGGCTCGGCGGGATCCGCGTGATCGGAACCGGCTCGGCGCCGCTCGCGCGCTCGATCGCCGCGACCCGCGCCTGCAGGTCGGCGCCCGAGGGCGCCTCGAACAGGGCGACCGCGAAGACGGCGCCGAGGGCGGCGACCAGCAGGAGCACGCCGATCAGGAGGAGTCGCCGGAGCGGGCGCGCGGCCACCCACGAATGGTAGGCTGCGCGCCCGTTCCCCCGGGAATCAGAAGTGGACGGACACCTCTTCGGGGACGTAGTCGAGCGAGCCTTCTTCCGCGGTCTCGAGCTTGCGCGAGAAGAACTCGCGGAACTTGACGGCGCAGACGATCGCCAGCGGGACCCCGATCAGGAGCGAGCCGATGCCGATCACGATCGGGATCTGGATCCCGAACAACGGCTTCGCGTAGCCCGCGCCCGTCTGGCTGTAGTCGTGGAATGCCTTGACGAAGATCGCCGCCATCACCCCGAAGCCGACGAAGGGGACGATCCCGGCGGCGACGAAGTGTCTCCAGCTCTTCACGAGCTCCTTGCGGAAGTACACGACGCACGCGAGCCCGGTGAAGCCGTAGTAGAAGAGGACGGCGAAGCCGAGCGCGGTGATCGAGTCGCCGAGGACGTCCTGCGACGAGTTGAACCCGACGAGCACCAAAGTGAAGACGATCGAGAGGCCGCCCATCCCGAGGGTCGAGACGTCGGGTGTCAGGTAGCGCGGGTGAATGTGGCCGAACGCCTTGGGGATCGCCTTCCAGCGGGCCATCGACAGCGTCGTGCGCGCCGTCGGCAGGATCGTCGTCTGGGTCGAGGCGGACGCCGACGTGAGCACGGCGATGATCAGCAGCTTGTCCCACGGTGAGCCGAAGACCGACCCGCCGAGCACGCGCAGGACGTCGCCCGAGTTGTTGACCAGCACCTGGGTGCCGCCGTACGACTGGGCGGCGGCCGAGACGACCAGGTAGATCGCGAGCAGGATCAGCGTCGAGAGGACGGCGGCACGGCCCGGCGCCTCCGCCGAGCTCTCGGTCTCCTCGTTGACGGCCACCCCGGAGTCCCAGCCCCAGTAGATGAAGATCCCGAGGAGCATCCCGTCGACGAGCGGGCTGAAGCCGAGCGCGAAGGGGTTGAACCAGCTGAAGCTCGGGTGGACCGAGTGCGGCGGCGAATTCGCGTAGACCTTGAACAGCGCGACGACCGCGAACGCGACCAGGATCACGATCTCGGCTCCGAGCAGGAACTGCTGCACGCGGGCGGAGAGCTCGATCCCGCGCCAGCAGATCCAGGTCATGAGCGCGATCCACACCGCGGAGCCGACCAGGATCCAGAACGTCGAGCCCGCCCCATGGTCCCAGCCGAAGAGCAGGTAGGTGTAGGTCGCGGCGATCACCGACAGGGACGCCATCACGATCACGTCGGCGACGAAGATCGCCCAGCCGTTGATCCAGCCCACCCACGGCCCCATGGCGCGCGTCGTCCAGGCGAACGTCGTGCCGCAGTCCGGGTCGGCCCGGTTCAGGTACTTGTAGGCAAACGCGATCAGCAGGATCGGGATGAAGGAGACGAGCAGCACCGCGGGGGCGTGGAGCCCCATCGCCGGGACCGCGACGATGAAGCCGAGCGTCGCCGCCAGCGAGTAGGCCGGCGCGGTCGACGCGACACCGATGACGAGATTCGAGAGGTAGCCGATCGCGTCGCGCTTCAGGCCCTTGTCGCCGACGAGGGCGGCGGCGGGCTCGGCGTGGTGTTCGATCACTGCCATCGGTCTCTCCTCTCGGTCGGGTGACTCGCCCGGCAAACCTACTGTGCGCACCTGCCGCCGCCAAGCGCGTTGTCGCGCCGGGCGCCGGGGTCGATAATCGCCGCATGACCGTCGACAGCACGATCTCGCCTGCGATCCTCGGAGGACGCGTTCGAGATCGGCGACGCCGACCGTGCGGCATTCGAGGCGAAGAGCCAGGCGCTGTGGAACCAGGAGCTGGCCGGCAGTCCGCAGCGGACGTTCGTCGCGCTCCTCGATGGAGACGTCGTCGCCTTCGCCTCTGCGGTCTACGGCGCGAACGCGACCTATCTCTCCGGCGGCGGGACCCGCGCCGACCGGGGGGCGCGGCGCCTACCGCGCACTCGTGCGCGCACGCTGGGACGCCGCCGTGGAGCGCGGCAAGCCTGCGCTCACGGTCGGGGCGGGCCCGATGTCGGCGCCGATCCTGGAGCGCCTCGGCTTCGAGCACGTCGGGCGGATCGACACGCTGATCGATAGGTTCGGCACCGAGACCACGGCGACATGAAGGAGGAGAGAGACGTGCGGGTGATCGGGATCGAGGGGAAGGATCTGGCGGCAGGGGAGTTCCTCGTCGAGTCGCTGGACATGGCGGCCAAGTCGGACCGCGTGACGCTCGAGGATCTGGTGCTGGTGTCGAAGGAGGCGGACGGGAAGGTCAAGATCCACCAGACGAAGGGCTTGAACCTGGGCCGGCTGCGTGACCGCGGTGTGAGCGACAAGCTGATGAAGGGTGTCGGCGAGACGCTCGAACCGGGCAAGGCGATCGTCTTCGCACTCGCGAGCGACGAGTCGATCCAGGCGATCGAGGACCGTGTCAAGGAGCTCTCGCCGGAGGGTGAGTTCCCCACCTTCACGGTCGATCAGCACAGCGGGGATGCGCTGGAGCAGGCCAGGGCACAGCTCACCGGAACCGACGCGCCGGACGCCTGACGCCTACACCCGTTGCGTGTCGCGGCCGTACGCCCACGCCGCGAGCGCACCCAGCACGATCGTCCACACCGCGACGACGAGCCAGCCGAGCGCTCCCCACGCGCGTCCGCCGCTCGCGACGTGGCTCGCCTGGACGAGCCAGTACGACGGCAGCGCCTGCGCCAGGACGTGCAGGAACCCGTTCGAGATCGGGAACCACACGCCGCCGAGGATGCTGAGCAGCGCCGTGAGCCCGCCGACCGCCGGCCCGAGGGAGTCCGGCGCCAGCACGTGCCCGAGCACGATCCCGAGCGCCGCGAACGGCAGCAGCCCGACGAGCAGGAGCGCGACCGTCTCGGCCCAGCTCCGCGCCGAGAGCCGCACGCCGAGCGTCGTGCCCGCGAACGCCAGGACGAGGATCGTCATCAGCGCGGTGACGTAGGCGACGAGGATCTTCGTCGCCAGGTAGCGCCGGGGTGAGAGCGGCGTCAGGCGCAGCTGGCGCGTCCAGCCGAGGCTGCGGTCGAACGCGATCCGGGCGCCGCCCGAGATCACCGCGTTCATCGTCCCGAACGCGGCCAGCCCGACCATCAGGTACAGCGGCGCCGAGACGCCGCTTCCGCCCAGGTCGGTCTCGCTTCGATTCGGGCCGGCGATCAGGTAGTAGAGGACGAGCGGGAACCCCAGCGACAGCGCGACGAAGCGTCGGTTCCGCAGCACCCTGACGAGCTCGTAGCGGATGTAGAGCCTCACACGGCCTCCTCGTTCTGGCCGCGCGTCAGCTCGATGAACGCCTCCTCGAAACCTGCACCGGTGATCTCGAGGTCGCGCGCCGCCGGGTAGGCCTGCAGCAGCGCCCGCACCGCGGCGTCCGAGTCGGTGCAACGGAGCACGATCGCGTCGCCGCGGGCGTCGGCGCTCGAGACGCCGGGCAGCCGGGCGAGCGCGGCGAGCTCGACACCGGGCAGCGTCGCCCGGATCGTGCGGAGCCCGACCATCGCCTTGATCTCGGTGGTCGGGCCGTCGACGACGACGCGACCGCGCGCCATCAGCACCGCGCGATCGGCATACGTGTCGGCCTCCTCGAGGTAGTGCGTGGCGAAGACGACCGTCTTGCCACGCGCGGCGTATTCGCGCATCGTCGTCCAGAAGGCATGGCGTCCCTCGACGTCCATCGCCGCGGTCGGCTCGTCGAGCACGAGCAGCTCGGGGTTCGTGACGAGCGCGATCGCGAAGCGCACACGCTGGCTCTCGCCGCCCGACAGCTTCTGCGTCCGCCGCTCGGCGAGCCGCGCGATGCCGACCTGCTCGAGGACGTCGTCGACACCGACCGGCGAGCGGTAGAGCGACCCGATCACGGTGACGATCTCGCGCACCGTCAGGTCCCGGGGCAGCTGGCCGACCTGGAGCATCGCCCCGATCTGCCCGTCCTTGATCGCATCGGCCGGCGGCCGTCCGAGCACGGCGACCGACCCGGCATCGGCCTTCGTCAATCCGAGCAGCACGTCGATCGTCGTCGACTTCCCGGCGCCGTTCGGCCCGAGCAGCGCGACCACCTCCCCGGGCGCGATCGCGACGTCGACGCCGCGCACCGCGTGAACGGGCCCTTCGGGCGAGCGGAAGGACTTCTCGATCCCGTGCAGCGAGACGGCGAGCGCGGTGGAGGCCATCCGCCCATGGTGCAGGCTCGCCCCGCCGGCGTGCGCCGGTGGGGCGTGCCGGACGGAAGGCGAAGGGTTTCGCTCCCATGTGACGAACGGCTCGAGAACCGGCGCCCGGCGCCGGGAGATCGTCTACGGTGCCCGCTTCGCTCGTGTCCCGCCCCGTGCTCCGCCCTGCCCCGCTCGCCGCTCTCGCCGCCGCCGCAGCCGCGCTGGCGGCGGCGCCGAGCCCGGCGCCGGCGACGACCGTCGTCGGCGGGTGCACTCCCGGTGCCTCGTGGGCCGCCGAGCGCGACAACCTCGCGAGTGCGGTGATCAGGCTCGTCAACGCGCACCGCGCGTCGCTCGGGCTGCGCACGCTCGCCGTCTCTCCCGCCCTCACGCGGTCGGCTGTCTGGAAGGCGCGCCACATGGCGACGTACCGCTACATGGCGCACGACGACCCGGCGCCGCCCGTGGCGCGGACCGTGGGCGAGCGGATCGCGGCGTGCGGCTACTCGGGCGGCTGGGGCGAGAACGTCGCCGAGGGATTCCCGACCGCGGCGAGCGTGGTGGCGGCGTGGCTCGCCTCACCCGGCCACCGGGCGAACATCGAGAACCCGTCCTACGTCGTCACCGGGTCGGGCGCGGCGGTCGCCGCCGGCGGCGTCACGCTCTGGGCCCAGGACTTCGGGTCGACGAACGACAGCGGCACGGGCTCGTCCGGCGGCACGCGAACCGCGGCGATCGTCCTGCGCGACCTGCAGCTCGCGCCCCACCGGCCTCACGCCGGCGGCCGGCTGAGCGCGCGCGTCGGCGCCGTCAGCGCTCCGTCGATGAAGCCGCTGCAGAAGGCGACGGTCACCTGCCACGGCGTCGCCGCAGGCCACATGCTCCAGGTGGTCGCGCACGGCTTCGCGAACGGGGTCGCCACCTGCACCTGGCACGTCTCGACCTCGGCGCTCGTCACGGCGACGATCCGGGTGTCGAGCGGCGGCCGCGTCGCGTCGGCCGCGTTCAGGGCGAAGCCCTCCTAGGGGATCTAGAAGATCTCGGGGCACCAGGGCTCCGCGTCCGTGCGGAAGACGGCGTCGGCCAGCCCGACCGCGCCGGGCTCCAGCTCCTGGAGGCAGTGCGCTCGGGCGAGGTCGGCGAAGCGGAAGCCGCCGAGGTAGACGGAGGCGAGTGCGGAAGCGGCCAGCCTGATCCCGGCGGGCGATTCGGTGCGCTCCACGCCCGCCGGGCCGACCCGCCACCGCCCGGCATTCCAGGGCGCCGTCTCGTCGACGACCTCGAGCACGACCCCGTCCGCGCCGCGGTATGCCCGTGCGGCAAGCGCGGCCCCGACGTCCACGAGTCGCGCCCAGATGCCTTCGTCGAGCGTGAAGTTCATCCGGCGCGGCTCGGCCAGCAGCAGGAAGAGCGGATGGTCCACCGGTAGCAGCCCGGCGACGAACTG
Source organism: uncultured Thermoleophilia bacterium (assembly GCA_963824455.1). Taxonomy (GTDB): domain Bacteria; phylum Actinomycetota; class Thermoleophilia; order Gaiellales; family Gaiellaceae; genus PALSA-600. The sequence continues at coordinate 2,051,042 of CAWGPJ010000002.1, forward strand.
CGAGGTCCAGTCGAAGTCGAGCAGCCAGCGCCAGAGCTCCCGAGCCGACTCCGGCGTCGGCGTCACCGCCTCGAGGACCCGAACCGTTCCCGCTGTCACACCGCCGCGCCAGTCCTGTGCGACCCGGTAGAGCGCGTACGCGGCCGGCCCGCCGTCGAGCAAGAGCAGCGCGCACGCGAGCGGCCCGCCCTTTCGCCGCGCCGGATCGTCCTCGAGGCGGCGGGTGCGCCACCAGTCCTCGGTGCGCGACATCATCCCCGGGCGCAGCGCGCGCATCCGCTCGTAGATCGGGGGAAAGACCCGGGCCGCCTCCTCCGCTTCGACGAGACGCACCTCGCCGCGCGGTGTGAACGGCTGGGCGAACGCAGTCCGCTCGCGGGCGAGCGTCATCTCCCCCATCCGTGCCGCGAGACCGTAGCCGTACCGGCCGTAGATCGTCGCCTCGGACGCCCACAGGCAGGCGATCGCCTCGCCCCGGTCGCGCGAGTCGACGAGCTGCGCGCGCATCATCGCGTCGAGCACGCCGCGGCGGCGGTGAGTCGGCAGCACGCCGACGACCGACACGCCGCCACAGCGCAGCGTCGCGCCGCCCGGAACGGAGACGTCGAACGAGAAGGTGCCGGCACCTCCGACGATCTGCCCGTCGATCCCGGCGGCGAGCACGCGCTCGATCTCCATCCACTGCGCGAACCGCTCGGCGGTCTCGGGCGCGCTCTCCGACCCGAAGTAGTGGTGGATCGGCCGGAGCGCCTCGGCCAGCTCGTCGAGCGACGAGCACGGCCGCACGTCGACCGTCAAGTCAATTTCTCCAGCGGTGCGTAGTCGAGCATCAGTCGCCGCTCGCTCCCGTCCTCGAAGCGCACGGTCACGACGCCGCCGGCCTCGATCGCGAGCACGATCCCGCTGCCGAGCGAGGCGTGGCGCACGGTGTCGCCGGTCGTGATGTCGGGCAGCACCTCGCGCGGAGCGAACTCCCGCCGGACGTCGCCGCGGTAGTCGGACCACGACGCCGGGCGGAGCCGCTCCCGCTCGACGCCGAGCGACGGCAGCTCGTCCAGGAACCGCGACGGCAGGTTCGCCTCGCTGCGGCCGAACAGGTTTCGGCGCATCGCGTGCGTCAGCGTCAGCCGCTCCTTCGCACGCGTCATGCCGACGTAGCAGAGCCGGCGTTCCTCCTCGAGCGAGTTCTCCTCGAGCGAGCGGACGTGCGGAAAGACGCCCTCCTCGAGACCGATCACGAACACGGCGCGAAACTCGAGCCCCTTCGCGTTGTGCAGCGTCAGCAGCGTGACCTGGCCGGCGCCGTCGTCGTCGGCGCGAAGCGCGTCCTGGTCGGAGTAGAGCGAGATCTCCTGCAGGAAGCCGGACAGCGACGGCTCCTGGGCCGACGCGTCGTACTCGCGCGCGACGCCGACGAGCTCCTCGAGGTTCTCGATCCGGCCGCGCGCCTCGATCGTCCGCTCCGCCTCGAGCGCCTCCAGGTAGCCGCTCCGGTCGAGCACCGCCTCGACCAGACCGGCGACCGTCGAGTCGGTCGCGGTGGCGAGCAGCGACTCCATCACGCTGCGAAAGCCCTTCACCGCCCGCGCCGACGCCGGCGCGAGCCCCGCCTCCTCGGGGTGCGCGGTCGCGTCCCAGAGCGAGCTGCCGAGGCCGACGGCGAACGTCTGCAGGCGGGCCAGCGACGTGTCACCGATCCCGCGGCGGGGACGGTTCGCGATCCTCAGGAGGCTGACCGCGTCGAACGGATTGTCGAGCACCTGCAGGTACGCGATCGCGTCCTTGATCTCGGCGCGCTCGTAGAAGCGCGGGCCGCCGATCACCTGGTAGTCGATCCCCTGACGGACGAGCACGTCCTCGAGCACGCGGCTCTGCGCGTTCGTCCGATAGGTGACCGCGACTTCGGACGCGCTGTAGCCACCGCCGATCAGCGCAGCGATCTCCGAGGCGACGAACCGCGCCTCGGCGTGCTCGTCCTCGGTCTCGACGACGTGCACGAGCTCGCCCTCGCCGAGCTCGGACCAGAGGCTCTTCTCCTTGCGCTCGCGGTTCTGCGAGATGACGGCGTTCGCGGCGCCGAGGATCGTGTTCGTCGAGCGGTAGTTCTGCTCGAGCGGGATCACGCGCGTCTCCGGGAAGTCCCGTTCGAACTCGAGGATGTTGCGGATGTCCGCTCCACGAAACGCGTAGATGCTCTGATCCGGATCGCCGACCGCCATCAGGTTGTGGTGCTCCGACGCAAGGAGCTTCAGCAGCACGTACTGCGCGTGGTTCGTGTCCTGGTACTCGTCGACCAGGATGTAGCGGAACGCCCGTGCCCAGCGCTCGTGCGCCTCCGGGAAGCGCTGCAGCACGTCGACGGTGAGCATCAGCAGGTCGTCGAAGTCGACCGCGTTCGAGGCAAAGAGGCGCCGCTGGTAGAGCTGGTAGACGTCGGCGACCGTCTGGTCGTAGAAGCTCGCGACGCGGGCCGCGTATTCGTCGGCCGAGACGAGCTGGTTCTTCGCCTTGGAGATCTGCGCGTGGATGCCGCGCGGGACGAACCGCTTCGGATCGCGGTCGAGCTCCTCGAGGCACGCCTTCACGAGCCGCACCTGGTCTGCCTGGTCGTAGATGGTGAAGTTCGAGCGGTAGCCGAGCCGCTCTGCCTCGCGCCGGAGGATCCGTCCGCACGCGGAGTGGAAGGTCATGATCCAGATCGCCCGTGCCACCGGGCCGAGCGCCCGCTCGACCCGCTCCTTCATCTCCTGCGCCGCCTTGTTGGTGAAGGTGATCGCGAGGATCTCGTTCGGCTTGGCGCCGACGGCCGCGAGCAGGTGGGCGACCCGGTGGGTGAGCACGCGGGTCTTGCCCGAGCCGGCGCCGGCGACCACGAGCAGCGGGCCCTCCGTCGTCAGCACCGCCTGGCGCTGGGCCGGGTTCAGGTCGGCGAGGTAGGTCTCGGGCTCGGCGACGGGCATCGTCCGGCCACGTTAGCGGCCGATCAACCGCCCGACCTCGGGATCGAGCCAGGCGACGGCCGCTGCGAGCGCGTCCGGGTCCGCCGACTTGAGCACGACGTCCACCCGGCGGCCGTACGGCTCGAAGCTCGGGTACGAGCCGACGCTGACGGCCGGCCAGCGCTCGGTGGCGGTGACGAGCGCGGTGACGATCGCCGCCTCGGTGGTGGCGTACGAGCGGCGCCAGACCCCGATCGGATCGCCTCCGCGCAGCTCGTCGGCGTAGTGCTCGAACATCGCCTCCATCTCGCTGGGGAGCCCCGGCAGGACCCAGACGTTCGCGAGCCGGAAGCCGGGGGCGCCGCCGAGCGGGTTCTCGAGCGGCTCGGCCCCTTCGGGCAGCGCCGCCCAGCGCGCCGCGTACTCCGGCGCGCCGCGGAACCGGGCGCGCAGCTCGGCGGCCAGCTCCGGGAGCTCGTGCTGGATCACCCCGAAGGCGGCGGCGAGCGACTCGCGCGTGATGTCGTCCGGGGTGCCGCCGAGGCCGCCGGTCGCGATCAGCCGGTCGACACGCGGGTGCTCGCGGCGGACGAAGTCGACGATCGCGTCGAGGGAGTCCGGCACGGAGGCACTGAGGACGACCTTGACCCCGAGCTGCTCGAGGCGGCGCGCGAGATACGTCGCATTCGTGTTGGGGACGTCGCCGGAGACGAGCTCGTTGCCGATGGTGAGGATCGCCGCGGTCACGGTGCGGAGTATGGCGCGCGGTGGCCGAACGACCAGGTGCCAGGCACCAACGTGCCTGGCACCTGGTTCGGGTGCCTCAGAGCGGGAACGGCTTCTTCGCCAGCGCGGCCAGGACCTGCGCCGTGACCCAGACCGGCGTGGTGACGTACGCCGCCGAGTAGCGATAGCTGCCGTCGGGCCGCCGCATCCGCGCGAGGTAGGCGAACGCGGAGCGGGGCGGCGTCCGCCCTGCGGCGACCAGGCCCTGGATCGCCCACGCCGTCGACTGCGCATCCGACCCGCGCCCCTTCGACAGCTGGAACCCCCCGTCGCGGTCCTGGAACGAGCGCAGGTACGAGACCGCCCTCGTCACGGGGCGGCCGGTGACGTGGGCGACACGGAACAGCTCGAGCGCAGCGGCAGTGTCGTTCGAATCCGGCTGCCCGCCGGCGTTCCAGGCGAAGCCGCCGTTCCGCGCCTGCTGGGCGAGCACATAGCGGGTCGTCGCGGCCGGCGACCGTCCCAGCGCGAGCGCCGCCCAGATCGTCGAGTTGACGGTGTCGCCGATCCGCCCGTTCGGATGCTCGGCTGCCGCGATGCGGGCGAGCAACGCCTCGGGCACGACACCGAGCGCCCGCTCCGCGAGCGCGACGAGCGCGACATCGGTGGTCGACCGAAGCGATCCTTCCTGCGACTGCAGGTACTGGAGCGAGCCCGGTGCTCCCACCCCGGCCGCCCGGAGCCCGAGCACCGCCCACGCCGTCAACGCGGGGTCGGCCGGCCCACCGGGCTCGGCGAACGCGCCGGTCGCTGCATGCGCCTGCAGGAACTGCACCGGGGAGATCGCGACGGCGATCGCTGCCACGGTTGCCGCTACGACGCCCACACGACCTCCGTCCGCAGCCGCAGGCGGTAACGGTCGAGCAGGCGACGCAGCTCGGGCCCGGCGGCGAGCGCGATCACGACGTTCCCGACCGCATGGGCCACGTCGAACCACAGCCCGCGCGCGAGCACGGCGACCAGTGACGGCAACGTATGCGGGAAGAAGCCCCACCACAGCCACACGTCCATGCTCGCGCTGAAGGCGAGCCCGAGCACGGCGGTGAGCGCCGCGAGCGCGAAGCGGCCGCGAACGACCGGCGCGCAGAGGGCGCCGATCGCACCGCATGCTCCCCAGCCGAGCATCTGCTGCGGCGTCCAGATTCCCTGGCCGAGGAAGAAGTTCGACGCGAACGCCGCGAGCGCCCCCGTCGCCGCACCGGCGCGCGCGCCGAGGGCGGCGCCGGCGATCACCGCGATCACGGTCACCGGCTGGACGCCCGGGACGGCTGCGAAGACGACGCGGCCGGCGGCCGCCGCGCCGGCGAGCGTCGCGACGAGGGCGAGCTCGCGCGTCGAGCCCCGGCTCCCCTCGAACCAGGCGATCCCCGCGGCCAGCAGCGCCCCCGATCCGAGGAGCGTCGCCAGCGCACCGTCGCCGGTCCACAGCGCGGCGAGCATCAGCATGCACGCGACGACGAGCAGCCTACGCACGGACAGCCTCCCTGAGCCCGAGCGAGACGACCCGGTCGGCGACCTCGCCGGCCCACCGGAGATCGTGCGTGACGACGAGCGTGCCGCGCTCCGGAGCGGCCGCGCGCAGCAGCCTGCAGAGCTCCTCCTTGCGCTCGGGGTCGACACCGCGCGTGGGCTCGTCGAGCACGAGCAGGCCCGGCTCGGTCGCGAGCACCGCCGCGAGCACGAGCCGCTCGCGCTCGCCCGAGGACAGATCCCGCGGGTGGCGATCCTCGTCGTCCCCGAGCCCGACCTGCGCGAGCGCCCGCCTGGCCCGTTCGACGTCGGCGCCCAGCGCGACCTCGTCCAGCACCCGCTCGGTGACGAGGTGACGGCCCGGGTCCTGGGCGAGGTACGCGGCCGGCGCATGCTCGACCTCGCCGTCGTCGGGAACGAGCAGCCCCGCCGCGATCTTCGCCAGTGTCGTCTTCCCCGAGCCGTTCGGCCCGGTCAGCGCGACGACCTCGCCGCGGCGCACCTCGAGCGACACGCCCGACAGCGCCGGACGATCGCCGTACGAGAAGCGAACGTTCCTGAGCCGGCACGCGAGCACCGGCTCGTGCGCGACGTAGAGCGGCCGATGATCCCGGAGCCAGGCAACGGCGGCGCCGCGCGGTGCGTCGAGGACGACGCGCCCCGCGTCCATGAAGACGACGCGATCGGCGCGCTGGAGCGGCCGTGCGGGGCGCTGTTCCGACAGCACGACAGCGCACTCGAGCGCGCGCACCGCGTCGAGGAAGCTCTCGGCGCCGTCGGGGTCGAGCTGCGATGTCGGCTCGTCGAGCAGGAGCAGCCTCGGCCGCAGGGCGAGCGCCGAGGCGAGCGCCACACGTTGCAGCTCGCCGCCCGACAACTCGTGCACCGAGCGGTCTGCGAGGTGCTCTGCCCGGACGAGCTGCAGCGCCTCCTCGACGCGCCGCCAGATCTCGCCGGGCTCGGTACCGACGTTCTCGAGCCCGAACGCGACCTCGTTCGCGACCTGGGACATGACGACCTGGTCCTCCGGGTCCTGGAAGACGGAAGCGACCGTGCCGGCGAGCTCCGCAGGGCGTGCCTCGCGCGTGTCGCGCCCGCCGACGGTGACGCGGCCGCCGAACACGCCGCCGTGGAAGTGCGGGACGAGCCCGGCGAGCGCACGGATCAGCGTCGACTTGCCGGAGCCGGAAGGCCCGAGCAGGACGACGTGCTCGCCCGCCGCGATCTCGAGCGACACATCGTCGAGCGCGTGCGGCGCACCCGCCTCGTAGGCGAACCGCAGGTGCTCGACGACGGCTAGAGCCACAACGTCCCCGCGACGACGAGCGCCACCGCTCCGGCGATCGCGACGTAGTCGATCCGGCGCCAGGCCGGCCGGGGCGCACGCGTTCGCTCCGGACGGCCGTACCCGCGCGCCTCCATCGCCTCGGCGAGGTCGAGCCCACGCTCGAGCGAGCCCGCCAGGAGCGGCGAGAGCAGCCGGACCGGCCCGAGGTCGACGTTCCGGCCGCGCAGCGCAACCCGTAGCTCGCGCACGTCCCGTTCGAGCGTCGGGACGAGCCTGGTTGCGAGCGCCGCCGCGAGGCTCGAGCGGCGGGCCCAGCCCGATGCGGCGAGCAGCCGGTCGTGATCGACGCGGAGCGCGTAGACGGCGAAGGCGAGACCGACCGCCGCCAGTCGCAGCGCCTGGAAGACGGCCCCGTGCAGCTCCTCCCGCGTCACGTCGAGCCGGCCGAGCACCGGGACGGTCGGCCCGACCCACAGCTCATGCGTTCCGATCGACTCGACGAGCGGGGTCACGATCAGCACGAACAGTGCGCTCATGAGCGTGCCGACGAGATACGGCCACCGGCGCTCCGCCGGCGCGCGCAGCGCGGCGGCGAGCAGCACCGCGCAGATGACCGCGACCGACAGCGTGTGCGTGGCCGTCAGCGCAGCCACTACCGCGGCCGCGAGCAGCGCCGTCATCGGGACCGCGCTCATCCCGGGACCTCGTAGCGGTAGCGCAACGCAGAGGGATCGGCGGCGAGGCGCGCCGCCGCCCGGACGCCGAGCACGAGCTTCACGACGCTGCCGTCCCGCGTCGCGACCGCGCGGCCGGCGGGTGCGCTTGCATCGACGACGATCGTGTTCGGTCCGCGGCCGACGAGCGACTGCAGCCGGCGGACGGACGGTCCGGCACCGACGACGCGCGCGCCCGGCTTCGCCCATTCGAACCCGTGCCGGAACGGCTCCGGAAACGCCCCCACGACCACGGGAGCCGTGAAGCCGGACCCCTTCCACGAGCGGTAGTCCCACCACTCGGCATCCCCGGGACGCAGCCGCACGTCGGTCGCGCCCGTCTCGGCTTCGACGCCGTTCACGAAGAAGAACCAGTCCTGCTGGCTCGACGCGGAGCCGCTGACGCCGTCGATCGACTGCACGAACCGGCCGCCGTAGCGCGTACTCACGTTCACCTTCCGCTCGAGCGCCTGCATCGCCGTCAGGCCCGCCGGAACGGTGCCGGCGTAGAGGACGCGCGCACCGCGGTCACGCGTCACCCACAGCGTCGCCGTGCCGTGCTCGCGCTCCCCCACCCCGCAGCCGGCGAGGCAGAGCGCGAGCAGCGGGACGGCGACCCATCTCACGGCAGCGCGTTCGAGCGAACGGCGCCGCCCGCAGTGGCCCGGACGAGGAGGCCCCTGTGAGGGCCCGGGCAGACCTTCCGGTCGAGCTTCGCGGCGATCGTGCGGCGCGAGCCGACGTGGACGACGACGTTCGTCGCCGCGACCGGCTTTCCGTTGTCGTCGAACGCCTGCGCCACGTAGCAGCCGCCGGTCGCCGGGCTCAGCTGGAGCGTCGGCGGACCGCCGTTCGGCCCGAAGGCGGCGTAGTACCAGAGGACGCTGTCGCCGTTTCTCAGCACCACCTTGTCGGCGCCGACCGGGGGCGAGGCGTTGTCGACCTTGAACACCCATCCGCTCGACCCGGACCCGGGGTAGCGCCCGATCTGGTCGACGTACGGGCCGAAGCCGGTGACGGTGACGTGGTAGTAGAACTCGCCCAGGATCGACGCCTGCTCGAGCGCATCCAGGGCACTGGTCGCGTTCAGCGTGACCGGTACCGGAGCGAACAGGTTCCGCGTCTTGCCCTCGACACGAACCTTGACGGTCGCCGCGAACGCGGTCGCCGGCAAGACGAGCGCGAGGACGACGAGCAGAAACACACGTTTGGCCACGAATCCTCCTTCCGCGAGGGGCTCGGGTATGGAGGGCGACCGGCAGGTCTTCTGACTCGGGGCGCCCCCTCCACCGCCTTCCCGGGCTTCCGGCCCAGTGACGTCGTGGTGGAGGGCATCTCCCCTCACAGCGGCGGGACCGTCCCGGACTTGCACCGGGTTCCCTCACCGCTCGCCCGTTTGTGGCCGCGAATCTAGCACGGGCCGCACCCGTAGACTGGGGGACGATGGAACGCAGCGAGGTCACCGACCGCCAGCTGGAAGCGCTGCTCGGGCGGCTCGACCGGATCGCCGACGAGCTTCAGCGGCACAACGCACGGGACGAGCGGCGCGAGGAGCTGACCGTGATCGCGCACGAGCTCCGCAACCTGAACGAGTCGCTGCAGGCGCTCGCCTACGCCGCGCTCGGACAGCAGGGGCCGCAGGTGCGCCGCCGCCGCGCCGGCTGACTAGCTCAGCCGGTAGATGTCGAGCACGCCCGTCGTGGCGTGGTCGTTCGCGTTCCCCTCGGCGACCGCGACGCGGCCGTCGCCGATCACGGGGCTCTGCCAGTGCACCTCGCCGCCCATCGGAAGCGCCGCGACCTGCCGCCCGTTCGCGGCCCGGTACACGTGCAGCACGCCGGGCGAGGCGACGAAGACGAGCGATCCGGCGATGACCGGCGACGTCCCTCCCTCCTTCCTCGACCAGACGGGATGCAGCCGCCCACCGACGAGCCGCCACGCCTGCGTGCCCGCCCCGTCGGCGACGATCGCCCACGTCCCGTTCCACACCGCCGGCTCGCTGAACAGCGCCTGCCCGCCCGGTGTCGGAACCGTCTGCAGCTCACCGCCGAGCTTCGCGTTCGGACCGGGGAGCCGGTCGAGCCGGAGCAGCCGCAGCTTTCCGTCCTTCCCGCCCTGCACGGCGTAGCCGCCGGAGAGGAGCGCCGGGCTCGTCGACCCGACATCGAGGTCGGCGTCGTTCAGATGCTGCTGGTCGGCGGGCGTCCAGTGCCGGAGCAGCTTGGAGGCATCCGGCGAGAGCACGAGCACGCTGTCGCCCCAGTTCGTGCTGCCGTTCCAGGGCGCGTTGCCCGTCGCGACGACGAGATCGCCCGTCGCCGAATCGACGGCGGCGCCGTTCCGCGACCAGATCGCAGAGTCGCTCGCCGGGCAGGTGCTCGGCGTGATCAGGCCGGGGCGGTTCGAGCACAGCGAGTTCCAGACGTGCTGGATCGCACCGGTGCGCTCGGACAGCGTGACGACGTGGCCCTGGTACGGCGGCGCGTCACCGATGTAGCCGCCGGTGGTCACGACGACCATGCCGCGCGAGACGTTCAGCGACGACGTGAGCTTCTCATGGGTCGGGTCAAGCGTGACGGACGTCGTCCACAGCACCTTGCCGTCGGAGATCCGGAGCTTGCGGATCATCCCGTCGGGAGCAGCCGCGTAGACGGCGCTGCGATCCGTCGAGGCCGCCGGCGTCGCGTTGGTGATCTGCGGCGAGCCGGCGAGCGACCCGTAGCTCGGCGGCGTGAACCGCCAGAGCAGCTTGCCGCTCGACGCGTCGATCGCCTCCGTCTTCCCGTAGGTCGTCGTCACGAAGAACACGTCGTGCGCGGCGCCGTGGACCGTGACGTCGTGCAGGTAGATCGGCGACGAGTCGACCGTGCCGTCGAGCCTGACCTGCCGTCGGACGAGGCCGGGCACGTTCGCCGCGGTCAAGGCCCCGGCCGGGCCGGCGTTGCTGCGCGCGGTGTCGAAGCCGAACCGCGCCCAGTCCACCCCTTTCCCGGCGCCCGAGACCGACCAGGCGGCGGCGGGGATCGCCGCGGCGACCAGGACGACGGCGACGGCGGCCTTCACCGCGCAGCCAGGTCGGACGACGAGACCCAGGGGCCGGGTGGTGTGAGCAAGGACTCGGCGTGCAGGTACGCGAGCCCGGCGAGCGGGAGGTCGACCCACCGCTCGAAGCAGAAGTAGCGCCGCCGCCAGTGCGGGAAGAACTTGCGGCTGAAGCTGTGCAGCCGCTCGAGCTGGAAGAGCCGGTCGCCCTTCAGCAGCACATAGCGCGTGGCCCGCGTCAGCCGGGGCGCGTCCTCGTCGGCGCGGAGGAAGTCGGCGAACACCGCGAAGTTGAGCGAGACCTCCGCGACGGCATGCGCGCGCGCCCAGGCGATCGTCTCCGTGATCAGGAACTCCATCAGCCCGTTCGGCGTATCGCGCCGGCGGCGCATCGACGCGAGCGAGTACCCCTCGCTCGCCGGCGACGGGACGAGCTGCAGGAACCCGCCGACCGCTCCGGTCGGCCCGACCGCGACCGCGAGCACCGTGTCCGGATACGCGAAGAGCGCGTCCATCGCCATCGTGAAGCCTCGTTCGGGCCAGTTGCCGCGCCACTCGCGCGAGACCATCTCGAGCTCGCCGCGCAGGCTGTCGTCCGCGTCGGCCACCGACAGCACGCGCACCGAGTACCCGCTCTTCTCGAGCCTCGAGACCGACTGCCGAACCTTGCGGATCGCCCGGCCGTCGAGTGTGAACTCCGACGGCCGGATCACGGCCTCGTCACCGAGGTACATCGACTTGAAGCCGATCGCGGCGTAGTCCTGCAGCGCCTCGCTCGACGCCCCGGCCACCGCGACGCGCCAGCCTTTCGCCCGGGCCATGCGGACGAACTCGGCGACGAGCTCGCGCCGTTCCGAGGTGTCGCCGATCGGATCGCCCGCGACGAGCGCCGTGCCTCCGACCACGCGGAAGGCGAGAAACGAGCGCCCGCTCGGCGAGAAGACGTACGCCTTGTCGCGGCGTAACGCGAAGTACGCGAGGCTGTCCCCTCCGCGCTCGTGCACCAGCGCGGTCGCGCGCTCGTGCGCATCCGGCGAGCAAGGCGCCGCCCCGGGCGGTCGAAGCCACAGCCAGAGCGCGCGGAACGCGAGTGCGCCCACGGCGAGCACCAGCCCGCGCTCGATCCGCAGCGACACGTCGTCGGTCAGGTACAGCCCCCCGAGCAGCAGCAGGATCCCGACCGCGAGCGCGATCGCAACCTGCACGAGTGGACGGATCGTCGCCGGATCGCCCGGCGCGACGAACTGCCTGCGTGTACGGAAGAGCGCGATCAGGAGCGCCGTGTGGACGAGCGCCTCCTCGACGTCGAGGCCGCCGGCGAGGTGCGCGACCGCCGACGCCGCCACGACCGCGACCGCGAGCGCCCACGCGCGCCGCTTGCGCCGCGCAAGCCCGCGGGACAGCCAGATCGTCCCGAGACCGAGCGCGAGCACGATCGTCCGCGCCGCCGCCGGGACGCCGGGCGGCAGCAAGCCCTGCACGAGCCGCATCCGGTCGGCCATCTCGGGGGTGACGGCCGAGACGATGGACAGGAGGCCCGCGCCGGCTGCCAGCCACGCGAGCAGAGTCGGGGTCGCCGGACGGCGCACGTCTTCCACGGTAGCCACGTTTTCGGCCGGTCGCGTTAAGAACCCTTCAGGGCCGGGTCAATCCCGCAGCAGCACGCGCCGGAGCTCGTCTTCCTTGCCCGGCTCGAGGATCGCGAGCACCTGGTCGCCGGCCTCGAGCTGGGTCTCCGAGTCGGGGACCTCGGCCTTGCCGTCACGGACGACCGAGATCAGCCGCGCCCCCTCGGGCAGCTTCACCGTCCGGATCCGCTTGCCCTCGCAGGCGGCGCCGCGGTTGATCGTCACCTCGACGATCTCGAGGTTCTCCTGGCGCAGCTCGATCAGCTGGATCAGGCCGTGCTCGGGGACCTCGTGCTCGACGAGCGCCATGATCGCTCCCGTCGCCGAGATCGTCGGCGAGATCCCGAGCAGGTCGAAGTACGGCTGGTTGCGCGGATCGTTGATGCGTGCGATTACCTTCGCGACGCCGTAACGCTCGCGCGCGAGCTGGCAGATCACGATGTTGTCCTCGTCGTCGCCGGTCGCGGCGACGAGCAGGTCGGGCGGCCGCTTGATGCCCGCGCGCTCGAGCGTGTGCACCTCGGTCGCATCGCCGCGCACGACCTGGTGCTCGAACTCCACCTCGAGGCGGTCGAAGCGCGACGGCCGCTGCTCGATCAGCGTCACCTCGTGCCCGGCGCGCAGCAGCGTGCGCGTCACGTTCGAGCCGACCTTGCCTCCCCCCGCGATCAGCACGTACACGGCAGAGCCCTCACGTCGCCACCTCGGTCGCGCGCACCGTCTCGACCAGCGTCTCGATCGCCGCCGACGTCGGACAGACGATGCGCAGCCCCTTGGTCGCGTAGAACTGCGCGCGGGCCGGGTCGAGGATGCGCACCACCACCGTCGGCACCTCGAACTGCTTCTGCGCGACCTGCGCGATCACGATGTTCGTGTTGTCGCCGTCGGTCGTGACGACGACCGCGTCCGCGTCCTCGATGCCGCCCTGGCGGAGGAGCTGCAGGTCCATGCCGTGGCCGACCACGAACCCACCCGTCCAGTGCTCGCCGAGCCGGGTGAGCGAGTCCTCGTTCTCGTCCAGCACGGTCACGTCCCAGCCCGACCCGGCGAGCTGGAGCGACACGGCGGAACCGACCCGCCCGCAGCCGATCACGAGTGCCTTCACGACCCGGCAGGGTACAGCGGTGGCTCAGGTCGCCGCGAGCTCCTCGTCCATCACGGATTGCGGGAACGCGACGATCAGGACCTCGCACGGCGCGTTCCGGAGCACGTAGTCGACGGTAGGCGAGAAGAACCGGGACTGGCGGCGCCAGCGGGGCGCCGAGCCGAGCACGATCAGGTCGGCGCCGACCTCGCGTGCACGGTCGACGATCGCGGAGCCGATCGCGCGGGCACGGACGGTCGCACCTTCGACCGTGACGCCGAAATCGGCCCCGAGCTGCTTCGCCTCGTGCAGCGAGTCTTCGGCGCGCTGCTCGTCCTGCTCGAGCTTCGCGTCGATCGCCTGCGACAGGTCGACGCGAATGACGTGCAACGCCTCGACCGTCGCCCCGTGTTCCGCCGCGAGCTTGACCGCCGTGGCGACCATCTCCTCCCCGATGATCCCGAGCTTCATCGGGACGAGGATCCGGTGGACGTCGAGCGCGTCGTACACCGGCAGCTCGTCGGGCGCACGGACGCGCTCGAGGAGCCCTTCACCGTGCGACAGCCTGACGGAGACGAAGACCACCAGCCCCGCGACGAGCCAGAGCGGCCCTGCGTACCGCGCCGCCGGATGCGTCGCGAGGGCGATGATCCAGACCGCGAACGTCGCCACCGCACCGACGAGTGCCGGCAGGGGGAGCTCGACGCCGCGGACGCTCACGTTGAAAGGCGCGCGAAACGGCCGCGGCAGGTCGGGCTCGTCGATCCGCAGCTTGATCACGGCGAGCTGCGCGGCCGTGAACGCGAGCAGGACGCCGAACGAGAAGAGGCTGGCGAGGCCGGCGACGTCGTTCTTCACGAACGACGTGACGATCACGAACGCCGACGCGACGACCGCCACCGAGATGATCGCCGGCGGCGACACGTGCGCACGGCGGCTCAACCGGCCGAAGGCGCTCGGTAGCTGGCCGTGCTCGCCCAGCGAGTAGGCGAGCCTCGAGAAGCCCGAGATCGACGTCACCACGGCAGCGAGCAGGATCAGGGCGCCCGTGACGCCGACGTAGAACCGGAGCGGGCCGCCGAGCCCCGGCGCCAGCTCCGTGCCGATCCGGTCCGCCACTCCGAGCAGCGGCGCGTGCTCCCACGTCGTGCCGAGCGCCGTGTGGGGGCCGGGGAAGGCAGAGAGCGCGACCACGGCGATCGCGACGTAGACGGTGATCACGGTCGCGAGCCCGCCGAAGACCGAGCGTGGAAGGTCGACCCCCGGGCTGCGTGCCTCCTCGGCGAGGTTCGCGACCGTCTCGAGCCCGGTGAACGCGAGCATCGCGAGCGGGATCGAGAAAGCGATCGCGTGCCACGACGGGTGGATGCCGATCGACGTCCCCTGCGTGAGCGCGTGCGGCGACCAGACGTAGATGAAGCCGAGCACGACCAGCAGGAGCTGGGTGAGCAGGTCGAGCGCGGGGATCACGAGCCCGATGCCGTAGAGCGACGGGCGGCGCACGAGCCGGACCAGCGCGACGCCGGCGATGACCACCACTGCGAGGATCACGTCCCACGGGTTGCGGTCGATCGCGTGGACGTGCAGCGCCCCCGCGAGATAGTGGGGCAGAAAGAGGGCCGAGAGCGCGATCACGATCAGGTAGTCGAGGAAGAGCGCCCAGCCGGTGATGAAGCCGGCGAGGTCGTTCGAGGCACGCCGGACGAAGGTCGCCGCGCCTCCGGTCTCGGGGATCGCGGCCGTGCCTTCGGCGTACGAGAGCGAGACGATCAGGAAGAGGACGCCGACGCCGAGCAGCACGATGGGCGTGAAGCCGAGCGCGTTGGCCGCGATGACGCCCAGCGCGAAGTAGATCGACGAGGCGACCTCCCCGTAGGCGACCGAGAAGAGCGCGCGTGCGTCGAGCTCACGGGTGAAGCCGGGGAGCTTGCGCGCCATGGGCGGTTAGCGCCTTGCCCGCTTCCGGAGGAGGTAGAGGCGGCCGGCGCCGGCCGCGACGAAGAGCGCGCCGAGCAGGATCCCGACCCCGCCGCCGCGCGCGAGCGTGATCGCGAGCATCGTGACGCCGAGACCGACCATCACGACGGACAGCACCTGTACGGCGCCTCGGTGCATCAGGCCGCCTTCCGTCCGGCGGCGACCATCACGCGGCACGGGGCGTGCTTGAGCACGTAGTCGACAGTGTGGCCGAAGATCGCGCGGTGCCGGCCGCGCGGAGCGCCGAGCACGATGATCTCGGAGACGCGGCGCTCCGCCTCGTCGACGATCGCGTGCCCGGCATGCCGCGCTCGGACGATGCGCTCGACGACCCGAACCCCGTACTGGGCCGCGATCGCACGCCCCTCGTCGAGCAGCAGGTCGGCCTCGGCGAGCTCGGGCCCGAGGTCGGCGTCGAGCGGAAGCTCGAGCGGGACGACGATCACGCGGAGTAGCACGATCCGGCCCGCGCGCTCGGTCGCGAGGCGCGCGGCCACCTCGACCGCGTCGTGCGACTCGGGGCCGGTCACGATCGGCACGAGGATCGACCGGTACTCGAGGGCGAGCGCCGGGCCGAGCGGGAGCGGCGCCCGCGCGGTCACGGTCAGCGGCAGATGGGCATGCCGGCGGTAGAGCGGGTAGAAGACGAAGCCGACGGCGAGCCAGGCGAAGCCGGCGTAGCGCGTCGCCGGGTCCTGGACGACGACGACCAGCCACGCGATCCCGGTGCCGAGGCCGCCGAAGATCGCGAACAGCGGCCACGAGATCCCGCGCACGGTGATGCTGGGATGCGCGCGCCATTGGCTCTCGCCCTCACGGTCGCGCGCGCGCAGCGCGATCACAGATGCATGGGCGATCGTGAACGAGAGCATCGCCCCGAATGCGTACATCCGGCCCAGGAAGTCGACCTTCCCGGAGAGGACGAAGATCGTCGGCCCGATCGCCCCGAACACGACCAGTGCGAGCCAGGGCGTCTTCAGCTTCGGATGAAGGCGCCTGAACAGCTCGGGGAGCTGGCGGTGGCTGGACATCGCGTAGGTGATGCGCGACGCGCCGATCACGCCGGCGTTGGTGGCGATGAAGAGGATCGTCGCGGCGAGGATGCCGACGTAGACCTTCGCCGTCGCGAGCGTGAAACCGTGCAGACCGAGGTTCTCGACGAGCCCGAGCACCGGGTCGTTCTTGAACCCTTCCGGTGGCGACTGGCCGAGCTTCGTGACGTACTCACCGCCGACGTGGACGACCGGCATCGCCGAGAGCGCGATGAACGGCAGCGTGAAGTAGATCGCGAAGACGGCGATCGCGACCCACGAGATCGCCCGCGGGATCGACCGCACGGGGTCGCGCGCCTCCTCCGCCAGGTTCGAGACCGTCTCGATCCCCGTGTAGGCGATCATCGCGACCGGGATCGCGAGCAGGAACTGACTCCACGTCGGCGCCACGCCGAGGTGGACGTTGTGCACCAGGATGTGCGGGTTGAAGATGAGGAAGACGCCGATCGCGACGAGCAACAGCTGCGTCGCGAAGTCGATCACGGCGAGGAAGATGTTGAGGCCCGCCGCCTCCTTGATCCCGACGATGTTGATCCCCACCAGCAACCAGGTGAGGGCGATGCCGACGATGATGTCCCACGGGTTCGCCCGAAGCGGCTCCCAGAAGATCGAGAGGTAGTGCGGGACGAAGATCACCGAGATCGCGACGGTGATCACGTAGTTGAGCATCTGCGCCCACGCCGCTCCGAACGAGACGAGCTCGTTGAAGGCGTGGCGGGCGAAGCTCGAGGAGCCTCCCGCCTCCGGGTAGCGGACGGTGCCCTCCGCGTAGGTCGCCGCCGTGGCGGCGAAGATCACGCCGCTGATGATGAAGACGACCGGCGTCAGGCCGAGCGCGATCCCGGCGGTCAGCCCGAGCGCGTAGTAGATCGAGGAGCCGACGTTCCCGTACGCGGTGGCGAACAGCGCGGGTGCGCCCAGCACCCGCTCGAGACCGTGCGTCTGTCGGCGCCGCCGAGGCACGGCCAGATGCTAGGGGTAACGGGAAAGCAAGGTGCCTGGCACCTTGGTGCCAGGCACCTTGGGGGGAGGCACCTAGCGGAACAGCTGGTAGGGCACGCTCGAGAGGATCACGTGCGGCTCGAAGAGGAGCAGCCGCTTCACGTAGATCGCCCGCTGGTTGTGGAGCAGGCGCGACCACCCCCGCACCACGGTCTCGGGCATCACGATGTTCACAACCGTCTCGGGGTCGGCGGTCAGCTCGCGGATGTAGGCGAGCAGCGGCGTGCCGACGTCGCGGTACGGCGCGTCGCTGAGGTCGAGCGGCATCGCGACACCGGTCCGGGCCCACAGGCCGGCGAGCTGGTTCGCCTCGGCGCTGTCGAACGCGAACGACACCGCACGCGTGTCTTCGATCCCGAGCGACTGCGCGTACGTGAGCGCGCGCAGCGATCCGGCGTGGACGTCGGACAGCAGCACGCGCACGGCGAGACGGCCCGGCGTGACGCCCTCGGGGCTCTTCCGCCTCGAGACGACGGGGACGTCCGCGATCACCGTCCCCGGCTCCGCGAGGAGCCGCAGCTTGAGCCGGAACGACGTGCGCGCCGCCGCGGTCAGCAGCGAGCGGCCGCGGAACTGCTCCGGGACGACGACCGTGACGAAGTCCGACTCGCTGCGAGGAAGCCGCCAGACCTCCTCGAGCACCGCCTGGGTCCGCCCCTCGTCGGTCGCAAGACGCTCGAGCTTCGGCCCGGACGGCGCGTAGTCGAACCAACGCGGGCGGATCGCCGGATCGGTGCGGCGGCCGGGCGTCAACAGCGCGCGGATCGACCCGCCGTCGGCGATCTGCCGCGCGTACCAGAGCGCGCCCTCGGTCGCGAGGTCGAGCGACTCGACCCACAGGAGCACGTGGTTGGTCGGTTCGCCCGCCGCACGGATCGCCCCGACGCCGGCGGCGAGGCGGCGCGAGAAGCGCCGGTAGTGGCGGTTGATACCGACGAAACCGAGGACGAACAGGGGGATCGCGACGATCACCAGCCACGCTCCCTCCGTGAACTTCGTCCAGATCACGATCAGGGTCACGAGCCCCGTGGCCGCCGCCCCGACGCCGTTCAGCACCGCGCGGTAGCGCCAGCCGGAGTCGTGCGTGCGGAGCCAGTAGCGCACCATCCCCGCCTGCGACAGCGTGAACGCGCTGAACACGCCGATCACGTAGAGGTGGATCAGCGAGTCGACGCTGGCGTTGTAGACGATGAGCAGCGTCGAGGCGATCGCTGCGAGCACGATGATGCCGTTCGAGAAGACCAGCCGGTCGCCGAGGTTCGTGAACTGCCGGGCGAAGAACCGGTCGCGGGCGAGCAGCGCTGCGAGGCGCGGGAAGCCCTGGAAGGACGTGTTCGCCGCGAGCACGAGCACGGCCAGCGTGAGGATCTGCACCGCCCAGTACATGAAGCCGCTCCACGAGCCCGTGGGGAACACGCCGCGCGCGAGCTGCGACAGCACCGACGGCGTTCCCGAGGCGGCTGGGACCGCGTGCATGTGCACGGAGAGCCAGGAGACGCCGACGAACATCACGATCGCGATCGTCCCGAGCGTCGCGAGCGTCCTGGCCGCGTTGCGGCCGTGCGGCCGGCGGAAGGCGTTCACGCCGTTGGCGATCGCCTCCACCCCGGTCAGTGCCGTCGACCCGGAGGCGAAGGCGCGCAGGACGACGAAGAGCGTCACCGCACCGGTGCCGGCGGCGATCGGATGCGGCACGACCGCCCGCGGGCAGCCCGAGGTCGCGCAGCGGGTCACACCGGACCCGATCAGGACGAGGATCGAGGTGACGAAGGCGTACGTCGGCAGCGCGAACAGCACACCGGCCTCCTTGACGCCGCGGAGGTTCGCGAGCGTGATCAGGACGACGCAGAGGAGTGAGAGCCCGAGCTCATGACCGCGAAGCGCGGTCACGGCCGATGTCAGCGCGAGCACGCCGGCGGCGACCGAGACGGCGACGGTGAGGATGTAGTCGGTCAGGAGCGCCGCGGCGGCGACGAGGCTCGGCACGCGCCCCAGGTTCTCCTTCGCAACGATGTAGGCGCCGCCCGAGGTCTCGTAGGCGAGCACGGTCTGGCGGTACGACGCGACGACGATCGCGAGCAGGCCGGCGATTCCGATCGAGATCGGGAAGACGAGGTGGGCCGCGCCCGCCGACGCGCCCACGAGCACGACCAGCGCCGCCTCGGTCGCGTACGCGACGGACGAGAGCGGGTCGGAGGCGAAGATCGGGAGCGCCAGCCACTTCGGAAGGAGCGTCTCGTCCATCTGGTCGGACGCCATCGCCGGGCCGACGACGAAGCGACGGAGCCGCGGCCTGCCCGTCTGCGCGGTCACGTCGTCGTCCGGCGCTCGAGCGCCGCCAGCGCGCGTTCGGCGTCGCGGCGGGCCCGGTCGGCGCACGCCCGGTCGTAGAGCGGGCTGTGCGAGTCGGCGACGAGGCGCTCTGCGAGCAGGATGCCGCGCGGCAGCACGTGGGCCTCCAGGTCGGCCAGGCGGCTGGCGAGCGCGAGCAGCTGTGGCCGCGCCGAGCGAACGGCGGCGCGGTTGAGCGGCGAGGCGCCGGGCAGGCGCGTCCCGTCGGCCTCGTGGACGACGTCCGTCAGCCCACGCGAGACACCGAGCCGGTACTCGGGCGCGACGAGCTCGTGAACGCGCCAGGCGAGCCGCGGCGAGGGGAGGACGGACGCGATCAGCTCCTCGTCGGCGGCGCGACGCTCCGCCTGGAGGGCACGGCGCCGCTGGAGCTCCTTGAACGGCTGCGTGACACGAAGCGAGACCACGCATCCACGGTAGGAGCGGGCGTCTCAATCGCGCCTTGGGATCGAGGGCCCGGCCCTCAAGGAATCCTCAAGGAACGAGGCGGTAACCGGCGCCCGGCTCGGTGAGCAGGTGCCTGGGCGACGACGGATCGGGCTCGATCTTCCGCCGGAGCTGCGAGACGTAGACGTGGAGGTAGTTCGACTCGTCGCCATACGCCGGTCCCCACACCTCGCGCAGGATCGTGCGGTGCGTCAGCAGCTTGCCCGGGTTGGCGGCGAGCAGGCGCAGGATCCCGAACTCGTGGGGGGTCAGGTGCACGTGGCGGCCGGACACCTCGACCGACTGCTTCTCCAGGTCGACGCGCAGGTCACCGAACTCGACGACGGGATCGCCGCCCCCGGCGGAGCGCCGGAGGGCGGCGCGCAGGCGCGCGAGCAGCTCGCCGATCGCGAACGGCTTGGTCACGTAGTCGTCGGCGCCGGCGTCGAGCGCCGCGATCTTCTCGTCCTCGTCGCCGACCGCCGAGACGACGATGATCGGCGCCTCGCTCCAGCGGCGAAGCTCCCGGCAGACCTCGGTTCCGGTGCCGTCGGGGAGCACGAGGTCGAGGATGACCGCGTCCGGCGGGTCGAGGCCGGCCGCCGTGACCGCCTCGGCGGCACTGGTCGCCGTCGCGACGGCGTAGCCGGCGCCCCGGAGGTTCGTCGCGATGGCGCGCAGGAACTGGGGCTCGTCGTCGACGACGAGCACTCGTGCGCCCGTGCTCACCGTGCCGCTCCGGCCGCGACCTGCTCGGACGGCAGCGTGAGCAGCGCGGTCGTCCCACCGCCCCGACGCGGCTCGAGCGAGAGCGAGCCCCCGTTTGCCAGGGCGAACCCGCGCGCGATCGCGAGCCCGAGGCCGGCCCCGCGGGCGACAGCCTGCCCACGGGAGAACGGCTCGAGCAGCGCGCCCGCCTCTGCCGGGTCGATGCCGCTGCCGCGATCCTCGACCGCGATCGTCACGGTGCCGCCGCTGTCGTGCGCCGAGACCGTCACCGGCGCGCCCGGCGGCGAGAACTTGATCGCGTTCTCGATCAGGTTGACGAGCGCCCGTTGGATCTGGGTGGCGTCGACCCGCGCAGGCGGAAGGTCGTCCTCGACGTGCGCCGTGACCGCGCCGCGGCCGACCTCGTCGACGGCGAGCGCGACCAGCTCGCCGATCTCCCACAGCTCGGGGCGCGGCACCGCGGCGTCCGCCTGCAGCCGGGAGAGGTCGAGCAGGTTCTCGACGAGCCGCGTCAGCCGGGCCAGCTCGCTGGCGAGCGCGTCCAGCAGCTCGGCCCGGTCTTCGGCGGACAGCTCGACCTCGGCGCTCGACAGCCCGCCCAGCGCGGCCGCCATCGTCGCGAGGGGCGTGCGGAAGTCGTGCGAGACGGCGTGGATGATCGTGGTCTTGACAGCGTCGGACCGACGCAGCGCCTCGGCCTCGCGCGTCTGCCGCTCGAGCTGCTGCCGCTCTTCCGCGACATCGAGCAGCGCCGCGAACGCGGCTTCGAACCGCGCCCGCGCCCGCTCGTCGCCCTCGCTGAGCACCGCCTCCGCACGTGCGCGAATCTCGTCGACGTCGGCGTCGCGATGCAGAAGCTCGGCGGCCGTGTCGGCGAGCAGAGCCGCCTCTCGCTCGCGCTGCAGTGCCTCCGCAGCGCGGCGGCGGGCGCGCGCGGCGAGCTCGCTCGCGATCACCGCGCTGACGACGTAGACCACGAGCGCCGCCCAGTTGCGCCCGTCGGCGAGCGTCAGCGTGTGCACCGGTGCGAGGAAGAAGAAGTTGAACGCGAGCATCGCCGCGATCGCCGCTCCGATCCCGTATGCCGTCCCGTAGAGGGCGGCGACGATCAGCACGGCCGGCGTGTAGACGACGCCGAGGCTCAGGATCGGTGCGTACGGACGGAGCGCGTAGACGACGCCGGTCGCCGCCGCGAGCACGACGATCGTCCCGACGAGCGGGGAGGCGGCGCCGTATTCCGTGCGAAGCCGCACGGCGCAAACCGTAGCGCCGTCAGATCCCGGCGACGATGACCGCGAGCAGGAGCAGCGACAGCCCGGACGTCGCGGTCACGGTGAGGCCGGCGACCGCGTTGAAGAGCCTCCCGTTCCGGTACTCCCCCATCACGTCGCGGCTCGCCGAGAGTCGCCAGACGAAGAACAGCGTGATCGGGAGCAGGAGGCCGTTCACCGCCTGGACGCCGACCAGAAGCTTGAAGACCGGAACGCCCGGGATCATCGCGACGATCGCGCCGACCACGACCAGGACCGTGACGACCCCGACGAAGACCGGCGCCTCGCGCGGCGACCGCGAGATCCCGCGCTCGAACCCGAACGTCTCGGCGATCACGTACGCCGCCGTGACCGGAAGGATCGCCGCCGCGAGCAGGCTCGCCCCGAGCAGCCCGACGGCGAACAGCACCTCGGCGAACCGGCCCGCGAACGGCTCCAGCGCCTTGGCGGCGTCCGCCGCGGTGTTCACCTGATGCTGGCCGTGGAGATACAGCGTCGCGGCGGTGGCGATGATGATGAAGCTCGCGACGACGTTCGCGAACACCGATCCGGAGACGACCTCCGCCCGCTCGCCTCCCAGGTCGTCCGGCCCGAGGCCGCGCTCGACGACCGCCGACTGCAGGTAGAGCTGCATGAACGGCGTGATCGTCGTGCCCGCGGTCGCGACGAAGAGGATCAGGTAGGCGGGTGATGTCTGGACCTGGGGGACGGCGACCGCGTGGCCGACCTGCCCCCAGTCGGGATGGGCGAGGATGGCGGCGATCGGATAGGCGAAGAACGGGATCGTCATCAGCACGAAGATCCGCTCGGCGACCTTGTAGGTGCCGCGCACGAGCAGCAACCACACCGCGACCGCCCCGATCGGAACCGAGACGTAGGTCGGAATCCCGGCGAGCCCCAGCGCGGCTCCGATCCCGACGAACTCCGAGATGCAGATGCCGAGGTTGGCGACGAGCACGCTCGCCGTCGCGAACAGCGCCCACCGGATGCCGTACTCCTCGCGGATCAGGTCGGCGAGGCCCTTGCCGGTGATCACGCCCATCCGCGCCGCCATCTCCTGCACCACGATCAGCGAGACGGTGATCACCACCATCATCCAGAGCAGGCCGTAGCCGTACCGCGCTCCGACCGACGAGTACGTTGCGATCCCGCCGGCATCGTTGCCGGCGTTGGCCGCGATCAGGCCGGGGCCGAGGACCGCGAGGACGACGACCACGCGGCCGCGCGGGCGCGCAAGCGCCCGGAACGGGGTCGAGAGGCGCCGCACGTCATCCGTCCCCCAGGGTGAAGCTCCTCCGCCAGCCGCGCGGCAGCACCAGCTCGAGCACGTCGTCCACCGTCACGACGCCCTGCAGGCGCTGATCGCGGTCGACCACACCGATCACCGTGAGGTCGAAGTCGGCCATCAGCCTCGCGACCTCCTCGAGCTCGGCATCGAGGCGCACGACGCGCGGAATCGGTGCGATCTCGCCGATCGGGGTGTCGGGATCGGCGCGCACGAGGTCGGCGAGCGGGATGCCGCCGTGCACGCGGCGCGCGGTGTTCATCACGAACACGAGCGCGAGCGTCTCGGGTGCCGCCGCCGACTGTCGCACCCGGTCGAGCACCTCGGCGACGGTCGCCTGGGCGTAGACACAGACGAAGTCGGGGCTCATCAGCCCACCGGCCGTCGCGGGGTCGTGGCCGAGCAGCGCGCGGACACGCCGCTGCTGCGCGGCGGGCAGCAAGTCGACGATCGGGTCGCGCCGCGGCTCGTCGAGCTGCAGCAGCAGGTCGACGGCATCGTCGGTCTCCATGCGCGCGAGCACGGCAGCGATCTGGTCGTCGCCGCGCTCCTCGAGGAACTCCCGCTGGTGCGCGGCCTCGAGCTCCTCGAACACATCGGCCTCGAGCTCGGGATCGTCGTGGACGGCGGCGATGATCTCCTCCCCCTCCCGGTGGCCGGCAGCCTCGACGAGGTCGGCGAGCTCCGCAGGATGAAGCCGCGCCAGCTTCGGATGCGGCGCACGCAGGCGCACGGTCGGGACGTGCCCCGTGAACGGCTCGAGCTGGCTCCAGTCGATCACCACGCTCTCGCCGACGCGGCGCGCAAATCGGCGTGGAACGACGCGTCTCGCGATCCCGCGCGGGCCGACGTCGACGCCGACGACGCGCCACCATCCGTCGCTGCGCGCGAGCTCGATGTCGTTGGCGCGGCGAAGCCGGGCGCCGTCGACGTCGATCAGCTGGCGGTCGAGCACGTCCTCGCGCAGCAGCACCTCGTCGGCCCGGCGCTCGAACGGCCGCAGGTCGAGGCGGTCGGTCGAGAGCGTCACCCGCCCGTGCTCGAGGTCTGCGACCGCGTCGCCCGGCACGGCGACGGGATGGCCCGCGACGGTCGCGACCACCGCCGTCACCGGCGGGTAGTCGTCGGCGCCGAGGCGGACGAGCAGGTCGTCGACGCGGCCGAGACGCGAGCCGGCGCGGCCGACGAGATCGCTCCCTAGCACGAGCGAGAGGTGGAGCAGCCGCTGATCGGTCGCAGGCACTTGCGAAGGCTACGACGAACAGCGGCCGCGGTCCTTTCACGGGGCGTTGGCCCTCTGTTAACGGAAGACGGTGCTCTCCGGATCGCGACGGCGCGAGCCGGCGCGGCCGAAGCCGGGCTCGGCCCGGCGGGAGGCCCGGCGCGCGTCGCCGAGAGGTGCGAGGAAGAAGGGGGCACACGGGGGAAACATGGTTTCCCCCGTGTTCTTTCCCCGTGCTGTCAGCCGTGGACCGAGACGAGCAGCGGGATGATCAGGATCGCGACGATGTTCGCGATCTTGATCATCGGGTTGATCGCCGGTCCGGCGGTGTCCTTGTAGGGGTCGCCGACCGTGTCGCCGGTGACCGCCGCGGCGTGCGCCTCGGAGCCCTTGCCGCCGTAGGCGCCGTCCTCGATCAGCTTCTTCGCGTTGTCCCATGCGCCGCCGCCCGAGGTCATCGCGATCGCAAGGAAGAGCCCGGTGACGATCGTGCCGATCAGCAGGCCGCCGAGCATGCGGACGCTGATGAGACCGACGACGATCGGGACCGCGATCGGGATCAGCGCCGGGGCGAGCATCGACCGGATCGCCGAGCCGGTGACGATCGACACCGCCCGACTGTAGTCGGGGCGCTCCGTGCCTTCCATGATCCCGGGGTGCTCGCGGAACTGGCGACGCACCTCCTGCACGACCTCGCCGCCGACCCGCCCGACCGCCTGCATCGCGAGCGAGGCGAACAGGAACGGCATCAGCCCGCCGATGAAGAGGCCGGCGACGACCCACGCGTCCGAGAGCGTGAAGATCGTCGGCAGCCCTTGCTTGGCGAGGCCGGTGGTGTAGGAGTCGAAGAGCACGAGGGCCGCGAGCGCAGCCGAGCCGATCGCGTAGCCCTTGGTGACTGCCTTCGTCGTGTTGCCGACGGCGTCGAGCGGGTCGGTGATCGCCCGTACGCCCTCCGGCAGGTCGGCCATCTCGGCGATCCCGCCGGCGTTGTCGGTGACGGGCCCGTAGGCGTCGAGTGCGACGATCAGGCCGGTCATCGAGAGCTGGGCCATCACGGCGACGCCGATGCCGAACAGCCCGGCGAAGTGGTGCGCGACGAGGATGCCCGCGACGATCACGATTACCGGAGCGGCGGTCGCCTGCATGCCGACGGCCAGGCCCTCGATGATGTTCGTGGCGTGCCCGGTCTGCGACGCCCGGGCGATCATCTTCACCGGGTTCCAGCGCGTGCCGGTGTAGTACTCGGTGATCGCGACGAGCAGGAACGTGACGATCAGGCCGACGATCGCCGAGACGTACAGGTCGGTGAAGCTGAACCGGCTGTTGTCGAACGCGGCTGCAACCGGGATGAAGCCGAGCGCCGAGAGGATCGTCGCGACGAGCACCGCCTTGTAGAGCGCGTTGATCACCGCATTGTCGCCGCGCCCGACCCGCGCGAAGAACGTGCCGATCACCGACGACACCGCCGACACCCCGCCGATCGCGAGCGGGAGCAGATACAGGTTCGTGTGCAGGAAGTCCGTCCCGAGCAGCATCACGGCGACCGCCGTGACGGCGTACGTCTCGAAGAGGTCCGCCGCCATGCCGGCGCAGTCGCCGACGTTGTCGCCGACGTTGTCGGCGATCACGGCCGCGTTGCGCGGGTCGTCCTCGGGGATGCCGGCCTCGATCTTGCCGACCAGGTCGGCGCCGACGTCGGCAGCCTTCGTGAAGATGCCGCCGCCGAGCCGCGCGAACACCGAGATGAGGGAGCCGCCGAACGCGAGCCCGACGAGGTCGTTGATCGCAGAGGTCGGCGTGTGGTTGAGGACGTCGGTGAGGAACCAGTAGTACCCCGTCACGCCGAACAGCCCGAGCCCGACGACGAGCAGGCCGGTGACCGAGCCGGCGCGAAAGGCCACGTTCAGGGCGGGCTCGAGCCCGCCCCGCGCCGCCTCGGCGGTGCGCACGTTCGAGCGCACGGCGACGTTCATGCCGATGAAGCCGGCCGACGCCGACAGCGTCGCGCCGATGAGGAAGCCGAACGCCGTCCCCCAGCCCAGCTTGTCGTAGACGCCGAGCAGGATGAACGGGGCGATCGCGACGACCGCGATCGTCGTGTACTGCTTCCTCAGGTAGGCGGCAGCGCCCTCCTGCACGGCCGAGGCGATCTCCCGCATCCGCTCGTTGCCGGCCGGCTGCCTGAGCAGCCACGCCGTGAGGTAGATGCCGTAGACAACGGCGACGGCGGCCCCGATGAAGCCGATCAGCACCGCGTGATGCATGAACCAATCCATCGATCTAGAGCTCCCTCACAAAGTCAAGCGCCGAAGGGCTTCGGCGCGGGCAGTTATGTATCACAAAGGGGCGCCGGCCGAGCCGCCCGGCAGCCCGGAAACCCGCGCCGCATAGGCGACCTGCAGACTGGCGAGTGCCGCTGCGAGATCCCGCCGTGAATCGTCCTCGAGCAGCGGCAGCAGGACGATCAGGGCATCGATCCCGAGCTTCGCCTGGGCCAGGTCGCCCCGGTCGAGCTTGGTGAACGCGAGGCTCGTGATCGTCGAGGCGGTCGACGCCAGCAGCAGTCCGAGGTCGAGCGCGGCAAGCTGCTCGGCCAGGTCGTCCTCGTGCGGGCCCTCAGCCTTCAACGGGCTCCCCGGTGCGCACCTGCTCGGCGTAGATCTCCTCGAGCGTCAGGCCCTCCTCCGCCCTCGCGATCTGGCGGTCGGAGGCGGTCTGCGCGGGGACGGCGAGGTACGGGGCGGCGCCGAGCTCGTCGGCGACCGGCTGCGACCCAGTCGATCAGCGCCTCGAGACGCGCGCGCGCAGGAACGGGCTCGCCGCGGTCGAGGTCGAGCAGCTCACCCGAGAGGCCGTACCGGGTCGCACGCCACAGGTTCTCCTCGAGCATACGGTGCGGCTGGTTCGGGAGCGCCTCCCCCTCGTCGTAGGCGCGCGCGCAGCGCGCTGCGAGCGCATGGCAGAGCGCGGCCACAGCCTGCGCCTCCGCGAGATCGGGCTGCGCGTCGCAGATTCGGATCTCGATCGTCGGGTATGCGAGGTGCGGACGAACGCTCCACCAGAGCTGCGTGTGCTCGGTGATCGAGCCGGTGCGGTACAGGAACGAGACGTAGTCGGAGAAGCCGCGCCAGCTTCCGTACGCGTCCGGGATCCCGCACCGGGGAAACATGCGGGTGAAGATCTCGGTGCGCGCGGAGTGCAGGCCGGAGTTGACCGCCTCGACGAACGGCGAGCTCACCGACAGCGCGAGCAGTTCCGGAAGGAAGTTGCGAAGCGCGTCGTGCACCGCCACAGCGCGATCCGCGCCGGCGATACCGACGTGCACGTGCAGCCCGAAGCTGTTGTTGCGCCACACGACGTAGCGGAGGAGCTCGTCGTTCCGCCGGTAGTGCGGTGTGTCGATGATGCGCTGGTCCTGCCAGCGGCTCCACGGGTGCGTACCCGTGCCGCCGAGCGCAACCGCGCTCTCGCGCGCGACCGCGTGCAGCTGCGACCGGCGCTCCTGCATCACGAATGCCGCCTGGGTGAAGGTCTCGCAGCGGCCGGTCCGGACCTCGATCTCCGACGCGATCAGCTCGCCCACCACGTGCGGCGCGAGCTCGGCGACCGCGAGCGCCGCGCCGTAGACGTCCTCGAACCTGTTCGTCAGCTCGAGCGTCTCCGGATCGAGCAGCGCGAACTCCTCCTCGACGGCGACGGTGAGGTCGGTGCCGGCCTCGAACGCCTCGTGCGCCGTCCGGAGCAGCTCCTGCCAGGAGACGCGTTGTTCATCGCCCATCGCGCGGGAAGCCTAGATGGTCAGACGCGGGCGAGGAGTCGCGCCGCAACGCTCGCCCACGACCAGCGCCCGACCACGACGGCCCGCGCCGCCGCACCGAGCAGCTCGCGCTCGCCGGCCGGGAGCGCGGCGAGCTCGCGCAGCTTGCGTGCGAGGTCGTCGACGCTGCCGGGCTCGAACGCGGCCAGGTGGCGGAACCGCTCCGGGTAGCCCTGCTCGAGCCCGGCGGCGACCTCGGCCAGCCCCGAGTGGCGGGCGACGAGCGGCGGCGAGCCTGCCGCCGCGGCCTCGGCCGCGACCATTCCGAAAGCCTCGGGGAAGACCGACGGCACCACCGTGACGTCCGCAAGAGGCAACAGGTGCACGAGGTGACGGTGCTCGAGCGGGCCGGTGAAGAGCGTGCGCGGCGGCGCCTGCGCCTCGAGCACCGGCCGGTACGACCCGAAGCCCACGACGACGAGCCGCGCGTCGACGTCCTTCATCGCGGCCAGCAGCAGCTGGACGCCCTTCTGCTCGATCAGCTTCCCGAAGTAGACGACCGTCGGCTCGTCACCGGCGAGAAACGCGCGTAGCCGGCCGGCGTTGCCCTCGTCGGGCAGGCGCTCGTCGGCATTGCCGGGATTGGGCGGGTCGGCTTCGGCCTCGGCGAGCAGGTCGGCGAGCGCCGCCGTGCGGTCCTGCAGCATGAACTCGTCGACGTCGACGCCGGGCGGCACCGTGTGAACGCGGTCGACGTGACCGACCACCTCCTCGAGAACCTCGCGGATGTGCTCCGACCCGACGTACGTCGCTTCCGCGCCGGCGAGCGCGTCGCGCCCCCAGCGCTCGAGCTCGGGCCGGCCGCGCATCGAATACTCGAGCTCCGAGCCGTGCGCCTTGACCCGGTACGGGAAGCCCGACGCGAGACCGACGGGAGCGCCGAGCAGCACGTGATTGGCGAAGACGAGGTCCGCCGGCAGCCCGCGCAACACGTCGGCGTTCGCCGCGACGAAGCCCGAGCGCTCGGCCGGCGACAGGTCCTGGAGCAGCCGTGGCTCGAGGCCCGGGTAGCGGTCGAGCACGAACACCGGGAGAAGACGGCCCGGGAGTTCGGGGACGATCACCCGTGCGCCGCCGAGGTCGTACTGCTCGGGCGCGCGCTCCTGGCAGACGACGGTGACCTCGTGACCCGCCCGGCTCCACTCCCGGGCGAGCGCGCGTGTGTAGACGTTCGAACCGGTCCCGCCGAGCAGGTAACCGTGCCAGAGCGAGACGCGCACTCCGCGACGCTACGTCAGGTGGAAGTAGAGCGCGTGGAGGAGGTCGACCGCAGGGTTCGACGTGTGCACGGTCACGTCGCCGGGGACGTCGAGCAGCGCCTCGGAGTAGTTGAAGATGATCCGCACGCCCGCGTCGACGAGGTCGTCCGCGACCTTCTGGGCGGCGAGGGCTGGCACGGCGAGCACACCGACGACGATGTTCTTCTCGCGCACGACGTCCTTGAGACGCCGCTCGTCCTCGACGGGCGCGGCGCCGAGGTCGTGGCCGAGCTTCGCCGGGTCGGTGTCGAACACGGCGGCGATGTTGATGCCGTGCTCGGCGAAGATCGGCGAGCTCGCGATCGCCTGGCCGAGCCGCCCCGCCCCGACCAGCGCGATGTTGTGCTGGCCCTGCGTGCGGAGGATCTTGCGGATCTCGGACAGCAGCGAGTCGATCGAATAGCCGACGCCGCGCTTGCCGAACTTGCCGAAGTTCGACAGGTCGCGTCTGATCTGCGTCGCGTTGATGTTCGTGTAGTCCGCGATCTCCTGCGAGGAGATCCTGTCCTTGCCCATCTTCTTCGCCTGGGTGAGGACTTGCAGGTAACGGGAGAGCCGCGCCGCGACCCCCACGGTGAGGCGGTCGGGCGCGCCCCCGCCGTTGGGAGCGACATGCAACATCGCGCGCATTGTGCCCAAAGCCCCCGACCGGCCCGACGGTTGTTCGATTCGAGCCGCTCCTGCATAGACTGGCGGCATGTGCCGGAACATCAGAACGCTCTACAACTTCGAGCCGCCGACAACGCACGAAGAGGTGCGAGCGGCGGCCGAGCAGTACGTCCGCAAGGTCAGTGGGATGCAGAAGCCGTCCCGCGCGAACGAGCAGGCCTTTGCGCACGCAATCGATTCCGTCGCCGCGACGACGGAGCAGCTCCTCGCAGCGCTCGTCACGGCCGCGCCTCCGAGAGACCGCGAGGTCGAAGCGGAGCGCCGCCGGGCGCGCGCGGCCGCACGGTTCCAGCGCGTCGCGTGACGGACGAGGAGATGCTCGCGGAGACGCGGGCCTTCAACGCGGGCCTGGAGCAGCTGCTCCGGGGGCTCCCGCCGGTGCACACGCTGCCCCCCGAGACGACGCGCCGGTCACGGCGCGCCGGCGGCGGCATCTTCCCTGCGCCCGTCTACCTGCCCGCGGCGCGCTGGGAGCAGATCCGGGGGCGAGGCGGCGAGATCGCGCTCCGCATCGTCGAGCCGGAGGGCGAGCCGCGCGGTGCGTACCTCCACCTGCACGGCGGCGGCTGGACGCTGGGCGCGGCCGACCTGCAGGACCCGGCGCTCAAGGCGGCCGCCGACGCCACCGGGCTCGTGATGGTCAGCGTCGACTACCGGCTCGCCCCCGAGCACCCGTACCCGGCCGGCCCCGACGACTGCGAGGACGCCGCGCGGTGGCTGCTCGAGCGCTACGACGGGCGCCACGCGATCGGCGGAGAGTCGGCGGGCGCCCAGCTCTCCGTCGTCACCCTGCTGCGTCTGCGCGACCGGCACGGGATCTCGCCGCGCGGGGCGTTCGACGCGGCCAATCTCGCCTTCGGCCCCTTCGACCTCACGGGTACGCCGAGCCGCTTCCTCTGGGCCGACCGCGAGCTCGTGCTCTCCGACCCGATGATGGACTGGTTCGTCGCCAACTTCGTCCCCGGCACGACGGACATCGAGCGGCGTGACCCGGACGTGTCGCCGCTCTACGCCGACCTCGGGGATCTGCCTCCGGCGCTCTTCTCCTGCGGCACGATGGACCCGCTGCTCGACGACACCCTGTTCATGGAGACGCGCTGGCGGGTGGCCGGGAACGAGACACGGCTGTCGCTCTGGCCGGAGGCGGTGCACGGTTTCGTCGCGTTCGACATCGAGGTCGCGCGCAGGTCGCGCGCCGACCAGTACGCGTTCATCGCAGGCTCTACAACGTGAGCTTTCGCCTGAACGCGGCCTCGTCGACGAAGTAGACGAACGCGCGCCGGCCGTCGATCTCGACGACCGGCAGCCACTCGCGATAGTGCGCCTCGAGCTCGGGGTCGTCGTCGATCGCCACCTCGTCGAGCTCGAAGTGCGTGTCGGCGCGTACGCGCGCGATCACGTCCCGCGCGCGCTCGCAGAGGTGACAGCCGGACGCGTGATAGAGCGTGACGCGCGTCAGGGCAGGATCCGGAAGCGCACGATCGCCCGGCTCGGCTTCGCGTCGTTCGGCAGCGTCGGCCAGGCGGCGAGCCGGAGCTCGTAGGCACCGGTCGCGAGCGGTGCGCTCGTCGGCCCGCGACCGGTGATGCCGAAGCTGTAGGCGCCGGGAAGCACGTCGCGGAGCCGCGTCAGCAGGCCGAGGTACTTGCCGGCGGCCGTGTACAGCAGGACGTCGAGCCGGGCGACGGGCTGGATCTCCACCGCATCTCCGTGCTTGACGACGTTGCCTGCCCGTACCGTGAGGACGGCGGGCTTCGTGTCGGACTGCCTGAAGGCCGCCGAGCTCAGCGAAACACGGCCGATCAGGGTCGCCGGCGGCTTCTGGAAGCCGAGCGCCCACGGCACGCGGAGCGTCTCGCTCCCCTCGGCGGAGATCCTGATCACACCCGTGACGGTCTCCGGTCCGGGCGCGGACGGCGCGACGACACGCACCTTGACCCGTGCGGCCTCGCCGGCATGCAGGGACAGGCGGTTCGGCGTCACCGTGAACCCGAGTGCCTCGGGATCGACGTCGCTGACCACGCTCACGGACAGCTCGAGCCGCCGCGTCGAGACGTTGCGGACGGCCAGGGTGCGCGTGCCGTGCCACTTCGGGCCGCCCCAGATGCCGAAGCCGAGGGTCGACGGCTGCGCAGCGACCTCCCCGACCGCCGCCGTGCCGAGGCTGAACGCACCGGCCCCCGTCTCGGTCATCGAGGTCGCGCTCGGCTCGGCGTAGCCCACGAGCAGGCTCTCGAGCGACGCGCCGTCGAGGTCGGGCCGCATCTCGGCGAGCAGCGCCGCGCTGCCGGCCACGGTCGCGGCGGCCGCGCTCGTCCCGTTCACCGTCCCGTAGACGGGGGTGCCGCCGGCGCCGGACCCGGGCTCGGAGGTGGCGATCGAGACGCCCGGGGCGGCGACATTCGGCTTGATGCTCCCGTCGAACGCCAGTCCGCGGGAGGAGAAGTCGGCGACGACGCCCTGCGCCGCGTTGCCGTTCGAGTGTGCCCGGCCGATCGCGACCCCGACGTCCAGGCCCGCGCGCTGCGCCGCGAGCAGCTCGAGCGCAGGGGCCGTCGGCACGACCACGACGGGCGTCTGCAGCGCCGAGAGCCGGAGCGAGCCGGCGGGCAGCGAGTCGCCGTACAGGACGAGTGCCGCGGCACCGGTGTCCGACGCAGCGGCCGCCTGTGTCGCCGGGCTGCTGCCGGCCGGCTCGACGATCGCGCGGCCCGCGACCCGGCTGAAGCCCTTGGAGTCGAACGCCGCCGTGCCGGTCAGCGGCGGCGCCGGGCTCGTGACGATCGCATGGGACGGACCGGTGACGCCGAGCAGCGGCACGTCCTGGTCGAAGATCACGTCGAGGCCGCGCCGCAGCACGACGCGTGCCTCCGGCACCTCGGAACGGGTGTCGGTCGCCGCCACCGCGAGCGCGCCCGGAGCCCCCGCCGGCCCGGCGACGGAGCCGAAGCTCGGGCCCGCTGCACCGTCGTTGCCTGCCGGAGCGACGACGAGCGTGTCGAGCGCGAGCGCGCCGGCGACTGCAGCCGCCTCGGGTCCGTCGGTGAACGCCGCGTAGGGCTCGGCCACGCCCACGAGCGCCACGCGGACGGCGTCATGGCAGTCGCCGTCGCCGTTCGGGTCGACGGCGCGCTCGAGGCCCGCAATCAGCTGATCGGTCCGGCTGTAGACGAGCTCGCGCCCGTTCGCCGCGGGCTGCCAGCCGGCGACGCGGATCGGCAGGATCGTGGCGCCCGGCGCGACGCCGTGGATCCCGCCCGGCCCGCCGCTGCCGGCGAGGATCCCGGCCAGCTCGGTCCCGTGGCGCTCGATCTGCGACCGGTCCTGCGGGTTCGCGCGGGCGGAGGCGTCGGTCCCGCCGTCGACGACGTCGTACCCCGGAAGCAGACGCCCGCGGAGATACGGCTGGTTCAGGTCGACGCCGGTGTCGAGCAGCGCGATCGTGACGCCGCGGCCTGCGAAGCCCGGGAGTTGGTCGTCCGGCTGGCCGGTGAGCTCTGCGAACTCCTTCGACGGCAGCGGGGAGCTCGAGACCGACGCCGGGAACGCAGCCCGCACCGGATAGACGCCGCTGACCTCCGGATCGTTCTCGAGCAGCGGGACCGCACGCGGATCGAGGGTCGCCGAGAAGCCGTCGAGCACGCGCGAGTAGCTGAAGTCGGGGCGCACCTGCAGCCCGTGGGCCGCCAGCGACAGCAGCACCTCCTTCTGCGCCGCGATCGCCTGCGTGCTCCACGAGCGCTCCTGGCTCTCGGTCGCGTACCGCACGAGCCGGAGCCGCTGCGCGACCGACGGCGTCTTCAGCACGACGATCATCCGCTGGCCCGCCGCGGTCTGCGCGCGCGGCCCGCCGACGAGCCCGAGCCAGCTTGGCGGCGCGGCCGCCGTCGGCGACGACTCTCCGCCGGCCGTGACCGCGAGCACGAGCACCACGAGCGCGGCGACCGCTGCGAGCATGCCGACCGCGACGGCGCTACGCGGAAGCCTGTGCATCGAGCGAAAGGTAGTCGGGGTACGGGACGGCTCGGACGTAGCGCGCCGCCGAGGCGATCATCGCCGCGTTGTCGGTGCACAGAGCGAGCGGCGCGAGCGCGGCGTCTGCGAGCGCCGCACGCAGGGCGCTGTTCGCGGCGACGCCGCCGACGACGGCGACCCGCTCGGCGCCGGTCGCGCGAACGCGCTCCACGAGCGCGGTCACGATCGCCTGCTGATAGGCGGCTGCGAGGTCGGCCCGCCGGGCCTCGAGCTCCTGCGGCTCGAGGCCGCGCACGGCGTACAGCAGTGCGGTCTTGACACCGGAGAACGAGAAGTCGAGCCCGGGGACGCGCGCGACGGGGAAGTCGAAGGCGGACGGATCGCCGTGACGGGCGAGCGCGTCGAGCGCGGGGCCGCCGGGATAGCCGAGCCCGAGCAGGCGGGCGCCCTTGTCGAACGCCTCGCCCGCAGCGTCGTCGAGCGTCGTGCCGAGCACGCGGTACCCGGCGCGATCGGTGACGTCGAGCAGGAGCGTGTGGCCACCGCTGGCGAGCAGGCAGACGAACGGCGGCTCGAGGTCGAGCGGCTTCAGATAGAGCGACGCGACGTGGCCGTGGAGATGGTCGACCGGTGTGAGCGGAAGCCGCCATGACCACGCGAGCGACTTTGCGGCGGCGACGCCGACGAGGAGCGCTCCGATCAGCCCCGGATGCGTCGTCACCGCGACCGTTTCGACGTTGCCCGGCACGGCGCCTGCATCGGCGAGCGCCTCGGCGACGACCGGGACGACGAGCTCGAGGTGCCGGCGGCTCGCGACCTCGGGCACGACGCCGCCGTAGCGGGCGTGGAGCTCGGCCTGCGAGGCGACGACGTTGGCGACGATCTCCCCCTCGGCGGTGACGAGGGCCGCCGCGGTCTCGTCGCACGACGTCTCGAGACCGAGGATCACGTCGCGCCGCTTGCGCCGCGCGTCCCCGAGTCGCGCCACATGATCAGCGCGTCCTCGCGATTGTCGGTGTAGTACCCGCGCCGGAGCCCGCGCGGCTCGAAGCCGAGCCGCTCGTAGAGGCGGATCGCGGGATCGTTCGAGATGCGAACCTCGAGCGTGTAGCCGCGGCGCTCGTCGCCGTGGGTCAGCTCGAAGAGGTGCTGGAGCAGCTGTGTCGCGATCCCGCGTCGACGGTGATCGGGGTCGACCGCGACGTTCATCACGTGCCACGCGTCGACGTAGCGCGAGTTGACGATGTACCCGACGAGTTCGCTGCCGTCGAACGCGCCCAGGCAGATCGACGTCGGCTTGACGAGCTCGGAGGCGAACATCGCGCGCGACCAGGGGGTGGGATAGGCGCGCTGCTCGATCGCGTCGATCGCGTCCAGGTCGCTGAGGTCGAGCCGCCGGATGTCGATCAGGACGGCCGTCATGCGGTCGCCTTCGCATCCGGCTCGCGGACGTAGAGCGGCTCCACGAGCTCGGCGTCGCCGAACGCACCGGCGTTCGCGGCCAGCAGCAACGGGTCCGGCCGGTGATGCGGGTCGGAGTCCGGCGGGACGGTCGCGCCGCGCGTCTCGAACGCGGCGCGGTAGCGGATCGCGCCGTCGCCGACGAGCGTGAGCCCGTCGACGGCGAGCTCCTCGGGGGCGCACACGAGCGGGCCGGCGGCGAAGACCTCGCCGCGCCGCGCGTCGATCACGGGCTCGCCGCCCGAGAACGCCTCGAGCGTCGAGACGCCGGCGACGGGGATCTGGAGCGCGAACGAGAGCGAGCGGGCGACGGCAAGCCCGATGCGGATGCTCGTGAAGCTCCCCGGCCCTCGCCCGACCACGATCCCGGTGAGCGCCGCGCGATCCTCGACCAGCTCGTCGACGAGCCGCAGCAGATCGCCGGCGCGCCCGGTGGAGCGGCGCTCCTCTCCCGGCAGCAGGGCGCAGACCGCTCCGAACGAGGTGGCGGTGTCGAACGCCAGGATCGTCATCGCTCCACGATGCAGATGCGTCGGTGTGACGGGTCGACGTGATCGAGCGTAACGGCCGCGCGCGGCTCGGGGAGCCAGTCGCCGGCGTGCTCCGGCCATTCGACGAAGACGACCGCGTCGTCGAAGTAGGGCTCGAGGTCGCCCCACTCCTCCGCGGAGAGGCCCCGCACGCGATACAGGTCGAGGTGGGCGACCGGCGGCCGCGCGGCGTAGCGGTGGCCGAGCGTGAACGTGGGGCTGGACACGGGCCCGGTGACGCCGAGCGCCCGGGCGGCGCCGCGGACGAACGTCGTCTTGCCGGCGCCGAGGTCGCCCGAGACGGTGACCACGTCACCCGCTTCGAGCCGGGCGGCCAGGCCGGCGGCGAGCGCAGCCGTCTCCTCCGGCGAGCCGGTCACCAGGTCCATGCCCGAATGGTGCCTGGCGCGAGCTCAGAACAGGCCGAGCTGGACCGGCTGCGTCTCGACGGCCGGCTCGGGCTCCGCAGGCTCGGGCGGCACGGCGCTGCGGCCGAGCAGCTCGGGCAGGCGGGCGAAGTCCGCCTCGAGCACGTCGAGCATGCGCGGCGTGTAGAGCGCCGCCGCGGGATGGAAGAGCGGGTAGAGCAGCACCGTGCGGCCGCCGAGCGTGACCTCCTGGTCCCGGCCGTGCACGCGCGTGATCCCGGTCGGCTTCCCGGACAGGAGCTTCGTGGCGAAGTTGCCGAGCGTCGCCACCACCTTCGGCTGGATCAGCTCGATCTGCCTGAACAGGTGCCCCTCGCAGGCCTGGATCTCCTCGGGCAGCGGGTCCCGGTTGCCCGGAGGGCGGCACTTCAGCACGTTGGCCACGAAGACCATGTCCCTGGTCAGGCCGATCCCCTGAAGCAGCTTGGAGAGCAGCTGCCCGGCGGCGCCCACGAACGGCACGCCCTGCTTGTCCTCGTGGAAGCCCGGGGCCTCGCCGACGAACATCAGGTCGGCGTCGGGCGAACCCGAGCCGAAGACGACCTGCGTCCGGCCGGCGGCGAGCGCACAGCGCTCGCACCCCGCGACGACGTCCGCGTACGCGAGGAGCGACAGGTCAGCAGCAGCCACAACCACCGCCGCAGCAGCCCCCGCCGAAGCTGGGCTGTCCGGCGGTGCCGTGCGCTGCAAACGACGTCGAGAACTGCTTCGCGACCGTCTCGTTGCCGCAGTCGGGGCAGCTCGGATCCGGGTCAGACATCCCGACGAGCTCCTCGAAGTGGGATTCGCAGCTCATGCAGACATACTCGTAGATCGGCACCGTGGACAACCCTAGCAGCGGCATCTTGGCGTCCCCGGCGGACGGAACCGACCGGCGCCCGGCTCCGCGTGTCCTCGTCCTCACCGCAGCGGTCGGTGCGGGGCACGACGTCCCGGCACGTGCGATCGCAGCGTCCGTCCGGGCGCGCCGTCCGGACGCCGAGGTCGAGATCGCCGACGTCCTCGATGCGATGGGGCCGCTCGTCCACCGGGTCGCCGAGGACGACATGCGCCGGACGTTCGGTGCGGGCCGGATGAACTGGGTGTTCGACGCCCAGTACCTGCTGTTCGCCCGCTCGCCGCTGCGAGTCGCAGGGCAGACGGCCCTGCACCGGTACTCGGGCCCACGCCTCGAGCGCGTGATCCGCGGGGGCGCACCCGACGTCGTCGTGTCGACGTACCCGGCCGCGACGGACGTGCTCGGCTTCCTGCGCCGGCGCGGCCGTCTCGGGGTCCCGGCGGTCGGGGTGATCACCGACCTGGCAGGTCTCCACTACTGGGCGAGCCCGGGCGTCGACCTGCACCTCGTCACTCATCCCGAGTCGATTCCCGAGGTGCAGCGCGTCGCAGGACGGCATGCGGAGGTGGCGGCGGTCCGTGGCCTGCACGACGAGCGGTTCCTCGACCCACCCTGCGAGGAGGGCGCGCGCAGGTCCCTCGGCCTCCCGGCCGGGCCGGTGATCGCCGTGTCTGGTGGAGGCTGGGGTGTGGGCGACGTCGAGGGCGCCGCCCGCATCGCGCTCGAGACGCCCGGGGCGACGGTCCTCGCCCTCGCGGGGCGGAACGATCTCCTCCTCGAGCGGCTGCGCACGGTTCCCGCGGGCCGGCTCCGCGCCGTCCCGTTCGTCGACGACCTCGTGACGCTGCTGGCGGCGTCGGACGTGCTCGTGCACTCGACCGCGGGCCTGACGATCCTCGAGGCTCTGCTCGTCGGCTGCCGGCCGGTCTCCTACGGCTGGTCCGTCGGGCACGTTCGCGTGAACGAGCGCGCCTTCCGCCGCGCCGGGCTCGCGCGCGTCGCGCGAAACCGGGACGAGCTGCGCACCGCGATCGCGGCCGCGCTGACCGACGAGCGGCGGCCGCGCGCTCCCGCGTATGCGCGCCTCCCCCACGCCGCCGACCGCATCCTGGCGCTCGTCGCGTAGAATGCTCGTGCCCGGCATCCCCAGGGAGCTGGAGCCCCGACATGTTCGACAGCGTCACCGTCATCGGCGCCGGACGCGCCGGCTCGGCCATCGCCGCGCGGCTGCGCGAGCGCGGGATTCGCGTCGCCGAGGACGGCGATCTGCGCCTGCTCTGCGTCCCCGATCGTGCGATCGGTGAGGTCGCGCGCTCGATCGCACCGGGCCCCTGGGTGGCACACGTCTCGGGCGCGACGCCGCTCGCGGAGCTCGCGCCCCATGTGCACCGCTTCTCGCTCCATCCGTTGCAGACGCTGACCCGAAGCCGCGGCGCCGAGCAGCTCGACGGCGCATGGGCGGGGGTGACGGGCGCGACGGCGGAGGCGCTCTCGCGCGCCACGTGGCTCGCCGAGACGCTCGGGCTGCGGCCGTTCGTGCTGGCCGACGACCGGCGCGCGCTCTACCACGCAGGCGCGGCGATGGCCTCGAACTTCCTGGTCACCCTGCATCGCGGAGCGGCGCGGCTCCTGGCCGACGCGGGAGCGCCGCCCGAGGCGCTCGTGCCGCTGATGGAGCGCACGATCGCGAACGACTTCGAGCTCACCGGGCCGATCGCGCGAGGGGACGCCGAGACGGTCGAGCGCCACCTGGCGGCGATCCGCGCCGAGGAGCCCGACCTCGAGCCCCTGTACACCGCGCTCGCGGAGGCGACGCGCACGTGAAGGTCGCGACGCGCATCGCAGAGGTCCGCGAGACGCTGCGGGACGAGCACGGCATCGTGGGGCTCGTACCGACGATGGGCGGGCTGCATGCCGGACATGCGGCGCTCTTCGCGGCTGCGCGGCCGGCCTGCGCCGTGCTGGTCGCGAGCCTGTTCGTCAACCCGGCGCAGTTCTCGGACGCGCACGATCTCGACGCGTATCCGCGCGACCTCGACGCCGACCGCACGGCGGCCGAGGCCGCCGGGGTCGACGTCCTCTTCGCCCCGTCCGCGGTAGAGATCTACCCGCCGGGGTTCGCGACCTGGGTCGAGCCCGCCGGCGCCGCCACGGGGCTCGAGGGCGAGCACAGGCCCGGGCACTTTCGCGGCGTCGCGACCGTCTGTCTCAAGCTGTTCAACATCGTCCGCCCGCAGATCGCGTGGTTCGGGCGCAAGGACGCACAGCAGGTCGCGGTGGTGAGGCAACTCGTCCGCGATCTCGATCTCGAGCTCGAGATCCGGGTCGTCGAGACCGTGCGCGATGCCGACGGGCTCGCGCTGTCGTCTCGCAACGCACGGCTGTCGCCGAAGGAGCGCGCGAGGGCGCTCGCGATCCCTCGCGCACTCGCGACCCGCGACGAGAGCGAGGCGCGGCTGGTGCTCAACAAGGCGGGCATCGAGCCGGAGTACGTCGCGGTGGCCGATCTCGACGGGCCGACGCTCGCGGTCGCGGCCCGCGTCGGACAGACACGGCTGATCGACAACATCCGACTGGAAGGAGAGAGCGAATGAGCACCCGCCCGCGGACGCCCGGTGCCGCGACCCCGGCACCGGGAAAGCTGCCGCTTCCCGAGCTCGCCGAGATGAAGCGCCGCGGCGACCGGATCGTGATGATCACCGCCTACGACGCACCCGCCGCGCGCATCGCGGACGAGGCGGGCGTCGAGCTGATCCTCGTCGGCGACACGGCGGCGATGGTGATGCTCGGCCACTCCTCGACGCTGCCGGTGACGCTCGACGAGATGATCTTCCTCACGCGGGCGGTCACGAGAGCGGCGCGGCGGCCGCTCGTCGTCGGCGACCTCCCGTTCGGGACGTACGAGGTCTCCGACGAGCAGGCCGTGTCGAGCGCGATCCGAATGGTCAAGGAGGGCGGCGCGGACGTGGTCAAGCTCGAGGGCGCCGGGAGGATGGTCGGTCGCATCCGGGCGATCGCGGACTCGAACATCGGCGTGATGGGCCACGTCGGGCTCACCCCGCAGTCGGCGACGAAGCTCGGCGGCTTCAAGGCGCAGGGGCGCACCGCCGAGGCGGCGAAGCATCTGCTCGAGGACGCCCTCGCCCTGCAGGAGGCGGGAGCGTTCGCGGTCGTGCTCGAGGCGGTCCCCGCACCCGTCGCGGCGCGCGTCACCGAGGCGCTCGCCGTCCCGACGATCGGCATCGGCGCGGGCGCGGCGACCGACGGGCAGGTGCTCGTGTGGCACGACATGCTCGGGATGTACGAGGGCCCGACACCGCGCTTCGTGAAGCAGTACGCGGAGCTCGCCGGGGTGATCGGCGACGCGGTCGCGCGCTACGCGGCAGAGGTGCGCGCCGGCACGTTCCCGGGCGACGAGCACACGTACCGGATCACGCCGGAGGAGCTGGCCGCCTTCGAGTCGGCGCTGGCACCGCGCGGGTAGCGTCAGCGAAGGTGCAGGGAGAGCCCGACGGCGGCCGGCACGCCGATCGCGAGGGCGGTCGCGGCGGCTGCCCGGGCCCAGGTCCAGCCGTGCACGGCACGGATGCCGACGACGAGCAGGGCGAGCGACCAGGCGACGAAGAGGCCGAAGAGCGCCTCGAAGACGTGGGAGCCCATGCCCGCGTCGCTCCCACCGGTCCGGAAGACATCCTCGCCGTACAGCGCGAGCTTGAACGGCCAGAGCACGAGTGAGAGCACGAGCGGCACGGCCGCGAACGCGACGACGTGCCGCGTCCTTCGGTAGCTCCCCTGCGATCCGAGCAGCTTGACCGCGCCGTGCACGAACGCGCCGAAGACGTAGTAGGCGCCGATCCCGTAGAGGCTGCCGGCGATGAAGGCCCAGACCGCCACGAGCAGGGCGTCGTAGTCGGTGTCGTCCATCAGGTGACCGGCCGTGCCGGTCGCGAGGACGAGCGCGATCCCGGCCAGCAGGATGATCGCCAGCACCGGCTCCGAGCGGTCGGCGACCGCGCCGGACTTCTCGTCGCGGAGCGCGACGAACACGGGCCGCGGGTGCTGCACCACGAGCGCCGTGCGCAGCCACCAGTCGCGCACGCCGTGCGCTACGCCGACGGATCCGGTCACCGCCACGCCGTGAGCGTAGCGACGCCTTACGAGCTGAGCGTGACGGTCGTGCCGTCGGGGCAGCGGAACTCCGTGTTCCCGAGCAGGTCGGACCGCTGCGCCACGGGCGCCTTCCCGTCCTTGCAGATCGTGTCGTGGCGATGGATCCAGCCCGAGAGCACACCCGCCCCGAAGACGACCAGGCACCCCACCGCCAGCAGGAGCAATGCCGCGCGCTTGCTCTTCAGGTTGACCCGGCTCACGCCGCGACCGCGCTGCGTGCGAGCAGCGGCCGCAGGAACTGCCCGGTGTACGAGTCCGCAACCTGGGCGACGTCCTCCGGCGTGCCGGCCGCGATCACCTCGCCGCCCGACTCGCCGCCCTCCGGCCCGAGGTCGACGATCCAGTCCGCCTGCTTGATCACGTCGAGATTGTGCTCGATCACCACCACCGTGTTGCCGCTGTCCGAGAGTCGTTGCAGCACGTGCAGCAGCTTCTCGATGTCGGCGAAATGCAGCCCGGTCGTCGGCTCGTCGAGGATGTAGACCGTCTTTCCCGTCGCGACCTTCGAGAGCTCCGCGGCGAGCTTGACCCGCTGCGCCTCGCCTCCCGACAGCGTCGTCGCCGGCTGCCCGAGGGTCATGTAGTCCAGCCCGACGTCGTGCAGGGTCTGCAGCCGGCGGCGGATCTTCGGGATCTTCGCGAAGAAACGCAGTGCCTCCTCGACCGACATCTCGAGCACGTCGGAGATCGTCTTGCCCTTGAACCGCACCTCGAGCGTCTCACGGTTGTAGCGCTTCCCCTTGCAGGTCTCGCACGGCACGTAGACGTCCGGCAGGAAGTGCATCTCGATCTTGATCTGACCGTCGCCCTTGCACGTCTCGCAACGCCCACCTTTCACGTTGAACGAGAACCGGCCGGGCTTGTACCCGCGCACCTTTGCATCGGGCGTGAGCGAATACAGCTCGCGGATGTGCGTGAACAGGTCGGTGTAGGTGGCCGGGTTCGACCGCGGCGTGCGCCCGATCGGCCGCTGGTCGATCTCGATCACCTTGTCGAAGACGTCGATCCCCTCGACGTCGTCGTGCTTGCCCGGCTTCACGCGCATCCGGTTCAGCCGGTTGGCGAGCGCCTTGTAGACGATCTCGTTGACGAGCGTCGACTTGCCCGACCCCGAGACACCGGTGACCGCGATGAACCTGCCCACCGGGAACTCGACGTCGATCGACTTGAGGTTGTGCTCGGCCGCGCCTCGCACCACGAACCAGCCGTTGTCGCCGTCCCGCCGCTCGGGAACGTCGATCGCACGCGTCCCGGCGAGGAACTGGCCCGTGACCGACTTCTTGGTGCGTTCCACCTTCGCGGCCGTCCCTTCGGCAACGACGTGGCCGCCGTGCTCGCCGGCGCCGGGGCCCATGTCGACGAGCCAGTCCGCCGATCGCATCATCTGCTCGTCGTGCTCGACCACGATCACCGTGTTGCCGAGATCGCGAAGACGCTCGAGCGTGCCGATCAGCTTGTCGTTGTCGCGCTGGTGCAGCCCGATCGACGGCTCGTCCAGGATGTACAGGACGCCGACGAGCTGGCTGCCGATCTGCGTCGCGAGGCGGAGGCGCTGTGCCTCGCCGCCCGAGAGCGTCGCCGACGCCCGGTCGAGCTGGAGATAGCCGACACCGACGTCGTCGAGGAACGTCAGCCGCTCACGGATCTCCTTCACGATCCGGTGGCCGATCAGCTCCTCCGTATCGGTCAGCTCGAGCCCGGCCAGGAACTCGAGTGCGCGCGACACGGACTGCCGTGTGAACTCGTGGACGTTCTTACCGCCGACCGTGACCGCGAGCACCTCCGGCTTGAGGCGCGCGCCCTTGCACACCGGGCAGGGACGGAACGACATGTACTCCTCGATCCGCTCGCGCTGCGAGCCCGAGTCGGTCTCGCGGTAGCGCCGTTCCAGCGAGGCGACGATGCCCTCGAACGAGATCATGTACGAGCGGCGCCGCCCCATCCGGTTCCGATACTGGACGTAGACCTTGTCGCCGTCCGTGCCGGAGAGGAAATACTCCTGCTGCTCGCCGGTCAGCTCCTCCCACGGCACGTCCGTCGGGATCTCGTAGCGGTCGGCGATCGCCTGGATCACGGCCTCGTAGAAGCCCGAGCCGCCGACGGCCCACGGCACGAGCGCACCGTCGTCGATCGACAGCGACGGGTCGGGCACGAGCAGGTCGGGATCGATCTCCTGCTGGGCGCCGAGCCCGGTGCACCGCGGGCACGCGCCGTGCGGCGAGTTGAACGAGAACACGCGGGGCTGGAGCTCGGGCAGCGAGACGCCGTGCTCCGGGCAGGCGAACTTCTCGCTGTACGTGCGCGTCTCGCCCGTCTCGACGAGGTCGATCGCGACGAGCCCCTCCGCGAGCGCGACCGCCGTCTCGACCGACTGGGTGAGGCGCGTGCGCAGGTCCTCCTTCATCACGAGCCGGTCGATCACCACCTCGATCGTGTGCTTGAACTTCTTGTCGAGCGTCGGCGGGTCGTCGAGCGTGTGCTGCTCACCGTCGACCTTCACGCGCGAGAAGCCCTCGCTGCGCAGCTCCTCGAACAGGTCGCGATACTCGCCCTTGCGGTCGCGGACGACCGGCGCGTTGACCGTGAACCGCGTTCCCTGCGGCAGAGCCAGGATCTGCTCGACGATCGAGTCGATCGACTGGCCCGCGATCGGCCGGCCGCAGATCGGGCAATGGGGGCGCCCGACGCGCGCGTAGAGCAGGCGCAGGTAGTCGTAGATCTCCGTCACCGTTCCGACGGTCGAGCGCGGGTTCCGCGAGGTCGTCTTCTGGTCGATCGAGATCGCGGGGCTCAGGCCGTCGATCGAGTCGACGTCGGGCTTCTCCATCATCTGCAGGAACTGGCGGGCGTAGGCGCTCAGGCTCTCGACGTAGCGGCGCTGGCCCTCGGCGTAGATCGTGTCGAAGGCGAGGCTCGACTTCCCGGACCCGGAGAGTCCGGTGATGCAGATGAGGGCGTTCCGCGGGAGCCGGACCGTGATGTCCTTGAGGTTGTGCTCCCGGGCGCCGTGGACGACGAGCTCGTCGGCAGCCATGGGACGGCCATTGTATCGCCCGAACGTCTGTTCGCCTAGGGTGGTCCCCCCAGCGGCGTCGAAGCAGGCCGAGGCGTCAGGCTTTGCGCCAGCGCCCGAACACCAGTCCGCCGAGGGTGAAGCCGAGCCCGAACGTGCCGACCGAGAAGCCGCCGATGGCGACCGCCTTGCGCCACGCCGAAAGGCGCTGCCAGCGGCCGAGCGCCTCGCGCTCCTCCTCGGTCAGCGGCTCGCCGCGACGCTGCTTGCGCAGGGCGCCGCCCGCACGGAGCCCCAGGTACAGGTCGTCGAAGATCTCCGACTGGTCGTCGGCCATCGCACTCACTGTATAGCCTGCTTCGCCGGTGGTTACGCGCATCCTGCACGTCTCCGACCTGCACGTCGGTGCGCATGACGACCCGGTTCTCGCGCGCGGTCTCACTGCGCTCGTGGAGCGGGTCACCCCCGCGCTGATCGTGGCGA
The DNA here is from genome assembly GCA_963824455.1 of uncultured Thermoleophilia bacterium. GTDB lineage: Bacteria > Actinomycetota > Thermoleophilia > Gaiellales > Gaiellaceae > PALSA-600. The sequence continues at coordinate 2,095,954 of CAWGPJ010000002.1, forward strand.
GCGGCGACCTCACCCACCGCGGACGACGCGACCAGCACGCGCACGCGGCGACGCTCCTGCGCGGGCTGGGGCCGCCGGTGCTCGCGGTGCCGGGCAACCACGACATCCCGAACACGCTCCCGGCGCGCGTCACGCGCCCGTGGGAGGAGTTCGAGCGCGAATGGCAGACGACGGAGCCGGTGCACGAGTCCACGGAGGCGGTCGTCGTCGGGCTCAATTCGGTGCGGCCGTGGCACCACCAGTCGGGCGGAGTGCCGGCCGCCCGGCTCGAGCGCGCCGAGGCACGGTTGACCGCGGCCGCCCCGGGTGCGCTGCGGATCGTCGCGCTCCACCATCAGCTGGTCGGACCGCCCTGGCGGTCGCGGAAGCGGGCGCTCGCCCATCGCGACACCGCGCTCGCACGCCTGACGGCGGCCGGCGCGGAGCTGATCGTCGGCGGGCACGTGCACCAGGGGTCGATCGCAGAGCGGCACGAGTTCGCGGTTGCCGACGACGCGCCGGCCGCCGTCGTCACGACGGCGCCCGGCCTCGGCCGGCCGCGGCCGCACCGGCTCGGCGAGGCGCGCGGCGCGCTCGCCTACCGGTGGGACGACGCGTCGCTCGCGGTCGACACGTACATCTGGCGCGGCGGCGACTGGGCGCTCACGGCCGAGCGGACGTTCGCCCGCGCGCGGGGACGCCTCTCGTAGGGGTCCCCCGATCAGGACGGCGACGACTCGCGCTCGAGCTGCGCCCGCTTCTGCGCGAGCTCGTCGTCGTCGAGGAGCCCCGCGCGATGCAGCTCGTTGAGCGCAGCCTCGAGGCGTATCCGCTCGAGCCGCTCCGGGTCCGGCCCGATCCGGTCCGGATCGATCCCGAGCTTCTGCAGGCGGGCGCGCTGCTGGTCGACGCCGATTCCCGTCTTCGGGAAGGCGAGCGCGCCGGGCCCGAAGAGCGGCCGGCGCTGCACGAAGCGGCGGTAGCCTGCGACGAGCGCGATCGCGACCCCGAACGAGAGGAACGAGATCACGTAGCCGTTGTCGTTCGAGATCGCCTTGCCGACGACCGCCCCGACGATCGACCCGGTCAGGCCGATCGCGAGCGTCAACCAGACCGGCATCGGGTCCGGCCCCGGGATCGCGAGCCGCGCGAGCCCGCCCGTCACGAGCCCCGAGATCAGGATCGCAGCGACGATTCCCATCGTCATGCCGTCGCCTCGGCGAGTGCGCTCAGGTCGCGGCGCAGCTCCTTGATCTCGTCGCGCAGCTTGGCGGCGTACTCGAACCGCAGCTCCTCGGCCGCCTGGAACATCTCCTCCTCGAGCGTGACCACGAGCCGCTCGAGCTCCTCGCGCGACATGCCCTCGACCTTCGCGCCGCCGCGGCGCCGGCGCGACGACGGGACGTGCGGCTGCTCGAGCGCGAGGAACTCCGCGATGTCCGAGACGCCCTTGACGACCGAGATCGGCTTCGTTCCGTGCTCGTCGTTGTAGGCGAGCTGAACCGCCCGCCGGCGGTTGGTCTCGTCGAGGGCGCCCTTGATCGCCTCCGTCATCTTGTCCGCGTACATGAGCACGCGGCCGTTGACGTGCCGTGCGGCGCGGCCGATGGTCTGCACGAGCGCGGTGCGCCCGCGCAGGAAGCCTTCCTTGTCGGCGTCGAGGATCGCGACGAGCGATACCTCCGGCAGGTCGAGACCCTCGCGCAGGAGGTTCACGCCCACGAGCACGTCGTACTCGCCGAGACGCAGCTCGCGGATGATCTGGATCCGCTCGAGCGTGTCGATCTCCGAGTGCAGGTACCGGGCCTTCACGCCCGCCTCGAGCAGGTAGTCGGTCAGGTCCTCGGCCATCTTCTTGGTCAGTGTCGTCACGAGCACCCGTTCGCCGACCTCCTCCCGGCGGCGGATCTCGTTCAGCAGGTCGTCGATCTGGTTGCGCGTCGGGCGCAGCTCGACCTCGGGGTCGACGAGGTAGGTCGGGCGGATCAGCTGCTCGGCGACGCGCGCGCTCTGCCTCAGCTCCCAGGCGCCGGGCGTCGCCGACACGAACACCATCTGGGGCACCTTCTGGAGGAACTCGTCGAACCGCAGCGGCCGGTTGTCGAGCGCCGAGGGGAGCCGGAAGCCGTAGTCCACGAGCGTCTGCTTGCGCGACCGGTCGCCCTCGTACATGCCGCCGATCTGCGGAACGGTCTGGTGCGACTCGTCGACGAAGATCACGAAGTCGTCGGGGAAGTAGTCGAGCAGGGTGAACGGGTGCGAGCCCGGCGGCCGTCCTTCGAGGATGCGCGAGTAGTTCTCGATCCCGGAGCAGAAGCCGAGCTCCTGGAGCAGCTCGAGGTCGTACTCCGTACGCTGGCGGATCCGGTGCGCCTCGAGGAGCCGGTCCTCCTGCTCGAAGCGCGCGACCTGGCGCTCGAGCTCCTGCCGGATCTCCGACACGGCCCGGTCGATCGTCGGCCTCGACGTCACGTACTCGGTGGCCGGCCAGATCGCGAGGTTGTCGAGCTTCGAATAGACCTCGCCGCTCAGGGGGTCGAAGTGCGTGATCTGCTCGACCTCGTCGCCGAAGAACGAGATGCGGTACGCGGTCTCCGCGTTCGCCGGCTGCACCTCGAGGATGTCGCCCTTCACCCGGAAGCGCCCGCGACCGAGGATCGCGTCGTTGCGGACGTACTGCGACTCGATCAGCTTGCGCAGGACCGCGTCGCGGTCGTGCTCGGCGCCCAGCTCGAGGTAGAGCAGCCGGTCACGCCACTCCTCGGGCGACCCGAGGCCGTAGATGCACGAGACCGAGGCGACCACGACGACGTCACGGCGCGTGAAGAGCGCAGACGTCGCGGCGAGCCGCAACCGGGCGATGTCGTCGTTCTGCGACGAGTCCTTCTCGATGTAGAGGTCGGCCTGCGGGACATAGGCCTCGGGCTGGTAGTAGTCGTAGTACGAGACGAAGTACTCGACCGCGTTCGACGGGAAGAACTCGCGGAACTCGTTGCAGAGCTGCGCGGCGAGCGTCTTGTTGTGGGCGATCACGAGCGTCGGCTTCTGTACCTGCTCGATGATCCAGGCCATCGTCGCGGTCTTGCCGGTGCCGGTCGCTCCGAGCAGCGTCTGGTAGCGCTCCCCGGCGCGCAGGCCGGCGGCGACCGTCTCGATCGCCTCGGGCTGGTCGCCGGTGGGCATGTACGACGCCGAGGTCTGCAGCGGTGGCACGCCGTCAAGGGTACTGACGGCGCCGCGCCGCGAGGAGCTACGCGACGGAGATCACGTCGCAGCCGGCGTCGCGCTCGATCTCGCCGCTGACGTCGGAGCCGAGCAGCCTGCTGAAGAAGCCGTGGTGGTGCGCCCCGATCACGATCAGGCTCGCGTGCTGCTCTTTCGCGATGCCGAGGATCTCTCCGGCCGGCTCGCCGGCGGCCCACACGTAATCCGCGTCGAGCCCCTCTGCCTCGATGCGCTTCCGCGCGTCGACCAGGATCGGCTCGAGCTCCGGCGGCTCGACGAGCGGCATCATCTGCACCGGGCTGTCGTCGAGCGTGCCGTAGTTCTGGAGCCCCTCGGGGTCGAGCGGCATCTCGGCGACTGCGACAACGACGAGCTTCCCCGACCGGGTCCGCGCCTCGTCGATCGCACGTGCGAGCGCCCGCTGCGCCGCCTCGGACCCGTCGTACCCGACGACGATCTTCCCGGACATGCGGGCGATCGTACTCGGACCACCGGTGCCTGGCACGACGGTGCCAGGCACCGACCTGCTCTCAGTCGCCCCAGTCGAAGTCGCGCGAGCGCGACCAGAGCGTCTCGTCGGTCTGCTCGACAGGCGCGGCGGCCTCGACGGTCACTTCACCCGGATCGGCCGGCTCTGAGGTGAACGTGTCCTCCACCGACGGCCAGTCGAGCGATGTCTCGTGCTCGTCGATCTGGACGACGCCGTCCATCGTGTCCTCGATCCGCGCCTGCTCCTCGGTCTTGAAGAGCGGATGGTTCTCGAACGGATCCTCCGACATGTACTTCTCGAGCGGCATCTCATGCTCGAGCGCGGCGTTGCGGCGTTTCAACTCGAGATGCTCCTGGATCACCTGGGTGAACACGGACGGAGTCTCGACGGCCATTGCTTCCTCCTGCTGGTACGTCTGTATCTCTTCCCGGCGCAGGAGTCTAGACGACGGAGTCGATCGTCGCTCCGCCGACCGCGCGGTTGCGCCCACCGCGTTTCGCCGCGTAGAGCGCCGAATCCGCGGCAGAGATCAGCTCGTCGATGTCGGCACCGCCGGTGCAGGCGGCGACGCCGAAGCTCGCCGTGATCTCGATCGGACCGCCGCGAACCGTCATCACCGGGCGCGCCGAGACGAGCCTGCGCGCGCGTTCGGCGAGCTCGAGCCCACCGGCGACACCGACGCCGACGAGGATCAGTGCGAACTCCTCGCCGCCGAAGCGGCCCGCGACGTCGCCTTGCCGCACCGCGCCGGCGAGCGTGTGCGCAAACGCGCGCAGCACCTCGTCGCCTGCAGGATGGCCGAAGCGGTCGTTCACCGCCTTGAAGCGGTCGAGGTCGGCGAGCACGAGGCAGACCTCGCCGTCGAGCCGGCGCGCACGCGCGAGCTCCGAGGTCAACGTCTCCTCGAGCGAGCGGCGGTTCGCAAGGCCCGTGAGCGCGTCGACGTGCGCCTGTTCCTCGACGAGCCGGTGCAGACGTGCGTTCTCGAGCGCAACGGCGGCGTGTGCGACGAGCGCCCTGGCGGCCTCGACCTGATCGGCGTCGAACCCGGTTCCGCGGATCACGAGCGAGCCGAAGTCGGACGCTCCGACGCGGAGCGGGAACGCGACCTCCTCGGTGCCGGACGAGCTGCCTGTCTCGAGCACCTCGCCTGCGCGGGTGCGCACGACCGCGCCCGAGGCGCCGGTCGCCTCGACGACCGTCTCGGCGACGATGTGGAGCAGCTGCTTCGCATCGTGGGTCGCGCCAAGGGCCTGGCCGAATCTCGTGGTCGCTTCGTGCGCGCGCCGCCGCTCGGTCCGTAGCTCCGCCATCCGCTGCTGGAGCTGCTCCGCCATGCGGTTGAACGCACTGCCGAGCTGCGCGAACTCGTCCTGCCCCCGTACTTCGACCCGCTCCTCGAGCCGGCCGTCCGCGATCGCGTCCGCGGCATGGGCGAGGCGGCCGAGGGTGGTCACGACCGAGCGTCCGAGCAGGAACACGACCAGCGCGAACACGAGCAGCGACCCGACGAGGACGGCGGTGAGGCGCATCTCGGCCGTGCGGGTCGCCTGGTCGATCGCCGCTTGCGGCGTCAGCGCAACCAGCTGCAGCCCGTGCGCGTCGCCGAGCGGCGAGGTCTCGAGGCCCCGGCTCGTGACTCCGCCGATCGTCACGCGGGCGGATCTCCCGGGTGTGAGCGTCACCTCGGCTCCCGCAGGGCCGCCGGCGACGATGCGCGAGCCGCGCACCGCAGCCAGATGCTCGCCCGCACCGAGCCCGACCCCGAGCGCCCCGAGGAGCCTGCCGTCGACCGGGACGGCGACCGTCACCGTGCCGATCGGACGGCCGCGTTCGACGATCGCGACCGTGCGGAGCACCGCCGGCCTCGGCAAGGTGCCGACGGTGACGCCGCCCCCGCTCAGCGACGTCGACGGCTCGCCGGCGGCGATCGCGGTCAGCTCGTCGCGGTTGTGCGTTCGCAGGGCGCTCTGGACGCGGGGCGTCGCGGCGAGCCGCCGCGCGCCGGCGGAGGCCGCTTCGAGCCGCTGCGTGTAGCCGGCCACCGCAACCCGGAGCGCCGCTTCGAGCGAAGCGTCGGCACGGCGGTTCTCGCTGCGCCGGGCCAGGTTGTCGTAGCCGTAGAACGCAACCGCGAGCGGGAGCAGCGCGAGGAGCGCGAACCAGGCGACGAGCTTGAAGCGGAAGCTGCCCAGGCGGCGGCTGCCCTGCAGGCCGAACCTCCCACTCAAGCCAGCTCGCGTCGTTGCCGATACCTCTCCCTGACAGGTTTCGGCAGATCCAGGGGGAAGCATGAGAGGTGTGTGGCTGCACGTTGCCGCCGTCGGCCTGACGGCCACCGTCGCCGGCGGGCTGTGGGTGCTGCCCGGGCACGTCCTCGCACCCGAGCGGCTTCCCCGTGCGCTGCCCGGCGCGCCGACGATCGCCGCGCACGCGCCCGTCGCAGTCGAGGTCGTCCCGCCGGCGAGACCGGCCGCCCGGCACCGCGCCGCTCCGGTCCCGGCGGCCGGGCCGCAGCAGGCCTTGATCTCCTACGTCGTCCCCGTGCGGGCGGCGCCGCACGCAGCCAAGACCGTCCACCGGCGCCACGTGCCGGTGCCGAAGCCGGCGCCCCGGGCCGCGACCCCGCCGAGCCCGCCGCCCGCCCCCGCTCCCGCCCCGGCACCGGCACCGGCTCCCGCTCCGGCCCCCACACCGGTGCCCCCGTCGCCCGCGCCTGCCCCTGCTCCCGCCCCGGCACCCGTGCCCGCGCCTGCGCCTGCGCCTGCGCCCGCGCCTGCACCCGCCCCTGCACCCGCGCCCGCTCCGGCCCCCGCGTCCCCTCCACCCGCCCCACCTCCACCCCCACCTCAGGTCACGCCGCCACCCCCGTCCCCACCGCCGACCGCGCAGCCGGCGAGCGTCGACCCGTACCGGACGTGGGTCACCGAGCCGCCCCGGGCACCGGCGCCCCTGCAGCGAATCGTCGATCCGACGCTTCCGCCGCCGCCGAGCCTGCCGCCGCCGCCGGACCGGCCGGGCGCCGGCTGCGGCCCGCCCGGCGACACGGGCGGCACCCTGCCCACCGGATAGCCGCGGCACGGCACAATGGCCCGATGCCGCGCACACCTCTGACGAAGGCGGCCGGGCCGGTCGGCATGGCGCTGACGGCCTGGGACGTCTGGCGCCGCCTCTCGCCCGCTCAGCGGCGCTGGATCACCGTGCAGGCGCGGACGCACGGCCCGCGGCTCGCCAGACAGGCATGGGCCGCGCAGCAGGCCAGGCGCAAGCCTTCCTAAGAGCTCACGTCAGCGCCGCGCGCGCGATCCGGTCCTGCTCGATCAGGTGCGCCGTCGGGTAGCCCTCGGACGGGCTCGCCCGCCACGGCCGGCCGACGTAGCGGAGCGGGACGCCCGCCGCGGCCTCCTCGAGGCGGTGGCGGATCGACCGCCACGGCCCCATGTTCTGCGGCTCCTCCTGCGCCCACACGACCTCGCGCAGGTAGGGGTACGACGCGATCAGCGCCCGCGCGCTGTCGGACGGGAACGGATACAGGAGCTCGACGCGGGCCACCGCAACCCCGGCCGCGTGCGGCCGCGCCTCGTGACCGACGATGTCGTAGTAGACCTTGCCGGAGCACAGCACCAGCCGGCGCACGGCCTGCTTGTCGACGGCCGTGTCGTCGAGCACCGGATGGAAGCGCCCGGCAGCCAGGTCGTCGAGCGTGCACGACGCGTCCTTCAGCCTCAGCAGGCCCTTCGGAGTCGCGACGACCAGCGGCCGCGCCGTCGCGTCCAGCGCCTGCCGCCGAAGCAGGTGGAAGTACTGCGCCGACGTCGTGCAGTTGACGACGCGGAGGTTCTCCTGGGCGCCCATCTGCAGGAAGCGCTCGATCCGGGCGCTCGAGTGCTCGGGACCGTTCCCCTCGTAGCCGTGCGGCAAGAGCAAGGTCAGGCGCGAGGTCTCACGCCACTTCGAGAGCCCGGACGACACGAACTGGTCGGTCACGATCTGGCCGCCGTTCGCGAAGTCGCCGTACTGTGCCTCCCACAACACGAGCGCCTCGGGAGCGGCGGTCGAGTAGCCGTACTCGAACCCCATGCACGCGAACTCGGACAGCGGCGAGTTGTAGACCTCGAAGGACGCTGCGCCCTCGTCGAGGTTCTGCATCGGGATGTACGTCTCGCCGGTGTGCGCGTCGTGGAGCACGAGGTGGCGCTGCGCGAACGTCCCGCGCTGCGTGTCCTGGCCCGTGAGCCGCACGGGTATCCCGTCGACGAGCAGCGAGGCGAACGCGAGCGACTCCGCCTGGCCCCAGTCGATCCCGCCCTCGTCCAGCGCCGTCCGCCGCCGTTCGAGCTGGCGGGCGAGCTTCGGGTGCACGGTGAAACTGTCGGGCACGCGCAGCAGCTCGTCGGTGAGCCCGCGCAGGCGCTCGGTCGGGACGTGCGTGACGACCTCGATGCCCGACGAGAACGGGATCGCGCCGTCGTGCTCGCGCTTCGGCTGCTCGGCGAAGGACGCCTTCAAACGGTCGTGCGCCTCGCGCAGCCGCGTCTCGACCTCGGCCATCGCGGCGTCCGCCTCGGCCTCCGTGAGGACCCCGGCCTCGATCAGCCGGGCCTGATAGAGCTCGCGCACGCTCGGGTGCGACGCGATCTGCTGCACCATCAGCGGCTGCGTGTAGGCCGCCTCGTCCTGCTCGTTGTGGCCGAAGCGCCGGTAGCCGACGAGGTCGATCACGACGTCGTCGCCGAAACGGCGCCGGTACGCCATCGCAAGTCGCACGGCCGAGAGCGCGGCCTCGGCGTCGTCGGCATTGACGTGGACGATCGGGATGTCGAAGCCCTTGGCGAGATCGGACGAGTAGCGGGTCGAGCGCCCCTCGTTCGGGTCGGTCGTGAACCCGACCTGGTTGTTGGTGATCAGGTGCAGCGTGCCCCCGGTCGAGTAGCCGGCGAGGCTCTGGAGGTTCAGCGTCTCCGCGACCACGCCCTGGCCCGCGAACGCCGCGTCGCCGTGGAGCAGCAGCGCGACCGCGACCGCCGAGTCGTGGGCACCGTGCGGCGTCGAGCGGTCGGTCTGCTCCGCACGCGTCCGCCCTTCCACCACCGGGTCGACCGCCTCCAGATGGCTCGGGTTCGCCACGATCCGGACGCCGACGCTTCCGTTCACGGTCGTCCGGGTGCCGTGCGCACCGAGGTGGTACTTCACGTCCCCGGTGCCGCCCTCCGGATCGGCCGCGACGGCAGCGAGCGTCCGCTCGCCCTCGAACTCGCGCAGGATCTGCTCGTACGGCATCCCGATCGTGTGGGCGAGGACGTTCAGGCGGCCGCGATGCGCCATCCCCATCACGATCTCGTGCGCGCCGTCGCGGGCGGCGAGCTCGATCGTCTCGTCGAGCATCGGGATCATCACGTCGAGCCCCTCGAGCGAGAACTGCTTCTGGCCGAGGAAGCGCTTGCGGAGAAACCGCTCCATCCCCTCGACCTCGCAGAGGCGGCGGAAGAGCGCCCGCTGGTCGTCGGGCGACAGCGGCTCCCGGTACCCGCCGCTCTCGATTGCCCGTCGCAGCCAGACACGCCGCTCGTGGTCCGACAGGTGCTCGAGCTCGTACGCGATCGTCCCGCAGTAGGTCTCGACGAGCTTCGGCAGGATGTCGGCGAGCGTCTCTCCGGGCACGTGGACGCGAAGCACCGAGGCCGGGATGCGCTCCTGGAGCTCCGGCGTCAGCCGGGGCTCGAGCCGGAGCGGCTCGAGCGTGGGGTCACCCACCGGCTCCGACCCGAGCGGGTCGAGCCGCGCGCCGAGGTGCCCGTGCGTCCGGTGCGCCTTGACGAGCGCCATCGCCGCCGCGATGCCGCTGAGGAGCTGCGGGTCGACCTCGGCGGCTGCCGGAGCCTCGGGCACGGCGGCCGGCGCGGTCGGCGTCGGCTCGGCCGCCTCCTGCTCGGCGCGGCCGTTGGCGGCGCCGTTCCGGGGCAGCCGCTCGAGCAGCCGGGCGAGGCCGGGATGGGTCGCGATCAGGTCGGTGTCGCCGCTCTCGAAGAGCGCTCGCCACGCCGGCGGGACGCCGTCGGGATTCTCGAGGTACTCGTCGAGGAGCGCGTGCGCGTAGCCGCTGTTCAGCCCATCGACGTCGCGGACACTCACTCCGGTGTTGTACCAAGGGAGGCACGAATGTCCTCCCCGGCCCCCGCGCCTCCGGGCCGGCTCAGTACAGCGGGTGGTGGGTGATCACCTGCAGCGATGCGCCCACGACGAAGCACACCCCGATCACGGCGATCGCGAACCCTGTGAGGCGCTGGTGCCGACGGCTCATCACGGTCGCGATCAGCGCCAGGATCAACGCCATCGGCGCAAGCCGGAACGGCCGGTAGACGAGCTCGAGGGCACCGAGGAAGAGCGCGACCGCAGCCAGCAGCCCCGCGATCGACTCGACCGCGCTCGAGGGCTCGCGTTCCTCGGAGCTCACAACCGGACTCTAGCGCGGCGTGCAACACGCGCACGGCCGCCGTCCCGGTGCCCGTGCGGCCCACCGCGGCGGGGGCGCGGGCTCGCCGGCTTCGGCCTCCGCCAGGGCCGCCAGACCGAGTAGTCCTCCGGCCCGGCGCCCCGCTCGGGCTCCTTGCAGGCGTACCAGACGACTACCCCGAGATAGACGACCGGGATCTTCAGGATGAGCATCAAGAAGACCAGTCCCCAGGCCTGGCCCGACATATCCTGATTCTACGACATCGGGCGGCCCCCGGATCGCTCGTCGCGGGGCGCCCAGTAGAGTCGGGCGCGTGGCCTCCCCCGGCGACGAGACGACGCTCTACGACCTCCGCGTGACCGTCGAGCGGATCGAGGGCCGTTCGGTGTGCGGGCTCGCGGTCGGCGACTACTTCGAGCTGACCGAGTCGAGCCGCGTGCGCATCCCGGACGGGCGGCACTTCTGCCTCTACGCCCTCCAGAGCGTGCTCCCGCTCCTGCCCGCCAAGCAGCGCAGCCTGCCCGCCTCCGACTGGCTCGAGCAGGACTCGCTGGTCGCCTGCCCGGACCCGGACGAGCGCGTGATCATGCGCATCGAGCGGACGGCGCGCCGGACGATGGCCACCGGCGACCTCACGTGACGGACGGGCGGTGCGAGCTCGGGCTCGCGCTGCAGACGGACAAGGGGAACGGCGCCTATGCCGGGCTCGCGCGCATGGCCGACGCGGCCGGCTTCGACGTCGTCACCGTCTTCAACGACCTCTGGTTCCAGCCCGCGCTGCCGGCGTTGCTCGAGATCGCAGCGGCGACCCGCATGGTCCGCGTCGGGCCGTCCTGCCTCAACCCGTTCACGCTCCATCCGGTCGAGATCGCCGGCCAGACGGCGGCGCTCGACCGCGTCTCGAACGGGCGGGCGTTCCTCGGGCTCGCGGCCGGGGCCTGGCTCGACTCGCTCGCCCTCGACACCGGTCGTCCGGCGGCAGCGGTGCGCGAGGCCTGGGAGGTGATCCGCCGCCTGCTTGCGGGCGACCGCTCGGGGTTCTCCGGAGAGCGCTTCTCGCTGCGCGCCGGGGACGCGCTCCGGTACGAGCTCCGCCGGCCGGAGGTGCCGCTCCTCGTCGGCACGTGGTCGCCGCAGCTCGCCCGCCTCGCCGGAGAGGCAGCGAGCGAGCTGAAGGTCGGGGGGACCGCCAACCCGCGCGTCGTCGACGTGATGCGCAGCCGCATCGGCAACGACGCGGTCGGCATCGTCTTCGGCGCCGTGACGGTCGTCGACGAGGACGGCGACCGCGCCCGCACGCTCGCGCGCCGCGAGGTGGCGATGTACGTCGACGTCGTGGGGGCGCTCGACCCCACCACCGACCTCGACCCGGAGCTGCTCTCGCGGCTCGCCGCGCTCGTCGCCGCCGGCGAGCACGACGCAGCAGGCGCGCAGCTGCCGGATGAGCTGCTCCGCCGCTTCGCGTTCGCCGGCACGCCGGCCGAGGTTGCCGGGCAGGCGGAGGCACTGTTCGACGCCGGAGCGCGCCGCGTCGACTTCGGCACGCCGCACGGGGTCGACGAGCGGCACGGGGTCGAGCTGCTCTGCGGCGAGGTCCTCCCCGGCTTAGGCTCTCCCGGTGACCTTCGACTACGCGGAGCGCAGGCGGCGCCTCTCGGAGCGGCTCGAGGCCGACGGCGTCGAGGGCCTCTTCCTCGCCCCGTCCGCGGATCTCGAGTACCTGACCGGTGTCGAGCGCGACATCCCCAACTTCGGCGAGGCGGCGTACGCGCACGGCTGGGTGACCGGCGCGTTCTTCCGGCCGTGGGCCGAGCCGATCTTCGTCCTGCCGCGCATGTTCGCCCTCTTCCACCTACGCGAGCAGCCCGCGGGCGAGGTCGTCGTGGTCGCCGAGACCGACGACGGATTCGCCGCGTTCGAGCGCATCGCACGCGGGATCGGGACCAACGTCGCGATCGGCGACCGGGTGTGGGCCGAGACGGTGCTCAACCTCGGCCGGATCGTCGGCTTCGAAGGGCTCTCGACCGGCTCGCGCATCGTCAACGAGCTGCGGCGCGTGAAGAGCGCGGAGGAGCTCGCCGCGATGGAACGGGCAGTCGCGACCGTCGAGCACGCGATGAGGGAGGTCACGCCGCTGGTCGTGCCGGGCGTCTCGATGCTGGACCTCGTCGAGGCGACCGAGCACGAGCTGCGAGTCGCGGGCTCGCGCTGTCCGTCGTTCACAACGCACATGTTCACCGGTCTCGACGACACGGATTTCGACTCCGGTACAGTGACGGCGCGCAAGGGCATTGCCTCCGGCACGGCGGTGATGTTCGACTTCGGTGGCGTCGTCGACGGCTACTGCTCGGACTTCGGGCGAACCATCTACTGCGGCGAGCCCACGGCCGAGTACCGGGAGGCGTACGAGATCATGCTCGCGGCACAGGAGGCGGGCCGCGCCGCCGCGGCCGCGGGCACGCCCGCCCGCGACGTGAACGCCGCGTGCCGCCGCCCGATCGAGGAGGCAGGGCTCGGCGAGCACTTCCGCCACCGGATGGGGCACGGCATCGGGCTCGACGTGCACGAGCGGCCGTTCATCTCCGCCGAGGACGCGACGCCGCTCGAGGCCGGGATGACGTTCACCGACGAACCGTCGATCATCGTCCCCGGCCGCTTCAGCGTGCGGATCGAGGACATCGTGGTGTGCGAGGAGGGCGGCGGGCGGCTGCTCGGCAGCTACCCGTCCGCCCTCGTCGCGGTCTAGTGGACTACTTCGGGGAGACCTGGGAGACGTCCACGCTGTACTCGGCGTTGTAGACGGCGCCCCTGAGGTCGCTGGTCGAGACGAACACCTGCGTCGGCTGCATGAGCGGGAAGTAGGGGCCCCGCTGGTTGAGCTGGCGCTGGTACTGCTGGTAGAGGCTCTTCCGCACGGCCGGGTTCGTGGTCACGAGCAGCTTCGCGGCGAGCTTCTCGATCGACGAATCCGATCCCTTCGGCCAGCCGACGCGCAGGCCGACCAGCTGTCCGGGCGCGAACGTCAGGTAGTCGGCGGGATCCGGGTAGTCCGGGCCCCACAGCGACAGGCCGAACGCCATCTTGCCGTCGCGGTACTTCGTGAGCCAGGTCGACGTCGGCGAGCCGGACAGCTGGATGTTGAAGCCGACCGCGTTCAGGTTCGCCTGGATCTTCTGCGCGAGCGTCGTGAACGGGACGCCGTTGATCGTCAGGTCGCTCGGGTACTCGAGCGTCACCGACTGGCCGGCGGCTCCGGACGCCGTGAGGGCGGCCTTCGCCTTCGCCGCGTTCTGCACGATCTTCGCGCTCTGCGGCAGCGAGCCCAGGAACATCGACGGGATGATCCCCGGCGCCTGGATCGCCCCCGGGCCGGCCACGCCGAGGATCGACTTGTAGTCGAGCGCGTAGCGGACGGCCTCCTGGAACTTCTTGTTCGAGGTGATCGACGAGATCTGTGGGTTGTCGTTCGCGAACAGCCAGAACACCCACGTCGACGGCTGCAGCGAGACGTGGAGGTTCTTCTTGCCCTGCAGCGTCTTCGCCTGGTCGGCGGATAGGTCGATCGCGATCTCGTGCGAGCCACGCTGGATGTTGATCATCTGGGTGGGCGCGATCATGTTGCGGACGACCACGCTCGAGAAGGTCGGCTTCTTCGAGCCCCAGTAGTTCGTGTTCGGCGTCATCGTGATCTGCGACGTGGTCGAGAACGAGCTGAGCACGTACGGGCCGCTGCCGGCACCGAGCGAGCCGGACGAGTTCAACCACGACTCGGCCTTGTCGGCCTTCGACGCGTTCGCGGCGTCGGTGCCGCCGTGGGCCTTGACGAGCGTCGAGTTGACGATGCCCGTCGACGGGTTGGCCAGGATCGCGGGCAGCGCGGTGTTCGGCGTGCCCGAGTGCATCACGACCGCGTACTTGCCGGCCGCCTTGACAGAGACGCCTGCGAGCAGGAACGCCGGGTTGCCCTTGAGGTTGACGAGCCGGCGCAGCGAGAACACGACGTCGGCGGACGTCAGCGGGTTCCCGTTGGCGAAATGGGCGTTGTGCTTCAGCCGGAAGGTGAACGTCCTCGCATCCTTCGTCGCCGTCCAGGACTGCACGAGCAGCGGGACCGGGTGCGCGAGGTCGTTCCCCTTGTAGGTGAAGAGCGTGTCGTAGAGCGCGCGGTCGATGATCGATGCGGTCGGGTCGAATGCGCGGCCCGGATCCGAGGTCTTGATCGTGAACGAGTTGTCGATCACGAGCGGCGGCGCCGCCTGAGCGTGACGGTTCACGCCGTACGCCGCGACCGCGCCGATCAGCGCAACGAACGCGACGAGTGGTACGAGCCAGGCGACGCGCCCGGCGGGAGTCTTCCTCACAATCGCCTCCAGGTGGGTTTGCAAGTCGTGGGGGGCCTTGACCTTATTCGACGGATGCCGGTCGCGAGAAGTTGGCCACCCGCTCCTCGAGCGGGGCAGGCGCGGTGCCCGCAGGCTGAAGCCAGCACGCTGCCGAGCGAGCCTCGTCGAGTGAGACCAGGGCCGGCTCCGCGGTCCGGCAATGCTCGAATGCATAGGGGCAGCGGGGATGGAAGCGGCAGCCGGACGGCGGCCGCGCAGGATCCGGCACCTCGCCGGGAAGCGATTCGGGCAGGAAGCCCGTTCCGTCGGGATGCGGCACCGCGCCGATCAGCGCCTCGCTGTAGGGATGGAGCGGCATCGTCCAGACCGGCTCCGTCGGCCCGGTCTCGACCATCCTGCCGAGGTACATGACGGAGACCGTGTCGGCGACATGGCGCACGATCGCGAGATCGTGCGAGATCAGGAGCAGCCCCAGGCGGAGATCGCGCGACAGCTCCACGAGCAGATTCGCGAGCTGAGCCTGCGCCGAGGCGTCGAGGGAGGCGAGCGGCTCGTCGAGCACGATCACGGACGGGTCGGCGGCGAGCGCGCGAGCGATCGCGATGCGCTGCCGCTGCCCACCCGAGAACTCGTGCGGAAAGCGGCGCGCGGCATTCGCGGGGAGGCCGACGAGGTCACAGAGCTCCTGCACGGTCGTCGTGGACGACGACGTCCGCCCGTCGGCGATCTGCGATCCGACCTTCCGCCGGGGGTTGAGCGACGAGTACGGGTTCTGGAACACGAGCTGCAACCGAACGAGCTCGGCCGGACGTGCGTGCCGCGTGAGCGGTGACACGTCACGGCCCTCGAACCGGACGGCGCCCGCGGTCACCCGAACGAGGCCGACGGCCGCCCGCGCGAGCGTCGACTTCCCACACCCCGATTCGCCGACCAGCCCGACGATCTGCCCGGCGTCGACTGCGATGCTCGCGCCGGCGACGGCGCGGACCAGGCCGCCGCCACGGCGCTCGTAGTCGACGACGACGTCACGCAGCTCGAGCGTGCTCACGACGCGGCCACCAGCGGATCGACCGGGCAGGCGAGCCGCCTCCCACCGACGTCGACGAGCTCCGGAATGTCGGTGCGACACGAGTTGCGCGTATATGCACAGCGCGGATGAAAGGCGCACCCGGCCGGGAACGACCCGGGCGTCGGGGGCGCGCCCCCGATTGCGACCAGCGCGCGCTCGTCGGCATTCTCCGGATGGGGCAGCGCGTCGAGCAGCGCCCGTGTGTAGGGGTGCCGGGGACGCTGGAGCACGTCTTCTCTGGTCCCCGACTCGACGACCTTGCCGGCGTAGAAGATCGAGATCCGGTCCGCGATCGACGACATCACGCCGAGGTCGTGCGTGATCAGGATCACCGCGAGGTCGTTCTCGCGCCGGAGCCGGTCGAGCAGATGCAGGATCCCGGCCTGCACCGTGACGTCGAGCGCAGTGGTCGGCTCGTCGGCGATCAGGAGCTTCGGCCTGCAGGCGAGCGCGATCGCGATCGCGATCCGCTGCCGCATCCCGCCCGAGAACTGGTGCGGGTACGCGCGCAGCGCCGCCGCCGGGTTGGGGATCCGCACCTGGTCGAGGATCTCCCTCGCCCGCTGCTCCGCATCGCGTTGCGACAGGCCGAGGTGAAGCTTCACGTGCTCGGTCAGCTGCTTGCCCACGGAGAGCATCGGGTGCAGCGACGTCATCGGGTCCTGGAACACCATCGCGAGCTCCCGTCCGGAGAGGTCGCGAAGCCGCCGTGCCGGGATCCGCAGCAGGTCGTTGCCCTCGAACCGCGCGCTCCCTTCGACCAGCGCGCCTTCGGGGAGGAGGCCGAAGAGCGCGAGCATCGAGAGCGTCTTGCCGCTGCCGCTCTCGCCGGCGATCCCGAACACCTCGCCCGACCGGACGGCGTAGTCGACACCGTCGACCACGGTCACCGGGCCGCGCGCCGTCGCCAGCCGGACCCGCAGGCCCTCCACCTCGAGCAGGCTCACTGCTCGTCCTGGGTGCGCCAGGCAGTGCGGGGGTCGAAGATGTCGCGGAGACTGTCGCCGATGAAGTTGAAGGCGAGGACGACGGTGAAGATCGCAAGCCCGGGGAACGTCCCCATCCACCACCACTGGAAGTACTGGGTGCCGTCGGCGACCATCGACCCCCACTCCGCCTGCGGCGGCTGCGCGCCGAGGCCGAGGAACGAGAGGCCGGAGAGGAGCAGGATCGCCGTCGCCAGGTCGAGCGTCATCAGCACGAGCACCGAGCCTGCGACGTTCGGGAGCACGTCGCGGAACAGCGCGACCCGCGCCGGCGCGCCGAGCAGTCGCGCCGACTGGACGTACTCCGACTCCCCGACCGAGAGCACGAGCCCTCGCACCACGCGCGCATACGACGGCCACGCGACGATCACGATCGCGAGCGCCGCGTTCGTCAGGCCGCGTCCCAGGACGGCCGCCACGACCATCGCGAGGATGATCGGCGGGAACGCGAAGACCAGGTCGGCCGAGCGCATCAGCACACCGTCGGTGACGCCGCGGAAGTAGCCGGAGACGGCCCCGATCAGGCCGCCCAGCATCGCGGCCAGGCACACGAGGATGAGCGCGATCGGGATCGAGACCCGCGAGCCGTAGACGACCCGGCTGAACACGTCGCGGCCGAGCTCGTCGGTGCCGAACGGGTGGTGGAGCGTCGGGGACTGCGCCGGCGTGAAGGTCTGGGCGAGCGGGCCGTAGGGTGCGACGAGCGGCGCGAAGATGGCGACCACTATCCAGGTCACCGCAATCACGACGCCGATCGCCGCGAGCGGCTGCCGGCGCGCCGAGACGAGAACGTTGCGGCCGCTGTAGCCGCGGAGCCGGATCGCGAAAGCGCTCACGTGATCCTGATCCGTGGATCGATGATCCCGTAGAGGATGTCGACGATCAGGTTGATCGTGATGTAGACGGCCGCGACGAAGAGGCTGACGCCGGCGATCGCCGGAACGTCGAGGTTGACCGCCGCCTGGTACGCGTACTGGCCGACGCCGGGCCAGGAGAAGATCTTCTCGATCAGCACCGCACCGGTGAGCACGTTCGCGAACACGAGCCCGAGCACGGTGACCACCGACGGGAGCGCCGCACGCAGGACGTACCGGACGACGACGACCCGCTCCGGGAGCCCTTTCGCGCGTGCCGCGCGCACGTAGTCGTTGCCGATCACCTCGAGCACGGCCGAGCGCGTGTAGCGGGTGAGGAGGCTGACGTTGAACGCGGCGAGCACGAGCGCCGGCAGGACGAGGTGATGCAGGGCCTGCGTGAACAGCCCCCAGTTGCCCTCGAGCAGCGCATCGATCGTGTAGAAGCCGGTCACGGTCGGCGGCGGCACGGCGCCCGGGTCGAGCCGCTCGGCACCCGGGAACCACCCGAGGCGGTAGAAGCCGACGTAGAGCGCGACGAGCGCGATCCAGAACGTGGGCATGGAGATGCCCGCAAGCGAAGTCACGCGCAGCGCATGATCGGCGGGACGGTTGCGCCGGAGCGCGGAATAGACGCCGAACGCCACCCCGACGACCGAGGCGATCAGGATCGAGAACAGGGCGAGCTCGGCGGTGGCCGGGATGAACTGCCCGAGATCGTGACTGACGGCGTTGTGCGTGACCGACGACTGCCCGAGGTCGCCGTGGAGCAGGTGGTTGAGGTAGATCAGGTAGCGAACGGGAAGCGGCTTGTCGAGCCCGTAGTGCTGGTTGAAGGCCGCGACCGCCGCCGGATCACCGGCCGCCTGCTCGCCGAGCGCCGTCGCCGCCGCATTGCTCGGGACGATCTCGGTGAGCACGAACACGACGACCGTGATTCCGAGTGCCAGCAGCGCGAACGCCGCCATCCGGCGCAGGATGAAGCGCAGCAGGCCGACCGACCGTCCGCCGCGGCGCCTCACGGCGGGATCTGCGGTCCCGGTCGGTGCGACAGTCAATTGACCGCGATCGTACCTAGAGGCTTGACGCGCATCTGCGGGCGCACGCGGATGGTGCGCCTGACGCGGCGCGGCTCGGCCTGGGCGCGCTCACGGTATCGTCGCCCGACGTGAGCGTGAGCGTCGTCGGCGCCGGGATCAGCGGCCTTTCGATTGCCCGCTCGCTGCTCGAACGCGGTCTCGGCCCGGTCACGGTTTACGACGGCGCCGGCATCGGAAGCGGTGCCTCCGCGCTCGCGCCCGGCGGGATCCGCCAGCAGTGGGGGACGGCCGCGAACTGCGCGATGGCACGGGAGTCGTACGCCTTCTACCTCGAGCTCGAGGAGCGTCTCGGCGCCGCGGTCGACGCGTCGTTCGACGCATGCGGCTATCTGTTTCTCGCCGACCGTCGCGAGTCGCTCGCACAACTCGAGGCGAGCGTGCGTGTGCAGCACCAGGCCGGCGTTCCGTCGGCATTGCTCACCACCGGCGAGGTCGGCTCCCTCGTGCCGGCGCTCGATACCGACGGCGTCGCGGGCGCCTCGTACTGCGCCCAGGACGGATACTTCGACCACCCGCAAGAGGTCGTCGCTGCGTTCGCACGTGCCGCGCGGGCGCTGGGCGCGCGCTTCGAGCAGGCCGACGTGCGCTCGGTCGACCGCGACGGGAACGGATGGCGCGTCGAGACCGCGCACGGAGCGAGACATGCCGCGGACGCAGTCGTGATCGCCGCCGCCGCCGAGACGGCGGCACTGGTCGCGCCGCTCGGCGCGACGCTGCCGATCGGCGACGAGCCGCGCTTCCTCTTCCTCGGCGAGCCGACCCAGGAGCGCGTGCTCGAGCCGCTCGTGATCGCCGTCGACCGAGGTCTCGCCGCGAAGCAGCTCGCCGACGGCCGGCTGCTCGCGAGCGACCTGCGGGCAGCGGGCGACCCCGCGGCCGATGCCGACCGCTGGCGCGAGACGGTGCGTACGGGGCTCGAGCGACTGGTGCCCGGGCTCGCGTCACACCCACTCACGACGCTCGTCGCCGGCACGTACGACATGACCCCGGACGCGCACCCGATCATCGACGAGATCGACGACAACCTCTGGGTCGCCGCCGGCTTCAGCGGGCACGGCTTCATGGTGGCGCCGAGCACGGGCCGCCTCGTCGCGGCCGGAGTCGGCGGACACGAGCTGCCCGGCTGGCATGACGCCGTGCGCGCCGGCCGCTTTCGCGAGACGGAACGCGATACTCAGGTGATCTGACGAAAGGAGCGTGAGCGAGTGCCGAGCGCAGGACACGACGACTTGCCGGAGCAGGAAATCGCGCCGGGCTACGCGAGCCGGTTCGCCGACTGGGGCGGCCTCACCGTGGCCTTCGAGCACGCATCCGCCGGCCAGGACGCCTCGGCCATGATCAAGGGGCTTCCGGACGATCGCTGCCAGGCGCCGCACTGGGGGTACCTCTTCTCGGGCAAGGTCGTCGTCGACTACGGCAACCGGACCGAGACGATCGAGGCCGGCAGCGCGTACTACATCGAGCCGGGCCACCGGGTCAGCTTCGAGGAGGACAGCGATGCCCTCGAGTTCACGCCGACGGCCGAGCTCGAGCGGACGTTCGAGGCCGTGCGCCGGAACGCGGCGACAGGTCCCGGTTAAAACAGCGTGTAGCTCGAGATCGCGAGCTCAGCGGGCGGCGCCACCCCGTCGGAGAGCAGGAGCAGCCCGGGCGTCGGCGAGAGTCGCAGCCCGGCCGCCAGTGCGCGGTCGACGAGCGTGCGCGACGAGCCCGGGACCCGCAGGCTCACCGATCCCTCGGCCCGCACCAGCTCTCCGTCGAGCGCCGCGGCCGCCGCCGCCGGATCGACACCGGCAACGGGCCCGATCGCCCCGCCCGCGAAGCGGTAGGAGTAGGCGGCCGGCGCGCCGTCGCGGAGCCACACCGTCCGCTCCGCGATCTCGCCCCAGAAGCGATGGTCGACCGCACGGTCGAAGCCGTAGCCGGCGAGGTCGATCGCGGACAGCTCGCCGCTCCCGGCCACCAGCGTGCTCCCGGACGGTGACGGCCGCCCGGAGAAGGAGAGCAGAGGTGTTGCCGGAATGAGCCCGCGGCGGGCGTAGAGCGCGTTCGAGATCGGCTGGATCGCATCGGTGAGCGTCCTGCGCCGCACCCGGCCGTCGACCTGCCACGCCGCATCGAGCAGCCGAGTCCCGAGCCCGACGCCCTGGGCCGAGGGGGCGATGAACAGGGAGGCGAGGAACCAATCGTGACCGCGGAGCCACGCCGCCACGTACCCGACCGGCCGCCCGTCGTCCACCGCCACGAGGCAGCGCTCCGGGTCGGTCTCGAGCAGATGCCGGTGCTGCGCGGCGAACGCGCCGGCGGGCGGCACCGGGGGTGCGAACCCGTGCGGGTCGTAGACCGAGCCGATCGAGGCGGTGAACACCTCTTGCAGCTCCGGGATGTCCTCGGCGACCGTGGGCCGGATCTCCACGGCCGCCGAGCATAGTGGCGCACGCGCGCGGCGCGATCAGCTCGATCCCCCCGACACCGCACCGTGGCCCGCGATGAACAGCAGGACGAACGCCGTCAGGAGCACGGCGATCACGAGCAGCACGAACGCGCGCCGGTGCCTGAGCACGAACTGCCTCATGCGACACCTCCGCTGAACCACGTCGAGGGCGCGGCACTCGCGTACAGGTGGAGGTACGGCGACCGCGACGAGCCGCAGACCCCGATCCCCGCGATCCCGACGCAGGCGGTGAACTTGCCCTGCGCGAAGGCATGGACCGCGTACCCCGGAGGGGCGGTGAGCAGCCGCGGATCGACCACGTTGCCCTGGAACGACCACGGCCACGCGGCGTACGTGCCGTGGGCCACGAGACCGGTCACGCGCACGATCTTCGAGCCGGGGATGTAGCAGAAGTCGAACGACAGCTGGTAGCGCCAGAGCACGTAGAGCCGCACGAGGTTCGTGTACGTGTAGCGCGCCCAGGCGTTCTTGCACGGCAGCAGCGCGAGCGTGCCCGGGTCGACCATGAAGAACGAGAAGCTGGAGCCCGTGTCGCTCGCCAGGGAGCCGTTCAGGAAGTCGGACGGGACGCTCGTGTCGCAGACGTTCCCGACGTGGTCGCCGTCAGCGTCCGCCTGGTCGGAGTTCCAGACGTCAGGGCAGTTGTCCGAGGCATCCGGGATTCCGTCGCCGTCCCGGTCGGACGGCTTGGGCGGCGGCGGAGGAGGACAGGTTTGCGGGGTGCAACCGCCGCCGCCGCCCGAGCCTCCGCCCCCGCCGCCGGACGCGGCGGGGATCGCGATCGATGCCGTCGCCGGCGCCGAGCAGCCGTCGATGTTGCAGGCGGCCACCGAGGCGGAGACCGTCCGGCCGGCGTCACCGGCCTGGACGACATAGCTGTTCGTGCTGCTGCCCGCCGCTCCCGACCAGGAGTACGTGTACCCGGTCAGGGGCTCACCGCACGAGCTCCAGGTGCCGGTCGACACGACGAGCGTGCCGCCGACCGCCGTGTTTCCCGAGATCGTCGGCGGGCTCTGCGGGGTGATCAAGCCGGTGATGCAGTCGGGCTGCGGTTCTGCAGCGGCGGCCCGGGCGAACACGGCGACGAGCACCACGGCAGCGAGTGTCGCGATCGTGACAATGCGTCCGTGCACGAGAACCTCCCTTCGTTGTCAGCAATGACAACGGTACGGCGCTCGTGCAAACGTGTCTGTGCAGAATGCGTGCCAGAAGCGTGACAGCCCGATCCTGAGCCCACCCGTGTCCGAGGAGGACATCAGCGCGTTCACCGAACGCGACACCGACGCCGTCCGGCGGCTGTTCGCCGAGTACGCGGCGTCACTCCCGATCGACCTCGGCTTTCAGGGGTTTCCCGCGGAGGTCGCCGGCCTGCCGGGCCGCTATGCGCCGCCGCGGGGCGCGCTGCTCGTGGCGCGCCTCGACGGCGAGGCGGTTGGATGCGTGGCCGTCCGCCCGATCGCCGCGGAGACGTGCGAGCTCAAACGGCTCTTCGTCCGGCCTGCACACCGGGGCGGCGGCACCGGTCTCCGCCTGCTCGAGGAGGCAGTCGCGGCGGCGCGCCGGATCGGCTACCGGCGGATGCGGCTCGACACGATCCCGGGCATGGAGCGGGCGCAGGCCATGTACGCGCGCTTCGGCTTCCGCGAGATCGACGCGTACACGACGAACCCGATCGCGGGCACGCGCTACCTCGAGCTCGAGCTCTGAGCGGCGTCTCAGCCCGCGAGCGCCGGTTCACGCAGCTGCTCGACCGCGCAGACGGCGCGTGCGGCCTCGAGGAAGGCCGCCGCGTCCGCCCGCGGTGGACGTCCGCTGCTCCAGGCGATCGCGATCGCGCGCGGCTCGACGAGGCCGTCCGCGAGCTCGAGCGTCGTCGTGCCCGCCCAGCGCGCGTCGGTGGCGAGCTCGGGCACGACGGCGGCTCCGAGGCCGGCGGCCACGAGCCCGTGGACGGCAGCTCCGGTCTCCGCCTGCAGGACGAAGCGAGGCTCGACGCCGCCCGCGGTCAGCTCGGACTCGACGTGCGCCCGTGTCGGCGCGTGCGCGATCAGCGGCAGCCGGCCGAGCTGGGCACCCGAGAGCATCCGACGGCGACGCGTCAGCGGCGCTCCCTCCTGCAGCAGCACGACGTACCGGTCGACGCAGAGCGGCAGCGAATCGAAGCGGCCGGACGGGAGCGGTACGTCGAGCAATGCGAGATCGAGATCGCCGCGGTCTAAAGCAGCGGCGAGCACCCGCGCATCCGCCTCCTCCTTGAGCACCACGGGCGCCGCGAACAGGCGCAGCACCGCCGGCACGAACCGCGCCTGCAGGTCGGGCGCGGCACCGACACGCAAGGCACCGGCCCCGACCCCTTCGAGCTCGGCGAGATCCGCCTGGGCCGCGCGCACGCGCGCCATCACGGCGCGCGCATGGGCGAGCATGATCTCCCCCGCGGGCGTCAGCGAGAGCGGGCGGGTCCCCCGTGAGCGCTCGATCAGCCGGCGCCCGGTGAGCCCCTCGAGCGCGGCGATCTGGTGGCTGATCGCGGACTGGACGTAGCCGAGGCGTGCCGCCGCGCCGCGGAAGGAGCCCTCGCGCGCGACCGCGTCGAGCGCGATCAGGTGGCGAAGCTCGACGCCGGACCACCACTCGCCCGCCATGCAGGCTGTGACGTTGTCCGGGCGAGTTCGTTGGGCCGTTTACGCCGTCTTAACAATTGGGCGGCGATAGGCTCCCGCGACCACGCGGACGCCGCCCCTCACCCTTCCTGCCGTCCTGGCCCTGCTCACCGCCCTCGGCCTGCTCGTCGGCGGCTGCGGCGGAGCGAAGACGACCACGACCACGAACGCGCAGGGGCAGACCGTCGTGAGCTGCAAGATCACCTTCGCGAGGACGAAGTTCCTCCTGCACAGCGGGCTCGCCGCCGGCGCGTTCTACCGCTACATCTACAACCCGTGGCGCGCCGGGGCGTTCAAGCAGGGCGCGCCGGGGCGGACGAAAGCGCTCGCGAAGGCGGCGGCATCGGGCGTCGTCGTCGCCCACGAGCTGAAGACCGCGGCGCGCGACGCCCAGTGCGACGGGCCGGCGCTGAAGGCGCTGGCGCGGCCGATGACCGTCGCCGTCGCCACCTCGGGGACGCTGCCGTCGCTCCCCGCCGGCGGGCTCGAGTCGATCGGGACCGTGGGTGCCGCCTTCGAGCGCCTGAAGGCTGCGGCCGCGGCCGCGGGA
The DNA here is from genome assembly GCA_963824455.1 of uncultured Thermoleophilia bacterium. Lineage (GTDB taxonomy): Bacteria > Actinomycetota > Thermoleophilia > Gaiellales > Gaiellaceae > PALSA-600. The sequence goes on from CAWGPJ010000002.1 coordinate 2,120,119, forward strand.
GCCCCGATCACGCAGCGCTGACGCGCCGGACGATGGACCCAGGCGGGCTCGAACCGCCGACCTTCTGGCTGCCAGCCAGACGCTCTCCCAGCTGAGCTATGGGCCCGGGAGCCCGCAGTGTAACCCGCCCGAGAGCCAGAGGCTCGATGCGCATTTGCGGGCACACGCGGATGGTGCGCCTGACAGGGCTCGGCTCGGTCATGCACGTCCCCCGCGCACCCCAATGCGGATCACGCCTCTACGCGGTCGCGGCTTCGAGCGCCTCGTGCGGCACGTCGTCCCACAGCTCCTCGAGCCGGTAGAAGGCACGCGCGTCGGGCGTGAAGACGTGCAGGACGACGTCGACGTAGTCGGCGATGATCCACGTCGCCTCGGTACCGCCCTCGACCGACTTGGGCAGAAGGCCGTTCTCCTGCTTGAGCCGACCGTGCACCTCGTCCCAGATCGCCTTCGTCTGGCGCGGGTTGCCGCCGGAGCAGACGACGAAGTAGTCGGTGTACGCGCAGACAGGCCGCATGTCGAGAATGACCACGTCGCGCGCGAGCTTGTCCTGGACGAGCGCCGCGATCCGGCGTGCCTGTTCGAGTGGGCTCAAGCGCTCGAAAGTGTACCCGCGGCTACCCCGCATACAGATGCTCGGCCTGGATGATCGCGAGCGCCGCGGCCGGGACGTCACCGTCGACGTCGTCGCCGCGCTCGAGCCGCGCACGGAGCTCCGAGGATGCGACCGGGATCGGTGGGAGCTCGAAGAAGCTCACCCGTTCGGGCGCCGCGAGCCCTGCGAGCACCGCTCCGAGCCGTTCGTCCGGGAACCCGGGACGCGTCGCGACTCCGAGGCGTGCCAGCTCGAGCACGCGGTCCGGCTCCTTCCACGTCGGGAACGCGCAGAACTGGTCGGCGCCGATCAGGAAGACCGGATCGGCCCACTCGGGGTGCGCGCGGAGGGTGTCGATCGTTCGCGGATGCGCGTCGAGCACGACGTCGTCGTCGGGGAAGGCGGCGCGTGCCAGCCGGAGCCGCATGCCGGCCGGTGTGGCGACCCGTTTGTGGGCCGGATCGGCGACGACCAGGACGACGACGCGTCCGAGCCGGAGCCGCTCGCGGGCCCGGTCGAGCAGCTCGACGTGGCCCCGGTGCGGCGGGTCGAACGTGCCCCCGAAGAGGCCGAGCTGCCCCTCAGGCAAGCTCGAGCTCCTCGTCGCCGATCTCGACGGTCGCGCCCTTCTTCGCGCCGGCCGCGCGCAGGGCGCGTTCGAGCTCGTCGGCGCCCGGCGGCGTCCCATGCACGCGGTAGCCGTGCTCGGTCCGCAGGAGACGCCATGACCGCGCCTCCGCCTGGGGTCGATAGACGAGGAAGTCGACGAGTTCGCTCTCGTCGAGCGAGACCGGCTCGGGCAGGGGCACGAGCGTGAACAGCGCTCGGCGAAACTCCTCGAGCCCCGCCCCGGTCGCACACGAGAGACGGAAGACGGCGACGATCCGCGCGTCGTCGACGGTGAACGGGGGATCGGCGACGAGATCGACCTTGTTCAGGACGACGATCTGCGGCCGCGCGTCCAGCCCGGCCCCGTACGCACCGAGCTCGGCATCGATCACACGCCATTGCGCGTCCGCGTCGTGCGACGCGTCGATCACGTGCAGGAGCGTGCGCGCACGCTCGAGGTGCGCGAGGAACTCGTGGCCCAGACCGACACCTTCACTCGCTCCTTCGATCAGGCCCGGGACGTCGGCGACGACGAGCTGGCGGCCGTCCGGGGACTCGACCGTGCCGAGCACCGGCTGGATCGTCGTGAACGGGTAGTCGGCGACCTTCGGGCGGGCGTTCGAGATCCGGGTCAAGAGTGAGGACTTGCCCGCGTTGGGCAGGCCGACGAGCGCAGCATCCGCGACCAGCTTGAGTCGCAGCTCGACGTCCAGCTCCTCTCCGGGCCGGCCGACCTCGGCGAACCGCGGAACCTGTCGCGTCGAGGAGACGAACCGCGCGTTGCCGCGCCCGCCGCGCCCGCCGCGCGCCAGCACGAGCCGCGCGGACGGATGCGCGAGATCGGCGATCAGCGCGCCGTCGCCGGAGAGCACCTGTGTGCCGACCGGCACCCGCAGCTCGGCGTCGGCGCCGCGGGCCCCGTGCTTGCGGGCGCCGCGACCGTTGCCGCCGCGGGTCGCGCGAACGAGGCGCCTGCGCCGAAGCGCCGACAGGTCACGCAGTGACGGGTCGGCCGCGAGCACGACGTCGCCGCCGTCGCCGCCGTCGCCGCCGTCGGGCCCGCCCTTCGGCACGTACTTCTCGCGGCGAAAGCTGAGGCCCCCGTCGCCGCCTCGCCCGGCCTGGAGATGGATCTGTGCCCGGTCGCTGAACATCGGCGCAACCGTAGCGCCGCCTCGTGGCGGGCCCTCTTCAGGACTCGCGCTCGACGACCGACACGCTGCGGCGCTCGCCGCTCGTGCGGAACGAGACCGTGCCCGCACGCACGGCGAAGATCGTGTCGTCGCGGCCGATCTCGGTGCCCGCGCCGGGACGGAACTTCGTCCCGCGCTGCCGGACGATGATGTTGCCGGGCTCCACCGACTGGCCGTCGAACATCTTCACCCCGAGGTACTTGGGATTCGAGTCGCGGCCGTTCTTCGAGGAGCCGAGGCCCTTCTTGTGTGCCATCTAGCTCTCCTCCTTCGCCTTCAGCGCGGACGTCAGCGCGGCGATCGCGCCCTTCCGCCCGGCGTTCGCCTGCTCGTAGTCGAGGGCCGCCTCCAGCATCGGCCGGTTCCAGCCCTTCGCCCCCTCGGAAACCTGCGCGACGGTCATCTGCTCGTAACCCTTGGGCATGCCCTTGACGTGCTCCTGCGCCTCGTGTTCCTCGGCCGGCGCCGCGGCGGCCTCGACGGGCGCCGGCGCCGTCACCTTCGGCGCCGCCTTCGTCTTCCTGCTACTCGGGGCGCGCCCGGTGCCGCCGAGCGAGATCTCGATGCGCGTCAGCGCCGCGCGAAAGCCGGCATGGCGCTTGTAGCCGGTGCGCCGCTTGTACTTGCCGATCCGGATCTTCGGCCCGCGCTCGTGCGCGACGACCTTGGCCGTCACGGCCGCGCCGTCGCCGAGCAGCACGTCCGGCGAGAACGTCTTGCCCTCGTCGGCCGCGACGCGGTCGACGAGCAGGGTCTCGCCCTCGCGGACGCGATACTGCTTGCCGCCGACACGGATGACTGCGTAGTCCATAACGGAGAGATCGCGGGCACCTGCCCGCGAAGCGGGTGCAGTGTAGCCGGAGCGGCTACTCCCCGTCGAGGCCCCACTCGGACATCGGGGTGTAGCCCCAGTCGCCTTCGCCGTTCGCCTCGACGGGCCCGTGATCCGGCTCCGGCTCCGCCGCCTCGACCGCCGTCGCCTCTCCGGGCGCCACGGCCGCGGCAGCCGTCTTCTTCTTCCGGTTGCGGCCGCCCCGAGTGCCGCGCCGGGTGCGCTTGCGCGGCGCCGCGGCGCCGGCGTCGCCCTCGCCCGTCTCCCCGAGCGTGCGGTCGGGGACGTGGATCACCGGCCCGCCGCCACCGTCGGCGTCGGCCGGGCGCTCCTGCTCGGGCGCGGTGGGAGGCTCCGTGGCCACCGGCGGGGCGGCCTCGGACGCCTCGGCGCCGTTCGCCTCGACCGTACCGGCCGTCGCCTTCTTCTTGCGGTTGCGCCCCCCGCGCGTACCGCGCCGGGTGCGCTTCTTCACCGGCGGCGTGTCGCCGGGGTCGGCCGCGACCTCGGCGGGCTCGTCGGCCGGCGCGGCTTCCTCGACCACCGGCCCGGGAACGCCGGCCGTCTCGGCCGCCTCGGCCGCCCGCTCCGCCTTGGGCTTCGCCGGGCGGCGCGCGCGGGTCGGCTTCTCGGCCTCGGCCTCCGCGGTGAGCGGCTCGCGCGGCGCCTCGACCGGGGAGAGCAGCTCGGCCCACGCCGTCCCCTCCGTCACGAGCGTGATCCGTGCCTTGACCTTCTTGCCCACCAGCTTCGCCGCGTCGGCCACGTAGACCTCGGTGCCGTCGAGCTTCGCCACCCCTGCATGGGCGTCGTAGAGGCCGACCTCGCCGAGGCTCAGGGCGAGCTCCTGCCCCACCTGCACCGGCGAGGAGGGGGCGACCTTCTCGAGCGTGCCCTGAGCGAGCACCCGGAAGTGGTCGGCGTGCACGTCCTCCTTGCCGACGAGGAAGAACCGCCGCTTGGCCGTCTCCTCGATCTCGCGCAGGCGGGAGCCCGCAGGCCCGGCGACGATGGCCGCGGTGCGGGCGCTGACCTCGACCTTGAACGCCTTCGAGCGCGAGCCCGGCGTGACGAGGGCGCGCAGCCGCCGCTCGACGTCGACCGCCGCCGTGTGCTCGGAGACGACGATGCCGTCGCCTCCGCACGTCGGGCACTTCTTCGTCATCACTTCGCGCGGCCCGTCCGTGACGTTCTGGCGCGTCATCTCGACGAGGCCGAGCGGCGAGATCTCGACGACGTACGTCTTCGTCCGGTCGCGCTCGAGCTCGGTGCGCAACGCCTCCTCGACCGCGGCCCGGTTCTTGGGGTTCGCCATGTCGATGAAGTCGATGACGATGATCCCACCGATGTCGCGCAGGCGCAGCTGGCGCACGACCTCCTTGACCGCCTCGAGGTTGTTCTTCGTGATCGTGTCCTCGAGCCGTGCGCTCGACGACTTCGACCGAGAGCCGACGTAGCGCCCCGTGTTGACGTCGATCACCGTGAACGCCTCGGCGTAGTCGAACACCAGGTAGCCGCCGGACGGCAGGTCGACGCGCCGGCTCAGCGTCGACCGGATCTCCTGCTCGACCCCGAACGCCTCCATCAGCGGCTCGCGCTCCTTGTACCGGACGACGCGCTCGGCCATGTGCGGCGACGTCTTCTTCAGGTAGCCGACGATCCGCTTGTACGTGCGGTCGTGGTCGACGAGCAGCCGTTCGAAGTCACCGGTGAAGAGATCGCGGACGACGCGGAGCGGCAGCTCGGCCTCCTGGTAGATCAGCGCGGGGGCGGACGACTCCTTCGCGCGGGCCTCGATCGACTTCCACAACCGCTGCAGGAAGTCGAGGTCGCGCTCGATGTCCTCGGCCGACGCTCCCTCCGCAGCCGTGCGCACGATCACGCCGCCCTTCTTCGGTGTGCACTCCTTGAGGATCGCCTTGAGACGGGTGCGCTCTTCGTCCTCGAGCCGGCGAGAGACGCCGAGCCCGTCGCCGTGCGGCACGTAGACGACGAAGCGCCCGGGGAGCGAGATCTCGGTCGTCAGCCTGGCGCCCTTGGTCTTCATCGGGTCCTTGACCGCCTGCACGAGCACGGTCTGCCCACGCTGGATCAGGTCCTGGATCTTCCGCGCGCCGCGGCGACCCTCGAGCTCGGGCGAGATGATCTCGTCGACGTAGAGGAAGCCGTTCTTCTCGAGCCCGATCTCGATGAACGCGGCTTCCATGCCGGGCAGCACGTTGTCGACGACGCCGAGGTAGACGGCGCCGGCGATCGACCGCCGTTCGGGCCGCTCGAGGTAGACCTCCGCGACCTTGTCGTCCTCGAGGACGGCGACGCGTTTCTCTCCTGCGTCGACCGAGACGAGCAGCTCGCGCTTCGCCTTCGGCAGCGGGGCGCGCTTCGGCGCCTGCCGCCGGCGGGGCTGCTGGGCACGCGTCTTGCGCTCGGCCGGCCGCTTCTTCTCGCCGCCGCCGGCCTTCGCCGAGGAGGCCTTGGCGCCGTTCGACTCGGCGGTGGTCTCGGCCGCGGTCTTGCGTTTGCGATTGCGGCCGCCGCGTGTGCCGCGGCGGCGCTTCTTCGATGCGTCCGCCTCGTCGGAGCCCGCTCCCGGCGCGGCCGGGGCGCTCTCCGTGATCGTCAGCTCAGGTGCTTTCGGTGCTGTGTCGGCAGCCGGGGACGGCGCCGGTGCTTCCGGCTTCCTGCGCCGGAACCAGGATAGTGGCAAAGAGTGTCTCCTGAATCGCGCGCGCGCTCGAGCCTGATCCGGCGAGCGTCACGCTGGGGTCGTTGAAAAGCCGTGGCATGGCCTGGTCTCAGGGTATCAGCAGGCGGCGCCCACGCTTCTATGCGGCCTCGAAGGCCGGGGAGAGCCGCGCCCGCCGCGCCCGGATCGCACGCAGCCGCTGCACGAGCCGCGCCCAGGCCCACGGCTCGACCTCGCCATAGCGCGTGTCGGTCTGGCCGCGCGTCGACTCGAGGTATTCGAACCATGCGTCGGCCTCCTCGATCAAGAGCAGCTCGAGCGCCTCCTGGCTGCCGGTCAGACCCATCGAGCGTCACCTCCCGGTCGTTTCGCAAGAAGCGTAGGACCGGGGCCGGACGTCAACCCGAGGGCGGCTCCTTCAGAGCGCCGAAATAGCGCACGGCAGCCTCGCCGACGGCCCGCGTCCCCGTATAGGCGACGACGCCCTTGACCGCCCATCCGCCCACCGGGACGAAGTCGAGCATGCTGCGGGCGATCGCGCGGAAGGTGAATCCCGCGCCGACGACACCGAGCAGCTCGAAGGCCCGCCGGCGTTCGATTCCCTCGCCGTGCGCGAGCGCGATGCGCAGGACCATGCGCAGCTGGTTGAAGGTGAGGATCGGCATGTCGACGCCCGGCACGAAGACGGCCACGCCGATCAGCCCGTTGCGCCTGCTCGTCGCCGAGATCAGACGATTCGTGACGGGCTCGCGCAGCACGGGCAGCCGCGCGGCGAGCGAGATGCCGTCCTCGTCCAGCTTGCGCGCGACCGCCGCCGCGATCCGCTCGACCGGGAACCCCTGCCCGGGCGGCACGCGCACGAGGTCGCCGGCGGCCACGTGCGGGACCGTCGTCGCCTCGGTCACCGCGACGATCGGGATCTTGGCGTGGTGCGCAGAGCGCAGCCTCACCTCGTCGGGCTCGCCGATCCAGACGAGCGCCGCGGCACCGTCGTGGTCCTGCTCGACGACGGCGCCGGGCTCGCCGCCTGCGCGCAGCTCCCGGGCGAGGATCGGGACGAGCTCGCGCGCGCCCGCGACCGCGAGCGGCTTCGAGTCCCGGTCAGCCTGCCGGGCGTCGCGCAGCAGCGCGACCAGGCTCATCGGCCCGACTTTGCCCTTGAGGCCCGCCATCAGTGTCTGCGTACGTTACGGCGCATGTAGATCGCCTGCAGGATCCCGATCGCGAGAAAGTCGGTGAGCATCGCAGAGCCGCCGACCGACACGAACGGCAACGGGATGCCGGTGATCGGCGCGATCCCCATCGCCATGGCGCTGTTGACGAACACCTGGAACAGGAACATCGCGGCGATGCCGCCGGCGACGATCGCGCAATAGAGGTCACGCGCGCTCGCCACCACCTTGAGCGCACGCCAGACCACGAGCAGGTAGAGCAGCAACAAGATCGAGGCTCCGAAGAAGCCCCGCTCCTCGGCGAGCGACGCGAACGCGAAGTCGGTCGAGTGCTCGGGCAGGTAGTTCAGCCGCGTCTGCGTCGCGCCGAGGACGCCGCGCCCGCGGAGCCCTCCGGCACCGACGGCGGTGATCGACTGGCGCAGGTTGTACGTCGCGCCGCTGGGATCGTTGTCGGGATGGGTGAAGCCGGTCAGGCGCGCCGACTGGTACGGCTTGAGGACCTGGACACCGGCGGCGGGAAGCAGCCAGAGCACGGCGAGCAGCCCGAGCACCGTCAGCGCCGAGAGCACGGCGAGATGGCTCCAGCGCACACCGGCGACGAACAGCATCGCGGCGAGCGCGGCCGCGTAGACGAGCGCCGTGCCGATGTCCGGCTGCACGAAGACGAGCAGGACCGGGACGACGCCGTAGCCGAGCGCGCCGAGCACGACGCCTGGGCGGCCCATCGACTTGGCGCGGTCGGCCAGGAACGCGGCGACCGCCAGGATGAGCAGCACCTTCCCGAACTCGGACGGCTGGAAGCGGAAGAAGCCGACGTCGAGCCACCGCCTCGAGCCGCGGGTCGCGGCGCCCCCGGCGAGGACGAGCAGCATCACGCCGAGGGTGCCGAAGTAGATCGGCCGGTGGAAGCGGCGGTAGACGGCCGGGTCGATGAACAGCACGGCCACGAAGAGGATCGCCCCGCCGAGCACGTAGACGGCCTGGCGGTGCATCGCCGACCCGCCGGGATCGTGCATCGTGATCCCGTTGATCGCCCAGAGCCCGTACACGGCGAGCGCCGCGAGCGCACCGAGAAGCAGCCAGTCGAGCCGGCGGACGAGGGCGCCGGCGCCGATCGCGCGCGCGTTGCGACGTGGGCGGAGCCCGCGTGCTGCCGGGTCGACTGCTTCGATCGCCATCAGTCGGACGGGTGCGCGGTCGGAGTGGTCGTGTGGCCGAAGTAGCGCTCGAAGACCTTGAGCGCGGCCGGCGCCGCCGCCTCGCCCCCGTGCCCGCCGTTCTCGATCACGGCGCACACGACGATCGTCGGGTCGCGGTAGGGCCCGTAGCCGCACCACCAGGACTGGGTGAGGTTCTGCGGCGTCGGGTAGCCCGGCAGCGAGATCAGCTTCTCGGCCGAGCCCGTCTTGCCGGCGATGTCGACCGGGAAGTTGCCGAAGACGCCGTAGCCCGTGCCGAGCGGCGAGTGCGTCGCCTCCTCGAGCCCGCGCTGCACGTAAGTGAGCGCCGTCGGATCGACGCCGGTCGACTCGAGCGGCTGGGCGCCGAACGTACGGAGCACGTGCGTCGGACCGCTCGCCGCGCTCACCTCGACGTCGTCGGCGATGTGCGGCGTGACGAGCTTGCCGCCGTTCGCGATCATCGCGTAGACACGGGCCATCTGGAGCGGCGTCACGAGCAGCTGGCCCTGCCCGATCGCGAGCTGGATCGAGTAGCCCGGCTTCCACGTGCGGTCGATCTCGGTGTAGCCCTTGCTCGCCGGGTAGGCGGCGCGCCGCCACTCGGGGGTCGGCAGGAGGCCGCTCGTCTCCGGCCCGACGTCGACTCCCGTCGGCAGGCCGATCCCGAACCGGCTCGCCCATTCCTGCAGCGGGTGGCCGCTGTTCGGCGGCAGCACGTAGAAGCGGCGGCCGAGCTCGTAGAAGTAGGTGTCGCACGACTCGGCCAGCGCCGTCGTCAGGGTCATCGGCTGGTCGATGTAGGGCGTCCAGTTGTGGAAGGTCTGCCCGTAGCGCGTGTACGTCGGCGTGCACGGGATCAGGTCGTTCGGCTGCATCAACCGCTCCTGCATCGCCGCGAGGGCCGTGACGGGCTTGAACGTCGAGCCCGGCGGGTAGCCGACGTCGATCGCGCGGTTCAGGGCCGGCAGGTTGTCGGTCTGCGCCTTCTTGCCGATCACCTTGTCCAGCTTCGACGGATCGGGCCGGCCGGAGAACACCGACGGCTCGTAGGTCGGGTTCGACGCCATCGCCAGGATCGCGCCGTTGCGCGGGTCCATCGCGACGATCGCCCCGCCGTCGGCGTGCTGGCCGTCGAGGTTCGAGTGCGCGAGGTGGATGCCGTACGTCAACGCGCGCTCGGCGGCGCGCTGCAGGCCGATGTCGAGCGTCAGGCGCAGCGTGTCGCCGGCCTGCGGGAGCACCTGGTAGGCCAGCGCCGACTTCGGGCGTCCGCGCGAATCGACGGTCAGGTCCGCCTTTCCGTCGCGCCCGCGCAGGTACGTGTCGTAGCTCGCCTCGACGCCGGCCTGGCCGATCGTGTCGGTCGGCTGGTAGCCCTCCCTGTTCAGGTGCTTGTACTCCTGCGGCGAGATCTGGCCGACGTACCCGAGCACCTGCGCGGCCAGGGACTGGTACGGGTACTTGCGCAGCCAGCTTTCGGCGAGCCGGACGCCCGGGAACTGGTCGGCGTGCTCGCGCAGGTAGTAGATCTGGTCGTAGTGCAGGCCGGACTGGACGACGATCGGCGTCAGCGGATCGCCGTTGCTCTGGCGCAGCTCGGCGAGCAGCTTGCCGACCGGCACGCCCGTCACCAGCGAGAGGCCGCGCAGCTCGGCCCGCTCGGCCGGCCAGCGCTTGGGCAGGTCGGCGCGCCAGAGCTCGACGCGCGTCCCCGGGACATTCCGCACGAGCACGTGCCCGGTGCGGTCCACGACCGGGCCGCGCGGCGCCTGGATGCTGATCGTCCGCACGCGGTTGTCGTTCGCCTGCGCGAGGTAGTGCGCGCCCGAAAGGACCTGGAGCGCCCACAGGCGCAGGAACAGCGCGGCGAAGATCGCGAGCGCGAGAAAGCCCAGGATCGCGATGCGAAAGGCGAGCTGCGGGGTGAGCCGGTAGGGCTCCTCGACCCGCGGATCGCCGGGCAGGAAGCGCCCGCCGCCGGGAGCCGGAGTGCTAGCCAAGCAGGCGCACCTCGCCGATCCGGTCGCCGAGCTGCCGCGGAGGGAACAGCCTGCGCACCAGCGCGTACACCGGCAGCGTCATCACGAGGTTCACGAGCAGCGCGAGCGGCAGGCCGTCCGCGACCCGCCCGGCGGGCGCGGGTTCGCCGAGGATGAACTGCAGCAACGTCTGGCCGAACGCGAACAGCACCGTCACGACCGCGACCGAGAGGAAGGGAGCGTGCAGGCGGTCGCGCGCGGTCGTCTCCCCGTACCGCCCGATCCAGAAGCCCGCGACCGTCAACAACAGGGAGGTGACGCCGAGCGTCCCCAGCGTGGCCGTGTCGATCAGCAGGCCGGTGCCGAAGCCCGCGACCGCACCGAAGACGGAGCCGCGAAGCAGCGCGATCGAGAGCAGCGTCACCAGCACGATGCTCGCGCTCCGAAAGGCGGAGTACTCGGTGAGCACCGAGACCTGGAGGATCATGGCGACGAACAGCACGACGGCGGCCTTGAGGCCGTCCATCAGCGGTTCTTCCGCGGCACGAGCACGATCACCGACTGCACCGACGAGAAGTCGACGAACGGCCGCACCTGGATGCTGTGGTACGGGTCGATGTCGTTGTCGCTCTCGCTCGTGACGACGCCGATCGGGACTCCCCGAGGGAACATCGACGGCAGCGAGTTCGCGCCGAGCGTGCCCGCGGTCATGATCACGTCGCCGACACCGACGTAGCTCGACTTCTGGACGTTGTCCATGACGAGCGCGTTGCTGCCGCCGCCGCTCGAGACGATCCCGACCGACTCGGGATGGGCGGCGTCGGTCGCGTTGACGTTGCTGTCGCCGTCGGTCAGCAGGCGGACGCGCGAGATGCTCGGGAAGGCGCGGTCGACGACGCCGACCAGCCCGTCGGGTGTGAGCACGACCGCGTTGTCGACGATACCGCTGCGCGAGCCGGCCGCGATCGTGAGCGTCTGGTCGAGCGCGTTCTGCGGGTTCGTCAGCACCTCGGCGTGCACCGGGGTGAAGTTCGCCTCGGTCGGCGCACCGTGGTAGTTCAGCTCGCGCTTCAGGTAGGCGTTCTCCTGCAGCGCCGACTCGGCCCGGACCAGCTGCTGGAGGTAGGCCCGGTTCTGACGGCGCAGCGCGGCGTTCTGCGACTTCGCGCTCGCGAGCCCGTGCACCCAGCCCACGGCGTCGCGGAACGGGCGCGCGACGCGGTCGGCCCCGACCTCGAACGGCCGAAGGACCCCGGCGGCCGTGCCCTGGACGCCGTCGAGCGCCGAGGAGCGGAACGAGATCGTGATCAGGACGAACGAGAGCAGGACGAGACCGGCCACCACGATCCGGCGCCGGACGGCACCTGAGCGGTTCGATGTGTAGCCGGGGGTCGCGGCGCGCTGGACGGAGGAGCCCAGGACCGCGACACGGACGGTCCGGTTGCGTGGCACCTGGCCCGTGAGTGTAGCCGGTCACCTTTCGCGATCGAGCGCATGCACCCACAGCTCGCCCCACCGGCTCGGCACGCGCTCGAGCAGCCGGAAGCCGAGCTTGGCCATCACGCGGCGCGAGGCGCGGTTCTCCTCGGTGGCGATCGAGACGACGCGTACGAAGCCGAGGTCGCCGAACGACCAGCCGATCGACGCCGCCCCCGCCTCGGTTGCGATCCCGCGGCCCCACCAGGCCGGGTCGAGCGCCCAGCCGACCTCGGGGTCGGGCGGCCACGCCGAGTGGTACTGCGGCCCGGAGCGCCCGATCAGCTCGCCGGTGTCGGCCCACTCGACCGCGAGCAGGCCGAAGCCGTGCGCATCCCAGTGGCGCTGCCAGCGGTCGAAGCCCTCGTCGCTCTGCGCGCGCGTCTGGACGCCCGCGAGGTGGCGGGTGAACACCGGGTCGGCGTTCCAGCGCGCAACGGTGTCGCGATCGTCCTCGCGCAGCCGCCGCAGCCTGAGCCGGTCCGTCTCGATCACAGCGTGACGACCGCCGTCGTCAGCGTGAGCACCGGGACGAACCCGAGCCCGCGGTTCACGGCGAGCATCGCCTCGTTGTGCGCGGCGTTCTGCGTCGCGACCCGCTCGACATCGGGACGCACGCCACGCAGCCGGCGCAGGCTCTCGCGCTTGACGCACGTCGCAAGACCGCGTCGCCGCGCGTGCGGCACGGTCGTCGTGTCGTCGGTGTGAACGAGGCGCGCACCGAGCCAGCCCGGCACGCGGATGCCGGTCAGCGCGAGAACCTCTCCGCCGGCGATCGCCACCGTGACGTGCTGCGGGACCCCGCGCACGATCCACCGCTCCTCGTCGCGCCGCTGCTCCTCGACCGTCCAGCGCGGCATGTCGAGCCCACCGGGCACCGGCGCGTCGGCCATCGCGTTCCGCGCCCGAGCGAGCGACTCGACCAAGTCGTCAGGCGCCGCACCGACCCACGAGCGGAGCTCGACGCCGGCGGGGGGAGCCGGATCGGGGAGCACCGCCGTGCGAAGGTCGAGTACGGAGACGATGTGACGCTGGTCTTCGACCGCGCCCATCGCATGCGCGAACGCGGCGCCGTCCCCGTGGGCGTACTCGCCGTAGAACGATCCGATCCCGTCGGCGCGGGCGGCCTCGACGATCGTGTCGAAGAGGGCCCTTCCGATCCCGCGGCGCCGGAACGACGGCCGCACCATCACGGAGCCGATGACGAGCGACCCGCCGTACTCGGTCAGGAGCGCGGCTCCTGCCGGCTCGCCCTCGTCGGTGGCGAGCCAGCGCCTCCGGTTCGCCGACCCGGGATTGCGGTACGAGACGATCGCCTCCGCGACCGGCCGCGGCGGCTCGCCGAGGTCGTGGGGATCGGCTTCGCTCTCGACGAGGTGGAGCGCCGCGAGCGCCGGCTCGGCTGCCGTCCGCCCGTCGACCTCCTCGATCACGGCCTGCCGGTCAGCGCCCGCGGCCGTTGCGGGAGCGCGCACGGGCGCTCCGGTGGATCGCGTCGAACTCCTCGAGGCTGCGGCCCGATCCGACGGCGACACAGGTGAGCGGCGACTCGGCGAGGTGCACCGGCATGTGCGTCTCGTGCCGGAGCCGCTCGTCCAGCGCCTGCAGGAGCGCGCCGCCGCCGGCGAGCACGATGCCGCGGTCCATGATGTCGGCGGCGAGCTCGGGCGGCGTCTTGTCGAGCGTCGACTTGATCGCGTCGATGATCTGGTTGACCGGATCCTCGAGCGCGTGCCGCACCTCCTCGCTCGTCAGGATCACCGTCTTCGGAAGCCCGGTCAGCATGTCGCGTCCGCGCACCTCCGCCTGCACCTCTTCCTTCAGCGTGTGCGCCGAGCCGACTTCGAGCTTGATCTCCTCCGCCGTCTGCTGTCCGATCAGCAGCTTGTACTCGCGCTTGATGTGGTTGATGATCGCCTCGTCCATCTCGTCGCCGCCCACGCGCAGCGACTGGGAGACGACGATGCCGCCCAGCGAGATGACCGCGACCTCGGTCGTGCCGCCGCCGATGTCGACGATCATGTTCCCGGTCGGCTCCGCGACCGGGAGGCCCGCGCCGATCGCCGCCGCCATCGGCTCCTCGATCAGGTACGCCTTGCGCGCTCCCGCCGACAGCGTCGCCTCCTCGACGGCGCGCTTCTCGACCCCGGTGACGCCCGACGGCACGCAGACGACGACCCGCGGATGCGCGAAGCGATGCTGGTGCACCTTCTGGATGAAGTGGCGGAGCATCTGCTCCGTGACGTCGAAGTCGGCGATCACCCCGTCCTTCAGCGGCCGGATCGCGCTGATCGTCCCGGGTGTGCGTCCGAGCATCCGCTTCGCCTCGAGGCCGACCGCGTGCACCTCGCCGGAGCGCTGGTCGATCGCGACCACCGACGGCTCCGAGAGCACGATCCCGCGCCCGCGGACGTAGACGAGCGTGTTCGCGGTGCCCAGATCGACGGCCATGTCGCGCCCGCCGAAGCCCGTGAGGTAGTTGAAGATGCTCATGGTGAGGCCCGCGGAACTCTAGCTTGCCGCTCTCTGCATTGATCCTCGCGCTCGGCAGTGCCGCGCTGCACGCCGCGTGGAATCTGCTTCTCGGACGGGCGCGGGACGTCCAGGCGGCGGCCGCCGCGACCTTCTTGATCTCGGTCGCCGCGGCGCTGCCGTTCGCGATCGTCTGGTGGCACGCCGATCCCTCGGTCTGGCCCTGGGCCCTCGCCTCCGGCCTCCTCGAGGTCGTCTACGTGATCGCTCTGGCGCTCGCGTACCGCGTTTCCGAGGTCTCGTTCGTCTACCCGGTCACGCGAGGACTGGCGCCGCTGCTCGCGCTCGGCGCCGCGGTCGTGGTGCTCGGCCACGGGGTGACGGCGACGGAGGCGGCCGGCGTGGTCTGCATCGCGGTCGGCGTCGTGGGGGTGCGGGGACGTCCGGCGCACGGGGACGCGCTGGCGCTGCTGCTCACCGTGACGATCGCCGCGACGATCGCCGCCTACACGCTCGTCGACCGCGTCGGGATCCAGCGCGCCGGCGCGTTGACCTACTTCGTGCTCACGCTCGCGCTGCCGTGCCTCGTCTACCCCCCGCTCGTCGGTGCGCGTGCGATGCGACGCGAGCTCGGGCCCGCCGTCGTCGCCGCCGGGCTCGCGAACCTCGGCTCGTTCTCGTTCGGGCTCCTCGCCCTCCGGCAGGCCAGCGCCGCATCGGTGCTCGCGGTCCGGTCGACGTCGGTCGTGATCGCGACGATGCTGGCCGGGCGCGTCCTCGCCGAGCGGGTCTCGCGGGTGCGGGTCGGCGGATCGGTGCTCGTGTTCGCCGGGATCGTCCTGCTCGCAGCCTAGAAATAGACGCCGGGAAACCGCTCCGCCAGCACGTCGACCAGCGCCGCCGCCGGCAGGCCGACGACGTTGAGGTAGTCGCCGTCGATCCGCTCGACCAGCGACGCCCCCAGACCCTGGACGGCGTAGCCGCCGGCCCGCCCCTCCCACTCGCCGGCCGCGGCGTAGCGCGCGAGCTCCCCGCTCGTCAGGGGACGGAAGGTGACGCGCGTCGTCTCCTCACGGGTCTCTTCCCACGCATCGGTGCGCAGGCAGAGCCCCGAGACGACGTCGTGCGTCCGGCCCGCGAGCGCCGCCAGCATGCGCTCGGCCTCGGTCGCCGTCCCGGGCTTGCCGAGCAGCTCCCCGCCGAGCAGCACCTCGGTGTCGACGCCGAGCACCGGCCCTCGGTCGAGCGGGACGGATCGCGCCTTGCCGCAGGCGCGCTCGAGCGGCGTCGTCCCCGGCTCCTCGTCGAAGTGGGGGGCGGCGACCCGGAACGGGATTCGGAGCTGCTCGAGGATCGCCCGCCGCTGCGGCGAGGTGGAGGCGAGGACGAGCGTCACGACAGCGCCCGGCGCAGCTCGTCCAGGGGCAGGTTGTCGACCAGCGGGAGCCGGCTGTCGATCGGGCCGCCCACGAACCTGTCACCCCGGTAGCGCGCGTAGATGTGCGCGTGGAGGTGGGCGAGCGAGTTCCCGTGGATCTCGTAGTTCACCTTGATCGGCGTGACGAGCCCTGCCAGGCGCTCGGCGGCGAAGAGCACGTCCTCCCAGAAGGCGCCTCGCTCGGCGCGATCGAGCTCGTACGGCTCGAGCACGTGCCGCCGGGCGACGACGCAGAGATACCCGCGCGTGAGTGCGAGCCGGTCGGAGGTGATCCACGTCGCCGGCCGCTCGACGAGCACTCCGAGCGGGCGACCGCGACGACAGATCGCGCACCCGCTGCCGTCGGCGACGCGCGCCCAGCGCTCCGGGTCGTCCCAGATCGATCCGCCGAGGACGCCCTGCGGCCCTTCCGTCGAGAAGCCCCCGCTCGTCACCGCTTGCGGGCGACCCAGATCTCCTCGCACGGCCACCGCTTCGCCCACTCCGCGGTGACGTAGGAGTAGTAGGGGTGCGTCTCGGCGTCGGGCGGCGCCTGGATCTCGACCAGCCGCTCGACCTCGAGCCCGTTCGCGCGCAGCAGGTCGATCCACTCGCCGTGCGCGAGCTGGAACTCGACGCCGCCGTCGGGCCACTCGAGACGGTGCAGGCCGAACTGCGGCCGCTGCAACGTCTCGGACGCCGGCTCCTCGTCACCGGAGCAGAGGATCACGAGCGTCGAATTGCGCAGGAACACGAGCCGGCCGCCCGGGCGCAGGAGCCGAGCCGCCTCGGGGACCCAGCGGCAGGGATCGACCCAGATCGAGGCGCCGTACTCGGAGACGACCAGGTCGAAGCGTGCGTCGGGCAGCCCGGTCTCGGCGGCGTCCGCCTCGACGAGCGCGAACTCGATCCCCGTCTCGGCCATCATGCGGCGCGCCGTGTCGAGCTGCGCCGGCGTGATGTCGACGCCGACCGGCCGCGCGCCGAGCTTCGCGAGCCAGGCGGAGAAGTAGGCGGTGCCGCATCCGAGCTCGCAGACGTCGAGCCCGGCGACATCGCCGAGCACGTTCAGCTCGGACTCGTCGATCCCCCAGATGCCCCAGCTGATCTCGTCCAGCGCCCAGCTTGCGGCCGCGCTGTCGTTCGTGAACTCTCGGTTGGTCTCGGTCCAGAGCGCGCGGTTCTTCGCCGCGTCGCTACGCCAGTCCATCGGGGAACCAGAGCGCGATCTCGCGGGCGGCCGACTCGGGCGAGTCGGAGCCGTGCACCAGGTTGTTCGGCATCGCGAGCGCGTACGTCCCGCGCAGCGAGCCGGGCTTGGCCTCGGCCGGGTTCGTGGCACCGATCGTCACGCGGCAGGTTGCGACGGCGCCCTCGCCCTCGAACACCATCGCGAGCGTCGGCGCGGACGTGATGAAGTCGACGAGCTCGCCGAAGAACGGCTTCTCGCGATGCTCGGCGTAGTGCTCCTCCCCGAGGGAGCGGGACACCGTGACCAGGCGCGCGGCGCGCAGCGTCAGGCCGCGGCGCTCGAAGCGGGCCATGATCTCGCCCGCGAGGCCGCGCCCCACCGCGTCGGGCTTGGCGAGGATGAGCGTCTGTTCGACCGCCATGGGCGGACGATGCTAGCGGACGCGCCTCAGCGCGATCCGCGCGCCTGGCGGGGCTGCCGGGCCTGCCGGGCCGGGCGCTTCGCCTCGACCACCTTCGTCCCGGGCTCGTCGTGCTCGATCGGAGTGCGGCAGTACGGGCACACCTGCCAGAGCGGCTCGAGCGGGCGGTTGCACGACGCGCACGCCTGTCTGAGCTTCGTCGTGCAGATCGGGCAGACGAGGAAGTCGTCGTCGACCTCGGCGCGGCACACGGGGCAATGGAGGTCGCGGCCGCCGAGCCGCTTCTCCATCGCCTTGATCTCGAGCTCACGCTCGCGGATGTCCTCGAGGTACTCGGGCGGCCGGAACAGCATGTAGATGAGCGGGCCGATGAAGGGCACGATCCCGACCGCTGTCGCGACGGCGACGAGCAGCTTGTCGTCGACACGCCGGCGGGCGTCCTTGTAGGTCCAGTAGATCGTCGCCACCCAGAAGACGATCACGAAGAACACGAGCAGGTTCCGGATCACGTACCACTCCGACGAGTGGAAGAAGTCGTGGACGCTGCTGAAGGCCGACGCGATCACAGCAGCATTCGTCCTACGGCGTACCCGGCCGCGAACGCCACGCCGACGAAGATCGCGAGCATCGCGATTGCGAAGAGAAGGACAGTGATCCGCTCACCGCGCCGAGCCATCGTATGCATTTCACCGGTCGCCATCGAGGTCGGCAAGGAGATAGAGCGAGCCGGTGACCAGCACGGGCCGGCCCCGGCCCCGGGCCTGCGCGAGCGCCTCGTGGGGGTCGTCGGCCGCCTCGGACGCGTCGAACCAGCGCCGGGCGCGCTCCGCGACCTCGCGGGGCGGACGGGACCGCGGGTTCGACGAGCGGGTCGCGACCAGCGTCGTGCCCGCGCGCGCGAGGCGCTCGAGAATGCCGTCGACGTCCTTGTCGCGGAGGATGGACGCGACGACGACGTAGCCGCCGGGGGCAGCGGTCGCGGGAAGGCGCGCGAGCAGCCAGTCGACGGCGTCGGGAGTGTGCGCTCCGTCGCGGATCTCCCCGTTCGCGCGGCGCTCCAGGCGTCCCGGGAGCGGCGACTCGACCGTCGCCGCGACCGGGCGGCCGAGGAACGCCTCGACCGCGTCTCGGGCGCCGCCGAGGCGGACCTCGCCCGCCGGGACGAGCGCCGTAAACTCGCCGTCCGGGAGGACGACGGTCCGGGCCGCGTGGGCGACCGCCAGCTTCTCGGCCGCGATCGCCTCGCGCGTCGAGCCGAGCACCTCGGTGTGCTCGAGGCCGACGTTGGTGAGCAGGACGACGCGGGCGTCGACGACGTTCGTGGCGTCGTGACGGCCGCCGAGACCGGCTTCGACGACCGCCGCCTCGACGCCGCGCTCGGCGAAGTCGGCCAGCGCAGCGGCCGTCAGCAGCTCGAACTGGGTGACGCCGATCGACTCGGCCGCCGAGCGCACCCGTTCCACTGCGGCCGCGAATCCCGCCTCGTCGGTCTCGAGCCGCTCGTGCCAGCCGGACACGTGGGGCGAGGTGTAGGCCGCCGCCGGCACGCCTTCGGCACGCAGCGTGGCGGCGATCGACCTCGTCGCAGTCGACTTGCCCTTCGTCCCCACGACGTGGAGCGACCCGTACGCACGCTCCGGGTTCCCTAGCGCCTCGAGCAGCGCGCGGATCCGGCCGAGGCCGAAGCCGTCGGCCGGCCACGGCGACAGCGACTCCAGCCACTGCAGGGTCGTGGTGCCCGGCACGGTGTCAGGATGCCGTCCGCGGACCGGCGTGGGGCCGGGCGCGTCTACGGCCCGCCGATCGCTTCCAGCTCGCGGCGGTAGCGGGCGAGCTTCTCCCGCTCGCCGTCGACGACCTGGGCCGGCGCGTTCCGGACGAACCGCTCGTTCGCGAGCATCGCCTCCGAGCGCCCGATCTCCGCCCGCAGCCTGGCCCGCTCGGCCTCGACCTGCCCGTCGGCGGCCGGCTTCGAGCGGTCGGGCTTGACCACGGCCGCGAAGATCCGCCCCTCGTCGCCCTCGAGCCGCGGCACGACGCCGGACCGCCTGAACACCTGCGCCGCCTCCTGCACGCGCACGAGCGCATCGGCATCGCTCTCGCCCCCGGCGACGGGCCACGGCGCCACGATCAGCCGCGAGGCGCGCGCCGGGAGGTGGCTCCAGATCTCCTCCGTCACGTGCGGCATCATCGGATGCAGCAGCTCGAGCAGCCGCTCGAGCGCCGCCGTCGCAGTCGCGCGCGCATCGGCGTCGCCGTCGTACAGCCGCGCCTTCACCGCTTCGAGGTACCAGTCGCAGAAATCGTCGAACGTCAGGTGGTAGAGCTCGTCGGTCACGTGCGCGAAGTCGAACTCGTCGAGCAGCCGCTCGACGACGCGTTGCGTCTGAGACAGCCGCGCGAGGATCCACCGCTCCTCGAGGGAGGCGGGCCGCTCCTCCGGCAGAGCGCCGTCGCACGCGGACACGATCAGCCGCGCGGCGTTCCACAGCTTGTTCGCGAGCTTCCCGCCCTCCTCGATCGCCGCGTACGAGAAGCGCACGTCCTGCGTGAGCGAGTTCTTGAGCAGCCCGTACCGCGTGGCGTCGGTTCCGTAGCGGTCGATCAGCTCGAGCGGGTCGATCCCCGTGCCGAGCGACTTCGACATGCGGCGGCCGTCCGGCGCGAGCACCGTCGAGTGGATGACGACGTCGGTGAACGGGACCTCGCCGAGCAGTTCGATCCCGGCGAAGATCATCCGGTTCTCCCAGAGCCGGATGATCTCGCGCGCGGTGGTCTGCAGGTCGCCCGGATAGAAGTAGCGGAGGTCCTCCGTGTCGTCGGGCCAGCCGAGCGTCGCGAACGGCCACAACGCGGAGGAGAACCAGGTGTCCAGCACGTCGCTCTCGCGCTCGAGCTCGGTCGCACCGCATTCGGCGCACGCCGCGGGCTCCGTCTCCTCGACCGTCACGTGGCCGTCGGGGCAGTACCAGACGGGCAGCTGGTGGCCCCACCAGAGCTGGCGCGAGATGCACCAGTCGGGCGCGTTCTCGAGCGAGTCGATCGCGAAGCGGTGCTGGCTCTCGGGGTGGTAGCGCACCTCGCGGCCGCGGAGCGCCTGGAGCGGCCGCTGCTTGATCTCCTCCATCGAGCACCACCACTGCAGCGAGATCAGCGGCTCGATCCGGCTCTCGCACCGCTCGCACAGCGCGACGCTGTGGCGGTAGTGCTCGCGCTGCTCGAGCAGGCCGCGCTCCTTCAGCCAGTCGAGGATCTTCGCCTCGGCCTCCTGCTGTGTCAGCCCGTCGAGCCCTTCGACGCCCAGGACGCGGCCGTCCTGCCCGATGCACATCGGCTCCGGCAGCCCGTGGTCGCGCCCGATCTCGAAGTCGGTCGGGTCGTGGCCCGGGGTGATCTTCAGCGCACCGGTGCCGAAGTCGCGCTCCACCCGCTCGTCCGCGATCACCGGCACGCGGCGCTCGACCCACGGCACGACGACTTCCCGGCCGACCAGATGGCGGTAGCGCTCGTCGTCGGGATGCACCGCGACCGCGACGTCGGCGGGGATCGTCGCGGGGCGAACGGTCGCGATCGGGATGTAGCCGTCGCCGTCCGCGAGCGGATAGCGAATCGTCGAGAGCGTGTCGTCGATGTCGACGTGGGCGAGCTCGAGATCGGAGAGCGACGTGTGGTGGTACGGGCACCAGTTGATGATGCGGTTCGCGCGATAGATCCAGCCGCGGCGATACAGGTGGACGAAGAACCGCATCACCGCGCGGATGTAGTCGTCGTCCATCGTGAAACGGGTGCGCCGGTAGTCGAGCGACGCACCCATACGGCGGAACTGCACGAGGATCTTGCCGCCGTACTCGTGCAGCCACTCCCAGACGCGCTGCTCGAACCGCTCCCGGCCGAGCTCCTGCCGTGACGTACCTTCCGCGATCAGTGCCTTCTCGACGACGTTCTGCGTCGAGATGCCGGCGTGGTCGTACCCCGGCTGGAACAGCACGTTGTAGCCCTGCATGCGCTTCAGCCGCACGACGGTGTCGCCGATCGCGAGCTGGAGCGCGTGCCCGGTGTGGAGCTCGCCGGTGACGTTCGGCGGCGGGTGGGCGTCGACGAAGGGCGTCCGCGCCGGGTCGGGGTCGGCGGCGTAGAGGCCTTCCTCCTCCCACGTCGCCTGCCAGCGCTCCTCGACGCCGTGCGGGTCGTAGCGAGGCTCCATCTCCGTGCTCACATCCGGGCTACGGCTCATGGGGCGCCATCCTACGGGCGCGCGGATGTGGGCTAGGCAGCGACTATGCGCCGAAGCATAGCGCCCGCGCTCACGGCAGGCGCTCGTACGCCGTGGTGGTGAGGAAATCCCGGAGCGGGACGGAGAGGGCGACGTCGGCGAAGACCTCCTTCGCGGCATCGGAGGCCTCGACGGCCGCGATCTCGTCCCGGACGCGCTGCTCGTCGAACCTCCCCGCCTGCACCCACGACCAGACCTGCGCACGGGAGATCTCGGCGGTGGCGGCATCCTCCATCAGGTTGTCGATCGCCGCGGCGCCGACACCTTGCAGCCACGCGTCGATGTAGCGGACGCCGACGCTGACGTTCACGCGCAGCCCCTCGTCGGTGATCTCCCCGCCCGGCACGTCGAAGTCGAGCAGCTGGCCCTCGCTCACGCGCACCTCGTCGCGCGTGCGCTCGAGCTGGTTCGGCCGCCCGTCGAGCACGGCGTCGAACTCCGCCTGCGCCGTCTGGACGAGGTCCGGATGCGCGACCCAGGTCCCGTCGAAGCCGTCGCCGGCCTCGCGCCGCTTGTCCTCGCCCACCTTCGCCAGCGCGACCCGGTTGACCTCGGGATCGCGGCGCGACGGGATGAACGCCGCCATGCCGCCGATCGCGTGCGCACCGCGAGCGTGGCACGAGCGCACGAGCAGCTCGGTGTACGCGCGCATGAACGGCACGGTCATCGTCACCTGCGCACGGTCGGGCAGAACGGCACCGCGGCGCTTGATGCAGCTGAAGATGTAGTCCCAGCGGCCGGCGTTGAGCGCGCACGAATGGTCGCGGAGCTCGTAGAGGATCGCGTCCATCTCGAACGCAGCGAGGATCGTCTCGATCAGCACCGTGCACTTGATCGAGCCCGGCGGGAGTTCGAGCTCACCTTCCGCGAACGCGAACGCCTGCGCCCACAGGCGCGCCTCCTCGTGCGACTCGAGCTTCGGCAGGTAGAAGTACGGCCCGGTCCCGCGCTCCAGCTGCTCCCGCGCGTTCGCGAACACCGTCAGGCCGAAGTCGAACAGTGACGCGCTCACCGGCTCGCCGTCGACCGAGTGGTGTCGCTCGTCGAGGTGCCAGCCGCGCGGACGGATCATCAGCGTCGCCACCTCCTCGTTCAGGCGGTAGCGCCTCTCCGGCGTGTCGAGCTCGATCGTGCCGCGCACCGCGTCGTGCACGTTCCGCTGCCCCTCGACCACGTTCTGCCACGTCGGCGAGTTCGCGTCCTCGAAGTCCGCCATGAACACCCGCGCCCCCGAGTTGAGCGCGTTGATCATCATCTTCCGGTCGACCGGCCCCGTGATCTCGACCCGCCGGTCGCGCAGGTCGGCCGGCGCCTCCGCCACCCGGAACGCCTCGGGCGCCGCCACGAACCGAAGCTCGCCGTCCCGCTCCCGGCGCGCCTCGAGCAGCCGCAGCCGCTCCGGGTTCAGCTCACGATGCAGCCGGTCGACGAACGCGAGCGAGGGCTCGGAGAGAGACCCGGTCGAGCGTGCACTCATCGCGCGATCCTAGGCGGCGGTCCAGCCCAGGTCGACGGGGACGGCCGCGCCCGTGAACCCACTCCCCGAGGGACCGAGCAGGAATCCGACCACGTCGGCCACCTCGGACGGCTCGAGCAGGCGCTTCACGGCCTGGCGCTCGAGCATCACCTCGGCGAGGACACGGTCCGGAGCCATCCCGTGGGCAGCAGCCTGATCGGCGATCTGCCTCTCGACCAACGGCGTGCGCACGTACGCCGGGCAGACCGCCGTCGCGCTGATCCCGACCGCCGCGCCCTCGAGCGCGAGCGTCTTGACCAGGCCGAGCACCCCGTGCTTCGCGGAGACGTACGCCGCCTTGAACGGCGAAGCCGTGAGGGAGTGCGCCGAGGCGACGACGCAGATGCGGCCGTCGCCCGAGGCGGCGAGTGCGTCCCAGGCGTACTTCGCGAGCAGGAAAGGGGACGTGAGGAGCAACGCAAGGAGGGCGTCCCAGCGGTCCTCGTCGAAGTCACGGACGGGCGAAACGTGCTGGAGGCCCGCATTCGGGACGATCGCGTCGAGCCGGCCGTGCTCGCCCAGCACGCCGTCCACGACGGCGCGGTTCCCCGCGCGCGTCGTCAGGTCGGCGTCGGCGACGTCCACGCCTTGCACCATCCAGCCGTCGGTCTCGAGCCGGGCGACGATCGCCGCGCCGATCCCTCCGGCCGCGCCCGTGACGAGCGCGACGCGTGTCATCAGCTGTAATGCCGCGACAGGGTCTCGGCGACGCATACGGGCCTGTCGCCTCCCTCCCGCTCGATCGTTGCCTTCATCGTCACCTGCGCGCCCCAGTCGTGCTCGGCGACCTCGGTGACCTCGAACGTCGCCCGCACGCGCGATCCGACCGGTACCGGCGCCGGGAACCGGACCCGGTTGACGCCGTAGTTGATCCCCATCCGGCCCTCCTGGGGCACGACCTCGAACGATGCGACCGGTAGCAGCGAGAGCGTCAGGTAACCGTGCGCGATGGTCGAGCCGAACGGGCCGTCCTTCGCCCGCTCCGGGTCCACGTGGATCCACTGGTGGTCACCGGTCGCCTCGGCGAACCGGTCGATCTTGTCCTGGGTGATCTCGATCCAGCTCGACGGGCCGAACGTGTCCCCCGGCTTCACGACGTCTCCTTTCCCCAACGAATGACGGTTGCCGCCCACGTGTACCCGGTGCCGGCCGAGAGGAGCAAGACGACGTCACCGTCTCCGACGCGACCGTCGCGGACGGCACGGTCGAGCCCCAGGAGAGGATCGACGCCGCTCATGTGGCCGGTGTCGTCCAGGTACACGGCACGATCCTCTCGCATCCCGAGCTCGTCGAGCAGCGCGACGAACATCGACCGCTTCGTGTGCAACGGGCACACGAACGTGACGTCGTCGAGCGTCAGCCCCGACCGCTCGAGGGCGCCGCGCGCAGCGGCGACGAAGTTCGGGAGCGACTCCCGGTCGAGTCCGCCCTTCATCTCGGCCGGGTCCTGCACGTCGAGGAACCGGTAGCCCTCCGGATCGACCGAGCCGCCGCTGCGGATCTTCACCTGAAGCGAGTAGGCACCGTTGGTGATCGTGTGCGCGCCGAGCACCTCGTTCTCCGCCGGCTCGGCGAGGAGCAGGCCGGCGACGGCGCCGTCGCCGAAGTTGAACATGAAGCGCGAACGGTCGTTCTCGTAGTCGATCAGGTACGACTCACGGCAGGCGGCGACCATGAGGATCGAGCGCAGCTCCGGCTCGGCACGCAGCACGTCCCGCGCGAGCCGGAGCGCGATCGGCGTGCCGTGCGAGACGTTGTCGTACTCGACTGCGAACGCCCGCGTCGCACCGATGCGGTGTGCGATGTACGGTGCCGCCTGCCACACCGCCCAGTCGCGCCACATCGAGCCGTAGTACAGGACGACGTCGATCGACTCGGGGTCGACTCCCGTCTCCTCGAGCAGCCGGCCGGCCGCTGCGGCCGCGAGGTCGCTGGCGTGCTCGTCCGCCGCGGCGATGTGCTTGCCGCGGAGGCCGAACTTCTCGACCAGCACGGCCTCCGGGATCCCCGAACGCTCCGAAATCTCGGCAGCGCTCATCCACCGCTCCGGAAGGTACGAAGCGGTCGCCGCGAGCCCGACGCGCCTCATCCCGGTGCGACCTCGAGGATCCGGCGGATGATTCGCTCGATGTCCTGCCAGACGTCGTCCGGCAGGGGCCCACGATCGGCCCAGAGGATCCAGCGCATGCCGACCAGCTCGCCGAGCCCCATGAGGGCCCACGCCGTCACCTCCGGGTTCAGGCTCGTGACCTCGCCACGCTGCATCGCCTGCTCGAGCCCTTCGACATACCGCTCGGAGACGCGGCTGTAGTGGTAGTGCAGCATCGCGGGTGAGACGAACTCGGACTGGCGGATGATCCGGTACAGGGCCGGGTGGTCACGCGTGAACTGGAAGTACGCCTGGAAGCCCAGGAGCTCGGCCTCGATCCGCGTCGTGCCCTGCGACGCGCCCTCCGTCATCGCATGGCGGATGCGCCGGTTCAGATCGCGCATCAGCTCGTCGAAGATCGCCTTCTTCGAGTCGAAGTAGAGGTAGAAGGTGCCGCTCGCGACACCGGCCGCATCCGCGACCTTGACCACCGAAGCCTCGTGGTACCCGAGCTCGCCGAACACGCGCTCGGCGGCGTCGAGCAGCCGCCGGCGCGTGTCGAGCCCCCGTTTCGAGAGTGGCCGCCCGTCGACGTTCGTGACGACGTCGGTCACGAGCGCACCGGAGGCCGCAGCTCGGACTTCTGAATCTTGCCGAGCGAGTTGCGCGGCAGCTCGTCGACGACGTGAAACGCCTTCGGCACCTTGAAGCGCGCGAGTCGGCCACGGCAGTGCTCCGGCAGCTCCTCCTCCGTCACCGACTCGGAGAGCACGACGAACGCCACGCAGACCTCGCCCCACCGCTCGTCCGCGACCCCGATCACCGCCGCGTCGACCACCGCCGGGTGCTCGTGCAGCACGGATTCGATCTCGGCCGGGTAGACGTTCTCGCCGCCCGAGACGACCATGTCCTTCAAGCGGCCGAGGATCCGGTAGTTGCCCTCGTCGTCGCGCTCGGCAACGTCCCCGGTGAGCAGCCAGCCGTCGCGGAACGCGCTGGCGGTCCCCTCCTCGTCGCGCCAGTAGCCCGGAAAGACGTTCGGGCCCTTGACGAGCAGCTCGCCCTCGGGGGAGAGATCACAGGTCACGTACGGGTACGGCTTCCCGGCGTAGCCCGCTTTGCGGCGTGCGTCCTCGGGTGCGAGCGCCAGCACGTTCGGCGCCGCCTCGGTGAGGCCGTAGCCCTGGACGATCTCGACGCCACGCGCGGCCCAGACGTCGAGGAGCGCTTCGGGCATCGGCGCCCCGCCGACGACCGCGAGGCGGAGCGACGAGAGATCGGCGCCGGCGAACCGCGGCTCCTGCGCCATGAAGAGGTAGTTCGCGGGCACGCCCATCAGCGTCGTCACGCGTTCGCGCTCGATCAGGTCGAGCGCCCGCACGGGATCGAAGCCGCGCTCGAGGACCACCTTCGCTCCCTTCCACCAGGCGAGGATCGCATGGACGTTCCACCCGCCGCAGTGGAACTGCGGCAACACCTGCAGGACGACGTCGTCGGGGCGGAGCCCGGTGGCGAGGTCGAACGACAGGTTCGTCCAGAAGCAGTTCGCGTGCGTGAGGAGAGCGCCCTTCGGCCTGCCGGTCGTTCCGGACGTGTAGATGAGGAGCAGCGGGTCGTCGTCCGCCGCAGGCGCGGGCGCTCCCTCCGCAGGCAGCTCGAGGGGCGGCGGTTCGGAAACGAGCCGCAGCGCCGCCTCTGCGAGCGCCCGATGGTCGTCCTCGACGACGAGCACCGAGGGCTCGGCGTCCTCGAGCTGGTAGGCCACCTCGCGCGGGGCGAGACGCCACGAGATCGGATGCAGGATCGCGCCGGCCTTCGCGCAGGCGAACATGAGCGCGACGTGCTCACCTGAGTTTCCGGTGAGCGTCGAGACGCGGTCGCCGTGCGTGAGGGATGCCGCAAGCTCGTCCGAGCGAGCGTCGAGCTCCGCGTAGGTCCACCTCCGGCGGCGCTCGTCGATCGCGATGCGATTCGGGGTGATGCGGACGCGGTCCCGCAGGAAGCGGTCGATCGTGTGCTCGTTCACGCGAGGAACTCCAGCACCGGCGAGACGAGCGCATCGGGTTGCTCCCAGAAGAAGAGATGCCCGCATCCCTCAACGAGCTCGAGGCGTGCGTCCGGGATCCGCTCGGCGAGCAGTTCCGCATTGCGCACGTCGACGACGCGGTCGGCCGTCCCGTGGAGGATCATCGTCGGCTTTGCGATCCGGCCGTCGACGCCCGCGAACGTGGTGCCGGCCGCGGCCTGCGCCTGCCAGCCGGCCGGGTCGGGCGGGTTGGCGAGACGGAGCGCGAAGAGCTCGTCGACGAGCCCCGGCGGCGGATCCGCGCCGAGCGCGTTCTCGACGAAGCGCCGCAGCGCAACATCCGGGGCGAGCGCCGGCGCCTCGGCGAAGAGCTTGACGGTCGGCTCCGGAAACGGGTACGCGTCCGCGCCGCCCGGGGACGTGCAGCAGAGGACGAGCTTCTCGACCCGGTCGGGCGCGAGCACGGCGAGCTCCTGGGCGATCATGCCGCCGAGGCTGGCTCCCAGTATGTGCGCACGGCCGACGCCTGCCTCCTGGAGCACCTGCAGCGCGTCGTCGGCCATCACGCGGGCGGTGTAGGGACCGTCGGGCTTGTCCGAGTCGCCGATCCCACGGTTGTCGAAGCTCAGCACACGGTGGCGCGCGGCGAGCCCGGCCACGACCGGCCCCCACCCGGAGCGTCCGTAGCCGAGGCCCTGGATCAGGAGCAGCGGCGCCCCCGACCCGTGCTCTTCCCAAGCGATGTTCAACGCTCGATCGCCTCCTGGAGTCGTTGCGGAACGCGCAGGCTTCGCAGCCGGCGCAGCGGGTGCGCCTGGGCGAGACCGCCCGGGACGAAGAACACGACGAGAATGAACAGCGCGCCGAGCACGAAGAGCGGCTGGGAGAGCGGGACCCGAAGCACGGCCGGAAGGCCCTGGACGGTGCTCGAGCCGCCGAAGACGACGAGGCGCTGGTCGAGGTACGTGTACAGGAAGCCGCCGAGCAACGGCCCGCGCAGGGTCCCGCTGCCCCCGAGCACGACCATCAGGAGCAGCGCGACCGTGAAGTCGGGCGTCGTGACGCTCATGTCGGCGCCCCCGACGACGAGCAGGTAGACGACGCCGCCGGCCGCCGCCAGCGAGGAGCCGAGCACGAACGCGACCAGCTTGTATCCACGCGTGCGCAGTCCGAGCACCTCGACACGGCGCTCGTTCTCGCGGATCGCCGTCCAGACGTGTCCGGGCGACGACCCCACGGCCCAGCCGACGACGAGCGTGACGAAGACGGCGTAGCCGAGCGCGAGCCAGTAGAGGTTCCGGGTGTTCACGACACCGACGAAGGCGGCGGGGATGCGCGTGTAGTCGTAGCCGAGCCCCTCTTCGCCGCCCGTCCAGCCGTGCGGGTTCTTCTGGACGAGGATGCTGCCCGCCTGGGCGAAGGCGAGCGTCACCATCGCGAACGCGATCCCGCTCGTGCGCAGGCTGATCGAGCCGACGACGGTCGCGGCGACCGCGCCGGCGGCGAGCGCGGCGAGACACGAGATCGCGAACGCCCAGTGCCACTCCGTGATCGCCACGTCGGCGATGTAGACGCCGATCGCGAAGTAGAGCGCGTGCCCGAACGACAGGAGGCCGGTGCGGCCGAAGAGCAGGTCGTAGGAGAGCGCGACCCCGGCGAAGACGAGGCAGAGTGAGAGGAGCTGGAGGGTGCCGGGGCTCGAGAACGGTCCCGGAAGCAACGTGCCGAGCCCGACGTCGAGCTTCGGCAGAAGCGCGAGCAGGACGACGAACGCGACCGCAAGCACGGCACGCAGGCTCCGCCGGCTCATGCGGCGCTTCCGGCGAGCTGGGCGGGTCGGGCGAGCAACACGACCGCGAGCAGGAGGACGACGGAGAGGTCGCCCGTGCCGGTCGAGTAGTAGTTGACGTACTGCTGCACGAGCGCCACGACGACTGCGGCCACCGCCGAGCCCTTGATCGAGCCGAGCCCTCCGATCACGACGACGATGAACGCGAAGATCAGCAGGCTCGTCCCCCGGTCCGGCGTGATCGAGGTGAAGTAGACGCCGGAGAGCACCCCCGCGAGCGCGGCGGCGAGACCGCCTAGCGCGAACACGAGCGTGAACGAACGCCGTACGTCGATCCCGAGGGCGGTGACCATTCCGCGGTTCTCGACGCCGGCACGGATGATCAGGCCGTAGCGGGTGTACCGCAGGAACGCGAGCAGGCCGACGAGGACCGCCGCGGCCGCGACGATCTCGATCCAGCGGTCGTTGGGGATGTAGGCGCCGGCGATCGTGGTCGTGCCCGAGAACCAGGGCGGGAGCTCGTAGAAGCGTGCGTCACTTCCCCAGATGCCCTCGACGAGCGCGACGGTGCAGAGCGACAGGCCGACGGTCACGAGCACCTGCTCCATGTGACGCCGGTAGAGCGGCCGGATGAAGACGAGCTCGACGAGCGCCGCGAAGACGCCGCCCACGAGGACGCCGATCACGGCCGCGACGCAGAAGCGCATCGACACGGACGAGATACCGCCGAGCTTCGACTCGGCGAACCAGGCGGCGTACGCGCCGACCGTCAGGAACGCGCCGTGCGCGAAGTTGAGGACGCCCATCAGGCCGTAGATGAGCGAGAGGCCGGAGGCGACGAGGAAGTACATCGCCCCGAGGCCGAGGCCCGTGATCGTGAGCAGGACGATCGTGCTCATCGGGCAACCTTCGGTTGCCCGATGCCCCCGCTCCGGCGCGGGCAGAGCCGGCGCCTCCGCTCCTTGGTGAGCTCCGTCGAGCTCACGCCGACCCGACTCCGAGCAGGCGGTGGACGAGTGCCCGGTCGTCGAGGTCCGACGCGGCGCCGACGTGCACGACGCGACCCTGGTCGAGCACGACGATCGAGCGGGCGAGGCGGCGGACGACGCCGAGGTTCTGCTCGACGAGGAGTGCCGTCTCCGTCTCGGCGATCCGCTCCAGCACGTGCGCGACGTCGGCCACCAGCGCGGGCGCGAGCCCCTTCGTCGGCTCGTCGATCAGGAGCAGCCGGTTCGGGTTGAGGAGCGCACGGGCGATCGAGAGCATCTGCTGCTGCCCCCCGGAGAGCGTTCCTGCACGCTGACGCGGCCGCTCGCGCAGCGCCGGGAAGAGCTCGTAGACCAGGTCGTAGCGCGCCGAGCCGTTCCGCTCGGCGAGCCGGAGGTTCTCCTCGACGGTCAGCGCGGCGAAGACGTCGCGGTCCTCCGGGACGTAGCCGACACCGCGGCCGACGATCCGGTGCGTCGCCTCGCGCTCGATCGGCTCGCCGGCGAGCGCGACGTGCCCCCGACGCGGAACGAGCCCGAGCAGGCCGCGGAGCGTGGTCGTCTTCCCGACGCCGTTGCGCCCGAGGAGCGCAGTGATGCCACCGGCCTCCACGTCGAACGAGACTCCCTGGACGACGTGGGCGCCGCCGAGATGCACGTGCAGGTCCTCGACGTGAAGGATGGAAGCCTCCGAGCTCAGAGGGGCTCCCCCACGTACGCCTCCTGGACGGTCGCGTTCCGCATCACGCGTCCCGGCGTGTCACACGCGAGCACACGGCCGTGGTGCATGACCGCGATCCGCTGGGCGAGGCCCGTGACGACCTCGATGTGATGCTCGACCATCAGGATCGTCCTGTGCTCCACCTCGTGCACGGCACGGATCACCTCGACGAGCGCAGGGACGTCCTCCGCGCTCACGCCTGCCATCGGCTCGTCGAGCAGGATGATCGCGGGATCGGCCGCGAGCACCATCGCCAGCTCGAGCTTCCGCTTGTCGCCGCCCGAGAGCAGCGCCGCCGGGAGGGCGGCGTGTCCGAGCAGTCCCACGCGCTCGAGCGACCGGCGTGCCCGCTCGACCGCCGGGGCGACGCCGTCCGCCCGCCGCCAGAGCCGCATCGTGCCCCCGTGCGAGGCCTCCGCGGCGAGGCGCACGTTCTCGAAGGCACTGAGGCGCGGAAACACGCTCGAGAGCTGGAACGTCCGTCCCAGGCCGGCGCGAGCCCTCGCATACGGCGGCGCATGCGTCACGTCCTCCCCGCGCAGGGTGACGCTGCCCGCCGTCGGCCGCATCAGCCCCGAAAGCAGGTTGAAGAGCGACGTCTTGCCTGCGCCGTTCGGCCCGATGATCCCGACGAACTCTCCCTCCGCGACCTCGAGGTCGACATCGGCGACGATCGAAGCGCCGCCGATGTCGAGCCCGAGAGCTTGCGTCGAGAGGACCGGTTCGTTCACGCGAACGGGCCGCTCGCCGCTCAGTGGAACGGCGTGACCGGAGGTTGGACGTTTCCCGGCGAGATCGTCTTCAGCACCTTCGGCAGGTACTTGCCGTTCGCCTGCTTGACGAGCTGCACCTGGAACATCGGCTGGATCATCGCGTGATCCTGCGGACGGATCCGCTGGACGCCCTTCGGCGCCAGGAACTGCCAGCCCTCGAGGCCCGAGATCATCGCGTCGACGTTCTGGTCGCCCTTCGCCTTCTGCAGCGAGTGGACGATCATCTGCGCGGTCACGAAGCCGTCCGGCGTGAACAGGTCGGGCAGCTGCCCGCGCTTCTTCATCTTCGCGACGAGCCAGTCGTTCACCTTGTTGTGCGGGGCGTTCCACACGTAGTGCGAGAGGAACTTGATCTGCGTCGCGGCCGCGCCGAAGCCCTGCCAGGTGTCGCGCTGAGGCAGGCCGGTCGTGACCGTCGTCGCCTTGAACACGCCCTGCTGCTGGAGCGCCTGGAACATCGCGGGCGAAGTCGTGCCGGCCCACGCCACGAACAGCAGGTCGGGCTTCGCCTTCGCCGCCTGCTGCGCGAACGGCGTGAAGTCCGTCGCCGACAGGGGGACGAGGATCGAGCTCACGTGGTGGCCCCGGCCGCCGAGGACGGCCTGCACCGCCGCGACGTTGCCCGTCCCGAACGCGTAGTTCTGCGCGAAGACGAGGATGTTCTTGCCGACGCCCTTGCCGAGGAACGACTGGGCGGCGAGCACGTCCTGGTACGACTGACGGCCGGCACGGAACGTGTAGCGGTTCATGCCCGTGATCCCGTCGTACGCTGCGGCCCCCGAGATGTAGAGGACCTTGTTCTGTGCCGCGAGCGGGGCGAGCTGGAGGGCCGTGGCGGACGAGCAGGTCCCGGCGATGATCTTGTAGCCCTGGCCGATCAGCGTCTTCGCCTCCGACACCGCGGTGGCGGGGTCCGCCGTCTCGTCCTGGATGTTCAGCTGGACGGGATGGCCGTTGACGGCGTTCGTCCCGCCCGTCGCGTAGGTGAGCCCGTACCGGAGGCCCTCGATGTACTCGGCGCCGTACTCGGCGAGCGGTCCGGTGCGGCAGTAGATGATCCCGACCTTGTACGGCGACGCCGCGCCGTGCTGGGACCGCGCGGCGACGGCCGTCGTCCCGCCGAGCGCCGCGACGAACGCGAGGCCGAGCAGGACCTTGGTGAAGCGGTGTCGCATGAACCCTCCTGTGCAGCGATATGGCGAACCTGAGACCCGATTCAGGTGGCAGTTTTGACAGATCGACAACACGCCGTCAAGGCGTGCAGCGGATTCACGAGGAGGTGGTGTCGGGGGTCAGGCGGACTCGGCGGCCGGCTCGTCCGCCTCGGCGTCCGCCCCGGCGCTCGTCACGAGCGTCGGCTTGAGACCCTTTTCGATCGTCTCCTTCGTGATCACACACTTGGAGACGTCCTTCCGCGATGGAAGTTCGAACATCACGTCGAGCAACGCGTTCTCGATGATCGAGCGCAGGCCGCGCGCGCCCGTCTCGCGATCGAGCGCCTTGTCGGCGATCGACCAGAGCGCGTCGTCCGTGAACACGAGGTCGATCGAGTCGTAGTTGAAGAACCGCTGGTACTGCTTCACCAGGGCGTTCTTCGGCTCGGTGAGGATCTGGACGAGATCCTCGCGCTGGAGCTGGTGCACGGCGGAGACGACAGGGAGGCGGCCGATGAACTCGGGGATCAGCCCGAAGTTGAGGAGATCCTCCGGCATCACGCCGCCGAGCAGCTCGGCGCTCTGGCTGTCGCGCTTCGAGGAGATCTGGCGGCCGAACCCGACCGCGTTCTTGCCGATCCGCTTGGCGATGATCTTGTCGAGCCCGGCGAACGCGCCGCCGCAGATGAACAGGATGTTCGTCGTGTCGATCGACAGGAACTCCTGGTGGGGATGCTTGCGGCCGCCCTGGGGCGGGACCGACGCGACCGTCCCCTCGAGGATCTTCAGCAGGGCCTGCTGGACGCCTTCGCCCGACACGTCGCGGGTGATCGACGGGTTGTCGGCCTTGCGGGCGATCTTGTCGACCTCGTCGATGTAGATGATCCCGGTCTCGGCCTTCTTGATGTCGAAGTCGGCGGCCTGGATCAGCTTGAGGAGGATGTTCTCGACGTCCTCGCCGACGTACCCCGCTTCGGTGAGCGCGGTGGCATCGGCGATCGCGAACGGCACGTTGAGGATCCGCGCGAGCGTCTGCGCGAGGTGGGTCTTGCCACAGCCGGTCGGGCCGAGCAGGAGGATGTTCGACTTCTGCAGCTCGACGTCGCCGTCCTCGGCGCCCATCTGGACGCGCTTGTAGTGGTTGTAGACCGCGACCGACAACGTCCGCTTGGCCTCTTCCTGCGAGACGACGTAGTCGTTCAGCGCGCCGTAGATCTCCTTGGGGCGGGGCAGGTTGTCGAGGTCGAGCGAGCTGGGTGTGGTCAGCTCCTCGTCGATGATCTCGTTGCAGAGATCGATGCACTCGTCGCAGATGTAGACGCCCGGGCCGGCGATCAGCTTTTTCACCTGGCGCTGCGACTTGCCGCAGAAGCTGCAGAGAAGCTGCTCGTTTCCTTCGCTCGCCCGCGCCATCCCAGTCTCCTTTTACCCCAGTTTCGCCCCGACGGCTAGGCAGCCGCCGCAGCCGGCCCCGTCTCGCGGTGGGTGATCACGGAGTCGATCAAGCCGTATTCCTTGGCTTCGGCCGGGCTCAGGAAGAAATCCCTTTCCATATCGCGCGAGATCTCCTCCTGGGTCTTGCCGGTGTGGTGCGTGTAGATCTCCTCCAGGCGCCGCTTGAGGCCGATCACCTCGCGGGCCTGGATCTCGATGTCGGTGCCCTGGCCCTGGAACCCGCCGGAGACCTGATGGATCAGGATCCGTGAGTTCGGCAGCGACATCCGCTTCCCTTTCGCGCCGCCCGCGAGCAGCAGCGAGCCCATGCTCATCGCGATCCCGACGCAGATCGTCTGCACGTCCGGCTTGATGAACTGCATCGTGTCGTAGATCGCGAGGCCCGCATACACCGATCCGCCGGGCGAGTTGATGTAGAGGTTGATGTCCTTGTCCGGGTCCTCCGATTCGAGGTGGAGGAGCTGGGCGATGATCAGGTTGGCGATCTGGTCGTCGACCGGCGTGCCCAGGAAGACGATGCGCTCGGCGAGCAGGCGCGAGTAGATGTCGAACGCCCGCTCGCCGCGCGACGTCTGTTCTACGACCATCGGGATCAGTGGCATGTGTTCGTCACTCCTTGGTGCCTGGGGTCCATAGCTTCGGGGCGTCCGCCTGCTGCTCCTGCCCGGGTGTCCAGATGCTCTCGCGCGCCGCGTGCAGGTCGGGCTCGATCGGCTTCACCTCCGCCGCGACGCGGTCGAGGGCCTTCCGCAGCCGCAGGTCTTCACGGACGCGGTCGGCGCCCCCGTCGGCGACGAAGGCGTCGACATCCTCCTCGTTCTCCCCTGCTGCGAGCAGCTCTGCGCGGATCTCCTCGTCGGTGACCTCGAGGCCGAGCGAGTCGGCGACCGCCTCGAGCACGAGCTCGCGCGCGACCGAGCTCTGCGCCTGCGCGCGCAGCCGCTGCTCGAGCTCCTCCGGCGACTGGCCGGTGAGCCGCAGGTAGGACTCGGCGTCGACGCCGCGCGCCTGCAGGCTGCGTGCCAGCCCGGTCAGGAGCTCGCGCGTGCGCAGCTCGACCAGCGGGCCGGACGGATCCACCTTCGACGCCTTGACGAGCTCGTCGACCGCCGCCGCCCGGAAGGCGCCTTCCAGCTCGTCCGCGATCTGGCCGCGCAGGCGTTCCTCGATCTCGCCGCGCAGGTCGCTGTAGCTCTCGAACTCGGACGCCGACCTCGCGAGCTCGTCGTCGAGCGGCGGCAGGACGCGCTCGTAGATTCGCTTCACCGTCACCGTCGCCCGGCGCATCCCGCCGTCCGCGAGCTCGTAGGCGATCTCGCGCTGCTCACCCGCCTCCAGCCCGCGAATGCCGTTCTCGATCTCCTCGACGAGGCGGTCGGAGCCGAGCTCGACGACGTAGTCGCGCTGGGTCGTTCCGTCCTCGGCGCCGAGGTCGACGACGACGGTGTCGCCCTGCTGTGCGGCACGTCCGTCGACGGCGACGAGCTCGGCGACCGAGTGCTGGAGCGCCTCGAGCTCCGCCTCGACCGCCTCCTCGGGCACCGTCGCCTCCTGCTTCGGCACCTCGAGCTGCGTCCAGTCGGCGGGCTCGGGCTTCGGGTGGACGGCGACCGTCGCCGAGAAGCTCCAGCCCTCCCTGTCGGAGGTCGGGAGGTCGTACTCGTACTCCGGGTGCGCGGACGGATTCAGCCGCGCGCGCGTCGCCGCGTTCCAGAACCAGCCGCTGATGTGGCTCTCGACCGCCTCGGTGTAGATGCGATCCCGGCCCACGCGCTGGACGAGGATCGGCATCGGGACCTTGCCGCGGCGGAAGCCCGGGATGCGAACGCTGGCCGCCAGGTCGGCTGCGGCGTGCTCGACCGCATGGTGAACGTCGCCGGCCGGCACGTCGACCGTCAGCTTGACCTTGTCCTCCGCGAGCTGCTCGATCTGCGTGGCCATCGGTCCGGCCATTGAATCATGCGGGTAGCGTCTCGCCGATGGACGTCGAGCAGGCGATTCGCACGCGGAGGACACACAAGCAGTACGGGCCGACACCGGTTGAGCCGCAACTCGTCGAGGAGCTGCTCGAGCTGGCACGCTGGGCCCCGAACCACCACCTGACGCAGCCGTCGCGCTTCCGCGTGCTCGGGCCGGAGACGCGGGCCGCGCTCGAGCGCGTCTGCGGCGAGAAGGAGGCGATCAAGCTGCGGCGCGCCCCGACGCTCGTCCTCGCCACCGCCGTCCTGAGCGGCGACCCGCGGACCGACGAGGAGGACCTCGTGTCGACCGGCTGCGCCGTCTACGCCGTCCTGCTCGGGGCGACGGCGCGCGGCCTCGCGTCCTACTGGCGGACGCCGGCGGCGCTCGACGACCCGGAGGCGCGCGCGCTCGTCGGGCTCGCCCCGAACGAGCGCATCGTCGGGCTGGTGCATCTCGGGCCCGCCTCGAGCGAGCCGCCGGTCAAGGAGCGGCGGCCGCTCGCTGAGCTCGTGCGAACGCTGCCCTGAGCGCGACGGCAGGCGCGTGCGCAGGTGCGGGCGAGAGGAGTCGAACCTCCAAGGGCCTACGGCCCACCGGGACCTAAACCCGGCGCGTCTGCCAATTCCGCCACGCCCGCGCGGTCGCGCGAAGCGTAACCGCGCGGGCGGGGCGTCCCGCCCGGACGCGGGCCGAGAAGGGCTGCTCTCCCGGCGTTATGGTCGATAACGTAATGGACAGTTGGATAAGCAGCAGTCGAACCCGTTCCGCTTCGGTGCGCTCGCGCTGGGCGCCGCCTTCACCGACCGCCAGGCCGAGCTCCGCGAGCTCGCCGCCGAGATGCGTAACGGCCAGGACGTCCTCGTCTACGCCCCCCGCCGCTACGGCAAGTCGTCGCTGGTGCTGCGCGCGGCCGGGCGGGCGGAGCGTGACGGCGCGCTCGTCGGCTACGTCGACCTGCTCAAGGTGACGAGCAGGGAGCGATTCGCGGCGGCACTCGCACGCACGATCCACCGCGACCTCGACACGGCGCCGGGGCGCGCCTACGAGCGCGCCGCCGAGCTCTTCCGCGGGCTTCGGATCGTGCCGGCGATGGAGGTCGATCCGCAGGACGGCTCGCTGAGCTTCAGCTTCCGTGCGACGCGCCGTCGAACCGACATCGACGACACGATCGAGTCGCTGCTCGAGCTGCTCGGCCGGATCGGGGTCGAGCGCGAGCGGCGCGTGGTGATGATCTTCGACGAGTTCCAGGAGATCGTCGAGCTCGACCCACGCTACCCCAACCTCCTGCGCGCGGTGTTCCAGGCCCAGCCCGAGGTGGCGCACATCTACCTCGGGAGCAAGCGGCACGTGCTCGACCGGATCTTCGGCGACCGCAACGAGCCGTTCTGGCGAAGCGCGAAGAAGCTGGAGATCGGTCTGATCGCCCCGGCGCTGTTCGCCCGCTTCGTGCGGGCGCGCTTCGACCGGACGGACAAGGGCATCACCGAGGCGGCCGCGGCGCGCCTGGTCGAGCTGACCGCCGGCCACCCGTACGGGACACAGGAGCTCGCGCACGAGGTGTGGGAACGAACGCCGGGCGGGGCGTTCGCGTACGAGTCCGACGTCGATGCAGGTCTCGAGCGGGTGCTCCGCGCCGAGCACAACCACCTCGAGCAGCTCTGGGCCGATGCGCCGCGCACGCAGCGACGGCTGCTGAGCGCGCTCGCAGCCGAGCCGACGGCGTCACCCTACGCGGAGGGCTACCGCATGGCGCACGACCTGCCGCCTGCGCCCACGCTGCAGTCCGCACTGACGGCACTCGCGCGCAAGGAGCTGGTCGGCCGGCTCGAGGACGGCACGCTCGCGATCATCGAGCCGTTCCTCGCCGCGTGGGTCAGGCGCGAGGCGGCGTGATCGCTGCTCAAGCGGCATCCGGCCGATGCCGATACCCGAGGCGTGGACCTGCCCCTCGACCTGAACACCCACGCCCACATCGTCCGCGACGCGCTCGTGCTCGTCGGGATCTTCGTCGTGGTCGTCTGGCTGCTCTTCCGTTTCGCGAGTCGCTGAACGAGCGACCGGAGCGTCCCGCCCGCCGGTGCAGAGTGGCCCCGGCAGGAATCGAACCTGCGCACGGAGCTTCGAAGGCTCCCGCTCTGTCCTCTGAGCTACGGGGCCGGCCGCCGTCAGAGTAGTCGCCCGCCGCGACGTTCAGGGTGGCAGATGGGACTCGAACCCACGACCACCGGGACCACAACCCGGGGCTCTACCAGCTGAGCTACTGCCACCGTGCACGGCCATCGTATCGGCGGTTCTCGCCTCAGACGGGAAGGAGAGGACACTCATCCTCGCGCAGGCAGGCGCGGGCTTTCCTGTAGGCGAGCGTCTCGACGAACGACCGCACCGGTACCTCGTCGAACTGGGCGAGAACGGCATCCGTACATGCCCGGATCTCCTCCGGGCTCTTGTCGCGCGCGAATTCGTCGACGAGAGGCGGGAGGAGTCGAGCCAGGCGCCGCGAGCGGGCGCTCCGGTCGGTGCGGATCTGATCGATGCACGTGTCCAGGAAGTGCAGCACCCGGCGCTCGATGTCGTCACGAATCGCTCGCACCTCTTCGAGCGACCTCCCCGCAGGATCGACGACATCCCAGTCCTCGACGAGCCCGGGGACATAGGGGCACGTGTCCTCGCAGTGGAGCGTGATCGCACAGTCCGCATGCAGCTGCATCTCGAGGTCGATCTTCCTGGGGCGCCGGCCGGACAGGTCGATGCCGACCTCGCGCATCGCCTCGACCACGTTCGGCCAGATGGCGTCGGCCGGGGCTTGTCCGGCGGACTCCGCGCGCAGATCGTCGGGCGCATGGCGTTCGAAGAGCGCCTGCGCCATCTGTGACCGTCCGGCGTTGTGCGTGCAGACGAACAGGACGTAGCGCATCGCAGCCTCCTCAGGCGGCTTCGGCGTCGAGCCGGGCGACGAGCTCCTCGACGCGGCGGTTGATCTCGTCACGAATCGGGCGCACCTCCTCGAGCGGGAGGTCCTTCGGGTCGCGCAGGTTCCAGTAGACGCGCCTGGTGCCGGGGGGCGTCACGGGGCACGCTTC
Source organism: uncultured Thermoleophilia bacterium (assembly GCA_963824455.1). Taxonomy (GTDB): domain Bacteria; phylum Actinomycetota; class Thermoleophilia; order Gaiellales; family Gaiellaceae; genus PALSA-600. The sequence continues at coordinate 2,159,171 of CAWGPJ010000002.1, forward strand.
CTCGCCGCAGGTCGAGACGACGGCATCGGCCCCGGCGACCTCGACCGCGTCGAGCCGTCGCGGCACGTGGTCGCTCGCATCGATCCCGATCTCGCGCAGCGCCTCGATCACCACCGGGTGCGCAGCCGCGCCCGGCCGGCTTCCTGCCGATCGAGCATGATGGCGGTCACCCGCGAGCCGGTTGAAGATCCGCTCGGCCATCACCGAACGACCGGAGTTGGCGACGCAGATGAAGAGGACAGTGCTCACGCAGTCTCCCGCCGGCGGTCGGGGACCGCTGCGAGCGCCGGCCGGGTCTGCTCACCCCGGACGAACTGGTAGGCGAGCGCACCGAGCGACGCGCCGACGACCGGCGCGAGGACGTAGAGCCACAGCGCGTGCACGTTGAGGGACACGACCGCCGGCGCGATCGAACGCGCGGGGTTCATCGACGCCCCCGTGACCGGCCCGCCGAACATCGCATCGAGCCCGATCGTGCCGCCGATCGCGATCGCGGCTGCCTCTCCCACGGCGCGCGTGTCGGTCGCGACGGCCATGATCACGAACATCAGGAAGAACGTGAGGACGAGCTCCCAGAGGAACGCCTGCCCTTGCGAGCCCGACGGGAGGGTCGCTCCGACATCGGCGCGGTTGCCGAGTGACGCCCGGAGGAGAAGCGCCGCGGCAAAGGCGCCGACGAGCTGCGCGCCCCAGTAGGTGACGGCCCGGCTCCACGGGAAGTGGCGCGTGAGCGCGAACGCGAAGGTGACGGAGGGGTTGAAGTGCGCGCCGGAGATGTGACCGACGGCGTAGATGCCGAACATGATCACGAGCCCGAACGTGAGCGCGACGCCGACGTGGCCGAGCTGATGCGTCTTCTGATCGACCATGATCGCGCCGCATCCGGCGAAGACCAGCGCGAACGTGCCGATCGCCTCCGCCGTCAGAGCCCGCACTGCGTCGCGCGTCAAGCGGCCTCCTTCTCCGCTCGGCCCGCGACGAGCGCGGCGATGTGGTCGAGCGCGCCGGCCGCCAGCGAGTAGTACGAGTAGCGGCCGCGGCGCACGCGCACGATCACGCCTCCGGCCACGAGCTGCTTCAGGTGGTAGCTGACGTTCTGCTGCGGAAGGTCGAGCGCGGCTGTGAACTCACACACGCAGATCGGCGCACCCTCCGCGCGGACGAGCATGTTCAGGATCTTCAGCCGGTGCCGGTCGGCGATCGAGCGCAGGAGCTGCTCCAGCTCGATCGCGTCGCCCTCGCCGAGGGACGATCCGGCGAGCGGTGTGCAGCAGAGCACGGGAAGCCGATGCACAAGGCAATCTTTGTGGAATGGGGCGCCGAAGGCAAGGCCGGTCAGCCGACGACCGGGCTGCGGCGCTCCATCAGCAGCACGTCGCGCCAGACACCACGGAGCCTCCCGAGCTTCTTCCGCCGGCCGACGATCTCGAAGCCGACGCTCTCGTGCAGCCGGACGCTTCGGTCGTTCTCCGGGAAGATGCCGGTCTGGATCGTCCAGATCCCGGCCGCCTCGGTCGACTCGATCAGTCGCTCGAGGAGCGCCCGCCCCACGCCCCGCCCGCGCACCTCCTCGCTCACGTAGACGCTGTTCTCGACGACGCCGCCGTACACGCAGCGTTCGGACACCGGTGAGATCGCGGCCCAGCCGACGACGCGTTCGCCGTCGAGTGCCACGAAGCGATGGGCTGCGAGGTGTGACGTGTCCCACGCCTCCCAACTCGGCACGTCCGTCTCGAAGGTCGCGTTCCCGGTCGCGATTCCCTCGGCGTAGATGCGCGCGACCTCCGGCCAGTGCTCCGGCCGGAGGTCGCCGATCGCGCTCGTCGCGGAGGCGGTCATCTCGCCGCTGGCTCGCCGGCCTTCACCGCCTTGATGATCGCGCTGTGCATGCCGTCGGCGACCTCGTGGGTAAAGGCCACTTCGACGTTCTCGAAGCCGGCGGCCTCGAGGCCGGCCTCGTATTCGCCCCTCGAGAGGGCCCCGGCGATGCAGCCGACGTAACTCCCGCGTTCCGCGCGATCGGCCGGTGCCAGGCGATCCTCGGCGACGATGTCTGAGACGCCGACGCGGCCGCCCGCCTTCAACACCCGAGCGATCTCGGTCAGCACCGCCGCCTTGTCGGTCGAGAGGTTGATCACGCAGTTCGAGATGACGACGTCGACCGACCCGGCGGGGAGCGGGATCTCCTCGATCATCCCCTTCAGGAAGATCGCGTTCCTCGCTCCTGCCTCCTCGGCGTTCCTGCGGGCGAGAGCGAGCATCTCGTCGGTCATGTCGAGCCCGTAGGCGATGCCGGTCGAGCCGACTCGCCCGGCAGACAGGATCACGTCGATGCCGCCGCCCGAGCCGAGATCGAGCACCGTCTCGCCCTCGTGCAGATCGGCGACTGCGGTCGGGTTGCCGCAGCCGAGCGAGGCAAGCGCGGCCGCGTCGGGCAGCTCACCGCGCTGTTCGGCGGTGTAGAGCGACTCGCCGAAGTCGCGACCGGCTCTCTCACCGCCGCAGCAGTCGCCGGAGCCGCACCCGCATCCGCCCGTCTCGTCGAGGACCGCCTGGGCGGACTCGGCGTAGCGCCGCCGTACCTCTTCGCGCAGCTCGTCGGCCGTGGTGGTCATCAGCAGCACACCCCTTTCAGATCAGCCACCGAGGCGAGCGTCCGCAGTGCCTCGGCGTTCAAGGTGAAGTACGCCCATCTGCCGCGCTGCTCGCGTTCGACGAGGCCGGCGTCGAGCAGCTTCTTCATGTGGTGGGACACGGTCGGCTGGGAGAGCCCGAGCGGTGCGGTCAGGTCGCAGACGCAGAGCGCCCCACCGGTCGTCGCGAGCAGGTTGACGATCTTGATCCGGTGCGGATCGCCGAGAGAGCGGAAGACGGCCGCAGTCGCCTCCGCCTCGTCGTCGGAGAGCGTCGGCGCCGAAAGCGGCGCACAACACACGACGGCAGCCGTCTCGCTCATCGGAATCCCGCACTCCTCATATCGAAGGTAATCGATTTATAGACGAATGTCGATATGTCGTCAAGGAAGCCCCCGGCGCGGCGATGATCACCCCGATGCCTGGGCCGGACCGGAGATCTCTGCCCACACTCGGCAGACGCGGCGAGGGCTGGGTCGTCATCCAGCTGGTCCTGATCGCCGCGGTGTTCCTCTCGGCCTTCGCCGGGCACCACTGGAGCGGCACGGCGCGGGTCGTCGCCTACGCGGCCGGTGGCACGCTGCTCGCTCTCGGCCTGTGGATGGCGATCGCCGGAGCGGTCAAGCTCGGGAAGGCCCTGACTCCGCTACCCGCACCGAAGGGAGAGGAGGTCGTGATCAGCACCGGCATCTACCGCCTCGTGCGCCACCCGATCTACGGCGGCGGACTGCTCGTGGCGGTCGGCTGGACGATCCTCTTCGCAACGGTGCCCGGGCTCGTCCTCACGACCGTCCTGGCCGTGTTCCTCGACCTCAAGTCGCGTCGGGAGGAGCAGTGGCTCGTCGAGCGGCTGCGCGGGTACGAGGCCTACCGGCGCGCGACACCGCACCGACTCGTGCCCTTCCTCTACTGACCGTGCGCGCGAGCGGCGGCCCAGTTCCTCAGTGCGCCCGGGAGGATTCGAACCCCCGACCAACGGCTTAGAAGGCCGCCGCTCTTCCACTGAGCTACGGGCGCGCTTCCGGCAAGCGTATCCCTGCCCCAGGATTGTTACGGTCTCGGCGTGAGCCTTCGCACCTCTCCCGTCGTCGAGAACGTCGCGCTGCCCGGCGGCGGCACGGTCACGGTCTGGGTCGGGGTGCCGGACGACCCGTACATCGACGACAAGTCCCAGCTGACGACGGTCGACGTGCAGCTCCGCGAAGGGCGATCGGTGCTGGCGAGCGTCTCGACCGTGCTCGAGCCGGACGAGGTGTCGGAAGGCGTGTCGCTCGCACGCGAGGTGCGCGCCGCACTCGAGGCGGGCGAGATCGGCCTGCACGCGCACGACCTCGAGCCGTTCGCCGACCGCAGCCGCTGACGAGGGAGTTTCTCGGCGACGGACGCGCGTTTGAGTCTGGCATGAGCCGCCGCCGGCTCGGCGTCCTGCAGGGAAGCGCCCTCTACCTGGGTGCTCTGATCGGGCCCGGGCTGCTGCTCGTTCCGGCGCTCGCCGCCGAGCACGCCGGCGCCGCCTCGATCGTCGCCTGGGCCGGGCTGCTCGTGCTCTCGGCTCCGCTCGCCGTCACGTTCGCGGCGCTCGGAACCCGGCACCCGGTCGCGGGCGGGGTGTCGACCTACGTCCGCGAGGGGCTCGGGGACGATGCGGCTGCCGTGACCGGCGGCTGGTTCCTCGCCGCCGTGCTGGTCGGCGCGCCGGCGGTGTCGTTGATCGGCGGCTACTACGTGGCCGCGCTCACCGGCTCGGGAAGCGTCGTGGCGACGACGGTCGGGCTCGCCATGTTCGTGACGGTGCTCGCCGCGAACGTGCTCGGCCTGCGCGTCTCGGCCGGCTTCCAGCTGGCGCTCTCGTCGGTGTTGATCGTCGTCGTCGCCCTCGCCGTCGCGGTCGCGCTGCCGTCGCGCGGCGGCGACAACTGGTCGCCGTTCGCGCCGCACGGCTGGTGGGCGATCGGCACGGCGGCGAACATCCTCGTGTGGCTGTTCATCGGCTGGGAGGCGGTCGCGCAGCTCGCCGGCGACTTCCGGCGGCCGGAGGTCGACCTGCCTCGCGCGATGACCATCGCCTTCGTCACCGTCACCGTCCTCTACCTCGGACTCGCCGTGGCGACGATCGGCGTCACGTCGCGGACCGGCTCACGCGTCCCGCTCGCCGATCTGATCTCGGTCGGGTTCGGCCGCGCCGGCCGTGACGCGACCGCCGTGCTGGCCGTCGCGCTGACGATGGGGACGATGAACGTGTACCTCGGCGCGGCGGCGAAGCTCGCCGCCTCGCTGGCCGGCGAGCGCGCGCTGCCGCGCTGGCTGGCCGGCGACGCGGAACGGAGCGTCCCGCGCCGCCCGCTGGCCGTGATCGCGCCCGTGGTGGTCGTCCTGCTCGTCGGGCTCGCCGCCGGCGTCGGGAGCACGGAAGACCTCGTCCGGGCGACGTCGGCCCTCTTCATCGCGGTCTACGTGCTCGCGCTCGCCTCGGCGGCGCGGATCCTCGACGGACCGGTGCGGACTGCGGCCATCTTCTCGCTGGCCCTGAGCTGCGTGCTCGGGATCTTCTCGGGATGGTTCCTGGTCGTCCCGATCGTGGTCGCGGGCCTCGCGCTGGCCGTTCGCCGGCGGGTCACCGCGGCCGGCTCAGCGCGCGGTCTGCGCGAGCCCGATCGCCACCAGGACGACGGCTGCGCCGACCAGCTGGACGCCGTCCAGTGACTCGGAGAGCCAGGCCCACCCCACCAGCGCGCCGACGACCGGCTCGAGCATCGCGACGATCCCCGCCCGCGTCGCCGAGATGTGACGGAGCGCGTTGACGAGCAGGAAGAACGGGATCATCGTCCCGAGCACGATCATCCAGAGCGTGAGCGCCCACACGGGGAGCTCGACCGTGTGGAGATGCCCGCCGAGCGAGGTGGTCTTCGTCAGCGCGGCCGCAGGGAACGACCACCACGGCGCCAGCAGTGCCCAGAACACGGAGGCGAACGCGAACCCGTAGGCGAGCAGCGAGACCGCGTCGCGGCCGCCGACGACGTGCTCGGCCAGGAGCACGTAGAGGGCGTATGCCACCGCGCCCGCGAGCGCGAAGCCGATCCCGGCCGTGGACAGGCTCTCACCCCCGCCGAAGACGTCGACGATCATCGCGAGGCCGAAGAGCGCGAGTGAGAGCGCGACCCAGATCCGCCGTCGCACGTGGTCGTGGTAGACGAACCGAGCCCAGAGCGCCACGAGCAGCGGCGCCAGGTACTCGATCAGCAGCGCGATGCCGATCGCAAGCCGGTCGATCGCCAGGAAGTAGAACCACTGCACGAACGCCAGCCCGCCGATCCCGAAGACGAGCAGGTACGGCAGCTCGCGCCGCGTCAGTCGAAGCCGCCGCGGTGCGATCACGGCGACGACCGCCGCGAGGCCGGCCGCGGCGCCGAGGGAGCGCACCTGGGCGAGGCGCTCGGAGGAGAGACCGGTGGTGAGGATCGTCTTCGAGACGGCACCGTTGACCCCCCAGAGCACTGCGGCCGTCGCCGCCATCGCGTAGGCGAGGCGGGGATGGCGCCGGCGCGCGCGCGGAACGGGGAAGGGCGCCTCGGTCACCGGCCGACGAAGCTACCTCGGGAGCGCCTGACAGAAGAGAGGTTGTGTCGCCGAGCCGTGCTGTCGATCGGGACGGTCGGATTCGAACCGACGGCTTCCGCCTCCCAAAGGCGGCGCTCTACCAGGCTGAGCTACGTCCCGTAGCGTCTGAGTGTAGGCGGCGCTACAGCTGCCAGTCGCCGTCGCGCAGGATCGGAACGGCCGGACCGCGCCCGTCGACGCCGTCGACCTCGAGCTCGGGCGAGCCGATCATGAAGTCGGTGTGGATCGACGAGTGGTTGAGGCCTCGCTCGTCGCGCTCCTCCGGCGTGAGCCCCTCCGCCCATCGGACGGCGCTGATGATCGCGGAGCCGAGCGCGATGTGGGACGACGCGTTCTCGTCGAACAGCGTGTCGTAGAACACGAGCCCGGTCTTGCCGACTCGCGACGTCGAGTCCACGAGTGCGACTTCTCCGAGCCGGGCGGCGCCCGCGTCGGTGGCGACGTGGGCCTGCATCACGTCCTGTCCGCTCGATGCCGTCACGTCGACCGCCCGGCCGCCTTCGAACCGAACCGTCAGGTCGCGCACGATCGTGCCCTGGATCTGAAGCGGCAGCGTCGAACGAACCACGCCCTCGACACGGCGCGCATCGGGCGCGGTGAACACCTCCTCGGTCGGCATGTTCGCGACGTGCTCGATCCCGCGTGACACGTCGAGCGCGGCCTTCCAGTCCGACTCCGGATGCAACCCGACGATCAGGTCCGTGCCTGGGCCGACGTACCGGAGCTGGTCGAAACGGCGCTCGTTCAGCTGGTCGGCACGCTCCTGCAGAACCCCGATGTGCTCGCGCCACGCGGCGACAGGATCCGGCTCGTCGAGCCGGACGGCGGTCGCGACCGCCTCCCAGAGACGATCGACGTCCGGCTCCCCGAAGACAGTCCTCGCCCAGCCCTCGTTGGGGTAGGGGACGATCGACCAGTTCGAGAGCCCGTCGGTCAGCTTCAACGCCTCCTTGCCGAGCTCGCGCATTCGCGCCCGGCCGACCCGGTTGCCGTCGAGGTCGGAGAACAGCTCGGGCTCCGGGTTGCCGGTGATCGAGATCAGCGCGCCGCCGGTTTCGCCGATGCGGCGCACCCGCTCGACGAGCCACGGAGGCGAGAAGCCGAGCAGCTCGTCCGAGGCGTGCTCGATGTGCTCACGGCGCACGTGCTGGTCGGAGTAGAGGACGTCGACATAGCGGGCGCCCGCGCCGTACGCCTCCGCCGCGACGGCGCGCACGAGCGGGGCGTGCTCGACGAGCGCGTTGACCGCCAGCGTCTGGCCGGGCTGGAGGTTGACGCCGACCTGCACGGCGAGCCGCGCGAGGCTCTGCACCAGCTGTCCACGATCGGGCACGGGCCGGACAGCCTAGATGGATTCCCCGATCAGCCATCTGCAGCAAGCGTCAAGCGCCTGCGGCAGGGCCGTAGACTGACGCGCCGTGAGACGGTTCGCCCTGGCCAGCCTGCTCGCAGTCGCGCTGCTCGCCGGCTGCGGCAAGGACACGCCGACCTACACGCTTGCGAAGTCGTCTGCCTGCCTGCGCCAGAACGGCGTTCAGCTCGGCGGGCCGCTGGACTTCGTGGCGACTACCGCGACCGGCGGCGCAGTCCGTGTCCATCTCCGCGACAACGCGCTCACCCTGGTATTCGGGCAGACGCAGGGCGACGCCGACAACATCGACGCCGCGTACCGGCGCTTCCACGCGAGCAACGTCGGGATCGACGACGTGCTCCGCCGGCAGGGAAACGCGATCATGCTCTGGCAGCAGCATCCGACCGACAGCGACATCGCGATCGTCACCGGCTGCCTCAAGTAGCGCCGCACTCCGGCGACGGTAGGGGCGGTATCACACGGCCGCCGGTCGCCTCCTCTCGGTACGGGGTCGAGAGAGAAGGAGACTGCGATGAGGTTCCGCACATCGATCATGACGGTCGCCGTGACCGTGGCGCTCGCCGTGCCGGCAGTGGCCGGGTCGGCGGTGCCGAAGCACCACTACGCCCCGGTGGTCGTGACGACGTTGTACCCGGGCACGAGCTCGATCTCGGACGGTTGCGCGATGACGCTGGTCGCGGGTCACGTCTCGAGCTTCCGCTGCGCCGGCAGCGCGCCGCGGGCGAATCCGGGACGCTGCACGCTGACCGTGGCGACCGGCCGCCTCTGGACGTACAGCTGCCCGTCGGGTCGCTCGGGAGCTTCGACCGGGGCGATCCCGAGCAGCTGCAACCCGTTCAAGGAGACGGGCTCCCTCTGGATGTTCAGCTGCCCGACCGGAGTGTTCGGCAGGACGGGCCCGGCGGCACTCGCGCTGAGTCGCTGCACGAAGCCGCTGACCGACCAGTACCTCTCGGGCCGGCGCTGCACTCTGTGAGCGGCACACGGTGCCGGGCACACGCGTGCCCGGCACCGCCGGACCTGTGGGGCGCCCGCTACCACGCGCCCTCCTCGTAGAGGAAGCGCCGGAACCAGTACGCGAACACGACGAAGAGCACGAGTGCCTGCTCGGCGGCCATCGTCATGCCGGCGAGCTCCTGGTCGGCGAGCGGGCTCAGCCCGAGCACGCGCGGCCTCGCAGCGACGTAGAACGAGTACACCGGCCTGGGGAGCAGCGCGAACAGGAGCCCGAGCGGCGAGGCGAGCATGAACGCCGCGAACGTGTAGAGGGCCCGAAAGCCCGATGTCCAGCGGCGCGGGATGTCCTGGAAGAGCGGCCACCAGAACAGGAAGCCGGTCGCGAAGTAGCAGGCGTGCTCGACGTGGACGAGCCACGACTGGTGATGAAGCGCGGCCTGATAGACGACGGGGACGTGCCAGGTGAAGTAGCTGACGAGCCACACCGGGAGGGCGACGAACGGGTGGGTTGCGATCCGCCAGCCGGGCACGCGCGCGAGCGCCACGGCCATCGGCCGCGAGATGCCGAACACGGCGAGGGCCGGCGCCCACTCGGCCAGGATCACGTTCTGCAACAGGTGCGCGGTGAGCAGGTAGTGAAGGCCGAGATGGTGGATCGGCGTCCAGAACGCGACGCCGAGGAGCGCCATCGAGCCTGCGAAGCAGAGGACGCGCCAGCGCGGCGCGCCCAGGCGCGCAAGCGCAAACACATAGAGCAGCGACAACCCGGGGATGACGACCGTCGTGTCGACGTCGGCCTGCCACGCGTACGGCGAGGGCGTATGCGCGAGCAGCACACAGCGCACACTAAGCGGCTAACGTGGCGGCGCCGCGGGTGTAGCTCAATGGTAGAGCCCCAGCCTTCCAAGCTGGTCATGCGGGTTCGATTCCCGCCACCCGCTCCTCCTTGGCGTGCACGTCAAACCCTTGCGGGTACGCGGGGGTTTTCGGGGATCCCGGTTGCAGGATCGGCGCGGCGGTCGGGGCGGCCGGTCCGACTCTGGTTTAACGTCGACTGAGTCGTGAAAAACCCGTCTTCTCTCAAGGCACGAGAGAAGCGCCAAGTTCGCCCGAGCCTCTGGGGAGGCAAGGGTTCGAGCTAGCGCCGTCAGCAGGCGGAGCCGGGCACTGGACTGCCCGGCTCCGCCTCAGTCATCTGCCTGAACACCCCGACGTTCGGTTCTTCGAGGGGTTATGTCTGGTCCTCCGCTCGCGAAGAATGAGGCGAACGCGCCGGCGCCGGCCCCGGCACGCCGCCTGCGCTCTTATGGACGATCGTCGATGACCGTGGTGCGACGGCGGCCGTCGGCCGGGCCACCGAACCCGCCCCAACTCGACCAGAACACCAGCGAGATCAGAAGACCGACGACCCCGACGACCATGAGGATCACGCCGATCGTGTGGATGTTGAGACCCGACACGGTGGCGTCGACCGCCCAGGTCAAGATTGCTCCTGCGGCAATGAGGATGAGGCTGACTCCAATACCCATTCTGTGCCTCCTCTGTTGTCATGTTGGGCGACCCGAGTTCGCGCGGCGAAGAGCAAGATCCCCGCTAAGGGCTCGGTCAAACCTGGCCCGCCGGCGCTTTGCAATGCCCGAACCGCGATCTTTCCCTCGTCTTACGGCCGAAGGCGGGGACGTTCTAGCTGCGCGCGAGCTGCGCACGCAGCTCGGACAGCTTCTCGCGGCGGAGGTCGTCGCGCTGGCCACGCTCGACCCGCTCGAGCAGGTCGCTGACGAGCGGGGCGAGCTCGACCGGGTCGAACGGCTTCGTCACGTAGTCGACGCCGCCGAGGTCGATGCCGCGGGCACGGTCGCGCAGCTCGGCGCGGGCGGTGAGGAAGATGATCGGGATCTCGTCGGTCAGGGGGTCGTCGAGCAGCGCCTCGGCGACGCGCCAGCCGTCGAGCCCCGGCATCATCACGTCGAGCAGGATCACGTCCGGCTCCGTCCGGCGGGCCTCGTCCAGCCCTGATTCGCCGTCGCCCGCCTCGAGCACGCGCATCCCGGCCGCCTCGAGGTTGACGCGGCAGAGCAGGCGAATGGGCGCCTCGTCGTCGATCACCAGGACACGTGTGGTCGCCATGCCGGCTCACCTATTCCCGCGCGAGCGGCAGCTCGAACGCGAATCGGGAGCCGCCGCCTTCCCTCGAGTCGATGCGGATGCGTCCGCCCATCTCACGAACGAGCCCCTGCGCGATGAAGAGGCCGACGCCGGTCCCGCGCCCGGCGCCCGAGCCCGACTTGACGAACTTGTCGAAGATCCGCTCGTGATCGGACGCCGGGATGCCGTGGCCCTCGTCGGTGACGGCCAACTCGACCGCGTCGCCCGCCGGCTGCGCCGACACCGTCACCGTGCCGCCGTCGGGCGAGAACTTCACGGCATTCGAGACGAGCTGGTCGAGGACGTCGCGCAGCTTGACCGGGTCGGCGCGCGCCGGCGGCATGTCCGGGGCGACGTCGGCGACGACCCGATGGCCGTTCCGGCCGGAGGCGCTCACGCTCTCGACGAGCTCGGAGACGACGGCCGCCACGTCCGTCGGCTCCAGCGCCACGTCGAGGTCGCCCGTCTCGAGCCGGGCGACCTGCAGCAGCGTGTCGACCGTCGCCGTCAGCCGCTCGGCCTCGCGGGCGATGAAGTCGAGGAACGTGCGCCGTTCCTCGTCGGAGAACGTGACGTCCTCGCGAAGCAGCGTCTGCGCGAAGCCGTAGATCGTCGTCAGCGGCGCGCGCAGCTCGAGCGAGACGCTCGAGACGAAGCCGGTCTTCATCTGCTCGACGGCGTACTCGGCCGAGATGTCGCGGAAGGCGAAGATGCGGCCGGCCACGGCACCGGCCGGATCGCGCATCACGGCTTCGGACAGCGCCAGCCACACCTCCTCGCCGCCGCGCACGATCGAGACGAGCCGGGTCGCCGCCGTCTCGCGGTCGGCCTGGAGCTCGCGGCGGAGCACCTCGACCGGCGAGCGTCCGAGCGCCTCGGATGCCGGCACGCCCGTGATCGTCTCGGCGGCGCCGTTCCAGAGCACGACCCGGCCGTCGCCGTCGACCGCGACGATGCCGTCGGCGATGTGGGCCAGGATCGCCGCGCTCTGCTCGCGCTCGACCGCGACGCGCCGGTACAGCCCGGCGTTCGTGAGCGCAACGGCCGCGTTCGCCGCCAGCGTCGTCAGCGCCTCGACCTCCTCCGGCCGCCACGCCCGTGGCTCGCGGGAGTACACCGACAGGACGCCGCCCGGCTCGTCGCCGCTGGCGGCGAGCGGAACGCCGAGGTACGAGCTGTGCCCGGCGGCGAGCAGCACGTCTCCGGAAGCCTCACCCGCGCCGTCGTCCAGCGCGATCGGCCTGCCGGCGGCGAGCACGTCGCCGGCGACACCGTCGGTCGACGGCGTCCTGGCGCCGTGAGCGGCGTCGGCGGAGCCGCCGGCGCCGGCAACGACGACCAGCTCCGCCCCTTCGAGCATCGAGACGAGCGCCGCATCGGCGGCCAACAGGGCCTTCGCCTCGCGCGCTGCGGCCTGCAGGACCGCGACCGGATCGAGCTCGGTCGTGAGCGCCGCTGCGGCCCGGGCGAGCTGCTGGGAGAGCGAGCGGGCCGCGCGCTCGGCCTCGAACAGGCGACTGCGCTCGAGGGCGCCGTGCGCGGCGGCCGCGACCTGTTGCGCGAGCACGAGATCCTCGCCGGAGAACTCACGCGGCTCGCGGAAGCAGCCGATGATCAGCCCGCCCGCACCGTCCGAGATGGGGGTCGCGAGCACCGCTGCGACCGGTGAGCGCTGCCACGAGGGCGGGAACCGCCCGTCGCCCGCCACCGCCGGCGCTGCGAGCACCTGGCCGGCAGCCCGCGCCTCGTCGAGCGCCGCCGGAACCTCGAGCGCGCGCACCTCGTCGGGGAGGTCGTGCTCTCCGGCGACGGCGAGCCGGCCGGCGGCGGGCGCCAGCACGGCCGCAAAGTCGGCGCCGATCGCCTCGGCGGCCGCCTGGGCGGCGGCGTCGTACGACTCGGCGAGGGAGAGCGACTCGCCGAGCAGGGACGCGACGCGCGAGAAGCCGCGCTCGAGCCTCGCGCGGCGGACGCTTGCCTCGAAGCTCTCCGCGTTGCGCAGCGCGAGCGCCGCGAGCGACGCGAACGTCTCGAGGAGCTCGACCTCGTCCTCGTCGAAGCGGCGACCGCCGTCGCGCACGCCGACGCCGAGCACCCCGAGGCCTTCTCCTGCCCACACCATCGGCGCCTCGAGGCTCAGCGAGAATGCGTCGTACGCCGCGTGCGGCAGGCGCCCGACGACGGGCTGCTCGCCGTGCGCCACCGCGGCGACCCCTCCCTCGGGAACGAACTCGAGCCCGACGAGGCCGGGGTCGAAGCCGTGCACGGCTGCGCAGCGGAGCACACCGCGTTCGCGGTCGACGAGATAGCAGTCGGCCGCGTCGACGCGGAGCAGCGTGGTCACCTGCTCGACGAGGCGGAGCAGCACGGCGTCGAGCGACAGCTCGCCGGTGACGACCTGGGCGGCCCGCAGCAGCCCCTGCTGCTGCTCGAGGCGGCGTGCATTCTCGTCCAGGAGACGTGCCGTCTGGAGGACGGATCCCAGCTCGCGCACGACGGCGTGGACGAGGCGCAGCTCCGACTCGTTGAGCTCAGGCGTCCGCTCGACGAGCAGGGTCGCCACCCGGTCGCCACGCGCCTCGATCGCGAATCCCGCCCGCGGCCCTGCCCCGAGCACGACCTCGGCCCGCTCGAGCCCGAGCACCCGGCGCAGCTCCTCGGCGGCGACCTCGCCGACCCGCGTCGGGTCGAGCTCGGCGCGCAGCCGCCTCGCGATCTCGGCGGCGGTCCGCTCGCGGTTCAGCGCCTCGGCCAGGGCAGTCGACGAGCGCAGCCGCTCGAGGGCGAGCGCGGCTTCAGCCGTGACCGCCTGCAGCAGGCCGAGCTCCTCCTGCGAGAAGGCGCGGCGATCGGACGTCGAGGCCGCGGTCAGGACGCCGAGCACCTGCGACCCGGCGATCAGCGGCAGGAACACCGCGCTCTTCGCCCCGACGCGAGCCGCCAGTCGGCGGCTGACGAGCGGCGAGCCGGTGATGTCGTAGACGACGACCGGTGCGGCGTCGGAGACTGCGTTGGCGATCCCGGACGTCTCCTGCGCGAGATCCACGGTCAGCTCCTCCCACCAGTCGACCGGGCGGCCCCCGCTCTCGGCGTAGAGCCCGCCGGCGGTCGCCCCGCCCTGGTCGACCAACGTGACCGCTGCGAAGCCGATCTCCAGCAAGGCGGCAACGTGACGGACGAGCGGCCGCGCGACCGCGGCCTCGTCGCGCGCGCGGACGAGCTCCCCGGAGATGGCGGTGACCGCCTCGAGCTCGCGGTCGCGAACCGAGACCCGTTCCTCGGCCTCGAGCGTCCGGCCCACCCCGCCGGCCATCAGCCCGCGTTCCCGCCAGCGAACGAGCAGGAGCGCGGCAGGCGCGATCGCGAGCACGATCGCCAGGAACGACAGCCACACGGGACCGGCGACGGCCCGCTGCTCGCGCAGGACGAGGACACCGAAGATCGCCGCCGTGGCCGCGATCGCCGGGAAGACGAGCACGATCCCCCAGTCGACGAGGTGGGCACGTGCCCGCACGCGCCAGAAGTCGGGCAGCAACGCGGCCGCGGCGGCCGCGTACGAGGCCGCGAGCAGGAACAGCGGGACGGCGTTGAAGAGCACCGCTTTGGAGGCGTCACTCACCGGGCTTCGCCGGGATCGTACGTCCCCGAAAACGATGGAGCCCGCTGCTCGGGGGGACGATACAGCGGGCTCCTCGTGATCGCTCACCGCATGTCGCGGCCGCAAGGCCGCGCCGCGGTTCGCATCGCCCAGTACGACCACGCTAACCCAGGACCCCCGGTCAGTGGAATAGGCCGTGCGGCCCATCTTTGCAACCGGGATTCCGGGGCCCGCGGCAGGGCTACGATCCACCCGTGGTCTCGAAAGTGCTCCTCGCCTCGCCCCGCGGCTACTGCGCCGGCGTCGAGCGCGCGGTCGAGACGGTCGAGAAGGCGCTCGACCTCTACGGCCCTCCGGTCTACGTCCGGAAGCAGATCGTCCACAACCTCCACGTCGTCCACGACCTGGAGGCCCGCGGAGCGGTGTTCGTCGACGACGAGCGCGAGGTGCCCGAGGGCGAGACCATCGTCTTCTCGGCCCACGGGGTCGCCCCGGCGGTGCATGGGAACGCCGCGGCACGTGGGCTGCAGACCCTCGATGCGACCTGCCCGCTCGTGACCAAGGTGCACGTGCAGGCCCGGCGGTACGCCGAGGCGGGCTACACGATCGTCCTGATCGGCCACGCCGGCCACGAGGAGGTGGTCGGGACGATGGGCGAGGCCCCCGAGTCGATCGTCCTCGTCGAGTCGGTGGACGACGTCGGCGCGCTTGCGTTCGCCGAGGGCACGCAGCTCGCGTACGTCACCCAGACGACGCTCTCCGTGGACGAGACGGCGGAGATCATCGCGGCGTTGCGGCGGCGGTTCCCGTCGATCTACGCACCGAAGAAGGAGGACATCTGCTACGCGACCTCCAACCGGCAATGGGCCGTCAAGGAGATGCTGCCGGCGATCGACGTGCTGCTCGTGCTCGGCTCCCGCAACTCGTCGAACTCGAACCGCCTCGTCGAGACGGCCCGATCGGGAGGAGTCGCCGCCTACCTGATCGACGACGCGGAGGAGATCGACGAGCGCTGGCTCGAGGGAGCCTCCGTCGTCGGGGTGACCTCCGGAGCATCCGCGCCGGAGAAGCTCGTCACGCAGGTGTGCGAGTGGTTCCGCGGTCGCGGCGTCACGGAGATCGAGTCCTACCGGCTCGTCGACGAGGACGTCGAGTTCCGGCTCCCGGTCGAGCTGCGCCGGGAGCTCGCGCTCGCGAGCGAGCTGACCGACTAGGTCTCTAGATGTAGGACCCGAGCAGGTTGGTTCTGGTGATCGGGGGTTGGTGGCCGAGGGCTGAGTGTCGGCGTCGATGGTTGTAGTGCCAGAGCCAGCCGTCAAGGGCGGCGGTGCGTTCGCGGCTTGAGCCGTAGATGGCGCCGTAGGCCCAGCCGTTGAGCATCGTGCGGATGAAGCGCTCTGCCTTTCCGTTTGTCTGCGGCCGGTAGGGGCGGATGCGCAGGTGTTGGATCCTCAGCCGACGACAAGCGATCGCGTGTGCGATGGAGATGTAGGCGCCGCCGTTGTCGCTGATGACCGCCTCGACCCGGATGCCGTAGCGGCGGTAGAAGCGGACGGCGCGGCGGAGGAAGCCGACGGCGGTAGTCGCTTTCTCGTCTGCGAGTACTTCGGCGTAGGCGAGGCGGCTGTGATCGTCGACAGCGATGTGGACGTACTCGTACCCGACGGTGCGCCGCGGCTTGCCGGCGGCGTCGGTGATGACCGGGTTGTGGTGTTGGCGGCCGCCCCGGACACGCCGGCCGGCGCCGCCGACGATCCGGCCGAGCTTCTTGACGTCGACGTGCACGAGCTCGCCTGGCCGTGCCCGCTCGTAGCGGACCGCCGGCTCGAGACCGAGCCGGCCGAGGCGGCCCATCCCGATCCGGGTCAAGATCCCGGAGACGGTCGAGAGCGGCATGCCGAGCGTCTCGGCGATCTCGGCAGCCGTCATCCGCAGCGTCCGCAGTTTCGCGATCACCGCGATCCGCTCTGGATCGGTGCGGTTGGCCACCGTCGCTGGAGCTGAGGAGCGATCAACGAGGCCGGCTTCGCCGGCCGCCTTGTACCTGCCGACCCACTTGCGCGCGCAGCGCACACTGACACCGGCCGCCTCAGCCGCCGCCGTCACCGACCAGCCCTGCACGACAACACGCTCGGCCAGCTGCCGCCGGCCGATCCAACTGAGAGCCGCGTTACGGTCGAAGCCTCATCCGGATGCCTCCTTGGAGCTCGAGCTGCCTTCGTCAGCTGCTCAGCCTCCAAGGCGGCCCGGATGAACCAACCCGCTCAGGAACTACATCTAGATCTTGGATCTAGACGCGCTCGACGCGGAGCTCGCCGACCTCGACCGCGACGGCGAGCGTCTCGTCCTTCAGCCGGTCGGGATACGCCTCGACCACTTCGGCGTCGGGAACCCACAGCCGGATCCGGTCGGTGACCGCGAGCCCCGTCGACTTGCGCAAACCGTTGACCTCGTGGATCAAGTCGAGCAGGCGGCCCTCGCGCCGGAGCTCATCGTCGAGGGCGGTGTCGAGCGCGACCGTGAGGCCGTCGTCGCTCGCGACCGCCCAGCCCTGGCGGCCGACGTGCTCGACGAGCACCTCCTGCGGCTCGAGCACGTGGCCGTCGACGCGGAAGCGTCCGCCGTCGAGCGCCTCGAAGTCGCCGCGGGCCAGCCGCTCACGCACCTCCCTCAGCGCCGCACCGAGTTTCGGCCCGAGCACCGGCAGGTTCGGCTTGACGCGCAGCTCGGACGACTCGACCTCGCCGAACGTCACCTCCTTCACGCGCAGCTCGTCGGCGATCTCGTCGGTGTGGCGCTCGGCCCCGCCGGGAGCCCCGGTGACGACGAGGCGGCGCAGCGGTTGGCGCAGCTTGAGCTCGCTCGTCGAGCGCGCCTGCCGCCCGAGCTCGACCACGCGCCGCACCTGCGCCATCTCCGCGAGCAGCGCCTCGTCCGGGGCCTCTTCCTCGGGCCAGGGCGCGAGGTGCACAGACGCCGGCCCGTCCTGGACGAGGTTGCGCCACAGGTGGTCGGACAGGAACGGGAGCATCGGCGCGATCACGCGCAACGACTGCACCAGCGCGTACCAGAGCGACCCGAACGCCGCCTCGTCGAGCGTGTAGAAGCGACGACGCGAGCGGCGGATGTACCAGTTGGAGAGATCGTCGACGAACGTCTCGAAGGCGCGGATGACGTCGACCGTCAGCGTCGCCTCGTACGCGTCGGTCGCCTCGGACACCAGGCGGCGCGTCCGGGCGAGCAGCCAGCGGTCGAGCGGCTTCGGATCGGGGATGACACCGAGCGTGCTCCACGACGGCTCGTGGCCCTCGATGTTCGCGTAGTCGACGAGGAACTTGACCGAGTGCCAGAACGTGAGCAGCTTGCGCCGGATCTCGTGCGCCGGGCCGAAGCCGAACAGGAGGTTGCGATCCGGCGGCTGCGCGCAGTACTGCCAGCGCATCACGTCCGCCCCCATCTGCGCGAACGCGTCCTCGGCCGCGATCGTGTTCCCCCAGGAGGCGTGCATCTCGCGGCCGCGCTCGTCGAGCATCTTCTCGTACGCGAGGACGCGCCGGTACGGCGAGCAGCCGACGAGGGCGACGGACATGAAGAACTGCGAGTAGAACCACAGCCGGATCTGCTCCCGCATCTCCGACACCCAGTCGGCCGGGAACCAGCGCTCCCAGTAGGCGTGGTCCGGCAGGTCGGCCCTCGTCAGCCCGCGCGCCGCCCCGGTCGCGTAGCCCTCGGGCACCCGCGTCGCGTTCTCCCAGCCGAGCGTCGCGAACGGCACGATGCCGGCGTCGAGCCAGACGTCGCCGACCTCGGGGATCCGGCTCACGCGCCCGCCGCACTGCTCGCAGGCGATCGGCACGCGGTCGATCCAGGGGCGGCGCAGCTCTTCGAGCTGCTCGAAGCCCTCGAGCGCCCGTTCCTCGAGCTCCGCCTTCGAGCCGATCACGTTCAGGTGCCCGCAGCTGCACGGGTACAGCGGCAGCGGCAGCCCGTAGTAGCGGCGCCGCGAGATGTTCCAGTCGCCCATGTTGCGCAGCCAGTCGTCCATGCGCTTCCCCATGTACTCGGGGACCCACGTGACCTTCGCGTTCTCCTCGAGCAGCGTCGGGCGCAGCTCCTCGACCGAGATGAACCAGTCGTCGGAGAGGCGGTAGACGATCGGCGTGTCGCAGCGCCAGCAGTGCGCGTAGTTGTGCAGGTAGGTGCCCGCGTCGATCAGGAGCCCGCGGTCGCCGAGATCGCCCACGATCTGGTCCGCGGCCTCGGTCGTCGACAGGCCGTGCAGCCAGCCGTAGTCGTCGTGAAAGCGGCCCGCCTCGTCGATCGGCATCAGGACGGGCAGGTCGAGCGCCTTGCCGAGCTCGAAGTCCTCCGGGCCGCAGCCGGTCGCGATGTGGACGATGCCCGTTCCCTCGTCGAGCGCCACCTCCTCCCACGGGACGACGCGGTGCTCGACCGATGCTCCTGGCGGCAGGGTGTCGAACGGGCCCTCGTAGCGCAGGCCGACGAGCTCTGTGCCGGGCACGCGTCGCGTGAACGTCTCGTCGGGGTAGCGCGCCACGAGCACCCACTCGCCGTTCTCACGCAGGCCGTACTCGCCCTCGGGGTGCACGGCCGCCGCGACGTTCGCCGGCAGTGTCCACGGCGTGGTCGTCCAGACGACGATCGACTGGCCCTCGTGGCCGGGGTCGCGGAGTGGGAAGCGCACGAAGAGCGAAGGATCGGTCCGCTCCTGGTACACGCCGGACTGGGTCAGCTCGTGCTGGGAGAGCGAGGTGCCGCAACGCGGGCACCACGCCGTCGCACGGTGTCCCAGGTACAGCCATCCGCGACCGTGGACGATCTTGAGGAACTTCCAGATGTACTCGATGTTCGTGTCGCTGAAGGTGAAGTAGTCGTTGCCCCAGTCCATCCACTGGCCGAGGCGGATCGAGCCGCGCGTGAGCGCGGCGGACGAGTTGACGACGACCTCGCGGCACCGGCGGGCGAACTCCTCGATCCCGAAGGCCTCGATCTCGCGCTTCGAGTTCAGCCCGAGCGATCGCTCGACTCCGACCTCGATCCAGAGCCCCTGGCAGTCGAAGCCGTTCTGGTAGCGCTGGTCGAACCCGCGGAGGGCCTTGTAGCGCTGGAAGACGTCCTTCAGCGTGCGGCCCCATGCCGTGTGGACGCCGAGCGACATCCGGTTCGCGGTCACCGGGCCGTCGACGAACGACCAGACCGGGCCGCCCTCGTTCCTGGCGCGGAGGGCGGCGAAGGTACCCTCCCGCTCCCAGGTGTCGAGCAGCTCGAGCTCGAGCGCGGGATGATCGGGTTTGTCCGGGAGGGGCGCGAACATGTGCCGATCGTACCGAGGGGAAGAAACGACACCGGTCACGCGTTTTGAACGTCAAAGCCCCACGAAAGGAATGGAACGAAACCGATGTCCACTGAAGCAACCAGCGCCACCTTCGAGAACGAAGTCCTCAAGTCGGACGGCAAGGTGATCGTCGACTTCTGGGCCGAGTGGTGCGGGCCGTGTCATGCGGTCGCCCCCGTGCTCGATCGGATCGCCGACGAGCACCAGGTGAAGATCGTCAAGGTCAACATCGACGAGCACCAGGACCTGGCGCAGCGCTACGGCGTGCAGTCGATCCCGTTCATGGTGCTGTTCGACGGCGGAGAGCCGCAGGCCTCGGCGATCGGAGCGATGCCCAAGGGCTCGCTCGAGAAGGCGCTCGGGCTGGCAGCCTAGCTCGGAGCCTGGGCAAAGGGGGGCGGAGGCCGCCGCCTCCGCCCGAAGCCTTCGCCGTCAGTCCTCGAGGAAGGTCTGGAACGCGAGGTGCTTCGCGAGGTACTCCTCGATCGCCTGCACCCCGGTCTGCGCCCAGTCGGCCACCCAGTCGTTCGAGAGGTCGTCCTCGATCCGGTGGAACATGCCGCAGTCGTCCATGGCCCGATCATCGGCGCAGGCCCGGGCGTCCGCATGAGCCGTTCGGCCCATCTTTCCCGGACCTGACTCCCAGGAAGCGTCACTCGTTCGAGTGAACCTGGGCGTCCGCCCACTCGCGGAGCACGCTCTCCTGCCCCGGAAAGGCCATCTCCGCGGGCAGCTCGGCGGGAGCGAACCAGCGCAGCTCGGCGACGTCGTCGGCTGCGGCCGGCTCGCCGGACGCCGTCGCGCGATACGTGACGGAGAAGACGAAGCGGTCGCCGTAGGGCTCGATGTCGATGCGCAGGAGCTGCGCGCTCTCGAGCTCGAGCCCGGTCTCCTCCCGCAACTCCCGCCGCACCGTCGCCTCCGGCGGCTCCGTCTCCTCGGCGAAGCCGCCGGGCAGGTCCCAGTGGCCGAGGCGCGGCTCGATGCCGCGGAGTGCCAGCAAGACGCGGCCGTCGCGCTCGAGCAGGACCTGCACCGCCGGCAGTGCATTCGCCCAGTAGCGCTGCCCGCACGACGCGCAGCGGAGATGATCCTCCTCCGGCTCGAGGAGCCCGCCGCAGCGCGGACAGAAGCGCCAGCCGTCGAGTGCAGCCACGGAGATGCATGCTACGGCGGTGAGACGCCGTGTCGTGCTCCTGCACTCCGCGCTCGGGGACTCGCGGCAATGGGGCCGCCAGGTCGCCGCGCTGCGTGACGCGTTCGACGTCGTCACTCCGGACCTGCCGGGGTTCGGGACCGAGCCGATGCCGGCCGAGCCGTTCTCGTTCGTCGACGTCGTCACGCCGCTTCTGCCGGCCTCGCTCGTCGGCAACTCGTTCGGCGGTGCGATCGCACTGCGAACCGCCCTCGCGCACCCGTCGCTCGTCGAGCGGCTCGTGCTCGTCGGCTCGAGCCTCCCGGACTGGGAGTGGTCGAGCGAGATGAGTGACTACTTCGCGCGCGAGGAGGAGGCGGTCGGCCGCGGCGATCTCGACGGGGCCGTCGAGGTGAACATGGAGTTCTGGGTCGCACCCGACCGTCGCGAGGAGATGCGGCCGCAGCAGCGCCGCGCGCTCGAGCTGCAGACGGCGCACGAGGAGCCCGAGCTGATCTGGCCTGAGCTGCCTGCTCTCGAGACGCTCACCGCTCCGACGCTCGTCGTCGTCGGGGGCGAGGACAAGGACGACTTTCGGCGGATCGCGGAGCACCTCGCCGCGACCGTTCCGGGAGCACGGCTGGAGGTCGTCCGCGGAGCCGGCCACCTCGTCGGCATCGACCGCCCGGACGAGCTCAACGCACTCCTCCTCGAGTTCCTCGCGTCGTAGCGGCTCAGCGCATGATCCCGGTGTGCCCGAGCGAGTAGCGGCCCGGCTGCGGCCACACGCAGAGGCCGTGCGGGCCGGCACCGACCGGGATCTTCGCGAGCAGCGCGCCGGTGACCGTCGAGATCGCGTAGACGGCGCTGTTGTAGCGCCCGGAGAGCCACAGCACCTTGCCGTTCGCCGACACGCCGCCCATGTCGGGGCTGCCGCCGCCCGGGAGCGTCCAGGTCCTGACGACCTTGCGCGTCGCGAAGCTCAGCACCGAGACCGATCCGGCGAGCCGGTTCGAGATGTACAGGTAGCGGGCGTCGCGGCTCGGGTAGAGGCCGTGCGCCCCCGTCCCGGTGTGCACGAGACCGAGGAGGCGGAAGGTGTGCGCGTCGACCACCCACACACCGTTCGCCATCGTGTCGGCGACGTAGAACACCCGCCCGTCGGGCGAGAGCTTGACGTCCTGCGGCATCCGCAGGCCCGCCCAGGACAAGACACGCACCACGCGCTGGTGAGGGATGTCCACGACGAGCATCTGCCCCGAGAACTCGCAGCTGGCGAGCGCCACTCGACCGTCGGCGGTGAAGTCCATGTGGTCGACCCCGTGGCACGGGGTCGGCACCGACTTGACGAGCGCGAAGGTGTGGGCGTTGCGGAAGTCGAGCCGCTGCAGCCGCTCCGCGACGACGATCGCGTAACGCCCGTCGGGGGTGAAGTACATGTTGTAGGGATCCTCGACGGGAATCGTCCGCACGGGGCGCGCCGTACGCGGGTTGATCACCGTCAGCGTGTTGCCGGCGTCGTTCGTCACGTACAGGTGGGCGAGGTCGTATGCAGGGACGACGTGCTGGGGCAGCGCGCCGACGACGTAGTGACCGACGATCTTGTACGTGGTGGGGTCGATCACGTCGACCGTGTTCGACTCCGAGTTCGGCACGTAGATCCTCGGCAATGCGTCGCGCGCGGGCCCGGTCAGGTTGCCGGGAGCGTCGGCGGCGTACACGTTCGCCGGGTCGAGCGCCTTCGGGATCTCGACCGCCGCGGCCGCCCGCGGACGGCCGGGTGTCAGCGCGGTCACGGAGGCGACCGTCGCCGCGCCGTGCCCGCCGACGACGACGATCCCGTTCCCGACCGGTGCCGCCGACAGGTCGGACAGCGGAGCGGGGAGCCGTCCGGCGACCGTCACCCGGCCGGTCCCGGGATCGACCGCGACGATCCGGTCGGTCGGTGTGTCGAGCGTCGTCCCGCGTCCACCGATCACGTAGACGTGCCCGTTGAGGGTCGCTGCGGCCGCGTGGGTCGTCGGCGCCGGGAGCGTGCCGATCCGGCGAGTCCGGCCGTCGGCCGGGTCGAACGCGAGCACAGCGGTCGAGGCGGTGCCGGCCGGCGTCGACCCGCCGGCGATCACCACCTTCCCGCCGGCGGCCGTCACGGCCGCATAGCGGAGCGCCGTCGGCAGGTGCCCGACCACCCGGGCACGCGAGCCCGGCCGCCAGGCGACGATCGTGTCCAGCCAGCGGCTGCCCGTGAAGCCGCCGACGATGTACGCCGTGCCGCCGAGGGCGGTTCCCGCCTGGTCGGAGCTCGGCGCGGGCAGGTGCGCGACCGTCTGCGGAGCGCCCGGCGCCACGCGCTGGATCTCGTCGTGCTGCGACACGCCGTCCCCGCCTCCGAAGAGGTAGACGGCGCCGCCGATCCGCGCCGCCGCTGCGTCGTGGAGCGCCTGCGGCAGCGTCCCGGCCGTGGTCACGTGCCCGGAGGAGCGGAGCAGCACGATCCCGGCGGAGGAGACGTCGGCCGGAGTGAGACCGCCGACCATGAGCAGGCCGCCCTGCCACGGGGCGACTGCCGCGTCCTGGATGCCGGCCGGCAGCCCGGCCCGGGCGTGCGCGACGAGGGTCACCGGGACGGTCTTGACGTCGCGGTGGACGACGGTGCGCGTCGTGAGGGCGGCGGTCGTGCGCGGGCCGGCCCCGCTGCCGCAGCCGGTGAGCGCGGCCGCGATCAGAGCCCCGGCCGCGAGGCCGGCGCAGCTGACGACCAGCGAGGGCACCCGGGCAGGCTAAGGGCGCTTCATGAGCGATTCCTGAACTGCGACCGTCAGCGGAGCTCGGCCAGCACGGCGTCGGAGAGCCGCGGCCACGCCTCTGCCGCCCAGGGGCCGAAGGCCAGGTCGGTCAGACACCCGAGCGCGAGGCCGGCCTCGGGGTCGATCCAGAGGAACGTCCCGCTGCGCCCGAAGTGGCCGAACGTCCGTGGCGAGTTGTGCGACCCGGTCCAGTGCGGTGCCTTGGCGTCGCGCAGCTCCAGGCCGAGGCCCCAGTCGTTCGGCTGCTGCCGGCCGAAGCCCGGCAGCACCCCGACGAGCCCGGGGAACTGCACCGTGGCCGCCTCGTCGAGCGTCTCGCGGGCGATGCGGCGCGGGGAGAGCAACTCGCCCGCCACGGCGAGCAGGGCGTCGATCGTGCCCACCGCCCCCGCGCCGGGCGAGCCTTCGAGCACGACGCCGGTCTCGGCCCAGACCGCGGCGAAGTACTCGGCGAACGGCATCTCGGCGCGCTCGGCGACGAGCTCGGCGGCCACCTCGAACCCGGCGTTCGAGTAGATGCGCCGCACGCCGGGCGGTGCGATCGGCGCCCCGGCCTCGAAGGGCAGGCCCGACGCATGGGCGAGCAGGTGACGCAGCGTGGCGCCGGGCGGCCCGGCGGGCTCGTCCAGGTCGACGAGCCCTTCCTCGGCCGCGACGAGGATCGCGACGGCCGTCGCGAGCTTGGTCACCGACGCGAAGGCGAAGGCGCGGCCCGTGTCGCCGTGCACGGCGTCGAGACGTCCGGCGGCCGCGACGGCGACGTGCTCGCACGGCCACGAGTCGACTTGCCCCAGGGCCTGCATCGGCGGCAGGCTATCGACGTGCAGCGCCGGTGGATCTCCTCGGGCTCGGCGTTCGAGGCGCGCTTCGGCTACTCGCGCGCGATCCGCGTCGGCGACCGCGTGCTCGTCGCGGGGACGGCGCCGATCATGCCCGAGGACGCGGACCCGCCGGCCGGCGCGTACGAGCAGGCGAAGGTGTGCCTCGCGATCATCGAGCGCGCGCTCGCCGAAGCCGGCGCGTCGCTGGACGAGGTCGTGCGCTCGCGCGTCTATGTCACCGACGCGGCGCACATCGGCGAGGTGGGGCGCGCGCACGTCGAGGCCTTCGCAACGGCACGACCGGTGCTGACCGGGGTCGTCACCGGCCTTCTCGATCCGCGCTGGCTGGTCGAGATCGAGGTGGAAGCGGTGATACTCCACTCGTGAAGCAGATCTTCCCCCCGTCGATCACGGGCAAGGGGGCCGGCACCCCCGGCGCGAGCGCGAGCGTGAGCGTGCTCGACCACGCGTTCGGGAAGGGCGACCCCTACACGCTCGGCGTCGAGGAGGAGTACATGCTCCTCGACCCCGAGACGTGGGACCTCGTCCAGCACATCGACTCGGTGCTGTCGGCGGTCGCCGACTCCGAGCACGAGGAGCGGATCAACGCCGAGTTGATGCAGTCGGTGCTGGAGGTCACGACGCCGGTCTGCCGCAATGCGGCTGACGTGCAAGCCGCGCTCTCGCAGCTGCGCGGGTACGTGTCGGAGATCGCACGTGCCGAGGGCTGCCGCTTCGGATCGGCCGGGACGCACCCGTTCAGTCTCTTCGAGCGGCAGCGGATCACGGCACGCGACCGCTACCACCAGCTCGTCGACCAGCTGCAGTACGTTGCCCGGCGCGAGCTCATCTTCGGCATGCACATGCACGTTGCGGTCGACGATCCGGAGAAGGTGATCCAGGTGATGAACGGCCTGCTCGTCCACCTTCCTCAGATGCTCGCGCTCTCGGCGTCGTCGCCGTTCTGGCGGGGCGAGCCGACGGGACTTTCATCGAGCAGGCAGATGGTGTTCGCCGCGTTCCCGCGGTCCGGGCCGCCGCCGCGCTTCCGCGACTACCAGGACTACGCCACGCTCGTCGGCCAGCTCGAGCGCACGGGGTGCATCGCCGACTACACGCACATCTGGTGGGACATCCGGCCGCATCCGCGCCTCGGGACGATCGAGATGCGCGTCTGCGACGCCGTCACGCGCCTCGAGGACGTGATCGCGATCACGGCCCTCTACCAGGCGATCGTGAAGATGTACTGCGAGCAGTACGAGTCCGGCAGGGAGATCCCGAGCTGGCACCGCATGCTCACCACCGAGAACAAGTGGCTGGCAGCGCGCTACGGGCTGGAGGCGCCCGTGATGGACCTCGCCACCGGGCGGCGCAACCGCGTCCCGGTCGCGCAGCTGATCCGCCGCACGCTGCGCGACGTCGAGCCGCACGCGCGCGAGCTCGGATCGGAGCGCGAGCTCGAAGGCGTGCGCGAGATCCTCGCTCGCGGGAACGGCGCCGACCGGCAGCTCCGCGTCTGGAACGCGAACCGCGACATCATCGAGGTCGTCCGCGAGATCTCGGCGGCCACCGAGGCCACCGCCGCGCGAGCGGCCGCCTGACCCGGAGCTCACGGACCCGGCGGGGCCCCGGGCGCGTATGGACCTCGTGGGCGACGGCCGTCGTACAGTCGGCGGGTGGGTGAGCGCGCCTGGATCCGGGGTGCCAGACGCGGGTCGGTCGACGACCTCGAGCGGCTCTTCCGGGAGCACTGGCCGCGCGCCCACCGGGCCGCGTATCTCGTCACCGGCGACGCCGCCGCCGCCGAGGACATCGCACAGGAGGCGTTCCTCGCCGCCATCCGCAACCTCGATCGCTTCGACCGCCGGCGCCCGTTCGCACCCTGGCTGCACCGGATCGTCGTCAACCGCGCGATCGACTTCACACGCGCGCGCCGGCTGCGCGCCGAGGTCGAGCTCGGCGACGCGCACGCCGCTCCGCCGCCGCCCGATCCCGGCGACGGCACCTTCGAACGCATCGCAGGGCTGTCGCCGGAGCACCGCGCGGTGGTCGTGCTCCGCTACGTGCTCGAGTACACGCCCGGCGAGATCGCCGAGTTGCTGGACCTGCCCCGCGGCACCGTCAATTCGCGGCTCCGTCGCGGCCTCGACCGGATGAAGGAGAGCACGTGACGCCCGAAGACCGGGCCTGGGAGGTCGTCCGGCGCGCGTTCGAGGAGCGCGTCCCCATGCGACGCCGGAGCGCACGTCAGAGACTGATGCTCGCGCTCGCCGCCGTGGCGGCGGCGGCGGTCGTCGTGGTCGCCGTGATCACGCCGCCGGGGCACGCCGTGCTCGACCGCGTGCGGCAGGCGGTGGGCATCGAGCACGCTGCGCCCGCGCTCGCCGGCCTGCCGTCGGCGGGACGGCTCCTGGTCGTCTCGGCCGAGCGCGGCGGTGTGTGGGTGGTCGACGCCGACGGCGTGCGGCGCCGGCTCGGCGGCTACGCCGATGCGATGTGGTCGCCTCACGGCCTCTACGTGGTCGCGACGACGCCGACCGAGCTGGTCGCGCTCCAGATCGGGCACGGGGTTCGCTGGTCGCTGCCGCGCCGCAACGCAAGCTGGCCGCGCTGGGAGGGCACCGTCACCGACACGCGCATCGCCTACATGACCCCCGGCGGCCTGCGCGTGGTCGCAGGGGACGGGACCGGGGACCATCTGCTCGACCGCTACGCGGGCCAGCTGCCGCCCGCCTGGGACCCCGCCCGCGCGCACACGCTGGCCTACTACTCGGGCGGTTCGATCGTGCTGCGCCGGGTCGACGACGGGACCGTCGTCTGGCGTGCGCCGGTGACGATCACCCCGGCGTCGCTCGCCTGGTCGTCGGACGGACGCGTGCTGGCGGTGGTCTCACCCGGCCGGATCGACGTCCTGCGGGCCGACGGCACCGTTCTGCGAACGATCTCTCCCGAGGGCGGGACGTTTCGCGACGCGACCTTCCGTCCGCACACGCACGAGCTCGCCCTCTCGATCCGCCGCGCGACGAGCAGCGAGGTCGGGCTCGTGCGTGCGGACCGTGCGGGCCCGCCGCGCGTGCTGTTCGCAGGGCCGGGCACGTTCGGCGACATCGTCTGGGCACCGAACGGCAGCTGGCTGCTCGTCGACTGGCCGACCGCGAACCAGTGGCTCTTCCTTCGCGGCCGCCGCGTTCGCGCCGTGTCGAACATCGACCAGCAGTTCCCGCGGCCCGACCGGCTCGGACCGATGCTGCAGCTCGACGACCGGTGGTGCTGCGCCGGCTGATCCAGCTAAGGTCGGCACATGCTTCAGGCAGGCGAACGGGCCCCGGACGTCACAGTCCACCTCGGTCCCGGGGAGCCGGTCACGATGCTCGAACTGGTCGAGGACGGGCCGAAGCTCCTCCTCTTCTACCTCTTCGACTGGTCGTCGACCTGAACGAACGAGCTCGAGCTCCTGCGTGACAGGAGAGCGGAGTTCGACGACGCCGGCGTCCAGCCGGTCGGGATCTCCCGTGACTCGCCGTACACGCACATCGCGTGGACCCAGGCGCTCGACCTGAACCTCGGGCTGCTCTCCGACTTCAACGCCGGAGCGGTTCGCGCGTTCGGCGTCGACCAGGAGTTCCGCGGCTTCCGCGACGTCGCCCGCCGCTCCGCGTTCCTGATCGACGAGGAGGGCGTCGTGCGTCGGAGCTGGAGCTACGAGAACACCGAGGTCCCGGACGTCGACGTGCTGCTCGACGCGTGTCGCGCCTTGCGCGGTCAGACGAACGTCTGACACACGGAATCGTCACGAACGCTCCACAGGGCGAGCCGCTCGGCCACCTCGCCGAACACGGACGTGCCGTCGAGCGCGTACTCCTCGGTGAAGTCGACCGCTCCGTTGACCTCGAGGACGACCCACTCGCCGTTGCCGTCCCGCATCAGGTCGACGCCGGCGAAGTCGAGCCCGAGCGCAGCGACGGCCCGCAGCGCGAGCGTCGACGCGACCCTGCACGGCGTTGCCCGCACCCTGCGCCCGCCGGCGGCGACGTTCGTCCGCCACTCGCCGGGCCCGGCGACGCGGCTCACCGCTCCGACCACGGCACCGGTCGCGACGACCACGCGCAGGTCGTCGCGCGCCGGCCCGATCAGCTCCTGGACGAGCACCCCGTGCCGCCCGAACCACGAGCGGCTCGAGAGCTCGACGAGCACGTCGGCCAGCGACGACTCGTCGCGGCAGAGGAACACGTCCCTGCCCCAGCTGCCGAACCGCGGCTTGACGACGTAGGGCGGCTGCAGCCCGGGCATACGCTCGATCCCCTGCACGAGCATCGTGGAGGGATGCGGCAGCCCGGCCTGCACGAGGACGGTCGCCGTCGCCAGCTTGTCGTGCGCCAGGTACAGCGCCCGCGGATGGTTGAGCAGCACCGCACCCGAGCGCTCGACGGCCGCGGTCTCCCACAGCCCGGCGCACGGGCCGTCGAGCGTCGGGAGGACGTCGACGCGGTTGAGCACGAGATCGCCGTCCCTCGCCTCCCCGAGCAGGCGCTCCGGAGGCACCACCCGCGCGGCCAGCCCGGCCGCCCCCAACGCCGTGGCGAGACCCGCGTTGGTCAGGTTCGCCGTCGACCCGACCACGATTGCCTGGCGCACACCGTGGAGGCGCGGCTCCGCGAACTCGCGGGACGGCACCGGCAGCACCCGAACGGCCATGGCAGGGAGCTTGGGCACCCGCTCTTAGCGAACCCTCAGCCTTTCCTAAGGATCGCCCAAGAAAAGGCCCGCTCAGACGGGTGATCAGCACGTGCTAACGCGCGCTTAAGATCCGCCGCGCATCCTCCACCAGATGCAGGCGGGAGCCGGGAGCGGCAACAGCGACGCGCGCCTCACGCGCGGGGCGCTGCTCCGGCGCGCCGGGATCGCCGGGCTCGGCCTGACGGCGGCCGGCCGCCTTGCCCTCGGCCGGCTCGAAGCAGAGGCCCTCGCGGCGGCAGGCAGCACGCAATACGTGCACGCGTTCGTCTCACGGCCCGACCTGCGCCCGCCCCTGATCTCGGTGCTCCATCACGAGAGAGGTGCGACGGCGAACGGGCTCCTGTTCCTGGCGCCCCTGTCCGGGCCCGGGGCGCGCGGGCCGATGCTCGTCGACAACTCGGGAGCGGTCGTCTACTCGCACATGACGAAGCCGGTGGCGGCTCTGAACTTCCGGACCGCCACGTATCGGGGAAAGCCGGTCCTGACCTGGTGGGAGGGCGCGACCGAGCACGGGCTCGGCGAAGGGTCGCACGTGATCCTGGACGCGAGCTACCGGGTCGTCGACCGCTTCAAGGCGGGCAACGGACGCCACTCGGACCTGCACGAGTTCCTGCTGACCGACCGGAACACCGCGCTGGTCACCGCATGGAGCCATGCCGAAGCCGATCTGCGCAAGTACGGCGGCAAGAAGAACGGGGTCGTGGTCGACGGCATCGTCCAGGAGCTCGAGCTGCCGAGCGGCCGTGTGCTCTTCGAATGGCGGAGCCTCGACCACGTCGGGCTCGACGAGTCCCACGCCGGCGTCGGGCCGCAGTTCGACTACTTCCACGTGAACTCGATCGAGCGCGACGCCGACGGCAACTACCTGGTCTCGGCACGGAACACGTGGGCGATCTACAAGATCGACGGCGAGACCGGGAAGATCCTGTGGCGCCTGGGCGGCAAGAAGAGCGACTTCACGATGGGGCCCGGCACGGTCTTCGCCTGGCAGCACGATGCCCGCAGCCATCCCGGCAACCTGATCAGCGTCTTCGACGACGGCGGCGCCCCGCAGGTGCAGCCGCAGTCGAAGGCGCTCGTGCTCGCGCTTGACCACCGGCGCAAGCGGGCCGCGCTGCACCGCAGGTATGTCCACCATCCGCCCGCGGAGGCACACGCGCTCGGAAGCGTGCAGCTCCTCTCGAACAGGAACGTGCTCGTCGGCTGGGGCACCTCGCGCTTCACGAGCGAGTACACCGATGCGGGCCGGCTCGTCTTCGACGCGGCGCTGCCGCCCGGAGGCCAGAACTACCGGACGCTGCGCTTCCCGTGGACCGGGACGCCCTTCTTCGATCCCGAGATCGCGGTCACGTCACACGCCGGCGGCCAGCTCGTCTACGCGAGCTGGAACGGCGCGACGGGCGTGGCGGCGTGGCAGCTCGAGACCGGCCCGTCCCCGGCGCGGCTGACCGGGGGCGCCCGGGTGCCGAAACGGCGCTTCGAGACCGAGATTCCGGTGCCCGCCGGCGCGAAGTTCGTACGGGTCGCTGCGCTCGACGCCGACAGCGTCGTGCTCCGCCGGTCGAAGACGATCCGTCTGACGCTCTAGGCTTCCGGGCGATCGCCCCGAGCGTGAGCGCCGGGGTACGTCTCGGGGAGCACAACCGTCAACAACAACGGTCTTCGCTGGACTATCGCATTCCTGATCGGACTGGCATCGGTGACCGCGGCCGGCTTCGGCTGGCGCGCCGCCCAGATCGGGAGCACCGCCTCCTACGACGACCGGCAGTCGATCAGTCAGACGGTCAGCGTCGAGCAGGCCGCGGTCGATCGCGCGGTCGCCGTCGCAGCGCAGGCGCGCGAATACGCGCGCTACCGCGCCGACTACGCCGTCGCCGCCGCGCTCGACCGGGAGGCCGACCGGCTGGCCGCGGCCGGCGCCGACAAGCTGGCGGCGGTCTCACGCGGAGAGGCGGCCGGGCTCCGTGAGGGCGCGACGCGGCGAGCAGCCCAGGCGGGTGTCTTCGGGACCTTCACGATTGCGAGCGACGTCCTGCAGCCGACCGCGAAGCCCCGCTCGTTCGACTACCGGGCACGTGCGCGCGCACTGCAGGTCGAGCAGTCGACCGCGCTCGCGTCGCCGGCGAGCCTCGATCCGGACCGGTTTGCGCGCGCGGCCGTCCAGATCCGCCGGAGGATGCTGGGTCTCGCACAATGGGCGTTCGTGGCCCTGGTCGCCGTGCTGCTCTACACGATCGCGGAGGTGACGACCCACCGGCGGCTTGCCTACGTCCTCGTCGCGTGCGGGCTCGTCGTCTACATCACGGGATTGGCCGGCGGGCTCGCGACGAGGTTCTTTTGAGCGCGACGACCGGGGGCCCGGAGGCCCAGACCGGCCGCCCGGCGGAGGCCGAAGAGCCCGGCGGCGTCGAACACCTCAAGCGCAACATCGCCGTCTCGCTCGCCGCGCTCGTGCTCGTCGGGACGGGAGTCGCCATCCTCCAGGTCGACGCCGGCTCCCACGAGTCCAACAGCGCGCGGCAGACGACCCGCACGGCCGTGCAGGCGATGCGCGCCGGCGTCGTCGCCGACACGGTCGCCGGCCTGGAGCCGGTGCTGCAGGCCGAGCGAGACTTCCTGCCCTACCGGCGGCCGCTCGACGCCGGCGAACCGAGCCTCGCCGCCGCGGCCGGGCTCCCTGCCTCGCCGCAGGCGACCAACGGCAGCCTGCGCATCGCGACCCAGGACATTCCCGATCTGGGCGTCGCGCCCCTGCTCGCCCGACTGCAGTTCGAGGCGGAGCAGCTCACTCTGAAACAGCGTGCGCTCGCTACGACGAGGATCACGTGGAACGACCGCTCGACCCAGTACACGACGGTGATCGCCGTGCTCGCCGTCGCGCTCTTCCTGGTGGGCTTCGCACTCGCCGCTGACGGCCCGGTCCGCCGCGCCTCGTTCACGCTCGGCATCGCGGTCGGGATCTTCGTCGTCCTGTGGGCCGCGTGGATCTACCACCTGCCGATCCCCTCGACTCCCGACCCTGCGATCAACGCCGCCGCGCGCGGCGCGGTGGCCACGAACGACGGGGACTACCGTGCCGCGATCGGGGACTACGACCGTGCGCTCGCGGCAGACGACGGCTACGCAACCGCATACGCCGGCCGCTCCCGCGCCCGTCTCCTGGCGGCCAACCCCGACTACGCGGTGACGAGGGCCGTCGTCGACGCGAGCAGCCGGTCGATCTCCGGGGCGATAGACGACGCCCACCGGGCACTCGCGCTCGACCACGGCGACATCGTGAGCGCGACCCTGCTCGCACTCACGAGCTTCTACCGGGGCGACTACGAGTCCGCCGCGAGCGCGAGCGCCGACGCACTCTCGATCAATCCCAAGGTCCCGGATCTCTGGTTGCTCGAGAGCGCGATCGACCTGGCCCGGGGCGACCAAGCGCAGGCGGTCGCCTCGCTCGATCATGCGCTCTCGCTCCTGCGCGGCTCGGCTCCCTCGCAGCAGACGCGGCTCCTGGCCTCGACGTACCTCAGCTACCTGGCGTGGATCGAGCGTCACACCCCGGCACGGGCCTCGCAGGCGCGCGGGCTCGCCGATCGTCTCGTCTCGATCGAGACGCGGTTCACCCTCGACCGGGCATCGCTCCCGCCTGCTCCTCCGAAGACCGGGACCGCCACGGTGCGTGGACTCCGGTACGCGAACGGAAGGCTCGAGGCGGCGCTCCGGTGGCGCAACCTCCCCGCAGGCACGACATTGAGCGCGATCGGCTACGAGCGGGCCGTCGCAGGAGGCGCCTGGACGCAGCCGGCGGCCGTCGCCCTCTTCGCCTCCGTCGCCGGCAGCGGTGAGCGCCGCATCGCGCTCGCGCTCCAGCGGGTCTGCAAGCCGACGAGGGTGCGGGTCGACATCTACCTCAACGGACAGCGCACATCGACGCAGACCGGACCGGGCGTCGCCCCGACCTGCAGGCGATCGACATCCTGACCCGGTCGGGGTCGGTGGGGCCGCGTCGAGAAGCAGGAAGCCCCGGCCGACTGAGTCGGCCGGGGCTTGGCGGACCGGGACCGGGCTAGGACGAGGACGGGATCGTGTCGAACACCCCCCAGATGGTGTCCGCACCCGCTCCGTCGATCCTGGCGAAGCCGTAGGGGTCGTCCAGGCCCAGGGCCGACAGCGAGAAGTAGGCGTCGTCGGCGAACAGATACAGGGGCCGTCCCTTGTAGGTGACCTGCTGGCTGCCGTCGTGCCGCCTGATCGTGCCGAGGGCGTGCTGGTCGACGCCGGATCCGGCCACCGGCCGCCCGGAGGTGAGAACCGGCGGCCAGTACTGCGGACACAGCATCTCGCAGCCGTCCCCGCGGCCGAGACCCCTCCCGGGACCGTGGCCCGGGCCCAGGGTGTAGACGGGGAAGGACCCGTCGGGCAAGAGGTCGAAGCCGTGGTCCATCGACACGGCCAGCACGGTCCGATCGGTCCCGCTGCCGTCGACCGGAGCGGTCTCGAGTTGCATCTGAGCCGTGCCCGGTGCGGGAAGGCCTCGAGTCGGCTCGACCAGGTACCAGATGCCCGTGGGGCTCGTCACCGGGTCGAACAGGTTCGCTCCGGACGTCTCTCCCGGGTCTTCGTCGAAGACGAACCGGTACAGCGGCTGACCGGCGTAGGTCACCTGCTGCACCGCCGGCAGGTCGGGGAGGTCGGTGCGGGTCACCGTCCCGAGGAGCCTCGGGCTCACCCCCGGTCCGGCGATGGGCGCACCGTCGGTGAGGAGCGCCGGCCAGAGCACGGTGTCGCAGGGGGCTTTGATGGCGTTCAGGTCGTCGCTACAGGCGAAGTGCGAGCCGGTCAGCGCATGGAGCTGGTCCGACGTGAGCAAGTACAGCGAACAACCCGTGTACTCGCCCGAACCGATTTCCAGCACTGTGCCGAAGGCCGCAGTCGATTTGGTCGACACGGTCGCAGGGCCGGTCGGTGCCCCGGTCACGGCCTCGGCACAAGAAGGACTATCGGCGCGCGCGGGTGAGCTGAACTGA
The DNA here is from genome assembly GCA_963824455.1 of uncultured Thermoleophilia bacterium. Taxonomy (GTDB): domain Bacteria; phylum Actinomycetota; class Thermoleophilia; order Gaiellales; family Gaiellaceae; genus PALSA-600. The sequence goes on from CAWGPJ010000002.1 coordinate 2,193,368, forward strand.
AGGACGCCGGCAACGACGCCGACGACGAGCGCGGCGGCGAGGGCAGATCCCGCACCTAGCCTCTCGCGCCGGCGAAACAGCCTCTTGAAGACGACTTGCATGGGCATCACACCACCTCATGTGTAGAAGTAGGGGTCGAGGACGCGAACCTGCGTGATCCGGTCGACCGGGAGCTCGTTCCGGGCGGCCGTCTTGCGGATCGCCTCCGGAGTCGGTGCGTCGTAGACGCAGAACACCCTGCGGCCGTCGGCGCTCACGTACGACTGGAGCCAGGTCACGCCCTCGTCTGCGTTGCGCTCGACGATTGCGCGACACGCCTCCGCGGCCCGGGCCTCGCCTGGAGTCGGCAGTCCGGACTCGAGCGTTCGCTCCACGACGTACTTCGGCATCTCACTGTTCCTCCCGGCTCGCGTCGATGGCGCGAGGCTAGGAGCGCGGCGGGCCCGGCACATCGGCGGAGCCGCCCAAGTTGCGCTGCGCCGCTACCTAACTTGGGCGGCCGAGGCCGTCCGGGTTCAAGCCACGTGACCGGCGCCGCCACGCCGGCCGGCCGGCACCGCTTTTTGCAGCAGCATCCAGCGTGAACCGCTCTGACAGAGGGCAGACGGGCCGGACCGGGGAGTCGCCCGGCTGGACGGTCCGGGTGAGACTCGTGAGGGCGACGAGCCCGGCGGCGGCCAGGCCGAGCAAGCCGGCGACGGCGTAGATCGCGCGGGGTGAGAGCACGATCGCGACGGCGCCGCCGAGCAGGAGCGATGCGCCCTGGGCGCCGCCGAAGATCGCACTTGCGGTGGCGGACACCCGGCCGCGTGCGCTGTCGGGGGTGCGTGCCATGAGCAAGGTCGACAGGCAGGCTCCGGCGTAGCCGTTCCCGATCCCGCCGAGCACGCGAGAGGGGAACGAGGATCGCCACCGCCGGCGCGACGGCGAAACCGGCAACCCCGGCGCAGGCGAGCGCTGCCCCGGCGATCGTGGCGCGTACCTGCCCGGGTTCGGTCCCGACGCGGCCCGCCCCGAGCGATCCTGCCACCATGCCCGCCATCCAGGACGCCTCGGCCACGCCGTACCAGACGCCTCCGGCGTGGAGTGTGTCGCGGACCAGGTACACGAGCACGACGTCGACCATGCCGACCAGGAGGACGACGAGGGCCACGCCGGCGAGGAGGGGAGCGAGGACCCGGTCGGCCCGGAGGATGGCGAGCCCGCCCCGGGCCCGGCTCGACCCGTCGACGGTGGGAACCCGCTCCGGCACCCGGCGGGTGCGGACGAGGGCGGCGGCGACGGTCACGACGACGAACGTGGCGGCGTCGAGGGCCATCGGTACGCCCGAGCCGAACGCCCCGGCCAGCAGTCCGCCGACGGCGGGGGCGCCGACGAGGACGAGGACGTTCAGGGACTGCTGGGCCGAGACCGCCGCGGCCAGGTGGTCCTCGCCGACCACTCGGGGGACGAGGGCCGACCAGGTGGCGCCCGGTCAGCGACGCGGCGGCGCCCAGCACGGCGACCAGGCGCCACGATCGGCACGACCGAGTGCAGGAAGATGAGCGGGATCGTGGCCGCCACCTCGACCAGACCACCCCCGACGAGGAGGCGCCGGGAGTCGTGGGTGTCGACCAGGCGCCCGACCGGGCGGGCGAGCAGCAGCTGCGGGATGACCCCGGCGGCCAGCAGCAGACCCACCTCGTAGGGGTGGGCGCCGTCCGCCTGCAGGCGCAGCGTCAGGGCGACCAGCGCCACCCCGTCGCCGAACGTCGACACCATGCGCCCCACGAGGGCGATGAGCAGGTCGCGGCGTCCGGGCATGACTGTTCAGCATTTATTGAACAGTATTCCCTTAACATCTTCACTGTCAAGGGCTATGCTTCGAGTCGATGCCTGCCGATCGATCGTCCCGCAAAGGTCAGTCGCGGTCCCGGGCCGGGCCGGCACGCACGTCGCCGCCGGCCCGCCAGGCGCGGACCCATGCCGGGGACACGCTGTATCTGCAGGATCCCCGGGACATCCGGGCGCTCGCCCATCCGGCCCGGATGGCGATCATCGACGCGCTCGCGTCGGGGGACGAACTGACGGCGACCGAGTGCGCCGAACTCACCGGGTTGAGCCCGAGCGCGACGGCGTATCACCTCAAGTTGCTGGAGCGCTACGACCTCGCCGAGCCCGCCCCCGCCCGCAGCGACGGACGGGAACGGCCGTGGCGGGCGACCGACGGCGGGACGCTGTTCGATCTCGACGCATCCACCCCGGCCGGGGCGGCCGCGGCGACCGCCGTCGGCCTCGCCTTCTTCGACAGCAGCCGGGCGGTGGCGGAGGCGTTCGTCGCGACCGAGCGCGAGGAGCCCGAGGAGTGGCAGGACGTCGCGGCCCTCGCCAACGCCGACCTCTGGCTGACCGCCGACGGAGACCCGAAAGGTGACCGCCGCCCTCGCCGCCGTCCTCGACCCGTACCGGAACCGAGCCCTCGCCGACCGCCCCGACGGCACCCGTCGCGTGCGGATCATGAACATGGTCTCTCCCCACCGGAGGCACTGACCGGGCGTATCGGGTACATCGACCCGGTTGCGACACCCGTGCGCGAGCAGGTCGCAATCACGCATTACATACCCATCGCGTGGTACCCGGAGTCGACGTACAAGGTCGTCCCGGTCACGTTGCGGGCCGCGTCCGAGAGCAGGTACGCAGCCGCCGCGCCGACGTCGTCGGCGTCGATGTGCCGGTGCAGCGGGGCGCGCTCCTCGACGATCGACTCCATGGTCGGGAAGCCGGCGATCGAACGGGCCGCGAGCGTGCGCACCGGCCCGGCCGACACTGCGTTGACGCGGATGTTCTTCTGCCCGAGGTCCCACGCGAGGTAGCGCACCGAGGCATCGAGGGTGGCCTTGGCGACGCCCATCACGTTGTAGTGAGGCACCGCCCGCTCGCCGCCCAGGTAGGTCATCGTCAGGATCGAGCCGCCGCCGGCCGCCTCCAGCAACGGCTCGGCGGCCCGGGCCGTCGCGACGAGCGAGTACGCGCTGACGTCGAGCGCCATCCAGAAGCGGTCACGCGGCGTATCGGTGAAACGACCTTCCAGATCCTCCGCCGCCGCGAACGCCACCGAATGCACCAGGATGTCGAGCCGCCCGCCGAACACGGCGCCGACCTCGTCGAACACGCGCGCCACCGCGCCGTCGTCCCGGACGTCCAGCTCCGTCACGAGCGGACTGTCGACGGAGGCCGCGAGCTCGCGGACGCCCTTCTCGATCCGCTCTCCCTGGAAGGTGAACGCACACCGAGCACCCCCCTCGGCAAGCCGCCTGGCGATCGCCCACGCGATCGAACGCTTGTTGGCGACCCCCAGCACGAGCGCCTGCTTGCCCTCGAACACGGCGCGACTCTATCCGGCGTAGCCGCCCGGGAAATCGCCCATCTGTCCCGTGGATGCTTCGGCTACTGTGGCGGCTCCTTGCGCCGCCTCCTCCTCGTCACGGCGGTCGTCGCCCTCGGCGCCGCGACTTCGGCCAGCGCGGCGCTGCAGCCGCTCCGGCCCGACCTCCGCGAGAACGCGGTGCCGCGCGTACGCGTGGGCACGATCCACATCCCGTCGCGGCGGGACCAGGGGCTGACGCGGGTGATCGTCCGGCTCAAGGCACCACCGCTCGCCGTCTGGGCGTCCGAGCGCTCGCTCAGCGCGGCGACCGTGTCGCGGCACCTGAACGTCCGGAGCGCGAGCTCGAAGGCCTACCTCGCCCGTCTCGCCCGGCTCCAGAGCGCCGCCGTCGCGCAGGTCAAGGCAGCCATTCCAGGCGCGACCATCCAGGAGCACTACAGCGTGATCCTCGACGGCTTCACGGTGCAGCTGCCGGAGAAGAGGCTGCCGGCCCTGCTCCGGCTCAACGCCGTGAACAAGATCTACCCGAGCCTGGCCTACCTCGCCACCGACGACAGCGGGCCGACCGTGATCAACGCGACGGCGCTCGAGGCCGCGAGCGGCGATGCCGGGGAAGGAGTCAAGATCGGCGTCGTCGACACGGGCGTCGACCCGACCAACCCGTTCCTGTCGCCGAAGGGCTTCTCCTACCCCGCGGGCTTCCCGAAGGGCGACACGAAGCTCACGACCCCGAAGGTGATCGTGGCGCGCGTCTTTCCGGGCCCGATCAGGAACGCGCTCAGCAACCAGGCGTTCGACAACACGGAGCCGCACGGCACCCACGTATCGGGCATCGCGGCGGGCGACGCGGGTACGACCGCGCCCGCCGGCCCAGACCACCCGCAGACCTCGGGGCTCTCCGGCGTCGCCCCGAAGGCGTGGATCGGGAACTATCGCGTCTTCACGATCCCGACCCCGCTCGGCGACGAGGCGGACACGCCCGAGATCGTCAAGGCATTCGAGGCGGCCGTCGACGACGGCATGAACGTCATCAACTTCTCGGGCGGCGGGCCGCAGACCGATCCCGCGAACGACGCGATGTACGAGGCCGTCCACAACACGGTGCTCGCAGGCGTCGTCCCGGTGATCGCCGCCGGCAACGACCGGGAGGACTTCGGCTACGGAACGGCCGGCTCGCCGGGCAGCGTGCCCGACGCGATCACGGTCGCAGCGGTGTCGAACTCGCACGTCTTCGCCCCCGCGGTCAGCGTGGTCGGCGGCCCGCCGAACCTGGGCGCGATCCCGATCCAGGGCTCCGGCGTGCGGTTCCCGGCGGCGTGGTCGACGATCAACCAGACGGTGATCGACGCGGGCTCGATCGCCGGAACCGACGGGAAGCCGGTCGACGCGTACCTCTGCGGGACGGCGGGCGCACCGAACACCAGCGTGGGAACGCTTCCGGCGGACTCGCTGAAGGGCAAGATCGTGCTCGCGCTGCGCGGCAAGTGCACCTTCGACTCCAAGGCGATCCGCGCGCAGCGCGCCGGCGCGATCGGGATGATCCTGGTCGACAACCGCCCGGGGGAGGCCAATCCGATCCCGATCATCCTTCCGATCCCGGCGGGGATGATCTCGGATCTCGACGGGAAGACGCTGCGCGCGTATCTGGCCGGGAAGGGCGGGCAGGCGTCGATCCGCGTCTCGAGCTCGATCGAGGAGATCCAGACCGGGCGCTCGGGGATCATCACGAGCTTCTCGTCGGCCGGCCCGACCGACTTCGGCAGCCTGCTCAAGCCCGACATCGCGGCTCCGGGGCTCGATGTCCTCTCGTCGACGCCGCCGCGTACCATCGGCTCGACATTCGCGGTCTTCGCCGGCACCTCGATGGCGACGCCGCACGTCGCCGGCGCCGCGGCGATCCTCGTCGAGCGCCATCCGAACTGGTCGCCGTGGCAGATCAAATCGGCGCTGATGTCGACGGCGTCGCCGGCCTGGGGCGACACCGCACGCACGCAGGAGGCGTCGGTGCTGCTCGAAGGGGCCGGGCTCGCGAACGTCGGCGCCGCCGACGATCCGAAGATCTTCACCGCCCCGCAGTCGCTGTCGTTCCAGCGCATCGACATCACCCACGGTGCGCAGGTCGCCTCGATGCTGGTGCTCGCAAGCGACGCAGGCGACGGGTCGGGCACCTGGTCGGTCGCAGTCGCGCCGCAGGCGCAGACGAACGGCGTCGAGATCGACGTTCCCGAGCAGATCACGATCACGCCCGGGGGTGACGCCGCGATCCCGGTCGTCGTCCACGTCGCGGCCGACGCGGGCACCGGGGAGAACACCGGCTTCCTCGTCCTGAGCGGCAACGGCGTCGCGCGGCGCATCCCGTACCAGTTCCTGGTCGAGAAGCCCGCCCTCTCCTCGATGAAGGCGGTCCAGCTGCAGAAGCTGCAGGTGGGCAGCACTGCATCCGGGGCGAACCGCGTCTCGGCCTACTGCTGCCCGTCGGCGCCGTTCGGGCAGCCGCCGAACTACGTCGGCGCGACGATGAACGAGGACGGCTCCGAGCACTTGTACTCGCTCGCGATCAACGAGCCTGTGGTCAACTTCGGTGTCTCCGTGCTCGAGGAGACACCGGGGGCGCTGATCGACCCGTTCGTGCTCGGGTCCAAGGACGAGAACGACGTGCAGGGATACGCGGGCGTTCCGACCGACGTCAACGCGCTCACGTTCGACAGCCAGATCGACATCGGCGCGGCCGGGGCACAGTTCCCGCGGCAGGGCACCTATTACGTCGTCGTCGACTCGCGCGCCGATCCGTTCACGAACGCGCCCTTGAAGGGCGGCTACCTGCTGAACGCGTGGGTGAACGACGTCACGCCGCCGACGCTGCAGCTGCTGACGACGCGCGTCAACGCGGGCCGGCCCCTGCTCGTCGCACGTGTACGGGACGGCGGCGCCGGCGTCGATCCGCTGTCGCTCGTCATCAGCTACGGCGGCGTTCTGATCGGTGCGTCCGCGTACGACCCGGCCACCGGGCTGACTGCGTTCGGGCTGCCGAGCGAGGCGCCGAAGCTCCGGGTCGGGACGACGAGGACGATCATGGAGGCGTCGGACTACCAGGAGTCGAAGAACATCGACACGGTCGGTCCCGACCTGCTGCCGAACACCGCGTTCGAGCAGAACCAGATGAAGGTGGTGAACGGCCCGGCGGCGACGTGGCTCGAGCCGGAGCAGAACGCTTGCGTCGCGAAGCACGACCGCCTGGTCGTCGCAGCCGGCTCCACGACGAAGGTGACCAAGGTGCAGTTCTTCGAGGGGACGCACCTGATCGGCACGGCGAAGAGCGGGCAGGGGCTCTACTCGGTGCCGTGGTCGACGGGCACCCTCGCCAAGGGCAAGCATCACCTGACGGTCGAGGTGGTCGACCGTTCCGGGCGGACGGCGGTCGCGCCGCGCCAGCTCCGCGTGTGCGGATAGCTGTCGTCTCGGGCGCCTCGTCGGGCATCGGAGCCGAGCTCGTCCACCGGCTGCGCGGGCGCGGCTACCTGACCGTCGGCCTGTCGCGGCGCGAGTCGGAGGCCGACGAGCACGAGACGTGCGACGTCGCCGACCGGGCGGCGGCCGAGGCAGCCGCCTCCCGTGTCCTCGCGCGCCATCCTGCCGTCGACCTGCTCGTCTGCAACGCGGGCGTCGGCGCGCGGGGAGGCTTTCTGACCTCGACGCCCGAGCAGATCGAGCAGACGGTGCGCACCAACTACCTCGGCGCGGTGTGGACGGTCCTCGCGTTCCTCCCCGGCCTGGGCGCGGGCTCGCACGTGGTCAACGTGGTCTCCGTCGCGGGCTCCTTCGCCGCCGGGCCGTACTCCGCGTCGAAGCACGCCCAGCTCGCGTTCTCGCGCTCGCTCGCCGTCGAGCTCGCGCCGCGGGCGGTGTCGGTGCACACCGTCAGTCCGGGCTATGTCGAGACCCCCGGGTTCCCGCAGCGGGCCCGCTTCGGTGCTGTCGGGGGACGGTTCGTGGTCGACCCGCCGCTCGTCGTCGAGCGCCTGCTCGACGCCGTCGACCACGACCGCCGCGAGATCGTCGTGCCGCGCTGGTACCGCCCGGCCGGATGGCTGCAGGCGCTGCTTCCGGCGACGGTTGCGCGCGCCCAGCGGGCGTACCGCGGTCGGAGCGGGTAACCGACTCGCTACTTGCTGAGCACGTACCAGCCCACGATCGCCTCGTAGCCGCGGGGCGCCATCGCACGGACGGACTCGCGGTGCGCCCCGGAGCACTCGACCAGGTCGAGGTAGGCGTCGAGATCGCGGGACTCGGTGACGATGTCGGCCCGCCGGAGCACGAGGTTGTTCGAATCGAACATCCCGCGCAGGTCCTGGTCGGAGAGGACGCGGCTCGTCGACGGATCGCGGGCGTGCTCGAACGCGTTCAACTCGACGGCCGCGAGCGGATCGGCGGGCGCGAGCTGATCGGCGACGAGCAACGTTCCGCCGGGGCGGGTGACGCGCACGAGCTCGGCCACGAGGAGCTCGGGCCGTGGCGTGTGGTGGAGCGTGCGGAGCGTTCCCGCCACGTCGAAGCTGTACGAGGGGAGGTCGAGATGCTCGCCGTCGCCCAGCACGACCTCGACGTTCGGGGGCGCGGTGGCGCGGAGGTACTCGACGTAGGCCTCGTTGCGCTCGACGGCGACCACCTCGCGCACGCGCGGCGCGAGTGCGATGGCGAGCGCCCCGAGGCCGGATCCGACGTCGAGGACGCGCTCGTCGCCGGTCAGCCCCGAGAGCAGGTTCTCCAGCCTCGCCGCCAGCGCGGCTGCCCGGTCGGCCTGGAGGGCGGCACGCCGCTCGATGCTCGTCATGGCCCCAACACGGTACGCGGTGTCCGTGCCGCCGACGTGCCGATGCCGCAGGCGAGCTCGTAGCCGATCGTGCCGGCGACCCGTGCGTGTGCGTCGAGCAGGACGCCGCGGCCGACGAGCGTCACCGGCGTGCCGGGCTCGACCGGCCGTGGAAGCTGGACCGCCAGCGCGTTCATCGAGACGACGCCGACGACGCGGGCCGGCTCGTCGGCGACGAGCACCTCCGTACCGCTCAGGTCCCGGCTGAAGCCGTCGCCGTACCCGACGGGCACGAGCCCGATCCACGTGTCGCCGCGGGCGATGAAGCGCCGGCCGTACCCGGTCGACTGCCCGGCCCGCAGCAGCTTCACCTGGGCGATCTCGCTCCGCCACGAGAGCACCGGCTGGAGACCGTCGGCGGCCGGGTCGGTCCCGAACGGCGACAGCCCGTAGACGGCGATGCCGCAGCGGGCGGCGTCGAAGCGGGCCTCCGGCAGCCGGAGCGCCGCGGCGCTGTTCGCCGCATGCCGCAGCACGTCCCTCGGCAGCGAGACGGTGGCCTCGCGGAATCGCCGGAGCTGCTCGCGCGCGAAGTCGAGGTCGCTGTCCGCGGTCGCGAGATGGGTCATCACGCCGGCGATGCGGCGGTCGCCCGCCGGCAGCTCCGCCGTGCCCCAGCGGCCCATCCCGGAATCGAGCTTGACGTGCACCTCGACGTCGTCGGGGATCCGCCCGTCCGGCACCGTCACGGCGATCCGGGCCTCCCGGGCGCGGGCGACGTCGGCGGGTGCGGTCGGTCCGAGCACGAGGATCCGGGGCTCGGGGAGCACCGTGCGCAGCTCGAGCCCTTCGCCGACCGTGGCGACGCACAGGCCGGTCGCGCCGGCGGCGAGCGCCGCCGCGCTGCATTCGAGCGCACCGTGCCCATAGGCGTCGGTCTTGACGACCGCCCACAGCTCGGAGCCGTCGAGCGCCGCGAGCAGGCTTCTGACGTTCTGCTGCAGCGCATGCAGGTCGATCGTGATCTCGCTGCGCATCCCCGCTATCGCGCGAGCGGCGCGCGCTGGAGCCCGTGCCCTGCGAGGGCGAGCCTGAGCCCGGGCAGCAGGTCGGAGGCGACGGCGCCGCGCTGCGGGTCGAGCAGCTCGGAGGCGACCCCGTGCGCGACCGCCGCTGCCGCCGCCGCGAGCTGCGGCTCGATGCCCTTCGCGATGAAGGCGGCGACGATGCCGGTCAGGACGTCGCCGGAGCCCGCTGTCGCGAGCGCGGGCGAGCCGTAGCTCGCGACGAGCACGCCGGCCCGCGGCGTGGCGACGAGCGTGTCGGCTCCCTTCAGCAGCACGACCGATCCGAACCGCGACGCGGCCCGCCGCACGGCGTCGAGGCGATGGGCGTCGACGCCGGCGCTCGTCGTCCCGAGCAGCCGGGCCAGCTCACCGGTGTGGGGGGTGATCACGGTCGCTGCGCTCCGTGCGAACGGCTCCAGCTCCCAGAGCGCGTCCGCGTCGAGCACCACCGGCAGATCGAGGCGCTCGAGCAACACGCGCACGAGCTCGACAGTCCCGTCGGTGCGGCCGAGACCGGGCCCGATCGCGACGACATCGGCCTTCTGCGCCGCGGCGATCACGGCGTCGGCGGCCCGCGGCAGCAGCCGTCCTGACGCGTCCTCCGGGAGCGGGTGCTTGACGACCTCGAGGATGGTGGACTCGAGCACCGGAAGGGAGGACTCGGGCGCCGCGACGGCGACGTACCCCGCGTCGGCGCGGTAGGCGGCGAGCGACGCGAGCATCACCGCACCGGTCAGGCCGCGCGAGCCGCCGACGACGAGCACCGACCCTGCCGTGTACTTCGTCGAATCGACCCGCTTCGCCGGAACCTCGAGCAGCACCGCGGCGGGAACGAGCGAGTGCTGGTGCTCGCGCGGGCGCAGGCCGAGCGGCGCGACGGTGACCGCACCGGCATGCAGCCGGCCGGGCGCGACCGCGAGCCCCACCTTGGCCGCGCCGAACGTGACCGTCGCCGCCGCGTGCACGGCCGGGCCGGAGACCTCCCCCGTCGAGGCGTTCACGCCCGAGGGGACGTCGATCGCCACCACGGGACGCCCGGAGGCGTTGATCAGGTCGATCATGCGAGCGGCATCCTCGCGCGGCGCGCCCTCGAGCCCGATCCCGAGCAGGCCGTCCACGATCACGTCCGGCGTGCCCAGGTCGCCCGAGCCCTCGACGACGTGCACCTCGCGGCCCGCGTCGAGGAGCACCCGGGCGCAGACCTTGCCGTCACCTCCGTTCTTGCCCTTGCCGCAGACGACCGTCACGCGGCCCGGGAACGACCGGATCACGAGCTCGGCCACGGCGGTGCCGGCGCGTTCCATCAGCTCGTCGAGCGAGCCCGGATGCGCAGCCTCGGCGACCCGCGTCTCCTCGGCGGTGAGCAGCGGCAGCAGCCTCACGCGTCGCCCCCCGGAACGCCGTCCACCGCGACGGCCACCGCGGCGGCCAGCTCACGCGAATGCGTCATCGACAGCTCGACGCGGGCGACGCCGGCCCGGCCGGCCCAGGCCGCCGTGCGGCCGGCGAGATGGACGCCCGGCTTCGGCCGGCCGCGGATCTCGATCTCCTTCCACGTGAAGTAGACGCCGGAGCCGAGCGCCTTGCCGACCGCCTCCTTCGCCGCGAACCGGCCTGCGTAGTGCTGCGGCGGATTCGGCTTCGAGTCGCAGTACTCGCGCTCGGCCTGCGTGAAGCAGCGCTCCTTGAAGTCCTCGCCGTAGCGGGAGAGCGCGCGGCGGATCCGCTCGATCTCGATCAGGTCTACCCCGACGCGCACGGCACGGTCTACGAGTTCTGCTCGAGCCAGTCGGGGAGCTGGGCGATCGACGAGACGATACCGTCCGGCTGGACGCGCGAGCGCTCGACGTCGTCGGGCCGGAACTTTCCGGTCCGCACGAGCACCGTTCGCAACCCGTGATTGTGCGCACCGACGATGTCGCCCTCGATGTCGTCCCCCACCATCCACGTCAGCGACGGATCGGCGTCGAGCGCTTCGAGCGCCGCTGCGAAGTACGCGGTGCTCGGCTTGCCGAGCACCGTCGCCTCGATGTCGGCGGCGTACTCGAGGCCCGCCACGAACGCGCCCGCGTCGAGGCGCGCGCCGTCGGAGGTCTGCCACCAGCGGTTCTTGTGCAGGCAGTACAGGTCCGCGCCCGCCTCGAGCTCGTGGAAGGCGCGGTTCAAGTTCAGGTACGAGAAGACACGCCCGGTCTCCTCGCCCTCGTCGGCACCGCCCACGAGCACCGCATCGACGTTCATGCCGACGAGCTGGAGCCCGTTGAGATCGTCGAGCAGCCCCGGCATCGTCAGCGCGAGGACGCGTTGGCCGGCGAGGGCGCTCGCTGCCACCCCGCCGGTCGTCTGCAGCTCGTGGTCCTCCAGCTCGATCCCGATCGAGCGCAGCTGCTCGGCGAGCTGCGTGCGCGGCTTCGTGGTCGAGTTCGTGACGAAGCGAAGCCGGTGACCGTCGCGACGAAGACGCTTGACGGCGGCCGCAGCTCCGGCGATCGGCTCACCCGAGACGTGCAGCACACCGTCCACGTCCAGGAGAATCGCGGCCATGGACGCCGAGTCTATTCGGTCGGAGATCGCCTTCCGCTTCTCCCGTTCGAGTGGGCCGGGCGGACAGCACGCGCAGAAGACCTCGACCCGGGTCGAGGCGCTGTTCGACGTCGAGGAGTCGGCCGGCCTGACGGACCGCGAGCGCCGGCTCGTCCTCGAGCGCATCGGGCCCGTGGTGCGCGCGGTCGCGCAGGACGAGCGCTCGCAGTTGCGAAACCGCGAGCTCGCGACCGACCGGATCGTGGAACAGCTGCGCGAGGCGGTGCGGGTGCGGCGCCCGCGGACGCCGACTGCGCCGACGAAGGCTGGGCAGCAGCGCCGGCTCGAGCAGAAGAAGCGTCGCGGCGAGACGAAGCGCCTCCGGCGCGACGTCGACGGCTAGCCGAACCGCGCGCTCAGAGGTTCGGGCGGTGCCGGCCGCGCTCGACCGGGCGTGAGTCGACGCCGTAGGCGGCGGCGAGCACGAGGATGCCGATCACGGCGATCAAGAAGAGGATTGCTCCCATGCCCGGATCGTGCCTGAGCGGGAACTATCAGCGCAAATTGATCTATTACTCTATTCGATCATGGAACCTGATCATTGGCTCGGCGTCGAGCTCCGCCATCTCGCCGCCCTGCGCGCGATCGCCGAGGAGGGCTCCTTCGGGCGCGCGGCCGAACGGCTCGGCTACACACAGTCGGCCGTCAGCCAGCAGATCGCGACCCTCGAGCGGATCGTCGGCGAGCGCCTGGTCGAGCGCCCGGGAGGGCCGCGGCCCGTCTCGCTCACCGAGGCGGGCGCGCTGCTCCTCCGGCACGCCGACTCGATCATCAGCCGCCTCCGTGCCGCACAGGCCGATCTGCAGGCGCTCCGGGCCGGCGAGGCGGGCACGCTTCGCGTCGGGACGTTCCAGTCGGTCGGCGCGCGGCTGCTGCCCGAGATCATGCGCCGGTTCGGCGAACGGTGGCCGAAGATCGACGTCATGCTCGACGAGCTCGAGGACGACGGGATCGTGCGCGCGATCGAGACCGGTGAGATCGACGTGGGCTTCGTCCAGCTGCCGGTCGGAGATGCGCCCCTCGAGACCGTCGAGCTGCTGCGTGATCCCTACGTCGCGATCGTCGCGACCGCCTCCCCGCTCGCGGACGAACGGCCGACGCTGCGCTCCCTGGCGGCCCAGCCGCTGATCGGCTTTCGCGACGACCACGGCGCGGCGCCGATCACGGCGGCGTTCAGGTCGAGAGGGATCGAGCCGCATTGGGCATTCCGCTCGAACGACAACCCGACCATCCAGGGGCTGGTGGCGGCCGGGGTCGGCGTCGCGGTGATGCCGCGACTGACCGTCGACGCCGCCGACCGGCGGATCGCGGTCGTCGAGCTCGGCGAGCCGATGCCGCCGCGCATCATCGCGGTCGCCCAGCACCGCGACCGCTACAGCTCGCCTGCCGCGCGCGCGTTCGTGCAGACGGCGCAGGAGACGGTCGCTACTCGACCGTGACCGTCTTCGCGAGGTTGCGCGGCTGGTCGACGTTGAGGCCGCGCAGGCGCGCAATGCGGTAGGCGAGCAGCTGGAGCGGGAGGATCGCGAGCGCGGCCTGGAGGAACGCCGGTGACTCCGGGACGTAGATCACGTCGTCGGCGTGGTGCTGGATGTCCTCGTTGCCGTCCGTCGCGATCGCGATCACGTGCGCGCCCCGCGCCCGCGTCTCCTGGATGTTGGAGACGATCTTGTCGTACACGTGGATGCGGGTCGCGACGACCACGACCGGCGTCCCCTCCTCGAGGAGCGCGATCGGGCCGTGCTTCATCTCGCCGGCCGAGTACGCCTCGGTCGGGATGTACGAGATCTCCTTCAGCTTCAGCGCGCCCTCGAGCGCGACCGGCAGCCCGACGTGGCGGCCGAGGTAGAGGAAGAACGGCCTGTCGTGCAGCCGCTGTGCGATCTCCTCGATCGGGTGGTCCCCGTCGAGGAAGCGCTGCATCTTCCGCGGCAGGTCGTAGACCTCGTCGAGGATGAACTCGATCTCTCCGGGTGGCAGCGTCTCGCGCACCTGGGCGAGCTTGAGGCCGATCAGGAACAGCAGCGCGACCTGGGCGGTGAACGTCTTCGACGCGGCGACGCCGACCTCGAGACCGGTGCGCGTGAACAGGACCGAGTCGACCTCGCGCGTGATCTGCGAGCCCATCATGTTCGTGATCGCGACGGTGCGCGCTCCCTTCTCGCGCGCGAGCTTCATGGCCTGAATGGTGTCGCGCGTCTCGCCCGACTGCGAGATGCCGATCACGAGCGTGCCCGGGTCGATCACCGGGTTGCGATAGATCCACTCGCTGGCGACGTCGGGCTCGACCGGGACCCGCGCCCACTCCTCGATCGCGTACCGGCCGACCACGCCGGCGTGGTACGCGGTCCCGCAGGCGACGATCACGATGCGCCGCAGCTTCCGCAGCTCGTCCTCGGTCATCCCGAGCCCTTCGAGCACGAGATGGCCGTGGCGCACACGGTCGCCGATCGTCTCGGCGACGCCCTCGGGCTGCTCGTAGATCTCCTTGAGCATGAACGTCTCGTAGCCGGACCGCTCCGCGGCGGCGTCGTCCCAGTCGACCTCGATCGTGTCGTGCTCGACCTCTGCGCCGGTCACCGCGTCCACGTACGTCACGCCGTCGGGCGTGATCCGCGAGATGTGACCGTCGTCGGGGAACGCGACGCGACGCGTCTCGGCGAGGAAGGCGGCGAGGTTCGACGCGAGGAAGTTCTCGCCGTCGCCGAGGCCGACGACGAGCGGCGTCTGGTTCCGGACCCCGACCAGCTCCCCGGGATGGTCGCGATGGATGACGACGAACGTGAAGTGCCCCTCCAGCTGCCGGTAGGCGACGCGCACGGCCTCGACCAAATCGCCGGCGTAGGCGTCTTCGACCAGGTGCGCGACGACCTCGGCATCCGTCTCCGAGCCGAAGCTGTGCCCGGCGGCAAGCAGCTCCTCGCGGCGCTCGCGGTAGTTCTCGATGATCCCGTTCAGGACGATCGCGAGCCTGCGGTCGTCGCATGCGGTCAGCGGATGCGCATTCTGCTCGTTGACCGCCCCGTGCGTCGCCCAGCGAGTGTGGCCGAGCCCGGTCGTCGACAGGGAGCCGAGACCTTCGGCGGCGTCCTTCAGGTTCTGGAGGTTGCCGACTGTGCGGAGGTACGCGAGCCCGTCATCCTCGAGGAGGGCGAGGCCCGCGGAGTCGTAGCCGCGGTACTCGAGCCGCTCGAGCCCGCGCAGAAGCAGCGGCTGCGCGGGACGGGGCCCGATGTATCCGATGATCCCGCACATTTCGTCGCCTCCCTTCCCGGTCGAATGCCCGGTACAAGGCCTCTGGAAACGGAAAAGCCCGGCTGCGGGCCCGTTCCCCCATCGGAACGGTCAGCCGAGCTCTCGACGGACGAGAGCAGCGATCCTAGCACAGGCCTCCGCAGCCGCCCCGGGGTCGCGGGCCTCGGCGAGCACCCGGATCACCGGCTCCGTCCCGGACGGCCGGACGAGCACGCGGCCCTCTCCGGCCCACGCCTCGTTGACGCGCGCGACCTCGGCCTCGAGCTCCGGGGTCAGCTCGCGCACCTCGACGCGGACGTTCTCCTTCACCTGCGGGAACACGTGCATGACCGAGGCGACCTCGCTCAGCGGCCGGCCGTGCAGCGCTCCGCACAGCAGCAGGCCGGCTGCGAGCCCGTCGCCGGTCACGTGGTCGCGCAGGAAGATGATGTGGCCCGACTGCTCGCCGCCGAGCTGGCCGCCCTCGCGCTCGAGCGCCTCGAGCACGTAGCGGTCGCCGACGTCGGTGGTGACGACACGGATCCCGTGCTCACGCATCAGCTCGTGCAGGCCGAGGTTGGCCATCACCGTCACCGCGACCTGGTCGACGCCGAGATCGAGAGCGAGCACGGCGACGATCTGGTCGCCGTCGATCAGGTTGCCGTGCTCGTCGGTTGCCAGCATGCGGTCGCCGTCGCCGTCGAAGGCGATCCCGAGGTCGAACCCGCGCTCGACGACGGTGCGCTGCAGGAGCGCGGTGTCGGTCGCGCCGCAGCCGACGTTGATGTTCCCGCCGTCCGGCTCGACACCGATCGCGACCACCTCCGCCCCGCACTCCTCGAACGCCTGAGGCGCAAGGCCGGCATATGCGCCGTTCGCGCAGTCGACCACGACGCGCAGGCCGGAGAGGCGAGAGCCGAACCGCTCGAGCACGTGCTCCAGGTAGGAGTCGGTGGCGATCTCGACCCGCTCGATCGATCCCTGGTCGACCGCCGGCGCGGCGGCGAGCAGCTCCTCGATCTGCTCTTCGGAGCGATCGCTCAGCTTCCGGCCGCGGCTGTCGAAGAACTTGACGCCGTTGTACTCCGGCGGGTTGTGCGATGCGGAGATCACGACGCCGAGGTCGAGCGCCAGAAGCGCGACGGCGGGCGTCGGCAGGACCCCGCCGAGGATGCAGTCACCGCCCGCGGAGATCACGCCGCGCGCGAACGCCTCCTCGAGCTCGACACCCGACGCGCGCGTGTCGCGGCCCACGAAGACCTTCGCCGCGCCGGTCCACAGCGCGGACGCGCGGCCGAGCCGCTCGACGAGCCCCGGCGTGATCGTCTCGCCCACGACGCCGCGGACACCGTCGGTGCCGAAGTATCTGCGCGCCACGAGAGAGCGCGCTGTTACCGCTTGCTGAACTGTGGAGCCTTGCGCGCTTTGTGGAGGCCGGCCTTCTTCCGCTCGACGATCCGGGCGTCCCGTGTCAGGAAGCCGGCGCGCTTGAGCGGGACGCGCAGGTCCGGGTTGATCTCGACCAGCGCGCGGGCGAGGCCGTGGCGGATCGCACCGGCCTGCCCGGACGGCCCACCGCCGTGCACGCGAACGCGCAGGTCGTACTGACCCTCGACGTCGGCGGTCTTCAGCGGGGCGGTCGCGATGAAGCGGTGCCAGAGCCGCGGGAAGTACTCCTCGAGCGGCTTGCCGTTCACCCAGGTGGCGCCGTCACCGGGCCGGAGGATCACGCGCGCGACCGACGTCTTGCGCTTGCCGGTGCCGCGGTATTGAGCCGGAGTCGACATCTACACCTCGATCTTGGTCGGGGCCTGCGCCTCGTGCGGATGCTCGGCGCCTGCATAGATCTTGAGCTTGGTCAGCTGGGCCCGGCCGAGACGGTTGCGCGGGAGCATGCCCTTGACGGCCTTGCGGAGCACCTCGGTCGGGCGCCGCTCGAGCTGCTCGCGCAGCGTGCGCTCGCGTAGCCCTCCGGGATAGCCGGAGTGCCTGTAGTACACCTTCTCGTCGAGCTTCTTGCCCGTGACGGCGATCTTCTCGGCGTTGACGACGACCACGAAGTCACCGGTGTCGACGTGCGGCGTGTACTGCGGCTTGCCCTTGCCGCGCAGGCGCTCGGCGATCTGGGTCGCGAGCCGGCCGAGGGTCTTGCCCTCGGCGTCCACGAGGTACCAGTCGCGCTGAATCTCGCCCGGTTTGGCGTTGTACGTCTTCATGCGGAGAAACGGCGGACCAGGCGTCCGCCGGGCGCGAACTGTAGCAGCCCCTCCCGGAAGGCCGCCACCCCGCCCCGGCTCGGGTGC
Source organism: uncultured Thermoleophilia bacterium (assembly GCA_963824455.1). GTDB lineage: Bacteria > Actinomycetota > Thermoleophilia > Gaiellales > Gaiellaceae > PALSA-600. The sequence goes on from CAWGPJ010000002.1 coordinate 2,210,732, forward strand.
CGGACGTACGGCGCTCCGAGCGCCCCCGCGGCGAGCCGTCCGATCCCGATCACGCGGCGGCCGCGCGCGAGCTCACGGGCGAACCCGGAGCCGGCCCGGACCTCGCCGGCGGTCGGCCGCCGGTTGGACGACGCCGTCCCCGGATGCGTCGGGACGACGTTCCAGAGCAGCACCTCGTCGACCAGCCCGAGCTCGGCGAGCGCCGCCTGGACGACCGTCGCGGTCGCCTCCGCAGGGCCGTGCCCGGTGAGCTGCCGCTCGGAGGTGAAGGGGATTCCCGAGATCCGGGCACCGCGATAGCCGGGCGCCTCTCCGACCAGCAGGATCCCGGCGCCGGCACGCGCTTCGAGATACGCGGCGAGCCGCTGCGTGCGCAGCTCGGCCCCGGCACCGTCACGGTAGAAGTTCCAGGTCCGCCCGATCCGGGCGTCGACGAGACGATCGATGAACGAGCGCATCCAGATCACGACTCTGACGGACGGCGGGCAGCAGCCGCGGGAGATCGCGCAGATGGTGGCCGCGTTCGTCGCCGGCGCGACACGGACGCTCGACTTCGCCCAGTACGACTTCCACCTCGGCGACGAGACGAAGGCGATCGTGTCGGCGGCGATCGTCGACGCGGCGCGGCGCGGCGTGCGGATGCGATTCGCGTACAACGTCGACCATCCGGCACCGATGCCGGTTCCGCCGCCGTCGGAGCCCGACGTCGAGCTGATCGCCGGCCTTCCTCTCGAAGGGAAGGCGATCGCAGGCATTCCGGACCTGATGCACCACAAGTACGTCGTGCGCGACGGATCCGACGTCTGGACCGGCTCGATGAACTGGACCGACGACTCGTGGTCGCGCCAGGAGAACGTCGTCGTCGTGCTCCCGGCGGATCCACGGATCGCCAAGGCCTACGAGCTCGACTTCGAGCAGCTGTGGCGGACCGGCGACGTGATGCGAAGCGGCTTCGTCGATCCACGCGAGGAGGACGGGCTGCGCGCCTGGTTCACCCCGGGTCACGGCGAGGACCTTTCGGCACGCATCTCGAAGCTGATTCGCCGGGCGCGCCGCCGTGTCCGCATCTGCTCTCCGGTGATCACCACGGGGCCCGTGCTCGGCACTCTCGCGCAGGTGATCGCCGACCGCTCCGTCGACGTCGCGGGGTGCGTCGACGCCACGCAGATCCGCGAGGTGGTCCACCAGTGGAGCGTGAGCGGCAACATCTCGTGGAAGCTGCCGCTGCTCGAGCACGTGATGGCCGGGCCGTTCACGGGGAAGAACTCGACGCCGTACGGCGACGGCACGGTTCACGACTTCATGCACGCGAAGATCTGCGTGTGCGACGACACGTCGTTCGTCGGCTCGTTCAACCTCTCCCGCAGCGGCGAGAAGAACGCGGAGAACGTGCTCGAGATCGCCGACGCAGAGGTCGCCGACATGCTGGCCGCGTTCGTCGACGAGGTCCGCGCGAAGTACGGGCCGGTCGTTCTGCGCTGAGGCGCCGAAGCCCCGCTACCAGCGCTCCCAGTGGACGAGGTCGTCGAGCGGACGGCGGCGGGACGCGAGGCGGGAGCCCGCCGGCGGGTCGCCGCCCGGCGTCCCGACGACCGCGAGCCCGATCGGGACGACGTCCTCCGGCAGGTCGAGCAGCTCGTCGAAGATCCGCTTCTGGTCGGGGTGGCCGACGAAGGCGCTCGCAAGGCCCTCGTCGATCGCGGCCAGCAGCACGAGCATCATCAACGCTCCGGCATCGACGAACCAGTACGGCACGGGCCAGGTCACCTCCATGCCCCCCGTCGCCGCGAGCTTGTCGGCCTCGTTGTAGCGCGCATGGTAGAGCGTCTCGTTCACACAGATGACGAGATGCACCGGAGCGTCGGCGAGGAAGTTCCTGCCGCCTTGCGAGTAGTGGTCGTCGCCGAAGGCCCGAGCGATCGCGGCACGCTGCTCGTCGTCGGTGACGACGACGATGCTCCCGCCCTGCGAAAAGCCGCCGGACGGCGCGCGCCGGATCACGCCGACGATGCGCTCGACGACTTCGCGCGGGACCGGCGTCGGCTCGAAGGCGCGGTGCATGCGGCGCCGGGCGAGGATCTCGCGAAGCTCCACGGGCCGACCGTATAGGCTCGCGCGATGAGATTCGACGGGAAGACCGCCCTCGTCACGGGTGGAGCGAAGGGGATCGGCGCGGCCACGGCGGCGCGGTTCGCGGCCGAGGGAGCACGCGTCGTGGTCGCCGACTACGACGAGGAGGCGGCCGCCGGGACGGCCGCTGGGTTCGGCGGCCGCGCAGTGCGCTGCGACGTCACCTCGCGCGCCGACGTCGAGGAGGCGGTCGCCGCCGCGGTCGAGCTCGGCGGCACGGTCGACTTCCTCGTGACGTGTGCCGGGATCACCCGCGACAACCTGCTCTTCAAGATGAGCGACGACGACTTCGACGCGGTGATCAGCACGCACCTCCGCGGGTCGTTCCTCGCCGCGCAGGCAGCGCAGCGCCACATGGTCGAGCAGAAGAGCGGCAAGATCGTCTTCATCTCGTCGGTGTCCGCGCTCGGGAACCGCGGCCAGACGAATTACTCGGCCGCGAAGGCGGGTCTGCAGGGGATGACCAAGACGCTCGCGATCGAGCTCGGCCCGTTCAACGTGAACGTGAACTGCGTCGCGCCCGGCTTCATCGTCACGGCGATGACCGAGCAGACCGCCGAGCGGATCGGCGTCCCGTTCGAGCAGTTCAAGGAAGCGGCGGCGGCACAGACGCCCCTGCGGCGCGTCGGCCAGCCGGACGACGTCGCGGGCACGATCGCGTTCCTCTGCTCCGACGACGCGAGCTACGTCTCCGGCCAGGTGATCTACGTGGCCGGCGGGCCGCGGAACTAACGCCCGGTGCCTGGCACCTAGGGGCCAGGCACCTCGGCGGTGAGCAGCCGCCCGAGCGCGTCGTAGGCGGTGTACGGGTAGGCCGCCGCCGGCGAGCCCGCGAGCTCCTCCCGGAAGAGGGTCCAGATGTTCGCGTCGCGAAGGCCGGAGCCGTGCCTCTGCGGCAGGCGCCGCCGCAGGGTCGCCTCCTTGACGTACCCGAGCTTCGCCGGGACACGGTCGCTGCGGCCGTTCGCGGGATCGACGCGGATCACGACCCGCTCGAGACCGAGGAGCTCGAGCCCGACCCGCGTCAGCACCGCCGCCAGCTCGGTCGCGTAGCCGTTCCCGAGCGCGTCGGCTGCGATCCAGTAGCCGATCTCCCTTCCCTCGTCGCCCTCGCCCGACGGGTGCAGCCCGGTCCCGCCGAGGCACCGGCCCTCGTCCGGCGAGAGGACGCCCATGATCCAGTTCTCGTCGCGGTCGAACTGCGCGCGGAAGTCCCGCAGGCGCTCGTAGACGACGTCGAGCGGCTCGGGCTCGGCGGGCGCCCACGGCATCCACGGGCGCAGGTGGTCGAGGCTGCGATCGACGGCATCCTTGAGCAGCGGCGCATCCTCCGGCTCCCAGCAGCGGAGGACGAGGCGCTCGGTCTCGATGCGATAGGGAGTGAGGACCTCTCACTCCCACTCGATCGTGGCCGGCGGCTTCGACGTCACGTCGAGCACGACACGGTTCACGGCGGGGATCTCGTTGACGAGCCGCGAGGCGACCAGCTCGACGAGGTCGTACGGCAGGCGCGCCCAGTCGGCCGTCATCGCATCCTCGGACGTGACCGCCCGGATCGCGATCGGGTAGCCGTACGTGCGCGAGTCGCCCTGCACCCCGACCGAGCGGATCGCCGGGAGCACGCAGAACGACTGCCAGAGCTCACGGTAGAGGCCGGCGCGCCGCACCTCCTCCTGCAGGATCGCGTCCGCCTCGCGCAGCGCTTCGAGCCGCTCCTCCGTCACCTCGCCGATGATCCGGATCGCAAGGCCCGGGCCGGGGAACGGCTGCCGCCAGACCATGCGCTCCGGCAGGCCGAGCTCCGCGCCGACCCGGCGCACCTCGTCCTTGAACAGCAGCCGCAGCGGCTCGACGAGCTCCATCTCCATGTCCTCGGGGAGGCCGCCGACGTTGTGGTGCGACTTGATCGTCTCGGCGACGCCCTCGGTGCCGCCCGACTCGATCACGTCGGAGTAGAGGGTCCCCTGCACGAGCCAGCGCACGTCGCCGAGCGCCCGCGCCTCCTCCTCGAAGACGCGGATGAACTCCTCGCCGATCCGCTTGCGCTTCTCCTCCGGATCGACGATCCCGGCCAAGCGCGCGAGGAACCGCTCCTGCGCCTGCACGTGCACGAGCGGCACGTGGAAGTGCCCGCCGAACGTCTCGACCACTTGATCGGCCTCGCCCTTGCGCAGCAGGCCGTGGTCGACGAACACGCACGTGAGCCGGTCGCCGATCGCGCGGTGCACGAGCAGGGCGGCCACGGCGGAATCGACGCCGCCGGAGAGCGCGCACAGCACACGCTCGGAGCCGACCTGCGCGCGGATGCGCTCGACCTGCTCCTCGATCACGGCCGCCGGCGTCCAGAGCGGTTCGATCCCGGCCACCTCGTGCAGGAAGTTCTCGAGCACGTCCTGGCCGTGCGGCGTGTGCACGACCTCGGGATGGAACTGGACGCCGTAGAGCCGGCGCCGCTCGTCCTCGAACGCCGCCACGGGCGTCGACGGCGACGCGGCGACGACGCGGGCGCCCGTCGGCGGCTCGACGACCGTGTCGCGGTGCGACATCCACACCGTCTGGGCCGGTTCGAGGCCGCGTGAAGAGCTCGCCGCCGGAGGCGGACAGCTGCGTGCGCCCGAACTCCGACACGCCCGTCCGGTCGACGCGGCCGCCGAGCTCGAGTGCCAGGAGTTGCGCGCCGTAGCAGATGCCGAGTGTCGGCACGCCCAGCTCGAAGAGAGCCGGATCGACCCGCGGCGCCCCGTCCGCGTACACCGACGCCGGGCCGCCGGACAGGATCAACGCGGCCGGGTTGCGGCGCTTGACCTCCTCGACCGTCGAGCGGTGCGAGACGAGCTCGGAGTAGACCCGCGCCTCGCGCACGCGGCGTGCGATCAGCTGCGAGTACTGGCCCCCGAGGTCCACGACGAGCACGGGACGACTCTCCGCCGCTCGCGCGGACGACGCGTCGCGCGCTCTAACCGCGCCGGTAATTGGGGGCGTCCTTGGTGATCGTGACGTCGTGTGGGTGCGACTCGCGCAGGCCGGCACCCGTGATCCGCACGAACGTGGCCTGCTGCATCGCCTCGATCGTCGCGGCGCCGCAGTAGCCCATCGCCTGCCGGAGTCCGCCCACGATCTGGTGCAGGACGCCGGCCAGCGGGCCCTTGAACGGCACGCGCCCCTCGATCCCCTCGGGCACGAGCTTGTCGACGTCCTCGACGTCGCCCTGGAAGTACCGGTCCTTCGAGAAGCCGCGCGCCTTCATGGCGCCCAGCGAGCCCATCCCGCGGTACTCCTTGAAGCGCTCGCCCTGCTGGAAGACGACGTCGCCCGGGGTCTCTTCCGTCCCCGCCAGCAGCCCTCCGAGCATCACGGTGTCGGCGCCGGCCGCGATCGCCTTCGCGACGTCGCCGGACGACGTGATCCCTCCGTCGCCGATCACGGGCACCCCGAACCGCGACGCGGTCTCTGCAACGTCGTAGATCGCCGACACCTGCGGCACGCCGACACCCGCGACGACGCGGGTCGTGCAGATGCCCGACGGCCCGATGCCGACCTTGACGGCGTCCGCGCCGGCGTCGATCAACGCCTCCGCGGCCTCGCCCGTCGCGATGTTGCCCGCGACCAGCTCGAACTCGCCGGACAGGCCGCGGATCCGGTCGACCATCGCGATCACGCCGCTCGAGTGGCCGTGCGCGGTGTCGACGACGAGCACGTCGGCCCCGGCGGCGATCAGCGTTTGCGCGCGCTCGAGCGCGTCCGGCCCGACGCCGACGGCGGCGCCGACGCGCAGCCGGCCCTCGGGGTCCTTCGTCGCGCGCGGGAACTCGACCCGCTTCGCGATGTCCTTGACGGTGATCAGGCCCTCGAGCCGTCCGTCCGCGTCGACGATCGGCAGCTTCTCGATGCGGTGACGGTGCAGCAGCGACTCGGCCTCGCCGAGCGTCGTCCCGACCGGTGCGGTGACCAGGCCGCGCGACGTCATCAGCGCCGACACCGGCTGCGTCTGGTCCTGCTCGAAACGGAGGTCGCGGTTGGTGAGGATCCCGACGAGCCGCCGGCCGGCGTCGGTGATCGGCACGCCGGAGATGTGGTAGCGCTCCATCAGCTCGAGCGCGTCCGAGACGAGCGCGTCGGGCGCGAGCGTCACGGGCTCGCTGATCATCCCGGCCTCGGAGCGCTTGACGCGGTCGACCTCGGCCGACTGCGCTTCGATCGAGAGGTTGCGATGGAGGATGCCGAGCCCGCCCTCGCGGGCGAGCGCGATCGCGAGCCGCGCCTCGGTCACCGTGTCCATGGCGGCCGACACGATCGGGATCTCGAGCACGATCGTGCGCGTCAGACGGGCCGCGGTCGAGACGTCGTTCGGCAACACCGACGACGCGGCCGGCACCAGCAGGACGTCGTCGAACGTCAGGCCCTCGCGGGCGAACTTCTCCGGCAGCGCGTTCTGCGTGAGATCGAGCTCGAGCTTCGGGGCGTCCATCGCGAAACTGTACCGGGCGGCCCCGACGGCGAGAGGCGGGCCTCTCGCCTCTCAGGCCTCGGTCGGCGCGAGCTCGATCAGGTTCACGCCCGCCTGCAGGCGGCCCGCCTGGCGCGGGTCGAAGCGGCCCGCCCCGACCTCGAGCGTGGATGCCGCACCGGCCGCCACCGCCGCGCGGAGCGCCTCCTCGGGCGAGCGGCCGCCGTGCCGGGCGGCGAGGAAGCCGGCGAGTAGCACGTCGCCTGCGCCGACGGTCGAGACGGCGTCCACCCTCGGCGCGACCGCGCGGCACAGGCGCGGCTCGCGCTCCTCGCGCAGGCGGGCGACGCAACCGGTCTCGGAGGTGATCAGCACGTTGCGGGCACCGAGCTCGGCGATTCGCTCGAGCGCCAGCAGGAAGTCCTCCTCGTCGTGGAACTCCTGGCCGACGAGCGCCTCGGCCTCGGTCTGGTTCGGCGAGACGAGGAACGGCTCCGCCTCGACGCCCAGCCGCAGGGGCTCTCCCTCGGTGTCGAGGACGGCCGGGACGTGACGGCGGGCGAGCTCGCGGGTCGCCTCGGCGTAGAAGTCGTCCTCGACGTGGCGCGGCAGCGATCCCGCGAAGACGACGAGCTCGGCGCCCTGCGTGAGGTACATGAGCTTGTCGTGCAGGGTCCCGAGCTCCTCGGCCGAGACCACCGGCCCCCACTCGTTGATCTCGGTGTACGTGCCGCCCGCAGGGTCCACGACCGCCGTCGACGTGCGTGATTCGTCGTCGATGCGCACGAAGTCGTTCAGCACCGCCTCGCGCGTCAGCTCCTCGACGATCCGTGTCCCGGTCGCACCGCCGACGAAGCCGGTGGCGACCACCGGAACCCCGAGCTGCTTGAGCGCCCGCGCGATGTTGATTCCCTTGCCGCCGGCGAGCGTCAGTCCTGCACTCGCGCGATGACGCTGGCCCGCGCTGGAAGTTCGGCACGGTCAGGGTCCGATCGACGGCGGCGTTGAGTGTGACGGTGACGATCACGGAGTGAGCAGCTGGACGAGGTTGTGGGCGGCCTGCCCCGCGTACCACCCTAGTCGCCGGAGCGCACCCGGCTTCTGAACGGTACGCGCGGCGACCAGGTCCCGGCGGCCGACGAGCCGCTTCCCAGACCAGACCTCGACGTGCCCGAGCACCGCTCCCTTGTGGACGGGGAGGGCGACCGTGCGCGCAGCGACGACGCGCTCGGTCAGCGGGCGGCCGATGCGGGCCGCAGCGAGCAGCGGACGGGCCGCGACCAGCCCGAGCGGCCGCCGTCCGTACGGCAGCGCGGCGTGCGCGTAGACGCGTCCCGTCTGCACCACCGGAACGTCGCGGTACTGCGCCTCGCCCCAGAGCAGGAGCGATGTCAGGTCGGCGTTGCGCACCGACCGGGACGGCTCGCCGAGGATGGTGGCGTAGATGACGGTGCCGCCCGGGCCGCGCAGCGCCGCGACCTGGCACCAGCCGGCGGCGTTGGTGTGACCGGTCTTCACGCCGAAGACGCCCGGCACGCGACCGAGGAGGTCGTCCCACGTGTGCAGCACCTTGCCGCCGCCGATCGTCGCCGTCTCCTGGTCGACCGTCGTGCGGACGAACGGGTTTCGCATCAGCAGCCGGGCGAGCCGGGTGACGTCGGCGGCGCTCGAGTGCTCGCCGGGGGCATCGAGGCCGTCGGGCCGGACGTAGTGCGTCTCGTGGAGCCGGAGCTTTGCGGCCTCGTCGTTCATCAGCACCGCGAACGCGGGGAAGCTGGGCGCCACTGAGAGCGCGAGCGCATCCGCCGCGTCGTTCGCGGACTGGATCAAGGCCGCCTTCACGAGGTCGGAGATCGTGAGCCGCTCGCCGGCCTCGAGGTCGGCGGTCGACTCGCCCACCGCCGCCGCCCTCGGATCGACGGCGACGACGTCGCTCAGCCGGTGGTGCTGCAGGGCGATCAGCACCGTCATCAGCTTGGTGATCGAGGCGATCGCAACTTCCTCGTGCGCGTTCGACGAGGCGAGCACCTCGCCGGTGGACGCGTCCTCGACCAGATACGCGCTGGCGTGAACCTGCGGCACGGCGGCCGCGGCCGGCTCGGAGAGGCCGATCGCGAGGCCCGCGACGGCGACTGCGACTGCAACCGCTCTCACCGGACGCGGATCCTCTGACCGATGAGGAGCGACGTCGAGCTCACGCCGGGGTTCAGGTGCTCGATGCGCACGACGGAGACGCCCGTCGCCTTGGCGATCACGGCATAGGTGTCACCGGCACGGACCGTCCAGTAGCGCGGGCTCGTCTGGCCGGTGGTGGCCGCGACCGTGGTCGTGACGGCCGCATCGCCGCCCGACTCGAACCCGGCCCTGATCAGCAGCACGGCGATCGTCGCTGCGAGCAGAAACGCCGCCGGCGCTGCGTAGTGCTGCCAGCCTCGCCGCACTTACCAGCCGGACGCTGCCCACAGCTCGCGCTGGAGGCGCGCTGCTTCTGCGCCTGCGGCCGTGCGAAAGTCGTCGCCCGAGCTCCGGTACGCGTAGATGACGGAGCGAGAGGCGTTGCCGAGCGCGCTCGCGGGCCCGCTCTGAAAGGCCCGCGAGAGATCGCCGGGGACCGCACCCTGCGCCCCGAGCCCCGGCAGGAGCAGCACGCATTGCGGCATCAGCCGCCGGGCGTCCGCGATCGCGCGCGGGTGCGTCGCACCGATCACGGCACCGACCTGCGACAGACCGACGTCGCCGATGAGGTCGGCGCCCCAGCCTGCCACCTCGAGGGCCACGTGCTGCCACGCGGGAAGGCCGTTCGAGAGCTCGACGTCCTGGATGTCTCCGCCCGCGTTCGACGTCTTGACGATCACGAACACCCCGGCGCCGTTTCGGCGCGCCGCCGCCAGGTACGGCTCGACCGACTCGCGGCCGAGCCACGGGTTGACCGTCAGCGCGTCCGCCCGGGGCGGGTCCCCCTCGAGATACGCCTCGGCGTAGGCGCGGGCCGTCGATCCGATGTCCCCGCGCTTCCCGTCTGCGATCACGAGCACGCCGGCGTTGCGGGCGTACGCGCATGCGTCCTCGAACGCGGCCATGCCGGCGGAGCCCAGCGCCTCGAAGAACGCGAGCTGCGGCTTGACGGCGACGACGTACGGCGCGACCGCGTCGATGACGCCGCGGCAGAATCGCGCCGGATCGCCGCGCAATTCGACCGGCATCAGGTCGGCGACCGGGTCGAGCCCCACGACGAGCTGCGAGCGCTTGCGCTCGACTTCTGCCGCCAGGCGGTCGGCGAAGGTCAGCGTCGCGACACCCATCCCGGATCACACGGTAGCTCCGAAAACGGAAGGCGGCCTGAGCCGCCTTCCGTGTCCGTCCGGGCTTCGCGCCGCCGGGCGCGGCAGCGAGGTGGTGCTAGCCCTTGAGCGCAGCCTTGAGCTGGCTGCCGGCCGAGAACTTCGGCACGGTCGTGGCCGCGATCTGGACGCGCTCGCCGGTGCGCGGGTTGACGCCCTGGCGGGCGGCGCGGGCCGAGGGCGAGAACTTGCCGAAACCGGTGAAGTTGACCGAGTCTCCGGCCTTCAGGGTCTCGGTGACGGAATCCATGAAGGCCTCGACTGCCTTCCCGGCGTCGCGCGTCGACAGCCCGCTCTTGGCGGCGACCTTCTGGATGAACTCCTGCTTGGTCAAGAACTCCTCCTAGCTCGGGGACTCTCTGGAGATGGAGACCTCGGGGGAAAACGCTAACAAGGAAGTCGGATACCGCTCAACCATGCGGATTTGCGGCGCTTTCGAGGATCTCAGAGGCCCGAAAGAGCGGCCGGAGGCGCACCGCCTGGCGCGCGAGCGCGTCGTGACCGCCCTCCTCGCGGTCGACGACGCAGACCGCGGTCGAGACGAGGAGCCCCGCCTCGCGCAGCGCCTCGACGGCCTCGAGCGCCGCTCCGCCCGCGGTCACGACGTCCTCGACCAGGCAGACGCGCTCGCCCGGCTCGAACTCGCCCTCGATCCGGCGCGCGGTGCCGTGCTCCTTCGCCTGCGACCGGACGATCAGGAACGGCAGGCCCGAGGCGAGCGACCCGGCGGCGGCGAGCGCGACCGCTCCGAGCTCCGGCCCGGCCAGCCGGACCGCCGCCGGATCGTGCTCGCGCACGGCCGCAGCGATCGCCTCTCCGAGCGGGCGGAGAAGCTCGGGCCGCGTCTCGAAGCGGTACTTGTCGAGGTAGTAGCGCGACCGGCGCCCCGAGCGGAGCACGAAGTCCCCCTCGAGGTACGCCGCCTCGCGCAGTGCCCGGCCGAGCTCGGCGTTGCTCAAGGCGCGGCGAGCAGCCCGCGGGCGACCGGAAGCAGGCGGTCGGCCTCCGGCGTCCCTTCGGCGTGCGAGACCATGGCGCCGTCGTCGTCGTAGAGGTCGACGTGGTCGACGCGCCGTGCCGCGCGCCTGCGCACCAGCACGGAGCCGGCGATCGACCCGGCCGCGAGCAGGAGACCGGTGACGACCTTACGCGGCGGCATCGTGCGACGACGGTTCCGACAGGGAGCGGACGCAGGTCTTGAGGTCGTAGAAGACGAGACCGACGGTGGGTTCCGCCGACGTGGTCGCCACGATGATGCGATCGCCGTCCCGCACGACGAAGACGCTCCCCACCGTCGTCGCAGCTTCGAGCTGCGCGACCGCCTGGCCTCGCACGCCGTCCGCGGCTTCGAGCAGGCGGCGCGCGCCGGCCACGAGTCGCTCCGCGCGGGGTGGTGGCGTGTTCGTCCCGACGACCGTGTCGCCGGGACCGGCGATGACGACGTCTCGGACCTGCGGAGAGATCTCCGTGAGGTCGGCGATGGCGCGGTTCGCGTCCATGGGCCCGAGCATACTGCCGCGGAGGTGAGGACGGTCGTCACGAAGTTCTTCTCCGATCGCGGCACGCATCTGGCCGCGATGATCGCCTACTTCGCGCTCCTCTCGTTCGTGCCGCTGCTCTTTCTCGCGCTCGCGGTGCTCGGCCTCGTCCATCAGGCCGACCAGCGCTCGTTCTTCGTCCGCGAGCTGTCGAAGGTGTTTCCGAGCACGTCCGTCGACTCGATCCTGACCGCGGTCCGCGCGATCCAGCAGAACGCCGCCGCGCTCGGCCTCGTCGGCGGCCTCTTCCTCGCGTGGTCGTCGCTGTCGCTCTTCAGCGTCCTCGAGAGCGCGTTCAACATCGTGTACGGGCGTCCCAATCGCGGCTGGCTGCACGGCAAGGCGCTCGCGACGCTGATGATGGTCGGGTCGCTGGTCGCGCTCTTCGCCTCGCTCGTCATCGGGTCGGTCGGCCAGGAGGTGCTGAAGCGGTACGCGGGCTTCTCTGGAGAAGACCAGTTCGCCCGCCTGACGGCGATCGCGATCTCGGGTATCGGGATCTTCGTCTTCCTCGCGTCGGCGTACTACGTCCTCACCAACGTCGAGCTGACGCTGCGCGAGGTGCTGCCCGGTGCGATCACCGCGGCCGTCATCCTCGAGGCGACGTTCCAGGTGCTGCCGCAGTACGTGCAGGCGTCGAAGCACAACCCGGTGATGCAGGCGCTGTCGGGGCCGGCGGTGCTGCTCGTCTGGCTGTACCTGATGGCGAACGTGATCGTGCTCGGCGCGGAGGTGAACTGGTGGTGGAGCCGCGTCAGGAAGGCGAAAGCGCCGACCTGAGCGCCTGCGCGGCGAGCGCGCGGTGCGAGTGGGCCGCCTTCCAGTCGTCCCCGAGCTCGGCCACCGTCCGCGACTCGCGCGCGGGGACGAACACCGGGTCGAAGCCGAACCCGGCCGTTCCCGCAGGCGCGGCGGCGATCCTGCCGTCGAGAACGCCCGTTCCCCGGGCCTCCTCGCCGGCCGGCGACAGGCAGACGAGCTCGCACACGTAGCGCGCACTCCGGTCGGTCTCCCCGTCGAGCGCGGCGAGCAGCCGTTCGACGTGCCGGCCTTCCGACCAGCGCGCCGTCTGCACACCGGGGGCGCCCCCGAGCGCCCTCACCTCGATGCCCGAGTCGTCGGCGAGCATCCACGCCCACGGCGGCCCGACCGCGCGGCCGTGGTGCACCTTGAGGCGCGCGTTGTCGAGGTACGTCGCGCCGTCCTCGGGCGGGTAGTCGACGTCGAGTAGCTCGATCTCGTGACCGGGCAGCAGCGCCCGCATCTCCGCGAGCTTGTGCGTGTTCGCCGAGCACAGCAGCATCCTCAACAGGTCGTCAGCCGCCCCACGACGCCTGCGTCACGCCGTCTGCTCCGAACCCGGCGGCGACGCCGAGCCGCACGAGCACCTGCCACGAAGAGAGTGAAGGTGCATCAGCCGGCAGGAACGGCAACCGCGTCCTCCTGGAACTCCTGCAACTGCTCGATGCCGTCCGCCGCCAGGTCGAGGAGCACGTCGAGCAGGCCGCGGTCGAAGGGGACGCGCTCGGCCGTCGCCTGGACCTCGACCAGGCGGCCGTCGCCGGTCATGACGACGTTGACGTCGGCATCGGCGGTCGAGTCCTCGGAGTAGTCCAGGTCGAGCAGCGGCTCGCCGCCGACGATCCCGACCGACACGGCGGCGATCCCGCTCGTCAGCGCCTTCGACAGCCCGAAGCGCTCGAGTGCGCGCCGCGCCGCGACGTACGCGCCGCAGATGGCCGCGCACCGCGTCCCGCCGTCGGCCTGCAGCACGTCGCAGTCGAGCCAGACCGTCCGCTCGCCGAGCGCCTCGAAATCGACGACGCCCCGGAGCGCCCTGCCGATCAGCCGCTGGATCTCGACCGTGCGGCCGCCCTGCTTCCCGCGCGCGGCCTCACGCTCCGAGCGCTCGCCGGTCGACGCCGGCAGCAGCGAGTACTCCGCTGTCATCCACCCGCGGCCCGAGCGTGCGAGCCAGCGCGGCACGCCGTCCGCAACCGACGCCGTGCAGAGCACGCGCGTCTTTCCTTGTGACCAGAGGACGACGCCGTGCGGCTGCTCGAGGAAGGTCGGATCCGCGACGACCGGCCTCAGCTCGTCCGGCCGGCGCCCGTCCGAACGGCTCATGCCCGCTCCGGCGCCGGCCAAGCCGGCACCTCCGCCCTCTGTGAGCCTCCGTCCAGCCTACGGCTCAAACCCCGCTCCGGCGCCGGCCAAGCCGGCACCTCCGCTCTCTGTGAGCCTCCGTCCAGCCTACGGCTCAAACCCCGCTCCGGCGCCGGCCAAGCCGGCACCTCCGCTCTCTGTGAGCCTCCGTCCAGCCTACGGCTCATGCAGCCGCCTCGAGCTCGGAGACGGCGACCCGCTGGACGGTGCCGAGCGGCAGCTGCAGGAAGCGCTCGCCCAGCGAGCGGAACAGGTCCGGGTCGCCGGTGGTCAGGAAGCGGTACTCCCCCTCGCGCGCGGCGTCGTTCTCGAAGCCCTTGCGCTGCAGCGTCTCGGCCACCTCGCGGGCGGTCTCGTCCGCCGAGAAGATCAGCGTCACGCCGCGGCCGAACGTGCGCTGGAACACGGGGCGAAGGAGCGGGTAGTGCGTGCAGCCGAGGATCACGGTGTCGCAGCCTGCCTCTTTCAGCGGCGCGGCATACTCCCGCACGGCAGCGACGACGTCCTCGCTGAAGGTGTCTCCCGACTCGATCAGCGGCACCAGCTTCGGGCACGCGACCGCCGTCACGTCGACGCCGGCGTCGAGGGCGTGCGCGAGCAACTCGTACCGGCGGCTCGCCACGGTGAGCTCGGTCGCGAGCAGCCCGACGCGGCGGTTCCGGGTCGCCTGGACGGCTGCACGCGCCTCCGGGACGATCACCGACACCACGGGGACGCGCAGCTCTTCCTGCAGATCCGGAAGGGCGACCGAGGTCGCCGTGTTGCACGCGACGACGACCATCTTCACGCCGAGCCTCTCGAGGTACAGGCCGATCTCGTGCGCGAAGCGCCTGACCTCGTGGCGCGGGCGCGGCCCGTAGGGCAGCCGCGCGTGGTCGCCGAGGTACACGAAATCCTCGCCCGGCATCGTCACGAGGCACTCGTGCAGCACGGTGAGACCCCCCACACCGGAGTCGAAGACGCCGATCGGACGCGTGTCCATCGGGACGATTCTAGAAGCGGCGCCGGTAGGTTCACGGTCGTGGCGGCGGCGATCCGCATCGGCACGTGCTCCTGGGCGGACGACGCGCTCTCGAAGCACTGGTACCCGCCCGGGACGCCGCCTGTGGCCAGGCTGGCCTACTACGCGGAGCGCTTCTCGACGGTAGAGGTCGACTCGACCTACTACCGCGTCCCGAGCGAGGAGATGGTGCGCGGCTGGGCGCAGCGGTCGCCGGACGGGTTCGTGATGCACGTCAAGGCCTTCGGCCTGCTGACGCGCCACCCGGTGAAGCTCGAGCAGGTGCCGCCGGAGCTCAGAGAGGGGCTGCCGGTCGACAGCCGCGGGCGCGTCGACCGCCCGCCGCGCGAGGCGCGCGGAGCGGTCTTCCGCGCCTTCCTCGACGCGCTCCGGCCGCTGCGCGAGGCCGGCAAGCTGGGCGGGATCCTCTTCCAGCTGCCCCCCTACGTCGTGTGGAAGCCGTCGTCGCTCGACTACCTGGAGTGGGCCCGCGGGCAGCTCGGCGAGGACCGGATGCTCGTCGAGCCGCGCCATCGCTCGTGGTTCGCCGAGGACATCCGTGCCGAGCTCCTGCGCTGGCTCGAGCGGAACGGGATGAGCTGGGTGACGGTCGACGCCCCGAAGGTCGAGGCGGGGAACGTGCCGGCGACGCTCGTGGCGGCGACGACCCCGCTCGCGTACGTGCGCTTCCACGGCCGCAACGCACGGACCTGGAACGTCCGCGGCGGCTCGGCCGCCGAGCGCTTCGACTACCTCTACTCGGAGACGGAGCTCCGCGAATGGGTGGAGCCCCTGCGCGAGCTCGCCGGCGAGTCGGAGGAGGCGTACGCGTTCTTCAACAACAACAACCAGACCGACGGCGTCGCGCAGGCACCGGCCGGCGCGAACCTGCTCAGGAAGCTGCTCGAGGAAGAGGGCGTTCCCACCGCCTGAGAACGGGATGCGCGTGCTCGCCGTCACCCACGGACCGACCGTCCAGCCCGAGCTGTTCGGCGACGTCGTCGTCGAGGACGGCCACACGCTCACGGTCTGGGACATCCCCACGCAGGGCGCGCCGCCCGGCGGCTTCGACGCAGCGTTCGTGTTCGGCGGCCACCAGAACGTCGGCGAGGAGCTCCGGCATCCGTGGCTGCACGAGGAGTACGACGCGCTGCGCCGGTGGATCGAGGACGCGACGCCGCTCTTCACCGTCTGCCTCGGTGCGCAGACACTGGCGAGAGCGCTCGGCGCCGACGTCTCGCCGATCGCGACGCCGCTCGCCGGGTTCTACGAGACGACGCTGACCGAGGCGGGCGCCGCGGACCCGGTGCTCGGCGTGCTGCCGCACCGGTTCGAGGCGTTGAACGCGAACGGCTACGCCTTCACCTGGCCGGGCACGGCCGTCGAGCTCGCACACGGCCCCGTGCCGCAGGCGTACCGGATCGGCACGTGCGCGTGGGCGGTGCAGTTCCATCCCGAGGTGCGCCGTGACCAGGCGCTCGACTGGTTCCGCGAGGAACCGGCGCTGCCGAGGCCGCTGAACGAGATCGAACGCGAGCTCGACTCCAAGCTGCCCGCCTGGCAGGAGCTCGGCCGCTCACTGGCGCGCGCGTTCCTGCGCGCGGCGGCAATCGCCTGATCAGTCCCCGTTCGGCTCGGGAATCTCGATCGGCAGGTCGACCCTGCGTGCCCACTCGTGCCACGAGCCGACGTAGTTGCGGGCGTCGTAGCCGTGGGCGCGCAGGATCTGCGCCGCGAACGACGAGCGCGAGCCCGAATGGCAGTACACGACGACCTCGTCCCCGGGCTCGAGCCCGAGCTCGGAGGCGAGCTCCTCCGAGCGGAGGTTCTGCAGGCGGTGGACGTCGAGGTTGCGGGCGCCGGGGATGTGGCCCTGGCGCGGGTCGCAGGCGTTCCCGAGGGAGCCCTCGTACTCGTGCGTCGTCCGGACGTCCACGATCGCGACGTCGCCGAGCCTGCGCACGAGCTCGTCGACGGTGATGTCGGTCACAGCGACCGCACCACCTCGACCTCTGCGGCGACCGACGGGTGCCCGGCGAGCTCGTCGAGCCAGCCGGCGACGCGGCCGGGAAGCGTCACACCGAGCATGTCGCGCGCGCGGATCACCCACGGCGCGAACGCGAAGTCGCTGAACAGGCTGCGGCCGACCGGAAGCTCGTCGAGCCGCTCGAGGAGGCGGTTCTGGTCGCCGCGGCGGAAAGCGTAGTAGTCGTCTCCGAGCAGGCTGTCGAAGCGGTGGACGAGCAGCCGCGCCTCGGCACGCTCCGGCAAGGCCGCCGGCAGCAGCGCGGGCGACGGCTGGAGCTCCTCGAGGTACGCCATGATCACCTCGGACTCGGGCAACACGAAGCCGTCGTCGAGGACCGGGACGCGTCCATGCGGCGGATTGAGCTCGATCAGCCACGACGGGCGGTTGGACAGGTCGACCTCGACGTACTCGACGTCGATCGCCTTCTCGGCGAGCGCGAGACGTACCCGGGCGCAGTACGGGCAGCGCGCCGCGTCGTAGAGCTTCACGGCTCGAGCCCCATCAGTCGCGCGAGCTGCTCGTAGAGCTGCGCTGCCTGCGGGAGCTCGGCCGGCGAGCCGGCCGTCACCGCGACGCGCCGGACCTCTTCGCGGTCGGCGCCGGTGAGCCGGGCGATCACGGTCGGGTTCGCGGCGAGCGCGAGCTGGTCGCCCGTCGAGAGCGGGCCGTAGTAGGCCGGCACGGAGAGGTACTCGTCGACCATGCGGCCGCGCTCGTAGAGCCGCAGCCGCACGACCTCGCCCTCGAGCGCCAGGGCGACCGTCACGGTGCCGAGCCGGTCGGAGAGCTCGTGGGCGAAGCGCCCGTGGGCGTCGCGGTCGGCGTCGAGGGCCGGGTCGGCGATGCGGATCCAGCTCTCGCCGTTGCGGACGTCCACCTCGGCGAGCCGCGGCAGGAAGTGGTCGATCGCACGCTGGACCGAGACCTCGTCGTCGGTCTGGACGTGCGTGGTCGCGCGCCGCTCCCCCGGAGAATGCTCGGCGAGGCGCTCGTCGAGCGCGTCGACCGGTGCCGCCATGAAGGTCGAGACGTCGGTGAACCCGAGGCGATGCCAGATCGCAAGGGCAGGCTCGTTCGTGGTCAGCACGTGCAGCGAGACCGTCTTGGCGCCCGACGCGCGGGCGTGCGCGACACAGGCCCTGAGCAGGGCTTTTCCCACGCCGCGGCGCCGCGCGCCGGGTCGCACGTGCACGACGTGCACGTGCGTCGCGCCGCTCTTCGGTGGGTCGACCTTCGCCACCCCGAGGGCCGTGCCGTCGTCCTCCGCGAGGAAGACGCCGCCGCCGTCGATCTGGCGGCGCGTGTCGGCCCATTCCTCCTCCCACGTCTCCGGGACGAAGCCCGGCGGCTCGGGCACCTCGCGCTCGAACTCCTCCCAGAGCGCGCGGAGGGTCGCCTCGTCGGCCGGAGTGGCGGGCCGCACGTTCACGGCGTGCGTGCCCCGGTGAGCAGGTAGTGCGCGGACAGGTTCTGGAACGGCTCGAGCCTCGGCCCCAAGTCCTCCACACGCACACCGTAGAGAACCTCGACCGCCTTCTGCAGCGCGAGGTCGCCGACCGGCCAGGCTTGCGGCCGTCCGAGGTGCCGCGCGAGGAACCACTCGGCAGTCCACGGGCCGAGCCCGCGCACCGCCACGATGCGCGCGCGCACCTCGTCGTCGTCGAGCTCGGCGAGCGCGTCGAGGTCGAGCTCGCTGCGCGCGAGACCGACCACGTACTCCGCCTTGCGCCGCGAGAAGCCGATCGCCACGAGCTCGTCCTCCGATACGCGCGCCATGCGGTCACGGACCGGGAAGGCGTACACGCGCCCGACCGGCGACCCGAAGCGCTCGATCATCCGCGTGCGAATCGCAAACGCCGCGAACAGCGAGACCTGCTGCGCCGTGATCGACGTGACGAGCGCCTCGAACGGGTCGGGCGCGAGCGGTGGGCGAAGGCCGGCGAGCCGGCGCGTGATCGGCCCGAGCACGGGGTCGCCGGCCGCCCACGCGTAGAACGGATCGAGCTCGAACTGCGCGCCGAGCAGGTGCGAGACGTCCCGGCGTGTCCGCTCGTCGAGCGGCTCGACGTCGACGCCGCCCGGCGCCTCCCGGATCGCGACCTCGCGGCCGTCCACGGCCCGCAGCAGCGTTCCGTCGTCCCAGAGGTTGGCGAGGTCGGTCCCGAAGCGCCGGAAGCGCTCGGTCGAGAGGGCGAAGTCGTACGGCTCAGGGAAGCGCAGCAGCGACATCGTCGAGCGTCTCGAACGCGTCGTAGTCGACGCCGTGCCGCGTGAGGTACACCGCGAGCCCGTCGCGGGCGAAGATCCGCTCGGCGGCGAGCGCCGCGCAGCGGTCGGAGTAGCCGTCGCCGACGTAGACGTACGGCCGGCCCGCGAGCGGCGCGCGCTTGCACGGCTCGCCGCAGACGAGGCAGGCCGCCTCGTCGCGCCAGAGCGGACGCCACCCGTCCTCGCGCGCGTCCAGGCGGTTCGCGATCACCTCGACCTCGATCCCCTCGCGCTCGAGCACGGGCGCGATCAGCTCGTGGAAGCCGCTCGAGACGATCACCGCCCGGTGCCGGCGCACGAGCGCGGCGAGACCCGGGCGCACGGTGACGTGCTTCCGGACCCAGTCGACCGCCTCGGCGAGCGGCAGCCGGATGGTCGCGATCTCGCCGGCGATCACCTCGTGCAGCGTGAGGCCGCTCCCGAGCACGCCTTCCATCTGCGCGTACACCTCGCGGTCGCCGAACTCCTCGAGCAGCATGTGAAGGCCGTCGACCTTTGTGCAGGTCCCGTCCCAGTCGAGCGCTAAGAGCACTCGCTAGAGGTGCGACGTGACCCCGGCGGGGTCCTCGTCGGGCGTGCGGCCGTCGCTGGAGGCGTCCTCCGCCCACGAGTACGCGTAGCGGCCGTCGTCGAGGTCGGCGGCGAGGGCCGTCAGCCGCAGAGGGTGGAACGTGTCGCACATCACCGCGAGCTCGTGCGTCTCCGTCATCCCGAGCGACTTCTCCGCGAGGCCGGGCTGCGGGCCGTGCGCGAGCCCGGACGGATGCAGCGTGACCGATCCGATCTCGATCCCCTTGCGCGAGGAGAAGTTCCCGTCGACGTAATAGATCATCTCCTCGCTCTGCAGGTTCGAATGGTGGTACGGGATCGGCACCGCGTTCGGGTCGAAGTCGAGCTTGCGCGGGCAGAACGAGCAGATCACGAAGTTCGGGCCGGCGAAGGTCTGGTGCGACGGCGGCGGCATGTGGATGCGGCCGGTGATCGGCTCGAAGTCGTGGATCGAGAACGTCCACGGGTAGACGTAGCCGTCCCAGCCGACGACGTCGAACGGGTGGTAGTCGAGCACGTACGTCTGGTACCCGTTGCGCACCCGCACCTTGACGACGTGCTCGCCCCGGTCGCGGTGCGTGTGCAGCTCGGTCGGCGCGTGGATGTCGCGGTGGTAGAACGGTGCGTGCTCCATCAGCTGCCCGTGCTCGTTGCGGTACCGCTGCGGGATCGTGATCAGCCCCGGCGTCTCGAAGACCAGGTAGCGCTGCTCTGCGTCGTCGCCGGTCGCGTCGGGAACGAACCGGTAGGTCGTCCCGCGCGGGACGACGATGTAGTCGCCCGGCGAGTACGGGAGGTCGCCGAAGATCGTCTCCAGCGTCCCCGAGCCGCGGTGGACGAAGATCACCTCGTCGCCCTCCCCGTTCCGGAAGAAGTACCCCATGGGCTCCGTCGGGCGGCAGAGGGAGATCTCGACGTCGTCGTTCCACATCAGCAGGCGCCGCCCGTCGATCGGGTCGCCTCCGGCGGGGACGTCCCAGGTCGTGAAGTGCCGGTGCGCGTGGGCGTCCGGGACCCACTCCTCGCGCACGATCGGCTCGAACTCGCCGAGCTCGACGACCCGGCAGGGCGAGTGGAGGTGATAGAGGATCGACTCGAGGCCCGAAAAGCCCTCGAAGCCCATCACCTCCTCGGTCAGGAGCGTGCCGTTCTCGCGAAACACGACGTGACGCTTCTTCGGGAGCTCGCCGAGTCGCTGGTAGAACGGCATGCGATGGAGGATATCGTCGCCCGGATTCGGTCGGAGGTCGTCTCGTGGGACGGCGTCTCGGTGCACCCACACCGCTTCGGCGGCCTCGAGTTCCGGCTCGGTGGCCGGCAGCTCGGGCATCTCCACGGCGAGCGCTGGGCCGATCTGCCGTTCCCGCGCAAGATCCGGGACATGCTGGTCGAGACCGGGCGCGCGACCCCGCACCACGTGCTGCCCCACACCGGCTGGGTGTCCCGCCGGATCGCGGGCCGGGAGGACGTCGACGAGGTGATCGAGCTGTTCCGGCTGTCGTACGAGCGCGCGCAGGTCTCCCGCGCCGTCCGGGCGTCACGCGAGCAGGGCCGCGAACCGGTCGGCGCCGACGTTCCCGCCGGAGACGATCACCCCGACCCGGCTTCCTGAGCCGACCCGGCCCTGCAGCACGGCGGCGATCCCGACGGCTCCGCTCGGCTCGACCACGAGCTTCAGGCGCTCGAAGGCGAAGCGCATCGCCTCGACGATCTCCGCGTCGCTGACGGTCACGATCTCGTCCACCAGGCGTGAGACGACCTCCCAGGTCAGCTCGCCGGGGACGTTCGTCTGCAGCCCGTCGGCGATCGTCCGCGGCACGTCGATGCGCACCGGATGCCCCGCCGCGAAGGAACGGCGCCAGTCGTCTCCCGCCTCCGGCTCGACGCCGACCACACGGCGCACGCCGAGGTCGCGCGCGATCGTCGCGCAGCCGGAGATCAGGCCGCCGCCCCCGACGGGGACGACGAGCGTGTCGAGCGGGCCGGCGTCCTCGATCAGCTCGAGTGCGGCGGTGCCCTGCCCGGCCATCACGAGCGGGTCGTCGTAGGGGCGCACGAGCTCGAGCCCACGCTCGGCGGCGAGCGCGCTGCCGAGCGCCTCCCGGTCCTCGCCGTAGCGGTCGTACGTCGCGATCTCGGCCCCGTACCCGCGCGTCGCCTCGACCTTGGCCACCGGTGCGTCGGCCGGCATGAGGATGGTCGCCCGGGAGCCGAGCAGGCGCGCCGCGAGCGCAACCGCCTGCGCGTGATTGCCGGACGAGTAGGCGACGACGGGCGTTCCGCGCGGAAGCGAGGCGACCTTGTTGTACGCGCCGCGGAACTTGAAGGCGCCCGCACGCTGCAGGCACTCCGGCTTCAGCACGTACCGGTCGCCGAGCGTCCGCGAGGTGACAGGCGGCGTCCGGTGCGCGATGCCCTCGAGGGCCCGGGCGGCCAGACGTATGTCGTCGGGCCCGATCACGTGACGCGGCTCGAGAGAATGCCGATGCCTTCGATCTCGAGCTCGACGAGGTCGCCGCGCCGAAGCCAGCGTCCGTCGCCGTGCTCGAGGATGCAGCCGCTGCCGACCGTGCCGGAGCCGATCACGTCGCCGGGGAGCAGCCTGGTGTTGCGGGCGGCCTGCTCGAGGAGCGTCGTCCACGGATAGTGCAGATCCCCGAGCTCGCCGCGCGACCGCTCCTCGCCGTTCACGCGCGCGACCATCGCCCCGGACGTGCCGTCGAACTCGTCGGGGGTGACGACGACCGGGCCGAGCGAGGTCGCGAAGTCCTTTCCCTTGGCCGGGCCGAGCCCGACGCGCATCTCGATGCGCTGCAGGTCGCGCGCCGACCAGTCGTTCATCACGGTGAACCCGCCGATCGCGCCGTCGGCGCCGATGATCGCCGCGCACTCGAGCTCGTAGTCGAGCTCCGCCGTCCCGTCCGGGTACGGAACGTCCTCGCCGGGCCCGTAGATCGCGGCCGGATTGGAGAAGTAGAAGACCGGCACCTCGTACCACTCGGGCGGCACCTCGCGGCCCGTGCGGCCCCGCGCGCCTGCGACATGCGCCTCGAACGCCATGAAGTCGCGCACGCTCGGCGGTCGCAGCACCGGCGGCCGCAGGTCGACGTCGTCGAGCGCGTACTCGGCGTGCTCCCGCGCCTTGCCGCCTCCCGTGAAGAACGACTGCAGCGTCTGCGCGGCGAGCTGGACGACGTGATCGCCGTCGAGCCGGCCCGGCCAGCCCCGTTCGAGCGCGAGCTCCTTCGGGGTGAACATGCAGAGCTTCACGGCTCGGTATGGACTATCACGTCGGCGATGTCGGGCCGGGCGCGGCGGATCGCCTCCTCGATCTGACTCGCCCGGGCGTGCGCCTCGTCGAGGCGGGTCGTCCCGTCGAGCCCGAGGGTCAGGAAGGCGACGAGACCCGCGTCCGTGCGGAGGAAGCGGAGCGCCCGCGGCTCCGAGCCGGTCGCGTCGAGGACGATCCGGCGCAGGTCCGCCTCGTCGGCGCCGTGCACCTCGCGTGCGGCACTGCTCTCCGTCAACGGTTCGAGATGCGTCTGCACGCCGGCGATCTCGGGCACGGCCTTGCAGATCGACGTCTCGAGCCGTTCGGCGATCGCGTGCGCCTCCTCGAGCGACAGATTGCCGGGGAGCTTGGCGTGCAGCGAGAGCTCGGTGCGACCGTCGACGTCGACGAGCGCGATGTTGTGCACTTCGCGAACGTTCGGCACGGCAATCGCGGCGGCATGGGCGCGTTCGCGCACGCCGCCGTCCTCGACCGGCTCGACGTGGACGACGACGTCCGCGTTCGGAAGCGCCCGGGCGACGGCCGCCTCGACTGCGTCTGCGGCAGCGTGTCCCTGCCCGACCGCCGCGTCCGGCGAGACGCCGATCACCACGTCCGCGAACTGCCGGCCTCCCGCCTGCCGCATGCGCAGCCGGCGGAGCTCGACCGCCGGCTCGATCTCCCGGATCGCACGCCGGGCGGCCGACTCGGCGTCGGCGGGCACCCGGTCCATCAGCACGTCGATGTTGGTGCGCATCAGCCGTGCCGCAGCGGAGACGACGAGCACGGCCACGAACAGGGCGGCGATCGAGTCGCCGTTCGGGTACCCGGCGCGGGCGATCAGCAGGCCGGCGAGCACGGCGATCGAGCCGCCGAGGTCGCTGCCGAAGTGGAGAGCGTTCGACGCGAGCGCGGCGCTGGTGTAACGCCGCGACGCACGCCAGGAGACCACCGTGCGGGCGACGTCGATCAGGATCACCACGCCGATCACGGCGATCGCGTACCACGTCGCGTCGACCTCGCCTCCGTGACCGACGAGGCGCCCGAGCGCGCGCACCGCGATCAGGACGGCGACCGCGACGAGGATCGCCGCCTCGGCCAGCGCCGCCAGATGCTCGGCCTTGCCGTGCCCGTACTGGTGCGTGCGGTCGGCGGGCCGGCCCGCGACCCCGACCGCGAAGAACGTCAGGCCGGCGGCGACGAGGTCGGTGCCGGAGTGGATCGCCTCGGACACGAGCCCGAGGCTGTTCGTCGCGAGGCCGACCGTCAGCTTCAGGACGAGGAGGACGCCCGCCGCCGCGACGGAGACGAGCGCCGTGCGCCGCTGCGGGCTCATGTCAGCTGTTTTTAAAGGTTGCCGCGGAGGGCCTGCTCGCGCTCGATCGCCTCGAAGAGCGCCTTGAAGTTGCCGTCCCCGAAGCCGCGCGCACCGTGACGCTCGATGATCTCGAAGAAGAGCGTCGGCCGGTCCTGCGCCGTCTTGGTGAAGATCTGCAGCAGGTAGCCGTCGTCGTCGCGGTCGGCGAGGATGCGCAGCCGGCGCAGGTCGTCCCAGCTCTCGTCGATCTCGCCGACCCGGTCGGGCGTCTCGTCGTAGTAGGCGTCGGGAGTCGAAAGGAAGACGACGCCGCGCCGTGCGAGCGCCTCGACGGTCTCGACGATGTTGGCCGACTGCATCGCGATGTGCTGGGAGCCGGGACCGTGGTTGAAGTCGAGGTACTCCTCGATCTGGCTCTTGCGCTTGCCCTCGGCCGGCTCGTTGATCGGGAACTTGACCTTCCCCTCGCCGTCGGTCATCACCTTGCTCATCAGCGCGGAGTACTCGGTCGAGATGTCCTCGTCGGAGAAGTGGATCATCTCCGTCATCCCGAACACGCGCTCGTAGAACTCGACCCAGTGCTGCATCCGTCCGAGCTCGACGTTGCCGACGATGTGGTCGATCGCGAGCAGCCCGACGTCGGACGCGGGGACCGGCGTGTCCTGGGCCACGTATCCCGGCAGGTAGGCGCCCTCGTACCCCGAGCGGTCGACGAAGGTGTGCACGACGTCCCCGTACGTCCCGATCGTCGCCAGCTGGACGCGCCCGAAGTCGTCCTCGAGCACCACGGGCTCGCGGATGCCGCGGGCGCCGCGCTGCACCGCCTGCCGGTAGGCCTCACGCGCCTCGGGGACGCGCAGCGAGATGTCCTTGACGCCGTCGCCGTGCACGAACGCGAACTCTCCGATCTCGTGGTCGCGCCGGAGCGCGCTCGAGACCACGAGCCGGACGTCGCCCTGCTCCAGCACGTAGCTCGCCCGGTCGCGCACGCCGGTCTCGGGGCCCGCGTACGCCGTGCGGTGGAAGCCGAACGCCTGCTCGTAGTAGTAGGCCGCCTGCTTTGCGTTCCCCACCCACAGCTCGACGTGGTCCCAGCCGTCGAGCGGCATGAAGTCCTCGGCCATCGCCCTCACTCTACTCCCGCCGAGACCACGGTCCGGTCGGCGGCGGGCAGGTCGGGCCGCCTCCGGCGGGCTCGCTCGAGGGCGATCCCGGCGAAGATCGCGGCGGCGCCGACCAGCTCGTAGCGGTCGAGGCGCTCGCCGAGGATCACGAGCGCGAACACGACGGCGAAGAACGGCTGCAGGTTGGCGAACAGCGAGGCGCGGGCCGGGCCGACCCTGCTGATCGCGGTGAACCAGAGGATGTTCGTCATGAAGAGCGGGCCGACGACCGCGTAGGCGAAGCCGATCCAGGTCGCGGAGCCGAAGTGGAACGACTGGTGCGCCGTCTGGGTCGCTCCCGCGACCGCCAGCGGGATCCAGCCGATCGCGAGCACGAGCGCGCTGATCCGAAAGGGCGAGTAGCGCGTCATCAGCGGCGCGATCGTCACCGAGTAGGCAGCCCAGGTCGACGCCGTCAGCAGGGCGAAGAGATCGCCGCGGACGTGCCCGGCGAAGCCGCCGCTGCCCCACGCGACGAAGCCGACCCCGACGAACGAGACGGCCGCGGCCGCCCAGAACGAGCGCCCGACGCGCTCGACATGCGCGAGTGTGGCGATGATCCCGATGAAGATCGGCGTCGTGCCGAGGATCAACGCGACGGTCGACGCGTTCGAGTCGTCGACGCCGTACACGAATCCGAGCTGGTTGACGAAGATCAGCAGGGCGGCCAGCAGGACGAGCGGCAGGTCGCGGCTCGCGATCCGGAACGACCGCTCGCGCACGTAGGTGAACGCCCAGAAGAGCGTCGTCGCGGCGAAGTAGCGGATGGTCGCGTAGGCGAGCGGCCGGAAGCCGTGCTCGAGCACGTACTTCGTGACCGTGATGTTGAGCGCCCAGAGAAGGACGGTCCCGAGCAGCATCGCATCGACTGCACTCGGGACACGGCGCATGGTCGTCGAGGATAGGCTTCGGCCGCCATGGACCGCGAGCCGACCCGCGACGACGTCGACGCCCTCGTCGGGCCCGCGACGCCGCACTTCGCGTATCAGCTCCGCGCCCGCGTCCGCGAGCTCGTCGCCGACCTGCCCGAGACCCATCCCGTGCGCCGTTACGCCGCCGGGCAGATCGACCGGCTCGACCGTCTCGGCCACGCCTCCTCCAAGGCCGACGAGGGCCCGCACGTCGATCGCACCGGTCCCGGCTGGGCGGAGATCCCGTCGTCGGCGCCCGCCGACGAGCCGCTGCCGCGCCGCGCTTGACCGTCCTCGTCACCGGCGGCTCGCGTGGGATCGGGCGCGCGATCGCACTTCGCTTCGCACGCGACGGGGCCCGCCGGGTCGCGATCGGCTATCTCCGCAACGACCGGGCCGCCGAGGCCACCGCGGCCGAGCTCGACGCGGCAGGCGCCGAGCCGGTGCTCGTGCGCGGCAACGTCACCTCGAGCCGCGTGCTCGAGGAGGTCGCCGCACTGGGGCCGCTCGAGGCGCTCGTCCACAACGCCGCCACCGGGGTGATGCGGCCCGCCCTCGAGGCTGCCGACAAGCACTGGGACTGGACGCTGAACGCGAACGCACGGGCCCTGCTCCAGCTCACCCGCGCGGCCGCGCCCAACCTCGGGCGCGGGTCGTCGATCGTGGCGATCTCGTCGCTCGGCGCGCAGCGCGTGCTCGAGAACTACGTCCTCGTCGGGACGTCGAAGGCGGCGCTCGAGGCGCTCGTCCGTTACCTGGCCGTCGAGCTCGCGCCCCGCGGCGTGCGGGTGAACGCCGTCTCGGGGGGCGTCGTCGACACGGCAGCGCTCGACCATTTCCCGAACCGCGAGCGGATGCTCGAGGGTGGGGCGGCCAACCCGGTCGGGCGCCTGGTCGAGCCCGAGGACATCGCCGGCGTCGTCGCGTTTCTCTGCTCGCCGGACGCCGAGATGATCCGCGGCCAGACGCTGGTCGTCGACGGCGGGTTCTCGCTGCTCGCCTGAGACGTTCGACGCTCCCTCCTATAGCCCCCGCCGGGGGGTGTTGCGACAGGCGCCGCACGCCGATCTTGGCGGCGAGATGACGACTGCGGAAGTCGGTACCCCGTCCGGGGGAGGCAGCGGCCTGGAGGCGCGTGAAGACTTGGCGAGGACGGCCTCCGAAAGCACGGGAGCAGCCCACATGCGGCAACTGACAAACGAACGTGTCGACCTGGTCGACTCGTATCGCCGTCTGACGGCGATCTACCACGACCTGCTGTCGCACGACGACCTCGACCAGCTGCTCGAGCGGATCGCGGACAGCATCGTGCGGCTCGTGCCGTGCGACTCGCTGCTCGTCGCCGAGCTCGATCCGTCCAGAGGCGTGCTCGTGCCGATCCTCGCCCGCGGACGGTGGTCCGACACCGTGATGGAGCTCCGGCCGCGGCTCGGCGAGGGCCTGATCGGCTGGGCCGCCGCGAACGCGCGTCCCGTGCTGGCGAACGACGCCAACGTCGACCCACGCGCCGGGCACGTCGAGGGGACGCCCGACTCGGAGCCCGAGGCGATCATCTCGGTCCCGCTCGTCGCGCGGGGCGCCGTGCTCGGAGCGATGAGCATGTACCGCGAGGCGGAGGGCAACGTCTTCTCGCCCGACGAGTTCGAGCTCGCACAGCGCTTCGGCGACGCGGCGACGCTGGCGCTCGTCAACTTCAAGACGCGGAGCGATCTCGAGCAGCAGGCCTGCACCGACGACCTGACGCAGGTGCTGAACCGCCGCGGGTTCTTCACGGCGGCCCGCCGCGCGCTCGACGAGGCGGGGAGCGGGCCGTCGGCGCTGCTGCTGGTCGATCTCGACGAGTTCAAGTCGGTCAACGACGACTGCGGTCACGACGTGGGCGACGACCTGCTGAAGCACGTCGCCCGGCAGCTCTCCTCCGTCGTCCGCGGCGACGACGTGGTGGCGCGCCTCGGGGGCGACGAGTTCGCCGTCCTGCTTCCCGGCACTCCTCCCGAGGACGCGCGGACGGTGGCGTCACGCATCTATCACGCGCTCGACCAGTCACCGTACATCGGGGCGCACGGGCGGCTCTCGATCCCGGCGAGCGTCGGGTTCGCGGTGGCGACGGTCAGCGAGGACACCCTCCTCGACTCGCTGCTCCGCGAGGCCGACGACCAGATGTACCGCGCCAAGCGTGCACGGACCGACGTCCCGCGCGCCCGGAGACTGAAGGCCTAGAGGCTTGCGGGATGGGCAACGTTGCAAAGTCCGACGAATCGGGCATTCACGTCGAGGGCCGAGCCTTGCGGGGCGCCGGTGGGTGACGGAGACTCGACCGAGTACCCGGGCGCGCCCGTAGCCAAGGACGTCTTCCCGAGGACGGTGGCGAACGGAGCAGTGAGCGAACTGCCCAACGGAACGGCAAGCGAGGCGCATCCGGCAATTCGGGAGGTCGACGAGGACCTCGAGGCCCTCGCGCGCGCGGCCGCCGGGTCGGGCACGGAGCTGCCGGGCCGGTCGCTCGCCGACGCCGCCGATGCGGCCGTCCAGCTGCCGGCCGACGCCCGGCTGCGCTCGATCGCCTTCACGGCCTGGCTGGTCGCCACCGCCGCGGTCGAGGGGATTCCCACGCAGCGGCTGCTCGACTCGCTGACCGAGGCGGCCGGGAGCCAGCTCGCGCTCGGAGCCGACACGCTGCTGGTCGAGATCCACGCCTACGCCGCGGCCGACCCGCGCTTCACCGAGCTCCCTCCTGCAGCCTCGATCGCCCGCCAGCTCGCGCTCGCCGGCGCCTTCGTCGACTCGGCCGACCTCTCGATCTGGCGGACGAGCCCGAGCGGCACGGTGGAGTGCGTCGCGAGCCTCGACTCCCAACGAACGCACGAAGCCGCCGCGCTCGCGGCGACGACGACGATCGGGCGCGCGGAGGAGCAGTGGCTCGAGGGCGCGGAGCTCCTCGGGGCGATCCCGATCTCGCGCTGGCAGCAGCCGGTCGCCGCGCTCGTCGTCAACCTGCCGCGCGCTCCGCGCCTCGGCAACGTCCGCACCGGCGTCTCGATCCTGCGCGCGACCGCGACGCGGCTCGCACAGGTCCTCGAGCGCGAGATGCTGCTGGAGCGGAATGCCGCCCACGACGAGATCCTCACCGCAACCGCCGACCGCCGCCTCGCCCGCCTCGGCTACGACCTGCACGACGGGCCGACGCAGGATCTGATCGTCCTCGCAGGCGATCTCGAGCGCCTCCGGCGCCAGGTGTCCGAGCACGGCCTCGTCGACGCCCGCATCGACGCGGCGTTCGCGGAGCTCCGGCGGCGGATCGAGGCAACCGACGAATCGCTGCGCGAGCTCGCCCACTCGCTCCAGCCGCAGACGATCGTCGAACGGCCCCTCGACCTGCTCCTCGGCCGTGAGCTCGATCACCTCCGCGACCGCTACTCGATCGACGGGACGCTCGAGATCGACGGCGAGCTGCACGACCTGACGGCCACGCAGCGCATCACCATCTTCCGCACGATTCAGGAAGCGCTCACCAACATCCGCGAGCACAGCTGTGCTTCGACCGCGAACGTGACCGTGACCGTCGACGAGCGCGCGATCGCGGTCCGTGTCGTCGACGACGGCGTCGGCTTCGATGTCGCGACGTCGCTCGAATCGGCGCGGCTCCGCGGCCGCATGGGCGTCGTCGGCATCGGCGAGCGTGTGCGCATGCTCGGCGGGATCTTCTCGATCGACTCCAGGCCGGGCGGTCCGACGATCGTGCGTGCGACTCTCCCACGCTGGCGTCCGCCGGCCGATCGAGCATCCGCATGACGTGCAGGAGCGCATCGCGGCGGGAAGAAGCGTTCGGGGCGCCGGCGACCGCCCTTGACTTCGACGGCTCGAAGCGACGGTCGCCGGCGTTCTCTCAGACCGGCTGTCGACCGAAGTTGGTATTGATCCGGCCATGCGTGTCCTGATCGCAGACGACCATCGGCTGATCGCCGAGGGGATCCGCCGCGCGCTCGACGACACGGACGACTTCGAGGTCGTCGGCGAGGCGAACTCGGGCAGCCAGGTGATGCCGCTCGTGCGCCGCACGACACCGGATCTCGTGCTGCTCGACCTGCGCATGCCCGGCATGGACGGGCTCGCGTGCCTCGAGCAGATCCGCGAGCAGCACCCTGACATCAAGGTCGTGATCCTGTCTGCATCGACCGACCCGAACCTGATCCAGACGGCGCTCAAGCGTGGCGCGTCCGCCTTCGTGGTCAAGAGCGTGAATCCGGTCGATCTTCCCTCGGCACTGCGCCAGGCGATCGAGGGCACGGTGTTCTCGGCGATCGGTCAGGACGCGGCGGCCGAAGCCGAGGCGATCCGGGAGTTCGGCCTCACCGAACGCGAGCTGACGATCCTGCGTGCGCTGTCACGCGGGCTCTCGAACCAGGCGATCGCGAAGGAGCTCTGGCTCGCCGAGCAGACGGTCAAGTTCCACCTGACCAACATCTATCGCAAGCTCGGCGTCGGCAACCGCACCGAGGCGGTGCGCCTCGCCTACCAGCACGGCCTGATCGAGAACCCGCTCTACGACGGGCAGTAGCTCAGTTCGCCGAGCTCAGCCGCTCGAGGAGGCGCGGCACGAGCATGCGCGGCACGGCCGAGCCGCCGGCGGCGACGTCGCGCAGCGCGTAGACGAGCCGGTCCGGATCCATGTCCTCGAAGAGGACGCCGGCCGCGCCGCAGCGCACGGCTTCGATCGCGAGCTCACCGTCGTTCGAGTCGGCCGTCGACATGAGGAAGACGACCGCCGGCTTCGAGCGGCGTGCGCGTGCCCGGCGGGCGGCCGCCATCGCACCACCTGGCAGCGCGGCGTCGACGACGCAGATGTCGGGCCGGTGGACGCGCACGACGGTCGCGAGCTCGCGGGCCGAGGCGGCCTCGCCGACGATGCGGAAGCCGTGGCCGTCGAGCCGTCCCCGTACACCGAGCGACAGCAGTGGATGGCCCGACGCGATCACGACCGTCAACTCCGGGGTGGGTCGTTCGGTCGCGCGGACGCGCGGAGGCGTGCCTGCGTGGCTCCCCATGACCCTGTGAGTTTCGCCTGCTCGGAGCGGCCTCGGGAGGGGCGAAGGGCTAGGACGTGCCCGCCCTTCGGGTAGGCCGCCAACACGCTCGGAAACGCCGAAAAACGTGCCGTTACGGCTCGCGCATGAAGCCCTGCCGGGCTGCGCTGACGAGCGCGACGGCCTCGGGGAAGAGCACCCGCATCGCGTCGCGCAGGGCAAGCGCCTGCTTGTCGGCGGCGCCGTCGACCGCCAACTGCGAGAGGGCAGCCGCCGTCAGCTCGACCGCCGTGTTCAGGGTGAGCGTCGCGAACTGCTCGCGCTGCGCCTCCTGAACCGACTCGGCCTGCTGCTCGGCGAACTCACGCAGGCCGCGGAGCAGATCCTCCGGATCGCCTCCGAACGGAAACCCGAATCCACTTCCTTCCATGTGACCACGTTAGCGCAGCGGCAGTGCGTAGCCGCGCTCGACGTCCCGCACGAACTCGTCGACCGAGCTCGAGCCGGCACGCAGAGCCGCGGCGAACGGGGACGAGACGGTCCCGAGCGCCTGCTCGAGCGCGGCCGTCGCCGCGCCGACGTCGTCGAGGTAGCGAGGCGACGCCACCCGCGGCGGAACGCCGATCGCCCGCTCGAGCGCATCCGCCGCGCTCTCCGCCTCCTCGGTGCTCGCCTGCTCGGCGACCCGGAGCCGCCCGAGCTCCTGCCGCAGCCCCGCGAGATCGCCGCCGCCCGCGACGTCCGCCGCGAGCTCGCACAACCCCACGATCGACGCGGCGCTCCGGACGTCCTCCCGGCGATCGACCTCGCGACCGGCCGAGTCGACCACGATCCACCGCGGCCCCTCGCCGCCGTTCAGGGCAACCAGGTAGAGCCGGAGACCGTCGCGCGGCTCGGCCGCGAGGACGCCCGCCACCTCACCCCGGGAGGAGGCGGCGGCAGCCGCCCGCGCGAGCTCCTCGTCGAGCGCCATAGAGTCGTGATTGTGGACGCCCCGACACTGTTCGCGCCGATCGGACCGACGTACGACCGTTGGGCGTCGATCCTCTCCTTCGGGCAGGATCCGCGCTGGCGCCGGTTCCTCGTCTCCCGCACGGACGCGGGCCCCTTCGACACCGTGCTCGACGTCGCCACCGGAACGGCCGCGGTCGCGCTCGAGCTCGTCCGCCAGAAGGACTGCCACGTCGTCGGCATCGACCGGACGCGCGAGATGCTCGAGGAGGGACGGCGGCGCGTCACGCTCGCCGCGGCGACCAAGAAGGTCCGGCTCGTCGAAGGAGACGCACGCGCGCTCCCGTTCGAGGACGGCTGCTTCGACGCGCTCACCTTCACCTACCTTCTGCGCTACGTCGACGACCCCGCGGCGACGCTCCGCGAGCTGGCACGCGTCGTGAAGCCGAGGGGCACGATCGCAGGTCTCGAGTTCGGCGTCCCCCGCGGGCCCTATCGCCCGCTCTGGGAGGCGTGGGTGCGCGCCGGCCTGCCCGCGGCCGGGAAGGTGATCGGCGGCGGCTGGGACGAGGTGGGCACCTTCCTCGGCCCGTCGATCACGGAGCACTACCAGCGCTGGCCGCTCGACACGCTGGTCGGCCTCTGGCGCGAGGCCGGAATCGAGAACGTCTCCTACCGGCGCCTCAGCTTCGGCGGCGGCATCGTGACGTGGGGACGCCGGAAGAGCTGAAACCCGCCTGGTACGCGCTGCGGCGCGGCCCCGTGCGCGACTGGGTGACCGTCCTGCACCTGCCGTACACGCTCTGGCACCTCTCGTTCGTCGCAGTCGGAGCTGCGCTCGCACCGCACTTCCACTCGAACCGGCTCGTCGCCGCGCTGGTCGCGTTCTTCCTCGCGCTCGGAATCGCCGCGCACGTGCTCGACGAGCTGCGTGGACGGCCGCTCGGCACCGCGATCCCGCGCGCGGCGCTGATCGGCGCAGGCCTGACCGCGCTCGGCGGGGCGGTCGCGGTGGGGATCGCCGCCGCGGTCGCCTGGGGAGCGGGCCTGCTCGTCTTCGTCGCGGTCGGGGCCCTGCTCGTGCCGGCCTACAACCTCGAGTGGTTCGGCGGCCGCATCCACACCGACTGGGGGTTCGCGCTCGCGTGGGGCGCGTTTCCCGTGCTCACCGGCTACTTCGTCGAGGCGCAGACCATTCGCGTCGAGGCGGTGCTCGCGGCCGGGTACGCGACTGCGGCGAGCCTCATGCAGCGGAGCCTCTCGACGACCGCGCGGCGGGCACGCCGCGTCGATCGGGCGCCGGAAGACGCGACCGCGGCGGAACGCGCGCTCCGGCTCGGAACGGTCGCGTCGATCTGCATCGCGGCCGCCCTCGTCGCCGCCCGCCTACGATGACGGCGTGACCGCAGCAGCCATCGTCGCCATCGTGGCGGCCGTCGTCGCGATCGCCGCCGTCGTCGCCTGCTATCTCGTCCTCACCCGCGTGCGGAGCCGGGAGCGCGTGCTCGACCGGGAGCTCGAGCAGGGGCGCGCCCAGTTCGACGCGATCGTGGCCAAGGAGATCGAAGAGCGGAGCCGCGAGCTCGAGCTGACCCTCGCGCGCGAGCGGGCCGAGTCGCTGTCGCAGCTCGCCGAGGAGGAGCGCCGGATCGCCGCCGAGCGCCGCATCGACGTCGCCGAGCGGGAGCGGTCGGGCAGCGAGCAGCTCGCCGCGCAGCTCGTGGCGGCGCAGAAGGCGGTCGAGCAGCGGCTTGCGAGCTGGACGAGCGACATCGAGAAGCTGCAGGAAGGCTTGACCGAGGAGCTGCGCAGGCTCGAGAGCGCGGCAGCGCCAGCTGATCGCGGAGATCGAGTCCCGCCTCGGCAAGGATGCGGAAGGGCTGCAGGGGCAGCTGGAGGAGCAGCGCCAGCTGATCGCCCGCCAGCGCGACGAGCTGACCCGCTCTGCGCAGGGGATCGTCGAGCAGGCGAACGACCGAGCTCGAGCAGCATGGGGCGGAGCGGCGCCGTGCGCTGCAGGAGATCGCCGACCGGCTGCGCCGGCGGGAGAGCGAGCTGAAGGATCTCATCGACCGCGAGACCGGCGAAGCCGCTCTCCGGATCCAGTCTTCACTCGGCGACATCGAGCGTCGCCAGGTCGAGCAGCTGCAACGGGTCGTCCAGCGCGAGACACAGCGCTACACCGAGGCGGCGTCGCAGACCTTCGATACGACGATCCGCGCCGCGCGCGAGGACGCAGCCCGCAGGCTCAGCCGTGAGCTCGACATCGCCGTCGAGCGCTTCGCGCGCGAGGCCGACGGTGTCCTCGGCGAGCGAGTCAACGTCGTCACGGAGTCGGCGGGCAAGCGCATCGAGGAACGGATCGGCCGCACGCGCGCCGCGCTCGAGCGTCAGCGGGACGAGGCGCTCGCAGGCGCTCGAGGACCGGGCTCACAGCGTCGAGTCCGGGCTGCGAGAACGTCTGCACGAGATCGCGCGGGAAGCGGAGTCGGAGCGGGCCGTGCTCGACTCGCGCCTCCACGAGTTGCAGCAGCGACTCGACGAATTGGCTGCGCGCATCTAGACCAAGCGGCAGCGCACGAATCGCCGCTTCGGCCCAACTTTCATGGGCAGGGTTCGTCTAGAGGAAGGCGAATCGCTCACATCATGGCCCAGACGATCGAACACGTTACAGACGGAGCGCGAGAAGGTTGAATCGTGGCGGTTGCACGTGCTCATCGAGGCCGGTTATCCGCTTCCGCTGGCGGAGAAGCTGGCCCACTCGGAGGCCGACCTGCACCGCGTCCGTCGAGCTGGTCCGCGCCGGCTGCACGTTCACGAGACGGCCGCAGAGATCCTCCTTTAGAGCGCTAAGCGCCGTCCACACGAAGCTACGATCGCCCTGGTGAAGGTCGAGGCGACGGAGGTCGACGGGCGCAAGGTCTACGCGGTGCGCGCGTTCTCGCAGGGCGTCGCCTCGTGGCTCAGCCGGCTGCCGACGGTGTGGGTCGAGGGCGAGGTGACCGAGCTCCGGCGCCAGGAGCGCTGGGCGTCGGTGTTCTTCACGCTCAAGGATCCCGACGACGGCGCCTGCCTCTCCGTGCAGATGCAGCGCACGCCGCTTCGACGCGCTCGACCTGGAGCTCGGCGAAGGCGAGCGCGTGCACGTGTTCGGACGGCCCGAGCTGTACGAGCAGCGCGGCGAGCTGCGGCTGCGGGCGCTCACGATCGAGCGGGTCGGGCTCGGCGCGCATCTCGCGGCGCTCGAGCGACTCAAGCGTACGCTCGCGGCCGAAGGGCTGTTCGACGTCACGCGCAAGCGGCCGCTCCCGCGCTTTCCGCGGCTGATCGGCCTCGTCACCGGCAACGACGCCGCGGCGAAGCGCGACGTGCTGACGCAGGTCGTCCAGCGCTTCCCGCCGGCGAACGTCGTCGTCGCCGAGACGTACGTGCAGGGCCCACGCGCGCCCGCCGCGATCGTCGCCGCGATCGGCGAGCTCTGCCGCCGCGGCGTCGACGTGCTCGTCCTCGCGCGCGGCGGCGGCAGCTTCGAGGACCTCCTGCCGTTCTCCGACGAGCGCGTCGTGCGCGCCGTCGCGGCCTGCACGGTGCCGGTCGTCTCGGCGGTCGGCCACGAGCAGGACACTCCCCTGTGCGATCTCGCAGCCGACGTGCGGGCGTCGACCCCGACCGCGGCCGCGCGCCTCGTGGTGCCCGACGCCGCCGAGCTCCGCGCCTCGCTCGATGCGCTCGCGCGCCGCGCTTCACCGCGGTGCGCGCGGTCGCGGCCGAGCGTCACGCGCAACGGCTGGCGCAGGTCGCGGGAGCGGCTCGGCCGCGCCCCGCTGCTGGCGCTCGAGCGACGCCGCAGCCGGCTCGACACGGCGCACGCGCGACTCGTCGCACTCGGCGCCGCAGGCGACGCTCGATCGCGGCTACGCGATCGTGCGCCGCGGGGACGAGGTCGTGCGCTCACCGGACGACGTCGCGACGGGCGACGAAGATCGACGTCCTCGTCGCCGACGGGCGCTTCGGCGCAACGGTCGAATGACCGGCAGCCCGACGTTCGAGGAGGCCCAGCGCGAGCTGGAGGCGATCGTGGAGCGGCTCGAGCGCGGCGACGCCGACGTCGACGAGCTGACGAAGCTCTGGGAGCGCGGCGAGGAGCTGTACCGGATCTGCGCTGGCGAAGCTCGACGGCGTCCGCGGGCGGATCGAAGAGCTGTCACGAACGAGCGAGAGCTAGCTCTTCGCCGAGCGTTGCGAGGTCGTCGGCGGCGCGAGAGGGGTCGCCGGAAAGCGGGTGGGCGTCGAAGCCCGGCGCGACGAGGCCGCCGAACAGCTCGCAGCGCACGCCGAGCCGGCCGCAGCTGCGCGAGCACGGCGCCCGGGCGCCTTGCCTTCGAACGTCGTCGCGTCGACCGTGCCCTCGCCGGTGATCACGAGGTCGGCGTCGCGCGCCAGGTCGTCGAACCCGATCAGGTCGAGCACCAGCTCGGATCCTTCGACGAGCTCCGCACCGAGCGCGGCGAACGCGGCGCCGAGCCCTCCGCCTGCTCCGGCTCCCCGGACGGCGCGGAACGGGGCGAGCTCGGTCATCGCCGAGAGGCGCCGCTCGAGCTCGTCGACCGCCGCCGCATCGGCGCCCTTCTGCGCTCCGAACGCGCGGGCGGCGCCGCGCTCGCCGAGCAGCGGGTTGCGGACGTCGCACGCGGCGCGCGCGGGGACCGAGCGGAGCCGGTCGCCGAGCACGCGCCGCATACCCAGCGCCGCCGTCGACGGTCGCGGTGCCGCCGATGCACACGACGAGCGTGCGTGCGCCCGCGTCGAGCACCGTTTCGATCAGCTCTCCGAGCCCCTCGCTCGAGGCCCGGAGCGGGTCGCGCTCGGCTTCGGCGATCAGCGGCAGCCCGAGCGCGGCGGCCGCCTCGACCACCGCGCCGCCGTCCGGGAGCTCGAGCCAGCGAGCCTCGACCGGACGCCCGAGAGCGTCCGAGGCGGCGGCCTCGTGCCAGACGCCGCCGAGGGCGGCACGAAGGACGTCGGCGGTGCTCTCGCCGCCGTCGGCGACCGGTGCCGTGCGCGCTTCGACACCGTCGACACGCCGCAGCCCGCCGGCGAGAGACTCGGCGGCGTCGAGCGGGGAGAGAACGCCCTTGAGGCTAGCCGGAGACGCCAGCGCGAGCACGTTCGCGGCGCCCGACTTCCTCGACCGGAGCTTCCCCGGCCGGTGCGGCGGCGGGCTGCTCGAACTGCTTGAGCATCGCGTACGACAGCCCTTCGCGGGCGAGGAAGATCGTCCCGATCCCGATGCCGACCGAGGCCTCGATCAGCTGCAGGCCGATCCCGAACGCGAAGCCGTGCGCGTAGTCGACGCCGTAGCGCGTCAGCGGGATGGCGATCGCCGCCTGCGTCAGACCGACGTTCCCCGGCCAGAGCGGGAAGATCGTGGCGACGTTGATCAGCACGAGCACGAGCCCGGCGGCGACGATCGGGAGATGGAGGTGGAACGCGAACATCGACCGACCAGACCGCGAGCAGCTGGAGCGTCCAGCCGAGGAACTGAAAGCCTGCCGCGACCGCCGCGGCGAGCGGCTGCCGCATGACGCCGAGGCCCTGGCGTGCGCGGTCCCAGAGCAGCCGCAGCCGGCCCATCCCCTCGACCGCGCTGCTCTGATGGAAGCGCGCCAGCGCGAGGCCGATGAAGAACAGGACGGCCCCGGCTGCGAGCGCGATCTCGATCGAGAGGTACGCCCACCTCGGGATGCGCGCGAAGAGAAGCACCCAGGTGACCAGCAGGATCATCGGGAACAGATCGAACATGCGGTGCGCGAACACCGAGCCGACGAGTCGTGGTGTCGAGCCGCTGCGCCCCGGCAGGTGGCGGCGCAGAACGGCGACACGCGCGAGCTCGCCGACGCGGCCGGGAAGCACCGCGTTCGCGAACAAGCCGACGCAGAACGCGGAGAAGACGAGCCGGTAACGCGGGTGCGGGGGCGGCATCGACTGTTTGATCGCCATGTCCCACGCGAGCGACCGCGCGACCACCGAGGCCAGGTTGGCGAGCAGCGCGACGATCACCCACTCCCAGTTCATCGCGGTCAGCGCGTCGTGGACCGGCTTCCAGTCGGGGCCGCGCCAGACGATCAGCCCGAACGCGACCCCGAGCACGGGCAGCACGAGGAGCAGGCGCAGCCTGGGGTCGCGCAGGTTCATGCGGCGACCTCCTCGTACGCGCTCTCGAGCCGCCCCGCGATGTCGTCCCACGCGTAGTTGGCAAGCGCGTGCGCCCGCGCGGCGCGCCCCATCTCGACCCGGCGTTCCTCGTCGGCGAGGACCTCGACGATGGCGGCGGCCAGCGCGTCCGGATCGCTCGGGGATACGAGCCTCGCCGCCGCGGACGTGGCGACGGCCGCGTAGCCGGGGATGTCCGACGCGACCGCCGGTGTAGCGCAGGCGAACGCCTCGGCGAGGACGAGGCCGAAGCTCTCGCCGCCGAGCGCCGGCGTCACGGACAGCTTGGCTCGAAGGAGCTCCTCGGTTCTCACGTCGTTCGTCACGATTCCCAAAACGTCGATGCCTGCATCATCGACTCGCAGCCGCGTGTGGAGGAGACGGTACTGCAGCGGATCCGTCCCGATCAGCCGCAAACGCGCCCCGGTCGCGTTGTGCACCTCCGGCCAGGCCCTAAGCAATGTCACAAGACCTTTTCGAGGATCATGGCGCCCGATGAAGACAACGTGATTGTCCCGGTTCCGAGGGTCGGCCTGCTCGGGGATCAGCACGCCGTTCGGGATCACCCGGTACTCGCCGGGCAGCCACCGGGACGCCGATTCGGCGGCCATCGGCGACACGGCGATCCGGAGGTCGATCCGGTCGACGAGAAAGCCCCAGAAGGGGACGCCCACGCGCAGCCAGCCGAGCTCGCCGTGCGCATGCCAGGTGGCGACGATCGGGCAGCGGGCCGTCGCGAGCGTCGCCACGCAGACGGCGGGCGTCATCGGCTCGTGGAGGTGGACGAGGTCGAAGCGCTCCGTCTCCAGCGTGTCGCGGATCCGGCCCGACCGACCCCGGCGAGAGCACGATGTTCGGCAGCGAGCCGTTCGCGGGCACGACGACGGACCGGCCGATCGGGATCACGCCCGGCGGGAGGTTGCCGTGGCGACCGCTGCGCGGATGGAGGAAGCGGGTGAACCTGCCGGGTGGGTCGTGGCCCATCACGAGCTTGACGTCGTGACCGCGCCGTCGCAGCGCGTCGGCCTGGTGCTCGGCGTGCTCCACCACGCCACCCCAGTACGACCACGAGAACGGGACGACGATCCCGATCTTCATGTGTAGGCGGCAGCGAACGCTCGGCCGAGCCGCTCGGCGCCGAGCTCGATCGCGGCGTCGTCGACCGCGAGCGAAAGTCGCGCCCAGCCTGCCCCACTCGGCCCGAAACCCTCGCCGGGAGCAACCGCGACGCGCTCCTCGACGAGCAGGCGCTCGGCGGTGAGGCCCTCCGGCAACCGGATCCAGACGTAGAACGTCCCTTCGCAGACCGGCCGCTCGGGGAGCGCCGCGCTGAGAACGTCCCGCCGGCGCTGGTAGTCGGCGACGCGGCGCCCCACCGAGTCCTGCGGGCCTTCGAGCGCCGCGATGGCGGCCGACTGGAGCGGCGAGAAGATGCCGACCCGCGTGTGGTCGTTGAAGAGGTTGATCCGCTCGACGATCTCGGCGTTGCCGACCACGAAGCCGATCCGCCAGCCCGCCATCCCGTACGTCTTCGACATCGACCAGAGCTCGACGCCGACGTCCTTGGCGCCCGGCGTGCCGAGGAAGCTCTCCGGCTGCCGTTCGTCGAACACGAGGTCGATGTACGCGGCGTCGTGGACGACGGCGCCTCCCGTGCGCTCCGCCCAAGCGACGGCGCTGTCGAACGTCCCGGGCGGGGCGCAGACGGCGCAGGGATTCGACGGGTAGTTCAGGTAGAGCGCGGCCGCCGCCGGGGCGCGCTCGAGATCGGGCGCCCAACCGGCGGCCGGGTCGAGCTCGACCAGGGCGAGGTCGGCGCCGGCGAGCGCCAGGCCGGACGGATAGTCGGGGTAGTACGGGTCGGGGAGCAGGATCGTCTCGCCCTCCTCGGCGAGCGCCAGCGGGAGCTCGGCCAGCGCGGTCTTCGTGCCGGGTACGATCGCGACCTCGCTCTCGGAGTCCAGCTCGACGCCGTAGTGGCTGCGGTAGCGCGCGGCGACGGCCTCCCGGAGCCGGCGCATGCCACGGATCCCCGCGTAGCCGTGCACGCCGTCGCCGAGGGAGGCCTCGCGTAGCGCGTCGACGACATGGGCCGGCGGCCCGACGTCGGGATTGCCGCGGCCGAGGTCGACGAGCGGCGGACCGGCCTGCGCCGCCGCGTCGGCGACGCGGCCGAGCAGCTGGACGAAGTACTGCTGCGGCAGTCGGTCCAGGCGCTGCGGACGGGCGGCCACCGTTTCCGGACTCTACTCGGCGCTGCCGGGTCGATCTGCGCCCGTGGCTAGAGTCGCGGAGTGTTCGACGAGGGCCTCGCAGAGCTGCATACCCACCTGGGCGGTTCGGTCGCTTCGGACATCATGTGGAGCCTCGCCCACGAGCAGGGGATCGCCCTCCCGACCCGCGACTACTGGGAGTTCGACCGCATGGTCACCGTGTCGGATCCGCGCGGCGTCGCCGATCTCGATGCGCTCGACCGCATCTACCACCTGACCGAGCTGATCCAGAGCTCCCCGCTCGCCGTCGAGCGGAGCGTGCACGCGGCGATCGGCGGCGCCTACCGGTCGCAGCGCATCACGACGCTCGAGCTGCGCTTCAACCCGATGAAGCGGAACCGCGGCGGCGAGCGCGACCTCGACCACATCATCCTCGCGGCGATCCGCGGGCTCGACATCGCCTCGCTCGAGTACCCGCAGGTTCGAGCGGGCCTGATCCTGATGATGGACCGGACCTTCACGCCGCGGCAGAACCTGATCATCGTCGAGAAGGCGCTCAAGTACGCCTCACGCGGGATCGTCGGCATCGACATCGCCGGGCCGCGGCCCGGAGGCGGTCGGTTCGACTACACGCACCTGCGCGAGCATGTCGAGCTGGCCCGCAACGGCGGCCTCGGCGTGACTATCCACGTCGGCGAGGAGGGCGGCGAGCTCGGGCTCGAGGAGACCGCCGAGGTGCTCGACTACCTGCGGCCCGACCGCATCGGGCACGGTGTGCTCGCGGCGCGCGACCCCGAGCTGATGGCGGCGCTTCGCGACGCCGAGGTCACGCTGGAGATCTGCCCGACGTCGAACCTGTTGACTCGCGCACTGCCGGGCGAGGACGCGGTGCGCGACGACGTTCAGGACGTTCCTCGAGCACGACGTCCCGTTCACGATCGCGACCGACGGCCCCGAGATGATGCGGACGCACCTCCGCGACGAGTTCGAGCTGCTACTGCGGATCGGTGCGCTCGACGAAGGCGAGCTCCAGGAGGCGAACCGGCGCGGTCACGACGCGTCGTTCGTCGGAACGCAGGAGCGGGCGCCTGCCCAGCGCGGCTGACGCCTCATTTACACCCTTTGACCTATGGGGTCAGCCCACGGACGTCCGTAGCCTGCCCACATGCAGGCACTTCATGACCCCTTCGTGATCACAGCCCGTCAGCGACAGGTCGTCGAACTGATCGCACAAGGGCTCTCCAACGACGAGATCGGCGTGGTGCTCGGGATCTCCCCGAGAACCGCGAAGGCGCATAGCGACGCGCTGCGGCAGAAGCTCGGAGTGCCGCGCCGTCGCCAGATCCCGGTGGCGTTCCGCCTCTTGACGGGCGAGGACCCCCTGGCGACCCGCTTGGCGTCGGCACGGGCCGACAACGGGGGCTGACGGAGAAGTACGCGCCCGCGGCGTCACCCTCCGCCGCGGGCGTGGCCCCCTCGGGCCGAGCCGCACACGCTGTAGGTTCTCCGCAGGCGAGAGGGGAGAGAACAGGCAGGAGCAGGCAGGCATGGCCGCGACGGCTGTTCAGAAGGACGAACCGCGTCAAGTACGCGGGATCATCGAGCGACCGCGACTAACCAAGATGCTCGACGAGTGCGAGGCCAGGGTGATCCTGCTCCTCGCACCGGCCGGCTACGGGAAGACGACGCTCGCGCGCCAGTGGGTGAGGACGCTCTCCGGCGCGATCTGGGTCTCGGCGACGCCGGCGCACCGCGACGTCGTCACGCTGTCGGAAGACCTCGCCGCCGGGATCGATGCGCTCGGCGGGAACGCGAGCAAGTTCATCCGCGAGTACCTCTAGCGCCGTCCGGAGTGAACGCGAGGATGGAGGGAAGATGATCTTCGACGGCTACATCCGCATCAGCGCCGTCCGCGGCCGCAGCGGCGAGAACTTCCTGTCGCCTGAGATCCAGCGCGAGACGATCGTGCGCCTTTCGCGCGCGAAGGGCGTCGAGCTCGACGAAATCGTAGAGGAGCGCGACGTGAGCGGCGGGAAGCGGATCGACGACCGCGAGCTTGGCCGCCTCGTCGAGAAGGTCGAGGCGGGCGAGTCGGGTGGCGTGATCGTCTGGCGCTCTCGCGCTTCAGTCGCAACCTGCTCGATGCTGTGGAGACGGCGACGAGGATCACTGCTGCGGGCGGCCAGCTGGTCGCCGACGACTTCGACTCGAGGCAGCCGATGGGGAAGGCGATGCTCGGCCTGCTCGCCGGGATGGCTGAGGAGGAGCTCGACGCCCGCCGGCAGGGTTGGGCTGAGGCGCATCGGCGGGCGATCGAGCGCGGCGTCGGGATGACGGTGCCGATCGGCTACCGCAAAGGTGCCGATGGGCGACTGAGGATCCATCCTGGGGAGGCGAAGAAGGTCAAGCTCGCGTTCCGGCTTCGCTCGGAGGGCGTTTCGCTGTCGGAGATCGCGCGGCGCATCGGCCGGTCGCACTCCACCGTCCACGAGATGCTCGGCAACCCGGTCTACCTCGGAACCGTCAAGTACGGCGCTCATGTGAAGACGGACGCCCACCCGGCGATCGTCGACCGGGTCATCTTCGACTTGGCGAACGCGGCTCGGACCTCCCGGCCTGTCCCGCCTGGTGAACTCACCCGGGACAGGCTCCTGCAGGGCATCGCGCGGTGCGCCGGTTGCGGGCACACGTTGAAGGTCGTACACCGGCCCTTGGCGGACGGCACGAAGGTCGGCGCCTACTACTGCAAGAACCAGGCGAAGCAGGCTTGCCGGGACCGGGCGTTCGTTTCCGCCGATCTCCTCGACGAGTACATCGAGGAGTGGTTCGAGCGGGCACTCAAGACTGTTCCGCGGATGGTCGACGTCGTCGAGTCCGGCCGCGAGCTCGAGCAGGCGCAGACGGCCGAGGCAGACGCGCACGCCCAGCTCGCTGCGTTTGTCGAGAACGGTGATGCGCTCGACCGGCAGAACTTCCAGCGCGGCATCGCGGCCCGGCAGCGACGTGTCGACGAGGCGCATGAGCTAGTTCGCTCCCTGTCCGCCCGGATGACGCGGCTGCCGACGGGCGGTTCGCTTCCGACGTTGTGGGCGAGCTTCGACCGTGCCGAGCGCCATGACGTCCTCGCCGGCTTCCTCGACCGCATCGTCGTGCGCAAGGGGGCGTCCGGCGACCTGGCCGGGAACGTCGAGATCGTGTGGGGTGACGGTTCCGTCGCGGAACATGAACGCGCAGTCCGGGTGGCGGCCGCGTAGCACCTTCACGAAGGCGCGCTCGCCGCGCTCGAGGGCGGCGGCAGGGATCATTCGCGCGGCTCCATCGCGACGACGAGAGCGAGCGCGTGAATG
This sequence comes from uncultured Thermoleophilia bacterium, assembly GCA_963824455.1. Taxonomy (GTDB): domain Bacteria; phylum Actinomycetota; class Thermoleophilia; order Gaiellales; family Gaiellaceae; genus PALSA-600. Next base: position 2,254,611 of record CAWGPJ010000002.1, read on the forward strand.
TGGGCGCAACGGCCGCGTGCCGGGCAGTCGCAGAACCATCCGTGCTCGTCGAAGCCGACCGTCCAGACGGCACCCTGGCCGCGGCACTCCGCGATTGCCGCGCCGGCGTACTCGTCGACCTCGCGCACGACGAGGCGGCCCTCGGTGACGTAGCGGGCGCCTTTCGCGCGGAAGTCTTCACGCGGCGACACGACGCTCCCGCTCGTTGATGAGCTTCGTCCACTCCAGGGCCCGGTTACGACGCGCGAGCCAGTCAGGCGCCCCGGATGCGATCGCGGCGCGGAACCGGCAGTCGGGGTTGCCGGTGTGCCGGCAGTCGGGATGCTCGCACCGGACGCAGATCTCGGTCGCGGCCTTGCGGAGCTCGGCCAGCACCTGGCGCTCTTCGCTCTCGGCGCCGTGCAGGCCGGGCAACGCTGCGATCGCAGCGCGCGACTCGAGGATCGCCTGCTTCCAGACCGGGAGGGCCGGATACTCGAGGTAGCTATAAACGAGCTTCTCGGCGGTCACCCGGGACACGGAGCCGGTCCTTTCGCGTTCACCGAACGCGACATGCACATAGGCGCGCAGGACGTCGTCGCGGGCGTTCACGCGGCCCTCCGCTGGTCGAACTCGCGCTCGCGCGCGGCGGCCTTCGATGTGACGTCGATCGCGAGCTCGAGAAGCTCGCGCCTCGGTCGGTCGTCGAGGAGCCGCAGACACTCGACCAGGGTCGCGAGCGCCTGGTGGCCGCGCTGGAAATCGGTGAGGAGGGGCCGCGGCCTCACGCCGCCACCCGAAGCGCTACTGGTGGTTCAGGGCCGGCGGCGGCTTTTCGTCGGGGGCCGTCGCGCGACCCAACGATCCGCCGCGGCCGGCTGTTCGGCCTGATGCGGCGTCCGCGGGGGCGCACGTGCCGCACAACCCGCAACACGGGCAGCAGCCGAGGCCTCAGGATGACTTCCGGTATCGGCTCCGAAAGCCAGGGCCGGCCTGCGGTGAGCTCGAACGTGGCGGGGTCCGCGCCAGGCGGCATTTCTCCCCACAGAATCGTCCGCGGCGTCCCACAGTTGGCCGTCGAAAGGCTCCGCTCGCCAAAGGACACCCGCCGGATGTTGGCGAGGTCTAGCTCGTCGAACATGTCGCCGTGAAGTTCGATCTCGAGGTTCTCAACCTCATGAGCGAATCGTCGCAGCAGAGTCGGTCGGCGTCCCCTGAAATGCCAGACGGCCTCCGGAGAGGCCGCCAGGCAGAGAGTTTTGAGACCGAGTCAAGGCGACTCTGCGGCGGAGTCTAGCGCCACGGTCGGAGCATCAACCCTCAAGAACGGGTTGAGGGCCGCCCGTCGCGACCCTCAACTCCCTTTGATGTGTTCCTTGCGGTCTCGCTCGGTCAACGAGCCTCGACCCTCGAACCGGGAAGTCGCTCACGCGACCCGACCCGAACAAGAAACGCAATCGACCTGGCCCCCAGTGTTACAGCCCGGGACGACGAAGGCCGCGCACTCGCGAGGGCCTCCGGTCGGAATGGAAAAGCGATTAGGCCCCGCGGCGTCGGTGTTCCACAGGTATCGCCCCTAGACAGGGGGATGGATCTCACGATGGACGCGGACGTCGGCGCTTACGAGCCCCTTCCGGTTGCCGGCGGGTTTCGGTGGCGGGCAGCGGTGACACCTGCCACCCGCACGACCGGGTTGCGGCGTCGCACGCCTCCCCCAGCAATCGCGACGCCCGGTCCGCCGAGGCCGATTCGTCCGTAATCGGTCCGAGAATCACGTCACAAATGGCAACGGTGGCACCAAACGCAGAGACGGTCGAGTTCATCTACGACAACTCAAAGGGAGCTCCCGATCTTCAGTTCAGAGCGGCGGATGCACTCGACTCAAAGCTCGCTCAGGCACTTGGGGCAGCCAGCGTCGTCCTTGGACTCGCAGCTGTGGGTGGCACACATCGCAATGTCTCGTTGCTGACAGTTGCCGTACTTGCCTACGCCGTGGTGGCGATTACGGCACTCAGCGCGTTATGGACGCGGCCTCTAAGAGTTCCGGTCAGTCCAACGCAACTCTGGAGGCGATACTGGAACGACGACGTACCAGACATTAGGCATGCGCTGGTGAAGGACCTGGCAGATGGTTACGCGGCAAACCTCATCTATCTCAAGTCGAAGGCCTGTTTCCTTCGCTGGTCTCTGGCAGCGCTCGCTGTCGAAACGCTCGCGATCGCGTTAGCGCTCCTCGTCTCCTTGTAGGGGCTTACGCGGAGGCGGAATCCCGCGCTCAATGGTCTCGGGCTCAGGCTCGCGAGGCGGCGGAGGAGGCGGAGCGGGGTCCTGGGTCTCGTCGTTCTCCACCATCGGCGGACCATAAACGAACCAGTCGAACAGTCAGCCTGAATCGCTCTGCGTTGCACGCTCGGGATTCCCCAAGGAATGCCTGACGCGCGGTCGAGGAGCAGTTGAACGGATGAGGAGTCGGGCGTCGCTACCTGGTGCGGCGCCCGACGCCATTTCGTAGCTAGCCGATGGCTAACCGACCGGCTGTCGTTGAAACCCGGCGCTCAAGCTCCTAAGGTCGACCAAATGACTGAAGAACACCACGATCTGGAGTACCTCACCGAGAAGATCCACCATGTACTCAGCGACTGCATGACGCTCCGCGAGTACGTGGAGGCCGAGTTCGGCGGCAGCGACGACGACGAAGCCGAAGCCCTCGAGCGGCGCTCACAGTTCGTCCTGATCCGCGGCGATGGCTAGTCCTCCGCTAGCAGGCCACTGTTTACACTCCAGACAGCGATGATCCGCGTGTACGCACGCACCGGGCCGAACAGCGGAGTCTCCATGCCCCTGTCGCTGTACGTGCTGTTCGTGTTGCCGTTCCAGATCCTCTTCTTCCCGGTCTGGGTGGTCGTGAAGGCCGTCGAGCGGCTCGCCCGCCGATGACTTGCGCTCTACCGGGCTGATACGCCGTTCGGCTGATAGTTGACGGGAACGCGGCCGCGTTCGGCATCGCCGCGCGGTGATCGTCGTTGTCGCGTTCGTCGCGCTCTACCCGCGCCGCTGACTTGGCATCGTCGCGGCCGACTTAAGCGTCCCGTAGAGGGTCGTTGCAATCGGCGCGGCGGCTGTTAGACGCCGACCTGTTTCACCCAGAGCGGCACTGTGATCTTGGCGCGACGTAGCTGGACAATCAACTCCTGCCGCCAGTTCGCCTCGGCCTGCTGCAAGAAGGTCTGGCCCTTCGCCGCGGCGATCCAGATGTCCTCATTGGGAATTCCGTCGTCGGGGGGGCCAGGTGCCGCAGCGTTCTTAGCGGCCTGCTCGTTCTTGATGAAGGTCCGAGTGGCCGCGACGAACAAGGCGTGCGGCCCCTTCATGGTGGCGGGAGCCTTCACCTTTGCAAGTGCGGGCAGCGTCGACACCGCGATGTCGCGCCCCTTCTGGAGCATCTCCACCATGTCCGGCCAGCAGCTGCAGACGTCGCCGTACTTCTGGTACTCGTTGAAGTAGAAGACCGCGTTGTCGGCCTTGCTGTACGCCGACTCCATCGCGGTCGCCGGTCTCTGCATCGCCTTCAAGTAGGCGTTCAGTTGCGCCGCCACGGTCGGCTTCGGTGTCGCTGCGCGGGCCTGCGAGGCAACGCCGACAAGCCCAAGCAACGCCGCCGCAGCAACTAGCAACAGTGTCTTGGCCTTCATTTCCGTCCCCTCCCTCGTGAGGTATCGCGCCGCAAAACGCGGCGACTGACCCAAACGTCGTCAAGAGAACGGCTGTCCGAGGCTAACCCGGCCGGTTGCGGTTGCCATCCGTGAAGACACGGACGCAGGCGGGCAAACCTACGGAGTCACCGTCGTCTGCAGCAGCTCGAAGACATCGGCGACCGCACAGGTTCCGCGTCTTCACCGAAGACGGCGACGACCTCGACGACTACACCTCAACCGACGCTGGTTGGAGTCCCGGCGACCTGATCTACACGGGCGGCCTGCCGAGCCAAAGCATCGTCGACGTCATCCCGCTCGACGAAGGCCAGCCGTACGAGGGCGATCTGGAAGTCGCCGAGCTCGACCGGACTGATACCCAGACAAACGTTGCGCCGGCGACCGACGTCGCTGCGGGAGTAGCGTCATGGTTAGCGCGGCCGTTTCGCCAACGGCCCGCGTCACTGCGGTGTATGCAGGCGCCGGTCCTTCTCGGGTGCCGGCGCCTGCCGCTCTAACCCCACTTCAACGCGACCGGGCCCGAACACAGTGGGGTGCGCCCGCGTCAGGGGACCGCAGGCGCACGCCCAGCGTGGCCCCCTTGCGGCCCGGGCCCACGAACCGACGGTAAGCGGCCCCACCCGGTTCGGCTACTGCGCGGAAGAACAGATTCGTGAAGCTGGTTAACGACCCGGGGGGCAGGACACCGATTGCGCCCAAGGTCGAGGGCCAGTTGAAGGTCACCGACGAGGAGTTCGCGCTAAGCGACGACGGGCGCGCCTACGACGTGCGGCGGCAAGCCCTCCGGCCTCCAGTGTGCGAATCGCCTCATGTTCTTCTGGACGGACGCGGACCCTCCGACACGGGCGAACCATGACTCCGCGCCGGCAGTTACCTCCTCGACGAACATCGGAATGCTGATCCAGTAGACCGAGTCGCCTCGGATGTCGGTTGTGCTCCTGTGAATCTGAAGCGAAACTCCGGGAGTCGTGAAGGCAACGCGGGAATGGCCACCGTCCGGCAGCGCGCTTCCTTGATGCAGTAGCGAGCAGCGAAGCCCCCAGATTAGGTCGGCCTCTGCCGCATGGCCCGGCACGTTCGACCTGAGCCAGTCTCGATACTTCCCGCCATTTGCCCTCCCGTCCTCGGAGTCGAGCGCCCCGCAAATGTCTGGCAACGCGAGTGAGCCGATCAGGGCGACATAGAACAGGTCCGCTCGAGCCGCGGCCCGTATCTGAGCAATGAGATCCTCCATCCGCGGATCGTCTCACTCGATACCACCCGGCGACGCTCCACAGCATCGTCCTGGGTCGCACCCTCGCCCGCGCGGGGTCTTGGCGGCTGTGGAAGCGACCTACACCACGGCTACCGTTTCAACCGACACATGAACACTCGACACACGGGAGGAGGACCCCTCCTTTGTGCGCCGATAGCCCGGTTCAGGTCAAAGCACGTTGAACGCGTAGGTCGGGGCGCCGCATCCTGGTCGGGCGGCGCCCGACACCTTCCCCCGATCTCACCAGTCGCGCGAGCTCCGACTCGCCGGCTCGACCCTCCGCGCCGTCGCCCTGTTACAGGCGGCGTGCTGCGGAACGGACGGGCCGCCAGGAACATGACCGAGATCCCACTCCTGGCCGTTCTCGATCGGTAGCCCGCAGCCGTTCGGGCCGCCACACACCATCACGCCGGCCCCAACAAGCGGCTCGAACCGCCTCCGCCGCCTCCTGTGGCCGGTGTCGTACAAGACGCGGTGAACACCCGACCTGAACGCCGACCGGCACGGCCCTCCACAGAACCGCTGGCGAGGCGAACACGGCGAAAACCACCCTCCGCACACGTCACACCGGCGATCCGGCAAGCCGACCCCGTCCGGACGGTCAAAACGCTTCCGCGGACGAGCCGAACAGCCCGGACTGCACCACCTGCGGTTCCGCTCACGCAGAAACGTCCGGCCGCACTCGCACGTCGACCATCCCACGTCACCCTCCGAGCCCAGGGAGGGTAGAGAGGGTGACCGTCACCTTTTTGGCGTCGGGGGGAGGGATCAAACGGGTGGACGGGTCGCGAGAACAGCAGCGCCAGACTTCGAACCCACTATCCGGGGTTGGCACTTCTACCTCTACCTCGACGATCTCGACGCGCTGTCTGCCCGTCCCGCGCCGTCCGGCTGCCCGGCGTGCCGTCGACACCCGGTTGGCTGTGCTGCGGCGGCAGCGTCGCTCCTGTGAAGCCGTGGCACTTCGATCAGCGTCGGCTCATCGCTCGACGTGCACTCCGTGCCATAGCGTCGGCGTGATGCTGTCCCTGGACGAGCTCGTTGTGCTGCAACGTGAACATGCGCTCGGCGCGCCGCTTCCGTTCCCGCTGCCCGAGCTGCCGGTCGACCTCACGCAGCGACAAGGTGTTCGTGGCGTATGGCGTGCGGCCACGACCGGCCTGTGCGTCGCCGAGCAGCGACTCGTCGCCTTCCTGGTCGGCGTCGAGACCAGCAAGCAGACCACGAAGTCGTTCGATCGCCAACTGGCCGTTGCCTGCCTGGACGTGCGAGATCGCTGCGGTGATCGTGTCCTGGCTGGCGGCGGACAGCCGACGGCCGGCACGGCTCTGCTGCTGGCTTCTTCCGATGCCTACAGTCGCACCGGCGAACGCGGGCGATGGGACGAGGCTGAGCTCGACGAGCGCGGCTTCCTCGATCACCCGTGTCGCCATCCCATCAGCGTCACTGGCTGGCAGCCATGACTGTCGAAGGGCAACGAACCCGACCGAAGCGCCGGCCAAATCGCCGGACTCGATCAGATGCTGCAGGTATGGCGACGGTGGAAGGTCGGCGCGGAACGTCAGGCCGAGCGGCCCGTTGTCCAGCTGCAGCGTGCCGCTCCTGGTCGACGCAAGCAGCGCGTTCGGTTCGTGGGCGTAGCGGAGCTCGACACCCGCGCCGCTGTCGAGAAACGACCAGTTGTTGTTGGCCTGACGCTGCAACGCCTGCGGCGACCAGACCTCGTAGAACTCGCCGCCAACATTCCCCGTCGCACCCGGCGAAGGCTCGTACGGCAGACCGATGCCGGCGACACGGAATCCGCTGCCGATCTTCGACGACGCCGGGCTTTCGGTGAGGCCGACGCCGAGCAGTGACGTAGCGCGACGCTCGATCATTCCCACTCCACGTCCTCGAGCCACGGCACCCGCTTGCCGCGACTCTCGAGCAGGTCGCGTGCGCTGTGGGCGTTGATCCACTTGCGCCGTTCGATCTTCGACGCGGGCGGCTTTCCCCAGTGCTCGGGGAAGCTCTTCGTCGACCGTCCTGCGCTATCGGGCCGACGCTCGACCAGTGTTTCGTATTCACTCGGCATTCTGGGACCTCCTCGCTTTCTTCGCGTTCCTCTTGACCCACTGCTCGAAGTCGAGCTCGGGCTCTGCGGTCGAACTCGGTGTACGCCGCGACCTTCGCGTTGTAGGCCTCGCGGGCCGCCTCTTCGTCCTCGACCTTCCGGTCGAACAGGCCTTGCGCGTCGATCTCCTGGAAGCCGGCGCCGACCGTGACCTTGGTGCGTCCGGAGCCGATCGGCAGGCCGAACGGCCTTCTGTCGCGCTTCACACGGATGTGGTCGGTGAACGTCTCGTCGTGCTTCCGCATCGCGTGCTGCTGCCGGCGCTCGTTCCTCGCGCCGAGATAGCTCGCGTACTCGTCGCGCAAGAGGCGTTCCGCCTCCCTCCCCGCGAAGTGCGCCGAGCGGATCGCGTGCGCGGTCGCCTCCGACACCGACAGCTCGCCGGCCAGTTCGGGCCCGTCGCGTGCCCCTTGCAGAACATCTCGACGAACGGGTCGGTCGCGACATGTCCCAGGTCCATCTGCGCCGCCAGTTGGCGGATCGTGATGCCGTTCGGGATGTATGAGTAGAAGCCATTTCGTGCTCTCCTTTTCGTTTTGAAGTGTTGCCGCCTAGTCGGTCGGTCGCGCGGTCGTCGCCCGGCCGTGTCCGTTCACACCGGAGCCGAGCGTCCTACTGAGCGAGGCGACGTCGAACAGCCCCTTG